>CAWCBQ010000003.1:0-2604410 GCA_963793885.1 uncultured Acidobacteriaceae bacterium
AAGTTGCATCGAGCCGGAAAGCTAAAAGGCGTCATCGGGAAGAGCGCAGTGACAGCCGAGCAGATGGAGATCAGCCGTTTGCGCGCGGAGCTGGCACGGGTGACGATGGAGCGCGACATCCTGGGAAATGCGACGGCGTTCTTCGCAAAGGGCCAGAAATGAAGTTTGCCTTTATTCAACGCCACAAGCGGATCTGGCCGATCCGGGTGCAATGCCGTGTACTCAGGGTCAGCGTCTCCGGCTACCACCAACACCTGGTGCGGCGCAGGGAAATAGCCCGGCGGCGCCATCTGAGCGACGAGGCGCTGCTGGTGCACATCAGCGCTGCCTATGCGGAGGATCGCGGAGCCTACGGCTGGCCGTGCATCTGGCGGCAACTGCGGGCGCAAGGCATCCGCGTGGGTAAGCAGCGCGTGCAACGGCTAATGCAGCAGCACGGTATATAACTCAGCGAGTTCCAGAGGCTCCTCAGGCCTGTTCAAAATTGAGCCGGCATTCAATCCCAGATCTCAGATCTTTCTTCCATTCCTTTCCCCAGGCTTCGATTGTGACAGCTTGAGTTGCATCAGAGACGAGCACAACCGTCGCGGAACGGTCCTCCCATTTCAATTCCTTAACCAGGATTCCACCGCGCAATCGAATGCCCTCAATTGAGCCCCGCTTCCATTGCTTTGGGAGAGCGGGAAAAAGCTCAATCCTTCCCGGGTCCGCGTATACGAGAGCCGAAGCGCAAAGATATGGGAAGCCCCCAGAAATATCCATATTGAAAAGATCGCCCCAGTTATGAAACGACGCCATCCCGTCTGACCAATAGCCTTTAGCGAGCACATTTATGCATTCCTGCGCCAACTCTGAACTGCCAATGCGTGCTGCGGCCAAACCAATCTGAACTTCTCCAAATGCCATGAATGTGTCTTGAGCACGAAATGCCATGCGTTCTCTGAGGGTGTGTTCTACCGCCCGGACCAGTTCTGGATTATCGAGAATCTCTGATGGACATTCGTCAAACAGCGCATAAAGATGCGAACAATGTCGATGTTGATTCGATTCCTTCAATCCAGGCCAAAGCCATTCGCGAAAAGACCCGTCGGGGCCAACTTCGTAGTCTGGCAATTTGGCTGCAAGATCGACCCACTTCGCTTGCAAGTCCTCATCGCATCCCAAATGCTTTGCGGCAACAGCAGAATTGCGCAGCACCTGTTTGGCAGCAGAAACGTCCATCGTGGAGTTGATCGCAGTGGGACAATTATCTTCGCCACCTGGTGCATTCTCAGGCGAATACGAGGGAACAATTATCAGCTTTCCCCTCTCGTCTGTGAAAGTCAGAAAGTCTTCGAGGAATTCGCAGGTAGCTTTCATCATGGGATATGCACGATTTCTAAGAAAGCCCAAGTCTCCTGTGTAGCGATAATAGTCAAAATAGAACTGCATGGCCCATGGCGCTGCCGAATGCGAGAACACGTGTGGATAATTCGGCATGAAATCAGTCTCGAGGCCGGAGGTTGTCATGTGGCATGGTACATGCAAACCGCGCATCCCGTAGAGTGACTTGGCGCAGGTGCGGAAATCTTGAGCACGCTCTTCGTAAAAGCGGAAAAATGGCTCCATTAGCTCAGCAGTATTTCCCATTAAGTTGAACGACACAGCGCATGGAAGATTTCCATTAACCGTGAAGTCTCCGTGCCAGGGAGCAGCCCAGGTAGCGGTCCAAAGGCCCTGCAGATTAGGTGGGTTCGTCCCCGTACTACAGATAATGTTGTATCGAGCCGCGTGAAATGCACGTTCAATCTTAGCCAATGGCGCTTCGATGTTAAGTGAGTCCTCATTGAGACGTTCAGTCGGCTTGCTCCGTTCTGCATCCGAAGCGCCCAGCGAAAACGTCACACGGCTAATCAACTCTCGATGCTTCTTTACGTGGGCCTTCAAAAGAGCCTCGTAATCTGGCGCGACCCTGTCTAGTTCAGCGCAAAGAAGCGGGAAACTGGTCTCTGAGTTCGAGTTCTTAAGAATAGGGGCAATCTTGACGATAACGAGAATCTCCCGTGCGTCCAAGATCGTAATTGCATCCGCCGATTCCTCTCGCTGTCCCCCTAATGAAACAATGTGTCCTACGCCCTCGTAGCCTTTCAGGAGATTGAATTGATTTGAATTCGCAAATAGCGTGCGAAAATAGAGACGATTCTTCTTTACACCGTGTTCAGACGCCTTTATTCCCTCGACAATCGGTTTTTCGTCTGCCCCTCCATCCGACCCAGACGACTGCGACCAAGGCATCTGGGAAAATGAAAAGGCAGCGGATTGTGGGCACGTTCCGTCCAGACGAAGAACAAGCACGTTATGCTCACGTGATACAAAAGCTGCACGTTTAGAAATACCGAGGTCGTCCTCAAATGAAATGCATGCTTCCGCAGTGAGGAAGTCGACGGTGCGTTGCATGCGGAGGAGCCCTCGTTTAGGCACTCTAATACCGAGAGAGAACGCCCCTATGAAAGGGTCACGCTGATCCAAGAACGAGTACTGGCTCCGGGCGGCGATGATCTGCTCGCCCGCACTCCGAAACTCCCCCGCCAGGCAAAGCTCGCGAATTGCGGGAAGCCGTTGTGCCATCTCGATGTACTTTGGGCTCTTCGCGAGCGGAAGATAGATCCTGGAATCGCTCAAGTAGATCGTGTCGTCGTATGGATCTCCCATGACGATTGCGCCAAGGGTGCCATTACCCGTGAGTAGCCCATGCTGCCAGTTTTTTGCAGGTACTTCGCTTTTGAAACCATGAGCAGGTAAAGAAAAGAACGGTTCCTCCATGGGCGCAGGCCTGCTGCTTTGCCCGCTCGAGCGCACTTCTCCATCTTTGCTAGTCTCGGACTCAGGCCAACACAGAGCCCCGCTTCGGCCGAATGCTGCGCCAGCAGCGAGCATTGAAGACGCCTTGAGAACGGTGCGTCGGGACAATTTACGCTTGGGACCGGTCATTTGAGGTCTCTTTCAATACATGAATCGATGATTCTCTTCAAAATGAGCATCAAAGAAGGTCATTCCGGGTGCTATAGAAATCCCCCTTTTCCTCGTCGGAAAAGGGGGAGGGATCATAGGAAGAATCTTGTCTTCTTTGGCCAAAGTCACGTCTTGCTCGACCAAAAACGCACGAAGGTCGACAGTTTCGAGAGGGCCGATGAGAGCGCGAGTGAAAGCCCCGTCAATCATACCCGTCTTCTTTTCGCGCTCGTTGACTCTTCTCACATTTCGCCACTGATGCCCACGGCTCCTGAATCGGGCTCCCCCTCAATACGGATTTTTAAGTTGAATGCGATAAACAAAGGCGTCATTGCAGGGCCTCACCCTTGGCACTGTCAACACGAGAGCTTCCGGTGTGAACTCCCACTTGATAGGCTCGTCGCTGCCCAGCATTGAGATCGAAGCGATCTCCGTTGGGTATAAGCCTGGCCACGGATCCGAATCCCTTGCAGGAACGAGGCTCTTGATATAGGTGCGATCACCTGGCCATGCAAGCACGGTTGCGTATAGTGTGTCCTCCTTACAGGTGAATCGAATGTCGTTGGGCGTGTATTGGATTGCATTGTCTTCATTAAATGAGCCGGCTTTTTTGATCTGTGTAGGGCCTTCGGCGGCGACTAGCCAGGGACTGGTTCCGTAGATTGCTTCCCCATTAATACGCAGCCAATCCCCAATTCCGCGTAGTCTCTCTTTTGCAGGTTCTGGAATCGTGCCGTCTGGCTTGGGACCCACGTTCAGCAAAAGGAATCCATTCTTACTTACCCGGTCCACGAGGCCAGTTACCAGCTCATTTACCGACTTGAAGCCAAGAGCGCTCACATATCCCCATCCACTCCCGGCATCAATGGTGGTGTCAGTGATCCATTCGCAGTAGGTCATTTCCTGCTCCTGGCCTTGCTCAAGGTCATAGACTCCAACACCTGGCGTCATATAGTGATCTTTGTAAGTGATTGTCACATCCTTGTGCATGGCTGCAGCCCGATTGAAATAGAAGGCTGCGAACTCTTTCTTGTACCACTGTGGAACGAGGTCCAGGCCATAATCAAACCACACGACATCCGGATCGTAGTTTTCAACCACTTCAATAAGCTTGCCCCGCCATGTATCCATAAATTTCTTATCAGGGAGTGCATCTTTTTCGTGGTACACGCCGTACAATCCTGAGTATCGAGGATCGCCTAGATCGTATTCTTTGGTCCACACGGGGAAATAGAACCAGTGTTCCGCGTGGTGAAAGGCGGTAAGGAACTTCATTCCCTTTGCTTTATAGGCCTTTGCCAATTCGCCGACAACGTCTCGCTTTGGGCCCATCTTTGCGGCATTCCACTCCGAATACTTCGTGTTCCACATCGCAAATCCGTCATGGTGTTCCGCAACAGGTCCCGCAAATTGAGCGCCGGCGTTCTTGAAGAGTTCCGCCCATTCGTCTGGATCAAAATTCTTGGCCGTGAACAATGGGATGAAGTCTTTGTATCCGAATTTATCGAGCGACCCCCACGTTGCGGCGTGATGCTTTGCATCGTCGGAATCGGGTTTTGAATAGATATTGTGGGCGTACCAAGTACCGTTTTCACCGTAAGCCGGAACAGAATAGACGCCCCAATGGGTGTAGATACCAAATTTTCCGTTCCGCAGCCATTCAGGAACCTTTATTTCTCTGAGCGAGTTCCAGGTCGCCCGAAATGGCATCGATCCCGGCATCGCTTCATTCTTCTTAACTTCCGAGGACGCTATTCCAAGCGGACTCATCATCGATCCTGCAGAAAGCGCAGCGCTGTATCTGAGAACTTCTCTTCGGCTGAAACTCATAGAACCTCTCCTTGTAATTGGAATTGGGTTGCGGTATCAAAGCCCTGGGCGCACTTTCCGCATCTCATCACGGGTTGAAGTAGACTTCGCGCATCATGGACCACGAGACTTCACCTGCTAACAGCAACTGCATTTGACCGGTCATGCCGAGCCATTACCGGTTCTCGGGTTCAGCCGCAAGCTTTGCCACATCTTCCTGGAACGCTTTACCGATGTATTCGCACGAAGCCGTTTCAGCAAAATTCGAGGCACCGCTCCGTTTTCGAACCCTTCAGGAAGAGCAAATCCTAAAGTCAAATAATGGATGGACCAATTGTAGCGGCAGTTTTGAATTGGTCAAGAGCTTTTCCACCACAAATTGCTCTTTTTTCCAGGAACCTGTTGAAATTCGCCGCGGTGCGGCGAGTTTCTTGGGGTTTTGCGCTAGATTCGGCATTAAGTCTGCCTGAATCGAGCGTTTCGTCGGTGTTCATAGGGGTTTGCGGGGCATCGGGGAGTCGGTCCCGGCACCCGCTGCCGTAGTTCAGGCATACTGCTGCCTGAGTCCAGTTGCAGTTCGTTGCGCGATCAACCTTAGCAGGCTAATTAGCTTAATTAATCCTGTCAGTGTGATTCCCGAGCCACGATGTTGCCGCGGCAACCAATCAGAAAGTCCAGGTCAGCACCTTCCGACGCTTGATTCACGTGCTGGATGTACATTTGCTGGTACCCCCCAGTGGTTGGGGACGGCAATGGATTCCAGGCCGCACGCCGTTCAGCGAGTTCTTCTGCTGGGACATCCAAATGAAGGCGCCGCTGCTCAATGTCGAGCTCAATAAAATCTCCCTCCTTTACGTGTGCCAAAGGACCTCCAATTGCAGCCTCGGGGCAGACGTGGAGGACGACGGTTCCGTAGGCGGTTCCGCTCATGCGGGCATCGGAGATGCGGACCATATCGGTGATTCCACGGGCGAGCAGCTTAGGGGGCAGACCCATGTTGCCTACTTCGGCCATGCCCGGGTAGCCCTTGGGGCCGCAGTTCTGCAGAACCATCACGGAATTTTCGTCGATCTCGAGGGCGGGGTCGTTAATGCGGGCCTTGTACTCCTCGATGGAGGAAAAGACGACGGCGCGGCCGCGGTGCTTCATCAAGTGGGCCGATGCGGCGGAGGGCTTGAGTACGGCACCGTCGGGAGCCAGGTTGCCGCGCAGAACCACGATCCCGCCTTGCGCCGCGAGCGGGTTGCTTAAGGGGCGAATTACTTCTTCGTTCCAGTTGGGGGCATCCGCGCAGTTCTCGCCGATAGATTTTCCGGTGACGGTGAGCGCATCCGCATGCAGCATCTTTTGTTCGACGAGAGAACGGACAACAGCAGGGAGGCCACCTGCATAGTAGTAGTCCTCCATAAGGTACCGGCCGGAGGGCATTAGATTGACCAAGGTGGGGCAGTTGCGGCCGATGCGGTCCCAGTCGTCGAGAGAGAGCTTCACGCCAGTGCGACCGGCGATGGCCAGCAAATGGATCACCGCGTTGGTAGATCCGCCGATCGCTCCGTTGATGCGGATGGCGTTCTCAAAGGCCTCCCGTGTGAGGATTTGCGATATCGTTACGTTCTCGCGCACCATCTCGACAATACGGCGACCGGAGACCTGTGCGAGCACTGAGCGGCGGGAATCGACGGCGGGAATGTTGGAGTTAAAGGGCAGCGCCAAGCCGAGAGCTTCAGCCATTGATCCCATGGAGGAGGCGGTGCCCATGGTCATGCAATGGCCGGCAGAGCGCGCCATGCACGATTCTGCTTCGGAGAACTCCTCCTCCTTCATCTTCCCGGCCTTCACCTCTTCACTGAATCGCCAGACGTCGGTGCCGGAGCCGATATCTTTTCCGTGGAATTTGCCGTTGAGCATCGGCCCACCAGAGACAACGATGGCTGGTACATCGCAACTGGCCGTGCCCATGATGAGCGCTGGGGTGGTCTTGTCGCAGCCGCACAAAAGCACCACGCCATCGATGGGGTTGGCGCGGATGCTCTCCTCCACGTCCATGCTGACCAGGTTGCGGAAGAGCATGGCGGTGGGCCGCATGTGAGCTTCGCCAGTGGAGGTTACGGGGAACTCAAGGGGCAGTCCGCCGGCCTCCCAGACGCCGCGTTTGACACGTTCGGCGAGGTCGCGCAAGTGTGCATTGCAGGGGTTGAGTTCGGACCAGGTGTTGCAAATTCCGATGACTGGACGGCCATCGAATACATCGTCAGGGAACCCCTGATTCTTCATCCAACTGCGGTGAATGAATCCATCTTTGTCTTTGCGGCCGAACCAGTCCGTCGATCTAAACCGCCGCTTCTCTTTAGTCATGGCTTGCTCCTCCGACCGGGTGAATGTTCCTTTGGCGCTGCAACTGGTTCTTCAGCGATTCTACGCTTGGCTTTGTCAGCTGGAGCGCCTGAGACCTGGTCGAGTAAACGGAGCATCACCTCTTCTGCAAGCTTTCCGTTGCGCTCCTTGATGGCCGCGAAGGCCGCTTCCTAAAGTTGAAGTGAGCGCAGATAGGGAATCTGGCTTCTGTTGGTCCCGCGAAAGCTATCCCCCTGCGCTGCCTGGAACAAGGAACTGAACGGTATGAGGAAAGCACTGCATGTGGACTCTGGAATCGAAAGATGAAACGTCAGGTCGGATTGTGCCGACAGGGCAAGGATGTCGACTGAGGCCTCCATCTTGCGGAACGCGTTCTCAATCTTCGGCTACTCGCGGCCTGTTGCTCGCTTCGCAGACAAGCGCGCGGCTAATCTCTTTTCCTTCAGCCAGAGTTTGGACCCACTGCGTGCCGATGGACTCTGTCCGCAAGGTTCGGTTATCCCGTTGCAATCTGAGAACCCAAGATGATTCACGCCCTCAACAAGCAGAGACTCACCGTTTCCTGAATCATGAGGACAAGTTGCAACTCGTCCTCATGATTTGACAGGACAAAACCTCATGCGATCCCGACGCAGATGCCGGCGCTATTTCACCACTGGATCAACTCGCACCTGAGTTTCCTCGTCTGAGGAGAGCTCAACAAAGAGTACAAGACAGTCGCCATCCAGGCGATTTGAATATCCGACTCTGACTGACCCGGCCGATTTTGTGCTCTTGTTGCTAACGGTCACTTTGACAGGTCCGTCCCAGTTCTCGACCACGAAAGCAGGATTCACCAGCGGATTCGCGGTACTTGCCGAAAGCTTGAGCGTAAATCCAGTCGGTTTTGCAATTCCCGTTCTGTGGACGATGAAAGCGCGCTGCGAAGGATCATATTCAGCACCTGTTACATCTCCGCCAATGACACTTATGGCGGGAGGTGAAATCCAGGACCTCGCCAGCGGCAATAGCTGTAACGGCGGCAAGGATGACAGCCCACTCAAAAGGAGTTTCGTCTCTGTCTGACCATCCTTCTGGAATGCATCCCAGTAGATATGTGACAAGGACGTATGGGAGGTTCGATCGTCTGCAACAGCGGGACGTCCGCTCGAAGGAATCTGGGCCACAGGCCAGTGATTCCAAGCCTCGAACATGGAATAGCTCTTCTCGCCGTTGTAACTATCGAAGTGGGTACCCCTGGGCCAGACAATCTGAAAAGGTTTCTCTGTTGACTTGAGGTTGACAACCTGGATGTTCGCGCCAACCGGAAGGTCAATGGTGCTTGGCCCCTTTGGATAGTCGAACGAATCATCCGTCTTCGGATCCCAATGATAGGTATGCGTATCCCCACTCATGTTCAGGAAGGTAAGCGCATCAGGCTCAATGTCGTCTTCCGGTCTCTGTCCAGGCGCATTGATCACAATGGTCTCCTGCCATTCGTGACCCGCCGGGGGTGTGGGGTCCAAGTCGGAGCTCCATAGAACCTGCTTTCTTAAGGCCACACCATCCGGGTAGACATACCAGTACTCATCCCCCCAATCAAACCATCCAGTTTCGGGATCCTGGAATGCCCCTTTGTAGTTGCGAGTCTCCGCAAGTGCGTATCTCCAATGGACTACGGCCCTGGCGGGGCTGCTTTCAATGATGCTGACATGCGAGTACCGGCTCTGCTTATCGGACATCGGCTCGCAGTCTCCGCCGTCGACGCACTCCGGTCCCCATGCCTCAAGGAACTCGTCGGTATACCATTTCCCATTCGCGGTGACCCAAGCGGGCACATAGTTTGTTCCCTGCCAAAAGACCAGTCGCATTGGTGAGCGGTCAAATCGCACAACGACGTCGGAATCAGGCCCGATTCGTCTCGGACGATCCCAAGTCGGAGTAAACTTCAGCGTTGCTGTGTACGCACCAAAGGTGCCCGCTCCGGGCGGCCCGGATGGTAGCACCGCATAGGGAATCACGTCTTCACTGGGGATTTTCAACTCTGCGCTAGCTGTTTTCTCTTCCTCGGCGGAAATCGGGTGATTCAGAATCCTGACTTCGTCGAGGTATCCGTCAAGAGAGTACTTTACTGGATCTTGCGGGTGGATCAGCCAGGCGGGAAAGGGAAGTAGAGGCGCCCTGACCCGGCCCACATATAGATCCTCGTCAACCGCTTGCGCGAATGGACCTGTGGTTTTGAGGATTGCCGCGGCTTCGCCATTGATGTAAATCGTCATCCCGCTCTTGGTGTCAAAGGTCCCCGTCACGCGAACCCATCTCTTCAAGGGGAGCTTTTCTTCGGTCACAAGCTGTTGCCAAACCCCATTCACCGCAACATTAAACCCAACATGCCCGAATGCATCGATGCCAAAAAAGTACCCGACCTGATTCGCGGCGCTTTGATCCGCAATGGGAACCCAATTCCAAGGGAGATTATTGAGTGCCACATAGGCTGAA
The DNA here is from genome assembly GCA_963793885.1 of uncultured Acidobacteriaceae bacterium. Classification (GTDB taxonomy): domain Bacteria; phylum Acidobacteriota; class Terriglobia; order Terriglobales; family Acidobacteriaceae; genus Telmatobacter. Next base: position 9,634 of record CAWCBQ010000003.1, read on the forward strand.
ATGCTAAATGCGTCTCCAAGCCCCGGCACGCTCTTTGCAGGGCGCACGATTCCCGTCGAATAACCGTCAAACTCGATGGCTTCACCGGACACTCCTGGTACCCGCCTCCAGAACCCCGCGATCTGGTCGTCAGTATTGCCAATCGAGTCATGCACCACAGACCCCGCTGGCTCATCAAAGCCCCAGGAAATTCCTTCCGGAGCTTTCTGCCCGTGGAGAGTCCCGCAAACAATCAGCTGCAGGACAAGCCCGCATAAAAACGGACGAGACGGCCGATCGATTCTAATGTTCACTGGTTATTCCTTTCCCGCATTGCCATGCCATAGCTCAACCCGATGAACTCCTGGCGGTTGATGTGTCTCCAGCCTCACGACCATTCACCGGAAAGGCCGGACCCCATTGTAGACTTTGAAATGCCCTATTACTTGAGCGATTTTTCCAGGCATCGGTTCATCCATATTATTTGTCAGAACCCGCCTCAACCGAGTACTGTATACATGCGTGATCCTCTTTGTCAACAGCCCCTACGGAGCGATTTATCCCGCACACGACAATGACAGTGCAAGTTGGCTCAGCAGGTCTTTGGAGCGCATTGGCGCGTCCTTTATCACGCGGACGCAACCTGCCGGATGGGACGGGGTTGGTTCGGCAATCACCCCAACGACGCACTCCCGGCATAGGACCCAGCTGGAAATTGATTTGCCATTTGGAGGAAGCTTCAAAGTGCGGCATTCGACGGTCGATGCCACCGTGGTCAATGGAGCATTTCAGTTATCGAGTTTGGCCTGCGAAGTCAATACTCGGGAGCGCCAGTTGAACCACAGGCTCTGGTTGGGGCCACTTTTGCCGCGAAGGCTTCGAACACCACGTCGCCGCCAAACTTCAGCGGCGTCTCAAAGTTCGTTCACGAAGCAGCCCGCTACTTTGGCTGGGGGAGCCCTACCAAGCCGCGCTCTAAGATGAATCAAGAATAGCGGAATCGATTCGGGTGTTGAATGCACAAACCAGCGCCCGAGATTATGATTGGGTGCATCATGAAAGCTCTTGTTCTTGAAGAAAAGCTCCGCCTTTCTCTCCGCGAAATACCGCTTCCGCTCAACATGGGAGCCCGCGATGTGCGCATCGGCATCGGCCGCGTGGGCATCTGCGGCAGTGATGTGCACTATTACAAGCACGGCGGCATCGGCCCCTTTTTGGTCAAAGCGCCCATGGTGCTGGGCCACGAGTCCGCTGGCGTGGCGCTCGAGGTTGGCAATGAAGTCCACGACATCAAGCCGGGCGACCGCGTCTGCATGGAGCCTGGCATTCCCGACATGACCTCGCGCGCAAGCCGCGAAGGCCACTACAACCTTGATCCCTCGGTGCGCTTCTGGGCCACGCCGCCCATTCATGGCTGCCTTACCGCAGAAGTCATTCATCCCGCGGCCTTCACCTTTAAATTGCCCCCGCAGGTATCACTGGCCGAGGGCGCAATGGTTGAGCCTTTTGCCGTTGGAATGCACGCCAGCACAAAAGCGCAGATCAAGCCCGGCGCAACCGCGGTGGTCCTGGGCGCGGGCCCCATCGGCATCATGGTGGCCATCTCCGCGCTGGCCGCGGGCGCGGGCCAGGTGGTCATCTCCGATCTGTCCGCCGAAAAGCTCGCCATTGCCGGCCAGTACGCGGGCATTCTTCCCTTTGACATTCGTAGCGGTTCGCTGGCAGCGGCAGTGGCCGAGCTCACCGCCGGTTGGGGCGCGGATGTGGTCTTTGAAGCCAGCGGCAGTCCCAAGGCCTTTGATGGAATCTTCGATCTGCTTGCGCCCGCCGGCACGTTGGTGTTGGTTGGCATGCCGCCCGGCCCCGTCGCCTTCGACGTAGTCGCCGCGCAGGCCAAGGAAGTCCGCGTCGAAACCATCTTCCGTTACGCCAATGTGTATCCCAAGGCCGTGGCATTGCTGGCTTCGGGCAAGGTGGACCTCAAGCCGCTCATCTCCGCCAATTTTTCGTTTGACGAAAGCATTGCAGCCTTTGAGCGCGCAGCCGAAGGCCGGCCCGCCGACATCAAGCTCCAGATAGTGGTTGAGGAATCTCTCAGGTGACCGCTCCCGGCCGCGAAATCACAACGGGTACAGCAGCCCAATCCGAACGATTCATCTTGGGCATGCCGCTCGCGCTCCTGGGCGGCTACATCGCCATTGTCTTTTGCATGACCGGCGACGGCATCGAGCAGGCATTCCTCTCCAAGTACCTGGTAAGCCTCGGCTTCACTGCCGGCGACGCCGCGCTTGTCTTCACTGTCTACGGCGCCACGGCCGCGCTCTCCAGTTGGCTTTCCGGAGTGCTGGCCGATGTGTTCACACCGCGTCGCATCATGCTCATCGGCGTGGCCTGGTGGCTGGTGTTTCACGTGCTGTTTCTCCTCTTCGGCCTCGCCCATCCAAGCTTGCCCCTCACACTGCTCTTCTACGGCATCCGCGGCTTTGCCTATCCCCTTTTTTTCTACGGATTCTTCGTCTGGGTCGTGGAGAAGAGCCGTCCCCACGAGCTCGCCTCCGCCATCGGCTGGACCTGGGGCATGTTCACCATCGGCTACGGCATCGTCGGCTCCTACCTGCCGAGCTTCACCATCGTTTGGATCGGCTATATGGGCACGCTGTGGATGTCGATGGCATGGGTGCTGACCGGCGGATTGCTCATCTTTTTCTTCACCAGCAGCGACGCGCAGCCGCACCCGGCAATTGCTCGTGGCGGTGCCCCTGCAAAAGGCAGGTTCTCTGAAATCAGCAAGTGCGTCACGCTCATCTTTCACAACCGCAACATCGCCCTCGCCCTCGTTGCCCGCATCATCTGTAATTTGTCACTGTTCGGCTTCCCTGTCATCATGCCGTTGTTCTACACTTCGCCGCGCATCGGCTTCAGCGTGCCGGAGTGGGCGCGCATCTGGGGCACCTTCTTCCTGGTCCAGCCGGTTACGAATGTCGCCTGGGGCCTTATCGGCGACCGCATTGGATGGATGCGCCAAATGCGGTGGGTGGGCTTTGTCGGATGCGGCACCGCATCGCTGCTCTTCTACTGGCTGCCGCTCCATTACGGACATAACACGGCAGCAGCCACCGTGGCCGCGCTTCTGTTCGCATTCACCATTACGTCGTTTGTCCCTATGGGCGCTATCTTCCCCATGATGGAGCCTGAACACAAGGGAGCGGCGGTCTCGGTGCAGAATCTCGGGGGTGGCCTGGCCAACTTCGGCGGCCCTGTGCTGGCTGCGCTCATTCTGCCCTTCTGGGGAATCGCGGGTGTGGTCGTCGTTTACGGCGTCCTCTACTACTTTGCCGCGGTGCTGACGCTCTTCATCCACGTTGACCAGCCCAAGGGCGTGCATGCAGCCTCGCTCGTCACGCATTGAGAGGCAGGCAACAAGGCCGCATGGCCCTCGATTAGTTCGAAGGAGATTATTCTCGAATGAACCGCCGGCGTTTCATCCTGAATTCCCTCGCTCTCTCTGCCGCTCCATCGGTTCTGCGCGGCCTGGGACGGTCTCTGCCTGATTCGTCAACATCCAATCCATTCATTGGACTCGATGCGAAACAGGCGATAGCTCTGGAGGAGCGCAACCTGACTCAAGAGACAGGTGAGATCGATGCGCTTTTGGCTTCAGGCCCCTTCAAACCCGATTGGGACTCCCTGCATGCCCATCAGGACGCTGCGTGGTTCCGCGACGCCAAATTCGGGATCTATACGCACTGGGGGCCAGTTACGGTCGGCAGTTCCTACTCTCCCGGCGATGCCGAATGGTACGGCAATCAGATGTACAAGCCCGACCACCCCGCCTTCGAATACCACAAGAAAACCTTCGGGGATCAGAAGACCGTTGGTTACAAGGACATCATTCCCAAGTTCACCGGTGAACATTTCGATGCCAATCGCTGGGCCGATGTCGTTGCACGATCGGGCGCCAAGTTTGCCGGCCCGGTAGCCATGCACCACGACAACTTCGCCCTTTGGAACTCCTCTCTCACGCGGTGGAACGCCGTCGCCATGGGTCCACATCGTGACATTGTGGGTGAGCTTGCCGATGCCTACCGTAGCAAGGGTCTGAAGTTCATCACATCGTTCCACCATGGTTATGCCTGGCGGTATTTTGAGCCCTCTTTTGCCTTTGATGGCGCCGACCCGAATTACGCGGATCTCTACACTGAGGTGCACGCGCCCGAGGCCCCGCCAAGCAAGCATTTCCAGGACCTGTGGCTCGCCAAAGTTTACGAAGTCCTCAGCCGATACGAGCCCGATCTTATCTATTTTGACTTCGAATTTTATGCGGTCATCACGCCGGAATATCAACAAAGGCTCTTTGCCACCGCCTATGACTGGGCCGCGAAAAATGGGCGCACCATCTCCGTCACGCAGAAAGACCGCGAGATCCACGAGCATACCGGTATCCTTGATTTCGAGCGCGGTCGCGAAGACGTCATCACTTCTTATCCCTGGCTGGACGACACTGCCATCGGCCCATGGTTTTATGTAGCTGCTGAGAAGCTCAAGACCCCCAGCTATCTCATCGGACTCCTCGCCGACATTGTCGCCAAGAACGGCTGCATGCTGCTTGACATTGGTCCCAAAGTAGACGGTACCTTCCCGGAAGAGAGCGAAGCAATTCTGCTCAAGGTTGGCGAGTGGCTGCGCGTCAACGGAGAGGCGATCTACGGCACTCGCCCCTTCTCCGTCTACGGCGAAGGACCAACCCGCAATGTCGGTGGGGCAGGCTTCAGCGAGAACAAGGACAAGCCATTCACCGGCCGGGATGTTCGATACACGACCCGAGGCAACGCTCTCTATGTCATCTTTCTTGGCAGACCTGACAGCAGCGTAGAGCTGACCGCGGTCAATCGGGAGTCGCTTGGAGCCGGCAGAATCGAGAGCATTCATGTTATTGGTTCGGGTGAGAAGGTTAGCTGGCATCTGGAAGAGAAAGGCATTAAGCTCGCGATACCAGCTTCAGCGATTGAGCGCACGCAGCTCTGTTGTGCGCTCAAATTGAATTTGGCTCAGTGAAGACATTTGTGGATGGGCGAGTGGAAGCTCACTTCCAGGCCGCGCATGATCACCCACCGGTTTGGATTTTGAGAGAAGGCGGAAAGGCTGCCCACCTTCATCGCGAACAAGGAATGGCGGAAGCCATGATTGACTTCGATTGATTGGATGTTATATGAGAATTACGAAGCTTGAACCGATCATTCTGCACGCACCGGTAACGCGGGGCGGCATCGCAGACAGCACGCACGTTTTATCGCATTGGGGCGCGCCCGGCGTGGCCATTCAAACCGACACGGGCATGGTTGGCTACGGCTTTTCCGGTACGCATGCTCATTTGCCCACTGACCGGCTGATTGTAGAGTGCATTCTTTCGAGTTATGGTCCGCTCCTGTTGGGAGAGGATCCGCGGGAAGTGCTTGCGTTGTGGGAGAAACTCCACAAGAAGTCAGAGATCTACTGGGTGGGCCGTGCGGGCATCACGCACCTGGCGCTGGGTGCAATCGATATTGCGTTATGGGATCTGAAGGCCAAGGATGCGGGTGTGCCGCTTTGGAAGCTTCTGGGCGGATCGGCGGCCAAGAAGGTTGAAGCCTACAACACAGATGGGGGATGGTTGAACTGGCCGCTCGAGACCGTGGTGTCTGACTGCAAGCGGCTGGTCGATGAGGAAGGCTACCGGGCCGTGAAAGTGAAAGTGGGCGGTGCGAACCCGCGTGAGGACTTGCGCCGAGTGGAAGCCGTGCGCAAGGCGCTGGGACCGGAGATCAGCATCATGACCGACGCCAATGGGCGTTGGAGCTTGCCCCAGGCCATTCAAACCGCTGGACGACTGGTCGAATTCGACGTTGCCTGGATCGAAGAGCCAATTTACTTCGACGATGTGGAGGGCCATCGGCGCCTGGCCGAAACGATACAGACACCGATCGCGTTGGGTGAGCAGCTGTACACGGCTTCGCATTTTCGCGATTTCATTCACGCCGGAGCAGTGCACTACGTTCAGCCTGACGTTGTGCGCCTGGCTGGAATCACTGAATTTTGGCAGGTGGCCGACATGGCACGCTGCTACAGTCTCCCGGTAGTGCCGCACGTCGGCGATATGTGCCAGGTTCACCAGCACCTCTGCTTCGCGCATGCGGCGTGTTCATTGCTGGAATACATTCCATGGTTAAGAGACTGGATGGAGGCCCCGGCCAAGATCGAGGCCGGATTCTACGTCGCTCCGGAAGCGCCAGGTGCGGGTATGACACCCAACCGCAGGGCGCTTGCGGAGATCAACAAGGCTTAGGATCGAAAGTTTATGAATCCTGAAGATCCATTTCGTCTGGACAACGAAGTCGCCTTGATCACCGGCGGCGGCACAGGCATCGGACTCGGCATCGCCCTTTGCATGGTGAAGGCAGGCGCGCGCGTTGTGATTGCCGGCCGCCGCAGGGAACAGCTTGCACTTGCCTGCGCTGAACTGGGGCCGCAATCATCCTTTGTTGTGCATGACATTACTCGGCTGGATGAAGCTGGTGAACTGGCTTCCGCGGCGGAGAGAGAAATGCAATCTCCCGTGACCATTTTGGTCAACAATGCCGGAACGCACTTGAAAAGACCTGCTGTCGATACCACGCCGGAAGAATTTCATGCCGTACTCAACACGCACGTCATTGCCGCGCATGCCCTGACCCGCGCGCTCATTCCCGGCATGATCGAACGAGCGCATGGTTCAATCCTGTTTATTTCATCTATGGCGGCCTTTATGGGCGTCCCGCAGATCGTGGCCTATTCCGCTGCCAAGAGTGCATATTTCGGCATGGTTGCCACGCTCTCGGCGGAGCTCGCGCCCAAAGGCATACGCGTGAATGCGATTGCGCCGGGCTGGATTTTCAGCGAGATGACTCGGAACGCACTGGAGGGCGACCCGGTCCGCAAGGCACGCATATTCTCGCGGATACAGATGGGCCGCATGGGCCAACCGGAGGACATAGGAAGGGCTGCCGTGTATCTCACCTCGCCCGCTGCCGCATATGTAAGCGGCGTGACATTGCCAGTCGATGGGGGTGCGACTGTAGGTTTCTAGTTACTGCATTATCGTATTTAAGTTGAGTTACGGTTCGAGGGCCCAATCAAGCAGAGAAGGGAACGATCGCATGCAGCTGAGGGACAAAGTTATCTTTCTCACGGGTGGTTCTACGGGTATTGGTTGGGACTGCGCCAAAGCCTACGTCGCCGAAGGAGCCCGCGTAGCGATCGTGGCGCGCGGCGAAGAGGCCATCGCGAAGGCTGCCGCGGAATTGGGCCCGGACCACCTGGGCTTTTGCTGTGACGTGTCCCAGGACGCGGATGTAAAGTCTGCGATTGAACGCACGCTCGCACATTACGGCAGAATCGACGCCGTACACAACAATGCAGGCATCGGCTCGCCGGTGAAGGCCATCCATGAGACAACCGACGCTGAGTGGGACGCGCTGTTCAACATTAATTTGAAGAGTCTTCTGCACACGACGCGTCACGCGTTCGCCGCGCTTAGGGAGAGCAAGGGTTGCATCCTCAACACGTCCAGCATGGTGGGCGTGATGGGTCAGGAGACCCATGCCGCTTATACGGCGACGAAGGGCGGTATGAATGCGCTCACCAAATCCATGGCACTCGACTATGCAAAGCTTGGGATCCGCGTAAACGCCGTCTGTCCCGCGGGCACCTGGACGCCTATGCTCCGCAGTTGGTGCGCCGAGCAACCCGATCCATCTTCGGTCGAGCGGTACCTTGACGAGATTCACCCGCTTGGCTACTGCCCGGAAGGAGACGTGATCGCCGACGCATGCGTGTTTCTGCTTTCCGACAAAGCACGCTTTGTCACAGGCCACATCATGCACGTCAGCGGGGGAGCGGAACTTGGCTATCGCCGGCCATTCTAATAGAGTGCGACAATCGCAGTCTCTGGCGTTGAATCCCTGCGTGATGCGCCAAGGCAAGCTGCCTCATTCGTGATCCATCTCCTCACTCCGCACTACCCGCTTTAGTAATGGATTGGGGAGTTCTCCAGAAGCTCCTTAGTGGATGCGAATGCTGCCGGAGCCGGTTTCGGCGCGCACCAGCGGGCCGCCGCCATTGATTTTGCCTACTACATGATGGTGTTCGGAGTCTCCCTGGGTGGTCATCTCGCGGTCAGAGTGGATGGAGCCTGAGCCGGTTTCGGCATCGAGCGTGAGTGCTGCGCTGCCGGTCCATAACTCGATGGAGCCGGAGCCGGTTTCAAGCTTCCATGCCATTGTGGGGGTTCCTTCCGCGCGGATGGAGCCCGACCCGGTTTGGGCCTTGAGTGCGCCGTGCAGGTTGTGCAGCTCGATGGAGCCGGAGCCGGTTTCGGCCTTGACGTCGCCGTCGCCGGTCTGGTCGGCGTAGATGTCGCCGGAGCCCGTGTCAACGGAGAAGCTGCCGTGGAGGCCGGTGGCGTGGATGCTGCCCGAACCGGTGCTGAGTTTGGTGTTTTCGCCGACGCCGTCGTCGAGGATATTGCCGGAGCCCGAGGCCGCGTTCAGATAGGCGTCAGCGGGCGCCTGAATTTCGTAATCGATGCTGATGTTGTGGAAGTTTTCGTGACGCGCGCCGATGCGGACGATGTTGCCGGTTTGCTCGATGGGCGGATTGGCGGCGAGCTGCCGGACCTGGTCGTCGTTTGCGCCCCAGTTGGAGTGGATGCGGCCGAAGATGTGAATCTGGGCGCCGGCACTGCGGGTGATGTGGACGCTGCCTGCGCCGGTTTCGACCGTGAGCTCGACTCTGCCGGTCAGGTTGAGATCGCGCATAAAGGTAGCTTCTGCGGCCTGCGCGGGAATGGCCGCAAGCGAAAGTGCTGCGATCGACAAGATAGCGATTCCAAAGCTCAGATGCTTCATTTTAGTACCTCAGTGGACAGTGGTTAGTGGACCGTGGGCGGCGGCGGTTGCGCGTTTCAGCGTGGCCAAAGCATGACAAACATTTTACGCGCAGGTTCGCTGTCCGATTCAGAACAACCCTGTGTGCAAACGAACGTGCACACTGATCTACGCAGGCCGATGCCGCCTGGTTCCATGTATTGACAGTTCCTTGCCGGGCCCCTGGCGGCCAATGGCTTCAGCTTCGGGCGCCTCGAAGTGCTATTCTCGCAGCCAGATGGAAGGTCTTTCCCTGCTTCAGACCGTCGCCGTGGCCATGCTGATTTTGGCCAACGCATTTTTTGTGGCCGCGGAGTTTGCGCTGGTGTCGATTCGCGAGACGCGGATTGAGCAGATGCTGTCCGCGCACGTTCCCGGCGCGCGGGCGGTGCGGCGGCTGCAACGGGGTATGGATGAGCTTTTGCCGGCCGTGCAGCTCGGCGTGACCCTGTGCTCGCTGGCACTGGGGTGGCTGGGCGAGCCGCTGGCCGCCGGAGTTTTGACGGGCTGGTTTGGCGTGCTGCCGCACGCGAATCTCTGGGCCCATGTTGCCGCGGTGACGCTGGGGTTTGCGCTGATCACCTACTTCCACGTGGTGGTGGGAGAACTGGTGCCCAAGTCGCTGGCGCTGCGCCGCGCCGAGGCTCTGGCGGTCGCCGTGGCTCCGCCCATGCTGGTATTCATGGCCTTGGCGCGGCCCGCGGTGCGGCTGCTGAAGGTGTCAGCGGCCGCCATCTTGCGCGGTTTCGACGTTCCGCTCACCGAGCGTGCGGCGGTTCACTCCTCCGACGAGCTGAAGCTGATCGCCACGGCTGCCCGGCGCATGGGGCTGCTGCCCGAGTTTCAGGAGACCCTGGTGCATCGCGCACTGGAACTGGATGAAGTGTCCATCCGCGAGATCATGACGCCGCGCCAGAAGATTTTTTCGCTGCCTTCGAACATGTTGCTGGATGAAGCCAGCGCGCTGGTGATCGCCCGGCATCGATCGCGGGTTCCCGTGTACGACGAAACCCGCGGGCCGGAGCATATTGTCGGAGTGGTCTATGCGCGCGATTTGGCGCGCTTGATGTTTTTCCGCTCCGGCTCTGAACCGCGGAAGGTCGAGCAGGCTGCGGAGGTGACAGGGGCTCTGTTTCCGGAGGGGAGCCTGGCCGCAAACCCGCGGACGGAGGGCGAGGAGCCGGCGAAGGGCAGCGAATTGCCCAGGCCCGGCATGGTGACGCCTTTTGTGGAGCTGCGGCTGCGGCAGGTGATGCGCGACGTCCTGGTGGTTCCTGAGACCAAGTCGGTACTTGATCTGATTGGGGACTTTCAGCAGCGGCGGCGGCACATGGCGGTGGTTGTGGATGAGTACGGATCGGTGGTGGGGCTGGTGACGGCCGAGGACGCAATCGAGCAGTTGACGGGCGAGTTTGAAGACGAGTTCGATTCGCCGTCCGTACCCGTGCTGACGACGGCCTCGGGCGCGCTGCTGATGGACGGGGGCGTGAACCTGCGCGACCTGGAGACGCAGATGCAATGGAGCCTGCCGCGCGATGGAGGAGTGGAAACGCTGGCCGGGTTTCTGCTGGTTCGTCTGGGACACATTCCCGAACCCGGGGAATCGGTGGAGTACGAAGGCCGGCGGCTTACTGTTGTGGAGATGGACAACCGCCGCATCGCGAAGATCCGCGTGGAGGCGGTCGATGAACCGAAGGCGATTACGGGTTGATTGCCGCGCCGGCGGCGAACTGCGGATGAAGATTTCTCTAGAAGTGGGGCGATTCCGATGTACGATGCGGTAACGCGGTCTTCAATCCTGTCGATAATCAAATGGTTAGAAGATGAAATTGGGCCGTGCGCCTGAGGCCGGGAGTGTCTTTCTTGGGCAGGAGATGGAGCCGGGGCTGGGAATCCAATATTTCAGGAGGATGATGGATGGCACACAAGAACGGGAAGAAACACAAGGAAGCCGCGCTGGAACACGTGGAAAAAGCGGCGAAGGTCACAAAGAAGGATAAGAAAAAGGCGGACCCGGCGGTGGCATCGCCAGCCAACGGCAGCACACTTAAATTGGGCAAGGATTGCGACTACGAAAAAGAGATGCGCCGGCTGCAGGTGGAGCTGGTGAAGCTGCAGGAATGGGTACGCCACGAGGGACTGCGGGTGGTGGTGCTTTTTGAAGGCCGCGATGCGGCGGGCAAGGGTGGCGCGATCAAGCGCGTGACCGAGTCGCTGAATCCGCGCATCTGCCGGGTGGTGGCGCTGGGCACGCCCACCGAGCGCGAAAAGACGCAATGGTACTTTCAGCGCTACGTGCCCCATCTGCCTGGCGCGGGCGAAATGGTTCTGTTCGACCGCAGCTGGTATAACCGCGCCGGCGTGGAACGCGTGATGGGCTTCTGTACCGAGGAACAGTACCAGGAGTTCATGCACAGTTGTCCGGAATTCGAGCGCATGTTGATTCGCTCGGGGATTCACTTGATCAAGTACTGGTTTTCAGTGAGCGACGCGGAGCAGGAGCGGCGCTTTCAGGACCGGATGGACAAACCGACCAAGCGCTGGAAGATCAGCCCAATGGATCTTGAATCGCGCAAGCACTGGGCCGATTACTCCCGCGCCAAGGATGATATGTTTGCGGTGACCGACACCAAGCAGTCGCCGTGGTACGTTGTGAATGCCGAGGACAAGAAGTGCGCGCGGCTCAACGTGATTTGCCATCTGCTGTCGCTGCTGCCGTATAAGGATCTGACGCCCGAGCCTCTCAACCTGCCTCCGCTGGTCAAATCGAAGTATGTGCGTCCGCCCATCCAGGAGCAGAATTTTGTTCCTGTTGTGTATGCCTAGGTCTGTGCGTTGGTGATTTTGTGTTTTCTGGTATTCCAGGTCTGAAAATCCAGGCCTGGGCCACCCAGCCTCAGTGCGACGAACTCCGCCGCGAGCGTTTAACCTTGCAGAATTGCTCTGCGAGTGTATAGCCTTAGGGACGCCGGTAATTCCCGGTGCTGCTATGCTCTTTAATCGATCTGTGCCCCCATGCACCGTGACTCCGGTGCTCGATTATCCCGATGTCGGCGCCGCCGCTGAATGGCTCTCAAACGCATTCGGCTTTACTGTCCGCCTGCGCATCGGCAACCACCGCATCCAGATGAAGGCCGGGGATGGATGCATTGTGCTGGGCGAAGGAACCGTACCGGTGGACAGCGCGCACCTTGTCATGGTGCGCGTGGAGGACGCGACCAGCCATTGCGAGCGCGCTCGCCGGTTTGGCGCGCGTATTCTCAAGCCTCCAACCGACCATCCCTACGGCGAGCGTCAATACAACGCGCTGGATTTCGCAGGCCACCGCTGGGCCTTTACCCAATCCATTGCCGATGTGGCTCCGGAGGAGTGGGGCGGCGAGTCTGTCGACCTTTAAGACCAGACCTCGTGGTTTATGGTGGGAGTTGCGCCTATGAAGCAGATTCTCACCCGCCTTGCGCTTACGGTCCCAGTCGTGTGGCTGGTGGTCTCGCTGGTGTTTCTGCTCATCCACCTGGTTCCGGGCGACCCGGTCCAGATGATGCTGGGCGAGGGGGCGACCCCGGCGGATATCGGCGCGCTGCGCCACCAGATCGGCCTGGATCAGCCGCTCGGGACGCAATATCTTCATTATTGGAACGGCGTGCTGCACGGAGATCTGGGTGAGTCGATTCGCATGCACGATACGGTGGCTCACCTGATCTCCGTACGCTACCCGTATACGCTCGTTCTTACGCTGGCGGCGATGGGAATTGCGCTGCTGCTGGCGCTGCCGGCAGGGATTCTGGCAGCGGTGCGGCGGGGGCGCTGGATTGATCAAGTGCTTTCGGTGGTGAGCCTGTTCGGGCTGTCGGTTCCCGGGATCGCTCTTGGGCCTCTGCTGATTCTGGTTTTCTCGATCGCGCTGGGTTGGCTGCCGGTTTCAGGCGCCAACGCGGGCGGGAGCGGGATGATCGACTGGCGCTACCTGATTCTTCCCGCGATTACCATGGGCGCCTCGATGGCGGCGATTCTTACGCGCATGGTGAGGACGGCGATGCTCGAGGAGCTGGGCCAGGATTACATCCGCACCGCGCGCGCCAAGGGGCTTGGCGAGATGGCGGTGGTTTGCCGCCATGCGCTGCCCAATGCGCTGGTGCCTGTTGTAACAGTGGTGGGATTGCAGTTCGGCGCTTTGCTGGCCGGCGCCATTGTGACGGAGAAAATATTCAGCTGGCCGGGGCTGGGGCGTCTGGTGGTGGACGCGATCTCAAATCGCGATTATGCGCTGGTGCAGGGCTGCCTGCTGTCGATCGGGTTGACCTACGTGCTGGTGAACCTGCTGACGGACGTGGTGTTTCGCTGGATCAACCCGAGGATGCGCACCTGATCTGAGCCGGCCCTGTTCATAGCGGGGCGAGCGGGACCACTTGCGCCTCGAGCTTGCCGTCGGCGGTCACGGTCAAAAGGCCGATGGTGACCGGCAGCTCAAACCGGCGCGGCCCGCACGAGCCGGGATTGAAATAGAGGACGCCTTTTTTGGTGAAGGAACCGGGTACATGCGTGTGACCGTAGAGGACGGCTGCGAATTTTCCAGCTGCAGGGTCGAGATGGAGCGTCTTGAGATCGTGGAGCATGTAAAGGTAACGGCCCTCGGCCAGGACCACATCGGTCTCAGGGAGTTTGGCACAGGGGCCTTCGCGATCGACGTTGCCGCGGATCGCCGTTACCGGCGCGAGGGATTCAAGCTCCTCGAGGATGGAAATTTTGCCCACATCGCCGAGGTGCAGGATGAGGTCGACGCCGGCCAATGCGGGCTTGACCTCGGGGCGGAGCAGACCGTGGGTATCGCTGAGGATGCCGATCTTCATGGTCAGAACCCAAGCTCGATGCGGGTGCGCGGGTCGAGGTGGTCGCGGAGCGCGTCGCCCAGGAAATTGAAGCCGAGAACCGCGCCGGCCACCGCGGCGGCGGGGAAGAGCACCAGGTGCGGCGAATCGAAGAGATGAGAGCGCGCGTCGTTGAGCATCGATCCCCAACTGGGGGCGGGGGCGGGAATGCCGAGGCCAAGGAATGAAAGCGTGGCCTCGGCAAGAATGACGCCGGCCATGCCGATGGCGGCCTGCACGAGAACCGGCTGGACGATATTGGGAAGGATGTGGCGGAAGAAGATGCGTAGGCCGCTGGCGCCGAGGGCGCGGGCCGCGTCGACGTATTCGCGATCCCGCACGGCCATGACCTGGGCGCGCACCATGCGCGCATAGCCGGCCCAGCCGCCGATGGCAAGCGCCAAAATGAGGTTGACGAATCCCGGGCCGAGAAAGGCGGCAAAGGCAATGGCGAGCAGGATGCCGGGCAGGGCCTGAAAGGTGTTCATGGCGAAGGTGGTGAGGACGGTGTCAATCCATCCGCCGAGGTAGCCGGCCAGGCCTCCAATGGTGAGGCCGAGCGCGAGAGAGACGGTGACGACAGTGACGGAGATGGTGAGCGAGAGGCGAGCGCCCCACATGAGGCGGGAGAGCGTATCGCGGCCGAGCTCGTCGGTTCCGGCGAGGTGGGCGGCGGATGGACCTTCAAGGCGGTGAACGAGGTCGATGGCGGCGGGGTCATGAGGCGCCAGCCAGGGGGCGGACAGGCCGCAGAGGATGAAACCGGCGAGAAGCACGACGCCCGCCACGGTCAGCGGCTGGCGCCGGATGCGGCGCAGAAAAACGCCGCGGGCGGCTGAGGAATAAAAAGACATCGGCACAGAAAGAATACGCGACTGAAGCCGAAAACCTGTGTCTAAGGAGATATGAACTCTTTTGGGCGGGGGTGGTTTTTGTCTTTGGCGCTTGCTGCGCTCTTGTTTTTGCTTCCACGGACGGCGGTTGCGGAGGATGCTAATGGTGTCGTCGTCCAGACTGCGGCCGAACAGCTTTTGGCGATGGCCAACCAGGCTCGTGCAGAGAATGGGGCTGGACGGCTGGCCTGGGACCCGGCTTTGGCGGCTGCCGCCTTGTACCACTGCAGGCGCATGGTTGCCGAGGGGCCAATCGCTCACCGCTATGGTGGCGAGCCGGACCTGGCTGCTCGCGCGGAGCAGGCCGGAGCGCACTTTAGCGTGATTGAGGAGAATGTCGCGGTGGGCCCAACGGCGGCCATGATTCACCAGGAGTGGATGAACTCTCCCGGACACCGGACGAACCTGCTGAGCCCCGAGGTTGACCGCGTAGGTTTGGCCGTGGTGGCAACCCGCGGCGTGCTGTATGCGGTGGCAGACTATGAGCGCGCGGTGGAATCGCTGAGCGCGTCCCAGGTGGAGTCGCGCGTGGCATCCCTGATTCGCGTGAGCGGGATTTCAATTCTGGCCGATACGCAGCCGGCGCGGGCCGCATGCGCCACCGACGAAGGTGCGCCGCGTTCCTCGGGCGCGCGTCCTGGCTTTATCATGCGCTGGCAGGACTCCGAGCTTGAGCGCCTGCCGCAGGCCCTGACAGAGCGGCTGGCATCGGGCCAGTATCATCGGGCTGCGGTGGGCAGTTGTCCGGCGCAGGGCCAGAACGGTTCTTTCACCGCTTACCGGGTTGCGGTGCTGCTCTATTGAGCTGCTACGCATGAGAAGTTACGGCGCGGGTGAGGGATTGGCTCCCCGGCTTGCTTCAAGCGCTCTTTCGAGCGGCGACGGAATCTTGACCGAGGCCATGCCGGCGGCGGTTGCCGCTTGAATGCCGAGGTCCGTATCTTCAAAGGCAAGGCAGTCCTTTGGAGCAACGCCGAGACGGGCCGCCGCGGTGAGAAAGGCGTCCGGAGCGGGCTTGCTGTTGGCGTAGTCCTCAGCGCCCACGAGGACGTCGAACCTGTCGAGCAGTCCGACCGTGGTGAGCGAGTTGACGATTGAGTTGCGCTTGCCGCCGGAGACAACGGCGAAGGGGATTTGGCCGTGTTCGGCTTCGATAATCTCGCGCACCTGCGGAATGGCCTGCAATTCGGAGAGCTGCTCAAAGTAGAGGTTCTCCTTGCGCTCGGCGACCAACTCGACGGGGATATTGAGTGAGTTCATCCGGCTCAGCGTGGCGATAATCTCGGTTGCGGGCTTTCCGCCCCAGGCATAGAAAAGCGCTTCATCGAAATGACAGCCCCATTCCGCGAGCGCCTTTTTCCAGGCGATGTAGTGCAGCGGCATGGAGTCAACGATGGTGCCGTCGCAGTCGAACAGATAGGCGCTGAAAGGGCCTTCAGGCAGCTTAAGCTTCACGCAGGAATGAACTCCTTCGTTGAATCGGATGAGGGAAACGGCGCAATGGGACAGAGGTTTAGCTTATCTCCATGTGAATTCAATCGGGGTCTCGATAGCAGGGTGCAGGCTCTTATGCACGGGGCAGGTGCGGGCGGCTTGCTCAAATTTCTGCTGGTTCTCGAAGCTCAAGGCATGGGGCACGTGGATTTTGACGGTCAGGCGCTCAATCCTTCTGGGCGGCTCTGCTGTCATTTCCTTTTCGACAACCGCCGTGGTGCCGGCGATGTTGATGTCGAGCGTACGGGCCAGGATGCCCATGACCGTGAGGATGCATGTGCCCAGCGCGGTGGCCACCAGGTCAGTGGGCGAGAAGCTTTCGCCACGGCCCTGATTATCTTTGGGAGCGTCGGTGGTGAGCTCGGTGGCGGAGGGACCGTGCACAGCTTTGCAGTGAAGGTCTCCCTGGTATTCAAGTTGAATAGCGACCATTGTTCTTCCTTTATGAATGCGTTATGGAGGGGGTGCATGCCGCAGACGACGCGGAACCCGCGTTCGGCGATTCCAGAATTGCCATGCGCTTCTCAGTTCGTGCAAGGTTATCGGCTGCGAGGTCGAACGATTCTGGAATCGCTTTAGCCGGTCCTTCTTCATGGTAGGTGTACGCGGTTGCTTTCCACAAGGCGTCGGGAATTTTGGCCCTGGTTATAGACCATGGGGCTGGCCGCCCCACAGTTCATCGCAGGTTCCAGCCCACGAGGGGCATTTCCGGGCCTGCTCACAGGCTCTCGTTTTTGACGCGCCTCGGGCTCTCTGCTACCTTAGTAGTGGACAATTCAACGCCAAACACTCCTCAGTAGCTCAATGGCAGAGCATTCGGCTGTTAACCGAAGGGTTGTAGGTTCGAGTCCTACCTGAGGAGCCAATAAATCAATAACTTAGCTCCCTTTGCGCTCTGCTTGCGCTCCGTTTATCTGGAAAGCGAGTTGAGCGACCTTGATTCCCGCAGTAGTCATCTCGTCCGTAACAACGTCCCCGTAAATGTTCATCGTGGTTCTGATATCCGCATGGCGCATCATCTTCTGTTGGACGGCCACTGAAGTGCCCACAGCATCAAGCCATGAGCGGTGAGTGTGCCGGAAAGAGTGCGTCCCGAGATGCCCGACTTTCGCCGCCTCCGCGGCCCGCACCAGTTCCCGCCATACGCCCGTATAGGAGTACGGGAGTCTGCCGAGTTTGATTGGGCTTGCGAAAATCCAGTCCTCAGCTCCCGAAAAGTCAGAACGCTGTTTGCAGGACTTCAATCGCTCCAGCAATTCGCTGGTGAGATTGAAAGTCCTTGCGGAGCCTTCCGTCTTCACATCGGCGACAATCTGCTCCACGATGCCGCGCCGGACACTCAGCCGTGAGCCTAGCCAATCCACGTCAGCCCATCGAAGTGCAAGAGCCTCACTGATGCGAAGGCCCAAACAGACGCACAGCAGGGCCATCGTCGCGAATGGCTCGTGCAGCTCTTTCAGCAGAGCTTGGAACTGCTCCGCCGTGAGGCTACGCGCCTTCCGTACCTTTCGCGTTGCTCCGATGTTCTGGACAAGAGAGATTGGATTGCGGCTGATGTCCAGCAGCCCGGACCACATCGCAAACTCCACAAGCCCGTGCATGAGTGACCGCACGTGCGTTTTGGATTTTGGCGACAAAGGCAACTCGCGGAGCCACAATTCAACCGGGCGGGGCTGTACGTCCTGAATCCGCGTGTCTCCCCACTTCGGCAGGACGTGATTCTTCAGGAAAGAGCGATACACCCGCGCCGTGGAATGGCGTGAGGGCATCCGCTCCGCTTCATACCGCGTAATCACGCTTCGCACCGTGTCTCCGTCCTGTGGTTTCGGTTGCTGGATTTCAAGGCTCTTCGACTTCCTTCCATGCGGCGGCCTTGGTTGGAAATTCTTGCTTCGTCCCAATTCGCTTTGACCGGCGAGTTGGGCCGTCATACCAGAGGTAATTCCAGGTCTTGCGCCGTTTGTCATAGCGCACAGACCCGCTTGCGTGTCGCTGTACCCTCATTACTGCCTCCCCTCAGCAGGGTCAGCGGATGACGAACACAGGATAGCATCCAGCTCACGCTTGCGAAATCTCCAGACACAGCGCCGCACGCCGGATAGCCGGTGCGCGGGAATCTTTCTTTCGCGTACCCACTGGAGCAGCGTGCGCGGCTTCACCTTCAGGTATTGCGCAGCCTCATTTGCGGTAAGCCATTCGGTTTCCATGTCAGCCTGTTTTCTCGTTCCGGCAACGTAGGAAGCCGGAGGTTGCGTAGACGGTTATGTCGTGCCTTGAGCCGGAAGCGAACGAGGTTCCTTCATATGGTTGCCGCGATCATCTTCACAGACCTTCTTGAAGATGTGCCGAGAACATTGCCAGTACCACCATTCGATTTCCGCAGGGCACCCCGGCATTGCAAATTTCCAACCCCTACCCCACAAGCACTGCCCGTCACAAAGAGTATTCGAGCCATACATCGCACCCTTCTTACAGCGGTGTGTCTGGCTTCATTGCAAAAGTCCCACGTGTCTGCGAGGCACTTGTTGATGTTTGCGGCCTCTCTCTCCGTGCCCTTACCGGAGCCTCCTCAACCGGCCCACTCAATTTCGCCATGTACCCCGAGAGAGCAGTTGGACTGATCTTTATCCCCTTCTCTCCCAGCAGATGAGTCAGCATGGTCAATGAATAGCCTTTTCTCCGCAACTCCACGAGAAGAGGCAACAGCGTCCGTATCACCGCCCCCATCATGAACGAATCGGGTTGCGGCACGGGTTCTGTCGTTTTTTGAGTCAACAACGTACGAGCATCCTCCACAACCTCCGAAGAAAAGACCTGCACTTTACGACGCCCCTCTGTTCCCATCGCTCTGTCTTCCTCAATGCGCTCTATAGAGGCACGACAGAGATATTATCACAGTCTGCCTACAACAATGACAGCATACATGTAATAAACTAATCGTAGAGTACAAGCCCTGGATGATGCAAATTGGACGCCATAACGGTGACAACTGAATGTCTAAACGGTGAATGGCAAGGTAGGCGCTGTCCGGACAAAACCCCTGCGGGGTTTCGCCCAGCCACCACCATTTCTCCAATCCGCCTTCGGCTACTCGGAGAAATGGTTGCGCATCTTGCTCAGGGCTACGCCCCGAGACCCCACAGAAAAGGAGAGGACAATGGCAAGATCCACACGAGCACAAGGCGCCACATTACGGATCGAAATCCGCATCACGGAAGAGGAGAAAGCCACAATCCGAGACCAGGCCAACAGTGCGAGCCTGACGATGAGCGAGTACATCCGGCGGAGTGCACTGAACAAGCGAATCCTTTCCACGATGGACCAGAAGGCCGCAGGAGAACTTGCAAGACTCGGTGGACTCCAGAAGCATCTGCTCACGCAGATCAAAGGTCTCCCCAATGAAGAAGGCCTTCGCAAGGGGCTGAATTCCACATTGCTGGCTGTTCATAACGCAATGAGAGCGCTCAAGACGGGCACGGTGAAGTGAACATGATTGCCAAAGTGCAGCCAGCTCGAAAACACTCCAGCAGCTTCAAACGGCTTCAGGAATACCTTACGCGGGAGCGTGATGCCGACACCGGAGAACTTCTGTTGCGAGGAGATGTTGTCATGTCGGAGAATCTTCTCGGCTTCGACACTGCGGCGATGGAGATGCAAGGGGTTGCATCTCTCAATAATCGCTGCAAGGATGCTGTCTGCCATTATGAACTGGCATGGCCTCCAGGAGAACGTCCAAGTCGTCCTCAATGGGTAGATTGCGCGTTGCATACATTGAAGGCACTCGGATACGAAGGCCATCAATATATGGTTGTCGCGCACGACGACAAGAAACATTTTCACATCCACATCATGCTCAACAAGGTTCATATGGAGACTCTGAGGGCACATACGCCATATCGTGACTGGTTCACTCTGGATGCCGCGGTACGCTTCCTTGAAGCGAAACATGGTTGGGCGCATACGCCGGGTCCAATGCGATGGGATGAGGATACTCAACAGGCCGTACTGCAATCGAAATCCGAGCGCAATGCTTCTCGATCTGCCCAACAACATCCGACCGGAGCCGCTGCACAATTTGAGCATTACCAGGACCAGGAATCATTCCAATCTTACGTGCGACGGGAAGTTGCTCCGCGAGTACATACTCTGCTTACCCGACGGAATGTCACATGGGATGACCTGCATCGCCTTCTCTCGAAGGCTCATCTCAGGCTTGAGAAAGGGGAATCGGGCGGATATACGGTCCTCGCCGTTGACTACAACATCCGCGTGAAGGCCTCCGACGTGTTCCGCAACAACTTTGCAGGAAAGATCAACCGTCAGGCTACTGAAACTGCTCTTGGAGCCTGGACACCTGCCTCAACATCCGGCTATGAGGCCGATCAGCGTGGCGCACAACATAGCGTTCACCAGGATGCCCGTAATAGCTCACTGAGGGAAGAACGGAAAGCGCAGCGACACGCTGAACGCAGCTCTCTGATGGTCGATTATGACAAATACCGGAACCGGCAGCGGGCAGTATGCAAGGGCCTCACAGCGGAGGGCAGAGAGGCGCGCCAACATCTCACGGTGTCGCTGAGACAGAGAAAGAAAGAGATTCGAGCATCCGCGCTGTCATGGCCGGACAAGAAAGTCTTGCTCTCCCAGGCAGCGGCTCAATCCGTTCTCGAAGTACGCGCCCTGAAGCGGTCTGTACAACAGAGGCGGCAAGAGGCATTTCCAAAGAATCTCCGCTCATGGGTTGCGGACAGGGCCGATGCAGGGGACCCGCGCGCCGCCACGCAACTTCGCGGATGGCGTTATGCCGACCAGCGGAATCAACGGCGGCTCGATGCAAGGCTGGAATCAGACGCGCTGCATATTGCTCCATCTCCCGAGAATGGCGCCAGCGCCGATTGGTCCCGGTTCGCGCAACAAGGGATTGCAGACGAACAGAAGCAACAGGTTCTTGCCAACCAGATCGCTGCGACCCGCATCTGGACAATCAACCGCAAGACCGGCGACGTGTCCTACGCACTCAACGGGCAAGTTTCCGTCATCGACCGCGGACGCATCGTCACCGTTCTCAACCAGGATAAGGCCGCCGTCCTCTTCGGATTGGAGATGGCTATCCAGAAATTCGGACCGCGAATCGCGTGTGACGGCTGCGTGGAGTGGAAGCGGATGGTCACAAAGATTGCGGCGCAACACGGCATCTCCGTCCAATTCACTGACCCAGAGATGCAACACGCCCTGCACTTCCTTCAACGTTTGGCGAATCCGCGCCAACGCCAGCAGGAAAGAGGTGGCAGGTAGCTCATGATCGCGAATATGCGGCCGCCGTCAGCAAGATGCCCTGACGAGACTATTCGAATGTGGATTGAACTGGAGTCTTGAGTTTGTGGACGGCTGCAAAATAGGCCACCATCACGCGAAATGTCTTGGACCGATTTACTCCGCCGAGAATCTCGCCGCCAACTCTTTCCAACTCATCGGCAATCTCGTGTGTCAATGGAAACACGAATGCGGTGTCGATGCTCTGAAATGGAATGTTCAGCCACGGGCCGTTATAGAACGCAACAAGCTGTGCCTGCGCGGCCTTGGTTTTGAAATTCATAATGATGTGTTCTGCGAGGGCGTTCTTTCTGCGGATTTTGAGCACAGCGAAAAGCTGGCTGAAATGGCTCTTAGTGAATTTGGAATCGACGGTGAGCCGGAGTTGAGTGCGCGTCTCCACGGGAGCAACGACTCTGCGCTTCGGTCGGGCAGTGGCTTTCTTCGCAGTGGGCATGTGGTTTCCTTGTTCGGATATATCTTACAGCATATGTATATGTGTTTGGAATACCATACTCCAACCGATTGTGCCCAAGGAAGTTCGCTTGAGAGAAGCGCTAAGGGAAAATGGTGGATTCATTGCATGGAAGTGAGAGAAGCCGAATGAACCGCAACAAATCTAACCGTGGGGGGATGGAGAAAAGAACGCCAGCCACAGACCCGGTAACGCGTCAATGCTAGAACCGTCTGCCAACGGCTGGCGCGGCTGAGCAAGGAACGCGGCTGGACCCAGGTTGAACTGGCCGAACGGCTCGGGATCATTCAGTCGCTCATCTCCGACTATGGGCGCGACCGGCAGTGCATGAACTCCGCCACGGTCGTGCGATTTGCCAGTGCGCTAGAGATCACTACCGATGAGCTGCTCCAGCCCAACAGTGCGCAGACCCCCTTGCGCCGCAGGCCCAGCCTGTGCGTTCTGCGCCGCTCAGAGAGGATCGAGCGCTTGCCCTTGCATCAGCAAGATACCCTCCTCAAGACCATCGACGGCTTCCTTAAAAGGCGTTGCAAGCTAACGGCGAACACGCCTCGAACACAACACGAACAAGGCCGAACTGTGTTCGACTTCATTCGAGTCATGTTCGATGTCATCGGGTCGCGCCACCCTCTCGGTGCAAGGCACCGCGCCCTGCGGGAGGATGGCCACGGCGACGACTCAAGGATGCGCGGTAAATCTCAAAAGCCGATCTACGACACCGAGAACTGTGATCAACCGGCATCGGTGATCGCTTGCACATTGTTCGTCGGATAGTAGGCATAACTCAGGTTCTCGGCAACCCGCGCCAGCCCACGCCGGACCGTACCCAGATCGGTGACGTTGGTGAGACGGTAGTCCTGATCGAAACTGCGTGTCTGCTGGCCCGCGCTGCCATATCGAAGCCCCGCGTCGGGACCGAACGGCTTATAGGCGATGCTGGACGCAACAAGCGTACTGGCGCCCCCGCTGGGCTGGGCTGAGACAGATGTGACCCGGCCCATCGTATCGCGCGTATAGACGACTGTGGCGCCCGACGGATACGTGATCGAGGCTATGCGATTGGCGGCGTCGTAAGCGTATGCGGTTGTCAGGGTAGCCGTGCTTGTGGTGCGTGCGTCCGTGAGCAGGTTGCCCAACTGGTCGTAGCTGCGGGAAAGCGTCCCGGCTGCATCCGCAACCGAAGTCAGTCTTCCGATGCCGGTCCCGTGCCCACTCTCGTCATATGTGTAGGCAACATTTTCCGCGCTGTCAGACGGGAAAGTCATCGTCAAAACCCTGTTCAGGGCATCATAGGTGTACTGGGTGACTGCCCCGGTGGCCGCGACGCGCTCAATCCTGTTGCCGGTGCTGTCATAGTAGTAGACTGCTGTCCCGGTGTTCGGGTTGCTTTCCTGAATCACGTCGCCGAATCCATCATAAACGTAGGCGGTCGCAACTCCGGTCGGGGCGGTAACGGTCAGCGGACGGTTATGCGCATCGTAGCTCGTTGCCGTGATCCCGCTGGCCGGGTCCGTGATTTGGTAGAGACGGTTCAACGCGTCGAACGCGCGCTGTGCCGTGTCCACCTAATTCCGGTGCGGAGCACCGTTGCGTTGCTCATACCTCCGATACTGCTGGGAGAGCGAGCTACCAGACCTGTTTTCAATGCGGCCTACTTTTTAACCTCACACGGCACTGTGGACTTGGCTATGATTTCAGAATGCCTTTCAGTATGGCCAAACACACTCTGTGATAGATGGCTTGCTAGCGAGGTACATTGACAGGGCTTTCCATTGTCATGAGGTACTCTGCATAGAGGACAGACACAATATTGTGTCACGAAAAGGGCTACGACGATTATGGTTATGCCAAGGAATAACGTTAACAGTTTCAGTGAGCCACTTCTGTTTTTGGCGCCTTGAGTTAACATGTTAATTCCCTCCCGGCGAGAATGTTTGGAAGTATCCTCCATCAGGAAACGACACACCTAGGCTCAAATAGAAATCAAGGAACGGGATGCTGATCCCATTCCATTGCCCGATAGCATTAGGAGCAGTAACTTGTGTGTTAAGAATATTTGCTAGCTGTTGTGCAAAGGATTTATTACCCCCTTTTCCTGCTCCACATCCGCGAATTACGATTGGTTGCTTTTTCCAATTCGGATCTTTCTGAATTAGCTGTGCCAGCTGTTGAGGTGTTAGTCCTGCGAGCGTACCAGCGAAATCACCGTTCGGGTAATAGTCACCATGCCCAGCAACCGAATAGTAACCGCTTGGATTCCAATTATTCGCATATCCGTATAGTGTTTGGTCGGTTGAGGGGTTGAAAAGATTCAGATTCGCAAGGCCGCTTGGATCCAAATTGCTAATCGGATTGTCGGCGGCATAACTATACAAATTGATTCCGCTTCCTGCGAACCCTATCGGGTCCTCAGAAATAAACCTCCCCGTGGTGGGGTTGTAGTATCTGGCGCTACCCTGCATTCCCAGCGGATCGGGCTCGATGTAGCGGCCCAGCGTGGGGGCGTAGTCGCGGAAGCCGTTGTGGTTCCAGCCGCTCTCGACGTCGAAGTACTGACCTGGGAAACGCAGGTTCTGCGTGACCGTGCCGCTGACGGACGAGGTTCCAAACGGCTGGTATGTGGCCTGCCATGCGATGTTCTGGTTGCTGTCGGTGGCCGACTGAGGCGTGCCTAGGTGATCGTCGTGCAGGTAGTAGAGCGTCGAGCCATTCAGCACGGCCACGGGTCGGCCGTTGAGATAGATGTAGTCGGCCTGCGCCACACCGGAGGCATTCGTCTCTTCCAGCAGCATGCCATTTGGACCGTATTGATAAATCTCTCCATAGGAACCAGAGACCGTTTTTATCAAGCGTTGTCCGAAGCCGTCGTAGGTGTAGCTTGACAATGCTCCGCTTCCGGCGTTCACTGTCGAGAGTCGAGCATCCTGGTTGTAGCTGAGCGAGGTGATGTACTGGCCGCCGGGCGCTTGAATGCCCGGACTCAGACTGGCGATCCTGCCGTCTGCTGCGTAGCTGATCGCTTGCGTCTGCACGCCTCCCACGCTGATCGTTGCCAGCAGATCGCTTCCGCTTCCGTACCCGTAGTTGGTTGTCGTGCTGCCGTGCGTCTGACTCAGCTGGTTTCCATCCCCGTCATAGGTGAAACCGAAACCGCCGTAGCCGCCCGACGCCTGGTTGAGCCGCTGCAGATTGTCGTAGCCAAAGCTCTGGCTGTTGCCCGCAGTCACGGCATCGGTGATCGCTTGCAGATTGTTCGTGGGATAGTAGGCGTAACTCAGGTTCTCGGCAACCCGCCCCAGCCCACGCCGAACCGTGCCGATATCGGTGACGTTGGTCAGCCGGTAGTCCTGATCGAATGTGCGCGTCTGCTGGCCCGAGCTGCCATAATGGAGCCCTGCGTCGGGACCGAACGGCTTATAGGCGATGCTGGACGCAACAAGCGTGCTTGCGCCTCCGCTGGGCTGGGCTGAAACCGAAGTGACCCGGCCCATGGTGTCGCGCGTATAGACGACCACCGCGCCCGACGGATACGTGATTGAAGCAATGCGATTGGCGGTGTCGTAAGTGTATGCGGTTGTCAAGGTAGCCGTGCTTGTGGTGCGTGCGTCCGTGAGCAGGTTGCCCAACTGGTCATAGCTGCGGGAAAGCGTTCCGCCTGCATCCGAGACCGAAGTAAGCCTTCCGATACCGGACCCATGCCCGCTTTGGTCGTAAGTGTACGTTGTATTTTCCGCGCTGTCGGCCGGGAAAGTCATTGTCAAAACCCTGTCCAGGGCATCGTAGGCGTACTGGGTGACTGCCCCAGTGGCCGCAACTCGCTGGATCCTGTTGCCGGTACTGTCGTAGTAGTAGACCGTAGCGCCGGTATTCGGATTGCTTTCCTGGATCACGTCGCCGAATCCATCATAAACGTAGGCGGTCGCTACTCCGGTAGGAGCGGTAACGCTTAGAGGGCGGTTATGCGCATCATAGCTTGTCGTCGTGATCCCGCTGGCCGGGTCCGTGATCTGGTAGAGACGGTTCAAAGCGTCGAACGCGCGATGTGTCATGTTGCTGGCCTGGTCGGTTGCCGTGACCATGTTGCCCATGGCGTCGTAGGTAAAGATCGAGGTTTGGCTCGATGCGCCGATGTCCTGAAGCATATTTCCGAGTGCGTCGAACGTATTCGAATGCTGGCTCGTAATCGCGTTCGCGGCGTTCAGTATGTTGATTGCCGTGCGATCGCCAAGCGCATCGAGTGTGTATGAAACTTTTTGCCCAAAAAGATCGGTGATGGCTGTGAGACGATGCGCGGCATCGTAGGTATACGTCAGCCTGGAGCCGTCCGGTTGCGTGACGCTCGTTAGATTCTCCGCCGGGTCGTAGCCGTAGGTTGTCGCGCGGTTTCCTCCGGAAGTCATCACCGTACTGCTGAGAAGATGTTGGCGCGGATCGTAGACGAGGTTGGTGGTCACGCCATTTGGATCGACGATCGCCAGTGGGAGTCCGCCCCCGGTGTGGCTGGTGATGCTGGTCTGCTGATTGAGCGGGTTCGCTATCCCCGTCAGCGCCGCGGTTGAATCGTAGGAGTATGTAGTCTTCTCGACCACATCTGTGCGGGGGCTCTGCACAGAGGCGAGCAAGGAATTCTGCCATGTGTACTGCCACTCGCGTACAGAACCATTCGTCGAATACGGAGTGGATTGCGCCGTCGTATCCGTCAGAGTCTTGGTCAGAGGATTGCCGCTGCCATCGTACGTAAAGGCTGTTGTCAAGTCGGGTGTGGTGATTGTATCCCTCCACTTCCGACGCCAGAGGCGGCGCCCTCCGAGGACGATGGATGATTCAGTTACTTCTTTTCAAATGCGACCCTTCGTCCTTCGTCCGCATCGCCCAAAAAATAGAACAAGCTCCCGCTTGAAACGTCGAGTTGTGTGCCGTAGGGGAGCGCGTCTTTCCAGCCTACGATTGCCTGGAAATTAAGTTGCACTTGCTGCTTGCCGTCACGAGATACGAGTCTCCAGGCACCACTGCCACTCTCCAATTGAGCAGCATGGCGGCCAGGGAAATAAAACAGTCCAGGCATATCCGAAGCAACGAACGTCCCATCTGTATTAAGAACGATCTTCGCTGAAACATTCTGCAATTCAGCCGGTAAAGATCTCCGGGACTCGTCCTTTATCGCCCATGTCCCCGCAAGGTCACTGGGTTGAACATTTTTGCAGCCCAGTATTCCCAAAAATACGAGAAAGCCGACCGGTAAGAATCTCAACATAAGCCTCATCTCGTTACTTGCAGGCACAACCTCTGCCTGCCATGTTCTCCATCCTCCCGGTGCAAAGCACCGCGCTCTCACAACGCTGATCGGGGCGAGGTTTCAAGGCTGCGCAGGAGACACGCCCCGCTTCCAGATCAGCGTTGAACTGTGGCCAAAACGCACTTCATTGACTGAGTCGGGAACCGAGAGGTCAAAATGAATTGTGCCGGAAGTTCCGCTTTTAGCTAGACCAGCGTGTACCAGAACCACTATTGCTGATCCCTCTGTCTTGGTTATGATCTTATACACGGACATGGCACTTGAGCTCGTCGCGCTGTCGATTTGCAGCTTAATAGGCAGAACCCCAGGCTCTTCTTTCACCTTCAGAAAAATGACATCCTTCCGCTCAAGGATTACGTCGAAAGCAGATTTATACAGCCAATACCCCGCCGCACAGCATCCTGCCACCACAAGGACAAGGACAACCTGGACAAGCCTGCTCATAGTCATCACTGTTGCCTTTTGGGCCGACTTCACGAAGACTCACCTCTCCCAACCTAGAAAAACAGCATGTGTGACCACATCCACTGCATCAACTGCGGGATTGAAGGATTCCCCGCACTGATGGCGTTGGCGGCGTTAATCGACTGCACTAGGCCTGCTGGGCTGCTCGGCATAGTAGGCGATCCATCAGGAAGCCACTCTCCTGTACCTGCCTGCCAAGCTGTAGATGCAAAATGAGAGCAAGGGCGAGCTAATGACCATCCGTTGGCCCCTTGGTTATGAACTCTGTTGATGTAGTTCATGAGCGCTGCCTGCTGAGCATCATTCAAGTACGCACTCCTGGAGGCGTCGTAGGGATGTTCCATATCGTAGGGCAGATTTGTCTCAAGTCCGTTCGCCAACCCTAAGGGATTGTTTCCCCAGGTTCCGTATGTCGTGGTCGAGCCCCCATCCGGCGTGTACGATATCCAGGCGTGATTCCCAAAATATCCCGATGCTCCCGTTCCATACGATCCCGACGCGTAGATCGTCAGCCAGCCGGAGAGTCCATACGGATCAATAACATTGATAGGACTATCGAAGGCATACGCGTAGAGAGTGTTCCCGCTGCCCGCTCTGCCCAGCGGATCGGGCTCGGCATACCGTCCTAGAGCTGGCAAGTAGTCGCGGAATCCGTTGTGGTTCCAGCCGCTTTCGACATCGAAATACTGCCCCGGCAAGCGCAGATTTTGCGTGACCGTGCCGCTGACAGAAGCTTGTCCAAACGGTTGGTACATAGCCTGCCATGCGATGTTCTGGTTGCTGTCCGTCGCCGACTGCGGTGTGCCAAGCGTGTCGTCATGCAGGTAGTAGACCGTCGAGCCGTTGAGCACGGCCACGGGACGGCCATTGAGATAGACGTAGTCGGCCTGCGCCACGCCGGTTGCATTGGTTTCTTCCAGCAGCATGCCGTCCTGACCGTATTGATAGATCTCGCCGTAGGAAGCAGAGACCGTTTTTATCAAGCGTTGCCCAAAGCCATCGTAGGTATAGCTGGCCAACGCGCCACCTGAGGCGTTGACTGCGGACAGCCGAGCATCCTGGCTGTAGCTGAGCGACGTGATCGTCTGGCCTCCGGGTGCCTGAATGCCCGGACTCAGACTGGCGATCCTGCCGTCTGCTGTGTAGCCGATCGCTTGCGTCTGTACGCCTCCCACACTGATTGTCGCGAGCAGATCGCTTCCGCTTCCGTATCCGTAGTTCGTGGTCGTGCGAACCTTGCGTCTGGCTCAACTGGTTCCCATCCCCATCGTAGGTGAAACCGAAACCGCCGTAGCCTCCTGACGCATGGTTGAGCCGCTGCAGACTGTCGTAACCAAAGCTCTGGCTATTGCCCGGAGTCACGGCATCGGTGATTGCTTGCACATTGTTCGTGGGATAGTAGGCGTAACTCAGGTTCTCGGCAACCCGCCCCAGCCCACGCCGGACCGTGCCGATATCGGTGACGTTGGTGAGACGGTAGTCCTGATCGAAACTGCGTGTCTGCTGGCCCGCGCTGCCATATCGAAGCCCTGCGTCGGGACCGAACGGCTTATAGGCGATGCTGGACGCAACAAGCGTACTGGCGCCCCCGCTGGGCTGGGCTGAGACAGAAGTGACCCGGCCCATGGTGTCGCGCGTATAGACGACCACCTCGTACCTGTGCGGCGTCGTCCAGGTAATCTTCAAATCGGCTCCCAAGCTCAGTGCTGATCACGCAGAGCATTTTCTGCTGCTTTCCGTATCTGTACGCAGTACTCGCTCCCTCCCGCTGGACAAGAATGAATTGCCTTTGCACGAACCATTTTTAGGTCCCTATATTTTGTCGTCGAATCGATATGTTTTAGTGCAAATTTATGAAATCCAGCGTCACTTGAAAATAATGGAAATGCCTGTGGAAGCGTATCCCAGTGATACGCCAATAACCCCACTACAGAATCACTATAACCTTCTCCAATTGAACCATCATCGCAACCGGAATAATGAAGATAAGAATGATATAACTTATCCCATGTCCGCGCTCTGCTTGCTTCATAATCTGCTTTTTCCGCATCAGCATTAGAGCAATGTATCGTCTGACTGACAATTCCGGTTTGCAACGAAATGACCAGTATGAACATTGATACGATGTGCCCTTTCCAAATCATGCTCACATCTCCCATCAAGAATCATCTTAAGAAGAAGGCCAAGGACTAGTCGGAGCAGGCATCCGGATCATCGATGCTTATGGTTTTTCTTCTTTCTTGGATGACCTCCCCTGCTTTTCTCCTTCGCGCAGCGCTTTCAACGCGCCAAGCAGATTCCACCCTTGACTCGGAAAGCTAAAATTAACGAAAATCCAATTGCCGTTTTTGATCACTAATTCGGGAATTATGTCAGGCATCCGATCTTCCTTCCCCATCCATACAGCGTGGACCTCGGCCCAACACCGTCCATCCCTCACCGTGACTTTGTCTACATTGTACCCTTCGGCAAGACCATCGCCACCGGCAAATGGGTCAGCGTCCAGCGACACAAGGTCCGATCCCGCTTTGTCTTGCGCCTCGTCGTCCTCTCGAAGTGCCCGAACAATAGCTGGACTCAGAAGGTACGAACGACGATTCAAGACGATGTCTCCTGCTCGCCCCTGATCTTTAGAGGCGTTTGCGAGGTACCAGGAATAGAATTTTCCAACGAATTCTCGGCACGAGTTGTTGACACCCGTTGGTTTGTTCTCTTGGCCTGAAAAGCATTGCACCAGGCAGAGAAGACAAACGACACAAGTCGATCTCGAAACCGTCATAGAAGGCTCCATTTCACATCTACGGACAAATGTTGAGGTCCCTAAAGAGTTGGTATGTTGATCCGTTTTTTTCATAGGTCGAACCAGGACCTGGGTATCCGTCCGACATGTTTGGCTGCATGTAGTCTGAAACCCATTGCGAGCCGTTCCACACTTGAATATGACCGCTCGCTTTTCCGAGCCATGGTTGGAAGATCATAATGTCCCCTGGCTTCAGATTTTGGATACCGGTGTAGGGAATTGGCGCAAACCCTAATTTTTCCAAACCGGGACCGTATTTTTGCGGACCGTTATGAAGAGTATTTCCGCTATTGTCTCCGAATCCTGCGTTCAGACCTTTTTTCGTTGCATTCGCACAATCTCTTCCTGATGCCGTTTTACCGCCAGTTCCGCCGTTCATTTGGTTGATAAGGTCGGGAATATTCAGGCAGGGGGCTTCGCCCATTGGATCGATAAAATCCACGGGATCATCGTCAACATAAGCATACTTATTGATCCCGCTCAGAAGCCCTATCGCATCTTCGCGCAAAAACCTTCCAGTCTGTGGGTTGTAGAATCTGGCGCTTCCCTGCATTGCGAGCGGATCGGGCTCGATGTACCGACCTAGTCCAGGCAGGTAGTTGCGGAAACCGTTGTGGTTCCAGCCACTCTCAAGATCGAAGTATTGGCCTGGGAAGCGGAGATTCTGCGTGACCGTGCCGCTGACAGACGCTTGTCCAAAGGGCTGGTACGTGGCCTGCCAAGCGACGTTCTGATTGCTGTCGGTCGCCAGTTGTGGTGTGCCCAGGTGATCGGTGTGCAGGTAGTAAAGCGTCGAGCCGTTCAGCACGGCTACGGGTCGGCCATTGAGATAGATGAAGTCGGCCTGGGCCACGCCGGTTGCATTGGTTTCTTCCAACAGCATGCCGTTCTGGCCGTATTGATAAATCTCTCCGTAGGTGCCGGAGACCGTCTTGATCAGCCGCTGTCCGAAGCCGTCGTAGGTGTAGCTGGCCAGCGCGCCACCTGAGGTATTCACCGCGGACAAGCGCGCATCCTGGTTATAGCTGAGCGAAGTGATGTACTGTCCGCCGGGCGCCTGAATACCCGGACTCAGACTGGAGATCCTGCCGTCGGCAGTGTAGCCAAACGTCTGCGTAACCACGCCTCCCGCACTCAGTGTCGCGAGCAGGTCGCTGCCACTTCCGTATCCGTAGTTCGTGGTCGTGGCGCCGAGCGTCTGACTCAGCCGGTTCCCATCCCCGTCGTACGTGAAACCGAAACTGCCGTAGCCTCCCGACGCTGCGCTCAGCCGCTGCAGATTGTCGTAGCCGAAGCTCTGGCTGTTACCCGCAGTCACGGCATCGGTGCTCGTCTGCACATTGTTCGTGGGATAGTAGGCGTAACTCAGGTTCTCCGCAACCCGCGCCAGCCCACGCCGAACCGTGCCGATATCGGTGACGTTGGTGAGACGGTAGTCCTGATCGAAACTGCGAGTCTGCTGGCCCGCGCTGCCATATCTAAGCCCTGCGTCGGGACCGAACGGCTTATAGGCGATGCTGGACGCAACAAGCGTACTGGCGCCCCCGCTGGGTTGGGCTGAAACCGAAGCGACCCGGCCCATCGTGTCGCGCGTATAGCTAACCGTGGCGCCCGATGGATAGACGATCGAGACGATCCGATTAGCGGCATCGTAAGTGTATGTGGTCGTCAAGGTAGTCGCGCTTGTGGTGCGTGCGTCCGTGAGCAGGTTGCCCAACTGGTCGTAGCTGCGTGAAAGGGTTCCGGCTGCATCCGAGACCGATGTCAGCCTTCCAACACCGGACCCGTGCCCGCTTTCGTCATATGCATAAGTAACGTTCTCCGCGCTGTCGGACGGGAAAGTCATGGTCAAAACCCTATCCAGGGCATCGTAGGTGTACTGGGTGACGGCCCCGGTGGCCGCAACACGCTGGATCCTGTTCCCGGTACTGTCGTAGTAATAGACCGTTGTGCCGGTGTTCGGGTTGCTTTCCTGGATCACGTCACCGAATCCATTGTAAACGTAGGCGGTTGCAGCTCCGGTGGGAGCGGTAACGGTCAGCGGGCGGTTATGCGCGTCATAGCTCGTCGCCGTGATCCCGCTGGCCGGGTCCGTGATTTGGTAGAGACGGTTCAGCGCGTCGAACGCGCGATGTGTCGGGTTGCTCGCCTGGTCGGTCGCCATGACCATGTTGCCCATTGCATCGTAGGTAAAAGACGAGGTTTGGTTCGATGCGCCGATGTCCTGCAGCATATTCCCGAGTGCGTCGAACGCATTCGAATGCTGGCTCGTAATCGTACTCGATGCATTCAGTATGTTGGTGGCCGTGCGGCCGCCGAGCGCATCGAGTGTGTATGAAACTTTTTGCCCGAAAAGATCGGTGATGGCTGTGAGACGATGGGCGGCATCGTAGGTATACGTCAGCCTGGAACTGTCCGGTTGCGTGACGCTCGTTAGATTCTCCGCCGCATCGTAACCGTAGGTTGTCGCGCGGTTTCCTTCCGAAGTCATCACCGTACTGCTGAGAAGATGTTGGTGCGGATCATAGACAAGGTTGCTGGTCACGCCATTTGGATCGACTACCGTCAGTGGGAGTCCGCCCCCGGTGTGGCTGGTGATGCTGGTCTGCTGATTGAGCGGGTTCGTGATCCCCGTCAGCGCCCCGGTCGAATCGTAAGCGTATGTAGTCTTCTCGACCAGGTCGGTACGTGGGCTCTGCACGGAAGTGAGCAGGGAATTCTGCCATGTGTACTGCCACTCGCGTACAGAACCATTCGTCGAATACGGCGTGGATTGCGTCGTCGTATCCGTTAGCGTCTTGGTCAGAACATTGCCGCTGCCATCGTACGTAAAGGCTGTCGTCAAGTCCGGGCGTGGTGATTGTATCTGGCAGGTGGACAAATGTCGTGTCGTACGCAATCGTGGTCGTGCGAGCCACGGAACTGCCGACTCCTTCATTGATCGTTGTGGCGTCGCCGTGATTGTTGTTCACGTAGGTGGTTTGATTGCCGTTCCAGTCAGTCTCGCCGCTTAAGTAGCCGTTCGAGTCGTAACTGAACGTCTCGGTCGCCGCCGGCGTGGTGCTTGTTGCGGCGCGCGAGATATTGGTAATCTTGAAATCATTCTGAAGATAAGCCAGCGTATAGGTACTGGTCACGCCAAGCGCATTCGTCACCGTGCGCGTATTGCCAATGTCGTCTATAGGTGGCTGTCGTCAGATTCGCCGCGCTGCCCATTTGGCTCGTGAGTCCGCGTCCCAGGCCATCGTAGGTCCAGCTTCTGTAAGTCGCTCCATTCTCATCCTGAACGCTCGTCAAAGCGTACGGCTGATTGGAATTTTGGTAGAGATAATGCTGGCTGGTAACTGGGCTCGTCGAATAGGATACGGAGGCGAGCTGATCATTGGTGTAGTAGACGCTGTTGTATCCATACGTCAGGACCAGGCCATCCGGGGTCGTAACAGTGGAGACTGTGCCATTGGAATATGTGAATGCGAGTTGGCGAGTGTAAGAGTCCGTCACGGTCGCGAGCTGGCCATTGACGTAAATCATCGTCTGCGTATACCCGTTACGCAGCATAATGCTCTGGAGCAGACCAAACGTGCCGTCATAGACTTCCGTCGTATCGTTGTGGTCTGTCAGGGTCCAGGTTGTTCCTGATGGGGTTAGCGTGTAATCGACATCGCTATCGCAAATCCAGCCCCCGCCATTGTTGTAAAAGTTGAGCTCTTGTCCGTCCGGGCGCTCTGCAGTGATCAGAGTGCTGGAAATAAACTGTAGAAAGCGGTCGTAGTTGGAGCGCCAATTCGAGCCAAGTTCCGAGGCGAGTGTTGAGGCTACCGAGAGGCTGTTGTAATAGCGAATATAGCTCAGCTTGTTCTGGCCGGTAGTTTCGTAGTCGTTGACTTCTTCAAATACATCGCCTGAAGAGACATTGATGGGATCGCCAACGCCGTCACATCCGGGAGTATCGCAGGGATTACCTATGTTTTTCGATAAATTGTTGAGGATCTGCACGGGAAATGCAGCCGAGTTGCTGGAACCGGTGCACTCAGGGTCGGAGGTTGCCTTCGAGCGGAGGTTCCCGCGGCCGATGGGACGCAGGACGCTCGTGTGGGCCACGACGACGCAGGCGCCCTCGGCGGGAACTGTGCCCGGAATCACCACGGTGGCATCAATTTCCGTGTCACTGACGACATCTACCTGAGAAAACGAGACGGTTCCGGTGTCTTCGGTCACCCATGCAGCGGCCGTCGTGCACCCAGGGGTATCATCTCCAAAAAAGCCACTGCCGATGATCGTGGCGTTGATGCTAAGTCCGGCGTACCAATTGCTGGAGGTAACGGAAGTGATCGTTGGCGGAGCGGCGCACGTAACCTGGCCATGGCAGTCCGACGCAGAAACGATGAAGACCACGATGATAAATGTGAAAAGAGCGGTGAGAAGCTTTCTTCCTCTCAGAGGCAAATTGCGCTCCGAGATTGTCCTTTCGAAATTTTCGAGGTTCATACTCTATTCTCCGTTGCATGACGCTAGTTTCGTAACTGAACCCAACCGAGCGGCTGTGGCAACACACCGCAAGAATGAAACCCACAGCCGCTTCTTCGACGGCCTTGATAACCAATTCCGTTGTCTGCGACCTTGATCAGTCGCTGAACCGTTTTTATCCATCGCCCCACTATGCCGATGGCGGCCGCGAAGAGGTCTGCGACGGCATCGTCGTTTCGGGGACGACGGCCATTTTCATCGAGTGCAAGGGAGGTTTCATCCGCGGGAAACGCCAAGTACGGAGGCGATCCGGCCAAGCTGAAGGCTGAGATTGAAAAGAAGTACGTCACGCCGAAGGGTGTTTTTCAGATTGCCAGGTCAATCGTCACCGCAATGAATCGCGCCGACCCGCCCCGATCGCAGGAGTGGAATTGAGTCGAGTTGCGACGATCATGCCCGTTCTGATCACCCGCGATGACATCGGAGATGGGTTCTTCGTCAACACGTACTGAACGCGCGCTTCCAGGATGCGAAGAGAGACTGAACATCTCGAAAGCCATTGGGTCTATCTACTGCGCGCAGCTAGTCTGCATGTCGGTGGATGTCGTCGAGAAGCTGACGCCGTATCTGGTCGATACCCGCTTTTCGGGGATACTCGCGGACCGTATGATGGCTGACCCGGACTTGCGTGCTCCATTTTTCATGAAGCCACTCTCCTCGCTTTCGGCAAGGGGTAGGGAACTCGCCAATTTCCTTCGTGTCATAGAAGGTGGTGATGTGGCGCCGGGAACCTCGCACGCCGATGACGGGCGTTGTAGATCCGTCAAATGGAGTTAGTTTTCGGGCTTCGGATCCGGGGAAGGTTCCTTGAGAGGGATTTCAAGAGGTGGGTTAAAACGACCCTAGGGTCGTTTTGGCGAATCGCAAGGCAATGAAGTGCGTTTTTAGGCTTTTGGTAGGTCAGGATCGCTCCAGCTTTCTCAATTGCGAAATTCACGGAGATGGGTTGCCAGTCCCGTTCGCCGAGCACTGGACAAATCCTGGCTAGTTTGACATCTCTGATGAGGGAGCATTTGGTAAGGGGCTGACCCGCGATTCAGACGCCATCTGGAAAGTCTTTCAAGATCGCTGCAATGGGAGAGAATTTCAGCCAGCCATTGCCAAAACATCTTCACGAATCGCATTTTTCGTCAATAATGGGAATATAAATGCTCAATAACGCATACATTTGGGTATAATAATTCTCGTTATGCCAAAGGTGATTCCAGTCTTACTTCCGCGACTCTCGCGTTTGCTCGAAGGTTTCGGCGAGAATCTGAAGCTGGCCCGGCTTCGGAGAAAATACTCTGCTGACTCTGTAGCACAGCGTGCCGGTATTACGAGACGAACTCTCTCCAAAGTAGAGCGTGGCGATCCTGGGGTTGCGTTGGGTGTTTACGCTCGCGTGATGCAGGTTCTGCGACTGGAAGATGATCTCTCCCGCTTGGCTATTGACGATGTCCTCGGTCGAAAATTGCAGGACGCTGGAATCACTCCGAAACGCCGTGCTCCCAAGAAAGAGTCTCCGACTTCTGATTCCGCAGTGCTCCCCGGAAGCGAAGCGGGGAAGGCATGAGTCACTTCGATACTGCATATGTCTACGCCGATCTCGAACGCTTTCATGCACCTTTCTTGATGGGCGAATTGCACCGACAAAAGAGCCGGTCCGGTGACATTTTCTCTTTCCACTACGAGAAAGCGTGGCTTGCAAGTGAAGCGGCGTTTGCATTCGACCCGGATCTCGCTCTGGTTACAGGCCATCAATATCCCGCGCCCGATCGCGCAAATTTTGGGATATTTCTAGACTCTTCGCCAGATCGCTGGGGCAGAGTGTTGATGCAACGCCGTGAGAACCTGCGCGCTCGGCAGGAAGGCCAAAGGCCCCGAACCTTGACGGAGTGGGATTTTCTGTTGGGAGTGCATGACGAAACTCGCCTTGGAGCACTACGCTTTCGCGTATCGCCTGATGGCCCCTTTGTTGATAGTGACGCGCGGCTCGCGGCTCCGCCGATCACGTCGCTTCGTGAACTCCAGGCCGCCAGCCTTCAATTTGAAGAGCATTTCAACGAGGAGGAGCACCCAGAGTATGCGAGATGGCTTGCGCAGCTTTTTGCTCCGGGAACCTCTCTGGGCGGTGCGAGGCCCAAAGCTTCTGTACGAGACGAACAGGGCGTACTCTGCATCGCCAAATTTTCAAGCCACCAGGACACACGCGATATGGGTGGATGGGAACTGGTGGCAAACAGCCTTGCAGCGAAGGCCGGTATTGTTGTGCCGGAAGCACGTCCACTCCGACTTGAGGGCAGCCCGTACACAACGTTTCTTGCGAAGCGATTTGACCGCAATGCGGACGGAAGGCGGTTGGCCTTCGTTTCCGCCATGACTCTCACGCAGCATAAAGATGGGGAGTCTGGTGCCAGCTATCTAGAGCTTGTCGATCTTCTGCAATCACGAGGCATGAATACCGCAGCGGACTGTGAGCAGCTATTCCGACGCGTCCTCTTCAATATCCTGATCCACAACACGGACGACCATCTCCGCAATCACGGCTTCTTCGTCGATGAGCAGGGTATACGACTATCACCGGCCTACGATATGAACCCCTCTATAGATAGGACCGAATTAACACTGGCAATCAATGAAGTCGAAACCGCTTGCGATGTGTCCGTTGCAATGGATGCGAGCCGGGATTATGGACTGGCAGCGCAACAGGCTTCCAGAGTTTTAGACGACGTTCGAAGGGCAGTTCACAATTGGCGTGATGAAGCCAATCGATTTCATATCCCCAAAGCAGAGCAGGACCTGATGGCATCGGCTTTCGATTCGTAAGCCAATTTGCATGTAGCCCAAAAGGCTCCCTTATCGTGGAAGGTCGGATACCCTGATGTCAGGGCAGCTTTGTAAGCAATTCTCGAAATAAACGCTCAAGTATCCGCATCCCGCTCACCCGCCCGAGAGCAAATGCGCGGCCAAGCACGCCACCGCTTCACAAATCTTCTGTCCTAAAATCTGTCCTAAGAAAATATGAAGCAGGCTAAACCTGCGAAATGGGCGAAATCTTTCGGTACATGCTTTCAACAACTTACGTGTTTTCAATAGGTTATGAAGTCGAGGAAGGGAACGAGTCCTACCTGAGGAGCCAATAAATCAACAACTTACAGCAAATCTTCAGATTCTCAACCCCACAAAACCCCACAGTAATAACTCGGGTGCTACCTGACTTCAAGCAGCGGGAAACGCTACGATCGCGAATCCACCGGTCATCTTTCCATCGACAATATACTTGCGCGCTCCGCCGTGTGCGTGGGGACCTTGCGCTGTGAGTACGCGGAAAAAGTAACTGTGGAACGGCTCGCGATCCGAACGGTCGTAGCTGGCCTGCGCAAGATAGGGGCCAATGGCATTGCTGTCATCGTCGCTGCCGCTGACTGAAGAGAACGGGCCGTCATGTTGGCCTTGACTGCAGGTTAAGTGCTGCGCATATTCCTCGACGGCGTTCGCGCCCACTTCCGCTAAATTAGCATAGTACTGGTTTTCGGCGTCGAAGGCGCCACGCAGAGCGTCGATGGTGTTCATCTCGTTCTCGCCAATGCGGCGATATAAAATTTCGCGCCGGCCGAGGGAGCAATCGAAATACCATGAACCATCGCGCTCGACGATGGGGATGCGTAACGGCCAATTCTCGGCGCCGACGCAGAGTTTGGTCTCGTCGTCGGGTTCTTTTACCGGCCGGCGCATCTGCTCGTACTTCCTGGCAAACTGGTCGTCTTCGGCGGCACGATCGGCAGGGTTTTCAGTCCATATAACAATGTCACCTGCGTCAGGACCGAGGATGGCGAGCATGCTGCTCTCGTCATGTTTTTGGCTGCCGTGTATAGAGCGTCGGCGGCCGCCTCCGCGGAGGGAAATGTCTTGTGCTGCGCACGCGGCTGCAGCGACGATCCTGCCCGGATAGCCGAGGCATGCTCGTGGGGTGAATTCAGCGGGGATGTGCCCTGCGCTGGAGCGCGAACGGAAACAACAAGAAAGGTGCCGGGCAGCACAACTGCCAGCGTCACCAACAAATATCGCCAAATCTGTTTTGCATCGCGCGCCATAAGTTTTTTCCTTCGCTGGAATCTTCCAATGGCAATTAAGAGCTTTTCCAAAAATGTCCGAAGTTGCGGTCGAATCACGGGCGCCAGGCCGCTCTAACGCCGGCGGCTTCCGCCGTGGAATCCGCCATCTCCCAACCCTTCTCCGCAGAACCCTCCACCATGCGGTTGGGGAAGGCGTAGCGCTTTCCCATCCGCTTACGCAGCTCGTCCATGAGTGGCCGCGCGCCACAATGCCTTCTGTGATTGGGAGATTGCGCGGGGCGAGGTTCCCTGCAACCCGGATACCTTCGAGCGGCTCTTGGAAGAACTGGGCTTGCTCATGGGGAAGGTTGACGGGACGGTGCTGGTATCCGGGTTGACGTTCCGGGACGATGTTGAGGCGGCTGGACTGTGAAACTCAGCCTGTCTATTTACAGCAGTATTGCGCGAGTGCCCGTCTCGTCTAAAAATACTTTTTTACCCTAAACCCAGCGCGTCTCCCATTAAGCCAAGCGATGTTTCGGATCACAGCGTCCTTGAAGCTTCGTAGACCCGGAAGACGACGGAGCCAAGGAAAGCGTTCGGCTGACTGCGTAGCGAAGCCCCCTATCTCAGCGGCTGAGGTCCCGACGCGTCCAAGATCTTTTGCGCTTATTGATTCACCCCCGTTTGAGGTAGGTCGGGATTCAAAACAGCGGGTTCGGTCGATGCGGAAACATACAATTGACTCGAAGAAGCCCACGGAGTAAATGGAGTCACGAAAAAGGGGGTTTGCGGTTTGAATTCCAGGAAACCGCGAATGAAGCGTATCTGCCTGCTTCTTTGCCCATTCTATGAATGAATACCGTGAGGGATTCCCATAATCTTTTTGGTAACTTGTATGGGTGTCTTCGACGACCAGAATCCCGCCGTCTGCAATGTGCGGAATGCACTGCGATGCCGTGACGATTTGTTGCTCGTTTGTATGGCCACCGTCATCCAGCACAGCATCGACAACTCCCACCTTGGCGAAAAGCTCTTGCCAGAATTTGGGATCCGCTTGATTGCCAATGAAGATCTCAAAGCCGTCGGCTTTCCACTTTTGGGCTGCGGGATTTAGATCAATACCAATGATCCGGGCCTTTGATCCGAAGAATTCGCGCCACATGAAGAGTGATCCGCCATTTTGCACGCCAATCTCAACGAACGTAATCGGTTTACCTCGATACGTCTCAAACAGTTCGGTGTAAACCTGAAAGTAAGAGGAGTGCTTGATTGAGAGGTAAGGTGACCGCATGTAACAACGGTAGATCTCCAGTTTCTCGATTGGATTTGCTACGAGCTGCGGCGGAGGGCCCGTATACTCTGGTGCGGAGTTCATTGGCCGGCCTTTCTCGATGGGGCAAGACTATTTTAAGTCAAACATCGAATCTGATGACGTTGACCTGCCCCGCTTTTCGCACGGCCGCAGCTTTGCGGCCACAGGTCGCCCCCGCCAAGTACTCTGGGGACAGTCCTGCTTGTGCTGCGGCGGAAAGAACTTGCCACTGAACCATCGCCCGTGAAACACTGTCAGGCTCTTCCAGTGGAAATGAAAGTCGGCTATGAATTCAAGAGAGCGCATCCTGTCATCGTTAAATCATCAGCAGCCGGACCGCGTACCGATCGATCTTTCTGGATACCGCTCTTCCGGTATTTCCGCGATTGTCTATCCAAAGCTTCGATCCGCACTCGGGCTGCCATCGCGCAGTGTCGACGTTTATGATCCTGTTCAGCAGTTGGCGATCTGTCACGAGGATGTGCTCGATTGTCTTGGTGTAGACACGATCGAGTTGGGCCGGGGCTTCTGTCACGAGGACAAGTGGTGGACTGACTGGACGCTGCCTGACGGCGCTCCTTGTCGAATGCCGGTATGGGCCAAACCGGAAAAGGTTGACACTGACTGGGTGCTTCGATCTGTTTCGGGCAGAGTGATTGCCCGCATGCCGGAGCAATCATTCCACTTTGATCAGGCTTACTGGCCATTTCTTGATGGCGAAGAGGATCTGTCCCGGATTGAAGAGCTTTATCCGGAGCACATGTGGACCGGCGTGGCTTCGCCCCCGGGTCCATCGATTTCCAGCGTCGAGGAACTGGCGGCCGGCTCACGCACCCTCCGCGCCAGTACGGAGCGCGCCATTTTGGGCCTGTTCGGTGGCAACCTTCTCGAGATGGGGCAGTTCTACTACCGAATGGATAATTTCCTGATGATGCTCGCCGGGGAACCTGTTCGAGCTCATCGTTTTCTCGACGCGCTTGTTGAGATTCATCTACGCAATCTCGAGCGATATCTGACTGCGGTTGGCGATTCAATTGACGTGATTGTCTTTGGAGATGATCTTGGCGCCCAAAACAGTCCCCAGATCTCGCCACGCATGTATCGCGAGTTCTTTAAGCCCCGTCACGCGGTTATGTGGGCGCGCGCGAAACAACTTGCCAACGTGAAGGTCATGCTCCATTGCTGCGGAGCGGTGCGGCCGCTGCTGCCTGATCTTATTGACGCCGGCCTGGA
The DNA here is from genome assembly GCA_963793885.1 of uncultured Acidobacteriaceae bacterium. Lineage (GTDB taxonomy): Bacteria > Acidobacteriota > Terriglobia > Terriglobales > Acidobacteriaceae > Telmatobacter. Next base: position 51,268 of record CAWCBQ010000003.1, read on the forward strand.
CGCAATCAATCCAGTGCAAGTGAGTTGCCGCGGCATGGAAGCGGAAGGTCTTAAACGAGACTTTGGGCGCGACCTCACTTTCTGGGGTGGTGGCTGTGACACGCAGAGGATACTTCCGCGCGGCACGCCCGCCGAGGTTCGCGAACACGTTCTCAACCAATGCGAAGTGCTTGCGCCGGGCGGGGGATTTGTCTTTCAGCAAGTCCACAACATCCTGGCTAACGTTCCGGTGGAGAACATTCTGGCTATGTTCGAGGCCGTGCGCGACTACAACAGTCAGCGAGCGAAGTGAGCTATGGCAGAGTCCGTCTGGTGCGGTTTGGCGTTAACCCTTCTCGCGGGTTTGGGCTCAGGAAACTGCATGTTGCCGCTCAAGTTCGCCCGGCGCTGGAACTGGGAGAACCTGTGGCTAATCTTCACCCTTGCCTCATTGGTCGTAATTCCGTGGTTGCTCGCGGTGATTCTTGTTAATAGACTCGGCACCGTTTACGCCACGGTGGGCATTGGTCAAATGATTTTGCCCTTTTTACTAGGTGCCGGTTGGGGTGTAGCACAAATCTTGTTTGGATTGTCCATTGCGCGGCTTGGGCTAGCGCTCGGGTACGCCGTCATCATAGGTCTCGGATCGCTCGGCGGAACTCTCATTCCACTTGTCCTTAAGAACCGCGCAGTGCTCGCCACGCCCAAGGGCGCGCTTATCCTCGCAGGCCTTTCCATTATGGTGGCAGGGATTGCGGTCTCGGCTCGAGCAGGAAGCCAGCGAGAGAAGGGAAGCAAGGGTTCAGCAGGTTCCGGCTATGCAGCCGCGCTGGCTTTGGCGATTTTGTGCGGGCTGATGGCTCCCATGATCAACTACGCGTTTGCATTTGGCCAGGCAATCGCTAATCGCGCTGCGGAACTCGGTTCATCGCCTGCCCAGGCAGCGTACGCGGTTTGGCCCATTGCGCTCGCAGGGGGCTTGCTGCCGAACCTTTGCTACAGCGTTTTTCTTCTTTCCAAGAATGGAACCTGGGGCCTGTTTCGCGCGTCGTCAATGCACGACTCCTCCCTTGCTCTCTTGATGGGAATCTTGTGGATGGGCGCTTTCGCAACCTACGGCGTGGCTTCGGTCTATCTCGGCCGTCTCGGGACCTCGGTTGGTTGGGGCCTCTTTCAGATTTTCATGATCATTACTGCCAATTCAGGTGGCTTGCTTGTGGGTGAGTGGCGTGACGCATCAGCAAGCGCACGGGGAAAGCTTTATGCAGGACTGGCACTGCTGGTTGCGGCAACCGTGCTGCTGGCCGCCGCCAATCGGTGATTTGGCCTGGGTATGGGATGAGAATCGCCATCCTGGTTGAGACCCATGATTCAACGAAGATGCTTCAACATCATGAGGAAGCTCTCGCTGCAAGCACATGGGCTCACCTGTGTGGACAGAGGCACGTAAACCAAGTCCTCAACGTGTTCCGAAGCCGCCGGAAGGCGCGATTCCCAGCGTTGTGATTGCCGGTGAAGGGAATCACGTAACCCGCCTGCCGCAAAGCCGGATGAAGGGGTCGCCTTTTGACTCACCCGCGGGAGGCAGCCGCTGCTTCCGGTCCTCAGAATCCCCGTTCACCGAATTCCCGTTCACCTGCCCAACTCCAGCCTCGCGGTGCACACTCCGTGAGTTGGAGCTATAGCAACTCCCGAATTGCTGTATACCGAAGCGATGGAGCCAAGGGGCTCTTTCATCAAGAAAAAGCCACCTCGTATGCGGCAGAAAAGTCCACACATATTTGGGAATTGCTCTACTGCAAGGCCGACTGAGTTGCCTGTACAGCGCAGATTCCCAAGCCGTTACCGGTCGTTCCATTGCCTAAACAAGTCTCGGCCGAAACGGAATTGAAATAGATCTCCGATCCGCCGCCGGTAGCCGCATTGTCGATCACGATGCCGCTCGTACCGCCGGCTTCGGTCAACCCGTCCACCGGTGAACCGGTTGTATTGGTGCTGGTGCTGACGTTGTAGTTATAGACGCAGGCGCCTGTGCACGTCGAGCCGCCGGTAGCCTTGCCGGAAGACTCAACGCTCATAAAGAGCCAGTCAATGCTGCTGGTAGTGTTGTAGAACTCGGTGACCCCCGAGCATTCCGCCGCAGCCGTGGTGGGGGTGCTGAACGTGTTCACCGTAGGGGTGGTAATGGTGGCCAGGGGGATCTGATACAAGACCCCGTCGGCGCAGCCGTAAATGTTGCCCGTGGTTCCATTGCCCGTAAAGTAGGCGTTGTCGAAGGTGCCGGCGCGCTGAATCGTTGCTGCGCTCGCGGGGCGGACGCCCTTTGTACCGTTGGGGTAGTAGATACTCGTGCCGTAGTCAGCGGTGCCGGTGGTGAAGGTGGTAGTCGCTGGGAAGCGGTTGATGTAGCTAGGCCTATAGTCTGCCGTATCGTCGCTGTACCCAACGAACTGGTAAACATAATCCGTCCCGCTGCTGTCGTCCACAAGCACGGAATCCATTCCAGCGGAATCGTACTCCAATTGGCCTGAGGCAACCGGGGTTCCGGGCGCAGTTAGCGACGCGCCCGCGGGAATCTGGTGAAGGAAGCCGCTCGCGTCGCCCACGAAGATGTCGTTTGAAACGCCATCGTAAACAGGCGAGTTCAGAATGGGTTTTGCCTCGGTGCTCGCCGCCACCGGCCAGCCGGTCGTCTCTTCAGAGGGCGTTCCAGCGAAGACACCGTTAAACTCGTGGAGGTAGCCGAGATCGTCGCCTACGTACAAGGTGTCGGTGTTGCCGTTTGTGCCGCCGTAATAGACATAGAAAGGCGCCGAGTTTGTGTCGGGTACCGGGGTTCCGGCTGTTTTATTGTAGAAGTTGAACGTGGTGTAGCAGGGTCCGGTGCAGCTCCGGTAGTTGGCGGCTGTGTTCGCCGCTGGAGAATCGGGAGCTCCGACGCCTGCATCATAACCAATTCCAATCTTCAGCAACACGAGTTGAGCCATCCCGGTGATGGTCATCGTATCGCCCGTTCGGGTGCGGGTGGCGCTTGCGCTAAGCGTGCCCGCGGTTCCGCTCGTGACTGTCGCAATGGTTGTGCCTGCAGGAATTCCGGATTGAGAAGCGGTAATGATAGAGCCAACGTCGCCGGCAACGAGGCCCGATGTGACTGTGAAGGCTGAGCTGCCACTCGTGAAGCCGCCCCCTCCAAGTGAGCCGCTGCTCGTGGTCTGGACGTAGGCCACCTGGTCACCGTTAAGAGAAAGAACAGGCGATGTGTTGGCCAGTCCGCCAGTGTTGATGGACAACAAAATGCCAGGCACCGTAGAACCGCAGGTCGTTTTATAGAGATTGTTGTAGATAATTACGGTGGCCTGGGTGCTGCTGCCGACGATTCCGGTTGGGAAGACGACATAGTCACTGCAGCTTTGCACAGTTGGAGATTCAGATCCATACTTCGCCGGGTAATGGTTGGTCAGCAGCCCACCCTTGCCGCCGGAGGTCATGCTCCAGTCCCGCTTAGTCTCCGATGTTGGGCCGCTTGACCATCTCTTATGGCGGATGGGCAATCCGCGGCGAGCATTGTCTCCAAAGCCGGTGGGCTCAGACTCCTGAGACCCCACGCCCGCAGAAGCGCCTCCGGCATCAGAGATCCAATGCCTGCGGTATTCGACGTCGATCCCCGCTGGTCCCTGCACCGGCAGGTTCTTCTTCAGTTCCTGGATCACATAGCGAGGCTCATTGACGATCTTCTGCCATTGCGCATAGTGGCCGCCCTGGATTGCATCCTGTTCGGTGCCGGGGTTGGCGAAGAACACGTGGTGGTGGGTCCAATCGTCCGGAACGCCGGTGATATTGATCTCGCCGGCTCGAATTGCCGGTGCGCCCTGCCCGAATAAATGGAGGCTAAGCGTGATGAAAGCTGTGATTGCAGAGGTGATCAACCACCCAGGACGGGGCAAGCTAATGTTTGACATTATTGAAAGTCTCAAGTGGGCATGCGGGCATGTCAATGACGCAGAGATGGGGGGGAACCCCAAGCGTACCCAGGCAGGAACTATGCCCTTCCGCCAGGCGGCCTCGCGAGCTCATAAGGCACTCACCTGAATGGCAGGCAGTTGCCTTCGGCGTGCTGCGAAGCCCACATTCGGCCAGTTTTGTGAAGGATTCAGCTTTTGTTTTTCCTGGCGATCAACGAGTCATTGCCGCTTTGCGCCGCGAACTATCGAAGATGAGTTAGCATCAAAGAATACTCGCGCACATGTCTCTCGGGGTGAGAAAGTTATGTACCGGACGTCAATTGCATTCATTCTTTTTGGCCTTTTCTGTTCAGCAAGCGCTCAAACCACTCCTCCATCTCCGGGTCCCTCCCGCGGATTCGTCACTGTCGTCCAAAGTGCATTCCATGATGGCTCCGGAACCCCCCTGCGTATTCAGGGGATCAATGTATGCAACAAGTCCAAAGACGAAGGATTCATCGGAAATCTGGGTCGGGCCGACTTTGAGCGGATTCACAGTTGGGGCATGAATGCCGTACGACTGTGCATCTTCTGGGAGGGATTGGAGCCCAGCCCGGGCGTCTTCGATGACGCATATCTGAACCGTATTGCAGGTCTGGTGGCCGAAGCCAAGGCTGAGGGGCTTTATGTTCTGCTCGACATGCACCAGGACCTCTACAGCAGGAAGTTCGGCGATGGAGCGCCGCTATGGGCAACGCTGGATGAAGGAAAGCCGCAGGTTCAGGTTTCTGATTGGAATGACGCCTACTACGTCAGCCCTGCCGTGCAGACGGCTCTCGATCACTTCTGGGCAGACAGCAAGGCGCCTGATGGAATGGGTTTGCAAGAGCATTATGCAAGGGTCTGGCAGTTGGTTGCGCGGCGTTTCAAGGATGAGCCCGCCGTGCTCGGCTACGACATGATGAACGAGCCATTCCCAGGCAAGGACGCCGGAGTTCTTGAGTACACAATGCTGGCCCGGGTTTCTGAACTGCTTGCCAGCAAGCCCGGGCAACCGCATCCATCGGTCGATGATTTGTTGAGGATGGAAGGCGAGAGTGCGGGGCGAAAGCAGCTCACGCTGTGGCTTGCCGACATCGACCTCTATCGCGGAATGCTTGATGCCGGCGCTCCCATCATGCAGGATTTCGATCGCAACCGGCTCATGCCCATGTATGAACGTGTCCGCACGGCGATCCGCTCTGAAGATAGGAGGCACATCCTGTTTATGGAAGCGGCCATGTCTGCCAACCTGGGAGTGGAAACCGCGATTGCACCCCTGCGCGACGAGTCAGGAGTGCGTGATCCGCAACAGGCCTATTCTCCGCATGTCTACGACCTTGTGGTCGATACCGACATGTTCGCCTTGTACAGCAATCAGCGCGTCGATCTGATCGTGGACCACCACCGAAGCTTCGCGCAGCGCAACCGACTTCCGGTTTTGGTGGGAGAGTGGGGAGCCTTCTATCTGGATCCCGCGGCTGCGCCGGCAACGGCTGAAATGAAGCAACGCTTCGCGCATGATGGATTTGGCGACACCTATTGGGCATACCGCCCGGAGATGAGCAACTGGACCGGCCTTAACGCGTTGAAGGTGCCTGCGGCGACGAGATAAAGCAAAGGGGAGCAGCCGTCGGAGTTTTTCTCCGCTTATAGCGGTTTCAGGATTGCTCGACCCGGAGGCATTGCCCTCAAGTCGACCCGGCCCCAAGAAGGGGCGACCTGGCACGAAGCACAATCGGGCATACCCATCCTGAAACCGCTCTGGTTCACACCCTGTTGCAGCAGCAGCCAAAGCGGTTTCAGGCAAAGTCGAAAGTCGCTCGGTCAAAGCAAACCTGGATTCAGAAGTCCCCGATGATTACGCGTACGGGGTGCGTTGCGTGGAGAGGCTTGCGATATGGCGCGGTCTTTCCCGCGGGTGTTGAGTCTGTCCAAACGGGTTGGATAAGGCGTCGAAAGATCAACTGATTCCATTTTCGAAGGAGCGCATGCGCCTGGTGCGACACGCAAAAGGCGTCAATACCCGCCGATGTTTTCCGGGATCAGACCTTTCTGATAGCTCAGGGCTGCGTTGCGTTGGTCTTTGATGAGGCGACGATTGGCGATCAGACGAACCCACCACGGTATTCGCCCGATCCTGTACCCAGAAGCCCGGGCGATCACGTAGGCCTGCGCGCACTTTTCAAAGAGTTCCGAATTGAAAAGCACACGCTCGCAGGTCATGCCGATGCAGAGCAACTGTGTTCCTGAAATTGCGGCGTTGCCCTGCCGCGAGAATGTTTTGCACAGCTTCTCGAAGCTGACTGAAGAGGAGCAGACGACAGGCTTGGAAGGCGTGCCGATATGCCTTGCCTGCTCGTCAAACAGAGTGGGAAGAACTCCACCAAATCCGGCTAACAGCCTTGCTCCGCGGGGACTGGAAAGTGCGATCGCGCCGACGTCGCTACGTGCGGAGTAAACTGCGGCATGAAGCTTCGATTGATTGTCTGGGGCGTCGAAGGCAATGGTTCGCAGATCGCTTTCGCAGATATCCCGCCAGTTCAGCAACCCTGAAACGAAGAGCATTCTGCACTCCCCTGGAATGCGGAGAGAAAAGCTGTCTGAAGATGATTGCAGCAAGCCTTTTGCGGCGAGTCGGCGGCATCCGGCCATCAGGTGTTCTTGAATCTGCATTTGTTTCCTCGAATCCAGGCGATTAGACAAGCTTCAAGACATCTTCAAAGCGATTGAGCGCATCGTCGATGACGGCATCTGTATCGGCCAATCCGGTGTAAATGCGGCTTCCAGCGAGTGTCACAATACCGTGCGCAGTAAACGCGGCGCCAAACTCTTCCATCATTTGTTTGCGTGTTTCAGCTTCGCGCAAGACCTTGATCGGATTGCGCATACTCAGCAACATGACGCCGGACGTCTGCAGGTGCACAATCGATCCCTGGTTATAGGTCACATACGGAAGGCAGAGGCGGTCGATAATACCCTGCAAACCTTTGCGCAAACGGTCGCCTGCCAGGCCGGCCTTCACTGCGGCATTGGTGCGACGCATTTCTTCGATGGTGAAACAACCCGCGGCACAGGAGAGCGGATTGGCGCTCAATGTGCCGCCAACAAAGGCGCGCTTTTTCGCCGTACTGATGCCGCCCGCGAGCAGCATCATTACATCGCGACGGCCACCGATGCCGCCGGCCATCGGATAGCCTCCAGTAAGGCACTTGCCGAGTACAGTAATGTCGGGCTTGACTTGGAAATAGCCCTGCGCGCCTCCCAGGCCGGCGCGGAAGCCGGTAACAACCTCATCGAAGATCAGCAATACGTCAAATTCATCGCAAAGCGTGCGAAGCTGGCGATTGAAGTCACGATAAACTGGGCGCGTGCCACTCTCTGGGCCGAAGGGTTCTACGATGATGGCCGCAGTCCCTCCGCGCAAGCGGTTCAACCACAGAGTGCGACGCAGCGAATCGAGATCGTTGGGAAAACGCTCCTGAATATATGCGGTTGCTGCCCTGGGGATACCGATGGCCTCGCGCCGCCCGGTGCCGGGAATGCGCATCCCATACACCATTTGATCGCTCCAGCCGTGGTAAGCTCCGCCGATCTTGATGATCCACTTCTTGCCCGTATAGGCGCGGGCAAGGCGTATCGCCGCCATGACGGCCTCGGTGCCCGAGCCCAGCATTCGGAATAACTCGATCGAAGGCATGGACTCATGAATCATCTGGGCCAGCCGGACTTCATATTCATGAAGGAGGCCGGTGACCGGACCGCAGGTGTCAAGCAACTGCTTAACCTTCTCACGGACAGAATCGTTATTGGAGTCCAGCAGCGTAGGGCCGCCCGCTTTGAGGAAGTCGATGTAGCGATTGCCGTCGACGTCTGTTAAATGCGCGCCCTTTGCACTGACCATGGCCAGGGGGAACGGGTAGTTGAAGGCGAGATTGTGCTGCACGCCTCCTGGAATGACTGTTTTGGCTTCTTCGGAGAGACGCTTCGATGCGGAGCAGTGCCGATCGAAGTAAACGAGCACCTTCTCCATTTCCGGGCGTCGAATGGGTCGAATGGGCTGTTTAAGCAGCTCCTTCAGCCGCGCATAGATTTCACCCGTGTCGTGCCATTCCGAGATACCGGACTGAGGGGATGAAGCGGCTTGATTCGCCGCTGGAATGGCAACAGAAGAAGAGCTCATTGCAATGACTCCTGACCATCGTTGTGAGAAAGCAAGTATTGAACATCGGCGTGCCATGGCCTGGGCTCCGCCAGGCTGCGCTTCGACATGGCATTGCTAAAGAAGAGGCCGCAGGAAGATTCAAGAGCTTCAAGACGCTCCACGGCCTGAGGGACTGAAGATCCGCAGCAAATCACACCGTGATTCCGCATTAGATAAGCGTGCGTATCCGTAGACAGGCGCTTTAAGAGTCGGTTTGCGAGCCAAGTTGTGCCCGACGGTGCGTAGCCAAGACAAGGGACGATTTTTCCCAGCACCTGCCGATGTGAGGGAATTTGCGGAATCAGATCTTTGCCGAGCAGGGAATAGGCGCTGGCGATCGGTTGATGGGTGTGGAGACTGGCATTGCAATCTTCATGCTTTCGGAAGACAGCCGCGTGGAGACGCAACTCCACGGAGGGGCGACGGTTACCGAAGATACAAGTCAGATCGTCAAGGCGCACAACGCAAATGTCTTCGGGCGTCATAGCGTAATAGTCCGATGCCGAGGGAGTGATGGCAAAATGGCTGGCGCCTGCGCGGCAGGCGATATTGCCGCTTGTGCCTGCCAGAAATCCCTTCTCCGCCAGTTGAAGGCAGGTGGCGAGAACCTCACGACGTTCGGCGAGAAAACTCATCGCTGCACGCTCTTATTTCTGTTGATCCTGTGATAGAAAGGCCTAAGCTGCCGGTGAGCCAGCCGGAAGCGCGCGAAGAGCTCATCGTAAACAGCCGCACTGCCGGGTTGCGGAACATAAACCTGGCGTATGAGAGTAATTGAGGGAAGCTGCTCAAACGAGAGAGTGCCGATGCCGATGAACCCGAGGAAGGCTGCGCCGATTGCGTTGGTCTGAACGGGTGCGACCGGCTGAAGCACGGGAATCTTCAAGACATCCGCGAAGATCTGGCACCAAAGGTTGGATGTCGCTCCTCCTCCAACCAGCGTGACTTTGTCGATGCGGCTACCAAGGAACCGGTTAAAGGGCTCAAGCATCCAGCGCGTGTTGAGTGCAACGCCTTCCAGAACCGCGCGAATCATGTCGCCGCGTTGGTGGGCCAGCGAGAGGTTGAGAAAACCGGCACGCAGGGTGGAATCGTCTACAGGGGTGCGTTCGCCGAAAAGCCAGGGCAAATAGAGAAGATCATGCGCCCCCGGTGGTATTGCGGCAGCGAGCTGCTCGATGGCGAAATACGGATCTTCCGGTATCCCGGTGTTCAGCTCATCGACCGGGAAGAGCAGCCTGTCTTTTAGAAAACCAAGGCTGGAGCCGGCTGAAGATTGCAGGCCGATCGCCATGTATCGTTGGGGAATTGCGCAGGGCACAGTGGCAATCTGCGAGAAAACATCGGTCTTCTTAAACGGCACATGGGCGCCGATCCAGGAAGACGTGCCGATGTAGATGTGTGCCTCCATGTCCCGAACTGCGCCGGAACCGACTCCCGCTGCGGAGTTATCGACAGCGCCGGCGATGACGGGCGTTTCTTCCGGCAGCCCCAATTCCCGTGCCGCCTCTGGTGAAAGAGGACCCAGACGATCGGTGCAGGAAACAATCTCAGGGAACTTATCGGAATCAATGCCTGACTGACGGATTAATGCGCGATCGTAATGAATTCTGCCGGGGTCGCGGTTATCGGTGACCCAGGAAGTCAGAATGGAATCCACTGTGGCCGTGAATCGTCCAGTGAGACGAAGATTCATGTAATCCAGAGCATTGAGGAATTTAGAGGTTCGCGAATAGATATTCGGATATTCTTCCTGAATGAATGCCATGTGCGCCGCAGGATCTTTGCCGGAGAGCGCGGGAGCGCCGCCAGTGCGGGAAATCCAGCGCGCCAGCTTGACGGGCCCGTAGCCAAAGACGGAGAAGAAGCGATTACCGGCTCTCCGCCGGATTTGCCTGGCGCCTCGCATGTCGAGCCAGGAGAGAGCACGGTGCAGAGGAACTCCGTTTCGATCGACGGGAACGGTGCATTCGCCCTGACAGGAGCAACAGACGGCAACAACTCGGCCACCGGATTCTGGAAGCTGTGCGATCAATTCCCTGGCCGCCTCAAGAAAGGCCTGCCACCACTCCAGTGGGTCCTGTTCTACGCCGACGTCCTCCACAAAGTGCAAGGTGACAGGGCGAAATGCCCAGGCCAGAACATTCCCCGCTTGATCCACGAGTGCGCATTTGCAGCCGGAGGTCCCAAGATCCACCGCAAGCACGAAATCGTTGAAAGAGCTGAGTTTCACATTCAAGTCCGTTCTCGGCCATGCTGAAACGTCTGATTTAGAATATGAGCGATAGTCATATTAGTCAATCGAAGAATTCATGGTTCGGAAACCGCCGTCAGCCCGGCTCTGGCCGAAGAGCGCAATTATGGCTAAGGTTAACGCAACTCCTTGACATGACATACGAAATCCTTCTCTAATTGCGATTCATCCCTGCATTTTGCGAGGACGTTTCAACGTCTCAAACTATGCCTCGGTCGATGAGGACAGAATCTTAGCGTTTGTTCGGCAGGTGTCATGCTGAAGTCACTTTTTCCGCGAAGCAGGGACCGGGCAATTCTACTGCCCGCAATCGGGGCCCAGCTGATTCTGGGCACAACCATGAGCCTGCTTCCCGTCTTCGTCGATACTCTGCGTCTCAAGGCCGGGCTGTCGGCGACGGGAGCCGGGTTTCTGGTCAGTGCTGAGTTGGCGACGGCTTCGTTAACCACGCTTCTCTTGAGCGCCTGGGATCACGTGCACTCGGTGCGCAGATGGGCGCTCGCAGGCGGATTCTTAGCGGTGATTGGGACACTGTTGACGCTTCTCTCACCGGCGTTGCCAAACCTCGTGGCCTCCCGGTTGGTGGTTGGAATCGGAGCGGGCATTGTGGGCGCCGAAGCTATGCGCGTGCTGGCCCGCGGCATCGACCGTGAACGGCTCATCGCGATCGTGACCATCGCTTCCATTGTCAATGCCGCGATCTTGTTTGCCGTCCTTCCCTGGCTGATTGACCATTCCGGTTACCGCGGACTGTATTTCTGCCTGTTGCTGGATTTCGTGGCAGGTGCCTTTCTGCTCATGCGGCTGCCGGCAGTGCCTGTCAGGCGCTCCGGACAAAGAATGGCCGAGCCGGAGCACCTCTCATTGCCTGCCATTGTCGTAGTGTCGTCCGTATTCCTGACGCAACTTGGGCAAGGAGCGTTCTGGAGTCTGGATGGAGTGTATGGCAGGGCATCTGGCCTGAGTGCCGATTCAATCGGGTTCATTCTGGCGCTTTCCACGCTGGTTCTTCTCGCAGGAGCTTCCGGAGCGGCTTGGGCGGGCGAACGTTTTGGACTTTTCCCCACGCTTTTTTTCCTGTTGGCCACGAATGCCGTATCCGTTGTGCTTGTCGGCACGGTGCCCGTTCACTGGGTCTTTGTCGCGGCCAATATCCTGCAGGCCCTGACCAATCTTTCATCCCTGATCTACCAGTTAGGTCTATCGGCGAATATCGATAGACTGGGGCGCGCCGTGGCGGCAGCAACCGCGATGGTCACTCTGGGTAACGGCGTGGGACCGGGAGTGCCTGCGATTCTGGGTTCCTATCTGACTGCATCCCAAATTGCAGTACTTATTCTCGGAATTGATCTGATCGCCATGGGACTTTTCAGCCTGGTTTTGTTGCGCTGGCACAAAGGTGTCCGGCTCCAGACGTCTAGTGTCTGAGTGATCGAGACTGCCAAATCAGCGCTGTGCAACATTGACGCCATGCTCTACTGACGATGATGACGAAGTAACAAGACTGAAACAGTAAACTACAGCACAGGATGCCTATGGCCGCCGTCGACTTTTCGCAGATTCCCGAAGACCGGATTACGCAGATGCGTGCGACGGTCGATCAGGGTATTGCCAAAACTTATTCCTGGAGAATTGCGCGTCTTGACGGAATTCTGCGATTTCTTGAAGAGCAGGAATCACAGATACTCGAGACACTCAGGGCTGATTTGGGGCGCTGCGCGATGGAAACCAGAAGCGCCGACATTTTCATGGTCCGTGCCGAGGTCAACTTCCTGAAGCGCAACCTGCGCCGCTTGATGGGTCCGCAATATGTCCGAACTCCGCTGGCGGTTATGCCCGGCAGAAGCTGGATCAGAAGGGAGCCATATGGACTGGCGCTGATCTTCGGCACGTGGAACTTTCCCTATCAGCAGATCCTGATTCCGCTGGCAGGCGCCCTGGCGGCAGGCAATCTGGCGGTCGCCAAGCTCTCTGAAAATGCGCCCGAGTCTGCCGCATTGATGGCGACGGAACTGGAGCGCTACCTGGACCCAGAGGCAGTCGTCGTTGTGGGCGGTGGAGCGGAGAATGCCGCTCGTCTCTTGCAGATGCGTTTTGACACGATTCTCTATACGGGTTCCAATCGAGTCGGCAGGATCGTGATGAAGGCAGCGGCTGAAAACCTCACGCCAGTCACACTGGAATTGGGTGGCAAGAATCCGGCTTTGGTTCTGGAAGACGCGGACTTGAAGACTGCAGCGCGACGGATCGTTTGGGGACGATTCATGAACGCCGGACAGTTATGCGTGGCGCCGGATTATGTTCTGCTGCCGGAGTTTCTGCGCCCCAAATTCCTCACCCTGCTACAGGCTGAGATAGAAAGCCTCTACGGTGTCGATCCCAAGGCGAGCCCTGACTTTGGACGGATTGTTAACAGCGCGCATTTCAATCGTCTGATCGGGATGCTCAGTGAAGGGACTGTCGTCTACGGTGGACAACACGACAGCGAGTCACTGTTCATTGCGCCCACACTTCTCACGGACCTTCCCGCAGAGGCGGCTGTCCTGCAGGAGGAAATCTTTGGACCGATTCTTCCTGTCGTTGGCTACAAAAACCTTGACGAAGCTTTACGGTCTATCCGCCGGCATTCCAAACCTCTTATGTTTTATCTGTTTACGAAGGACCGCTCCGTGCAGGATCGCGTGGAGCGTGAGATGAGTTCGGGCAGCCTGCTGATCAACGATACAATCCTTAATCAGATTGTGACCGGCCTGCCATTTGGCGGCGTTGGAGGAAGCGGAATGGGCGCAATCCATGGCCGCTTCACTTTCGATGCTTTCTCTCACGCAAAGGCAGTTGTCAGGAAGCCTTTCTGGATGGATATCGACGTCCGGTATCCACCGTTTACCGCCTTGAAGGAGCGGATCTTGCAGTGGTTGATGTCTGGTTAGCGTGCTTTTGTGGGGTTTTGTTGCGCGTTTTCCCAGATCCGGAGGATCTGACTTTCGATTCCGCGTGGAGATCGGGATTTACCAATTCGGCGATCGCAGCCTTCAAGGAATTGAGAAGCCGCGCACGGTGCGGTTCGGGCAGCCCCAAAGCTAATCGGGTAGTCGAGCTGGACATTTCGACTGCGATTAAAGCCCGGTCATAAAGCCATCGATGATTTACCCGGGGATGCACCTTTTGCAGGAAATCAGCGATGAGGCGCGCATTCTGCAGAGAATCTTCCACGTTGAGCGCGCGTAGCTCAAGGGACGCAGCAACGCAACTCCAAATCTCGATAAAGGTAGGATTGGAAGCCTGTAACTCGGACATGCGATCCACGATCATTCCGATAAGATGCCTGGACTGGTCCGTTTCTTTCTCAAGGGACTGGCGAAGACCGTCGGCCAGGGCATTCGTGATATCCGCAGTGTAGCGCGACCAGATCTCGCGCACGATCGCCAGCTTCATGGGAAAGTACTGATAAACCGTGGCGATCGGCATTTCGGATTCCCGTGCGATTTCGCGCATGGAAATACTCTCGTATCCGTGTGCTGCAAACAGTCGAAGAGCCGCATCCAGAACCCGCTCGAAACGGTCCTGACTTCGTTTTTGTTGCGGCTGGCGCTTGATCTGAGTTCGATTCTCAACATCCATCATCTGGACTTACCTCGGTCGCATCGCATTGCCATCCAACACAAGTTATATCTTCCTATTGGTTCGAAGTGATCTCACCGGGATGGCATCAATAGGAAAGTCTCAGGAGAAAACATCTCCTGTAACGACAGACTACCGCGCGGAAATACAAGGGGAGGGTCGAAGCTACTCAATTGTACAGACCGGAAACAGGGTTGTTCGACCGGGCATAACGAATCAGCACGGGCTCCCGGGCGGTCACCCAAATCCGGCCAGTGCGGTGACAACCGAGGGGATTGGCAACTGTTTGAACCGGCGCTATGACCGAGTTGTCCGGAATACGCACGTTGGTGGCACAAACCTGCCACCAGAGAGCGTAGATTCAAGCAGACCTTGCTGGAGACATCGAAGTGTTTCAGAAGGTGAGCATAAGACTTCTTTGCGAGATATATCAGAATGCTTCTGGAAATGCCAGATAAATGTCATTCAAGGCCGGATATATTTGGCAAATGAATTCATTGAGATCGAGGATAACTCCCTTCATCAATCTTGATAGAAGCGAATACTGCCGATTTTCAAATACGCAATCCGGATAGAGTTCCTGCTTTCTACAAGGCGGATCATCCGGAAGCAGCGCGTGAAAATAGTGCTTGCAAACCTCTTATAACATAATCAATACTCATGTATTATGCTTTGGGTTTGAGAGGTGTGCGATGCGCGATGGGCGCGGGCATTTCTCGGTCCTGTTCCTTCTCGCACTTCTGCCCGCGGCTCCTTCAATCTGCGCGCGGAAGGCACTTTTACCAATCTGCCCGATCACGGCAATCTGAATGATCCGCAGCTTGATATCACAAATCCGAATTTTGGAAAATCACCTCAACCCGCGGGGCGGACTTTGGCAACAATCGTACGGCCAGGTCTGTATCCGGTTGGAGCTCTAATTGATTCCTGATCGTAGAGAAATGACCATGAATACTCGCTTGCGCTCTCAGAACGTATTTCAGTTTTCAAGCCTTGCAGGGGGCCTCATCTGCGCCCTCCTTTCCTGGCAGGCTGCTACCGTCGTCTGCGTCGCACAGCCGGCTACCAAGCCGGTTCCCAGCATTGAGAAGACAGGCAGTTCATATCGCCTTCTCGTTGACGGCAGCCCCTATCTGATGCTTAGTGGCCAGGTGCACAATTCCGATACCTCGAATGCGGACGATCTGAATCGGTCACTGGATGTGCTGGCAAACTGGCATGCCAACACTGCTGAAGTTCCTGTTTACTGGGAGGCGATCGAGCCCGCAGAGGGTCAATTCGACTTCAGCTCCGTTGACATGGCAATCCAGGCTGCGCGCAAGCGGGATCTGCATCTGGTGCTTCTGTGGTTCGGAACATGGAAAAACGGTGAGAGTGACTATGTGCCCGAGTGGATGAAGCGCGACAAGCAGAAATACACTCGCGTGCGGGGTGCACGAGGCGAAGAGATGGAAATCATTTCACCTCTCTGCCGTAGCGCCATGGAAGGCGACGCGCGTGCGTTTGCTGCTTTGTTGCACCACGTAAAGAGCGTCGACGAGGGTGAGCGCACAGTACTGATGGTGCAAGTGGAAAATGAGCCCGGCCTGTTCGGAACGGACCGCGACTACTCGGAGGCAGCAAGCGAACTGTTCGGCCAGCCCGTCCCGAAGGAACTGCTCAGCTTTCTTGAAAGTCATCGCCAGCAGCTCTCCGCTCCGATGGCTGAGGAGTGGAATCGGTCGCCGAAGTCCGGCAACTGGAAACAAGTCTTTGGCCAGCTAGCGCCGGAGGCGTTCAGCGCATGGCTGATCGCCGATTATGTGAACACGGTAGCGAGCGCCGGCAAGCATGAGTATCCATTGCCCATGTACGCCAATGTCTGGTTGATCGAAGGCGAGGAGCGAGCCGGCCGATGGCCTAGCGGTGGCGCAACTTTAAATGTGCTCGATGTGTGGAAAGCCGCGGCGCCTGCCATCGACATTCTGGCTCCCGATATCTACTACCCCAAGTTCTACGATGTTGCCGCTCAATATACCCGGCCGGATAACCCGCTCTTTGTACCGGAGACGAACTTCAATCCATACTTCATTCCCTTTGCGTATACGGCATTTGGCAACTTCAATGCGATTGGCTTCAGCCCCTTCGGGATCGATGATGTTGCAAACGGCGGCCCGGCAGCGGCGATCGGCGCCGGATTTGAGGATACCTACCGCGTACTGCGTCCGCTTCTTCCGCTGATTGCGCGTTACCAGTACACGGGTAAGCTGCATCCCGTCCTGCAGGGGCTGGGAAATGGAGAAGACTGGAAAATGTCGATTCGCGTCGGGGATCGGCTGGCTGCAAATGTCAACTTCACTGCTGCATTCGACCCTGCCAAAGGCAGGGCCGGAGGCATGATCGTCGAGCTCGCCCCCGACGACTTCGTTGTGATGGGCACAGGCTTCGATGTAACCTTCCGCGAGTTGGAAGGGCCTCTGCGCGATGCAGAGATCCTCTCAATTGAGGAAGGCACGTTCGAGGGGCAGAAATGGATGCCGTCCCGTCGGCTCAACGGGGATGAATTCCATGTGTCGTTGCCTACCAACCGGTCGAAAATTTTGCGAGTGCGAGTGGCGCGCTAGCTGTGGAGGCTCAAGAGGTTGTTCCGATTCATGCCGGCGCGGGAAGCGGGAGTCTTTAGTTTAATGCCCGAGTGGGGCCTGTGGAAGTTGTAATCGTGCATCCACAGTTCGAGTTGCTCAGTTCGTTGTTCTGAGTTCTGGTAGGAGTGTGCGTATGCCCACTCGCGCAAGGCAGTCTGGATGAAGCGTTCGGCTTTTCCGTTGGTACTCGGGGTGTAGGGTCTTGTGAAGCGATGCTTGACGTGCTGGCGATGGAGCAGCTTGCGAAACAGCCAGTGTTTATAGCAGGAACCGTTGTCGGTGAGTACGCGTCGGATGGCGATGCCGAAGCGCGCGTAATGGGCCCTGGCCATGAGGAAGAAACGCATGGCAGAGTGGTGGGTCTGATCGGGCAGGATGGCGGAGTAGGCGATGCGGCTGTGATCGTCGATGGCGATGTGCAGGTACTCGTAGCCGACGCCCCGTGACTCTCCGCGACGCTGGCCGGTGACCCGATGCCCGGGCCTGCGGATGCGGGCCAGGCGCTTGATATCGAAGTGGATCAGGTCGCCCGGATGCTGGTGTTCGTAGCGAATCACGGGCGGGGGCGGATCAAGCGAGCGGAGCCGATTCATTCCGGCGCGACGCAGGACGCGGCTCACGGTGGCCCGACTGAGTTTGAGTTCGTGGGCGATGCGCCAGCCGTTCCAGCGCTGCCGGCGAAGAACCAAAACCCTTTCTAATAAAGAAGATGACGTTTGCCTGGGCGAGCGATGCGGCTTTGAGCTGCGGTCTTTCATTCCCGCTCGTCCACGTTCTCGATAGCGGCGCACCCATTTGGCCGCAGTCTTATCGCTCACGTTGAAGGCCGCTGCAGCGGCCTTCAACGTGCCGCCCTGCTCAATTACATATCTGGCCAACTGCTCTCGACTATGAACGGTCAGTCGGGCATTCTGGTGATAGTCCATTCGATCCCTCCGGGAAATCTGATTCGTCGCAGAACCAGCTTCTCGCAGTCAGATCGAATGGACAACCTGTTGAAACTTCACAGCTAGAGCGGTTCCACAGTACTTGTAGCCTCTTCTGGCGCTATCCGAGGCGGCTTTTTCTTGATAAAAAAGCCACTTAGCCTCATCGCTTCGGGATCGAGCAACTGTGGAACCGCTGTAGCCGCAGGTGATCTGCGCGGACAGCAGGAGCGCGCCGAGTGCAGAGATATTTTCTGGGCCTACCCCCGAGAGATGACCAGTTGATCTGGATTGGAAACTCTCAAGGGCAGGCCCGAATGATGCAGCAACTCAAGGGTTAGAATTGTAACTTCAATGCGATCTGGCCGGTGCGCGCCCCTCCAAAATCCGAGTTGCGGACGCCGGTGATCTTGCCGAAATCCGGATCCGTAATATTGGTGTTGGGATCGTTGAGATTCGTATGGTTCAGAACGTTCGTGAAAGTGCTCTCGAAGCGCAGGCGATAGTTATCCTTGATGACCAGATCCTTATCGAGTCCCGCCGAAAGATTCACCGTACCGGGGCCTAGGATGTTGCCAGTGCTCTCATTACCGAATCGTCCGATCGGATTCGAGGTAGCCCCAACGCCGCAGGGATTGCCGGCATAAGTAGCTGAGCTGTACCCGGTATTGCTGGGACACGCAAAGGCGGCCGGATTGAGCCACTGGTTTCTGGTGCGGTTGGAGGGGACAACCGGATTACCCGTCATGTCGGGGCGTAGAGTAAGGTTGTACAAGGTTCCGGAGCCGGTTCCCGAGGGGTCGGCGTCCCCGCCCGGAATGGTCGCCTCGATATAAGGGCCGGTCTGAATCAGGAAGATGCCGCTGAGCTGCCAGCCTCCGACAAGCGCATCCGCCGCCCGGCTCATGTTGGCGCCGAAACTATGCCCGCGGCCGACAGGAAGCTCATACAAACCGGTGCTTATCCACCGTTGCCGCCGGGTACCGTAGACGTTTCCGTAGTCCAGGCCAATATTGTGCACATCTGACACGTAGTTCCCCACTTCTCCCACAAAGCCACCCGAGGTCGTGCCCATGTTGTCTGCGAGATTTTTCGCCCACGTATAAGTGGAGTCGAAGGTGAGGCCACGCTGCAGGCGCCGACTAACCTCAATCTGAAGTTCGCTAAAAAACGCCTGCGCGCCGTTCACGCAATCGCTGATGTACCCCCAGTTGGGAAACGGCCGGTCGGTGAGCGGACGCGATAACGCCGGCGTGGTGCTGGAATACGACAATGGATTTTCGTTGGCGTAAACCACCAGATCGTCGGTTCTCATTCCAATGTAAGAGACGCGCGCGCCGATATTGCCCTTGGATTCTCTTTCCAGCGACAGGTTCCACTGCAGCGAGTAGGGATTTTTCCAGTTGATCTGATTGCCCGCTTCGAAGTCCGCGGTGCCGTAGTTCGGTGTAATCCCCGTCCCCGGGCTTGTCTGCGGCCACATGTAGGTGGGCGGATAGTAGGGCGCGCCTTCCAGGTTCGTGTAAGTCAGGGCCGCCGCCTGCAACTGGTCGGTCATGGCATAAAAGCTGGAGCCGAGGATGCTTATGTTGTACATGCCGAATCCCGCGGTGACGGCTGTCTTGTCGTCGTTGAAGGGACGCCAGGCGAGGCCAACGCGTGGGAGAAGACGATCCTTCTGCGCGTTGTGCAGCCCGGCAGGCAATCCCGCCTGAGAGCTCGAAAGCACAGGTGTGCAGGCCGCGTAGGGCGTAACGGCGGGGCCATAACCGCAGGCGCCGAACTGAGCCAGCTCGGCCGCGTCCAGATTGCTCTCATAGCCGGCGGGATAGATGACGGCTCCGGTCGTCGGGACGCTGGGATCAAAGTTCCCGATATTCCCCGTCGTATCGCGCATGGCGGGATCGAACTCATAGCGCAGCCCGTAAGAGAGCGTCAGGCTGGGCGTAATCCTCCACTGGTCCTGCCCGTAGAGCGCGTCAAAGGTGGTGGCTCCGTCGTCCTTGGGGACCAGGGAGAAGTATTCGGTCTCGATTGGCGCCCCCGTCAAGAAGTCGGCAAATTGATACGATGCGCCGGAGAAGGATGTACCCAGCAGGGCGCCATCGTAGGCGCTCGTGTACAGTCCATAAAATGCGAATCCTTCCACATTGGACGTGGTCGCATTGCCCAGCGTGCTGATCGATTGGAAGGCACGGATATCCGCGCCGGCCTTGACCGTGTGCGCCCCTCTTACCCAGGTCAGGTTGTCGTCGTAGTCGAAGAAATGGCTTTGCGTCGTTGAACTGTAATTGCCCGCATAAAGCGAGGTGAGCGTACTGGGAAATTGGACCACTGTTTCGCCGTTGATGGGGAAAGTGCCGGAGACAGAATCAAATCCGGCGGCATTGGTGTAGGGCTGTCCGTTCAGGATATTGCGCTCGCCGTTGTATTCGATCGTAAATCCGAAGCGGAACTCGTTGAGCAGGTTGGGCGTGAAATTATGAATCAGTGAGCTGGCCAGAATTCGGTAATTGTCGAACCCCGTAGCCGAGGGAACGTTCAAAGACTGAGGCTGGAGCGCAGTGATGTTCTTGAAGGTATACCTGGCAAAAAGCAGCGTTTTGGGGCTGAAGTGATGGTCGACGCGAACGTCGAACTGGTTGCTGTCGTAGTTGTTGGCACTGTTGACCGTGTAGTTATATCCGTCACCATTCTGGGCTGCGGCAATTGTCGGATAGGGGGCCGCGCTGGGGTAATTGGGAGTTGGGAAAAGGCTTAGAAACGGTTTCGCCGAGGGGTTGATGGTGGTGATCATGTTATTGGAATAGGTGGAACCGTCGGCAGGATTGATAAGGGGAGTGGTGGGAAACTCCGAGCTGAAATCCCCGTTCAGCATAGCCTGGGTGGGGACCATTTCCTGCTGCGCGAACTGTTGAGGGAAGCGATAACCTTCATAGGTTGCAAGGAAGAATGTCTTGTCGTGGCCATTGTAAAGATGTGGAATGCTTGCCGGACCGCCCACGCTGATGCCAAAATCGTTGTCCTGCAATTGCGGTTTGGTTGTCTGGCCGAAGGCCTTCGCGTCGAGGGCGCTGTCCTGGTAATGCCAGGATCCCACCCCATGGTATTGGTTCGTTCCACTCTTGGTGACGACTGTAATCTCTCCTGCCTGACCGAATTCCGCATTGTTGTTCACGCCATCCACGCGAATCTCCGAGATTGACTCCGCGGAAGGGAAGGCATCGGCGAGAGGGACGTTCCACCTCACATTCTGTGCGGAGATGCCGTCGATCGACGCTTCGGTCTGGAACGACTGACCGCCTTGCACCGAGATGCCCATGTTCCCAAGGCTGCCAAAGACCCCTCCACCCGCACTGCCATTATCGGTTTGCACTCCGGGAAGGACTTGAATCGAATACAGCGGACTGGTGCCGGCCCCGTAATAGTTGGTCGGCAGATCCGATACATTCTGCTCGCTCAGGGTGGCGGAAATTGAGGCAGTTTCAGTGTTGATTGCGCCCTCGGATGAGGCGTTTACAACCACCTCCTGCTGCGTCCCAGCCACCGACAGCGTGACGTCCGACCGCAGTTGTTGCCGCGCCGAGAGCTGAAGGCCCTCAATCAGCTTGGTTTCAAAGCCCGTCCTGCTCACTTGAACCCGGTAAGCTCCCGGCGTCAGTTCCAAAGCCTGGTAGTTTCCGCTGGCGTCCGTTCGATAGGTCGCGGTCACACCTTCATCGACGTTCGTGACCTTGATCGTAGCGCCGGGAATCATTGCACCCGTGGTGTCCTTGACCGTGCCCAGGATGGTGGATTGCGTCGATTGGGCCAACAAGAGCGGCGCCATCAAGAAGACCGTCGCTGCCAAGATGTTCTGGAAAGAATGGGATACAGACAAACGCACAACTCACCTCCGAAATGGAAACATCAGAATGGAAACACGAGCAGCAAATGCTATGAATTGTGCAGCTATTACATGAGCAATGCTCGCGTTTGTCAAGCGATTTTTTGCAGGACTTTCGCAAGACGCCCGCTTTAGCACAGCGCATGGCCGGCGTTTGAGCAGTCGGATTCATTCGATCGTCTGTTTGCGCTTTCCAAAGAGGGCGGAATGGGTTGAGAATGGTTTCCAGACTCGCCGGCTGGGGCCGTGACTCGGATCTTTAACGATGCGCACCCAGTGAGTTGAACGGGATTACTTGTAAGACAGAAAAAGGAGTCAGTCGATGAAATCCGGACTTTCCCGCCGCAAGTTTATTGCTTCTGCCACGGCCGCTATGATCCCTCCCGCCTTCGCGCACGCGCAGCCAGGGGCCGGCGGGGTTCTTGCGCTGTTTAGCGGCGACGTGCAGACAGGGCAAGCCTCGAACGCAGTGTTTAAAGATGCCGGCGTGATCGATGTCTCCCGGTCTTCGTTTGCCAAGCTGAAGACGGTGCCGGTGAGGGCGGTAACGATTCAGGATGGGTTCTGGTCGCAGCGGCGTGCGACGAACTTGACGGCCAGCATCCCGAGTATGCATGACGAACTGTTGGCGCATGGGCGCATGGATAACTTCCTCCGTCTGGCGGGCAGATCAAGCGAACCGCAGAAGGGGCCGTACTATTCTGACTCAGATATCTACAAATGGATGGAATCAGTCGGTTTCGCACTGCAGTCGGGAGATCATGCGGAGCTGCGGAATACGACCGACGCCATGATTCAGGGTGTGGTGGCGGCTCAGGAGCCGGGCGGATATCTAAACACCTATTTTGTGGGTGACAAGAAGCCGCAGCGCATGCTCTATGAAACCCAGACGGTTGGTCACGAGCTGTACTGCATCGGCCATTTGCTGCAGGGCGCCATCGCGTACTACCGGGCCACTGGAGATCAAAAGTTGCTCGATGCCGGAATCCGATTCGTCGATCAGTTCCTGCTTCCCAACTACGGCCCGGGAACGAATCAGAAGGGGATTGTCGCCGGACATCCTGAGATAGAGATGGCGCTGATTGAGCTCTCTCGGACCACGGGCAAGCGCGCGTATGTTGATTTGGCCGGCTACATTCTGCATGGAGACGAAAGGATTCCCTTGCGTCCGCAGCAAACCACTTACATGTTCTGCGGAATTCCATTCACCTCTCGCACCAGGCTTGAAGGGCACGCGGTCCGTGCCATGTATGCGTGTTGCGGCGCGACGGACTATTACCTTGAAACCGGCGATCAGAGCTATTGGAAGACCCTGAACACGCTCTGGGACGATCTGACAGCGCATCAGCTCTATGTGACCGGCGGTGTGGGGGCACGCGAGGCGGGCGAAGCCTTTGGGGACGCCTATGAGTTGCCAAACGCGCGCGCGTATGGCGAGAGTTGTGCCGCGATTGGCAACATGATGTGGAACTGGCGCATGCTTGCGGCCTCAGGTGAGGCGCGGTTCGCCGACGTAATCGAACGCGCGCTGTACAACGGCATCAACTCGGGAATGTCGCTCGACGGCAAGACGTATTGTTATCGCAATCCGCTGGCATTTGATCTCAACGGCAACACTGGCGACCGTCACGCTGCGGATGGCAACATTCGCAATCCGTGGTACGACACCACCTGTTGCCCGCCGAACCTTGAGCGCACCTTTGCGTCGCTTCCCGGCTACTTCTACAGCATCAACTCCGATGGCGTTTATGTGCATCTATATGACAACTCGGAGATGCGCTGGCATCTGGAGAACGGCAACGGACTGACCATCCGGCAAACGACAAAATATCCCTGGGAAGGCGAAGTCAAGATCGACGTAAGCCCAGCGACGCCGGGTGAGTTTGCGGTGAATGTTCGTATCCCTGGCTGGTCGGAAGAAACTCGAGTGAAGGTGAATGGGGTGCAGACTGGCAATGCGCGGCCCGGAGAATACCTTGCGATTCGCCGCCGGTGGTCGGCGGGCGACACGATCCTGTTGAGTTTTGATATGACAACCCGCATGCTTAAAGCAAATCCCGCGGTCAACGAGGATCGGGGGCGGGTGGCATTTCAACGCGGTCCGATCGTCTTCTGCATGGAACATTTCGATCAGATTGATCCGGAGCAAGCCAAGAACATGGTTGGCTACGCGGCGCAATCGACAGCGAAGACAGTTGCCCGGTTCGATCCGAATCTTCTTGACGGCGTGATGGTGCTTGAGCACCCCGGATCCATCAGCAACTCGACGGCAGAAGAGAGACTTTACTACCCCGCCGGGGCGACCGCGCAAGTGCAGGCAAAACCGACTACGTTGAGGCTGATTCCTTATTATGCGTGGGCGAACCGGGGCCCATCCGTCATGCAGGTCTGGATCCCATACAGTGAGGGATAAGCCGGGCAGCCATTCGCCGGCACAGGCTTCATTTGTGTCCGGCGCAAACTGCAAGACAAATGATGGAGCGATACACGTGACTTCCGTCTTGAGGCCGCTTTATTCACAAGGCTTATGGCTCTAAAAGCCATTGAATGAACGGTTGCTCATCCGGCCAGCGCGTGTTCCGCTCCCCCGAAGAGTGCGCGGAGCGCTTTTATCACCCACCTGACCAGCAGGATTGTGATCACCAGGAAGACGGCGACGATGCCCGCAGCCCAATACGGCTGCCGGGTGGCAAACCAGGTGAGAAACACGGCCAGAGTGTCCTCTCCCAGGCTGAGAGAGATGTTAGAAAACGGCTCGGGAGACGCCGTGACGGCGGCGCGCACCGCAGTCTTGCCACCATGGGCTGCCAGCGCAATGGCACCGCCTGCGAGAGTGGCCCCAAGTTGCTCCAACGGTGAGAGGGAGGCGGTGGCTTGATAGGTGAGCAGGGCCGCAACCGGAACGCGGATAAAGGTGTGCAGCGCGTTCCAGATCAGGTCGAATGCGGGGATCTTGTCGGCAAAGAACTCAATGGCGAAAAGCACGCCACTTGCTGCGATCACATACCAGCTGGCCAGAAGCTGTAATCCGGCGGGCAGAGCGAGCACTCCAGCGTGGGCCAGCAAACCTAGCGTCGCGACGGTCGCGTAGACGTTCAGGCCGGCAGCGAAACTGACTGCCACCAGGAGGGCGACAAGTTCATTACCGGGGAACTTCATCCCGTAAGTATACTTGCCGCATCCGCGCGCGACGCCGGTACATTTCGCAGAAAATAATTGCCGGGCAGACGCTTGCAGTCTGCCCGGCTCGGTTGGGCATCCTCAGGGATGCCCGGTTCTGCCGCGATTACTTACAAGCCTTTCCGCCCACCGGATGAGCGCCTTTTGCCTTGGCGTCAGATTCGCTCATATAAGCGCCGGCCTTTGTCTTGCCGTAATACTGTGTTCCCGGGCAATGGTAGACGTTGCTTGCTGTGTTGACCCAAACCAATCCAGGTCCGCCACCCGCAGCTTGGGGCAAGCTGCTTGTGCTGGTCTTGGCGTGGGCGGCCGGAGCGGCTTTGGCAGGTGCGGACGCCGCTGCGGGAGCGGGCGCTACCGCGGGCTTCGACGCAGCTGTTGGGGCTGCGGCTGGGGCAGATTTCGACGTCTTTGCCGTAGTCGTCTTAGACGTAGTTGCCGGCTTCGCTGTCGTTGTCTTGGCAGCAGCGCCGTACCAGGTCTTCAACCCTTTGTGCCCCGTGCAGGCGCCCACCTTGATTGAGGACTTCCAATAGGTCCCGTCGTTGCACAGGCCTGTTGCGCCGGCAGGCGCTTGTGCGGCGCCAATGTGCACAACCATCAGCCCGGCGACCAGCATCACCGATCCCATCATTTTCTTAATGTTCATCGTCGTTCCTTTCGAATCCTCAAGGATTCATTGGGGTAAGTTCGAATTCGAGACGAGGCTCTCTTGAATGCGTACCGTCCTGTTTCCGCGTTCGATAGCCTTTCATCTGTTTCAG
The DNA here is from genome assembly GCA_963793885.1 of uncultured Acidobacteriaceae bacterium. Lineage (GTDB taxonomy): Bacteria > Acidobacteriota > Terriglobia > Terriglobales > Acidobacteriaceae > Telmatobacter. The sequence goes on from CAWCBQ010000003.1 coordinate 76,686, forward strand.
TTTCGCTTCGGGGAATTTACACTTCGGGGGATATAAATGCAAGAACGAATTCGCAGGTGCACGATTCATACTCTTCCGCAACCGGTAACCCGTGGAGCCCGTGCCGAAAGACAACCCGCTAAAATGAGGTTTTCCATTGGTGTTTGAACCAGTCGCAGGTTCGTTCCTCCCTATAACTCCGCCCCTAGCGCATGCGGCCTTTATGTTTGTTGCCGGCCAGAACTTGAAGCTCCGCGACGGGAAAACGCCCCGTACTCCGTTTCTGGACTGTGGAAAAAAGACGGGTCCCTGTTTTAAATCCATCGTGATATTCTTTAGCATCTTCGAACCGGGTTCGGCCCAAATCGACCGATTCGAAAATCGCAAAGGAGAAAATTATGGGACTTCTTGAAGAAGCCGCAGGAGCTTTCGCCGCCGTTGAGGGTGCCAAGAAACTGGATCCAAATGCAGGGATTGTGACCGAGGGCATCGCTGCCATCGCAGGCTTTGAGGGCACCGAAGCCATCACTAACTTGATTGACAAGAAGGAAGAAGAAAAGTCCGATAGCCAGGGTTAATCGACAGATCAGGGTGGCTATTACACCCCGGTTAAATTTGAGCATTGAAACGGCTCAGGAACGCATATTCTATTCGTTCCTGAGCCGTCGTCTCCGCGCGTCTGGATGGCGCTCGCACAATCGTATGGGGCGACCAGAGCAAGTGACTCCGGGCTCAAACTGGCAGTCCGGGACGAGTCTGTCTTGCCTGCCCGTTTGTTGGGCCGGCAAGATGTACTTTCAGTGCGATTTTCTGCAGTTGGGACTCCTTACCAACCGTCCGGCGATATAGAGAGTGGAAAACGTACTTGCTTTCCGCTGATTCAGGCCTCTGGCAGCTTCTCTAAGCCGCGCGGCCGGAGTGCGCGAGGCGCAACCGTCCGGGAGCCGTGGTTGGAAGATTGGATTGCGACCCGCGACGCGTATGGAGAAGTCTCTGCCCAAACCCTTTGTTGTGGGAGTATACTTGGCTGCGCTGCGAAGCCTTTCCCCACGGGCCTCGTCTGGCGAACTCAATTTCACTGTGAAAGGATAAGGGGGAAATATGCACCTACTGTGGTGGATTCTCATTGGTCTAGTGGCAGGTTGGGCCACTGGAAAGATCATGAAGGGCGGCGGCTACGGATTCTGGCTTGACATCCTTCTAGGGATCGTGGGCGCGCTGGTAGGCGGTTTTATCGCGGGGCATATCGGTCTGGCGCCGTCGGGTGGGCTAATCTATACCCTCCTGATCGCCCTTGGCGGTTCGATACTGGTGGTGTTTATCTTCCGGTTGGTCACCAAGGGTCGAGGCTAGCTTATTTGCCCATCTCCGGGCCCCGCTGGCGTGGTTGCGAGCGGCGGCCCGGGTGGGTGACGATTTCGAAGCGCCTTTGCAACGATCGAAAGGCGGCATCTTTCACTTCAAACTTCGGTTTTGTTGCCGGCGTAGCCGGTCAGCTTCAACCGGCACACTTAATAGGCGGACCTCAAGGCTGAGTGCATCCAAACCGGTTTCACATTCACTGCGTCGCGCCCCTCAATGGAACGTCCTCCGTAGCAAACCTTCGGGATATTCTCCCCAACATTCAGGTTCTCCGGCTCCAACCGAAGCGCCTCCCTCGAAAGGAAATTCATCATGAATGAACTGGAACAATTACTGCAACAGAAGGTTGGGTTGAGCCCAGATCAATCCCAGGCAGTTATTCAACTTGTTGCCAGCCACCTGCAGTCCAAGATTCCGGAATCCCTGCAAGGTGCGGTATTACCTCTGCTCGGCCTGCAGCCGGGCGCGGACGGCGGTCAAGCTGCTGATGCAGGTGGGCTGGGCGGTCTGCTCGGCTCGGTCACAAGCCTGTTCGGCGGGCAAAAAGGCTAGGATTCCCCAATCGGTTTCATTCCTTTGAGGTGAAAGACTCGGATCGCACGATGTCTGGAGCTCAAGGCAGACCTTCACCGCAGCCCTCAGGTCAAAACGGCCGCACTAACGAACGCAAAGGAGAAATACATGAAAACTGCCCGCTTTACCACTGCGATTTTGGCTCTCGCTGCCGCCACGCTCTTCAGCGTACTTCCGGCAGCGGCCTTTCAGACTAAGCCCGCCGCCAAGCCCGCCCCGGCTGCAGCTTCAAGCAACCTGGTGGACATCAACACCGCTTCACTGGCCCAGCTCAAGGCTCTGCCCGGCGTTGGCGACGCCTATGCCCAGAAGATCGTCTCCGGCCGTCCCTACGCCAACAAGACTCAGCTGAAGACCAAGAATATTGTTCCCGCCGCGACGTATGCCAAGATTGCCAGCCGCATCATCGCCAATCAGCCGGCGAAGGGCAAGTAGCAGAATCGTCAAACTGCGCGCGTCGCGAAGCGCCGTTTGCTGATTCGACCTCTTCGACGGGCACGGGCCTCCGCTCGTGCCCGCGTTTTCTTTGCAGGAGCTTTCGAGCTGAAACTGCAGATTTCCGTTGAGCCCCTGTAGCTTGATTGCGATAACCTTTTGAGAATGACGATGAAACATGAACTTCCACGCATGATCGAAGTGAGGCAACGTTTTCCGGCCTCGCCGCAACTGGATCTTCAAGAAGTGCTCCGGCAGCAGTTCGACCTCGCGCAAATGGGCGAGAAAGTCGTGCCGGGAATGAGGATTGCCGTAGGCGTGGGCAGCCGCGGCATCACCAACATCGCGGAGATTGTGAAGGCGACGATTGGCGTGCTTATAGGCGCGGGCGCAAGGCCTTTTGTGGTGCCCGCCATGGGCAGCCATGGCGGGGCTACGCCGGAGGGTCAGACCCGGGTCCTGGCAGATTATGGAATCACTGCAGAGACCGTGGGTGTCCCCATTGTAGCGGGCATGGAAGTCCTCAAAATTGGTACAGCTTTCGACGGTCTGGATGTAGTTTTCAGCGCCTCTGCGCTTCAGGCCGACGGCGTGGTGGTCCTCAACCGCGTGAAGCCCCATACTGATTTTCACGGGCCTTTGGGAAGCGGCATTCAAAAGATGCTGACGATTGGATTCGGCAAACAGGCCGGGGCGGCCAACGCCCACCGGGCCGCAGCGCACATGGGACATGAAGCCGTGATCCGCGAATTTTCTCGCGTAATCCTCGGTGCGGTACCCATCCTTTTCGGTGTGGCCATTGTTGAGGATCAACATCATCAAACCGCTGAAATCGTTGTGATGCGCCCCGAGGATATCCCCACCGAGGAGTCCTGTCTGCTCGAGAAGGCCCGTGAATTGATGCCGCGCCTGCCGCTGAATGAGATCGATTTGCTGATCGTGGACAAGTTGGGAAAAGAGATCAGCGGATCGGGCATGGATACGAATGTGATTGGCCGCGGGATCATGGGCTATTCCACCGCGCTCGGCTCAAACGGGATCCGGTCGCCGCACATCTCTCGCATCTTCGTTCGCGACCTTTCGCCTGCAACCAATGGCAATGGAATAGGCATTGGCCTTGCCGACTTTACCACCACCCGCGCGGTGCGGGCGCTCAACATGCGCTACACATATGTCAACGCGCTCACGTCCATCGGACTACACCCGGCGAAGATTCCCATTCACTTCGATACGGACCGCGAAACCATTCACGAAGCCATTGCCTCTCTCGCCACCCTGAATCCGGAGAGGTTGCGTGTGGTGCGCATTACCGACACTCTCAATCTGGAACGCCTGCTCGTCTCCGAATCCTGTTTGCACTCTCTCGGGAGTTCTCCGGCAGTCGAACTGATCTCAGGTGCCAGGGACATGTTGTTCGATGACGGGGACAACCTGTTGCCCTTCTGAAGGAACTGGATCATCCTCCAGACCGCTGCTGCGCCTTTCCCATCGTGAAACATGGAGTGAAATTGACCGTGCTCGCGCCAAAATGGGCGGGATGGTCCGACGCGCGCTTCGCAGGGGCCGCGCCGTGCAGCATGGTTTCCGCGCTCGGGAAAGATTGCGAATCCGGCCCGGTTTTCATGCAATTACAATTCCTCTATGCTTAGTTCAGCGTGGACGATCCCGAGCCTCCGCGAAGCGCTCGCGACTGGAGGTGCGCGGCCATGCGCTCTTGCAGATCAGGCTCTAGCGCAGTCCAGCCGGAATGAGGGAAAGAATACCTATCTCTGGCAGGACGAGGCGTGGACCCGCTCGGAAGCGCTGCGCGTCGAGTCCATTTCGCCCGGCAAAGGCGGACTATTCCTGGATGGCCGCGGCGCCCTCTGGGGCCTCCCCGTCTCGGTGAAGGATTGCTTTGATCTTGCCGGCGCTCCGACCAGTTGTGGCGTTCGTTTTTATCGCGATCTGAATGGAATTGCTGTGCGCGATTCCTGGCTGGTGGAGCAACTTCGCGCTTCCGGCGCCGTGATCATAGGCAAGACTCACCTGCATCCACTGGCATACGGGATTACGGGCGAGAATCCGGAGTTTGGCGATTGCCTGCAACCCGGCAACCCCGGCGCGCTAACCGGCGGCTCTTCAAGCGGTGCCGTCGCCAGCGTGCTCGAAGGCTCGGCTATCGCGGCCATCGGTACAGATACGGGCGGATCCATCCGCGTACCGGCCGCTCTCTGCGGACTGGCCGGTTATCGAGCCACGCTCAGCCGCGGCGACTGGCGAGGCGCCGCGCACCTGGCGGAATCCTTCGACACCATGGGTTGGCTCTTTCGCGATCTCGAAGATGCGCCGCTTCTGGCCAGCCTCTTTGCGCCTGCCGAGCCGGCTGCAGTCTCCGCCTTCACGCGATTCGCCGCAGTGAGCGACGGTTTTCTCAACGATTGCGAGCCTGAGATCGTCGCCAGTTTCCATGCCGCTATCCGCGAGTTGGAAGCTCTCGGTCTCGAGTCCAGCATCATCGATGTCGACTGGTGGGCAGATTCGCGGGAGATCTTCGCGCCCATTCAGGCATGGGAGGCCGCGCGCCAGCATGCCGGCCACTTCGAGCGCTTTGAGCCTGCTATCCGCGAGCGGCTGGAGGGTGGCGCCCGCATCACGCCGACAGAAATTGCCGCGATGCGCGTGCGTCTTGCCGATTTTCGCATGCGCATGGACGAGCTCTTGGCAACCCACCAACTGCTCTTGCTTCCATGTGCCCCTGTTGCGCGCCTCGTTGCCGGACAGGACCATAGCCAGACACGCCCGCGTCTGTTGCGGTACACAACGCCTTTCAGCCTGGCCGGTGTGCCCGCAGTGGCTATTCCTTGCACCGACGGCGGTATGCAACTGGCTGCGGCCCGCGGCCACGACGAGGCGCTGCTTCAACTGGCAGGCCGGTTGGGCGCCTCGCGAAAAACAGCGTCGCCAGCTCTTTCGGTTTGAGGGAAAGCGAGCGGCTCAAGAACAATGAACTAACTCGGACCGTCATTCAGGCCGCGCAACCGGAGTCATTTCCACGGCGCGGTGGGTGCGCTTCCAATGTGCGATCAGGAAGCAAACAGTCAAAGGGCCACTGCATCTTCGAGTGAAAAAAGTTCAGCGCCCGCCCGCCGGATTCGTCGGCTGTTGCTTCACGAATTCGAATGTGCAGGGACGGCCCACAATACCGAGGCCTTCATTCCTGAGGCCTGTTCCTTCAGTTTCCTTGAATTGGGCCTTGACGTCCCAGGTGTATTCTTCACCCTTGTGAGCAAAGAGTCCGCGAGCATACTGACGGGAGTTGATGATTCCATCGCCGCTGAGCTTTGCGCTCCCGTCGTCGGCCACCTTTCCTGAGAGGACAAACCCCCCGGGCTGTCCTTCGGTGCCGTGTACGCCGCGCAGATTCCCATTCTGGATGAGGCTGTCAAAATTCCACGTAAAGCCCGCGGTGTTGCCTTTGGGCGGGCAGCTGACCTTGGTGTTCCAGGTGCCGTCGAATTTTTCTGATGCGATCAGGATTCCGGGTAAAAAAAGAAGTGCAAAGATGGGAAAATACCGCTTGAATTTCATGTCGGCTCCTTGGGTGGCGATTCTAGCACAGAATTCCCTGGAGGGAGTCTCGTGATTCTAGATGGCGTTTTCAGAGGGAAACGTGGGCGTATCGTCCGATTCCTCATGGGAGATCTGGTTTGGAATCCTTCCTATGCCCGCCATCGGCTGGCGCTGAAGGCTGGTCGCGAAGCTTTCGGCAGTTCAGGTAACGAGCTTAAATAAATCGATTTTGCGTGCCGACGGGAGAATAGAGGGCATGGCGGCGCTGCAATTGATGAGACCGCCGCGCCAATGAGGGCTGGCGTGGACATTCCGCGTAATGTAGCATGAACTTCTACCCCCCAGGCCCTCGTCAGCTGAAGGCTTTTCCAGGAATTCCGAGCACACTAAAACTGAAAGCGGCAGGTAAACCTACAATGACCGCCAACATCACTCAATTTGAAGGCTCTGGTCGCGGGGAAGAAGAGCAGCTCAATCCACCAACGGACCACAGTGCGCCCGACACCGCGCACGGCATCGAATCGGACGGATCCGGCGCGCGTGCCGCCGATGTCGACATTTCTCGAAGGCTGGTGGGCCAGAGCGCGCCCTCGGATTCAAGAAGGTCACTGATCTCTGTTCCTGGCGGCAGGTTCCTGATGGGTACCGACTATCCGGGCGGAATCGAAGCAGATGGAGAAGGGCCTGTGCGTCCGGTGTTTCTTGCGCCGTTTGAGGTCGACGCCTTCCCGGTAACCAACGACGATTTCGCCGCCTTTGCCTCGGCAACCGGATATAGAACGGATGCGGAGCGGTATGGCTCGTCCTATGTCTTCTGGTCTCAAATACCGATGGACCAGCTTGAGGAATTGATCGAGGGAACAATTGCCTCGGAGCCCTGGTGGTGCAAGGTGCGGGGCGCCAGTTGGAAGCATCCGGAGGGTCCGGGTTCGAATTTGGAGACTCGGAGAAACCATCCGGTGGTTCATGTGTCCTGGGACGATGCCGCCTGCTACGCGGCCTGGGCAGGGAAGAGCCTGCCAAGCGAAGCGCAATGGGAGTATGCGGCGCGCGGCGGACTGGTGCAAAAGCTCTTTCCCTGGGGCAATGAGCTCACTCCTGGAGGCATGCATCTGTGTAACGTCTGGCAGGGCGAGTTCCCCTTTCACGACACGGGGCAGGACGGTTACGCGGGGACCTGCCCCGTGGATGCGTTTCCTCCCAATGGATACGGGCTTTTTTCTGTCATCGGCAACACCTGGGAGTGGTGTGCCGACTGGTTCACGGCCTCGTTCTCGGCCGCTCCCGAGGTGCGCGATCCGCGAGGACCCGCGGGAGGAAACATGAAGGTGATCAAGGGCGGATCATTTCTCAGCAATGCCTCCTACTGCAGCCGATACCGGCTTGGAGCGCGGAGCCGGAACGCGCCTGACGGTTCGGCTTCGAACATCGGGTTTCGCTGCGTAAGAAAATGATGCAGCGCGGCAGCTTCCGCCGCTTCTTTCAATTCACCAGCATCACCGGGTTCACCCAGAACGCGACCCGGCGTCCGCCAGGATCAAGAACGCTGATCTGGCACTGGTACTCCCCGGGCGCCAGGTCACTCAGTCCGATCTTGAAGTTGAGCTGCGTGACGCCAAGCCTGCTTCCGGCCTCCGGCGATGCGGCAACAGGCACCGATTCAAAGGCTTTCTCGCCATCCCGGTAAAGGCTCACAAACGCAACCAGTGGTGGCGTTGGTTTTGGCGGAGGGGGGGCCGATGCCTCGCTGTCCGGGGCTCCATGGTAGGCCTGCAGATAAACGTACATTGCGCGCCCGGTGTTGAAGACGCGCGTCACGCTGGGGATCAGCTTCAGTCCTTCCTGGACCAGCGGATTTTTGGCGTCGTCCTCGACCTGCTTCTTGCCTCTCGTTGCGTTGTAAAGCGCATCGCGGGTGTTCACGCGCTGGCTGCTCAGCACCACTGAGCTGATGGGAACGTACTTTGTCTCCTTGTTCAGATTAGGGATGGTGAATTCAGTCTGATAAGTTCCGATTCGTCCCGTCTCGTCGTCGCGCGCGAGAAACTTGATGGAATATCTTCCTGGCAGCAGCGTGAATCCCGAGTCGTACTCAACCGGCCGCTTTGCGAGTTCCTGCGCCGTTGCATCGCTCAGCTTGATGTCAACGTTGTCGCGCACATTGTTCGACCGTGAAGCCGCCAGCCTCATCCTTGATTTCGCACACGAAGTCGATGACCGTGTGCTCGGCCCCGAATTTCTTGGCCAGCGCCAGTTCCCGGCCGGGAATCTTCACGATAATGGGCACGAAATACTCGGCGCGGTTGAGCTGGAAATAGTCGATCTCCATGGCGATGGTGAGATCGGTAATCGGATCGCCGAGCATGAGCGCATCTTCAAGCTGGCGCTCCTTGTCGACCTCGGTGAACTTGCCGAACTCCTTGTTGGCGTAGTAGCCCTCCCGGTAAGCGAGAGCGGCGTCGGGCGGAGAGTCGACGGTAATCTTCACCTTTCTGAAGCGCCCGTTCTGCGCCGTGTCGGTGGTGTAGTAGCCCACAATGTAGTAGTCCGAGATGGCGCGCTGCGCCTGCACAATGCCCCGCGTCAGGTCGTTGTTGTCGAACAGAGCCTTGCCGCCGGTGTCGGCGGCCAGCGAGTACATCGTGTCCTGCGACTGCTGGAACCTGTCGGTGGAGGCCTGAGCCGCCGATCCGTTATACATGTTCGCGTTTCCCGGATTGCCCTGCGTCGCATCCCCAAGCGGCGCGCTCGCCACCAGTCCGCGCGCATCCACAGGCCAAAACGAAACCCCGGCCCGCACCGCTGCGTCGATGGTCGCGTGCAATTGCGCAATATTGTCCACGCCGTTCAGCCGCAGTCCGCTGGCGAAGTAAATGAGCGACTTTCTTCTCGCTCATTTGCTCCAGCATCTTGGCCGTGGTCTGCAAAGCGGAGAGCTGCCGGTCGGTATTGAAGATGTTGAACTCGCTGTCGTCCTGCCCGAACGCTGCGCCCGTGTCGGCGCTGCTGGCGTCGTCGATGGAATCGGCCGAGCCCTGACCCTCGCCCACAACCAGCGTTTCAAGAATGCTCAGCAGCCGGTTGCGGTCGGCCGTGAAATCCTGCAGCACGTCCACCGATCCGCCGTTGAATCGCAAAATCGAGATCAGGTCGGCGGCGGTCATCTGCTTGCGCACAAAGTGTTCTGCGGCAGCCGCAAGGGCGCGCATCTGGTCCTGCGGCGGCATGGCGCTCATGTCAAAGTAAAGCGCCAGCAAGCGATGATCTTTGTATTTGGTGCCCTGTCGGGGGTCTCCGGCGCAAATTGTGTGCGCGTCAGCTTGTTGTAGATTGTTGATATTTTCGTCGTCCGCCGGCGTCGGAGGCAATGGCTCAACCGCCTCGGAGAAGTTTCTGGTGCTCGCAGAACTTGATCGTCTGCGGTACGCCGTCCTCGGTCACCGTAAAGTTTTTGGCAGTGAGCCCGCTGACGAAACTTTCCTTGCTTGTCTTTCACCACGACGTGTCTCGACCACCAACTGCGAATTCAGCGTCAGCTTGAAGGTCTCGGTCTGCCCGGGCGCTGTATTGGCGCCGATTTGCTGCGCACCCGCTCCCACGCCCGCAACCAGCGCCGTCAGCAACAGGAGTCGTCGGCCAGCATCCGCATCGTTAAAACCTCAACCGCGCCGTCACCTGCAGGCTGCGCATGGGATTGGCCGCAGTCGGCAGTCCGAACGTGGTGCTGTTCACAACCGTGTTCCACCCGGTAAAGACGCCATGATTCAACACGTTCGTGCCATCCACGCGCACATCGAGATTGAATGGATTGCGCAACCGAAGCGTCCGCGACATCGCCCCATTCAAGCTGAAAGGATCGGGCCCGGTGATGGAATCACGCCGCGCTGTGCCCCATGCGCCCGCGGCACGGGCGCGCAGTATGCCGCTAGCGTTCAGATGGTAGCCCGCGGCTGCATTATAGATCGACGCGCCCGTCAGATCCGGCCGGATGGTGCCCGTCACGCCCGTGCCGGGAACGGCCGCCAGGTAGACCGGAGTCTCCGGCAGACCCGGTGCCCGCCGAGATCTGGCTCATCGACGGTCCATTCCTTCAGCAGCCGCCCTCGTCCATCCGCTCATCAGGGTTCGGCCGCCCATGCCCATTCCGGTCGTGTATTGAATCTGCAGCGTTCAGCAGTTGCCGCTGATCGAAAGTCGAGAGCTCGCGCTCGGCACGCAGATCAAGCCAGTTCTGTGCGACGGTTGGCTGTGGCCGCCGTCTGGCTCGGTCGCCGCCGCAGATGGTTGCAGTCACATGTCCTTGCGCGCCCACCTGCGCATCATCGTCCATCGCCTTTGCATAGGTGTAATCAACACTCGCGGTGAAGCCGCTGCGCAACCTGCGCCGCAACTGGACTTGCCCGGCCTCGCGCGTCGAGTTTCCGTTCGAGGTTCGGTAGACGAATCCCGATCTGGCAAGCCGGGCATGGATTCGCCGCTCCAATGGGATACGTAGTTGGGAAGAAACTCCTGCATCCCGTGCGTCCCCTTGGTTCCCAGATAGGTGGCGGTCAGCACAAGCGCCCAGGGAAGATCGCGCTGCACTCACAAATGCCAAACCTGCGCGTAGCCCACGCGCAGGTTGGGATCGATAGCAAACGTATCCGCCGCGGCGCCCGCGCAGTGCGCAAATCCATTGGCCAGCGTCAGCGGGCATCCGTTGCCGTTGGCCTCGCTCAGCGCTGGTCGCAAAGGGCGCCTGCTCCGCCATGCTTTCCGCGGCCGACAGATAGACCGACGTGTCGTCGTAAATTCCGTAGCCAGCTCCTCACCACCAGCGTCGACGCGGGTATCGGCCGCCACGAAATACCGATGCGCGGCTCGAATCCATGCTTGTCCGGCCGCACCAGCGAACTTGGATAGGTCATCCCCGTCACCGAGCCCTTCGGATTGCTGCCAGCACCGGCGCGACCGAGGTGAATCCCGGCGAAACATCGAGATTCGCCAGCCTGCCGAAACAGTTCGGTCATCGGTGCGCCGTAGTCCCAGCGCATGCCCGCATTGACGGTGAACTGCGGCAGCATTCTCCAATCGTCGGTAAAGTAAAGGTCGTAGACCGACTGCCGGAAATATTTGTCGGGATTGCCGAACGAGATCGCGCTGGTGTCGGGAATGCCAAGCAGAAAGTCGGCGAAGATCGGATCCCGTTGTTGTTGAGGTGCTGCCTGAAGAGCTTCCACCTGCCTCGTCGCCGCTCCGGTAAACGCAAACGATCCCGCGCGGATTCTGCTGCCCGTATTCGTTGAACTCCTGGCGGCGAAAATCACCGCCAAAGATAAAGTTGTGACGCCGATAGCTGAGTCGACACATTAGCCGACAGCGCATCCGTGCGATTGCGGTTGAAGGCGCTGTTGGCATCGCTAAGCCCGGCGAATCCCGCTTGAAAATGTGAGCCCCGGCGGACCATAATTGGCCGGATCCTGGTCGTTGCCGCCGATGCCGGCATTGGCGGAGATGTTCTCGTCGGCCTTCAAATGCCGGACGCACGTCGGTGCGCAGCCGCGTCAGGTGATATCCCAGCAGCACAAATGTCTGATGAAGATAACGGTGCGACCAGTTCACGTTGGTGTCGATGCCCAGCGAATCGGTGGTATCAACAAAGCCGAACAGAGTTGGTGCTGTTTGCCCGCGAGCTGCGAAATCCGAATCCGCCGTACAACTGGTCCCTGCTGGCCGATCGATTTGTTCAACCGCGACTGCAGAGCATCCGCATGCGTGTCGTTCAGCACTTCGGTCTGGTAGTTATAGCTCGAGTTTCCCGCCAGGTTCGGCTGCGGATAAAGATTCAGGAGCGCCGCCGCCTGCGAACTGACCGGAATGTTTCCGGTGAAGGGCAGACCGGTTGCGGGATTGTAGATGGTCAGCGGCTGTCCCTGCGCGTTCAGCAGGCCCGAAAGGTCGCCGCCTCTTTCTGCCGCATCCGGGACCAGCCCCGGCTCGATGGCCGCATCTGCATTGCGCGTCCACTGGTAAGCGACAAAGAAGTTCGGTCCGATGGGCATCAGCCGAGGAATGCGCAGCGGCCCACCCAGCGTAACCACCGAAGTGATGCGGCTGTAAAAATCCTTCGGCGTCTGCTGGCCGGTGAGCGAGTAAGGTCGCGCATCGAAGACCGAGTTGTCGATGATCGCGCCAAAGCTGCCGTTGTAGAGGCCCTTGATCCCGGGCCGGTGGTTGCCGAAGGCAGGCGACATGGAGTACTGCGACGTTGCCGCATTGCTCTCGCTGCCGTTGATCAGCATTCCATCCGCGGACTTGTCGGCATTCCGTCAGGCGGTGGCGGTGGCTTCAGGACGCCGTTCACTTCCGCAGTCTTTGACGCTCGCCCGCTGTTGATCGCGGTGGTCCGCTCGTGGGCCGCGTCTTCAGCGGTTTGGTTACCTGGGCTTGGGCCAGCATCTGCTCAAGCCCCAGCAGCTTCAAATCCCATTTGCCCTGCGGTGTATCCGGCGCCACCGTCACGTCGCCATCGAGCGTTGAGAAGCCGCTCATCTCGATTTCGATCTTCCATTCGCCATCGGCAAGGTCGGCAAATTCATAAAGGCCTTGCCGGTCGGTAACTGTGCGGAAATGCTTGCTGCCCTTGCGTCACCGTCACCGTGGCGCCAGGAACCGGCACGCCGTTGAAGAACACCAGCCCGTGATATTCCGAGGCCCACGCAGCAATCGAGGCGCAGAGCCACAGCAGGGCGCAGCCCAGCAAGGTTTTCATCGAAGCGCAGCCGCGCCATCCGTTTGCTCCAATGTGTTCCGGGCAGATTACTCCTGTTGCGTGACGAACCTATCACGCAAATCCCCGCTCATCTCTCAAGCAGAAAGAGACCTCAGCTCAGAAAACGCAAAAGCCGGAAGTTTGGTTATCAGCGCCATCGCTGCCACTCGACATCCCAATTCCCCGATGCCGATTTAATTGGCTGAAGGCTTTTCCACCTTGTCGATCACCAGAACCGGAACCTGCGCCTTGCCCGCTTCCAGCTTCAGTCCGAACTGTTCCTGGATGGCCGTAAACAGCGGCGGAGGCGCGTCCGCTGCATCGGTCGGCGGAGGAAGCTTGACGCCCATGCCGCCGAATTGCGACTCGTCCGCCGTCCACTTCAGCAGAAAATTCCATTTGCCCGCGAGCCCGGTCTGATCCACCACCGGCCGGTCCAGTACTGCCGATTGCATCAGTCCTGTGAAGTCGGTCATCGTAGCGTTCTGCACAGTTCAGCCTGACCGGAGAAAGACTGGTGAAGAACAGGCCGGGCAGGCTTGCCCTTGGAATCGTTCTTGGTCATCTTCGGTCCGTCCTTGTCCAAGGTCAACAACATACGCCGACATTTCCTTGGAGTCTTTGTGGAACTTGAGCTGGAAGCGGTCTGCCAGCAACTTCTTGACCATCGTCGCAACCTGATCCTTGTTGGGCGCGCCCGGAACGTCGGGCTGCGCCTCGATGTCCCACTTGTCCGTATCCATCCACGCCGGCTGGCTCGACGACCTGCTTCTGCTGCACTCCGTACACAAAAGTGATCAGGTCGGTCAGCGAGGTGTTGATGGTGGTGAAGCGGCTGCCGCGCACGCCAAATAGCTTGTCTGTTCGTCCGGCTTGGTGGGCTTGATTGTCGCCACTTCAAAACTCGGATCAGCGTCCGCAGCCATCGGAGGCAGGCTTGGCGGCGGCGGCGGAATGGTCCATGCCGTCTCCGAACGTTGCCCGCTCAAACAGCAGTGGCAGCGGGCTTGGGCCCTGCGTCCAGGTTCCGGCAATCGACTTGCCGTCGCCAGACATTTTGCCCTCGTAGCTGCCGTCAATCGCCTGGATCGCGTATTTCAGCACCCCGTCCTGGAAGCTTGCGGATGTTGGCCGCCATCTCCCCGCCGCCCTGGTCGATGCTGAAATTCAAACCTTCAGTACGCCCTTGTCGTCCTTGCTGATTTTCATCACGATCCGCAGGTCTCTGCCGGCCTGCGGAATGTGCAGCGTACCCTGCCAGGTGTCGTCGATCTTATGCGCGTCGGCTGCCGCTGCCGGGTTCTGGTTTGCGGCCGGCTGTTGCGCAACGGCCAGAATCGGGATCATTGCGGCCGCATAGAATGCCAGGCAGAGCAGAACGCCCCTGCGGTGATACTGCTTGCACACGAGTCCCTCATTCTTCATCTAGAAATTCCTCTCCTGTATCCGGCTTCCAGGTTGCAAAGACGCAAACCAGCGTTGTTCTCTTGATCGCAAGAAGAATACACCGGTAAGACGCACCCCCCGCCCGTTTGTTTCACCGAATCTTGTTTTTAACCAGCGGCCGCGCCACGTTTTCCACCTGGCGTTTCTCAGATGGAGAAGGTTGCTCGACATGGTCGATCATGAGCACTTCAGCCGCCGCCTTTCACGATTCCAACTTGACTCCAAGCTGCTTCTGAAGCTCGGTGAAGATAGCAACCCGACCGTGCCTGGTAATGCACTTCTGCCAGGTCCAGTATGCGCATGAGCCTGCTTGAATCGAGCGCCGGCCACCGGGAACGGCCAGCAATAGGCCGCACTAAACCGCACTACTAAGCCGCACGACCAGGCCGCACTACCCTATGTAGCATTCGATACTTCGAATGTCAAGCAGAATGCTACATAGGAAACATGCGTTATAGCGCCGGAGGGGAAATTCTAAAACGAGACGGGGACCGGTCCACTCGGAAACGGCACGCTTGATTCAGTTCCAGCCAGCCCCGCATTGTCTGCCAGCGGCACTTCCGGTCAAGATATGATATTAACTTGAGAATTTCTTGCTTGAGAATCCCCTCCAGGGGATGCTTTTGCGATTGTGGACAGGGGCAAATGAAAGAAACCCAAGTCAGAAAAATTGAGCTGTTCGATACCAGCCTTCGCGACGGGATGCAACAGCCGAACCTCGATATCTCGGTGCAGAACGCGGTCATGCTGCTGCAGCGCATGAGTACATTTGGCGTCCACTATGCGGAGATCGGCTTTGCCGGCGCCAACCAGTTTGTTTCAGACTTGACCGGCGCACTCACCGCAGCCAATATGGGCTCGATGAAGCTGGCCTTGTTCGGCAGAAGCCGGGGACGAGGCGTAAAAGTCAAGGATTGGCCCGATGTGCAATTCATCATTGCCAATAAAAGGCGCGTCGGCGTCGCCGTGGTGGTGGTCAAATCGAGACTCCTGGATATTGCAAAATCTCTCGAAACTACGCCGGAAGCAAATCTGTTGATGGTTTCAGAGACCATCCAATACCTGCAGGAGAACGGCCTCGAGGTTCTAGTGGATTTTGAGCATGCCATGGATGCCGCCTGCGGCCGGCGCGAAAACGGCAATCCCTGCGACGCCGATCTCAAGGCGCGCAGCCTCGATTATTTTCACCAGGTGGTTGGCCAGTGCGTCCGCGATCAAGTGAGCAGGCTGGTTATTTGCGACACCACCGGTGGCGCCAGCCCTGAAGAAGTGGCGCATGTGATTGGAGAGCTGGCGCGGAGTGCATCCCGGGGCTCAGTTCGGTTTTCATGGCCACACGGATCGCGGTCTGGGCGTCGCCAACAGCCGTGCCGCTATTCTTGCCGGAGCAGTTCAGGTGCAGGGCACTCTGCTCGGAACTGGCGAGCGTTGCGGCAATGTGAACCTGACCACGGTTGTCGGCGGCATGCAACTCAGGGGCGAAGCTGAATTTGTGCCTGCCGAAGCGCTGACGGGGCTGACCGCGCTTGCAAATTCTGCTTACGCGGCATTCGGCCTTGAGGCCCCGCATGGCACGCCCATTGTCGGTTCGGGAGCATTCGGCACCTGGGCCGGCATGCACGGCAGCAGCGAGCGCAAAAACCCCGGAGCCTATCTCTGGTGCGATCCAGCCAAAGTGGGCGCGGTCCCGGTCATCGGAGTCAACGCTCAGTCGGGTAGAGCCAACATCGTTCTGCTGTCTGAAGCGCTGGGCGTGCCTCTCGATTCTGCCCAGGCGCAGGCTTTTATAGATGGCAACCAGGGAATGATCGATGGCGGCGCGTTCACGGTCAGCGAAGTCTCCTTCAAGCTGGCCTGTATGAAAGTTCTCGGAACCCTCGAAGACCGGTTCACGGTGAAAAGCTGGAGGGTTCTGGACGAGTCGGACGAAACCGGGAACCGCTACGTTCAAGCCTCCATGCAGTTGTCCATCGGCGAGTCAAAGGTGGTAACCACGCGCGCCGAGGGCGCTGGTCCCGTCGACGGGCTCACCAAAGCCATGCGGCAGGAACTTGAAAAGTGGTATCCAGCGATCGCGCACATGCGCCTGGGAACTTTCACCGTGACCGCGATCGACGTTTCCGCACAGGACACGGCGGCCCATGTCCGCGTCACCGTAAGCTTCAACGCAGACGGTCACGAGCCGTGGATCACGGCGGGCGTGAGCAGCGACTTGAATCAGGCTGCGCTGATGGCCATTGTGGATGGTTTCCACTATTGGTTGTTGATAAGCTCGTAAACCTGAACGTGGGAGCAATGAAAATGGCCGGCAATCCGCCGGCCGTCTTCAACAAGATCGCAGCGCGCGGCAAGTTCAGGCAAAGCGTAACGAGACACTGCCGGCGGTCGAAAACCGCGCATGCACCTCGGTGCCGGCGGCAACATAATTGTCTCCCGTCCAGCTTCCCGTCGTGATCCAGCATCCGCGCCTCAATCCGCCGGTAAACACCGCTCCCTCGTTTGCCAGGTACATCATCAGCCGCAGCAGGTCGGTGCCCGCGGAGTTTGAGGCGGTCCGCTCAGCAAGAATTCTTCCATTTGCAGAGAGCACGACCGATTCCTTCGCGAAGTCGATCTTCTGCCAGTCGGGCACGGACGGACCGTGGACGAACCCTCCATGCGTCTGCAGATCGGCAATCTGTGTAAACTTTGCAACTTTCGACGGGCCAACAAGCCCTGCCTCCAGTTCCTCGATGGCCGGATGACAGCTGGCGATTGAGGCGACGATCTCTTCACGCGTGTAGGGCGTTGCTCGAGGCGGCAAATCCCGGCCGATCAGGAAAGAGATCTCGGCCTCCACGCCGCGCAGGCGGTACCTCGGTCCCTCGAACAGGCTGCCGTCTTCACGCAACCCAATCGACGGCATGGGCGCGAACAGCGGAGTGGCATCGGGTCCCGGTGCGCCCACTTTCCATCCCCGCACACCCTGGCCGCCCGCAGGCTCCAGGCCGCGAGCCAGATTGTCCTGTACAAAGTAAGCCTCTTCCAGCGATGCGGGCTGCAGCCAGGTGGGCAGGTCGGCCAGTGGAACAGCCGTGCGCCGCGCCTCAAGCAGCAGTTGGGCTGCGGAAGCCAGATCGGCTCTGCGAGAGTCGGAGATCATGTTCTCCAGTTTGCATCAATCCACGGAGTTTTGTCTTGCCGCGAAGCGGTCCCACGGGACCAACGAACAAAGCCAGACTTTGCCAATTGTTTTGATAAGTGTAAGGAATAAATAGGGTGACCCCCATCACTGAATAGCCCCCCGGCAAGGAGCAAAATAACGCGGGCTTGAGAGGTACATTGTCAGGTTCCAAAATTCAAGCCCCGCAGGGAAAAGGACGCGCCTTTCGAGGCGAATGAAGATGTCCTGGAATGAAGATTACCGGAGCAAGCGCATGAGCGCCGCACAGGCGCTGGAGGCGATCCGTTCCGGTGATCGTGTATGGATTCAGTCTGGGTGCGGTACTCCCTCGGTGTTGGTGGACGCGTTGGTGGCGCGCGCTCCTTATGTTCGCGACGTCGAAGTCGTGCACATGATGACGTTGGGCAGCGCAGACTATACAAAGCCTGAATTCGAAGGGCACTTTCGCCACCGCGGCCTGTTCCTGGGCGCGAACGTGCGCGAGGCGGTTGCTGCCGGGCGTGCCGACTATACTCCCATCTTCCTTTTTGAGATTGAAAGCTTGTTTGAGAGCGGAGCTTTACCGCTGGATATCGTGCTGATGCAGGTTTCGCCGCCCGATGCGCACGGTTTTGTGAGCCTGGGAACCACGGTGGACTGCACGCTCACCGCCGCGCGACTGGCAAGAACCGTGATCGCAGAAGTGAACCAGCGGATGCCGCGCACGCATGGTGACACCTTTATCCATGTCAACCGGCTCTCTGCCGTCGTCGAGACGTCGCGTCCGTTGCTCGAACTGCACGCGGAGCCGTGTACAGAAACGCATCTGCGTGTGGCGCGAAACGTGGCCTCGTTGATTCCGGATGGCGCAACATTGCAAACCGGCATCGGCGGCATCTCCGAGGCAGTGCTGCAGTGCCTTGGCGACAAGCACGACCTCGGGATCCATACCGAAATGTGCCCAGACGGCGTCGTCGACCTCATCGAGTCAGGCGTACTCAATGGGGACCGGAAATCGCTGTTGCGGGGCAAGGCTGTCGTGTCCTTCGTGCTCGGCACCGAGCGGCTCTTCGATTGCATCCATGAAAACCCGGGCTTCGAGTTTCGGCCGATCAGCTTCACGAACGATCCGTTTGTGGTGGCGCAGAACGAAAAGATGGTCGCCATCAACTCGGCGCTGCAGGTGGATTTGACCGGCCAGGTCTGCGCCGATTCACTCGGGACCAGGCCTTACAGCGGTTTCGGCGGGCAATTGGATTTCATTCGTGGAGCGGCGCGGTCGAAAGGTGGAGTGCCGATCATCGCCCTGCCCGCAACAGCCATGCACGGCGATGTGTCGCGGATCGTCCCGGTGCTGGAGCCGGGCGCCGGTGTGGTGACGTCACGCGCCGACGTGCATTACGTGGTCACGGAGCATGGCATCGCCTATCTCCACGGAAAGACCCTGCGCGAAAGAGCGCTGGCGTTGATCGCCATTGCCGATCCGCGCTTTCAACAGGAACTGGAAGATTTTGCAATTCGGGCCCATTATCTGGAGCGCGATAGAACAGCAGCCGCGTTTGCCTGAGATGCAACGCCTGGCAGCAGGGGAGCAGGAATGACAAATTCGGGCAAACGGGATCGAGGCTTGTTGCGGATCGATGTGAATGAATGCAAGGGCTGCGGGTTGTGCATTGAGGCCTGTCCGCCCAGGGTGATCGCCTTAAGCGAGCGCCTTAACCACTACGGCTATCGCACCGCCGAGTACGCGGGGGCGGGATGCACGGGCTGCGGAATCTGTTTCATGGCCTGCCCCGAGCCCGGAGCCATCACGGTGTTGCGCGCCGCGATCGATAACGCGAGCCAAGTCCCCACGGCAGGAATGGAGGGATCGATCCAATGCGCAAGCAACTGATGAAGGGCAATGAAGCGATCGTCAAGAGCGCCATCCTGGCCGGTTGCCGCGCCTTCTACGGCTATCCCATTACGCCGGCAAGTGAGATCGCGGAGGCTGCGGCGGAGTACATGTCGCGAGCCGGCGGAGTGTTTTTACAGGCAGAGAGCGAAGTTGCGGCCATCAATATGTTGTACGGAGCGGCCTCGGCCGGTGTGCGTTCCATGACCGCCTCCAGCGGCCCCGGTATCAGTCTGATGCAGGAAGGCATCAGTTACCTGGCGGGGGCCCAGTTGCCCTGCGTCATTGCCGACATCACCCGCGGCGGACCGGGCCTGGGCAACATCGGCGCCGAGCAGAGTGACTACCACCAGGTGGTCAAAGGCGGCGGCCACGGAAACTATCGCACCCTGGTGCTGGCGCCGCACTCTGTGCAGGAGATGGCCGACCTCACCGCGCTGGCCTTCGAACTTGCCGACCGCTATCGCAATCCGGTCGTGCTGCTTGCCGACGGTTTCATCGGCCAGATGATGGAACCCGTCGAGTTTCCAGCCGTGGGCGTCGAACCGCATCAGCCGGAGTGGGCTGTGACCGGCACGGCCGCCACGCGCGGCAATCTCATCAGCTCGCTGTTTATGGATATCGACGACCTGGAGGCGCACAACCGCAATCTCGAGCAAAAGTACCAATGCGCGGAGAAGCTCGAAGCTCGCGCCGAAGAGTGGCAGACCGAGGATGCGGAGATCGTCCTGGTGGGCTACGGTATTGTTGGCCGCATTCTCAAGGCTGTTACTGCGGAAGCCCGCGCCGAAGGCATTAAAGTGGGCGTCCTCAGGCCCATTACCCTCTATCCGTTCCCCAAATCCACTTTCGAGCGCGTCGCCGGTCGAGCGCGCGTATTTGTCGTGGTGGAAATGAGCAACGGGCAGATGCTTGAAGATGTGCGATTGACGCTTAACGGCGTTCGGCCGGTCGAGTTTCTGGGACGCATGGGCGGCAATGTTCCTTCGCACGAGGAAGTGCTCGCGTTCGTACGCAAACTGGCGCACCGCGACAGGTCAGCGGCAGAGCCCGCAATGAGAGTGGACGAGGAGCGTTTGGCAAATGTCTAGCGAATTGATTACCGGGTACACGGTTGTTCACGAGCGGGCAAAGTCCTTCTACGATCGCTTTGAGCGCAAACCGGAGCTGCAGCACCAGACCCATTTTTGCCCCGGATGCGGTCACGGCGTTGTCCACAAGATGCTGGCCCGCGCCATTGACGAGCTCGGCATTCAGGACAAGACGATTCTGGTCGGTCCCGTGGGCTGCTCGGTCTTTACCTATTACTACTTCGACGTGGGCAACGTGCAGGCCGCGCATGGGCGCGCCCCCGCGGTGGCCACGGCCATCAAGCGCAGCAGGCCAGAGAGCGTCGTCATCGGCTACCAGGGCGACGGAGACCTCTCAGCGATCGGGTCAGCTGAGATTCTGCATGCCGCCAATCGTGGCGAAAACATCACCGTGATCTTCGTCAACAACGCCATCTACAGCATGACCGGAGGGCAGGCTGCGCCCACCACGCTGATCGGTCAGAAGAGCACAACCACTCCTGGCGGACGTGACTCCACAACTGAAGGCTACCCATTGCACGTGAGCGAACTGCTGGCTACGCTTCAGGGCCCCGTGTTCATCGAGCGCGTCGGCCTGGGAGACAATAAACAAATTGCGCAGGCAAACCGGGCAGTGCGGCGCGCCGTTGAAAACCAGGTCAAGGACCTGGGTTTCTCGCTCATCGAAGTGCTCGCCCCATGTCCCACCATCTGGAAGATGTCCGCCGTGGATGCGCAGCACTGGGTGCGCGACGTCATGGAGAAGACCTATCCGCTGGGTGTGTTCTGCGATCGCACCAGGGATGCGGAGCCGCGCAGGTCGCCCAATCCGGCACCCCCACTCGATCGAATTCCGGAGATCCTTGGCGTCAGCGGCGAGGAATTGCCCGCGAACACGATTCCGCCAGGCAATCCAGCCTCCTCGATCGACCTCCATGTGCGCGTGGCAGGCTTTGGCGGCCAGGGTGTCCTGCTGCTGGGTGAAGTTCTGGCCGAAGCCGGATTGGATGCGGGACTTCAGGTTTCCTGGCTTCCGTCCTATGGGCCTGAAATGCGTTCTGGTACCTCAAACTGCCACGTTAGATTGTCGAATCAGGCCATCGACTCGCCGCTGGTTTCCTCGCCAAATATTCTAGTGGCGATGAATGAGCCCTCGCTCAGAAAGTTCGACCTTAGCGTACGGCCCGGTGGATGGATCATCTATAACGGCGATGCCTTCCCGAAGGATTGCTTGCGCGGCGATGTACATGTGCTGGCGCTTCCGTTCACTCAGCTCGCCGATGAACTGGGCGATCCCCGCGCCGGCAACATGGTGATGCTCGGAGCGCTTCTTGAAATTGCCGGCTCGCTGTTTGGAATCTCAAACGCGCTCCCTCAGGCCAGCATCGACTCCGCGCTGCGCCGCCTGGTCAAGAACGCGCGATGGTATGCGCTCGATGAGCGCGCGCTGGCGCAGGGAAGGGAACTCTTCAGGGAATCGTGTCAGGAGGTGTGAGATGAAAGCCGACGCAGATCAGAACCTGATTGTGTATTTCGGTGGAAAATATGTGCCACTGCGTGAGGCCCGCGTAGGCATACTCACGCATGCGCTCCACTACGGCACGGGCGTGTTTGAAGGCCTGCGCGCGCATTGGGATGAGGCTGCGCAGGAGTTGTTCGTCCTGCGTCCCTTGGATCATTACGAACGCTGGAAGCAGAACTGCGGCATTCTGCGCATCGATGTTTCGGCCTCGCCAGAGGAGTTGTGCGCCATCACCGTGGAATTGATGCGACGCAACGGGTTTCGAGCAAACGTCTATGTCAGGCCAATCGCCTACAAGAGCGCCGAGCGCGTTGGTGTCAGTCCTGACGATGAGAACGCATGGGCCATCATTGCGCTGCCCTTTGGCGAATACCTGCACGCGGAAGCAGGCCTGCACGCCGGGGTAAGTTCCTGGCGACGTCTTCAGGATAATGCGATTCCGGCCCGCGCCAAGATCTGCGGAGCTTATGTAAACAGCGTGCTGGCCACCGATGAAGCTCACCGCGACGGATTCGACGAGGCCATCTTCCTCAACGAGAGCGGCCACGTTGCCGAGGGCGCCACTTGCAATATTTTCATGGTGCGCAAAGGGAAGCTGATTACGCCGCCAGTCACCGAGAACGTGCTTGAAGGCATCACCCGTGACTCCATCATGGAGTTGGCGCGGCGTGAGGTCGGGCTCCCGGTCGTGGAGCGGCCCATCGATCGGAGCGAGCTCTATGTATGCGACGAGTTGTTCTTCACCGGCACTGCGGTGGGCATTGCGCCGGTGGTGCGCGTCGATCACCGGCCGGTCGGGAAAGGTCTGATCGGCGCAAACGCGCGCCAATTGCAGCGGTCCTATTTTGATGCGACGCGGGGACATCTGCGTGCATACCAAAAGTGGTTGGTTCCGGTCTATAGGGCCCAGAAGGAAGCTGCGATAGACATGGCCTCAATGGCCGAGACGAGTGTCGCCTGATACGGTCCCTGCGCGGAGTGAATGCAACGGTCCAGTTCAGGCAAGGAGGGTAATACGATGTTGATGACAGCAAGCAAAGGGAACGCCTATGACGTTGCCCTGGAGAATTTTGATACAGCGGCGGACGCCATGGGGCTCGATAAGGACACGCGGGAGATGATCAAATATCCCGAGCGGATCTTGATGGTCACTGTGCCGGTGCGCCTGGATGATGGACACATTCACCGCTTCGAGGGCTATCGCGTACAGCACAGCTCGGTGCGCGGACCCGCCAAGGGCGGCATCCGTTACCATCCCCAGGTATCCCTCGACGAGGTGAAGGCATTGGCCACCTGGATGACCTGGAAATGCGCAGTGGTGAACATTCCCTTCGGCGGCGCCAAGGGCGGAATCACCTGCGACCCGAAGCACATGTCACAGGGCGAGCTCGAGAGGATGACGCGCCGCTACACCAGTGCGATTCTTCCTTTGATTGGACCCGAACAGGACATTCCCGCGCCCGACGTTTACACAAACTCCCAAACTATGGCCTGGATCATGGACACCTACAGCATGACCAAGGGCTATCCGATTCCCGGCGTGGTGACCGGCAAGCCGATCAGCCTGGGCGGATCGCTGGGCCGCAATGAAGCTACGGGGCGCGGAGTCTACGACACGATCGAGTGCGCCTGCGAGCATTTGCACCTGCCTTTGAAGGGCGCCACCGTCGCAGTGCAGGGCTTTGGCAACGCCGGGTCCATTGCGGCACAGTTGCTCTACGAAGCCGGCGCCAGGATCGTCGCGGTCAGCGATTCCACTGGCTGCATCTACAACCGTGACGGCCTGAATGTTCCCGAGCTCATACACATGAAGGCTCTTGTCGGACACGTCGAAGGATTTCCCGAAAGCGAGCCCATCACTCCGGCCGAACTGTTGGCGATGGACTGCGACATTCTTGTTCCGGCGGCGCTTGAAAATACGGTCCATGCTGAAAATGCAGCCACGGTGCGCGCCAGAATTGTTGCCGAGGCAGCCAACGGACCCCTCACTCCGGCCGCCGACAGAATGCTTGAGAGCAAAGGTGCTTTCGTGATCCCTGACATTCTGTGCAACGCCGGTGGAGTCACGGTCTCCTACTTCGAGTGGGTACAGGACGAGCAGCACCTGTTCTGGGAGGCTCAGGACATCTATAACCGCCTGGAGCGAGTGATGAAGACGGCCTTCCGCGACGTCCTCAAGATTCACCTGGAACGAAAGGTGCCCATGCGCATCGCGGCAAACATGCTCGGCATCGGCCGTGTAGCCGAAGCGGTGCAGATCCGCGGAATCTATCCATAACAAAGTGCAAGTGCGCTCGAAACTTTGAGCGATTCACGAGCGCCGAAAAGCAAACTGGCGCGGTAATCGAAACCCTCCGTTTTCCCCGGCCTGCAACGGGCCGGGGAGAACGGTTGCACAAAAGCCGATCTCGCCGGCCGGCAGATTTCTCTGAAAGCGATAGCCGTTCCGCACCAGGCGCAGCCCTTCTTCGCTGCGCACCCTTATTCACGCGCTGCATGTACAATCCTGTCTGAAGAAAGTCCGTTCCCGGCGATTCTTGTTTAACCGTGAATTCATACAGGTGCGTCCCCGCTCCCGTCAGGAGGCAACATGAATGCAAAACATCTCTTCGCGGTTTACGCCGCGATTCTTCCCCTCGGCTCGGCTGTGCTTTCGGCTCAAACCATCAATCTGCCCTCAAGCAAGCAATTAATCGGCGAGATTCCCGGCCATCCGCAGCGGCTGAACAGCCTGCCTATAACCATGGCGGTCTCTCCCGACGCTCGCTATGTAGTCACCGTAAATGCGGGGTTCGGAACCTATGAGTCGCAATATGAGCAGTCGCTTGCGGTGCTCGATACTCAATCCGGCTCGCTCACCGATTACCCCGACGACCGCACCATGGTGCAGATCGCAAAGCAGACGCTCTACTCAGGCTTGGTGTTCAGCCGCGACGGAAAACATGTCTTTGCGAGCATGGGCTCGCTCAGCGATCCTCTCGGCGACGGCAAGGCCGATACCGGCAGCGGCGTCGCGGTGTACAGCTTCAGCGATGGGAAAATTGCTCCCGAGCGATTCATCGATCTGCCCTTGCAGAAGCTCGCTCCCGGCAGGAAGACGAAGCTGATCGGAGGCGTGGACGGCGATGAGGGCGTGCCTTATCCGGCGGCGATTGGCGATGTTGAACTCGCAGGCTCAGAGAAGCTTCTGATCGCCGACAATCTCTCCGACGACGTTCTGCTGCTCGATCCCGCTACTGGCAAAATTGAAAAGCGCTTTGATCTCTCTGAGAGTGATGCCGTCCCCTCCACCTATCCCGTCGCCCTTGCGGTCTCAAAAGATGGCGCGCGCGCGTTTGTGGCGCTGTGGAACGCCTCCGAGATCGTGGAGCTCGATCTGGCGCGCGAGACGGTCGGCCGCAAGCTTGCGTTGCTCAAGCCATCCAGCCCGATTGCTCCGGGAACGCATCCCTGCGCCTTCGAGTTTTCCCCGGATGGAAAGATCCTCTATGTCGCGCTCTCCAATCGTGATGCCGTTGCCGCGGTGAATGTAGGTCCGGGTGCGGGCCTCGGTCAGTTTTCTGTGAAAGGCTACTTCGACACCCGCTTGCCCGGGCAGAGCTACTTCGGCGCCGAGCCGGTGGCGCTGGCCGTCAATGCCGACGGGACCCGTTTATACGTCGCAAACATGGGCAGCGATGCCGTCGCCGTCATCGATACCGGCAAGCTCACCGCGAAGATGTCCCGGCAGGGGATGGTCGAGCCCGTTGGATTCTTACCCACGGATTGGATGCCGATTTCGATGGCCTTCATTTCTTCCCCGGACGGCGGCCATCTGTATGTTGCCACCGACAAGGGCGAGGGCACCGGCCCCAACAACTTCCCCCAGCGTCCCGTCGACACTGCGAAGAGTTTGGCCGCTCAGCAGGGCAATGCCTATATTGGAACGCTTCTCTATGGTTCACTGGCCACGCTGGACGAAGCGGAAATCCAAAAAAAACTGCCCGAATGGACATCGATGGTGCTTGAGTCGAACCGCATGAGGGCCGCTGCGGAGAAGATCTCCTTCGCCGGCGGCGCGCAGGAACGAATCAAGCACGTCATCTACATCATCAAGGAGAATCGCACCTACGATCAGGTTTTTGGCGACCTGAGCGCTGACGGCAAACGGGTGGGCAATGGTGACGCGAGCTTGACGATGTATGGCGCGTCGATTACGCCCAATCTGCATAAGCTTGCCTTGCAGTTCGGCGTGCTCGATAACTTCTTTGATTCGGGCGAAGTCTCGGGCGACGGCCATGTCTGGTCGACTGCCGCCATCGGCACGGATTATCTTGAAAAGACCTGGCAACAGAGTTACCGCGGCGGCGAAAGAACCTATGATTACGAGGGCGTGGTCGCCAACGGCTATCCGCTGCTGCAGAAAATTCCCGATGTCAACGAGCCATCGAGCGGCTATTTGTGGACCGACCTCGCGGCTCACGGCAAAACTTACTACCACTTCGCTGAATTTATCTCCACCACCTTCTGCAACGCCGAGCAAACCAAGAATCCGCAATTGGGACCGGTGCTTGAAGGTCACAGTTGCGCGCACAGCAGCGTTGCGCCCGGCGAGCCCTTGCCAGCCGAGTGGGGCGGGGGCATCAACAAGTGGCCATGGGCCATTCCGCTGATTGCCTCCAATATCGCCACCAAGCCGGAACTGGTGGGCCACTTCGCGCCCGAAGCGCCGGACTTCAATCTGCTCGTCCCGGACCAGATTCGCTTCGAGGTCTTTCAAAGACACCTGAACGCTTGGATTGCGGACCGCAAACACGGTAACGACACCATGCCCAGTTTCGTCATGCTGCGCCTTCCCAATGACCATACGGCGGGAACAACGCCCGGTGAACCAACGCCAGAGTCTTCAGTCGGCGACAATGATCTCGCGGTCGGAAGGGCAGTCGAAGCCGTCTCCAAATCGCCGTACTGGGACGATACCGCCTTCTTCATTCTTGAAGACGATGCCCAGGCCGGTGCCGATCACGTCGACGCGCATCGCAGTCTTGCCCTGGTGGTCAGCAAATACTCCCCGCGCGGTCCCGGCGGCGGACCCTTTGTCGACAGCCGCTTCTACTCTACTGTGAGTGTGCTGCGTACCATTGAAACCCTTCTGGGCCTGCCGCCCATGAACAACAACGACGCCTTCAGCTCGCTGATCTCCACGCTCTTCACCGGCCCCGGCGATCAGCCGGCTTTTACGGCGAACTACTCCAATCGCGACAACGGCCTCATTTACACCGCCAATGCCAAAACTGCCGTTGGCGCGCGGGAAAGCTCGAAGATGGACTTCAGCCACGCCGACCGGGCCCCCACAGAAAAACTGAACGTCATCCTGTGGAAAGACGCCATGGGCAATGCCCCGGTGCCCGCCATGCTGAAGGCGCACATCAAGAAGAGCGGCAAGGACGACGATTAGAGCACATTCGCTGCCAACGAGCGTGGTCTTCCTATCCTTGCTCTTGCTCTGAGTCTTGGCGAAGAATCAAGTTCCGGGGCATGAGGGGGATCGGTTGAATAGCCAATCCCCGCATCCTCCGTAAACGATAACGACGCGTGGTGGTAAGATGGCGTGCGGAGCGTGAACGATGTGCAAAAAGCAGTTAGAGCATTTCCTTGAACGCGCGCTGCAGGTATGCAGCTTCTCCCGCTTTTCGGCTGGGTGCTTTCTCTTCGTCTTGATGACAGCCACGCTGAGCGGCCAGACCCCTTCCAAGGTCACCGTCCAATGGGACAAGACAACCGTGGTGTCCAAATCCACGCCCACGCTCCAGGTCGTAGTTAATCCGCAGTTGCGTCCGGGCGAGCCGCTGGGCGTAGCGGCCTACAAGGCCATCAAGGACCTGGGCGCCGATTACGTGCGTTATGTGCCTTGGTTGCCCTATCCCAAACTTGCAGTCGCCGAGCTGGAACCGCCCACCCCGCAAAAGACCTCATGGGACTTCAGCGTCATCGACCCCATGACGAGAGATTTCCTGGCTGCCACCGACGGCCATCCAACCGTGATGAATTTCAGCACCAGCCCAGCGTGGCTCTACAAGACCGACAAGCCGGTCGCCTACCCAGCCGATCCCAACCAGGTGTTCTGGAACTACACACAGGGAACTGAGCTGCGCGACCCCACCGGCAAGGAGCTGGGCAACTACTACGCGCGCCTGGTCAGCTGGTATGTCAACGGTGGCTTTAACGATGAAAATGACGTTCGCCACGAGTCCGGCTACCACTACAAGTTCCCCGTGTGGGAGGTGCTCAACGAGGTGGAATTCGAACACAATATGACCGTAGAGCAGTACACCGCGCGCTACGACGCCATCGTGAACGCGATTCACACCGTCTCGCCGGAGACGAAATTCATGGGCATGGCGCTGGCTGACCCCAGCGGTCATCCGGAGTACTTCGAGTACTTCCTCAATCCCGCGAAACACAAGGCCGGCATTCCGCTTGATTTCATCTCCTATCATTTTTATGCAACACCCTCGAAGGATCAGAACCTCGAGGACTGGCAATACACGTTTTTCGATCAGGCCAACGGCTTTCTGAACACAGTGCGGTATACGGAGGCCATTCGCAAGCGCCTTTCGCCCTCAACCCGAACCGATCTGGATGAGTTGGGTGTGATTCTACCCGCAGACAACAACGCCGGAGACGATGTGCCACCGCCGGCGGCCTACTGGAATCTGGCCGGCTCGCTCTACGCTTACCTCTACATCGAGCTTTCGCGAATGCAGATCGATCTCATCGGCATGTCGCAGATGATCGGCTATCCTACCCAGTTCCCAAGCGTCAGCATGATGGACTGGACTCAGAACAAGCCCAATGCCCGCTTCTGGGTGCTCAAGCTCATCAAGGACTCCTTCCACCCCGGCGACAAGCTGGTTGAAACTTCCATCGACTCCGGGGATGTGGCGGCTCAGGCCTTTGTCACTCCCACCGGTCGCAAGCTGCTGCTGGCCAACAAGCGCAATCGCACTGTCGGAGTCGCACTTCCCGACGCGGACAAAGCTACCGCGCTCACAGTGGATTCCCAGACCGGAGATGGTCCCGCCCGCCCGGTAACGTTCTCCGCCGGGAAAATCGAATTGGAACCGTTTGCCGTTACCGTCATTAGCTGGTAAGCGCTGCGGAAAGGATGTTTGAGTGGTGATGAGCAGCGAAAGACCTCTGCGTGCTGGTCTGTGCGGCATTGGCCTCGATGCCTATTGGAGCCAGTTTGCGGGCCTTAAACAGCGTCTGCAGGGCTATGTCGTGCAGGTAGCCGAGCGGCTCGAGCGTCCAGGCGTTCAAGTCATCAACCTTGGCCTGGTTGACACACCCGCACGATCGAGCGAGGCCGGTCATCAGTGCCGCCGCGAAGACATTGACGTCCTGTTTCTCTACGTCGCCACCTATGCGCTCTCCAACACCGTGCTGCCGCTGGTTCAACGCGCCGGCGTGCCGGTGATCGTGCTCAACCTGCAGCCTGAAGCCGCCATCGACTATACATCCTTCAACAACCTTCAAAATCGCACCGACATGACCGGCGAATGGCTCGCGTATTGTTCAGCCTGTCCGGTTCCGGAAATTGCTAACCTGCTCAAGCGCGCGCGCATGCCCTTCCACCAGGTCACCGGCTTTCTCAAGGACGAAGCCACCTGGTCAGAGATAGAGGCCTGGCTTGCGGCGGCGCGTGTTCGCTCCTCGCTGGCATCAGCTCGCATGGGATTGATGGGTCACTGTTACAGCGGCATGCTTGACATCATGACAGACGTCACTCTTGTCTCTATCGCCTTTGGTACGCATGTGGAATTGCTCGAAGTGGATGAGCTGAGCGCACTCTGCTCCAAGGTCAGCGAGAATGATCTAGCTCATCGCGTCGAAGAGTTTTACGCCGCCTTTGATGTGCAGCCAGACTGCTCGCCTGAAGAACTGCGCAGGGCTGCGCGGACTTCCGTCGCTCTCGACGCCTTTGCGGCGCGCCACGATCTTGATCTCATGGCCTACTTCTACAAAGGCTCGGGCATTGCGGCCAACGAAGACACGATGAGCTCCATGATCCTCGGCACCTCGCTTCTGACCGCCCGCCACATTCCCGTGGCTGGCGAGTACGAGGTCAAAAACGCTCTGGGCATGAAGATCATGGATCTGCTCGGGGCAGGCGGCTCGTTCAGTGAGTACTACGCCATCGATTTCAACGACGACCTGGTCTTGATGGGCCACGACGGCCCCGGCCACATCGCCATCGCCGAGGGCAAAACCAAGGTGCGGCCGCTCGGGGTCTACCACGGCAAGGTGGGTCGCGGTCTTTCGGTTGAAATGAGCGTCAGATACGGCCCCGTCACCTTGCTCTCAGTGGTCGAAGACGCGGAGTCCCGCTTCAAGCTGGTCGTGGCCGAGGGCGAGTGTGTCGCAGGCGAAATTCTGGAAATCGGCAACACCAATAGCCGTTATCGCTTCCCGTTGGGCGCCCGCGGCTTCGTCAATGCCTGGAATCAACAGGGGCCCGCACACCATTGCGCAGTTGGCGTCGGCCATGTGGCCCAAACCCTTGCAAGGGTCGCTTCGCTGATGGGATTAGGCTTCCACCAGGTCTGCTAAAGCAGCGCTCGCCGCCTGCTCTGACAACTTCTCCGGCTGCTTTTCAGGCTTGGAACAAAGACCCCAGTGCTGTCATTGAAGCCGGGGGGGCCGGTCGAACGGTTCACAGAGTGGGATGAACGGTGGAAATCCGGGGCTGAATGGCCTCATCGGCTCTGAACCCCTTCGCCAAAACTATCCCAAAACTGGTACGTTGAATAGGAAGGACTTTATTTCCCGGATGGTCTCAAATCCTTACTTTTCACTGGCGGTTTTATTCCTGGCTGCGCTCGGTTTTGGCCTCGGTCCGTTGGCACTCGCGTGGCTGTGGGCCAGGGTGTTTTCCCCCGCCAAGCCGAATGCAGTAAAGAACTCCATCTACGAGTGCGGCCTCATGTCGAAGGGCGACGCCTGGATGCAGTTCCGTTCCGCCTACTACCTGTACGCCATCATCTTTCTGATCTTCGACGTCGAGGCCGTATTCCTCTTGCCCTTCGCGGTGGCGTTTACGGGTTTGGGCGCGGCGGCCTGCGGGGCCATGCTGGTGTTTGTGTTGATGCTGATTGAGGGGCTTGCCTGGGCCTGGGCAAAGGGCGTCCTTACCTGGGCGTGATTCCCAACTTTGAGCCTGTAAGTCGGCATCTAAAAGCGGCAGGAGCAATCGATGGCGGTAGAAGAAGGACTGAAGATCGAACTCGGTAAGCAGGGCGTCTTCGTTACGACCATCGAGGAGCTCTACAACTGGGGGCGTCGCAATTCGGTTTGGCCTATGCAGTTCGGCTTGGCCTGCTGCGCCATTGAGATGATCGCCACCACCATGGCGCGTTACGATCTGGCCCGTTTCGGCGCAGAAGTTTTCCGGCCCTCGCCCCGGCAGGCCGACCTGATGATTATCTCCGGCACAGTCACCAAAAAGATGGCGCCGCAGGTGGTCCGTCTCTATAACCAGATGGCCGAACCCCGCTACGTCATCGCCATGGGCGCCTGTGCCATCTCAGGCGGGCCGTTCAAGCAGGGGTACAACGTACTGAAAGGGATTGACCGCTATATCCCTGTGGACGTCCACATTCCCGGCTGCCCGCCGCGGCCTGAAGCACTGCTCCAGGCCTTCATCACCCTGCAAGAGAAGATCGACGGCCAGCCTCTAACCGGGGAGGGACGGCCGCGCCATCTGAACTCGAAAGCGCAGGGAGAGTTTCCCGTGCCTGAGCCCGGCGAGCACGATCTCGAACCGGCGTCCAACAAAGGCGTCTGGCCGTTGCCGGTGGTGATTCGCTGATGAAGACTGTGGAAGAAATCAAGGCGGCTATTGAAGCGGCGGTTCCGGGCGCGGGTGTTGAGGTTGTCCCCAACCCCAGCCCAAGCGGCCAACATTCGCTCCGCCTCGCGCCTGGCCACGCCGTCGCCGTAGCTCAATTTTTGCGGGACGACGCTGAACTGGCGCTTGATTTTCTTTCCAACCTCACCGGCGTCGACTGGCCTGACAAGGAAATCACGGAGAAAGTGAAGGTCACGCGCTCCGTGGCCAAAACTATTGACGGGGTCGAGCAACAAGTGGAAGAGACCGTCGAGGAGTCCCGCAAGCGTATGGAGCCGGGTTGTCTCGAAGTCGTCTACCACCTGTTTTCGGTTGCAAAAAAGCACGGCCCGGTCGTCCTGCGCATGCGCACAATCAACCGAACCGACCAGGTGGAATTGCCGTCCCTGACGCACGTCTGGCGCTCGGCGGAGTTTCAGGAGCGCGAAGTCTTCGACCTTTACGGGGTCGTCTTTGCCGGGCATCCCGATCTGCGCCGCCTGCTTATGTGGGAAGGATTCAAGGACCACCCCATGCGCCGCGATTACGTCGAGCCCGATGACTTTGAGTACGAGCCTACCCCTCACGATGCGGTGCTGGCGCGCGCCGCCGAACACAAGGCGACGGAGGAGAGCCCAAGCCAGGAAGGGACGGCGCACTGACAATGGCCCTTTTCGCCGCCAATACGGAAAAGCTCGAAGGCTGGAATCGTCCGCCAATTATTGCGCCGGATGGTGATGCCGAGCTGCTTGAAGTTGCCATGGGGCCGCACCATCCATCCACTCACGGCGTCTTTCGAATGGATGTGGCCCTCGATGGGGAACGCGTCATTCGCCTCAAGCCGGTCTTCGGATACCTTCACCGCAATCACGAGAAGATTGCGGAGGGCGCCAGCTACCTGGCTTCCATGCCCTATACCGACCGGCTCGATTACTTCTGTTCGCTCACTAACAACTGGGCCTACGCGCTCGCGGTCGAAACGCTCACCGGCCAACAGGTCCCCGAGCGGGCCGAATACATTCGCGTCATCCTCGCCGAGCTCACTCGCATTCAGAATCATGCCTCGGCCATCGGTTTCCTAATTCAGGAGATGGGCGCCAGCGGCACGCCGCTCATGTACGCGTTCAAAGAACGCGAGAAGATTCTCGACCTCTTCGAGAGTCTCACCGGTTCGCGCATGATGTGCAATTACATGCGCTTCGGTGGCTGCCGCATCGATGTTTCCACGGCATGGCTCGATGCTGCGCGCAAAGTCGTCGCCGGGCTGTCGGGATTTGTGGGTGAGTTTGAGAACCTGCTCAGCTCGAACGAAATTCTCATGGCGCGCTGTCAGGGCGTCGGCATACTGTCGCCCCAACTGGCCATCAATGCCGGGGTTACGGGGCCCATGCTTCGCGGCTCGGGCGTTAACTACGACATTCGCAAGGTCGACCATTACGGCATCTATGACCGCTTCAAATTCCGCGTACCTCTGGGTGATCACGGCGATGTGTATGACCGCTACATGGTGCGCATTCTGGAAATGCGGGAGTCCATCACCATCCTGAATCAGGCGCTGAAAGAAGTCCCTTCGGGTCCGATCATGGATCCCAAAGCAAAGATTCGCGGCTTTCGCCCCAAGCCGGGCGAAGCCTATGGACGCATTGAAGCGCCCAAGGGTGAACTGGGCTTTTATCTTATTAGCGACGGTGGTCCCAACCCCTATCGTTACCGGGTTCGGCCGCCGAGTCTCATTAACCTGACTGTGCTCGAAGATATGTGTCTGGGCAGTAACGTGGCCGACGTGGTGCTGATCTTCGGCAGTGTCGACATTGTTCTGGGGGAAGTGGATCGGTAAGGTAGCTGGCGGCCGTGTGCCCCAGGTCTCGATTTCGAGACCTGGGATATTCCAGCTCTTCGCCGTACGAGGAACTGGCAGCCGATTTTCGGAGGTTTCATTGCTGGGCGAGGGAATACTGAAGGGGATGGCGGAGACGGCAAGAAACTTTGTCGGCAGCTTTTTCTCCGCGGACAGGTTGACGACGGTCGAGTATCCTGAGCAGCGGATTGCTCCGATCGAGAACGCGCGCGTCTTTCCCTTCCTTGTCTACGACACCGCCGATTGGGAGGCCGGGCTGCGTTGCGTCGCCTGCCAGATTTGCGAGAAAGAGTGCCCGCCCAAGTGCATCTACATTGACAAAAGCAAAGACAAGAAGCCGGACTACGTCGGCAAGCAGCAGTTCTACCCTGCACGCTTCGACATCGACATTTCCGTCTGCATGAGCTGCCAGATCTGCGTTGAAGTCTGTCCCTTTGAAGCCATCAAAATGGATACCGACTTCGAACTTGCCACGGATGACCGCTTCGGCGGCCTGCTGCTCGACCGCGAAAAACTGGCCAAGTCGAACGAGTACTATCACCAGATCCATCCCACTGAGGCGGCGGGAGTGGACGCGCGCCTCGCCGAGGAAAAGATCAAGTCCGACGCCAAGGCCAAGGCAACCGCCGATGCCGCTGCGGCCAAAGCTTCCGCGGTTGCAGCCAGGCCTGCTGCCGAATCTGCCGCGCCCAGCCCGGCGCCCGAAAGAGCATCTGGAGAAGGGAACTAGCCCATGATCCAGACGATGGACCAGATTTTCGTTCTGCTCGCGCACTGGCTGGTGGGTTTTCTGCCGTCGGCTCTGCAGCCCATTGCCGGCGTGCTGCTCGGCGTGGTGGCCATCGTCTGCGTTTTTCCCGCACTCTTCGCGCTAACTACCGTGTTCGAGCGCAAGGGGCTCGGCCGGATTCAAAATCGCCTCGGTCCCAATCGCGTCGGGCCCTACGGCCTTTTTCAGCCGATTGCCGACGGCATCAAATCGCTCACCAAGGAAGACATTGTGCCCACCACGGCCAATGCCCCGGTACACTTCCTCGCTCCTGTCGTACTGGTGGTCGCGGTCTTCATGGGCTTCGCGGTGTTGCCCATGGGGCGCAACATGGTTCTGGTCGACATGGACGCCGGGTTGCTCTTCTACTTCGCCATGGGCGCCTCGACTGAGGTGTCGGTCTTCATGGCCGGCTGGTCCAGCCGCAACAAGTATTCGCTGCTGGGGGCCATGCGCGCTGTGGCCCAGATGATCAGCTACGAAGTCGTTCTCCTGCTTTCGAGCGTAGCGGTGGTCATGATCTCCGGCACCCTCTCTCTCACAAAAATCGTCGCGGCGCAAAACTCCTACTCCGGCGTCTTGCCCCACTGGTATATCTTCACGCCCTGGGGACTGGCCGGCTTCATCATGTACGCCATTGCCGCAACTGCTGAGACGAACCGCTCCCCCTTCGATCTTCCCGAGGGCGAGTCGGAACTTGTGGCCGGCTATCATACCGAATACTCCGGCTTCAAATTCGCGCTCTTCTTTCTGGGTGAGTACCTGGCCATGTTTTCCATCTCCGGATTGGGAACTACGCTGTTTCTGGGCGGATGGTCCGCGCCGTTTTCGTTTCTTCAGTTCATCCCATCGTGGTTCTGGTTCTTCTCCAAACTCATGATGTCGATTTTCGTCTTCATCTGGATGCGAGGCACGCTGCCACGCTTGCGCCAGGACCAGTTGATGAACTTCGCCTGGAAATTTGTGCTGCCTTTCACCCTGCTCAATCTGATGGTGACCGCGTTGTGGCGATTTCTGGGCGTCGGATGGGAGCGCTGGGTCTTCTGTTCGGCAATCCTGATTGCGGCCTACATCGTCATGGGCCGCGCGGGCATGTATCGTGAGAACTTCGGATCGAGGAGATACCGTTATGCGGAGTAAAACTCGCCGGGTTGAAACCCGCGCTCCCGGGATGCAAGCCTCCCGAAAGGAGTGCCGCCGATGAGCCTGGTCTTCTATCTCCTCTCAGCCTTGGCCGTGGCCGGCGCGCTCACGGCGGTCCTGCTTAAGAACACGGTGCACTGCGCGCTGGCGCTCACGGTGGCCTTTGCCGGACTCGCGCTTTTATTCCTGGAACTAGACGCGCAGTTCGCAGGCTTTGCGCAAATCCTGGTCTATATTGGCGCGGTCGCCATTCTTATCGTTTTTGCGATTCTCCTTACGCGAGGCTCTGAAACGCCAAAGGACGGAGTGTACAGCCGCAACTGGCTGGCGGGACTTGTGATCGCAGCCGCGGTTTTTGCCGTTTTAGGTTGGGCGGTGCTCCAGAGCGCCTGGACTTTACCCCATGAGACCGCGGTTCCTGCCGTCACGGTTCACGATATCGGCGTGGCTCTCGTCGGCCGCTATGTGCTCCCGCTTGAGATTGTGGCTCTTCTGCTTACAGCTGCAACCATCGGCGCGGTCATTGTCGCGCGGCATGAGAAAGAGGAGGCCAAGTGACGCCGCTCGCAGGTTATCTGCTCGTTGCCGCCTTGATGTTTGCCATCGGACTTGCCGGTGCGCTTACCCGGCGCAACGCCATCCTGGTGCTCATCGGCATTGAGCTCATGCTAAACGCGGCCAATCTCAATTTGATCGCCTTCTGGCGATATTCTCCACACCCCGAGGCGCTCACCGGCATGATGTTCGCCATTTTTTCAATTGCCGTGGCCGCTGCTGAAGCCGCGGTGGGACTGGGATTGGTGATCTCCATCCATCGCCACGCACATACCACCGACCTTGACCACATGAACAGGATGAAGGGGTGAGGGATTGATGCAGGACGCAATTTCATTCACTCCGCAACTGGCCGCCTCTCCGGTCGCGCAGATTCTGTGGCTGATTCCTACCCTGCCCATTGTGGCCTCCGGATTGATTGCACTACTCAAGCAGCCGAAGCGCGGGGCTGCCGCCGCGTTGTCGATTGGCTCGTTGAGCCTTTCGCTGCTGCTATCGCTGGTTGCGTTTTCGCATGTGGTTGCAGGTTGGGCTCACGGTGCGGCGGTGCGCGAGACGGTCAACTTCACATGGTTGCAGTTCGGCATTTCCAACGTCGATCTCGGATGGGTGCTCGATCCGCTGTCCGCCGTGATGCTGGTCATGGTCAGCTTCGTCGGCCTGCTCATCTTCATCTACTCCATCGGCTACATGGCCCACGACGAAAATTTCACCCGCTTCTTCTGCTTTCTCTCGCTCTTTGCCGGGGCCATGCTCGGCGTCGTCATCTCCAACAGCCTCCTGCTCCTCTTCATGAGCTGGGAGCTGGTCGGCCTCACATCTTACCTGCTGATCGGCTTTTGGTATCAGAAGCCCTCGGCAGCGGCCGCCGCGAAAAAAGCCTTCCTCACAACCCGCGTAGGCGACATCTTCTTCCTCCTCGGAATCGTCTGGCTCTTCGCGCAGACCGGCACG
Organism: uncultured Acidobacteriaceae bacterium; assembly: GCA_963793885.1. Taxonomy (GTDB): domain Bacteria; phylum Acidobacteriota; class Terriglobia; order Terriglobales; family Acidobacteriaceae; genus Telmatobacter. The sequence goes on from CAWCBQ010000003.1 coordinate 113,559, forward strand.
CTGCTCTTCTATAACCACGGCGCAGGCTCCCTTGAAGGCTGGGCGCTGGCCGGCTTGCTGGCGCAGCCTGCAGCGCTCGGACTCACCGCCGCGGGCGCTATCGGCCTGCTTATCTTTGCGGGCGCGGCGGGCAAGAGCGGCCAGCTCCCTCTGCACGTTTGGCTGCCTGATGCGATGGAGGGTCCCACCCCCGTCTCCGCTCTCATTCACGCGGCAACAATGGTCGCCGCCGGCGTCTACCTCATCGCCCGCGTTTATCCCCTCATGCAGGCTGGCGCGCTTGCCGGAGGGACCACAGCCGCCCTCACCGTTGTCACCTGGGTGGGCGCGTCCACCGCGCTTTTTGCGGCGCTCATCGCCGTCGCGCAGAACGACATCAAGCGCATCCTCGCCTACTCCACCATCTCGCAGCTTGGCTACATGATGGCCGGTCTTGGCCTGGGCGGCGTTGCGGTGGGCATGTTCCATCTCATCACCCACGCATTCTTCAAGGCGCTTTTATTCCTCGGCGCGGGCTCGGTGATTCACGGTTGTCACGAAGAGCAAGATGTGCGCCGCATGGGCGGCCTCAAAGCCGTCATGCCGCGCACGTTTCTCACCTATGCCATCGGCATGTTGGCGCTCTGCGGATTTCCGCTAGTCTTTTCCGGTTTCTGGAGCAAGGACGGAATTCTTGAAGCCGCGCACCACTGGAGCGTGGCCCAGGCGCCGTTCTACATGTTGGTTCTCGGCGCGCTGCTCACCGCTTTTTATATGACGCGGCAAGTTTCCTATGTTTTCTTCGGCGCGTACCGCGGCCACAAGCAGGCGCACGAAAGTCCAGTGGTGATGACCGTCCCGCTGGCGATCCTGGCCTTTTTTGCCATCGCCCTGGGCGCGATTGGAACCCCTGCCTGGCCATGGTTCCGTGCCTTCCTTGAAGGCCGCGCAGCCAGCTTCAATCTTCACAGCTTTGCCGAGCCGGGTCTTCTGGCTCTCATGACAACCTCATCTCTGGTTGTGTTTTTAGGTCTCGGTCTTGGCTGGTGGATCTACGGCAACAAATCCCCGAAGGCCGAGGCGCCGGATGCGCTCGAACAAGCCGCACCCTGGATCTGGGCGGTTCTCCGCGACAAGTTCTATGTGGATGAGATCTATGGGTTCACAGTCATTGCCTTTTATTCCTGGTGGGCGCGAGTTGCTGACTGGTTTGACCGCCGCGTCTGGGGCGGAGTGGTTGCCGGCGTCGCATGGATGTTCCGGCTGTGGGCGCAGTTGAACCGGTTTCTCGATACCAACGTGGTGGACGGAAGCTTCGACAAAGGTTGCGAAGAGATCTCAACCAGCGGCGGCCTGCTGGCGCGCATTCAAAATGGCCGCGTGCAATCCTACCTGAGAATCCTGGCGCTCGCCGTCGTTGCGCTTGTGGCAATTCTTATTTGGAGCAGCCGGCCATGAACGCAATGTCGACCGGATTTCCGATTCTCACGATCCTCACCGTGCTGCCGCTCGTCGGCGCGGTGGTCGCGCTTTTCTCCGCCCGCCACGCGCGCGCCGTGGCCCTTTTTACAACCATCGCCAGCCTCGCCCTCGCGTTCTTCATTTGGACTCAACTGCCCGCGAATGGAAGCATGGGCCTAGTGGAGCGCGTGGCCTGGGCGCCGTCGCTCGGCATCGAATATCACCTTGGTGTCGACGGCCTTGGCGCGCTCATGCTGGTGCTTTCGGCCATCGTCACGCTCATGTCGGTGGATGCGGCGCACCGTGTGCACCACCAGCCCGGCCTTTTCTTCGGCCTGGTGCTGGTGCTCGAGTCGGGACTTTTCGGTTCCTTCACCGCGCTCAACTTTTTCCATTGGTTTCTGTTCTGGGAGCTCAGCCTGATTCCGGCGTTCTTCCTCATCAAGCTCTGGGGCGGACCGCGCCGCGGCCCTGCGGCCACCCAGTTCTTCGTCTACACGATGGCTGGTTCCGTGGCGCTGCTGCTCTCCTTCCTCGCCGTCTTTCTATCTACCGGCAGCATGGACTTCGGCGTACTCACGCAACTCGCCTCAACCGGCGCACTTGAGCAATTGGTCACAGCGCACTTGGGGCCGGTCACCATCTGGCTGGCTATCGGCGCACTTGCCGGGTTTGCGGTCAAGGTGCCCATGATTCCCTTCCACACCTGGCTGCCCGAGGCCTACGCGGAGGCGCCTTCGCCGGTCACCATGCTGCTCACCGGCGCCATGTCGAAGATGGGCGTCTACGGTCTGCTGCGCATTGCGCTGCCGCTGTTCGGCCACCAGATTGCGCAGATGCGTACGCCTCTGCTTGTTCTTGCCACGGCCACGGTGGTGATGGGTGCGTGGGCCGCCGCTGCGCAAAAAGACCTCAAGCGCGTGTTTGCGTATTCTTCGGTGAATCACCTGGGCTATTGCCTGCTAGGCATCTTCGCTTTGGCTGTTCCCACGGTCGGCGCCGCAGTGGTCGCCAGTCAAGCTGCGGCGCTCAACGGCGTCATCTTGCAGATGTTCAACCACGGCATTACCGCTGCGGCTCTCTTCTGGTTTGTTTCGATGATCCAGTTCCGCACCGGCGGCCTGCGCGGCATCAATGACTTCGGCGGCTTGCGCAAACCGGCTCCCGTCTTCGCGGGCCTCATGGGCATTGTGCTTTTCTCCTCGCTCGGCCTGCCCGGCCTCAACGGATTTGTCGGCGAGTTCCTCATCTTCCGTGGCGTGTTTCCTCTGGCCTGGGTGGCGGCGACGGTCTCTGTTCTCGGCCTGCTGGTCAGCGCGGCTGTCATCCTCACCGTCATACAGAAAGTCTTCACCGGTCCGGTACCCGAGCATTGGGCCGCATTTCCTGATCTGGACCACGGCGAGCGCATGGCCATGGCCCCGGTCATTGGTCTCATGCTGATCATCGGCCTTGTGCCCCAAATTATTGTGGCAAGCGTCAACCCCACGGTCGTTAACCTGCTGGCTCACTGGAGATTTTAGATGTTGGCGTACACGATCTATCTCTCGTTTGCCGGGGCGCTTGTCCAGGCGCTCTTGCCCAAGGGCAAATCAGGTGCGGCGCGCTGGCTCGCGCTGCTGTTCGCCGTCGCCGGTCTTGCGCTTGCCGTAGCTGGCTTTGCCGCCGGTGCGGGCCAGGGCCGCATCGTGATCGTCGACGCGCCCTGGGTACCCTCCATGGGCATTCACTATCTGCTGGCCGCCGACGGTATCAGCCGCGTGCTGGTGCTGCTGACCGGCCTGGCCGCCGTTGCCGGTGTTCTGTTCAGTTGGAACGTTGAGCCGCGCACCAACGAATTCTTCGCCTTTTATCTCGCGCTTATCGGCGGCGTTTACGGCGTCTTTCTCAGCTTCGATCTGTTTCTGCTCTTCGTCTTCTACGAAATCGCCATCGTCCCCAAGTACTTCCTCATCGCTATCTGGGGTTCCACGCGCCGCGAGTATGGAGCCATGAAGCTGGCGCTCTACTCTTTCGTCGGCTCCGCCATGGTACTCATCGGACTGCTCGCCGCCTACAGCACTTCCGGCAGCCACTCCACGAGCCTCATCGATCTTGCGCACGCCGGTCTTTCGCCGCACTTTCAGATGTGGTGCTTCCCGCTGGTGTTTACCGGCTTTGCGATTCTGGCAGGCATGTGGCCGTTCCACACCTGGGCGCCGACCGGTCACGTTGCGGCGCCTACCGCTGCTTCCATGCTTCTGGCCGGTGTGGTGATGAAGCTAGGTGCGTACGGCTGCCTGCGTGTCGGCATCTGGCTCTTTCCACGCGGCCTCGATCCCTGGGGATTCTCGTTCGTCGGTATCGGTTCCTGGCGCGATGTATTTGCGCTGCTCGCGATCATCGGCATCGTCTATGGCGCGCTCGTAGCCCTCGCGCAATCCGACTTCAAATTCGTCATCGGCTACTCCAGCGTCAGTCACATGGGCTTCGTGCTCCTCGGCCTCATGACGCTTAACCAGATCGGCATGACTGGCGCCGTCCTGCAAATGTTCTCGCACGGCATCATCGCAGGGTTGCTGTTCGCCATCGTCGGACGGATCGTCTACGACCGCACCCATACGCGTCAGTTGGCCGAACTCGAAACCATGCACCTGGCGCGGCGGCTGCCCTTTGCCGCATGGGCTTTCGTGATCGCTGGCATGGCCTCAATGGGTTTGCCCGGCTTCTCCGGCTTTGTCGCCGAGCTGCAAGTCCTGGTAGGCGCATGGATGGCCAAACCATGGTGGACCATCGCTGCCGGCGTCGGCATTGTCGTGGGTGTGGCCTACACCTGGCGCGCCTTGCAGAAGGCCTTCTTCAGCGATGTGCTTCCCACTGCGCACACTCTTGAGCAGGAACACGAGCCGTCGCATGAGCTGGCAGCCATCTCCTGGCCCGAGATCACCGGAGTGGTCATGCTCGCCGGAGTAAGTTTGTTCGTCGGCCTTTACCCAAGAATTCTTCTCGACACCATTGAACCAGCCGTCAAGGCGCTGCTTGCGGGAGGGGGACAATGAACTACCTCGATCTCTTCCGCGCAACCCTGCCGGAGACGGCACTCGAAATCGCGGCGCTTCTTGTGCTGGTGGTCGACCTCGGTCTGCTTCGCAAGGCCGTGCTCAGCACGCGCGTTGCTGTCGCAGCACTGCTTGGCGTCGCCGGCTGCGGCGGAGCCTTGTGGGCATTGCAGGTGCAAGGCAATGCGGGGCTCAGTTACGGTGGGCTTACGCTGCTCGGTGCGGGTGGCTACATCGCAGTTGCACAATCCGGAATCCTGGTGCTCACCGCGCTTACCTTGCTGCTTCTCATCGATGCTGTCTTTACGCGCAACGCGGGCGAGTATGTGGCCGTAGTGCTGATGGCCGCCGCGGGAGGCTTGATCATTGCCGCAGCGCAGGACCTGCTGGTGATTTTTGTTGGGCTTGAGTTGCTGAGCCTGGGCCTCTACATCCTCACGGCATTTGCGAAGAGTTCCGGCAAGAGCGCCGAAGCCGCGATGAAGTATTACCTGTTCGGTGGTATGTCGGCGGCCTTCCTCCTCTTCGGATTCAGTTACCTCTACGGAATCACGGGATCGACAAATCTCCACCAGATCCTGCTGGCTGTTTATGGATGGAACGCCTACCACGCCGCTCCCTTGCTGTATGTCGCCATCGTTCTCATCGCGGCGGGCCTGGGATTCAAGGTGGCAGCGGTTCCATTCCACCTGTGGGCCCCCGACACCTATGAGGGCGCGCCCGCTCCGGCAGCGGCTCTTATCGCCTCCGTCTCAAAAGTGGCCAGCTTCACCTTGCTCATCTCCATCGCCACAGCGGCAAGTCATGTCTTCGACGGCGGCCAACTCACAGCCCATGTGACCACCATGATGACCCCTGCCGGCACTCCGCGCCTGCCCGTCTATCTTGGCTTTTCCATTCCGTGGACGCTGATTCTAACTACGCTTTCCGTCGCCTCGATGCTTCTGGGCAACCTGGCGGCTCTGGCCCAAACCAGTGTGCGCAGGCTGCTCGCCTATTCCGCGATTGCGCACGCCGGCTACATCCTGCTCGCGCTTGCCTTCTTCACACATTCGCCCCTCAGCACCAACGCAATCCTCTATTACATTCTCACCTACGGGCTCACCACCATCGGCGCCTTCGGGGTGGTTTCTGTCGTTGAGCGCGCGGTCGGCAGCGACCGGCTCGACGCCTTCCTCGGACTGCACAAGCGGAACCCGCTTCTTTCCGCGGCGCTGCTGGTGCTGTTTCTTTCGCTGGCCGGCATCCCGCCGCTGGTTGGCTTCTGGGCCAAGTTCAATCTGTTCGCCGCCGTCCTCAGCGTGGGTGCCGGACCGGTTCCGTTCGCCCTGGTCGCTCTGGCCGTCGCCATGAGCGCCGTCTCACTTTACTACTATCTGCAAGTCCTCAAGCGCGCCTATGTCATGCCTGCTGTTGACACAACGCCTATCAAGGCCCATCCCGTCACGCTCACAGTGCTGCTGGCAATCGCGGCTACGGTGGTCGTCCTTGGATGCTTCCCGGCCTTGCTCCAGGGCTGGATTGCCAATTTCTAGGGCGGTTTCAGGATAGGGGTGCCCGATCGTGCTTTGTGCCAGGCCGCCCCTCCTTCAGGTCGGGTAGATTCGGGTGCATTGCTTTCTGGATACGGCAATCCTGAAACCGCCAAAACCCAAAACAAAAGGGCCGTCCGGAGTCTCTTCTCCAGACAGCCGTTTTGAACTTCATCGCCGAGCCAGCCGACTCAGGTCAGCAACTCAATCGAATGGAGCGATCGCAGCCAACCGCCAGGGCAGTTTCAGGCCAGGTATGCCCGATTGTGCTTCGTACCAGGTCGCCCCTCCTTGGGGTCGGGTCGACTTGAGTGCAATGCCTCTGGGTACAGCAATCGTGAAGCCGCTGTAATCCCGCCAGCCCCGCTCCCTTTTCAATACTTCACAATCGCCGCAAACGAATCGGGCTTGAGACTTGCGCCGCCCACCAGCGCCCCGTCAATCTCTTCCTGCCCCAACAGCGAGGCTGCGTTGTCCGGCTTGACGCTGCCGCCGTAGAGAATGCGAATCGCCGCGGCCACATCGGCGCCCAGCAGTTTGGCCACTTCGGCGCGAATGATCTTGTGAGCGTCCACGGCAATCTCCGGTGTGGCCGTCTTGCCGGTGCCGATGGCCCACACCGGCTCATAAGCAATCACTATCGGAGCGGCCGCCGCGGCACCGATGCCTGCAAATGCTCCCGTAATTTGGGTCTTCAGTACTTGCGCGGTCTTGCCGGACTCGCGCTCCCCCAGCACTTCGCCCACGCAGACCACGGGCACCACGCCGTGCTTCAGTGCGGTGTGCAGCTTCTTGTTCACAATCTCATCGGTCTCGGCAAAGTACTGCCGTCGTTCGGAGTGGCCGATCAGCGTATGCGTGCCGCCCACGGCCAAAAGCTGAAGTACGGAGGTCTCGCCGGTGTAGGCGCCTTCCTCGGCAAAGTGAATATTCTGTGCTCCCACGGCGACATTTGAACCCTTGACGGCGGCAATCACCGTGGGCAACAACACCGGCGATGGAAACAGGGCAATCTCGTCACGCGTGTGTCCGGCAACGAGCGGCAAAAACGCTTCCACAAACGCCTTGGCTTCCGTGGGCGTCTTGTACATCTTCCAATTGGCGGCTATCAGTGCTTTACGAGACATTTGGCAGGTTCCTCAACTCAATTTTAGTCGATGGGTTTCCGCGCTCGGGGTGACGGCGGGCACAACGGGGAAATCGCCGCATCTGGCCAAAGGCAGCAAGTGTCCGGTCAATCGTTTGTCCCGGACAGTTGCACTGAAGTCACATCCGACGGCACTTCGCCTGCCATGAACGCGGCCCTGTGTTCCGGATCGCCAAGGTCCATCTTGAAGTGGTGCCAGTTTCCATCCTTCAGAACGCCCATGTTCCACGCCCCGGAAACAGTGTCAGAAAACTGCCACACGATGTGAAAGCCTTCTTCGTTGGTGAATCCCTCAAGATCGGCCTGAATAATCGAGTTCCCGCGTTCCCAAAGCGCCGAGCGCAACCCATGTAAAGCCGCTGATCCCTCTTCCGAATCGGCTCCCTGCAAATGCTGAAAGGCATAAATGGTCTTCACCGACGCCAGATAATTATCGAGCCAGGCCACGCCGCTTTCAGGCTTGCACTCCTTCAGGTCTTCGAGAAAGTCCGCGATCTCATCCTGACCAACCGAACCATCGGCAACGGGATCGCGTTGGAGTAGCGCGATTTCAACCTCGTCGTCACCCGAGATCAGAAGCGTCTCCCATTCCTCTTCATCACCCTCTTCGATCGTCAGCTTGCAATGCGGATGCTCGGCGCGGATGATGTCTGCCAACTCGTCGAAGGTCGGGAACTCCTCGTCTTTTGACAAGACACGCGTGTAATATTCCACTCTCGTTCTCCCGCAGTAAGTTCCAGGTGCGCCCGATGGAGTGCATAAAATCCTTCATCGCCCATGACGCCGCATCCTGGTCAATGGTAGCAGCGATCAAGAATTTGGGGAGCGGATTCGCCTGAATCCGCTCCCCATTCACATCGGAATGACAATACATTTATTTATCCGTGAGTGCCTCAACCCCAGGCAGCTTCTTGCCTTCAAGAAACTCCAGGCTGGCTCCGCCGCCAGTGGAAATGTGAGTAATCTGATCGGCTACGCCGGCTTGGTTGATCGCCGACACCGAGTCGCCGCCGCCGATAATCGAGATGGCCGCCTTGTTGGCCGCAACAGCCCTGGCAATTGCGTTGGTCCCCACCGCAAACCGCGGAAACTCGAATACCCCCGCGGGCCCGTTCCAGACGATCGTGCGCGCCGTTGAAACCACGTCTTCAATCGCCGCAATCGACTTGGGACCGATGTCAAGTCCCTGCCAGTCGGCGGGAAAGTCGACGGCCGTATCCCACGGCTTCGTATGCGCGTCGGCCGCAAACTTGTCGGCCAGAATATTGTCCACCGGCAACAGCAGCTTCACGCCCTTGGCTTTGGCCTTTTCCAGTGCCGCCTTCGCCATGTCGATCTTGTCTTCTTCCACCAGGCTCTTGCCGGTGGCCACACCCAGCGCCCGCTGGAAGGTATACGCCATGCCCCCAACAATCACCAGCGTATCCACCTTGTCCAGCAGATTGTCGATCACATCGATCTTGCCGGAAATCTTTGAGCCACCGATGATCGCCACAAAGGGTTTCTCCGGAGCTTCCAGGGCTTTGCCCAGATAGGTGATCTCTTTTTCCATCAGCAAGCCAGCCACGGCGGGTTTCAAAAAGTGCGTGATTCCCTCGGTGGAGGCATGCGCGCGGTGCGCCGAGCCGAAGGCGTCGTTCACATAGACGTCGGCCAGCGAAGCCAGAGCCTTTGAGAACGCCGGGTCGTTGGCTTCCTCCTCGGCGTGATAGCGCAGATTTTCAAGCAGCAACACCTGTCCGGATTCGAGTTGCCGCGCCATCTCATCGGCAATCTGGCCAATGCAGTCCGGAGCAAAAGCCACATTCACGCTTTCGCCCAACTGCTTGTCGAGCAGTTCGCGCAGCCGGTCGACTACCGGTCGCAGCGAGTACTTCGGATTCGGTTTTCCCTTGGGACGGCCCAGGTGCGAGGCCAGGATCACCTTGGCCCGTTTCTGAAGCGCGTAAACGATAGTGGGCAGCGTGGCCACAATGCGCGTGTCGTCGGTAATCGTCGAGCCGTCTTCAGTCAGCGGCACGTTGAAGTCGACGCGGATGAAAACCCGCTTGTTGGCGAGATCGATATCGCGAATGGAAAGCTTGGACATGGGGTCTTCCTTTGGTGAACAGTGGAAAGTCAAACGATGGACGGAGAACGGTGGACCGTTAAAGGCGAACAGTGGGCAGGGATCAGACGAAACTGACCACTGTCCACTGTTCACGAACCACTGTCTTTACAGGCCTTTTCCCACCAGGAAGCCGATCAGGTCGACCACGCGGTTCGAGTAGCCCCACTCGTTGTCATACCAGCTCAGCACCTTCACGCTCTGGCCAACGACTTTGGTCAAAGGCGCGTCCAGGATCGAGCTGCGCTTATCGCCCTTGAAGTCCGAGCTGACCAGCAGGTTTTCGTCAACACCCAGAATGCCCTTCAGTTCGCCCGCGGCTGCGGCCTTGAAAGCATTGTTCAACGCTTCCACGCTGGTGGGCTTTTCGGCGATGAAGGTCAGGTCGACGATCGAGACATTGGGCGTGGGGACGCGGATCGCGAACCCGTCCAGCTTGCCGGCCGTTTCGGGGATTACCAGCTTCAGAGCCTTCGCGGCGCCGGTTGAGCTGGGAATCATGTTCAGTGCGGCAGCGCGTGCCCGGCGCAGGTCCTTGTGCGGAAAGTCAAGAATTACCTGGTCGTTCGTATAGCTGTGAATCGTAGTCATGATGCCGCTGACCAGGCCGCAGGTTTCCAGAACGACCTTGACCACCGGCGCAAGGCAGTTGGTGGTGCAGCTGGCGTTTGAAATGATGTTGTGCTTTGAGGCGTCGTACTTATTCTGGTTGACGCCGAGCACCAGCGTGATGTCTTCGTTGGTGGCCGGAGCCGAGATAATGACCTTCTTCACGGTTGCGCCCAGGTGCGCCTTGGCCTTGGTCGCGTCGGTAAAGTGCCCGGTCGACTCGACCACAATCTGCGCGCCCACTTCTGCCCAGGGCAGCTTGGCGGGGTCGCGCTCGGCCCACACCTTGATCTTCTTGCCGTCCACGGTGATGTAGTCTTCGCCGGCCGTGATCTCGTTCTTCAGGTTGCCCAGAATCGAGTCGTACTTCAGCAGATGGGCGAGCGTCGCCGGACTCGTCAAATCGTTAACGGCAACGAAATCAATCTCTTTGTTACCAAGCGCGGCGCGCAAAACGTTGCGGCCAATCCGGCCGAAGCCGTTGATACCAACCTTTACTGCCATGTGTCATTTCTCCTTCGTAGTCGGTGGGTCTGTCGTGGGTGCATTGGTGGCGTCTGGAATAGACCGGAAAGGCAAATCTACCAAACTCTAAATCGTAACACTCAAGGGAACGCGGCCAAAATGAAAACTAGCCCGCCTCCCGCTTCCGTACAAGAAACCGCTCACCGCTAGGATGCTCGTTCCAATGCGGAACTGTATGTGACGGGATTCACACAGTTTGGCCCGCCTGCGAGTTTCCACCTGGGGTATTGTATGATTCGGGTATCAGATCGAAGGTGTTCAAGCCGGCATGAGAAGACGTTCCAGACGCGCTCCCAATACATCGGAATCCACAGGCAAAATCGGCCAGGAACTTCCATCGAATCAACCAGCTCCGTTGGTTCCGTTCTACCCGGACGATCTCCCGGCGCTCCCTCTGTCCCAACGGCCCCAGAATCCTCCTCCCCAGAATGTCCGTCCCTTGAGTTCCCGTCCCGAGCCGCAATCCCGGCCGCCTGCATCGACGCGTACGCCGCGCCCCGACCGGGCCGCTCGCCCGGAGTGGAATGAGGCCGCCGGTTCTGGGCGCTTCGAACTCGAAACACAGCCCGAAATGCCATCGGCGCCTGCCGTCGAACCCGAACGCTCGCCACTGGCGCCCAAAGGCTTTGTCGTGCTCGCCATCGGCCTGCCAGGTTCGGGAAAAACCACCTGGTTCGGCCGTCGCGGCATCACCCCGCTTTCGAGCGACCTGCTGCGCAACATCCTTTTCGACGATGTTGAGGAACAGCGCTATCAGGGCCTGGTCTTTTCCACCCTTCGCTCGCTGCTGCGCGCCCGCCTCATCGCCCGGATGCCGGCGAACTATGTGGACGCGACCAATCTCTCCACGCACGAGCGCCGCCAGTGGATCAAGATGGCAAAAAGCTTCGGCTACGAGGCCCAGGCGGTTTTCTTCGATGTGCCTCTCGAGGTCTGCCTTGAGCGCAATCGCAAGCGCGATCGCTCGGTCAGCGAAGACATCATGCGCAAGATGGCAGAAAAGCTCAAGCCGCCCGTCTTTGAAGAGGGATTTGAAAAAATCACCGTCGTTCGTGTCAAAAGCACGGGCTGACCTGATTTCAAAGCCAAGGACGTCTTCCCATGAGTGAGCCCCCCTTGTCTTCTCCTTACGTCGAGCCATGGCTGCGCGGAACTCATGCCGAGATTCCGGCTGTGGGCCGCGCTGTTCTCCATGCTCTCGACCTCGCCCTTGACGATCTCACCAAATGGACCGTGGGGCTCAGCAATTCTGAAGTCCACGCCCTGCCGCACGGGCTGCCCTCGCTGGCCTTCCACCTGCGTCATATTGCTCGCTCAACCGACCGTTTGCTCAGCTATGCGGAAGGGAATCAGCTTACCGCCGAGCAGTTGACGGCTTTGAAGTCAGAGCAATCCGGGGATGAGACGCTGGCGACGCTCCTTGCTGAAGTTGAAGCCTCTTTCTCGCACGCCGCGTACCGCATCCGCGCCCTCGCCAGCGCCGATCTCGAAGCTCCTCGCGGTGTCGGCCGCAAGCGGTTACCCACCAGCACCGGCGGCGCGCTGATCCACGTAGCCGACCACACCCAGCGCCACACAGGCCAGGTAGTCACCACAACCAGACTGCTCAAGGCGTTGCGGCCCTAGATTGAACTTCTTCCCAAGTGATTACCCAAGTGATGATTGGATAGACCAAAAAGATGTCGTTCTGAGCAAACCGAGCGATCTCGAATTGTCGGCCGAAAGCTGAAAGCTGCCTACTCCCCCTGGTCTTCCGAAATCACCATCTCCAGAATGTGCCCCATTTTTTCCTGCTTGGTCCTCAGGTAGCCGGCGAAGCTCTCCTGCGGCACAACCTCGGCGGAGACGCGTTCGGCAACGGCAATGCCAGCCGACTCCATCGCCGCCACTTTTTCCGGATTGTTGGTCATCAGCCGCACACGTTTCACGCCGAGCAGCTTCAGCACCTCGGCGGGCATTTCGTAGCCCCGGCAGTCGGGCGCAAACCCCAGCTTGACGTTGGCTTCCACCGTGTCCATGCCCTGGTCCTGCAGTTCGTAAGCCCTGAGCTTGGCCATCAGGCCGATGCCGCGGCCCTCCTGCTGTTCGTAGAGCAGAATACCCGCGCCGGCTTTGCCGATCTCGCCGAGCGCCAGCTCCAGTTGCAGCCGGCAATCGCAGCGCAGCGAACCAAAAACATCTCCCGTGAGGCATTGCGAGTGGATGCGCACCAGGGGCGGCGCGGCGTGAATGTCGCCCATCACTAGCGCCACCAGTCCTTCGATCTCGCCCTTGACCTCGCCGCCTGTCTCTCGGCAATCGCGCGGCGCGGCCGTTACACCCTCGAACCCCAGGATGCGGAAGGCCCCCCAGCGGGTGGGAAAATCCGCCTCGGCGATCTTCTTTACGCTCTCAAATCCCATAGCCCTATTCTACTTTGCGCGCTTTGTCGCGCCTGCGTCCGCCGTTACAACCCCGTCCAGGGGCTGCGACCGATTGGATATTTGCCTTTCCAGGTCTCAAAACCGAAACCTGGGGCACCCAGAGCAAAAAGCTCGTTCCCAATTAGATGTCTGCATCCATGGCGCGTTACATTGATTGGGTGACCGATACGCTCTTGCTCATCACGCTGCTGGTCAAGCTGGGGGTGGCCGCGGCCGTGGCCAGCGCCCTGGCTCGGTCGCGCACCTTCCAGCGCCTGCTCTTTGCCGAGCATCGGCGCCACGGCCAGACGGCGGTTTTGTTGGGTTTCTTGCTGGTGCCGCTCACTCTCGGCGTCTGGGTCCGAACCAAGGTACCCAACTTTCTCGCCGCCGACATCTCCTTTGAAACCGTCATCCTGCTTGGCCTGCTCCTCGGCCCTGGATGGGCCATGCTCGGCGGCGTGGTCCTTTCTGTTCCCGCCCTGTTTCATCACGAATACCTGACCTTGCCGTTCAACGCCGCCCTCGGTCTTGCTGCCGGTCTGCTGGGGCGTTTTGTCGAGATGGACGAAATCTGGTCATTCACGCCGTTTATCGACCTCAGCCTGTGGCGATGGGTGCGCCGCAACCTGCGCCAGCCCCGCATCGACCGTCAGATCATGATGCTGTTTCTCATCGCGGCTCTCGAAATCTGCCGCGAGTGGGTGGCGCGCAACATCCCCCGCCCGCCTGCGCCGCGTCGGCTGTTCGCCCTCACCACCTCCAACTGGGGGCTGCAGGTGCTGGTCTGGCTCTGCGCCCCCATGGTGGTCGGCATCGCACTCAAGGTTTGGAACGCGCTGCGCATCGAGCTCAAGCTCGAAGAGCAAAAGCGGCTGCTGCTTGAGGCCCGCCTTGACGCCCTGCAGCGCCAGATCAATCCTCACTTCCTCTTCAACACGCTTAACTCCATCGCCGCGCTGGTGCGAAGCCAGCCCGAGCTGGCCCGCGAAATGACCGTCAAACTGGCCAACATCCTCCGCGCCCTGCTCAAGGACCATGACACCTACGTCCCGCTTCGCGACGAGCTCCGCTTCACCGACGACTACCTCGACATCGAGGTGGTCCGCTTCGGCGCTGAAAAGCTGAAGGTCGAAAAAGAGATCGATCCGCGCACTTTAGAGGTTCTGGTGCCGAGCATCCTGCTTCAGCCGCTTATTGAGAACAGCATCAAGCATGGCCTTGAGCCGCGCATTCACGGAGGCACAGTCACCTTGCGCAGCCGCCTCAACGGTGATCGGGTGCTGATTGAGGTGGCCGACGACGGCGTGGGCATGGGCAACCGTCCCGTCTCGGCGTTGAGCCGTTCCGGCGCCGGCATCGGCATGAAGAACGTCCAGGAGCGCCTCGAAGTGCTCTACGGCAACCAGGCCCACTTCAATGTGGTCAGCAACCCCGGCCGCGGCACACTGATCTCCATTGAGATTCCCGCTGTGATGCCCGTCATTTCTTAGACAGAACGGGACAGGCGAGCCGATATAGCCAGCAAGGAGGCTTGCCGCGGTAACCCTGGTGGTTCCCATGCGTCTCTCAGGAGTCGAGGCGGCATAGAGTGAAGATATGAGGGCAGCGCTTTCCCCAGAGATCCCTTTCCGGCCGGCAGCCCGATGCCTCGCATACCTGCTTTCGGTGCTGATGGCCGTGGCGCCGGTGTCGGGGTTCGCGCAGGACAGGTCAACCGCACCCTCCGGCAGTTCCGGGTCGACCGATAAGGCGGCAACCACGGCAACCCCGCCGAGGGTAGAGAAGAAGCGGAGCGCCAGGAGCCGCAAGCCTTCGAGCCGCGCAAGCGCGTCCAGACGCGCAGCCAGAGCCGCGCGTCTGGCGCGGATTCACAAGGCATTTGTGGCCTCGACCGAGCTGCGGCCAATGGCCCAGCAACTGGCCACCCTGCGCACTCCCGAAGCGTATGCGGGCGTATCGTCTTATGCGCACCGGCACAGCGGCGAGGCATCGGCGGCCGCTTACCTGGCGTTGGGCCATGCATACTTGCTGGACAAGCGATATAAAGAAGCGGAGCAAAGCCTGCGTCAGGCGCGTGCCGCAGGCCAGGAACTGGCTGATTATGCTGACTTTCTTGATGCTCAGGCCAGCCACGATGCGGGCCAGGATGCGGCAGCCGAGGGCTTGCTGCATGGATTTACCGACCGCTATCCTGACAGTATTTTCGATGTGCAGGCGCCGGAGCTCGAGGCCAACGTGCTGCTGGGCATGAACAACGCCGCGGGGGCCGAGCGGGTGCTGGCAAAGGCTGCGGGCCTGGCCGCCGAGAATCGCACCGGCTTTCAGCTTGCCTTGGGGCAGGTGGAGTATGCGCTCGGCCAGCGAGAGGCGGCCGTGCGCAGGTTCAAACAATTGTTGTTGGGTCATCCATTAGCCCAGGATGCGGAGGTTGCGCGCGCCATGCTCACGGAGATGGGCGCCGAGGCGAACCTAACGCCTGCCGAGTTGCGCGGCCTTGGCGATGCCTATTACGGCGCCGGGCGTTACGGCGACGCAGCCGAGCAATATGGCGCACTGCTGCGGACGCCTGCACTGAGCAACGAGGAACGAAATACAGTTGCGGTGGCCAGGGCCGCGTGCGACCTGAAGCTGAAGCGCCTGACTGTGGCCGAGGTGCAGGGACTGCCCGATACTGCGGATGAGAACGGCGCCCGGCGGCTCTACCTGCTGATGGAACTGGCCAGGGACCGCGACGACACGGCAGAGCAACAGCGCATTGTTGAGGAGATGGAGCAGAGATTTGCCGCCAGCCCATGGCTTGCAGAGGCGCTGTTCTCGAGCGGCAACATGTACATGCTCAAGCACGATTACCCTGCCGCGACGGCTTATTACGAGTACCTCGCCGCTCATTTTCCAGACAGCAAGAATGCCGCGGCCGCCCATTGGCGCGCTGGCTGGCTGAACTACCGGCAGGGGCTCTATGCTGACGCCGCGCGCCTGTTCGACGACCAGATCAGGCTTTATCCCATGGCCGCAGAAACTGTCTCTGCGCTCTATTGGCGGGGGCGGCTCTACGAGTCGCAGGACCATTCTCCGGCCCATGCGGCGGCCAACTATCGCGCTATTATCCGTGCGTACCAGCATTATTTCTACGCCCAGTTGGCGCGCGCCAGGCTGGCGGCGCTGGGCAATACGCAGCCGATTGACGAACCCCAACTGGAACGCTTCCAGCCGGTTTCGCAACCCCGGCTGGCGGACGGTTTTCCCGCTGATAGTCCGCACCTGGCAAAGGCGCGGCTTCTGGCCAACGCGGGATTGAATGAATACATTTCGGAGGAGATTGCGGCCGATCCCGACTCCTCGTCGTGGAGCGCGCTGGCGGTGGCCGAGATTTATGCGTCCGAAGGCGAGGACTTTCGCGCCATGCGGGCCCTCAAGCGGGCGTTGCCTTACGAGGCTTCGGCGCCCATCAAAGCCTTTCCGCTTGCATACTGGCGGATCCTGTTTCCAGAGCCGTACTGGGACTCGATCAAAGCCGAGTCAGCGAAGAACAACCTCGATCCCTACCTGGTGGCTTCGCTCATCCGCCAGGAATCGGAGTTCAACCCCTCGGCAATCTCCTATGCCAACGCGTGGGGACTGATGCAGTTGCTGCCTTCGGTGGGCAGGGCGATGGCGCGAGAGGAGGGGATCATGCATTTCCAAACCTTTCAACTGCTTGACCCGGAGACCAATATCCGCCTGGGAACTCGCTATCTGCGCCAGATGGTGGAACGGTTTGGCGGCGTACAAGAGTACGCCCTGGCGGCCTACAACGCGGGCGACAACCGCGTGGTGGACTGGGAGGCTGCGGGGCCCTACCACGGCATGGATGAATTTGTTGAGTCCATTCCGTTTACGCAGACCCGCGAGTACGTCGAGGCCATTTTGAGGAACGAAGAAACCTACCGGGCCATCGACCAGTTCGCGGGCTCGCAGGGCCCGGCAAGGACCGCTGCGGCGCAATAGGGTCGTGTTACTAAAGTGTGGGCTCGGGGAATCCCTCTGGTCACTGCTCTAACCTGTTTGCGGGTTGACGAACCAGACCGTTCCCGGCAACACTGATTTTCAACCGAAGCCCGACCGGCTTCGCGACGCCATGATTCGCAACTGCTGTTGTTCGACAAGGGGCCGTCCCCAAAACATCGGACTCGGCTCGGTTACATCAACCCACTGGAGGGCACGATGTCAGCCGACTTGCAGTTTCTTGAAGAATGGATCCCCGAGAGAATGGACCCCGGCACGGTTTTCGTGCTGGAAAACCAGGCCAAGATGGGCCACGCAGAGAATCCTTTTGTGGCCGTGATGTCGTGCCCGCGCTGCGGCACGCTGGGACTGATAACGCGCCGCCAGCTTTATGCCGGGGAGGCGATGATCTGCGGCGGCGACGTATGTTCGGCGGAATACCGGTTGGACGGGGAAGTGATCCGCTACCGCTGCGTTCAGTAAACGCCGCAGTGTGGTCCGGGTTTCCTTGATGGGACTCTGTGCGCAATTTCCCTGCCCATTTGCAGGAATGCCCATGGAGCTGGCGCAATCAGCGCCTTCATCGGAACCCGGGTGTAGAATCGTCGATGGGCATGGAGCTTTTCTTCAATTCCGTCTGGGCGCTTGTGGCAACAGCCAGCGTGGTTCTGTGGCTTCGGAGCGGACGCCGCGGCATCGCAGAGCGGCGTCTGTCGTTCGTTTCCCTCGTCATGCTCATCGTCATACTGTTTCCGGTAATCTCGGTGAGCGATGACTTATGGTCTATTCAGAATCCGGCAGAAGCGGATTCAAGCCAGCGCCGCGACCACCAAGTCACGAGTCACCACTCCATTTTTCCGGCGACGGCGATTCTTCCCGTGCCTGCAGTTGCCGAACTGAGTTTTGTCTCCCAGCGTGTCCCTGCGCAACCTGAAAGAATTCAGCCTGGTGTCGACGACGCCGCGCTTGGTCCCATCCAAAACCGCCCTCCCCCCACAGCCTGATTGCCCCCTCTCGCTTCGATTCAGGATTCCTTTGTCTTGCTCCTCATAAGCGCCGCGTGAAAATGGCGAAAAGGATGTGTATGAAGCAGATATTCCCCTCCCGGAAGCTCTGGGTTGTGGCTGCGTTGATCTGGGCCGCGGCAGCATTGTGTCCGGCGCAGCAGGCTCTCACCTGGGACCAGGTGAAGGCGCGATTTGAGCGGGCCAACCCCGAGCTGAAAGCCGATGCCCTCGGCGTGGATGAGATGAAGACCGCGGAGGTCACGGCCTTTCTCCGGCCCAACCCGCAGATTGGCCTTTCCAGCGATGGGGTGCAGATTGCCCCTCACACGACTCCTGGTTTGGGAACGCATTGGCTTCCTCTGACGGGCGCCCAGCTTGTGCCCAGCATCAGCTACCTGTACGAACGCGAGCACAAGCGTGATTTGCGTCTGCAAAGCGCCAAAGAGGGCACCGCGATCGCCAGCTCGCAGCATCAGGATCTTGAGCGCAATCTGCTCTTCGATCTGCGATCGTTGTTCGTCCAGACCCTCGAGGCTAAGGCGGTTTTCGACCTTGCGACTGCAGATCTGGCGTATTACGACAAGATTATCGAGATCAGCCGCACCCGTTTCAAAGCCGGGGATATTGCCCAGATCGATCTGGACCGCATCGAGTTGCTGCGTTCCGAGTACGAGTCGGAACTCCAAACCGCTGCCGTCGACCTGCGCACTTCAAAGATTCAGCTCGAGCAACTGCTCGACGACCGCACGCCGGTGGAGCAGTTCGACGTGGAGGGCCGATTCGATTTCTCTGAAGACCTGCAGCCGCTTGAGGCTTTTCGTCAGATTGCTCTCGACCAGCGGCCCGATCTGCGCGCGGCTCTGGAACAAGTGCAGCAGTCTGAGACCAATCACAAGCTGGCCATCGCGAATGGCTCCGCAGATCCGACCTGGAGCACCTGGTACTCCTATAACCCCGCCTTCAACAACCCTTTTGGCCGCTATACAGTCGGCGCCAGCGTGAACGTGCCGCTGCGCATCTTTGACCGCAACCAGGGCGAGAAGCAGCGCACGCAGATTGACATCGGCCGGGCCCAGCAACTCACCGAGGCGGCACGGGAGCAGGTTTTCAGTGACGTTGACTCATCCTACGCGCAGGTGAAGAGCAGCATTGCTCTACTCAAGCCCTACAAGGCGCAATATAACGAACAGGCTGTCAAGGTGCGCGATACGATGACCTACTCCTACGAGCATGGCGGCGCTTCCCTGATGGACTTTCTCAACGCGCAAAGCGAATACCGGACGGTGCAGTTGGCCTATGTTCAGCTGATCGGTTCGTACTTGACCGCTGCCGGACAACTCAATCTTGCGGTAGGACGCGAGGCAATCCAATGATGGCGAATAACTGGCTCAAACACCAACCCGCGGCTTTATGGTTCTATGTTTTGGCTGCCATGCCCGTTCTGCTGCTGCCCGGATGCAAGAGTGCGCCGCAAGGGGATGGTGCTCCGCCTCCTGCGCGGGTCATCCAGGTCCAGGACATGAACCTGATCACCATTGACAGCAAGGATGTGAGTAAGTTTCCCATCATCCAGGCCGAAAAGGTTGAGTTGGCCGGCGAACTGAGCGCTACCGGGGCAGTCTTTCCCGACATCTCCCGAGAAATTCCCGTGATCTCGGTCGCCAATGGCCGCGTTGTCGATATCAAGGCACGTTTGGATGACAACGTGAAGAAAGGGCAATTGCTCATGAAGGTGCAGAGCCCTGATATCACCAACGCCTTCGATGCCTATCTCAAGGCTGCCAATGACGAGCAGCTCGCCAACACGGCTTATCGCCGGGCGCAGGACCTGTTCCAGCACGGCGCCATCTCGCAGGCCATGGCGGAGCAGGCAGAGGATTCCGAGAAGGACGCTAAAGCGGATTTGACCGCGGCTGAAGAACAATTGAAGACGCTTGGCGTTGATAAAGATCACCCCACCAGCGTCGTCAATGTGTATGCGCCGATCGGAGGCATTATTGTCGCGCAGAATGTGACCGACGCGGCGGCCGCGGGCGTGGGCCTTTCCGGCTCGGCGACCGCCTTTACCATCGCCGACCTTTCCCAGGTCTGGGTTGTTTGCGATGTCTACGAAAACGATATTTCAAGGCTGCAACTTGGCCAGGCGGCGAAGATTACCTTCAACGCGTATCCCGATCGCCCGCTCTCTGGCCGCGTCAGCGATATCGGCCCCATCCTCGACCCTTCACTGCGAACCGCCAAGGTGCGTATCGAGGTTGCGAATCCAGGCTTCCTGAAGTTGGGAATGTTCGCCACGGCGACTTTCACCAGCCGTAAAGCGGAGACGCATGCGGCGGTTCCTGCGGATGCGGTGTTGCACCTGCACGATCGCGATTGGGTCTTTGTGCCGGCGGGCGACAACCAGTTCAGGCGGACCGAGGTCCACGCCGGGCAGATGCTCAGTGGCAACCGGCAAGAAATCCTGTCGGGCGTTGAGCCCGGTCAGCAGGTCGTCAACAATGCACTGCTGCTTGAAACCGCGGGGAACCAATAAATGCTTCGCGCCCTTGTCGATTTCGCGCTCAAAAACCGCTGGCTGGTTCTGGGCGGAGTAGTTGTGCTCACTGCCTGGGGAATCGTCTCGTTCCGCAATCTGCCCATCGAGGCTTATCCGGACGTAGCCAATAATTACGTCCAGATCATTACCCAGTGGCCAGGACGCAGCGCCGAGGAGATTGAACGTCAGGTCACGGTCCCCGTCGAAATTCAGATGGCCGGCATCCCGCACCTGACCCATCTGCGCTCCACCACGCTGGCCGGCCTTTCCAGCCTGATGCTGATCTTCGACGACGACTCCACCAGCGATATCAACCGGGAGCATGTGCTGGAACGCCTCAGCCAGGTCAATCTGCCTGCCGGCCTGACTCCGCAGATGGGTACGGATTGGAGCCCCGTCGGCCAGATCTTCTGGTACACCGTCGAGAGCACAAATCCCTCTTACGACGTAATGGAGAAAAAGTCGCTTGAAGACTGGCTGTTGGAAAAATCCTTCAAGGGCGTCACGGGCGTTGTGGATGTATCGAGTTTTGGCGGGCCCACCAAGGAATACCAGATCAAGCTCGATCCGGAAAAGCTCGTCTCCTACGGTCTTTCCATTGGCCAGGTGGAGCAGCAGCTTGCCAACAACAACACCAACGGGGGCGGCAGCTTCATAGAAGAAGGCGCGCAGCAGATCAACGTGCAGTCGCTGGGACTCTACTCGGACGTAAAGGACATCGAGAACACGGTGGTGAAGACCACGAACGGCGCGGCCATCAGGATCAAAGACATCGCTACCGTCTCGCAAGGACCAAAGATCCGGTTGGGACAGATCGGCCGGGCCACTCATCGGCCCGACGGGAGCATTGTCGATAATCCGGATACCGTGGAAGGCATCGTGCTGCTGCAGAAAGGCGCCGACTCCGACCCTGTGCTGCAAGGCATTCACGAAGAGGTGAAGCAACTCAACAACGGGATTCTCCCCAAAGGCGTCAAGATCGTTCCTTTTCTCGATCGTTCCGACCTGGTGAAGTTCACGGTTACGACCGTGGAGCGCAACCTGACCGCGGGCATGCTTCTGGTCTCTATCATTCTCTTTCTGTTTCTTGGTAACGTGCGCGGCGCCATTATCGTTGCTCTTACCATTCCCTTTGCGCTCCTGTTCGCAGCCATCTGCCTTGATCTCATGCACATTCCCGCCAACCTGCTTTCACTTGGCGCTCTGGACTTCGGGATGGTTGTCGACGGCAGCGTGGTGATGATTGAAAACATGGTGCGCCACATGTCGCTCAAGGACGACCCGCGCACTCCGGGGCAAAAGATCCGGGACGCCTCGCACGAAGTGCAGCGGCCGGTCTTCTTCGCCCGAGGCATTATCATCGCCTCTTACCTGCCCATCTTCACGCTACAGGCAGTTGAGGGCCGGCTGTTCAAACCCATGGCCTGGACAGTCACGTTTGCCCTGGTGGGCGCGCTTTTTTTTGCCATTCTCGTGGCGCCGGTCATGGGTGGCATCGCCTTCAGCAAGGGCGCAAAAGAGTGGAAGAATCCGATGATGCACTGGCTCACGCGCCACTATCGCACGGCAGTCCGTGCGGCCATTCTGCACCGAAACATCACGCTGGGCATCTCCGGGGTTCTGTTTCTTGCCGCCCTTTACCTGGCTTTTGGCGGACCCATCGGCTCGGAGTTCCTGCCCCACCTCGACGAAGGCTCCATCTGGGTACGCGGGACATTGCCTCCCAGCGAAGGACCGACTGCAAGCATCGACTTCACCAACAAGGCGCGGGTTGTGATGGCCTCATTCCCAGAGGTCACGCAAGTGGTCAGCCAGACTGGGCGGCCTGATGACGGCACCGACACCGCGGGGTTCTTCAACACCGAATACTTTGTGGATTTGAAGCCCAAGGAGCAATGGCGCCCTGTCTTCCACCAGAACAAGGAAGCATTGATTGCGGCCATCGACGAGCAACTGGAGAAGTTCCCCGGCGTCATCTGGAATTACTCTCAGCCCATCTCCGACAACATGGAGGAGGCCGTCTCCGGTGTCAAGGGCGAATTGGCCGTCAAACTCTACGGCGACAATCTGCGCACGCTTGAGAAGACGGCTGAGCTGATCCAGGTCCAGATGTCCACGGTTCGCGGCATCGAAGACCTGGGCATTTTCCGTATTGTCGGGCAGCCCAACCTCAACTTCACAGTAGATCGCGATGCCGCGGCACGATGGGGCATTAATGTCGCCGATATCCAGGACGCGCTCCAGACTGCGATCGGCTCAAACGCCGTGACCCAGGTGCAACAGGGAGAGGCGCGCTACGATGTGACGCTCCGCTACCAGAAGCAGTATCGCGACACCCGCGAGGCCATCGAGGACGTGCGCTTGCTGGCGCCTTCCGGGGAGCGCGTCTCCCTGGCCCAATTGACAAAAGTTTCCACCGACGACGGCGCGGAACAGATCAATCGAGAGGGAGGCCAACGTTACATCGCCATTAAGTACTCTGTGCGCGGCCGCGATCTGGGTTCGACCGTGGAAGAAGCCATCAGCAAAGTGGGGCACAACGTCACTCTGCCTTCCGGCTACCACCTGGAGTGGGCCGGCGAATACGCAAGCCAGAAACGCGCCGACAAACGAATGGCGCTCGTCATTCCTATCACGGTGCTGGCGATTTTCCTGATTCTCTATACGATGTTCCGTTCCTACAAGTGGTCCATCCTGGTCCTGGTGTCGGTCATCATGGCCTCGATTGGCGGCCCGCTCGCGCTCTTCCTGACGCATACCAATTTCTCAGTCTCTTCGGCCGTTGGATTCCTGGCGCTGTTTGGAGTTTCAGTCGAGACGGGCGTCATTATGATCGAGTTCATCAACCAGTTGCGCGCCCGGCGCATGGCGACAGATGGATTCAAGCATGAAGACATCCTCGAAGCCGCGATCGAAGGATCGGTTCAGCGCCTTCGTCCCGTCATGATGACCATGCTTGTGGCCACCCTCGGCTTGCTGCCCGCAGCACTTTCCCATGCCATAGGTTCCGATTCACAACGGCCATTCGCGATTGTGATCGTCGGGGGCCTGCTTGCGAACCTGGTAATAGGCATTTTCCTTATGCCCACGCTGTACGTCTGGATGGCGCGTGAAGACGACATTTTGCCCGCTGTCGACACCAATTGAGGCGCCGAATCTCGCGGAGATGCAGCCTCGCCGCGGGACTGCCGAAGCATGGTGAACCCTTCGCGCGGGATAGCTCTGGCCAAGCCGGACGACCTGGCACTGAGTGGGATTTTCGTGCCAAATCATGGTCAGCCTGGAGCGGTTTCAGAATAGGTATGCCAGGTATGCCCGATTGTGCTTCTGGCCAGGTCGCCCCTCCCTGGGTCCGGTCGACTTGAGTGCAATGCCTCTGGGTGCGCCAATCCTGAAACCGCTATAACGTACCAAGTCGGGACAATTTCGCCTCATTTAAGGAAGCAGAGAATCTTTCTGGCAAGTTAATGTGCAAAATCTTGCGCATAGGCAAACATACGCAGGAGCAACTAGCTGAATCTAAACACTCTAACTTTGGCATCGGAGTTGCTTATAAAGAAGCATGAACCATCAGGGCCTATTCGATGGCTCAGGTGGAATCTTGCGGTCTTTGGGGCTCTGGGGGCTGTAGAAGACACGCAAATTTCGGGGGAATGATGAAAAAGTACTTGCTGGCATCGCTCGCAATCGTCGGGATCCTTGCGATCGCCCCTTCCTCACAAGCTGACTCTTTCAGTTACTCCGTCGGTGTTTCAAATTTTGCTGTCAATCCGAACGACGGTAGCATGATTCTCGCATCGAACAATGGGACGCTGATTCCCCTCGGCCGGAATGGGCATGAGGGGGTCGAAATCGGTGCTGGCAGCTCTGCGTTGTCAGAAGAGGTTGGTATCCCGTTCGATAATCTGCTCGCTCCGGGAGCTTCGGGGGAAAACTCCCGGGGTGGGGCAGGTACTCTTGTCGATATCAGCGGTAAGGATCTGAGTCTCTTTACCGGACGGAGACGTGTCGGCACGGCCAGTGACGGGCACTTCTATTTTATTGACAAGAGCGGCTATCACCTGGACAACGAGATCTCGAAGGGCAACGGTACGTTGGTGGGGGTGATCACAACGCTCACAGAAACTCCGGAGCCAGGATCGTTGTTCCTCCTCGGTACGGGACTTCTTTGCATGGCCCTGGTGCTCTTCTGGAGATCCGCGAGGAGTCCTAAAGCCTCGTCTTGAGCGCGGTGCAATTGTGGATCGTCTCCAGGCAACTCGCCTGGGTCCTCAAGTCGGTTTCGGAGTTCAAGCCGCGGTGCGGAGTACAAGACTCGTTTGCCGCGGCAGGAGTCACCGAGGCAAGGCGCGCGGTTTCGGCATTCTCCTTGTCATGCGACCCCGCTCTTGTTTTACTCCGCTTCACTGCTGGCGTCGGCGGTCAGTTGGGGCACTGAAATCAATCAAATCAGGATCGTTGCGACGGCTTTCTTTGAGGAAATCCAGCAAGCTGGGTGAAAACTCTGCGTCGGCAAGGCGATTGTTCTAAGTGTCTATAGTTCGTTATCGACGGACAGAAACAATGCTTGCTACGATGATTTCACGCTGGCTTTTGACTTACTCGTACCCACAAGGTATGCAAGAGCTTGCATGTCAGCTTCAATGCGAGTCGTTAACTTCAACGTTTTCGGGTCGAATCATTTGGCACTGAAATTGCAATCACGTTGGTGTCTCAATCAATCAGGGCTATGCTGGTCAGCGAAGGCGATACCGCTGCGTAATGGTTAAGAAAGACAGTCACTTAACTCAAGCTCGGTATTTGCGCTTCGAATCAGACCCGACGGCAGACATTGAAACTATGAATGAAGTGGTGCGCATGACGGAAGAAACGGCAACAGCAACCGAGCGGCGGGGAAGCCAGCGCTTCAGGATAAGTGCGCCCCTTACGGTGATCGCGGGCGATCGGGAGATCTCGGCTTACACGAGGGACCTGAGCAATCGCGGTGTGTATTTCTATTTATCTTTGGCGGACAGCGCACTGATCGACCGCGATTTTGAATTCTTGATCGAGATGCCTTCGGAGATTACGCTATCAAGCAGTTGCCAGATTCGGTGTCGAGGCAAGCTGGTCCGCAAGGAGATGACTTCAAGGAATTTGACCGGGGCGGGGATCGCGGCGGAGATTCTGGACTACTCCATCTTAAGAGAAAATCTCTCCACGAATTAAAGCTTGCGTAAACCAAGCACGCGATGGTCTACGAGCCAGCTCTTTACCACGTAGACCAGCTTATTGTTGCTGCCGGGGTCGGTAGGCAAAACGAAGAATCCCGGGTCGACCAGGTAGCGAATCGAGTTATAAACGATTCCTTCCATCACTTCGCCATCAAGGAACTGAAATCGCATCCATATCCCGTGCACGATGGGCGCCCTGGTATGAAAATTGAGATGATTCCGGACGGGGTTTCCATCGAAGCTGTTCACATAGAAGACCGCTTTCACATCCTTGATTGAAATCTCCTCGACCACATCAGATTCGAGACGGCGAATGCGGATGTTCTCCGGCGAGCTCTGGGGCGCATTGCTCAGCAGTTCTTCGATTGTGTTCCAGGCCGGGGATTCCAAATAGCCCTTGATCGTTCTGTCTCCGAACTGGATCACAACCTTCTCCGACTTGGTGGTCATCGTCTCGGTCATGAATGAGCGGGCTTTCTTGCTGAGTTCGAGCTGGCTACTCGAGAGAGCAGCTGGAGCGTATCTCTATGATACTGAATAGGTTGCAATGAGAGCAATCCCAACTTCGTGCTAGATTGGTGCAACATTCGTTACAGTTTTCTGACTACTGCGCATGAGGTGTTCCAGAGCCGAACAGACAGGCAAACGGACAGGACTCGCAAGGCAGTCCAGGTCGATCTCCCTGCGGTGGTTTGTCAGATTCGTCATTTTGCTATTTTTCTGTCGAATGCAGGCCAGTCAGTTCGTTTAGCGGTTAACGGTCAAGGCAACGAATTCAGATCGCCCACAATTTCCAGCCTGGCTCGACTCCGTCTACTCGCAATCAGGGCAACCCTTTCCGCTGGATTCAGACAGACAATTCCCAAAGGCGAGAACGTATCCTTCTGATTCTGCTTAGGTTGTATAAGATGGCAGCTATCAATTCTGTACCGCTTCGGTGCGCAACTGGTTCGAATCCCTGAAGCGCTGAGTATGTACAATGCTAAGGCATGATAAAGAGGTGCATGGGGTGAGGTTTCTCCCCATAAGGAGTCTAACCCAAATCCCCGTTCCAGGTTGTGAATCGGATTGCCCTGAAAATCCTCGCTCCCATTTTGGAATACCGAATCCAGGCAATGCCCAGGAATCCAGCTTCAGGCATTTGACTTCAATTTCTGCGGCTTTTGTCGAAGAGCCATGCTTTGCTGGAACGGTCACGCACTTTGCGCCCGGTCTAGCCCCGGCGCCTTCTCGACGATTATTTGCCGCTTCCGCGGCGGTGGGCTTAGATTGTATTGTTTGATCTTGTAGAGCAGGGCCTTGTAGCTAATCTGCAGTTCGCTTGCGGCAACCTTGCGATTCCATCCTGAAACCTCCAACGACTGGGCGATGGCGGCAGCCTCGGCGCCTCCCTTCAGGTTCTTCACGAGGTGCTTCAGGCTTCTATCGGGGTCCGCACCTTCCCCTGCAGGCCGCGAGGATGCCGTTCGCTGCCAGGGATTCAGCTCTTCTACGATTGCCCGCTCATCCGCAAGCACGAGATAGCGTTTGATCGTATTCTCCAGTTCGCGCAGGTTGCCGGGCCATGAGTAGGCTGTAAGAGCCTGCAGAAGGACCGGCGAGATGGGCAGCGGGTCGCACTCGTACTTCGCGGCGACTTTGCGCATGAAGTGCTGGGACAGGATCGGGATCTCCTCGGTGCGCTCGCGCAGTGGCGGCATCTTGAGGGTAAAGCCGTTCAGCCGGTAGTAGAGATCCTCGCGAAATACCTTTTGGGCGATAGCTGCCTTGATGTCCACGTTGGTTGCGGCAATCACCCGCACATCCACCTTGACGGATACCCTGCTGCCCAGGCGCGAAAAGCTCCCGTCTTGCAGAACCTGCAGCAGCTTGGCCTGCAACACCGTCGGCATCTCGGCAATCTCGTCCAGCAGGATCGTCCCTTTATCGCAGATCTCAAACTTCCCAGGCTTGGATTTGACGGCGCCGGTAAAGGCGCCCTGCTCATAGCCGAACAGTTCGCTTTCAAGCAGATCGGCTGGCATAGCCGCGCAGTTGACCTTCAGAAAACTCTGCTGGCTCCGGGCCGACAACTTGTGAATCAGCAACGCGGCAACTTCCTTGCCGGTGCCGCTCTCCCCGAGTATGAGCACCGGAATATCCGCGCGAGCCACCAGCACGCACTGGGACTCAATCTCCCGCATGCGCTTGCAGGACCTGACAAAGGATGTGTTCTCGTTGAGGGGAATCTCCTCCACGTCTGCATCGGCCGGCCCGCTTTCTGGCTTCTTGAGGCACTGCTGCACCGCCTGATCGATGTCGGCTTTTCTGAAAGGCTTGAGGATGACGTCTGCAGCACCCATTTGCGTGGCTGCCACGACCTCTTTCAGTTCGGCTGAACAGGCAAACATGATGATTGGCAATGACGGTTTGGAGGCGCGAATCCTGCCCAGCAGGCCGAGCGCGTTCTCCTCCGATTCGTCTTCTGCAATGTTCCAGTCCATCAGCAGCAGGTCAGGCGCCGGCGTCTCTTGCAGGCTCCGCTTGAACACTGCGGCATCTGCGTAGAGGCTCACCTTAAAGCGGTCCTCGAGAATACTCTTCACATAATCCAGGATTGCAGGATCGCCATCGAGCACGACGATATGTGGACAGCCCTTGCTCTGCGTCTTCACTGCCGCTCCTCTATGCGTTCTTGCCATTCCCAATTCCTCCCGCACTTGTCAACAAAATCCAGGAAATCCCATCCCTCGCGACTCGAGCGCTCTTGCGCGCGAGCTTGAGCTGTCCTTTTGACGACTTGCTGCGGGCTGCCGAAAAAACCGCCGAAGTGCGGATCATCTCGTTGGAAGATTGGTCGGAGGAGCCCAAAAAATTGAACTGGTGCAGACAACATCTTACCATCGAGAGTGGAAAATATTTTCGCATTTTGCGCACGGTTTTACACAATTTGCCGCGACTGAACGAAGGAGCTTCGAGGAAAAGCCGTACACAATCACTTTAGAGTTCGAAGCAAGGTTACTTTCGTGTGATTTCTGACCCTTTCATGGTCTTGCGTCTGGTCCGTCAGATGCAACAGAGTACAGTGGACATCAGCTTCTGAAACGGATAGTAAATGCCTCTGGCACGCGCCTCCTGGTTCGTTGATATTCGCGATCTGCCTCCGATGGATGTGATCTTCGGACGATCCTCCGCAATGGCAGCTGCGCGCGAAAAGCTGGAACGCGTTTCCGAAACGGCGGTGCCGGTTCTGGTGCAGGGCGAGAGCGGGACGGGCAAGGATATTTTCGCCAGGTTGCTGCACTCGCGATCCAACCGGTCAAACGGTGCCTGGGTCAAGGTGACCTGCCCGGCAATTCCCCATTCCTTGATTGAGTCGGAGTTGTTCGGCTACGAAAAGGGCGCGTTCACGGGAGCCTATGCGACAAAGCGCGGCCGCGTGGAACTGGCTCACATGGGGACCCTGTTCCTTGATGAAGTCGGCGGCCTTGATCTGTCAATTCAGGCCAAGCTGCTGCAGGTGCTGCAGGACGGAAGTTTCATGCGTGTGGGAGCGCAGGAGTCGAGGACCGTCAATACCCGGCTTATCTGCGCGGCCAATGGGAACCTGAAGCGGCAAACCGAGGATGGAAGCTTTCGGCTGGACTTCTTTTATCGTATTAACGCCGTGACCATCGATCTGCCGCCATTGCGTCAACGCACGGCGGATTTGCCTCAGCTGATCGACTACTTTCTTGAGCAGCATTCCAGCGCCTATCATCTTGATCCAAAGCCGCTCTCACGCGAAACCATGCGCATGATGCAGCGATATAACTGGCCGGGCAACATTCGCCAGTTGGAGAACCTGATCCGCGGCTACGTCTTGATGGGCGATGAAGATGCCCTGGTGGCCGACCTGGTCCGGCCCGTCACGAGCGAGATCGTCCCCGAAATCGATCTGGCCCATCCTATCTCATTGAAGGAGATCACCAAAGCCGCCACTCGCGGACTAGAGAGAGAGATTATCTTGAAGGTGCTTCAGGCCAATGGCTGGAGCCGCCGGAAGACGGCCAAATGGCTCAATATCAGCTATCGATCCCTTCTTTACAAACTGCAGGAATCCGAGGTCAACGCTCCCTCCGCCAGGCCGAGGAAGGCAGGAGATTTGCGGCCCTAGACCTTTGGCCAGCGCGTCCTGACCCCGCATAGAGATAACCACTGTCTTGCGGCATAGTGCGACTCGGCCAGAGGAGCGTGGCTTTGCCCTGGGAGCTGGCACACCCCGACTGTATGATGCATTGTGAGCGTCAGGCACAGATGTCCGGCTACTGAATCTGACGTCTGCAGGACGATACTTAAACAGGGTTGTGATCTAGACGAAGATGGGAAGGAAAGGGAAATGGTTTTAAAGGCGGCAATCGTCGGATGCGGCAAGATAGCCGACGCGCACGTTGAAGAGATCAGAAAAATTCCTTCGGCCCAATTGATAGCAGTCTGCGACCTGGAGCCAATTATGGCCGAGCAGTTAGCTGTTCGGTACTCCGTTCCGCGCTGGTACAGCGATGTATCGAGAATGCTGAGCGAGGTAAAGCCCGATGTCCTGCACATCACAACTCCGCCGCAATCGCACCTTCCGCTAACGCGTCAGGCTGTGGAAGCGGGTTGCAACGTGTTTCTTGAGAAGCCGGTCGCGGTGCGCCATCGCGATGCGGAAGCCATTGTCGCTGCCGCAACAGCGGCTGGACGGAAGCTGACAGTAAACTACTGGCCGAACTTCGAAACGCAGGCGCTTGAGTTGCGCCGGCTTTTTGAATCGGGCGTGCTCGGCAATCCCGTTCACGTCGAGAGCTATGTCGGGTATGACCTCGGCGGCGAATTCGGGATGGCTCTGAAGCGCGATCCCGAGCATTGGGTGCATCGTCTCCCCGGCCGGTTGTTCCAGAACATGATGGATCATGTCCTGAACAAGATCGTGCCGTTCCTTGACGAGGACGAGCCCTACATCCATGCAATTGCCTATTGCAGGGGCGCGGGGGAAGGCGAGTCCGATTCGGACAAGCTTCTCGATGAATTGCGGGTGATGATACGGGGCGCAGAGACGAGCGCCTATGCGACCTTCTGCGCAAACGCGCGCCCGGTTGGGCAAACGTTGCGCGTCTATGGAACGAAGAACACGGCTCACGTTGACTTCGCTGCACGCACGCTTGTGCTCGAAAGAAAGCAGTCGTTTCCTTCCGCTCTTGGCCGCCTGGGGCCTCCATTCCTGGTGGCGCGGGATTACCTGCGGCAAGGACTGAAAAATGTGAACAGTTTCTCGCATGCACGGTTTCATTATTTCGACGGGATGCGCCGGCTGCTGACCGAGTTCTATCAGTGCATTGAAAAA
The DNA here is from genome assembly GCA_963793885.1 of uncultured Acidobacteriaceae bacterium. Classification (GTDB taxonomy): domain Bacteria; phylum Acidobacteriota; class Terriglobia; order Terriglobales; family Acidobacteriaceae; genus Telmatobacter. The sequence goes on from CAWCBQ010000003.1 coordinate 144,446, forward strand.
GAAACGCCGCCGCCCATTCCATATCGGGATATTTTGCGGGTTTCAGCGATGATGGAACGGATCTTCGATCAGGTCTATCCGGAGGTGCGGGCGTGAAGGTTCTGGTTACCGGCGCCGGTGGTTTCCTTGGGGTAAACGTTGTTGAGCGCCTGCTTGCTCATGGTCATACAGAGATTCGCTGTTTTCTTCGCGACCGCGGCAAGGCAGCGCGGCTTACGGCGCTGGCGGATTCGTTTCCCGGCTGCCAGCTCGAGCTGTGCTACGGAAACCTGAAATCCAAATCCGACTGCGCACGGGCGGTGGCCGGCGTTGCGCTGGTTCTGCACCTGGCCGCTGGATTGAAAGGAGCGCCGGCGGAACTCTTTGCCGACTCGGTTGTCGTCTCGCGCAACCTGCTCGAAGCTCTGGAGGCGCGCGCGGACATGCCTTTGGAAAGGACCCGTGTGGTCCTTGTCAGCTCCTTCGGTGTGTACGGGGTGGTCGACCTCTCCCGTGGCGCGCGCGTCGACGAATCAACGCCATTGGAGGTTCACCCGGAGTGGCGAGATCCTTATTCTCATTCCAAACTGCGCCAGGAGCAACTGTTCCGGGAGTATCAGAAGAAGGATGGCTTTGAGCTTGTCGTCCTGCGTCCCGGTGTGATCTATGGACCCGGCGGAGGCGCGTTCTCAAACCGGGTTGGTCTGCAGGTCGGTCCCGTCTTCTTCCACCTGGGCGGACAGAATTTGCTTCCCTTGTCCTATGTCGTTAATTGCGCGGAGGCCATTGTGCTGGCGGCCACGCATCCCGATTCAGCCGGCCAGGTGTATAACGTGCATGATGACGAGCTGCCAACCGCCTCGCGATATCTGCGGGAATACAAAAAGCATGTCAGGAAGCTCCGGTCGATTCGGCTGCCATATTGTGCCACCAGGATGCTGGCCAGGTCGCTGGAAGCCTATCATCGCCGTTCCCTGGGCCAGTTGCCGGCCATCCTTACGCGTTACAAAGCGGCTGCTGCCTGGGGCGGAAACCGGTTTGACAATACAAAACTGCATGCGCTGGGATGGAAGCAACTGGTGACAACTTCCGATGGAATGGCGCAGACCTTCGACTATCTGCGGCAGCAGGAACCTGGGCGCTGACGACTAGACAGCTGGATGCGCTTTTGCGGCCTCTCGCGAAGCCATGAGCGTCTCAAAGATGCTGAGCAGTTCAGACGCGACCACATTCCAACTTCGGCTCCAGTGCGCGGAAAGGTCGGCCGCATCCCAGGTCTTGTCGAGAACGGACGCGAGCGCATTCGCCAGAGCGGCAGTATCGCGAGGGGGCACCAGTTTTCCGCATGCGTCGCTCATGATTTCCGGGATGCCGCCCACGTTCGTAGCAACAACCGGACGTCCGCAAGCCAGCGCTTCGAGCACAACGTTCGGGCAACCTTCCATATAGCTTGGAAGCGTGACCAGGTTCGAAGCAGCAATCCAGACGGCGACATCATCGAATGTGCAGCCGGGCATGGCATGGATGTAGCCGGCAGCGTTGTGGGCTTGAATGGCGGTCTCAAGAAGCGGCCTGTCTGGTCCATCGCCCACCAGATAGACATGCAGGTTTGAGCGTTGGTGATGGATTGACGCCGCGGCTTCGACAAGCTCGCGTAGACCCTTCTTAAAGTCCAGCCGCCCAATGTAAACTACGGCTTCAGCGTCAGGCGCAATATTCAAGTGCCTTCGCGCCCCCTGCCGGTCTCGAACGTAGAAGACTGAACTGTCGCAGCCGCTGACAAGAGTGCCGGTCTTCTCAGCAGGCGCGCCCATGGCCACCATTCTTTTGCGCAAGTCTTCACTGATCGCCAGCATGAAGTCCGCGCTGCGCAAAACGGTACGCGTGTGCATCAATGAAAATCGATCGCGAATGTTGTGCACATCCGATCCAACGCCCATGGTCACCACTGGAATCGAGAGCGATCTTGCGATTTTGAGAGCAGCATATCCATCGGGGTAGAGAACGTAACTGAAGATGAGGTCGGGCGAAAAGCGCCGCACACGGGGCAGCAAAACGCGCGCCGCCATCCATCCATTCAACGGCCGTGACACCAGTGGCAGCACAGGATAGTCGCAGTAATCAACCTTCACATCCGGCAGGGCATAGGAATCATCGAGAGCGGCGGAGAGGTGGCCGCGCGGCTTGAGAAAGGATGGGTAGGCTGCGTGCGGATAGAAGACTTCAACGTCGCACTGCCGTGAAAGAACGCGCAGCGTCTGAAACGCCGGTCTTCCAATCGTAGGATGCGCCGAACTTGGGAAGTGCGCGGTAACAACGGCGATTTTCAGCATTTCTAGCCTATTTTCCCGGCATGCTGCTGCGCCCGTGCTTCTGCGGTGGAGTCATCCGCTCCCTCATGAATGGAATGGAGCAGTTGTGCATATCGCTTGGCGAGCGGCTTGCGCTCATATTGCGCAATCTTTGCAAGGTCAGGTTGAAACGACGCCGGCAATCCATTGCCTCGCGAGGCGGCGTCAATAAATAGCTGGCGAATGCTTTCGATATCCCGGCTGCCCGCCCACCATCCTACCCGCCACGCCTCCATCAGCCTCCGAATCTCTCCCTCCGGATGAACGGTGCCCAGAATCGGCTTGCCTCCGCCGACGTAATCGTAGAACTTTGCCCCAACGTTCAATGGGTCGTGGCTGATGAGCAAAACATAGTCGGTTTCATTCATTGCGGCCAGAGCTTCGTGCTGCGGAACAAAGCCCAGCAGCTCCACCATCTCCCCGAGTCCGAGAAGCGCCTCGCGGAAGCGCGGTTCCTCGACGTGGCCGATGAAGCGAAGCTTGAATCGGGATTTGATCTCGGGCGGCAGCGATTCGAGTGCCTCGACCAGGGAGGTCGGCTCAGTCGATCCATACACCGTGCCGATGTGGCTGACAAGAATCCTTCCGTCGCCGCGGGGCTCGGCAGCCTGCGCAGTGCGCCGCAATCTGGTTGCATCGAAGCCATTGGGAATGAGGAGGAATTTGCCGTCGGGTTGCTGAGGGTATCGGGACCGAATCTGGCGGCGCGCTGCCTCGGTTACGGCGATCACGGCGGTCGCATGATGAACAGCTGCCGCTTCAGCTTCGCGCGCCACGGTGCGCGCTCGCGTAGTGCTGCTGTAACCTACCAGATCAATTGTGGTGGATAGCCATTCGTCGCGGAAATCGACCACAATCGCCAGGTGCGGAAACTCTTTGCGTAGCTTCTTGACCAAGAGCGTGCTGGAGAACGGCGGCACCGTAATGAGCACCAGTTCGATGTTGCGCTCCTTCACAATGCGCCGAGAAGCGCGGTAGAGCACGGGAAGCCAGGTGACCTGCGGGTCGGGGAGCAGAACATCCTGCACCACACGCTTAAGAAAGCTTGCCTTGCCAGTGCCAGTCCCTGCAATCTTTCCGGCGGATGGCCTTACGCCCGCAATGAGCCTTTTGATCCGCTTTTTGATGCCGAAGGGAAGATCGAGCGTAACGGTGCGGTGAACGGTGACTTCAGGCGGAATCTCGTTGAGAAGAGTGGGATCGGCGCCCACGGCGGAGGCATTGCGCGCAGTCAGCACGTCGAGCCGGATATTCTCCGCCGGAAAGTAGCGCGCCAGGCTTGCAGCGCGCAGAACGCCGACGCCGCCCACAGGCGGGAACGAATAGCTGACCAGGAGAACGTTCAGCGCTTTCATGGCACGCCTTCTTTCACCGGGGCTGGCACGGCCGAAGAGTTCTTTCGCCCATGAATTTGCGCGTCGGCAGCCTGATACATCTGCCACGCTGTGGCCCAGTGAATCTCGATGCCTCTTCGCTCAGCTTCTTCCGAAAGCCATGAGTAAAGGTTGGCGAGGCCGCCATTCAGCAGCGGTTCAAGATTTCTCTCCGCGGCTCCGTGGGTGTAGAGCTTGATAAAAAGATCTTCGCCGAGGGTGGGCGCAACATCGAACCATTTCCGCACCCGTGCTCGCGTGGGCATGTCGTACCCGGCAATTTCCCCTGTCTCCACGCGTGGAATCGATCGTTCTCCAAAACGCAGGCCGACTGGTCCGGTGATCATGAGCAGGTCGCCGCGCCGCCCGCCTCCGGGCGTGGCTTCGATGCCTTGATCGAAGGATCTTGGTCGATTGTCTGAGTTATTGGTGCACCAATAGATCTGATTCACGACGCGCCCCTGGGTTGGCGAGGGAATCGACGGCATGGTGAAGTCGGCGTAGCAGCCTAGATCGCGAAGCAGCGCGATCTCGCCTTCGAGGCCGCAAAACCTGCCGTCCGGCCGCGAGTTATCGAGCGCCCAGTTGCCATGAATGAAGCCGAAGACTGTTTGTCCGTCCACCTGGCGAAGAAGCCCGTGGTCCCCCGTGAGGCGGCGGCAAAACTCGTTGACCTTGCTGACAAAGGAAGAGCGTTCCTCGTGGTCGTGGTGCAAATGCACTTCTACGTCACCAACACCCAGCCGCACCATTTCGGCGATTCCATCCAGCAGTTCGCGCCGGTACGCCTCCTGCGGATAAAAGAAGCTGTATTGCGGGCACTGGCCCGCGGCGTCGGCGGGAGCATCGAAGGCAATGCGCGGCCATTTGTCGCGCCATTGCGCCACGCGGCCTAGCGCTATCTCAATCGCCAATCCCTTTCCCATCGGCTCGTAGTGATCGGTGATGGCAACCAAGGCGCGTTGCGGTTTGGCTGAATGCATCCGCCTTCGTAATCGATCTTTCAAATATGGCGCTAGCCAGATATCTGCATGTCGAGGAAGCTTCATTGGGTAGGATTGCCTTTTGCGTGTCCGGCCGCACATGATGAATGGGAGTGGCTCTGAATCACTACTCCAGAGTATCGCTTACCCTTGTTTGTCTGTCAAAAACCCCTGCATGCATACATATTTTCTTGATGAGAGGTCCCGATTGCGGAAGCCCAAGTTGACTACTATCTTACCCACTAAGTTTATGAGTGAATCACCGCCGCAGGAGTACAACTTCAGGGGTATCTCAGAATCAATCGATTCATTTGAGATATCATCCACTGCTATAATCGGGCGATCATGGCTGGAGCCGAAAGAGTGAAGGGAAAGCGAGAAATGTTCGTCCGCGGATTGCGGCAAAGCGGAGCTCTCTATTTGCTCTCGCATCTCCCGGCAAGGGATTCGCTCCTGGTCCTTAATTATCACCGGGTCGGTAACTCTGAATCCGATCCGTGGGACCCCGGCCTCTTTTCGGCGACTGCCGACGAACTCAATGACCAGATTTCATATTTGAAGCGCAATCATTCGTTTGTAACTCTTGAAGAAGCGCTTGCATTTGTCGATGGTAATGATAAAGGAAGAGGCCGGCGTTGCCGTGTGTTGATTACTTTCGACGACGGCTACCTGGATAACTACGAAATTGCATTTCCCATCCTGCGCTCGCAAGGCGTTCAGGGCTTGTTCTTTCTTTGTACAGGCTTGGTTGGGTCCAGCAACATACCGTGGTGGGACGAGATTGCCTATCTGGTCAAGAATGCCCAGCGCCGCCAGTTCTCTCTCCGGTACCCAGCCAGCCTGGATGTCGACATTCACAAGAATGGGCTGAACGAGAGTCTGCGGAGAATACTTAACCTGTACAAGATGCCGGCGAATACCGATCCGGAACATTTTATGCGGGACCTGAAGGAAGGAACTGGGAGCATCAATCTACCTGCGCCTTCGCGCCGCTTCCTCAACTGGGACGAAGCCAGGGACATGGTCAACGGGAAAATGGCAATCGGTGCACACACGCACACCCATGCCATGCTGAGTAAGCTGGACGAGAACGAGCAGCGCGAAGAACTGGTTCAATCGCGGGCTTTATTGGGCGAGAAACTCGGCATTAAGGCCGACACAATGGCTTATCCTTTCGGCGCCTTGACGGCTTTCACAGAACGGACACAGCAAATTGCGCAGGAGGCAGGTTACCGCGCAGCTTTCTCATACTACGGCGCAATGGCAAACCAGCAGGGCACAATCAATCGTTACGACGTTAAGCGGGTAGCCATTGGATCGCAAAGCTTTGATCGGTTCAAGGCCCAATCTGAATTCGGCCGGCTGACAGCCAAATTCTGGCCCTGAAGCTTTAGCCGGGGAAACTCTGAATATTTCTCTTCGGCAATCTGAATGCGGGCAACTTGGATTAGGGCTACGATTGTTGAATCGGCCGTCCTGTGACGGAGAAATTTACACGTTATTCGCATCAAGAGCCATTCAGTTGTATATCAAGAAACAGGAAGCGGTAAAATGCGGACAATTCCAATCGGAACCGGAGAGACGCGGAAGCTTGTGGACGCCGAAAGCTGCAATGAGGTTGTATTTGCTGCAGTGTGTCCTATTCCGGCTTGCTGGGCCGGGAAATCGTTGTTGGAGAACATCTGAATGGGACTCGTGAATCGGTCCGGCCCAGAAGGCCTGCAAGTGACGCTGATCCGGGGTTTGGGCGCCGAGCGAGCTTGCGCCGAGCAGGAACTGCTTGATGCGCATGTGCCGCTTGCGCTATCGGATCGGATGGCTTGGGCAACGTATCTGGACCGTCATGAGGCTTGGTTTCTGCTGGTACGTGACGCAACTGGTCGTGCGTGTGCAGGTGTCGCAGTCGAGAAGGTGCGAACCCGCGCCATGCCGGGCCACCAGATTCTTCATATAGCGAGGTTCGGACGGAGCTTATCTGCCGAGGTATGCAAGGTCCTATTGGAGGCGGCTGCCCGTCTTGCAAGAAAAGCGCCGAGGGTGCTCCGGTTACAAGTGAATGTCTTCTCGCGGCATGGGCGAGAGACGATTGCCTTGACACTCAAGGAAATGGGATTTCGCGAGGTTCAACCTGCGAGCACCTATCGCCACACGCTGACCGTCGATCTGAATCCGAGTGAGGATGAGATTTTTGCAACCTTCGACAAGTCTGCGCGGAATCGCATTCGGTATTCAAAGAAGAATTCTCTTCGCTCCCAAGTGATCACCGATCCCGCGTATGCCGCACGTTTGAAGGAGCTGCAACTGGAAGCCTTGCAACGCACAGGGGGGCACAGCCACACAGACGATTGGCAGGCAATTTTGAGCCTGTCGCGGGAACATCCGAGTCTTTCAGGTGTTTTCGGATTGTTTGTGGGCGAAGATACCGCTCCAGAAAGCATGTCGGCCTTTGGCTGGGTTTGCAATCACGGAGACCACGGGGAGTACCACGCCGCCGGCTCGACAAGGCGAGGAGATACTAGGATTCCTTTCGGCTATCTGCTACTTTGGGAGATGATCTGCTGGTCCAAGACGACGGGGGCAGAATGGTTCGACATGGGCGGCGTGACGCTGGCCGATGGCGAGGAGAATTCCCTGCAAGGGATCTCGGACTTCAAGCGATTATTCAGCCGCCAGGTTGCCGAAGTGGGCGCGGAGTGGGTACTCGACGCAGCTCCAGTGCGGTCAAGGATTGCGACTGTCATCTCGAACAGTGCAAAGAACATGCGCAATCGGGTGAAAAAGAAGGCCTGACCCGTCGCTAGAGCGGTTTCCGGATAGGTATGCCCTATTGTGCTTCGTACCAGGTCGGCCCTCCTTGGGGTCGGGTCGACTTGAGTGCAATGCCTCTGGGTACAGCAATCCTGAAACCGCTATAAGTTCCAGTCATCAAAATTCCAGCCCGAGAATTACGACTGTCCGCAGACTTCCCCCAATACGCCGCGCACAGGTTCGCAACGCTCTCTGCAAGGAACTTAGGCAGGCTGTTAACTTTCGCTACGGTTGTACGCCAACTCCACGCGTCAACGCAAAGCGGCAGTTCTGTTGGCGCTCCAGGTTCGTGAGCAGTACCACTTGACGACACGCGCGAGCATGCGTTCGCGGTCCGCGGCAAACGTGTAGGTGTGATCGACACTTGGATAAAACTCGAGCTCGATTTTGCCGCGAGCATCCAGCCCGTTGAACATATCAAAAAACTGTTTAGGGTAGTTGTAGTACTTGGCAACTCCGCCTGTGTACACGTAGAACATTTGCGTGCCGCGGTCCACGAGCGATTGGATTTCGCGTTCAACCTGGAGCTTGGGCCCAAACGGCCGGCGGAGCTCTTGGTCAAGTAAAGTGCGTTCCTCAGGCGCATGCTTTGACGGGAAAAGAGTACGGCGAAAGAAGCGAAGCCAGGTCCCCGGACGAAACATGCGCGGAAGGTAATGCGTGACGTAGCTGCGCGTCGTCCAGTAGCCGGGTGCATCAAGCAAGACCTCGCCGACGACACGCGCGTCGCGCAGCGAGGCCAGGTGCGAATTGTCTGCGCCTGCGCACAGACCAGTCAGCACAAAAATGTGGCAATTTAGCTCGGCTTCAAGGAAGTCCATCGCGCTCTTGATGTCGGACACGATGAGGGTCTCGTCGGAATCTGCGTCCGTCGATAATTCGCTGTCGCCATAGCCGCCGATATCAAAGCGCAGACTGCGAATTCCCTTGTCTGCGAGCCGGTGTGCAAGCTCCACTGACATGCGATGAGGCCCGACATGGTGTAAGAGCCCGGCGTTGAGCATCAGTAGCGTGGGAGCGTCAGCACGCAGGTCTTTTTCTTCAGGCTCTGCAAGAATGCCGACGAGGTTTAGATCCCGACCAAATTGGCAGACGCGTTCCTTCATGCCATGCTCTCCGCCGCGTCCGCAACGGCCCGCACGATCGGGCCGGTTATGCGGGCTTCGTAGGCCGCTTTTAAATTGTCCCAGCGGACCGGTTCGGCCATCGACCGGTACACCACTTCAGGCCATTTGCTCCGCAATGTGTTGAGCAGTGTGCTGTACACAGGAAGATCTTCTGAAACGATGAGCGCGGCTCTCTTGAGATCAAGCCCCTCGATGCGGTTGGCAACGTTTAGTTCATAAATCGCGGCGCGAAGATCCATGGGAAAGTGCGCGCCCAGGAGCTCGTCCGTAAGCTGGAGCGGTTCTTTACGCTGCAAAACCAACTCCGCATGCATCTTCTCAAGAGTAGAAAGGTATTCGGAACCCGACACCACCGGATCCCAGAGTACGAAGCCTTTCGCCTTGACGCGGCGACGTGCAAGCGCCTCGATTGCGAGTGCTGCGCCCATCCGCATTCCTACGAAGGTCAATTCCTGGGCACCCGATAAATCGAAGAGCTCCCGCGCGGCAAGCTCGATGTCGCTGATCCATAGGTTGAACTGGCCCACACCGACACTTCCACTCGAGTCTCCCGTTCCGTGGTAGTCGAAACGAAGGGTTGGGTATCCCGCCTTTGCCAGTTGTGAAGCAACAAGCCGAATAGAATAGTGGGTCCGCTGGTACTCCATGCCTATCGGCGCGCACAGCAGTACAGCGGTGTTCTTCCTGATGGTTGGATTGGCAGGCGCGTACACGCCAAAGAGAGGCGCCTCCGTTGTACCGAAATAGAAAGGCGTCACCTTCAGGCGCCGTTCCGGCTGCTTTTCGATTTGCGGTTCGTGCACGGGCAGCGCGGGCACGTCGAGAATGGAATCGTTCGCGAGACCGGATTTAGTTATGCTGTCAGCCAAGGCAGCGATCGTAGGGTTCTCAAACAAGGTCAGCACCTGCAGATCGGCGCCGAGCACATCCCGGATGCGCGACATGACCTTAATCGCTAACAGGGAATGCCCGCCGAGATCGAAGAAATCGTCATGAATGCCGACATTTTCGATCTTGAACATCTCTTTCCAGATGGCTGCGAGTCGCTCTTCGGTGGCGGTGCGTGGCTGGGATGATTTCTCGTCGGCGCGCGAAGTCTCGTGGACTGGAGCCGGCAGAGCCTTGCGATCAACCTTGCCGTTGTGGGTTAGGGGGAAGGAGTCAAGGAAGACGAACTTCGCAGGGATCATGTGCTCTGGGAGTCCATCCTTGAGAAAGCTGTGCAACTCGACTGTTGTCGGCGCTTTGCTATCCCGAGAGACAATATAGCCGACCAGTTGCTTTTCGCCCGGCGTATCCTCCCGCGCCAAAACCACGCACGATTGCACAGACGGGTATCTGGCGAGTGCAGCTTCAATCTCTCCCAACTCGATGCGATAACCACGAACCTTCACCTGGTTATCCATGCGGCCCAGGTACTCGATGATTCCGTCTTCGCGGTAACGCGCCAGATCGCCGGTCTTATACATCCGCTCCTGGCTCTGTGCAGAAAATGGATTCGCCAGAAACCGCTCCGCAGTCAGCTCAGGACGGTTCAAATATCCGCGGGCCACCCCGGCTCCGCCGATATAAAGTTCGCCCATCGCTGCTGGCGGCAGTGGTTGCAGATTCTCGTCGAGGATATACAGTTGTGTATTGGCAATGGGGCGGCCAATCGGAACCGAGCCGTTGCTGGGATCCTCTGGTCGCAATTCATAGACGCAGCAGCCTACGACCGTCTCCGTAGGCCCGTATTCATTGATCAAACGCGTGGCCGGCGCGGACTGCCGCCACAGCTGCAGGCTCTCGGCCAGCAGGTTCTCGCCTCCAATCACGAAGGTTCTGGTCATGCCGGCCACTTCTTCCGCGCTCAGTTGCAGGCTCAGCGCTTCAAGGTGGGCAGGAGTTATTTTGACAAGACTGCGATCTTTCATCCGGCGCAGTGCCGCCAGCAGGTTCTGCGCCCCCACGTCCTCTGCGAGCAGCTCTACCTGTCCTCCGGCCAGCAATGCCGGATACAAACTCGTCACCGTCAGGTCAAAAGAGATTGAGCTGTGAACCGGAACTGAGCCGCCCGCCTTTACACCATAGTTTTGAATCGCCCAGCAGAGATAGTTCACCAGCCCCCGGTGAAGAATCATGGCGCCCTTGGGCCTGCCCGTGGATCCCGAGGTGTACATCACGTACGCAAGATTCGAAGGCGTTGCTGCGGAACTCGGATTGCTGTCATCTTCCTTTGCGATTTCAGTCCAATCAGAGTCGACACAGACAGTCCGCTCCTCCATGGAGGTGAACAGGCGCTTGCACCGTTCTTCAGTGAGCAAGACCTTCACCGCGGCGTCGGTCACCATGAACGAAAGCCGCTCCTCCGGGTAAGCCGAATCCAGCGGCACGTAAGCCCCGCCCGCCTTCAGAACCCCAAGCAGCGCAACCACCATCTCCGGGGTGCGTTCGAGGCAAACACCAACCAAAACATCGGGTCCCACTCCCCGTCTGCGCAGGTAATGCGCCACCCGGTTGGCGCGCTCGTTGAGTTCTCTGTAGGACAGACTCCGTCCCCCGCCCACCACTGCAATGGCGTCGGGATCGCGGGCAACCTGCTGCTCGAACAGCTCGTGCACGCACGCATCCGGAAAGTCCGCCTGGGTTGCATTCCACTCGTATAAAACGCGATTGCGCTGGCCTTCGGTTAACGCAGGAGCATGCGATTGATCGGCGCTGTCCGGACGAGGCAATCTCCCGTTGTCTGGATCGGATTCGCCAATGTCCTCTTGCTTCACTATAGGGAGCATCCGATAAGCTCCTTCATTATTTCATTGGCGCCCGCGTAAATGCGGTGTACGCGGCTATCGGCCCACATGCGAGCGACGGGATACTCCGTCATGTAGCCATAGCCTCCGTGCAACTGAACGCATTCATCCAAAACCCGGCACTCGCAATCGGTAAGCCAGTACTTCGCCATGGCCGCGGTAGAGGCGTCGAGCCGGCCGGCAATGAAAGTCTTCGATACAGCGGTCCACAAACACGCGCCCAATGTGAGACTCGGTCTTGCATTCCGCAAGTTTGAAACGCGTATTTTGAAGTTCGATCAGCGGTCCACCGAAGGCTACGCGGTCTTTCGCATATTTCGTCGTAATGACCACAGCCTGCTCCGCCGTTGCGATTGCGCCCACTCCAATCAAGAGACGCTCGAACGACAACTGCGTCATCATCTGCGAGAATCCCTTGCCTTCAGAGGAACCGAGGAGACTCGACGCCGGAACACGCACGCCGTCGAAGAATATCTCGCAGGTGTCCTGCGCATGCATGCCCACCTTTTCCAGCGGAGCGCCGATGCTGTAGCCGGCAAGATTCTTCGGTTCGACAATGAGCAGCGAGATGCCCCTCGGCCCAGAGGCTTTAGGGTCGGTCTTGAGTGCGAGTCCGATGATGCTCGCGTGCCAGCCATTGGTGACAAAGGTCTTCGATCCGTTGATGACGTATTCGCCGCCGTCGCGGCTGGCGCTGGTCTTGATGGCCTGCAGGTCGGAACCCGCACCTGCTTCCGTCATGGCGATGGCCGCCACCAGCTCTCCCCGGGCCATGCGCGGCAACCAGCCTTGCTTTTGTTCTTCGCTGCCGTAGGCCAGGATGTAATGCGCCACGATGCTTTGGTTGATGGTCCCAAAGTTCACACCCGCCTGCGCAAACTCTTCAACAACTACTGCCTCGTGAGCGAAGGTTCCGCCACCGCCGCCGTATTCCTCCGGCACGTCGGTCAGCAACAGGCCAGCGGCGCCCGCCTTTGTCCAGGCCTCCGCATCGGGGCGATGCTGTTGGCGCCAGCGGGCCTGGTGAGGTACGAATTCTTCTTGCACAAACCGGCGGACCGTTTTGCGGAACATTCTCAATTCGTCGTCCATCCAAGGCGATTGATATGGCATGCTTGCTACTTCCTTGTCATAAGAAGCGACACGGGTTATTGAAAGATGAGCAGAGAAAACTGCCCGGTCTGCTGTTGCCAATTACCGGTAGTTGTAGAGTAGCCCAAAACGATCATCCGGCGTTGAACGGCTTTCGCGCCGCGTTGCGCGCTCAAATCCTTGTTGGGGTGCACATTCAAACTCATCTGCTCTCCGAGACGCATCTGCTGATGACGCCGGTCACACCGAATGAAGCCATGCTGACTAAGAAGTCTCAGATCAACCTATTCTTTATCACGGCCTGAACCATGGCAATGCCCATTTCGTGTAAGAATTCTCGGAACATTGGCGACCATCAAAACAGCGCCAGTACGTTGATTCGATGAATGTTAGTGCTCGGCCACCGGCTGCGGTCAAAGCCAGGGCGGGACTTCTCTTGCAAAAGCATACTTGGCCGGTCAGCACGGGCATACAACCAGCCGAATCTCCGCTTTGATGCCGGTCGAACTCTTCAGGAAGCTTGGGCATCTCAGCGCAGCCAATCGAGGCAACGTTGAGCTCTTGCAGTGATTGAAAGGCTTGCTCCGAGCTGAACAACATAACTGCTCCAGGCTTCCGGTGAATGGGCCTACCGCGCGAATGCCGGCCGCACGAGGAACGTCAGAACTTTATTGACAGGTCCTGAAAATGGTTTTGGGAGTATGCCCGTTAGCGTGCTTAGACGGGCTCGGTCCTCCGGTTTCAACACGCGCATCAGATAAAACAAGCCAAACAGCACGATCAAGGCAGCGCTTCCGCCGCACAGGATTCCGAGAAGCGGGGGCATCACCACTGTGATGTAATGTGCGGTTAACGCCGCCAGCACGCTGATGAATGTGACCTTCGCAACCAGCCACCAGGGGAGCTTCACCTTGTAGAGATGAATGCCAATCGCCCACATCATTCCAATCGCCACCACCTCCGCTGCGCCACTACCAATGCAGGCGCCCACAGCGCCGTGTGCGGGAATCAGATACCAGGCTACGGCAATGTCGACAATCCCCGCCAGGATGGTCGCGCCAATAACAAAGCTCTGGCGTTCATGGCTCTGCAGCAGGCTCCGCACCGGTCCGATAAACGCTTTGGGAAGGCACAACACCGGGGCGATCGTCACAACCATCATCGCGCCCGAGTAAGCTTTGCCATAAAGAAGCAGCAGAGCTGGCACCGCGAGTGCCGCTGCGATCAGGTGAAGGGGGATAGACGTGATCGCAAGGTATCGAAATGTCGAGGCGGTGATTTCAGGCACCCTTGACTTGTCACGGCCGTACTGGGCAAAAATGGTGGCGCTTGCGGCCGAGCCGAAGATGGTTGCACTGATGAGCAGCCGCTCGGCCATGCTGAAGGCAACAGAGTAATACGCCACTTGCCGGATATCCGCGCAGAGATGCTTGAGCAGGATAAACTCCGACCGGTCCCAGACGACCATTTCAACAATGAGTACCGCGACACTCTGCCAGGCGAAGGTCAACATGCGATCGCGCAACCCTGCGGGTTGCACATGAAGGGTTTCCCACTGAAGAATGTGGCCCATTGTGGGGATGATGCGGACCAGTAAATCGGTAAGGCGCATCATAAGCATGGCGGCGCCCACCCCGACCACGCCCCAATGGAACAAAACCGTGGATAAAATCAAGATGAAATAGACAAGGATCGAGGCAACGGAGGCCGGCAAGTTTCTTGACAATTCTTCCGATGCTACGTTTGCCTGTGCCGAAATTAAATTGATCATCGAAGGCCAAATGCTGAGCACAACCAGCACTGACGCCAGTTTGTAATCTCCCGCCGCATCACGCAGCACCCAGACAACGAGGCTTGTAGTGGCGAGAGTAGCAAGCCCTGCCTGAAGCATCAGGGTTCTGAAGTAGATATACCGCGCTGTTCCCCGGTCACCCATCCCGAGAAATTCAGCCATATACTTGCGCGTCGTCGCGGGAATGCCCAGTCCACCCATATCGCTGACCACCGACGCGATGAAGGTGACATAGATGATGTACCCCATCTTTGCGGGTCCCAGCGTGCGGGCAATCGCAATCGAAGTGAAGACGGTGAGGATCGAATTAATGAAGTTTTCAAGGCCGTACCAACCCGTGTTCTTCGCGATTGTCTTTGTATTATTCGACATCAAGCTTCCATCTCTGCCCCACGGGCCTCGTCGTTTTGGATTCGGGTCTATCGCGCGAATTTCAGGTGCTTCCTGAGATCATCGAGTTCTGTCTTGCTTCTTAATTCAACTCTTGCAAAGCGGCCTGCGCCTCCTTCGCCGTTTGAGAATCACGCGCCAGGATCGCAGCTTTCTTCAAGTGAATCGCAGCCATATGGTTATCCTGCAGTTTTCCATACACCATCCCGAGATGGTATTGCATTGTCGCGCTGTCCGGTTCAGCGTTGATTGCATCTTCGAGAAGATCGCGGGCATATTCATAGGTTCCTTTGTAGTAGTATGCCCATGCCAGTGTATCCGCCGTGTTGGGCGAGTCCGGCATTCCTTGCCGGGCCGTTTGCGCGAGTGCCAGGGCTTCATCCACCATGTTGCCGTCGAGCAGCATCTGATAGGCAAGATTATTCGCGGCGACGGGCTGTTGCGGTTGAATTTGCAGAGATTTTTTGTAGTAGGACTCTGCCTTGCCGATATCGCCGCTCGATTCCTCGAGGGTTCCAAGAACAGCAAGGGCTCCCGCGTCATTGGGATGTTGATCGGACCACTGCTCCCAGGTGCCCAAGGCATTCGACGTCTGTCCGCGCTGAGCCGCGATCTGCGCTAACAGCATCACCGCCTCGCCATCGCTGGGGTTCAACTGAACCGCCTTCTCTGCCGTGCCTGCCGCTTGCTCCAGGTTTTTGGACCTTATCTGCAATTGGGCTAGAAGATCATAGAGAGCGCTGTCCTTCGAATTCTTGACAATCTGCGCGTTCAGGCGAGCCAGGGCCCTATCCGGATGGTCCAGGTAAAGATCGTATCCGACGATCAGTCGCATAGCTTCTTCCGAACCCGGGTTATAAAGCAAAGCTTGCTCCAGCAGCGCCACGCCCTCTGGAAACCGCTTCTGCGTAAACCGGAGTTTTCCCAATTGAAGATGGGCCTGCCAATCCTGCGGAGCCAGGCTCAGAGCTTTATTGAAGTCGACCTCGGCTTTTCCCGCTTCCCCGTGGCTCATTTCCACGATGCCACGCCAAATATAGGCGCCGGCAAAATCTGGCACTGCAAGGATGGTTTCTTCTGCTACATCCGACAGCATGCTCAAGTCACCGCGCCGAATTGCGATTTGGGCTAGTTCACGTTGTGCATTGAGCGCCGAAGGTTTCAGTGCGGCGGCTTTCCGAAAGCTCAGTTCAGCCAGCTCGGGATCGCCAGTTATCTCCGCCGCCTCGCCCACCCAGTACTGCATGAAGGAATCGTTTGAGAAACTCTTGCCTTTGTCTATAACTGCATTTGCCGCCCCACTCGCATTGCCATCGTGAAGGTTCACGATGGCGTTCAACGCTAAAGTTTCCGGGTCGCCGGAGTCGTATTTCATCATCGCTGCAAGCGCGCTTCGCGCGCCCGTGAAGTTGCCGGTCTGAATCAGAACCCGAATGTATCCCTTCTGCACGGAGACCTTTTTGGGGTACTCGGTGATCAGGCTCGCGTACTCTGCCATTGCCTTGCTCACCTGCCCGGAGTCGGCGTAGTAGTCAGCCAGGATGCAGACGCCTTGCGGGTAATTGGCGAAGTCCTTTGATGCCTGGCGAAGCACCTGCTCGGCTCTTCCCCCATCGCCCTCCTTGAGAATGATCTGGGCAACATTCGCCCTGGCAGAGAGATTCAGGGGATCGGTGACGACGGCTTCCCAACTGGTCTTTTCTGCTTCGGCCAAGCGATTCTTCCGGGCATAAAAGGCTGCGAGGAGAAGTTTGGCATTTACCGATCCCGGATCCAGGGTAACGGCCTTTTTGAACTCATCTTCGGCCGAAGCTGCGCTGGCGGAGTCGCCGGATTCGAGCAGTGCGAGATTGTCGTGGTATGCTGCCCGGCCTGGATCAAGTTCCAGCGCGCGGCGAATCTCTGAAAGGGCCAGCACATTGTTTCCGCTGCTGGCAGCGATGGCCGAAAGCAGCGCGTGTGCGCTCGGGTTCTTTGGCTGCTCTAACAGCACGGCTTTGGCTTGTATTTGCGCTTCCTCGGTCTCACCGGAGGCCATAAGGAGATTTCCAAGGTCGATCCGCGCCCTGCAATTCGCAGGTTGCAGCTCCACGGTGCGCGTCAATTCCGAAGAGGCCGCGTTGAATTGGTCCATGTGCTCGTAGGCCCCTGCGAGTTCATAATGAGCCTCAGAGAAGTTCCGGTCGACCTTGAGTGCGTTCATGAATTGAATGGCGGCTTCTCTGTACTTGCCTTGGGCGCTGAACCTCTCACCGCTGTCCAGGTACCTCATTTTGCGAACGCTCGGATTGCCGCGACATCCGGCCAGCAACGCTGCCGCGGCCAGCAGCATGACCACCGAACCGTATCTTTGCCGTTTCATTTGCCTATCTCCGCCATCCCTGCATCGTTGAAGTTCTGCGAACAAGTCGTTCATTCTCTTCATCCCTGCTGGCTATCTTTCGCGCCAACGCCACGTTCATCCTGCGCACGCAGGATTGCTGTTCCCGGCTCTATCCACTCCGCTTAGTCCGGGATAAAGCGGGGAAGTATGGGCACGAGCTGGGCTGTAAACGCCTCCACCCGGGCCTTCGCCGACGATGTCCCCTCCCTGGGATCGATCGGCGTTATCACGCGGACCAGCGCGCCGTCCGTGCGATTTAGCCGCATCGCATCTGTAATCATGAAGACCTTGGCCAGATACTCGTTGGCGATGCTGCGCCCGTGAGCCTGGTACCAGTAAATGACGAACTGACGATTCTCTCCGTCCGCAATGACGTACTCACCCACCCTGTGCGCCTCGCCGTTGGCATCGTTCAAATCCACATATTGCGACGATTCGAAGGTCCAGCCGGCACCGGGCAGGCAGTTCTTTGGTGAATGAATCGTTGTCCCGGTCCGCTGAGTAGGGAAATAGGCTATAAATAGACCGATCAGATCCGACTGTCCGTCGCGGGTATAAAGACGCGACAGGAAATCCCCATTCCCGAGGGTCTTGAGCGTCTCCTTGTCGATCTCAACATCGTCTCCCGACCACCCTGCAATTGCGCGCGGAAACTCCGGCATCGGCGCGCTCGCCGGAACCAGGTCAGCGCGGCGCCCCTGCAGCACTAACGCCGTTCCAGCCAGAAGCACGACAACCGTCCAGAACTGAGGGTTCCTCATGCCTCTCTCCGGTGCCGCAGAACCAGGCGCATCGCGCGTTGAACAAGGAAAAGGCAAATAAGCGAGACCAGAAACATCAACCAGCCGGAAAACACGTGAAAAAAGCCCAGGGCCCTATCCGGATCCCAGTACTGAACGCACATGCCGGTACCGAAGATGCGAATGGCGTTGGCAGCGATCGCAATCGGAATGCAGGACAGGACGAGAATGGCTCGCCGCGGGAAAGTCTTCTCGAGAAAGTACCCATAAAAGACGGCAATGGTCAGCAGGGTCACCAGGGAGCGGATGCCGCTGCATGCTTCAGCCACCTCCAGCCTGATGTTGGGTAGCTCAATCACGTTGCCCTCGCGCAGCACCGGCACGTTGAACAAAGGAAGCAGATCGGCGGCAAGCCGCGATGCGAGAAACTGCAGTGGCAGGGCTACCTCATTGAAAACAATTGCTGGGATCGGGATCGCCAGGAACAGCACCAGAAATACGAAGAGAAGCTCCTTGAGAAGCGTCCATCCAGCAAAGCTAACCAGCAGCCCGGCTAAAACCACCACCAGAGAGGCCCGGGACAGGAAAACCGCAGCTCCGTAGGTGCCCATCATAAGAACGACCAGGCCCGCAAAGACCACGGCAATCCCGCTCCATGTGGGAGTAACTCTTTTATTAAGAATGGTTTCTCTCTTGGCCCATACCAGGTAGGCCGCAAAAACAGGCACCAGGAATCCCTGAGAGTAGTTGGGGTCCGTCCACCAGGTCAAGATCAAGCCAGCCAGCACATGAAAGTACACAGCCACCATGAGAGCGCAGATGAGCGCCGATCCCGATAGAAAATGGGTGTCTCGAATAGAACTCCGCTCCTTCGAAATCTCAAGTGTCTGCAAATCCGGGGTCATATTCTCCGTTGAGGGAACTTCAGTACTGAGGCGTGCTATATCCACCTTAGCAATTGGAGTGCCGAGAATGGGAGAGATCCCATCGAAGCGGAATCTTCAATAATTCTCTTTAAACAGGGGGCGGCTTTTCCAGAGAAGTGGAAAACTATTTCCTCTTTAGAGGGAACACAATGCCACAATAGTTCCCAGCGAATGGGAAAAACATTTCCCTATTTTGAGCACTTGCGTGGCGCAGATCGTGTGACCTAAGGCGGATATCCTGAATGGAAGGCCAATTCCACATTCTGTTCATGGGTTTGGCCCCCGTATTGCTAAAGCGAGGGTGTGAACCTAGGACCAATCGTCGCCGAGAGCGCCACCCTTCAAGTCACGAAGAGGCAGGCGAAGCCCTTTGCCCCATTTGCCCCACTTGATATGCAAATTCAACGCGCGATCGCCCGCATTGCCGACAGTGACTGTCCGGTTTTGCTTGAGGGTGAGCATGGCGCGGGAAAGAGGTCGATTGCCGCGCATCTCCATGCACAATCGCATCGCTCGCGCGGGGTCTATTCCGAAGTCCAATGCGGCGAGGCTGACCCGCAGGCCATTCTCTCGGCCCTATCCACAAAGGGAACAGTCTACCTGGCTGAAATTGGAGATCTTAGTCTTGATCTTCAGGAGTTGATCGTCAACGAGTATTTTCATTCTGACCAGGCCCTGACAAGCCGCCTCCTTTGTGGTACGAGCCGCGAACTTTCAGGGGAAGTCAAAACCGGCCATATAAGAGAAGATTTCTTTTATCTGGTTTCTGCTGTGACACTTAGGATTTCACCCCTGCGCTGCAGGAAGGCGGAGATTCTCTCCATCGCCGACGACCTGTTAACGCAGTATTCCAAGCAGTTTGACCGTCCAAAGCCGGTTTTACGGGAGGAGATCATCGGATATCTGATGGAGCATACATGGCCTGAGAACCTGTCTGAGCTACAGACCGCGATCAAGACCCTTGTTGCCATTGGCGACCAGTCGATCTCTCTGGCTGCGCTCAAGGCAGCGGCCTCATCGGCGAAATCGAACGGGCATCGCAGGCTCACTTCGCTCAAAGAGGCGGCTCGGGCCGCATCCACCCAGATTGAGCGCCAGTTGATCTCCGAGGTTCTGGTGGCAACAGGCGGTAATCGCAAACGAGCTGCGGACGAACTCGGGATCAGCTATAAGGCACTTCTCTACAAGCTCAAGCAGGTCGGAGTGGATGGCCAGCCTGCCTGCAACAAGAACGGAGTCACTGTATGAATCCAACGAATGCTCTTGTTTTGGCGCTCTATCTTTCGAGCATCTTCAGCTTTGGCCATAAGAAAAAGGATGCTGCGCAGACCCCCCCGGCAGCGACGGCCACTACGCCCGCAACACCTGCTGCGCCCGCAGCCACTGCGCCCGCAACACCTGCTACGACAGCAGCAACAGAGGCCGACGGCTACGTGATCGGGGCATCTGACGTGCTTACCATTACTGTCTGGAAGGAGCCCACTCTTTCGGGCACCCTTCTGGTCCGGCCGGACGGCATGATTTCTCTGTCGCTTCTTGGCGACGTGCAAGCCTCGGGCTTGACGCCCCTCCAGTTGTCCGATCAGATTTCATCTAAGCTCAAGAAGTTCATCCAGGATCCAAACGTCTCCGTTGTCATCACCCAGATTCACAGCAAGGTGGTTTACCTGCTTGGCGAGGTGGTTAAGAGGGGACCGGTTGAGATGGCGCCGGGAATGACTTTGCTTGAGGCCATTTCCAGCGGCGGCGGGCTCACGGATTTTGCCAACACAAAGAAGATCTACATTCTGCGCGGCGAAGGCGGATTGCAACTAAAGATTCCTGTGAATTACAAGGGCGCGCTCAAGGGCGACGCTACTCTCAATGTAATTCTCAAGCCCGGCGACACGATTGTGGTTCCGTAAGGGAAAACAGATGAAAATGACTCTCAAAATCATGGTGGTCCTCTTAACCCTTTGCGCGGGGGCCTATGCGCAAGTTGCGCCTGCGGCTACTGGACCTGCTCCTGTCGGATACGGAGCGGGCAAGAATCTGAATTATGCGCTGCGCTACTCCGAGACGGCCGACTTCGGCACCAGCCTGAGCAATTGGCAGACAAGCACTGTTTCCGGTTCGCTGAATTATGCAGGCGGCAACCTGCGCTATCCGCTCAGTGTTAACTACTCTGGCGGATACACCTGGACGCTCACCGGCCCTGACTACGCATCCGGCCAATTTCACCGAATGCTGATTTCGCAGGGCATCGATTGGCGCAGATTGAAGGTCATGGTCAGCGATAACGTGAGCTATCTGCCCGAGTCGCCGACCACCGGTTTTTCAGGAATTCCCGGCATAGGGGAGCCGATTGGCGGAACCCCTGTGGCCCCCACATCCAGTTTGTCGATCCTGACCTTGAATACCCACATTGTCGATAACTACGCGATTGGCGAACTCGAGGCCGACCTGAGCCATGCGACCAGCTTCATTGTGGGCGGCACTTCGGAGTTGCTGCGTTATCCTAATAACGACGGCTATAACACGGATACCCAAGCGGGAACCGGGGAGTTCGATTGGCACGCCGATGCGCGGAACTCGGTCTACGGCAGGTACATCTACTCCGATTACAGTTTCCCCGATTACAACATAAATTTCGTGACCGACTCGGAATTGGCAGGATTCAGGCGTTTGTGGAGCAGGAACCTCTCGACTGACATCGCTGTCGGTCCGGAGCGGATCACCAGTTCGAGTCAAGCAGCTGTGCCCAACTCTTCAATGGTGGCAGCGACGGGGCTGCTCCACTATCAGTTGGGATTTACCTCAGCCGATGTGAACTTTAGCCGAGGCATTAACAGCGGTGCGGGATACTTAATCGGAGGTCAGTTTGACACGGTGTTTGCGAATTTCACCCGTCAATTCGGTCCGAACTTCACTTTCGGCCTTAGCGGCGGATACGAGCGGACCGAAGAACTGAGCACCTCCGGCTTTATCATCAACGCCACGTTTGGCGGAGCGCAGGGAACGTGGCGCCTCAGCAGGGACATCATCGTCTTCGCAAACTATACGGGAACCAACCAGTCGTCGAGTACCGCAACCGCACTTCCTTCCAGCGTTCTTAACGAGTTGCTGAACGTGGTCGGTTTCGGCGTCGGCTTTTCGCCTCGCGGAACAAGCCTCAGGCAATAAATTCTCAAGGAGTTCTATGCTCGGGCATCGTGAATTGACAATGGAAGATTACGCCGACATCTTGAGGCGGCGAAAGTGGCTGATCCTGGCTTCCGTGCTCTTTTTTCTGGCGGTCGGTCTCGGTCTGACCTTTATTATTCACCCTCAGTACCAGTCGCAGACGCTGGTCCTTATCGAGCAGCCGAAGGTGCCTGAGGACTACGTCAAGCCGGTGGTCGAGCAGGATCTGAACACGCGCATGGCATCAATGAAGGAACAGATCCTGAGCCGCTCGCATCTCGAGCCGATCATCAGGCAATTCAACCTGTATCCGAAGGTTGAGGATATGGATGATCGCATTGCGTTGACGCAAAAGGCGATTCAGGTGAAGCCGATCCCATCCGGCGAGTCTTCGCATGGCATGCCGGGTTTCTACATCATGTTCAAGGCGAACAATGCGCATGTCGCGCAACAGGTCTGCGCCGAAATCACATCGCTGTTTGTCAGCGAGAATGTGACCGCGCGCGAGGAGTCCGCCCAGGGGACGACTGAATTCCTGAAGCAACAACTGGATGAGTCAAAGAAGAACCTCGACGACCAGGACGCCAAACTCGCGGCCTTCCAGCAGAAATACTTCGGCATGCTTCCCGATCAGGAGCAGTCCAACTCAAATACGCTTCAGTCGCTGACAACGCAGCTCGACGCCGTGACGCAGTCACTCAACCGTCAACAGCAGGATGTGACCTTTCTCCAGGCCATGGTCACTCAGCAGACGCACGATCTGCAAAATGCCGAGCCGCCGGCCAATGTGGCAGCGGTGGATGAGCGCAAGGCCGAGCTAAAGACGCTTCTCCAGCAGAAGCAGACGCTGGAGGCACAATATACGCCTGACCATCCCGACGTGGTCGAGGTCACGCGCAAGATCGCCGACTTGCAGGCGGAGATCGCGCGAGCGGCGGCTGAGCCGCAGGCCCAGCCCGCAGTCGTTAATCGGCCTGATTCGCCGCAGCTGCAACAGCTCAAGGCGCAGCTGCGTGCCGCGCAACAGGCCATGGTTGACCAGAAGCAGGAGCAGACCAGGATCGAAGACCAGGTTCGCAACTATGAGGGGAGAATCGAGTCCAGCCCTCAGGTCGAAGAACAGTACAAGCAGATTACCCGCGACCATGAGACTGCCTTGGACTTCTACAATTCACTGCTGAAGAAAATGAACGAATCGTCCATGGCCACCGCCCTCGAGCAGCGCCAGCAGGGGGAGTCGTTCCAAATGATGGACGCTCCAAACCTTCCCGAAGAGCCGATCTTCCCGAAACGGATTCAGTTTTCGGCGGGGGGCGGTGCTTTCGGCCTGTTTTTGGGATTGCTCGTGGCGGCCCTGCTTGAATATCGAGATACCTCGTTGCGCAGTGAGAGGGATATATGGGCCTTTACTCAACTGTCGACGCTGGCCGTTATCTCTCACGTCGAAGGTCTGCCCCAGCCTGCAAAACCTCGCAGCCGCTGGAATCTTTTCTCGCGAACGAATAGGCCCGTCGAGGGTACGGTGGGATAACCATGTACAGATACTTCTACGGCATCAACGACTTTCCATTCGGAGCCTGCCCTGACCCGCGGTTCTTGTATAAGCTGCCGCATGTTCAGGAAGCACTCGCCTGCCTGCAATACGGCATAGCCTCTCGCAAGGGCTTTGTCGTTATGACCGGAGAGGTGGGTACCGGCAAGACTACGCTGCTCAAGACCGTCCTGAGCTCCTTCACCGAGAGGCGCATCTCGACAGCCTTTGTCTTCAATCCGCGCCTTGACGTTCTGGATTTTCTGGAGTTTGTCCTGGAGGACTTCGGCATTCCCGCCAACCCAAGAATGAAGGCCGGAACACCGCCCACCAAGGCCGGCATGCTGATGCAGCTCAATCGCTGGCTCATCGACCGTTTTCGCAACGGAGAACTGTGCGCCATCGTTGTCGATGAAGCGCAGAACCTGTCCTGGGAGCTTCTTGAAGAGATTCGCCTGCTGACCAACCTCGAGACCTCTTCGGAAAAGCTGGTGCAGATCATTCTTTCCGGGCAGCCCGAACTCGAAGAGAAGCTCCGCGATCCGTCGGTTCGCCAGCTTCGCCAGCGCATTTCCCTTTGGTGCAGGACGAGGCCGCTGACCAGCGAGGAGACAAAGGCTTACGTCGCAAGGAGACTGAGAATTGCCGGCTCAGTTCAACCCGTGTTTACACCCGAGTCGGTGGAGCTTGTCCATCGCTACTCGAAGGGAATTCCCCGGCTCATCAACCTTATTTGCGAACATGCCATGATCAGCGCCTACGTGGAACAAATCAAGCCCATCCCACCGCGTATTGTCGAGTCGGTCAGCATGGAACTGGACCTGGAACAGCAGCCCTTTGTGCTTTCGCCAATGGCCCTGTCCGGGTTCCCGGAGGATACCTTGTCAAATGCATTATCCGCTACCATGAACCCGATTACGGACTCCGCCCATTCCATAAAGGACAGTGAACTATGAGCCGCATTCACGAAGCACTTCAAAGAGCTTATCTCGAGCGTGGGAAAGCCCCGGCTTCGGGAGACATCCAGGTTGACGATACGCCGATGGGCATTCCCGGCTTCGAGGAGATGCCGGCGCCGGTAGCCAAGTACGAGCTCGTTCTTGAAAACATCCCGCGGCATCCCTGGGCGCCATCCAAGCTCTCCTTTCCCACTCTTGCAGATCGCGGCGCAGGCGTTGAACAGTTTCGCGCCCTCCGCTCGCATATCTACCAGGCGCGCTACGAGGCCCCCCTCAAGACGATCCTCATCGCCAGCGGCATGCCCTCTGAAGGCAAGAGCTTCGTGGCGGCAAATCTGGCCATGAGCCTGGCGCGCAACAGTATTCATAACATTCTGCTCATTGACGGCGACCTGCGCCGTCCCACGCTTCATACGCTGCTGGGCGCACCCAACGACGTTGGTCTTTCGAAATATCTTGATGGGAGCGCGGAACTGCTAGACGTTATGCAGCGCGATAGCCTCCAGGACCTCGCGGAGAACAAGAGCGCCGGCAGCATTTCAAATCTCACCCTTATTTCCGCCGGCAAATCCGGCGACAACTCCTCCGAGTTGGTCGCCAATCACCGTATGGAAGAGCTGATCGAAGCCGCTGCGCCCTCCTTTGACTGGATCGTCATCGATGCCCCGCCTGTGCTGGCGGTAACCGACGCGGTCGAGCTTGCCCGTGTTGCCGATGCCGTATTGCTGGTCGCCCGGGGGGCGAGCACGCCTTATGAAGTTGCGCAGCGTGCCAAGGCTGCCTTTGGCAACTCCCGCATCCTTGGCTTTGTGCTTAATGACGTTAAAGATGCTCCCCACAAAGGCTCCTACAGCTACAACTACTATAACTACGGCGAGTCCGAATCCGTCAGCCCGGCTCAGGGGCGAAAGGATAACGGAAGACAGGAATGATCAGGCTTTTCAATGTCTATTATCCGACCCGGACGCTGGTACTGCTCTTTTGCGAAGCGCTCCTTGTGGGCGGCGCCTTTGTGCTGGCAGCCGCCTACCTCATCGGGCAGGATACTTACATTGCGCTGATCTACGAGAACGGAATCCTGAAGATTTTAGGGATCACCGTTCTTACATTGCTGCTTTCCTACTACTTCGACCTGTACGAGCCGCAGCGCATCTCAGGCCGCTGGGAGATCTACTTTCGGCTCATGCTCGTTCTGAGCGTACTGTGCTTCGTCCTCGGCGTGGTCATCTACTTTTTCCCGGACATTTATATCGCTCCGCATGTTCTCACGGTAGGCATCTCCCTTCTTGCCGTCGTGCTGGTTCTTTGGCGGCGGTCTTACGAATGGATCATTAGCCTTTCGGCTTTTCGCGAGCGCGTATATATTCTGGGCAACGGTGAGCGGGCACGCACTGTAGTTGAAACACTCCGCGACCGGCGCGATGCCGGCATGCAGATTGTCGACGGACCCACGCAGGGTACATTTAACTCGGAGATCGCGCGATTCGAGGCCGACCTCCGCTCCTTTTGCGAGCCCAAGCCGCGCATTGACCGCGTGATTGTCGCCATGGAGAATCGGCGCGGCGCCATGCCGGTGCGCGAACTTCTTGATCTTCGGCTCCGCGGGGTCGTCATTGAAGATGCCAGCATCGTGTTGGAGCGCCTCCTCGGCAGGTTGCCTCTTGACGGACTTAATCCAAGCACCCTCATCTTTACTCACGGCTTTAACGTCAAGGCATCGCAGCAGATTCTCCGTCGCCTTGTATCCATCGCTGTTTCCTTCATTGGGCTCACCCTCTGCCTGCCGATGATCCCTTTTATCATCCTGGCTGTGCGCCTCTCGTCTCCTGGTCCTATCTTTTTTCGCCAGACCCGTGTTGGGCTTCGGGGGCATCCGTTTACAGTCCTCAAATTCCGGACGATGCGCCAGGATGCGGAGGCCAAGGGCGCGGTTTGGGCTACCAAGAATGATCCTCGCGTTACTCCGCTGGGCCGGTTTATGCGCAAGACCCGCCTCGATGAGATACCTCAGCTTTGGAATGTTCTCCGCGGTGAAATGGGTTTTGTCGGTCCCCGTCCCGAGCGGCCTGAGTTTGTGCAGTGGCTCACCAGCGAAATCCCGTTCTATGAGCTGCGGCACATCATCCGCCCGGGAATTACCGGTTGGGCACAAGTGCGCTATCAGTATGGCGCGACCCTCGAGGAAACCCGGCGAAAGCTGGAATATGATCTCTATTACGTCAAGCACCTGTCGATCGGTCTTGACCTGCTCATCATGTTTGAGACCGTCAAGACGATCGTTCTGCGAAGGGGCGCTCAGTGAGGATCATCTTCTGGATGTCCCTGGCAGGCATTCTGTATAGCTACGCCGGCTACCCCGCCGCGATGTGGATTTTGTCGCGGCTGAGGCCAAGGCCCTGGAAGGCCGCACCAATCCAACCCAGCGTATCCATTGTCCTCGCTGTACATAACGGGATCTCGCTGCTCCCAGGCAAGATTCGGCATCTCCTCGATCTCGATTATCACAACATCAAAGAGATCATTATCGTTTCGGATGGCTCAACGGACGGCACTGCGGAAATGCTCGCCGGCCAACAGCAACCTCCTCTCAAATCGATTGTCCTGAATGACCATGGTGGAAAAGCGGTTGCCCTCAACGCCGGCGTTGCGAAGGCAACAGGCGATGTCATCCTCTTTGTGGACATCCGGCCTGAGATTGCGCCTGGCGCGATTCAGCAATTGGTGGGTAACTTCGACGATCCCAGTGTTGGCTGCGTGGCCGGTGAGCTCATTCTTCGCCAAGAGGGTCACGATGCAGCCTCGCAGGCAGTCGGCGGGCTTTACTGGCAATACGAACAGTGGATCAGAAAATGCGAAGCTCTCTTCGACTCACCGGTTGGAGTCTATGGCGGATTCTACGCAATTCGCCGCGAGCTGTTTGTGCCGCTGCCGGCCGGAATGATTCTGGACGATATGTTCCAGCCGCTTTCGATCATCCGCCGGGGTTACAGGTCTGTTCTGGATTCCCAGGCTTGCGTCTGCGACACGTGGCCTAAGAAGGTAGAAGGCGAATTTCATCGCAAGGTGCGCACGCTGGCAGGAAATTTCCAGCTCTTCCAGCTTGCACCATGGACGCTGACCCCGCAGAATCGGACATTCTTCCAGCTTTTCTCGCACAAGGTTGTACGGCTTTTCGTGCCGTACTTGATGGTCGCGCTGCTGCTCTCAGCTGTATTCCTGTCGAAAGGTTCACTTTTCTTTGCTGGAGCCGCAGTTCTCCAGTCTCTCGGCTGGGCGGTCGCTCTCGCCGGTTTGCGTTACCGGATTCCAGTGCTCCATCGAATAGCCGCTCCTGCCAGTGCACTGCTGGTGCTCAATTCTGCCGCTGTTATCGGGCTTTACAAGTTTCTATTCACGCGCGGCCCACTCTGGAAAATTTGGAATTCAAGTAATCCAGAGACGATGGGGCCGATCGGTGGAAATAAGAGATTAGAGGCACAGGTTGTTGTGTCAGCCAGTGTCGCAATGGATAATGGTGAGGGATCTCGCATGGATTTGCAACGACGAAGGGAGCGTCGCACCGGCATGACTCACAGGAGAAATCTTTGGTTCACTTTCGCGCTGGGCATCGGTACCCTCGTCACCGCGCTCGCAATTCACGTCCACATTGTCAATGTGAGGGCGGCAAGGCTTGAGCACATCGTTCCGCCTGCGCCCTATTTTCCCAGTGGCTCTATATGGACCCAGGATGTGAGCCACGAGCCCGCCGATCCGCAGTCGTCAAATATTATTAACTGGCTAGCGGACGCGGGCGGATGGGGAAGAGGGAGGATGCAGGTCGATTTCAGCATTCGAGTTATGCAGGCAAACGCGTCCACCCCGAATGTGCCGTTTCGCAAAGGCAGTCAGTTCTACAGTCCCGATTCCGACAACGTAAAGACCTTCCCGCTTCCGGCGGACGGAAGCATTGAAGGGCAGCCAGGGTATCAGTGCGATATCGACGAGAATGATTGCCATCTGATCGTGGTCGACCGCGGAAACGCCAAGCTATACGAGGCCTACCAGGCAAACTACGCGAAAAACGAACTCACGGCAAACCTTGTGGCAGTGTGGGACCTGAACCGCATTTATCCACCGTCCGGCCGCGGAGAACAGTGCACCAGCGCGGACGCCGCTGGCTTTCCCATTGCACCGCTGCTTTTCAACGCCGACGAACTCGCTTCCGGAAGCATCAACCACGCAATCCGTTTTATTCTTCCCAATCCGCGCATGCGAGCGAGTTACTATGTTCACCCGGCCACGCACGCCGGGGCTCCCCACGGGCCAGCTTCTGCTCCACCCTATGGCGTTCATTTCCGCCTGAAAGCTTCGTATGATGTTTCGCATCTAAAGCCTGCAGCTCAGGTTGTCGCGCGCGCCTTGCAAAAGTACGGCATGTTTCTCGCTGACGGCGGCAATATTGCCCTCACCGCGCAGAGTGATGCTGACACCAATGCGAAGTACGCCGACGTCGATTTTGGCTCCCACGATTTGCAGGACCTGAAGGTGACTGACTTTGAAGTCGTCGATTTGGGAACGCCGATCCGATTGACCTATGACTGCGTGCGCAATAAGTAAAGAACGCCGATCCGTCGCGCCTTGGCAGGATCGGCAAGCGCATTGCGCAATGCGCGGAATTCTAGGCCTGGGCGGGCAAGGGAACTCGTCGGGCAGGAAAAACTGACTCAGCCAATTCCCAAGCGGCGCGCGCGCGAAGTGTTTCGGTACAGGCCCATGTAGTTGTCCCCCATTGTTTGCAGGCTAAACCACGAGCGGAAAGCAGCTTCGGCGTTCTTTGAGAACTGTTCCCTCTCTTGATCGTTGCCGGCCAGACGCAGAATTGCTGAAGCCATCTGGGCAACGTTCGTCGGCGGGACCATCAAACCGGCGTTTGCAAATCTCACCACCTCTGCCATTCCGCCAACCTCAGTCACGATTGCCGGCAGGCTCAGGGAGAATGCTTGCAGAAGCGAAACCGGCAATCCCTCTGAATGCGACGACATGATGAAAGCATCAGCCGCGGAGAAGAAGGGCGCCACGTCAAGTTGCTGCCCCCAGAAAGTCACTTGATGCGCGATGCCCAAATTGGCTGAAAGTTTCTCCAGCATCTCGCGTTGACTCCCATCGCCGACCATCCAGAGTTGCAATTCACTCCTGGACGCATGCGCCTCTCGAAAGGCATTCAGCAGCAAGGGATGGTTCTTTACCGGCTCAAGACGGCCCACGAACAGCAAAGTGAAGCCGTTCTTCTGCGGCAGGTCTTCCTTGGTTACTCGTCGTAGCGGGGTAGCGCCATTGTAGACGCGCACGATCTTTCGCGCGGGAACGGTGTGCATGCTCTTCACATTCTTCGTTGTCGCGTCGCAGATGCCGACAACCCAGTCGCAAAAGCAGGCCGCAGCAGCATACTTCAACTCCACTGTCGTACTGCGGGGCGGGGCCACCAGGCTATGCCGCGTCGAAATCACGCTGGCAACCCCCGCCAGTCTCGCGGCCATTGCGCCATAGATAGTTGGTGTCGGGTTATGAAGGTGAACTACATCGGGCCGCAATTTCTCGAAGAGACGGAGAAAATTTCGGGTGGAGTCAGACAGGTGCCGGCCCACTTCCGGATGCACCGGGAAGCCTTCCCTTTGCATGCGCTCGCCGAGCGCGCCCAGCGCTGCAATCGCGAAGACGCAAGGTTCATGCCCCTGTTCCCGCTGCAAGCCGCAAAGTTGCGACACCAGTGTTTCGGCGCCTCCCATCTCCATGCTGTCCACAACGTGCGCTATCTTCATAGAATCTGGCAGAAGTGCTTCGAGCGTCGCACCTGCCTTTCCTCTGTGCCTGGGTATTGTCAACCCTGCTGTTTGAACACTTGATTCAGTGCATGAGGTTCGCGACGCGGACTATGATGTACATCATCAATACGAGCGTGATCGCCAATAGGCCGGAATAACCGAGCACTCGTGCGTACAGCATGCGAGGGACAATCATGCTGCGACGCAACGCCATCTGGTAAACAGCCTCAGCCATGCCGCCCAGAAGAAACAGGGTTATAACAAAAGACTTCGACAGAAACATACCAGCCACCAGAAAGCCTGTGAAGGACGTAACCAGTGACTGGCCCATCAAGCTGATATCGGACTTGTCCAACTGCTCCACCTTCCGCATCCGTTGCGGATAAGCTCCTTTATCGGGCTCAGGCGGCACCCCTTCGGTCACCTTGGTTGGTGAAGCAGCCACAAGACTGTCACGCACTGAGGAAAACAGAAAGAGAGACCAGAAGAATAGCCCTGTCAAGCCCAGTTCGGCCGCGCAAAGGACGACCGAGTTATGCGCTGTCAAGTGGCTATCGGTATAGTTTTCAAACTGACCGAGCCCGATCCCGAAGATCGGATGAGTCCTCAGCAATTGCAAGCCATCGCCCCAGAGAGCTGTGCGATCTGCGCCCGCGGTCGCAGATATTTCGCGCCCTCCGGAAAAGTGCAATGCTGTTGCCGCAGCGAACAAAGCGCCCGCCAACAGCAGCGCCGGTACAGTCCCAATGCGTCGTCGCGCCGCCACGATAGCTACTGCAATCAATGCCACAAGAGCGCCGCGCGAATGCGTAAGGTATATGCCAAAGAGCAGCAAGCCTACGGGCAAAATCACACATAGAAGGTTGGCAAACGTCCTTTTCGTTCGCCAAAAGATGAATACGAGTGGAATCACGCAGACAACCAATTGGCCAAAATCGTTTGGATCGTCGAAGAATCCGTGGCCTTCTAGCCGATAGAACAAATCTCCGCTCCCGTTACGCATTGGGAAAAGGTACGGAGTCAGCGATGCGTCGGGCAGGGTAGTCACGTCCTCCCCTAAATCCCTGGCCTGGCTCCCCGCCCAGATACTTCCTCGAGGCAGCTGAGCCAGCTCAACAAATCCATTGGCGGTCACAAACAGGCATACCGCCATCAGCATCAATACGACGATCTGAATTCTCTTCTTCGTGTTGCAATGAAGACACATGAGGAAGTAGGCGTAAGTACTCGGCAGGAAACTCAGGAACGCCTGCACTGCTCCCATCGCCCAATGCACTGCAAGAAGGACAGACAGAAAACCCGCAACGGCCAGGCCCAAAAGTGCCAGAGACTGCGGCGTTTTCAGCACGAACGATCGTGACAGTGCCGGCAGGGAAACGAAGAAGATTAAAACCGCGAGAATGAGTTCAATGCGATAAGGCGCGAGTGAGCCAAATACTGTGCCCGCCCCGAGAAACACCGTAATCAGGTAAAAGATAGATAAAACAAATCCCATTTTAGGTGGTCCAGTTGGCCGCAAGTTCCTTAAAGAGGATAACCTGAGGCACTCCATTAAATCCATTCATAACAACAAAAAAGACTCTGCTGTGACACGATCAAGCTTGAGCAGGAATAAACGTGGGTGATGACGGTGGTTGCCGCCTTACTGATAGTGGTGCATGGACGGCGTCCTCCAGCCATGTAAGCATACGCGGATGGCTCAGTCTGGCATTTCTCTTTATTCTTTTGCAGACGCTCATGACGGGTGGGCAGGCGGGAGATGCTGATTTCTATCAGAGCCTCAACTCAAGGATTACCGGCATTGTGGCTCATAGCAAACTTATCGCTCAGTTTCCTGACCCGTACTATGGCGGCCTGAAGGTCTACGAGCTTCAGGCGCCCTGATCTCCCCTGTGCCTTTAGGACGCAGCGGTTCCGCCTGGCTGGCCATTGCATCAGGCTCTACGTGGCAAGTCGAAATTCATGGTCAATTCGGGATCTCTCTTGTAATCCTTCTCAACATCCTACTCAGCAAGCTCCTTGCCCAGCTGAACCTGTCGCGGCCGGTCGAACAATGCCACGAAGAATCGAATCTGCCTGCAGTAAGTGCCATCGTTTCGAAAAAGGTACGGCGGCTTGCACAACGCTCTACGGCCCAGCTATGCTTAGAATTCACGCTGAAGATAGTCCGAAGGTAAGGGAGCGCCACCGGGCAAGAAGCACTGGCAAAGGTCAATTGCGTTCATCCGATTTTCCATAAGCCGCCTTTGCTGCCTCAGCAGAATCGTATGTGGAATGACTCACAATCGGCCGCTGGTTTACCTTTCAGTCATTGAACCGGCAGTTTTCTTAACGAAGCGAAGAACTCAGATGTTTCCATACTCGATCCAAGTGGCCCAAAACCAAGGTTGCAGGGCGATGACAAGCTGGTTGATATGAATGTGCGAGCGAACCAATCTGTGCATGATGGCCTCCTGCCAGTCCCCGCCGGGCCCTATCTGGTGACGGCGCTTGAAGAGGATCATGGAATTGAACTGAGTTTAATTCTGCCTGCATATAGCGAGGCAAAGAATATTCAATTGGCTCTACAGACTGTATCCGGAGTTCTGAGAGAAGTCGCGAATTTGCGGTTTGAAATTATCGTGGTGGACGACAACAGTCCGGATGGTACGGCGCAACTGGCGCTGGATGCAGTTTCGAGCCTTCCTGAAGTTCGTGTAATGTGCAGGACCGCTGAATCCGGGCTTGCGACGGCGGTGATTCGCGGTTGGCAAGCTGCCCGGGGGGAAATCCTCGCCGTGATGGATGCCGATCTTCAGCACCCGCCAGAGGTGCTGGCGCAGCTTGTCGTGGCCATTCGGAACGGCGCCGATTTGGCCGTAGCCAGCCGCCACGTCGACGATGGCGGAGTTGGGACCTGGAACCTGTTTCGACGCCTGATCTCCCGCACGGCCCAGGCCATTGGACTGGTCATTCTTCCCGAAGTGGTTGGCAGGTTGAGCGACCCTATGAGCGGGTATTTCATGCTCAAGCGCAGTGTGATTGCAGGCAAGGCGCTCAATCCCACAGGCTATAAGATCCTTATCGAAGTACTCGCCAGGGGTTCGGTCGGCAAAATCTCTGAGATAGGTTACGTTTTCCGGGAGCGGCAAGAAGGCCAGAGCAAGGTTTCCACCACGATTTACCTTCAATACCTCCAGCACCTTCTCCGGCTTCGCATGGCCCGATTCCTCAAACGCTGATCGAGGAGAAGCGCCCAATAAAGCGGCGCCACCAACGACAAAAGCGCCAGTGTAAGTCTGCGCCCCTTTGCGTCTATTGGCCCTTCGCCGCCAGGCCGCCAGAGTCTGGTAACTCTGTAGGAAACCGTACAACTATTGTGAGATTCTTCTCGAACTGAGGCTTCTGTATAAAGGTACATTGGAGGCCTCCGGAATGTGCGGCATCCTTGCAATCCTCAAGCTCGACCCGGCTCGCGCCAACTACGGAGCCTTGCGCACCCAGGCCCTGTCGATGGCAAAGAAGATCCGCCATCGTGGCCCTGACTGGAGCGGCATTTATGGCGATGAGCAGGCCATTATTGCGCACGAGCGGCTCTCCATCGTTGACGTCGAGCACGGCGCTCAACCGCTGATTGATAAGCTCAACGGCAACGTCCTCGCGGTGAACGGCGAAATCTATAACCACAAGGAACTGCGCCAGCAGCTTCAGCAGCCCCACGACTTCCAAACCGCGTCGGATTGCGAGGTCATCCTCTACCTTTACGATGAAATGTCGCCCCGGGACTTCCTCAACCGACTCAACGGCATCTTTGCCTTCGTACTCTACGATCCAAAACGCAAGACCTTTCTCATCGCCCGTGACCCCATCGGCGTCAATCCCCTCTATGTGGGTTGGGACAACCAGGAGAATCTCTATGTGGCTTCAGAGATGAAGGCACTGGTGGGGATCTGTGAGCGCATCCGCGAGTTTCCCCCCGGCCACTATTTCCTGGGGAGCGAACCCGAGAAGGAGTTTCAAAAGTATTACCAGCCCGCCTGGGCGGAACCGGGCTTCTATCCTTCTGAGCCCTATGATCCAGCCCGCCTGCGGACGGCTCTTGAAGCCGCAGTGCACCGCCAGCTTATGTGCGATGTCCCCTACGGCGTGCTTGTGTCCGGTGGAGTCGACTCCTCCATCGTGGCCGCCATCGCCTCCAGGTACAGTGCACGGCGCGTAGATGAGGACGATCGCGTAGCGGCCTGGTTTCCCCGCTTGCACTCGTTCGCCATCGGCCTCGAAGGCGCCCCCGACCTGCTTGCCGCCCGCACCGTCGCCACCCACATAGGCTCCGTCCATCACGAGATCCACTTCACCGTGCAAGAGGGGCTCGATGCCCTCTCCGACGTCATCTATCACCTGGAATCCTTTGACATCACCAGCATCCGCGCCACTACGCCCATGTACCTGCTCATGCGCAAAATCCGCGCCATGGGCATCAAGATGATTCTCTCCGGTGAGGGAGCTGACGAAATCTTCGGCGGCTATCTCTACTTCCACAAAGCCCCCAACGGCCGTGAATTGCACGAGGAAACCGTTCGCAAGCTCCAGAAGCTCTACCTCTACGACTGTGCTCGCGCCAACAAGGCTTCCGCCGCCTGGGGTGTTGAGGCCCGCGTGCCCTTTCTTGACCGCGAATTCCTTGACGTGGCCATGATGCTTGACCCCGCCGTCAAGCTGCCGCGCAATGCCGAACACACCCGTCCCATTGAGAAGTGGCCACTGCGCAAGGCCTTTGACGGCTATCTTCCCCATGAGATCCTATGGCGGCAGAAGGAGCAGTTCTCTGACGGAGTCGGCTACAACTGGATCAACGGGGTCAAGGAAACGGCCGAGCACGAAATTACAGACGGCATGTTGCGCGGCGCCGCCGAGCGTTTCCCGGTCAAGACGCCTGAAACAAAGGAAGCTTATTTCTATCGTCAGATCTTCGAACGCCATTTCCCCTACGCCACCGCCATCAATTGCGTGCCGTGGGAGCGAAGCGTCGCCTGCAGCACTGAGACCGCCCTCAAGTGGGATGCCGCCTTCCAGAACATGGTTGACCCCTCAGGCCGTGCCGTAATGGATGTGCACGACCAAGCCTATAAGTAGAGGCAGGATTCAAGTGGCATTGCAAGTTCCTCGTTGAAGACCTGAAGACCTGCCTGCTCCGAGTTCTCAGGATGGCGCCGCCGCACAATCCGGGCAAACTCATCCTCTGCATCGGCAGACTGACGGATCCAGTTCGCAGGCAGATCCTGATCCTGCCATCGTCACTGCAGGATCAGGTGCGCAAGCGGCGGGTTAAATTGCCTGTTGCTTGCACGCATCACTTGCCGGCAGCGTCCTTGAGCCCCAATGCGCGCAGAATGCTCATGACCGGGCACCAGTTGGTGAAGGCCGACTGCAACAAGTTCAGTCCGACAAAGACGGTCAGCCAAAGCCAGTAAAGCGAGAAATAGTGAGCCAGCGCAAGCGACAAAAGAATCATGACGCCTGCCATGAGGCGCACTCCACGTTCGACGGTCATAGGGAATCTCCTTGCTCGGTGTCGGTTGGAGGTTCAGTTTCGGATGAGTTCCGCGAGTGAACCATGTAATAGAGGATGGGAATCGTGGGCCAGGAGAGGAAGGTGGAAGCCACGGCGCCCGCAATGAGCGAAACGGCGAGGCCCTGAAAGATGGGGTCGGAGAGAATGACGCTGGCGCCCACGACCACAGCAGCCGCTGTGAGCAGCATGGGGCGGAAGCGGATTGCGCCGGCATCGATGACGGCCTGAGCCAGCGGAATTCCCTGGCGGCGGCGAAGTTCGATGAAGTCAACGAGGATGATGGAGTTACGCACAATGATTCCAGCTCCGGCGATGAACCCGATCATCGAGGTTGCCGTAAAGAACGCCCCCAGTATCCAATGAGCCGGCAGGATGCCGACGAGGGTGAGCGGAATAGGCGCCATGATGATGAGCGGCACGACGAACGATCGGAACCAGCCGACCACCAGCACATAGATAAGAATCAGAACCGCGGCGAAAGCAAGCCCCAAATCGCGGAAGACTTCGATCGTGATGTGCCACTCACCATCCCACTTCATCGAATAGTGGTCAGTCGATTTTGGCATCTCCGAGTTGTACCGGGTGAGCGTGTAGCCGGCCGGCAAGGTGAGGTGGTCGAGATCCTTGTTCATTTTCAGAATCGCGTAGACCGGACTCTCCTCCGCCCCAGCCACATCTCCGGTCACGTAAACCACCCGCTTGAGATTCTTGTGGTAGATGCTGCGCTGGATGGTCTCGGGCTCGATGGTGACCAGCTCCCGCAGCGAGACCATGGAGCCGTCCGCGCCGGGAAGATGGATGTTTTCGAGGGCCTGCTCCGAGGAGCGGTCGGCACGTGCAAACTCTACGATGGCGGGAACGGGCTCTCTTGAATTCTGGTCGTGCAACAGGCCCACCTGCATTCCGGAGTCCGCCAGCACCAGCGCCCGTGTCACATCGGATACCGCAATGCCGTGCAGAGCGGCCTTGACCTCATCGACATGGATGGACAGCCTCGGCTGCGGATCCTCTACGTACCAGTCGATGTCCACAACGCCCGCGGTGTGCTGGAAGATTGACTTGATCTGTTGCGCAACCTTGATTTGGCCATCCATGTCTGGCCCGTAGACCTCGGCTACCAGGGTCTGAATCACAGGCGGCCCGGGCGGCACTTCGCTCACCTGGATGCGCGCGCCATACTGGTCGCCGATATCTGTCAATAGCGGACGCAGTCTTTTGGCGATGGCGTGGCTCTGCTCGCTGCGTTCTTTAGCCGGAAGCAGGTTGACCTGAATATCGGCCTGATTGGGCATGCGGCGCATGTAATAGTGGCGGACCAGCCCGTTGAAGTTGTAGGGGCCCGAGGTTCCGGTGTAGGTCTGATAGTTGAGTACGCCGGGCTGCTGTCCGAGCTCAGTGCCCAGAGCCTGAGCAACGCGCGCCGTTTGTTCCAGCGGTGTGCCGTCGGGCATATTGATGATCACTTGCAGCTCGCTCTTATTGTCGAAGGGCAGCATCTTGACCCGCACCAGGCCCAAAGGGACTAGCGCGATGGAGATAAGCAGCAGCACCAGCACCCCGGCAAAGAAGAGCATGCGATTGCGGCCGGAGCGGATGAGCGGCGTCATCACGCGGCGATAGATCCTGGTTCTCCAGTTCTCGGTCTCCGGTTCCAAAAGTTTGGCTCCGGCCAGATGCTTGCCGAGCAGCCGAAGGGCCGCCCACGGGGAAACAACGAAGGCGACCAACAGTGAGAAGAGCATGGCCGCCGACGCTCCCACGGGGATGGGCCGCATGTACGGCCCCATCAGTCCACGGACCATGGCCATGGGCAGCACTGCGGCGATCACGGCGAAGGTAGCCAGGATGGTTGGGTTGCCGACCTCGGCGACCGCTTCGACCGCGACTTCGATCATCGAACGGCCGTGGTTCTCAGGCAGTCGGAAATGCCGCACCATGTTCTCAACCACCACGATGGCGTCATCGACCAGAATGCCGATGGAGAAGATCAGCGCGAACAGCGTAACGCGATTGATCGTGTAGCCCAGGAAGTAAAACACAGACATGGTGAGCGCCAGCGTGACGGGAATAGCCAGCAGAACCACGCCCGACTCGCGCCATCCAAGGAAAAGCGCAACCAGCAGTGTGACCGAGAGCGTCGCCAGCAGCAGGTGCTCCAGCAACTCGTCGGATTTATCTTTCGCCGTTTCGCCGTAGTTGCGCGTAGTGGTCACCGTGACGTCGTTGGGCACGGTGACGCCTTGCATCTCATGCACGCGAGTGAGCACTGCATTGGCGATGTCGGTGGCGTTGGTGCCCTTGCGCTTGGCCACGGTAATGGTCACCGCGGGATACTGATGCGGAGTTTGACCGGCAGATCCACCCGCGCTCGTCGTGCCGAAGACCACATAGTCTGCCGGCTCGGCAGGACCGTCTACAATCTTTTCGGCCACGTCCTTGAGGCGCACCGGTCGGCCGTGGTCCACGGCCACGACTACGGATTCCAGATCTTCGCGGCTGGCGAACAGATTTCCGGCGTCCACGCGAATCTCGCGATTGTCTTCGGCGAAGCTGCCTGCCTGCACGCTGGCATTTGCAGCTTGCAGATGGCCCAGGATGGCCATCGGTGACAAGCCATAGGCACTCAGCTTGTCAGTGCTCAACACGACGCGCATGGTGCGCGGAAGGCCGCCGATGATCGCCGTCTCTGACACATCGGTGACTTGTTGAATGCTGTGCTGCATCTCGGCAGCGATGGCGCGAAGCTGATAGCCGTTGTAATGCTCGCCCCAAAGTGTCAGCGAAAGAATCGGAACATCGTCGATGGACCGCGCCTTGATGATCGGTTGCGAAATTCCCGGGGGCATGTGGTCGAAGTTCGAGTAGAGCTTGCTGTAGACCTTGATCAGGGCATCATCCTGCGGTGTGCCGACCAGGAAGCGCACAATCACCATGCTTTGGCCGGGGCTGGAAGTGGAATAGACGTATTCGACGCCCGATATCTGATGGACCAGCGTCTCGATAGGCAGCGTGACCCGCTGCTCAACCTCAGCCGGTGATGCGCCCGGCATTGCGGTCACGATGTCGAGCATGGGAACGATAATCTGCGGCTCTTCTTCACGCGGAATAATCGCCACTGCAAAGATGCCGACAGCCAAGGACGCAGCGATGAACAACGGCGTCAGCTTCGAGTTGATGAAAGCATGCGCGAGCTTGCCGGCGATGCCAAGTTCATGGTGCGTGGGCTCTTCCCTCATTGCTGGGCCTCGATCTTCTTCCCTGACAGGTCACGGTCCGCGGGATCGTCCACCAGTTTGTCGCCGGAGGAGATGCCCGACAGCACTTCGATAAGAC
Organism: uncultured Acidobacteriaceae bacterium; assembly: GCA_963793885.1. Taxonomy (GTDB): domain Bacteria; phylum Acidobacteriota; class Terriglobia; order Terriglobales; family Acidobacteriaceae; genus Telmatobacter. Next base: position 183,516 of record CAWCBQ010000003.1, read on the forward strand.
TGCCCTGTGCAGCGCCCAACGTGATGGAGCGAAGCTGCGCGATGCCATTGCTGTCGAGAACGTATGCGGACGGCAGAGACCCGCGCACCACAACCGCTGAGCGGGGAACGAGAATAGCCTGGTGCGTACCGGTGGGGAACTCTGCTGTTCCGTACATGCCGGAGCGGATCTGGCCCGAGGCGGGGAGATCGATTTTGACGAGGAAGCTGTGGCTTGCGGGGTCGGCCGCGGGAACAATCTCCGCAACCGTGCCTGTCACCACGGGAACTGCCGCCCCCGTGATGGTTACCTGAACCTTCATCCCTTTGCGCACTGCGCCGATCGAGGACTCGTCGACAGCGGCTTGGAGTTGCACCGGTCCGTCGCTGTCTATTTGGAGCAGAGGCACACCCGGCGAAGCGAGCGTGCCGGGATCGGCCATGCGCGCCGACACGACGCCTGCAAAAGGAGCGCGCAGCCGCGTATAGCCGAGCATGGCGCGGGCGCCGCTATCCTGTGCCTTGGCGGCTTCGGTCTGCGCTCGCATCGCATCCACGCGTTCCGCCGCGGCCTCTGCCCGGCGCGTGATCTCATCCATCTCCTGTGGGCTCACGCTTTTCTGTGTCTCAAGTTGCTTGTAACGCTCCAGGGTGCTGGCGGCGAGGCTGGCATCGGACCGCGCTGCGGCCTGTTGGCTCTCGGCGGCCATCAGCCCCGCAGATGCCTGATCGGCCGCCGCGCGCAGTGTAGAGTCGTCCAGCACGGCCAGTGTCTGTCCCGCCTGTACGTGGTCACCTTCGTGCACCAGCAACTGCTGGATGCGCCCGATCACTTGCGCAGAAACCATTGCGGATTCGCGTGCGTGAGCAGTCCCGGTCGCTTGTACCGTCATCGGTACCTGCTGTTCACTGCTTTCCACTACGCGTGCTTCGACCGTTTGCACGGCCGCCGTTGTGGCTGGCTCGCTCGAATGGCAGCCGGCTAAAGCGCCAAAGCACAAAAGCAATCCAAAACGAGAAAAAGAATTCATTGCAATTCCTCCGCTGCATCGGGAGTCAGTGTCCCGGTTGCGTAAAGCAGTTCAGCATAAGCCAACGTGGTGCCATAGACGGCATGCCAATAGTTCGACTGGCTCTGGCGGCCCGCATCCTCGGCGCGCATCAGATCGGTGATGGTGGCAAGGCCAGCCGTGTATCGATTCTTGAGGATCCGCAGGCTCTCCGCCGATTGATCCATGGCCGCACGCGCCGTCTCCAATGAGAGTTCAGCCGTCTTGCGGTGAATATGCGCCTGGCTCACCTGGAGCTGAATCTGCTGCCGGTAGGCGGCTGCCTGTGCATCGATCCGCTGCTTGGCTGCATTCTCGCGCGCAAGCTGGTCGCGCTTGCCGAAGGGGAGAATGTCGATGCCGATCTGAACGCCCGCTACCCAGTTATTACCCCCCGCACCGGCAAACGAAGTGCGGTCCTCTTCCCAGTTTCCGTAGGCGCTTACATGCGGACCGAAGCTGGACCTTGCCGCGCCTACCGCCTCGGCTTGCCCCGATTGCGCTTCTCCCAGTGCCTTCCAGTCGGGCCGTGTTTTCAGCGCGGTCGCCAACTCCAGGTCGAGCGCCTGTTGGGGGAACTCATGGGGCTCAATGGGCCGCAACGCGGTCGATTGCAATTCCGGGCTTCCCATGGCCAGGCGCAACTGAGACCACGCCAATTCCACATCGCCTTCCGCCGCAATCAACTCCTGCTTGCGTGCAGCCACATTTACCTCGGCGGACATGCGGTCCGATTCGACCGCGAGACCGGCCTTCACATGCTCGTCCGCGGTGCTCAGCAGCGCTGCGGCCGTCTCCTGCTCGCCCTGGGCAACATCCCGTTCCCGCTCGGCATAGAGCACCGCCTGGTAAGCCTGCACGACATCGAAGACGATCTTTTGATCCACGGCTTTCGCCGTCAGGGCTGAACTCTTCTTGAACAGTTCGGCGCTGCGAATTTCTCTTTGGGTCTTGAAAGAGTCGAATGCCATCCAGGTGCCGGAAAACCGCGAAGAAAAGTTGCCGATGGGCTGAGGAAAGTTCAGCGCGTTGATTGCAAAGTCGGCCTGGTTAAACTGCCGTTGCCGGAGCCGGGTTCCGAAGGCATACACCGGGTCGTTGCCGCGCGAAATGTCTTCAGTGAAGCCTAGCTGTGGCAGCAGCGCCGTGCGTGCCAGCCGTGCGTTCGCATCCGCCGACTGATCGTCGGCGCGAGCGACAGTTGCGTCTGGACTTTTTCCCAGCGCCTGGTCAATGGCCTGACTGAGCGTCAGTTGCGGCGCCTGACCTATGGCGCCCATGCTTGCAGTGAAGCAGAAGATGACCAGCCACTGGGCTGATTCCCGGAGCGATTTCATCGTTGACACTATCCTTGTGAGGTGCGTTCACAAAGTTAAAGTCCTGAAAGGCTGGATTCGTTACAGGAAATGCAAAGTTTTTTGTCCGGCGGGGCGAAGGCAATCCAGGCTGCCGTAAAGGTTTGGATCGGCCTGGGTCACCCGGCGCAAGTCCTTTAGCTTCTTGTCCGTCTGCCTGCCCAACGGCCCGCCTGACTCTCCGCACGGCCGCGGTCGTGGCGGAAAGCGCGCTTCGAAATGCCTGAAAAGTTATACTGGAACTGACCTTGTGAGTCCTGACCGATGCGCCCTGAACTGATCCAGGCTACTGACCTGCTGCGCCGCAACACGCCTCAAGCGATTGAAGAAGCCATCGGCTTGCTGCAGAAGACGGTCTACTCCTTCAGCATGAAAGTGTGCGGCCATCCCGAGGATGCCGAAGACACGATGCAGGAGGTTCTTTACCGTTCGATCGGGCACCTGACGAAGATTTCCGAACCACAGGCGCTGGCTGTTTGGCTGTATACCGTGACCAGAAATCGTTGCTGGCGGATGCGCCGGAAAGGTGCTCATGAACCCAGCCACTTCCTCTCTCTCGATGAACTGATGCCCGACGATGCGGAACTTGGGCGGCTGTTGCAGGATGCGGGTCGGGGTCCCGAGAATAATCTTCTCCATGCCGAAAAGAACTACCAGATGCAGCAGGCAATTCTCAGGGTTCCTGCGCCGTTGCGCATGGTGCTCGTCCTTCACGACATGGAGGAACTGACGACCGAGCAGATCGCGCAGATTCTCGATCTGCGCCAGGGAACCGTCAGGGTCCGGCTGCATCGCGCGAGGTTGTGCATGCGCAAGGAGCTGAGCCGGATTCTGGATGTTGCGCCCGCGCAACCCGCCGATGCGCAACCCGCCGAAATGCAAACCCGGAGTTCGAACCGCAAAAGCGGGAGACGCCCCGCCGCATGCCGCGATATGTTTTTGAACCTTTCGGAGTATCTGGATGGAAGAGTGGAGCCTCACACATGCGACCAGATGCGCATGCATATTGAGGCTTGCCCTTCCTGTGTGGCCTTTTTGCGCGATCTGCGCGGTGCAATCGACCGCTGCCGCTCTATGGAAGTCCCCTGCGATCCGGCGGTCGCACCGCGCCTGCGGTATCTCCTTACCAGGGAATATTTACGCATGATGGGAATTCCAACGCCCCAAAATATGTCTGCAGTTATGTAACGAATGGATCTCTTTCTGTCTCTGTTCCAGCGAAAGGGAAAAGACAATGGAAGTGACAGTCAAGCACCTCGCTCGGGCCCGGTTCAGCATTCAAAGCCGCACCCACACCATCCTCTGTGACCAGCCCGCGGAAAACGGCGGCGAAGATCTCGGTATGACTCCCCCGGAACTGCTGCTCGCATCACTTGGTTCCTGTGCAGCTTTTTATGCCACTCAATATCTGATGGCTCGCAACCTAGCCGAGACCGGTGTTGAGGTTTCAGTGACTGCGGAAAAACTGAAGCAGCCGGCCCGGCTCGGCAATTTCAGCGTTCATATTGACTGTCCTGTTTCGCTCACTGAAGAGCAGACGGAAGGCCTGATGCGCTCAGTGCATCATTGTTTGGTTCACAACACGCTTCTGACGCCGCCGGAGATCAAGATCGAACTTGCAATCAATGAACGCGCACCTGCCCATCACTGAAATCCGGCAAGACGGACCCTTTGCTTCAATGCCCTATCGAATGCCGCTGCGGGGCAGTATTCTGATGATTGAATGGCAAGTCTCGATAATTCTCGCCTTGTGGTCTTCCGCGCTGTCGCGGAACAGCTCAGTTTCCGCAAGGCCGCGGAAGAGCTCTATCTCTCACAACCCGCCGTGAGTCTCCAGATCAAGGCGCTTGAGGAGGATCTGGGCGTCCAGCTCTTCGATCGTACCGGAGCGCGCGTAACGCTGACGGAGGCCGGTTCGGTTCTTCTCGAATATGCGCATCGGGTAAAGGAACTCCTTATCCAGGCAGAACACGAGATTGCGGCCTTGAGCGGAGATCATGCGGGTCAGTTGACCTTGGGCGCCTCGACAACCATTGCCCAGTATCTATTGCCCCGTTTGCTGGGCGAGTTCTGCAAAGCGCATCCCCGCGTGCATCCAACTCTGATCAGCGGCAACACGGAGCGCATCGTAGAAGCTGTGGAGAAGCAGAAGATCGCGCTTGGGTTCATCGAGGGTCCGCCGCGCAACCGGGATGTGAAGACTGAGCCGTTTGTCCGGGACGAGCTTGTCCTCATCGCGCCGGCCGCGCACGAATGGGTTGAACGGGCATCGGTGGCCTGCAGCGACATTGCCGGAGCCCCGCTCTTGATGCGCGAGCGCGGCTCGGGCACGCGCCGGATCATCGAGATCGCTCTCGAACGCCACGGCATCAAGCGGAGTTCTTTGCAGATCGCAATGGAACTGGATTCAACCGAGGCCATCAAGTCGGCCGTGGAGGCTGGACTCGGCGTCGGGTTTGTTTCACGCTGGGCGATCGCCAAAGACCTCAGACTTGGCCAGAACTTCAAGATCGTCGAAGTTGAAGGATTGCGCATCCAGCGAGACTTCCTGGTGACTTTCGCGAAAGGTCCTGAGCCGCAAGGCATGGCCCGGGAGTTTCGCAGATTCCTCCTTTCACGAGCGGTGACTCCGCGAACTTCTAGTCGGTCGAGAAAAATCTCATCTCCCAAAACCCATAAGAACGGCTAATGCCGCATGAATACTACTGCTTGGACGCGAGCGCCTGCTTGAGTGAACACTGGATGTGTGTCCAAGAACATTTTCTTCATAGGATTGATCATTGCGGCCAGCGGTCTCGTTTCACCGCCAATTGCCCTGGCGGGCGGCCTCGTCTACGGATTCAGCTTCGTTCATCCCTTTCACCTGGAAGCCAAACGCCTCTCCAAATTTCTTCTCCAGGCATCGGTGGTCGGCCTCGGGTTCGGCATGGATCTCAGCCAGGTTCTAAGAGCGGGACGCTCCGGGTTCGTCTACACGGCAGCCAGCATCAGCATCGCGTTGCTCCTCGGCTGGGGGTTGGGGAGACTCCTCAAGGTTAGGCGAACAACCTCTTTCCTGATCTCCACGGGCACCGCCATCTGTGGCGGCAGTGCGATTGCCGCCATCGCTCCCATTACTTCCGCCCACGAAGAAGAGATCGCTGTGTCGCTCGGCACGGTCTTCACCTTGAACTCTGTCGCCTTGCTTGCGTTTCCGGCAATCGGGATCGCACTGCACATGACGCAGACCCAGTTCGGACTCTGGTCTGCGCTTGCCATTCACGACACCAGCTCCGTCGTTGGCGCTGCGGCCAAATTCGGAACAGTGGCTCTTACCGTGGGTACAACGGTCAAGCTCGCTCGGGCGCTGTGGATTGTGCCGCTGTCGATTGGCACCGCCATTGCGAAGAAGTCCAACGCACGCATCCATTGGCCCTGGTTCATTCTCTACTTCTGCCTCGCCGCGGTTGCAAACTCCTATCTCCCCCTGTTTGGGGCTTTCTATCCAACGCTGAAGCATCTTGGCATCATTGGGTTGACCGTTACGCTCTTTTTGATCGGCACAAGTCTCTCCATGAAGACTCTCCGCGAGGTGGGTGTACGGCCGCTGCTGCAGGGAATCCTTCTCTGGATCGTGGTCGCAGTCGGATCGCTTGCACTGATTCGCGGCGGCTGGATTCACCTTTAGGACCATCGAGCAGTGCTCTTCGACGCGGGAAACAGCGCGTACGTCAGGAGCTTTTGCCTGTCCCCGCTTTAGCCGTACAGCCCTTGCCTTTGGACTGCGCTTGTCTTCGCGGTTGAAGCCAAGCTCTCCTGGTACATTGCTGCGCTTCAGCCGATATGCCGGGAATTGCGACGCGCAGCGTTCCGGCGCAGGGAAGCCCGGTCTTCAGTCTTTCAAAACATCGTCCACGGTCTCGATGTCCACCAATCCATCGCATCCGTAAATAGCCGGAAGCACCCTCTCCGGTGGGTAAGTGCGCCGCAGTTCGGCCACCTTTTCCGTTCCCGAACGATAAGCCGGCAGGTACATGCGGCCTAACAGGGGATGCTTTCCCCACGCGCCAGACAGCTTGTCAGCCCGCTCTTCGGTCACCAGAAAATCGTGCCGCAGCGCGGCTGCGACCTCTGGCTGCGGCCTCTGCTCGCCCCAGGTCAGATACGACGATTGATTCTTCGCGTCGTCCTGCAACAGCGCCAGCAGCACGCCGATCTGCAGATCTTCGTCCGCCAGTTGTTCCACTTCCGTCACCCCGTGAGCAATCAGAATGGCGTTGTTGGCCAATCCCTCAAACAGAGTGGCGGCGCGGGTGTTCATCGTCAGAACTGTCGCCTCGAAGCCCGCCTTTCCACGCACATACAGGTTCTGCAGGTAGGCAAATGTCGTCACATGCCCCGGAACAACTTCGTGGCTCACCAGTTGTTCAAACTCCGGGAACGACATCTGCAGGGACGCGTTGATCTCGTAGGAGGCTTCGTATTGCGGTGAGCCGTCTCCATTCCGTGCGCGACCAATATAGTTCATCGAGCCGGAAAACCAGGCGTCCTTGATCGGCAGAAAGTCGATGTTGGCCATCGGTACATGGGCCAGCTCCCGGGGAAGGTGCGGCAGCAGGTTCTTCGCGCTCAGATTCTCAAAATTCGCAATCACCGCGGCGCCCAGTGCGCGCACGGATGCCATCGGAATCACGCGGCTGCGCCGCCAGCCGTCCACGGCCTGCAGCAACTCACCATCATTTGCCGTCGCCAGCCCCGCCCTTCCCAGTAACTCGGCCAGGCGTTCCCGTTTTCCTTCGGGACGTGAAGGCTCCGGTGGCTTCCCCGTCGACGCCTGCACTGAGCGCGGATACGGCACCGGATCACCCTTGCCGATGACCTCCATCGCCAGGTCCCACATGGTTTCAAGGCATTCTGCGAGGCCCAGCAGATAGGCTCCGCGCAGATCTCCGAGCTTGTCTGCCTCCGTGCGAACGCCGCCGATTGCCGTGGGCAGGTTCACCTCGCGCAGATACGCATCCACCGCTTCCCGGTCGACGCTCTTGCCCGCCACGCCGCCCGATTGCCGCAGCCGCTTCGCTGCCGAATGTGTGTAGGCAGCCGGCAGCGGCTCATTGGAAAACCAGGAGTCGGCAATGAACCGCCCCGTTCCCGAGGGACACATCACATCCCCGCCCCAAAGCGTGTCAATGCCGAGCACCGCTTCGGCAACGTACAGTCCTGCCTGGTCCATCAGGCCTCCTTGTCCTTCTTGAGCGAATTGAACCACACATACAAACAAAGGCCCACAAACATCAGCGCGGAGATGGATTGTGAAACCGGATCGTTGCCGTAAAACGGTGTGCTGATCAAATCCTCGCGGAATCCTGGGAACAGCCGCATCGATGCTCCCAGAACCCCTCCCAGTGCCCCGCCCGCCATCAGTCCCGAGGCCAGAATCACGCCCCGTTCGCGAATCCCTTTGCCGCGTTCGCCTTCGGCCTTCTCAGCTTTCCGGTTCACAAGATGCGACAGGAATCCTCCCGCCAGTATAGGAGAAGTAAGCCCCAGTGGCAGATAGATTCCCAGCGCAAACACCATTGAAGATCTGCCCAGCATCTCCAGCACGATGGTGATCACCGCTCCAATGCCGAACAGCAGATAAGCAACCGGCTGGCGGCTCATGAAGCCCACCACCAGGGCCTTCATAATGGAGGCCTGCGGCGCCGCCAGCACCTGCCGCGCGTCTCCTGGGGCCGCTTCGCCAAACTGGAAGATGTGCGCCAGCAGGATGATCGTCAAACCCGCTGTGATGGCTGCCGCGGCAATTCCCAGAAACTTCGCCTTCTGCTGCGCTGCGGGCGTTGAGCCAAGCCAGTAACCGATCTTGAGGTCGGTGATGAACTGGCCTGACACGCACAGCGCCGTGCAAACCATGCCCGCAATCGCCATCACGAAAAACATGCCGGTGGTCCCCGAGAGCCCGAATTTCAGCAAAACCAGCGAGGAGACAATCACCGTGAGCATGGTCATGCCCGACGCAGGATTGTTTGCCGTCGTGGCGATCGCGTTGGCCGCAACCGAAGTAAAAAAAAACGAGAACACCAGCGTCAGCGCCAGTCCCAATCCAAGCACGCTCCACGAAACCTGCAAGCGTCCAAAGAAAACAGCCACGCAAAGGGCGCCGGCCACCACCCCGAAGAGAATTGAGACAATCGGCAGGTCGCGATCGGTCCGCTCCGTATGCGCAGCTTCGCCATGACGGAAGGCGTGCAGCGCAATGCCAAAGGAGCCCGCAACAATGCGAAGTGATTTGAGAATCCCCACGATTCCCGCCGCGGCAATCGCCCCTACTCCGATAAAGCGCACGTAGTTGCGATAGATTTCCACTGCGGTCATTTTTGCAATGGGAACCATGGCCGGATAGACGGCCACGTCAATGTGGCTGCCGATAAACCAGATCAACGGCACCAGTACAAAGCTGGTCAGGATGCTGCCCGCGCAGAACACGATGGCGCTGCGCAATCCCATCACGTATCCCAGGCCGAGAATAAAGCCCACGGCGTCGAAGTTGAACACCATGCGGCCTCGCTCAGCGAGCCCCCGTATTACCGGCACAAACTGAAAGTCCAGGTACTCCTTCCAAACGTGAAACGTGGTCACCAGAAAGTCGTAAATCCCCGCGATCACCGTTGCCTGCAACAGCAGCTTGGCCTCCGACCCGCCTTTTTCTCCGGTCACCAGCACTTCGGTGATGGCCGTCGCCTCGGGAAAAGGGAACTGCCCATGCATCTCGCGCACAAAATAGCGCCGCAGTGGAATGAGGAACAGAACCCCCAGGCAACCGCCCGCCAGGCAGATAAAAATCGTCTGCACCGGGTGCGGATCGAGGCGCAGGATGTAAAGCGCCGGAAGGGTGAAGATGGCCCCTGCCGCCACGCTGCCCGAGGCGCTGCCAATCCCGATGATGATCACATTCTCCAGCAGGCTCGAGCGGCGCGTGAACATGCGCGCCAAACCGATGGTGAGAATTGAGATCGGGATAGCCGCTTCCATCCCCTGGCCCACCTTCAGTCCCGAGTAGGCCGAAGCCACGCTGAAAATCACGCAAAACAGAACACCCCAGAAAATGGCGCGCAACGTCAGTTCGGGCTGAATAGCCCGCGGGGATACGACCGGGTGATAACTCTCGCCAGGCTTTAGCGGAAGGTAGGCATTTTCAGGAAGAGAATTCAATTCGCTATCGTGCACTGAACGTGCCCCCTCGGCACAAAGCCAGGAGTCTGCCTTAAGCCGTTGCAGCTACCGCCACGCTGAACCGGTCCCAGGCTTGCTCCCTACTCGGAATGAACCACGCAGCTTATCACCGCCAGCAGGGCAAAGCAAGTGCGAGGGTCATACCTATTGAATGCGCACCTCGCCCCAAGGTCCGGTTCCATCACGGCGTCACGCCAATCTGGAAGTTCAGCCGGCAGCAAAGAGCAAGCCTTCAATCAAACGATCTACTGCGATTTGCTCAGCGCCCTCCGCGAACGCGGCGCCGTATTGCCAATCATGATTGTCAAAGGGGGAAGTTGCCGGTTCGATGCGGGTCTTTCAGGGGATGAAAAGCATCGTTCAAATCGATGAAATCATGATTGAACAAGATAATGCTCTGCCGCAAGAAAGATCTCTCGCAACACTTGCTGAGCCTTCTTGACGGCTTTTTTCAGGGGGGTCCGCTTTGCTGGAGCGATGCCCTTTCGCGACGATTTGCAAGCGAGCCTCAAGGCTTTCGCTGCTCCGCAAGGGCTATAGCATCGAAATTTCGGCAGAATCCCTTCAGAACCCCGGGCTGACCGAAGCCGGCGTCCATTTTGGGGATCACAGTTTGGCTGGTAACGAAATTTCGGCGACTGTCAAGGAATGACATGTCGCGCACTCGATATAACTTAAATATAAGTATATAAATACTTAATAGAACTAAGCGTTGTTGAGTAAGGGCAAGCCCTTCAGATCCAATTCAATTTGCCGTTGTCGTGAGTGCCTCTCGAGGGGTCTCAGTTTGCTGGGGCTGGATGCGCAAGCCTTTGCCAGGACATCTCAACGGCAAAGTGGCGAGACGCGCTTATGCCCGCCACGACGTAGAGATATCCCGCTCCACCAAGGCCGCTCGCCAGGTAATGGAAGCGTCCTGCTCAGCCCGCCTGCGGATGCAATTCATAAGCACGTGGTTGCTAGGCGCAAGCTGCACCAAGACAACACACCCAAGCGTTTACGAAGCGACTACGATTCTAGGAACTTGTTGAAATTGGCCGCATCGCAGCGGATTTCCTTGTGATTTGGGTTTCTTTCTGGTTGAAATCTGTTTGAACTGCGCGTCTGGTTAGTGTTTATAGGGCGTTTCGGGCCTCTGGAATGCGATCTCGAGGCCCGCATCCGTCGTTCAGGCACACTGCTCCATGAGTCTTTCCGGAGGTTGAGCCATTAGTCTCGGCAGTCGGATCAGGTTGTGCGCTGCGCAGCTGAAGACGAACAGCCAGTCCACCTTCTCCAGGCCTCGTAGCTTGACTTGGCGCAGCGGGCCGGTTTGCTTGAGCCAGCCGAAGCCTTTCTCGATCAGCCATCGCCGGCTCAGGCTGACAGCATAGCCAGGCTGTCGTGTGGTTCTGCGGTCCAGGTTGCTCGAGCGGCCCTTGTCGTTCTTGGTAACGTGCGGCGTCACGTTCAACTCCCGTACCGTGCTGACGAAATCCTTGCTGTCGTAAGCCTTGTCCGCACCCACGGTGATGCGGCGTGAGCGACCCTGTTGTTTTTGCTCAAGCATCAGAAGCGCGGCATCGCGTTCAGCATATCCATCGGCGTGCGTCACCATCGCCGCGGAGATCAGGCCGTTGCGATTCTCCACCAGCGCGTGGCCCAGATAGCTCAACTTGGACTCCTTGCCGTAGCTCTTCTTGTATAGCCGCGCATCCGGATCAGTGGTCGATTCATGCGTCTTGTTCGATCGCTTCTGACCGTGAAAGTCTCCCCCGTCGCCGTCATCGGACCCGTCTTTCGAGCGAAAACTCTTTTGCGATGCCCACGCCTGGATCAGCGTGCCATCGACAGTGAAGTGCTCGTCGGACATAAATTTCTTCGCCAGCTTGTTCACTTCTGCGAAGAACTGCTGCGCCACATCGGAGGTCAGCAACCGGTCCCGGTTCTTCGAGAACACCGCGTGGTTCCAAACCCCATCGTCCATGCCCAGACCTACAAACCAGCGAAACAAAAGGTTGTAGTCGATCTGCTCAACCAGCAGCCGCTCAGAGCGCACCGAGTAGAACACCTGCAATAAAAGCGCCCGAAGAATGTACTCGGGAGCAATCGAAGGCCGACCGGAGTCCGCATACAGTGCATCGAACTCTGCGCTCAACGACCGCAACACCGAGTCCGCCAACTTGCGAACTGCACGCAGCGGATGATCCGCAGGTACACGCTGCTCCAATGAAACATAGCTGAACATCCCGTCCTGAAACCGCTCGTCTCCACGCATGCCGGTTAGATGAACTAATTCAGACCTCCGTCGCAGAAGGGTACCTATTTCAACAAGTTCCTAGATGGCACACCATATCTCCATCCGATAAAACCCCTCGGTCAACCCGTTGATGAGGGGTTGGAATCGCTCCACGCCGGCTCTGCCAGATCACGATAACGTCCTCAGGAAATCCGCAGTCTTTCTCCGCTGGTCCACAGGAAATGGTGTCAGCAAAAAACCGTTGGAATTCAGAGGAAGCATCGAGGCACGCAGAGTGCACGGCGTTGTAATAGACAAAGAAGAGATGCGGCGTATTTTCTGCGACAGAATTCTCAAGCCGAGTGACTAGGGATTTGATGATTTCGGCTCGAAACGCATGATAGTTATAGAAAATCAGTTTCCCCTCAGGAAACGGGAAATCAAGCACATTACCCTCCACCACGCGCGCCGCTGTACGGCCAGGGTATTTTTCTTTCATCCTGGCAATATTCTTCCGCGCGATTTCTGCCAGACCGGTGGAGAGCTCGATTCCAATCACCTCCCGGAAGGGAAACTCCGTCGCCACCAGCAGGCATCTGCCTTTTCCGCAGCCAAGGTCAATAAAGGCATATTCATCCACAGGCCCCAGCGCGGCGATCGCCTCGCGGAAGATGCTGGGCTGCGATGGCCCGTAGAAATTGATCTTGGTTCGCAGGGCAGGGGCAACATGCAACGAACGCACGCTGACAAAACCACTGGTATCGGTGCCGTTCTCCCGGTCGAACGGATGCGTCCGACGCCAGCCCCGATAGAGCCTCCGCACCACGGGGCGGTCTTCGCATAGTTTTGTCATCGCGGGTGAAAAGATCACAGATCGCGCCATGTCTTTCAGCCAGGCAGTAACCGCCATCGTGTAGCTCCTCTCCTAAGGCATAATATCCCCGCAACCGCGATCCACCCTGGGATATTCCAGGATACAAATCGATAGCGGGTTTGCAAGCAGCTATCTTCAACCGGGCTTCGTTCTGATCGGAATTAACTTCAACAACAAAGAAAAGGCCGCCTCGTGGAGGCGGTCAGATTGGCGATGCATGTTCCGATATCGGTATTTCCGGCGGAATTTCGCACTAATTAAAATGGATCTCGGCAAGGAAGCTGTCCTCGGAAGTGTATGATCGCTCAGGTCGTCGCTTGAGAGGCCAAAAGAGCCTACCCAAAAATGCGACTTTAACCTGCTTCAACTCTGCAATGATCCTTTACAGGCTGAATTCTTTCTTCTTCAACATGCATGGGGCTCGTATGTGTCAAGTGCGGATGTTGACGTAGGGTTTCATTCTCCTGCTCCGATGGCTCTGCGGGTTCGGAGCCGGTTTGAGAGTCGCTCTCCGGCTGGATCAGGTTCGCCTTGAATGTCAGAGGGGCGCCGGCGGCTCCATCACACATCCTCTGGAAGGATTCCGCACAGGCCGATTGAATTTGTTGCTTGAAAGCTCGCCGTCTCTTTGTTTGGAGTTTGTGACGAGACTTGATCAAGGCGAGTGGCTTTTCCAAAATCGGAACCGGAGTTAAGAAGAATCCTGCAGAAGTCCTCCCAATCTCCATCTCGGTAAAGAAATCGTCATAGCCATACTTGAAAATTGCGTCGAATTCTTCGCAATGAGAGACTTGATTCTTCGCAGACACCGAAGCGATCTCAGTGATGCCGCATGCGGTCGCAATGCCTTCAAGAGCTGCGAGCAGTAGCCTTCGGGGGCCAACGCGATGAAGAGTCTTGACTGCCAGGCCGAGCCGGTCAGAAAGGCGGCCGGGAGTTCCTTGAAGCCGAGAAATCAATAGAATTTCCTCGGATTCGGAGTTCACAATCTTCCCCGGGACAATGGTGAAAGACAGCGTGAAGAGTATCTCGCCATCCCATTTCAGAAACAGAGACATCTCGCCTTCATTCGGATTGGGTCTTGACATGCCCATCGTCAGAGAAAAGAGATTGTCCCCTTCGGCTGCCTGGTAAAGCACGCTATCCCAATGCAGAGTCTGACGTAAAATGCGGTTGGGAAGGGTGTCGTATAAGCGCTTGTAATGATGCAGGAAGCAAGCTGCTCCTTCGGTTACCGACAGGCCTTTAGCGAGATAATTAGGAGAGAGATACTTGAATGCAAACTTGGGATTGTTTTGAACAGTCTCGGCAAAAGGTTGGCGCCGAAGGTATCGAATCACCTTCATGTGGGTGCCGAGATGAATCAATAAACGCCAGAAAACACCCGGAAGTTTCGACCACAACAGGGGCGCAACTTCCGGCGCATAGTCCAATGTCGGCACAATGTCCGCTTTGTTCGCGACGGTCGTGAAGCTCAGTTTGCCTGCCATTGGATGATCTGAAATCCTTCCGCTTGCTGCGATCGGAAATATGAAGAGATTTGAGGCGTGAACTTGGCCGCGTTGAGGCTGGTGCTGGCGTTTGACAACCGCAGGGCCTCAGTTGTTGCTGGCGGAGCGATAGCGCAGGCCATCAGTCGATGCACATTCAGCCATCATGTCGATCATTTCCTTTTGATATCGGGCCACGGTATAGTTTCTCTGCCAATCTGCTCGAGCGGTCTGAACGATCTCGCGCAGATCGGTCTGGAGGACCCTTAACACCTTTTGTGCCAGGGCAAGCGGCTCGCACTCTGAAACCAGGAACCCGTTCCTGCCATCCTCAACGACCTCCGGTATTCCAGCGATCGCATAGGCCACCACCGGCACTCCGGCAGAGAAGGCCTCGAGAATCACACGAGTAGTTGCCTCAGCGACGGTCGATGGCACGACGAGCAGATCCAGTTCCTTCAAGACAGCGCTTACATTCTCGCGCCATCCTAAAAAGTCGATGGGCAACCCGGCAGCCATTCGATTGACCTCGTCCACATAGCTTGCCGGGCAGAACATGGGCGCGCCGCAGATCAGGAACCGCGTGCCGGGCAACTTGGGCGTCAGTGCAGCGGCCATTTGCAGAAAGTCCGTCTGCCCTTTCATGGGAGCAATTCGCCCGATGATTCCGATTCGCAGCGGTTGAAGCAACGCGCGCTCAGAAAATGGGATTTCCGGTACACCGTTGTAAACAACTCTCACGCGAGTGCAATTCTCATAAAGTTGGGCAACGTGTTTTGAATTGGCGACTACGGTGACATCCGCGCGTCGAATGGCCCACCTCGCCAGGCGAAGTGCGCGCGCGTCATCGAGAAAATGTTGTGCCTGAAAGATCACCGGTCGCCGTCGCGCACCCAGGGACGCGGCAGGCAGCGCGCGTCCCCCACCGACGCTAATCAATTCACAGTCGTGTTGGGCGATCCACATAGCCAGCCGCATCGAATCGAAGGCCATGCGCATCCCTTCAGAGTTGGACTTGCGCCCATTCGAGTAATGGCCGAGCGCAGCCTTCACTGTGCTGGCGCCCAATTCACGCGCCTTGTCGAAGAGCGGACCCTCGCCCGGCGCCGCAACCACCGCCTCCCAACCCCTTTCCATCACCGCCGGCAGCAAATCGAGCAGATTTCTCTGCCCGCCGCCTGTTTCGCTCGACTGTTCAAGAAATAGAATTTTCATCGTGGATAGCTATCCCTTTGGGATGAAATCGGGAATCACTTCTCAACTCTCTCCAACGAATCGCGCTCCAGACTGACTGCGATCGGCGCAAGGCGCACGCCTGGCGCGGTTGCGCATTCCTTGCCACGACCGTAAAGCCGATCGATCTTCAGATGGTCGCCTATGCCGCGAACCACGCCCAATAACCTTCCAAGCCGGCACGTGAGCAGACGCTTCCCCATGCGATTCGACAGGAAGACTGTCACAGCAAGCCAGGGAACGGGCGAATGCGCGCGAAGAAATCGGATGCCGGAGGCAGTGGAGTACCGATCTCTGGTTATAGAATTGCTCGCTGTGCTGGCGTTTTCCTTGTGGTATATCCGCGCCGCCGGGGCCACGGCAAGATTCCAGCCATGCCTGCGCAAGCGGCAGCTGAACTCCACGTCCTCGTAATAGAGAAAGAACCCGTCGTCCAATAGACCGACCTCTTCAAATGCGGCGCGCGGCACAAGCATGCTGGCCGCAGTTATGTAGGTGAACCATCGGTTCGCTCGCGGAGAATTAGCGAGTGGGCAGGCTCCGCTCCAACGATTGACCCGCCCGCCGCCCCATGCCTGCACGGCGTGACGATTGTCGGCATAATGCATCACCGAACCAATTGCGCCGAAGCGGGGATTTGATCGAGCAACCTTGACGAGTTCCGTCAAGGAGTCGGGTGTCGGTTCGGTGTCGTTGTTAAGCAGCCAGACGTAATCCGCAGGACCCTGCAACGCCCGCAGGATGCCCACATTGTTTCCGCCCGCAAACCCGAGATTCTTCCCATTCGCGATCAACTGTTTGTCAGGAACGACTCTTCGCAGCTCCTCCAAGGAACCGTCTGTCGATCCGTTATCAACAACAAAGCTCTCTAAATGTGAATATCGTACCCTTTCGAGCGCCTTGAGACAGGCAACGGTATCACGCCATCCATTCCAGTTCAGAATGACGCATGCCACTTTCGGCTCTGTCGGTAGGGTCATCATATTTTTCGTGAAAAGACAGGCACGCCGAAGCGTGATGGTGCAAGAACTGCCGGCGAAAGCAAGAAGAGTTCGTAGGCCGACAAGGCAATTGCGTCAATCAACAAAACTGCGAACTGCGTCCACAGCAGCAGATTGAAGCCGAACCAGAAGAGGATACAAAAAGCGCACCAGGGATAGAGGACCACCCCAAAACTCGAACCCAGGCGAGCCGCGCGCCAGATCAAGCCGCACAAGAGACCATACATGAGAAGGTAGACAGGCGAAAACCATCCTAAGTCCAGATAGATGAAACCGAAGGTGCTGCACCAGTTTGCGTCCGGGTTGAGGTTGGCGCTTGCTACGGAAGAAAATTCGGATCGCCAGACCTCGTAGAAGCCAGGCCATTGCATTACGTCGCGGATGGGAATCAGCGAATTGAATGTATTATTGAATGCAAGGAACCCGCACAAATACAGGCCCTTGCCTCCGTGGGTGTACCTTAATGCTCCCGATAATATCGCAGAAAGGCGATTATACGAAGAGATCGTATAAATGAGTGCCGTCTCGCCCATCTGTTCAGAAGTGTCTGTACCCCGGAGCGATGAAAAGAGCACAAAGATAACCGCCGTGCAGAATAACAGAATCCCGACCGGCCTCATCACAGATCTGATTGTGATTCCTTTTGTAACACTTCGCCGAACAAGAGTAATAACGACAAGCCCGATGATATAAGGCATCAATGCGGTTCGATCGAGTTTCAAAGACGCCGAGACGACGACGGACAGGACAGCCAATGACAATATGATCCGAACGACTCTTCCTGAGATACCTGAAACTCGAAGCTCCATCGTGCGCCATGCCGCCCACCAAATCACTCCTGCCAATGACATCCCTGTAAGTACCAGCGAGCCATCTGTGCCCATTGATTCTTTTAGCGCCTCCCCTTCACCGGCGAGGAGCATAGGCAGCAATATGCCGGCTCTAAGGACCATGACGATCGACATAATGTTCAGACACAGGGCCGCTACCAAAGGAATGAGTATAAACACGGCGGGCGACATGCCTGCCTTGGGTTCTCGATCGATGCAGGGCCCCGAAGGGGCGTAGGAATCGATCAAGCGTACCCCAAGCAGGAATGCTCCGACACATAGAAAGAAAAAGAAAGCCAGACGTGGATCGAGAAACATGAGATCGCGCTCATCCATCAGCCGTTCGTATACGGAGGGCGGGAAAATCCACGCGACGAGAAAGACAAATGACGATACCGCGGCTAAGCCGTAGGGGGATAGCAGCGATCCCAGGTTATGTGACTTGTCAGTACCTGACATCAGCGTCCTTTGAGAGGTAAGTGCGATGGGACTGCGCGGTCGAGTGAGTGGTTGATGATGGATATATCTTGCGGGCCAAGTTAGAACCCATTGTTAATTGCGACCGAAAGAGTTGGGCGCCGTAGTAATACAGCAGTGCCCATCAGCGACAAGCCGAAGGCGGGGAGAAATACAGCTCCGTGTTCAGCGGAAGGTAGCCTGCCGATCAGAGACAAGGTTGCTATCCCAATGAGCGGCGTCGCCGCGAGGAGCGGGGCTAATATGCCGGTTCGCATCAGGTCCCACCGTGAGAATTGAAGAGCCATATGCGTCCTTGGCATGCTGTAAAAGAAGTGCGCGAGGATTCCAGCCACGGCTCCAATCAGGGTACCGAGGGATATGCCGATTGCTCCCATTGTTGACCCGAGGATCAGACTCGCAATCAGATTGACGAAGCCTTCAATCAGCGGGCTTATTTTGATAAAGCGTTGCTGGCCTGCGGATATAAGGACGATTGCGTACGGAGCTCCTAGAAGTCTGATCATATTGGCCACCAGCAGGAGAATCAAAAGCGGCTGCCCAGCCTGCACATATTGCGCGCCGATCCACAACTTTATGAGTGGTCGGGCGTAGATCAGCATCGGTAGGCCGCTAAAGATGAGCAGAGCGGCGCCCACCTGTGTGCAAGTGATAATCAGGCGGCCCAAAGGTCTGGCGTCGCTTCTTGCATTCATGGCAGCAGCGTGCGGCATGATCACGTTCAGGGCAGCCAGCAACCCGCCGGACATGAATGCGGCGATGGTGGCTGAGACAGAATAGGGAATCAGCGCGCTGAGTTGAAAGCGAGCAACCAGAATAAGGTCGAGGCCTGTGATCAGAAGCATGGAGAAGGACATGACCGTAAGGCCGGAACAATAAGACATCAGTTCCTTCGCAACGGTGTGGCGAACCAGCCGCGAATCAAATTGAATGTCAGGGGCGATTCGCATCTTTGCCACGTATTGCACTGCATAGGATAGGAGATTGACCAGCGCCATGACAGTTGCCATTAGGACGATGCCTCCGCCCACGAGTACGACAACAACAATGCCGATTGCCGATATGAGCCTTGCTCCTCCAACTGTCAAAGCTGGGATGTCATAACGCTCGAGGCCAATGAAGACGCCGTTCCAAGCAGAAGCCGGGAGTCCAAGAGCCAGTGACACTCCGAGAATCAGCAAAGCCAACCTCATAAATGGAATCTCTGCAAGTGGTATGCCTGGAAAGATTGGATGGATGGCCGCAATGAGTGTTAAGAGCAGGATGACGCAGAGAACGGCGACTGCGAGAAGAGCCGCATAGGCTGTGCTGAATATAGAATTGCGCTGCTCCGTGTCGCGTTTTTCAGTGGCATACGCGATATAGCGGCCAACTGCCGTCTGGAGCCCGAAATCGAGATAATTTGCATACGATGCACACTGCAGTACAAGGACCCACGCAGCATAATCAATGGCAGTCATGTGACGAATGAGCACTGGGGGCAGAAGCAGGGCAACAATTCCGGCCGTTCCAGCTCGCCCCAGGTTTGCAAATGCGTTTTTGATGAAGTCCCAGCGGATCGTCATAAGGAGTAAGTCGTCGCGGTTGCCAGATGAATACCGGCAAACAGGCCGAATGCGTCACGTTGAGTCAGGGTGGTTGTCAATTCTTAGTCAATGGGCGGATCGAGACGTGGCGAAAGCTTTGAGCGAGACATATCACGGTACGACTCTTTCATGAGGGTGAAGACTGGGCGAGGGGCAAGGCGGACTATGAACCGAGATGAAAGAATGACCTTTCACTCGATATCCTTACGACCTCACTGCGCATAGAAGCTGATCTTTTTCGGTATCCGCCCGCATCTCAAATCCGGGTGCGACGCTCTTGATAAATGCCCGAAATCGCTCCTGAAAGATGCGGCTATCAAACCGCTCAGAGTGGGCGCGAATTTCGACTGGCTGCCAGCGCATGGTCTCGAATTCGTCCAGCGAAGAGATCAAAGACTCGACTGTGGGCTCGTCAAAGAATATGCCGTTCAACCCCGGCACAATTGTCTCTAAGGCGCCGCCTCCCTTGAAAGCCACAACGGGACGCCCGGCGGCATTGGCTTCCAGTGGAGCCAGCCCGAAGTCCTCTTCTCCGGGAAAGATCAGTGCCCGGCAATGGCTCACCAACTGCGCCACAGCCTGGTCAGACTGCCTTCCGAGGAATTCAACGGTTGGACCGGCGTGGGATTTCAGCCGCTTAAAATCGGGACCGCCTCCGATCACCTTTAGCCGGCGGCCGGATCTGCTGCATGCCTCAACCGCTAAATCGATGCGCTTATACGGGACCAACCGTGACAGGACAAGATAGTAATCATCCACCGACGCGCTTATTGTGAAACGCCGCGTGTCGATGGGCGGACAAATGACCGTCGCTTCGATTCCGAATGCGTCGCGCAGGCGGCGTGCGACCTCGCTCGAATTTGCAATATAGAAATCGGGCCGCTGAGCTGCGCGAATCTCCCAAGCTTTTAAAGGTATAAGGGCCAGCGCGAGCAGGTGGCGTTTCCAGAAGCCAAATTCCTCACGCGCAAAATAATCGGACGTGCGCCAAATCCATCGCATCGGGGAGTGACAATAGCAAATGTGCAATGCGCCCTCACGCCGCTTGAGGCCCTTTGCGTATCCAAAGCAGCTGGTCACAACGAGGTCGTATTTCTCAAGATCGACCGTTTCAATTGCCAGGGGATAGAGCAGAAAGTACCATCGAAACAATTGCGCCTTCGCTGGCAGAAGCTGCATCCAAGTGGTTCTGATTTCCGTGCGCTTCAAATAGTCGGTTAATCGTTCGGTAACCAATAGAGTGGTCGCTAAATCTGCGTCTGGAAGCGCACGATGAAGTTCCTCGGCAACACGCTCCGCGCCACCCATCTGCGCAAAGTTATCGTGGAAGATGACGGTTCTAAGTGTCGGGAACAACACTTGTGCGAGGCTCCTGATTCAAAGGTTGTGTTCAGATTGGATCGCGCCGATTCACGAGTGTTGCCGGGGCAGCCTGACGCGCGGTTATTTAGAACAGGGTTTTTATGTGACCATTGAGTCCGCTCTCTACTAAATCATCGTAGTATCGACGTTGCGCTCCGGAGGTCAGAGCCACTTGTAGAGCCTCTCAGGAATCGGGAATGAGCGATTGTGCAGGACTGTTCCCAGCAGTCGAACGCGCGAAGCCTCTAACGCTTCCATGGCTTTTCGTGCCGTAATCCGCCGGGTGCGGTTGGCGTCGATGACGAGAACGGCGGCACCGGCGAGCTGGGCCAATTTCGAGGCGTCTTCGCATACGTTCGTTCCTGGAGCATCGATCAGCACGTACTCGAAGAGGTCGTGCAGCCGCGCAAAACGCTCCTTGAGCTTATCGACGGGGGGCAGCGCGCCGCTCTCGTTCGACAGAACATCGGTCCCGCCAAACCAGAGATTGCTGCCGATTTGAATGCAGCCGTCGCCCTTCAAGGAAGACTCGCCGAAGATGGGAATTGTGTCTCCGATGCCGAGAGCGTCAGCGAGCCTGGGTGAGCCAAGATTGCCGTCAGCAACACAGACGGACTGGGAGATGTTGGCTGCCAGGGTCCGCGCGGCATTTGCGCAGACAGATGTGCTGCCATTGTCGCGTTCCACGCCGCAGAAGACCACCTGCCGTGGCGGAGTCGCGTTGGCCGACAGAAATACCCGTTGGACAAGCCGCCTCATCTCGTCTTGAAACACATCGCCGCTGTTGGTGAAAACATCTCCCAGTGGGGCGGTACGGTTGGCGAAAGACGGGTTGCGGTCGGTGGTTGCGTCCAAGTCAGCTTCAATTTGCGCCAGCAATTCGTAGTTACGGCTCATGGTGTTCTCCCTCGTTCGCTTGAAGCATTACGTCCTGCGCCGTTCGCGTTGACTCTGGCGCCGGTAACCAGATCTTTTGTCCTGCCTCGAGATGGTCCAGATCCTTCAGGTTGGGATTAAGCCTCTTGATCTGCTCCAGGATTTTCAGGTTCCAGGCTCCCAGATTGCGCGTGGCAATATCTTGAAGTGTTTGATCGGGCTGGACCGTGACTTGGAATGGCGCTCCATTCGAAACATAGTCGGTACCGGCTATCCTGCCCATGTCGGACACTTCGGGCGTGGGGAATATCGAGGCGAGAAACTTTGTGTCAGAAGGTGAGGCCTTGGGAAGAGGGATAGCAATGGCGTTATGTCTCGTAACGTGCATCGCGAGCGTGGGAAGGGATGCGGGCCTCGTCGCAGCCGCGGGCTTCGCAGTTGGTTGAGCGACGATTGCGCCGCTCAAGCTTGTGGTGGCCGGAACCGGCGCGGACGCGGCAACGGCCTTTGTGTCCGGAGAGTGTATGGGCTGGGCCATGTGAAGCGAGGACTGCCGGTGAGCAGAGTAAGCAAACATGCCGAGACCGGATACGACGACCAGCAGAGCCGCAGCTGCAACCAGGAGCCTCGTTCTCCATGCCGCGAATCCCGTTTGTTCGAGGTCTGGCAATAGCTCGAGATCAGGCAAGGCTTCAGAGGCAGACACTGTGGAGGCGGCGGCAGACTCTCTTGACGCTTGATCCAGTTCCAGGTCGGTGATCACTTCGGCCACCATGGCGCGGTCAACCTGTTTCGACTTGAGCGCGCAGCAGATCGAAAGCGAGTTAAAGCATAGAGTGTTGATGATTCGCGGAGTTCCCTGGCTGGCCGAGGTAATCAGCTTGAGCGCATCTTTTCTGAAGAGAGGCTCGCCCCGGTATCCCGCTTGCTCGAGCCGGTGGCGGATGTAGGCTGTTGTGTCTCTCATGGAAAAAGGCTCAAGCCAGCAGATTGTCGAGATGCGCTGGCGCAGTTGTTCCAGCGAAAGCTTGGTCAACTTGTCGGATAGCGCGGGCTGTCCTGCCAGCACGATCTGCAGCAGCTTGGCTCGCTGGGTTTCGAAGTTGGTAAGCAGGCGAAGCATTTCAAGCGCTTCATCCGACAGATTCTGCGCCTCGTCGACGACGATGACAACTCTTCGTCCTGCCCGGGATTCCTTGACCAGGACTTCTTTCAATTGCTCGTGCATCTCGTCGCCGGTGTTTGCCGGAGCGACCCCGAGATCACGCAGGATGTAGCGAAGCAAGCCGACCGCGTCGCACTGGGTATCAAACACAAACACGCTTCGAGCCGACCTGCGAATATCCTGGAGGAATTGATTCAGCAGGGTTGTCTTTCCCATGCCAGGAGGCGCAATCAGGGCAGTGAATCCCCGGTTGCTGAAGAATGCATACCTCAGCGACGCGAGCGCCTCGCGATGCGTATTGCTGCGATACAACCATCGCGGATCGGGAGTTGCCCCGAAGGGTTCTTCCTTGAATCCAAAGTACGGCGATAACATCGGACTAACTCCCGCCCTTGGGCAGCGCAGCCAGCACAGGTGCGCTCAGATAGCCCGCCAACTCGTCGGGCGTTCGGAATGTTGGATCGATGAGATCGGCTGTGAATGCCGCGGAGAAACTGACGGTTACAGCCAATGCCAGGGTTAGGAAGGCTACGGAGATCGGAGAGCGCTTGGGCAGTGCGGGAGCGATGGGCTCTTCCGCCAGGGCGACGTTAAGAATGCCGCGTTCGTCCAGGGCGTTGCTGATGCGCGCCTCTTCGCGCTTTTGAACATATAAGAGATAGTTATCTTCCTGCGTCTTCGCATCCTGCAATAGGTTCTGCTGAACGACGCCGGCCTGACCGAGACTGCGGGCCTGTGCCCGGTACTTGTTGGCGACAGAGGCCGACGCAGCCGCGCGGGCCCTCAAACCGCTAAGGTCAGCCTGGGCCTTGGTTAACTCTGAGCGGATCCATTCATAGTTTGGATTCTGATCCGTGGTTTCATCGCGAAGCGGCTTGCTCTGCTCGGCGCTGATGGAACTCTGTGCTTCGGCAATCTGCTGGTCGACTTCCTGCACCAACGGGTAACTTGGAGCGTACTTGGTGAGCAGTTCGGTTCTCTTGAGTTGCAGGTTGAGCAGAGTGGATTTCAGCGTTTCAAGAAGCTGGGGATTGTCGGAGGTGCGCACGGCCGTCGTCAGCCGGGGCTGAACCGACTGTAACTCGGCCGTGAGTGCGGCAATGCGATGCTGGGTCTCAATTACCTGTGACTTGGCCTCGCTGGCGGCGGTGTCGAAATCGTCGGATTGTTTCAGTGCCGCGTCACGTTCACTATCGGCCGAGACAATTCCGGTCCCCTTGGTAAAGTCTGTCAGCTTTTCCTGCGCCTGATCCAGCCCCTGCTTGTATTGGGCGGTCTGCTGATTGAAAAATTTCAGCTCGCCCATGGGACGATGCACTTCGAGGTGCTTCTCAGTGTAGGCCGAGGCTAGCGCGCTCAGTACGCCTGCCGCCTTCTCGGGATCGCGAGCCGCATAGTGCACGGAGATGACATTCGCCTTGCGCACGGCGTCGATTTTCAGATCCTTGCCCAATTTACGGACAGCTTCCGCAATCCTTATCTCGCCGGCGCGATCGCCGGCTGCTGCGGGCTTGGGAGCCAACCCCGCCGTCAAAACAACCTCACGTAAAAGGTCATTGCTGTTGAGCAATTCGACTTCGGAGTTGAGATCTTCCTCGCTGACCTGGTCGCTGCTGAACTGGGCAGGAGCGTTGGCCGACGGCGTAACGACCGCGTCTGAGCGCTGCCGCTGAACCAGGATCTTCATCTCGGCTTCATACTTCGGAACCCACAGCCCAGAGACGGCCATTGCGGTGACCACTACGATAAACGCAGTCACCATCACCCAGCGCTGGCGAAACAGCACAGAGACGATGTCGCGCAAGGTGGGCAACGGTTGCCGGGTGTACCGTTCGATTGCGATTTCTTCTGTTCTCATGTTGTTCCTCGCTTCAGAACGCCGTTGGGGCATAGTACGCGCCCATGTTTGCGCTCGGGATGTAGCGTTCAATCTTTGAGTACGCGTTTTGTGGCACAAATACCATGTCGCCGGGCTGAAGATACACGTCTTCAGACAGATTGCGCGACGCGAGCAGCTTTTTGATGTTCAGCAGTTTGGCTTCAAATACGCCGCCTGGCGTCGGATGAAACAACACCACCTGCGAGTGCTTGGATTTCTCGGTAAAGCCTCCAGCGATGGCGACCGCTTCGCTCACCGTGATCGGCCCGCGGAGATCATACTTGCCAGGCTTGCCCACCTGGCCACCGGCGATGAAGTAAGGCTTTTCGAAGTCCGTCAAGGCGACAGTGATGATGGGGTCGTGAAGAATCTTCGCGTAGGCAGTCTTCAGGGTGTCGGTTAGTTCCGGCACCGTCTGGCCCTCCACAAAAACCGATCCGGCGCCCTTCAGCGTCACATAGCCGTCAGGTTGCACTGCGACGGTCTGGTTGAACTCCGGTGAGAGCGGGAAATCAAGACTAAAGCTGTCGCCCTTGCGGAGTTGATAACGAGAATTCCGTTCAAGAAAACCCGCCGGCGGCGTGGGTGCGGTTGCAGATGCCGGAGTTGAGGCGGCTGGGACAGTGTCGGGAGCCGTTGTGCCCTGAGCGGCCGCGGTGATGGCGAATACCGTCATGAGTCCTGCGATTGCGATCAATGAGGATTTCATTTCGTCTCTCACTTATTTCTGAAAGTTGTCGGTTCGTTTCGATCCCGCCGCATCAACGCGTGCATCGCCGGCACTGGCTAAACGCCACGCATGGCGAAGACAACCGTGTGGAGCAGGATCGCAATGTCCATGAAGAAGCTGCGATTGCGAATGTAGTACAGGTCGTATTGAATGTTCTCGTGAATCAGGTATCCACGATCTGCGCTGAGCTGCCAGAGCCCGGTAATTCCCGGGGTTACTTGCAACCGCTGGCGGTGGTGGGCGTTGTACCGCTTGACGATGAACGGCATTTCGGGGCGCGGTCCAACGAGCGACATATCGCCTCTGAGAACATTGATGAGCTGCGGCAACTCATCCAGGCTCGTACGGCGCAGGAAACGTCCGACCCGGGTGATGCGGGGATCGTCCGATTCTTTGGGAGAGAATGCATACGCCGGCGCGTCGACATACATCGATCGGAATTTGTAGATGTCGAACAATCTTCCATTGATGCCCACTCGACGCTGTCGAAAGAGGACAGGTCCACGCGAATCCAGCTTTAGAGCAACAGCAATCGAGAGCCACAAGGGCGCGAGAAACGCGATCAACAGGAGCGCAATGAGGTAGTCGAACGGGCGTTTGACCAATTCGTAATACCAATGTTTAACGGGCCGTCCGACCAAGCTGAGCAGAGTGCCGTCAATGTCGGAATATTCAGTCCAATGGGCTGAACTGACAGTGTCGGGGGGCACGAACGCGAGCCGGACATTGGCAACACGGGCAACATCGACCACGCGCTCGAACTTCTTGCTGTCCAGGGTGGGTATGGCAATCACCACGAATCCGCATCGATAGGCTTCTAACAGGCCCACGGAAATCTCTTCCGAGATGACCTTGATGGAGTGTTTGCGACGGTAGGAGTCCTCAAATATCTCCTGGCCGATCAACTCCGGATTGTCGTCGATCATGAGGATCGGCTTGAGGCCCAGCTTCGGCGATCGTACCAATGCGGAGAAGATGCGGCGTCCGCTGAATCCAGCGCCGTAAATCAGTACATTGTGGACACCGAAGCCGCGGGATCGCAGAGTGCGGACGGCAACGAGCAGGAGTTGCTTCTCAACCGTCTGCAAAACCGGCACAGTGATCAACGTGAAAACAACGACCCAGCGTGAGAACAGAAAGCTGCTGAAAAAAGTTACAGGAAAGACCAGCAGGAACGCCTGGGCCGATACGCGCAGAGACCGCTCGGTCTCCTTGATTCTCAGCAAACTGTTCCCACCCTGGTAGGCGCCGTCACGATCGAGCAGGATCGTGTAGAGGATTGCCATTCCGAAGGCCACAAGCCACACCGTCTGAAGAGGATAGTGGAGTTGCTTGCCCAGGTGCAGAAAGTGGTACGCGGCATATCCGCCAGCAACGGCTGCGGCGACGGACAATCCATCGGCCACAACTTCGACGAAGGTCAGAACTTTGTCGAAGCGATTGCGGATGGAAGATACGCAGTCGAAAGTGCCGGCGGCGCTCTCGCCATGTGTCTCACTCACGAACTCGGAAGTGTCGACACCTATGGTGGTCATGGCTGATCCTTTGAATCGTGTAAGCCGCGCTTAAACAGCCGGCAATTCGATCTCCGGTGCAAAGAAGTGCGTTCGCAGCCGCGGAGTTGGTTCCAGCACATCTAGCCAGAATGTCGAATAATCGTTGATGACTTCGCGTGTGCTCGACCGAGTGTGCTTGTAGCCTTCAATGAGCATGGAAATTTCAGGATGCGCAACGACCATCAATGCGATGGCTGCGGTGACCATGGCCGGATCGAGCTTCCTGATCCGGCCCGATTCAATATTCGATTCGAGGTAGTTGGCAATGGCGTTGAACAGTGGAGCCAGGTATTCGTAACAGAATCTTTCGGCCTTCCCGCGATGTTCAAGGAAGGCGACTGCAACAAGTCGCGGCAGTTCCGGACAATAGATGATTGAATCAACAAGGAGGCCGAGGATTTGCGGAAGGGCCCGCTCCGGCGTCTGAGATTTCAGAGATGAATCCAGCGAATCCATGCGCAGCTTTATGGTTTTAAAGCTGGACGCGAGCGCCAGCCAGAAAATGTCTTCCTTGTGTTTGAAATAGCGGTAGACGGTTACCTCGCTCGTATCTGCCAGGCGCGCAATCTCCTGCGTAGTCGTTCCGCGGTATCCCTGCCGCGAAAATAAGACGACAGCGGCATGGGTAATCCTGCCCGGGACTTCTGATGTTCGAAGTGTAGTAGCCATTGACAGTCCTTTATGGGAAGAGCAGGCTTACGGCGACTCGCAGTGAACCTGATTCATTCACGAGTCCATTGAGGCGCCGGCTTCCGGTGGAATGCGGACGCGGCCCAAGTGGAGGAGATTTCTAAGAAGCGGCGGGATCCCGCCAAAGTTTAATTCAAAATCGGCTCGAGTTCCTCGGCGGGGACTTCCAGCGCGGCATGCTGGTTGATGAGTTCAAGTGTGAGCACGAATCTCAGTCTGTTTTCCTTCCGCACCAGGACGCCCTCGACTCCCTCCATGGGGCCGGCTTTAATGCGAACGCGTTGTCCAACTACGAGCTCTCTGTAGGGCTCAACTCTCTGCCGGCAGAAGTCTGAGCGAAGAAACTCGATATCCGAGTCAGGAAGCGGAACCGGGCCCCGGCTGTTGCCGACGATCCGGATAACTCCCGGCGCCGCAAGGACGGCCGATTTCTGTGCTGCTTCAATCCGCACAAAAAGGTAGGACGGAAAGAGAGGAAGAACAACCTTCTTCCGTTGACCATTGTTCCAGAGATGAATGCTTTCATAGGTGGGAAGAAACGTTTCAATCTGGCGCGCGTCCAGGTGCCTGACTACCGATTTCTCATTCTGCGGAACGGTGTATGCCACATACCAGCTCCGCTCGGAACTGAGGCCGCAGGATTGCACCCCTGGAGGCGGCGTGGGTTCTGTTGCACCGGCAGGAATTTGTGGCCAGGAGCTTGTCATCTCGGGGACCTCGCCTGAGTTTTGTGCATGGCTTCGCCATCCTGAGTTAGGTAATCAATTCAACCTGTTCGGTTGAACTTCTTCCTGGAACAATGGGGGCCGACCGCGGGGGAATGAGAGGAAGTGCGATTGAGAGAATCTTAAGTCGTTACTAACAAATCCGTATGCGACAAAGGAAGACGGGGGCTGGAAATTAGGCGACAAATCACGACATTTGATCGTTCCTGGCTCGATTTTAACGAGCGAGTGATTGCCAATCGCAACGCCGAGTCCCACTTTGGTGATCAATGTGTAAGTGGTAACGAACCATTCGATTACTGCAGCGCTCGATGGCGGTTACTTAGGTTGGGGGTGCCTGTCCCCTTTATGTTGTGTTGACGAATAGGGGCGTTAATATTGAGGATCATTGCAATGAGGGTTGTAAGTAAGCCTTCCTGGGAAGGCGTTATCCGGGAGACATTTCTTCTTAGGTGTTGAGGGTGCGCGCTTGAATGCTCGAAGGTCCGATTTGTTACCACAAATCGTAGAAAGGCGATCCTCTTCAATAAGACTGGACGGCTGGAAGGCCATTGCCCAACATCTTGGCCGCTGTTCCCGCACGATCCAGAGATGGCATTCCGCCCGTTCTCTACCCATACGTCACCTCGATGGTGAGTCGGGTTCGGTGTTCGCCTACAGCGACGAGCTGGATAGCTGGCTGAAGAATCGAAGCAAGGGATTCGAGAGGCAGCCTGCGGAACCTCGCAATCCAGAGAGTGTGCCTTTCAGAGAACCTAGTCATTCGCCCGCGACTTACCAGGATCCCGAGTCCTCCCGTTCATCTTCTACTCAAGGGCAGCGCAATGGGCGCCCATTTGAGCTGATGGCCGTCGCCACGAAGATGTGGGAAACTGTCTCTCCGTCAAGTTTAGGCAATCTGGCCCGGCTATACCGGGATGTCATTGACCTTGATCCCGAAAACGCGGAGGCGTTCGCGGGATTATCAAGAACGATGATTTCAGCCGGAGTCTTGGGAAATCTGCGCTCTTCTGTGGCCTACGATTCCGCCAGGTTCTCCCTGGAAAGGGCGCTGGAGATTGACCCTGAACTCGCATCCGCCCGGTGCTCGGTTGCATGGCTCCTCATGCTTTCTGATCGTGACTGGCAGGGCGCCCGCAAAATATTGGAGGAGCTCCTCGATGATCGCCATTTCATCTTTCAGGCCGTCGTTGGAAGGGTTCTGTTTCACATCGCCGAGGGCCGCCCAGCCGTCGCCGCGGAATTGCTGAATCAACTTTCTCAAACGCATGTGCTGAATGCCGGCGTAGTTGCGTTGCGCTGCTGGAGCGAGTATCTGGCAGGCAGATTCAAGATGGCCCTGGCACTGGTGAATCAGGCGCGGACCAGTGGACAGGCTGGATGTGTGCTGGATGCCGTCGAGGCCCTTGCCTCACTCCAGGTTGAAGAGCTTGAGGCAAGCATCGACCGCATGGAAACTTTGGTTGAGTTTTCGCCCCATAATTATGAACTCAAAGGTGTCCTCGGGTACGCATATGCAGGGGCCGGGCAAGATGATAAGGCGCAAAACATTCTGGATATTCTGGCGCAGCCGGAAGTGCGCGAGATTCACAACCACGCCTATCCGATCGCACTAACACTGATTGGCCTGCATCAAGAGCAGGCGGCGGTGCCATGGCTGGAGCAATCCTATCGCGAAGGCTCGCTCTGGAGTCTGGGCTTCCAATCTGACCCCATCCTGGATACTCTCCGCAACAATCCTTCCTATCAGCTCTTGATGAGCCGAGTAAAATACCCGGTTCAAAAACCGTCCGTTGAAGCGGTCACTCCGCACGATGAAGGAAAGCGGGCCTACTCCGCTTGAAAATCTGCCGCCCTTCACGCCTGGTGTAGCGGGGATTCGCTCTGAGGCAGCGATGAAGCGGACGGCGCAGAAGCGGGTTCAGCGGCAAATTCGCACAGCCCGGTAACAAAAGCTGCCGATCCATCGCGCAGCCATCCGTCCAATTGCGTAGGCTCCTTGAGTTGCTGGCCGCGCATGCGCGGCACGATCACGTAGTCGCAGGCCATCTCAGGCAGCGCCGTCATGTCTACCCAGAGTTTTTCAAACTGGGCCACGGGAAAAACATCCTCCTGCCCCTTGCCCCAGCGTTTCTTCACGTCCTTGAGCGTGATGTAGGTCGGCATGCGGGAGGCGACGGCACGAACCGCGGCGGAGACCTTTTCCGCATCGGCCAGAGCGGCCCTGTCCAGGCCAAAGACTTGCAGCAGGGCGTCGATGTCGATCCAGAATGTGTTGGAGTTGTAGTAGGAGAGCTCGAATTCGATCTCTTCGTTGGGCAGGGCCATGCCTTCGACCAGGCGCACATGCCCGTCGAGGCGCGCCAGCCCGCCGCCGTGGTCCTCGATGCGCCGCGTGATCACCTCGACGGTCATGGCGGCTCCGCTGGCGATGTGGCGGCCGAGAATTCCGGCGTCGAGATCCGCTCCCAGCGTGTCGACGTTATGGACCATGAGATAACGCAGACCGGGCCGTTCCTCCAGCATGGCCTGCGAGCACGCCATTGCGAAACAGGTTGGGCACTTCGTACCAGTGGCCCACGGGATGAAGGCACTGGAGAGGGAGGTTGTCGGTGTAATTGCTTCCTTCCCCGGCCTGCTCGCGCCCACGCCGCCAGAGCCGCGCGCGAGCTTTCCCGCACCTTCTGCGCCTGGGCGATCGAGCATCTGCTGGGCAGTTTCTTCCCAGGCAAAGCGAAGGTCGCGCACCATGGGAACCATGCGCAGGCCCACGGCGCGGCCCGGGGAAAGGTGCAGCGGCCCTTCGTATCCGTAATTGCCTGGCGAGGGCAAATGCTGCTCGGTGGGCTCGTGCGTCAGGTAGCTGGTGGTGATGACATGCGGGACACGAGTGCGCCATAGCGGCGGCTGGTGCGCCTGCTCTTTGCCAGATGCACCTCAAGAAACGTGCGGTGCTTTCCTGCCAGGCGGCAGAACGGACTGAGCGCCTTGACCACGCCCGCGCCCTGGGTCCAGCGGCTGCCAGCGCCTCCGGCGAGCGTGACGACCGCGACCGCGCCGGCGGCGAGCGCTTCCTCGCCGATTCTACTGAAGCGCGCGTCCACGCCCTGCCTGGCATCGAAGACGGTCTTAACGGACGCGTCCTCGATGAGGCTGGAGACAGGAAGACGATTCTGGGCGAGCCCGATGCGTCCTGCGCGCAGCTCCGCCTGAATGCGTTCATGCTGGATGGGGTCGAAGCCATTTTGCGTCAGCAGCGATTGCAAGCGTGTCGTCGTGCCCGTCTGGCTCCGTCGCCCTGCGGCAACAGGCGATCGAGAAAGTTTTGCGTGCGGCCGTCGGCGCCCGGTGCCGCGTGGCACGCGAGGCTGAAACGCTCAAGATCCGATGCGTTCGCAGGCTGACAGAGACCGCTGGTCTCTTGCGCAGGATAGAAGGAAGAATCAGGTTGTAGTAGCCGTCGGGCAGAATGGCGGAGTCTGCCGGTAAGGAACTCCGCGTAGGTTCCGCGCTCGTTGATTGAGAAATCGTAGACCACCGGCTCGATGGCGAACGGCACGCCGCCGGCGAGCTGCGGCTCGCATCTCGTCATCAGATCGCCGAGGCGGTCCTGTGCCTCGGCTTTGTGCGCGGGATCGAAGATGAACCCCATGCCGCCGCCTGACATGCCGCCCAGCATCCAGAAGCCCCAGAACACAGCGCCAAAGGCTTTGCGAACCTCGTCAATCAGAGTCTCGGTGTAGAGATTGCTGGCCCAGGGAATGATCGTCTTGATCGGGCCTTCAAAGTTTCGTCTGCGTTGCGCTGCCGATCGCGCGCACGTCTCCCGCGCGCAGGTCTCGACGATTTCATCCAGAATTGTGCAGGCTTGCCGACGGCCGGTCCACTCCGCCTCAGAGCGCAGCAGGTATCTCTCGGTCACCATTTCGAGGATGGGCCCAACGTCCTGCGCCATGCCGCCGTGCACCAGCACCAGGCTGTCCTGCAGCTTCTGGCGCGTCTCCTCGGTGACTTCGGATTGCGAGAGGATGCGATGGTTGGGCAGCAGCCTGCCGCGGCTGATGCCGAACTCGGCATCGCCTTCGGCGGCCTGCACGCCTTCAATCAGCTTGATGCCGGGCCACACGCCGCCCGAGTCCTGCCAGCCTCCGCCTGAGCCTCCGAGCCACTCGCCGAGAATGGCGCGCGCCGCAACCAGGCGGCGCTCCGGTTCGGTCAGCGATCCTGTGAGCGAAGCGACCTGTCCGGTGGCCCGCATGCAGACAGAGATCAGCGATGCCAGCAGATTTGTGGAGACGGCCAGCCGCGAGCCCTTCGGGATGTCGTTGACATGGCTGACGATTTCGATGCCCCAGACCGTCGCGGCCCAACAACTGGCGTAGCAGGTGCGCAAGCGGCTGGCCGGAGCTTTCCAGGCCCGGCGGAACCAGTCCCGAAGCGATGACCGCGGCCTTGAGCAGGCCCAGATAATCGCGGCCAAAATCGAACAGCTCCTGCAGATCCTCAATCTCGGCACTTGCATCAAGATCGACGCTGACCAGGCGGATGATCGGGCCGATCGATCACCCGCAAATACGCTTCCACCGGCGGCTTGGGCGCCCTTGCACTCGAACCCCGCAACGCCAGATCGATTGAAATGTTGAGCACCCGCGCCCACTCGGGAAGATCCATGCCGAGAAAGAAAATGTCGCTCCAGCCGCTGTGGCTCAGATCCATGCGCACCGGCGTGGCTTCGTGAAGAATGGGGAACGGCTCGCCCGCTCCCTGCGCGAGAAGCTCCGGACGGATGCGCAGCGGATAATCGGCAGGATGCCCGGTGCGGAACATCCACTGATTTCCCCTGACGGAACGAACGCTCCGCCTTACCTGATAGGCAAGCGTTTGAAACGCGAGCCCGCGGTAGGCTGCCGCGAGCGCGCTTGAAAGGCCATCGCTCGGTCCGTCCGAGGACGAGGCCGCGAGAAAAATGCCAATCGCCTCTTCGTAGCGCCGGGAAAGCAGATGGTCGTAGCCGCTGAATGGGATGAGCGTCCGGCCGCATGTCTCCGGCCTTCCCGGCAGATGAAAACGATGGATCGCGTAAAGAAAGAACAACGCGCGCACGCGTTCGTAGAGGTTATCGCTCGAGCGCCGGCGTTTTTCGAGGTCGGCCGCTTCGGCCAGCAACGTTGCTGCTGTGGCGGAACGGCAAAACGCATCGACGGAGCGGTCGCGGTGTTCCGGTTCGCTCGCCGTGATGATGCTCCACAGCTCGCTCACTCAGCGCCCCCTTGTTCGGGACGCAGAGTGCGTGCAGAGAGAACATTCACCAGCTTAGTCAGCACTTCATCCCGATCCTGACCGTTGACCGCCATCGCGAGCTGAGCGATAAACATGCCGTACTTCACGCCCACCTCAAAACGCTGGCCCTTCTGCACCAGCGCCAGATACTGTTCTCGCTGCGCCAGCTCGGCCAGCGCGGGAGACAGGCTCATCCGCGCATTGGGCGCGCGCGCGAGCCGCTCAGTCACAATGTCGAAGATGGCCGGCGTGAGCACGTGCATGCCATAAAAGCACAGGTAATGCCCGCTGCGCAGACCCGGAACGATCAACCGTTGTTCTGCTTCCGTCGGGGTGGGCTTTTCCAGCACCTCGTCCACCCGATAGAACCCTGGCTTGCCCGGAACCTGTTGCCCTCCGACGGCGCCAAACAGCGGAAGAAGATTCTCCCTTGTCACCTGCACGGCCGAAACCGCGCAATTTTCCGCAGTTGCGGCTTCGACCAGACGCTTGGCAGATCCGCCAGACTCCGCACTCACGTAGATGTGGTCACCGAGCAAGTGCAGAAACGGCTCACCCGCCGCAAACTCCCGTGCGCAATTCACGGCGTGCGCATAGCCACGCGCCTCGGTCTGTGGCACAAAGGTCAGCCGCGCCGTGTGGCCTGTCAGAAGCTTGGCGTAGGGCTCCTCGTCGCCCGGCCAAACCACGATGCAAATATCTTCGATTCCCGCGCCGACAGCCTCTCCCACAATCAGGCTCAGAACGGAACGCTGCGCGCCCTGCTGGTCGATGATCGTTTGCATAGGAAGAGTGCGTTGATCTCTCCCCGCCGCTGTAATGACTGCTTTCCTGATGCGCATCCCACACCGATTCCTTCCGGCCGCTCTTCCGGGGTCGAGACGCATCCCGAAGTCACGATCAAATGCGGCCCCTCGCCAACCAATCATCCAACCACGACGAATTCTGTTTCATTCAATATATTCTTTCCACCTCTGGGACCCTGGTTTGCCTCAGGCCTTTTGCCCCCGGTCCCGATGGTGGCCCCAGGACGTTGTCACGCGCTCCGCCCGTTGACCTGCAATAAATGCCTCAGTGGCCAGATTGAACGGAAAATGCGAACAACGCGGGCAGAGCGGAAATCGCTCAAGTCGTCTGTTTTCTATGATTTGATAATTTAATGATGAGCATACAAGAGGTGATGGCAGATGAGAGTGGGATTCGAACCTATATTAGTCTTGTGGAATCTGTAACTTACACAGAACACAATGCCGCCCCTCCCGTATTTCCCATGGCTCAAGTGGCTCATGACCCCAAATTGCTCCAAGCCCGAATTGAACTGATGCGAGAGTGGGATTCGCACTTAGCCTATTTCATGCGGCTTTATTGACACTCAGCCCAAAGCAGAAAATCGATACCCCGATAATACCCCCCCACACTAGAGCTGCTGGGTTCAGCCATTGATGGCATCGTAGTCGAAGGATTTTCCTTTCGATGCCGCCTGGGCTGCTTCCTCCCACGAATTAAACACCCCGGTAGCTTATGCCGCGACTGTTACGGGTCATGTGCAACGCAATGTCTCGCCCATAGGGCAACAATTCGATTGCGCGAGAAACCCGACTTTTGATTATCCTTCTTAGGTTTTTCATAAAGTAGCGGTTGCCTCGAGTGTAAATTTCGACGCCATAGAACCATCTCCAGCCGATGGCGAGGATCCCGAGACCGTTAAACCTCGAAAGGCGATGCTCGTATTCTCGTCTGGGAACAGTCCCACCTCGATCAGCTCATTCGGCAATTCATCAGCAATGACTGGCGGTTCCCTTAAAATGAGGGAGATTGCTCTTTCCCCATTGGACAATCCTATCCATCAGTCGTTCTCTGTGGACTTGCACTGGGTACAGATGCTCAACACGGGGCCAGTAAACTTCTTCGCAGATATGCTCCAGGCCTTCAAGACGCATCGATCGGCTGAACTGGCCCTGCTGATTGTAATACTCGGTCGCAAATTCAGAAAAGAATGCCAAAATCCTTCCCCGCCGCAATATCAGATTTTGACAGCAATCGTTCAGATCATCAGGAGTTGGTTCATCTCTAAGATTCGATGCGAATGCAGGAATTTGATGTCTGCTAATCAGTCGATGACGTAACACGTTGTGCATGTTCCGCCATTTATGCGGGTTTGTTAACTTCCCGCGAATTTGCCTGAATTTGAACGACTCATCTTGCCTGGAAACCGGATCCAAGAGTATCAGACCCAAGACATCCTCATCTTGCGCGGCAATTTTTATCGCGTTATCGGCGCCGGAGCATAGCCCGAACAGAACGAGCTTTCGTTTTCCAAATTCATGTTCGAGAGATTTCTTGATAAACGCCCAGTCCAGTGCCACGGATTCTCGATTTGACATCTGCGGCCGTGCAGGTGTGTCCCCTTTTCCAGAGAGATCAATCCGAATAGCAATATAGCCAATCTGCGCAAGATGCCTGCTTACCAATACATTCATTCGATATGGCTCGGCCCGATGCAACAAGCCAGCGTTGAACAAGACAACAACAGGCGCTCTTTCCATATCATCCGGAATGGTGACCATGCCCAGTCCAAACTTGGTATCACCATATCTAAAAACGCGCTCTCTCATGGCTCGATCACCCTCCGCACAATTGCTTCTAATACAGTCTTTTGCGAAAGCACGCCGACGTGGTAATCAGGCCAGTCGTAATCTATTCCCGCGAATTCGTAATGCGCAAATCCTAGAGCTCTAGCAGCTTTATTCGTAGAAATCACATAATACGGAGCCGAACTCTCGCGTTCTTTGGGATCAATGAAGATATGCGAGATATCCTGCCTGAGTGCAGCCGACAAGAAGAAATTTTCATAGGGAATCTTCTCAAAAGCCAGATTTTCTTCCATCGCGAGTTTCTTATGTCGCAGTTCTATGGCGAGGTTCACGTGATTTAGAAATTCAAGATAGGTATTGCCGCTGATTACCGGATCCCAGAAGATATAGCGGGTGATCTTCGAGTGCCTTGACTGGGCCGCCAAAGTGGCTCCGAACCGAACACCCAACAGATCTACCTGGTCTGCGCCAGTCAGTTCAATGCCTTCGTCGATGGCAGCACGAATGTCCTTTTTCCAGTCATCCAGAGTCACCTCTTCCAACAGTCCATGCGACTCTCCGGTTCCGAAAAAATCAAACCTCAGGACGTGCACACCCTGGTCGGCACAGGCAATTGCCAACTCCGACAAAGCGCGGAAACTCCTTCGGTAATCGTCGAAAAGCGGCGGACATATGACCAGCAGTCGTGACGAGTTCGGATCACTCGCTGGGTGATAAAACCCAACAACCTGTTCATCGCGAAAGAAAAATGGCTCAATCATTAAGTCTTCCTGAATCAGAGTCTTCCATGCCTGCTCAAATGATGTTGTTCGAAGATTATTGGCTCGTCAGATACTCCAACGGGATAGAGTGCATCAAGTCCCTTCGGCCAAACGATATTGCGAATATCCTTGCTAGCCAGAAACCTTCGAAAAAAGCTTGCGCCATAACGGTTTGGCGGGTTCGATGCGGTCTCTCTGTTCCCTTGCTATTGGCACGCTTTCCATCCTCTGGTCGAGAGCATTGTGCGTGATTAACTCTATCTTCGATACAAGGGAATCGATAGCACACGAATCGACCAACCCGGAATCATAATCGAACCCTATCGTTATGCCGCCCGGATGAACTCGAGTCCAGAATTCTATCGGAAGCTCCGTTTGCTTCCTCGGAAGATCGATCTGAGCCAGTCCCAGATTTCCAAGTCTCGTTGGTCGATTTCTGACATCCTGGAAGCTGAAACTGGCGGGCAAGGCTGCAGGGAAATACTCCCTCTCTCGCTCTGTCCCTCTTACAACTTCCGCGTAACTCACACTCTGGTTCCCATAAAACGCCTTCAGGGTTTGAGCCACGTTCCGCGCAAGATCCGCAAAATTTCCCCCATCCATTCGTACTTCGCAAGGCAATACGGTTACGAAGCTTCCCACAAGATTGATGACCTCCGGAGCGTAGCGCCCTGACACAGGGAGGCCCAGAGTGACGGAGCTTTCTGCGGAGAATTCGCATACGGCTCGGGCAAAAACTGCAAAAAGGAACTCGTGCAATCTCAACTGATGGGTTGAACAAAATGCTTCGATTTTCTCAAGGTCCGCCAAAGGCAGTTTGAAAATCTGTTCCGCGCACAAGCCCTTCGACCGGCTGTCTAATGAAAAACTGAACTTCAATCTCTGCTCAATGACACGGCGGTAGAAATCCAGGTGCTGAAGATTCAAATTCCGAGTATTGCACCACTGAGCGTAGTCCCTGAACTCAAACGGGAGGCTGGCTGCGGGCAGGGCCGTGCCCTCCGTAATCCCTCGATAGCCGGACTCCAATTCTCCCAAAAATATGTCATAGGACCAGCCATCGAAAATCAGCTGATGGTTCGCGATAGCAAAAAGATATTTCTGCCTATCCAGCCGAAATAACTTGGCACGGCTGAGTATGCGGTTCAAGGGAACAAACGGCTTCTGCACATATTCAATCGTCTTGCGCAACGCCGATTCAAACGGATCATCCTCCGCTGAACAATCTTCGAGTTCAGGCAAGTCGACTGTGTTGACGTGTTGCAGTACCTGCCGAAAATCGTCACCATACGGCTGGATTACTGTACGTAACGCCGTTTGCCTTTCATAGACCCGGTGCAAGCTTTTTTTGAAAGCTTCCAGATCCAGTTCTCCTTCTATGACCCAGGCTCCCAAGAGGTTATTGCAAGTGCTGTCCGGGTAAGCAAGCTGTCGCTTGAGAAGTCTCTTCTGCTCGGGAGACACACGCCGCACCGCGGCAGAAGAGAGTGCGGATGGGCCAGATTGAGTAGCTTCACTGTTCCCGGCGTCGGCAGATATTTTATCTGCAATCTCCCACAGGCGCATGGCAATAATTTCTGTCGGCGTGATCTTTTTGCCGGTTGCGTGCTCGATTTCGCGGATCGCGAGCAGTGCGAGTAGCGAATGCCCACCGATCTCGAAGAAATTATCCTCGCGGCCAATCGGCTGTTTAGTTTTTACAAGGTCCTTCCAGATTTTACCGATTACCTTCTCGGTATCGGTAATAAGCACCGATTTTGCAAGTATGGACGTCCTAGTTTCTTCTGGCCTGGGCAACGCTTTCCGGTTCACCTTTCCGTTTGGCGTCAATGGGATGCTGCCAACTTCCATGAAGTACTGGGGTACCATGTAATTCGGCAGCGTCTTGCGCAATTGCTTCCGGATTGAGTTGATCTCCAGCTGCTGGGCAGCTTGAGGTACACAGCAAGCCACAATGCGCACATCTCCTGAAGACAGTTCCCACAAATAAACTGCGGCCGCATGTACACCGGGGCAGTTGACCAGTGCCGATTCAATTTCGCCAAGTTCAATGCGGTATCCACGCAGTTTAACCTGATCGTCGAGGCGTCCGAGGTGCTGGATCTCCCCGTTGGGCAGGACTTTGGCCAGATCGCCTGTCGCATAAATACGACCGTAGGCAGTGTGGAAGATGAATCGCTGCGCGTTCAATTCCGCTCGATTGTGATATCCGAGAGTGACCCCCGCACCACCTATATATAACTCGCCCGGAGCCGAAAGTGGGAGATCGTTACCGTTCTTGTCAAGAACATAGATTTGGGTGTTGGCAATGGGCTTACCAATGGTAATTAACTCCTCCGGAGAGCAAATACGCTTGCAGGTGGACCACACGGTTGTTTCGGTTGGGCCATACATATTCCAGAGTTCGGCTACGCTCGACAGAAGGTCAGCAACCAGGTCCGGAGGAAATGGCTCTCCGCCACAGAGCGCCTTCAGCTTTACGGTCGAATCGTGATCCTTCCAATCGTTCATCAAAAGCAATCGCCAAGTGGAAGGCGTTGCCTGCATCAGTGTGATCTTGTGTGCGGAAATGAGCTCAAAGAGCTTGCCACCATCTTTTGCCTGTTCCCGCGTCGCAATGACAGTGCAAGCTCCGCTGATCAAAGGTACGAAAAGTTCGAGGACAGAGATATCGAAAGAAAGAGTGGTCACGGCCAGCAGACGGTCCGTGGACGAGCACCCTGGTTCCCGTACCATGCTCTCGAGAAAATTGATCATCGCTCGAGTCGGTACACGAACGCCCTTGGGCTTACCAGTAGAACCGGACGTGTAAATCATGTACGCGAGGCGATCAGGATTATCCGCAAGGGTCTGAATCACGGCATCTGTCGATGCAGCAACATCAAATCCATCGATGTCAAAGTGCAAAATACTCAGGTCACGCACACTCTGCGGCGAGGCTTCATCCTCGACAACAGCAGCTGCTCCAGAATCCTCCAGCATATACAGCAGTCTCTCCTCCGGAAAGTCTGGGTCCAGAGGCAGGTAGGCAGCCCCCAGCTTTAGCAGAGCGGCAATGCAGATGACCATTCTTTCCGATCTCTCGCAGCAAAGACCGACAACATCTCCCTCCCTTACTCCTTTAGACGCAAGAATGCTGACGATTGCATCCGAACGCCGATCCAGTTGTTCATAAGTTAATGTCCGATCTAAGCACAAAACGGCAGGAGCTTCAGGTGTCAGCTTCACCTGGTTTTTGAAAGCGGAAACGAAATCTGAAAACCTGATATCAACAGACGTGGCATTGCTATGCCGCAGAACTTCGGGAAGAGACCTGGCGAGAGGTATGTCTGAGATCCTAATCGTCTGCTGTCTGATCACATGCGAAAGGATGCATTCCAGGCTATTCAGCCACGCCTCGACTGTAGGTTCTGAAAATAGCGCCGT
Organism: uncultured Acidobacteriaceae bacterium; assembly: GCA_963793885.1. GTDB lineage: Bacteria > Acidobacteriota > Terriglobia > Terriglobales > Acidobacteriaceae > Telmatobacter. The sequence goes on from CAWCBQ010000003.1 coordinate 223,866, forward strand.
TGAATAGGTTGTTTCAACGGTAAGCTTCTTATCCGACGGCAAAACGTTCAGGAACATTTCAAAATTCTCAGCCGCCCGCGGAACGGTTCTCAATGTTCCAACAGGCCCGCCAAAGTCCACAGGAGGCATCGGCTGGTCGATATTGAAAATTGTGCTGACTAGAGGCATACGGCTTCTGTCGACTGTCATCCTCTCCAACAGTTTTCCGAAGGTGAAATTTGGATGCTCGCTGGCATTCAATACTTCGCGCTTCACCATGCCTACGAGTTCGTCGAACCTTGTTTCTCCGTCGAAAGCCAGTCGTATGGGCAGCAGTTGCACCATATGCCCAACCAGATTCAGGCGCTTGAACGCAGCTTGACCCGCAACTGGCAGGCCTACGACAATATCTTCGCTGCCCGTCAAGCGATGGAGCAGCGCGAAATAGCCCGCCAGCATAACGTTCACAAGACTGGACTTCATGCTTCCCGCGGCTTTGCGTAGCGAGGCAACAAGCTCGGCATCGAGATCGTAGTCGAAACGTCGTGCCGAGAATGTACGCATCGGCGGACGCACGTTATCCAGAGGCAGATCCAGGACAGGCGGGATCCGGAGGAATTTTTCTTGCCAGTAGTCGTTATCCTTGTTCGAGAATTCTTTGGCGTCCAGCTCTTCAGCAAACTCGAAGAATGACTCCGCCGGGGCCATTCCTTGGGTCGATCCTGATTGGCGATACAGTTGAGCCAGCTCGTTGATTAGCTTCCCAATGGACCAGCCGTCACAGATAACGTGATGTACCGCGATAATCAGTTCAAACCGCGCGTCCGCCAGCCTCTTGATCCAGGGAAAAAATAGCGGCCCCTCTTCAAGATTCATGGGTGAAATTGCGATGTTGCGCCACAAATCGCTGATCTCTTTTTCCTGTTCAGAGGGTGCCAGTCGGCTCAAGTCCTCAAAATCCAAATGAAACGGCTTCAATTCCTGCAGGCAGATCTCCTGTCCGTTCCGCGAGAACGTAGCCCGCAGGATGCCGTGCCGCTCAACTAGCTTGTTAAAGCAGGATTCGAGCAATGCGACCTGCAGATCGCCCTTGATAGTGATCGATACAGCTTCGTTGAAAGCGGTATTCGCTTCATCGCTCATCTGCGCGGAGGCGATAACTTCTTTCTGCGGCGCCGTCGTCGGGCTTACCTGCAATAACTCCCCACCAGCAAAAGGATCGAAGACTACTGAGCTCATGCTTTACCTACTTCGATGTATTGTCCTCTGTTGTTCGTGTCTTCAATGAAGTAGGCCGGCTGTCCCTCCGCATTCTTTCCAAGTCGCGCCCGAGAAGGGATAGACTGGTTGCTTGAAAGATACTTCTTGGCCTTAACTTCATTTCCACTGATCAACCCGTGGGCTATCAGTTCGGCTAGCGAGTGTTTGAACGTAGTCAGAATCTTTTCAACGTCGGCGTCGCTATGTTCGGTCGTGAGGAAGTTGGGGCGATATTGCTGCATATGTATGCCACCGAGAGCCATCATGGTGAAGAGAAGGTGGCCCCAATGTGCCGTATCGGGAGAGGCTACGTAGAAGATGGAAGCGAATTCCTCAAATTTCACGGCTGCTTCCATTTCCGCAACAAAGGCCTTTGCATCTTTCGCCATTTTGGCCGTTTTTACTTCGAGCTTCTCGTAGAGAGGCATACCTTCAGCTTTGATCTTCTGCAGAACTGCCTTGGCCGCAACCAAGGCCAGCGGATGGCGCACGTAGGTTCCGGCAAAAAATGTCACGCCGCATTCCGGTATCGAACTGTCGCCATACTGCCAGTACCCGCCGTCGAGCGCATCCATGAACTTTGCCTTGCCTCCGATGATGCCTATCGGATAACCGCCGCCGGCAACTTTGCCATAGGTTTGCAGATCCGCATCGATTTCAAAGCGCTTCCGTATTCCGCCGGGGTGGACACGGAAGCCGGTCACAACTTCATCCAAAATCAAAGCTGCCCCATTGGCTGTCGTGATATCCCGTAGTGCCCGGATGTATTCAGGGCTGTGGAATTCAGGCTTACGGCTCTGAACCGATTCCACGATCACAGCGGCAATGTCACGCCCAAAGCCTTTGATCGCATCGAGGCTCTCGGGGGTGCCCCACGGTACAACCAGCGTGTTGCTGGTTGCGTCGCGGGGAATTCCGGGCGCCGCGGGCATCGCCTGGTAATTCCGCCCAGCACGAACAATCACTTCGTCATAGATTCCGTGATAAGCACCCTCAAACATCACGACTTTGGAACGACCTGTGACAGTGCGGGCGAGGCGAAGGGCTCCGATAACAGCCTCTGATCCGGTGCAGGCAAATGCGCAACGCTCGTTGCCCGTCAGTTCACAGAACAGATCCGCGACCTCTCCGGCAAGCGGTGACTGCGGGCCTGTTTCAATCCCCTTATCCAGCTGTTCTTTTACAGCTTCCGTAATGAAATCAGGTGAGTGGCCAAAGAAAATGGGGCCGAAACCGTTGGAGGTATCGATGAATTCGTTGCCATCTATATCCCATAGCTTTGAGCCTTTGGATTTGTTAACTACGATTGGGAAGATAATCTCTTTCCATTCTGGATTAAAGCCGGACACGGTTCTCGGATCCGCCAGAGTTTTCCTATGTTGCTGCGTACTGGCTTTGGACCCTGCAAATTTCTTTTGATACTGCTCCATCAGGTCTTGGACCCATTCCTTCTGGGCATTACTCAAATCCGATTTGGTCGCTTCCCTCGTTATCCGTGTGCCCGGCGAGTGGCGGACCACGAGCTTCTCCTGCGGCTCGCCTTCAGTCGGCGCCGAACTGGGTTGCACAACCGGTTCGATTCTTGCGGGAACAGCCGTTGCGACGGCGGACGGAACTGCCGGAATGCTTGCCCCGCTTCCGTTCAGAACCTGAAGCTGCATTTGCATAATCTGCAACTGGGCGTTCATGAGATCCTGCATCGAATTTCCTCCAAGAGCGATTGGATCGTTCAGTCGCATAGCAGTTGGAAGCATTGAAGGAACTGCTGGAACCGCAGTTCCATGCGTGGTTGCTGCTGGAGCCGCAGCCGCGGGAGCCGGAGCGACTGTGACCGTCGTCATTGCCGGGGGTAGTTTATCGGCAACAAATGTCGTCAAATCTTTGAGACAGGTATACCCTTCAACCAAATGACGGAAAGTAAGGCCCACAGAAAATTGGCCCTCAATCGCGGTAGCAATCTGGGTGAGCAATAACGAGTCCAGGCCAAGCTCGCTGAAGTGCGCTTCCTCGTCTGTGTCACTCATGTCATAGCCAGTCACCTCCTCAATCACTGTCTTCAACTGTTGCTGAATATGGCGGTAATGTTCTTTTGTGTCCACTCTCATCTCCTGAACTATTGGGGCGGCAGGTTGTTCATTTGGTTCCGAGGGTTGAGTCTGCCTGACCGATCTAGGCATTTTAGGAACCTCCAGCCAATGGGGGTCTCGAGCAAACGAGTATCCGGGAAGGCTCGTCTTCTTCACTGCAAGGTCGCGAAACTGCACGTTCCAATCAATCTGAAATCCATTGACCCACAGCTTCTCTATACAAGCATCAAGTTGCGATAAGCCCTTTTCATCGATGCCGCTTCCCGGCAGCGATGCGAGCGCGATTTCATTCTTCAATTGCGGGTGACTGTTGACCAGAGTTGCCAAAGTGCCCCCCGGTCCCACTTCAATGAATGCAATGCTGCTCTCGGGAAATTCATCCAGCGGCGTCAATACAGCTTTCGAGAAGAGCACCGGATGGCGCATTTGTCCGGCCCAATACAACGGATCCAGCGCTTCTTCTGGCGACAACAGTTTCCCCGTCATCGTCGAATAAATGGGCATTGAAGGGCGCTTCCTCGATAATGCACCCACATATGCCGCAAACTCGCCGACGATTGGCTCCATCATGCGAGAATGGAACGCATGGCTCGTTTGCAGAACAGTGCTGGCGATCTCATTGTCGGCAAGGCGACGTTTCACATCTTCGATCTGCAGTTCAGGACCGGCAAGAACAATGAGACCGGGAGCGTTTGCGGCCGCCAGACAAACTTCGGGGTTGAGATACTCTTCGCACTCGTCGAGATCCGCCCTCACTACAAGCATTCTGCCCGGCGGCATTGACTGCATAAGAGCGCCGCGGCGTGCAACCAAAGCAACGGCGTCTTCAAAGCTGAAAATTCCCGCAAAGGTCGCCGCAGTAAACTCCCCAACGCTGTGCCCGATAAGAAAATCGGGGCGACATCCCTTCTTGGCTAAATACCGCCCAACGCCATATTCCAGGAGAAATAATGCTGGCTGCGCTATTTTTGTCTGGTTCACCGCGGTTGTATTTTCGCGAATAGTTGGATCCGCAAATAGAGTTGCGCGTAAATCAAAGCCCTCATTCTTCTGAATAACTTCGCAACCGAAGTCAAAGATGTTTCTAAAATCCGGATCATGTTCATACAGCCATTGACCCATGGAAATGCGCTGGGCGCCCTGTCCAGAAAACATGAATCCAATCTTTGAATCTGGATGCCGGACTACCTTTCCGCTTGTCAGGCCTTTTCTGTCCGAAAGCCGACGCGCAATTTCCTCAACACTTCGTCCGCTGACGGCAGCGCGATGAGCAAAGTGCTTGCGACATGTCGCCAGCGTATAGGAGATGTCGGCCAGGGAGATGTCTTTGGGCGATGCATGAAAAAACTGGCGATAGCTATCCACTTGCCGTTCGAGAGCAGCCTCGGTCTTGCCTGACAAAACGATCGAATAGGAAGTGTTGCTCTCGCGGGTTTCTTTCGACTCCTGGTCAACGACACAACGGTGGTCCCGGTATTCTTCCAGAATCACATGTGCGTTTGTGCCGCCGACGCCCAGAGAACTGACAGCGGCTCGTCTTGGTCCAGATATCTGCCACGGAACAACGGATGTGTTAACGAAAAACGGTGTTTTCTCAAGTTCAAGCCGCGGATTTGGCGTATTAAAGAACAACGTGGGAGGGATGGCATTGTGCCAGACCGCTAGAACCGCCTTGATGAGGCCGGCAACGCCGGCTGCGTGGATTGTATGTCCGATATTGGATTTCACCGAACCTAACGCACATTTCTTTTCAGTGCCTCCCGATTGCGCATAGGCCTTGCGAAGAGAAAGCACCTCTATCGGATCACCGAGCGGCGTAGCTGTACCGTGCGTCTCAATAAAGCCAACGGTCGCCGGGCCAATTCCGGCTCGCTGAAGTGCGGCTTCATATACCTCAAACTGCCCTCCAACACTTGGCGCCGTGAAGCTAGCCTTCTTCTCGCCATCATTATTGACCGCGAAGCCCCTGATTGTGGCGTAAATCCGATCGCCGTCCCGCTCGGCCAGGTCGCGGCGCTTGATGACCACTAGACCCGCACCATCGTTAAATGTTGTTCCTGTCGCTGACGCATCGAAAGGCCGACAGTGTCCGTCCTTCGAAAGCATCCCGCCTTCCTGGTAGAGATAACCGCTGTTGACAGGCACACAAATGGAAACTCCACCGGCAACTGCCTGTTCACACTGACCTTCTACAATCGCTACGCAGGCTTCGGCCACCGTCACCAGTCCAGTCGAACAGGCCGAATACACATTGACGCTGGGTCCTTTCAGATTCAGCATGTACGAAATTCGGGAACTCAGGAAATCGGGCTCGTTTGCCAGAGCTGAATTCAAAATTCCGAACTTCCGAATCAGGTCCGGGTTCGTCAGCACGTACTGTTGGTAATATCTGGACCAGTTTTTTCCAACGAAAACACCGGTCCGCAGCTTGTCGTCACCGGGAGGAACACCGGCGTCTTCGAGTGCGTGCCAAGTCATTTCGAGTAGAATCCGCTGCTGCGGATCCATAATGCCAGCTTCTATCGGAGATATCCCGAAAAAGGACGCATCGAATTTATCGAAGTCCTCAAGGATACCTTTCGCTTTGACGTACATCGGACTGCTTCGTTCCGATGCACTGATCTCGCCGCTCAGTTCGTCATCTTTGAAAAAGCTGATCGTTTCTTTTCCGCTCAGGAGGTTTTGCCAATATTCGTCGATGTTCCTGGCTCCCGGAAAGCGGCAGGCCATTCCGATCACAGCAAGTTCGGTGGCTCCCTCGCCGCGAGAGGAGCCGGACTTTTCTGAGCGCCGCCCTGAATCTCCCTGGAAGTAAGCGACCTGCTGCTCGATAGTCGAGTATTCGAACACAAAAGTGGGATTGAGCTTCACGGAAAAGTGCTCTTCAAGCAACGCCGTGAGACGAAGTGCATCCAGCGACGTCCCTCCGGCATCAAGGAAATTCACTGTTTCCAGAACCCGGCGACTCAGAATCTCCTCCCAGCAGGCCGCAACCTGGTTGCGATCCTGTAAGGGCTCTGCGGAATTTGTGAATGGATCCGGCAATTGAGACTCATCCAGCTTGCCATTCTGGTTTCTGGGGAGGGAAGGCATCGCAATGATGAAGTGCGGGATCATGTACCTGGGAAAAAACTGGCCCAGTCTCGTGCGCAAGTCGGTTCGGTCGATGCCCTGTCTTCCAACAACATACGCGGCCAGCCGCTTTTGTCCGCGAGGTCCGACCCTTACCAGGACCCGCACGTCTGAAATCTCCGCCATCTCATTAAGGAAGAGTTCGATCTCGCGCGGCTCAATCCTGTGGCCATCTATTTTCACCTGCTCGTCATTGCGCTGCAGAAAATCGTAACAACCGTCCACATTCCTCATCGCCAGGTCGCCCGTCCGGTAACCTCTGCGCATCTGCCCGTCGGAGCATTGAATCTCAACGAATTTCTCAGCGGTCAATTTTGCGTCGGCAAGGTACCCTATAGCGAGCCCCTCGCCAAACGCAATCAGTTCGCCTACGGCACTGTCTCCCGAAACCGGCTTGAGGTCGTTGTCAAACAGTTCACACGCGGTTCCCCGAATGGGATAGCCAATAGGAATTCGCTTGATATCCTCCGGCAATGTTTTGGGGATCGAATATACGGTGGTGAAGGTCGTATTTTCTGTGGGTCCGTATCCGTTGAGCAGGTGCGTATCCGGTAGCACCTTTAGCGCACGCCGGATGTGGGCCACTGACAATACTTCCCCTCCCGTCAAAAGCTGCTTGACCTTGACTAGGGTTTCTGGATTTTCAGAAACAATGGTGTTGAACAGAGATGACGTCAACCACAGGGTGCTTACGCCCTGCGTTTCGATTGACTCTCTCATTCCCACCGTAGTGATGGCACCGTTTTCGAAATGAAGCACGCAGGTGCCGCCATTGAGAAGCGGACCCCAAATCTCCAGAGTTGAAGCGTCGAAGCTGAGCGGAGACAGCTGAAGAAAAACTTCCTTCTCAGAGAAGGAAATGTAGTCGGCGTCCACAACGAGCCGCAAAATGGCCCGATTTGGAACGATCACTCCCTTTGGCTTCCCGGTGGAACCGGAAGTGAACATTACATAGGCAGCGAGTTCGGAGTCCGAAGGGAGGTCAGGCGCAGGCTCGTCCGCATATTGAGCCGGCATCTTATGCCAGTCAACTTCCAAATGCCCAAGCGGGTTGACCAGTCCCTCAAAAAGCCCTATGCGCGAGCGAGCCGCATCGCAGATGAATTTTTGCCGCTCGAGCGGATACTCCGGATCGATGAAGACATAATGTCCGCCAGCCCAGAGGATGCCCAGAATGTTGGGACATAGAGACTGATTGCGAATGGACGGCAGGATAACTGCATCCCCGCGTTCCAAGCCGTGCTTCTTCAGATATGACGCAACCGCCCTTGCGTCCCGCAATAGCTGCGCGTATGTCCTGGACTCCCATTTGCCAGACTCTTTCCACCTGAGAGCTGTCCGCTCAGAATAGCGCTCCGCCGCATGGAAGAACTGTTCAATTACGGTATTTCTTTCGTGCATTTCGCGCCTGGCTGGCATGCAGTCTCAACTTCCACTACTGCCCATCCGAAACTGTGTAGTATCGCACAATCGGCTCAGTTTCGGTTTGACTCTTCTCGCCCGCTTTTCATAGTGGCTTTGTCTGCCGGCGTAGGCTTGTCCACGCCGCGAGATATCTGGGTTCGAATCGCCCGAAGCCTGCAGGTCAATTCCCACAATAGAGATTCCTCCGCCAGAGGCACGTTCAAAAACGAAGCCGGTTCGATTGATACGGTCCCCGTACCTAGATGAGAGCGGGTGGTGGGAGCACTTTTCAGAGTCACGTGAGAACGATGCCGCAGAGATGTAGGGTTGTCCGGGATGAGTTCGTGCGAGAAGAGAAACAGAAAGAACAAGCATGACAAGCTCCGAATGTCGGGCTCTTGCTTCCAAGGTTCCTCAAAATAGGAACAATGGATCGCGACTTGAGGTGGCAGCCGTCTGCCAAATACGGGAGAGATGACTCGTAAAGCCCAAAGGTCGCAGGCCGTCGGAGCACCCTAAAGTAGCGGGTTCATCCCTTGACTGTGACATCCAGCCAGTCGGCTTACAATACCGCGAAAGAAGTATAAGACCTGGCAGTATAGGGTATTGGAGAGTGTGGAAAGTCGTGGGCCGGTCATGCTGAGAGGGCTAGTTGGTCTGCGTCAGTGACAGGCCGGGAGCCTTTATGCCAATGGCGGAGAGCTACTGTGAGGGCGCCAGCAGCATCGTGGAGCGGCGGACCGCATACAGAATCAGAGCTAGGATCACTCCCGGCTTTTCGTGTGTCTCGGGCTGTGTCAAAATGACACGCCTGGTCGTGGTAATACGCCTGGCTCGTGGTAATACAGAACCGGCCTGGAGAGGCTCATTGTCATACACTGGGTGAACAAAATGAACAGACTAGACAAGCCATAAGCCGTTCACTTTCATTCATTTATGATTGGAATCAAGAAGATAGGAAAATAGCTGGCGGAGAGAGTGGGATTCGAACCCACGGTACTCGTTAAAGTACACACGCTTTCCAAGCGTGCGCCTTAAACCACTCGGCCATCTCTCCATGGGTGGTCTGACTGTTCGAATTTAACATACTGGGCTGCGGATCGACTGTGCTCGAGGGGAGCAGGTCTCCCGGCGGGCGGCGTGCTTTCGTTGCCGCCGATGCATGGGCTTCTCTGCGCGCCTCGGGCTTCTGGCTGATGATGCGCCTGGATAAGAATTGGCTGCGCAGCTGGATTGAGTTGCCGCAGTTCCCACTTGCCGGGGCCTACGCTGAGCAGGCGAAACGCCCGGTTCACATCCTGCAGCAGCGGCTTGAGGCTCTCGGGAAAAGCGCCGCTCTGGCGGGCGGTTTCCCACTGACAAACGACATCGAGAATCGCCGCTGTCGTTTTGTCCAGTGCGGCCGCATCGCCCGCGGTTTGGGTCGCCTTGCTGTCAGAACTGGTGGCCAGCGCGAAGCCCGCATCGAAGCCAGCCGCGCGCGCGCAAAGCCATTCAACATCCTCAAGCGTTGTTTCCGGGTGCAGTGAAAACCAGCCGAGCATGTGTGGAATCAGATTGCGCGTATAGAAAAGCTGGTTCTTGAGCCGGTAAAGGGTTTGGCTCTGGCGGAAGCCCGCATACCAGGGCTCACCCCAGTTGTATCGGGTGGCAATATGCCAGGTGAAATGATGTGGATTGCTCGCGTCATTAATTATGTGGCCGCGCAGAGAAGGCTTGAGTGCTTCGTACCATGCGTCGGTGAACAGGGAACACCCGTACTGACCCATGCCGGTGGACCAGTTGCCCTCCAGACCATCGAGCGACAATTGCACGGCGTCGGTGTAGTTGCAAAATGCCGCAATATTCCGCGCGACCTGCTGCGAGAGTGCGGCGTTGGTCAAAAACACCTTGTATGGATGATCCATCAATTTGCCGACCGAGTCTGCCTTGCTGTGCGCTGCGGCTCTTGTGCCCCATGCGCCCCGCCGGCATTGCAACAGCCTCCAGGGCGCATCCGCCGAGACAGCTTCGAATTGGATCAGCTCCTCCCCAACGATTGCGGTATTCATGGTCGTTTTCGCTTTGAACCAGATTGGATCAGCGACGGGGAGTTCGGTCTCGGTGGCGTCGATTGCGGCAGTGAGCTCGCTGCTGCCGGTACGCGCCAGGCGAGGATCAGGCACCGGCGACACGAATGGATCATTGGGCGTGATGAAATTCGAAAGCGTGTGGAAGCCTGCGCCGATGCCTGCCTCGCGGGCCTTCGCCACGCAGTCGCGGAATCCGTCCCACCCCCGCGGAAACAATTCGGTCTTGAGCTTGAAATGTCCCCAGGTTTCAAACGGCGAACTCTGATAGAGAAACTTCAGACCGGCCTTCTTCGTCATTTCAATGGCCTCGTCAATGGAGTGCTCGCCAAAATCGACGATGAGGTAGGAGGCGGTCGCCGCCGGAGACATTTTGGCCCACTGGCCGTTCATCATGGGATGCGGCAGACCTTCAGCGACTTCAATGGCGCCGATGGCCGGCAATGCCTGCGCCGCTGGGCAGGCGAACAACGCGATCTTGCTGCCGATCACGCCTCCGTCGCTAAAGGGCTCTGCCACGAACGGATCAACGCCCCAATTGCTGATGACGCGAGGCTTGTCGCGGTTCCGGCAATAGGCTTGCAGGGTGCTGCCAAATTCCGTGCGCATCGCCGTGTTTCCCCGCCACTGCTGCTGCTTCTTCAACTCGAGGGGCAATCCCGGATAGGTTCCTCCATCATCGGCCACCAGGCCGTCGGGAGCGATGTCACTTTCCTCTGAGGCATCGCCACCCATCGTTTTGGTGTCGAGCGCCTGAATGCCAACGGCAGACTCGGAATCGCGCACCACGCCAACCACCTCTCCGACGAGGTCTCCGATACCGATGGGATACGGCCCCCATAGCACCAGTTCAACCGGCTGCGCCGTACGCAAAGCTGTCAACTCGAGGGTGACGTGCGTTGGCCTGGCATGAAGCGCCACCAAGGCGGTTGCCTTGACCGCATCGAATCTTAAGGTCAGCGTGTCGCGTTTCGGATTCCAGGTTGCGTGATCGGGCGCATGCAACTCGCCGGCCACGCGAACGCTCAGGATCGGCGCGGGTTGCGAGGGTGCAACCTGATTCCGGCCGCCCATGTCGATCGCTCGGAGGGAACCTGAACCATCGATCGTGAAGCTGGATGTCCCGGTTCTCAGAGTCAGGACTCCGGTCGCCAAAGCGGAATCGGCGCCGGCGGCAAGCGCCGTTCGGGAAGCAAGAAACGCTCCTGCGCTGGCACTCGCCACAAGACGCCCAAACTCGCGCCGGTCCAGACTTGCAGGATCACTGCAGGCGTTGCCGGACGAACACTCTCTCGTGTCCGCAACGATAAGAATCTTTGATTTTTCGCTCATTGCCGATCTTCGTCCGTTATGGGTTCAGTGTAGTCCATATTGTCGCCGCGTCTCGATAGGGTTGAGAGCCCGTCTACTGGTACGCGCGGGGTTGCGAGGCTCCTTCATCGCGATAAGGCTGCGATGAAAGGGGCACACGCACGGAGGGGAATGGCCTTTGGGGCTTACTCGCGCGGAGGGGCGGGCTTGGCCAGCAGGGCGCCCAGAGCGCAGCTTGCCATGCGGGCCAGTTCGCCGTCGGCGCGGCTGGTGAGCACGATGGGGACTTTGGCGCCGACCACTACGCCTGCGGCCAGCGCGCCGGCCAGGTATTGCAGCTCCTTGAAGAGGATGTTGCCTGCTTCGAGATTGGGAACCATCATCAGATCGACATCGCCGGCTACCTTCGAGTTGATCTTCTTGATCTTTGCGGCGTCGCTGGAAATGGCATTGTCAAATGCGAGGGGACCATCGACGATTGCGCCGGTGATCTGACCGCGGTCCACCATCTTGCAGAGGGCGGCGGCATCGAGGGTGGAGGGGATGGCGGGGTTGACCGACTCGACGGCCGACAGGATGGCCACCTTGGGATTGACGACCTCGAGCTTCAACATCATGTCGATCGCGTTCTGCAGAATATCGATCTTGGTATCGAGGTCGGGCTGGATGTTGATGGCCGCATCGGTGACGAAAAGGGTTTTGTGATACATGGGCACGTCAAGCGCGAAGACGTGGCTGATGCGGCGGCCGGTGCGCATGCCTCCTTCGCGGGAGACGACGGCGCTCATCAGCTCGTCGGTGTGCAGCGAGCCCTTCATCAGCATTTCGACTTCGCCCTTGCGGGCCAGCTCCACGCCGCGCGCGGCGGCGGAACGGCTGTCAGGAGTGTCGACGACGCGCACTCCGTCCAGGTTGAATTCGAGGGTCGTGGCCAGGTTGCGGATTTTGTCTTCAGCACCGACCAGGACGGGGATCACCAGTTTGTCATGGTAGGCCTGGAGGGCTCCGCCGAGTGAGACCTCGTCGCAGGGCCACACAATCGCCGTTCTGACGGCGGGCCTTGAGGTGGCGCGGGCGATCATCTCGCTATAGCGGCGATAAGGATTGGAGACGATGAGTTGGGGCACGGGGAGCGTGGACCAGCGCAGTCTTGGTGGGAGGCGCAATGCACTGGGCCGTGCCGGTGAAGATGGAGACGCCTTTTCCGTTGTGGGCTTCGCAATCGAAGGTGAGAGTTTTTGTGGCTTCTTCCTTGGCGGTGACCTGGACTTTGACCAGGATGCGGTCCCCGACACGGATGCGGTTGTGGAAAGAGAGAGAGATCTGGGTCAAGGTGACGCCGGGTCCGGGAATGTGCATGCTGAAAAGGCCGGAGACCAGAGAGGCGCACCACATGTTGGGGCCGGTGGGCGGAATTCCGCCAGCGCGCGCAATCGCTTCTTCCGGCTTGAGGACCGAGTTGAATCCGGAGATGGAGGCAAAGGCCATCGCGTCATCGGTAGTTAGAACGTGTTCGGTGCCGGCCGTGTCGCCCAGCGCGATTTCGTCAAATGTCCTGCTCTCGATAAACCCCAGATTCATTCTGGCTCCTTTTGGGCCGAACCGCTTGCCGGTGTACGGGCTTGAATCTAGGCTAAACTGCCTGCGCGGTCAGCGACGTGACTCCAGTCACGCATAGGGAGCAGGGGGACGATGGGGATCGTTTTCGACTCCCACCCATGAAACGATGAAGCTGTTTCATGGATGGGGCGCATGCGGATCTAAATCAGCGGGCGGTTTGGATGGCGCGCGTGTTGGCGTAGTAGCCGTCGAGGGTTCGAGCGACCAGATCACGCTGGGTGAGTTTGATTTCGATGTGGTGGTACATGTCGGGCTTATCGGAGGGCAGCGGATCGAAGGTGATCGCGTACCAGGACTGAAGGTCGGTGAGGCATCTCTGGATTTGGGCAGCGATATCGTTATTGGACTCGAGAGCGAGCCCTCCGCTGTGATCCGCGATCACCTGAAGGCCGAGATCGGGCATTTGCGCATCGCCAGGCTTGGCTATCCCCTTGAGAAAGCCCTGGTAGAAATTGGATTGGGCAATGGATTCAGAGGGGCCGACGGGATTGATGTCGTAGAGAGTGACGTTGTTCCGCCTCATTTGCGTGGAGAAGGACACGATGGAGTCGAAGATCTGCCGCTCCTGTTTCGACGTAAGGTAGCCCTCGGGAGCGGGCATGAGAGGCCAGCCGGGCGAGATCCAGAGGATGATTTTGCGGCCCGGCAAGGTCGAGGAGTACGCCAGCAATTGATAGAGGGCGTTGAGGCAGATCTGGAGACGCTCATTTTCACCCCAATCCGAGCTGCGGTTGATTTCGCGCAGACCGACGGCCTGGTGTTGGAGGTTGTCATTCAGAACGAGGCCGTTGGTGGAGAAGCCGGTGGTGATTGCCGCACCCTTGTCGGTGAGGACCGCGAGTGCCGTGGGATGAGCCACCTGACCTTCCCGCGCCTTCAAGTAATTCCCGGCGCCATCACGAACGTTCGACAGCATGGTAAGAGGCACGTTGACCGCGTCGATGAGAAGGATGACCTTGACCGGCTCCTGGGCGGGGTTCATGACCTTAAAGGAAGTGATGGGGCGCGGGGTTTTGTTGTCGAGGATGGTGAAGTCCTGTTGACCAAGGTTAACGGCCGGCTGCCCGCTTTTGGTGTCGACAGTCACGTTGAGCTGGATGGCGTCGGAGGAGGAGGGATCGGCAGGCTGGGGTTGTTGTGCGGCGAGCAGACTTGCAAGCAGGGCGACGAACAAAACAGAGACGTTCCGGACCATTCTCATAGATCTCCTCGATCGGCATCGTTACTGGGCTTGATGGCTCAATCGCTTATCAGGTTGCATTCGTTTACTCCGCAATTCGCTCCGGAACTTAATGTCCGGCACGCAGGTACAGGGCAATATCCGCGCCATAGGAAGGCGATGCGAGCGTACAGGCGCCTCCGGCATGGCTGAAGCGCAACTTTCGGATCGTATGGACGTCCGCGGGGTCAAGCCACTGGGCGCGGTAGGAGCCGGCTGGAAGATTCAGGACAATCTTTGCCTCGTGGGGGCCGGCATCGATGGAAAAGCGAGTCTCATCCTTCTTCACGGTTTCAACTCGAGTGTGGCTGATGTAGACGAGATAGGCGGATCCGGGTTTGGCGAGGACATAGGCAGCACCGCCGTTTGGAATGCCGCTGAGAAGGACGCCATTCGCGGGTCTCATTTGATTGAGCGGCAGATGATCGAAAAACTCCCTGAGCTCGCCCAGTTGCCGTCTCAGCGCCGCGCTGCCTCCACCGGGCGTTTTCGCGCCGGTGACGAAGTCGCCGCGTTCGTGCCCAACGGTGAAGGAGTAATCGAGGTTATTGAAGAGTCCGCCGCCCGCCGCGAGAAAGCTCCAGCCTTGGATGCGGTAGGTTGCATCGGCGTTGCCGTCAAAGCCGGTCTCATTGAAGCCGACAACACGGTTGAGGGCGTAGTTCATGGCGACAGATTCGGGCGGACGCGAGTAGTGAAAGTTGAAAATGGAGACGCGCGGATCGGGATCTTCGATCGTGCTGGAGCCGTTGGCGATGTTTTGCGAGATGAGGTGCCGAACAGGGAGCTTCGTCTCTTGCTCTGCGATGACACCGGAGATGTGCCGTTGCCAGTCCAGTGTGACCCCGCCAAAGTAGGGTTCGTTGCAGATCTCATAGTAGACATTGTCGAAATGGTTCAACTCGGCAACAATCTTGCGGACCATCCTGTCTTCAACGGCCATCAGGTCTGGATGCCTGAGGGTAAGGACTTCGGTGCGCGGCACATCGCCGATTCCGCTCACATTGTTCGCGATATAGAGAGGGCTGTTCTTCCACATCGAGTCGTCGTAGTAGGGGCAGAACAGATTGACCTCGACCACGATGCCGCGCTTTTGAGCCGCGGCAACGAAATTCACGAGACGCTGAAAGTAATCAGGGTTCCAGTGTGAGAGGTCAAAACGATTGCCGTGGTCGGAGGCTCCGGGCGTCTGGCTGCGTGCCCAGGGAGGAATGAATGCGCCGGGCAAGGGGGCAAGCGTGTTGTCGGCAATGGAAAAATCGCTGTCTGACTCGCGGTAGGGGCCAACCCAAAGCCGTGTAAGGTTCAGGTGGTTGCGCTGGAGTTCGTCCAGATAGAGCACGTAGTCGAATGCGCGATTGATCACCGCGCCATAATGCTCGCCGGAGGTAACCAGAACGGTCGGATGTCCGCGAAAGAGAAAGTAGTGCGGATTTTCGGGATCAAGTTGCAGCGCCGCCTGGGCAGCCGCCGCGACGGCAGAAATGAGCCATAGAAAGACAACACATTGGCGCTTCATGAACGGGCTCCAGCGTTTAGAGCGGGATTTCCTCTTTGTATTTGAGATCCAGGACATTCTACCCGTCCAGCGCACACCGGTGTTGTCAGGGCGCCGGCCACGGACAGGGTACAGGGATCAGACCCAGCGAGCCGCGTGGGGTGAGGTCACTTCTTCTTGGCTGCCCGCTGAGCCTGGGCTGCGGAGTTAGCTTGGACGGCGGCGCGGATGAGTTGCTTGAAGGCAGCTTCGTCGATCTTCTCTCCTTCGCGAACGTCGATGGCGCGGCGCACGTTCCCTTCAAGGCCGGAATTGAAGAGCTTTTTCGGGTCTGAAAGGGAGGCTCCGCGGGCGAAAGTGAGCTTGACGACCTGCTTGTACGATTCGCCTGTGCAGACGATGCCGTCATGGGACCAGACGGGGGTGCCAGGGCTGGTGAGCTTGGCCCATTTCCACTCCTCCTCAATGCCGGGATCGGCCTGGTGGATGAGCTGGCGGAGATGGGCGAGGATTTCTCCGCGCCAGTCGCCGAGCTGCTTGATCTTGTGGTCGATGGAGGCTGAGGCGGAATCCGCGGGGACGTGCTTTTCCATGGTGAGCTCCAGCGCTGGCAGTTAGTTTAGCCGGGCTTATCTCAACTTGCAATGCCTGCAAGCGAACGTACCCTCGCTTTGTTCTCGAAAATGTCCAGAAAGGTAAAAGCAACACGATGCCGGCATCGAAGGGGACGGTCGACGACCGTTGCGGCGTCCGAATGCTGGGCACCTGGGGCACCCGGAGCTGGTATGAGGACAAGCGGTCAGAGATCTAATCTCGTTAGTGCTTGACCCAGCCATGCATTCCGGCCTCAAAGCTGCGGCGGTCAAGACGGGGCAGTGCGCGGGCCACTTTGTCGGGAAAGAGGGGGTAATGCCTGGCCGCGATCAACAGCTCCGGCACGCACCAGACATCCTGTTCCGAGTTCATCCAGTGGAGGGGGTCGAGGCGTTCAAGGGTCACGGCCTGCGAGTAATTGCGCAGGGTTCGTTCGCCGCGCAGGTTGTAATAAAACTCGAAGTAGCTGAGCGCGAGCTCGCGCAGGGTGCGATAGACGGGCGCGCGAAAGCGCAGCCCTGCGAAGTTCGACTTGGCGATGCCGCCCCAGAGGCCACGTTCGCGATAGAGAGCCACAACGTGATCGTCGTCGCGCACGGATTCGAGATCCATGAGCAGTGGCGGATGACCATGGACGCGGAGGGCGGCGGCAGCCAGCAATGCGCCTTCAAGGCAATGGCCTTTGCGCTCGCGCAGCGCGCACTGCGGGGAGCGGGCTGTGTCAGCATACTGATACTCGAGCGCATCGATGAACTGCTGGATTTGTTTCGGTGTCTTCAAGGCGCGCAGGGTGCGGAGGCTCTCAGGCGAGAGGCCGTAGGCCGGGCGGGTGCGGCGTTGCGCTGTGGCGTTTGAAATCAATGCCGTGACCTTTCATGGAAGGTTGCGGCGATTATATAGACCGGGGACCAGGGACCAGGGACTAGGGACTAGAGACTAAGGGACCAGGGACACTCCGGTGGGCGGTTCTTAAACTTTTTCGTTTGTTTTCGAGCGGTGGGGCGGTGGCGGCGTCCATCACCTAGAAGAGGCCGCGGCGTGCATGCTGGGTGCAGCGCGGGGTTCTTCAAAATCAAGAGACGAACCAGAGAGGCTGAATATGAATGTGAATCCTGCATTGACCAGGAGAGGGCGGAGGTGCGTGTGTACGATGGGCGGACTCACGCTGGCCTTGATGCTGTTGGCGCGCGGTGCAAGCGCGCAGACGCAACCTGTGGAGCCAACGGCGGCAACACCGGAGCATGTGGAGGCTGCGGGGAGCCACGCAGCAGTGGGGCCGGCGCGCGTGGAGATGTATGAGACGTTGATGCTGACAAACATGACACAGCAGCGCGCCATCAACGACGTGATGACGGACCTGCGGAATATGCTTCCGCGGGCGAGGATTTATGGAGTTCAGTCGCGGGCCGCGATTTCGCTGTGGGGCACGCAGGAGGAGATTGACCTGGCGCGGAAGATTGTGGCCCAGATGGACCAGCCGGAGAAGGAGTACAAGCTGACGTTCACGATTACCGATGCAGAGGGCGGCAAGCAGGCCGGCGCGCAGCACTTCAGCATGATCGTCGTTCCCGGCGCCAAGGCGACGATGAAGCAAGGCAGGCGCGTGCCGATTATTACCGGGTCGTATAAGGAAGGAAGTTCGGGAGAGAACACGGAGGTGCAGTACCTGGATGTGGGATTGAGCATTGAGGCGACACTGGACGGCGCGAGTTTGCAGACAAAAGTGGAGCAGTCGACCCTTCCGGAAGAAGGCCATGCTCTGGGCATGCAAGACCCGGTCATTCGCCAGTCTGTTTTGGAGGGGAGTTCGACGCTGAATCCGGGCAAGACGATCGTTTTGGGATCGCTGGATATTCCGGGAAGCACGCATCACGAGGAGATTGAACTGGCCTCGGAACTGGTGCGGTAAGCGCGGGAAATGGATGGTTAATGCATTTAGATTGAGTTATTTGTGCTGATTTCAGGCGTTTCCTGGAGAATGGTCTGGGAGCGCCTGGAACGGAGGTTCGGGCGGGGGATTGGCGCGAACGAAAGTGGAGTGACGGATGACCTTTTTGGGAGGTGCAAGAGAGGGTTACTATCGCGTCATGAAGCGGTACGACGCATCGTTAAAGTGACTATAATCACATTTGGGTGCGAAACGCGCGCCGCATTTTAAGAATCTTTTGGAAGGGAATCCCGCCAAATGGCGACTGGAAACCTGGCCCTGGGTCAAGAGCAGGGTCAACTGAGCGCGCGCCCGCGCGTGACAAACGATTTCAGCATCAACGTAGCAACGGTGAACGGGTCCGGCTCGCAATCCGCCAACAGCGTTCTGCTGAAAAGCATCTTCGGAATGGGAGTTCCCGTCAGCGGAAAAAATCTCTTCCCGTCGAACATCGCCGGACTGCCCACGTGGTACACGATTCGCGCCAGCAAAGAGGGATATGTGGCCCGCAAGCGCGAGGCTGAGGTGCTGGTGTCGCTGAACCCGGAAACGGCGCGCGAAGACGCGCTGGCGTTGCCCCCGGGCGGCGTGGCGATCTACGAAGAAAAGCTGGACCTGAAGCAGTATCGCGACGATGTGGTGTTTTATCCCGTGCCCTTCGACAAGATTACGGCGGCCATCTGTCCCGAGGCCAAGCTGCGCAAGCTGGTGCGGAACATGGTGTACGTGGGTGCGGTGGCGCAGATATTGAACATCGATCTCAACGTGGTGGAGCGCGGACTGCAGAAGCAGTTTGCGAAGAAGCAGAAGGTATTCGAACTGAACTTCGGCGGGGTGAAGGCGGGGTTTGATTACGCGCAGTCGACGTTTACCAAGCAGGACCCGTACTTTATCGAGCCGATGAATGCGACCAAGGGCAAGATCATCATCGACGGCAACGCGGCCTGCGGCATGGGCGCGGTGTTCGCCGGAGTGACGGTGGTTGCGTGGTATCCGATTACGCCTTCGACCTCGGTAGTGGAGGCTACGGTAGACCTGTTGAAGAAGTTTCGCGTGACGCCTGAAGGCAAGGCGACGTTTGCCGTGGTGCAGGCAGAGGACGAGCTGGCGGCGATTGGTATGGTGCTGGGTGCGGGCTGGGCGGGTGCGCGGTCAATGACGGCGACTTCGGGACCGGGCATCTCGCTGATGGCCGAGTTCACGGGGCTGGGCTACTATGCCGAATTGCCGGGCGTGATCTTCGACGTGCAGCGGACGGGGCCCTCGACGGGCATGCCGACGCGGACGTCGCAGGCGGATTTGCTGTCGACAGCTTTTTTATCGCATGGCGACACGAAACACATTGTGCTGCTGCCGGGCAATGTGAAGGAGTGCTTTGAACTGGGCTATGCTGCCTTCGACCTGGCGGAGCGGCTGCAGACGCCCGTGTTTGTGCTGTCGGATCTGGACCTGGGGATGAACAACTGGATGTCGGAACCGTTCGACTATCCTGAGAAGCCGCTGGACCGGGGCAAGGTTCTGACCAAGCAAGATCTTGACCGCCTGGGAGGGTTCGCGCGCTACCGCGATGTGGACGGCGATGCGGTCGGCTGGCGGACGCTGCCGGGCACCGATCATCCCAAGGCGGCTTATTTTACGCGCGGCTCGGGACACAACGACGCGGCCGGCTACACGGAACGTCCGGACGAGTATCAGCAGGTGATGGATCGTCTGTCGCGCAAGTTTGAGAATGCGCGGACGCTGGTTCCGGCGCCGGTGGTGGTGAAAGACGGAAGCTCGAAAATCGGCTTTCTGGCCTACGGCACCACGGACTTTGCGCTGCGAGAGAGCCTGGACCAGATCAAGAAAGAGTACAGCAAGGATGTGGACTACATGCGCATCCGGGCCTATCCGTTTGCGCACGAGATTCACGACTTTGTGGCATCGCACGAGCGCGTTTACGTGGTGGAACAGAACCGCGATGCGCAACTGGAGAGCCTGCTGAAGCTCGATCTTCCCGCCGAGCAGGTGGCGAAGCTGCGCAGCATACTGCACTACAACGGATTGCCGATGGATGCCCGCACGATTACCGAAGAGTTTGCGACCAAGGAGGGCCTCTAAAATGGCGACCGCGACCCCAACACCCAAAGTGAACCATATCGGCCTTCCGATCATTGAATATCGCGGCGGCAAGAGCACGCTGTGCGCCGGCTGCGGGCACAACGCGATCTCGGAACGCATTATCGATGCGATGTTCGAGATGGGCGTGGAGCCGGAGCGGGTGATGAAGATGAGCGGGATCGGCTGCTCGTCGAAGAGCCCGGCCTACTTTATGAACCGCTCGCACTCGTTCAACAGCGTGCACGGACGCATGCCTTCGGTGACGACGGGCGCGGTGCTGGCCAACCGGACGATGCTGGCGCTGGGCGTATCGGGCGACGGCGATTCGGCCTCGATCGGGATGGGACAGTTTGTTCACCTGATGCGGCGCAACCTGCCGATGATCTACATCATTGAGGACAACGGCGTGTACGGGCTGACCAAGGGACAGTTTTCAGCCACGGCC
Source organism: uncultured Acidobacteriaceae bacterium (assembly GCA_963793885.1). Lineage (GTDB taxonomy): Bacteria > Acidobacteriota > Terriglobia > Terriglobales > Acidobacteriaceae > Telmatobacter. Next base: position 244,511 of record CAWCBQ010000003.1, read on the forward strand.
GACCTCGGGTCGAAGCTGAAGACGGGGGTGATCAACGAGCTGCCGGGCATCGATACCTGCGCGCTGGCGATCCAACTGGGCGCGACGTTTGTAGGGCGCTCGTTCTCTGGCGACAAGAAGCAGCTGCTCTCGATGCTGAAGGCGGCGATTGCGCACAAGGGGACCGTGATGCTGGACGTAATCAGCCCCTGCGTGACATTTAACGATCACGAGGGCTCGACCAAGAGCTACAAATTTTTGCAGGAGAACGACGAGCCGATCAACGAGATCGGATTTGTGGCCAGCTTCGATGATATCGAGGTGGACTACGATTCCGGCGAGGTGTACGACGTGGAGATGCACGACGGATCGAGCCTGCGGCTGCGCAAGCTGCTTGATGACTATGACCCGACGGACAAGGCGAATGCGGTGCGCACGCTGATGGAGGCGCAGCAGAAGGAAGAGGTCCTGACGGGCATCTTCTATATCGATACGCAGAAGCCGACCTTCCTCGATCAGCTGAATTTTGTGGAAGAACCGCTGGCTACGCTGCCAGAATCGCTGACGCGGCCTTCAAAGGAAGCGCTGGCCAGCTTGATGGCGAACCTGCAGTAGTTCGGGTATGGATTCACCGGGGCGCGGGCTTCAAGCCTGCGCCTTTTTCTCTTGACGCTGCCGCTGAAGAATTATAGCGGTTTCAGGATTGCTGTACCCGGAGGCATTGCACTCAAGTCGACCCGACCCCAGGGAGGGGCGACCTGGCACGAAGCACAATCGGGCATACCTATCCTGAAACCGCTCTAAATTTCCCACCAATCGAAGAGGCTCATGCGCGGATAGTAGAGTCCGGCGCGGAGGAGCGCGTCTTTCCCGTGGAGGTTGCGGAGGAGTTGCGCATAGGCTTCGAGCTGGGGCGCGAAGAGGGCGCGCAAGCTGGGCAGAACAGCCGCCGAGGCGAGAGGATCCGGGGCGGCGGCGTGGGCTGTTTTGTAGTCGATGATCCACCAGGCATCGTCACCTGAAGAGAGAGGCGCAAGGCCGGCACGGAAGATGCGGTCGACCTGCACGGTGCGCAGAGCGCCGTCGATGATGCCCACCCAGCCCAGTTCGCTGGCGGCTTGCGGGTGCGGCGAGAGAATCCATTGGCCGGTGGGCTCTTCGGCGGCGTTAAGAGCAAGGCCAAGCGCTTCGGCGGCGATAGCGGAGGCTTTGCCGGGATCGATGCCCACGGCGCAAATTCGCGCCGCGACCGCGGGTTGGAACTGCTTGATCGCGGAGCGGGCAGCGGGCCAGTCGTTCGCGATGCGCAGACGGGAGAGCTCTTCGAGAAACGCGTGGGTTGCGGTGCCGAGCGCGCGCGAGAGCAGTCCGCCTTCGTGGCGCGTGTAGAGTGCGCTCTTAGACGCGGGGGTTGCGTCGAGCGAAGACTGCCTCGGGAGTTCCACGTGGACGGCGGGGGGAATATAGCTGGGAGGCAGACGGCGGAGGATCGTGGGCCGAAGCGGCACGGGCATTTGAAGAAGATTGCTTTCGCCTGAGGCAGCGATGGATTCGATGGCGGCGGATTCTGCCTGGGGCTGTGGGAGAGCTTCTTTCCATTCCTCGAAGCGTTGGCCGATTTCTGTTGCGAGCGCCGGCCAAGCGGTTGCGAGCAGGCTATTGACAGGTTCGGCGAGGATCCAGCCGCCTTTCTTGTTTTGCTTGCAGGCGAGGCGGGCAAAGAGATGCAGCTCATTGCGGGCGCGGGTTGCGGCTACATAGAGGATGCGGCGGTTCTCCTGGGCTTCGCGTTCGCGATAGATGTGGTCGACCCATTGTTTCGTTGATCCGCCGTCTGCGCCTTTGGACTGGAGTGGCGCGACGAGAAACTCGGTGATTTCTTCGGGATCGTCTGAAATGTCCTGCGGCGGAAGGCCGCGTTCGAGCCAGGAGAGCATTTTGAAGGCGCCCTGGCGAGAGCGGGCCTGCAATTCTGGGACGATGACCACTTCGAATTCGAGGCCCTTGGCTTTGTGGATGGTCATGAGCTGGACGCCACAATCGGCATCGGCGTTGGGGTCGGGTTGCGCGGTCAATTTGTCGAGGGCAGCCGGAAGGGCTGGGCCAAGCAGATCGGGTTCGCCGTTGGGAAGGGCGTCGAGCGTCTGCCAGAGGAGGTTGAGATTGGCGCGCGCGGCAGGGTCAACGCAGGCGGCGCCGCCAAGCAGAAGCCAGACTTGCTGAAGCCAGGTTCCGAGCGCGGCGGCTGGCTGCGAAAAACGCAGATGCGCTGCGGCCGCGAGCGCCTGAAGCACGCGTTCGACGGCGAGGCGCGCGTCCGTGGCGAGTAGATGGAGCCGTTCGCCGAGAAGTTCGGGGACGGGACGGGCGGCGACCTCGGGATTGTCAGCGCTGGTGAGCATGTGCAGGTCACTGAGCGCGAGACCGCACCAGGGAGCACGCAGAACGCCGAGCCAGGCGACGCGGTCGACGGGATTGAGGAGGGCGCGGGCGAGAGAGAGAGCGTCCAGCACTTCGGGGCGGGCGGCAAGCCTTTCGAGATCGACACCGCGGAAGGGAATTTGCGCTTCGTGTAGGACCTGGGCGATGGGCGCGAGGGCGTTGCGGGTGCGGCCGAGGACGGCGATGCGGTAGTAGCGGCCTGCCACGCGCGCCTGCTGCATGCGTTCGGCGTGGCTGCGGATGAGTTGGACGATCTCCTCGATCTGGGCGGCGCGGAGGACTTCTTTTTCATCGGCCGCACCGGGGCTGGATGATTTCGCACGAGGGACGCGCGGCTCGAAGCTCAGGTGCAATTGGAAGGGTTGAACTGGAATTGGGGACGAGGGACCGGTGGACTGAGGAGCTGGCTCAGCGGATGCGAATTGGATGCCGCTGCCATCGTCCACCTCGAAGACCTTTGCGAAGACATCGTTGAGTCTCTTGACCAGCGGCGCGACGGTGCGGAAGTTCGAGGTGAGGGCAAGGGGGTTGAAAAGGAAGGGGTCTGCGCCAGGAATTTCAAGGCCCAGGTCGCGGACGCGGGGAAAGAGCTCGGCGTCGGCGTCGCGGAAGAAGTAGATGGATTGCATGGGGTCGCCGACGACGAAGCAGGTCCGTCCTTCGCGCTCAGGCCAGGCGGCGATGATGCCGCGGAGCAGGTCGTGCTGGCGGCGGCTGGTGTCCTGGAATTCATCGACAAGGATGTGATGAATGTTATCGGCGAGCGAGATGGCGGCGTCGGTGGGGCTGCCGTCGGGGCTGCGGAGCACGTTGAGGGCGGTCTGCGCGACCTCAGTGTAGTCGGCTGCTCCGGCTTCAGCGAAGACGATGCGGAGCTCGGCGGCAGCGCGGCGGAGGAGCGTGAAACTGGCGCGGACGATTTGCCAGTCTTCGTCGGTGTAGTGGGCGGGAGGCAGGGAACGGACGGCGGCGAGAGCGGATTCGAGGTCGGGGATCGCCGAGAGTCGAGCGATGAGGTTGAGGAGTTGAGCTTTCTCGCGTTTGCGATCGGTTGGGAAGCCAAGGCGCTTGTTCACCTGCTTACGGAAGCCGCCGTCGTTGGTGAGCAGCAGCGTGCAGAGGCATGCGCAGGCCTGGCGTGCCCCCTCTAGGTCTTCGCTCGACGCCCACGGCGGGGAAGGGAAGTCGGCGAGCTCTGCGAGTGTCTGGAAGAGCGCGCCGGCTCCCTGTTCGCAGGCAAAGCGGGCCAGCGCCAGAGCTTCTTCGCGGACGCCGGGGAGCTGGTCGAGGAGTTGGCTGACTGCGGCGAGAGCGGCGGCGATGGCTTTTGCGAAGGGGCGTTCGAGGGTTCGGCGCAGTTCATCTTCATCGGGATCGCGATCGAGGACGAAGGCGTGCATCCAGCGATCGCGCTGCTGAAGCATCTGGATGAGGAGGTCTTCCATCTCCTGCCAGTTGTTGTCACGCCACAGCAAGAGGAATTCGATGGCGGCGGTGAGGGCGGGATCGCCGGCTCCGGCTTCTGCGGCGCCGATTTGCTGGAGTGTGCGGCGGGCGGCGCGGCGATAAAGCTCGTCGGGCTGCTCGTAGATGCCGAGGCCGTCGCCGAGACCGGAGAGCAGGGGTTGTTGCAGGGCGATTTCGCGGCAGAAAGAGTCGATGGTGGCGATGCGGAGCTGGGCGGGCTGATCGAGGAGATTCCAGCCGAGCGATTTGGAGTGGGCCAGAGCGCGCTGGGCGAGGTGTTCCATTGAAAAGGCGTCGGGATCGGGCGCGGCGTCAGTGCGGGCCGCGGCTCGTTCGAGCTCGTGCAAAATGCGATGGCGCATTTCAGCGGCGGCGGCTTTGGTGAAGGTGATGGCGACGATTTGTCCGGGTTCGGCGACCTGGGCCAGGAGAGAGAGAAAGCGGCGAGTGAGCAGGTCGGTTTTGCCGGAGCCGGCGGGGGCCTGGACGAGGACGGAGTTCAGGGGATGGAGGGCGCGCTCACGCTGCAGCTGATCGGGAGGGGGAGTTTGAGAGGCGGGGTTAGTCATCGCCGTCCTCCTGGTCAAGATCGGGGTCGGACGAGTCATCTCCAGGGTCTTCGGCGGGGTCCAGCAAGGCGCGGTTTTCCGCAATGCGGCAGAGGGATTCGAGGCCGCAGTACTCGCAGGTGTTGGGATAATCGCGAGGATCGACCTCGGCGCGGCCGGCGAGGAAATCGGCGGCGAGCTGCTCGATCGTGTCGCGCCAGTCGAGAAGCTGCTCGGCGGTGAACTTGTTTTTGACGAGGGCGCTTCTGGCGGTCAGGTTGGGTAGCAACCTCGCGGAGGCGTCGCCGACATGGCCGGTGAAGCCTTGCGCTTTGCCGCTGCGCACCCGGGCGAAGGCTAGTCCGCCCAACTCTTCATCGGGATCGAGGGCAAAGCCGGCGTAGAGGGGGAGCTGGACGTCGTCGGGGCGGGGCGGTTCCCATAATTTGGGCGAGACAAGGCCGGTTTTGTAGTCGATGACAAGAAGCGAGTTGTCGTTGAGGCGGTCGATGCGGTCGAGGCGCACATCGAAGGTGAGGCCGGCGAGAGCGATGGTTTGTCGCGCCTCGGTTTTGACGACGGTGAAGGGGATGCGGATGGATTCGTAGCGGAGCCACTCAGTAACCAGGCGGCTGAGGCGCTGCGCTTCAAGCTCGAGATAGCGCCGCGGCAGGCGATCACGGAGTGCGGAGCCGATCTGCTCGGCGAGGACCTGGCCGACGAGGTTGGCGACGAAGGCAGCTGGATTTTCGAGAGATTGAAGGTCGTCGAGGGTGCGGAGGCCGCGCGGCGGGCCGGCCCAGACGGCGTGGAGGACGGCGTGGAGGAGTTGGCCGCGCTGGGCGGCGGTGAGTCCGGCTTCAGCGGGCTGCCAGGATTGGGCTCCGAGGCGCGCGTTGGCGAAGGCTTTGAAGGGACACTGCGATTGCGCGGTGAGGACTCCGGAGCCGCCTTCGACTTTGCCTGCCGGAAAGGGGATTTGGCTGAAGTCTTCAAAGGGGACGGTGAGCTGTTGCGGGGCGGACGGGATCGTGAGCTCGGCGGGAATTCTTTGGTGGGGGCCGGCGAACTGCGTGATGAGGCGCGAGGGGTGGGTTTCGACATCCTCGCTCAGGCGGGCGAAGCTGAAGTTGACCTGGGGCGCGGAGCCGAGCAGGCGCGCGGTGATGGAGTGCGCCAGCTCCCAGTCAAGCTGGGTGGTGGCGTGGGGCATGGCGGCGGTGCGCTGGACCCATAGCGGCAAAAGCGGATTGGTTGTGCCTGCGGAGGGCCAGGAGTCCTGACTCGCGCCCATGAACCAGAGACCGTCGGCGGTGAGGCCGGCGGATTCGGCGGGACCGGCGATCTGGATGGGCGCGTCGCGCGACTCGGGGGCGAAGAGGGTTTCCTCTAGGGTGCGGGCGAGGATGGAGAGGAAATTGGGCCAGGAGATGCGGCGCCCGTCGAAGCCCAGGGTGGCGCAGGACTCGAGGGTTTGCTGCCAGCGGCGCAGAGACTGGAACTCGACGCTCGAGAGGGGACGCGCGCCGGGCCAGCCAGCCGCCTCAAGAATCCGCGGGACCACCTCGGCCCATTGGAGCGGGGATTGAAGAAGATCATCTTCTTTGAGGAGGCGTTGGGCATGGGCGAGCCGGACGGCCCAGGCTGAAGGCATTTGCAGGTTCGACAACTGGGCGATGAAAGCGCCGAGGGACCAGCGGGTGCGCTCCAGGCCGCGGCGGCGTAGTGAGCGCATCGAGGTTTGGAGGGCTGCGGTTTCCTGCGGATCGGCCGCGGTTTGACCAGTGGAGAGCAGCCAGTCGAGCTCATTTTCATCGATGGGGCCTGTGAGCCAGCGCAGAAGCAGATGCGCACCGCGCGGGAGGGCGACCTGCGCGAGCGGGATGCCGAGGGAGAACTCGAAGAGGGGATGGTCGGTGGGTGCGCCAGCGAGATTTTGGAAGGCGCGCTCGATTTCGCCACGGCGTTTTGCCAGGTCCTGGGCGATAACGAGGAGATTTGCGCCTGGATTGGCAGCTAGTTGCGATCTCGACCAGAGCGCGCAGGCGGCCAGCTCGGATTGCGTGTCAGCGGCGGCGTAGAAGCGGAGATTGGAGGAGGGCGCGGCCAGGGAGGCTTGCTGCCACGCGCCCCAGGCGTCAAAGAGGCGGCGCTGGGTGGGAAGAATGCGATCGAACCCGGCGAGGAGCAGGGGCGGACGGGCGGCAGGGTTGGCTTCGAGGCGCGGGATCAGTTCCAGAGGAAGACGAGCGGGGCTGAGCAGTTTGGCGGCGCGGCAGGTTTCGTCAAAGGCGGCGAGCCAGGTGCTGAAGTTTTCGGCATCCGCCTGCCAGGCTGCACGGGCTGAGGTGCAAAGGTAGTCCGGGGCATAGGAGCAGAGCAGGCTGTGCGCCTGCATTGCGAGGTTGGCCATGCGGTTGCGCGGACCCTCGAGCAGGGTGGCGAGGTGCGTGTCTGAGCCTGCGATGGCTGCCCAGAGCGATTGCTCCTGCAGTGGGTTGAGAAGCAGGCGGGCGTCGGAATTCGATTGATCTTGAGCCGCGGTGCGCAGGAAGGTTTGCCAGTCGAAAATAGCGGGGGCGGGCCAGGCGTCGAGGCCTTCGGCGCGACGAGCGCGATGGAAGGCGGCGGCAAGGGCGCGGGCGGCGCGTTCACTGGAGGCAACGACCTGGCCACCGGCATTGAGCCACGCGGCGATTTCCGCGTTTGGTTCAGGTTGGTTTTGTTGCCCCATTTCAGCGTTATACGCCATCGGGGTTGGAGGATGGAGTGGAAAGCTGGGGTGGGACTGGTCGAGGGCGCGGCGCGGGGTTCATGGATCGGCGGGTTGGCTTTGAATACTCTCAAAGGCCGGCATGGTCGTCGAGATTTATCCGGGGAACGAGTGCCGGAAACGTGCGCGCGGATCTGCCGCAACGCCGGCATTGGCGCCAATATGTTAGCCGAACAGAATACCTTCAAAAGAGCCCGCAAGAGATACGGCGAGCAATTTGCGATTCATAGGAGCAACATGCCTGCTGAATCTTGTCGATGCAGGGAAACCGCCGTGTGATTCACTGGCCGGCAGATTCAACTGTAGCGGCGCCCACCAGCGCATCCAGCGCGGAGCTCTGTGTAGCGGCATTGGCGTTGTCGAAGGGACCCGACCAAACCTGGCCCAACTGATTGCCCGGTCCTCGATCGCGATCCCAGATGGCATTCGCGTTGGTTTCAAGAAAGGACTTGTACTCCGGCCGCGGCGATGCGCGATCGAGCGCGACAAGATTGCGCACAAAGATGCCCTTGAACTGTTCGCCGTCTGCGCCGCACTTCGGTTCGCATGGATCGTGCAGCACACCGTCGATGTCGTCGAGGTGCGCCATCGCCACTGCGGCGATTTTGTATGCGGTGAGCAGCAGCGCGGCATCGCTGTTGAGCCGCGAAAGCTCCGCGAGGCCGCCCAGCAGAACTCCTTGGTTATAGGTCCACACGGTGCGGCCGTTGTTTTGGCAGGTGGCTGCGTTGGCGGGGCCGTACGCGGGGCCAAGGCCGTCATTCACAAGTTTCTCCTGATTGATCATGCCGGATACCGCAAACCACTTCCAGTCACGATTGGCCCAATCAAGATATGAACCGCGATGCACCGTGTCGCGGTTAGCCAAATGCGCGGCGACGGAGAAAAAGAGCTCGTTGGCGATTGCGTTTTTGTAAGTGCGCTCCTTGCTCCACCAGATGCCGCCGCCGCAGGTGTCGCTCCAGCCGGTGGTCATGTCGGCAAAGATTGACTCGGCCATGGCCAGATATTGCTTGTTGGCCGTTAGATCGTAGGCGTCAATCCAGGCCAGCGCCCACCATCCCTCGTCGTCGAAGTAGTTGTTCAGAAACCCCGCGTTCTGGTTCTGTGCGGCGACAAAGGTGTTTGCGATCAGAAAGTTAAATTCAGTGGATTTACTGATGCGCGCATAGTCCACCAGTGCTGTGAGGGCATTGGCCGAGTTCCACCATCCGGTGGTGCGATAGGCTCCCTGCGCTGGATCGTACCATTGCTGCAACGCGGCGACACCTTGCTTCGCGCGCTGCAATTGAATGCTGCCTGGGGCTGGCGCGGAGGTTGCAGCGGTGCCCGTGAAAAGCAGCAGAGCCGCAAGGAGAACAAGTTTCATCTGATATCGGCGCATTTACAGGGATGGGTCTCCTTCTGAGTCGTCAAAGAAAGCCGATGAAAGTGGCCTGTCCGGTAGCATATACCCGCGCGGGACCATAGCGGTTTCAGGATTGCTGTACCCAGAGGCATTGCACACTAGTCGACCCGACCCCAAGGAGGGCCGACCCGGCATGAAGCACAATCGGGCATACCTATCCTGAAGCCGCTCCGGGTAGAGCGCAGGTATAAATCCCACGGCCGACGCGCGCGGCTTGCACCTCAGCGCGCGTCAATGAAGCTTGAAACAGCGCTCGAGGATGACGATAAGCGGCGGAAGCCGCAGCGATGGTCGCCGCGGCGGTTGTAAACTGGGGGCATGATTCGCCCCCTCTTGACCGCCTCCTTTTTAGCCTTGTTCGTGCTGGCTGGGTGCCACACGGGCCAGCCCTCCAACACAACTGGCGCAGCCAACGTGACGGTTTATCATCTTCGCGGCAAGGTGGTATCGACCGATGCGGCGCACGGAATTGTGGTGCTGGATCATGAGGCCATTCCGGGCTTTATGGACGCCATGACGATGCCCTACCAACTGAAAGATCCGGGCATTGTGAGCGACCTGCACGCCGGCGACGTGATCACCGCCGACGTGCTGGTGTCAAAGGGCTCTGAAGAGACGGTGGTGCTCGATCACATTGTTGTGGTGGCGCAGGCAAAACCGGATTACAAGCCCACGGTGTTTTACCATGTGCCGGCGGCAGGGGACAAAGTGCCCGACTTTGCGCTGCGCAACCAGGATGGGCGGCCAATTCACCTGGGCCAGTTCAGAGGCAAGGTGCTGCTGGTGACGTTTATCTACACCCGCTGCCCGCTGCCCAACTTCTGTCCGCTGGTGACGCACAACTTCGCGGTGATCAACAGCCAGTTGGCGGCCAATCCCGCGCTCTACGCAAAAACCCATCTGTTGAGCGTGAGCTTCGATCCTGAGCATGACACGCCGGAGCGGCTGCGGGCCTATGGGGCCACCTATATCGGCAGCGATGCCAGGAACGCGTTTGCGCACTGGGATTTTGGGGCGCCGGCCAAGCCGGTACTGCTGGAGATGGCGAAGTTTTTCGATGTGGGGATTACGCACGGGGCCGACGACACGATTACCCACACGCTTTCGACCACGCTGATTGGACGCGACGGCAAGGTGGTTGCGTTTTATCCGGGGAATGAGTGGACGACGGACCAGGTGCTGGCCGATGTGAAGAAGGCCGCGGGCAGTGCGGGTTGAACTTCGCCGAAATGGTCCGACCTTTATATAATGAGCAGTAACCGAAATCAAGACAAAGACGCTTCACTGTCACAAGGAGAGATTGCGCGATGAGCCATGGATTGAAGATTCGCAAGGATGGCGAACTGGATTTTTTGTCGCTGGGGGCACTGATCCATCGGCTCGATCCGGGGATTATTCCCTTTCGCAAGGCGACCGAGTGCAAGATTCACGTCAGCGGCGGTGAGTTCAACGTGGCGGCCAACCTGTCGGACTGTTTTCGGATGAAGACGGCGATTGTATCGGCGATGGTGGATTATCCGATCGGGGACTTGATTGCGGAGCGGGTGCGGGCGATGGGCGTCAAGCCGATCTACAAGCACTTTAAGCACGACGGCGTGCATGGACCGAACATGGCTGCAGTTTATAGCGACCAGGGACACGGCGTGCGTCCTCCCATGGTCTTCTACAACCGCTCCAACGAGGCGGGCGCCCAACTGAAGCCGGGGGATTTTGACTGGAAGGCGATTTTTGCCGGCGGCGTGCGCTGGGTTCACTGCGGCGGGTTGTTTGCGGCGCTCTCACCGACGACCGCGGCACTGGCCGCGGAGATGATGAGGGAAGCCAAGGCCGCGGGCGCCGTAACTTCGTTCGATTTGAATTACCGCGAAAAACTTTGGAACATCCAGGGCGGGAATCAGAAGGCGGTCGAGACCATCGGCAAAATTGTGGAGAACGTGGATGTGCTGGTGGGCAACGAAGAAGACCTGCAAAAGGGACTGGGAATTCCGGGGCCGGAGGTGGCGGCGAAGTCGAAGCTGGATCCGAGCGTGTTCTTCTCCATGATCGACAAGGTCGTGAAGAAGCATCCGCAGGCCAAGGTGGTGGCGACGACGCTGCGCGAGGTGCACTCGACCAATCGCCATAGCTGGAGCGCGGTTGCGTGGATGGACGGCAACACCTACTCCGCGCCCACGCTGGAACTGGATGTGGTGGACCGTGTGGGAGGCGGCGACGGCTTTGCGTCGGGGTTCATCTATGGTCTGCTGGCCGGCGAGCCGCCCGAAGAGGCCATCAGGCTTGGATGGGCGCACGGCGCACTGCTGACGACGTTCCCGGGCGACACAACCATGGCCACCCTGGAACAGGTGCGGGCGCTTGCCAAGGGCGGATCGGCGCGGATTCAGCGATAAAGAGATCATCCCAACACCAAGAAACATCATCCTCGGACCCGGGGCAGGCATCGGATAAAGAGAGACTTGCCGGCGGGGATCGGGATTGCTGCGGCTGTTATTCTTGCCATGCAGATCGAGAAAAGTTAGAGGAGGTTACGCATGGCAAAGGTGACACTGATCTTCGCGGTTTTGTTGATTGTTCTGGGGCTGGCTGGCTATTTCGGCACGGGCAGCTTGCATCCCACGGCGTTGATTCCCACGTGGTTCGGGCTAGCGCTGGGCGTCTTTGGCCTGGCGGCCATCAGCCCCAGCGAGGCGCGCCGCAAGCTGTTCATGCACGTCAACGTGACCATCGGTCTGGTGGGATTTCTGGGCGCGGCGATTGAAGCGGTGCGGGGCTATGTGACCGCTGTTTCGGCGGGAAAAGCGCCGGATGAGATAGCGCTGGCGTCCAAGCTGACAATGGCCGGGCTGACGCTGATCTACGTGATTCTCTGCGTGCGGTCTTTTATCGCGGCGCGGCGTTCAGGAAAGGTTTAACGGATGGGAACGATGCGGGGCGGCGGGATGGGCATGAGCATGCGCGCGGAGCGTTCGCCCCATGGACGGGGAGCACGCGCGGGCCTGGCGGAGTTGCCAAAGAAGAAGCAGGCCCTCAAAAAGATCTGGCCGCAGGTATGGTCGCTGGTAGGGCCGCGCAAATGGCTGCTGGTGGGCGGCATGGGCCTGATGGTCGTCAATCGCGTGGCCGGGCTGGTGTTGCCTTATACCTCAAAGGCGCTGCTCGACAAGGTGCTGAGCCCCACGCATCCGCACCCGGAGATGCTGCTGCGGATTATCGCGCTGGTGTTTTCGGCAATGGTGGTGCAGGCCATCACGTCCTTCTCCTTGACGCAACTGCTTTCCAAGGCGGGTCAGCGGCTGATTGCCGAGTTGCGGCGTCAGGTGCAGCGCCATGTGGGGCTGCTGTCCGTGGCCTACTACGACGAAAATCGCACCGGCACGCTGGTTGCGCGCATCATGAGCGACGTGGAAGGGGTGCGTAACCTGGTGGGCACCGGGCTGGTGGAGTTTGTGGGCGGCATGCTGACCGCGGTGCTGGCCTTCCTTTATCTGATGCACCTGAGCGTGGTGGTGACGCTGACGGTGTTCAGCGTGATGGGCGTTTTTGTTTTCGTATTGCAGTATGGATTCAAGACGATTCGGCCCATCTTCAGGGAACGCGCCAAGATCAACGCGGAGGTGACCGGCCGGCTCACCGAATCGCTGGGCGGGGTGCGGGTGATCAAGGGGTACCACGCCGAGGAGCGCGAGGCGCACGTGTTCGCGGGCGGCGTGGAGCGGCTGCTTGAAAACGTGATGAAGTCATTGACCATGACCAGTGTGCTTGGCTCGGCCTCGACGACGGTTCTTGGCCTGGTGTCGGCGATCGTGATGTGGCTGGGCGGGCATAGCGTTCTGAGCCACTCCTGGACGGTGGGCGACTACTTCAGCTACAACATGTTTCTCGCGTTCATGATTGCGCCCGTTTTTCAGATTGTGAATATCGGAACGCAGTTGACAGAGGCGTTTGCCGGACTGGACCGCACCAACGAGATCATGGCGGAACTCGAAGAGAACCAGATTCCAGGCCGCACGCTGAAGATGCCGCCCATCGAGGGCAGGATCGAATTCGATCAGGTGGAGTTTGCCTATGTGCCGGAGAAGCCGGTGCTGCACGGCATCAGCTTTACGGCGAAACCGGGTACGGTGACGGCGCTGGTGGGGTCATCGGGATCGGGGAAATCGACGATCATCAGCCTGCTTTGCGCCTTCCACACGCCGTCAAAAGGGGCTGTACTGGTGGACGGCATCGACCTCGCGGCGGTGGACTTGAATACCTTCCGGTCGCAGCTTGGCGTGGTGCTGCAGGACTCTTTTCTGTTTGACGGGACCATCCGCGAAAACATTCTGTTCTCGCGTCCCGATGCAACCGAGGAGCAGTTTCTGTTTGCGTGCCGCACAGCGCGCGTGGACGAGTTTGCGGAGCGCTTTCCGGAATCCTACGACACGGTTGTAGGCGAGCGGGGCGTGAAGCTCTCCGGCGGGCAGCGGCAAAGGCTGTCGATTGCGCGGGCCCTCCTGGCCGAGCCGCGAATCCTGATTCTGGACGAGGCCACCAGTTCGCTGGACTCGGAGTCGGAGGCCATGATCCAGGCTGGCCTGAACCAGTTGATGCAGGGAAGGACGACGTTCGTCATTGCGCACCGGCTGTCGACCATCCGGCGCGCCGACCAGATCCTGGTGGTGGAAGAGGGCCGCATTGTGGAGCGCGGCAACCACGCGGAGCTGTTCGCGATGGGCGGCCGCTACTACGACCTGTACACGCGCCAGCATGGGCTGGAGGCGAACCTGTTTCTCGCACCGGGAGAGGGCGACGTGGTCGAGGAATTGGGCTGACGCTTTCAAAAAGAGCTTGGAGTATGGTTCCCCCGGATGCCGTGGGATAGGCGTGCCGTCGTCGGCGTGGGAGTATCACTTCTTGACACGAGTCCCATATCTTGAGAAGCTATATCTAAAGCCGATAGACGATACGGAGGACCACAATGCGAGACTCAGCTCCCCAAGGCACTTATAAAGTTCAGGCTCTCGACCGCGCCTTTGCGGTTTTGGATCTGCTCGGCGAGAGCGAAATGCCTTTGGGACTGGCACAGGTTGCGTCGTCGCTCCAATTGCACAAGAGCACCGCGCACCGGTTCCTGATGGTTCTGGAGCACCACCGGATGGTGGAGCGGACCGCGCATGGCAAGTTCCGTCTGGGTTTGCGGCTGTTTGATTTTGGCAATCGGGCGATCGAGCAATATGACCTGCGCGACCGGGCGCAGACGCACCTTCGCCGCCTGGTGGCCGAGACCGAGGAGACTGCGCATCTGTGCGTTCTGGAGGCGTCGCGGGTGATTTATATCGACAAGATTGAACCGGCGCGCTCGGTGCGGATGATCACGCGGGTCGGGGCCAGCAATCCGGTGCACTGCACCTCGGTAGGGAAGGCCATTCTGTCATTTTTGCCGGAGGAGCGGGCCGCGGAAGTGTTAAAGCGGATCAAGTATGAGCGATTTACGCATCGGACGATCGCCACTCAAGAGGCTTTGAAAACGGAAATGGAAAAGACGCGCCGGCGCGGCTACGCGGTGGACGACGAAGAATTCGAAGAGGGATTGCGCTGCATCGCCGTGCCGCTGCTGGATGCGCAACACCTGCCGGTTGCGGCGGTGAGCGTTTCCGGGCCGTCGTTCCGCGTGACGGCGCAGAAACTGCCGTCGATTGCCAATCACCTGCTGCAATGCGTGCGCGGCATCTCAACGGATATGGGCTACATCACCTCGGGGCGCGCGACCCGCCCGGCGTGGACGGCCTGACGGCGCGCCCGGCAAGGCGTCTATCTGATACACTCATGGATGTTGCAGAGGCAAGAATCTGCCGGATTGTGATGGATCCGGCGGCACTGCGAAAGTTGGGATTCCGGTTGGATTGCGCGCCGGAGTTTGAAGGCTGGAGCGCCTGCCCGCCCGATGCTTTTCGGAGTGAGGAACTTGCAGAAGGGGACGTAGCTCAGTTGGTTAGAGCGCTGCCCTGTCACGGCAGAGGTCGCGGGTTCGAGCCCCGTCGTCCCCGCCATAAACCCCAATCAACGGTTTATGGAAGTGGCAATAGTTTTCCGGCGCCTTCCAAGGGTGCCAGAGGGGTGCTGGGACTCAGCACCCGAATACATCCCACCAAAATGTCAGTTCCTGGGCCTTCCTCTTTTCCTCCGAATCAGAACGCTAATATCTGTCCATGGCGGTCCTGCTTTGAGTTCGTGCCCCTAAGTTCCTACCGCGAACCCGATCCTCTTGTGTGACCAAAGTCGCTGCGAAGGGGTTCCGTTTCCCATAGTCTTCAAATTGCACGGAGGCAGAGAAATGGCAGCGTCGACCGCGGAAGTAGTTGCACATCGTGAAATAAAGCCGAGGTTGGTGCGTCGATCGATGCCTGACCGCTCCCAGCGCATCCGGCACACGGTGCAGTGGCTGTTTGTCGCTTTGAATGTCTGGATCGGGCTGCAGTTCTTTCTTTGGGTGCGCTACTTTGAGCACAGCGGCCACGCCATGTATGTGAGCCGTCCCCCGGGGGTTGAAGGGTGGCTGCCGATTGCCGGCCTTATGAATTCCAAATACTTCCTGTTAACAGGCCGCGTTCCCGCCATTCATCCGGCAGCCATGTACCTTTTTCTTGGCTTTCTCCTCATGAGTCTCTTGCTCAAGAAGGCATTCTGCTCCTGGTTGTGCCCGGTTGGAACGCTCTCTGAAAATCTCTGGAAACTGGGACGCAAAATCTTCCGGCGCAACCTCAGTCTGCCCAAATGGGCAGACATTCCGTTACGCGGTCTCAAGTATCTTTTGCTCGGCTTCTTTGCCTGGATCATCGGGGGCATGTCGATTGAAGTTCTCGAGGGGTTTATGTCCACTCCCTACGGGGTCATCGCCGACGTAAAAATGTTGAATTTCTTCCGCGACATGGGCATGACCGCCGGCATTGTCATCGCGGTTCTTACGCTGCTCTCGATGCTGGTGCAGAATTTCTGGTGCCGCTATCTGTGCCCTTACGGCGCATTGCTCGGCCTGGCCTCGGTACTGAGTCCGGTGAAAATCCGGCGGGACAAAGAGGCGTGCATCGACTGCGGAAAGTGCGCGAAGGTTTGTCCGGCCGCTTTGCCGGTGGACCGGCTGCTGCAGATCCGCTCTGCCGAATGCAATGCATGCATGGTTTGCGTGGCCGCCTGCCCTGACGAGAATGCGCTCCGCTTCGCGCTGCCCGCCAGACGCAGCACTGCGCTGACGAAGCGGTGGTATCGCCGCACGCTGGGACCGCTGACGGTGACCGCCTTTCTGGTCTACATCTTCTTTGGAGTTGTTCTGCTGGCCCGGGCGACCAACCACTGGCAAACAAACCTGCCGCGCGCCGTTTATATGGACCTTGTGCCGCGTGCAGGCGGTGTGACGCATCCCGGCATATAGAGCGGTTTCAGCATAGGTTTACCCTATCGCGCTTTATGCCAGGTCGCTCCTCCTTGAGGTCCGATCGACTTGAGCGCATGGCTTTCCGGGTACGGCAATCCTCAAAACCGCAATCGGATGCCGTGACTTAATAATTATATCGTGATACGATATAACTATGAGACATGTACGTCAGCAAGCCGGCACCAATCTGTTGCTCAAGACGCTGGCTGAGTTCCGCTACGAATTGCGCCGCTTCTTGCATTTTAGCGAGGGTGTTGCGCTGGATAGAGGATTGCAGCCGCAGCAGCACCAGCTCCTGCTGCAGGTTGCGGGCGCCTGGGATGCGTCGGCGGTCACCATCGCCTATGCCGCGGAACGCCTTGGGTTAAAGCACAACAGCACGGTTGAACTGGTCGATCGATCGGAACGCGAGGGCCTGCTGACCCGAACGGCGGATTCAAATGACAAGAGACGCTCACTTCTGGAGTTGACCGGCAAAGGGAAGCGGCTGCTGGACAGTCTGGCAAGCGACCATGCGAAGGAATTGAAGGAGCGTGCACCTCGGCTGATCGAGGCTTTGGAAAAAGTGAGATTGCACACCGATGGGTCTGCCGGCGCGGAGGCTCGATGAAATCACACTCCTCCGCGCTTCGGGATTTCACGGTCGACCGGCGCGTGTTGCCGTTGACCGGCATGGCGGTGCTGATTGGCGTCGCGGGGGCCGCTTTGGCGGTCATCCTGCTGAGGGCCATTGCTGCAGCAACCAATATCTTCTACTACCATCGCCTGAGTCTGGCCATGGTGGGGCCGGCCGAATCGACCGAGGCATGGTGGGTTCGGTTGCTGGTCCCGATCGTGGGCGGAATCATCGTCGGATTCATGGCGTACTACGGTACGGACAAGATCCGCGGGCACGGAATTCCGGAAGCCATTGAGGCGATCCTGCTCAACGGTGCGCGGGTCGACCCGAAGGTATCAGTTCTGAAGCCTCTTTCCGCGGCCATCGCCATCGGCTCGGGCGGACCGTTCGGCGCCGAGGGACCAATCATCATGACCGGCGGCGCCTTTGGCTCGCTGGTGGCGCAATGGCTCAAGCTGTCAGACGCCGAGCGGACCACCTTGCTGGTGGCCGGCGCTGCGGCGGGAATGTCGGCCACTTTCGCCGCGCCGATTGCCGCGATTCTGCTGGGAGTGGAATTGCTTTTGTTCGAGTGGCGGCCGCGCTCCCTGGTGCCTGTGGCAGTGGCCAGCGTGACAGCGGGCGCGTTGCGCATCGCCTGGCTCGGCGCGGGGCCGCTGTTCCCCGTCCAACTGCCGTCGGGCATTCATTTGACCCAGGCACTGCTGGTGGCAGGGCCCCTGGGAATTCTGGTGGGCCTGGCTTCGGCTGGGCTGAGCCGCTTGATGTATGGCTTCGAGGATGGTTTCGAGCATATCTCAGGCAAGCTGCATCTGCACTGGATGTGGTGGCCGGCAATTGGAGGCATCGGCATAGGAATCGGAGGTCTGTTCTTTCCTCGCGGGTTGGGGGTGGGATACGACAACATCGCGGAGCTGCTCCGCGGCAACGCTCCGGTTGCGCTGCTGATCGGACTCCTTGTGGCCAAGTCGCTGATGTGGGCGTTCTCACTCAGCTCGGGAACGTCCGGCGGCGTGCTGGCGCCATTGTTGATGATTGGCGCCGCGCTGGGCGAGTCCGTTGCCCAGCTCGCGCACTTGCCCGTCGAGGCGCAAGCCCTCTGGGCCATGATGGGCATGGGCGCAATGCTCTCGGGCGCACTGGGAGTACCGCTGACAGCAATTCTCTTCTGCCTGGAACTGACGCACGCGCTGGATGCGGCGTTGCCCCTGGCGCTGGCGTGTGCAGCCTCCTACCTGGTGACTTCGCTGCTGATGCCGCGCTCTATCATGACGGAGAAGATCGCACGCCGCGGGTACCATTTGTCGCGCGAATATGGAGTCGATCCGCTGGAGACAGTGACCGTGGCGGAAGTGATGTCGGAGCTGCCCGCAGCCGCAATGGCTGGAAACACAGGCAGCGCATCGTCCCACCTGCCGGAGGTGTTTGCCTATGCCGATGAGACGTGCCGCGCAGTTGCCGAAGAGATGGCGACAACTGGACGCATGAGCATGCCCGTGATCGAGCGCGCAACCGGCGTGATCTGCGGAAATATCGGTGCGGCGGAGTTGCTCGCAGGGCGGCGCCGAGCCGTCAGGCGCGAATCGGATCGCAGCATTGCTTTTCTGCTCGAATCGCAGCCTGAAATATGACCGCGGCCTTCGCCGAGGTCGCGCTCACAAGGATCTGGCCGCAACAAAACCGAAGTTGCGGCTCTATTATCTCCGGGCGCGGAATTCCCGTCCGATGGCTGCGATGGTCTCACTGTCCAGGATCTCTGCCGCGCGCGGAAAGACAATTTTCTCCTCTACCTGGATGTGCTCTTCATAGAGATACTTGAGCTGCCTTGTAATTAAAAGAAGCCGCTGTGTATCGTCCGGGACTAAGGAGCCAAATTCAATCCATGCAGTGTAGAGAGCATCGGCTGCCGCATGGAGATCGTAGGCTTCCTGATGTTCGCTCTCCAGTCTGCTCAGTTCCTTCAATCTCTCCGCCCCAAATTCCGCGAGTAGCCTTGGGAACAAGGATTCTTCCTCGTCCGCCGTATGCCGCTGTCCGCCTGTACGAAAGTAGGCGAGCGCCGACTGAATGGCCGCGGTTTCCTCATCCGTCATGGCTCGTCCTGCTGCACGCTCTACCACTACACACAAGATATGCAGGAAATGCTCGATCCTGCGGTGGCAATCTTTGAGCATGCTGATCGGGTCATCGAATCCGCTATCGGGCTTGGCGCCAATCGTTATCGCCATGTGTCAGGCTCCTTGCAAAACATGAAGGCTGGCCACCGTTCTGAAACCGGGAGCAGGCTGAGTATACCCCCGAGGCACATAAGCGCAACAGGGTTCTTCGCCATGCGGATTGCCGGTCAGCGCGTACGATCGAGAGCGCGATCCGCCGCAAATCTCCTTGAACTCGCAGGCGCCGCATTTTCCTTCGAGCTTTGAGGTGTCTCTGAGCCCCAGAAACAGCGGGGACTCGCGGTAGATTTCGCTGAGCGGCTGCTGCCGGATGTTGCCCGCCGAAAGAGGTAGGAAGCCGCTGGGGAAAACTTCGCCCGTATGCGATACGAAAACAAACCCCTTCCCGTCATTCAGTCCGCGTGGAGCCCGGCCGATTGCATCTGCAACTTTTTCCGATTTTGAGCTTTCCAAGCCGGCCTTGCGCTCAGCCACTTTTTGTTGCAGCAGAAAACGCCGGTAGTGTTGCGCCTCGGTGGTCTTGATATCGAAGCTCGCTGTCTTTGAGAGGCTATAGACCTTGGCGAATACCTGCTCGAATTCTTCGCCATTCAGCAGATCGTTGAGCTTGCCGCGTCCGGTGGGAACCAGAAAGAAAACGCTCCATAAAGTGATTTTGAGGCTTTCGGTGAGCGCAACAATGTTGTCGATCTCGCCTAGGTTCCTGCGGCTGAAGGTGGTGTTGATCTGCACCGGCAGACCGATCTCATTGGCCCAGCGAACCGCGTCGAGAGTGCGTGCGAATGAGCCGCTCATTCCGCGAAACGCATCGTGCGTCTCTGCGCCCGCTCCGTCCATGCTGACGGCCAGGCGCGCCAATCCCGCCTCTTTAAGCCGTAGAATGATTTCCCGCGTAAGCAGCGGCGTGGCGCTCGGCGTCAACGACACGCGGACTCCGCGCGAGCGGGCATGGCCGATCAGTTCGAACAGGTCGGGCCTCTTGATTGGATCTCCTCCGGTGAGCACAAAGACCGGTACCTGTATGGCGGCGATCTGGTCGATGAGCGCTTTCCTTCGTCCGTGGTCAGCTCCATCGGATGCCGATCCGGTTGCGCCGCCGCGCGGCAATGCACACAGGCCAGATCGCAGGCCTGGGTCACTTCCCAAATGGCAATGAAGGGTCTCTGGTTGAAGTCAATCGTGTTGATCTGCGGGTTCATAAGCCCATCAGACCGCAAACGAATCGACCCCGCAGTGACCAAAGTCCCAACTGCTAGAATTTCTGCTGTGCCTGTTCCCCGCGCCGATCTCGCCCAGGTTCTCGAAAAGACTGCGCTGCTGTCGGGTCTCTCGCAGCCCGAATTGCAAATGCTCGCTTCCCGCACCGTGCGCAAGCTGTTCAGCGCCGGTGAGTTGCTGTTCTCCGAGGGCGAACCGTGCAGCGGACTGCACATGATTGCGCGGGGCAAGGTTCGCATCTTTAAGACTTCGGTGAATGGCCGGGAGCAGGTTCTTGCCTTGAACGTTCCCGGCGAATCGGTTGCGGAGCTGCCCGTTTTCGATGGCGGACCCTACCCGGCTTCGGCGGTGGCGATCGAAGACGCCGAGATTGCGTTTATCTCGCGGCGCGATTTTCACGCGTTTTGCATCGAACATCCGGCTGTTGCGCTCAAGGTGCTTTCTGTTGTGGGTGCAAGGCTGAGGCGGTTGGTTGGCATCATTGAAGAGCTTTCGTTCACCACCATTCGCCAACGGCTCATCTCGGTTTTGGTGAAACTCGCGCAGACCGAGGGTAGGAAGACGGAGCTCGGGATTGAGTTCCAACTGCCCGCGACCCATCAGGAACTGGCGAACCAGCTCGGTACCGTGCGCGAACTGATTTCAAGAAACCTGATGCGGCTGCAGGCTGAGGGATTGCTGGACGTGGATGCCCGGCAGATTGTGGTGAAGGACATGAAGGGACTGAGCGCCCTGCTCGAATCGGCTCCGTAACGAATTTTTCTCACCGAGTGACATAAGTTACTGTGCCCGATTCCATCTTTCTCTACCGTTGGTGGTGGAGAATGCTTATGCCCACCTCAACACAATCCATCCGCGAGATTATTTCAACACAAACTTCGGCGGCCGCCGTTCTTGAGCGCTTCGACATCGATCTGTGTTCCCACGCCGACGATTCGCTCACGCAGGCTTGCGCCGAGCTTCAATTGTCGGTCGATCAGGTACTCGAGAGGCTATCGGACGCGGCGGCCGGGGAGCTTGGAGAAGTGCCGGCCGATCTCAGCGCCTATTCGCTCACGCGGCTCATTCAGCACATCGTCCGCACGCATCACCAGTACGTTCGCCGCGAACTGCCGCGACTTGTACAGATGGCGCAAAAGCTTGCCGGCAAACACGGCAAGCGTGCCCCCGAACTGAGGCAGGTCGAATCCCTCCTTGGGGCTTTACGTGCGGAGATGTTCGCCCATATCGAGAAGGAAGAGCAGGTTCTGTTTCCCTTCATCGCACAAATGGAGGAAGAGACGACAGGCAGCGGATCGCCGGCAAGAGGATGTTTTCGCACCGTAGCCCAGCCCATATCGATGATGATCCAGGAACACGAGTCGGCAGAGGGTCTGGTTCGAGAGATGCGAGGTTTGACGAACGGCTTCGTGGCGCCGGAATGGGCGTGTCTGACGCATATTGCCCTGTTCAGCGGGCTGAATGGCTTCGAGGCCGATCTCAGGCAGCATGTGCATCTCGAAAATGATCTTTTGTTTCCGCGCGCCATCGAAATGGAGTCCGCGTTAAGGCAGCGGGGGTGAATATGGCAATGGTCGTGCAGATCGATTCAACCAGACAGACGGACATCCAGAAGTTGGCCGAAACATTTTCTGCCCGCGAACGCCTGAAGAGCAGAATGCTCCGCGCATGGATTCTGGCGGGCCTGTTCTTCATGGTTTTGCCGGGCACCGTGCTCGGCTTCTCAAACCTGTTGGCGATCAGCACGCATCACGGACTTGGAAGCCTGCCGGCAGCATGGATTCAGGGGCACGGTCATGCGCAGGTCTTCGGTTGGATCGGCAGCTTCGTCCTCGGCATCGGCTTCTACTCGCAACCAGTGCGTGGCAAGTCGGTTCTGCGCGTGCCTTTATCGTGCTTCATTCTCTGGGTGAGCGGCGTTGCCTTGCGCTGGTTCGCCAACATCTATGGCTGGCACTGGCAGATTCTGGTCCCGCTCTCGGCGGCATTCGAATTGATCGCGGTCGCGCTCTTTCTCTCGGCGGCGTCGCACCATAAGCTGCCTGAGTCAAAAAGCAGCCCGCGCATGGAACTCTGGATGGTTTCGGTCTTGCTCAGCACAGTTGAGCTTGTCGCTATCGTGATCTTCAACTTTGTCGAGTGCCTGCGCTTGGCGCTCGCGGGTGTGTCACCATCTTTCCCGCACGAATTGGATCAGAGATACCTTGTTCTGCTGGGATGGGGATTCCTGGCGCCGGTTGTCTGGGGATTCTCTGCGCGCTGGCTGCCCACGTTTCTTGGTCTCGCGAAACTCAGAAGCCGCATCTTCGGCACAGCATTGCTGCTCGATGTCTCCGGCGTGTTCGCCGGTGTTTCAGGGTTCACCAGGACCGCTGTCATTCTGCTGGTCCTTGGCGCTGTCTCCGTGGCGGTGGCGCTGCGGATCTTCGAACCGTCGATGGCCAAAGCCAGGACGCAAGGGGTCCACCGCAGTTTTCCGTTCTTCGCGCGAATCACCTATCTTTGGCTCGTGATCGCCGGCGGAATGAGCGTATGGGCCGCCTTCGCAGATCACAACGGCGGAATCTGGGGCGCGTCCCGTCATGCGCTGACGGTTGGATTCGCAGCCACCATGGTGTTTGCCATCGGTCCGCGCATTCTTCCACATTTCTCTGGAATCAACAGAATCTTCAGCACGCGCCTGATGCTCGCAAGCCTGTTGCTCCTGCAGTTCGGCTGCACGTTGCGGGTCTGCTCCGAGCCGCTCGCCTACGAAGGATTCGCCTCCTTTGCGTGGAAGGTGCTGCCGATTTCCGGAATCTTCGAGCTGAGCGGCGTCCTTCTGTTTGCGGCCAACCTTGCGCTCACGTTCGCATTTGGTCAATCGGCATTTGCCGCAAACCGGCGATTGGAACCGGTCTGCGCCTGACAAACGCAAACGGAGCGAGACAGTTCCTCACTCCGCCGCATTTCCCGGTTCCTGCGGACGCATCCAGAGATAGGCCGCGCCCAGCCACGATCTGTCCGGTGACGATTCCTCCACATGGGGAATCAATGCCCAGAGCCCGATGAACGCCAGTCCCACCAGGTTCGGAAACAGCAGCGGAGCCAAGGGCGGCGCGCCATTCACAAGCTTTTCCCAAAGGCTATGGCCCGGTTCGAACAGGTTGGCCTGCATGTGAAACCAGAAACCCAATATGCCGACCAGCGCCTGGCCGATCATGACCAACAGGCAAAGATCGAGAAAGCGGCGCGTTACCTGCATGATTAGAGGAACAATAAGAAATCCGGTGGCAAACGCAGAAGAGATGACCGGAATCCACTCTGTGCGCATGAAGAAGCCATTGGAGGCGTGATCGGTCAGCGAGAGAACGAAGTTGCCGAAGAATCCGCCCAGCGCCAACAAGAGCACCCAGCGCGCCCACTCGGCACTTTTTACCTCGACCATGCGGTTCGCCAGCAATAGGAATCCGAGTCCCGTGTAAGCCAGCGGCGCGGCGAACGGGGCTGCATAGGTGAGGCTCTCGAGGGTTGTATCCAGGAAGAAGCTGCTTTCGAGATGGTAAAGCACTCCGCCCAGTCCAACCAGGATCGAGAGCCAGCCGACCAGGTAGCCCATATCGCGCCATGGCGATTCAAAGCCGCCGAGCCAACGTAATGCGATCAGGACGACCAGCACAATCGGGGCGATCAGCGAGACGTAAAGCGGAATATACTCAGCCGGTTTGCCAAAGTGATTGACTGAATGCGCAATGACGATGTCTACGGCGAGGATGGCGAGATTGACGGTGACGAATATTTCCACCCATAGCGCCGGGTTGTGCGCCCAGCGCAACTTCGGGTGAACGATAATATTTTGCAATCGCGCGAGAGCTTCATTTGCGGGCATGGTCCCTCCGCAATTCGTCCGCTTCATGCTGCAATTCGACGGTCTTGGCGAGCAACTCATAATTGCCGTGCCACTGCACAAAATCAGCGCCGCCCATGAAGGCGCCGTGTTTGCTGGTGCGGCCGTCGTAGTGCCACATATTGAAGTAGGTGAAGTCGATCGGGTGCGTGAACGGCGGTCCCGTGAGAATTCCATCCTTGTGCAGGCCGTCCATGATGCTTGTGGCGGCAAGCACCTTGGCGTTGGTGCTCGCGATCACTTGTTCGGCCTGCGTGTAAACGCGATCGACAAGACCCTGGGTGTGGCATTGCGTGCAGACCTGCTTCATATTGATCTGCGCCTGCAGATAGTTGGGCCGATGCGTGCTCACCTGGGCGGCAAGATACCAGCTCAGCCGATCGGACGGATTATGGGTCACCTTGAGACCGTTGATGCCGCTCATGTGGCACGTGGCGCATGTCGGCACAAACATGTCGCGCGTGGTGAGGGTGCGCGGATCGGCGCTGAGCTTCAGCAGGTTGCGTTGCGCCGCAAACATGACTCCATGCTTCGATTCGTTGTAAATCTCCATCTGCGAATGATCAGGGCCCATGTGGCACTGGCCGCAGGTTGTCGGGAGCCGAGCCAACTCCACCGAGCTGGTATGACGGGAATGGCATTCGGTGCATGTGCCGATTGTCCCATCCTCATTGGGCTTTCCGATGGAGTGGCATTGTTCGCATCCCGAGGTTACTGCCGGATGTCCCTCGGGCATGATCAGCGGGTTGGGCGGACGCTTTGTTCCACCGGGTTGAAACTGCTCGCTGAACGCGACCTGCTCCGCCGTCAGCCCTTTCTCTCCGTAAACGGCAGCCCAACTGGGCGCAGCGTGGCGGCTGCGCAAAAATTCCTGGTACTCGTTTTCATGACACGAGCGGCAGTTGCCCGCCGTCAGATGATCGCTGATCACGAATCCGTGATGATCGACTTTCTTCTGGCCGGGTCCTGGCTGGTGGCAGTCCAGGCAGTTCACGCCCTTTTTCGCGTGGGCCGACATTTCATATTCGTGAATAATCGAATATTGAAGCCGCGCATGACACTCGGCGCACTTGCCCGATGCCCGCACAAAGTCGGCTGTAGGCTGTTCCACCTCCACCTTCGGGCGCGCGCGGTTAATCAGGAAGGCTGAGAGAATGAGCGCAAAGGCAAGGACGACAGCAACAAACACTGACCGGAACGACATCGAGTTGTACCCCAAAGGGAAGTGGGCTTGAGGGCCGCCTGACGGGCATCGCCGTACGCACTCGAAGACGGAACACAGCCAACTGTATCAGGCCGGCGACGAAGATGCACATTTCTTTGGGAGGCAAGCGGCGCGATTTCCGCAGTTTGCCGGCCCTGCAAATAGAGTGATTTAAATCACATCGTATATATCGTAACACGATGCAAAATAGTGTTATGTCGCATCACGATACATATTCGCGCCGCGCCGCACTTTGGCTGCTGGTTGGTTGTGACTAAAGTCCCTGCACTCCTGTTGATCTCACCCTATCGTTTCAAGGAGTGGGCATCAAAGACGCTGCTCACTACGAATCGAGGAAAACAATGTCGTATAAGCGTTATTGGCTGGCGTTAGCTGCCGTGATAATTGCATCGTTTGCCGTTCTGGGAGGTGTGGGGCGGAAAATGATCAGCGAAGCTCCCCCAATCCCGGATGTCTACACGGCAGACGGGCAGCTCCTCTTCACGGGCAGTTCCATTACCGATGGGCAGGGCGTGTGGCAATCGATCGGCGGGCAGGAGGTCGGCACGGTCTGGGGCCACGGCGCCTACGTTGCGCCCGACTGGAGCGCGGACTGGCTGCATCGCGAGTCGCAGATGCTGCTCAACACCTGGGCCTCGCAAGACGGTGCGAGCAGTTTCGAAGCGCTTAGCCTCGACCAGCAAGCTGTTCTGAAGGCTCGCCTGATCCGCGAGATGAGAACAAATACTTACGATCGCGCGCGGAATCGTGTTGTCATTGACGCGGCTCGCGCCGCTGCATTCAAGCAACTCGCTGCTTATTACGCCGATGTCTTCGCAACTGGCCGCTCGGAGTACGCCATCCCCCGCGGCGCGTTAACCGACGCAGGCAAGCAGAAGCAGCTTGCCTCCTTCTTCTGGTGGACCGCATGGGCTGCCAGCACCCAGCGCCCCGGCGCCACCACAACGTACACCAATAACTGGCCGCATGAACCCCTGGTCGCCAACGAGGCCACACCCGGCGCGGTGCTGTGGAGCGTGGTGAGTTTCGTCGGCCTGCTGGCCGGAATCGGCGGGCTGGTCTGGTGGTATGCGTCGCAGGAGAAGGTGGTTGCTCACGGTCCCTACCCGGAGAGCGATCCCTTCATGACGTTCCAGCCCACACCCTCCCAGCGCGCCACGATGAAATATTTCCTCGTCGTCCTCATCTTGTGGGGCGTACAGATTTTGATGGGCGTGCTGACCGCGCACTACGGAGTGGAAGGCAAAGGCTTCTACGGCTTTCCTCTGGATCGTTATCTGCCCTACGCTGTGACGCGCACCTGGCACCTGCAACTGGCCATTTTCTGGATTGCCACCTCGTGGCTGGCAACGGGGCTCCTTGTTGGTCCCGCCGTCAGTGGTCATGAGCCAAAGTATCAGCGCCTCGGCGTGAATGTGCTCTTCGTTGCGCTGGTGCTTGTGGTGGGCGGTTCACTGGCCGGCGAATGGATGGGCATCCAGCAGCGGCTCGGCAATTTATGGTTCTGGTTTGGAAGCCAGGGCTATGAGTATGTCGATCTGGGCAGGTTTTGGCAAATTTTGCTCTTCATTGGCCTGGTTTTGTGGCTCGTGTTGATGGTCGCGTCTCTGAAGCCCGCACTCACCCGCAAGAGCGAGGACCGCCCTCTGCTGACGCTCTTCCTCATCTCCAGTATCGCCATCCCCCTGTTTTACTCCGCGGGGCTCATGTACGGGCAGCGCAGCAATCTTGTCACCGCCGAATACTGGCGCTGGTGGGTCGTTCACCTCTGGGTTGAAGGATTCTTTGAGGTATTCGCGACCGTGGTCATTGGATTCCTGTTTACTCGATTGAAGCTGATCGAAATTCGCACCGCGACCAGGGCAGCGCTCTTTTCAACCACCATCTTCCTTTCGGGAGGAATCATCGGCACATTTCACCACCTCTACTTTGCCGGCGCCACGCCTGCCGTGATTGCCCTCGGCGCCATCTTCAGCGCATTTGAAGTGGTGCCGCTTACGCTCATTGGCTATGAGGCGTGGGAAAACATCCGCCTTGCGCAACCCACCAGGAAGGCGCCATGGATCGCAAACTATAAATGGCCCATCTATTTCTTCGTGGCCGTCGCCTTCTGGAACCTGATTGGCGCCGGGCTGTTCGGCTTCCTCATCAATCCCCCCATCTCTCTTTATTATGTACAGGGGCTCAACCTCACTCCGCTTCATGGGCATACCGCTCTGTTCGGGGTGTATGGAATGCTCGGCCTGGGCCTGACGCTCTTTTGCCTGCGCGTCTTGAAACCCGGCCGCCCCTGGAAGCAGGGCGCTTTGAAGGGCGCGTTCTGGTGCCTCAATGTTGGTCTGGGCCTCATGTCCCTCCTCAGCCTGCTTCCGGTTGGCCTTCTGCAAGCGTGGGCTTCCATCCAACAGGGCACATGGTATGCGCGCTCGGCCGAGTTCCTCCAAACCCCCACGATGCAAGCCCTGCGCTGGATGCGCGTGCCCGGAGACATCGTCTTTTCCATCGGAGCAGCTCTCTTTGCCTGGTTTGTGCTTGGGCTGCTGACGGGACACTCCTATCAGAATCGGACCTCTCTGAAGTCCGGAGAAACCCGGAAGAAAGAAGAACAGGAACTCGCCGCAGTCGCCGGCGACTAACCCTGAAGCAGCGCGCGCGGCGCGTCGATGCGCCGCGCGCGCGCTTCAACCAGGAGAAAAGTTGAACTACAAATTCATTGTCAATCTCGAATCCGAAGCCACGATTCCCGAAGGCGGCATTCTGAGCCGGGTCCTTCAAAAAGACGACTCGGTGAACATTACATTGTTCGGCATGGCGGAGGGTGAGGAAATCTCTTCTCACTCGGCGCCTACACCCGCAATTCTCTATTTCCTCGAGGGCGAAGCGGCAGTGCAACTCGGCAGCGATTCGATCCGCGCTCAACAAGGATCGTTCATCTTCATG
The DNA here is from genome assembly GCA_963793885.1 of uncultured Acidobacteriaceae bacterium. GTDB lineage: Bacteria > Acidobacteriota > Terriglobia > Terriglobales > Acidobacteriaceae > Telmatobacter. The sequence continues at coordinate 272,604 of CAWCBQ010000003.1, forward strand.
CCACCGACGCTACCGCACGCCATCGCTGCAAAGACGCCGGTCAAAATGCTGCTCGTTCAGATCAAGTCCCAGCCCGGCAAATAGGCGAGCTGTCCCCCATGCGCCGGAACAGTGAATTTTCCTCTCCGGCTCTTGCTCTCGGCGGTTGCCGTCCTCTTTGCCCTTTTGCGCAGCGGATGCTGCTCCTGAGATCGTGCTTCCCATCTCCCATCGATCGCCTCAAAGTGCATTCCTGACCGCCCTGGAGTAGACTGGGAGGCGCTTGTGCGCGCCTGCGCACAGCAAGCCCATCTCATCTGCAAGTGAGGCGCCGGAGTGAAAGTTTCGCGAAGAGAGTTTCTGGCAACAACATCCGCATTGCTTCTGGCGCGGCCTGCCGCGGGCGCGCCGGCACGTCTCCAACGCAAGGACAGCTTCTTCGGTCTGCATTTCGACCTGCATCCCAATGCAAGCGATACCGAACTTGGCCGCGATCTCACCGACGCCATGGTCAGTCACCTGCTCGAAAGCTGTCAGCCCGACTTCATTCAATATGACTCCAAGGGGCACCCAGGCTATCTCGGCTTTCCTTCCAGGACGGGCATGTCCGCGCCCGGCATCGTCAAGGACTCGCTCGCCATCTGGCGGCGCGTCACCGCCGCGCATGGCGTGGCTCTCTATAACCACTTTTCCGGTGTGCTCGACGGGCTCGCCGTAGCCCGGCACCCGGATTGGTCGCGGGTGGGCCCGGATGGAGCGCGCGATCCGCAGGAGACCAGCCTTTTTGGTCCCTATGAGCGGGATTTGATGATTGCGGAGTTGAAGGAGGTCGCGCTGAATTACGATCTCGACGGCTCCTGGGTCGATGGCGACTGTTGGGCGGTCAAGCCCGACTATTGTGAAGCAGCGCGGCAAAAGTTCAAGCAAAACACGGGCATCGATGTGCTTCCGACGAAGCCCGGCGACCACGGCTGGAATGAATTTCTTGAGATGCAGAGGGAACAGTTCCGGCAATATGTGGCCGAATATGTTCATGACCTGCACGAGGCAAAACCGGGATACCAGATCACGAGCAACTGGATGTATTCCACCTTTGTGCCGGAACGTCCCACTGTGCCGCTCGACTATCTCTCCGGCGACATGGCCGACGATGCGGCGGTGCGCCAGGCCCGCCTCCAGGCGCGTTATCTCTCCCGATGCGGCAAACCCTGGGACTTGATGTCCTGGGGCTTCGAGAAAGGAGCGCAATTTGCGTCGCAGTCCGCCAAGCCCGCCGTGGCGCTTGAACAGGAAGCCTCCGTCGTTCTCGCGCAAGGCGGCGGGTATCAGATTTACTATGTTCCGACCCGGGCAGGGTGGATCGACGGCCGCGTCGTAAAAACCGCAGCGGAGGTTGCCGCTTTTTGCCGCAAGCGTCAGAGATGGTCGCATCAGTCCGAAAGCCTTCCCGAAGCCGGCGTGGTTTACTCGGGCCGCACTCTCTATCGCACCGCGGGTGGCGTGTTTGGAGGCTGGGGAAACGCGGAGGCGCCGGCGGCAGGGGCCGTCGATCTTCTGCTGGCATGCGGTTACTCAGTCGACGTGATTCCCGATTGGCAGGTTCAGGAATCCGCGGCCCGGTATCCGCTGATCGTTGTGCCCGATTGGCAGGAGCTCGGCGATGAAACAGCCGCCGCGCTCACCAGCTACGTGACCGGCGGAGGCAAGATGCTTTTGTTCGGCGCCGGGAACGCCCGCCTTTTTTCGAGCGCACTCGGATTGCATTTCGCCGGAGCAGAGCAGGACGGCACGTATTTCGTGGCAGACCAGAGCGGCTTTGCGCAGATCACTGGCGCCTGGATGGAGATCGATGCTCACGAGAACAAAATTCTCGCCCAAGCCTGGCCAACCCCGGACACACGGCCCGACGCGGATCAACCCGCTCTGCCGCTGGCGGTGCAGTTCGCCGTCGGAAAGGGCACCGTCGTTGTCTGTCCCGGGCCCATCGCTTCAACCTACGGCGACGACAGCACACCGATTCTTCGTTCCCTTGTGCTCGGCCTGTTGGAGCCGCTCCAGCCGCCCATGGTCCGGCTCGATCCACCAAACCCCGCGCTCGAAATCGTGCTTCGAAAGAAGGAAGGACAGATATTGATTCATCTGATCAATACTGAGGGAGCTCCGGTGACGGGCCAGTTTCGCGCCTCCGGCGTGGTGCCCGCGACCGGACCGATCCGGATCGGCGTTCGCCTTGCAGAGCGGCCTTTGAACGTCGTCCTTGAGCCGGATGGAACGGCACTTTCAGGAGAGTTTCATCCCGCCCCATCCGGCGGCGGCGAGTGGATGGGCGTGATCCCGAATGTCCATGTTCACTCGATCGTCCGCGTGGAGGGCCGTTAGCCATAAAGCCTCCGGCTCTGCCGGTGTCACTCGCTGACTGGGCGATCCACAATTTCTACCTGCAAAAAGTCGATCCAGTGGCCGTGTGCCGCTTTTCGTCCTGCTTCGCGATGAACGAACAGGGAAGGCAGGGCGCGTACGGCCGGGTGTAGACTGGTTCCGAATTCGGATGCCAAAACGGAAGCCCGTCTGGAATGGCATCTATCTCTTCGTTCAGGATCGCATGATGCCAAAGTTTTTGAGTAGCCTCCTGTCTGCCAGTGTCGTGTTCTGCGCAATCGCGATGCCCGGCTTCGCCCAAACGCCGTCTTCAGCCCACTTCATCTCCATGGAGAAGTACTCGGTGATGGTGATGCCGGGCGATCCGCCCAGGCTGCGAATCGAGCGCGACGGCCAGGTAATATTCGTGGTCCCGGTCGTCTCAGGTCTCACGTCGTGGGCGGCTTCGGGCACGCAAGAGGAAAAACTTTCCGGCGTGGAGTACTCAGTGGCGCAGACCTCCGGCGGCGCTTATGAACTGAATGCGACGGCAACCAGCAATCTGTGGACAGACCGCCGTTTCCAGTGGCGTTTTTTCCCCGACCATCTTGAGTTTCAGCAGTTTGCCAAAGGGCATGGCAGGCTGGGGCGCGCTTTTTTCCTTTCAAACGGTATCTCCGATCACTGGGGCAATGGCTCGACGGGAGGCTTCGGCTGGGACACGGCCATCAATGCCGATCGATATTTTGCGCCCAATCCCAACCACGCCAACCAGTTCGAATTCACCATCGCGATGCCGCAGATTCTAGGCTTCAGCACCGGCCGCCAGCGCGACTCCGAAACAGACTTTCGTCCCGAGCGCATGACCGGGCTGTTTGCTCCGCCGCCGCTGTTTATGGCCTTCCACATGGACAGAAGCTGGGCCGGCATCGGAATCGGCACCAAACCTGGCGACTATCAGTTTCCCGCATTGGAGTTCACCGGTACGCGCTACGCCGGAGCGTCCTTCTTTGTGGATTACATGGGCTATCGCTCCATCGACGGCGAGTTTCGTTCGCCTGTGCTGGCCATCAACTTTGCCTACGACCCGCTCGACGCGCTTTCGGCCTATACCGCCTGGCTTGACAGAAACGGCTTTTCCACTCAGCCCGCCGGCAGGGACGTCCTTTGGCATCATCTGCCCGTCTTTTGCGGCTGGGCGGAGCAGACCACCGAAACGGCTCCGCAAGGCATTCCGGCCAACACGTTTGCCACCCAGGCCAACTACGAAAAATGGCTGGTGATGCTTGAAGAGCGCGGGCTTCCGGTGGGAACTGTGGTCATCGACGACAAGTGGCAAAAGGGCTATGGAACCTTTGAGCCCGATCTCGAAAAATGGCCTGACATGAAGGGCTTTGTCGCCGCGCAACACGCCAAGGGGCGCCATGTGCTGCTGTGGGTTCCCGTGGCGCAGACCGATGGCCTGCCGTCTTCGCTATGCGTCGTGGCGGATGGCAAGTGCGTGATGGCCGACGTGGGCAACCCCGCGTATGAAAGCTACCTACGCCCGCGCATCCGGCACCTGGTAGAGGACATCGGCATCGACGGCTTCAAGGAGGACTGGGTGGACGCACCCGCCGCGCCCGGACTCCCTCTCAGCGGCAACCTTTTCGGCATCGAGTTTGTGCGCCGTTTCCAATCGATTCTCTGGACCGAGGCGCACAAGGCGAAGCCCGACGCCATGGTCGAAACCCAGACCGTCAATGCGCTCTTCCGCGAGTCGTCCGACCTGATCCGGCTCAACGACATCTGGTACGCCTCGCGCGAAGTTCCCCAGATGATGCGAACGCGGGCGCGCATTGCCAATATCACCGGCTGGCCATTGGTGGACACCGACAACGCTTCATCCACCACGCTCAAGGAGTGGTGGAGCTACATGCAGGCGCAGCCCACCATCGGCATTCCCGCGCTGTACTTTGTGACGCGCACAGAAAGCACGCAAGAAGCCCCTGCTGACTGGCAATGGAAGGCCCTGGCCGGTCTTTGGCAGAGCTACATCGACGACGTCAAACAGAAATATTGAGCCAGGCGCTGCCTTTTGAACTGCGGCCGAGGTCGCGCAATCCGGCCGGAATTCTCGCAAGCCCGGCTCTCTGAGGCGGAGTGGAGCTACTCATGGATGTTGTCAAGAATGCGCTTGCCGCAGGCGATCGTCCCCCAGGCAACAACCTGGAAGCAACAACAGCTCGCGGCCTGGATCGCCGGGATTTTTTGCGCACGGCCGGTGCGGGCGCGGCGCTTCTTCTCGTGCGCCCCGAAGAGTTGGCCGCGTCATCGCCCGTGTTCCGGCCTGATTTTGACAAGCTTGTTCCGGAAGACAAGAAGCTTTCGCCGGAGTGGTTGAGGGCGCTGGTTGCCCGCGGCGAGCCTGTTCGGTATACAAAGGCGCGCGACGAATTGGCTACCATTGGAATGCCGGTCGGGGGGCTTTTTTCGGGCCATTTGTATTTAGGCGGCGATGGCCGACTATGGCACTGGGACATCTTCAACGAATACGTCTACACCGTCGACAGCGGACCCAAGTGCCATTACGCGCACCCGATGCAAGTCGAGTCGCCGATTGCGCAAGGATTCTCGCTGAAGATTGGCGCCAGGTCGGTCCCGCTCGACGCCACGGGATTTGAAGAGGTGAGTTTCCGCGGTGAGTACCCGATCGCGATTGTCGATTACACCGACGATGCGCTGCCCCTGAGCGCAAGCCTGGAGGCGTTCTCCCCGTTCATCCCCTTGAATACGGAGGACTCCAGCCTGCCGGTCGCAATTCTGCAGTTCACGGTACGCAACCGTTCCACGGCTCCTGTGGCGGCGATGCTGTGCGGCGAGATGGAGAATGGGGTGTGCCTGCATCACCGCAATATTGCGGGAGTGCTGCGCAACCGCGTGCAGAAAACAGCCGGCCTGACACAGATGATCTTCTCCGCCGAACCCGCGCCTGGCTCCGTTGAAACCGGCAACGCGGATTGGCTGGAATCGCTCTCGGACTTCGGCACCATGTCGATGGCGCTGCTGGGTGAGCCGCCGGAAGAGACAAGTGACGATGCCACCGCTCCCTTCGGGCAGAAACTCCACGGCAGCCTGGCCCGCAAGCTGAAACTCGAACCCGGAGAGAGCAGGCAGGTCACGTTCCTGATCGGCTGGCATTTCCCCAATCTCTCGATCCACGATTCGTTCGCACGATGCGGCCGCTCCTATGCAACCAAATACTCCTCCGCGGCGGAGGTGGGTGCCTATGTCGCCGGCAACTTCGAGCGGCTTGCTGCGGAAACGCGTCTCTGGCGCGACACCTGGTATGACTCCACGCTGCCGTACTGGTTTCTCGACAGGACCTTTCTGAATACGTCCATCCTCGCGACCTCGACTTCGTATCGCCTTGCCGACGGGCGCTACTACGCATGGGAAGGCGTAGGCAACTGCCAGGGAACATGCGGGCATGTGTATCAATATGCTCATGCCGCCGCGCACCTGTTTCCCGAGTTGGAGCGAGATCTGCACGAGCGAGTGGACTTTGGGCTGGCGCAGATGCCGGACGGAGCGATTCACTTCCGCGGCGAGTTCAACGATATTCCCGCCATCGACGCACAATCCGGCTACGTGCTCCGCGCACTGCGCGAGCACCGGATGTCGGCCGACGATCGCTTCCTTCGCCGCAACTGGCCCAGGATCAGACTCGCAATGCAATGGTTGATCGATAAAGATGAGAACGGCGACGGCCTGATTGAAAGAAACCAGCACAACACCCTTGATACGGATTGGTACGGGAAGGTGTCGTGGCTCAGCGGCCTCTATCTTGCGGCGCTTGCGGCGGCAGCGCAGATGGCCGAAGAAGCAGGCGACGCGCAATTCGCCGGCATTTGCAAGCCGATTCTCGTTGCCGGCCGCACAAATATCGTGGAGCAACTCTTTGAAGGCGGATACTTCGTCAATCGCGTCGACCCCCGGCATCTGGATGCGATCAACTCCGGCACGGGCTGCGAAATCGACCAGGTGATGGGCCAGAGTTGGGCGTTTCAAGACGGCCTTCCCCGCATATTTCCAGTAACAGAAACGCTGTCGGCGCTGCGCTCGATCTGGCGTTATAACTTCACGCCGGACGTGGGGCCTTATCGAGAGGTAAACGTGCCCGGACGCTGGTATGCCATGCCCGGCGAAGCGGGTTTGCTGATGTGCACCTTTCCCCGCACGGACTGGGATTACAACCGCGCAAAAGGGAAGGGACCTGATTTTGCCGCCGGCTACTTCAACGAGTGCATGGCGGGCTTTGAATATGAAGTGGCCGGCCACATGATCTGGGAAGGTCTGCTGACGGAAGGTCTTTCCATCGTGCGCGCCATCCATGAGCGCTATCACCCGCGCAAACGAAATCCCTGGAACGAGATCGAGTGCGGCGACCACTACGGGCGCAGCATGGCCAGCTACGGGGTTTACCTCGCGGCGTGCGGATTTGAGTATCACGGCCCGCACCGGCGCATTGGCTTTGCGCCGCGCCTCTCGCCCCAGAGCTTCAGATGCGCCTTTACCTGCGCTGATGGCTGGGGCAGTTATTCTCAATCGATCACCGGCCAGGAATTTAATGCGGAGATCAAGGTGACCTTTGGCAGAACGGCGCTCAAGACCATCGTGATTGAGACGGAACACGGCCCGTCTGTTCGCGTCACATCGAGCGGCAGAACGCTCGCGTCGAAAGCGGAGCGCGAAGGGAAGCGGGTAAGGATTGAATTGGATGAGCCCGTTGAGATTGCGGCCGGCCAGGGAATTGCGATCACCGCGAGCTAGAGCGGAATTCGACCCAATGCGCCCACTCTACTGTGACCTTCGAGCGTAAAAAGGCACGAAGTCTCCTGGCCCTTCGAGACCTCCACGATCCATCACAAACGACTGCCTGATGCGGGTCAGGCGGCAGCCAGGACGGTCTGCTGCTCAGCGGGCAAGGGACTGCTCGTGAACGAAGTTCCGTGCGGCCGTCGCCGCGGGTGAGTGCGCAGCCTGTTCCATGTTCTCTGCAGTGTTCGCGAGCTCCAGATTGTGCCGGCTACTGGCCCTTAGCCCGCGAGGCAGAGACCAGGCGACGATGCCGGCCGCGCTCGCTCCGAAGACGAACATCGCGGAGGTCAGCATCAGAGACATCATCATGGAGTCGTAGAGCTGCGTGCGGCCGTGGACCGACATGGCGGTGAGCAGAGAGAGTTGGGCGACGTTGAGCAGCAGAAGCGCACCCGCCATGCCGGCGATGGCGGTGAAGCGCCGTCGCAGGTGCTCGAAGAGGCCTACCGGGATGAGCAGCGCGAAAAAGAGCAGCCAGACTTTGAAAGATACCATCAGAAAAGCGGGAACGATGGCGCGCGCAGGGTCGCCCACGTAGGCCGATTTGAGGTCGATGCTGCCCATATTCAGCAGCATCATGCCGTCGTATAAGCCGGTAAACAGGTCGACGGTTGCGTAGAGCATGCCAACGAGCATGAGTGCGGTTAACAGGATGGACCGGTCGTGGCCCGGCGTTTGGGGCTTGCCGGCAAGGAAGGCCGTCAGTGCGGCGAAGTAGACGATGAGCGTCAGGCACTTGGAGGGGGGACTCAGCATCAGCAGCAGGCATACCGCGGAGACAAAGGCGCCCATGCGGAAGGGATCGGAGTTTTTGCTGCGCAGAAAAGTGGCGGTGCACAGGCCTGCGCACAGTGCGAAGGCGGCATAGAAAACGGTGCTCCGCGGAAACCACAAGAAGGCGAGGACAGAGGCCGGCGCCAGCGCCATCCACACAGGCATGGCCTTGACGCGCGACAGGAGATAGCAGAAGGCCACGGTCATGAGGGAGGTGAGCGCCACGGGGTTGGCGTCGCTCCAGCCGGTGAAGCCGAGGCTGCCGGCCGGAAAAACGGCCAGCACGGCGAGCATCGCCCAGGCGAAGAAATCATGCGAACCCGTGCGGCGCTTCTTCGCCCAGAACAGAAGTGTGGCGCCGGCCAGAGCCATAGGTGCTCCGACGAGGTAACGTGCGGCGACTCTTTCGCCGATGTGCGGCCAGAGGTAAAGGCTGCCGAGGAAGAAGTAGGCGGCGAAGCCGAGCCCGATGGCGAGGCGCCCGCGCGCGGTCCACTTGCCGGCTTCGAGTACGGCGAGGGTGGTCACGAGTCCGACGAATCCGATGGCGGACAGGGGCCGGGCGGCGGAGATCAGCAGCCAGGCGAGCAGCGTGACCGTCACCCAGTGAGCTTCAGTCCAGCGCAGGAGCGCATCGCGGTGATGCCAGGCTTCAAAGCCAAGCAGGGCGATGGCGATCAGAAGCGTCCCCACGGCCGCGATGACGCCGGCGTTGTGGTCCGCAAGGGCGGATTTGACGGCGCTGGACTGCGTGAATCGGATCAGAAGCAGCGCCTCTGTGGTGAGAAACACCGCGGCGACAAGCGCACGGCTGGCAGAAAACCAGCTCCGCCCGAATGGGGTGACCGCGGCGCCACTGACGACCAGCAGACCGGCGGCAGACAGTATAGCGATCAGGACGAAGAGCCAGTCGCTAGGACGCCAATTGCGTTGCGGGACGATCTCGGGTTGCAGCTTATCGAAGGATGCGCGGAGACGGGCGATGCCGGATTCGGCGGCGATTGCCTCCTCCGGAGAGGCTGCCGCCTGCGCTACCGGGAGCGTCAGCGAGCCGGCCAGCACGACACCCGTGTCCGGTCCGGCGCTTGCGGGGGATGCGTCCGTTGTTCCGGGACGAAGCGGGGCCTGCGCCCGGGCCATCAGCATGGCGTTGGAGGTGACGCGAGGGCTGTTCAGGACGGCCTGCGTATAGGCCGCGAGCAGGATGCGGTACCGCTCCGAGGGGGGAATCTGCAATGCTTCGACGGCAGGCAGGGCAACAGCGTTGGAGGGTGCGCGGATCCCAAGGAGCACGGCGATGGTCGCCGGCATATCCACCGAGTGCATCTCAAATCTTGCACCTGGCGCTATGCCCGCGCCCCACATCAGGACGGGAACCCTGCGATAAATGTCTCCGGCTCCGCCATGGTCACCCAGGAGATTGTTGCCGTGATCGGAGGTGATGATCACGGTGGTTCCGGGTACGAGCGCCACATTCAGGAATCGATCGAGCGTGTCATCCCAGAAACCGAGCACCCTGCCATAGGCGGCGTTTGTGGTTCCGTTCCGATGAGCGGCGAAATCGGTCTCGCTGATGTGCAGAACACTGAGCGTGGGAGGGAAGGGCGATTGAAGCGCCGCCTGAAGGCGCGCAAGCCCCTGGAGATCGTCGCCGCGGTAGTCGGGGCCTGTTCCGTTTTCCGGTCCGTTGCCCGTGCCCCGCGAGCCGAACATGGCAACCCAGAGCGGGCCGCCGGCGAACATGACCCGTTGTCCGCGGGCGACGACGTCGTCGAAGATGCTCCATTCGCGTTGCGGATGTGAAAAGACGAGGCGCTGCTGATCGAGGCCGAAAGGCTCAAGGCCGGTACTCAGGGCGATGACGCCTTTCGCGGTCTCGGTGACCTTGGGCGCCCAGAGCACCCCGAACGCGCCTTGCGGCAGGCGCCCGAACAGCCTCGGCATCCGGCGCGGTGACTCCATGTTGCGGACCGCCCACGAATCCAGCACGATAAGAACAACCCGGTCCGAAAGCGGTCTGCCGGGAAGGCTATAGGCCGCAGCCTGCCGGGGCGAGGACTTCGAGGGCAGATCGTTCAGGTCGAGAACAGGGTGAGCCAGAAGCAGCACACAGACCTGGACGCAGAACAGCTTCGTGAATTTGAAGGCGTTGGACATCAAACCTCTCTGCACAATGTGCGCCTCTTGTCACGGGCAATCCCTGCACATTCGAACCTCAGGGGAAAAAGCCAAAACTCCCCGATGCAAAGAGATTCGGTCTCTGAATCTGCGGTTCGGAACTCGAATCTGCGGTTCATTCCAGATCCCTTGGGGGGAAGTATTCTGATCTGGTAGCCGAAGTATATTACAGAAGCGTCATTTATGACAGAACCGTCATCTGCAACGAAAGTGTAATGAATTGAAGGAAAAAAGGTACGAGAGGAGGGGTCTGGCGCTGCTCGACGGGCGCATTTCCGCAATGGGCCGAGGCAGGGCTCAAGGCCGAAGTCAGGCGGTGGGCAGATCGATTACTGAAAGGCCTTGCTCAGGCTGGTCGGGTCAAGACCGGCAATAAACTTCTGGGCCTCGGCCGAGAGCAGATTGTAATTCTCTGATTTGGGGGCGCTGGCATGGAGCCTGTCGATCCGGACCATGATGGAGACGGAGTGCGTACCTGACGCCGCCGCTTCCCGCGTCTGGGGATCGAGAGACAGGAATCCGGCCCAATGGGTGGATGCAGCATGCTGAAACTGGGAGCACGACAAAGGGGTGCATACGGCATTGACGACGATGCTTTCGGTGATTCCGTCACTATAGAGGCCGGTGTTGAGGGGAACAGAATCGCCGCCGGCGATGACAAATGGCCGGGTGGTGAGCGTGTCGGGCTGCAAGCCGCGCGCCAGCCAGCATCGGGTTGCGTCGTGGAGGCCGGAGAGCGGGGAGAGCCAGACACCCAGGATGACTTCGTCCGATCCGGGAGCCGCGTAGGCAGCGTTTTCCTCGACCGTGGTGCCGCCGATCTGCTCTTCCCAGGCGCGGGTGCGGGCGAATGCACCGATCTGGCTGGGCATGCGGTCCGCCAGCGCGACAGGGATGGATGGGCTCTTTTGACCGAATTTGAGCGCCGAGGAAGAAACCGAGAGAGCCACGAGCACCGTAACCGCCATGGCCGCGGAGCGGAGAACGACGAGCTGGATGCGCGAGGAAGGACGCGCCTGGATTGCGGGCTGGGGCACGGAAACCGGCTGCTCCCTGCGCGCGATGCCAAGAAAAAGAAACATGGCAACCAGGAAGAGGCAGGATCCGATGCCGTAATCCGCCTGCTTGGCCACGCTCTCAAGCGCGGGATGCCCGAGGGCGGCGCGATAGTAGAGAACCAGCACGCAGAGGCGAATGAAATTGAACAGGTATCCGAGCAGGACGGCGCCGGCAACGGACGCGATCCAGCGGTAGAGGGGAACGCGCTTGAGGTAGCCGAGGAGCAGTGCGATATACCCCATGGTCACGGCGCCGCGCATGCCGTCGCAGCCGGGGGCGATAAACATGCCGAAGTCCGGTGAGAACATCAGGCGCAGTTGCGGGGTGGTGGGCGCAAAACCGATCAGGGTGGCGAAGGAACGCGCCACATGGGCGGAGATGGATTGGAGGGGCAGATCGATGAGCCCGTTCGAGATTCCGGGCACGGGCTGGGAAAGCAGCAGCAGTCCCAGAGGAAACCAGGCGGCGCGCCAGACGCGCGTTCCAGCAAACAGCAGGACAACGCCGCTGGCGTAGAGATAGACGGGCAGGGAAATGGGGACGACGGAAACCGAAGCGGCGCCCACGGTCGCGGAGAAGAGGAATTTCTGGCGGAGAAGGCTGAGGACGAAGGCCATGCAAATCACGCCGAGCCCCCATGAGGTTCCGCGCATCTCCCAGCCGGTTTTGCGCCACACCAGGAGCGTGAGCACCAGGCTGGCGGGAGGGATCAACATGCCGATGGATTTCAGTGGATCGGTGGTCCAGGTCATCCAGAGCTCGGCGATTTCCCGGGAGATGCCCAGGCAGCCGGCCACGATGAGAACGACGACTCCGCAGGTGATGAAAAAAGCCGCCGCCGGCGGCCAGTGCGCGTCGTCGAGAGGATGGGGGCCTCGAAGAGAGGCTGGCTCCACATCTGCTGCTGCCGGGACTGCCAGGCCAGTGTTATCGCTCATTCCGTCTTTTCCTGCAAGGGCGCGATGGTCAATTGAATGCGTGAAGCGCGCTGCCGTCGATTCTATTCCTGTGACCTAAAAAAATTGTTCTATCCAGGTTCCCAAACGCGAGGGACCTGGGGCACCCAGCGTGCTGCTGACGATTTTAGCAAGTCACCTTTTGCGGTCTTATGGAAGCTGCGGCGGTCCAAGCAAAGGCGTCTTGACCGGCGCAGCGATTCCGATGAACTGAGTAATCGTACTCTCTCCGAAGTTCGATACCCACACCGATCCGCTTGAATCGATGGCGAGGCTGTAGGGTTGGGACAAAGCCGCGTCCGTCCCGAATCCGGACGATGGCGAAAGAAAGGCTCCCGGCGCAGAACTCTTTGCGCCGCCGATCTCCGACAGCGAACCCGTGAGGAAGTTGGCCACCCAGACCGTCCCCGCGCCATCGACGGCGATTCCCTGGGGATGGTCGATGCCGCCGCCGGTGGCCGCGTCCAGCAGCATCGTGCCGCAGGTGTTCACTTCGCTGATGCTGTTGCCATAATAGTTGGCCATCCAGACGTCTCCGCTCTGGTCCGTGGCAATGCCGGAGGCGCCATTGCAATTGCAGTTGAAGTTTGTCACCGAGGAGCCGTCGGGCGAGATGCGGGTAACAGGAAACAGGCCTCCCTGGTTGGCTACCCAGGCGTTGTGGTCCGCATCGACAGCCAGAGCGACGGGAAATTCGAGCAAGGAGCCGCCCCAGCCTGTAGCCGGGGAGACCGGTGATCCCGAATCGCTCAACAGCGTCACCTTCGAGTCGCCGTAATCGACAAACCACATGTTTCCGTTGGTGTCTGCGGTGACCGCGATGGGGAAGTTGAGTCCGCCGCCGGTAATTCCCGTAGTGAGTGCATGGCCGGAGGAATCGAGTTCGGCGACGTCACCCTGGCCGCTGTTCATGCTGGTTTGCTCGTTGGCGATCCACACATTGCCCTGGACATCGACGGCCATGCCGTAGGATTCGTTGATTCCGCTGCCCGTGACTCCGCCGGCAATGGCGGCGGCGCCGGAGGGCGTGAACTCGGAGACGGCGTTGAAATAGCTGGCGACCCAAACGTCTCCTGAAGCGGCGATGGAGAGGGCGGTGGGGTTGGCCATGCCTCCGCCGGTGATGGTGTTTTCGAGCATCCAGTCAGGCGGGGCCGCGGAAAGAGCCGGTGAAAAGACGGGACTACCGGAGGCAAGGGCATAAACTGCGGCCACGTTGGCGCCGGGAGCGTGCGCGATGTTGAGCGCCGCGTCAAGCGTGTTCGTGGGAACGGTCGTGCCCGAGAGCGCGGCGTTGAACAGCCCCGGGCAGGCGCTGCCGCCGCTGGATTGAGTGCAGGAGGCCAGTGCATTGGCCAGGGTATTGAGCTTGCTCGAAGGAACGGTGAGCGTGGAAGGAAGCGCGGTTCCCGGCGATGTGCCGGTGAAAGGATTGGCGAGGCTGGCGGCCGTGGCAAAGGCATTGTCGAGACTCGCGACATTGCTGCAACTGGAGCCAACATCGCCACCGGCAGACATAAACGAGGCGAGTGCCCAGACGGAGGCCGCCGTGGAGACTTCGTTGACAATGAAGCTGGAACCGGAACTGATGCTGCCGCAAGGGCCAATGGCGCTCATCAGCCAGAGAGAGGGATTGGCGGCGGCACCGGGCTGGCCGCCTTTCGAGAGCAGATAGAGGGGAGTCTGTGCGGATGGGCAGGCATATCCGGCGGGGATGGTGAAGCTGCCGTTGGCGCCCGTGGAGGCAGGGGAGCTCAGCAGCGCGGTGGGTGCCGATCCGTTTCCGGCGGCGCCGGCCGCATAAAGCTGCACCGAGGCGCCAACCACAGGAAGGACTCCGGCAAGAACAGTTCCCGTAAACGATGGGCCCGCGGCGACCGGTGTTCCGACCACGCAGATAGGAGCAGTGATTGTGGTGGTCGCTGGAGTGCAGGTGGGTTGAGTTGGAGGCGGGTTGTTATTGCCGGTCGTGCCGGTGGAAGATCCACAGCCTGCAAAGGCCGCCAGAGAAATGGAAGCCGCCAGGGAGAAAAGAATGCGCTGAAACTTCATCATCCTACTCCCGGTTGGACGAATGAGCGGAATCATCGTCCCCACAGCAGCAATTTTCTCGCCCGGGGTCATTTCCCGCTTATCGACGGGAAGGCGAATGTGCGATAAACGGATCGTTGTCAACCGGTGTCTGTTCATCCCGCGCTGCCGAAGCCCCGAGGTGAAGCAAACCGCCGGCAGGCACTGTGCGCATGCCGGCGCCGTCAACGGAGCCGGCATGCGCGCAAGTTACTGTTTGCGGTTGCGGCCAGGCCAAAAGCTGGCAGCGAGCGCACCGGCGCCGGCCACCAGTGCCAGCACGACGGTCGGATCTTCGGGGGAATCATCACAGCCAGATTGCGCGTGCAGGGGAAGATGGATGGCAAGCATCAGGCCGAAACCAACCAAAAGAAGCGTCTTCTTCATGTTCATCGTGTCCTCGAATTCCTTTTCAGAGTGTCCTCAAAATTTGCGCGGATGGGCAGTGACTGCGTGTGGCCGGGCAACAAAGCGCCCGGCCACACAAGAATCAAGGCTTGTTGACGGCGTGCGTGCCGTAGGGAGTCGCAAGATTGGCGGCGATAGGCGTTACGACCGGAGATGCGGCGCCGACGAACTCGGTGACGTAGTCGTTGCCGTCGTTGGCAATCCAAACATTGCCGGAGCCGTCAACAGCAATCTGGTCGGGCTCGTTGATCGACACACCGCCATTGAACTCACTGGGGCTGAGCGCCACACCGCCGGAGGTGAACTCGCTTAGACCAATGTTGCCGTAATCCGCGAGCCAGATGTTACCGGCGCCGTCAATGGCGATCGACGTCGGCTCATTCAACCCTCCGCCGACATAGGGACCGGCAGTCGACGTACCCGAGGAAGTTAGTTCGCTGATATCGTTGTCTCCGTAATCCGACACCCATACATTCGCGGACGCGTCGATGGCAATACCGTTCGGTGCATCGAGGCCGCCGGCAGTGTAGCCTGTGCCAACCGCCACTCCCGTGGAACCTGTGAACTTGCTGATGACGTTGGCGCCGGAGTTTGACACCCAAATGTTACCGGAGGTATCAGCCGCAATGTAATTGGGTACGCTGAGGCCGCCGCCGGTATCGCCGGTTGTGACGGGGCTCTTCGCGACACCCGTGGACCCAGTGATTTCGCTGATGGACGGGGTTGTGTTGCCCGTGTTTGTCACCCAGACATTTCCAGTTCCGTCGATGGCAATCCAATTTGGACCGGTAATTCCGCCGCCGGTGATTTCGCTGTACACAGACGAACCGGAGGAACTGAGTGCCGTGACACTGTTGTTATACGTGTAGACGCCTGGAGAGATCTCTGTCCCAATATTTGTGATCCAGACGTTCCCATTGGGCGCAATGGCAACTCCGGTAGGACCGGCCAGCCCTGTGGTGTAGGTGCCAATCGGCACCCCGAGGGGACTGATCTTCATCACGTTGCTGATCGCGTTGCTCACAACCCAGACGTTGCCGGAGGCATCCACGGCCATGCCTCTTGGAGAACTAAATCCCGAATACTGGATGGCAACGATAAAGTCGGTGGGCGGTGCGGGCGTGGCAGGCAGGTCGGGCAGGAAGGCTACCTCCGCCGCCTGCAGAGCGTACAGGGCCGAGACGTTGGCCCCCGGATGCTGCGCGATGTTGATGGCAGCCGTTGCTGTGTCGGTTGGCGCCACTGAAGAATTGTTCACGGCATTGCTGAACAGGGTGCCGCAGTTTGCCGAGCTGCTGCCCGTGGAGTTGATGCAGGCGGCCAGAATGTTCGCGAGCGTGTTAATCATGGCCTGCGGCACGGTTCCGGTGCTGTTCAGCTGCGCCGTCGCCGAATAGGCTGCGCCGGTGGCGACCTGGATTATATTCGGCACGGTGGCAAAGGCGTTGGTGAGGCCCTGAATACTCAGCGCGCTGGTGCCGCTTGAAATATGGAGCGCATCGGTGGCGAAGGGGGCAAGGGCATAGGCCGCGGCGACGGTCGAAACCTCATTCACGGTGACAATCGTGGAGCCGGAGAGGTTGCCGCATTCACCCAGCGCGGCCATCAACCCCACAGCGCTGTTGGTCGCGGTGCCGTTCGCATTGCCGCCCACCGAGTAGAGGTACACCTCTGTTGACGCACTGGGGCAGGTGTAAGAGCTGGTGATCGTGAAGGCGCCACCCGTGGTCGTCGTCACGTAATAGTTGCCGTTGGTGTCCCTCGTGGTGCCCGTTCCCACTGGGCCCGTCACGCTCTTCAAAAGCGACACCGATGCGGCGCCATAGCCGGTGGTCGGGACCTGATAAAGGTAGAGGGCTGCGCCCGTGATCGGCTGGCGCCCGCCATGGACAATGCCCCTCAGGGCTATGCCCTTTATAGCGTTTGATGCGCTTGGGGATGTGACCATCACACCCGAACAACCGGAGAGTACAAGCGCACAAGATAACGAAGCAATCGCCCAGGGAATACGCACGGGGTAACTCCTTATTGTTAGGTTTTGCCCCAATTTCTGGGGGGCTGTTTCGTCCCAATTTCTGGGGCTCGTTTTGCCCCAATTTCAGGGGCCGAAGGTTAAATTTTGGGGGACAACCTGAAAGGTGTATATCACACCATTGTGGGATAAATCAATTCAATCGTTCAGGTTAATCGCCACATTAGTAATCGGTGGGCAGACAATTCAGTAACCGGCTGATTGGAACCTTAGTGGCTCACTCAGGGTCTGTGAATACCGTGGGTGACGGAGAGGGTATTGGATAGGCTGACGACGACGGGCGTCACGACCGGCCCCGCCACCCCGACGAACTCGGTGAGGACGCTTCCGCTGCTGTTGGCTGCCCAGATATTTCCTGAGAAATCAATGGCGAGGGAATAGGGTCCCGCCAGGCCGCCGCCCGCATAACCGCCGGAGCCCGTGATGGGCTGGCCGCCGTTGTTGAATTCGCTGAGGCTGTTGCCGCCAACGTTCGCAACCCAGACATTGCCGAAGCCGTCGACGGCGATTCCCTGGGGCTGATCGAGGCCGCCGCCTGAATAGGGTGAGTCGCCCCCCACCGTACCGCTGGAGGTAAGCTCGGTGATGGTGTTATTTCCGTAGTTCGACACCCAGACGTCGCTGTTCAGGTCGATTGCGACGCCATAGGGCTCATCCAGTACGCCCACTGTGAAAGCAGAGCCGGCCGGCGTGCCGTCGGGGTTCAACTCGCTGACGCTGTTGCCGGTTTCGTTGGCGATCCAGACATCGCCGTTCATATCGAGGGCGATACCTCGGGGCACGTCGATTCCGCCGGCGGTGTCTCCGGTGTTTGCCGGGGATTCGGCCCCGCCCGTGGAGCTGAACTCGCTGACAGAGTCGCCATTGGTTGCCCAGAGGTTGCCCGTGGTGTCGAAAGCGATCCAGGCGGGCGAGGACAGGCCGCCGCCGCTGAATGGTGAGTTGTTGGCTGCCCCGCCACTGGGGGTAAATTCGCTGAGGCTGTCACCTTTTGTGTTGGCGACCCAGATGTTGCCGGTGATGTCGACGGCGATTCCAACAGGCCCGTTCAGCCCATTGCCGGTGATGGGAGAGTTGCCGTTCGATGCGCCAAGGTTGCTGAACTCGCTCACGCTGTTGTTGCCGTAATTGGATACCCAGATGTTTCCGGAGCCATCCACAGCGATGCCGCGCGGTGAATTGACGCTGCCTCCCGTATAGCTGAGGGCCACGGTGAAATCGTTGGGCGCTTTGGTCAGCGCTGGCTCGAAGGGCGAACTGGGCGCCGCCAGGCTGAACAAGGTGCCGACATTGACCGACGGATTTTGCGCCATGTGGATTGCCGCCGTTGCCGTGTCGCTCGGCGTGATGCCCACTGTGGTGGTCTCGGCAAACAGGTAGGAGCACTGGTAGGATGTGACTCCGCCAAGGGCGACGGAGTTGACGCAGGCCGACAGAATATTGGCCAGGGTGTTGATTTCGCTCACCGGTATCGTGCCGTTGCCTCCCTGGGTGTTGGCCGCGGTGGCGCCGGTCGTCAGATTTTCAAGATTCGTCATCGTTAGAAAGGCATTGGCCGCGCCCAAATGCGACTGCGTGGAACTGGAACTGGAGATATGCGTCGCATCGCTGGCGAAACCCGCCAGAGCATAGGCTGTAGCGATGGTTGAAACCTCGTCCAGGGTGGCATAGATCGAGGAGGAAAGTGTTCCCCCGGCGGGACACGTTCCCAGCCCGGCCAGCAAGCCGGCATTCGGGTTTGCGGTGCCGCCGCCGGGATTGCCGCCCAACGAGTACAGGTACACCTGCGATGTGCTCGCGGGGCAGGTGTAATCGCCGTCGATGCTGAAGGAGCCGGTGGAATCCGTGGTTACATAATAGTTGCCGTCCGAGTCTTCGGTGGTGTTATCGGCGCTCACTAAAAGGGAGATGGATGAGCTGCCGAGGCCGGTGGTATTGACCGCGTAGAGGTAGACCCTGGCATTCTGGATGGCCTGCTGGCCGCCATGGACGGCGCCATGGATCGACGCTCCCTTCAATGCACTGGATGAATTCGAGGGTGCAAGCATCGCGCCCGAACAACCCGAGAGAGCCAGCACGCACGCTAACGGGACGATAGCCAGGGGGATTCGCACCAAGGTAACTCCTTCCGGAGAATCGCGGCCCAGGTCATGGCCTCATATAGAAGTGTGGAGGGGAAAAAGTAACTTGGATATCACACCAAAGAGTCATGAAACGGCCAAATTACCTTAACTCTGGAGAAAATCAGGAGAAATCAAGAGCGCTTTAGGGGGGAGATCGTACCCCAAAAGCACTATTTACCAGGGGGTTTTGCGGGATAGGAGCTGCTGCTCTCTGCCAGTTACCTAGGTAACTGGCGCCGTGCGGAAACTGGCCTGCGGAGACTAGCCGAGGGAAAGCGTTGTGGACTTCGCCCTCTGACGGCGGAGGATGCGGAGGAAATCGCGGTGCGCGGCTCCGGCGCTCTGCCCGGTCCCAGCCAATACGGCTGCAAGACCCGCCTTGCATCACCCTTGCTGCCCCCTCGTTCAATGGAAGGACAGCCGCCTCTCGAGCATCCGTCCACTACTCCTGTTTGATGCAAATCCCCAATAAACATAGGTACTTCAGAAAAATAGCGATACGCTGTCGCTCCATATCGCTCTTGGGAATTTTTCCTGTCACTTTGTCTGATATTATGGGCTGGTAGTTTGCCTCGTCGTTCAACGGTAGGACAGCCGCCTCTGGAGCGGCATATCGGGGTTCAAATCCCTGCGAGGCAGCCAATAAAATCAACAACCTGCTACAGATATCCCTGAGTTTTCTCCCCCCTGTGCGTATACTGCGCCGTATACCGTGCCGTAAACCGTGCCGTAAACCGTGCCGTAAATTCTCGTCTGCGTTGTCGGCCTTGCGTTCATTGACGAGCTGCGCCCCCTTCTTCCGCGAACAAGGAAACACCCACTCGCTCGTTGCCCCTTCTGCTCCAGCTTTCATGGCAGCGCGAACACGTTCGCTCAACGGAACGCGCCGGCGAGCCTTCATGGTTTTGCCGTCGGGGATGAAGATCAATTTCTTGTCCCAAAAGACGTTGTCCCATCTCATCCGGGATTTCATGCTCCCGCCGCCCGGTCGGTCATGACCGCGGCCAGCGTTCACTAAGCAGCTACTTCCGGATTGGCAACCCACCGGCCACAATGCCCGTCGGGCGCCATCACCTTCCACCCACTGCAATGTCATCCTGAACGCAGTGAAGGATCTGCAGTTGCTTTTGGGACTTCCACGTGGCGCAACTTCCGGATTGGCAACCAAGCAACCACAATGCCCGTCGGGCGCCATCATCTTCCACCCACTGCAAAGTCATCCTGAACGCAGTGAAGGATCTGCAGTTATTTTTGGGACTCCCACGTGGCGCTACTTCCGAGTAGGCGACAATACGCCAACCGTCGCGCCTTAAGGGAACAATCTCGCAGACGAAGGTGTCTAACACCATAGATTTCACAGATGCGTGGATCTAGTTTGCTGATGGGCAGAAGGATTCGATATCGTTTTGCGTTGCCGGTTGTATAGTCGGGGATCGCGGGCGGGGAGGTGACATGCCAGGCAAATACGCCAAGAAGAAAGGCCGATTGACATTGTTTGTAGCGTTACTTGGGCTAACTTTAATCGCGGTAGTATTTATGGCAATGCCATACTGCGTTTGTTTTCCGTGTGTGTTTATCGATCCGAATACGATGAAACCGTTAGATCAAGGAAATCACTGTCACTGTGCTTCGTATGCAAGCCAACTGTTCGAGAGTGCGTTTGGCCATAATGAAAGGCATTCTGAGACTATGACCAAGCCCACAAGACCGTGTGAAGCTAAAAGTGGCACGCATTGAACACAAGCGATGATCTACGCAAGGCCGCCTAGGTGCACCCTAGTCTTTTCCAACATCAGCTCGGCGAGCTGCGTTCCGGCCGTATAACCGGCAATCCGGACACTACTCATTTTTGGGACTGTGCATTCACCCTTACATTTCCGCTTCGCGCTTTCAAAGTACATCACACAATTTCCGTTTCAGAGTCGCACTTGCGAGCGCGCCTTGAAAACCTGCTCGAAGAAGCCCGGTTGCTTCAGCCAGGTTCATGTCCACAGACCGCTGTGGAATGGCCTGCGCTTCAATCCCCGGATTGACATTTGACCATGGCAGAACTAAGCTTGCCGGTTTGGGGAGACGCTCGAATGATGTCCATGGTCGGACTGGTGAACTACGCGCAGGAGCCCTATTCTGTTGAGCTTCGAGAACTTCCTGTTCCAGACATTGACGAAGAGGATGTTCTGCTCAAGGTGCATGCTGTGGCGATTTGCGGCAGCGACCTGCATCAATATAGAGGCAAGCAGAGTTGGAAGGTGAGTTATCCAGTTGTCCTCGGTCATGAGTTCGCTGGGTCGATTGCCAGGCTGGGCAGCCGTGTAAACGGTTTCAAAGAAGGCGACCGGGTGGTTAGCGAAACGGCCGCATCGCTTCCTCCGGATTCGGCTTTCATTCGCCAGGGGCTCTACAATCTGGAGCCACGACGACTCGGCTTCGGGTACGGGGTCAACGGAGCGATGGCGCCGTTTGTCAAGGTTCCGGCACGCTGCCTTCATCACGTACCAGCTTCGGTGGACCTGGACAAGGCGGCGCTGACCGAGCCCTGTTGCGTGGCCTACAACGCCGTTTGCGTCAATTCACGGGTAAGGCCGGGCGACCTGGTTGCAGTGATTGGGCCGGGCCCCATTGGCCTGCTCTGCGCGACCATGGCGAAGCTGTCCGGGGCCGGGCACCTGATTGTTCTTGGTACGGCTGCCGATGCCAGGCGGCTGGAAGTCGCCAAGCGGCTTGGCGCCGATACGACGCTTGGCGGGGAGGGCGAAGACGCTGCCGAGTGGGTGAGGAATTTTGGCGACGGCTATGGATGCGACCTGGTGATCGACGCCGCTGGCGTATCCGCATCCCTGAAACTTGCGCTGGACATTGTGCGGCCCGCGGGTCACATCACCAAGGTGGGATGGGGGCCTCAGCCCCTGAACTTCTCGCTCGATCAACTCGTCCAGAAGGCGGCGACGCTGCAAGGCAGTTTCTCTCATAACTGGGTGGTATGGGAGAAGGTGCTGTCGCTTCTGGCGAGCGGAAAAATCGATCTCGACCCTTTGCTCAATCGGATTTCGCCGCTCTCCGAATGGCACGAAGCCTTCGAGGAGATGCACTCCGGAGCAATCGTGAAAGGGGTGCTGAAGCCATGAGTGGACGGATTGCTTCGCCGGGTACGCGGTTAAAGGACAAAGTCATCCTGGTGACCGGCTCAACCACCGGCATCGGGGAGGCCATGGCGCGGCTCTTTGCTCGCGAGGGCGCCCGGGTCATGATCCATGGAAGAAGAAAGGAGGCCGCGCTAAAGATTGTCGCCGAGTTGGGGGAACCAGCGTCCTTTGTCCTCGGCGCGCTCGAAGACCCTCAGGTTCCCGCCAGGCTCATCGCCGAGACAATCGCCAGGTTTGGAAGGATTGACGGGCTTGTCAACAATGCGGCCGCGATCACCCGAAGCACCATCGAGGATGCGGGAGTGGAGAAGTTCGATCGGACTGCCGCGATCAACTTGAGGGCGCCACTGCTTTTGATCCAGGCCGCGCTGCCCTACTTTCGGAAACAGGGCGGGGGACGGGTGCTGAACATTGGCTCGATCAATGCCTATTGTGGAGAGCCGATCCTTTTGATTTACTCGATCCTCAAGGGCGGCTTGACGACGCTGACGCGCAACCTGGCATTCGCACTCGGAACGGAGGGAATCCAGATCAATCAACTCAACGTGGGTTGGACGCTGACACCGAATGAGTTTGCGTTGAAGCTGACGGACGGCTATCCCCAAGACTGGCCTTCAAAATTGCCCGTGAGCGCCGCCCCGCGAGGCCGGATTCATTCACCGGAAGAGATTGCCATGGCGGCGATCTATTTTGTGTCGGACGAAGCGGCCTTGATTAGCGGTTCGATTCTCGACGTGGAACAATTTCCGCTGATCGGACGGAATCCGACGAAGGATATCACATGACAGCCTTCGCGAAGCCCAGATTGGCTGCATTTCCGAAATGCTTTATGGACCAACTCTGCGTCGAAAAGTCCATGACACTCTTTGAGTGGATTGAACTTGGCGCGACCCTCGGCGTCGATGGGCTGGAATTTTATTCAGGATTTCTGGAAGACGACCTGACATTCCTCGGCAGGGTCAAAGATGCGCTCGAACGGCACAACCTGGCCATGCCGATGCTCTGCTGCTCACCCGATTTTACGCAGCCCGATCCGATGCTTCTGCAGAAGGAGATTGAGCGGGAAAAGAGAATGATTGAGATCGTCGCGTTTTTCGGCGGCAGCTTTTGCCGCGTGCTTTCAGGTCAGCGCCGACCCGAGCAATCGCGGGAGAAAGGTGTGGCCCAGGTGGTGCGGGTCATCAAGAGCCTGTTGCCGTTTGCCGAGGAGCATGGCGTGATTCTGAACATGGAGAACCACTACAAGGACAACTACTGGAGATACCCGGAGTTCGCCCAGAAGATGGATGTGTTCGTCGAAATCGTGGAGCAAATCGATTCGCCGTGGTTTGGCGTCAACTTCGATCCTTCCAATACGATTCTGGCGGGTGAGGATCCGCTGTTGCTGCTGGAGCGAGTGAAGCAACGCGTGGTCTCGATGCACGCTAGCGACCGCTATCTGAAGAGCGGCACTATCGAGGACCTGCGCAAGGAGGAAGACTCGGTGGGCTACGCCAGCCGCCTCTCCCACGGCGTGATCGGGAAGGGGATGAACGACTATGACAAGATCTTTTCGACGCTTCATCGCGCCGGGTTCAACTCCTGGATTTCCATCGAAGACGGAATGGGCGGGATGGACGAACTGCGTGAATCGGTTCAATTTCTCAGGAGCAAGATCGACCGGCATTTCAGAGATTAGTGGCGATCGAGAAGGGCGGTCGAATACGATTCGGGATTCAAGAAAGGGATGCTGACCGTACCGCGCACTTCAGAGCGGAATCGGTCCACAGACGCACTCATGATGAAAACAATTGTGCAAATTTCGCTGGATCTCACATCGATTCCCGAGGCTCTCGAAACGGCGAGGCTCGCCATGCGTTCAGGGGTCGACTGGCTGGAGGCGGGAACTCCACTCATCATTGCCGAGGGCATGAACGGCGTTCGGGCACTGCGCCGGGAGTTTCCTGAGGTTCCTATTGTTGCCGATTTGAAGACCATGGATGGAGGCTGGCTTGAGGCCCAAATCATGGCGGAGGCCGGAGCAACGCATGTTGTGGTTATGGAGCGAGCGCACGCCGAAACAGTGAAGATGGTGGTGAAGGCGGGAAAAGATCTGGGCGTGAAGGTGATGGGAGACAACCTTGGCGCGACGGACAAGGTTGCCGCGGCGAAAAGGCTGGAGGATTTAGGCTGCGATTTTGTGATTCATCATATTGGTTACGATGAACGGCGCGGCCTGGCGGCGGCGGGCAAGCCATGCCCCAGCCCACTCGATCAACTGCGAGAGATCGTCGCGGCGGTTGGCGTGCCCGTCCAGGCAGTGGGCGGGCTTTCGATTGAGCAGGCGATTCGCACACCGGAGTTCGGAGCCCCTCTTGTGGTGCTGGGCGCTCCGCTCACCATTGACGCTGATTCGTTCAAGACTGCCTCCGGCAACCTTGAAGACGTACTCCGCCTGATTTGCGACAGAGTTCATGCCTACGGCCAATGAACCAGGGAACAAGATGAACACCGCCGGCGCGTGGAAGAGGATGAAACCAACTGGACGGCACACGCGGCGGATGCACGAAAGCCGGCGAAGTTAAGGTGATTCAACCAGGAAACTTGTCCATAGCAGGGCTCGGCGAACGGAGAGTATACTTCCGTTACGGCGCGAGCGGTCCAGCGATGAACCATGAGCCGAAGACGAACCAATTGACGCCGAATTGAAAATCCGAACCCGGTTTGCGCCCCATCCCCACCTTGCTTGGATTGGAAGCAATTGGGTCGATCGAGATTGAGGATCATGCACACACAATTTTCAAAACTTCTCGCTTTTGCCTCCGTGATTGCTCTGGCCGGATCACTCTCCGCGCAACAGGCCGCGCCGAAACCTGAAGAAACAGAAGTGTGGGAGCCAGTGCCGAATATTGTCACGCCGGGCGCTACCGACGGCGCTGCTCCCTCCGACGCAATCATTCTGTTCGACGGCAAGAACCTGGACCAGTGGGTCTCGGCCCAGGACAAGTCACCGGCAAGATGGATTGTCCACGACGGAATCGTGACCGTGAGCAAGGAGCGGGGCGTGGGCAATATTGAAACCAAGCGAACTTTCAAGAACTACCAGCTCCACATCGAGTGGCGGATTCCCGAGAACATTACCGGCAGCGGTCAGGCGCGCGGCAACAGCGGAGTATTTCTCGCCTCCACCGGGCCGGGCGACGACGGATATGAGCTGCAGGTTCTGGATTCATATAACAACAAAACGTATGTGAACGGCCAGGCAGCCAGCATCTACAAGCAAAGTCCTCCGCTGGTGAACGCGAACCGCAAACCTGGAGAGTGGCAGAGTTACGACGTGGTGTGGACCGCGCCCACGTTCAACGACGACAGCTCGTTGAAGACTCCGGCTTATGTCACTGTGTTCTTCAACGGTGTGCTGGTGCAGAATCACTTTCAACTGACGGGGCAGACGCTCTATATCGGCAAACCCTTCTACAAGAAATACGACACTGCGCCGATCAAGCTGCAGGCGCACGGAGACCATAGCGAGCCCATCAGCTTCAGGAATATCTGGGTGAGGGACATTCCCTAGAGCGCAGGCACAAGCTGCCGGCTGAATTCAGAAAGCATGGAGCGAGGAGCGTCAAGACACCCTCGCTCAGTGCATTTTGGGGATTTGCTGCCGAATATAGTCGATCAACCTCTGAATCGTATCGCCGTCCAACTCTTCTTTGAAACCGGGCATTTGCTCCTTGCCTTCGCTGATGGTTTGCGCGAGGACTGCGGTCGATTGCTCCTGAACCTCCTTGGTCCGCAGGTCCTTCACTTGAAGGCGACGGCCCAGGGCGGTTCCGGAGCCATCCTCCGCATGGCAGGTGGCACAATTTGCCTTGAACGTGGCGGCCGCCGTTTCCGTGCTCGATGCGGTTTGAGCAGGTGCAAGTGAAACGCCGGCTACGACTCCCAAAGACACTGTGAGTGCGGTCTTCAGGCTCCCATGAAGCCACAATTTTAGAAAGCACACGCTCATGGCTGCCAAATGCTCCTGATTTCTGATTGCCGAAGCGCCGGCCTGGGCCTCGAAAGCAACCGGTCCGGTTTGCGAACTACACGCCTGGCACCGGCGGGCAGCCGGGGAAATGGGTCAAGAACGAGTTGCCGATGTAACCCAGATACTTGATTCCGATCTTACTGGTGAAGAACCCGTCAGAGGTGAGGCTACGCAGCAGCGAGAAGAATTCCACGCCCTGACTGAGACTCTTGTCCCGCGCAACATTCCTGCGATATGCAATGGAATCGAGAATCTCCTTCTGTTGCTCGTGTGTGCATTCGAGATAGGGGCTGCCATACCGGTCGGCACACGTGGAGTCGAGCCACATGATTCCGCCGCCCAACTTTAGCTGGAAATCCGAATTCTCACTGGTAATTAGATCGATGAATTCAGGGGCGCCCGCTTCCTTCGCGCCTCCCGAGTCCGCGTCCGCCGGGAAAATGGTCTCGCAGAGCAGTTGCAGTGTGCCGAACTGGTGCGGCGTAAAAAATTTGGGAGCGTATCCGCCGGCTTTGTCATCTGCCTTCTCAGCCTCGATGATGCTGTGGGCATATGCGGCGGCCTGAAGCGGAATGGCTCGCAGAACCGAGCCCAAAGCGGCTCCCATGCCCAGGGACTTTAGAACATTGCGTCGTGATAATGAGTCTCCGGACATAGGCTGCGCTCTAAAGCTCTCCTTTTTTGGCTTGATCGAGCAGGTATTCCGAGGTTCTCCATGATAGCGCCATAATGCTGAGGGTCGGGTTCTTGTCCGGATTGGAAACGAATGGAGCAGCGTCGGCGACGAAGAGATTTTTGACGTCGTGCGCCTGGCAGTTCTTATTCAACGCGGAGGTCTTTGGATCGTTGCCCATCCGGACCGTGCCCACTTCGTGGATAATTTCGCCCCCTGTCGAGATGTTGCCGGCATTGGAATGGCGTCGCGTGCCGCCTCTGACAGTCCCTCCCGCAGCTTCAACGATGGAGCGGAAGGTGTCCTGCATATCTTCAGCCATCTTGATCTCGTTCTCGCCCCATTGCCAGTGGAAACGGAGTACAGGAATGCCCCACTGATCGATCACATTGGAGTCAAGTTCGCAGTAGCTCTTGTCATTCGGAATCATCTCTCCGCGGCCGCTGAACCCGATGAACGTGCCATACGAGCTGCGGCACTTTTGCTTGAGGCCGACTCCATAGCCCTCATTCTCCGCGCACACTCCATCAAAGCCGCCCACTCCGGGCATGTCGCGTCCGCCGCCGAACTCGATGTGATAGCCGCGCAGAAAATCGTTCTTCTTTCCGAATCGCCACCAGGGCATGTACATGTGCATGCCTCCCACGCCGTCGTGATTGTGCGCCGGCATCTTCTCCAGTTGCGGGAAGTACCCGGCCAGGTCGCTGCCGACTGAGTCGGTGAGATAGCGCCCTACCACGCCTGAGGAGTTTGCCACGCCATCAGGGAAACTCGGGGAGCGGGAATTCAGCAGCAGGCGCGCAGTCTCACAGGCACTGGCGGCCACCACGAAGGCTTTGGCATACACACGGTTTTCGCTTCTTGTCGATTTGTCAATGTATGAGACCGCCTCCGCCTTTCCATCCTTGCCAACTACAATTTCACGCGCCATCGCGTTGGCAATCAGGGTAAAGCGGCCTGTGGCCTGCGCCACCGGAATCATGACCTGGCTCGAGCTGAAGTTGGAGGCGGCGATACATCCCCGGCCGCATTGCGCACAATAGTGACACGCGGGGCGCCCGTTCAACGGCTTGGTGAGAATGGCCATTCGCGAGGGGATGCAAGTGATATTCAGGTGGTCGCAGGCCTTCTTGATGATGGTCTCGGTGCAGCGGGGACGCGGGGGTGGAAGGAACACGCCGTCCGGAGCATTCGGAATGTTTTCTTTCGATCCGAAAACGCCGATGTAGGATTCGACCTTGTCATAGAAGGGAGCGAGCTGATCGTAGGTGATGGGCCAGTCGTGCCCCATTCCGTCCCTGGAGTGCGCCCTGAAATCCGCCTCGCCGAAACGCAGCGCGATGCGTCCCCAATGATTCGTCCGGCCGCCTTCAATCCGTGACCGAAACCAGCGAAATGTTGAGCCCGGCGCCGTCGTATAAGGTTCGCCCTCGATGTCCCAAAATCCATTGGGCGCCATGAACTCATCATTCATCTGAAAGCGCGCCCTGGCTCCGACACCCGCGCCGCGATGGGCCAACTCATAAGGCCAGACGTGTTCTTTGAAGTCTGTTTCAGGATGAAGGCGCGGCCCCGCCTCCAGCATCACCACGCTTAGTCCCCCCTCGGTGAGGACCTTGGCGGCGGTTCCACCTCCTGCGCCGGATCCGATCACGCAGACGTCGAAGATCTTCCTGCGCGGGTTCGATTGCTGCATCCTTATTCTCCAGCGGCGACGTTTGTGCGCGGCGCTGCGACGGCCGGCACCCGATCTTTAGAGCGCACCCACGCACCAGCAGGCAATCTCCAACGATCAAAAAACAGTAGTTTGCATTTAACCATTTGTGCGACGAACCAATATACCCTTCGGCTGCCTCCGTTAGCGAGCTTTCATTGCATCCGCTCTCTGATCAGAGGACTCGCCGCATGATGGCCAATCTACCCTGTCTGGGACAATACCGGCAAATCAAAATAAAAAGCCCGCCCAGGTCTTGATCACGTAAGCTGTTGTTCAGCGTGTTGACCGCCAGCCACATTGCCGACTTGCGTGCTTCCGTTGGGCCGGACGGTCTGATCACCGGGCTGAGCCAGTTGCAGACCTATGAGTGTGACGGGCTCACCAATTTTCGCGTGTTGCCGGAGGCTGTCGTGCTTCCTCGCACGACGCAGGAGGTGCAGGCGGTTGTGCGTTTTTGTGCCCGGAACAGGATTCCGTTTGTCAGCCGCGGTGCGGGCACCGGGCTGAGCGGAGGCGCGCTGCCGGCGACGGGGGGCATTGTCATCAGCCTGGCCCGCATGAATCGCATTCTCGAGGTGGACCTTGCAAACCACCGGGTTGTCGTCGAGCCCGGGGTGATCAATGCGCACGTAACTGAGCGGGTTGCGCCGTATGGATATTTCTATGCGCCAGATCCCTCATCGCAGTCGGTATGTACCATTGGCGGCAACGTCGCGGAAAACTCCGGTGGAGCTCACTGCCTGAAATATGGTTTCACCGTGACGCACGTGATGGCGCTGGAGGTGGTGCTGCCCTCGGGAGAACTCGTCCAATTGGGGTCGCCCACGCTGGACGCGCCTGGATACGACCTGCCCGGTGTTTTTGTGGGCTCAGAAGGAACCCTGGGGGTTGCTACCAGGATCACGCTGCGGATCGTCAAGCGTCCCGAGGTGGTGCAGACGCTCTTGGCCGCATTCGATTCCATCCAGGCCGCGGGGCAGACCGTCAGCGACATCATTGCTGCGAGGATGCTGCCCGCGGCGCTGGAGATCATGGACGCTCTGGCGATCCAGGCCGCAGAAGCGTCGGTTCACGCCCATTACCCGGTTTGCAACGGCCTGCTGCTGGTGGAGCTGGACGGCCCGCGCAGCGAAGTCGAGGCGCTGATGCGCGAGGTGCAGGCACTGTGCCGCAACAATGGCGCGCGGGAGATTCGCGTGGCGCAAACGGAGCAGGAGCGTGCCCTGTTCTGGAAGGGGCGCAAAGCTGCCTTTGCCGCGGTGGGCCGCATCTCTCCCAACTACATCGTGCAGGACGGCGTCATTCCGCGAACCGCGCTGCCGTGCCTTCTGACCGAAATCGATGGCATGGCTTCAGCCGCGGGTCTGCGCGTAGCCAACGTCTTTCATGCCGGCGACGGGAACCTGCACCCGCTGGTGCTCTACGATGCCTCCATTCAAGGACAGGAGGAGGCGGCGCTCGATCTCTCCTATCGGATCCTGCGCCTGTGCGTTGACAAAGGCGGCTCCATTACCGGCGAACATGGAGTGGGCAAGGAGAAGCAGGAGGCGCTCGGCTACATGTACTCCGAGCCGGATCTTGAAACCATGCAACTGGTGCGCTGCGCCTTCGACCCGGAAAACATCGCCAACCCGGGCAAGGTCTTTCCGCGCCCGCGTCTGTGCGCGGAAAAGCCGGGACGCTATGAGCCGCATCCGTTGGAGACGGCCGGCATTGCGGAGATTTTTTGATGAGCACCTGCGCCCGATTGACGGCGGAGCAAGGCATGGCCCAACTGGCCTCGATCGTTGGCCAGGAGCAAACGAAGCTGCGCGGAGAGACGATCGTTGCCGCACCTGCCGACGCGAAGCAGATTGCGGAAGTACTGCGCTTCGCAGGCGCGAACGGGCTTGGGGTGACGCCTGCCGGCAGCGGCAGCAAACTGGGTTGGGGGAACCCGGTTGCAGCAGACATAGAGCTGAACCTGCAGCGCCTTCATGCTCTCCACGAGCATGCCTGGCAGGACATGACCTGTACCGTGGAGGCCGGATGCTGCTGGGAGTCGATGCAAAGTGAACTGAAGCGGCACGGGCAGATGGTGGCGCTCGATCCGCTCTGGCCGGATAGGGCCACGGTCGGCGGCATCGTTGCCTGCAACGACAGCGGTGCACTGCGGCTGAAGTTTGGAGGATTGCGCGACCTGATTATCGGCATGACAATTGTGCTCGCCGACGGCACCATCGCCAAGTCCGGCGGCAAGGTGGTAAAGAATGTCGCCGGCTACGATCTCCACAAGCTCATGACCGGCAGCTTCGGGACCCTGGGCGTCATTGCCGAGGTGAACTTCCGCCTGCACCCGGTCGAAGAACATGTGCGGACGTGGACAGTGACGGCGCCCGGCGTGAAGCTTGCGGATGGCGCGTTTTTTGCCGCACCGCTCGCGGCCTTAATGGATTCGCAGATGACCCCATCGCGGGTGCAGATTCGCGCGTCGAAGGCAGGATGCGTGCTCGATCTCAGCATCGCCGCCGTGCCCGCGTGTATGGATGAGTTTGAGGCTCGCATTCAGGATATTTTCAGGCCGGCAGAGGTCAGCGCATCGGAAGCGGGCGTGTGGCGGGCGCGGCAGCAGCTTTTTGACAACAGCGAGGCCACTGTCCTGAAGGTCTCCTTGCCCACGAGCGAGATTTGTTCCGTGATCTCAGAGCTGAGGCAATTTGCAGTCAGGGAAGGATTGGATGTGGAAGCCGTGGCCCAGGCGACTGGATTGATGACGGTCGCCGTCCAGGCCGCGCCGGACGCGGTGGTTCGATTTGTGGAGCGCCTTCGCGCCAGAGTTGCCGCTTTCGGCGGCAGCGCAGTTGCACTGCAAGTTCCGGACGCGGTGCGCGGGAGCGTCGACGTGTGGGGGCCGGGTTCAGGCGCGCTCCCCCTGATGCGCGCGATCAAGCACCGCTTTGATCCCGGCCGCACTCTGAACCTTGGCCGATTTTTGGGAAATATCTGACCTCTATGACCCACTCGATTGTGCAGGCCGAGAAACATCCATCGAGCTTCGATGCGCAGCATCCGCCGCAGAAGAAGTACATCGACGAGTGCGTGCATTGCGGCTTCTGCCTGCCTGCGTGTCCCACGTACGTGCTGTGGGGTGAGGAGATGGACTCGCCTCGCGGACGCATTTACATGATCAAGAAGGTCGCTGACGGCGAGGCGCCGCTCGATGGCCGTTTCCGGCAGCACATGGACAACTGCCTGGGCTGCATGGCCTGTGTGACAGCCTGCCCCTCGGGGGTGCAGTACGGCAAGCTGATTGAACCGGTGCGCGCGCAGATCGAACGCAAGCTGCCCCGCACTCTGAGCGAATCGCTCTTTCGCAGATTGCTGTTCGCCACCTTCCCGCACCCCGGCCGGTTGCGGCTGCTGGCGCTGTCTTTGTCTGCCTATCAGAAAAGCGGCATGCGGTCGCTGGTCCGTGCAACCGGGGTGCAAAAGCTGTTGCCGAAGCGCCTGGGGGCGATGGAGGCCCTGCTGCCCGAAGTGCCGTCCCATCTGTTCAGGAGGCTGCCTTCAACGATCCAACCCGCCTCCGCCCGCCGCCGCAGAGTCGGCCTGCTGAGCGGCTGCGTGCAACAGGTCTTCTTCTCCCATGTGAATGCCGCTTCCGCGCGGGTGTTGGCCGCGGAGGGTTGCGAAGTGATCATTCCCCGCCAGCAGCCATGCTGTGGCGCGCTGATGCTTCACTCGGGAATGGAAACCGGTGCCGCCGCGCTGGCCAGGAGAATGATCGCCGTCTTCGAGGCCGCGGAGGTGGACACCATTGTCATCAACTCCGCCGGTTGTGGCTCCACTATGAAGGAGTACGGCTACCTGCTGCGCGACGATCCAGCCTGGGCCGGGCGTGCCGCCGCCTTTGCCGCCAAATGCAAAGATATCTCCGAGATTCTTTGCGAACTGGAACCGCAGGCGCCGCGCCATCCGATCAAACTCCGCGTTGCCTATCACGACGCTTGCCATCTGCAGCATGCGCAGGGCATCCGGCATCAACCGCGCCGGCTGCTGGCCGGAATTCCTGAACTGCAAGTCGCCGAAATTCCCGAGGCTTCTCTCTGCTGTGGTTCGGCCGGCGTCTACAACCTGGTGCAGCCGGAAGCAGCAAATCAACTGGGCATGCGCAAGGTGGAGAACCTGCTGTTGACCGATGCGCAGGCCGTGCTCTCCGCCAACCCCGGGTGCCTTCTGCAGTTGATGAATGGCCTTCGCCAGCGCGGGTTGAACACGATGCCCGCATTCCACATGGTGGAGTTGCTGGATGCCTCGATTCGCGGCGTCGCCGGTGAAGACTTACTGCGGGGCCACAGAGACCGGCGTATTTAGATCATCTGAACGCCAACATCGCCCGTCGTCTTGATCTATCGAAGGGTGCTATATACTTTGGATGCAGTGAAGAAAGGGAGAGGGAATTGCAATGAATCTGCAATCGATTTTGAAGTTGGCGGGGACTGCGGCGGTGGCGCTGGTGGTGATGGCCTCGACGCAGGTGTCGGCTCAAGGAAATGGCACCGTATTGAAGGCCGTTGATGCGCAAAAGCTGTTGCCCTCGGCAGTCTATTACAAAGGGCAGTCTGCTCCGGTGCAGGCGCGGAATTCAGGCGGCGTGAAATTTGCCGATGGCTACTACGTGCTGGCCAGCCTGGTGGATACATCCGGTTACTCGACCGGCATTGCAGCCAAGTACCAGGGATACCTGATTGCGGAAACACCGATTACGGTGGGCGGAATGAGTCTGCCTGCGGGCGTGTACGGTTTTGGCTTCATCGCCGACAACAAGTTCGTGATTACCGATGTGGGCGCACACGATGTGTTTACGGTAGACACCGCGACGGACCAGGAGATGAAAAGACCGATGCCCCTGCAGGTCGAGGCCGATCCAGGCGGCGGCTTCCGGCTCTACGAAGGGCGTAAATACGTCCATTTCAGCCGTTAATTGGGGCGTTACCTTTCCCGGGCTGGGACTCGCACCGCGACTGTGAAGTTTTTTAGATTCCCAGGTCTCATCTTCGAGACCTGGGGCACCCGGAGCCCGGGCATCGATGCTCGGGGTCTGTGCACGCGAAAGAACCTGCGCCCGTGACCCAATCCCTTGCCAAGTCGAGGAACTCAGCAGACGAGGCTGTCCAGCGCGAAATGAAGCGGGCAGCGGTTGCCGAGGCGCGGCTGAAGCCGCCTTCCCCTGGATTAACGCGCTTTGGCGCCAAAGCGGTTGTTTGCGCCCTGGGCGTGGCAGCCTTGCTCGCTGCTTCGACGCGCAGCGCGCTGGCGCTCGAGCCATCAACGCCTCTGGCCAACTATGCCCGGCAATCGTGGGTAATGGAAAACGGGCTGCCGCAAAACACCATCCATGCTCTTGCCCAGACCCAGGATGGATTTGTGTGGCTTGGCACAGAGGCGGGACTGGTGCGCTTTGACGGCGTGGCGTTCCAGGTTTTCGATCGAGCTTCGACTCCATCGTTGCCGGGCAGCGACATCCGCTGCCTGCTTGCGGCGCCCGACGGGGCACTGTGGATTGGCACTGGCGACGGACTTGCCCGCTGGAAGAGCGGCGAGTCGACCGTCTTTACCACCGCGAATGGGCTGCCTGCCGATGGGGTTCGCGCGCTCCAGGAGACGGGAGACGGCGTTTTGTGGGCGTGGACCGATCAGGGCATGGCGCGGTTCAACGGCGCACGATTTGAACAGAGCGGCAATGGTCCTCCCAACGGCGCTCTGACGGCGGTCTTCGATGGTGCTCACGGCGGGCTGGTGGCAACGGCCAACGCAGGCACAGTCGAGGTCAATCATGGAAATGAAGGCCGGCGCGAAGAACCAGTAACCAGGCTAACCGCAGGAAGGGAATTGCCCGGGACGCGCATTCAATTTCTGCTGGCGGATCGCGAGGGGAGTTTGTGGATCGGCACCAACGGCGGTCTGGCGCGCTGGGCGTCGGGCAAGGTGCAGTCGCTGCCCGTTACCGATCCGCTGGCCCGCGCATCCGTGCTCACTCTCATGGAAGATCGCGAAGGAAATTTGTGGGTGGGCACTGAGACTGATGGCCTGCACATTCTGCGCGATCAGCGATTCCACACGCTTGGGGTGCGCGACGGCCTCTCCTCGAACGCGACAACGGCCGTGGTGGAAGACAGTACGGGAGCGTTGTGGGTGGGGACCAGCGGAAGCGGATTGAATGTGCTCGGGAAGAATGGCAGCGTGCGCACCTACACAGTGAACAACGGCCTGTTGAGCGACGTGATCATGTCATTGGCGGCCGGTCCGCGAGGAGAAATCTGGGTGGGCACACCCGACGGGCTTAACCGGATTAGCGGCAGAGGCGTTGCCCGATTCACGTCCGCAGACGGGCTGCCTGATGATTTCATCCGCTCGTTGCTGGTGGACGCCGATGGCTCGCTGTGGATCGGAACCAGGCGCGGGCTCGCACACTGGCGCGGCGCGGCGAGCGAGTCGGCAGGGGATCCATCGCCGCTGCCCGTGGACTCCTACACCCAGGCGAATGGGCTCGGCAGCGACCTTGTGGGCGCAATGGCTCGCGATGCCGCCGGCGATCTCTGGGTAGCGACCAGGGCCGGACTGTCGCGTCTGCGCGTTCGCTCGATTTCGAACTTCACCACGGCGGACGGACTTTCGAGCGACGTGGTCACGGCCCTGCTGCCGCGACCGGATGGAACGCTGCTGATCGGAACCGAGGGGCACGGATTGGATGTGTGGGATGGACGAAGATTCTCGGCGGTGCCGGTGCGCCGCATGGATGAAACAACCATCCACGCGATACTCGACGATGGCGGGGCGCACCTTTGGCTCGCAACAGACAATGGAATTGGCCGCTGCGACGCGAAGGGCGCCGCGACGAGGGATTGCGGGCACCTGATTGAGTTTGGTGAGGCCGACGGATTGCGCAGCCGTGAGATGGCTGCAAACAGCCACCCCTCGGCATGGCGGTCGCGCGAGGGGAGACTTTGGTTTGCGTCTTCCGACGGGCTCGTGGAAGTGGATCCGGCGCATTTTTCCTTGAACGCGGTTCCTCCGCCGGTCGTGCTTGAGCGCTTTGTTGTTGACGATGTGGAGCAACCGCGGGGTTCGGCCGACGCCCGGTTGAGAGTTGCGGCCGGACACGTGCACTTTGAATTCGATTATGCGGGACTCAG
Source organism: uncultured Acidobacteriaceae bacterium (assembly GCA_963793885.1). Classification (GTDB taxonomy): domain Bacteria; phylum Acidobacteriota; class Terriglobia; order Terriglobales; family Acidobacteriaceae; genus Telmatobacter. The sequence goes on from CAWCBQ010000003.1 coordinate 308,121, forward strand.
CTTTACCGCCCCGCAAAAGGTGCGCTATCGCTACATGTTGGCGGGATTCGACCATGCATGGACCGAGGCAGGCACGCGCAGAGCCGCCTACTACACCAACATTCCACCGGGCAAGTACACGTTCCGCGTGCAGGCGGCCAACAACGATGGGCTTTGGAACACCGCCGGCGCGGCGCTTGAGTTTGAACTGCGGCCAAGGTTCTATCAGAGCGGATGGTTTTATATTCTGCTGCTGGCTGCCTTGGCAGCTTGTGTATTCCTGGCGCTGCGACTGCGGCTGCGTCGCGCGGAAAGCGAATTTCGAGCCGTGTTGGGCGAGCGCAGCCGGATTGCCCGCGAAATTCATGACACGCTGGCGCAGGGCTACGTGGGCATATCGGCGCAATTGGAGGTGCTGGGCGAACTGCTGCGCATGGGAAAGAAAGAGGAGTCCGCGGCGCAGTTGGATCTGACCCGAGGGTATGTGCGCGAGGGGCTGGCGGACGCGCGGCAGTCGATCTGGGCGCTACGCACGCAGGACGCCAGCGAAAATACACTGCCTGTAAGACTGCGCAGAATTGTCGAAGGGGCGGGTGGCGTGGAACTCGAAGCCCGGTTCAGCATCTTCGGCGCTTATCGCCCGCTGCCGGCCGCGACGGAGCAGGAATTGCTGCGCGTGGCACAGGAGGCAATCCATAATGTGAAGAAGCACGCCGGGGCCAGCCAGCTCTTCGTGCAATTGGAGTACCGGCCGAGCACGATTACACTGGAAGTTCGTGACGATGGACGGGGCGGAGCTGCCGAGAAGAAGTCCGGCTCCGCTCACGGGCACTATGGGCTCACCGGAATGAGAGAGCGCGCCGAGGCAATTGGGGGTACGCTTGAAGTGAGCAGCCAATCCGGCGAGGGAACCACGGTCCGCCTGAGCGCACCGGCGCCGCGCGTGGGGCGAGAGCAGACAGGAGACCCGAATTGAGCAACGAACCGATCCGCGTTCTGGTTGTCGAGGACCACCATGTGGTGCGCCAGGGACTTGTGGCCCTTCTCAAAGTGGTGGAGGGTTTGGAAGTGGTGGCAGAGGCCGCGGATGGCGTGGAAGCTATCACCCAGTTCCGCAAGCACCAGCCTGATATCACGCTGATTGACCTGCGTCTGCCGAGAATGGGCGGAGTGGACGTGATTCACCGCTTGCGCACGGAAACGCCCCACGCAAGATTTATCGTGCTCACCACCTACGATGGCGACGAGGATATTTACAAGGCTCTGAAGGCCGGGGCGCGAGCGTACCTGCTGAAGGGAATGACGTCGGAGGAATTGGTGGCGACCATCCGCTCTGTTCATGCGGGCAAGTCGCATATTCCGCCGGCCGTTGCCGAAAAGCTTGCCGAGCGCATGGGCACTGAAGATCTGACGGCGCGCGAACTCGATGTGCTGGAACAGATTGTTCAAGGCAAAAGCAACAAGGAGATTGGGACGGAGCTGGACATCTCAGAGGCGACGGTAAAGACCCACATCAACAGCCTGCTCAGCAAACTTGGCGTAACTGACCGGACACAGGCGGCGACGGCAGCGATCAGGCGCGGCATCGTTCCCTACGAATCCCTGAGAAAGCCGCAATCATGAACTGGAGTCGAATGAAAGGCGCAATTCTGTGCGGAGTACTTCTGGCGCTCGGCCTGACGCGGTTGCCTGCCCAGGGAACAACCTGGCGCCAGGCCACGGATACGGAGCTGGCGTCGGTGCTGCCCTCGCGCGCCGTGGTTGAGAACGAACACATTGAAACGGAGATGCGCACCGCAACAGGGATCGTGGATGGGAACGGTCACTTTATTGCGGGCGTGGTGCTGCTGACTGTGGGTTATTCAGCCGACGGAAAATACTCCCACTTTCTATTGGTGCAGGCGCCGCTGCGGGTCGGCGGCCTGCTGCTCAAACCCGGCGATTACGTCCTGGGCTGGACGCGCTCAGGCAGCACCGATGTGTTGAGAGTTCACTTCAACGTGGCGGCGACAGGAGCGCTGGTGGGCACCGCGGAAGCACACTGGATTGCCGAGTCGACGCGGGTCGAGAGCCTGCACATCTGGCCGCCCGGAGAGAAGGGAATCATCCAGATCGGACGCTTTGGCATTCCCTACAAGCTGGGCAAGGAGTAGTCCGCCATTCGCAAGACTGCCGAGATCGCTCGCAGCCCGGGTCGATTCCGGCGCGATTTTTCTCGAGCTCGGCGCATGTGCGGCGAAGGGGCCCGACCTCATCCTTTTGGTCGATACCCGTCTCGATTAATCTCCATATACTAGCTGGCATGTCCAAGGCATCGCTTCCCCTAACCTTGTTGGGACTGCTGACATTGGCAGGTCCCTTGTATGTTTTCTCTCAAGACGCCGGCGCTGGTCCCGCGCCGCAGGAGCAGCCCACCGCGGCAGGCGGCGTTGACACCGGTCCTGCCCAACCCGCGCAATACGACCAGCAAAAGCGGCCCATTACCGCGGGCGGCTTTGTGACCAGCGGCCCGGTGATCTTTGAGGATGTGTCAGAGAAGGCCGGCCTGACCCACTGGACCCACAAGATGGGCACCAAAGACAAGAAATACATTATCGAGACCAATGGCTCGGGCGTGGGCCTGATCGATTATGACAACGACGGCTGGCTCGATATTTACGTGGTGAACGGCTCCACCTTCGACGCGCTCGACGGCAAGGAGACGCCTCCCCATGCGGCGCTGTTTCACAACAACCACGACGGCACATTTACCGATGTGGCGGCCAAGGCCGGCGTCACCAACGACCGTTGGGGTTTTGGCGTATCGATTGCCGACTATGACAACGATGGCTGGCCGGATATTTTTGTGTCGAACTGGGGCAAGAACCGGCTCTATCACAACAACCACGACGGCACGTTTACCGATGTGGCTGAGAAGGCGGGCGTGCAGTTGGGGAACTGGTCGGCAGGCGCAACCTGGGGCGACTACGACGGCGACGGACGGCTTGACCTTTTCGTGCCCGGTTACGTCCACTTTGACCGCGATAACCTTCCGTCTGGCGGCGCAAACGGCGTTCCCAACACCTTCTGCACCTTTCGCGGCGTGGCTGTGAACTGCGGTCCCAGGGGCTTGAAGGGCGAGCCGGATCATCTGTTTCACAATAACGGCGACGGTACGTTCACAGACGTGAGCGCAAAAGCCGGCGTGGCCGATGCGCCTGGCTACTACGGGCTGACGTCGCTGTTCGTCGACATCAACAACGATGGCAAGGTCGATCTGCTGGTGGGCGACGACTCGACACCCAACTATCTCTACCTGAACAAGGGCGACGGCACCTTCGAGGATGTCAGTTATGCCTCGGGCTACGCGCTGAACGAAGCGGGGCGCGAGACGGCGACGATGGGCATTGCCGCGGGCGACTTTGAAAACAATGGCATGGAAGATGTCTTCGACACCACTTTTTCTGACGACTACAAGCCGTTTTATCGCAATGAAGGGAATGCGAACTTTACCGACATCAGCTACCAGGTGGGCATCGCGGATATCTCGGTGCCGTTTCTCGGCTGGGGCACCGCGTTTCTTGATTACGACAACGACGGCTGGAAGGATCTGTTGATGTCGGACGGGCATGTCTATCCGCAGGTGGACAAGCAGCCGTGGGGTACGAGCTGGGCGCAGAGGCCGATGCTGTTTCACAATCTGGGCGGCAAGAAATTCGAGGTGGTTCCGGCCATCACGGGATCGGGACTTTCCGACGTAATCGCGGGCCGCGGACTGGCTGTGGGCGACTTGTTCAACGACGGCAAAATGGACGCGGTGATTAACGTCATGGACGGCCACCCGGTTCTGCTGCGCAATGTTTCCGCCGACAACAACCACTGGCTCGAATTGAAGCTGGTGGGCGGTCCCCAGGGTCCTCGCGATGCCGTGGGCGCAACGGTGTACGTGAGCGCCGACGGGATGAAGCAGCGTGGGGATGTTCTGAGCGGTGGAAGCTACGGCTCGACCAGCGATCCGCGGCCGCACTTCGGTCTGGGACAGGCCACCAAAGTGGACGACATCGAAGTGCACTGGCCGGGCGGCAAGGTGGAACATTTCACCGTGCCGGGAGTGGACCGGATCGTGACGATTACCGAGGGGAGCGGGAAGTAGGAGTTCGCCTGCGCGCGGCGGGCCGCGCGCAGGCGTTCAGGCGCTGGTTAAAACACCAGCCTGCTGGTCACCGCGATTTCGTGGTTATAAGAGTGGAACTTGCTGGTGGCAATCTGCTCGCCCGCGCCGACGCAAAGGGCCAGGCGGCTCTTGCTGTCTCCCGGCCGAAATTTTCTGGCCACAAGCAGACCCGGTGTAGCGAACGTCTGGTTCTTGCCGTCATTCGCGCCGCCTTTGTAGAACGTCGAATTGATCTCGACCTCTGGCCAGAAATACTTTGCGAAGTGCGCCTGCGCCGCCGTATTCCAGCCGATGGTGCGCCCCAGGGTTGCGGTGTCCATGACAGGAACACTCCCGCCGATCGTGCTCTGCACATCGAACCAACCGAAACCCTTGCCCACCCCTATATTCGGAGACACAGTGGCATCGGCGGCGCCGTTCTTGTAGCTTCCCGTCGGGATGGTCGCCGACAAAAATGAGCTCAAGACGTAGCTGCCGCGCTTTTCATTTCCGGCCAGAAAGCGATACTTCAAAACAAACGACACATCGCCAGCGCCATCCACGACCGCAGGTGTGCTGTGCTTGTAAAAACCCGGCAGGTTTATGTCCAGTTCGGTATTCGCAGCCGGAATCAGGTTGAGGCCCTTTCCCCCGTCCAGGTTCCAGGTTTCAACGTGGTTGGATGCCGTCTGGCGAATAAAATCGGCCCGGTACACCTGGATCAATCCCACGTACGTGGTCACCAGGGGCGGCGGCCATGGCGGCTGCTTGCTTTGGGTTTGCGTCGCGCGCTGCTCCCACCGGCCGGCAAAGCTGTTTTGCGCCGGAAGAGATGCGGAACACACAACAAGAGTGATCAGCAGAATTGCCCTAAGTTGCATTGTGACCTCGCCTATTTGAATGGGGAAAAACAACAGAAGCATGACAGAGCGTTGCAGCATGAAACAACCACCTTTCGATGGAGGCCACACCCCTTATTCATAACCGGGTCTACGACTTTAGGTGGAGATTTGTTCGCATCCAATGCACGTTGCTATTTCCTTTTCGTTGCCGGTAGAATCGCTAACGCGATGCTTCCCTACAACTTTCCCCAACTGAAATCGCGCATGTCTGCAGGCTTTCTGCTGGCCTGCGTCGTCTGCGCTCTGATGGCCTTCGTGCCTTTAGCAGCACATGCCCAGGATGATACGGCTCAACAACGTGCGGAATATTCCCAGAAAGTCGCCGAGCACTACAACTACGACTTCGGCGCCGATCGGCCGTTTCTTCCCTCGAACGCCACAACCGACACCGGCCAGTTCATCGATTCGAAAAGCTTCCTTTCCGCAAAATACTGCGGGCATTGCCATCAGGAAGCGTATGCCGAGTGGCGTCAGACGGCCCATGCCAACTCTTTCCGCGCTCCCTGGTACATCAAGAACACCAACCTGCTTCGGGACGAAAAGGGCATCCAATTCACGCGCCACTGCGAAGGATGCCACAATCCCACCGCACTGGTTTCCGGCGCGCTCACCAAAGGTTCGCCGATCGATAGGCATTTCGATGCGGACGGCATCACCTGCAGCGTTTGCCACTCCATTCAGAAGGTGGATGCGCGCGGAACGGGCAGCTATGTGCTGGCCGAACCGGCGGTGTTGGTGGATGCGGACGGCAAGCCCATCCACGGCGAAGTTTCTGACCGGGAAATCCTTGCGCATCTCGACCGCCATTCGAAAGCGGTGATGAAAGATTTTTACCGCACTAGCGATTTTTGCGCCGCATGCCACAAGGCCGCGTTGCCCCGGATGTTGAACGGCTACAAATGGCAACGCGCCATTTTTCTCTCCGACGAGTGGCAGCAGTCTTCCTTCGCCAAGCAGTCGCCGCTGCCGTTTTATGTGAAGGACAAGGTTTCAACTTGCCAGACCTGCCACATGCCTTCCCAGACCATCGAGGCGCTTGACTACGGGGCAGAGGCAGGCAAGCTCATGTCGCATCGCTGGCTCGGCGCCAATACAGCGATCGCAAAGTTCTACGGCTATGACGAGCAGATGGAGAAGACCATTGCCTTTCTGCGCAATGGCGTCTTCAACGTGGATATTTTCGGAATCGAACGCAACGGAGGCAAGATTCAAGCGCCGCTGGGCAGCACCCCGGTCGACGTTGCACCCGGCGACGACCTGGTCGTCTCGGTGGTCATCCAGAACAAGGGAATCGCGCACAACCACGTCCCGGAACAGCGCGATTTCTACGAGAGCTGGGTGGAGTTCGACGTGAAAGATGCAGCCGGCCGCACGCTGATGCACTCCGGGGCGCTTGAGCCTGACAACACGCTCGATCCCGGCGCACACAGCTTTACCAACAGGTTGGTAAACAATGCGGGCACATTGAACGATCTCCACCAGGTGTGGGATACGCGCATCGTCGCCTTCAACAATACGATCATCTCAGGCCGCTCGCAGATTGTGCGCTATGGATTCAAAGTGCCCGCCGGCGCATCGAGCCCGATCACGATCACGGCCAAGGTCGACTATCGCCGCTTCAATCAGCACTTCATTGAGTTTGGGTTTCCAAAGCACTACCAGTTGCCGGTGGTGGAGATGGCGTCGCGGACGCGGTCGTTGGCGATTGGCGCCAATCCGGCAACGCCTCCCGATCCCGCCGACAATCCGTTGTGGATGCGCTGGAACAACTATGGAATCGGGTTGCTCGATGCGCAGCAATACGCCGAAAGCGACCGCGCGTTTGAGCACGTCGCTGAGTTGCGTCCCGACTATCCCGACGCTTACACCAACCTCGCCATTGCCGAATACTCGTGGCAACGGTACGACTCCTCCCGTGGCCACCTGATGAAGGCGCTGTCGTTGGACTCAAAAAATGCGCGCGCGCTTTATTACCTGGCCCTGGTGGAGCGGATTCAGGGAAACATGGACGCGGCCGTCGCCGATCTGCACGAAGTCATCGCGCAATTTCCGCGTTCCCGCGACGCGCACCGCGAACTCGGCTTCTCGTTCTATCAACAGCACAAATACGAGGAGGCGCGCCAGGAGTATGTAGCCCTGCAAGGCATCGATCCCGACGACCTCGCGGCGCACTACATTCTCTCCATCGTCTATCGACGCCTGGGCATGATGGATAGGGCAACCCAGGAAGCGGCCGCATTCGCTGACCAGAAAGACGACCCGACAGCCAACACCTACGCCCTGGAGTTTCTGCGCACGCACCCTGAGATCACGGCGGAGAGCGTTCCATGGCATATTCACAGGGCGGACGGGGAGATTGTCCCTGCGGCTGTCCCAGGTTCCGGACAATGAAATTGTTGCTCGTCCCATTCTTGCTGCTGGGGCTCTCCGCATCGCTCTATGCATCCTCGCGAAGCCAGAGGACGCACGGTGCGGCGGTTTTTGCCGCCAGCGGATGCCAACACTGCCACACCATCCGGAATGTCGGAGGCACCAGGGGCCCGAACCTCTCGGGCGTGGGCCGAAGAAAGAACCAGGACGCGCTTCGCGCGCAGATTGTGAACGGCAGCAAGGTGATGCCCGCCTTCGGCAATATTCTTGAGCCGTCGGAGATCGACGACCTCATCGCCTACCTGCATTCCTGCCGCGACAAGCAGCAAAAATAGCGGCGATCGTGCGGGCAGCCGCAGGATCAAGCGAAACGCGTGCGGCCAAAGCGAATCACGAGAAAAACATCCGTTGAAAACCACGATTTAGACAACGCCGACCTTCCCCTGTCGCTCGCGTACACTGGATTTGCGTATCAATGCGGAACATGCGCTTTGGGGATGATGACTATGCGAATGAGCGGGACCCTTGTGCCGATGCTTCTTGCAGGAATCGCGCTGTCTTCGAGCGCGGCGGCGCGTGGCAATGAAGATGCAGTGCGGCTGAACAACCGGGGCGTGGCGCTGATGGGCCAGCAGTTTACCGATCGCGCAGCCCAGACCTTTGCCGAGGCTTTCCAGGCAGATCCGAAGCTTGCCCAGGCGGCCATCAACGAAGGCATCGCGCTGATGGCGCTGCAAAAGCTGGACGACGCGAAGAAGGTGCTCAATCAGGCCATCGCGCTTGATCCGAACAGCGCGCAGGCCTGGTATAACCTGGGGCTGGCGCAACACGCGGGCAACGAGCTCGAGCAGGCGCTGGCCTCTTTTCAGAAGGCGGAGAAGATCGATCCCCGAGACGCGGACTCGATTTACTATGAGGCCGTCTGCTATGGGGAGATGAAGGAGTTCGACAAGGCCATCCCCATCCTGAATCGTGCGCTGGAGCTCAACCCGCTTCATGCGTCGGCCGAGTTTGCGCTGGCGCGCGCACTCCAGCGGACAGGTCGCATTCCTGAGGCACGGGAGCACTTCAGCCGCTTTCAGCATCTGACAAGCACCAAGATCGGCGCGCCCATCGGATTGAGCTACGGGGAGCAGGGACACTATTCGACGGTTACGCCGATTGAGCAGAAGGGAGTGCCAGGGCGCGCCATGATTCCGGTGCGGCTTGTGGCGCATCCGGCTCTTGCCGAAAGCCAGGCGCCCGCTACGCCGGGGGCAGCCGGGCTTTCGGAAACCGAAACCGGCGGCGCCTGCATGATGGATGTAGCAGGCGACGGTCACATGGATCTGGTTTTGATGCAGTCGGGCGCAGAGGCAATCAGCGTACTGCGCAGCCGTGGCGACGGCAGCTTTGAGAAATTGGATGCAAAAGCCGCCGGCTTGAACGCGAGCGGCCGCGCGGTGGCATGCGCGGTTGGCGACTTCGACGGAGATGGGCTGAACGATCTGGCGGTGGCGCTCGACGACGCTGTGCTTCTGTTTCGCAATCTTGGGCATGGGCAATTCAAAAATGTAACAGCCCAGTCGGGTCTAGCACCGCGCAACCGGCCCTCGGGCATTACATTTGTCGACTACGACCACGACGGCGATCTGGATCTGCTGTTGACCGGAGAGCCGCTGAAGCCTGGGGATGCGCCCAATGTTTTGTGGCGCAACAATGGAAATGGGACATTTACGGAATGGACCGAGCAGACGGGATTTGGAGGCAGCGGCAGGACGGCTGCGGCTATCCTCACAGACTTCAATAACGATCGCGCCGTCGATCTGGTGCTGACCGGAAGCGGACCGTCGCCGCTGATCTATGTGAATCCGCGCGAAGGAAAGTATCCGACGCAACCGCTCTATGATGGTGAGAATCTGCCGCCCACGGTTGGTATTACTGTCCTCGACTTCGACAAGGACGGCTGGATGGACATCGCCGTTACCCACGCGGGCGCTCCCGGGCTCACGCTTTGGCGCAACGTGGAGGCTCCCAACCATGCAGGCCGGATTTTCAAACGCGTAGATCTGCCCTTGCATGGCGCTTTGCGCGGATGGGGACTGACGCCGATCGATATTGATAATGACGGCTGGATTGGCCTTGCCGCCATCGTTGATACGCAGACAGGACCGGAGGTGCGCGTCTTTCGTAATCGCGGCGACGGCAGCTTTGAGGACGTGAGCCACGCGCTGGGCCTTGACAGCGTGCATTTGCGCGCGCCGCGGGGACTGATTGCCGCCGATGTGAATGGCGACGGAGCGGCCGGTCTCATCGTGACCCAGCTCAACGCCCCTCCCGTGGTTCTGAGGAATGTGGGCGCCAACCGCAATCATTTTGTGCGCCTCGACCTGACCGGGTACGCCGATAACAAGACGGCGCTGGGCGTAAAAGTGGAAGTGTTCGCGAACGGTCTTTGGCAAAAGTGGGAACTGGCGGGCGCTTCAGGCTATCAGACCCAGGCTGCGCCGCAGATCCTGGTGGGCCTGGGCGACGCGCAAGGCATCGACCTGTTGAGAATGCTGTGGCCCACTGGCGTCCTGCAGGACGAGATCGATTTGCCGCACACACCGGTAATTGCCATGAAAGAGGCTGACCGGAGGGGCAGTTCCTGCCCGGTGTTGTTCGCGTGGAATGGCAGCAAGTATAAGCTGGTGACCGACGTGATCGGCGCGGCGGTCGTGGGCCACTGGTTTACCCCGACGCGGCGCAACATTCCCAACCCCGGGGAGTGGATCAAGGTGGATGGCGCAAATGTCGAGCCGGTAAACGGCAAGGTGAGTTTGCGCTTCATGGAGCCGATGGAGGAGGTCAACTACATCGATCAGCTGCGGCTGGTTGCCGTCGATCATCCCGCGAATGTAGAGGTGAATCCCGACGAGCGGTTCCTCGACGATCCGCCATTTGCCTCGGGACGCGTGGTGGCCTCGAGCGATACCCATTTGCCCGTGGGTGCATGGGACGGAAACGGGCGCGATGTGTTGGGCGAGATCAGCCAGCGCGATCATCGCTTTGCCAGCGGGTTCACAACCCAGCCCTACGACGGGTTCGCCAATCTGCACATGCTTACGCTTGACCTGGGCGAGGTGAATGCCAACGCGCCTCTGCGCCTGCTGATGACCGGCTATGTGAATTACTTCAGCGCGACTTCGCTCTATGCGGCCTGGCAGGCCGGAGTGCAGCCGATTTCGCCGTATGTCGAGGCGCAGTTGGCCAACGGGTCATGGCAGCGTATTCCGGGCGAGGCCGGATTTCCTGCGGGGCTTGAGCGCACCATCGTTGTGGACCTGACCGGGAAGCTGCCCGCAGGCACGCGGCGCATCCGGCTGGCGACAAACCTGCAGATCTACTGGGACCAGGTGCTCATTGACCAGAGCGAGCATGCCGAGGCACGCACTGAGGAGATTCCGCTGGCGCAGGCAACGCTGCGCTTCAGGGGCTATCCAACGCAGATTGAGGGCGCAAGTCCCGGTGACCTGGATTATGACTATGACCGCGTGAGCCTGACCGGGCCTTTTCAACATCAGCGTGGCAGTTACACCCGCATGGGCGACGTGACGCCGCTGGTTGAGGGCATCGACAACCGCTTTGCCATCTTCGGCAGCGGAGAAGAAATTGCGGCCGAATTCGACACCGCCTCACTGCCTGCTCTGCCTCCAAACTGGAAGCGGGATTATTTTTTCTATGCCAACGGATTTGTGAAGGACATGGATTGGTGGGATGCTTCGCCCTTTACCGTGGCGCAACTGCCGTTTCACGGTATGAGTACATACCCGTACCCAGCGGGCGAAAAGTATCCTGACGATGCGGCCGCTCTCGGCTATCGGCTGAACTGGAACGACCGCTTCGACTCCGGCGAGCCGGTGCGGTCCTATCGATTCAGCTATCAGCAATTAGCCTCGACACCGAAGGATGATGGAGCGATCACTGGGGCGCCAGGAACGCATCAATGAAAGAAGCTGCGCCGAAAGAAGCTGCGCCGGGGAACGACGTTGTTCTCGCTTCGGCCGTCAAGCAGCGTGAGCTTGTGCGCACCGGTCAACTCTCGGTGGTCGAATTGGCCGAGGCGCACATCCGGCAAATCGAGCGGCTGAACCCCGCGCTGAACGCTCTGGTCGACTTTAACGCGGATCGCGTGCGAGCGCAGGCGCGGGAATTGGATGCGGCCAAGGCCGTGCGTGGCCCGTTGCATGGCTTGCCGGTCACCATCAAATCTTCGATTTCCACTGCCGGCTATCGTTGCGAAATCGGAAGCCTTCTTCACGCCGGCGAGGTTCCTGCCGAAGATGCGGTGGTGGTGGCGCGGCTGAGGGCTGCGGGAGCCTTGATTCTGGGGACGACCAACTGTCCGGAATTTCTGATGGCGTATGAGACCGCGAATCTGCTGCATGGGCGGACCTTGAATCCCTGGGACCTGGAACGGTCTCCGGGGGGATCGAGCGGCGGCGAGGCGGCAGCCATTGCGGCGGGAATGTCTGCCGCGGGCCTCGGCTCCGACAGCGGCGGCTCTGTGCGGGTGCCCGCGCACTTTACCGGCATCTGTTCGTTCAAGCCCACGCCGGGACGCTTTCCTGGCCGCGGACATCTTCCGCCCTGCGTGGGCCCGTTTTCTGTGCTGGGCGCCATTGGCCCCATGGCGCGCACCATGGAGGACGTCGCTCTTCTGTTTCGAACACTCGGAGGCCAGGACCCGCTCGATCCGTCGAGTCCACCGGTCGAGATGCGCGAACCGAGCCTTGATCAACTGCGAGGCAATGCGATCGGTTTTTTTGAAGACGATGGCCTCGCGCCTGTGACACTGGAGACGCGCGCCGCGGTCAACAGCGCCGCTGCCGTCTTGCGCGATGCAGGTTTTCGCGTGGAGCCGTTTACGCCCCGTTCCCTTGAGCCGCTGCGCAAGCTGTGGTGGAAGCTCTTTGTGCAATGCGGCGCCATGTTCTACGCCCCGGAGATAGCCGGCAAGGCTGACCAGTTGAGCCCCATCTTCAAGGAATTTCTATCGATTGCGGAATCGGTGGCGCCGCTCACCGCAGCGCAGTTGCTTGATGCGTGGGCGGAACTCGATCTGTTGCGAATCAGGATGCTCGACGAGATGCGCGAGCACCCCGTGCTGCTGTGCCCGGTGGCCAGCATTCCGGCATTCCGTCACGGCGAGCGAGTTTGGAATATCGAAGGCCGCGCCGTCGAGTACCTTTACGCCTGGCGGCACACGCAATGGTTCAACACGCTGGCCGCGCCGGCGGCGGTGGCTCCAGTGGGCCGCTCGCCTGAGGGCTTGCCGATCGGCGTGCAGATTGTGGCGCGTCCTTATCACGATGAGACCGCGCTTGCGATTGCATCCATTGTCGATAAGGCGTTCGGATACCGGCCGCCACCGATGGCTTGCGCCTGAGCCGGCCCAGCGTCTCTCAATCAAAAGACCGAACCGTGCTCCAGGCAATCGCAGGTCTCCACCTTTTGATGGAGGCGCACGATCCGCAATAGCGGTAATCTGTTCCTTCCGCTTCCCCAGAAACGGAGCGCACAGGGTGCGTGCAAGTTGGCAAGAAAGATTTGCCGAGACTCCCGGTGTCCTGAAGGACTCGGCCCACCAGCACACGATTGTACCGGTGCTCGATTTCGAAGTTGGCGGCAGCGAGTTTATCACCATGGCTGGGCCATGTTCGGTGGAAACCGAATCCCAGTTGATGGAGATCGGCAGTCATGTGCGCCGCGCGGGTGCGCGCATTCTGCGTGGTGGAGCCTTCAAGCCGCGCAGTTCCCCCTACTCATTTCAAGGTCTAGGCCTCGAGGGACTCAGGATGCTGGCCCGCGTGCGCGAGCGCACCGGGTTGGCAATCGTTACTGAGGTGATGTCGGAGTGCGACGTGCCTATGGTGGCCGAGTACGCCGACATTCTGCAGATCGGCTCCCGCAGCATGGAAAACTACTCGCTGCTGGCGGAGGCCGCGCGCTCCGGCCGGCCCATTCTGCTCAAGCGCGGCATGGTGGCTACGGTGGCTGACCTGCTGCTCTCGGCGCAGATCATCCTCGACAACGGTAATCCCAATGTCATTCTGTGCGAACGCGGTATTCGCACCTTCGAGACGGCCCTGCGGAATACCTTCGACGCGGCGGCCATCGTGCTGCTCAAAGAGATTTCGCGTCTGCCGGTGATTGCAGACCCCAGCCACGCGGCAGGCGTTCGCGAACTGGTGCCCGCGCTGGCGCGGGTGGGCGTGGCCGCCGGAGCCGACGGGCTGATCGTGGAGGTCCATCCCGATCCTGACAAGGCCTGGAGCGATGGCGAGCAATCGCTCGATTTCGCCGGCTTTGACGCGATGATGGCATCGCTCGAACCCTACCTTGTGCTGCGCGGGCTGGCGTCGGAAGTGGATGCCGATGCTTGCTCCCTGGAGGCTGCTCGATGAGGGATCGGGCCACGGTACTTCGGGTCCTGGTTTATGCGGCGTTGCTGTTGCCAATCTGCAGTTTTGCCTCCGATCCGGCTCAGAATTCCGGCGTCGACTTCATTGTGACGTCAGCTCCTGTCTACGCGCCGCTGGCTGAGCTGCGCGGACAGGAGCGGTTTCCCAAAGGCGCGCAACTCAAGCTGGTGCATGAGAGCAAGGCCGAGACGCTGGCGCCGGGCTTTGCTGCCACCTCGGACGCCAATGTTTCTTTTGACGGCGCAACCGTGCTGTTCTCCGGAAAACGGAATGCTGGCGATCCTTGGCAGATATGGGAGATGACGATTGCGGATCGATCGGTTCGCAAGGTAATTGCGACGGCGACCGACGCCGAGCGGCCCATGTATTTGCCCGGCGGCCGCATGGTCTGGGCCGAGCGCACGCAGCACGGCTTCCAACTGGAGTCAGGGCCCGACGGGCACGAAATCAATGCCCGCTTCTTGAATCCAACCACAGGTCCCGGCCTGTTGCCCCTTGCATACACGCAATCAAGTACGTTTCCGGCAGACGTCCTGAAGGATGGCCGCGTCCTGTTTGAATCCGGATTCCCGCTTGGTTCAGGATCGACGCCGGAGTTGTACCTGGTTTACGCCGATGGTTCCGGAGTGGAGTCTTACCGGTGCGATCACGGAAGGGCGCGCTGGGGCGGGCGGCAACTGGCTTCGGGCGATGTGGTCTTCACGCACGGAACCTCACTGGCGCGGTTTACCTCACCATTGGCGCACGAGCTGGCCATTGCCGCGCCCGCGGCGGAGTATGCGGGCTCGATTGCGGAGATGCCTTCTGGCGCATGGCTGGTGAGCGCGCGCGCACATGCGAGCGAATCCTACGCAATCAAGTTGTTCAAGCTGGAGAGTTCTCCGAAGACTGCGCAGCGCACCTTGCAAGCCGTGTTCTCTTTGAGCGGCGAAAATCTGGTTGATCCGGTTCTACTGGCGCCGCGCGTAAGGCCAAACCGTCATCCTTCAGGGCTGCACCCTTGGAACTACGCCAACCTGCTGGCTCTCGATGCTCGCCTCTCGCGCGATGGCGTCCTCAAGGGATCGCCCGCTGCGGTGCGGCTTGAGATGCAGGATGCCGCGGGCAGGGCGGTTGCGATGGGCACCGCGCCGGTTGAGCAGGATGGCTCTTTTTTCGTGATGGTTCCGGGTGACAGGCCCATTCGCTTTTCGCTGCTGGATGCCAAAGGAGCTGTGCTTCGGCAGGAGCGCGGCTGGTTCTGGGCCCGCGGCGGCGAGCAGCGCATCTGCGTCGGTTGCCACGCCGGGCCGGAGCTCGCTGCGGAAAATCGCGTGCCTGGCGTACTGCTGCGCACCACGACGCCCGTTGACCTGACCTCTTCCGGTCAGACATCCGGCGCAATGAGAACCGTAGCGGGGGGCCGCTGAGATGATCAAAACCTTTAGGTTTCTTTTTCTTATTGCACTTGCTTCGGCAGCCGCGACGCAAACCGCGCGCGCGGCGCAGGCCGCTTCAGCACCAGCCCCGGTTCATGCCGCGCAGACTCCCGCGATTCAGTTTGAAGACGCCACCGCGAAGGCGGGCATCGACTTTGTTCATAGCTTCGGATCGGCCCAGCTTGGATCGCTGCTGGAGGGCACAGGCGCGGGATGCATTTGGTTCGACTACAACAACGACGGTTTGCCCGACCTCTACGTGGTGAACGGCCGTCCGCTCGACGATTCGATGCATCCCTACCCGCTCAAGGTCAAGCCTGACCCGCTGCCGCACAACCATCTCTATCGCAACGACGGCAACGGCCATTTTACCGACGTGACGGAGCAGTCGGGGCTCAATCCCGACCTGTATTCGATCGCCGTGACCGCGGCCGACTACGACAACGACGGTTACCAAGACCTCCTGGTCACCGGCTACGGCAAGGTGATTCTCTATCACAACGACGGCAACGGCCACTTCACTGATGTCACAGAGAAGGCCCGCATCAAGGTGGACGGATGGTCGATCAGTTCCACGTGGCTCGATTACGACAAGGACGGCTGCGTCGACTTGTTCGTCGGCCGCTACGTCAAATTCGATCCCAAGTACCGTGCCTTTTACGCAGCGGACAATTATCCCGGACCGCTGGACTACGAAGGGGAAACCAACAAACTGTTCCATAACAACTGTGACGGAACCTTCACCGATGTCAGTGATAAATCGGGGATCAGCGCCTATGTTGGGCGCACGATGGGCGTGACTGCGGCGGATTTTGACGGCGACGGATGGGATGACATCTACGTGGCCAACGACCGCACCGAAAACTTTCTTTTCCATAACAAGCACGACGGCACCTTCGAGGAAATCGCCAACGATACCGGCACGGCCTACGGCCAGAACGGCGAATCGACTTCATCGATGGGCCCGGTCTTCACCGATTTCGAGAATCGCGACATGCTGGACCTGTGGGTCACCGATGGGCGCTACAACCGCTACCTGCGCAACACGGGAAAGCTGAGCTTTGACGACGAGGGCGCATCCAACGGCATCTCCCAGGCCAACGCGCAATACGTCAGTTGGGGCAGCGGCGTTTATGACTTCGACAACGACGGGCTGCTCGACATTCTTATCTTTCACGGCGGGCTCATTCATCTCATACCGCAGGAGCACACCCTGTTTCGCGGCCTCGGCAAGGGGCAATTCCAGGATGTATCACAGGATGCAGGAGCGGTTTTGAGCACGCGCACAACGGCGCGAGGCGCGTGTTTCGCCGATTACGAAAACAACGGCAAGGTCGATGCCTTCGTGGTGAATCTCGGTGCCCCGGGCACGCTGGTACACAATATTTCAAAAAATGAAGGGCATTGGGTAGAGATCAAGCTGGTCGGCACAAAAAGCAACCGTGACGGCATTGGCGCACGCGTTGAAGTGTTCACGGGAGCCAAGCGCTACATGGAAGAGCGTGTGGCGAGTTCCGGTTATCTATCACAAAACGACGGTCGTCTGCACTTTGGGCTCGGCGATGCCGCCACGGTGGACAAGATCCTGGTTCACTGGCCCAGCGGCCGCGAACAGACGGTCGAAAAGCAGCCGGTCGATCGCGTTCTTACGGTGGAGGAGCCGAAGTGAGCGTGTCCATTCAGACCAGGTTGCGTGCCGGCATGTTCACCCTGCTTGCGGTTCTGGCCGGGGCTCTGTTGCGCGCCACATTTTCGAGCAGCGACATCGTGCAGGCGTCCTCCACGGGCCGGGTTGGCGACTCCCTCATTTACGCCTCTCCGGTCGAGGTGCTCTTTTCGCACGATGGAGCGCGGCTCTACGTGCTCTGCCAGGGAAGCGACCAAGTCAGAGTCCTTGATGCCGCGAGTTTCAAGACCATCAGAAATGTCGCTGTGGGCCACATTCCGCGGGGCTTTTCTCTTTCCCCTGACGGCAGCCGCCTGTTTGTCGCGAATACATGGGACGACACGCTCTCGGTGATCGATACCGGCACAATGGCAGTGGTTGCCACATGGCCCGTGGGCGCTGAGCCCTCCAGTGTGATTGAGGATCGCGAGAGCAAGTACCTGTTTGTGGCCAATCGAATTTCGAACGATGTGGCCGTGCTCGACGCGCAGACAGGGGCAGAGGTGAAGCGGCTGGCGGCCGGCAACGGGGCCAGCTACATGACGCTCTCGCCCGATGGAAAGCGTCTCTACGTCACACACGTTTATCCCAACTCCGCGCCTGCACGCACTGTTCCGGAGTCGGAGATTACGGTGATCGACACGGCGCGTGCCGTGGTTGTCGATCGAATTCCGCTGCACGGCATCGCGGGCGTCTTCCACGTGGCGTTCTCTGCCGATGGCCGCCTCGGCGTGGCCGCCGGACTGTACCCCAAGAACCTTGTTCCCTTGGCGCACCTCGAACATGGCGGCGCCTTCGCCGATACGCTCACGCTGTTTGGAGCCGACGTGGGCAACAAGCCAGTGGAGGTTCCACTCGACGAGCTGGAGCGCTACGCAGCGCGTCCCTTCGGCGTGGCCATCATGCCGGACAAGTCGCGCATCTTTGTCACCTCAGGCGGCTCCGAGATGGTGACGGCAATTGACTTGCCGCGGTTGCTTGCGTTTATCCGCGGCCACCACGGGCCTTTTGTTGAGGACCTGTCCGCGAGCAGCAATTATGTGATCACGCGCATCGCCGTCGGCCACGACCCGCGTGCAGTGGCGCTTACGGGCGACAGCCGCAGACTCATTGTCGCCAACCGGCTTGAAGACACGCTGAGCGTGATTGACACGCGCAGCAATCGCCTGCTGTCTACGATTCCGCTTGAAGGTCCGAGGCAGTTGTCTGTGTTGCGTCATGGCGAGCAGACCTTTTACACCGCGGACCAGTCCTTTCAGGGCCAGATCGGTTGTGCGAACTGTCATATCGATTCCACATTCGACGACCTCACCTGGGACCTGGAACCTGACGGGATGGGGCGCAACATTGTAGACAACCGCCCGCTCGAGTCGCTGAAAGGCACCGAGCCCTTCAAGTGGAATGGAGGCAACCCCAACATTCCCACCGAGTGCGGGCCGCGAACGGAAAAATACTTCTGGCGCTCGGAAACCTATGACGACCTTACGCTGGCCGACCTGGCAACTTATATTCGAAGCCTTCCCGCGCGCCCCAATCGCTGGCGCCTGCCTGACGGCACGCTTACTCCCGCCCAGGAACGCGGCCAGGCAATCTTTGCGCGCGCTACCGACAGATTTGGCAATCCGATTCCGCCGGCAAACCGTTGCTCGTACTGCCATAGCGGGCCCAAGGGTACGATTCAGAAGTCCTTCGACGTGGGCACCAAGAAGGAGACGGACGACTCCGGGTTGCTGGACACGCCGCAACTCGAGAACATCGCACTGACGGCGCCGTACCTTCACGACGGATCGGCGCGCACGCTCGAAGAGATTTGGACCGTCTTCAACCCCAACGACAAGCACGGCCGAACCAACGACCTGACCAAGGACGAACTCAACGACCTGGTTGAATACCTGAGGACGCGATGAAAATCCGGATAGGCAACAGACTCGCAATCTCCGCGCTGGGGCTGATCGCAGCGCTCTTGGCCGCCGGAGCAATCGGCGCGCAACCGCCAAAGCCGCGCGCCGCGCAAGCGCCCGCGCCGCCCCAGCTGCCGCGCTACCGCTTTGAAAACTTCACCACCGCCAATGGACTGCCGGACAATCATGTCTTCGCCGTGCTCGTCGATGGGGACCGCATCTGGGCGGGCACTGAGAACGGTCTGGCGGTTTACGAGAATCACAAGTGGAAGACTTACACCACCAGCGACGGCCTCGCGCAGCGCGCCGTGCTTTCTCTCGCCCTCGACAAGCGCACCGGCGATGTCTGGGCCGGCACCATGGGCGGGCTCAGCCGCATCTCCGGCGGGCGTATTGACAGCTACACGCAGTTGAACTCGGGGCTCAGCAACGATGTGGTCTACGGCGTCTCCGTCGAAGGCGAGAACGTTTGGGTCGCCACGGCCGCCGGAGCCTGCCGCCTCAACCTGCGTACCGGCCAGTGGTCGCTGTTTAACGAGCGCAATACGCCCATGATTGAGATCTGGGTCTATGGCGTTTCCGCCACGCCCACCAAGGTCTACTACGCCGTCTGGGGCAGCGGCATTCTGGAGTACGATCAGAAGACCGGCCGCTGGGACAAGTACGAGGACCCCGACGGTGAGACCGAGATCGTGCTCTTCAAGGACCAGGGCCTGATTCACGAGATTACCAGTTCGGTCAGCTATGTCGACAATATTCTGTGGGTGGCCACGTACTTCGGCGACAGCCGCTATGATGGCCGCTACTGGCACAATTTTCTAACTAAAGACAGCGGACTTCCATCCAACTTCACCAACTTCGTCAAGGGTGTAGACGCTAAGAGCGCCTGGTTCTGCACGGACAAGGGCCTGGCCTATTACGACGGAGCCAACTGGGCCGTCTATCGCCCCTCGCTCACCACCGGCAAGCCGGAGATGACGGTGCGCGACGCACAGGGCAATGTAACGCCGGTCGTAGTCACTACCGCGCCGGCCCACAACTATATTCTCGGCATCGATTTCCAGGGCGACGACATCTGGGTCGCAACCGCCAGGGGATTGAGCCACGGAATTCGCCAAAAACCCTAAGAATAAGGAGCCATCCACATGAATGCACTTGCAGAATTACTGGAGACCATCGCGCACGCGCCCATCGAGAAACGTGCCATGACCAACCACGGCGTACTCAACGAAGCTTATTCCTACGCCAAGCCAAGCTCCTTTTCGCGCGGCATGCGCATCGATCTGAACGGCCTGACGATTCTGCTCATCTCCGGCACCGCTTCGATCGACGAGAACGGCGTGAGCGTTCACATCGGCGATTTTCAGGCCCAACTGCGGCGCACGTTTGACAACATCACCGGCCTGCTCAAAAGTGAAGGCGCCACCTGGCACGACATCGTGCGCACAAGCTGCTACCTCAGAGACATCGATCGCGACTACGACGTGTTCAATGCCGGGCGCACAGCCTTCTTCAAGGAGCAGGGGCTCGATCCGTTGCCCGCGTCAACCGGCATCCAGGCGCATCTCTGCCGGCCTGAGCTGCTGATTGAGATCGAGGCAATCGCCATGTTCCGCACTGAAAAGGCTGGCTGCGAAAAGGAGTAGTTGTCATGCGCAAGGGATGGTTGTTGGTTTCGGCCTGCATGTGGGCTGTCGGCGCTTCAGCGTACGGGGCAGCGCAGAGCACGCCTGTTTGCGCGTGCGGCGCGCATCCCCCGGGCCCGCCGAAAGACCGCGAAGTGGAGCCGTATGCGGGCGAGCCGCAGGACTTGAGCCCTTTTGCCAAGTTTGCCTCGCCCTATTTCCTCAACTATACCCATCCCAACATTTACTTCGGCGCGGGACGCGACATCCCTGAGCCCAAGGACCTGACCGAGGTGCGTATCGGCTTCTTCGGCCCCATTGAGCACACGCCGGACAAGGTTTTTGGATTGCGCATGTTGCACGGTGCGCAACTGGCCGTGGAAGAGTGGAACGCTCGCGGCGGCTACGGCGGCAAGCCCTTCAAGCTCATGCTCCACAACGACTACGACAACTGGCAGGCTAAAGCTGTCTACGGCGACGATCGGCCCACCGACCCCACAATTTGGGGCTCGGCCTCGAACGAAGGCGTGAAGATGATCTACGACGACCGGGACTGGGCGATCTTCGGCTCCATCAACTCCGAGTCGACTCACATCATCCTGCGCCTGGCGTTGAAGGCTGAGATTCCCATCGTGAATTCAGCCTCAACAGACCCCACCATCCCTGAGACCTACATTCCCTGGTACTTCACCGATCTGCAGGATGACCGTGTGCAGACCTTTACTCTGGCCCGGCGGATCTTTACCGAGCTTGGTCTCAAGCGGCTCGCCATTCTGCGCGTGAACAACCGCTATGGCCGAATGGGCGTCCCAAAATTCCGCGATGCTTCCCGCAGGCTGGGCCATCCCGTGGTCATCGAGCAAAAGTTTCTGCCCGGCGACACGGACTTCACGCGCGAACTGAGAATCATCAACGGGTCGCGCGCCGACGCAATTGTGCTGTGGGCCGATGAGGCAGATGCGGCGCGGATCTTGAAGCAGATGCGCGCCGCCGGCATGAAGCAGCGCGTCTTCGGCGCCTATCGCACGCTGGGGCCTGAGTTGCTGGCCGAGGCCGGTCCCGCGGCGGAGGGATTCGAGGCGGTGTTCCCCTACGACCCCACCCGCAACGATGCAAAGTGGATTGATTTCAATACTCACTTTGAAGCCCGCTTCCAGGAGAAGCCGGAGCAATTTGCCTCCTTGGCCTATGACGCAATGAATATGCTTCTGCAGTCGATCTGCAAGGCGGGACTGAACCGCGCCCGCATTCACGATGCACTGGCCGACATTGAGCAATACGACGGCGTCACAGGGCACATGGTCTTCGATCCGAATCAGAAGAACGTAGCGCCCATGTACTTGGGCACGGTGCACAACGGCGCCATTACCTACCGCGTTGCATCGATGGAAAAGACACCTCCAGTCGAGCCTCATGCTGCTGCTGTCCAAGCCGCGCCTGCCGTGACGCAAGCACCCTACGCGCGCGTGGGCGAGGATGGCGTGAACTATGAGGGCCCACGGATCAAGGGACTTCCGGCGGGGCCGGTGTACGTGGTGCTGTTCGGCCCCCACGCCTCGGCGGTTGCCCAGTCAGCCGCGATGAAGGCGCAGCTTGCGGCCCCGGCAGCACGGCAGGGAGACTGGAAACTGTTGCCCGTGGACAGCGGCCAGTCGTGGGGCGTGACCTCGACGGCACTCGTCCACGCTCTTCTTGACCAACACGCGTTGGCCATTGTGGCACTCGATCGCGATGCCGCGCATCTGTCGGAGCAACTCGCACTGAAGACCTTTGTGCCCGTCGTCGCTCTCAGCGGCGACAAGACGCTTACCTCGGCCAATATCCCTTGGATCTTTCGTCTTCCGTCCGCTAGCACTCCAGCCGTTGCGTTGCGGCTCGTGATGACGGCTGCGGCGCACGGAGGAGTCAATTCCGGCCAGGTGAGAAAGGTGCTCGCCTCGGGAAACAGGATTGACGGTGTGGCTTTTCTGCCCACCGGAGAACTGCGCGGGCAGTAACCCGTCTAACCCATCCAGCATGAAGTGCGCGCGGGCCACAGGCCCGGGTTGCGCTGCTTCGAGGCGATAGATCGCGCCAGGGGTGGCGCGCCTCCAGTGCGCGCAGTTAAACTACACTCTCCGGGTGGAGGGTTCATTTTGTTGTGGTTTCGCGCGCTTGGATCCGGCATTTTGTGTGCCGCTCTTCTTTTCCCCATGGTGTGTCTGGCGCAACATCAAACCATGAGCGGCATTTCCGCAGGTGTGGCGGCACCTCCACAATATGATGCGCAAAAACGGCCCATCACCGCGGGCGGATTCGTCAGCAAGGGAACAGTCGTTTTTAAGGACATAGCAAAACAGGCCGGCCTTACCGTCTGGAGCCACAAGATGGGCTCCCCGGAAAAGAACTTCATCGTTGAGACCAATGGTTCGGGTGTTGCCCTGCTCGACTACGACAACGATGGCTGGCTCGACATCTACCTGGTGAACGGTTCAACCTTCAATGCGCTCGACGGCAAGGAAGAACCGCCTCATGCCGCCCTGTTCCACAACAACCACGATGGAACCTTTACCAACGTAGCTCTGAAAGCCGGCGTGACCAATGACCGCTGGGGCTACGGCGTAAGCGTGGCCGACTACGACAATGATGGCTGGCCTGACATCTTTGTGGGCAACTATGGAAAGAACCGCCTCTACCACAACAATCACGACGGAACCTTCACCGACGTTGCCGAAAAAGCCGGAGTCACACTGGGCAACTGGTCAACGGGCTCGGCATGGGGCGACTACGACGGCGATGGATTGCTTGACCTGTACGTTGCGGGATACGTACACTTCGACCGCGACAGCCTGCCTGTCAGCGGCAGCAAGGCCACGGGATTCGCAGCCTGCCAGTATCGCGGCGAGCAGGTCAACTGCGGCCCGCGCGGCCTGAAGGGCGAACCCGACCATCTATTCCATAACAACGGCGATGGCACCTTTACTGATGTCACTGCGAAGGCAGGCGTGGAAGACAAGGAGCGCTACTATGGCTTTACGCCCATCTTCCTTGACCTGAACGGCGACGGCAAACCTGATCTTGTGGTAGGCAATGACTCGACTCCCAATTTTCTCTATATCAACAAGGGAGACGGTACCTTTGAAGACGACAGCTACCTGTCGGGTTTCGCGCTGAATAACGACGGCCGCGAAATTGCGTCCATGGGCATTGCGGAAGGCGACTATGAGAACAACGGCCTGGTCGACTTTTTCGTATCTGACTTCGGCGACGACTACAAGGTCCTGTTTCATAACGACGGCAACGTGAGTTTTACCGACGTTAGCTACAGGGCCGGCATTGCGCAGCCCACGATTCCCTTCGTCGGCTGGGGCGACGGCTTTCTGGACTTCGATAACGACGGCTGGCTCGATCTGTTCATGGCGGATGGCCACGTCTATCCGCAGGTGGATAAGCACGACTGGGGCACCACCTTCGCCGAGCGGCCCTTGCTCTTCCGCAACGTTCCCGATGGAGCGACCAAAAAGCGCAAGTTCGAGTTGGTGCCGGCGGTGGAGGGATCTGGACTCGCTGTGGTTGTTCCCGCGCGGGGAGCGGCCTTTGGCGACCTGTTCAACGATGGCAAAATCGATGTGGTCATCAATCGCATGGATGGCCCGCCCGTGCTGCTGCGCAATGTGAATCCTGACCATCATCACTGGGTCGAGCTGAAGCTGGTGGGCGGGCCCAAGGGTCCCCGTGACGCCACCTGCGCCACTGCCTATCTGACCGCCAACGGCATGCGCCAGCGCCAGGATGTGCTCGCAAGCGGTAGCTACATTTCATCCAACGATCGCAGACTGCACTTCGGGCTGGGCGATGCCACCGATGCGGGAAGCGTTGAGATTCATTGGCCCTTCGGCCCAAAGGAGACAATCAAGCTGCCCGCGGTTGACCGCATCTATACGATCACTGAGGGTAAAGGCATCACCGCCGCGCTCTGCGGCGGCAAGCCCTGCGCGGATCCGGCTGGACCTGCGCCGGCAACCGCCGTCAAGACATTGCAGAAGGCCAAGCGTTAATCGCTGCAACACGTCCGGCAATCGAGCCGCTCCCCGCATGAGAGCGGGCCCTTCAATCGCCTTCCGGTCAACGGGCAGAAAAACCCTCTATACTTGCCTTGGTCCAAATTCGAGCCGCCTCGCGCCGGAAGCGATCCGAACAGCAGCCTTCGTGGCGATCATTCCCGGTCAAGACATCACGGTTCGATATCAACCAAGGAGCAAGTCCGGCTATGCATAGGGCATTCAAGGCAGTTCTTATCTTTTTGGCCGCGTGCGCCGTTGCGCCGGCCCAGCCTGCACTGGTCAACTTTGACGCCGCGTCCAGGGTCTTCCGGCTCGACGGCGGCGGAACATCGTATATCTTCGGCGTAAACCAGCGTGGGGAGTTGCAGCAGTTATATTGGGGCGGAAGGCTGGGCGCTGCGGATGTCTACCCTGCGGCTGAACCTATGCCTGAGTGGGCCTCCTTCGATTCGTCCTACTCAAATACTCCCCAGGAGTATCCGGGCTGGGGTAACGGCCTGTTTGTCGAGCCGGCTCTGAAGGTCTCGTTTGCCGACGGCAATCGCGAACTGGTGCTGCACTACGAGAGCCAGACGGCCACGCCGAACGGCTTCGACATCGTGTTGAAAGACATCGCGCTCAAAATCTTCGTAACGCTTCACTACGGCATGGATCCGGACAGCGGGATTCTGGCGCGGTCCGCGACCATTGAAAATCGTGAAGCGGCGCCGGTGACTGTGGAACAAGCCGCGGCCGCGGCCTGGGCGCTGCCCGCCGCGCACTATACGCTCAACTACCTTACCGGGCGCTGGGCAGGCGAGTGGACATTGACCCAGGAGGCTGTGCATCCCGGAGAGCGGGTGATCGAGAGCCGCAGAGGTTCCACCGGGCATCAGGCTAACCCATGGTTTGCGCTGCAAGGTGAAGGCGGCGATGAAAACCACGGGGACGTATGGTTTGGCGCGCTCGCCTGGAGCGGTTCGTGGAGGATCACGGTCGAGCAGGATCAATTGGACGCCGTAAGAGTGACAGGCGGCTTCAATCCCTTTGACTTCGGCTATGTGCTTCATCCTGGCGAGCGGCTTGAGACGCCAGTGTTTTACGGAGGCTACTCGGCCCATGGTCTGGGCGGAGCGTCGCGTCTGCTGCACCGCTTTGAGCTGCGTCATATTTTGCCGCTTGAAGTCTCAGGCCCGCAAGCACCGGCTGTGCCCAGGGTGCGGCCTGTGGTCTACAACTCCTGGGAGGCTACAGGCTTTGATGTGAACGAGGCCGGGCAGATGGCACTGGCTGAGAAAGCTGCCGCTCTCGGCGTGGACCGTTTCGTGATGGACGACGGTTGGTTTGGGCAGCGCAAGAACGACCACGCCGGTCTCGGCGACTGGTATCCGAACCAGCAGAAGTTTCCGCATGGGCTCAAACCGCTGATTGATAAGGTTCATTCGCTCGGCATGGACTTCGGGCTTTGGGTCGAGCCGGAGATGGTCAATCCCGATTCCGATCTTTACCGCGCTCACCCCGATTGGGTGCTGAACTTCCCCGGCCGTCCACGCATGGAAGAGCGCAACCAACTGGTGCTCAACCTGGCACGGCCCGATGTCAGCGCCTATATTCTCGGATTCCTCGACAAGCTTCTCAACGAGAACGACATTGCTTTTCTCAAGTGGGACTATAACCGCAACTGGAGCGAGCCGGGCTGGGATCAGCTACCGCCGGCGGAAGAAAAGCGCGTCTACGTTGACTTCACACGCAATCTTTACGGAATTCTCGCCGAGCTCAGGCGCAGGCATCCTCATGTGGAGATCGAGGATTGTTCTGGCGGCGGCGGGCGCGTGGATTTGGGCATTCTGAAGTACACCGATGAGGTCTGGGTCTCGGATAATACCGATCCCTTTGACCGCCTCACCCTGCAGGATGGATTCAGCTACGCCTACACGCCGCAGATCATGATGGCCTGGGTGACGGACTCGCCGCACTGGCTCAACCGGCGCACAACCTCACTGGAGTACCGCATGCTCAGCTCGATGCAAGGCTCGCTGGGGATCGGCGCCAACATCACCCTCTGGACGCCGCAGGAGACGGCGACGGCCAAGCGCCTGATTGCCGCCTACAAACAGGTGCAGCCGACGATTGTGCAAGGCGATCTCTACCGCTTGATCTCGCCCCGCAACGGAAGCGAGTTTTCCGCAACCCAGACCGTGCGCTCTGACAAGAGCCAGTCGGTGGTCTTCGCTTTCATTCATTCAACGCAGGAGGAGCGCGGGTTTCCGCGGCTGAAGCTCATGGGGCTCGATGCCGCGGCCGAGTATTCTCTGTCTCCGATCGAAGGCAAGGCCCAGGATGGAACGCCTGCGACTGCCAGCGGAGCGTGGTGGATGAATCACGGTCTGGAGATGGACGACAATTTCCGCGGAGATTACCAGGCCGCGGCGTTCCGCCTTGACCGGAAGTAAAGCTAATGGCGCAATGTCCTTGCGAAATTTGGGCCGCTTCAAGGAGAACGATAAGCGCGATGGCCGCGTTCACTGCGGTCATCCACAGGGTGCAGTTGTTTCCCTTGCATCCGTTCACGCTTTGCGGCATCTATTCACGTATAACTGGCGCTTCTCCGGATTAGGATTGTTTCATCATGAGTCATTCACTTGTTTCGAGCTTTCAGCTTCGTTCCATCACCTTTCCTAACCGCATTGGCGTCTCGCCGATGTGCCAATACTCTTCTCAGGATGGTTTCGCCAACGATTGGCACCTGGTTCATCTAGGCAGCCGTGCTCAGGGCGGCGCCGGCCTGGTGATTTTCGAGGCCTCCGCCGTCGTTCCCGAGGGCCGCATCTCCTGTGGCGACCTGGGTATCTGGAAAGATGAACACATTCCCAAGCTCGAACAGATCGTTCGCTTCCTTCATTCGCAGGGCGTACCCGCCGGAATCCAACTGGCTCACGCAGGCCGCAAGGGGAGCATGGCAGTGCCCTTTGCCGGCGAGCGGCTGCTGTTGCCTGAGGAAGGCGGTTGGCAGCCTGTTGCCCCCAGCGCTTTGGCTTTCGCTCCCGACTACGCGGTGCCGCGAGCCCTCGATGAGGCGGAGATCGCCCAGGTGGTTAGAGCATTTGCCGTCGCCGCAAAACGGGCCCTGGCGTCAGGCTTCGATTTCGTTGAGATTCACGCCGCGCATGGGTACCTGCTGCACCAATTTATGTCGCCGCTCGCCAATCGCCGCACGGATGCTTACGGCGGCAGCTTCGAGAACCGCGCCCGCCTGGCGATTGAGGTGGTTGATGCAGTTCGCGCAGAGTGGCCCGCGCACCTGCCGCTTTTCGTCCGCATCTCGGCTACAGATTGGGCTGACGGCGGCTGGTCCGCCGATGAGTCCGTAGAACTGGCGCGGATCTTTGGCAGGCATGGGGTTGATCTCGTGGATGTCTCTTCAGGCGGCCTGGTTCCCAACGCGCGCATTCCCGTGGGCCCCGGCTTCCAGGTTCCGTTTGCCGCAAGAATCCGCAGTGAAGCCGGCATTCCGACTGCTGCGGTGGGTCTCATCACAGATCCCATGCAGGCCAATGGAATCATCGCGAACGGTGAGGCCGACCTGGTGCTCCTGGCTCGCGAGATGCTGCGCGATCCTTATTGGCCTGTTCACGCATCAGCTGCACTTGGAGAACCGGCAAGCTGGCCGGCCCAGTATCTTCGCGCCGCGCCTCATCAATCGCAGGCACGGAAACCTCTCAGCCGCCCCGAAGGGGCATGATGCATTAGCAGGAGGGCGAGCCAGGCCGCGAATCGATGCCGCGCTCGGGGGAGAAAGCCTGGTCAAGCCCGCTCACTCTTCGTTCCGCGTCATGTCATTGATCATCGAGGCATGCCCGGATATGCGCATGCACACAGAGCAACTCGCAGATTGGTTTCTCCGCCGCGAAACGCAGGGGGCGAATGCATGGGGCCTTGGCTGTTATCGTGGACTTAAAGGAGAGATACAAGGAATTTTCGCCCTTTATGCGGATGGCTCAAATTCATAAGTAATCTCGTCATCGACGATCCTGGCGTAAGCGATTCTCGCTCTTTCATGTCCCTCGCCCTGGATTTGCCAGCCACCAGCTGCGTCGACCAGCTTCAAGCCGCTCCTTAGACGCCACCACGCGTTGACTTCAGCCGGCAGAGCGATCCACGTCTCTCCCTTGGCGCGTAAGTCGGATAGGTAACCAAGCAGTTCGCCATACACGCGACGAGCCTTCTCATCAATGAGGTAGTCGGGGTGGACAATCATTTGCAGGAGTCCGTGCTTTTTCCTGATAAGTGTAGCCTGATCCTTCCACAGATCGATTGAATAGTCATTCAGGATGTTAAAGAGCGAATAATCCTGTGCCATGGTTACCGGCAACTCCAACATGTTTTCATTGAAGAACGGAAATACGGTGCAGCAGCCTCCCCTTTGGGGTTCAAGGTGCGCAACGGTTGGAACCGATAAGTCATAGGCGAAGTGCAAGGCTCCAAACCAATCAATTTTGCGATACAAAACGGCGGTGCGGAAGCCCTCTGCACGAAATTTCCTGGCGTAGTCGTTTATGCCGCTGGCCCGAAGAAGGAACTCATCGCGGTCCACCAACAGGTTGCCGTCATGGTTCAAATCATGTACGTTGATTTCGAATCCGCGCTCGCGCATCGAATCAAGGCGGTCATACGAAATCTGGTATCGTTCCTCGGGGACGATCTGGAATGCCGACTTGATTCCGAACGAGTCGTCGAGATCCATCAGCTGGGAACAGAAATCCCAGCCTGCCTCGGCTTCCACATCATGTGTCACGCAGGTACAACTCGGCGCGCCCTCTGGCCAGAACCAGATGAATGGAATCCTGGTGACGCTCTGAGCCTTCATCGAGAGGACCAACAAATGTTCGAGGGTATTTTCGACCGAGCAATCAACCGGCCAATGGGGAAAGGGAATCTTCTTCCAGTCATGCAGATAGAACCGTTGCAAATGCTTCCGCAGTGCAACCGTCATGAAGGGCCGCGCCAGATAATATAACTGTCGAATCAGCGTGCCTGCCCAGCCCGTTGATTTGCCTAACCCGTGATCCGCGAGATAGCGCTCATGACGGAGATTGTCGACCACCTGGGCAGGATCGAAGGGGAGCTGGACCTCCGATCCACTCATGGTCACATTGCGCAGCGCGTCGTGCAGAGGTTCAGTTACCGTCCTTGCAGGAGTTTTGGAAGAGAGCTGCCCAAAGCAGATGGTGTCGCTTCCACAACGGAAGTATCCGGAGGCGGCCGATAAGCTCCCGCGCACCGCGAGATCGACAAACTCGTCCGGACATCCGAAATGGTCGATCATCATTCTGCTGGCTTTAGATTGACTCTTCGTCTGCACTTCCTTCATGAACAGCGGGCTCCTTCCGACTTATTCACTTGCTAATGGCATTACACTTCTATAAAAAGTCGATGATAGGGTGGGCCATGAGTCCCTGTCATCTAATTGCGCACGCTTGACCCTGTGCAGGATGCGATCTCAGGCGTGATCGAGTTCGAGAGACAATGGTCAACTTATTCTCACTTATTCGAGCCGCTTATTTATCGGTGGGCTTCCACCTCGCTGCGGTTCAGTGACTCATCCGCGGTAGGAGACACAAAGTCACGTTCACCGGAATGAGTCATTGACTCGTCCACTGCCCGGTCAAGGCAGTTACGTAGAATTCGGGCTAGCTGCTTGACATACGGTTCGATGAGGCTGCCGCGGGGGCTGAATGGAAGGGAATGAAAGCGAACGCCGCCAGCAGCAATCCCTTCCCAGCCTCCTAAAGGAACATCGAAGCCCGCAAGGTGATGTTCGGCAAAAAACAGGGTCAACTCGCCCGGATAGGGACGGATGTCATATTGGAGCTGGGCCTCGTCGTAGATGTCGGAGAGCTTGGCGCGGGGCGGGGTTGAGTTGCTGTTGGCGAGAAGTCGATGGCGAAGCACTGCCAGGCCTCCTTGAAGCGAGACATGGGCGCGGCGAATTTCGACCCGCAGCTTTTCCATGAAGAAGTCGATCTTGCCTTTGCCCTCGGCAGTGACGAGATTCTTAAGGTGGTAGTAAGGATTGAGGAAGAGCCGATTGATGAGCTCGTGGCGCGGGGATAGCGGCCAGCGCATGGCGCGGAGGTTGTAATCCTCAATGAGCGCGACCAGGCCCACGGTTTCGCCGGCCTCGATAAGTTGCTGCGCCATTTCGAGCGCAATGGTGCCGCCCAGGCAATAGCCTCCAAGCATGTAGGGGCCATGGGGTTGAATCTTGCGCATCTCTTCGATATAACGGCTGGCCACATGTTCGAAGCGGGCATCGACGGGAGAGCGTCCATCCAGGCCCGCGGACTGCAGGCCGTAAACTGGTTGATCGGCGCCGAGATGGGTCGCGAGCGAACGATACAAGAGCACATTGCCTTCCGCGGCATGCACCAGAAACAGCGGGGTGCGATCTCCATGGCGGTTGATGACGACCAGCGATTTCCAATGCTCCGCGCTCCTGCCGCGGCTGAGAATTCCCGCGAGCTGGCGTGGGCTCGAGGCGTCATAAAGAACGGCGAGGGAGGGGGCATATCCCATCTGCTGCCGAATAAGGTTGAACAACTGGGCCGCGGCCATCGAGTTGCCGCCCAGTGCAAAGAAGTCGTCGTCGGGAGCAATCTTGTCCGTGCCCAGCACGCGGCGCCAAAGCGGCAGCAGACTTTGCATCAATTTCTGCTCAGTCATGGTGGAGGCCGAGGCGGAATCCGTCAGCAGGCGGATCGGCTCGGATTGCGGAGACTGCAGAGTTGGGGAAAGGTTTAGATCGGCCGCTCGATTTGCGAATTGCGCGTACACCGTTTCTTGAGCGGAAGATGCGTTCGCGTGGCCGAGCCGCGCGAGATCGAAAACATCGCGGGATGGATCCGCGGCAACATCCTTGAAGATGGAGGCCAGGGTTGAGAGCCATTCGCGGATGGTCACATCTTCGAACAGCTTCACGTCGAAGTGGCAGTGAAGGTCCACCTTATCTTCCCACTCGACCGCATTCAAATAGAACTCGAACGATTCGAAACCTTTGGGGTTTGCATCGTAATCGACAGTAAATCCGGATTGCGGAAGTTGCCCGGGCCTGAACCTGCCGACATTGGTAAATCCTGCGGAGATTGGGGAAAGGCCGGGGATGGGCGCCGCGGGGCGCAGGCCTTCAAGCAGACTCACCAGAGTGTAGACAGAATACTCATGAGCTGCAACGAGGTCGTCTTGCACTCGATTGAAGAAAGCGCTCACCGCTTCGCCTTCGCGCAACTCCACCGCGAAGGGAAGAAGATTGACGCAATGGCCAACCAGGCCGGGCTGGCCTGAAACGGGCTGCTCAGCGGTGGGCAGCGACAGCACAAAGCGGCGCTGCCCGGAAACGCGTGCGAACAGAATTGAAAGAGAGCCAAGAAGCGCCGTGAAGAAGCTGCAGCCATGTCTTGCCGCCATGGACCGCAGACCAGAAATCACGGAGGGCGGCACCGAGTGGTCGATGCGGCGAGCTCTGAATTCGCGCCGCGCAACACGCGCGTGGTCGGTTGGCAACACAAGGACGGGAAAACCCTCGGCGAATTTGTTGTGCCAATAGCTTCCCGCTTGTTTGAACTCATCGGAAAGCTGGCGTCTGGCTACCTCCCGCGCGTAATCCAAATAAAAGTCTGCCGGCTCAAGAGAAGCAGGCACACCCGAGATCTCTTCAGAATAGAAGGCGCACAAATCGTGAATCAGCACGTCCAGCGACCAACCATCGCAAATGACGTGATGAGCGGTGAGAATGACCGCCGCGCGATCGGGTGCGAGCAAAATAATCTGGCAGCGGAAGAGCGGACCCGCAGGGAGATTGAACGGGAGAGCTGTATCCGCGGCGATGACTTTCCTGAGGCGAGTTTCCTGCTCTTCCGAAGCACCGGCCGTTGGTTCGATGGACGATAAATCGGAAACCGGGATGGCTATTTTCAGGTGGGTCGTGATCTTCATGGTCCGGCCGGTTTCGTCGAAGCTGGCGCGAAGCGCATCGTGCCGCTCGACCAGCCGTTCCAGGGCGCGGGTCAACTTTTCTTTAGAGATGCTGCCGGTAAAGCGCACCGTCATGGATTCGTTATACGATGCCGACAGATTTTTGGAGAGCGTGGAAGAGGCGAAGATGCCGAGCTGCGGGATGGTGGATGGCGCCTCGAGCGCGCCGGAAGACGCCGCAGCCTTGCGCTGGTGATTTGTTTTTGATTTTGCCGCATCCGCAGGTGCGCCGGCCTCGGCGGCGGCGGCAAGGGCCACGGGCAGATGGACGCCGGCCTCTTCAAGCAGCGCAACCAGGCGAGCGATCACCTGCGCCTGCACGGCGACGGCTTCATCGAGGGCGCTCCCCGTTTTGGCTGGTTTCATCCCCAGTGACTCAGTCGGGAGTTTGGGCCTGAGCGCAGCAGCCGGCGCGGTAGGGGCCGCGGTCAGGATGTCGGCCGGCAAGGTAGCATCAAGATGTTCCGCGAGCATTTCCACATTCGGGAACTGATTCATCAACTGACCGAAGGTGACCTTGGTGGGGAACTCCTTGCGAATGGTGAAAGCAACCTGGGTCAGAGACAAGGAGTCGAATCCCTGCTCCATAAAAGTGGAGGAGGCATGAATCTGTGAGCGCTCACGGCCTGACAGAGCTGCCAAAAGGTCAACCAGAAGCGAAGCGATGCGATCCCTTCGCGTTGCCGGCACAGGATTTGAAGCATCGCCGGCGAGCGTGGCCTGAGCAAGTGAGAGCTCGATCGGGGATTCCATTCGCTCGATCAGAAGCGAGGATTCCGCGGTTTGCGACTGCGCGGCCGCGACGGGTGCTGGATCGATCCAGAAGCGCTGCCGCTCAAAAGGATAGCCGGGCACGGGAATGCGGCGGCGATCTTCGTGGGCGTGGAAGGCATCCCAGGAGATGGGCACGCCATTCTGCCAGAGAGAGCCCAGGGCGAACAACAGCGTCTCCCATTCGGTGTTGTTTTCAGCCGTGTCGCCAAAGGTGGGAATGGCGGTGCAGGGGTGGTCGGGCGTGAACTGCTGGCGCGCGAGCGAGCACATGGTGGAGCGCGGGCCGCACTCGAGAAACAGATCGTAACCCTGCTCCTTGAGATAGTGAATGGTCTTGGCAAACTCCACGGTGGCGCGCGCGTGCCGCGCCCAGTAAAGCGGATTGGTCGCCTCCTCAGCCGTGATGGGGCGTCCGGTGACGGTGGAGACAAATGCCTTTTGAGGAGCGCGCAGTTTGATTTTCGCGATGGCCTGGCGCAGCGGCTCAACGATCGGATCCATCATGGACGAGTGGAACGCGTGCGAGGTATGGAGGTGGCGGCAAACGATGCTCTGGGATTCGAGCTGGGCCTGAAATTCGCCGACAATCGCCTCCGGTCCCGACACAACACACAGCATCGGTGCATTGTTTGAAGCGATCTGCAGTTGCGCGGGAAGAAGTCTCGCAATCGACTCCGCGCTGCTGCTGACGGCCATCATGGAACCGCGCGGTAGCTCCTGCATCAGGCGTCCGCGCAGGGCCACGATGCTGAGAGCGTCTTCAAGTTCCCACACGCCGGCCAGCGTGGCTGCCACGAACTCCCCGATGCTGTGCCCGGCCATGACGATGGGTTCAACGCCCAGGCTCTGCCAGAAGCGCGCCAGAGCATACTCGATGACAAAGATCGACGGCTGCGTGAAAAGGGTGTTTTGCAGTGCGGCCTGAGCCGCCTTTTCATCTCCGATGTGAGGAAAGAGAAGCTGGCGCAGGTCGTGACCCAGATGCGGCTTGAGGCTCTCGCAGCAATCGTCGAGGATGGCACGAAAAAGCGGCTCATCGCGATAGAGGTTCTGGCCCATGTTGACGTACTGGGTGCCCTGACCGCCAAACAGGAACACGACGGGAGGTTTCCTGCGATCGCAGCGCCTGGCACCGCAGAGAAGCGGATTAGGCTTGGCTAGCAACTTTGCGGCCTGGTCAGGATCTGCGGCAACTACGAATCGCCGGTAGGCCAGTTGTTTGCGGCCGGTTTGAAATGTGTAGGCCGCATCCGCGAAGTCTTCCGGCGGCGCTGTGGCAAAGTGCTGCTGGAGCGACCGGCTGTAGGCGTTCAGTGCGGCGTCACTTCGGGCGGAGAGCAGGAAAAGCTGCCGTGGGCGCGAAGCGCCGCGAGGCGCGGGCACGGGCGCTTCCTCCATGATGACGTGAACGTTGGTGCCGCCAAAACCGAAGGAACTGACAGCCGCGCGGCGAATCTCCTTTCCCCGGGGGAAGGGAATGAGCTTGTCGGCCATGATGAAGGGACTGTCGGCAAAGTCGATTCTTGGATTGGGCGTCTTGAAATGAAGCGTGGGCGGGATCAGCTCATGATGAAGAACAAGCGCCGTCTTGATCAATCCCACAATGCCCGCGGCATTGGTCGGATGGCCGATGTTTCCCTTGATCGAGCCGATGTAGCAGAACTGCTTTCTGTTCGTTTTGCGTTCAAAGACTTTCTTGAGTGCGTCGAATTCGATGGGGTCGCCAACCGGAGTGCCGGTGCCGTGCGCTTCGATGTAGCGAATGGATTCGACGGGAACGTTGGCGTCTGCCTGGGCGATGGCAATGACCTCGGCCTGGCCGTCGAGGCTGGGCGCAACAAAGGATGCGGGACGCGCGCCGTTGTTGTTTTTGCCGCTGCCGCGGATGAGGCATGAAATGCTGTCGCCGTCCCTGAGCGCATCGGCAAGCCGCTTGAGAACCACCACGCCGGCTCCATCGCAGAACATGGTTCCGGTGGCGTCCGCGTCGAACGGACGGCAGTGGCCGTCCCTGGCGAAGACGCCTCCCTCCTGAAACAGGAATCCGCTTTTTTGCGGAACCATGATGTCAACGCCGCCGGCCAGCGCCATATCGCTCTCATGGGTGAGCAGCGAGCGGCAAGCCTCGTCGACCGCAAGCAGGGTGGTTGAACAGCCTGTGTGCAGGCTGATGGCCGGTCCGCGAAGATCGAGCAGGTAGGCGGCGCGCAGCGCGATGTAGTCTTTCTCGTTGCCGTTCTCGACTGCGAGCTTGCCGGCCAACGCCAGCAACTCGGGGTGGGAGAGCACGTTGGACGTGTAATAGTGATTGTCGCCCGATCCGGCGAACACGCCGATGCGCCCCGGGTAACGTTCCGGATCGTAGCCCGCGTTCTCCAGCGCGTGATGGCAGAGCTCCAGAAAAACGCGCTGCTGCGGATCCATGACCCTGGCTTCGAGCGGACCGATGCCAAAGAAGGAAGCGTCAAACAGATCCGCGCCGTCGATCAGACCGCGGGCCCGGATGTAGTTGGGATCGTTGCGAAGATCTTCCTCAATCCCCGGGCTGAGCTCGTCGGGCGCGAACAACGAAATGGATTCGACCGAGTTGCACAGGTTCTGCCAGAGCTGATCAGGATCGGAGGCGCCCGGAAAGCGGCCGCTGATGCCGATCACCGCGATGGCATCCCGCGCGGCTGGGCGCCGATCGCCCGCGTGGTGCGCGAAAGAGTCTCGATGCTGCGGCCGGCTTTCGGCACCGAGGAGAAAATCGGATTCGGACGGTCCCCCGTCCACCATCGAGGCGAGTTGCGCGATGGTGGGATGTTGAAAGACTGAAACCGCAGGAATCTCGTGCCCAAAGCGAGCGTGAAATTGCCTGACCATGCGGACCGCTGCCAGCGAGTTGCCGCCCAGGTCAAAGAAACTGTCGTCGACGCCGATCTCATCCAGTTGCAGCAATTCGCGCCACAAGCCGGCCAACTGCTTCTCAACCGCTGTCTGCGGAGCAATAAAATCCTGGGCCAGCAACGGGCGCTTGTTGCTGGGCTTGGGCAGAGCCTTGCGATCCACCTTCGCGCTCGGGGTCAGCGGGTATTTGTCAAGGCGCACGAATGCGGAGGGAACCATGTAGTCCGGGAGCGTGGTCTTGAGCGATTCAATCAACAAAGTCGAGCTGATACCTTCACGGCCGGTGTAATAGGCAACCAGGCGCTTGTCGCCGGGACGATCCTCGCGGACGATGACTACGGCCTGCGAGATTCCGTCGATGGCCGCCAGCGCGCACTCGATCTCGCCGAGTTCGATGCGGAACCCGTGCAGCTTGACCTGGTGATCGAGACGTCCGAGAAACTCCAGCGTTCCATCGGGACGGTAACGGACCTCATCGCCCGTGCGGTAGAGACGAGGAGCCGGGCTGCTCGGGTTTGCGGAGTTGTTCGCGGCAGGATCGATTGCGGCAGAGTTGCTCACGAATCTCTCCGCGGTCAACTCCGGCCGATTGAGATATCCGGCCGCTACGCCCGTGCCGCCGATCCAGAGCTCGCCGGGTGTACCCTGCGGAACCGGCTTTTGATTCTCGTCGAAGACATAATACTGTGCATTGGCAATCGGCCCGCCCAGGGAAATTTGGTCCGCGGACCGAACGTGGTCGACCGAGGACCAGACCGTGGTCTCGGTAGGTCCATACATATTCCAGAGCTGGCCGCAGCGCGGCAACAGTTGCCGGGCGAGGTCAGGCGTGAGGGCTTCCCCGCCGGTCAGGATGCGCAGATCGCTCTTTCCTTCCCAGTTTTGATCGAGGAGCATGCGCCAGGTTGCCGGTGTGGCCTGCAACACCGTGATCGAATTCTGCTCAAGCAGCCGTTGCAGCTCACTCCCGTCCCCGGCCTGTTCCGCGGTCGCGATCACGATCCGGGCGCCAACCCAGAGGGGAAGAAGATAATCAAGCAGCGAAGGGTCAAAGGAGGTGGGCGTGACCGACAGCAGAATATCTGCAGCGTTCATGCCGGGCGCCTCTGCCATGGCCAGCACGAAGTTGACCAGGGCGCGCCGTGGGATCATGACGCCCTTGGGCTTTCCTGTGGAGCCGGAGGTGTAGATCACATATTGGATTTGCCCGGGATCTCGATCTGGATCCGGATTGGTTGCCGGAGATCGGTCGATCGACTCCTGTTCCCGGTCGAGCAGTATCACGCGGGCGCTGGTCGCAGGGAGGTTGTCCTGGCGGGCAGAGTGGGCCAGCAGCAGCGAAATATTGGAGTCCACGATCATGAACTCCAGGCGGTCTTTCGGATACTTCGGGTCGAGCGGCAGGTAAATTGCGCCGCACTTGAGAATGGCGAGCAGGCTGATGACCGAATCGAAGGAGCGGTCGAGGTGGACACCGACGATGATTCCGGGGCCGGCACCCAGGCCGCGAAGCAAATGCGCCAGCCGATTCGAGCGGGAGTTCAACTCCCGATAGGTAATCCGATCCCGGCCCATGGCCAGAGCGACGGCATCCGGTGTGCGCTCCACCTGGTCTTCAACGAACTCGTGCGCGCCTCGGTGCAAGGGGTCGTCGGGCCGTTCATTGGGTTTGAGAGGAATGGTTCCAGCTTTCATTTGATCCTCAACAGGCAACCTGCGTGCCAATGTCAGACGCAACTCCCAGAGAGCGGTTAACCTCAAAGCCTTGGTCGAAGATACATCATGGGATGAACGAGAAGGTTACCATCCAGTTACTTCAGTTTGGGTGGTCACTCAGGTTCAAAACCTCCGCGTCAGCCGCCGGCAAGCCACTACTCCGCAGACTGCGCTCATCACATGACTTATTAACATTTTTACACTGGCAAACGAGTCGCCGGCAGTATAGAATTCACGTTGTTGCGGTTCGGATCTAAGCCATTTGTGCGCCATCGGTGCAATCCCTCCTGCGCCGGGCCTGAGCTGGAGACCGAATTCCTGCTTCAACTCAACCATAACCGCAGGTTTGCGGTAATACCACTTTCGTTA
Organism: uncultured Acidobacteriaceae bacterium; assembly: GCA_963793885.1. Lineage (GTDB taxonomy): Bacteria > Acidobacteriota > Terriglobia > Terriglobales > Acidobacteriaceae > Telmatobacter. The sequence goes on from CAWCBQ010000003.1 coordinate 346,361, forward strand.
CCGTCCGGCCATTCAAGTGGCCCGAACGTTGGATTGTTAGACTCTGTCGAACTGACGAGGATGAGTTTGTCCCAATTGTCGCCTCGTTCTGGCGTCCCCGTTGCTTGCTTGTCGAAAGAGGAACAAACCTTGGCCCCGCTTCGCGTAAATAATGCTCAAGATCTGAATGGCTCGCCGTTTGAGGCGATTTCAGCCGGCGACCGGGAAGTGCTCAGCGAAAAAATCTTCAGGCGCATGATCACCATCGAGCGCAAGAGGACAGAGCGCTCGAAGGAACCGTTCCTGCTGATGCTTCTTGAGATCAACAGTTCGCAAGCCGCCAACCGGAATGGAACCACCCTGGACACGATGGCCTTGTCCCTGCTTGCTTCAAGCAGAGACACAGACATCATCGGCTGGTACACCGAACGGAGCATGGTCGGCGTGATGTTTACGGGGCTCGGGACCAGTGACAAGAATTCAATTCTGAGCACCATCCTGGGCAGGGTGAAAACCATGCTCCGCGACGTGGCGGTCTCAGACGACTTCAATCAGGTCAGCATCTCCTTTCACTTTTTTCCGGACGACTGGGATCATGACAACTCCGGGCGCCCCAGCAATCCTGCTCTCTATCCAGACTTGGCTCCGGCTGGAAAGCGCAAACGGTCGCTGCTGTTCATCAAGCGGACCGTCGACGTGGCCGGAAGCCTGCTGGCGCTGGCGCTTTGCTCGCCTCTGTTTCTGGCCATCGCGGTGGCCATCAAGGCTACCTCCAAGGGCCCCGTGTTTTTCAGTCAGCAGCGGGTGGGGCAGTTCGGCCAGTGCTTCACTTTTCTGAAATTCCGCTCCATGCACGTCAACAACGACCATCTGGTGCACCAGAAGTTTGTCACGGAACTGATTGCCAGCGAGACCGGCAGCGGGACGCCCAGGGGAAGCGGCCCGGGCATTTACAAGCTCAAGGACGACAAGAGAATCACCCGGGTGGGCAAGTTTCTGCGCAGAACCAGCCTGGACGAACTGCCGCAGCTGGTCAATGTGCTCTTCGGGGAGATGTCGCTGGTGGGGCCTCGTCCCGCCATTCCCTACGAGCTGGCGGCGTACCAGACATGGCACCGGCGCCGCGTGCTCGAAGCCAAGCCCGGAATTACCGGGGTGTGGCAGGTTGACGGGCCGAAGCCGCGTCAAGTTCGACGAAATGGTCCGCATGGACCTGCGCTATGCCATGGCATGGTCTCCCTGGCTTGACCTCAAGATCCTTATGCTGACGCCACTGGCGGTGATCAGGGGTTCCGGTGCGTTACTAGAGCCGGCGGGCTTTTCCGGCATTCAACCTCGACCGCCTCTGCATGCGCGCGCCGCGATGCAGGGTGCGGCCTTCAATCTGTATGGCCCTCGGCTTTGCCGACATCTGCGTGGAACGGCGGGAAGATCATGAATTTCGGTGTCATCGGCTATGGGTACTGGGGACCGAACATTGTTAGAAACCTCTCAACACTGGAAGGCTCCAGGGTACTGACGATCGCAGATCTGAGCCGGGCGGCGCGGGGACGCGCCCAAAAGGCCTATCCCGGCATCAGCGTGACGTCAGACCCGATGGACATCATCCTGGCCGACCGACATCGACGCCGTGGCCATCGTTTCACCCGGTGTGGACGCATTTCGAGCTGGCCAAGGCAGCGCTTGAAAATGGCAAGCACGTGTTTGTGGAGAAGCCGTTTACCAGCAATGCCGCCCAGGGCGAAGAGCTGATCAACCTCGCCCAGCAAAAGAATCTCAGGATCATGGTGGACCACACCTTCCTGTTTACCGGCGCGGTGCGCAAGATCCAGTCAACTGCTTGAAGAGAAAGCTCTGGGCAAGCTCTATTACTACGATTCAACGCGCGTCAACCTGGGCCTCTTCCAGCACGATGTCAACGTCCTTTGGGACCTGGCGCCTCATGATCTTGCCATCATGGATTACCTCATCAAGGCCACTCCCGAAGCGGTTGTGGCAACCGGGCAGAACCACTTGAACGGTCACGAGGATGTGGCCTTCATGACGCTCTACTTTCCCGAGCAAGGTGATCGCCCACATCAACGTCAATTGGCTTTCGCCGGTCAAGGTGAGAACCACCCTGATCGGCGGCGAGAAGAAGATGCTGGTGTGGAACGATCTTGAAGCCGACGAAAAGCTCAAGGTCTACGACCGGGGAGTGAACATCACCAGCCAGGAAGGCGTCTACGATCTGCTGGTGCACTATCGCTCCGGCGACATGTGGGCGCCGCAGGTGGAGCAGGGCGAGGCCCTTCGCCGTGAGCTGGCCTACTTTGTGGAGTGCATCTCAACCGGCAAGGAGCCGTTTAACGACGGATGCTCCGGGCTGCGGGTGGTCAAGATCCTTGAAGCCGCCAGCGAATCCATGAAAGAGAGAGGTTCGCTGACTTACGTATGAATACCTACAACTCCATCGCGGATGACGTCAAGCTGGGCGAGAACGTGAAGCTCTCGAAGTTCATTAACCTGTACGGTTGCGAGATTGGAAGCGAGACCAAGATCGGCGCATTCGTCGAAATCCAGAAAAACGTCGAGCGTGGGCAAGCGCTGCAAGATCTCCAGCCACTCCTTCATCTGCGAAGGCGTGACGATTGAAGACAACGTCTTCATCGGGCACGGGGTCATGTTCATCAACGATAGCTATCCCCGCGCCACCGCAGCCGGGGGCGCGCTGCAGACCGAGGCCGACTGGAAGGTCGAGCGGACGGTGATACGGAAGGGCGCGTCGATCGGCTCGGGCGCCACGATTCTCTCCAATTTGACAATCGGCGAGAACGCGATGGTGGGCGCCGGCAGCGTGGTCACCAGGGATGTTCCCGCCAACGCGATCGTGGCCGGAAATCCAGCCGGAATTCTGCGCTTCATCGAGCCTGCGGCGAGCGGGCCGGAGTCCGTTCCGTTTCTCGATCTGGTCGCGCCCCACCTGGAACTCGAGCAGGAGTTGGTCGCCGTCTTTCGCCAGGCATTGCACACCGCGGGCTTTGTCGGCGGTTCGATGGTGGACGAGTTCGAGCGGGCCTTCGCAACCTTCTCCGATGCCGCCCATTGCGTCGCCGTGAGCAGCGGAACCGATGCTCTGCGCTTTGCGCTGATGGCTGCTGGCGTGCGCCCGGGCGACGTGGTCCTCACCGTGCCCAATACGTTCATCGCCACCACCGAGGCGATCTCCCAGGCGGGCGCGCTTCCGGAGTTCATTGACATCGACGAGCGCACCTCCAACATGTCGGCGGCCTCGCTGGAGCAGTATCTTGCGGCGCAGTGCACCAGGGACGCATCGGGAAAACTGATCAGCCTGCGCAGCGGACACCCGGTCACCGCCGTGGTGCCGGTCGACCTCTATGGACAGATGGCCGACATGGATTCCATCCTGGCGCTCGCCGGCCGCTACGGACTGATGGTGATTGAAGACGCCTGCCAGGCGCATGGCGCCGAGTATTTCTCGAAGGAACAGAATCGCTGGAGGAAAGCCGGCTCCATGGGCCGAGCCGCGGCCTTCAGCTTTTATCCTGGGAAAAATCTGGGAGCCTGCGGTGAGGGCGGGGCCGTCACCACCAACGATGCAACGCTGGCTGCGGCCATCCGGATGTTGCGCGACCATGGCCAGGTGAAGAAGTACTACCACGACATCGAGGGCTACAACGGACGGCTGGATGCGATTCAGGCCGGCCTGCTCAATTGCAAGCTGCCGCATCTGGCCGGATGGAACGCGCAGCGGGGCGAACGGGCAGCCGAGTACAACCGGCTTTTTGCCGCGAGCGAGGCCGTCATCGTTCCCTATGAGCCGTCCTGGTCGCGCTCGGTTTATCACCTTTATGTGATTCGCGTCCGTGACCGCGAGGGCATGAAAAACCATTTGCAGGCGGCAGGCATCGGCACCGGGATCCATTATCCGATTCCTCTGCACCTGCAAAAGGCCTATGCAGGGCTGAATTATAGCGCGGGGAGTTTTCCGGCTGCGGAACGGGTTGCGGAAGAGATTCTCTCGCTGCCGATGTTCCCCCAACTGACGGCGACCCAGCAGGCCAGGGTGGCCGAGCAGGTGCTGGCCTTTGCCGGCAGGTCGCTCGAAAGCGCCCGACGGTGACGGTGAGCGCTCGAGTGCGCGGCCGCTTCTGCACCGCGGCTGTGTCCCCGGTTGCCCGATTCGATCGCGCCGCCGTGCCTGCATCGCACCGGTCTCGGCGCCAAAACTGTTTAGGAGCGAGGAGCTGACGTGCCGAATCTTCCTTCTTATGTGCTGGTGACGCCGGCGCGCAATGAGGCGCAGTTCATCGAATCGACCATTCAGTCGGTGGTCGAGCAAACGGTGCGTCCCTTGAAGTGGGTGATCGTCAGCGACGGCTCGACCGATGGCACCGACGAAATTGTCAGCCGCTACGCGGTCGCGCACGACTGGATCGAGTTGCTGCGCATGCCGGAGCGCAAAGTGCGCAACTTTGCCGGAAAGGCCTACGCCTTCAAAGCAGGCAAGGACAGAGTGGAAGGACTGCCCTACGACGTGATCGCCAACCTGGACGCGGACATCACGTTTGAGAGCGGCTACTTCGCCTTTCTGCTGGAAAAACTCGTCGACGACCTGTTACTGGGCGTGGTGGGAACACCGTACGTCGAGAAGACGGGTGAGATCTTCGACTACCGCTTCACCAGCCTGGACCATGTCTCCGGCGCCTGCCAGGTCTTCCGGCGCGCCTGTTACGAGGGCATTGGCGGCTATGTTCCCGTCAGGGTGGGTACCATCGACTGCATCGCCGTGATGACGGCCAGGATGAAAGGCTGGAGAACCAGGACCTTTACCGAAATGGTGTGCCACCATCATCGCAAGACCGGCACCGCCGAAAGAGGGCAGATGAAAGCCAATTTCATGACCGGTGTGATGGACTACGCCATGGGCAACCACCCTCTTTGGGAACTGTTTCGCACGGCCTATCAAATGACGAAGAGACCGTTTCTTGTGCGGGGACTGGCGCTGGGGTGGGGTTATCTTTGGTCTGTGCTCCAGCGTGGAGAGAGACCGGTATCGAGCGAACTGATGAAGTTTCACCGCCGGGAGCAGATGCAAAGGCTGAAGCAGAAATTGTTTCGCAATTCGCCGTCGGACGATCAACCGCTGCTGGCGCGGGAGGAGGCGCGCGGATCGCGGTAGACCGCATCCCGGCGGACATTGTCTTGCCGGATCGATGGAAGCGCCTGAGTTGGTAATCGCAGTCAAGCTATGGAGTCCTATCTTCACCCCAGCCCGGCAGTCAAGGACAGCTTCGTTGACCCGGAGGCTGCTCGCGAGGGGTCGCGCGCCTCGGAGGCCATCAGCACTTCCGGCGCTCTCGCGATTGTGAATGCGGACGACTGGGGACGGGATGTTCCGACAACGGACCGTTCTCTCGATTGTCTGCTGCGCGGAGCGGTTTCTTCGACGAGCGCGATGGTCTTCATGGAGGATTCAGAACGCGCGGCCGATCTGGCGCTGCGGCACGTGATCGACACCGGCCTGCATCTGAATTTCACCATGCCCTTTTCCGCACCAGCCTGCGCCTCCCGTCTGATGGAGCATCAGGGACGGCTGGCGCGCTTTCTGCTCTCGCACCGGCTGGCGCCGATGGTCTATCATCCCGGCCTGGCAGCTTCGTTTGACTATGTTGTCAAGGCGCAACGGGAGGAGTATGAGCGTCTCTATGGCGTTGCCGCCGGTCGCGTGGATGGTCATCACCACATGCATCTTTGCGCGAACGTGGTTGCCGGGCGGCTTGTCCCTTCCGGTACGGTCGTGCGCAGAAATCTCACCTTCGGGCCGGGAGAGAAAGGCTATCTAAACCGCCTCTACCGGCGCAGGCAGGATCGGCAGTTAGCCAGGCGCCACCCTATGACGGACTATTTTTTTGATCTGCAACCGCTCCAACCAACGCTGCGGTTCCAGAAAATCTTCGCGCTTGCCGTTCGCTTCAATGTCGAGATCGAAACCCATCCGATCCGCGACGACGAATACAGGTTCCTCGTCAACAATGAGCTCGCCCGTTGTGGCGAGGTCGAGATTGCGGGCGGCTATCGGCTGCGGTCGCTGGCTTCGGTCGCCGGCAGCCGGAGGGTCGCATGAATCCGGCAGACACAGCGCTCCATCAGGCCGCGGAGTTTCACCAGGCTATACCCGCTGAGGGCCATGAGTGCGCCGGCCCGGCCCCCGCGCGCCGGACGGATCACATCGCCGTTTGCATCTGCACCTACAAGCGTCCGCTGCTGCTCGGGCGGCTTCTGACGGAACTGAATCGCCAGCAAACCGGGGGTCTGTTCAGCTTTTCGATCGTGGTCGCCGACAACGATGACGCCCGGTCCGCCGAATCGACAGTTGCCCGGATGCGCCTCGAAAGCGCGGTCCCGATCGACTACTGTGTCGAGCCCAGGCGCAATATCGCCCTGGCGCGGAACAAGGTTCTGGAAAACGCGACCGGGGATTTTCTCGCGCTCATCGATGACGATGAGTTTCCGGCGCCGGCCTGGCTGCTCACGCTTTACAACAACTGCATGGAGTATCAAGTGGACGGCGTTCTCGGCCCGGTGAGGCGTCATTTCGATGAGACCCCGCCGGCATGGTTCTTGAAGAGCAGGATTTATGACCGCAAGGTAAATCCAACCGGCGAAAGGGTGGGGTGGGAAAAATCGCGAACCGGCAACGTGTTGCTGAAAAGGCGCGTCATGGCGGACGATCCGGCTCCCTTCCGGCCTCAGTTCCGAGCGGGAGAGGATCAGGACTTCTTTCGGCGAAAAATTGAAGAGGGATTCCGGTTTGTCTGGTCCGCTGAAGCTGTGGTCTTTGAAACCATTCCCGCGGCCCGCTGGAAGAAGAGCTACATTCTGCGCAAGGCGATGATCCAGGGAGCGACCGCGGCCTTGCAGCCGAACTGCGGCGCCGTCAATGTCATCAAATCGCTGATCGCCGTTCCGCTCTACTTGCTGGTGCTGCCCTTCACATTGCTTGGTGGGCTGCGCCCTTTTATGACGCTCATGGTGAAGATCTGCGATCATTCCGGCAAGCTGCTGATGCGCATGGGCATCAATCCAATCCGGGAGGAGTACGTGAGCGAATAATAGGATCGGCGGATTGAAGGTAACCGGTCAGTCGCGCGGGTGTTGGTCAAAGCGGCTGAAGGTGCGAAGTTAGAAGGAAATTGAAGCGGAGTTATGAAAGACGGGAATCATCAAATTCGGATTAGAGGGCGGCTGCTGCGCGTAGCGCGTCTGGACGCGGAGTTGTATCACTTTCTCGGCGATCCGGAGCCGATGCTTGCACGCTTGCGTAGCTCTCCGGATCGCATCGATCTCTTCACGTTCATGCAGGGATTGCCGGCGGCCGAGCCAAAATACAGTTATCCAATGGAGTGGGATAATCTGGCCGCGCTTCCTATCACCACATTTGACCACTGGTGGAACAAGCAGATCGACGGCAAGACGAGGAACCGGGCCAGGCAGGCGGATAAGAAGGGGATCGTGATTCGCGAGGCGGCCTTCGATGAAACCCTCGTGCGCGGAATATGGGGGATCTACAATGAGTGCCCGGTGCGCCAGGGACGCAGGTTCAAGCACTTCGGAAAGGATCTTGACGCAGTCTATGCGATGGAGGCCACCTATCTTGATTCGAGCACGTTCATTGGCGCCTTCCAGGGCGAAGAACTGATCGGCTTCATCAAGATGGTGGCTGACCCGGCGGGCGTGCAGGCCGGACTGATGAACATCCTGGCCAAGGTCGGGCACAGAGACAAGGCGGCGACCAATGCTCTGCTGGCGCAGGCCGTCAAGTCCTGCGCCGAGCGTGGAATCTCGTATCTTGTTTACGGCAACTACGCCTACGGGAACAAGCACCAGGACACGCTCGTTGATTTTAAAGAGAAAAATGGGTTTCAGCGAGTTAACTTGCCGCGTTACTACGTGCCCTTGACGAGCCTGGGCAGGGTGGCGCTGCGCATGGGCTTCCATCACCGGTTGGTGGACCATCTTCCGGAGCCCGTGATCCATAAGCTTCGCGAACTTCGCAAACATTGGCTCAGCCGCGGGATGCAATCTGCCCGGGAAGCTTCATAGAAGGCGGCGGGAGAGTATGCCAGGGCTGGTCGGCCTCATTACCGGAATGCCGCGGGAACGCGCCGAACGAGAGTTGCTGCGGATGGTCGAGTCGATGCGCCATGAGCCCTCGTATGCGAGTGGAACGTGGAGTGAGCCGTCGCTCGGGCTCTATGTGGGCTGGGTTGCGCGCGCCGGTCCTCTGGCCGGCTCCATGCCTTTCTACAACGAACAACGCGATCGCGTTCTGATTTTTTCCGGCGAGGACTTTTCCGCGGCTCGCATCGCTCCTGGCCATCGAGAAACTTTACACCTGGTCCGCCGCTCGGAAGAGGATCCGAATTTTCCGAAAAGCCTGAATGGAAGATTTCACGGAGTGCTTGCCGACCTCAAGACCAGATCAGCTACCCTGTTCAACGATCGCTATGGAATGCACCGGATCTACTTTCATGAAGCGCGGGAGGCCTTCTATTTTGCTGCCGAATCGAAGGCCATCCTGGCAGTTCGCCCGGAACTGCGAAGCATTGATTCCGATGGTTTGGCGGAGTTTGTTTCCTGCGGATGCACGCTGGCAAACAAGACGCTGTTCAAGAACATCTCGTTGTTGCCTCCGGCTTCTGCCTGGACCATTCAGAATGCTTCAATAACCCGGAAGGGAAGTTACTTCGACCGAAAAGAGTGGGAGCAGCAGTCTGAGCTCGAGCCCGAGCCTTACTACAGGGAGTTACGCGAGGTCTTCTCGAGGAGCCAGCCTCGCTATTTCGATGGACCGGAGCGGGTGGGCATTTCTTTGACGGGCGGTCTGGACTCGAGAATGATCATGTCCTGGGCGAAGCCCGAGCCAGGGACGCTTCCGTGTTACTCGTTTGGTGGAATGTTCCGCGACTCGGAGGACGTTCGCATTGCGCGGCGGGTTGCGCGCGCGTGCGGGCAGAGGCACGAGGTCATCACCGTCGGCGACGATTTTCTTCGGCAATTCGCGCGCTATGCCGAGCGCACGGTCTTCCTGACGGATGGGTGCGTCGACGTGAAACATGCGCCGGATTTGTACGTCAACGAGCGCGCCGCGAAAATTGCGCCGGTACGCATGACGGGCAACTACGGCGGAGAAGTGCTGCGCCGCGTACGGGCGTTCAAGCCGGTCGATCCTGAACCCGGATTGTTTCACTCCAGCTTTCATCCCCACCTTGATCGCGCCAGGGAAACGTATGACGCGTTGCTTGAGTTACACCCGCTTTCCTTCGCCGTGTTTCGCCAGGCGCCATGGCACCACTATGGACTTCTGAGTCTTGAGCAGAGCCAGCTCTCGCTTCGTTCGCCGTTCCTCGACAATGATTTTGTGCGAACCGTCTTCCGCGCGCCCCGCTTGTCGCTTGCCAGCGACGAGATTTCGCTGCGTCTGATCGCGGATGGCAATCCGGAGCTGCTCCGGATCAGGACGGATCGCGGCCTCGCGGGAAGCCTTCCCGCCTGGTCCGCGGCTGCGCAGCGCGCCTATCTTTCCTTCACCTTCAAGGCGGAGTATGCCTACGACTATGGAATGCCGCAGGCAGTAGTGCGAGCCGATCGTGCGCTGTCCCGCCTGCACCTGGAGCGGCTTTTTCTCGGCCGGCACAAGTTTTATCACTTCCGCATCTGGTACCGCGACGCCTTGAGCAGTTACATTCGCGAGATGCTGCTTGACCCGCGCAGCCTCGCGCGCCCCTACCTCGAACCCAACGCGCTCGAAGCCATCGTAAGGGCGCATCTCGAGGGGAAACAGAACCACACCACAACCATTCACAAAATGCTGACGCTCGAACACCTGCACCGGCTTTTTATTGATGCCCCATGACGCAACTACTTGGCACTCTCGTCTGTATCGCTGCTATCGCCTGGCTCTTTGTTCTGGACCGCGATGCCGGAGTGCGTCCTTCAAAGGCACTTTGGATTCCGACGATATGGCTGCTCATCAACGCGTCGCGCGGCGTTTCCACCTGGATGCATCCTAACCCGGGAGTTACCCTGGCGCAGCAATATACTGAAGGCAGTCCGCTCGATGCAACCATCTACGGGATCCTGATTGCCGCGGGCCTGTTGGTGCTCAACTTAAGATCCCGTCAAGTCAGGAACTTCCTCAGGCAGAACGGGCCTCTGCTGGTGTTTTTCGCCTATTGTGCCTTGAGCGTTGTCTGGTCGGACGATCCCTTCATCGCGTTCAAGCGCTGGAGCAAGTCGGTTGGCGATCTGGTGATGGTGATGGTGATCGTGACAGATCCCTATCCCCTGGCTGCCATCAAGCGCGTTTTTGCGCGCGTGGCCTTCGTGTTGTTGCCAGTGTCCGTACTGTTCATTGTCTGTTATCCGGGGCTTGGAAGCGCCTATAGCCCCGAAGACGGGGCCATGATGTACTTCGGCGTAACCACGTTCAAGAACCTGCTGGGCATGATCTCGATGGTGTTTGGGCTTTCATCGTTATGGTCATTCGTCAATGCGTATCTTGACCGCGCCATGAGAGATCGACGGCAACATTTGATGGCCCATGGAGCGATGGTCGCGACGGCGATCTGGCTGATTGTGAGAGCCAACTCCATGACGTCGCTCTCCTGCCTGGCGTTGGCGGGTGCGGTCATGGTGTTGATCTCGCAGCCCTGGGTTGCGCGCCGGCGCGCAGGCATCCACGTTATCTTCTGGACGGCAATCGCGCTGCCCTTGTTCGCGCTGTTCATTGATACGGTGGGAACGCTGGTTCACTCGCTGGGAAGAAACGCGACCTTGACGGGCCGCACTTCAATCTGGAGGGCGGTGCTGTCGATGCATACCAATCCCTGGGTGGGAACGGGGTTTGAGAGCTTCTGGCTCGGCAACCGTCTTCAGGCCGTATGGAACATGAGCGTGAAGGGCATCCAGGAGGCGCATAACGGATACATCGAACTCTATCTGAACCTTGGATGGGTGGGTTTGGTTCTGCTTGCCTGGCTGATGGTCGCCGGATACCGTCACGCTGTTCTCGCTCTCCGGCGCGATCCGGTCGAGGGCCGATTGCGACTGACGTTTTTTGCCGCGGCGCTGATTTACAGTCTGACCGAAGCAGGGTTCAGAATGCTGAGTCCCATCTGGTTAGCGTTTCTGCTCGCAGTTAGCGGAGTTACAGCGGACTTACCACTGAAAGAAAGCAGTGGAGCACCATCGCCGCAATGGACACCAGCCGCTAAGCAACGGACAGTTCGAGTTCTTCAATAAAATGGGTGCAGGTTGGGACGGTTAAGGAATGTTATGGGGAATGCAAGCAATCATCTCGGAATTATGACGGTTCAAGTCGATCGCTACCCTGGATCGGAGCCCGTTTGAAGCCGTTTGACACAACGGGCGCTTTTGCTCCCTCGGTTCCGATGGGTGGAGATGGACTAAGACGTCTCGCGGTGAGAAGCGCCGGGGTGACGATCTTTTCCGGAGGTCTTGGACTGGCGATCCAGGTCGTCGCGACCGTTGTTCTGGCGCGGCTGCTGACCCCGCGCGACTTTGGCCTGGTCGCGATGGTGACGACCTTCAGCCTGCTCCTGTCGAATTTCGGCATCAACGGGTTTACTGAGGCGCTGGTGCAGAGGGAGCATGTCGACCGCAGGATGGCCAGCAATCTTTTCTGGATCAGCCTCGGCGGAGGTCTGTTGCTCACGGGTGGTTTTGCGGCAGCGGGATCGTTGCTGGCCAGGTTTTATGGCGAGCCACTGGTGGCGCCCATCGCCGCCGGAATTTCCTTATCGATCGTTCTCACCAGCCTGTCGGTGGTACATCTGGCGCTGCTCAAGCGTGCGATGCTCTTTACGGCGGCGGCCAAGATCGACATTGTTGCCCGTGCAGTTTCAGTGGTCGTATCGATTCTGTTTGGCTGGGCGGGTTGGGGCTATTGGGCGCTGGTCTTCGGCGCGTGCGCCTTGCCGCTCAGTTCGGCCATCGGCGCTTGGTTCCTGTGCCGATGGATGCCCGGACGTCCAGGGTATGCCGCCGGCACGGGTGCAATGTTGAAGTTCGCGATGTACACCTACGGACGATTCAGCGTGAATTATTTTGCGCGCAACACCGACAACCTTCTGGTCGGCTGGCGCTTTGGCGCGCCCGCGCTTGGATTCTACAAGAAGGCCTACGATTTGTTTTCGCTTTCTGCCACGCAACTTGTCGCTTCCACCTCGGTGGTCGCGGTCTCGGCATTGAGCCGGGTGCGAGAAGATGACACACAATTTCGTCGCTACCTGCTGGGAGCCATTGCAGTGATGGCGTTTTTGGGAATGGGGATCTCCGGCGATCTGACGCTGGTGGGAACAGACCTGATTCGTGTGCTTCTAGGGCCTGGATGGGGGTCGGCGGGACGCATCTTCACCTTCTTTGCCCCGGGAATTGGAATCATGATTCTCTACGGAACGCATGGGTGGATACACCTTTCCATCGGCAGGGCGGATCGCTGGTTTCGCTGGGGGATTGTCGAGTGGACTGTCACCATTCTGCTGTTCCTTGTCGCGCTTCCCTGGGGACCGCAGGGAATCGCCGTAGCCTGGTGCGTTTCCTTCTGGGTGCTGACGGCGCCTGCGATGTGGTATGCGGGTAAGCCCATCGGACTCGGCGTCGGTCCTATCTTCTCCGGGGTCTGGAGATATATTGTTGCCTCGCTTGTGGCCGGGATCGCAACCAGGATAATGTTTACCAGGTTGGTCTCGTTGCCTGCCGCGCCCAGCGCCGGTGCGGCCGCGCTCAGGGTTGCTGTGACGTCTTTGGTCTTCGCGGGCTTCTATCTCGCGCTCATTGTCCTGCTTTATCGCGGATTCAAGCCGTTACAGGGATTGATCGGGCTGCTGCGCGATATGGTTTCTATTGCACGAGTCAACAAGCGTTCCTCTGCCGGCAGTGCAGAGAGCGGAGTTGGAAAGGTGATTGCTCTGATGCTGCTGGCGCTCTTCTTCGCCGTCCACGGTCACGCCCAGGTGTGGACGCCGATTTTGAAGCCCAGTCAGGCGATCGACTGGGCGAATGCGGGGGTTGGAGGCATTCCTGCGCGCCCGGCCAAATGCGCCACTCTCACGCCATCGGCTACGCTCGCTGAAATCAATGCCGCGCTCCAATCCTGCGCGGCCGGCGAAACAGTCTTCCTGGCTGCCGGCACGTATACCATCGCCGGAACCATAAGCATTCCTTCGAACGTCACGTTGCGAGGCGCGGGTGCAAGCGCGACCATCCTGAACGCAACCGGCACGGGCGGCGGCGATGTGATTCGCATGGGTGCCGGGTCGGTGCCCTATGCGCCGGTCAGAATTGTGAACGGTTCAAACTCGGGATCGACCAGCATCGAGGTCAGCAACGCATCCGGCATTCGGCCGGGGATGTATCTCGCCGTTGCCGAGATCAACAATCCGGCTTATGTGTCGGCCGCAGGGAGCGGAGGGAACTGTAACTGGTGCGACGGCGGCTGGACGGAGCGTGGAAGTCTTGCCCGCGGACAGATAGTCGCAGTAACTGCAATAAGCGGGAAGATAGTTACGATCTCGCCAGGACTGTACGGCGCCTACACCAATACGCCCTTTGCTGTGCCATTCAATATGTCGGTTAGTTATGCAGGCGTCGAAGATCTTCAGGTATTTGCGAATAACACCGGCTACGCAGCTAACTTCGCCCTTTCGGAGTGCGCCTATTGCTGGGTTAAAGGCGTAGAGTCGAACTACACCGACGGCGATCACGTTGAAGTTTATTGGGGATTTCGCGACGAGATCCGCGACAGCTACTTTTCGAATGCGTTTCTTCACAGCCCCGGAATTCATGATTCGGATATCCAGATTGCCTTCAAGACCAGCGCCAGTCTGATCGAAAATAACATCATCGAGCGCACACACATATCAATCATGCTTGAGTGGGGCGCTGCCGGAAACGTGGTGGCCTATAACTACACGATGGGCGAGTTTGACAGCGGCGCACTCAACCTGGACATAGGTGGAATTGACTTTCACGGAGCCCATCCGCAATTTAACCTGCTCGAGGGAAATGTGGTGACGCAGATCGCAGAGGACTCAGTCTGGGGCACGTCAAGTCACACCACGGCTTTTCGAAACTGGGTGGTGGGCACGAACCGGATTTGCCGCCCGGCGACCGGCAGGGGCATGGTGAACTGCTCGGGAGTGAACGGCCACTATGGATTCCAGGCAGCCCGCGCCATCGAGACCGCGTATCCAGGAAGTGCGAACAACTTTGTGGGCAATGTTGTCGGCTCTACGCAAATGCAGACGCTCATGGGTTATAACTATCCTCTGGCGCAGCGGGCGTCGATCGAGTATCCTGCCTCGCGAAGCTATGATGCGGTCGCTTATGGCTGGTCGTTTGGCTATGGAAAAACCAGCGACGATGGCTCAGGGACCGGATGCGGCGGAGGAATTCCTTCCTGCCACTTTCCCGGAAATTCATCTTCGGATTTCTTTCATGGGAACTATAACAACATAGGGAAGGTCATCTTCTGGACGCCCGGCGTGACCGAGCAATTGCCGGCGTCCTTCTACCTGGCGGGCAAGCCGGCATGGTGGCGCAATCTGCCTTTTCCCGCGACGGGGCCCGATGTGAGCGGAGGTACGGGACCCGGTGGACACAGCTACGGAAACCCGGCAGAGGCATGCTATCTTCAGGGCATGCAAGGCTCGGATGGAGGAGCCGGAGGGCCGCTTGCCTTCGATGCAGTCCAATGTTATGGCGCGGATGCACCGGCTGCGTCGGGCTCACAGAGAGAAAATGCCGCTGCAATGTCGAGCACACCGGAGATTGTCACGACACAAGGAACGAACCTCAAGGAAAGAACGGAGAGAAGCAATGAGCGTTAACCCCAAAGACGTGACGTTAGTGGTCGGCCTGGGCGAAGTAGGCAAGCCGCTCTATACCATTCTGAAAAAGCGGGAACCGGAGGCGGTTGGCATCGACATTGAGCCTGCGATTGTGGATAAGGCTGTGGGCGTGATGCACATTTGCTTTCCATTTATCAACTCCGCTCAGTTTGAGAAGGCCGTCGTTGGCTATGCGCACAAGTATTCTCCGCAAGTCATCGTGATCAACAGCACCGCGGCGCCAGGCACGACGCGCGCCCTCGAGAGCGCATGCGGAATTCCCTGCGTCTACAGCCCGGTTCGGGGCAAGCACACCAAAATGGTCGATGAGCTGCTGACTTATGCAAAGTTTGTCGCCGGCACCGACGCGAGAGCGACGGAGTCCGTGAAGCAACATTTTGAAGCTGCCGGTATGAAGTCGGAGATCATGTCTCAGCCCGAGGCACTGGAATTGGCCAAGCTGCTCGAGACCACCTACTTCGGCTTGCTGATTGCGTGGGCCCAGGAGATGAACCGTTTTTCAGAGAAGGTGAATGCGGACTATCTTGAAGTCGGAAAGTTTTTTCGGGAGATAGCTTATCTTCCCAATGTCTTGTTTCAGCCGGGCTTCATTGGGGGGCACTGTGTGATGCCCAATATCGCTCTGCTTCAGCAGCGATTCCAATCCGAGTTTCTCGAAGTGATGAAGAGGTCGAACGAAGCGCGGAAAGCGGAGCTGGCCGCCGAGGAAGAGATGGGTCCCGCGGAGCGGTTGAAGCCGCTGGCTTTGGCATAGCCTGGTTGTGAGAGCTGTAACCAGAAACAGAATTCGAATAGACACCCAAGCGTGAGAAACGGTTTACAGCTCCGATGAAAAAGATTTGCATGGTTGCCTACACAAACTATCTCTCCGATGCCCGCCCCCGGCGGGAGGCGGAGACATTAGTGCGCCGTGGCGATCAGGTTGACTTTATCGCTCTCGGCGAACGGGACCGGCCGCCCATTGAAACCGTAGAGGGCGTCACGGTCTATCGCGTGAGGCAGTTGCGCTATCGCGGAGGCGGCTTTCTGAGTTATGGCTTCAGTTACTTCAGATTCCTTTGTGCGGCCACGATCAAGCTGCTGCGCCTTTTCAGCAAAGGGCGCTACGATGTTGTCTACGTGCATTCCATGCCTGACCTGCTAGTGCTGGTGGGCGTCATCCCAAAACTTCTCGGCGCCAGGATTGTGCTGAACATTCACGACATGATGCCGGAAATGTACCTGTCGAAGTTTCAGATCTCTGAGAAACATCCGCTGATCCGTTTGCTGGCCTTTGAGGAGCAGTTCAGCATCCGTCTTGCAGATAAGGTGATTTGCGTTCATCATCCGCACCGGGATGTTCTTTGCCGGCGCGGTGCGCCCAAGGCGAAGATCACGGTACTGCCCAATGTTCCCGACCCGCGCATCTTCAAGAGCGACGCACCGGCGCGCGCCTCGGAGGACGCTTTCAGAATCGTCTATCACGGAACCATCGCCACGCGCCTTGGACTCGATCTTGCGGTGCGCGCCTTCGCCATGGCAGCCGGCTCCTGCCCTGGCGCGCGGCTAGAGATCTATGGCGACGGCGACGCCGCCGACGCGCTTGAGACGCAGATCAAGGTTTCCGGCATGGAAGACAGGATTTACTTCAGCAAGAAGACCTTCCGCGTCGAATCGATTGCCGAGTTGATTCAGGGTGCGTCCATGGGGCTGATACCCAACCGGCGCGACGCGGCCACTGAATACATGCTCCCCGTTAAGCTGCTGGAATACGTGCACCTTGGCATTCCGGCGATTGCTCCGCGACTGCTGGCCATCCAATATTACTTCGGCGAGGATCAGGTAGCTTACTACGAGCCGGGAGATGTCGAAGAGCTGGCCGGTTGCATCACTCGTCTCTACGCCGACCCGGCAAAGCGCGCGCACATGGCCCTGAAGAGCGCAGAGTTTGCCAACAAGTTTCACTGGGATAACTTCAAAGAGGATTTGTACAAAGTGATTGACGGCGAGTCGAGCCCGGCGGCCGGGACGGCGGCCTCGACAGCGGCATAGGATGCGGGACTAACGAGTCTACCGCAGCAGGAAAGGAGCGATGCATGGCGCTCATCGTGCGCATTGACGTGGACCGACCGTACGGAAAGCAGGGATTCGTGCGCCATGTCGCCAGCCGTCTGAGCTCGGATTACTTTTTTCCGCGCACCCCGTGGCTGGGTTACCTGGATGAGCTGAAGACCATCCTGGGCATCCTGAATACAAACGGCAGAGTGGCGCACGTATTCTTCCGCAAGTGCACCTACCCTTCGCCGGAGATATGCGCGCTGATGGATGCGGGGGGACATCGGTTTGGTCTTCACCTGGAGAATTCGCGCACGGCCGAGACCTTCCGCGAGGAGCACGGCGCACTTGAGAAGCAACTTGGACGACGGGTGACCGGGTTCTCAAAGCACGGCTCGGGCCGTCTTCACCTGGGGCGGCATCACTATGCGCCCTATGAGCCGGAACGATACCTGCCCTGGGGCGGGGAAGCCGGGATGACGTATTTCCTGGGCAACTTCGAAGATCCGGAGCTCAAGCCGGCAAAATATGGTGAATTGTTGTGGTACCCCTCGGCCTTCTGGCTGGAGCCGTATTGGCGGGACAAAAAGAGATTCCCCATTGAATGGCTGCTGGACGAAGCCCCGAAACGGGATGTGGTGATGCTGTTGCACCCCGACAATGTCACCTCCAGCCCCGAAATCATGCGAGAGTTTCTGACCGTCGTTGAAAAGCTGGAAACAGCGGTTCTGCCGGCTTCGGAACCGGCGTCCTGATTCGAGATCCAGTTGATGGCGGTTGTCGCGGCGTTTCTCGCCGAGATTGCCAAAGCTGGGTCGGCTGCGTCTATTCGTAAGAGCCGCATCTTCCGGGTAATCCCCCTCCAACCCGTTGGTTTGGTTGAGGGTTACCAATGAGGGACACTCCTACCCCCCCTGTTTGTGGGATTCAGTGTGGCCAGGCGGTTGCATATCCTCACAAAAGCAGGGATTTTGTCTAATTGGCTGGGGTTGCCTCAACTTGGTTGCCCGCGTGCGGTCGCGCAAGCGCGGCAGCGGCTGAAAATTGCACACGGTTGGCCGTATGATTGCGGCTAGAACGCAGTGTTCCAGGCACTGTTCGAGGGGTTTTGGTTGGGTAATCGGATGGCGGGCGTCGCAAGACCGCATCACAACAATGGGATGCGGGACGATCTCGCAGGGGTGCTGGATTTTACGCGGCGGAGAGGCATGGGGATGAGGGGCCGAATCAGTTGGATGTGCGTGCTCCTCATTTTGTCTGGGGCCGTGAGGCTTGTGTGCCAGGGCCCCGCGCAAGCGCAAGGGCCCGATCAGGCTCAGGATAAAGCCAGGATCGAGGCAGAAATCAAGGCACAGGAAGGCGCGCAGCCTGCGGCAGGACCGGTTTTGAAGCCGAATCCGCTTGAGACGCTGCGCAATTTTGAGCCAGGTGCGGATGAAGAGTATCGGCTGGGCAAAGGCGATGAGATCACCGTGGACTTTGCCGGACGCCCTGAGATGCAGGCCAAATTGATTGTCGGTCCTGACGGGCGCATTTCGCTGCCCCTGGCAGGCGACATCATGCTGGCGGATCTGACGCGTCCCGAGGCGGCCAAGGCCATTGAATCCGCGCTGGGAAACTACTACACCAACCTGTCTGTTCAGGTGACGATCACAAAATACACGGCCAACCGGGTTCTGTTGCTGGGTGCGGTCGACCATCCGGGCGAGATTGCCTTTGACGGCACGCCCACCTTGCTTGAAGTGCTGGCCCGCGGCGGCGTAGAGGCAGGCCCGAACAAGTCCGGCCAGTCTTCCCAAATCGAACAGGTCCCAGAGCGGTGCGCCATCTATCGTGGCAGCGACCAGATCGTGTGGGTGGAACTGCGGCAGATGATGGAGACCGGCAACGCCCTGGCCGACATGCGCCTGCGCCGTGACGATGTCGTCTATGTGCCCAGTCCCTCCGAGCGTTTTATCTCGGTGCTCGGCGAAGTGCAGCATCCGGGCGCGATTCCCCTTGCCTACAACTCGACGCTCGCAAGCGTGATTGCGCAGGCCGGAGGCATTACCGACCACGCCGGCGAAAATCCTCACATCCAGGTCGTGGATCCGGCCAGCGGCACGTCGCGTGTCCTTTCGCTGAAGGACGTGCTCAACCCAGCCAAATCTCTTGAAGTTACCCTGCGGCCGGGCGAGATCGTCTATGTGCCCAAAAGCGGCTTTTATCGCGGCACCTATATTCTGGAGCGGCTCAGCCCCCTGGTTACCGTGGCTACTTTGGCTTTCTACGGGGGGGCATTATGAGCCTGCAGCGCAGTCAACCCGTGGCATTGCCGCAAATCCGTGATGATGACGGAGTTGCCGGGGCGCCTCCGCCGGCGAACGGCTCTGTGACGGGGGGCGGCAGTGATCGGCCCTTGTTCCGCCTCAACCTGCTGCGCGCGTTGCAACTGCATCGCAGACTGGCGCTGGGATTCGCTCTCGCAGGCCTTTTGCTGGCACTGGCTTATGCCATCAAAACGTGGCCTGTCTATACGGCGCAGAGCCAGATCTATATTCAGCCCACGCAATCAAAAGTGATGGGACAGGGCAACGGCGAAAGCGAGCCCATCAATTCGGCGGCTTACGACTCCTTCGTTCAGCAGCAGGTGCAAAGCGCTTCGAACCCGGTGGTGCTGGTGAGCGCGCTCCACAAACTGGGGCCCGGCAACTGGCAAAAGCAGCGCGAGCCTGAGCAGGTCGCGGCCGACAGGCTTGGCCACGCCATCGAGGTGGCGCGCGTAGGCACCAGTTACGAAGTGGCGATTTCGGCAAAAGCTTCAAACCCGAACCTGGCCGCGCAGATTGCCAACGCGGTGGCCAACAGCGTTGTCGAGAATGCAGCGGGTGAGGGCAACGCTGGAGACGCGCAGCGCATTACCGTACTGCGCGAAGAGCGCGATCGCATTCAGAATGAACTGAACGCCGACTACGCGGAACAGAATGATCTGAACAAGCAACTGGGCATGGCGGCCGTGGGCACCTCGGCTCCCGACCTGATCGACGACGAGATAGGCAAGACGCGCGAGGAACTGATCAAGGCCCAGACCGATCACGATGAAGCTGAAGCGCGGTATTCGGCGATGAATGCGGGGCAGGGAGATGCCTCCACGGCGATCAATGCCGAGGCGGACGACTTGGTTGCCGCCGACGCCGGGCTGACCAGCATGAAGACTTCGCTGAACCAGCGCCGGGCCGTCCTCATCTCGCAAATGGCGAACCTTACGCCCACCAATCCCGAGTACAAGCAGGATGCAGCGGAGTTGGCCAAGATCAACGGCAGCCTCGATTCCATGATGAAGGACCTGCGCACCAGCGCGGCCAAGCGCATCCAGGAGAAGCTGCGCACAGATCTTGAGCGAACCTCGAAGGTTGAGGGCCAACTCAATGGTCAGTTGCGTCAACTGGCTCAGACCGCGGCTGGCGCCACGCCCAAGTTGCAGCGCGTCAATGATCTGGCCACCGACATCGTCCGCCTGCGCGCCCGCTTCAGCACAGTGGATGAGCAAGTGCATAACCTGATGCTTCAGGACAGCGTTCCCGGCGCGGTGCACCTGTCCGTTGCCGCGGTGCCGCCGCTGCATCCAACCCTTTCTGGAATCTTGAAAAAGGCACTGCCGCTGGCCTTGGGTGGTTTGCTGTTCGGGTTGCTCGCCGCCTCCATCGCCAATCACCTCGATCCCAGGGTGTACATAGCGGCGGATATTGAGCAGACCCTGGGCTTTGCCCCGATGGCCGTTCTGCCGGATTTCGATGAAGTCCCCGATGAGGTGGCCTCCGAGCAACTGCTCCGCTTGTCTGCGACCATTGAGCATGCCCGCAAGCAAGGCAGTTTGAAGAGCTGCATCTTCACCGGCACCTCCTCCGGAACCGGTGTCACCACCGTGGCCAGGCGCGTGAGAGAAATTCTCGAGGCCATGGGCAGGCCGACCGTACTCCTGGATGCATCAGGCACACCGCCGCCGGCTCCCCGCGCCAGCGCCTCGCCCAACAGTTTTAACCCTGTGCTCGACGATCCCGCTGCCCAGCGCGGCAGCCGCTCCACGGCCTTGCTGCAACAGGTGGCCGAGGAGGCCAGGACGCAGAAGGAGGGCCTGGTCCTGACCGATACCGCGCCTTTGGCGATCTCCGCGGAGACTGAGTACCTGGCGCGCTTTGTCGATTGCGCCATTGTGGTCATTCAGTCTGGCGTCACCACCCGCGCGCAACTCGTTGCCGCGGTCAATTCGCTGCAACGGCTTGAAGTTGCGACGGTGGGCTTTGTGCTGAATCGCGTGGGACTTGCGAAGGCCGATCCCGCTTTCAGGGACTCCGTTCGCGAGACTGAAAAACATCTGCGCGCCCAGAGCCAATCCGTATCCAGACGCACGGTAAGGAGCGCCGAAGTTGTCGAACCATCCCAGCCGGCGCCGGAGCACTTTCTCCCAGAGCACTTTTCCCGCGAGGCTGCCGTGCGTGCGCGGTTGGCAGCCGCCATTGCAGAGCCGGCTCAGGAAGCGCCGATCCACCTCCCGTCTTCCGCGGCTGCCGAATGGCCGAAGACTGAGCGCCCACGGCCATCGGCGGAGCCGGCGGCCCAGGATGCGATGCAACCCACCGCCCCAGTGCTTCAGGAGCGGCCTGAGGTTGAGCCCGTTCGGCAACAATCGCCGGAACCTGTCGCTGAAGCTCCTGTTCAAAGTTCCCTTTCTGACGCGCATCCTTCCTCAGCTCCCGTGCGTGTGGCCGAGCCGCTTCCGGTTGCCCTGCCTGAAGCTGTCTCGAAAGCTCCCGTCCAACCTCCGTCTCCTGCTGCCCCTGCATGGGCGGTCGCCGAGCCTCTTCGTACGCCTCTGCCTCAGCCTGTCGCCGAAGTTGCTGCTCCGCGCTCGTCTCCCGAAGTTTCTGAGCGCGATGAGCCTGGGCCGATTCTGTCGTCCTTGAATCATCCTCTGCAGGCTTCCGGCGCAGACGTTCCCGCGGACGTTCCATGGTGGCTTGCGGAGGTGCAGTCGCAGCGCCCCGCTGAATCCCCGCAATCCATCGAACCCCGGAAACCAACGCTGCCGTACAAAGCGGCTGAGCCTGACGCAGGCAGATCAGGCTCAGACAGATCAGGCTCAAACACATCTGGCTTAGACACATCTGGCCCAAACACATCAGTGCCGACCGCGCCAAGGCATCGGATCGGCTCCTGGGAGGACGTTCCCGCCGAGCCCGGCGCGTTCCTTCTTCCTCCCGCTCCCCCAGCCCTACCGGAAGCTGCGCAGGCAGAGGTGCGGCGCAACGAACCTGAAATCGCACGTGACCCGTTGCCGCCCGGGAAGCCGCCCGAGAAGCCGGAGCAGAACCCGGACCTGACTCCGTATCCGATCGGCTCTCGCCTCAGTAGTCTCAGGGGTCTGCTCTTCACGCTGGGACTGAAGGATCTCGGCAAAGCGAGAGGATCCGATCCGGAGGACGCGCAATCGCTTCAGACGATTGAGACCGACATGGATCGCACCAGCCTGTTCCGCACCTTTACGCCCTTCGCCGAACCCGCTCCCGCCCCGATTCCTGCATCGCCTGCAGCCTCGCCTGCAGTCCCTGTTCCAGGCCCGGCTCCAGGCCCGGTTCTAATCGAGCACCCGAAGACTGTGAGCGAGACCGCAATGCGGGTAACGGCCCAGCCGGAATTCCTGCCCCCCAGGGAATTCATTCCGATGAAAGACAGGGAGGCGACGCGGGAGACCCCGTCGTCGACGCGCGGCGACCGCCGCGAAGAGTTCGACGATCTGCAGATTCTTCCCTCCCAGCGCGGTCAATATAAAAAACGGAGCTGACCGCCGCAGCCGGAATCCGGAAATGGAACCGGCTGAAGGCATGCCTGTGACTCGTGTCACCAAAACGATGCGCAGCTCGACGCTAAGATGGGTACCCGTAAGGCCCCTCTGCTCGCAGGACCGCGCTTTCTTCACCGGCACGCGGGCATCTGGGACCGGAAAACACTTTCGAGGTGGTTAAAATGACGGGTATTGTCCCGGTATTGTGGTCCGTTTGGGGTGCATTCGTTGTGCTTTTTGCCGCTATCAGTCTTTATGCATCCAGGTTGGCTCGCGACGAGGAAGACCAGATATTTCTGGGCGAATCGTTCGATCATGAAAAGTCCGCACAGGCAGCGATCATGGAAAAGGTCAACAAGGTTCAGCCCTTCAAGAAAGTGGCCCTGGGGCTGGTCGCCGCAATGACCGTGGTCATCCTCGTCTATTACATCGTCGATATCGTCAACCAATTCAAATAGGCGCCAATCTGCATCAACGCACATTCCGCAGCCGCCGGCCGCAGGCTAACTGCTGCCGGCGGTACGGGCAATGCGCCCTGAAGACCGCGCTCGCGGCTTAGTGGATGATATTCAACTGCAGCAGAATATCGCGGATGTAGTAGACGATGACTACGACCGTCATGCCCAGCGCAAGCCACTTGGCCAGGCGCAACGCTGGCTCAATTTTTTGAACTTTCGCGATGATGGCCGTCTGCTCAGATTTTTCGTGCTCGAAGGAGTCGTCGAGAAATATCTGGTCGTCTTCGTTCTTTTCCACGCTTCCACGGTAGATATGGAGCGAGAGCATCAGGGCGACGAGAACGCCCCATATCGTCCACATGATCGGAACAACGGTCATACCCCACCTCCCAACGGCTTTCCGGTCCCACATACGGGCGGGTCCGTGATGGAATCGCGGGCTCGTGAGTATCAGGACCTCACGGTTGACCATCATAGCCCCGAATGGATACCGCTGTGTCAAAAATCTTCCAGAATCAGTTTCGCTGGCCGGGCCGGAATTACCCCCGCCGCCAAACCCAGTGAATCCTGCGACCTGCACGCACCGGCTTGCATCCAATGGAACGTACCCGAGATTCGGGCTTGTATCCCGGCCGGGAGAACGGTACAGTTAAGTAGAACGGGAAGAGAATCAAATCAGAAAATCCAATTCTGGGAGAAACCATGGCCACAGCAACAACCGCACCCGCACAGGAAACCGAAAAGAAAGCTCCTCTCTATCTGACCGAGCAGGCCATCGCCAAGGTGCGTGAAATCATGGCTACCCAGGATCCGCTTCCTGCCGGACTGCGCATTGGCGTGGTCGGCGGCGGCTGCTCCGGATTCCAGTACTCGATGGCTTTCGAGAATCAGGCTGGCATGATGGACAAAGTGTTCACCTTCGAGGATTTGAAGGTGTTTGTGGATGCAACCTCGTTGATGTACCTGAACGGCTGCAAGGTGGACTACGTCGAGACGCTGGAAGCTGCCGGCTTCAAATTTGACAATCCCCAGGTGAAGTCAACCTGCGGCTGCGGCTCCTCATTTAGCGTCTAACGACGGCGTTCCGGCTTGGTTTTCTCGCAAAAAGACCCGCTCCCCTCAAGGAGCGGGTCTTTTGTGCTCTTGAAACTGCTTGCCGTGGGCTACTGCGGGGTGGTTTCGGGAGTGGATCCGGGCGCGGTGGGCGAAGGTGCTGTTGAATTGGAGCCGATGCCTGAGCCAACAGTCGAACTGTTGCCGAAAGCGGAACTGCCGACCGGGGTGGAGGTGCTGCTGGCAGGCTGACCAATGTTCCCAGTGTTGCCCGGCTGGGTGACCATGTCGGAGAGCGGGTCGTAGACAAACTCCCACTCGTTGTAATGGCTCTTCTTCTTATAAACCAGGATTGACGAGCCTGTGCCGGCGGGCGAAAAGCCGATGATGCCGGCGCCGCCGAAGGTTTGCCCGTTTTGTCCGGAATCGGTGCCCGAGCTGCTGCTCGAATTGCCATTTGACCCGGCTCCTCCCGCACCCCCTCCCGCACCCCCTCCCACACCCGTTGAAGAGCTGCCCGAACCCATCCCTGAACCGAACGACGAACCACCTGACCCGAACGACGAACCACCTGACCCGAACGACGACCCGCCAGAACCGAAAGTCGACCCGCCAATACCGCTTCCTCCGCTTGGTCCAACGCCGGCCATCACGGAACCGCCCGCGGAGCCTGCTCCGGCGATGGGCTGCCCGAAGAAGCCCAGCGTCTGCGTTTTTGCCTGGCCAAACAGAATTGGCTTCCAATCGTCCTTGCCGGTGATGGGGTCAATGTATTTCTTGCGCAGAAAACGGATCTGGTTGGTGTTCACCAGGGCATTCACATTGGGCGGATAGGCGTGAAATTTACGATAGTAGAGCTGGATGGCGCGCATGTACTGTTTGCCGCGCCGCATCGTTTCCAGCTCCCGATCCCGCTTGATCTGCTTGGCGACATCGGGCACGGCGATCGAAAGGGCGAGGGTGAAGACCGCAACCAGAAAAATGACCCAGATGAGAATGTAACCCTCTTCGGCTGAGTGTGGGGTGGGGTGATGCTGGCGGATTGGGGCGGAGTTCATCACGGTTGTCTGCCAACTCAGTTCGTCGTCAGCGGCAGTGTCTGCGTGTTGTCGTAGGCCATGTCCGTCACCTGCACGCTGCCCGGCTTGATGGCGCCCACTTTGTAGCGATGGTCCACGATGTCGCCAACCTTGGCCATGAAAATATCTTCTCCGTGCGTGAAGAAGGCCTGCAGGGTCTTGTCAGGGGCCTGGGAGTAGCCAAAGTACTTCAGGTCGATGGCCGGCGGCTTTGGCGGCGCAGGTGGTCCTGAGACTGTGACCACCGGTGCGCCGGGGCGGGCGCTCTTGATCGGGGTTTCAATAGTCACGGGCGCGGAATCGGCGGAGAAAATGTTCCTTCCGGTTCCCGCGTACTCGACGTCCTCGCTCTGGGCCAGCTTTTCAAAGTGGAGCGTAGGGTCGATGCCGGCGTTGGTGAGCTTTTCGGCATCATGACCATTTTGCGCCCCCTGCGCTGAGGCAAGGCCGGGAGAGGGAACGCCGGCTGGGGATGGAACGGGACGTGGGGTAGCCGAGGGTCCGGCGATTGCCTTGTAAACCTGCCAACCGCCGAGGCAGAGGATGAAGGCGAACAGCACAATCACCAGGTAAACCTGGCGCTTGTTTTCCATTCCGAGCTGCATGGCCATGGCTACTCGTCCTCCCTGCCGGCGGCGGCAGGCCCTGGGGCAACTGCCTCGCCCGGCTGCGGAGTGGAAGGCAGTCCGCTGGCCTCGGCGTCGGCGCGGCGCAGCCAGGTGGAGACGCTGAGGCGCAGATTCACCTGGCCGCCCTGCTGGCCGGTGAGCGCCATGGCGCGGATCAAAAAGAAGGTCTGGTCGCGCTCCAGGCTGTTGACGAAGCGCATGATTTGCGGGTACTCGCCGCTGATGCCGGCTTCCATCGTGATCTCAGTCAGATCGGGGCCGGGCTTGCCTTGCGTGTATTGCACGCGCGTGAGGCGGACGCCCGAAGCCACTTCCAGGTCACCGATGCGCGCCGAGATCGATGAATAGTCGGGCGGGATGCGCTTGTCATAGAACGCCCGCATCTGCGCGCGGGTGTCCTCCACGCGCTTGTCAAGGCCGCGCAGCGGAGCGGTTTGCAGATCGAGCGCCTTGAGCTCGACCTGCTTGCCGGCCAGAACGTCATTGGAGTGGCTGTTGGTGGCTGTCCAGTCGAGACCCAGGCGGACTGCCAGTGCAATCGTCAGCAGAAGCAGAACCCCAAAGCCCGCGTAGTGCCAGGTGAGCGGAGAAGCAAGATGCTCGCGCCATGCGGAGGAGGTGCGTTCTTCGCTCATTGCGGACCTCCCGGCGTGGGATTCGGTTTAGGCGCAGTCCCGGTATACGGCGGCCGGACGCGCAATGGAGCAAAATCGGAATCCCGATGGGGAGGCAGCGCTCGCAAGCCCGGGTTGTCCCCCGCGGCGGGTTTCTTTGAGGCACGCACGGCCTCATCCGGCGAGGGCGGATTGTATTCGGCCAATAGTTCGAAGTTGAAGGGGTTAGTGGCGCTCACCGGTACCAGCCGCTGGTTGGGGCTGTTGCTGGCTTCGGAATTTTCTCCCACGATGCGTGGCTCAAGAAAGCGCCGCGAGTGCTCGAGATTCCGCACCAGTTCCACGGCCTTGTCTCGGGGACCAACGACACGCAGGCGCAGGGTAATGTGTCCGTCCTTGGCGCGCACCGGCTCGATGGTGACCACCTGCACGCCGCCGGGCAGAACCGTTTCAAGATTTTCCATGGCCAGGGTCCAGGAGAACGCTTTTTCGTCAAAGAGTTTGTTGAGCTCGCCGGCCTGGGTCAGCAACTGCGCGTTGTCGGGCCGCTGCATCAGGGCCTGGTAGTTTTGGCGCTCCAGGGCAATGCGCGCGATTTCGCCGTCGAGGGAGTGCTCGCGGGCGCGCGCCTGTTCTGCCTTCTGATGCAGGGCCCGCAGGCCCAGAAACAGAAGCACGGCCACGAGAGCGAGAATGCCCATGGCCATGCGCAGCCGCTTGAGGGCCGGTCCCAGGTTGGCGAAGGGGCGACTGGCGAGATTGAGAGTAATCCGCATCGGTCAGCCTGCCCCCGCCAGTGCGCCGGTGGCGCCGGCAATGTTTGCTGATCCCAGCGCGGTAACGGCGCCGAATTCAGGACGGGGAACCAGGTCGACGACCATCAGCTCGGGAATGTTGATCCACTCGGCGAATGCGCTGGTGGGGTAGCAGCCGGCGTAATGCAGTTCTTGAGCGGGCGCCTGTAGTTTGTCTTCAAAATAGGCTGCGGCAACGGCGATGCCTCGCTGAATCTCGGTGAGCCGCAGCGCAGGATTTTCCGGCAGGTCGAGGGTGCGATGCAGCAGCAGGTCGTTGCCGTTGGTGATGGATGTGGTGAGCGCCAGGGGGCTGAGGTTGGCCGCGAGCACGGCCTCCATCGAATCGACGGCCTCAAGAGCCGCCAGGCTGGAGGGCAACACCGCGCCCGGCTCGTATCCGGCCGCGCGCACCACCGCCTCATATTCGGCCAGGATGGGGCCAGGCAAAACCGCTGTGAGCACCCTGCACTCGGTTTCGCTCTGCGAAAGCACCTGGTAGCTGACCCCGGCGTGCTCCACATCGAAGGGCACCATCTTGCGCAGGCGGAAGCGCAGCACCTGGATGGCCTCGGCAGCGTGTCCGGGCAGGGAATCGAAATCCAGCATAAAGACGCGAACCGCGGTGTCGGGCAGAATCAGTGTGACGGCGCGAGTGCTCGGAGAAACCTGGTTGAGGGCGGTGCGAATGGCCGCGGCAATCGCCTCCTCATCGCGGATATTGGGCTCTCCGATGCCGGGAATCAGGGCGCCCGGCGGCAAGGGGATCAGCGCGAAGACCGGGACATCGCCGGAGCCGGGCAATGCGGCAGCCAGAACTCCCTCAGGAGAAATCTCCACCGCCGCGGGCGGACGCGCTCTGGCCGGGGAACCGATTTTTGTCTTGCTCGGGATCAATCTCACTAGCGGGACGCCTCAATAAACGTTACCTTATTGATCTCCTTGAGCGTGGTGAGGCCGCGCCGCACGCGCTCAAGCGCCGACTCGCGCAGAAAGCTCATGCCCTCTTTCTGGGCCAGCTTGCGAACCTCGGAGGTGGGCTTCTTTTCCAGAATTAGCTCACGGATCGGGTCGGTCAAATCCAGCAGTTCGTGGATGGCGGTGCGGCCGCGGAAGCCCGTGCCTCCGCACTCCATGCAACCGGCGCCCTCGCGGAAGCCGAAGCCGCGCCATTCATCCGGATTGAGACCGCTGGTCAACAGGGCATCGTCCTCATAGTAGACCGTGCGCGCGCAGTACTCGCAGACGGTGCGCACCAGGCGCTGCGCCAGGATGCAGTTGAGCGCGGAGACAAAGTTATAAGCCTCAACCCCCATGTTGAGGAAGCGGCCCAGCACGTCCACCACGTTGTTGGCGTGCACGGTGGTGAATACCAGGTGCCCGGTGAGCGCGGAGTTGATGGCGATCTGCGCGGTTTCCTGATCGCGGATTTCGCCTACCAGAATCTTGTCGGGATCGTGGCGCAGAATCGAGCGCAGGCCGCGCGCAAAGGTGAGGCCTTTCTTCTCATTCACCGGAATCTGGGTGATGCCGCGAATCTGGTACTCGACCGGATCTTCGATGGTGATGATCTTGTCTTCGTCGCTCTTGATCTCGTTCAGGGCCGCGTAGAGGGTGGTGGTTTTGCCGGAACCGGTAGGGCCGGTCACCAGCACCATGCCGTAGGGCTCGCGAATGTAGCGGCGAAAGCGACGCAGGTCCGCCTCCGCAAAGCCAACCACATCGAGCGTGAGATGGCGGAACTTTTCGCTCATCGACTCTTTGTCCAGCACGCGGAGCACCGCGTTTTCGCCGTGAATGGTGGGCATGATGGAGACTCGGAAGTCGATCAGGCGGGATTTGTAGCGCACCCTGAAGCGGCCGTCCTGGGGCACGCGGCGCTCGGCAATGTCCAGCTCGCTCATGATCTTGATACGCGACAGGATGGTGGCGTGATGTTCGCGCGCGATGGGCGCCATGGCCGCCTGCAGCACACCGTCGATGCGATACTTCACCACGACTGAGTCGTCGTTGGTCTCTATGTGAATGTCGGAGGCGCGGCGCTCCAGTGCGGTAAAGATGGTGGTGTCGACGAGGCGGATAATCGGGCTTATATCCTCTTCGCTCGTCAGCTTCTCAATCGAAATGTTCTCGTCCGCGTTGTCGTCGCCCGTGAGCACGTCGAAGGTGAGCCCTTCGCTGGCTTCATCCAGAACCCGCTGCGATTGCTCGGTCTTCTTCAGCAGGTCGGTGATCTGCGAGAGCGTCGCCACGCGGGCCAGGATGCGGTGGCCCAGCAGCCCCGAGATCTCGTCCAGCACCATCAGCCGCGAAGGATCGCTCACCGCGATAATCAGCATCTCCTGCTGCTGCTCGATGGGCACAAAGTTATAGCGGAACATCAGCTCCACGGGCACCGTGCGCAGCAGTTCGTGCTGGATCTTGAAGTTTTTCAGGTCCACAAACTCGGCGTGATAACGGTGGGCGAGCGCTTCAGCCTCGGCGCGTTCGTCCACGCTCGTTGGCGTGGGGAGTGTCATCACATTTTGATCGGCCATGGCGATTTGTCCCTATCCCCCGCTGGCCTGGCCCAGCGAAAAGATGGGCAGGTAGAGCGAGATGAGAATGAAGACCACGACCACGCCCATGACGATCAGGATGGCCGGTTCGATCAGTGCAAGGCCCGCGGCCAGCGCCGTGGCCACGTCCTCTTCAAAAAATTCGGCAACGGAGTTGAGCATCTGCGGCAGTGCGCCCGTCTGTTCGCCCACCGTGATCATCTCCGAGGCAAGATCGGGAAACACACCTGTATTTTGCAGCGAATCGGCCAGGCTCTTGCCTTCGCGCACCGTGCCGATCGAGGAGTAGACCGCCTTCGAAACCCTCCGCGATGAGATGGCGCGGGCCGCCGTTTCAAGCGAGGGCACAAGTGGCAGGCCGCCGGTCAGCAGCGTCGAGAGCGTGCGCGAAAAAAGCGCGACCTGGTACTTGAGCCAGATTTTTCCAAACACCGGCAGCCCCACGCGGACGCCGTCCACAAAGTCCCGGCCACGCTCGGTGATCGAAAACCGGTAGGCAGCGGCGGCAATCGCAACCGCAATCAGCAGCAGCCAGAAGAAGTTGTGGTGCAGCCATTTGCCGAAGGCCAGCAGCCCCATGGTCATGGCAGGCAGCTTTGAGCCCATCTGGTCATAAAGCACCGCAAACTGTGGCACCACCACGGCAAGAAGGAAAATCATCAGCCCGATGACCAGCGTCATCAGCAGTGCCGGATAGATCAGCGACGCTGTCAGCTTCTTGCGGAAGGCGAGCGAGACCTTCTGGAAACTGACGTAGCGCTCCAGCACCTCCTGCAGGTTGCCCGAGCGCTCCCCGGCCAGCAGAGTGGTGGTGTACATGATGGGAAAACCGCCCTGCGCCTCGAACGCCGCCGAAAGCGCCTCGCCGGTTTTCACGCGATTTGAAACGTCGTCAAGCTGCGCCGAGAAGTGCGCGTTCTTCTGGATCTTGCCCAGCATCTTCAGCGAGCCCAGGATCGGCAACCCGGCCCGGATGAGTGTCAGGAACTGCTGGTTGAAGATGAGAAACGGTTCCAGCTTGACCTTGCGCCGCGACAAATTGCCAAAACCGCCTCGGGCGCGCACCGAGAAAACATGGTAGCCGGCATGAGTGAAGCGGTTGCGCACCTCGTCGGCGGTGGCAGCCGTCTGCACCTGCTCCTGCACCCGCCCACGCTCATCTGCCAGCTTGATGACGAACTCTGCCATGCTTTATGCTCGCCAGCCTGTCCAGGCCGGCCTTTCCAGGGAGGTTTCCTCAGAATTCAGGGTACCAGCTTCCGCTTCCTGTTCCTGTGCCAGCTTGTATTCGGCGCCTCTAAAGGCTAGACGCGCAAGCAACAAGATGCGCTCACGGGCCGCTCCAAAAGCCTGAGGTGCGGAGGGACACTGGGTGGATCGGATTCTCGCCAACAAAGATCACATCCACAGGCAGGCAGAGGTGTAGGATGCGGGAACCGGAATCCCCAAATTCAAAGTCCCGGCGAAAGAGGAGGTACGTTCGATGTTAGGTGAACTGGTAGGCGAAACAAAAGGCAAGCGGATTGTAAGGCGGGTGACTGCAGCCGAACCACCCACGGTTGAAGTGACCTTTGAGGATAGCGGCACAACCCATGGCATCCCCTGTACGGGCATGGGCACTTACACGTCAGTCATCCATCCGGATGGCTCGATTACCGGCGAGGCGCACGGAATCACGATGACGGCCGATGGCGATACCGCAACCTGGACGGCAACCGGCATCGGAAAGTTCGTAGGTGGCGGCGCAGTCAGCTACCGCGGCATGATCTTCAACCGCAACGCCACTGGCAAACTGGCCCCCTTTAACAAC
This sequence comes from uncultured Acidobacteriaceae bacterium, assembly GCA_963793885.1. Classification (GTDB taxonomy): domain Bacteria; phylum Acidobacteriota; class Terriglobia; order Terriglobales; family Acidobacteriaceae; genus Telmatobacter. Next base: position 378,126 of record CAWCBQ010000003.1, read on the forward strand.
TCCTGCAGCGCTTTCGAATACGAGTCCTCGGCGACAGGCGAAACCAGCGCAAAGATGTGGGAATGGAAATAGGCTGGCTGTAGCCTCTGAAGCCCGGCGTGAAATCCCTTCAAAGTGCCTTTCGGCCCCGCTCTAGCGGTTTCAGGATTTCTGTACCCAGAGGAATTGCACTCAAGTCGACCCGACCCCAAGGAGGGGCGACCTGGCACCAAGCACAATTGGGCATACCTATCCTGAAATCGCTCTAGCGCCGGGCATTCCTGAAGCAGCGCCGGGCATTCCTCAAATTGATTCGAAAATCTGCACACCCGCACGTTTCCCGTCAGAAAACCCGGCACGCCAACCGACTTTTTCCCCGAGGTCCTCGCTTTCGGCCCTGCAAGCCGCTTTCGGCCCGGGAACCGCTGCTTCCAATTGCCGAGCCCATTCTTCCCATCGCTGAACCTGTATGCTGATGGGGTTCCATTTTTCGGTTGAGGTTCGAGGGGTTGCGGTTCATGACTTTGACCATGCGGGAAGGGCGGGCCGGGATTTTGGCTAGGTTGCGCGGATATCTGCGTCCAGCCTGCGATCTGCTTGCCGTCATGGCCATCGGCGCCATTCTCTGGGCGGGCTGGCGGTCGATTCCCGTGGCCGCGGTGGTTGTGCCCTATCCTCATGACCTGGGCCAGGTCAGCTTTGCCGTGGCCGGGGACGTGATTCCTCACCAGGCGGTGCGCGAAGCCGCCGACGCGGCCGGCGCCGGCGCCGACGGCTGGGTCGCGCTCTTTTCTGACGTGAGCGATGTGTTCCACGGCGCCGATTTTGGCTTTGTGAATCTGGAGACGCCGGTGGCGCCGGCGCACTCGCGCGGCTCCAAGCCCTTCATGTTCGACGCGCCCGTGGCCCTGCTCGACGCGCTCAAGACCTGCGGCGTCAAAATCGTCTCCTTCGCCAACAACCACGTGATGGACCAGGGCTGGGCGGGATTTGCCGAGTCCCGCGAGCACCTGCGCCAACAAGGCCTGCTTTTTGCCGGCACCGGCGACTCGGCCCAGCAGAGCTGGCAGCCGGTGATCACCGAGGCCAACGGCATCAAGGTTGGCTGGCTGGGCATGACGCGCTGGCTCAACGGCAATCGCAATCCCGACAACGACGATCAGCCGCACGTGAACTTCTTTCCTTATCCCGGTGAGTCAGGCGGAGCGCCCGGCATGGATGAGGCTGGAGTCCTTGCCGCCGTCAAAGCAGCGCGTGCCCAGTGCGACCTGCTGGTGGTCTCCATTCACTGGGGCATTGAATACGCCCCTGTGCCGCGGCCTGAAGATGTTGAAGTGGCGCACAAAATTCTCGACGCCGGCGCCAGTGTGATCGTGGGCCACCATCCCCACGTCCTGCAGCCGGTGGAGACCTACACCACGGCGGACGGCCGCCATGCCGCCATCTTTTATTCCCTGGGCAATTTTCTTTCCAACCAGTCTCGCACCTACGTCGACGGGCTGATGCCTGACAAGGACGGCGATCCGCGCGACTCGATGATGGCATTGTTCTCCGCCGTGCGCAGGGATTACGGGCCGGGCGGCGTGCGCGTGGAACTGGGACGCGTGGGCATTCTGCCGGTGTGGGGCGAAAACAACCGCAACGATCTGGCCAGCGGACGCACCAAAACCCCGGTCATTCATCCCATCCTCATTGACCGCGAGATGCCGCTGCTTCAGGCGCGGCTCGACGAGCTGAACAAGAAAGCGGAAGCGAGCAAGACTGCTGCGGGAACCGGGACGAACGCCCCAGCTCCGGCGCTCACCCCCGACGAGCAAAAGGAGTTTATCGAAGTCACGAGCCGGCTCAAGCTGCTTGACGACCGGCGGCAACAGATCCTGGTCCGGACAGGCGACGAGTACGTGACGGACCCGCCCAGGCTGCCGGCCAAGCCATAGGGCGCATCGCAGCTGATTGAAGCTCTTATTTGCTTCTGCGAAAAAGGCCTCCGAACAGGCCCCGGCGCTCGCTCGCAGGCTCTTGCGGATTCTTTCGCATTGGTTCAAAGGGCGGTTTTCGCATCGGCTCTTGCGGCAGTTCTCGCGCATGCTCGAAGGTCGCTTCGCGCATCGGCTCAAAGGGCAGCTTCGGCGGCGGTTCAGGCGGCAATGGCCGTGCAGCACGCCTCTCCGCTCGCGTCCTTTTAGCCTGTTCGGCCTGGTATTCCTCGTTGTACTCGCTGAGAGCCTGCCAGAAAGCCTTGCCCGTGTCTTCACGATCTTCAAACCCGCAGCCGTCGCACTTGTAAGCGCGGATATCGCGTCCCGTCGTGGTGTCTCTCTCCGTGCGCCGCATCGGCTGTCCGCATTGTGAGCAGTCCATCCGCTTCCCTTTCAGTACCCGTTGGCGACGAGCCAGGCTTCGCTCAGTTCCAGCTCGGGTTTCTTCTGCGTCTGCATCTGGGCATGTGCAAGTTTGACGAGCACATCGGCCTCGACGTTTACCGGCGCGCCAGGCGCGAGCGTGTGAAGATTTGTGCGCCAGTAGGTGAGAGGAAGGATGGCAATTGTAATGGTTTCGCCGTCGAAATCGGCAATCGTCAGGCTGATTCCCTCCACCGCCACCGAGCCCTTGTGCACCATCCACGGCCGCACGTTTTCAGGAACGCGCACCTTCAGGGTCCAGTCGGTGGTCTGCTTGTCAAATTGAGGGCTGGCAACGGGAATCACCGGATCGAGCGCGGTCATCACCCCGCAGCCGTCCACGTGGCCCTGCACAATGTGGCCGCCCAGCGGGCTTCCGGCGGCCGTGGGCAACTCCAGATTCACGCGTGCGCCCGGAGCCAGGGCGCCCAGCGAAGTTTTGTCGATTGTCTCCTGCGCCAGATCGGCGTGGAACAACCGGGGGTCCACCTCGAGGGCTGTCAGGCACACGCCGGAGACGCCGAGCGAGTCGCCTTCGCGCAGGCGCGCGGCAATGCCCGGAGCTTCAACCGTGATGCGGCGAACCCCGCCGCGATCCGTCAGGCTGACCAGCGTGCCGGTCTGCTCGATGATGCCGGTGAACATGAATCTATTCTATAGGGGTCGCGGGAAAGGCGTGGTGCATTCGCAGGCTGTTGCTGTTGATGGGGCGTCGATGGCTGGAGTCGTCATGCATAAACGAGGAAGACCTCGGCGATATCTTTCGAATCCGCGGCGGGCTGAGCAAGGAGTGCTCCGGAAAGGCTCGCCGGAACTAGAGCGGCCGCGCCGGCTGCGGCCATTTGCGCCAGAAAGTCTCTGCGGTCGAGAAGGCGGCTGCCGGAAGCGGTCATTGATTCTCCTTCGGGCGTTCTTCTTGGCGTCCGGTCGTTCAGCCGGCAATTGTTCGCGCGGGCCAGGGGTCGCGGAGCAGTGAGCAGAGCCCGAGATCGTTGCCGTAGCGCTCCACTTCAACTTCGGCCATGTAGATGGGGCTGGCCATGCCGCGAAACGCGGGTACGGCGTCGGAGCCCATGATCTGCGGCGAGATGAAGAAGTGAATGCGGTCAATCAGGCCCGCCGCCAGCAGCGCGGTGTTGAGGCGCGTGCCGGTTTCGGTCAGCAGGGTGAGTATGCCTTCCTCGCCCAGCAGGTCCAGGACCTTGCCCAGCGGGACGCGGCCCGCTTCCCACCCCGTCGACAATGACCTGTCCCCCGGGGTTTCGGAAGGCAGAATCTCCACGCGGACCCCGCGGGCGCGGAGCGCTGCTGCCTTGGCTTCGTCGTTCGAAACGGTCAAAACGGTAACGTCCTGGTGTGCGGTCGCCACCAGCTTTGAGTTGAGCGGCATGCGCAGCGCGGAGTCGAGGATAAGCCGCTGCAAAGGCCGGCGTCGGCCCAGACCGCTGCGGTCCGTGAGCATGGGATCGTCGGCGATCACGGTGTCCACGCCCACCATGACCGCGTCCGCCTGCCAGCGTAGCGGCTGCACGGCGGCGCGTGCGGCTTCGCAGGTAATCCAATAAGGCTCGCGCACCTGGTGCAATCCCGCGGGCGGGGCGATGCGGCCGTCGAGCGTCATGGCCACCTTCATCAGCACAAAGGGCCGGTGGTGCTGGCTCCAGCGGGCGAACCCTTCGTTCAGGCTCCGGGCTTCGCGCTCACACACGCCGATAGTGGTTCGGATTCCCGCGCCTTGCAGGGCCTCAAGCCCGTGGCCCGCGACCGCCGGGTTGGGGTCGATGGTCGCCGCCACAACGCGGCCGATTCCGGCCCCGATCAGCGCCTCGGTGCAGGGCGGCGTGCGGCCGGTGTGGTTGCATGGCTCCAGGGTCACGAAGGCCGTGCCGCCTTTGGCGCGTGGGCCGGCCTGGCCGAGGGCGGCCACTTCGGCGTGGTCGCGCAGATCGTACTCGTGCCAGCCCTCGCCTGCGAGCTGTCCGTCACGGTCGATGATCACGCAGCCCACCGCGGGATTGGGCGAGGCGAGCGCGATGCCGCGGCGGGCCAGCTCCAACGCCCGTTCCATCCAACGGATGTCCTGATCGGTCTCGTCGCTCATAGGCCACGCAGAGGAACACTCAAGTGTAAATTGGACGGGCGAGATGCGGGTGGGGAAGAAAGCAAAAGCAGGTCCTTCCACTCGCTGCGCTCGCTCGGGATGACATGTGTCTTGAGAAGGCTTATCCCAGCAGCGAATCCACAAAGGCTTCAGGCGAAAACTCCAGCAGGTCTTCCATCTTTTCGCCCACGCCGACAAAGCGCACCGGAAGGCGGAGCTCGCGGGCGATGGCGACGGCGATCCCTCCCTTGGCGGTGCCGTCCAGCTTGGTGAGCACGATGCCGGTCACGCCGGCCGACTGGGTGAATAAGCGCGCCTGCTGCAATCCGTTCTGGCCCGTCGTGGCGTCCATCACCAGCAGCACCTCGTGCGGCGCGCCGTCAACAAGCCGTGCGGCGGTGCGGCGCATCTTGTCGAGTTCGTCCATGAGCCCGGTCTTGGTGTGCAGGCGGCCGGCGGTGTCAACGTAGAGATCGTGGATGGCACGTGCCTTGGCGGCGTTGATGGCGTCGTAGAGGACGGCGGCCGGGTCTCCACCCTGTTTGGTTTTGATCATTTCCACGCCGGAGCGCGTGGCCCACACCTCAAGCTGCTCAATGGCTGCTGCGCGGAACGTATCCGCGGCACACAAGAGCACGGAGTGCCCCTGGGCGCGGCTCCACGCGGCTAGCTTGCCGCTGGTGGTGGTTTTGCCGGTGCCGTTGACGCCCACCAGAAACGTAATTTTTGGCGGGGCGTCGGGGCTGGGGACCGCGCGCTGCGGAGCTTCAAGAATGGCTTGCAACTGCGCCTTCAGCAGAGCGCGCAGTTCACTTCCGCCTTCGATGGCCTGGCGTTTGGCGCGCTCGCGCAGGGCTTCGAGAATCGTGGTGGTGGTTTCAACGCCAAGATCACTCGAAAGCAGCACGGTTTCAAGCTCTTCGAGAGCCTGCTCGTCCACGGTGCGGGTGAGCGCGGCGATGCCTTCGATTTTTGTTGAGAGCGACTCGCGGGTGCGCCAGACGGCCTGCTTCATGCGGGCGAACAGGCCCTGTCCGGAGACCTCAGCGGGCGCGGGCGTGTCGTTTTTGCCGCCAAAAAACTTCATCATTGGGTGTACCCCTATCAGTCTAGAGCATCAGAGGTGGCGTAGCAGGCCCCGCCGCTTAGCTCGATCTGGAGACAATTGAACGCGGCTGGGTGGCCGTTCGGCGGGAATCGGTCGAGCCCGGATGCGGAGTCGGATATTCTTGATAGCAGGCCGCTTTCCCTTGCCACGCTTGACGACATTGCTACTCTTGAATCGATCTGGAGAAACATGACGATCGCTGCGCCGGGCATTCGCAGCAAAATTCGCCGCCGCATCCGCTGAGGGAAATCCTCAAAACCCGTATTGCGATTATTGACGGGGCCATGGGGACGACCATCCGCACCTACGGGATGACGGAAGCCGATATTCGCGGGGAGCGCTTCAAGGACGCGAAAAAGGATCTGCTGAACAACGGCGACCTGTTCACGCTGACCCAGCCCGGAATGATCAAGGACATTCACCGCCGGTTTCTTGAGGCCGGCGCGGACATCATCGAGACCAACACCTTTGGCGCCACCAGCATTGCGCAGAGCGAGTTTTTTGTGGATGACCCGCGCGAACACGGCGGACGCAAGGATCCCGGAGTTCTACCAGAAGATGATTGAAGATGAGTTCTTAAGCAAGCTGGCATGGGAGATCAATGAGGAGTCGGCGCGGCAGTGCCGCGAGGTGGCCGACCAGGTGGCGAATCAGACAGGACGGCCGCGGTTTGTGGCCGGGGCGATCGGTCCCTTGACGGTGTCTCTCTCAAACTCGCCCGACGCCGACGATGCGGGGTTCAGGGTGGTGACGTTCGACCAGGTGAAGACGGCTTACCAAGAGCAGGCGCGCGCGTTGATGGTCGGCGGCGTTGACCTGCTGCTGGTCGAGACAATTTTTGACGCGCTCAACGCCAAAGCCGCGCTGGTGGCCATCCGCGAAGTGTTCGAGGAGGACGGCAGGGAGTTGCCGGTGATGATTTCAGCAGCCGTGGGACGCGGCGGAGAGACGATGATCTCCGCGCAGACGATTGAGGCGTTCTGGATCGCGGTCGAACATGCGAAGCCCCTGTCGGTGGGGTTGAACTGCTCGCTCGGTCCTGACTTGATGTATCCATTCCTCGAAGAACTAGCCGCCAAGGCGAACGTGGCTGTCTCCTGTTACCCGAATGCGGGGTTGCCGAATCCGCTGTCGGAGACCGGGTTCGATTTGGGCCCGGCGGACATGGCGCTGCGGCTCGGCGAATTTGCGCGAGCAGGGTTGATCAACATCGCGGGCGGCTGTTGCGGCAATACGCCCGACCACATTGCGGCCATTGCCAGGGCGCTCGAAGGCGTTCCGCCAAGAAAGTGGGATGGCAGGTTGCAGACGGCGCAAGACGCGGCCCTCGAGAGCGAGGCCAGGGCGTGAGCGAGCCGGAACGTATGAGCGCGGACGAGACTGAAGATAGGGAATTGGAGACAAGGCCGCTCCGTCTCTCAGGGTCGCAGCCGTTTGTGCAGCAGCCCGGCGTCTTCATCCTGGTGGGCGAGCGTACCAACGTGGCCGGTTCGCCGAAGTTTGCCAGGCTCATCAAGGAAGGCAAGTACGAAGAAGCCGTAAGCGTGGCCCGGCAGCAGGTGGAGAACGGGGCCAACATCCTCGACGTCTGCATGGACGAGGGCATGATCGACGGCGTGGCGGCGATGACCCGCTATCTGCACCTGCTGGCCAGCGAACCTGAAGTGGCCAAAGCGCCCTTCATGCTGGACTCGTCGAAGTGGGAAGTGATTGAGGCGGGGTTGAAGTGCCTGCAGGGCAAGGGCATTGTGAACTCTATCTCGCTGAAGGAAGGCGAGGACAAGTTTCGCCACCACGCGGCGACGGTGCTGACGTATGGTGCGGCAGCGGTGGTGATGGCCTTCGACGAGCGCGGACAGGCGGCCACCTACGAGGAAAAAATCGGCATCTGCGAACGCGCTTACCGCATCCTGGTGGACGAAGTCGGCTTTCCGCCCGAAGACATTATCTTCGATCCGAATATCCTCACCGTCGCCACCGGCATGGAGCAGCACAACAACTACGCGCTCGACTTTATCAACGCCACGCGCTGGATCAAGGCCAACCTGCCGCACGCCAAGGTGAGCGGCGGCGTTTCAAACATCTCCTTCAGCTTTCGCGGCAACAACAAGGTGCGCGAGGCCATGCACGCGGCGTTTCTTTATCACGCCATTGCGGCGGGCATGGACATGGGCATCGTGAATGCCGGCATGCTGGAGGTGTACGAGGAGATTGAGCCGGAACTGAAGGTGCTGGTGGAGGACGTGCTGCTGAATCGGCGCCCCGATGCGACGGAGCGGCTGGTGGACTACGGCGAATCGCTCAAAAATGCCGGCGCGGCGGTGAATGAAAAGAAGGCCGAGGAATGGCGCAATGGCACGGTCGAGCAACGGCTGGCGCACGCGCTGGTGAAGGGCATCGACGCCTACATCGAGATCGACACCGAGGAAGCGCGTGTCAAGCTGGGCCGTCCCCTGCTGGTGATTGAAGGCCCGCTGATGGACGGCATGGGCGTGGTGGGCGACCTGTTCGGCGCGGGCAAAATGTTTCTGCCCCAGGTGGTCAAGTCCGCGCGCGTGATGAAGAAAGCGGTGGCCCACCTGACGCCCTACATGGAGGCAGAGAAAGCGGAGATGCTTGCCGCCGGCCACGCGGTGAAGGCGCAGGGCAAAATCGTGCTGGCCACGGTCAAAGGCGACGTGCACGATATCGGCAAAAACATTGTGGGCGTGGTGCTGGCCTGCAACAACTTCGAGGTCATCGACCTGGGCGTGATGGTGCCCTGCGAGAAGATTCTGGAGCGCGCCAGGGCGGAGAAGGCTGACGTGATTGGACTCAGCGGCCTGATTACGCCGTCGCTCGATGAGATGGTGCACGTGGCGCGGGAGATGGAGCGCCAGGGATTCAAGCTGCCGCTGCTGATCGGCGGAGCCACCACGACGCGCGCGCACACGGCGGTGAAAATTGCGCCCAGCTACAGTGAGCCCGTGGTGCACGTGCTCGACGCCAGCCGCGCGGTTCCCGTGACCACCAGCCTCTTGAGCGACGAGGGCAAGCCGGCATTTGTGGCCCAGCATCGTGCCGACTACGAAGCGCTGCGCAAGGCGCACGCGGCGCCGCGTCTGCCGCTGGTTCCGATTCAAACGGCGCGCCAAAGGCGGACACCGATCGAGTGGCGCGCTGAAGACTTGCCTGCGCCCGCGTTTACCGGCGTACGCGTGCTCGATCATTTTCCACTGGCCACGCTGCGGCAGTTCATTGACTGGACGCCGTTCTTCCACACCTGGGGATTGAAAGGCGTTTATCCACGCATTCTCGATCATCCCGAGCAGGGCGTGCAGGCCAGGCAGATTTTTGCCGAAGCCCAGGCACTGCTTGACCGCATCATCGAGAAGAAACTGATCACCGCGCGTGGCGTCTACGGGTTCTTCCCCGCTGGCGCGGTGGGCGACGATGTGGAACTGTACACGGACGCGAGCCGCGCCATGGTGCTCGAGCGCTTTCACTTTCTGCGCCAGCAGGCGAACCGGGAGGGAAGCGAACCGTGCCGTTCGCTGGCCGACTTTATCGCGCCCAGGGAAACGGACCTCCGCGATACCCTTGGGGTTTTTGCCGTGACCAGCGGCATCGGGTTGAAGGAGCTGTGCGACGGCTTCAGGCAGAAGCACGATGACTACAACGCGATCATGGCGGAGGCGATTGCCGACCGGCTGGCCGAAGCCTTTGCCGAATGCCTGCACAAACGGGTGCGCGACGAGTGGGGTTACGGCCGCGCCGAAAACTTGACACCTGCCGAGCTGATCCAGGAGAAGTATCGCGGCATCAGGCCCGCGCCCGGTTATCCGGCCTGCCCCGATCACACCGAGAAAGGCCCGCTGTGGCAGTTGCTCGATGTCGAGGCCAACACCGGCATGCGGATTACCGAGTCGTTTGCAATGTGGCCGGGATCGAGCGTGAGCGGGCTCTACTTTGCGCACCCCAAGTCGCGCTACTTCAGCCTCGGCAAGATTGGCCGCGACCAGGTGGCCGACTACAGCGCGCGCAAGGGGATGAGCGTGGCCGAGGTGGAGCGATGGCTGGGCCAGAATCTGAACTACGAGCCTGGCGAGTAGGAGACTGCTGCGTGTCCGAGTGGTCAGTGGCCAGTGGTCAGTTCCAGGTCACAAGATCGGGACCCGGGGGCGCCCGGTCGGGTTTCATTCGCGCACCGCGGTTCCGTTTTTGAACGCCCACCAATCTCATCGCCACCGATTTGCGTAGAATTATCTGCTTTTGTGCCACAGTGAAATCAAGACGACCAAGCGAACATGTATGGCCTCCTCGAACGGCCGGGGCGCGGAAAACCTTGATTGAGAAGCAGCGCTCCCGGCCGTTCGTTTTTTTTGCGCATGATTGTGCTTTATGTGCATTGCCTGATGCACGTTCCCACGCTACATTTCCCCCCCAAAAAAATCATGCAGGCGCGAACCAACTAAGAACAACCGCAGCAACCGCAGCTCTTTCCGCTACACCTCTCGCGGTAAGGCTGCGTGAGGCTTCGCTCAAGATCACAGTGCATGGATGATGCGAGCTTGGGGCGCGGGCCACGGGCGACGCCGGTTCCAACAGATTACAGCGGCATTAAAGCATTCACCTGATATTCGCACCGTATTTGCAGCAGTTTGACCGTCCTTTCACGGGCCTCGGCCGATACTCGCTCTGTGACCCCGGAAATCATCGAGAAGTCTTCAACGCACCTCGTCGTTGTTTCGCGGACCCTGGCGGATGTTGCACCGCTCACTCAGTCGCCGACAGCGCTTGTTGAGGCGGAAAGGCCGCGCATCTTTGCCGAAGCCGGCCACTACAGGATGCGGCTGGCCGCGAGTGTGGAAGACCGCGAGGCGGCCTGCCGTTTGCGCTTCAGAGTCTTCAATATCGAGTTGGGCAAGGGGCTGGAGAGCTCGTACCAGACTGGCCTTGACAGCGACTGCTTCGATGCCTTCTGCGAGCACCTGCTGGTGGAGGACAAGACCAGCCGGCGCATTGTGGGCACCTACCGGATGCAGTCCGGCTGCTCGGCGGCGCGCCATCTTGGTTATTACTCCGGGCAGGAGTTCGAGCTTGGGCCCTATGAGCCGTTGCGGGCGGGGATTCTGGAACTCGGCCGGGCGTCGATTGACCGCGAGCATCGTACGCCCGAGGTGCTGACCTTGTTGTGGCGGGGTATCGCGCAGTATGCTACCGACATGGGGCTGCGCTACCTGATTGGCTGCTCTTCTCTGAATTCCCTTGACCCGGCCGAGGGTTGGCGGATGTATCGCCAGCTCGAGAACTGCAGGGTTTCGCCGGAGTTCGAGACGATGCCGACAGCGAAGTACGCCTGCCCCGACGAGCAGCAAGGCCCGAGCGCACAGCCGCAGGACCAGCAAGAAAGCCAGCCGTTGCCAACTGAACCTCTCAACGCGGTGAAGATTCCCAGGCTCTTGAAGACTTATCTGGCGATTGGTGCGCGCATTGCCGCGCCGCCTGCCTGGGACCGCGAGTTCGGCACCATCGATTTTCTGACTTTGCTCGATCTGCGATTGGTATCGCCGGCAGCGCGTCATCGCTTTCTGGCTCCGCTCACGCAATGATGCTGCGCCGGGCCTGGCGCGCTGTGGCGCTGGGATGTGCGCTCCTGCTCTGCATGATCCGGTTCTGGCTGCTCAGGCTGGGCGGCCCGCGAACGCTCGAGCGGCGCGCGCGCTGGACGCAGGTGTCGGCGCGGGGCATTCTTCGCAGCATGGGCCTCACCTACACCGTGGAGGGGGAACCGCCCACGCGCGGCCTGGTCGTCGCAAACCACCTTAGTTACCTCGACATCCTTTTCCTGTCGGCGGCGATGCCGTGCTTTTTTGTCTCCAAAATCGAGGTCGGCGGATGGCCGTTCTTTGGACGGGCCGCGAGCAGCGGGGGAACCATTTTTCTTGACCGGTCGAGCGCGGCCAGCGCGCAGACGGTGGCGGGCCTGATGACCGAGCGCCTCAAACTTCCCATTCCCATTCCTGTCCTGCTGTTTCCTGAGGGCACAAGCACGGATGGCAGCGACGTACTGCGCTTTCACTCGCGGCTGATCGATCCGGCCACCTCGATCGGCGCGCCGATCACCGCCGCCTGCATCCGCTACGTGATGGATGACGGCGTCGAGGAACGGGAGTTGTGCTGGTTTGGCGACGAGACATTCGTCCATCACATGTGGAAAGTGTTGGGCGCGGCTGGATTCAAAGCCGAACTGCGGTTCGGTCACCCGCGCACCTACGCCGATCGCCGCGTCGCCGCCGACCAGACCCGCGCCGAGATTGTGGCCATGCGCGAACAGAACGCGCTGGTTCTGCAATAAACCCTCAAGTGCGTCCCTTGCACGCAGCCGCTCTCTCCAACTGGAGGCATGAATCTCAGCTTGACGGTGCGCAGGTGGAGCCGCGGACGACCAGGCTGGTGGAAACCAGAAACTCGCGTTTCTTGTTGGGCGCGTTTGGATCCTCGGCCTGCTGGCGAAGAGCTTCAAAGGCCGCGCGCGCAAGGTCGGCGCGCGAGAGGCGGATGGTGGTGAGCGGCGGCAGCGTGAACTCGGCGAAGTCGATGTCGTCGAGGCCGATGACCGACAGATCCTGGGGCACGCGCAGGCCTTCCATGTAAGCGGCCCGCAGCACGCCGATGGCGGTCATGTCGTTGGAGCAGACGACGGCGGTGGGCCGCTTGGGCGAGGGCCTGCAATTGGCCAAAGCCGGCCACGCCGCCCTTCAGCGTGTGATCGCACTCGATGATCCAATTCTTCTGGACGGTCAGTCCGGCCGCCTTGCATGGCGGCGCGGAAGTCGTTTTCGCGCGTGATGGCGGAGTGCAGTTTATGCGGGCCGGCCAGGAAGCCGATCTTCTTGTGGCCCAGGCCCACCAGGTGATTGAACGGCGGCATGAATCCCGGTGGAGTAGTCCAGCAGGATGGTGCTGGACTTTGGATCGTCGAGTTTGAACTCGGCAAGCACGATGGGAACGTTGCGATTCACAAGTTGATCGAGGACCGGCTCTTCTTCGCCGAAGGTCATCACCGCCACGCCATCCACCTTGCGCTCCAGCATGCGGCGGACGCAGGTGGTCAAGACGGCCGGGTCGCTGTTGGAGGAACTGACCAGAATCTCGTATCCGTGGGCCACGGCGATCTCTTCAAAGCTCCGGATCAGTTCCGGGAAGAAGGGGTTGGTGATGTTTTCAACGATGATGCCGAAGAGGCGGCTGCGCCCGGAGACGAGGGTGCGCGCATGGGTGTTGGGAAAGTAGTTGAGACTGCTTGATGGCCTGCCAGACGCGCTTTGAAAGCCGCTCGCTGACCAGCGGAGAACCGTTGATGGTCCTGGAGACGGTGGCGATGGAGACCTTGGCCAGGGCCGCGACGGTGCGAATGTCGGGAGTCTCTGGCGGCAGCTTTGCGTGCAGCTTTTCGGGGCACCAAACAATCCTATCTCTACGAATGCAAGTGTGAAAGCAATGTTATTGCATTTGCGCGAGGATTGCGGAGCTCTGGCGACATTTTTTCGCTTTCGCATTGCAATCAGAGCCAGTGTCCCTTCAGAAACTCCGCGGCACCGGGTCGCATCATCGGCATCGCCCAAGCTAAAGAATTGCCGGCAAAGAACCGCGTTCAGTCTCTTTCCGCAATCAGCAGGCGCAGGTCGCGCAGGTTATGGCCGGTGGGGCCGGTGACCACGGCGTCGCCGAGGGCGGTAAACATGGGACAGGCGTCGAAGGTGGCCAGCGATTGCTTGAGGTGGAAGCCGAAGGCGTGAGCGCGGGTCAACGGTGGTGGGGTCGGCAATGGCGCCGGCCGCCTGGGTGTTGCCGTCGATGCCGTCTGATCCGGCGCTGAGCACGGTGAGCCGCTCGCCCTGATACTGTTCAAGTTCCAGGGCGCAGGCCATCACAAATTGCTGGTTGCGGCCTCCCGCCCCGGGCGTGCGGTCCATGGTGACGGTCACTTCGCCCACCGAGATCAGGCAAAGCCGCGGGTGCTGGGCGCGCAGGGCGTGGAATCGCTCCAGCAGGTAGCGGGCCGCTTCGGCATAGTCCCAATCGTCGCAACTGTTGTCAATGACGGTGAAATAGCCGGCCTTCTCGGCCAGTGCGCGCGCGTTCTCAACCAGGTCGTGGCTCGAAAGCAGAATTTCAAAGACCGAATCGCGAAAGGCATCATCCTCGCCGCTCATTGAGGCGCTCGCGGTGACGCGCCGCACGGGAGCAGCCCCACCCCGCGACAGCTTGGGAAAGAATGGCGGCCGCCAGCTTTTGTTTCCCGGGGATTCGGGCAGGTCCTTGCGCTCGAAAAAGGCGCGGACCGAAGCCGGAAACTTGGGCAGCAGCTCGTATCGCGCGATGAAGCTCGCGCACATCGTCGACGGTGGAGTGATCGGGAGACGTGGGTCCGGAGCGAGAGCGCGTCCAGCGAACGCAACGGAACGTCGGGCAGCAGCAGGCTCACTTTGGCGGCCTCCGGCGCCGCCATCGCCAGGCGTCCGCCCTTGACCGCGGAAAAGTGCTTGCGCAGGGTGTTGATTTCGTTGATGGGCGCGCCGGAGGCGAGCAGCGCCTGGTGAAAGGCCTGCGTGTCTTCGAGCGTGATCTGCGGGTCCAGGGGCAGGTCGAACATGGCCGAGCCGCCGCCGGAGATGAGGAAGAAGATCAAGTGTATCTTTGCGGGCCTTCTTGAGCATGGCCAGCGTGGCGCGGGCGGCGGCGAACGAATCCTCATTGGGCAGCGGGTGTCCGCCTTCAAAATAGCGGAAGCGCCAGTTGCGGCGTCTGGGGACTTCGTAGCTGCAGCAGATGCCGCGCAGGCCCTTGCGGCGCTTCATGCGGTCCAGCAGCGTGTCCAGCATGGGACCGGCGGCCTTGCCAAGGGCGACGACAAAGATGCGCTTGAAACTGGAAAGCTCGATGGTTGCAGGACCGCTGCCGTCGGGCATAAGCCGTTCGAGCGTGTTGCCCTCGAAGCGTAAGCGCCGATCGAAAGCCGAGGCGATGTTGCAGGCCTCGAGGGCGCCAGTAAAGATCTCAGTGGCTGTGGAGTGAAGCGCATCGATGGCTGTATCGCCGACCGGGGTCATAGCAGTTGCTCCTTCAGCCAGCTTGCGAGCGAAGTCTGCATGGCGCGCAAGTGGCCTGTAAAAAAGTGATCGGCGCGGGGAAGGAGCACCAGTTGCTTTGGATCGGCAGCGGAGGCGGCCACCTGCGCGAGCTCATCGGCGGGCGCGAACGGGTCGTGGTCTCCACTGAGGAACAGCTTGGGAACCGTGCAGTTGCCGAGCGACGAATAGCGGTACGCCCGGTCCTCGGCCTGAGTGGGCAGGCCAAGCGCGACCAGTGCGCGAACGGCCAAATCGGCCTGGGCATTTCCGTAGCTGGTCCCGCAGCAGGCCGCCATGGTCATGGCTGCGCCGAAGCTGAAGCCGGCCGCGACGATCGGGCGCTGGTATTCGCTTTCAAGCCATCGAAGAGCGGCCAGCACATCGCCTGTCTCCGCCCGGCCGTCATGCGTGCCCTGGCTCAGGCCGGTGCCGCGAAAATTGAAGCGCAGCACCGGCCAGGCGAAGCCCCAACTCGCATCGTTGAGCACCTTCATGGCGTGGTACACAACCTTGTTATGGAAACTGCCTCCGCACTGGGGATGAGGGTGGCAGACCAGCGCGGCAAAGGGCGCATCGGGTGCGCCTTCATTCACCAGGGCTTCAAGCCGGCCTGCGGGACCGGTCAGATCCACGCTGCGCAGGGCAGCAACTCTGGGTTGCGAGGCAGGCTGGATGGGGGTGAATGTGGCGTTCATTCCACTCCTCATTCTACGCCTAAAGTAGGGCTGAAATCCTGAATCCATGCGGGCACGCACCCCGCCACCCCCATGACTGAAGTGTTCATGCGCAGTGACCTGCGTGTTCTGCGGTATGCTGGCAGCATCATGAGCAAGAGTTCAGAGCTGCAACCCATTGACCCCGTCGGGCTGACCCGTCAGCTATGCGAAATCGAATCCACCACTTACCACGAGGGCGCGGTGGGCGATTTTCTGGCGGGCTTTCTTGGTCAACGCGGATGGGAGGTGGAGCAGACGCCCGTGGCCCAGCCGCCCGAGAGCGCCACCGCGGGCCCGCGCTGGAATGTTTACGCCGGCATTGCGGGTTATACGCCCGAGCTGGTTTTTTCAACCCACATGGACACGGTTCCGCCCTACATCCCGTTCAGCGAAGATGCGGAGTTCATGTACGGCCGCGGCGTATCCGACGCCAAGGGCATCATCGCCGCCCAGGTGGCAGCCGCCGAGGCACTTCGTGCGGCGGGGTTCAGGGTCGGCATGTTGTTTGTTTCGGGCGAGGAACGGGATTCAGCAGGCGCCAAAGCTGCCAACTTAGTGCCCAAGGGCAGCCGGTTCCTCATCAACGGCGAACCCACCGACAATCGCCTGGCGCTGGCGTCAAAGGGTGCGCTGCGCGCGGTCTTCAAGGCTTCGGGCAAAATGTGCCACTCGGCCTATCCCGAGCTTGGCGACTCAGCGGTTCACAAATTGGTTGAGGTGCTGGGCAAAGTGCTGGCGCTGCCTCTGCCAACGCTCGAAGATGTGGGGCCGAGCACGCTCAACATGGGACAGATCCAGGGCGGCCACGCGCCCAACGTGGTCGCGGACAAGGCCGAGGCCCAGGTGCTGGTGCGGCTTGTGGGCGACTCGGCTCCGGTGCGCGCGGCGCTCATTGAAGCCTGCGCCGGGCTGGCGGAGGTCGATTTCACCCTCGAGATTCCCTTTGTGCGGTTGCGCGCCGTCGAGGGATTGCCCACCATGATCGCCAAGTTCACCACCGACATCCCTCAGTTGAGCAACTGGGGCGAGCCCCTGCTGCTGGGGCCCGGCTCGATTCATGTGGCGCATACGCCGTCTGAGAAGCTGGCCAAGAGGGAGCTGCTCGAGGCCGTCGATCTCTATATCAAGGTGGCGAAGCAGTTGCTGGCCTAGCCGGGCAATCAGGGCGGACGGGTCTCCGCGCCCCCGCAATCCTTCGGTTTCGCCAGATTCGCCAGGTGTGTGTCAAGTCTGCAAGACCCGGGGCGCCTGTTGGATTTATCCTCAGCGCATGCACGAGGATTCCTCTTCATTGAATTCCTGCGTCAACCTGCTTGATTCGTCGGCCTCATCCTACCTGCGTTCCGCCCGGCATCAGCCGGTAAAGTGGCACCCCTGGGGCGAGCAGGCGCTTGCCCGCGCCCAGGCGGAGGACAAGCCGATCCTGCTGGACATTGGCGCGGTCTGGTGCCACTGGTGCCACGTGATGGACCGCGAGTCCTATGAGGACGCCGAGGTCGCCGCGGTCATCAACGAGCATTTTGTCGCGGTCAAGGTGGATCGCGACGAGCGGCCCGATGTGGACGCGCGCTATCAGGCCGCGGTCTCTGCCATCAGCGGGCAGGGCGGATGGCCGTTGACCGCCTTCCTCACTCCCGACGGCAGACCCTATTTTGGCGGCACCTACATTCCTCGCGAGGAGCGGTATGGACGGCCGGGCATCGTCCGCGTGCTCGAGGCCATGGCAGAGGTGTGGCGGGAGCGGCGGGAGGAAGCGCTCGAGACAGCCGGCAGCGTGATCGCGGCCATCGAGCAGAACGAGAGCTTTGCCGGCGGTGGTGGCGAGCTCACGCTGGCTCTTGTGGACCGGATCGCCGGCTCGGCGCTGAGCAAATTCGACCCGAAGAACGGTGGATTCGGCGAGCAGCCTAAATTTCCACACCCCGCCACGCTCGACCTCCTGCTGGAGATGGCCATGCACCGCGACAACGAGCAGGCTGCGAAAGCCTTCGTCGTCTCCCTTGAAAAAATGGCCCGGGGCGGCGTGTACGACCAGCTTGCCGGGGGCTTTCACCGCTACAGCGTCGACGAGCGCTGGGTGGTTCCGCATTTCGAAAAAATGCTCTATGACAACACCGAGCTGCTGCGAAACTACGTGCACGGTTTTCAGAGCTTTGTGCGCGAAGATTTTCTTGAGACGGCGCGGGAGATCGTGGGCTGGCTCGACACCACGATGTCCGACCGCGATCGGGGTGGTTTTTATGCCTCGCAGGACGCCGATGTGGGCCTCGATGACGACGGGGATTACTTCACCTGGACGCTCGAAGAGGCGCGGGCCGTCCTTGACCCCGAGGAACTGGCATTCGCGGAAGGCTACTGGGACATCGGCGAACTGGGAGAGATGCACCACAATCCGGCCAAGAATGTGCTCCATGTCAAGGTCACGCTGCAGCAGAGAGCGGAATGGGGACGCGGCGATCTGGAGCATTTGCGCTGGTTGCGCGACTCTGCCCGGCGAAAGCTGCTGGCGGCGCGCAACCTGCGTCCCACGCCCTTTATCGACCGCACGCTCTACACGGGCTGGAATGCCATGGCGGTGTCGGCCTACCTTGAGACGGCGCGCGTGCTGCGCATGGATTCGGCGCGGGAGTTTGGGCTGCGCACGCTGAACAGGCTCTTGAACGAAGCCTGGGACGGTGCCGCCACGCTGAACCACGTCATCGCGTACCCGGATGACGCCGGTGCGGCGCCCGCAACGGAAAAGGCGCCCGGCACGCTGGACGACTACGCTTTTACCGTGCATGCCTGCATCGATGCCTGGATCGCGAGCGGGAACATGAATTTCTTCCGCGCGGCAACCATCATGGCGGACGCCATGATCTCCCGCTTCTACGACGGCGCGGCGGGTGCCTTCAACGACGCCGCCCCCAGCCCCGAGGGAGTCGCGCCGCTGGGAGTCCTCGGCACGCGCCGAAAACCGCTGCAGGATTCACCCACTCCGGCCGGCAATCCCACCGCCGTGTCGGCCCTGTTGCGGCTTGAGGCCCTCAGCGGACGCAAAGACTATCGCGATCTTGCCGAGAAAACTCTCCAATCCTTTGCCGGCATCGTGGAGCATTTCGGATTGTATGCGGGCAGTTACGGGCTGGCGCTCGAGCGGTTCCTGCTGGATCCAGTGCAGGTAGTGGTCGTGGGCTCGGGACCGGAAGCCGCCCGCCTCGAAGGCGCCGCGATGGCCCGCTTTGCCGTCAACAAGACGGTGGTGCGCCTGGCGCCCTTCCGGCTCGTGAAGCAGGGAATTCCGGATTCGCTCGCGGAGACGCTGTTGCAGGCGCCTGCGCCTCCCGGAGCCAAAGCCTGGGCGCTGGTCTGCCACGGGCGCACCTGCCTGCCGCCCATCACCGACGCCGAGGACCTGCTGGAGGCGCTGGAGAAACCGCTCTAGCTGCCGCTGAAAGGGTTGGTTTCCTGGGGTTTGAGCAGCGTTGGATCGGGGGCCCGCGCCGTTTCCACGGCGGACTTCGCGGTGCCGGCGGCATCCTGCTCCGCGGACGCGGCGGAAACCCTGTAGGGATTGCCGGGCAGCATGTGGTGTTCCTCCAGTGCTAGGCGCATACGGCGGCGAAACTCGCGCACCGGACCGTATTGCCGGTTGGCCAGGGTCTTGAAGACCACCGGGAAGATGAGCTCGGAACCTTTGATGGCGTCCACGCCCAGAACCTGGGGGTCGGCGACGAAAAGGTCGCGGAATTCCTCGCTGTTGCGTACCTCGGCGGCGATTGTGGTCAACAGCTTCAGAACCTCGTCGGGGTCGGCTGAGAAGTCCACGCTCACGTTGATGGTGGCCACCGAGTAGCCGATGCTCAGGTTGGCCACGGTGGTGATCTGTGAGTTGGGAATCACGTACAGCGTGCCGTCGTCGTCGCGCACCGTGGTCTTGCGCAAGGTCATGGCCTCCACCGTTCCGGCCAGTCCGGCAATGCGCACTTTGTCTCCCACGTTGAACTGGTCCTCGATCAGGATGAGAATGCCGTTGAGCATGTCCTTGACGATGTTTTGCGCGGCCAGCCCGATCGCCACTCCGGCGATGCCGGCCGAGGCCAGAAGTGGCCCCAGATTCAGGCCCACGGCATCCAGAAACTGCAATCCGGTGATGACGCCGATGACTGTGTACCCGGTGGCGCGGATGACGCCGGAGAGGGTTTTTACCTGCCCCATGCGCATGGCGCCGGCCCCATGCTGTTCGGCGACGCGAATCATGCGGCGCGTGATCATGCCGAGTAACCGGCTGAGCAGAAAGGCGATAGCAAAAACGATCACCAGGTGGGGCAACCGGGTGTGGATAAACTCCTGGGTATCGGCCGCCCACTCGTCCACGACTTTGCCCAGGAAGCGGCCCTCCCTGAACACACCCCACCTTTCACCCAATAAAACTGGAAACATGCAAAAACTCCTGCATCTAATCTAGACTGAACGGTAGAACGGCGGGTTGCCTGCAGCCGTTCCGCTCACACTCCTGGCGCGATGTGGGGAATGTCCATGATGCTACATCCGAAGGTCGCGAGGAAGATTACCTGGCTGCCACAGACGAAAGCCAGGCTATCGCGAAAAGGGGCCATCGGTCTCTGTGGTCTTGCGTGCATAACGGCGATCGCAGGAATAGGACTGTCGGGAGCACATCGAGATTTCGCGCAGTCTGCCCAGGCTGCCGCCCAGGCGAACTCCGCCCAGGCGAACTCCGTCCAAGTCGACGGCGCCAGGCCGCCGGCGCCGCAACCGCAGGCCAAGCCGTCCGCATCAGTGCCCGATGCGTCAGTATCGGCTGCCCCAGATCCTTTGATTCACTCTCCGAAACAGCAGATCGCCATCGACAGCGCGAACCTTTTAAAGCTGGCCACCAGCCTCAAGGCCGAGGTGGACAAGTCGGACAGGAATATGCTCTCGGTGCCCGTGGTTCGCGATGCGGGCGCGATTGAACAACTGGCCCACAGGATGAGGGGCCAATGAACCAGGCCGCAAAACTCGGCGCACGCGGGCTCCCGGGGGGAACCGGCGGATGGCCTCGAGTGTGGTTTGCCCTTCTGGCGGGTCTTGCACTTTGGGCGGCGCTGTCGTGCACCGCGCAGAGCACGTCCAGCTCGACGGTGAGCGCGCGCATCACGCCTACGCAGCCTCCGGATTCGAATGAGCCGCTCTCCGGGCCCATGGGCGATCCGATTTACCGCGAGCGGCGCTTGCGGCAAATCACTGAGGCCCAGCATAAGTCGATGGTTGCCGACACCGATGAACTGCTCAGGCTGGTCACCGAATTGAACGCGGAGATCGCTGGCGCCAATCCCGATTCGCTGACCCCCGATCAGCTTCGCAAAGTTGCCAGGATCGAGAAACTGGCGCGCAGCGTGAAGGACAAGATGCGCATGCCGATCGGCGGAACGCCGGATCTGGTCAACACCTTCCCGAATAACACGCTTTTCCGCTTCTAAGTCTCCGGCCGCGCGATTTCCGATTTTGCGCTTGATCTTCGTAAAATCCCCTGCCTCAAAAGCGTTAGAGGACGCGTCCATCCCGGTGGCGAAGGATTGTTACAATCAGTTCAGGTCTCGCAGGTAGCGTTTGTTGGGGGAGAGACAGGGATGAAAGTGGCAGTTTCCAGCGCTCGCAGGCCCGCATCGGCTGCGAACATGGGCGGTCTGAGCCCGCGCCAGTTGATCGAAATCTACCGGCTGATGGTTCTTTCCCGCTGCGTGGACGACCGCGAAATTTTGCTCAAGCGGCAGCAGAAGATTTACTTCCAGATTTCAGCGGCCGGCCACGAAGCGCTGCAGGTGGGCGCGGCCCTGGCCCTGCGTCCGGGCTACGACTGGTTCTTTCCTTACTATCGCGATCGTGCCCTGTGCCTGGCCGTGGGTTTGACACCCGATGAGATGCTTCTGCAGGCCGTGGGCGCCGCCACCGATACCTCGAGCGGCGGCCGCCAGATGCCCACCCACTACAGCAGCCCTTCGCTGCACATCGTCAGCACTTCCTCCGCGACGGCCACGCAGTTGCTTCATGCGGTGGGTTGCGCGGAGGCAGGCCGCTACTTCAGCCGCCATCCCGAGGCGGCAGCCAGGGCCGGGGACGACTACCGCGCCTTCCGCGACGTCCCCTTCCATGACGATGAGGTCGTTCTCACCTGCGTGGGCGAAGGCTCAACCTCGCAGGGCGAGTTCTGGGAGGCGCTCAACACCGCCTCAAACCAGAAGCTGCCGGTCATTTTTTGCGTTGAAGACAACGGCTACGCCATCAGCGTTCCAGTCGAAGTGAACACGCCCGGCGGTAACATTTCCAATCTGGTTGCCAATTTTCCCAACTTCCACTTTGCCGAGATAGACGGCACCGATCCCGAGATGTGCCTGCGCGCATTTCAGGCCGCGGCCGAGCATTGCCGGGCCGGGCTGGGACCCGCGTTTGTCCATGGCCATTGCATGCGGGCTTATTCCCACTCGCTCTCCGACGACGACAGGACTTACCGCTCCGCCGCCGAGCGCGAAGCCGACGCGCTCCGCGATCCGATTGCCAAGCTGCAGGTGCGCCTGCTGCGCGAGGGGATTCTGACTGAGGTCGAGATCAACGAACTCGACCAGGAGCAGGACCGTTTGGCCGCCGCGGCCGCGGAGCGCGCTCTCGAAGCTCCCTTGCCCAGGGTGGAAAGCATCACGGCGCATGTTTACTCTGAAGACCTTAACGCGACCGGCGCGGCCTTCGACCGGGAGCATCCGCAGGCGCCGGGCGGCGAAGGCGGAGGCAAAGCCGGACATGAAAAGGGCGGCGATCCGCGCACCATGGCCGACCTCATCAATGCCTGCCTGCACGACGAGATGCGGCGCGATCCGCGCATTGTGGTTTACGGCGAAGACGTTGCCGACGCCAGCCGCGAAGCTGCGCTGGCTGAGGTCAAGGGCAAAGGCGGCGTCTTCAAGCTGACCGCCGGACTGCAAACCGAGTTCGGCTCCGAGCGCGTCTTCAATTCGCCGCTGGCCGAAGCCAATATCGTGGGCAGGGCTGTCGGCTATGCGGTGCGGGGCATGAAGCCGGTGGTCGAAATTCAGTTTTTCGACTATATCTGGCCTGCCATGCACCAGATTCGCAATGAGCTGGCGCTGATGCGCTGGCGCTCCCACGGTGCATGGCCTGCTCCGGTGGTGATTCGCGTGCCCATCGGCGGCTATCTCAGCGGCGGCGCCGTTTACCACTCGCAAAGCGGAGAGAGCATCTTCACCCACATTCCCGGGCTGCGCGTCGTGTTTCCCTCAAACGCCCTTGACGCCAATGGCCTGCTGCGCACCGCCATTCGCTGCGACGATCCAGTGCTGTTTCTTGAGCACAAGCGGCTTTACCGCGAGCCCTTCGGCCGCGCGCCTTATCCGGGGCCGGAGTTTGCGATTCCCTTCGGCAAAGCCAAGATCGTCCGGCCGGGAACGCATCTCACGGTGGTCACCTACGGCGCGCTCGTGCCGCGTGCCATGCAGGCCGCGGATCGGGCGCAGCGCGAGCATGGCATCGAAACCGAAATCATCGATCTGCGCACCCTCAGTCCCTACGACTGGGAGGCCATTGCCGCCTCGGTCCGCAAAACCAATCGAGTGATTGTGGCGCACGAGGATATGATCAGTTGGGGCTATGGCGCTGAGATAGCGGCGCGCATTGGCGATGAGCTCTTTGACGATCTCGATGCCCCGGTAAGGCGCATCGGCGCGATGGATACCTATGTCGCCTACCAGCCGCTGCTCGAGGACGCGATTCTTCCCCAGCCCGAAGGCATCCTGAAGGCGATTGTCCAACTCAAAAATTACTAGAAGTCATCTCATAAACCTGTTTTGAAAGGGCACGGCTTCAGCCGTGCCGCAAAAAGCCGCCAAAACCGATGGGCTTTAGCCCCTGAGGGACGTCTTCGATGGTCGGCTGACATTTATGAGATGACTTCTAGCTCTCTAACTGCGTGGGTTCGAGTTTCCCCAGGTCCCCAAAGGCGAGCGGCCTGGGCCGCCGCATTCCTGCTTTCCCAAACGCGAGGCCTCCCAAACGCGAGGCCTCTCTTTTGCTTTGGAACTGGTCACGCGGCAATCGTGGCAAGGGAAGTCTGGTGTGCGTCCCGCTGCGTATGCCAAATCAGATGCAGGCCCTCCCGGATCAAGTGAGCCCGGCTACAATGGTGGGATGGAGTTTCGCACCTACCCTAAACAGGGCCGGGAAACTTGCGCAAGGCACGCAGGCAGGCCCTCATGAAGAACTTTTTTCGCCTCATCCGCTACGGACTTCCCTTTACGCTTGAATGGCTTCCCGGCGTAGTTCTGCTGGCGCTTACTGGGGTGCTCGATACGTTCCGGGTGCTGCTGCTCCAGCCCATCTTCGACCAGGTTCTGCGGCCCGATGCGCCCGAGGGACCGATTCTTCTGGGGCTCACCAACAGCAAGTGGCACTTCGACCTCAGGGCGCTCACTTCCCACGTCATCCATTGCACAATGCGTGGAACGTGGTGGCTTTCGCCCTGGTGGTCTCCACGCTGGCCAAGGGGCTTTGCGATTACCTGGGCACATACCTGGTGAACTACGCCGGCTTCGGCCTGATCACCGACCTGCGCAATCATCTCTACGAGGCCACTCTGCGCCGTTCGTCCAGCTTCTTTCACAAGCACCCCACGGGAACCATTCTTTCCACGCTGATCAACGATGTGGATCGGGTGCAGGTTGCGGTCAGCTCGGTGATCGGCGAGTTTCTGCAGCAGTTCTTCACCTTCGTTGCCGGATTGGTGCTCGTGATCAAGCTGGGCGGAGAGCTGAGCTGGGCCTTGCTGTTGTTTATTCCGGTTGTGGTTACGTCGGCGCGCAAGATCGGCGGAGAAGTGCGCACGCGTACCCGTACCGGGCAGGACAAGCTGGCCGAAATTCAGAACATCCTGCATGAAACCGTGACCGGCAACCGAATTGTGAAGGCCTTCAACACCGAGGTGTGGGAGATACTGCGCTTCAAGACCGCGGCGCGCAGGCTGTTCCGCGCCAACCTGCGCAACGTGCGGATTCAGTCGATCAGTTCGCCGCTCATGGACACGATCGGCGCGATCGCCATTGCCATGTTTTTGTGGATCGGGCGCAACCAGATTCTGCACGGCCAGATGACGATGGGGATGTTTGGCGCCTTCATCATCCTGCTCTTTAAGCTCTACGATCCGGTGCGCAAATTTGCCTATCTTCTACAACAGCTTCCAACAGGCGATGGGCGCGTCGTCTTCCATCTTCAAGTTCTTCGACACTGAAGACGACGTGAAGGAACGGCCGCATGCCGCCACGCTGAAGCGATTTCATCAAGTCGATCGAGTTTCAGAACGTGGGCTTTTCCTACTCGACGGAAGAGGGCGAGCACCAGATTCTGCACAACATCGATCTCGAGGTCAGGGCCGGCGAGGTGCTGGCGCTGGTGGGCCCTAGCGGAGCCGGCAAGTCCACGCTGGTCAACCTGATTCCGCGCTTCTTCGACGTGAGCACCGGCTCGATTCTCATTGACGGACACGATCTGCGTTACCTGACGCTGGCCTCGCTGCGCAGGCAGGTCGCGCAGGTGACGCAGGAGACCATCCTCTTCAACGACACGGTGCGCAACAACATTGCCTACGGCCAGCCGGATGTGAAGGAGTCGCTGGTGGAGCAGGCGGCGCGCAACGCACTGGCCCACGACTTTATTCTGCGCATGCCGCAGGGCTATGACACGGTGATCGGCGAAAAGGGATTTCGCCTTTCCGGCGGCGAGCGGCAGCGCCTGGCCATTGCGCGCGCCATTCTCAAAAACGCGCCCATTCTCATTCTGGACGAGGCTACCTCGGCGCTTGACGCGGAGAGCGAATCGCTGGTGCAGGTCGCGCTGGCCAACTTGATGCAGGGACGCACGGTGATGGTGATCGCGCACCGGCTTTCCACCATCCGCCGCGCCAACCGCATCGCGGTGCTTGAAGACGGCCGCATCACCGCCATCGGCTCGCACGAGGAGTTCTTGACGGCCTCGCCAACCTATCAGCGCCTTTACCAGTTGCAATTCATGGATCAGCCGGAGCCCGAAGCGCCGCCCGCGGAGCATCACACTGCCGTATCTTGCC
Organism: uncultured Acidobacteriaceae bacterium; assembly: GCA_963793885.1. Taxonomy (GTDB): domain Bacteria; phylum Acidobacteriota; class Terriglobia; order Terriglobales; family Acidobacteriaceae; genus Telmatobacter. The sequence continues at coordinate 403,656 of CAWCBQ010000003.1, forward strand.
CGGGTGCGAGCCGGCATTGGCCACCGGGAGCAAGGAGTAAGAATGCCGATTTATTCGATGACCGGGTTTGCGCGCGTCCAACCGCGCGTGCCGCTCGGCGATGAAGACCAGTTGAGCTACACGCTCACCGTGAAGAGCGTGAATCACCGCTTTCTCGATGTGCAACTGCGCCTGCCCTCCGGCCTTGATGCGCTGGAGATGGAGCTGCGCAAGGTGCTCAAGGAGAACCTGGTGCGCGGGCACGTGGAGTTGTCGTTATCGGTGGATCGTACCGGCCAGCAGAAGGCCGGCTACAATCGCGAACTGGTTGCAAGCCTATCTTGCCGCCTTCACAGCGGCGCGCAAAGAGCACGGACTCAAGGGCGAGCCGGATCTGAATGCGGCTTTGCGCATGCCCGGCGCGTTGCAGGCTGAAAGCCGCTCGGATGGCGACCTGGCCGCGCTCGAACGAAAGCGTACTGCAGCAGATCGGGCCGCTGCTCGAACGAGCTGAAGACCATGCGCGCGCGCGAGGGTGAAGCGCTGGCGGCCATTCTGCACGGGCACGCTCGACCGGCTTGGCGAAGCAACAGACAGCGTGGCCGAGTTGCGCCCCGAGATTGAGCAGCGCTACCAGCAGAGGCTGACCCAGCGCCTGCTGGCGGCCACCGGACCGGAGTTCAACCGCCAGCGGCTGCTCGAGGAGGTTGCCGTGCTGGTGGAGCGCAGCGATATTGCCGAAGAGATTGACGCGCATGACCACGCACATCGGGCACTTTCGCGAGTTGCTGGCCGCGGGTGGCGAAGTGGGCAAGAAACTCGATTTTCTTCTTCAGGAGATGAACCGCGAGGCCAACACATTGCTCTCAAAGACCGGCGGCCTGGGCGGAAAAGGCACGCGCATCACCGAGTTGGGCCTGGCCATGAAGGCGGAGATCGAAAAGGCGCGGGAACAAATTCAAAACGTGGAATGAAAAACAGGAATTGCACATCGGGACCAGAAAAACCGGAGTCTGAAGGAAGAACGAAACGTGGCAGGAATTCTTTTTATTATTTCGGCGCCTTCGGGCTCGGGCAAAAGCACGCTGGTGAGTGAATTGCGCAAGCAGCTCAGCGGCGTGGACTTCGCGATATCGTGGACCACGCGGGCTCCTCGCGGCTCTGAGGAAGATGGGCGCGAGTACCACTTCACCACCCGCGAGGAGTTCGAGCGGATGGTCGCGGCGGGCATGTTTCTGGAACATGCCGAGGTGTTCGGCCACCTCTACGGTACGGCCCGCCAGTCACTCGACGGAGGCGCGCGACGCGGGACACGATCTGCTGCTGGACATCGATGTGCAGGGCGCGGCGCAGGTGCGCGCAAAAATGCCCGAGGCGGTCAGCATCTTTGTTCTTCCGCCCAACCCCAAGGTGCTGCGCACGCGGCTCCGCAATCGCAGCCGCGCTGAGGGCGTGGTGAACGAGGCCGAACTCTATCGCCGCCTCAGCGAAGCCAGCAAGGAGATTGAGAATTTTCGCCAGTACGGTTATATTCTGGTCAACGACATTCTTGACCGGGCGGTGGCGCAGCTTGAGGCCATCGTGCTGGCTGAGCGGTTTTATCGCACCGGCGAAGCCATTGCCTACCGCTCGCGCAGGGTGTTGGAGGTCGCCGCAGCCTGCTTGCAATCCAACACGCAGGAGCGGCTCAAGCCCGTGCTGGAGGCGTTTGGCATTCTCGGCGACTCCCGCCAGCAGCAACTGAACTTCGAGGAGGATTCCGATGACGATTGAGACCAGCTTCGATTCGAACTACCGCAAGGTTCTTGTCGCTGCGCGTCGCGCTCGCCAATTGCAGAGCGGCTCCCACGCTCTGATCCATACCCAGTCCACCAAGGCCTGCCGCATCGCGCAGGAAGAAATTGACGCCGGCAAAATTTCCTACGTCAAGACCGAGGTTGAGGTGGTCAAGCCGCTGGTGGAGGGTCCGGCTGTTCCGATTCTGCTCAGCTAGCGGTCGGTTGAGTCGGGTTTTAAAGAGTGCAATGGCCCCTTGTCGGGCGGCTCCCTTTGTTTCCAGGGCCGCGGCGGCTGGGCTTTATGGCTGAATGCGCGCGGCTGCGGACTCAGTTGCGCAGCCCTTCTCCACAAACAAAAAACAGCTACAATTGAGCCATGAGAGTCACGGTGGGCGTCTCGGGCGGTATTGCCGCGTACAAGGCGGCGGAACTGGTGCGCGCGTTGCAGCGGCAGGCCCTTGAAGTACACGTGGTGATGACCGCGTCGGCCTGCAAATTTGTGCAACCGCTCACCTTCGCTTCGCTCACCGGCCACAGGGTGATCACCAGCCTGTGGGACCAGGCGGCCGACGCAGCCGTGGACACTGCCGGCGAGCAGAACGGCATCGAGCACATCGGCGAGGCGCAATGGGCCGACGCGCTGGTGGTGGCTCCGGCGACGGCCAACATTCTGGCCAAGTTCGCGCACGGCATCGCCGACGACTTTCTGACCACGATGTACCTGGCCACAACGGCGCCGGTGCTGGTGGCTCCGGCCATGAATGTGAACATGTGGAACCACGCTGCCACGCAGGCCAACCTTGAGACGCTGCGCCAGAGGGGCGTGCGGGTGGTCGAGCCGGGGACGGGCGAGCTGGCCTGCGGCATGGTGGGCATGGGGCGCATGGCCGAGCCGGACGCGATTGCGGACGCGGTGCTGGGGTTGCTGGGCCGCCGTCATGATCTGGCCGGCGAAGTGGTGCTGGTAACCGCCGGAGGCACGCGCGAGGCGCTGGACCCAGTGCGCTACCTCGGCAATCGATCCAGCGGAAAAATGGGCTACGCGCTGGCCGAGGCCGCGCACAGTCGCGGCGCCAGGGTGATTCTCATCAGCGGTCCGTCGGCGCTGCATCCACCCGCGCACTGCGAACTGGTGAAGGTGATTACGGCGGCCGAGATGCGCGAGGCGGTGCTCGAGCGCATGGCCGAGGCCACGCTGGTGGTCAAGTCCGCAGCCGTGGCCGATTACCGGCCGGTCGCGGTCAGCGAGCAAAAACTGAAGCGCAGCGGGCCCATCACAGTGGAGCTGGCGCCCACTGAAGACATACTGGCCGAAGTGGTGCGGCGGCGGCGGCCGGGACAATTGATCATCGGCTTTGCGGCGGAAACTGAAAACAGCATGGAGAACGGCCGCGCCAAACTGTTGCGCAAGGGCGCCGACGCGATTGTGGTCAACGACGTCACAGCCGGCGGCGTCGGCATCGAGGCGGACACGAATGCAGCCACCTTCCTGACGCCGACCACCTCGACCGAATTGCCCGAGATGCCCAAGCGCCAGCTCGCCGATCGCATCCTCGATGAGATTCTGGCCCTGCGCCGGCCGCGATCGATGGTGCTTGAATTCGATGAGCACGAGGACCCGCAGTCAAGGCAGGACCGCGTGTTGAGCGATGCTGTTCCGCCGGCGGCGCGGCGGCAATTGATCATCGAGTAAACGAGCCGAGTAAACGAGTTTTGTGGAGTAAACCAATTGGCGAGACAGCTCGATCGGCCCACCCGCGACGCACTGGTCGAGCGCGTCCGCTTCTATCGTGACCTGGGGCTGACGGAGTTTTACCGCAGGCCGGTGGATGCCGCCTTGCTGGCTGCCGAGGCCGCACTGGAAGAGCAGCCGCCGTCCGCGCCCAATGCGCAACCCCCGATTTCAAGTCCCCCGATCTCAAATCCACGGATTTCAAATGAGGACCAGGCCATTCCGCCCCGAAAACCCATAACCGCTCCTCCCCAGGTTGCCGCCGTCGTGCCCGAGGGCGACCGCGCGGCCGCACTCCAGATGATTCGCGATGAAATCGGCGACTGCACGCGCTGCGCTCTCCACAAGGGCCGCAACAAGCTGGTGTTTGCCGACGGCGACCCCAACGCGCGGCTGATGTTTGTGGGCGAAGGGCCGGGAGCCGACGAAGACGCACAGGGACTGCCTTTTGTGGGCCGCGCCGGGCAACTGCTCAACAACATGATCGCGGCCATGGGATTGAAGCGCGAGCAGGTTTACATTGCCAACGTGGTCAAGTGCCGTCCGCCGGGCAACCGCACGCCCGAGCCCGACGAGGCCAACACCTGCTCGCCGTTCCTCTTTCGCCAGATCGACGCGGTGCGGCCGCAGGTGCTGGTGGCGCTGGGCGCCACGGCGGCAACCTACCTGCTGGGCCAGCGGCAGCCGCTGGCGGGGCTGCGCGGCCGCGTCCACGCCTTTCGCGGCATGCAGTTGATCGTCACCTACCATCCCGCCTATCTGCTGCGCGATCCTCGCCAGAAAAAAGAGGCCTGGGCCGATCTGCAAATTGCCATGCGCGAGCTGGGCCTGAAGCCGCCTCCAAAAACTGCTTCCGGCTCCTAGCTCTTGGCTCGCGGTCCAGGCCGCCGCCATCGTTGTTTGAAGAATCTACGGCCTCGACAGCATGTCCGGCTTACCTGTCGTCAGATCCACGGGTACTGACACGTGCTCCACAGTCACCAGCCATTTCCCTCCAATCTTGCGGTAATCGTCAGTGACGCGCACCTTGATTTCGAATGGGGAACCATCGGCGGTTGTTCCCATCACGTGCTGTATGCAGTGGCTGTAAGCCAGCTTTCCGTCGGTGCTGATGCTCAGCTCGCTGATCTCGGCCTGGAGCGGGCCTTTCATCGTGTCAAGGAAGGCCTGCCAATCCTTCTTGTAGGCGTCAAAGCCCACGTACTGGCGCGGCGGCGAGACGTCGAAGACGAAAAGCTCGTTCCCCGGAACATACATCTTCATGATGGCGTCCAGGTCTTTGGCCCGGACGGCTGCAACAAAGTTATCTGCGAGCGCGCGAATTGCCTTCTCGTCCTTCGACTGGGCCTGCACCCCTTGCGCCTCACAAAGCATGCATGCGGCAAGCAGCCCCACAACCACGCAGAATCGAATTCTCCTCATGCGATAGCTCCTCACCTCATCTCAGTTGATTTGGTCACGGCCGATTTCAAACTGGGGAATCCGGCCCCAGGTTTTCGGGCGAGTCGATTCTCGCCGCCGGCCACCGCGGTCTGTGCAACCCATCCAATCCCACCAGGGCGTAGGCGAACGCCGCCAACAGGCGCCAAGCGCGGCAAGCTCCGCGAACGCCGCCGATCCTACCACTCGCGCCAGAGCGCCACGCCGCCAAAGATGCCGGATTCATTGGAGACGATCTTTACATTCTTGCCGGGGTCGAAGTCGATCTTCTTGGTGTTGCCTCCGCCGATGTAGAGGTAGTCCCAGTTGAAGGTGGCCGCAGTTTGCGCGATGGCCTTTTTCAGCAGCTTGTTCCAGATTCTCTTGCCGTACTTGTCCAGGCCGCGGCGGCCCAGGTAATCCTCATAGGTCTTCTTGAGCCAGGGATGGTGGCCGAGCTCGAGCCCGGGGCAGAGACGGCCGTCAGTGAACAGCGCCGAGCCCATACCGGTGCCCAGGGTCAGCGTCAGCTCGACGCCTTTGCCGCAGACAGAGCCGTAGCCCTGCACGGCCGCATCGTTGGCTACGCGTACGGGCTTCTTCCAGCGCTTTTCGAGTTCGGCCTGGAGCGGAAAGTTCATCCATTCGGGATTCAGATTCGCGGCAGTGTACGTAACGCCGCGCTTGATCACGCCGGGAAAGCCCGCCGAGACGCGATCGAAGCCGGGCAAAAGCGCCACCAAATCGTCCAGCCCCTTGAGCACGGCCGTCGGCGTAGGCACGGCGGGGGTGGCCACGCGCTGGCGCTCGCTTACCGGCTTGCCGTCGGGGTCCAGCAGCATGGCCTTCAGGCCCGAGCCGCCAATGTCAATCGAAAGCGTGACGGGCGGCCGCCTCGCCGCCAATTTGGTTGCGGGCGCGGCGTCTGCCTTGGCGGCATGCGCTGAATGTCCATTGGTGTCCGGTTTGGGTGCCATCAGCATTGAATTGTAACGCCTCAAGCCAGGGAATAGGGCGAGGTTTCCACCGCAAGGCCGTTCGCCGCATCCCCTACACTGAAAGCTGCCTTCCATGCCTGCCTATTGCGAAGTCGCGCTGCCGGTTCCGCTTGATCGCCCGTTCACCTATGCGGTGAGGGCGGGGCAGCTTGTGCAGCGGGGAGTGCGGGTGATTGCGCCCTTTCGCAACGAGAAGCTGATCGGCGTGGTGACCGGGGTGAATGCCAAGGCTCCGGCGGACGTCGAGGTGCGTTCCCTCGAGGCGGTGCTCGACGAAGAGCCGCTGTTGAGCGAGCAATTGCTCGCGCTGGCGGAGTGGATGGCGCAATACTACCTTGCCCCGCTCGGCGAGGTGCTGCGCGGCATGTTGCCGCTCACCGCCGAGGTGCGGCGCACCGTCTACTACCGGATTACGGACCTGGGCAGGGATCTGCTGGCCAATCGGTTGGAGGACGACGCCACAGCTTCCAGGGCCTCAAAGTCGAGGCCTTCCTCACCCGGCTCTAAGCGCAAGAGCCGCCTGTCGCCGGAGGAGCTTGACTTGGAGCAGCGCGTACTGGCGCGGCTTGCTGATGGGGAACCGGTGAAGGTGTCCACGCTGAGAACCGCGACTGCGGCTACATTGCCGGTGCTTGCCGCAATGTTGCGCAAGAAGTGGATCGCGCGGGAGACGGCGGCCGTGGAGCGCGATGCGCGGCGGACCGAGCGGTTTGCGGTTCTCATCGACGAGACCCGTTTGCCTGCCCTCACCGCAAAGCAGCAGGCCATTCTGGCGGAGCTGGCGGCCTGCGGCGGCGAACTGCCCCTGGCCGTGTTGCGGCAGAAGGATCTGCCTTCCTCCACTCTGCAAACCCTGGTGCGGCGGGGGCTGGTAAGAATCGATGAGCGTGCTGCGGCCTTCCGCATGGGCGGGTTGCAGCCCACTTCAGAGCCTTTCAAGCTGAACGAGCCGCAGATCGACGCGCTTGCGGAACTGGCTGCCGGCCTGGGCGCGTTCCATCCATTCTTGCTCTACGGCGTCACCGGCTCAGGCAAGACGGCGGTGTATCTTGCGGCCATGCAGCGGGCCTTGGACAAGGGAATGTCGTCCATCCTGCTGGTTCCCGAAATCGGCCTCACACCGCAGACCGTGGGCCTGCTCGATGCGGCCTTTGGCGAACGTGTGGCGCTGCTCCACTCCGCACTCACGCCCGAGGAGCGCAGCGAGCAGTGGCGGCGCATCCAGCGAGGCGAGGCCCGCATCGTGGTTGGTACCAGGTCGGCGATCTTTGCCCCTGCGCCCGATCTGGGCCTCATCCTGGTCGATGAAGAGCACGATCAGAGCTATAAGCAGGAGGAGACGCCGCGCTACAACGCGCGCGACGTGGCCGTGATGCGTGCCAAGCTGGCCGGGGCCGTGGTGGTGCTGGGGTCGGCCACGCCGTCGCTTGAAAGCTGGCAAAACTCGGTGCAGGCCAAGTACGCGCGCATCGAAATCAAGGACCGTGTGATGAACCGCCCCCTGCCCGCTGTGGAGTTGATCGACATGCGGCACGAGTTTCAGGAGACGGGCAAGGAACAGCTTTTTTCCCGCTCCCTGATAGAGCAAACCAGCGCGGCGCTTGAGCGCGGCGAGCAGGCGCTGATCCTGCTCAACCGGCGAGGCTACTCGTTTGCGGTCATCTGCCGCGCGTGCGGCGAAAAGCTGGAGTGCCAGAACTGCGCCATTGCGCTCACCCACCACAAGCCTGCCGGCGAGGAAGCCGAAATTGCCCGCGCCGGGCAGCGGCTCGAGTGCCACTACTGCGGCTACTACCGCTCGGTGCCGGCGCGCTGTCCCAAGTGCGACAGCGAACATCTCTACTACCTGGGCGCGGGTTCGCAGCAGGGCGAAGAGCGGCTGGCGGAGATTTTTCCCGCTGCCCGCATCGGGCGCATGGACCGTGACACGGTGCGCGGCCGCTATGACCTCGAACGCCTGCTGGCGCGGCTCCACTCGGGCGAGATCAACCTGCTGGTCGGCACGCAGATGATCGCCAAGGGACATGACATTCACGGCGTTACGCTGGTGGGCGTGGTGGGGTGCGATCACGCGCTGTCGATGCCCGATTTCCGCGCCGCCGAGCGCGTCTTCCAGTTGATGACCCAGGTGTCAGGCAGGGCAGGTCGCGGCGATCTGCCGGGCCGCGTCGTGGTGCAGACCTACTATCCTGACCACTACGCGATTGTGGCCGCCACCACACACGACTACCTCAGTTTTGCGGAGCGGGAGCTGAAGTACCGCCGCTGGATGCACTATCCGCCCTTCGGCGTCCTCGCCAATGTGCTCGTGCAGTCGGCCAAACTCGAGGAAGCGGTGGCGTGGTCGTCGGAGTTGGGGCGCTGGTTCCAGAATGCCGCGCCGGAGGGGGTGCGCGTGCTGGGCCCGTGCACTGCGCCGATTGCGCGAATCAAGGGCGTCTACCGTTTTCACCTGATTTTGAAGGGCGCGTCCCGCAAGGCGTTGAACACGGCGCTCAAGGGCATGCTGGCGCACTCTGACGCTGCCGGAGTTCCGCGCCGCAACCTGATCGTCGATGTCGATGCACTCCGCCTGATGTGAGAAAAACGGCAGCGGAGTTGGCGGTGCTCGCTCGCTCACCGCCTGTTCTTGCACCAATGCTGGCTGCCTCATGTCCCGATTTTGAGGCATGGGAGAACAAGAAATTCCACCACCAGACACAAAGCCACACGGTCAAAGACGTGGCGGAGTGGAGAAAAACTCAAGTGAATTAGACGGCGAAGATCAGCGTCTCTTTTTCACGGATTTCTTCGTCTCAGCCTTCTTGGCCACTGCTTTGCGGCGGCGCACCTCTTCGCGCGAGTACATGGTGCCGCGGCATTTGGCTGCGCCGCAGTTGCAAACGGCTTCATCGTCTCCGCCGTCATACAGGCAGTAGTCGTAGGTGATTTCTTCAGCGGGAGCTATGTTGCGAATCGCCCTGATCCAGATGTGACCATCCTTCTCCTCGGTTTCGCAGTTGGGGTCGCAGCTGTGATTGATGAACATGGCCATGGCGTGGCCGTCGATGACGATCTCGCCGTCTCCCAGTCCAAACAGGTAGGTGATCGGCGAGTCCTCGTAGCTCAGGTCGGCCTGCTCTTTGGTCAACCGGTGCCCGGTGTACTCGGCCACGCGGAGGCCTTTCTTGATTGCTGTCGTTGTGTAGCAGCCGGCGGCGTGGATGGCGGAAGAGCGGATGATCAGTCCCATGCGAATGTGCGATGCTTTCCTGGTGAGCGGTTTGTGTCGAGTCGCGTCGTAAACTGAGAAGACTGTATGGCCGCATCCTAACATTGAAGGGGATGTGATGGGGATGATGGGGAGCAAAATGAGTCGGAGCATCGGGATTGCGTTCCTTCTGGCTGGCTGTCTTGCGGTGGGTTCAGCGGCGCTGGCGCAGGCGGACGGCTCGGGGCAAGGCAAAACCTCTGCTGGCCAGACGAAGCCCGCGGCGGCCCAAAGTCCGGCATCCGCCCCGGCCGATGCGAATCCGTTCCCCACCGACACCAGCAACGTGCCGTTGATGCCGACCAGCATCACGCCCGATCTGCCTTCTGGATCTTCTTCAGATTCGGCGATCGATCACATGGCCGCGCCGTTTGCCGATCTCGATCCGGTGAAGAGCCCGGATGAGGGCGATGCGTCCGTGAGCACAGGGGAGATGGAATCGAGCTCCGACCTGAAGAGCATGGACAGTCTGCTGCCCGCACCGGGGGAGGACGAGCCGAGCGGTAAGCATGGCAAGAAGGACGACGTGCTCGAAGGGCCTCCCAGGGAAACCTCGAAGGAAGACATCTCTGTAGGCCAGTATTACCTCGACAACAAGGACTGGAAGGCGGCGCTGTCGCGGTTCCAGTCGGCGCTGGTGCTGGCGCCCGATGAGCCCGAAGTTTACTGGGGACTGGCGGAGGCGAACCGGCATTTGGGCAACTTTGCGGTTGCGCGCGCAAACTATCTGAAGGTGATTGAATACGATCCCGACAGCAGGCGCGCCAAGGATGCAAAGAAGGCTCTCAGGGAGCCGGAGATGGCGAATGCGAAGCCGTCGAATCCGACTCAATCCTCTGCGGGAACGTCTCACTGACGCTGCTCACGCCACAGTTCCTGACCGACTCTAAAAGCCGGCCCAGCGCAAATAGGCGCTGATCATGGTCTGTCCCCACAGGCTGCTGATGACGCCGCCAATGCAGAGAAACGTGCCCAGCGGGAGCTTGGTTGTGGCGAGACTCTCGGTTGCCGCATCCTTGCGGCGAGTGATGAGCACAACCACGCCGCCCAATGCTCCCAGAACTGCGCCGACGCCGAAGGCGAGCAGTGCGCCGGGCAGTCCGAGCCATGCGGCCAGCAAAGCCATCAGCTTGGCGTCGCCCAGGCCGATGCCTTCGCGGCGGCGCATAAGCCAATAAAGCCAACGGATGACCAGGATGAGGCCGGCGGCGGCCAGGATGGCGAGCAGGCGCTGCAGTCCTTCGTCAAGCAGGCGCCGGAGCATTTCGTCGAGCAATCCCGGATGGTCAGGGTAGAAAGCTCCCCGGTATTTCTGCGCCCCTTGCTCCAGGAGAAAAAAGGCCAGCCCTAGGGCGGTTCCTGGCAGCGTAAGCCGGTCGGGAAGCCATAGGTGCTCAGAGTCAAGTGCGGCCAGTGCTACCAGAAGCCAGTAGAAGAGCATGCTTCCAGCGACCCGCGCGATTGCCGGGTAAAGCGAGAGCGGGGAGTCGTCGGGCCCAGGCCCCCAACCGGAAGAGCTGCAAACGGCAAATGCCCAAAGGGCGCCGACGGCCAACTCCACCAGCGGGTACCGCCAACCAATCCACGCGCCGCAACCCCGGCAGCGCCCGCGCAGAAACACCCAGCTCGCCAGTGGAATGTTTTCCCACCAGCCGAGCGTGTGATCGCAGTTGCGGCAATGCGACCGGGGCGTAACCACACTCTCGCCCGCGGGCCAGCGGCTCAGGCACACGTTCAGAAAACTGCCGAAGGCCAGTCCGAGCAGGCCTGCGAATCCCGTTGCCAAAATACGAATCATGCGCGAGTTGAGTATACGGTTTCAGAGACGGACGTGACCCCTTAGGCGCTCGCGCACGCGGTAGACTGAAGGGCAATGGAACTCCCTCCCAACAATTCTCGAAAACAATCAACTGCGGCGAAGACGGCGACCGATCCGGCGCGTGCGGCGGCTCTCTTTCGGGAGTCGGCGGCGATCATGGCCCGCTTGCGTGCCCCCGATGGCTGCCCATGGGACCGCGAGCAGTCCTTCGACACCATCCGCAAGTACACGCTTGAAGAAACCTATGAGGTCTTCGACGCCATTGAGCGGCGCGACTTTCCGCACCTGGCCGAAGAACTCGGCGACCTGCTGCTGCAGGTGCTCTTCTACGCGGAGATGGCCGCCAACGAGGGCCACTTCACCATCGCCGACGTGCTCGACCATCTGAATCGCAAGCTGGTGCGCCGCCATCCGCATGTCTTCGGCGATGAGGCGTCCAGGGCCGCGGGAAATCGCGCCGTCGTCGATCCGGCGGTGGACGGTTCGGCGGAAAAAGTGCTGCGCAACTGGGAAGAGATCAAGCTGGCCGAAAAGCAAACCACCGCCCGCGCCGACCCAGCTTCGAGACTCGGCGCGGCTTCCAGACTCGACTCTGTGCAGCGGGCGATGCCTGCTCTGGCCGAGGCGGCCAAGCTCGGCGGCAAGGCCGCGAAGGCTGGCTTTGACTGGCCCCACTGGCGCGATCTGCTGCCCAAACTGGCCGAGGAAACCGCGGAACTCGAGGCCGAGGCTGCCTCCGGCGACCCTGCCCGCAAGCCCGCCGTCGAGGCCGAGCTGGGCGATCTGCTGTTTACCGTGGTCAACCTGGGCCGGCACCTGGGCGTGGATGCGGAGATGGCTTTACGCGGTTGCAATCTGCGCTTTCGCCGGCGCTTCAGTGAGATGGAGAAGGCTTCTGCGCGGCCGCTCGAGCAGCTTGCTCCAGAAGAACTGGAAGCGTTGTGGGCTGAAGCCAAGCTCAAGCTCGGCGCCGAGGCTCAGACGTGATCGAGATCCGCTCATGCGCCGGGTTTGACGAGCTTGAGGCCTGTGTCCAGCTCCAGATTGAGACTTGGGGCTACGATGAGAGTGATGTCATTCCCCGCAAGGCATTCCTGGTGGCGCAGACCATCGGCGGGCAGGTGATGGGCGCGTTCGACACCGAGCTCGACCGCAACTCGGGCGCAGCGTCCACGCTGGTTGGTTTCGTCTTTTCTTTGCCGGGAGTGAAAACCGGTCACCCTCAGCCGCAAACCTATCTCCATTCCCACATGCTGGCCGTCCGGGAGCCCTACCGCAACCGCGGCATCGGCAGACAACTCAAGCTGCAACAAAGACTTGAAGCGCTTTCCCGGGGCATCCGGCATGTGCAGTGGACGTTCGATCCGCTGGAAATCAAGAACGCCTTCATGAATATCCACAGGCTGGGCGCAATCGTTCGCACCTATCGGCCCGATTTCTATGGTGTATCCTCATCTCGACTGCAGGCAGGGCTTCCCACGGACCGTCTTTTGGCGGAGTGGCAGCTCGATTCGCCAAAGGTTGAGGCAATCGTCGCCGGACGTCCTTCGGGCATGCAGATCATCGAAGAACGCATACAAGTTCCGGCCTCCATCTACGCGTGGAAGGCCACGGAACAAGGCAGGGAACGAGCCCTCGCCCTTCAGACAGAGAATCGACGAAAGTTTCAGCAGGCTTTTTCACGCGGTCTGGCAGCCATAGGTTTCTCCCGGGACGCGCAAGGAAACGGAGCCTTCGAACTGGGTCCGGCTACGCAATTGGAAACAGACTGAATGATGTTCGGTTAGATCTCCAAGAGGAAAAAACTTATGCGAATCGATGCAATCATCCTGCGCGAAGTCGAAATCCCTCTCCTGCGCGCCTTTGAAACCAGCTTTGGCGTCACGCGCAACCGGAGAATCCTGCTGGCCGAGATCCATTCCGAGGGACTGGTCGGCTGGGGCGAGTGCACGGCGGGCGAGCATCCATACTTTTCAGCCGAATCGACCGACGGCGCCTGGACCGTGATCACGCAGGAACTGGGCCCGATGCTGGCCGCCGAATCACCCCAGCATGGCGGGGAGTGCCCGCGCATCTTTCGCCTGGTGCGGGGCAACCGCATGGCCAAGGCCGCGCTTGAGAATGCCATATGGGATCTGGAGGCCCAGCGCGAAGGCCTCCCGCTCTTCCGTTTGATTGGCGGCGTGCAGGAAACCATCGCCTGCGGTGTTTCCCTCGGCATCCATTCCTCGATTCCGGAACTGCTGGCAACCGTTGAGCGGGAGCTTGCGGCCGGGTATCAGCGCATCAAGCTCAAGATCAAGCCGGGCTGGGACGTGGACGTGCTGGAGCGCGTGCGCCATCGCTGGCCTGAGATTTCGTTGAGCGTTGACGCCAACTCGGCCTACAAGCTGCGCGACGCCGACCACCTGGTGAAGTTTGACGCCTTTGACCTGCTGATGATCGAGCAGCCGCTGTGGTACGACGACTTTTACTATCACTCCATTCTGCAAAAGCGGCTGGAGACGCCCATCTGCCTGGACGAATCCATTCGCAACCGGCGCGATGTGCTTGCGGCCACCGAGATGGAGTCGTGCAAGATCATCAATATCAAGCTGGGCCGCGTGGGGGGATTTTCAGAGGCCATCGCCGTGCACAACGCGGCGCAGGAGCGCGGAATTCCCGTCTGGTGCGGCGGCATGCTCGAATCGGGCATTGGACGCGCGCACAATATTGCCCTCTCCACGCTCGAGAATTTCACGCTGCCGGGGGATGTGTCGGCATCGGCGCGCTATTGGGCCGAGGACATCATCGAGCCGGAAGTCACGGTGTCGGCGCAGGGCGAAATTACGGTTCCCGACACGCCGGGCCGCGGCTACGAAGTGCGGACGGATCTCGTCGAGCGGCTCACGGTGCGCAAGCAGGCGATTCGCGCGCTGGAATTGGTGGGATAAAAGGTCAGGGCCCCCCGGCTCAACAGCAAGAATCTTTGCTCACTTGCTCAGCGCTGTTGTTTCGCCCCCGGCCGCGGTTCTGCGGCCATGCACCGGATTGCCGGGTTCCGCTTCGCGCTCCACCGCATCAGAAAGATCGCTGCGTGTGGCGCCCGGTCGGCAGTTGAGTCTTCCGCCTACCGGGGCCCGTTGATGATCCCGATCTCTGTTTTTTCTGAAGCCGCCTTCGTCAACGATACGTTGACAGTGTGGCTTTGCGCGTTATAGCTCCACGAGTCGCCGCTCTCCGCCTTGTGCATCGCAACGCCATTCCGCATCACCTTGAGCGGCGCCTGCGGCAGATGAATCACGAGCGCAATGCGCCGGCTCTCCGGCTTGCCCTTATACTCGCCGAGGGTGGCCCCGATCGCGACGCTGATCTCTCCTCTCTCTTCGCTCAGCTGGAACGCGGTCGTCGCGTACTCCCCCGACTCATAGCGGGTGGTCACGCCGTCGTCCTCGTAAAGTGTGAATGCGGAAGGCTTCTCCGCGGGATAGATGTCCACGCTCAGTGGATCTGCCGCGACCACGGGATCGATCCATTCCGCCTGCTTTTCCATGGGAATCATGCTCCCCGCCTTGACGAATAGCGGAAGGCGCTCCACGTCGCTCGTGTCATAACTGATCGTTTGTCCGCCGTGATACACCTTTTTCGTCCAATAATCGATCCAGTCATAACCTTTGGGCAAATAGATGTCCATGCTGTTCAGGTCGGCCCAAACCGGGGCCACCAGAAATGCGTCGCCGAACATATACTGATACCGCTCGCGGTTGTACCTGCATGCCAGGTCGTCGGGGAAGGCAAGCACCATCGGCCGCAAGATCGGATACCCCGTCCGATACTGTTCGTACGCATACGAATACAGGTACGGCAGCAGGCGGTAGCGCAACCCGAGTATCTTGCGAATGCTATTCTCCGCGGTAGGTAATTTCTGGGAATGCATGGCCGCAAGCCTTGCAATCTCCGCCTCGTCCGGTGGCTTGGCGCTGTCGTCGTTCTCGTGTGCCTGGTCGCCGAACGCCATGATGCGGGCCAGCGATTTCGTGTCCAGGCTGATGTCCCACGGCTTCATGGTGTGCGAGCGCGCCACCGGCGTAAATGACAGAAACTGGTTCCAGCGCGCCTGCTGCTTCCAATCCGCGCCGAAGGCATCGGCGGTGATGTAGTCCACTCCCGACATCGGTCCATAGGTGTTCGAGATCGCGTCGATTTGCCACTGCAACTCGCTCCAACTGGTGCTCAAATCGCCCGTCCAGCGGAATGGATAGCGGCGCGACGCAAGAAGCGAAGTGAACGGTGGACTATCGCGCCCCATGCTCCACGGGTCCTCCTTCATCATGTCGCGATTCCCCATGAAGAGAACCCGCCGCGACTCGCCGAAGATATCCTGCAGTCCGCCGTAGATCACGCTGTCGGTCACGTCATTCTTGCGCGTGTCTTGCCATGTGCCGCTCACGCCGCTATCCAGTTCCTCGCGCACTTTCGTCCACCAGTACTTCGCGTCGTAGACATGCGAGGTCCACGTAAATTCCGGGTCGCGCT
This sequence comes from uncultured Acidobacteriaceae bacterium, assembly GCA_963793885.1. GTDB lineage: Bacteria > Acidobacteriota > Terriglobia > Terriglobales > Acidobacteriaceae > Telmatobacter. The sequence goes on from CAWCBQ010000003.1 coordinate 419,146, forward strand.
TCAATGCTTTGTCGCGATTCTGATAGTCCGGCACGCTGTGATGGATAAGCATGACGTCGAAATGCATCTCGTGCAACTTCGCCATCATCTCGCTCGGGCTGAGCGGCTGCTTGTAGCCTTCCGACCATTCAAGCTGGCCCCAGTACTTGCTGTCCTCATCGCCGCCGGGGCACCCATCGCCCCAATCGTAATCCAGAATCAGCGTGTCGGCCGGTATGTGCCGCTCCCGGAACTTCCGTGCGATGTCCATCAATTGCGTCTGGCTGCCCTTGCACCCGATATGCTCCGTCTGAAAAAACCCGAAGGCTTTTCGCGGCAGCAGCGGCTCCGGTCCCACCAGCTCGTTCAATTGGCTGAATAAGCTCGGATAATCCGGACCATAAATAAAATACTGGTCATAGATTTCGTCGTCGCCTAGGTAGGTGTCCACGTAACGTTTTGTTTCCGGATTATAGAACCAGTGCGCATAGCGGTTGTAAGCGGTCTTTTGCCCCAGCGCGCTGGCGGAATCGAATTCCGTGTAGCCGTCGCGGAAGATGCCGTAGACAGGTCCGTCCGACGGGTAAATCCGGCGCTCGCCGGCCTCGCTCCACACCGTCCACGTGTGGTCGACGCGTGAAATGCGGATGCGCAGCTTCGAGGTCTCGATGATATCGAAATCCCCATCGCTCCAACTCCGAGCAGAGACCTGCGGCCATGAATCGACCTTGCCGATGACGAACGGAATCTCATACTCGGCCGGAAACTTCTCGCCCTGAAGGCTCGAAACCCGGATGCGAAACATGGTCGGGGTATAGATAGATACCTCGACATCCTTGCCGCTCAAAAACTTCGTCGCATAGGGCGCGCAGTTTCCCAGTGTCGCCCCGGCGAGAAGCAGTGAAAGTAGCGCGGCCATCGCAAGGGTTCGAGCCTGGACCAGCGCTCGGACTTTTAGGCAGTTACTAACTCCACGCCAAAAGCAGTACGTTAGTGTCCGTGCAACGGCATGCGCGTAGGTATCTTCCTTCACGGATAGTCCTCACTCTCAGTGAACGTCGATCATCATGATTGTAATGGCGGGATCTGCGAGGGGTCGTGCCGCGCGCACGCGCATTGCGAGCCGTTGCTCTCGAGCACAAGAGTTATCTCTTCCCGAGCTCCGCTTCGGAGGTTGAACCTGCCGCTGCGATCCACTCGCTCATCGGCGCGGTCAAATCTGGCGGACCGGACCCGTAACTCTATCCTCGCACCGTGAGGGCGCAGATCACCAAAACCTCTGCACCCCCGGGAGCTGCGCGGCAGATTTGAACTAGCCAATCGCTTTCGGCGCGGCCAGTCGCGTTGCCGCGGAGAATCAGTACACGAGCACCTTCGCGACTTTTCCGTCGACGAATCTTACCACCGAACGATGGCCGTCGCGGAGGTAGTACCAGGTTTCGTGGAGGCTGTCGTCCGTGGTGTCTTCCACCTTCTTCTGATCGGGATCGCCGGCGCTCATCAACACCATCTGGTAGGTCATGCCCTGAATAATTTGCTTGGTGCGGATAGCTTCCTGGAATTCGGGCGCGAGACCCTCTGCCTCGACGCTTGCGCTAATCTTGCTGGTATCCAGAACCCGCCCTAGCAGCGGCAGAAATGCATCAATCTTGATGTCGCTGTTCGTCACATCCCTGCCATAACGGAAGTTAATGCGCGTCCCGCCTGCACGCTTGAAACCCGCGCCCTTCTTTTCGGCATTCTTGCTGGCGCCACTGCCTTCGCCGCCGCCGCCCAGGTGAACCTCTACGCGGTCGCTGTCCACCTTCACTTCGGTAATCGTCGCCCACTCATCGCGCTCGACGCCGACGCCTTTGTCTTTCAGGTATTTGGCCAGGTCTTTCATGTCGATCCCCCGCTCGTCCAGCCGCTTGTCGGTCTTCGGATTGACATACAGGTCCACCCCGTCCTTATATGCGGGCATGTCCAATAACGCTTTGACATCCTTGCCCAGCAAGGCCTTGCTCAGTGCCGCTTGCGCCCCCGCGTTGGCTTCGGCCTTTCCTCGCATTGGATAAGTGGAGAGGCAGATGGTGAGAAGAACAAGCAGCTGAACCTTACCGATATGGACCATTTCAGAATTCCTCGCTTTCCAGTTTGGCGTATCTAGCACAGTTTGCACACAAGTGGCCTATAGACTCCACGTCATACAAGCGTATGAATGGGGGAAGGCAAAAACTATAACCGAGTGCGCGCTGGCATGTCAACCTGGATTTTCGTTGTGCCTATCCTGATGGCCGACTCTACTCCTCACCATTTGCGCCGGTGCAACATGTCGCCGGAGTTTTTCATGCCGAGTGACGCGGCGTATGGGCTCATGGCCATTCCCGCCCCCCGCCCGGAAAACGAAAACCCGCAACGGGTCATTTCCAACGTCATCTCCGACACCGCGCCAAAGGTCGCCATAATAATTAACTGACCTGGGCGATCAAGTCAGTGCCCGCATCACAGCTTTGGCAGAAACTCGCCAGATGCTCACTGATAGTGAACAACGATATCCTTTCTTCCCGATGCACCAGCAGCCAGAGTGATTGTCTCCGAAATTGGATCGAAATCTTGAATCTGCTGCCCATCGAGGGTTACTGAGCCAATCACATTTCCTTCAGGCGCGCGCAACCGGATATGAATTCTCCCGCCAACGGGGTTTTGAGGTAAATCCAGGGAAACTTCAACCCTCCTGTTGCGCAAGTTGGAGACAATCTGAAAGGAAATCTTTCCATATCGGGTGGGAGCATCTGATACCCCTATCTTCTTCCCATCCATCAACCAATCTCGTGGAGTAGCTTTCGTCAGCCATAACTCGTTCGATCGTGGATCTTCAAAAACTAACATCCATCTGGTCATCAGCGGCACAACAGCTTGCGCAGGCGTGGCGTACGGATAGGATATCCCTTGGGGATCGATCCCCCGAACCTCGGTTGCCGTCCAGCTGCCGCGTGTGTAGAGATGCGCCATAGTGCTGTAGAGCAGGAGTAAGTACTCTCGTACAAAATCATGCTGGATCAGGCCATATGCGTGAGCATAAAAGAGGTATCCGTCGAGTTTCTTTCCGTCTCCTCGGGAAGCAATCGATGGCATGCCCAGAACCATATCGTTATTTGTAGAACGGCATCTGATTATATTGTGAACTTGCTCGTGAGTTAGACTGCCCGAGAAAAGCATTTCGGCATACGAACGATCGGAATACATTTCAGGAGCCTTTCCGTCTCTCGCTAAAGCTTCATTCGGTGGTCTGCCCCCGGCGATCGCGGGGATACAAGTCGCAACGCTGTTCTCGTAATGCGTTCGATTGACAGAGGACTGGACATCCCTGTCCAATTCGACAGCAATTCTCTGAAGATCAGTTCCGAACTTTCTTTGTTCGGGGTCATCTGTCTTGGTCAGAGCATTACCCAGATCGCCCAGGCCGCGCTCGGCCTCCGTGCTGTTGCCATAATATGGAACCATGTAGCGCTCGGGACTCGGCATTAGAACAGCGTCGGCCTCAGAGAACCCCGCAAGAAGACCGTGACGTGCATCCTCCTTATTGATTGCGAGCGCCTTCTGTCTCAACTGAAGCAGAATTTGAGCAATAGCATCGATACGCACCCGGTACTTCAGCAAGATCGCATAGTCGCGCGTATAATCTGCGTACTCTGCCAGATTGGTGAGCATTCGGCCGTACTGTCCGATTTCAGGTCCACGATATAAGAGTGAACCATCATCGCGAACCCACTTCTGTAGATAGTTGTCTATGTATCTTTTCGCGGTATCAAAATCTCCCCACTCAACGAAGGCTAGCGTCTCAGCGTTGAATGTATCTTGAAATCCATCATGCTGGGTGTGACCGTAGTTTTGATCCACAACACCGTACTTGGGGCTCGAATCCATGCGGGTCATCAGAATGCGTACTAGAGAATAGCGCGACATGGCCTCCAGTCGTCGGTCCGGCAGTGACACTTTCATGCTGCCGTCTAATTCATGATTCCACGCTTCCCGCATGTTAAGCAGGTCCTCGTAGAACCCTGTCCCGGAGGCTTCTTCCCGCGGAGGAACGGGGATATATGAATCTATGTACCTGACCCATTTGAGCCGGCCGTTCGTGATTCGTGCGATACGATACCACACGGGTTGCATCCACTGGTTGCCGTTCTCCATGCGAAACGGTGCGAAGGCAACGAGCTCAGTCCAGTCACCTTGCTCTTCCGGATACACAAACCGCAAGATAGGAAGCCAGCCTCCCACAAGTCCATCCCACACCTTGCGCTCATTTCGAACTGAAATTATCCCGGGATCAAACTGGCTTGGATCTACATTCGGAGTTTTCCCTCCATATTCAAACGGAACTTTGTCGTAATTAGTAGGCGTGCCGACGAACGAATAAGTCCCTGTGTAAAAGTTAGAAAGAGGTTCAAGTAGAGGCGAAACACTCTCATAGGAAGGGTCAGCGGCCTTTGCAAGAATACTGCTTCCTAAAATGTCGACCGGAGACTCTAGAATTTCCTTGAGAGTGTGTCCTTGATACAGTGCCTTCGAATCTGCAAATGTTGGCTCGAGCGACTTAGGGAACACCTGATTCGTTCCATTCGCCATAGAGAACACGATCTGTCCATCCTTCTCTCGAAAATCCTCAAAGACCACAAAGCGCGAATTGACCGCCATTACGGTCCATGGACCAACAGCCCCTCCTATAGTGGTTGCCTCAGTCCTGCCATTCAAGGAAACCGTCACCTGTGATTGATGGGATTCAATAACTTTAGGAAGCTCAGGAAGACTCTGCGAGAAACAAACTGGCGGGATATTGAGAAAAAGTAAACAGAAAGAGAAAGCAAAGAGGCACCGAAGTAGGAAAAGTCTGGTTCCCCGACAAACATTCGCGGCTTTGCTCAAATCCGGATCGATTTCGATCGTCATATCCGCCCTCACTTTTAGTCCGGAAGTTCCGTTTTGCATTTCGGCTGCGGACCAATATATTCCCGTTTGCCTCCGTCCGCAATCTTCCTTGCATCCGTTCCCATCCCCAAGCCCAAAGTCTGGCGTTGGAAATAATGAAGGCGGGATCGGGACTACAGCAGTTTCAGGATTGCTTTACCCAGAAAGCAATGCACTCAAGTCGACCCTGCCTCAAGGTGGGGCGACCTGGCACAAAGCGTAATTCGGCATACCCATCCTGAAACCGCCCTGATTTGCGATTGTGCAATTGACGCTGAAGCCACGCTCCGGCACTGCCGAGCGGGCGCGAGCTCACCTTAGTTGCGCGTCGGCATAATTTGGGTATTGGACACGGCGGCCGTCCTTGTATTCCCACCATACCTTGTCCCAGACCCACTCGCCGCGGTTCTCTTCCCACCGCAGGCCCTCCAGGAATACACGGTCAGGGTGCCCATTGTCCTTGATGAACTTCTGTGCGAAGCGCGCAACCGCGGCATGATCCGGCGTACTGTTCAAATTCATGTACGCTCCGATATAGAGCTGGTGCATCCTGTATCTCATTTCGGCCGTATACCACGGGAATGAGGAATCAAGGTTGCCCCGGTTCACTGTGTGGGTAAATGCCCATAACTCTTTCATATCTTCGAGGGTCGGCTGCTCATAGGTGCTGTTGCCCCACCCCGATGGACATTCGCCACTCTTATCCATGCCCAACTGCGACATATCTTGGTAAAAGCGCCAGTAATACGGCATGTTAGCCAGCGCCCGTCCGGTACTGTAATCTACACCGGAAAGATTGGTGAAGCCGCCATCCTGAAAGACGCTGGTAAAACCCAACTTCTTCATCATCACCAGATCTTTGTAAATTAAATCCTCATACCAGCCTGGACGAGTCAGCGAGGCAGGCGTCCAGTTGTAAGGAGTGGCATCCGGATGCGACCCATTCTTGCCGACCCGGATCCACTCCGGGTGTTCGCGAACCAGTTTCAATCCGCGCTCTTCCACGATCGGAGCGCCCGGTGGGAACAATTGCTCCGTATATCCGTAGTACTGCGTGGGGAAGGAAGTAGACAGCACGTTGGGCAGCGCCTGCTTGATAAACTCTGGCCTCACCCAATAGCCCCAACGCACCCCTTGTTTATTGGTGTTGGCGACCATGCCCGCTATCGCGCGGTTGATCGGATGATTCGGGTTGAGTCGGATATCGTCCGAAACCAGGTAGGGGGACGAAGTCCACAGTTCATGCGCGCCGCCGACAATGTCAGCGCCCATCGCCGCGGATTTGTTACCGATCTCGGTTCCCCAGTTGCGCAGGATATCGAGTGATTGCTCGAAACTCTTGTCCTTGATGGCCTCAGCCCCGGGGCCCCAGTTTTCCCAGGCATAGTCCATGGTGGTCACGTCGCGGCCCACCTCGTAAAGGTCCGCCAGGTTGCGTCGGTAATAGAATGTGGCGTCGATGAACTTCTGCGGCATCTGAAGCGAGTTATCCGTGCTCCATAAATACTCGAACGTCTCCACCGAAGTGCGCTTGCCGCTGGCGTCCACGTCAATGGTGTAATTGGGCCACAACCCGTCTCTACCCTCGGCAGCGTAGTTAGTAAGCGCATAGGTGGTGGAGTAGTAATAACGCCGTGGCGCCAGAATCAGCGTTCCCTGCGGAAATTGAGTCATGAGGAAAGGCATCACCTGCACAGCCGACTCGCTGGGGTGAAAGCCCCTGGTGGTGCGGGGCTGGCCTTCACCGTGGGCGTCTTGCCCTTTTACCCAATGAGTTTCCAGAAGAGTGCTTTTGTCGTTCCATCGCAGCTCTAACGACGTGCCTTTATCGGCAGAGCCGTTGGGACCGAAGCCATCGTTCAAACAGAGCGAGTAGCCTTCCTTGTAATAGGATGGCATCTCAATTTCGATTTTGCGCGACAACCCCTTGTAGATCGCGCCACTGTCAATCTTCCGTTCCACAGGGGTGTACGTCTCCCACACAGTGGCAGTGATCCACAAATCGCTTTTGGAGGTGATGGGAACGCCCGGGCCCGCCAGCGGAATGCGATACTCGAAAGTGATCCGGTTGTCTGAAACTTGGTAACCTACCCACCAGACCATGCTTTTGTCAGCGGGGCCCGCGCCCGGTTTGGCCTCGGTGTTTGCGTAATTCAGACTGATTCGAGGCGGAATCGCCGGCTGGTCCGCGGTTGCGGGCTGTGCCACAGGGAAACCGAAGTCGTCCATTTTGGTGATGTCGATGGGGTTGCCGTAGAGAAGCGGGTAGATCAGATGTGTACCGTCGTCGCTCACCCAATCCCGCACCTTCGCGGTGGTGCAATCAAATACCAGTTTGTGACCGTTCTCGAAAGTTACCGAGACTGCCTTGGCCACCTTCACGGGTTCGTAGCCCGGAACCCTCACTTCAACGCTTCCCACGGAAACTTCCGGCGGCTTCACCTCGCGCGGCGTCACTTCAGCCTCGTTGGACGGGCCGCTCTCGAGCCCCGTCTTCAGCGCTGCTGTCACGTAATAGCGAACTGTTCGGCCGTTCTCGAGTCCGCGATCCACGAGTTCCGGCGTAGTTAGCAATTTGGGAGTGACGCATTTAAACGCAGCCTGCTCGCCATCCTTGCGGTAAACGCGGTACCCCGCGAGATCTTGTTCCAAGCCGGGGTTCCACTCGAGGTACGCCTTGCCGCTTCCGGCGTCGGCCACCAAGCCCGATGGACGCCGCACCGCGGGCGCATCCCACTCGCTCCTGGCAACGGCCGCTTTTTTCAGCGCCGCCTTCTGCTCCGGTCTCGCCGGCAGTTGTGCGGCATGCAGAATCACTGGCAGCGCAGCCACGGATACAAGAAAGATGATCGATTTCAACTTCATGAGGACTACCTCGCTTTCTCCGTTCTCTTGATCCAGTTCACTTTAGCAGTTTGGATTCTTCTGAATTCGGACGCAAAACCACGAGAGACGTCTTTCCACTGCTTTCGATCATCCCTGGCCCTGCATAAGGCATCCTCCCTGCAAGGTATCGGTCGCTGTTCTCGCCGCAGTTCAATCGGGATTTCCGCTTTGTCTCCCACGACGGATGATTCTACTCCCAACCATTTCTTCTGGCGCCTATCCGTCCCCCGCGCCCTTCTTTCCAAGATGTTCGGGAGCCAGTGCCAATCTTACCTTGCTGGTGAAGGCAGTGCTTCGATCATGCGCACCACGCATCCGAATCACCACCATCCGGCCTTCCATCTCCAGCCTCGCGACCGTGAACCCAGCGCGCAACACCAGGCGGGAAACGAATTCATCCACATATCGAGACAGGTGCCCATGCGTTGAACGAGCCTGCACCTTCCAGACGTTGTGATAGTCTTGCTACGCCTATTACGGCCACGGACAGCAGGCGGTGTATCTCGGTCCGCGCTGGTAATTACATTTGCATAGGATGGGATGATGGGAATCGACTCAGCTACAGTGACCGGGCTTCCAGTCGCTCAGGTGCCTTTGACTCGCAAATTTGCAGCACGTTGGTTCATCGGGTTCCAGAATCGTGTAACTGCTCTGATTGCAGTCTGCCTTGCCATGTTCGCACTCTCATCTCAGGGCATGGCCCATGCGCAGCAGCAGGGCCGGCATTCTTCTCTGGAGCTCAAATCGTCTGATGCCCGTCTGGTGAAGGCCTTCGATTGGTCCAAACAAGAGGCCTTGAGCTATGTGTTCGATGGAGATCCAGTCGGCCCCTGGTATGAGGCTGCTCTCCCCGGCCGGCAGGCATTCTGCATGCGCGATCTCTCTCATCAGGCTGCGGGCGCGCAGGCGCTCGGTCTTTCTGCATACACGCACAATATGCTTCGTCGATTTGCTGAGAACATATCGGCCTCGAAAGACTGGTGCAGCTACTGGGAGATCAATAACATGAATCTTCCCGCCCCGGTCGACTATAAGAGCGACAAGGAATTCTGGTATAACCTGCCGGCTAACTTCGATGTGATGGATACATGCTACCGAATGTATCTGTGGACGGGGGATGAGACCTATCTCGAAGACCCCGTGTTCCTCAACTTCTACGATCACACGGTCACTGACTACGTGTCGCGGTGGAACCTTGGTGTGAACCGCATCATGACGCGGACAAATGAAATTGAAGGTCCTCCTTACTTTCGAGGCGATCCAAGTTATGAGGAGAGCCGTCCCGACGTTCTTCTCGGTGTCGACTTACTTGCAACCCAATACGCCGGGTATCGGGCCTACGCCGCATTCCAGGCAATTCGAGGCGATCACAATGCGGCAAAGACATATTTGACGCAAGCATCTGACGTTAAGTTGCTGGTCAATACGCGCTGGTGGAATGCTTCCGGAGATTATTTCTACGCCTTTCTTGATAAAGACCACAAGTTCCATGGGCGCGCCGGCGCAGACCTGCTCTATCGCGACGTAGTGAATGATGGACCTAAGGCAAAGAGCGCGCTCGAGACTCTTCTGAAGACCATGCAAGGCGAGCCCGCGAGTGAAGTTGAACCAGAGTCGCATTACGCTGAAATTCTCTATAGGTACGGAACTCCCGGCCCGGCCTACGCCGAAATGATGGACCTCACGCAGCCGGGACGGAAGCGCCAGGAGTATCCGGAGGTTTCCTATTCCACGATCGGAGCCATCGTTAACGGACTAATGGGGATCAATGTGGAGCCCGCGCTTCCCATTGAGGATGTTGCGCAAGGTGCGCATTTTGGAACTGTCGTCAGCACCCTGCCGCAGTTGACCGAAGCCACTGCCTGGGCTGAGTTACTCAATCTGCCGGTGAGAGGGGGGCAGATTTCTGTGCGGCATGATGGGGAGAGAAAAACTGTCCTGCACAACCAGGGGAAGACGGACCTTATCTGGAAGGCTGCCTTCCCGGGAACATTTGAAGATCTTATGGTCAATGGAAAGTCTGTCAAATGCCATTCTGGAGTTATCTTCCTGGGTCATCCGATCACCTGGGCCATGGTGCCTGTGCGCGCTGGCAGCAGCGCGAGTGTTGAAGTGCCGCAATGATGAATGGCCGCAGGATAAGTGTGGGAATCGGGGACGAGTCCAGAGTAACTTTGGGAAGAGTTCACTTAGATGGCGCGGCGAACAGCCTCTGCCTCTACTTTCATGATGCATTCCTTGTGGCGCACTATGCGGTGACTCTGAAAGTACTTCAACAACCCTGTTCCGATGATTCCTATACGCAGGTACCTCACTCCGAAGCAGGGGTTACCGGCAGCGCGATATAGCTTGCCTCGCCCGGCTCATGCCAGATTCGTTGGGTTGCCTTCACAAAGTCCTGCGGCGTCGCGTTGAAGATGTTTGGCACGAAGGTCTGCGGGTTGCGGTCATAGAGCGGGAACAGTGTGGATTGAACTTGCACCATGATCCGATGTCCGGGCTTGAAGGTGTGGTCCACGTTGGGCAGCGCGAATTTGTATTCCTGCGGTTCGTTCGGCGCGATTGCCGCAGGCTGCGAGAAACTGCTGCGGTAGCGCCCGCGAAAGATGTCGATGCCCAGCGGCAGTTCGTACCCGCTCATATTCGGCTGCACGCCGAGCGTGCCGGGGAAGGTTCCGCTGCCTTCCAGATTCGCCGACTGGTCGTTAGGATAGACATCGATCAGCTTCACCACCCAGTCGGAGTCGGTGCCGCTCGTTGAAGCGATCAGATGCACGATCGGCTCGCCGGCCAGCTTCATCGGCGCCGTCAGCGGTGCCGTCTCGTAGGTCAGCACGTCGGGACGGCCATCGACGAATCGCTGATCGTCGAGCAGCCAGGTGCGCCACGCACCATCGTCGTCCGCCAGCACCGGCCGTGGACGGTAGGGAACTGGCTTCGCCGGGTCGGAGACGTACTGGTCATACTGCGCCGCACCGGCTTCCGGAGCATTGAATGAAAGCTTGCCGTCCCCTACGAGATAGAGCGGCTTCGAGGCGTCGGTGCAGCCTTCCTCGCAGCTCAACGGCCACTTCGTCAGCGCATCCCAATGGTCGCCGCCCGTGTCATAGATCCACACGGGCGGCGTGTCGGCCTTAGGCGAGCCCGGCTTCAGGTACTGGTTGAAGAACGGCAGCAGCACGTCGCGGCGCCATTGCTCCGCGGTATCCGTCGCCCATACCAGCGGGCCGATCGCCCGGCCCTGGCGATTAATCTGCGAGTGAAACCATGGGCCGATTACCAGGTAGTTCATGGTGTTTGTCGTGTCCTGCGGCTCCCAGGCGCGGTAGCTGTGGTTCGCGCCGTACATGTCCTCCTGATCCCACTCTCCCTGCTCCCACATCGTGGGCACGGTCAATTTGGTTTTTCCGATCAGTTTATCCAGCGCCTGCGCCTGCCAGAAGCCGTCGTAGCTCGGGTTTTCCTCGATGTCTCTCCAGAAAGGAAGCTGCTCCATGCCGCGTGCGCGCGCAAAGTCGCCCGCCGTGCCCGCTTCGAGAAAATTCGTGTAGTCGTCACCGGGATGCGCCACGGTAACACCTGGGCCGCGGCGGTCGGTCTGCTCCAGAACATAGTCGATGTTGGGCTGGCGGAACGCTCCGTAGTGGAACCAGTCGTCGCCCATCCAGCCGTCGACCATGGGGCTCTCCGGCGCGGCGGCCTTCAGCGCGGGATGGGGATGCAGTAAAGCCATAACCACCGTGAAGCCCTCATACGAGCTGCCAATCATACCCACGCGGCCATTGGACTCGGGCACGTTTTTCACCAGCCAATCGATCGTGTCCCATGCATCGGTAGTGCCGTCGGCGCCGGTGTTGTTGTAACCCGAGCCGATCTGCGGCGGGGTCATCAGGTAGGCGCCCTCTGAGCCGTACTTGCCGCGCACGTCCTGGTAGACGCGGATGTAGCCCGCAAGCACAAAGTCCCGATCAGAGAGCGGCAGCGCATCGATCAAGTGGTCCGCGTCAGGCGTGCCGATGCGGTGCGCGGCGTCGTAGGGCGTCCGCGTCAGCACCATGGGCGCGCCGGCCGCTCCTTTGGGAATCCAGATCACGGTGTACAGCTTCACCCCGTCGCGCATGGGAATCATCACCTCGCGCTTGATGTAGTCGCGATTGGCAACCGGCGCCACGTAGTTCGCGTTCATATCGTCCGAGTAGGGCTTCCGCTGTGCGGCTGCGGTCATCGCAGCCAGCGCTGCAACACAGAGAACCAAGATGTTCCGCGCAAACTTCATGAGGTCTCCACTCAGGATCGATTCGGTGCAGAAATTTTCGCGTGGAATGAAACCTGTATGCCGAAATATTATTGGTTGCAGCGCTCCCTTGTCACGTCTGCCGCGCACCATCCTAAAATCGGCCTCCTTCTCTCATCGTTTAGGCCTCATTACCGGGCAGGCGCAGTCTCCTTCCCATTTTCTTCAACAATGGCAACGTCCCAGGCAGCCAACGTCAGCTCGGCCTGGTTGGCCACCGATTGGCCGTCGAGCAGATTGGTTCCTGCGCCGTAGCCGTAGGCAACCTTGACCTCCGATCCCGAGTAATTGAAGTAGTAGTGCAGAGCCTTGCCGAATCGGTTCACACCACTCTGCACATGCAAGGCAGCGGGAAGATTCTGATCCGGTCCCGCCAGGCCAACCTTCTCCAACGCACGCTTCAGAACCGCGGTTTGCAGCGCATCGGAGAGATACGTTCCCTCGTAAAGCAGCGTCCCGGAGCCGAACTCGTTCTCCGTGATGGCTGGCCACTTGCCAAAGAACGGGTGATCGTAGCTGGCGATAACTTTGGCGTGCTCCGGCAGCAGGAACTCCGCCCAATACTCCACCTTGTTGTCCTCGCCCGCATCAAATGGATCGCCCTTCAGCGCCAGTGGATGCTCCAGATTCGAGAACTCCTGGTAACTGAAGCCGGCTGCCGCGCGCAGCGGTCCCGGCGCGCGAACCCAGCGCACCGCGGAGTTTTCACTGGCGAATCCGCTCTTGAAAGTCATCACCACGTGGCCGCCATTCCTCACGTAGTCCGATATCCGTTCCAGCAGCGCATCGTCGGCGATGTAAAGTGCGGGAACGATCAGCAGTTTGTAGGCCGAGAAGTCGGTTGTGGCGGGGAACACGAAATCCGCGCCCACGTTCAGGTGATAGAGCGAATTGTGCAACTGGTCGATCAGCGCGGAGTAGTCGGCCTTGGGGCCTGCGCCGCTCCATTCCGGTCCCGTCGAGGTGAACGGCATAAAGTCGATGGCGTTGGCCGAGTCGCGGCTATAGAGAATCGCAACCTGGTTATGAATCTTCAATCCAACCAGGTGAGGACCGATCTTCTGAAGTTCGTGCGCCGTGCGGCTCACCTCGGCGTAGGCCCGATTGGGTTCCAGATCGTGCGACAGCACACCCTTCCAATAGGTCTCCTGGTTGGCGGCGATCGATGCCCAGTGCCAGTACTCCACCATGTTGGCGCCATTCGATAAATGTGTGTACACATCCTCGCGCATCTGTCCATCGTAAGGTGGAAACTGGAAAGCCGAGCTCCATCCGATGGTCTGGGCGTTAGTCTCCGTAATCAGAAAATTCGAGTGCTTGAGCGAGCGCGTGAAGTCTTCCTGCATGGACTGCGTGGCGCCGTCAAAATGATCCTGCGTGCCGTGGTAGACGTTGTCAGCGGGGATGTCGAGGAACGCGGCGATCGCCTCTTCATTCACGTCGCGCCGCATCATGCCGCCGTAGTCCGTGGTCACAAACTGGCCAGGCCCCGCACACTCCCGCACCAGCATGGCTTGCCAGCCCAGAAAGTCGGTAACGCGCATCTGGCTCCAGCGGCTCCACTCCAGCTTGTAGCCTGTGCTTTGCGCACCGTCGCGTGTCGGCAAATCCTCCCATGTGTGCAGGTTTTCGCCCCAGTAGTTCAGGAACCAGGCCTTGCTCAGATTTTCAGGCGTGCCGAACTTCTTTTCCAGGTAATGTTGGAACCCGATAAAAACGTCGCTGTTGGCTGCATCGTAGCTCGAGGTCTCGTTGTCGAGCTGCCAACCGATCACCGTGGGGTTGTCCTTATAATGCGCCACGATGTGCCGGATGAGCCGCTCGGCATAAAAGCGGTAGGCCGGCGAATCGGTATCCATGTTCTGCCGCATCCCGTACGTTGACTCGATCCCGGGACCGCCATAGATCCCGCCGTTCATGTGCCGCGCAAGAATCTCCGGATGTTGGTGAGCCATCCAGGCTGGAATCGAATACGTCGGCGTGCCCAGAATCACCTTGATGCCGGCCTTGCCCATGGCGTCCACAATCTGGTCCATCCACGCGTATTCAAATTGGCCGTCCTCGGGCTCCCAAAGGCTCCAGGTCGACTCGCCCATGCGCACCACGTTCAGCCCTGCCGCCTTCATCATCGCCACGTCGGTCGAGAGCCGCGCCGTCTGGTCTCCGGGCATGTACTCGTTGTAGTAAGCCGCTCCGTACAGAACGGTCGGGAATGCGGGAATCGCTCCGGCTGTTTGCGCCGCTGCGCTCTGCGCGCCCGCCGAAGCCGTGCGAAACAAAATCGCCAAGGCAACCAAGGCAACAAGTCCGGCAAGCTTTCTTCCCCAACCGCCGGTTCCGCGATCTCCTGATTCCATCTTCCATCTCCCTTTCACTTCGATAGCGCTCGAACGCTGCAGGCAATCAACGGGTTTCAGAGCGCTGGTTCCTGTACGAATGCTGGGTGCCCGTGTCCCGATTTTGGAACATGGGATAGAACGAAACTCAACTGCAACACACTCAATCACGCGATCAGGCCAAGCCGGCAGCAAGTTCAGCGAACACCGATCAATGGCTCGGCCGCACAATGAATCATAGCTCTCTGAGACGACACCAGACTCGCCCATCCGATATGCGGCAAAGCCGGCAATTTCCGCATGGCCGGCAACATCGAAAACGCGCGCATCGTGAAGCTCTCGTTCTTCGAGGTCGTCCGCATTCATGCTCCTGCCGGCAACCTCGATACCGCTGATCGGGTTAAGAGGCAAATTCGCGCCTTCCACAACGCTGGCCGCGGTCTTCTGCGTGTTCCCATCTGGCTGCGCAAAAATAAATCAGTCCCGGCACGTGTGCATGCCTTCACGCGTGCAGCCCATGCACCGCCTCATCGCGATTGATGTTGCGGGCTGAAACCAAACGTCTTATCAATCCATGCCAAGCGGCGATCGACTCGAATCGATGGCCTCGCTACGCCCGATTTTCCTCGTGGGTTACTTTTGTACTGTGTGCAAATTTGATTCTGAGCGTTTTTCGCCCAAACCCGGAGTCTATAATCCGAACATTATCCGCGATCTCCTTCGGGACCTTTTTTGATCGGGACTCTTACATATATTGAAAATTGACTATGCCTTGGCATCACGGAATTCGCGCCGGGAATATTTTTAGATCTAAAAACTAATTCTCCCCATTCCCGCCAGCGTTCCGATAAATGAAAGGGCATAGCCTCTATGGAACGTATAGGTGTAGTGTGTCTGTTTTTCCTCAGTGCATTGTTTCTAGCAGGCTGCGGCGGTGGAAGCATCATTCCGCTCGCGACGACCGCTTCCGTTACTTCTGTCAGCGCCACTTGTTCGCCCGCCAGCGTCGACACAGGTCAAACCAGCCAGTGCTCGGCTGCGATTACAGGAACAGGAACCGATGGCCAGAGCGTGACCTGGTCCGCGGTCTCCGGATCCATCAACAGTTCCGGCGTGTACCAGGCCCCTTCCGTCGTGCCCGCGTCGGGAACTGACATCATCACCGCAACTTCGACGCTGGATCGGTCGAAATGGGGTTCCACTCCCGTTCATATCGGTACTGCGACAACCGAGCCCAGCGTCACCAAAGTCAGCGTGACGGCAACGCCCTCTTCTATCGGCACATCCCAGACCTCAACCTGCTCCGCCACCGTAGCCGGCACGGGAGCCTACAACTCCGCGGTCACTTGGACGGCGACCGGCGGCGCCATTACCCAGGCCGGCGTCTTTACGCCCTCCGGCACAGGCGCGGCCACGTGCATCGCCACATCCACCCAGGCCGGATTCACCAACATCTCCGGCTCGGCGAACATTACCGTCACCTCTGCTGCGTCTGCTCCCACCGTCACCGGAATTACGGTCAAAGCAGCGCCCTCCGCCATCTCCACGTCCCAGACCTCCACTTGCTCGGCAACCGTTCAAGGCACCGGAGCCTACAGCACCGCGGTCACATGGACAGCCACCGGCGGCGTCATCACGCAGGAAGGCGTTTTCACGCCCTCCGGCACCGGCACTGCCAAATGCATCGCCACATCCACCCAGGCCGGATACACAACCGTCTCTGGCTCGGCGGCCATCGCGGTCACCGCAACGGCGCCCCCCGTCACCGTCACCGGCATCACGGTCACGGCAACGCCCTCTTCCATCACCACATCCCAAACCTCCACCTGCTCCGCGACCGTGGCAGGCACCGGAGCCTACAGCACCGCGGTCACGTGGACCGCCACCGGCGGCGCCATCACGCAGGCTGGCGTACTCACGCCCTCCGGCGCCGGTACAGCCAGGTGCATCGCCACTTCGGCCCAGGCTGGATACACCGCCATCACCGGCGCTGCCAATATCACGGTCACGGCTCCAACCTTCACCGTTACTTCCATCACTGTTGCGGCAACGCCTGCTTCTATCACCACGGCGCAAACCTCAACCTGCGCCGCCACCGTTGCGGGCACCGGAACCTACAGCACCGCGGTCACGTGGACTGCCACAGGTGGAACCATTACCACCGGCGGCGTCTTCACGCCTTCCGCTGCGGGAACCGCAACCTGCACCGCACACTCCGCCGCCGCCGGGTTCACCACCATCTCCGGCTCGGCCAGTATCGCCATCACCGCGGGCGCGCCTGCCGTTACCGGCGTTACGCTGGTCTGCTCGCCTACGTCCATCACCACTTCCCAAACCTCCACCTGTACGCCGACGGTCACCGGCAGCGGAGCCTTCACTGACACGGTCAACCTCGCCGTAAGCCCCGCGGCCGACGGATCGTTGAGCACCTCAACCAACGTGGCCTCGGGCACTGGGGTCACATTCAATCCGGCAACCACTGGCGCTGAGACGGCAACCATCACCGCAACCTCCACTGAGAACTCCGCCATCTCCGCCACAACCACGATCGCCGTCACCGTGGCTTCGGCCGGGCCCTCCTGCGCCGGCATGAGCCTCGGAGACAATGCCAGCCTCAACGGATTTGTCCCGTTCCCCGCGAACAGCGCGTGGAACACAAACATCTCCGCCGCTTCGCTCGACCCGAATGCAACTGCAATTGAAGCCGGGGCCGATTTCGCGGGAGAACATCTTCACGCCAATTTCTCTTCCGTGGCCGGCGGCGATTACGGCATGCCCTATGTCGTGGTTGATTCCAGCACCACTCCCTTGGTTCCTCTAAGTATCGTTGCCTATGCCAGTCAGAGCGACGTAGCCTACGCTCCTGTTCCCGCCACTGCTCCCGTTGAAGGCAGTCCGGGCAACTGCGTAGGAGGACCCACAAACTACATCAACGACCAGCACGTTCTTGTGCTCGATCGAAACCGGTGCATGCTCTATGAAACCTTCAACTCCACCTACTGCAATGGCACATGGTCCGCGGATTCCGAAACCATCTGGGATCTCAAAAACTATGAGCAGCGGCCATGGGGCTGGACGTCAGCGGATGCCGCGGGGTTGCCCGTCTTTCCCGGGCTGCTGCGCTATGACGAAGTGGCCGCGGGTGTCATCAACCATGCCATCCGCATCACCATCCAAAACACCAAGAGCGACAACAATGGCGGATACTTCGTGTTACCCGCAAGTCATGCGGCTGGATCTTCTTCTTCATCGCTCAATGTGATGGGAATGCGCATCCGGCTTAAAGCCAGCTTCGATATCTCGGGCTTCTCGGCCGTCAACCAGGTTATCCTCACCGCGCTCAAGAATTACGGGATGATTGTCGCTGACAATGGAGGTAACTTCTACCTCCAGGGTGTTCCCGATTCCAGGTGGAACGACTCCGATCTGCAAAACCTTGCGTCTGTAACTTCGAATAACTTTGAGGTCGTGCAGATGACGCCCACTTACCCGGGATATGACGCCGACACGGCGCCCACCGGTCCGCCTCCAACCATCAACAGCTTCACCGCGTCGGCTACGACGGTCGCTGCAGGTACGCCCGTCACGCTTACGTGGACCACCGCCAACGATTCCTACGACTTTATCGACAAGCTAGGTGCAATCAGCGGCGGCACAGTTACATTTATACCTACAGCAACCAATACTTATACCCTAAACGCAACCAATCAGTACGGCCGATCGACGGCGAAGGTTACCGTGACCGTACAATAACTTCACGCCGCCGCTCTCATTTCCGGCGCCCGGCCGGCGCCCTGTCCTCTCCGCGTTACTGCCGAGAGGATGGGGCGCCGCAGTTATCTCCGAACTCTCTATCTTCAAGTTATCTACTAATAAGTTCCTTGCGGCAGCGCGAAAGCCACATAGACGCCGCCGGTAGGTCCGCGCGGGTTCATGCCGCTGCCGCCCGCGGCAATCACCACATATTGCCTGCCGCGAATTTCATAAGTAGCCGGAGTGGCATCGCCGGCAAAGGGAAGCGTCGCCTCCCAGAGCAGCTTTCCCGTGGTCTTGTCGAATGCGCGTATCTTGTGATCGAAGTTGGTGGCCGCGATAAACAGCAATCCGCCTGCCGTCACCACCGGCCCGCCGTAGTTTTCGCTCCCCGTATCCTTGAGCCCTTGTGCAGCCAGCTCCGGATACTCGCCCAGCGGGATCTGCCACAGATACTTGCCCGTCTTCAGGTCGAGTGCGTTCAGCGTGCCCCAGGGCGGCGCAGTGGCCGGATAGCCATCGGGATCCAGAAACCTGCGATAGCCGGTCATGGTGTACTGCGCACCGCTCTCCTGTCCCTCGCTCGCGTCTTCAGCGCCTGGCGCTGGGTCCTTCTTCGTCGCGAGGTAGTCGAGCAGGCTCTTCAGCGCCTCGCTGTCCAGCGGCAGGGCCGGCATGCGCCCCTTGCCGTTGTGGATGGTCGCGGCAATCTGCGCCTCCGTCAGCCTGCGGTCGATCCCAAGCAATGTTGGAAACCCGGCTGCGCCCTGCCGGTGATCTCCGTGGCACACGGCGCACTGGCTCAAGTAGGTTCGCCGTCCCCCTGGTCCGCCATTGATCACGGCCAGTGCTCCCATCGAGGCATAGTTGTTCGCGTTGATGTAAAGAACTTGCGTTTGCGGGTCCACGGCCGGACCACCCCATTCGCCGCCGCCTTCAAAACTCGGAGTTACAAGCGTATCCCGCCCCACGCTGAGCGGAACAAACTGCCCGTCGTGGCGCAGCTCGCCGAGGCGCTTCACGGCCCACGCGTGCGCCTCTGCGGTTCTGTTCGTCAGCGTATCTTCCGTCACTTGCTGCCGTGTGAAAGGCTGCGGCGCCAGCGGATACGGCTGCGTCGGCGAAGCCGCTTCTCCCGGCGTCGTGCTCGGTGGGTACGGCCTGTTCTCAATTGGAAAAAGTGAATGGCCGCTTACCCGATCGAACACGTAGACATACCCCTGCTTGGTCGTCTGCGCTACCGCGGGAATCGCTTTTCCATCGCGCGTCACCGTCACAAGAATCGGAGCCGCGGGAAAATCCCGGTCCCACAGATCGTGGTGCACTCCCTGAAAATGCCACAGCCGCTTGCCGGTCGCCGCGTCCAGAGCCAGCAGCGTGTTCGCAAACAGGTCGTCTCCAATGCGCGTGGCTCCATAAAAATCCGGCGCTGCCGAACCGGTGGGAACATAGACGATGCCGCGCTTCGTATCCACCGCCATCCCCGCCCAGTTATTAGCCGCGCCGCTCTTCTGCCACGCATCCTTTGGCCACGTCTCGTAGCCCAGCTCGCCGGGATGGGGAATGGTGTGAAACGACCATCGCAGCGCGCCCGTCCGCACGTCGTAGGCGCGTATGTCGCCCGGAGGCGCAGGCAACGTCTCAGGATTGCGCCCGCCCACAATCAACAGATCCCGGTAGATCACGCCGGGACTGGTCAGGGCCACCGATTGCAGCGTCGGCTCGCGGCCCAGGTCCTCGCGCAGATCGATTCTTCCATTCCTGCCGAAGCCCTCTATCGCTTTGCCGGTGGCCGGATCGAGGGCATACACAAAATTCATCACCCCCGCCAGCAGCCGCCTCTCTTTTCCATCGCTCCAGTACGCGATGCCGCGGTCGGGTTCGGTTCCCTTGATGCCCGAGTCGAATCTCCACTTCAGTTTTCCGGTCGCTCCGTCCAGGGCAATCACCTGCTGCTCGGGCGTCAGGGCATATAGCACTCCATCCACAACAATCGGCGTGGTCTCAAGCCCGCCCGGCTCGCCCGTGTCGAATGCCCATGCCTGCCTGAGCCTGCGCACATTGGAGCGATTCACTTGTTTGAGCGCGGAGTAGTGCGTGTTTCCCGCGCCGCCGCCGATCGTTGGCCAGTCGGCCCCGCCGATCGTTGGCCAGTCCCCGCCGGCTTTCTCTGTCTCCTGGCAACCCGCGCACTGCACCAGGCCCTGCGCGCACAGGACCATCAGCGTTGCTGTCGCCAGCATTCTCATCCATTGCATGGTACGTGTCCCGGCCTATTTACGATGATCGATAAGGGTACGAAGTTCGGCGGCGATCGACGCCATCCGTCCCGCGGCCGTCGAGTCGAATTTGTCTTCACGTTCGGTAATCAGTTCGAACTCCCGCGCCAGCACGGTACCGCGATCGAGGTCGAAGATGCCAAGGGTGCCCGCCAGCTTGTGCGCCGCGCCATGCGCCGTTTCGCGCTCCTCGGCCGTCAGCCGGCCCGCCGCGCTGGCCTCAACCGCCAGGTCCAGCAGGTCAACCCGTTTGCGGATCTCAGGCTGAAATCGAGTCCAAAGCAAGTCGATCGCCGCAGTCAGCTCGGGGGCAGTCTTGCGCTCGGGTTGCGCCACAGGCTTCGTAGGCACGGTGGTCAGCTCCAGCCCAGCACACCCGCAATCTGGCCTGACAGTGTGAGGGGATCGAATGGCTTGAAGAGTACCGCTTCCACGCCCAGGTCGGCAAACCGCCGCTGGTCCGAACTCTGCACCTTGGCGGTCAGAAGCAGCACCGGGATCTTGGCGGTCGCAGGATTTTTGCGCAACTCTAGCACGGTGGTCGGGCCATCCATGCCGGGCATCATAACGTCGAGCAGGATTGCGTCGGGCTTGTGCTCGATGGCGCGGGCCAGCCCCTGAGCGCCCGAGCTGGCCGTCACCACATCCCAGCCGGCCACGCTCTCAAGGCTAAGCGCCGCCACCTCGCGGATGTCGTCTTCGTCATCGATGATCAGCACCTTGTACGTCAACAGGGTAAGCCTCTTCAACCATTCTCGGGCGTCAGCCAGCGGTTGTCGATGGGCAATCATGCGCAAGGTAGCGAGTTGAGCAACGACGGCACACAAAACATAAAATCAGTGACCTGGTCGTGTCCGCCAAACATAGGGTCGTTCAACCGGCAGTACCTCTTACTCCGAGGATGCCTCTTCCATCTGCTGCGAGCTGCGCAGCATGGTCAGCACCAGCGCTTCAAGCTGCTGCGGCTGAACCTTGGCCTTCGACAGAAAATGCGTGGGCCCCAGCGTCAGTTGGCGGCGCTCGGCCGGCGACAGATCCCGTCCGGAGTAGACCACCAGCGGCAATTGGGCCAGCGATTCGTGTTGCCGCAGCCAGTCCACCACATTGAATCCATCGCCATCGGGCAGCCCGATGTCGAGCACCAGCAGGTGAGGCCTGAAGTTGAAGCATGCCTCCAGCGCCTGGCTCAGCGAGTAAGCCAGCTTCACTGAGATGCTGTCCCGCGAAAATACTTCGCCGATCACGCCGGCCAGATCCTGGTCGTCTTCCACCACCAGAACCCGCGTCTGCTCGCC
The DNA here is from genome assembly GCA_963793885.1 of uncultured Acidobacteriaceae bacterium. Lineage (GTDB taxonomy): Bacteria > Acidobacteriota > Terriglobia > Terriglobales > Acidobacteriaceae > Telmatobacter. The sequence continues at coordinate 440,918 of CAWCBQ010000003.1, forward strand.
GGGGCCGCACAGCACCCGTGCCAGTTCGCCCAGCAGGGCCTCCTCCTGAACCGGTTTCGCCACCCAGCCGGCCACTTCCATCGACGGGCTCCCCGGCGTATCCCCGGGAATCTGCGGGTTGTCCACGCTCAGAAGCACAATCGGCGTGCGCGCCTCCGGATCCAGCCGCCGCAGCAGCGGCAGAATCTCCCAGCCGTTCATCCCGTCCAGCGATGTGTCTATCAGGATGGCTTCCACGCCTTCATGAGCCGCGGCCAGCGTATGTTGCAGAGTGGCTGTCTCGATCACCTTGTAGCCGTGCCCCGTCAACTGTGCGGCAATGTGCAGCCGCGTATCCGCATTGGCCCCGCCCAGCAGCACTCTCCCCTGGCCCGCTTCATTTTCAACCAGGCCCGCGGGAACTTCGAGGGGCACCGGATGGTACGGCAGAAACACACGGAAGGTGCTCCCGCGGATGGGATTCCGTTCTGCCCAGATCCGCCCCGAGTGCTGCAGCACAATGGTGCGGCAAATCGCCAGGCCAAGGCCGCTGCCGCCCTTCTGGCGCGAGTCGGAAGCGTCCACCTGCTGGAAGCGGCCGAACACAGCCTCCAGTTTGTCTGCCGGAATCCCCCGCCCATGGTCGATTACCGACAGCGTAACCCCCGACACGCCCGGCCGGATCATGATCGAGATCGTCGAATTCGGTGGTGAGAACTTCACCGCATTCGAAAGCAGGTTGGTCAGCACCTGCAGCAGCCGGTCAGCGTCGGCGTCAATCTCCGCCAGCGTGGCGTCGTGAATCAATTGCACTCCGGCCGCCTCGGCCACCGGCTGCATGTCTCCAATGGCCTGGCGGACGATGTCGGACAGCTGCACGGGTTTGAAGGTCAGCGGCTCCTTTCCGCTCTGAATCCGCTCCAGGTCCAGAATGTCGTTGATCAGCCGCACGAGCCGGTCAGAGTTGGTCAGCGCGATCCGCAGCAGGTGGCTCGCCTTTTCATTGATCTCGCCCAGCATGCCCGAGGAGAGCAGGCCAAGTGCGCCGCGAATCGACGTCAGCGGGGTGCGCAACTCGTGACTGACCGTGGAGATGAACTCGTCTTTCAGGCGGTCCAGCGCATTGCGCTGGCTGATGTCGCGGAAGCTCAGCACCGACCCCGAAAAATGGCCCTTGTCCAGAATCGGCGTGAGCGCGTATTCGGCGGGGAACGAACTCCCGTCGGCGCGGTACATGTTCTCCTCTCCCGCGGCCGCTGACTGCCGTTCTGCCGCGCGGCGAAGGGCGCAATCCTCGCCGCACTTCTGGTTGGCCGGCGCGGCGCCGTGCAGCAACTCGTGTACCGGCATGCCGGTGAGCGAAGCTGCCGCGGCGCCCAGCAGCCGTGCCGCCGCCGGGTTGGCGAAGCTCACCTTGCCATGGCGGTCCACTCCGCAAATCCCGTCGGCAACCGAGTCCAGCAGGATCTCCTGCTGGCGATAGAGCTCGTCCGCCCTGCCCCGTGCCTGCGAGCCGGCCAGCATCTGGCCCAGCGACGCGGCCGCCGTCTCAATGGCCGATATCGCTTCATGGTCTTCGCGCAAATGGTAGTGGCAATAGAACTCAAGCACCGCCAGCACGCTGTTGCCGGCCCGCACCGGTACCGCCCAGCCCGACACCATCTCATGCCGCAACGCCGACTCGATGCGCGGACTGCTGGGAATCGAATTCAGATCGCTGATCCACACCGCACGCCCGTCTTTCCATGCCCGTACCGGCAGCTCCGTGGCGTCGGCCAGCGTCAACCCCATGCTTTCATTAATCAGAGCCTCGCCCCGCCGCCCCTGGGCGCCCCATGCGGCCGAAAACTTCAACCGCTTCCGCTGGGCGTCCACGCTCCACTTAATCGCCAGGTCCCAACCCTGGCTCACGCACAGCGCTTCGAGGATCCGCGTGGTCGCCACCTCCGAAGAAGCGCTTTCCCCCACGATCTGGCTCACCACCAGTTGCAGCGCCAGCCGGTTTTCGCGATGTTTCTGCTGGGTCACATCCCGCAGCAGACAGCGAACCGCCAGGGGATTGCCTGCTTTCTGACGCTGGCTCAGGCTCAGCTCAAGTTCCATCACCCGGCCGTCGGTCGTCAGATGGTGCAGCGGCGCCCGGTCCACCGTCTCCCCGTCCAGCGCCCGCCGGAACAGCGCCGCCACATCCGCCCGTCCCCCGGAACCGAAAAGCTGCTCAAACGACTCCAGCCCCAAAAGCGCCGCCTGGTCCAGGCCAAAGCAGCGCTTCCATGCCGGGTTGGCATACAGAAATCGTCCCGCCGGGCTCAGCGTGGCGATCATCTCGCTGGAGTTCTCAAACAGGTCCAGGAAGCGCTCCTGGCTTTCGCGCAACGCCTGCTCTTCGTGTACGGTCGAGCTCTGGTCCACCGCCACCGCCACCAGGCCCGTGATCGCCCCCGCTCCGTCCCGCAGCGCGGACATGTGCAGCGTCACGGGGAAAATCGTCCCATCCAAACGCCGCAGACTGGAGTCGAAACTGGGTACCATGCTGGGCGGCAATGACCGCACGCATTGCAGATAGGCCTTCATGCGCCCTTCAGGTGTGGGTTCCGGCGGACGCTCCACGCCGCAAAGCTTCTCCAGCTTCGCCACCAGGCGCGCCCCTTCGCCGGGAGCCAGAAACTCTGTCAAATCCCATTTGCTCATCAACTCGTCGGCATCCGCGCCCAGCATGCGCTCGGCCGCGGAGTTCGCATACATGAGCCGCCGTTCGGGGTCGATGGCCACAATCCCCGGACCGGCCGAATCCAGAATCGTTGTCGATGGTTCAGCCTCAGCCCTCAGTTCTTGCTTGCGCGCTCCGGCTTGCCTGCCCGGCATGCGCAATGCCAGCAGCAAGGCCGCGCCACAGGCGGCCACCATCAGCAGCCCGTCAAACCGGGGACCCGCTGCCAGGCGCACCACCACCGCGCCCATGGCCACAACCAGGGCCACAACCGCCATCACCGACCAGAGCAGGAAAACTCTGTTCGGGGTCGCGGGTGCGGCCTGCGATTTATCGGCCGCTCGAACCGCCTCGGATGGGTCCCCCATGCTTCCCCCAGTGTCCCAAACAGCGCCTTTCACTCCGACCAGGCGAAGCGTCCCCGCGCAAAGCACTGTGTGCAGGTAGTATATGCATTTGATTCTGGTTCCTCTAGGTAAATCGAAGCAGTGTCTCCCCGCGGATACTGCGTGCCCCAATCCATCGCGCTCTCTGCGATGGGTGCGATTCAAACCAGCAGACAGGCCGCCACAGTCGGACTTTCGAGCCCCGCTCCAACCTCGTCGATCAACTTCTATACTGGCTCCATGTTGCAAACATCACCCTCATCGAGTCTTCTTCCCGCGGTCCTCGCCACCGCCGCCCTGCTCGGTTGTGCCCTTCATCCCCCTGCCGCCCGCGCCTGGGGCAATGAAGGCCATCGCCTCATCAACCGACTGGCCGCCGCCAATCTGCCCGCAGACGTACCGGGGTTCCTGCGCTCGGCCGCGGCCCTCAACGAGATCGAGTACCTCGGCCCCGAGCCCGACCGCTGGCGCTCGCCCGCGGAGCCCGAGCTCAAGGCAGCCCAGGCTCCCGAACATTTCATTGACCTGGAGACAGCCGACGCGCTGGGCCCCTTGCCTCATAAGCGATTCGATTTCGAGGCCCGGGTCTTTGCCGCCGGTGAGCGGCCCCAGAAGATCGGCCTCCAGCCCTGGGAAACTACCGAAGTCTGGGAGCGCCTCAAGGCCGCCATGCGCCAGTACCGCGACCTGGCCGCACGTCATGAAGACACAGAGCCCGTCGAAGCGGCCATCCTCTTCTATGCCGGCTGGCTCGGCCACTACGTCGGCGATGGCTCGCAGCCTCTGCACACCACCATCCAATACAACGGCTGGACCGGCCCCAATCCCAACGGCTACACCACCTCTCACCACATCCACTGGCAGTTCGAGGGGCCATTTGTAGCCGCCAACATCACCGCGCCCCAGGTGCTTGAGAATATGACTCCGGCGACGGCCATCCGCGGCGACATCTTCGACGCCTACGTGGCCTACCTGCGCAACACCAGCACCTGCGTTGAAAAGGTCTACCAGCTTGAGAAGACCGGAGGATTTGTGGGGGAGGGAACTGCGGAGTCGAGAGCCTTCACCGCCCAGCGCCTCGCCGCCGGCGCCAGCATGTTGCGCGACATGATCTACACCGCATGGCTCGATAGCGCCCAACCGGTTCCCGATCGCTACGCCGACCAATAGCCCGGTTCAGTCGCCGTTTTCGAACACCGCCTGCGCGTGGATCCTGCGCAGCATCAGCGTCAGCGTCGCCGTCATCAGCATCACCGCCGGAATGGCGAACAGCAGCCAGGCCAGCAGCGCGTGTCCGGCCAGGCCGCCCATCTGGGTAGCCACATCGTACGGTGAATAGCGCAGCAACGATGCGCTCGCGGGCATTGGCCCTTTGCCTGAGGCCAGCAGCCAGCCGCCCATGCGGATAAAAGGCGCAATCAGAATCAACTGCAAGGGCATGGCCAGGTAGTTCGCGGCCTGGATGGCAGGCAGGTTCAGCCGCAGCGCCAAAGCCACCGCTACGCACAGCACCGTCGGTATTCCCAGCACTGGAATGCAGCCAATCGCGAATCCCAGCGCCAGCGTCAACGCCAGCCGCCGCGGCGAAACGCCCTGCCGCAGCCACATGGCCGCCGAGCGCCTCATCGACTTGGGGGAAAGTCGCTCCATTACACCTTCACTTCTTAGTACGATTAGACAATGGAATCGGATCCCTGTTTCGGACTTTCGGGGGATACGCCATGAAACTTTAGTGAATGAACCAAGAAGATACAGCCGCCTGTCCCGGTCTGCGCCGGTTCCCGTAAAGACGCTCCCATCCCCAAGCAGACGCGCCTCCGCATCGGCAAACAACCGCTTCATCTGCGATACACTTGAAATTCGATGAGGGTCTTTGGAATCGATTGCGGGACTGAGGTAACCGGCTTCGGCGTCGTTGAGCCCGACCAGGGAGCGCGCGAACCGCGCCTGGTGTGCATCAGGATGGGCGCCATCCGCCTGGCCAAAACCAAATCCACGCCTCAGCGCCTGGAACAGGTCTTTCGCGAGCTGACTTCCGAGCTCGAGCGCTGGATGCCCGACGTCGTCGCCATCGAGGAAGTCTTCTATTCCGTCAACGCCAAGTCCGCCCTCAAGCTGGGACAGGTGCGCGGCGTGGCGCTGCTGGCCGCGGCCTGCCGGGGACTGCCTGTCGCCGAGTACGCGCCCCTCAAAATCAAGTCCAGCGTCGTCGGCTACGGCCTCGCCAAAAAGGAGCAGGTCCAGTTCATGGTGGCCCGGCTGCTCAACCTCGCCGACCTGCCCCAGCCCGCCGATGCCGCCGACGCCCTGGCGATCGCCATCTGCCACATTCACACCGCGCAAACGCTCCTCCAGCAAGCCCCGCCGCAGGTCCCGAGGCCCATCTCCGTTCGAGGAGCCGCGCGATGAGAGCAGCCTGCCTGGTCCTCTTGACCGCCGTTTTTCCGCTTGCAGCCTCGCCCCAATCCACGCCGGCGGCCCCACAGCCGGCAGCCCCCGTCATCGTGGTTGACTTCTCCCACCCGGGCGCGAATCCCTCGCAGTGGACCCTCACCCTGCACCAGGACGGCAGCGGCCATTTCCACCTGGAAAACGCCGATCCGCCACCGGGTAGCTCAAGCGATTCCGGTTCGCCCGGCGTCGATCGCGACATCCAGGTCAGCCGGAACTTTGCCGGACGCTTCTTTACCGCGGCCCAGCGCCACAATTGGTTCAACGAGCAATGCGAGAGTCATTTCAAGGTTGCCCTCCAGGGAGAAAAGACGTTCACCTATCGCGGTCCGGAGGGTCAAGGCTCCTGCACCTTCAACTATGCAAAGGATAAGGAGATTCAGTCGCTCTCCGATGCCGTCCTCGGCCTGGAGGAAACGCTCCGCGAGGGCGCCCGCCTGCAAATGCTCCTGCAGCACGACCCCCTCGGCCTCGACAGGGAGATGGAATACCTGGCCGACGCCGCCAAAGACGGCCGCGTGCGCCAGATTCCCGCGATCAGGGCGATTCTTCAGCAACTGGTGGACGACCCCGCGGTCCTTGACCGTGTCCGCAAGCGTGCCCACGATCTGCTGCTGCATCCGGGAATACAATCAGAGAGATAATCAGGAATATAAATTCGAGGTTTGCGTAGATTTCAAGCGACATTTCAGGTCGTTTGGGTGTCCTATAGAGCAGTACCTCGTTCGGGCGATCCAGAAAGGCGGAGGATCATGAGGCAAAGGCTATTGGGAACATGGGGGTCGATGGGGATGGCAGCCGTGGTGGCTGCAGGCTTGCTGTTTGCTGGTGCCGCCAGCGCCGACGATGCCGGGCAGCCGGCCGCTTCCGCCGCGCGGCTCAGCAGCGTGGACGGGCAGGTGCGGATCACCCAGGGCGGGCAGGTGCTCGCCGATCCTGCCCCGGTCAACGCCCCGCTTCTGGCCGGCGCGCGCGTTGAGACCGGCGACAATGGCAAGGCGGAGATTCAGTTCGAAGATGGCAGCGTGGCCCGGCTCGCGCCCGGCAGCGCTCTCACCCTCACTGCGCTCGGCCCCCAGGGAGCTCAGGTCAACCTTGAGAGCGGGCTCGGCTACTTCGAGCTGCAGGGTGACGCGGATGGCGCTCCCATGCGCATCGGCTTTGGTGACAGCGTCGCCACAGCCACCGGCTTCACCGTCTTCCGCATCCAGCTTGACAACCCTCCCGGCAGCCTCGCCGTCTTCTCCGGCAACGCCCACCTCGAACGCGGCAGCGCCATGGCTGTCGACCTTCATGGCGGCGAGAGCGTCTCGCTGAACGCCGCCGATCCCAGCCACTACGACCTGGCCGAATCCATCGAACCAGACTCCTGGGATGACTGGAACTCCGATCGCGACCAGGCTTTGAATGCCCAGGCCGCTGACCAGACCGGCGCCGCCGGCAACTTTACCAGCAACAGCACTCCCGCCTGGAACGACCTGGACTCGGACGGCAACTGGTACAACGTCCCCAGCCAGGGATATGTCTGGTCGCCCTACGAGGCTGCCAACGCCGACTTCGATCCCTACGGAAACGGCAGTTGGATCTCCTCGCCCGGCTACGGATATCTCTGGGCTTCGGCCTATCCCTGGGGATATTTGCCTTTCCAGTGTGGCCAGTGGAACTTCTATGACGGCTTTGGCTGGGGATGGGCGCCAGGCCTCGGCTTCTCTCCGGGCATGGCCATGGGTCCAGGCATCGGCATGGGTCTTGGCGGCTGCCGGCCCTGGTGGAGGAACGGCCGTTATGGCGGGCCGAATATCGGCCGCCCGCCCCTCGGTTATCGCCCCATCCGGCCTCCCGTGTTTCATGGAGTCGCCGCTCGCAACCCGGTCATCGCCGTCAATCGCACCAGCTTCATCGCACCCGGCGGGATCGCGGCACGCAATAAATACTCTCCTGTCAGCATTGCCGGCGCCTCGGTCATGCCGCTGCGCCCGCTCACCGCGCAGCAAAAGTACCAGTCCGGGCCCTCGGGATTTGTCTATCGCCCCGCCACCGGCTATCGGGGAGCAGGCGTTTACGCTCCAGCCGAGAGTGGCGCACGGCCCGCCGCCGCCGCTGGCCGCATGGCTTATGTTCCCCCGCCGGCGACACAATACACGGCCATTCACGTCGCTCCCGTGCCGGCCAATCCCGCCGATGCCAATCATCCCGCGTCCTCTTTCGCCCCTCCTCGTCCGGGCGGCAGCGTCGGCAAACCTGCTGATGCCCATCAAAGTTACAGCACGGGCCCGCGGCCCGCTGCTTACGGCAGCCCCTCCAAAGCGGCAGCCCCGGCTCCCCGTAGCGCCGGCGGCGCTTCGCCTTCGCAAGGTCGTGGCGGAGGCGGTTTCAGCGGCGGAGGCAGTTTCAGCAGCGGCGGTGGTGGCGGTGGTGCCGTTTCACACAGCAGCGGTGGTGGCGGCGGTGGTGGCGGCGGACACCACTAAAAACAGGCCGCAGGCCTCCGTGTTCCAGTCGCCGCGCCTGCTCCATCTCTGGATTCTCAGAAGTGGGTGCGCACTGCGTCCGGCCCACCCGCCAATGCTCAGCTCGCCGGTCCAGCCGCCCAGCCCTCCTCTTTGAAACCCGGGAAGCTCAATCCAATCAAAAACCCGGATCCCTGACCAGGGACCCGGGTTTCTTGTTTTTCCGTCGCCATGCCTTCTCAGCTCACCAGGTTCGACAGCGGCGGATACCCGTACCGCGCCTTCGCAATCGGCGTGCCCAAAACTTCGATCCGTCCCAGGTCGCAGCTGCCCACGCCCAGCTGCTCGGCAAGCCGCAGCGTGCTTTCGCAGGTCTCAAAGGGAGGCGTCCCGCGGTCGGCCATGGGATCGAAGCCCATCACCGCCGTCGCCACCGCATCCGTCGACACGCAGTTCATCCCCGCGATCAGCACCCCGGGATGCACGGCACGGTGGATCCAGCCGGGATCCTGGTCCGGCAGCTCGCCGCCGGACATCGAGTAAATCCCGTCGATCACGGCCAGGTGAATCGGCCGTGCGGCCACCAGGTCCGCCGTGATCCGCGGAACCCGGTACCCCGCGTCCTTCGAATTCGTCTTGTCCACCAGCGGCGGCGCGCTCTTCGTCGGCACGCGCGAACCAGTATGCAACGGACCCCGGAAACCCACGGGAACAATCGCCGGCTCGTCCACCGGCGCCTCGTCGCTGTAAATCGTGGCCGGCGTGATGCCGAAGCAGTTCTTCATCGTCAGCGTAACGCCCGCCGTGCGATGCTCCTTCAGCTTGGCCAGCGACACAAACACGTCGGTGTCCCGGTAGCTGTGGTTCAGGTCGTAGCCGGCGAACATCAGGCCGCCCCCGGGAACCATAAACCGCGCGTAGCTCTTGCCGCTGCCTAGAAAATTGGTGTTCTCAAACTCCACCCGCGTGGCCGCGCTCTGAAACTCGGCAGGCTTCCACCCCGCCGACATCATGAACTCCTCCAGCGGCTTGGTGCCCCCCGGGTTGCTCTCCAGCAGCCTCACCCGCGTCGCGCCCGCTTGCCCCAGCAGGGATATCAGTGCGCCGATCACCTGCGGATGCACCCAGTGCGTCATCTCGTTCGGCATGTTGTTCAGCCGCGATTTCGGGCCGCCCGTCATGTTCAGCTTGATGGCCACCGTCTTGCCGTTCACCAGCGGCTTGAGCCCGCCCAGCTGGTCGAACATGCTCGACAGCACCTGCGCCACCTGCCGGTCATAGGACCGGCACATGCCGATCGCCACCGGGCTGGCCGGCGCCTGCAGGGCCGACAGCATCGAAGGTTTTGCCAGGGCTGCCCCGGCTGCGGTCATGCCCAGGGCGCCAAGAAACTGTCTGCGGGAGCAATGCATGTTCATGTCAGACCAACCTCGCGAGATGGAGTTGTGGAACCGGGGATCTGGAGTGCAACACCGCCAAGGCGTCTTTCGGCCTTCGGCCTCTGAAACCTGGCCAATTGTACTCCCGTTCTGCCTCGGCAGGGAATCGTCAGCCGCCGTCCGGGAGGGGGTAAACCTCGGGCGTGAGGGGTTAACCTCAGTAGTGGATGCTGATGCCCTGTTCGCCGATCACCGTAAACACGCCCAGCATGTGGGTGATCCCCAGCAACTGCCGCACCTTCTTGCCCAGGTTGACCAGCTCCAGGCTGCAGCCCTTCGATTTGGCTGAAACATACAGGCGCACCAGCGTCCCCAGCCCCATGCTGTCCATGTGGCTCAGGTCCGACAGGTCGAGCACGATCCGACGGTTCCCGGGGATCAGCTGGCAGATCCGGGCGTAGAAGTTCCCGCTCACTTCGGCCACCAATCGGCCGTGGCAATGCACCACAGATACATCGCCCTTGGGTTCAACTTCGAGGCTGAGAATGCACGCTTCTACCGGGTTGGTCATGGGAACGTCCTTGCTCGGTCGCAGGGGAATAAAAGGCCGCTATGCGGCTTATCTTCTCACAGAAAAGCTTCCACCTTCTAGCGCGTTTCCACAGTACCTGTAGCGCGTGCCCCAGGTCTCGATTTTGAGATCTGGGTCCGACCCTGATCCCCGACCCAACCTACATCAGCCGCCGCCGTACCAAATCCAGCGCCTGTTGCGCGGCGCATTCGCGCACCCGGTTCCGGTCCCCGCGAAACGTCCGCTCCATCACTTCGGTTCGATGAGGATCGGAGACGGCAATGTAAACCAGCCCCACCGGCTTCGTTTCGGTGCCGCCCGTGGGTCCGGCAATCCCTGTGATGCCCAGGCCAAGCGTCGCGCCGGTGCGCAGCCGGATCCCGGTGGCCAGCGCCTCGGCCACTTCTGCCGACACCGCGCCGTGCCGCGCAATCAAATCCGCGGGCACACCCGCAAACGCCGCCTTCAACGTATCGGAATAAACCACCGCGCCTCCCACAAACGAGCGCGAGCTGCCGGGAACCGACGTAATCCGCTGCGCAATCATGCCCCCGGTGCAGCTTTCCGCCACCGCCAGCGTCGCCTGGCGCAGCCCCAGGTAATAGAGAACAATCTGCTCCAGCGATTCGCCCTCCGACGAGTAAAGCCAGTCTTCCATCGCCTCTTCAAGCCGGGTCGCCAGCTCGTCCACCCGCTGGCGCGCCTCTTCGGCATGCGCCTTCGAGCAAAGCAGCGTCAACTGAATGTCCCCGGCGTGGGCCAGGATCGTGGTCTCCACGTCGTGATAGCTGGTGTAGATCGGCGCCAGAACCTTGTCTGCCTGCGACTCTGAAATCATCGCCGCCCGCAGCGTTCGTTTGGCAATCGATCGCGCAGGCACCGCTGCCCGCAGCCGCGGCAGGCACTCCGCGTCGAACATCGGCTTGCATTCCCCCGGCGGACCCGGCACCAGCATCACCAGCTTGCGATAACTCTCAAAAACAATGTCCAGCCACTGGCCCGGAGCGCTCCCATTTGGGTTCGGCAGCGCCGTCGCCCCCTCCAGCACGTCGGCCTGCTTCAGGTTGTTCTGGGGCATCGTGATCCGCCATGTCGCCGCGCGCGCATGCAAGGCCGCCACCTGGGCCGCATCCCGGCGCAAGCTGATCCCCAGCGCCTCGGCAACTGCTTCGCGCGTCAGGTCGTCCTCGGTCGGACCCAGTCCGCCCATCAGAACCACAATGTCGGTTCGCTCAAGCCCCGCGCGGATCGCGCCCACCAGGTCCTTCAGTCGGTCGCCCACAATCGTCTTGAAAGCGACCGTGACCCCGATCTCGTTCAGCTTTTCCGTCAAATAGAGTGAGTTGGTGTCCTGACGCGCAGGCGTCAGCATCTCGGAACCGACGGCAATAATCTCAGCTTTCATGCGTGCAGGTCATTCCTTATGAAAATCATAATCGCGCTCCACCCGGCAGATGCGCGTCTTGAACTGCTCGTACCACACTGCGCGCCCCCGCTCCTGCGCCTCCATGTGCGCCGCGTTCTGCTTCCAGCCCGCGATCGCCTCCAGGCTCTCCCAATAGGAGACCGTGATGCCGATTCCCTCGCGCGCCGACTCAACGCCCAGAAACCCCGGCTGCTCGCCGGCCAGCCGCATCATCGCCTCCGACATGGCCTCGTAGCCGGCGTCCTCCCCTGTCCCGGCAGAGGTAAAGATCACCGCGTAGTACGGCGGCCGGGGCGTCTCTGCAATCTTCACAAGCATCTCCAAACGACCGCCAGGTGCCCCATGTCTCAAAATCGAGACCCATTCGGCTACGCTCTGGGAGGGCTCCGGGGTACCCGGCGGATGGAATGCGGAGGTTATTCTCTGGTCCCTGGCCTCTAGCCCCTGAACCCTCGCCCTTGGGAACCTGGGATCGCTGCCTTCTAGTCGAGCGCCAGCCCCTCCACTCCCAGATCCACTTCGAAAACCGCCTCATGGGTCGCCAAAACCGTAGTCCCGAGCGGCGAAAACGCCACCCCCACCAGGTTCCCCCCCGCCACCACCAGCGAAGCCTCCCCTTGGGCTGTGATCCGCACCAGTCCGTGGCGTCCCTGCAGGCAGGCCACCACATAGACGTCGCCATCTTTGGCCAGCGCCAGCCCCTGCGGACGTCCCAGTCCGCGGAACCAGGCCCGCGTGTCCCCGTTGGGCTCAATCGTCCACACGGCCTCGTTCGACGAGAGCGCGGGCGCGGTCACAAACAGGGTCCCGCTTGCGTTCACCGCCAGGTGATAGGCCGCCGGGCTCGGCTCCAGCGTGGCGTGCACAAAAATCTGCCGCTCCGGATTGATCTTGAAAATCGTCCCGCTGCGGTCCCCCACAAACAGGTTTCCCTCCGCGTCGAAGGCCGCGCCCGTGGCTACGCCCATGCCCTCGGCGTACACGGTCGATTCGCCCGCCGAGTCCACGCGGTAAACGTTGCCCTCCGCCCGCGAAGTCACAAAAAGGTCCCCTTCCGGCGAGAAAGCCAGACCCGTGGCGTTCAGAATTCCCGTCACAAACGGAGTCCCGCGTCCATCCGGGCTCACCCTCACTACGGATACCGGCATCTCTTTGCCGCGTGGGCCTGAGATAGTCGTGTAGATCATGCCGGAGCGGCTCACCGCCGGACTGGTCACCGGGTGCAGTCCGTCTGAAAGCTGGCGTGCCACGCGCAGAGGCACCGTATTGCTGGCGCCGGCCGGGTTGCGCACCTCAATCAGCCCGGTCGTCGCACCCGCCGGAACTGCAAAGGCCAGCCGTGTCGGCCGGCTCATCAGCACCTGCGCCGGAACGCCGCCCACCAGCACCGCCGGCGGACCAAAGCCGTCAGGGCCCAGCCGCAGTCCATGCAATTCCACCTCGCCATTTGCCATCGCGGCGGCTGGAACCACGTCGTTGATCTGCGGATCGAGCACCGAGGGAGGCGCGGATTGAGCGGGCGTACGGGCCATTGCAACACCAGAGAAGCTGCGCGTCAAAACCACATCCGAAGCAGCGCTGCTATACCCCAAGCATACAGCCCCGCCGCCACATCATCGAACACGATCCCCCACCCGTCCGGCAGGCTTTCCAGTTGACGCGCGGGGAACGGCTTGGTCATGTCCAGCAGCCGGAACAGCACCAGCGCAATCAGCCCATGACGCCAGTCCAAAGGGCAGCCGATCAGCGCAATCCACTGTCCCGTCACCTCGTCGATCACCACAAACTGCGGGTCTTCGCGTCCCACTTCCCGCGCCGCAATCGTCGCCGCCGGAATCCCCACGGCAAGCGACACCGCAATCCCCGCCAGCAGCGCCGCGAGCAGCGTGCGCGGCCCAGGATGCCCAAGCCATCCATACGCGGCCCACAGCAGCACCGCGGCCACCGAGCCCCACGTTCCCGGTCCCGGCTTTCCATAGCCCGCGCCAAAAAACGTAGCCGCCACAAAGGCCCAGGTCGTGTGCTTCCTGTCGGCCGTCATCTCTGGCCCAACCGTTCCGTCCGGCCCAGCCCCTCCGGCAGCGTTCTCAGTTTTCATCCGTATCCCCGCCGCGCTCCGTCCCCGCTCCGCCCAGATCTTCCAGCACCTCGGGGTCCAGCACCGGCGAGCTGATCTTGTACACCCCCATGGCCCACTTTCCCAGGTCGATCTTGCGGCAGCGGTCGCTGCAAAAAGGAAAGTCCTCGTCCTCCATGCGCACCAGCATCCTGCACGTCGGGCAGCGCAGCAGCTTCACGTTTTTTTTCTTGGCAGCCATGGCAATTCCGTCGCCGCCAGTGAGGCAGCGGTCATCCATTATGGTAGCGCAGCCTCAAAGCCCAACCCTTTCATCGCGCGCCGCGGTGTTTTTCTCCACACTCCCGCGCATCCCGCACGTGATATTCCCAAACACCGAGGGTGCTCCATCCGTATGCTGTCGTGGTATCCTCATTCACGTAAAGGCCCCCTGCGCGATCGCAAACACTGTCTTATCAGCACGTTCAGCACCATTCGGGCCTTTTCGCGAAGCCGGCGATTCGGGCCATTCTGCAACAGCGGATCAACGATCGCCCTCGCGCACGTCGCTCGGAATCAGGATAAGGTCATGCGAAATCAAAAAACCACACGGTGGCTTCCCCCGTGCATTGCAGTGTTCATATGCCTGTTCTCCGCGTGGGGCCAGGGCCAGACCGCGCCCCCTCTTTCCCTTCAACAGAACGGATGGACGATCGATTGCTCCCCAGACAGCGCTTCTCTCACCATTTCCGCCGCAAACCTGGGAACTGTGGCCCGCGATCTCCGGCTCAATCAGCAGACCCCGTCCGGCCTTCAGCGGTTGGCACGGTTCTCGGCGCGCATCAACGCCGATCGGCAACTCATCCTCGAGACAACCGCGCCTCACACCACATGGGTCATCGATGCGCTTCCCGGCAAGCTCACCATCTCCACCACCAGCTTTCGCGGAGTGCTCACGGGATCGGCCGTCTCCTCAAGCAACCGAACCATCGCCATCCTGCTCGATCCCCAGGGCCAGCCCGTCAAGTGGGAGGGCACCTACGAAGATGCCACCAACTACGGTGGCTCGCTCACCAGCAATCAGTCTTACCTGCCGCGGCGCAACCCTGAAGTCATGCATCTGGGTCTCGGCCACGTCTCCGGCGCAGGCATGCACAGTCTCTTCGATCGCATCACCGACATCGCCATCGACTTTGGCGGGAATGCCGATCTGCAAGCCGCCGCAGGCGCCTCCGGCGCCTACGCTTTGACCGTTCCCGTTCCAGGTTATGCCGCGATCCAACTCACGCCCGACTACTTTACAAACCTGCTGCACGTGCCGTTCTACCTTCGCTATGACGATACCTATTCCCCAACCGCGCCGGCTGTCTGGTCCAGTTGGCCAAATTACTACGAGTCCGTGACCGAGAAGGATATCGTCCGCAACACAGACTGGCTCGCGGCGAATCTGAAGCCCTATGGACTTGAATATGTGGTGCTCGACGACGGCTACGACCGTACCGCCGATTTTTCTCATCCTCAGGTTTCAGCAGGCGCCCCCGCACCGCAAACCTACGGCCATTCCTGGATTCAGAACTGGAGTCCCGAGCGCTTCCCGCACGGCCCCGCGTGGCTCACAAGCTATATCCATTCCAAAGGCCTCAAGGCCGGGGTGTGGCTGGTGCCAAACACCTACGGTCCGGCGCTCAACGAGCATCCCGATTGGTATCTCTATGACAAGCAAGGCAAGGTGATGCTCGATTACGACACGCCCGCCCTTGATTCCACAAATCCTCAAGTGCTCGGGTTTCTTCAGCATTTGTTCAAAACGCTGGACGATTTTGGCTTTGACTACTACAAATTCGATGGCGAAGAAGCACTCCCGGCGTATGCGCCGCCGGTCGATAGGAGCCGCCTGTATTCCCCGTCGGCTGATCCCGTCCAGGCCTTCCGGAATCGATTTGCGGTCATTAGGAAGGCCGTGGGTCCCGAAAGATTTATTGAAGAATGCCCCGCCGGAACTCCGCTCAACGCCCTTGGCTTCGTCAACTCTTACTTCAATGGCCAGGATGTCTACGCCAATTGGAATGGAATGTATCCGCTCTTCAGTTCCATCTCCGGCAACCTTTTTCTCAACCACATGGTCACCTATGTGATGCCCGGCGAAGGACTGGAGCTGAACCAGCGAATGACCATGGCGGAAGCGGCAACAAGGCTCAACCCAACCACCATTGACGCGGTGCGTTCGCGCGAAAATGTTCCCACCGGTTTCGGAACCACGCTTCAGGAAGCACGCACCCAGGTGTCCTATATCGCACTCACCGGGGTGGTCTATTCGCTGGCCAGCGTGATGCCCGATTTGCCGCCCGATCGAGTGAACCTCCTCAAGGCGACCATGCCCACATTGCCTATCCTGCCCATCGATCTGTTCAGCCGTGGAACCGAAAAGAACATGTTCACGCCCCTTCCACCTGGCGCCGTTCGCCTTCCTCATTTCCCCGAGGTGCTAGACCTCAAGGTTGACTCCGCGGCCGGGGTTTATGATGTGGCGGCCCTCACCAACTGGCAAGCCGAAACCGCCGCGCGCAGCCTCTCCTTCAGCCAGTTGGGGCTGCCAACCGATCTCGGATATGTTGTCTTCGACTTCTGGAAGCGGCAGCCGCTCGGGGTCTTCAGCAACCGTCTCGATCTCTCCATCGACCCGCACGACACCCGCGTACTCTTTGTTCACCCTTTGACCGGCAGCCCCCAGCTCATTGGCAACTCGCGCCACATCTCAGGCACCTACTCCATCCTCAGTCAGGGCTGGAATCAGCAGGCCAGGGAGCTGGTTGGACAGTCGGCCGCCATCTCCGGCCAACCCTACACGCTGTGGTTCTATCTTCCCAACGGTTATCGAAAAGCGTCCGTGCAGGTCACCTTATCGAAGACCGGCAAGGCCGTATCCGCCCGTTGGCAGCAGCAGGCAGAATTTGCCAGCCTCACCTTCACCGGAGCCGATGAGCCGGTAACGTGGCGAATCCACTTTTAGGTTCCCGGCACCAAAGTCGAATCCAAACCGCCGGAAGAGACCCGTGTGCCGCCGAACGACCCATGCCTTGACCTCGCCGTGCCCTCACTCCCAGTTCTTCACCTTTGGCCACAGAGCCTGGAGATTTCCATGGAGGCCCTTGCATATGAAGATCGGCCCACGCTCATACGGTTCCAAATATGGATTCGTGTCCTCTGCAAATTCCTCTACCGAGTCGAATTCGCTTTCCAGTGTCTTGCGGCTGTCGCCAAAAACGATCATCACATCACCCGTATACATACGCGGTCCCCAGAAGAAGTAGTTCTGATGACCACTGATGGCCTGGGGCACATCCGGCCGGTACACGTTCACCGCGCTCGCGTCGCCATAGTTTCCCGTGTAGATCACGGCCCGTGCGCGCTCCGCCTGCGGCAGGGAGTACCAGGCCGACGCCAGCAAGTCCGCCTTCTGCCGCCAATCCAGCATGTCGGCGTCGTACTGCGGCAAGGCCGCCGTGGTTTCCGTCTCCGTCCGGGGCGGCTGCACGTGGATCCGCGCCTCGTACGCGATCGTCCGCGCGGGCGGCAGCACTGGAAGTATGACTGGCAGCAGAACAGCGATGAACGCCACATTCAACGCCACATAGGCCGGTGTCACACCGCGGCGAAGCCACGGTCTGCGAAACCGAAGATCCCGGGCCATTGCGCCCGCGGCAAAATACAGGGGATAAATGGCGGCCAGGTAATAGTCCTTGCCGTGCAGAATCATCATCATGGGCAGATACAGCAGATAGGTCACGCCCAGAAAGCGGAGCGCCTTTGCCGTTCGGCCAAAAAGCAGCCAAAGAACCCCTCCAATCCACAACGGCGCCATCAGTGGCCCCATGACCATGATCTGGTCCAGCACAAACGCCAGCGGGCCCACCCGAACGTTCTTGCCGTTCATCTGATCGTTGTGCAGCAGCTCGAGTGTTGCCCAATGGTGGTGCACCTCCCACAGCAGATTCGGCAGAATCAGCACCACCAGCAGAGCCATGCCGATCGGGAACCATTTCGAAGCGAGTAGCTTTCTCTGGCTGGTCATCAGCAGCGCCGCCAGCAGACAAGCAAGGAAGAAAACCTCGTTCCATTTGTTTTCCAGGCCCAGGCCGGCCGCCACGCCCAGCACCACCCACCACAACGCCACCTTGCGGCCACTGCGAATGCCGCGATCGGCCAGGTATGCCAGCTCGATCGTCGCCAGCGCCACCGTCATCCAGAAGACCGGCTCAAAGGTGCTCGTCGAAAACGTGGCATCGATGCCCATCACCATGGGCGCCAGCAGAATCCCCGTCATCGCCAGCGCCTGCGCCCAGCGCGAAGCGCCCATCCGCCATGCCAGCAGCCCCGTCATCGCTACTTCCGCGGCGCCCGCCAGCGAGGCAAAGGTCCGGAAGAGGGCCAGCGATCGCAAGCCGAACAGCACCTCCGAAATGCGCACCACCAGGGGAATGATGGGCGGCTGATCCACATACCCCCAGGCCAGATGCCGGCCGCACACAATGAAGTACAACTCATCACGAAAAATGCCGTACCCCGCATGTTGGATCGCGATCTGGCCCAGCGTTGACAGAGCATACTTCAGCAGGCCAAACCCCACCGCCAGCCACACCACGCCTTTCACCGATACCGCAGTCAATTCCTGCGGCTCGGCAATTCTCATCTCATGCGTCACCCGGTCGCGCCTCCATCGCCGCGTACAAATACCCCGCCGGCATCTATCACTACGTAAAGCTTATCCCCGGTGTTCCGCGATCCTGTATCCCTGAAACCGAAACAGCGAATGGGAGATCGACTGACGATCAATCGCCAAGGCCTAAACCCAGCCGCCTTTCGTCTCGATGAGTGGTCTGGCCTGAAGTCGTCAGTCGAGAACACTTGGCCACGCTGCTCGTATCCGGAGTTGACAATGCAGTCAGGTTCTCAGCTAACTTGTTCGGAGCTTTGTCCGCAAAATAAGTCATCTTAATGGGCCATTAGGCGGCCCATTCATCGAATCGGCGCATGATCTCCATGAGCTTGCATCCCAACAGGATGACAGAGCCCCACAATATGAAGGGAACGCCGTAGAGTATGAGATGCTTGCGCGAACGGGCCAACTCAAACACTCGTACCTTCACGATCGCGTACACGTTCGCTGCGAGATAAGCAGCCACCAAACAGCTCACTACTAAGTTGTGCATCTTCCTAGTCCTCCTTTTACCGGCCTGCATCTCCGCGCCGATACTCGTTCGGTCAGCTCATCAAGCGAGGTCCACACCTTAGAGTTGAGACCATCCTCCGTCTACCGGAAGCTCTGCTCCCGTCGTGTAGGTTGCGTCAATCGCCAGGAATGCCACGGCTTTGGCAATTTCCTCCGGCTGGCCGATACGCTTCATCGGAACGCTTTCCTTCATTTGAACGTAGGCCTGATCTGCCGCCTCCTTCGGCATTCCTGTCTTCAGGAGTATGGGCGATTCAATTGGACCCGGGCTCACCGCATTAACACGTATTCCACGGGGCAACAACTCAGCGGCAAGGCTCCGAGTAATTGCACGAAGCGCTGCTTTGGAGGCGCCATAGGCGCTCATGTTTGGCATCCCCTTCACGTTGGCAATCGAAGTGGTAAAGACCACCGAACTTCCTTCCGGCATGAGCGGCGCCAGTTTCTGGACGATGAAATACGGTCCCTTGGCGTTCAGGTTGAGCATCTCGTCGTAAAGTTCCTCAGTCACCGCCTCAAATGGGGCAAATCGAACATATCCCGCGTTGACGAACAGCACATCGAGCTTGCCGAACGTCTCCTTGACCTTCTCCGCTAAGGCATCCATATCGGGAAGCGAGGTCGCGTCGCTATGGATTACGATAGCGTTATCGCCAAGCTCAACCTGAGCCTCCTTGATCCTTGCAGAGGTGCGCCCAGTCACGATCACGCGGGCACCTTCGTTGATGAATAATTTGGCAGTCGCCAAGCCTATGCCGGTGGTTCCGCCTGTGATGAGTGCTGATTTTCCTTTGAACCGATCCATGTTGTCTCCTGTGTTTGTCTGTCTTGATGTATTACGTACTTTCGAGTACGATAATGGCAGCGGCGATGCAATGAGTTTCGTACGCACTGGCAACTAATATTTCGAAGCGCGCCCAGGATGTCCAAAGGGCTTTATCCCCGACGAAACACCCGACCGCGGCCGGCGCTCCTTCAGGACGCCCGCTTTCAAGTTGCTGCGGAAGAGAAATCGACGCCAGAGACCTTGACGACGGCCTGCCACGCGGCTTCCTGGCTGGCGCGATCGTGGAGGTGTGGGTGGCGCTGCGCCTCAATTGGGCCTGAGAACTTCCCTTGAGCCGAGGCGAAGAATTGCCCTGAGACGTCGGTTCCGAACTCCGACGCCTGGAGGTACCGACGGGCCGCGGTCTCCGGCGTCTGATTCATGCCGGGAATGAGGTTCACGATTGGGATAAACAGATACTTCAACAACGGACCAGCGTTTCGCACCACCTTGGTGTCGGTCGCCCCACCGGGCGATACGGCGTACACGGCCATGCCGGAGGGCAGCCGGAGGGCCAGCGCCGCGGTCCACCAAGCGATGATGAGCTTCGCGTCAGCATACGCATTGTTGGGCACGTACTTCACGTTTGGCCCGTTGCGCAGCAGGGCTTCAACAGCCGCGGTTTGGTCGCCCTGGTAGTATTTGGCCGCGAAGGCTGGCACGTCGGTGTACTTGAACATGGGTACGCCCCCGCGGGCAGGCTCCGCGCCGGCGATAACAATCCGCGCGTTGGGGCTAAGAAGGTTGGCGCGAAGCAACCCGACAGTCAGTTGATGATGGCCGATCAGCGGGGCCTGAGAAGCCTCAACGCCCGCCGCAGTGATCACGCGCTTCTTGGTTGGGACCAATCCGGCATTGAGCAGTAGAAAATCGATCGGCCGCTCTCGCTTGACCAGCGAGGCGAGGGCGGCCTGAACGCTGGCCGGCGCGTTCAGATCCATCTCCAGCGGCGTGAAGATCTTCGTTTTGGTCTCCGCCGCGAGCTGAGCGACTGTTTCCTGGATCCGGGCCAGGCTGCGCCCGGTGACGATGACCTCGCGGTAGCCCTTAGCGGCGAGCAAGCGGGCCGCCGCATAACCGAGCCCGGAGGTGGCGCCGGTGACGAGTGCGATCGAATGTTCCATGTGTGTCTCCGTGGTGAAGGGTGAAGGTCGTGCTGTTTTTCCTTTGAACCTATCCATGTTTTCTCATTGTTAATCCGTCTTGAAGTATTACAAACGCGAGAGTACGATAATCACAGCGGAAATGCAAGGAGTTTCGTACGCTATGGTAACTAATATTGCGAAGCGCCCCCGAGGACGTCCAAAAGGCTTTATCCCCGACGAAGCACTCGACCGTGCCGTTGAGATGTTTTGGGAACATGGGTATGAAGGAGTCGACGTGGATCGGATCGCGCGCGCCGTGAACGTTACCAAGCCCGCGCTATACCGGGCCTTCGGAGACAAGCCTACCCTGCTGCTCAAAGCGGTCGAGCGCTATGGGCAGACGTACGGAGCTCCTAGAATGGCAGCGTTTCAAGCGGAACCGGACATCCACAAGGCCGTGACCGCCTTTTGCGAAGCTACCGTCCACACCTCGTCGGATGAGGCTCACGGCGGTTGCATGATGGCCGCCGCTGCGATGGGACAGTCGGAGCGGGTATCGGAGATCCGTTCGTGTGCCGCGAAGGGCCTTACCGGGACCGCTGATATTTTCGCGAAACGTTTCGAAAAGGAGATAAAGGCGGGGCGCCTGACTCGCACACCCTCCGCCAAGGTGCGAGGCCGTTTGCTTGTTGACTTGCTGCAGGGTTTGCAACTTCGCGCCAAGGTTGGTATCGCTCGCGAGCAATTGCTGCAAGACGCCCGAAGCTATGTGCCCCTGATTCTTGGCGAGCAAATCTAACGCACTTCTCGGCGGGGATGCGTCTGGACGAGTGCCAAATCGCCAAATCACTCATCGAGACTGATTACTCCTTTAAAGTCGGCTTCTCGGAAGGGCATCGCTCTTTGTTTTAGCCATTGCGAAACTCTCCCCTAGCCATCTATAGATGAAGACTGCTTTCTCCTTGATCTGTCAAGTGACGCTTGCTCAGGACGAGCAGCACGAGGGTCCCCTGAAGGGTATCGCTCTTTGTTTTAGCCATTGCGAAACTCTCCCCTAGCCATCTATAGATGAAGACTATTCTCTCCTTGATCTGTCAAATGACGCCTGCTCAGCACGAGCAGCGCGAGGGTTCAACCCGTGAATTTTCCGAATTTAAGTCGAATCATCGGATACCCGGAATTTCACCGCAATCAACATCCCGGCCATCCCCGCCGACTGGCCCAGGCCCGCGCAAGCGGACCGGCCTCAAGCTGGAAGGCCGCCCTATTGTTCCTTCTTTCCCTGGGTCCCTCGGTCCCTGATCCCTGCCCCCTGACCCCTGATTTGCAGATAATTACCCGCCCTCGGCGCACACTACCTATAGAAGAAAAACACCCCACCTTGCTCCCTGGGATTGAAAAAAACATGCGCACCGTTCGCAACATCACCGTCAGCGTTACCCCCGAGATCGAACGCCAGGCCGCCGATCTGCCACCCCTTACATGGGGGGAAAAAAAAGATTTTGACTGTGAAACTGTGGAATCGATATAAATTATTCATTGCAAACGAATTACAAACCAAAATTCAGCCAAGTACAGCGCCTGTATGGCTGTAAAAACCAAAATCCCCTCGTAACACCCTCATAATAAAAATCTTAAAAACCGGCCCTCCAACCCCGTACAGCCGCTGTAAAACTGTAAAACTGTAAAACTGCAAAACTGTACCCCGCCTGGTCCCAGCTCCTTTGTCCTGCCCCCCTCCTGCAACCCCTCCCTCTGATTCGGGTATTTTCGAGCAGCGCTAAACTGCCCTCGACACGATCCGCGCCACCAGGTCGTACGCATGCGACTCGGTGATTTCGGCCCGGTAGAAGCGCCCTGGCTCCGGCGCCTCAAGGTCGCCGAAGTCGTTGATGTAGACCTTGCCGTCGATCTCCGGCGCGTGGAACTCCGTGCGCCCTTCCCACAACAGCGGCGTCTCCTCGCTCTCGCCCTCGGCAAGCACCGTCAGCTCGCGGCCCACCCATTGCTGCTTGGCGCGCTTTGAGATTGCCTGCTGCAGTTTCATCAGCCGCTTCCTGCGCGCCTCGATGGTGCGCTTGGGCAGCTTGCCCTCCAGCGGAAACGCAGCCGAGCCCTCTTCGTCGGAGTAGCTGAACACGCCCAGCCAGTCAAACCTGGCTGCAGCGATAAACTCCTCCAGAATCTCCAAGTCCCGAACGGATTCGCCCGGAAACCCAACAATGAAGCTGGTCCGGAGCGCTATGCCCGGAACCGCCGCGCGCACTTTTTCAATCGTCTTCAGGAAGATCTCGGCGCCCGCGCCGCGCTTCATCGTCTTGAGCACGGCAGGCGATGCGTGTTGCAGCGGCACGTCAAGATACCTGCAGATGTTGTCGTGCTTCGCCATGGTCTCAAGCAGCTTGCCGGTGATGCGATTGGGATACGCATAGAGGAAGCGCAGCCAGCGCAGGCCTTCGATGCGCGCCAGTGCATCGAGCAGCGTGGCGAGGCCGTCCTTGATGCCCAGATCTTCGCCGTAACAGGTCGTGTCCTGCCCGATGAGCGTGATCTCCTCGACCCCGCGAGCGACCAGTTGCCGCGCCTCGGCCACCACCGACTCAAACCTTCGCGATCGGAATTTCCCCCGCAGGTTGGGGATCACGCAGAAAGTGCAAGGGTGGTCGCACCCCTCCGCAATCTTGATGTAAGCCGAAGCCTTCGGCGTCGTAAGAAACCGCGGCGTAGATTCATCGTAAAGATAAGTAGGCAGCAGATGCGACGCGCCCTGCCACTCATCGCGGCGAAAGCGGCCCTGCTGCTCGCGGTGCTCGCCTTCAGCCCTGCCCTTCGGGCCGTCCTGGTTTTGGACGAGCGCTGATTCGGATGGTTTGTGTTCGGAGGCCGGAGATTTGTGTGTACCCGCCTGTGATTCTTGTCCGGGCCGCATTGCAGCCGGCGCGCTCAAGAGAATGTTGAAGGGCGACGGCGCCGCGGCTGCGGGCATGCTCAGCCCCGCGGCTTCGAGAATGGATTCCAGTTCGCCGGTGCCGACCACGGCGTCGACTTCAGGGATGCTCCTTTGGATTTCGTCGCGATAGCGCTCCACCAGGCAGCCGGCGACAATCAGTTTTTTCGCCGAGCCGGTGGTTTTGAAGCGGGCCATTTCGAGAATCGTGTCGACGGATTCCTGCTTGGCGGTATCGATAAAGCTGCAGGTATTTACGACCAGAATTTCGGCCTCTTCAGGACGCGCGGTCAGCCGCGCGCCGGCGCGGTCCAGCAGGCCCATCATCACCTCTGAGTCGACAAGGTTCTTGGGGCAACCTAACGAAATAAAGCCCACGGAAGGGGCCGTGGAAGGAGTGGTTTTAGTCACACCCTCATTGTATCGGTTATGCGATTCCGTCGTGCGGCAGCGGCGCGTTTTGGCCGCCCAGCGCGCGGCCGTAACATGGACGGTTCACGGTGATAAAATCAATTGGTGCCGGGTCCTACGCGACGTAATCCCGCCAATCCCGCCAGGTCCGGAAGGAAGCAACGGTAACGGGCTAGTACGGGCGCAGTAGGTCACCCGGTACTTTTTGTGTTTGCACTTTTGTGTGCGTTATCAGGGATCAGGGTCAGGGAATAGAGTGACGGCGTCAAGACGTCCGGTGCCCGGGATTCCGCTAGGAGAGATAAATTGAGCCTTACCGTTCGGCCTGTAGTGGGCACCCGCGCCAAAATTACAGCGCTCGGGACCTACGTTCCCCCGCAAATTCTGACGAATCAAGATCTGGAAAAAATGGTGGACACGAACGACCAGTGGATCATGGAACGCACTGGCATCCGTGAGCGGCACGTGCTGGCCAAAGGGAAGGGTGTGAGCGATATTTGCACCGAGGCGGCAAGAAAGTGTCTGGCAGTGCGAGGCATCGAAGCCAGCGAGGTGGAACTGATCATCGTGGGCACGGTGACGCCGGACATGATGTTTCCCTCGACCGCGTGCTTGGTGCAGGACAAGATCGGCGCCAAGGGCGCATGGGGCTTCGACGTTTCAGGCGGCTGCTCCGGGTTTGTGTACGCGCTGCAGGCGGGCGTCAAGATGGTGGAGAGCGGAGCGCACAAGAAGGTGCTCGTATGCGGCGCGGACGCCAATACGCGCATGACCGACTACACCGATCGCACCACCTGCGTGCTGTTCGGCGACGGCGGCGGTGCGGTACTGCTGGAGCCGGCGGAACCAGGCGAGATCGGTTTTATTGACTACATCAACGAGATTGATGGGTCGGGCGGCGTGAGCTTGAACCTGAAGGGCGGCGGCAGCCTGAATCCCTCGACCCACGAAACCGTGGACAAGAAGATGCATTACATCTACCAGGACGGTCCCGCGGTCTACAAATTCGCGGTGCGCAAGATGGCAGAGGCCACCGCAAAGCTGCTGCAGCGCAACGGTGTCACCGGTTCTGACCTGGGCTGCTTTATTCCTCACCAGGCCAACAAGAGGATCATTACGGCGACGGCCGACCGCCTGGGGATGGACCCGGAGCGGGTCATTATTAATATTGAAAAATATGGAAACACGTCGGCGGGCACGATTCCTTTGGCGATGGAAACGGCGGTGGAAGAGGGCAAGCTGAAAAAGGGCGACCTGGTGCTGCTGGCCGCGGTGGGCGCCGGGTTCACGGTGGGCGCTACGCTGCTGCGATGGGAGATCTGAGAGACGGCAATCGGCTCACCTTTTTTTTGATTTTCCGCGTGCTCGGCTCCGATTCTAGCGCGGGAAAAGAATTTCAACAGTGTCTCAGGCGGCCTATATCAGCCCGGCGGGATTGGAATATACTGTGCTCCTCTAACCCGAAGATTAAGAGCCGGAGCATTGATCCGGCTTCCGGGGACGCGGAGACAGACGGGTCGGCAGAAGATTGCCGATTCAGCAACAGAAAACAGCGATGTGAAATCTCAAGCTCTCCTCAAGGGAGAGCGAGGAGCGGAGGCTGACCATGGAAGTGGAGTTCACCGCCAGACAAGTGAAGATTTCAAAGGCGCTTCGGGCACACGCCGAAGAGGGAATGGAACGCATAGGAAGGATCCTCGGCAAGAGCGCGAACGCCAGCATCACCTTCAGTGCGCAGAGGCATGTGCAGATCGTTGAATTGACGGTAAAGGGCCGCGCACAGAAGATCGCGGCCACGGGCAAAGCCACCACACTGGACGCGGCGCTGAAAGAAGCAATGGATCACGCCGAGAACCAGGCGCGGCGGTTCCGCGACCGGCGTATGGGAAGCAAGCGCCTGCCCAAGGAAGAAAAAGTGTTGACCGCCCCGCCTGTGGCACGGCCCAAGTCACGCGCCACGCAACCGCAGGCCGACGGCGAAGAAGCGAAGACAGGCCGCTCCGCGACCAGGGCGAGAGCGTCGATCGCGGTTCACTCCTTTCCGGCGCGCGCGACGGTGGTTGAGCCGCACATCCTGAAAAACGGCGAGGCGATTGCGCTGAAGCCGTTGACCATTGAAGAAGCTGTGAAGGAAGCGGAGTTTCGCGACCGCGACCTGCTGATCTTCCGCACCAATTCAGGAGACACATTTGTGCTTCATCGCCGCCGCGACGGACAGATGGAGCTCGTGGAGATTCCCTAGAGCCTTCCGCGGATCGTTGTTATCCGAGGGCCAAGTCGGCATAGGATTCGGCCTGCGTTTTCGAGTGCACCGCGCCGGACGCTCGAATTCGCGTCTCAAAAATATCACTCAACATCCTGAAGATCTTTGCGCTCGCCCGTAAGCGAGACATCTTGGGGACTTTGGTTACATCCCGTGACCGATTTAGGGGATGTTCGCGGGTCCGTGTGCCGCCTAGAATTTCAAGGTAAGGCGGCCAAGGCTTTGAAGAGAACGACGGGACTGGACTTGAAGCAAGAGCGCGCGGGGCCGGCGACGGTACCCTTGGAGGCGAAGGGATTGAATCTTCCGGAGAATGCGGACTCCAGCAGGCAGCGGGAGATTCTGGATGCCCTGCCGGTTCTCGTATTTCTGGAACAGTCCGGCAAAATCGTTTTCGCCAACGCTGAAGCACGGCGCATGCTGGGGATTACCGAAGACGAATGGGCGGAGCGCCCCGTAGAGGACGTGTTGTGGGGCTTGTTTCCCGGCACCGCTGAGCCTCAGACCCTGTTAAAAGGGACAGGGATGGGCAGCCCGTTCCACGCCACCATGCCTGCCAAGAACGGAAAGCTGCAGCCGGTCGAAGGCACCTACAGCATTTTGAACGCGGAGCTTCACGAAGCCGTGATTGTGGCCCATCCCGGCGGCCGTGAACCGGCGCCGAAGTCGCGCATGATGGAAGACGTGCTGGCCAGCATTCCCGAAGCGGTGGCCATCGAACACGGCAACCACCTTCTCTATACCAATCCGGCGTTTACGAGCATGTTCGGCTACACCGCGGAAGAAGCCAGCGGCGGCAGCCTGCGCGATTTGATTGTGCCCGAGACGCGGCTGAATGAGCACGCCACCCTGGAAAAAGCCGTGGACGAGCAGGGACGTGCGACCGTGGAGACGGTGCGCGCGAACAAGCACGGGGATTTGGTGGACGTGAGCCTGATCTGCGCCCCGCTGCTGGTGGACGGCGCCAAAGTGGGCTATGTTTATACCTTTCGCGACATTGGCGAGCGCCGGCTGACCGAGGACAAGCTGCAGCACGATGCCATGCACGACGTTCTTACCGGATTGCCCAACCGGGCGCTCTTCATGGACAGGCTGAACCTGTCGCTGGCGCGGCGGATCCGGCGTCCTGAGCAACGCTGCGGCGTGCTGTTTCTCGATCTCGATCGCTTCAAGCAAATCAACGATGTACTGGGCCACGCCGCGGGCGATGTAGTGCTGGTGGCCGCTTCAGAGAGGCTGCGCGCGGCGTTGCGTCCCCAGGACTCGGCCGCGCGGCTCGGCGGCGACGAGTTTGCCATCCTGGTCGAAAACATTCAAAACGCGGACGGCCTTGAAAAGGTGGCCATGCGCGTGCTGGCAGAGATGATGCGGCCGTTCGATATCTTCGGCCACTATGTGCAGGCCGGCGTAAGCATCGGCGCGGCTGTGTCCGGGCCAGACAATACCTCCGCCGACCTTCTGATCCGGGATGCGGACTTTGCCATGTACCGCGCCAAGCAGGCGGGCGGCGGGCGGTACGAGATCTTTGACAAGCATCTTGAGGTGTGCGTCACCAGCCAGCAGGAGCGTGAACGCGAGTTGCGCTACAGGTTGGAGAAGCGGCTGCTTGAGTTCCGGTATCAGCCCATTTGCCGGCTGCAGACCGGCAAGGTGGATGCATTCGAGTGCCTGTTGCGCTGGCGCCGCGAAGACGGCGCGGTGGATAGCTTTGCCGACCTGATGGCGGTGGCCGAGGAAACCGGCCTTTCTGTCACGCTGGGTCGGGAAACCATGGAGGCCGTGTGCTGGCAGTTACGGAGTTGGCAAAAAGAACTGCCGGCGGTGGACATCGCGCTCAGCGTTAACCTGACGCAGAAGCAATTCTACAACGTGGATCTGGTTGCTCAGTTGCAGCGCACGTTGGTGGTTAGCGGCGCGGACCCGGCGCGGCTGATGTTTGAGGTGCCGGAGCGTGCTCTGAACGCGAGCCCGGACGCGGCCATCGCGATTCTGCAGCGCATGGTCGATTGCCGTGTGCGTGTTGCGCTGGACGACTTCGGATCGGGCCTTGCGCCTTTGAACCACCTGGTGCGTCTGCCCATCGACATGGTCAAGCTGGACGTCAAGCTTACGGCGGCCGCCAACTCCACAGGGCGGCAACAGGCGGTGCTGGAGTCGCTGCTGCGCCTTGGCCGCACGCTGGGCGTGCAAGTGGTGGCGCAGGGAATCGAGACCCCGGAACAACTGAGAGCACTTGAGCGGATGGGCTGTGAGTTGGGCCAGGGACCATTGCTGTCTCCTCTTTTGGATGCAGGTCAGGCCTTGAAACTCGCGGAGCAAGGCCACTTGACAGCTGCGCCTGGAGCCTGAGAGGGGCACGGAAATCGGACCGGAGACGAACCCTGCACCTCCGGTGTAGCATGAGCGCATGACTCCGGAGAAGCTGGCACCGCAAAAAATCCCTGCGCGGGCGGCCCTGCAAAAAAAAGGTGCGACTAGTACGCATGCCAGACGGACAGGCAAGCCTCAAAAAGAACTGGTGATTGTGACCGGCATCTCGGGTGCGGGCAAGGCCTCGGCGCTGAAGGCCTTTGAAGACCTCGATTTTCATTGCGTTGATAACCTGCCATTGGAACTTTTACCCGATTTTGCAGTCCTGGTGAGCAAATCCACCGAGGTGGAAAAGGCTGCAATTGTGGTGGACGTCCGCGAAGGCGCTACGCTCGACAGACTGCCTCAGATTCTCAAGGGCGTCAAGAAGCTCTTGTCCACGCGCGTCGTGTTTCTCGATGCTCAGGATGCATCGCTGGTGCAGCGGTACTCTGAGACGCGGCGCCCGCATCCGCTGGGCCACTCGGAGACGGTGTGGCGCTCGATCGTGGAAGAACGCCAGTTGCTCGATCCGATCCGCAATTTGGCAGACTCACTGATCGACACTTCGAACTTCAACGTGCACGAGCTGCGCGCGCACATCCAGGACCGGTTTGGCGGTGACAGCAAGGCCAAACGGCTCCTGGTTTCCTGCCTTAGTTTCGGATTCAAGAACGGTGTTCCGCTCGACGCCGATATGGTCTTCGATGTGCGCTTTCTGCCCAATCCGCATTTTGTGCCGGAGTTTCGCAAAAAGACCGGTCTCGATCCCAAGGTGGCTGGTTATGTGCGCGGATTTCCGCAGACCAAAGAGTTTCTCGATCGGGTCACGAAGCTGATGCTCTACCTGCTGCCTCACTACGTGAAGGAAGGCAAGAGTTATCTGACGGTGGCCTTTGGCTGTACGGGTGGCCAGCATCGCAGCGTGATGATGGCCGAGGAGATGAACCAGCGGCTCAAAAAGGCCGGGTACCAGGTGAAGGCTCTGCACCGGGACATGGTGAAGTAAATGGGGGTGGATGCGCTGGCGGAGCTGACAAGCCGGCGATTCCTTAGTTATTTAGATCGTCGAGCCAGCGTGAAAATGCATCGATAAAATCCTGAGGTGAAGCGCGAGAGGTTGAGAGCCGGACTCGAACTTTGGGAGCAGTCACGTCTTGAAAAGCCTGTTGTGTTTCAGAGGATGCGGCTTTTCCTGCTGGCGAATCGAGAACAAACCAAAGCGACGGAATGCGCAGTGCGGCTGAGGCGGCGATCATGTCGAAGCGGTCACCCACCAGCACGTGCGCGGGGACGAGATGTGAGCGCGGGTCGTCGAAAATTGCCCTGACCGGATCATCAAGCGGCGACTCGAGAACAACTCCGGCTAGCTCGGGGTGGGTCGCCGCAACTTCGAGAGCGAGATTGGCGCCTAGTCCGCTGCCTTCGAGCACAATCGTGCGCGGATCGACATGACGGGTTGCGGTGAGGTACTGGAGTGCCCATGCGACATCCTGACGCATGTGAACTTCGCCGGGATGCGCGAATACGCTCTGGCCGAAGCCGCGATAGTCGAAGACCAGTACATTAACGCTTGCACTGTGAAGCCTTTCTAAATCCTCCAGCGTGTCGCCGAGGTTGCCGTCTTTTCCATGCAGAAAGAGCACCGTGTAGCGAGCCGGAGATGCGGCAGGGATCCACCAGCCCTGGAGCTGAGGTGCGCCCGTCTCCGAAGTGGCGAATCCAACCGGATCGAAAGCCAGCCCAATCTCCGCTGGCGTGTGGGCGACGTTCGACGCGGGGTGGTAGAGCAACTGCCAGCTACCCTGCCAGAAAAGAAGACACAAGACACCCCAGGCACACAAAAACGCGGCAGGGAGGGCGATGGCGACTGCGCTGAGCAGCCAGCGGCCTGAAACCGTTCGCGCCGGCCTCGGTGAAGGGCGCACACTTGAGTGCGCCGCCGCTGCGTGCGGCGAATGTGAAGGCGGTTTGTGCTGGGATTTGCTGCGCGCCATGAGCGTGGATCGTGTTCCGGAGCCGGAGACTGGGGCTCACTCCATGCTAAACGCCGGACCCCGGATGCTACCCGTTCTTGAGCGTTGCCTGGTTCAAAGTCGGGGACCGCGGGAACTGTGTGTGACGGGAATTGCCCGAAGGGTGTATATTCTCTTTTTACCGAAAACGTTAACGAAGACCAAGGAGTGAGCGAAGATGGCTGGGCAAACGAACGAGATTACGAAGCCTGCTGCAAATGAAGTTCTGCTGATTACGAGCGGCGATTTGCGGCAATCGGCCAACCAGGTGTGCTGGCCGGCGCAACGGGACATGGAAGAAAAGCTGACGGCTGCCTTCGCAAAAAAAGGATACAAACTGACCAGGGCTCACGCTTACAGCGAGAAGGAAAAGCACGGTTTCATCTCCTCGCAGCGTGCCGGGATGGATGTCTTCATGAGGATTCATCCTGAGGCGAAGCTGGTGTTTGCCACGGCGGCGTGGCAGTACAGCCACCACGTGCTGCCGGGAATGCGCAGTCACAAGGGGCCAATTCTGACGGTGGCGAACTGGTCGGGACAATGGCCGGGCCTGGTGGGATTGCTCAACCTCAACGGATCGCTGACCAAGGCCGGCACCAGGTTCTCGTCGATCTGGAGCAAGGACTTTACGGACGAATTCTTTCTGGATGCCTTGGATGAATGGCTGCGCGACGGGAAGATCACCCACGATCTGTCCCATGTCCACACACTGGACCGGAGTAAACTGCCTGCCGAGAGCGCTGCGCTTGGCGCTCAACTGGCCGACGATCTGAAATATCGCAAGGCGATCATGGGCATCTTCGATGAAGGCTGCATGGGCATGTATAACGCCATCATCGATGATGAATTGCTGAATCCCGCGGGCATTTTCAAGGAGAGGTTGAGCCAGTCGGCATTGGTGGCGAAGATGCGGACGGTGACCGACGCCGAGGCGCGCGGCGTTTATGACTGGCTGGTGCAGAAAGGCGTGCAATTTGCTTTAGGCAAGGATGCGGCGACCGAGCTGACACTTGACCAGGTGCTCGGCCAGTGCAAGATGTACATCGCGGCGGTGCGCATCGCCGCGGATTACGGTTGCGACGCGATCGGCATTCAGTATCAGCAGGGCTTGAAGGACATGGTGCCCGCGTCGGACCTGGCCGAAGGGATGCTGAATAATGCCGTGCGGCCTCCGGTGTTTGCCGAGGGCACAACGGAAGAGCTGTTTGCTGGCGCGCCGGTGGTGCACTTCAACGAAGTGGACGAATGCGCCGGGGCCGATGCCATGATTACCAACCGCTGCTGGAAAGCGCTTGGGCTTGATCCAGCGACGACGCTGCATGACGTGCGCTGGGGCGAACGCTACAAGGGAGAAGGTCTCGACGCATTTGTCTGGCTGCTCCAGATTTCAGGCGCGGCGCCGGCAAGCCATTTTGTGGACGCCTACGCGGGAGCCAAGAGCGAGCGCCAGCCGACAATGTATTTCCCGCTTGGCGGCGGGTCGCTTAAGGGCATCGGCAAGCCCGGCGAAATCGTCTGGAGCCGCGTGTTTGTTGAGGGCGGTGCGCTGCATGCAGATCTGGGCCGGGGCACGGTCGTGAGCTTGCCGGCGGCGGAGACAGAGCGCCGCTGGAAAGAGACCACGCCGCAGTGGCCGATTGTGCATACGGTTTTGCATGGGGTGAGCCAGAATCAGCTGATGGCGCGGCATAAGGCCAACCACATGAATGTGGCTTATGCGCCGACGGCGGAGCTGGCCGACAAGGCGCTGGCAACCAAGGCCGCAATGCTGGCGGAGCTGGGCGTGGACGTCAATCTTTGCGGAGTTACGCTGAGCTAGCCTGCGGCCGCTACGGCTGCAGGGCGGCGACGATCCGCTCGGTGATACGTACGCGGCCAATGCGGGGAAAGATGCGCTCGATGGAGTTGACGTGGCTCTGCTCGCTGGTTCCGGTCATGGCGTCTGAGGCAAACACCAGGTCGTAGCCGAGCTCGTAGGCGTCGCGGGCCGTGCTTTCGACGCCGAATTCGGTGGCAACCCCGCAAAGTACAATTGTGGAGAACCTGCGCCGGCGAAGCTGTAGATCGAGATCGGTGCCGTAAAATGCGCCCCATTGCCGCTTGATCACGACGATATCGCCGGGTTGCCGGTCGAGTTCGGGAATCAGGTCCATCCATTCGGGCGGCAGCGATCCCATGTTGCGTGGAGGTACATCGGCGATCGGTTGCAAACGGTCTCCCCCGTCAGGTGAACCGCCGACATGGACAAGAATGGGCTGCGCTCCGGCCTTCCGGGCGGCGGAGAGCAGATGGGTGGTGTTGGCAATTACGGTCTCCATCGGCAGAGGGGTTCCCTGCAACCCGACAATTCCTTTTTGAAGATCGATGACTACGATGGCGGTGCGTTTTGGCTCCAGCTTGAAATCGATCACGATTGAATTCCTTCCTCTACGGGCAAGATGCCCATTTCGCGATAAATGGGTCGAATAACCACGCGGATTGCCGGCAGGCGCGTGAAGAACCAGGCGGCGCCAAGCATGATCGCGGTGCCGCTGGCAATGACCGCCAGCGGCGCGCCGAAAGCATTGGCCATGGCGCCGGCCAGCAGGCTGCCGAACGGCGACATGCCCATGAAAGCCATGGTGTAGAAGCTCATCACGCGGCCGCGCTTGTCTTCGCTAACCAGGGTTTGAATGATGGTGTTGCTGGCCGCCATGCCCTGCATCATGCCCATGCCGGCCACCAGCACCATCACCATCGAGAGCCAGAAGAAGCGGGAGAAGCCGAAACCGATGAGGCCGACACCGAAGACAGCGGCTGCGATCGGGATTATGCGAATCAGTCCGCGCACGCTTTTACGAGCGGCCAGCGAGAGCGCCGAAGCGAGTGCGCCCACACCCATGGCGCCCATCAGGAAGCCCAGCGTGTGCGGTCCGCCATGCAGCACCCGAGCCGCGAAGATGGGCATAAGCACCACGAAGGGCATGCCCATCAGGCTGACCACGGCAAACAGCAGCAGGATGGTCCGGACCGGCACAAATCCGGTAACGTAGGACCAGCCTTCGTGCAACTCGGTAGCCAGGGAGTTGCTGTGGCGCCTGGGTACGTGGGGCGGCAGGCGCATGGCGAGAAGTGAGGCGATCACGGCAAGGTAACTGATGCCGTCGATCAGGAAGCACCAGCCTTCGCTGCTGACCGCGATCAACATGCCGGCCAGCGAAGGGCCAATCAGGCGGGCAATATTGACCATGGAAGAGTTGATCGCGATGGCATTGCCCAAATCGCGCCGGTCTTCCACCATCTGCACCATGAATGACTGGCGGCCCGGCATGTCGAAGCCGTTGATGAGCCCCTGGGTTATGGAAAGGATCACGATCAAAGCGATGGTGATGTGGCCGGAGAGAGTGAGAGCGGCCAAGGTCAGAGACTGCAGCATGGAGAAGGTCTGTGTCCACACCAGCACATGCCGCCGGTTGAGCCGGTCAACCCATACACCGGCGAAGGGCGCGATTAGGAACGTGGGAATTTGGCCGGCAAAGCTGACCGTTCCGAGCAGCAGAGCCGAACCCGTGAGCCGGTAGACCAGCCAGGCGGTGGCGATGCGGGTCATCCAGGTGCCAATCAGAGAGATACTCTGTCCACCGAAGAAGAGCCGGAAGTTGCGATGCCGCAGGGCGCGCCACGTATGCGAAATGCCATCAAGCCTATTCGGTTTCACCAGTGACGGGTCTTCATCCGGGCGCGTGCGGGTTGTTTCTTCAGTCGGGCTCAAGTGATGGATTCCTGGGGGGCGCACGAGAGATCGGATTGCTCTCTTTATTTTAATTGGAACCGCCTCGAAGGCTGGCGCCGGCGCTCAAAGGGGCTACTCGCTGATCGGCTGGTCGGTTTTGATGTCCACGCCGCTCCTGTAAAGTTGAAGTTGCAAGATTCGCGATTTGAGCCGAGTTCCCGGCTCTGGGAGTGGGGCTGATTTGGCAACAGGCGCGGAGATCGGCAATCTGCATGAGCTGTTGCAGTCGGTCTTTGGGTTTACCCGGTTCAGAGCGGGCCAGGAAGCAGTGTGCCGCGCGGCCGTTGCAGGCCGGGACCTGCTGCTGGTGATGCCGACCGGGGCGGGCAAGAGCCTTTGCTACCAGTTGCCGGCAATTGTGCGGGGCGGAACGGCGCTGGTGATTTCGCCGCTGATTGCCCTGATGGAAGACCAGGCGGCCAAGCTTTCGGCGCTGGGACTGAAGGTTGCGCGTATTCATTCGGCGATGGATCGCGGCGCGCAGCGTCAGGCTTGTGCTGAGTACCTCAAAGAGACGCTGCAATTCCTCTTCATCGCTCCTGAGCGGCTACGGGTTCCTGGGTTTGCCGAGATGCTGGCCAAGCGCAGGCTGTCGCTGATCGCTATCGATGAGGCGCATTGCATCTCGCAATGGGGCCACGACTTCAGGCCTGACTATCGGATGCTCGGCCAATACCTGCCAGGTTTGCGCTGCGGTGATGAAGCCGCGCCCGTGGTGGCGCTCACGGCCACCGCGACGCCTTCGGTCCAGGCTGACATTCTGGCGCAGCTCGCCATGGTGAACCCGGTCAAATTCATTCATGGGTTCCGGCGCGACAACCTGGCGATCGAAGTGGTGGAACTGCCCGTGCCGGAGCGTGCCTTGACGATTGCGCGTTTGCTGGCCGACCCCACGCGGCGTCCGGCGATTGTCTATGCGGTGTCGCGCAAGCAGTCGGAGCTATTGGCAGGGGGGCTCGCAGCCGGCGCTGGTCCTGGAGAAAGGCAGTCGATCGCAAAAATCGCTGCCGCGGCCTATCACGCGGGTCTCGATCCTGAAACACGCGAGCGTGTGCAAAGGGCTTTTCAGATAGGTGAACTGGACGTCGTGGTGGCAACCATTGCTTTTGGAATGGGGATCGACAAGGCAGACATTCGCACGGTGATTCATGCCGGGTTGCCGGCCACGCTCGAGGGGTACTACCAGGAGATTGGGCGCGCGGGGCGCGATGGCGCGCCGAGCCGCACATACCTGATGCACTCCTATGCCGACCAGCGGACGCACGACTTTTTTCTAAACCGCGATTATCCGCCGGTGGAACACCTCAACGAGATTTATCGAGTGTTGAAAGTCGAGCCGCTGCCCGTTGAGGAGATGCGTGCGGCTTCGAAACTGAGCGAAGAGGAGTTCGACAAGGCGCTGGAGAAACTGGAGATTCACGGCGGCGCGCGGGTGGACTTTGGCGGCAGCGTCACGCGGGGCGGAACGGGCTGGAAGAAGACTTATACGATCCAGGCTCAGTTTCGCACCGAGCAGTTTGAGAAGGTGCTGCGGTTCACCACATCGGCCGAGTGCCGCATGGCGTCGCTGGTGCGGCATTTTGGGGACATCGAGGATGCGAGCCGGCCTTGCGGTAAGTGTGATGTGTGCGACCCGGCGGGAGCTGAGCTGAGGCAATTCCGGCATGCCACCGCGGCGGAACGGGAGATGGCGCAGCGAATCGTGGAGGAATTGCGGCCGGTGGATTCGAAGGCCGCCGGAACGCTGCAACGAAATCTCGGCGCAGCGAACCGGGATGAGTTCGACGGCTTGCTCGATGCGATGGTGCGCGCGGGTCTCGTTGAGATTGAGGAAGCCGCGTTTGAGAAAGATGGGGAAGTGATTCGATTCCGCAAGTTGCGGTTAACGGAGGACGGGCTTGCAGTGCGGCCCATAACTCCCTTGGCGCTGCTGATCAGCGACGGAATTGTTGATGTGTTCGCCGGGCGCGGCGCGGCGCCGGCGCGGGGAGCAAAACCAAAGGCCGCGTCGGCGAAGAAGGCTGGAGCTGGACCGGTGGAGTTATCGGCCGAGAGGGAGACTCTTGCGGCGAGGCTGAGGGAATGGCGGGCTGCGGAAGCAAAACGGCTGAAGGTGCCCGCGTTCGTGGTCCTTCACGACCGGACGTTGGCCGCGCTGGCGGCGGCAAGGCCGGGGAACCTGCGCGAACTTCTTGAAATTGATGGAGTTGGGCCGGCGAAGGTGGAGCGGTTTGGAGATGCGATTCTGGAGCTGCTCAAGACTGTTTAGACAAGAAGAAAAATAACCGGAGCGGGAATTGTTCGCTCCGGCTTCTGTTGATGCGCGGTCTCAGGCGACGCGCTCAATCACAACCGACTCCAGCACCACAGGCTTGTGGGGCTTGTCCTGACCGTTGCGCGGCACGAGCGAGATCTTGGTCACGATGTCCTGTCCTTCGACGACCTCTCCAAAGATCGTGTGGTTGCCGGTGAGCCAAACGGTGGGAGCGACCGTGATGAAGAACTGGCAGCCGTTTGTCCCGGGACCGGAGTTGGCCATGGCCAGCTTGCCTGGCTTGTCGAACTTGTGTGGAGAGCCCTTCGTCTCATCCTGAAAGCGGTAGCCGGGCCCGCCCATTCCGGTTCCCGTCGGATCGCCGCCCTGAATCATAAAGTCGGGAATGACGCGGTGGAAGATGGTGCCGTCGAAGAGCTTGTCAGTCGATTTGGCGTGTGTGGTGGGGTGAGTCCATTCCTTGGCGCCTTCTGCCAGCTCGATGAAGTTTTTCACTGTGATGGGCGCGTCGGCTTCGAAGAGGCGAACGGTGATTTTGCCTTCGGTGGTCGAGAAGACGGCGTAGGTTCCTGCTGAAAGTGCCATGGGATCTCCTGTTTTGGGTTCCCGACGCCTTAAAGTCGCGTCATCGGTGACCCGTTCTTGGGTAATTACTGTTGGGGCGCTGGTTGCGCGGTGGGCGGCGGTGGCATGGGCTGGCCTTCCGGAACAATCGTCACTTTGTCCAGGGTGACCGGTGTGAGCGGCTTGTCGTC
The DNA here is from genome assembly GCA_963793885.1 of uncultured Acidobacteriaceae bacterium. Classification (GTDB taxonomy): domain Bacteria; phylum Acidobacteriota; class Terriglobia; order Terriglobales; family Acidobacteriaceae; genus Telmatobacter. Next base: position 478,254 of record CAWCBQ010000003.1, read on the forward strand.
GCTGTCGCGCGGAACGCGGGCGATCGCTTTGACCACCTGAACGCTGGCATCGTCGCACTGGCCAAAGAGCGTGTAGTGGCCGTTGAGTGTGTCGTATCCCTGCTCGGTGATGAAGAACTGGCTGCCGTTGGTGTTAGGGCCGGAGTTGGCCATGGCAAGACGGCCCGGCCGGTCGAAGTTCAAGTTTGGATCGATCTCATCGTTGAATGCGTAGCCGGGATCTCCCATGCCGGTGCCCTCAGGATCGCCGCCCTGGATCATGAACTCCGGAATCACGCGATGGAAGGTGGTCCCGTTGTAAAGCGGCTTGTGATGCTGCACCTTTTTCGTGGCGGGGTCGGTCCAGTCCTTGGTGCCCTGGGCGAGGCCGATAAAGTTGGCCACGGCCAAAGGCGCCTGCTTTTGATAGAACTGGCAGGTGATGCGGCCCATCGAGGTGTCCATAATCACGGTGGGGCCGTTGGGAACGATGGTGGCCGCCAGGTTGGCCGTTGGCGCGTCAGGCAACTCTTCGGCAGGTGGAGTGGCGGCAGGAGTGGATTGCTGGGCCATCGTCGCGAGCGGCGATGCGGTCAGGCAGGCAATCGCCAAGGCTGGAAGGAGAAACGAAAGATTCGGTTTCATACCACGTTTGAGGGTAAATCAAGCGGCGTGTAGGTTGCCAGTGCTCCACAGCCCGTAGCGGGTTTTAGTATCTTTATGCAATGAGAATCTCAGGTCTTCAAGCCTTCCGCACGCCCGCGACAGCCGTTGTTTTGGCCTTGATCTGCTTTGTGGTTTTTTCTGCGCCGGCTGCGGCTCAGACCGATAAGCCAGCCCCACCGGCCGCTGACAAGCCGGCAGTGGCGGACAAAACGGCGCTGCCTCCTCTCCCAGCCGAGGCGCATGCGCAGCAGTCCATCCAGATCGGCGGCAAAACGCTGAAATATGCGGTGACGGTTGGCTCGTTGCCGGTGCGCGACAAGGACGGCAAAGAAGCCGGCGAAGTGGTGGTGACCGCGTACACAGTGGAGGGCGATAACCGGCCCGTCACTTTTGCCCTGAACGGGGGACCGGGGGCCTCAAGCGTCTACCTCAACTTTGGGGCCATCGGACCCAGGCATCTGGATGTGGGCAATGAGGGTGACAGTCCCTCCGATGCGCCGGTGCTCAAGGACAATGCCGGAACCTGGCTGGATTTTACCGACCTCGTCTTCATCGATCCCATCGGCACGGGGTTTAGCCGGGCCATTGTTCCCGAGGACCAGGCCAAAAAGCTCTTCTATAGCACAACGCCGGATATTGAGTATCTCTCCCGCGTGATATACGACTGGCTGGTGAAGAACGACCGGCTTGGCTCCCGGAAGTACCTGGTGGGCGAGAGCTATGGCGGGTTTCGCGGGCCACGGATTACTTACTATCTGCAGTCGCAACTGGGCGTGGCGATGAATGGCGTGGTGCTGGTGTCGCCCTATCTGAATCCGACCATCGAGAGTGACGAGAATCTGTCGCCGATTCCATGGATGATGACCCTGCCGCCCATTACTGCGGCTCACCTTGAGCGCGAGAACAAGCTGACGCCGGAGGCAATGGCCGACGTGATTGCCTACACGGAGGGTGAATACGCCACAACGCTGCTGAAGGGCCGCGGCGATCCCGCTGCAACCGAAAAGATGATTGCGCACGTAACCGAGCTCACCGGCCTCGATCCGGAGTTTGTGAAGTACTCCGGAGGCAGGCTGGAAACGGGCGCTTATCTGCGCGAAGTTTTTCGCGAGCAGAAGGAAACTGGGCTCGGTGTATGACTCGAACGTCACCTCGTTCGATCCGTTTCCCTTCGCTCCGGAACAACGGGCCAACGATCCGATCCTGGCCAGCATTATTGCGCCTATGACCACGGCGATGGTGGACTTTATCACCCGCACGGTGGGATGGAAGGTGGATGCGCGCTACAACGCGTTGTCCTATGACGTGAACAAGCTGTGGGACCGCGGAGAGGACTTGCGCAGCGGCTCGGTAACGGAGTTGCGGCAGGCTGTTGCCGCCGATCCCAAACTGCGCGTGCTGATCGTGCACGGTTGGAACGATCTCTCCTGCCCGTTCATGGGATCGATCCTGACGGTGGACCAGATGCCGGTGATGGGCGATCCGACGCGCGTGGCCGTGCGCGAGTATCCGGGCGGCCACATGTTCTACACGCGCGAGTCAAGCCGGATGGAACTGCGCAAGGACGTGATGGAGATGTACGGCAAGCATTGAGAAATCCCAGGAATTGAACCTGGGACCAGATCTGCATTAAACCAGGCGGAGAAAGCCGTTGGGCGATAGCTGGGCGCCAGGGAAGACAAATTCGAGATTGCGCGCTCCCAGCGTCCGGTTCACCACTTCGCCGATCACCTGGCGATAGTCCGTTGTGAGCACCAGGTCGCGGCCCTCGTTGAGCTGTTCGTTGTCGAGGCCGGGCCAGCGGCCGTAGACCTTGCCGCCCTTCACGTCGCCGCCGAGCACAAACATAGCGTTGGCGTGGCCGTGATCGGTGCCGCCGGTGCCGTTTTCGCGGGCGGTGCGGCCAAACTCCGACATGGTCACCAGGGTAATGTTTGCGGCGTCGTCGCCCATGTCGCGCCAGAACGCGCCGATGCTGGCTGAAAAGTCGCTCAGGCGATTGGCAAGCTGGCCGTTGACGCTGCCCTGGTTTACATGCGTGTCCCATCCGTTCACGTCGGTAAAGGCAGCCTCCACGCCGAGGTTGGCTTTCAAGAGCTGTGCAATCTGCATCATGTTGTTGCCGAATTCTGATGTGGGGTAATTGACGCCGAGGCTGGGCGTGTACTGGGCTGGATTGGCGGCGCGCAGCATTTTGACCGCATCGAACGTCTCGTCTCCGGCGCATGGAAGATGCGGTCGCCGCTGTCGGCGTACATGGCTTCAAAGGCGCTTGCCGCGGGTGAAAGCGCGGGGCCGCGTCCCGCCACCTGGAAGCCATTGACGTTGCTGAGCGCGATGGCCGGAATTTTGCCGGCAAGAGTGCGGGGCACGTCGTTGCTGAGAGCGAGGGCGCGAAAGGCTGTGTGCTCCTGCGCATGCCTTGCTCCGCAGCAGGAGTCTTCGGCCTGCAGGGCGCGGTTGAGCCATCCATCCTGGGTGCTTTTCACGCTGGGCGTGCCCGATTCCATGTAGTCCTGCGCATCGAAGTGGGAGCGCGTGGCGTCAGGTGAACCGGTGGCGTGCACGATGGCGAGATGACCCAGGTCAAAGAGCGGCTTGAACGAAGCGAGCGAGGGATGCAGGCCGAAGAAGCCATCGAGATCCAGAACTTGATTTTGCGGGATCGCGATGCCGGGGCGCATGGCATAGTAGTTCTTTTCCCGATAGGGGACCACGATGTTGAGCCCGTCGGCAGCGCCGCGCTGGAAGACAACGACAAGACGCCGGCCGGGGTTGGCTGCAGTTTCGGCCATTACCGAGCGGATTAAAAAGTGCGGAATCGCCGCGGTGCCCGCGACGGCAAGTGCGCCTTTATGGAGGAAAAAACGCCGGTTCATCTGCATGGGTCACTCCCTGGGCCTATCTGGTCGTGCGCGTCTCTAGCGGCGCTGGAACTCCGGAGAGCCTATCAGCAATCCGGCCAGCACCTGGTCTTGTTTTTCAAGGGCGTTGGCATTGCTGGCGCGGTTCGGTCCTCGTCGTGCGGCCATCACCCGCCTCACCTCTGTCTGGTCTTGTGCAATCTGAGCCTGGAATTGTTGCAAGGCCGCCGCACGCGTGCTGTCGCTCACGCCGCCCGCAACAAGCAACGGCTCGAGACGCAGTTCTTCGCTTTCGGGAGTGGGCGCGGCTGTGTCCGGCTCGCCGTTGGCAAGGTCCGGTAGCGGATTCCATGTGACTTGAATTCCAGGCAAGCGATTCGAGGCCAGGGCGAGCGCGAAGTTCATGCGATCCACCAGCGCGCCCGTGCTCACCCATGTGGACTCCTGCCAGTTGTAGCCGGTGGGAGGAATCTGGCCGTAGAGTGGCATGCCCATCTGGCGAAGCTGGTTGATGAGCGGTTGAAAATTGTCAATGTCCGCGTCGCTGGCGCGCACCGCCGAGACGACGAACTCAATGGGCGTTTTGACTTTCGCGCGGTAGGTTCCGGTGGACCAGAACTCGGGAGAGCGGAACAGCGTCCTGAGTACCGCGGCGATGTCGCCGTCGCTGGCCAGGAACGCCTTTGCCATGTGATCGATCAAGCTCTGCGGAGGATCGTCGGACACGAAGCGAATTGCCAGCTTGCGGCTGATGAACTGGGCCGTAGCCGGACGGGTGGCCAGAAAGTGCAGCAACTCGCGGCCTTCCATCTCGCCATTTTCCTTGATCTTCTGGCCAAGAACTTTTTTCGTGCCGGGCTCGTGGCGGTTGGGATTGAAGGTGAATTGAGCCCCGATCATGGGGCGATCGATGGTCCAACCGGTAAGAACCCGGGCCACCTCGGTAACGTCGGCCTGCGTATACCCTCCGTTGACGCCCAGCGTGTGCAGCTCCATCAGCTCGCGGGAGTAATTTTCATTAAGGCCCACTTTCGCTGGTCTGCGCCCTGGGCGGCGCACCGCGGCCATGTCGGCGCGCTCGGCGGCCAGCGAGTGCGGCCCGACGCTTTCCGCATTATCAAGATAGGCGAGCATGGCAGGGCTGTGCGCCACCGCTTCAAGCAGGTCTTCAAACTTGCCCAGCGAATGCGGACGAATCGTATCCCTCTCGTAGCTCACCAGGTAGTAGGGCATCTGCTCATTCTTGCGTAGATAGACGTTGAAGTGATTGAGCCAGAAATCGGTCATCACCTCCTGGAGCTGGGCATTTGAGTAGATGTCGCGCGTCAGACGCTGGGCCATGAGCTGCTCGGCAACCAGGCGCTCGGGGTTCTCAAGAGCGGCAACCGTCAGTTTCAGCTCAGGGTTCAGGCCCGCATTGAGCGCGACGCGCTGCACAGGCCTGAGCGTCTGGATGAAGCTGTCGAACTCCGGCGGCTGCATGCCTGCGAGCTCAGAAACGCGCTGTTCGGGGGGGAGGGCAAGGATGCGAGCGATGGAAGACGGATCGTACTGCGGCCGGGTGGCGGCCGAGGTCGCTGCGCTCATGCTGTCCATCTGGCCGGATGGTTGCCCGGATTGGCTGGGTGCGGCTGGGGTGGTGTCAGAGGCCATTGAAGCCGCATCGCCGGGCATCGCCGTGTTCTTACTCGGCGATGAACCGTCATCGGGAACGGTGATCATGGTTCCGTCCGAAGCCAGGACTTGCCGGACTTTGCCGGCTCCCGCCGGGCTCGCAGGCGGTGGGTTGGGAGCCGGAGCGTTGGCCGGTTGCGCGGTCTCCGCCTGCTTCTCGGCCTTTTCAGCCTTCCTCTCCTGAATGCGATAGATCTGGTTCTCATAAATCGCATGCAGAGTGCCGCCCTCAGGGATGGGCGCTCTGCCATTGATCACCTGGCGAATTTCGCCGTTCGAGGGCAACCGGTAGAGGAGATCCTCGATGTTCCACTGCATGGCGGGGAACTGGGCGAGCCGGATGCCGAGGGCTGTCTGGTCAATGGATTCGGGGTGCAACTGGCTCTCGAACCAGCGATCGAGACCCACTGCGCGAACCGTTTCCAGATCTCCCGGGCGCGGCCCGAACGTAAACCTGTTGAGGGCGTGAAAGATGCGTTCGTCGCCTCGCAACTGTGTGGATTGGTATTCAGGGCGTGGCCTGGACTGGACGGCAGACTGATCGGCATGCGCCGCGGCTTCTTGAGCCAACCCCGGCGAAGCGGGAGCGCAGAGGATGGAGCACAGGAGTACGGCCAGGGGGCCTCGTATCGCTTGCATTGCAGACGCTCCAGGAAAAATGGTCGGCGATCATACCCGCGGCACGAACCCGCTGTTGGTGCAGACGCTAATTTTAGGGGAAAGTTGCGGCGGACTGTAGAGGCCTGTTGCGCACGGGCAATGACTTTAGTGGTAGAACGCAAACGAGGCTGGATCCCTGTTGCTTCATGTCAAGGGAAAAACCGGTCACTCGCGCTCGATATATGCTTCGAGGCGGCCTAGCAGCCCTTCTTGCAGCGGGCCATGATGGCGGCGTGGAGGCGTTCTCGAAGCCCGGCGGGAAGCTCGTAGATCTCGTGGGACCGGTAGATCTCGATGGTCTTGCGGGTGGTGTTGAAGACAACTTCGCAGTGTCCGCATTTGTGCAGATGCTTCTCCACTTCGGCGCGGGTTTCCGCGGCGATGGAGTCGTCGATCAGATCGTCGAGAAGAGAGATGAACTCAGTGCAAGTCACGATTCAGCCCTCGCTTCCTTGGGACTCGCATCTTTTGATCCGTTTTTCTTGCGAAAGTAGCGGCTGAGGCGCTCGCGCAGCTGCAAACGGGCTCGTAGCAGGCGCGACTTGACGGCCGGAATGCTCAGGCCAAGTGTCTCCGCCGTCTCCTCGGTCGAGAGTCCTTCCACGTCGCGCAAGGCAAAAACCACTCGAAATCCCTGAGGCAGTCCCTGGATGGTCTTGCGCAGAATCTCGGCCAGTTCCGACTGGTTGTAGTTCTGCTCCGGATCCGGCGCCCAGTCGGCCAGGTCGCGGGGAACGGTGCCTTCCTCGGTTTCCAGATCCTCGTCGATCGAAACCATTTTGCCGGTGCGCCGCTTGCGCAGCCGCATCAGGCTTTCGTTCACTGCGATACGTACCAACCATGTGTAAAATTTCGAATTCCCCTGAAACTGATCGAGCTTCTCGTACGCCTTCAGAAACGCGTCCTGCATTACATCTTCGGCATCTTCGCGGTTTTGCGTAATGTGCTGCGCAATCCTGAAGAGCTGACGCTCGTACTTGCGGACCAGCGTATCGTAGGCCGAGACATCACCGTCGCGCACCCTTGCAACCAGGGCCACGTCGGGATGCTGCTCGTTTTCTCCTGCAATTGGTTGGATGGTCGTCATGGGAGTAAGATGCGGAAAAATCCGGAACTTCGGTTGGTCGGCGAATCAAGACCGGCAAAAGAAGAGTGTAACGGATGGCGGGGCAGGGAACCAAACGCTAAAGCCGGATATCAACCATAGGGCGGTCAGCGCTCCACCACAGTACGCAAAGTCCGCGTGCCGGGGACCCCGGTATCTCCAACGAAATCTCCGGGCCGGGACCAATCTTCCTCATTTCTTCGTCAATCATCGTTGAAGGCCCCCCCGAGCCATTCCCCGTATAAAAGCCCGTCCGCGGGGACCCCGGCATGCGTCGCTCCTCATATCTCGCACTGCGAAAAATTGGCTGCCGGCGCAGACCGCCCCGTAGTTCATGACAGGCTCAAAATGCGGCTGCCGCCCAGCCAGTCATTCAAATCGTGCGCCAGCACCAGCAGAAACACGACGTAGAGCATGCTCAAGTCGCGCAGTTCGCCTGGCCAGCAAAAAAGCACGTAGAGTGGCAGATTGATGAATGCTGCGATTTGCCCATGACGCCTAACCATGTGTGGCAGATGAGGCCAGCCACGCCAAACAGTCCACACGCAAAGAGCCATGGGAAGCACGGTGAGAGCCTTGAGCATCGGTACTCCGTAGGTCTTCTCCGTTCCGACGGCAAGATTTCTCCAATCCATGAAAAAACGCAACTGGTCGCGCCAGTGCGTCTCAACCGCGCCGCCGGGATTTTGGGCAAAATGCAGACGGATGGGCAGGTAGACGGCGAGGCAGACCAGGCATAGCCCGCCGACTGCCAGCAGGGCGACTGGGCGGGAACTCCGCCTCCGTAAAAAGGGATAGAGTGTGGGAATAAACAGCAGAAATGACTCCTTATTCCACGTTCCCAAAGCGGCAATCGGAACCATCCACCACCATCTGAACCGGAGCGCGATCCAAACCGCGATTGCAAAAAAGGCGAGTTCCGAATAGTCGTAGAAAAATCCTCCTACACTCTGGAGATATGGAATGAGAAGAATCACGAATGCGGGTGCAAGCGCCGCGGCTGGTTCCGGCACTTCCAGGGCCGTGCACACCAGGCGCATTGCGTAGACCGCAAGAAGCGCGAACAGAAACGTGCCGGCGTAGACCAGCAGATAGCGGAAGAAATAGACGGGATTCTCGGCCGTCGGCGAGTCGAACCAGGGATCGGTCGCGGCGTTCGGGCCGCCTGACTGGCTGTTGTACAAACGGGTTTCGAAGCTCGGTGGAAGCCCCCGGTCGATCCAGTCGGCAAGGGTGGGCAGCATCTGCCGATCGACATAGGGTCTGTACGCCGTCCCGTCGACCATCACCTCAAAGCTGAACCTGGGGTCTTCGCCGCTCATGTCGGCCTCGCCCAGGTGCCACTTGTCGTAAAAGCCATTGAACGATGTCGAAGCAGCCACAAAGTACAAGACAAACAAACATGCTTTGAAGTAAATCGTAGATGCCAGGCTGCGCTGCATCATGAATCGATGGGGCCTTTCGTTTGAGGGGAAACACGTGCTTTAGCGGCGGGTCGGCCTAAGTTTAGCAGGGAATGCTTGTTTCAGATCCGCACTGCTGGTTGTATCCTCAGACCATGGTGCGCTTCACAGTGCTGGCCTCGGGCTCCAAAGGCAACAGCACAGTTGTCTCCGGCGGCCACACCCGCGTCCTGGTGGATGCTGGCCTCAGTTGCCGCGAACTCTACCGCCGCATGAAGCTGGTCGGCGAATCCCCGGAGACGCTGGACGCGATCATCATTACCCACGAGCATATGGATCACGTGAACGGGCTCGCCGTGACAGCCCGCAAGCTGGGCATCCCGGTCTACTTTACCGAGCCCACACATCGCGCCTGGATGCGGTGGTTGACCCCGCGCCGGAAGATGACCTACGCCCAATGGCTGGAGCAGTGCCGCAAGCAGGCCGCCGAGCGCCAGGCTGAACTCGACGCATCAGCCTCGGAAGAGGAGCCGGACGAGCCCGATGCAGAAGTGAGGGCCGAAGCCGCAGCGGGTGTGGATACTCTGACCGAAGCGGCTCCAAAATCCGACTCAATCTCGCCGCCGTCCCGCAAGGACGATCCCACATGGCTTCCCTCTGTCGAGTATTTTGCAGCCGGCAATCCCTTCGAGATCGGCGACATTGCTGTCAGCCCCTTTACCATCCCGCACGATGCCGCTGACCCGGTTGGCTTTGTCTTCCGTGCCGAGGGGGTCCGAATGGCCTTCGCTACCGACCTCGGCTACATTACTCCCAACGTCAAGGCCCAGCTCAAGGGCGTCGACCTGCTGTTGCTCGAATCCAACCATGATCTCGAAATGCTGCGCGATGGCCCCTATCCTTGGGCAGTGAAACAAAGGGTACTCTCCCGCGTCGGCCACCTTTCCAACGAGGCCGCAGCGGACTACCTCGAAAACAGCTATGACGGCCAGGCGGCCTACGTCATCCTCGCGCATCTATCTGAAAGCAATAATGTTCCAGAACTGGCGCGGGTCACGGCCGAGCGCGCCCTCAACGGTCGAGCCTGCCTGCTGGCCAACCGCCTGTTACTCGCCGCGCAACACGAACCCCTTTCCGCTATCTATTTTTAGAGTGAAAGCGTTACAATTGGTCTATACATGCATCTATAGGGTTGTTGGCAAGTTAGGCAGGGTAAGCGCCATTGCCGGCACGGCGGGGCGAAGTTGATCGGAGTTTGGTTGAATCAGCATTGTCCGGGATGCATCCAAGCTAATGACGGCCTCTGGGGCCCTTTAGCCACACAATGAAACCGACAGACGAACAATTTCTTTTATTTGGGTGAGCTTTTATGTCTATGGTAAGAACCAGATGTACGGATCGAGTTGTAGGCGCAATCCTGGCAAGCTGGCGCTATGACATTTCCGGTATCTCTCCGGAAATGCGTAAGGACTACGTGCAGCATTTTGCCGAGTGTCCTCATTGCAGAGCGCGTCAGAAATTTCACCGCAGCCTGGACGCGACTTTGGCTGCTTTAACCTCCACCGCGGTTCTTTTCTTTCTCTTCGCCCTCGCTGCTCTCAAGCACATCAAGCCGATGGAGCATGTAGCCTTCAAGGTCTTTGGCTTGGACGTCTCGGACATGTACCACATGTTCTTTTCGGCCGGCATCGCCGGGCTCGTTTTCTCGGTGATTGCGCTGGCGCTCGTGCTTACCACCACACCCGCGCCCTCGTACCTTAGCGACTTCGCGGCCTCCGGTGCAAAGCTCCTTGAGCAGCGGATCCCTGCCGCCATCAAGTCGATGCGCCCGCGTTAACCGCAGTCTTGAGAGTTGGAACCAAAAAGACGAAGCCGCGATGGCTTCGCCTTTTGAGGTTATTGAGCAGCCCTTATTGCGTGATTGGCACCCGCAGGTCTCCGCCTGTCATCTCCTTCGGTAACCCCAGCTTCAAAAGATTTAAGAGCGTAGGCGAAATGTCTCTGAGCGATCCGTCCGGGCGCAGCCTGAAGTGCTCTGCGTCCTCGCTGACGTAAATCATCGGAACGGGATTGGTGGTATGCGCCGTGTGCGGTCCACCCGTCACCGGGTCCACCATCAACTCGGCGTTGCCGTGGTCGGCCGTAATCAGCCAACTTCCGTTCTTCTCCCTGATCGCCTTGTAGATTCGCCCCAGCTGCGCATCCACGGCCTCGCAGGCCTTGATCGTAGGCTCCAGCTTGCCGGAGTGACCCACCATATCGGCGTTCGCAAAGTTCGCCACAACCAAATCGAACGCCGTATCGTTCACGGCCTTCACAATCGCATCGCCAATCGCCTCGGCTTTCATCTCCGGAGCCAGGTCGTAGGTGGCCACCTTCAAGGACGGAATCATCGCCCGGTCTTCGCCGGGGAAGGGCGTCTCGATGCCGCCGTTGAAGAAGTATGTTACATGCGCAAACTTCTCGGTCTCGGCCACACGCAGATTGCGCAGGTGGTTTTGCGAAAGAACGTTAGCCAGAATGTTATCCATCGATTCCGGCGGAATGATCACAGGCAACTCGTAAAGCTTGTCGTACTGGGTCATGCACACATAGTGCAGGTTCTTCGGGATCTCGCTGCGCGGGATCGTTGCGTCCAGCGACTCCCATCCCTCCAGGTCGCGGCCGCCCTTCTTGTTCAGTCCGCTTTCCCGGGCCAGCACGCGCGTAATCTGCCGTGCCCGGTCGGCGCGGAAGTTGAAGTTGATACACACATCCTCGTCGCGAATCTGCCCTACCGGCTTGCCCGCTGCATCGGTCACCACAAAAGGAATCAGAAACTCATCTGTGGTTCCGCTGTTGTAGCAGTCCCTGATGCGCGCCGCCGCGTTAGGGTAAGCTCCGCCCTCGGCCTTGCCGTTCACCATGGCGTCAAAAGCCTTGCGTTCCCGCTCCCAGCGCTTGTCGCGGTCCATCGCATAGTAGCGGCCGTTCACGCTGGCAAGCTTGCCCACGCCGTATTCGCGCATCTTCTGCTCAAGCTTCTCAATATAGCCCGCTCCCGAGGTCGGCCCGGTGTCGCGGCCGTCCATGAACGCATGCACGAACACCCGCTCCACGCCACGCTCCCGCGCGATCCGCAGCAGCGCGTAGAGGTGCTCCTGGTGCGAGTGCACGCCTCCATCTGAAACGAGCCCGAACAGGTGCAGTTGCCGCCCGCCCTCGCGCGCCCCCTGCATCGCCTTCACAATGGTAGGGTCATTCTTGAACTCGCCTGAGGCGATCAGCGCATCAATGCGCGTAATGTCCATGCGCACAATGCGTCCCGCGCCGATGTTCAGGTGGCCCACTTCGCTGTTGCCCATCTGCCCGTCCGGGAGTCCGACAAAATGTTCAGAGGCGCGGATCAGCGTGTTCGGAAATTCCTTGAGCAGCTTATCGTAGGTTGGCTTGCGCGCCAGAGCGATGGCGTTGTTGGCGGTTTCGGGGCGATAACCCCATCCGTCGAGGATGGTGAGTACCAGGGGATGTTTGTAGATGGACACGGGCAGATTCCTTCTTGTCGATCGGGCTTATGGATTGAGGTTTTTGCTTGCAGTGCTGAAGAGAAAGAAGGTTGAAAGTGAGGCTCGGCCGTCCCCGGAGCCTGGAACCAGGACCCGGGGACGGCCGAATTCAATTCAGAACCGCGTTAGGGCCGAATCAGTCGCCGTAGTTCAGTCCTTCGAGTCCCAGGTAAACCGCGCCTGAGCCCAACTCCTCTTCGATGCGCAGCAGTTGGTTGTACTTGGCGATGCGGTCAGTGCGGCTTACCGAGCCGGTCTTGATTTGGCCAACGCCCGTAGCCACGGCCAGGTCGGCGATGAAGGTGTCCTCGGTCTCGCCCGAACGGTGAGACATCACGGACGTATAGCCGTAGCGGCGGCCCAGCTCAATCGCTTCGAGCGTTTCGGTCACCGTGCCGATCTGGTTCACCTTGATGAGAATTGAATTCGCCACGCCTTCCTCAATGCCTCGCTGCAGCCGTTTCACGTTCGTAACGAAGATGTCGTCGCCCACCAGTTGAATACGGCTGCCCAGCTTATCGGTCAGGATGCGCCATCCCGCCCAGTCATCCTCGGCGAGGCCGTCTTCGAGCGAGACGATTGGGTACTGGCGGATCCAGTTGTCGTAGAAGCTCACCATCTCTTCGCTGGACAACTCGCGCTTGTCGCTCTTCTTGAAGACGTACTTGTTCTTTTCCTTGTCGTAAAATTCGCTCGAAGCCGGATCGAGCGCAATCGCGATCTGCTCGCCTGGCTTGTAACCGGCAAGCTCGATGGCCTCGAGTATCAGCTCGATCGCTTCGGAGTTCGACTTGAGGGACGGAGCGAAGCCGCCCTCGTCGCCCACCGCCGTGTTGTAGCCCTTCTTCTTCAACACGCCCTTCAGCGTGTGGAAGGTCTCCGCCGCCCAGCGCAGGGCCTCGGAGAAACGCTCCGCGCCCACCGGCATGATCATGAACTCCTGAAAATCGACGTTGCTGTCAGCATGGGCGCCCCCGTTCAGCACGTTCAACATCGGGGTCGGCAATATGCTTGCGTTCACACCGCCAAGATAGCGATAGAGCGGAACCTCCAGCGTCTGCGCCACGGCGCGGGCCGAGGCCATTGAAACCGCCAGAATCGCATTCGCGCCCAGTTTCGCCTTGTTCGACGTTCCGTCCAGCGCAATCATCGTCTGATCGATCAGGCGCTGGTTGGCCGCGTCCATGCCTTCCAGCTCCGGCGCAATCACGCTCTCCACATTGGCTACGGCCTGCAGCACACCCTTGCCCATGTAGTGCGTCTTGTCGCCGTCGCGCAACTCTACGGCCTCATGCTCGCCGGTGGAGGCGCCCGAGGGCACGATCGCGCGGCCCATGGCGCCACTTTCAAGAATCACGTCCGCTTCCACGGTAGGGTTTCCACGCGAGTCAAGAACTTCGCGGGCACGTATAGCAATAATCTCAGTCATGTCGCTCCTCATGATGCGGTGCTGTAGCCGGTCATTCAGTTTGGGACGGCGATCCACGGCAAGAGCCTCTCCGGCGGCGCTTTGAATCGAGTTCAAAAGCTCCTGCACGTCTTGAATCCCCTCTCCGTCCTCTACCAATGAAAAGTGTGAATATACCGTACCGATTCTAACAAGCCCGGCTGCAGCCTCCTTTGTGGCGACGATCACACGCAACCAAACCAGGCAAAGCCGCGGAAATCCGCCAACCGGCCGGGATGGGAAGCGGGCGACCGTGAGATCGTCCAACCTGTCGCGTAACCCTATTGATTCGTATCTTTAAAGGCACCTCGCGTCCTCCCGTGCCTTCCGCTGTCGTCGATGCGCGCTAGCCTTATCTTGGATGCGTTGCACTGCACGCCGCACTTTCGCATTGAACGCGCAACTCTTGGCGCTCAGCAGTGTCTAAAGAGGCAGGGCGGATTTCGTCGCGAAGTCTTCTGCCCGCGCAAGAGGGCCCCCAGGAAATGGAGATTCAAATGAACCGGTCGTTTCTTGTGTGCGCATTTATCGTCATAACCACGGCATCCCTCACGGCACAACAGTCGAGCCAGTCCGATCCCTACCAGGGAACCTCCAGTCCGCCCCCCGACGACACCATCATCACCGCGACGCCTGCGGCTCCGGCAACGGCTCCTCTGCCCAAACCCTCCCCCGGCCAGCCCTCCTACGCACAGCCTTCCCAACCGGCGGCTGTCCAATCCCAATCGATGTATCAGCAGCAGCCGGAACAGCAACCCTCCCCCGCGAACTCCGCCCTGGCAGCGCCTGAAGACGGCACTGATGACGGCATCGTGCAGATCGCTGCTGATCCCGAAGTACGGCCGGCCCTGAATCAGCGCGGCGGCGCCTACGATCCTGACGGGGATATCGTCCATCCCGATCCGCTCGGTCCCGGTCAACTTGGCGAAGGAACCTCCATCCGTGTTCGCCTCCTCGGTCGCCTGTCCACCTCCCAAAGCCAAACCGGCGACAGCTTCCGTTCCCGCGTCGCCTCGGACGTTTTACAGGGGGGTCAGGTCATCATCCCCGCCGGCGCTGAAATCGACGGCAGAGTCATGGATGTATCCGCCGGTCATGCCGGAGGCCACGGCTCCATGCGGCTTTCTCCCGACACAGTGATCCTTCCCGATGGCTCACGTTTCCGCCTCTACGCGCAGCTCTCCAGCACACCCGGCTCCACAACCCGTGTAGGCAGTGAAGGGCAAATCGGCCCGGGATCGCGCCTCAAACACGACTCGATTGAATATGGCGGCGCGGTGGGCGCGGGAGCGGTGACCGGAGCAGTTCTCGCCGGTCCTGCCGGCGCTTTAGCTGGAACCGTGATCGGCGCCGGTGTGATTACGGCTCATCTGCTGATCTCGCATCCCCAAGCCGTGCTGGATTCCGGCACCGTACTCGTGTTCACGCTTACTGAGCGGCTAAGTCTCGTTCCCGCCGGCGCCACCGGCTACTAACCCGCGTCCCCAACCCAATCCCCGCTTCCCATCTCCAGCGCTGCACCCATTTACACTTAGAGGCTGGGAGTGTGCAGGCGATGGAAATCCCTACACGTTGACGCGGCGTTTGACAGGCGTGCCCCTGCCGGCCTGCCGCCGAATCCGCGTTCGGAAAATCTGATTTCCGCAGCAACCCAGGGAGCTTTCAAGGCCTCTATGGACAAATTCGTCATTCGCGGTGGAAATCCGCTGGTTGGCACGGTGCGCATCTCGGGCGCAAAGAACTCGGCGCTCCCCTGCATGGCAGCCGCCATCCTCACTGAAGAGGCAGTCACGCTCGAGAACATTCCCCAGGTCCGCGACATCGAAACCGAGCGTAAACTGCTCTCCTCCATGGGAGCCCAGGTTGAGCTTCGCGATGGCGCGGCTCAGGACCGCACCACGATCAGTTGCCGCACGCTCTCTGATCCGGTAGCACGCTACGAAATCGTCAAAACCATGCGCGCCAGCTCGCTCGTCCTCGGACCCCTGGTGGCTCGTGCCGGGATGGCGCGCGTCGCCATGCCCGGAGGGTGCGCCATTGGCGGCCGGCCCATCGACCTGCATATCAAAGGCCTTGAGAAAATGGGCGCCACCATTACTCAGGAACATGGCTATCTCGAAGCCCGTGCCGGCCGCCTCCGCGGAGCGCATCTCCTCTTCGACAAAATCACCGTCACCGGCACTGAAGATCTGCTCATGGCAGCGGTTTTAGCCGAAGGCGAAACCGTGATGGAAAACTGCGCCCGCGAGCCCGAAGTCACTGACCTCGCCAACTTGCTCACCGCCATGGGCGCAAACATTCAGGGAGCGGGCACTTCCACCATCTCCGTTCAAGGTGTCACCAGCCTCCATGGCGCGCACTACCGCATCAATCCCGATCGCATTGAAGCGGGAACATTCCTCATTGCCGGTGCCATCACCGGTGGCGACCTCGTCGTCTCCAACTGCAACCCCGCGCACCTCGGCGCTGTCATTGCCACCTTGCAGCAGGCGGGCGCTCGTGTGGATATTCAGGGGCCCGAAGCCGTCCGTGTGCGCGCCATCGGAAAGCTCTGCGCCGCTGACATCTCAACCGAGGAGTATCCGGGCTTTCCCACCGACATGCAGGCTCAGTACATGGCTCTGGCCACACAGGCCGAGGGCGTCAGCACGGTCCGGGAAAACATCTTCGAGAACCGCTTCATGCATGTGCAGGAACTGGTGCGCATGGGCGCCAACATCAAGGTGGATGGCAGCACAGCCACGGTGCGCGGACCGGCCGGCCTATCCGCCGCAGCCGTCATGTGTTCTGACCTGCGCGCCTCGGCATCGCTCGTGCTCGCCGCGTTGGTCGCCGATGGCGAGTCCATCCTCGACCGCGTCTACCACATGGACCGCGGCTATGAGCGCTTCGAGGAAAAGCTGTGCGCCGTCGGCGCCCAGATCAGCCGCATGGGCAACGTCTTTCCTGAAAACACAGCCGGAAAGAAAGCCGGGTAAGCGCCGGAAAGCTCGATTCCTTCGCTTTCTCTGCCCTGGCGCGAATTCTCGCCGGAATCCTTCAATCAAACCAGGGAAAACCCGGGCTGAAGCTGACGCGGGCAATCTTGAACGCAAAAGATAGATCAAGCGGCTGCAAGCGCGGTATGATCGTGCGTATTGTCAGCCCGCAACTATTTTCCCGACCGCGAGTTGATACCAACAAGCCTGGAGCCGTTCAACGATTCCGGCAAGTTTCAAAACCTGGAGGATCGATTCACCATGAAGAAGTTTGCGTTGACAGTTTTACTTGCACTTTGTCTGGCTCCTGTGGCCTCCATGGCGCAGGTTGTGGTCAGGATTGCGCCGCCTGCCCCTGTCGTCGAACATTACGGTCGCCCCCCGCATCCCGGTTACATGTGGATCGCGGGCTACCAGCGTTGGGACGGCGGTCGCTACGTCTGGGTTCCGGGCCGCTGGGATCGTCCGCCCCATCCGGGTGCGCGCTGGGTTGCTCACCATTGGGTTCACCGCAACGGCGGATACGTGATGGTCGAAGGCCACTGGCGGTAAACCTGGCCCCTACGAATGAAGGCGAGGCCAAAGGCCTCGCCTTCATTCGTTCAGCGTCTTCCCGCAGCGCCCTGATCCCGGCTCACCTGATCTCAATCACGTCGGTAACTGAAGCAGCCGCCTCATCCGCGCGCTCCATCAGCTTCTCCGCAATCGCGTAAAACTCCGCCGCTTGCGGGCTTTTGGGCCCTGCCAGTGCCACCGGCAGGCCGCGGTCGCCGCCCTCGCGAATGGCGGGCACCAGCTCGATTGAACCCAGAAATGGAATGTTGAAGCGCTTCGCCGTGCGCTCCGCTCCGCCCCTGGAAAAGATGTCGATCTCGTGGTGGCAGTGCGGGCAGGTGAAGTGGCTCATGTTCTCCACAATCCCCAGCACCTCGACGTTCACTTGCGCAAACATCTCCAGTGCCTTGCGCGCATCTTCAAGGCTCACGTCGCTGGGCGTCGAAACCACCACCGCCCCGGTCAAGGGAACGGTCTGCACCAGCGAAATAACCACATCGCCGGTTCCCGGGGGAAGATCGACGATCAGGTAGTCCAGTTCGCCCCACTCCACCTGCTGCAGAAATTGGCGGATGATCTGGTGCAGCATGGGCCCGCGCATCACCAGCGGCTTGTCGCCCGGCGAAATGTAGCCGATGGAGATCGTTTTGACGCCGTGCGTATCGTTGGGCTGGATCTGGTTGTCGGCGCCGACGCGCGGCTGCTGCGTCGATCCCATCATTAGCGGCACATTCGGCCCGTAAATGTCGGCGTCGATCAATCCCACACGTTGGCCCAGCTTTGAGAGTGCGATGGCCAGGTTTACCGCGACCGTGGTCTTGCCCACGCCGCCCTTGCCGGAACCGATTGCGACGATCTTTGAGACGCCGGGCAATGCCACCGGCGAAGGCATGGCAGAAGAATGCGCCATAGTAGTTTGATTGCTCCTTTTCTTGAAACTCCAGTGTTTCTCGAACTTCTGTTGTTGCCGGTCCCGGTCAGCGGAGGGGGATTCCCTCATCTTCACTGGGCGCGGTGGCCAGCCGTTCTTCTTTGCGGCGCGCGCTTTCCGCCTCTCGGTGCTTGCGGCGGAGCAGCGCATCCGCGTAGCGTCGAATTTCGTCCGGCGTCTCCGGCTCCAGTTGAGGAACCTTCAGCCGGTGCCCCTGTTCGTCGATGGCCACAAACACCAGGTACGCGCTGGCCACATGCACCAAGCCGCCCGTGTGCGTGTTTTCAGCCCACACCTTGACGCCCACTTCCATTGAACAGGTAAAGGCCCGGTTCACGCTGGATTTAAGCGTCAGCAGGTCGCCCAGCCGCACCGGCCGGATAAAGTCGATGTGGTCCATTGACGCGGTGACCACATGGGTTCGTGAGTGGCGATAGGCCGCCATTGCCCCCGTCAAATCGATAAAGTGCATCAACCGCCCGCCCAGCAGATTGCCCAGAATATTGGTGTCGTTGGGCAGAATAATCTCGGTCATTTCCGACTGGGTGCTTGCCACCGTGCGCTTGCTCGGGTTGGTCTCGATTTCCATGTTGTCGCGCTCCGTTCGTCCAACCTGTCCGTCGGATCCCGGCTCCGGCTACAATAATGCTGGCGGGGGTTCCGGCCGGCGAAATCCGGCCTCGCATCTTGTTCCAGTTTCGGCAATTCCTGCCAATTAAGCAAATCCCCGAGGGCAAGTTACCCAATCCCCTGAATTCAAGCGAGTGAGATGGACAAGATAGCAGGACTGAAAGATATTCTGGCGCAGGACCCTAAGAACAGTTTCGCCCGCTATGGCCTGGCCATGGAACTGGCCGGCTGCGGCGAGACTGAGCCGGCGCTGGCCGAGTTCTCCACCCTTGTAGCCATCGATCCCGACTACACCGCCGCCTACTTCATGGCCGCGCAGACCCTTGCCAATGCGGGCCGCGCGCCAGAAGCCATTGAACGCCTCAAGGCAGGTGTGATTTGCGCCAACCGGGTCGGCAACACCCATGCTCTCAGTGAGATGCAGGCCATGCTTGACGAACTGGACCGCTAACGCACTCGAGCTGTCGTCGCAAGTATCGCCCACATCTCGAGGGTTCGGGAATTACCATTACGTAGTTTTTACGGAGCGTAAGGTAGACTTGAATTGTTGAATCTGCGTCTAACGAGTGACATGCCGAGATACTCCATTGTCGTGCCGTTTCACAATGAGGAGGAGAACGTAACCGTTCTCTATGCCCGCCTGAAGCAGGTTATGGAGCAGGTCTCCGACAGTTTTGAGATGGTGTTTGTGGACGACGGTTCACGGGACCGGACCTACAAGCTTCTCGAGGAAATTGCCGCAGTCGACAGCCGCGTCCTGGTCGTTAAGCTGCGCCGCAACTTCGGCCAGACCTCTGCTCTTGCGGCCGGCTTCGATCACGCTTCGGGCGAATTCATCCTTGCCATGGACGGCGATTTGCAGCATGATCCGAACGACATTCCAGCCTTCCTCGAAAAGCTGGACGAGGGCTACGACGTCGTTTCCGGCTGGCGCAAGGACCGCATTGACAACTTCGTGATGCGCCGCATTCCCTCCCGTTGCGCCAACTGGCTCATGGCTAGGCTCTCCGGCGTTGATATTCATGACTTCGGCACCACCTTCAAGGCCTATCGCCGCGAAATCATTCACAGCATTCCGCTGTACGGCGAGATGCATCGCTTCATCCCCGCCCTCGCCAGTTGGTATGGCGCTTCCATCTGTGAGATTCCCATCCGTAACGTCATTCGCGAGTCCGGCAAGAGCCACTATGGCATCGGTCGCACGTTTCGCGTCTTCTTCGACCTGTTG
This sequence comes from uncultured Acidobacteriaceae bacterium, assembly GCA_963793885.1. GTDB lineage: Bacteria > Acidobacteriota > Terriglobia > Terriglobales > Acidobacteriaceae > Telmatobacter. The sequence continues at coordinate 497,919 of CAWCBQ010000003.1, forward strand.
ACGATCCGCTTCCTGCTCAAATACATGAGCAGGCCGCTCCACTTCTTCGGCGGCTTCGGCCTGATGGGAATCCTGGGCGGCAGTTTTATGGCGGTGATTCTGCTGGTCATGAAGATTCTTGATCCATCGATGGATATGATGCGCCTCCATGGGCCCATGTTCGTGATTGGATCGGTGCTGATCGTATCCGGAATCCAGATGCTGGCTATCGGCCTGCTGGGCGAGCTGCAGGTGCGCCACTATTACACCAGCCAGCATCCCGCTTCCTACACCGTGGACCGCCTGGTGCGCCTTGTTACTGCCGACGAGCAGAACATCCTGTCAGAGAGCAAGGAAGACAACTTCTAAAGGCAGGGAACGAGGGAACAAGAATACTGCGGAGCGAGAAGCGAGCCGGACTTTGACTTGGAATTGAATTGGGCCTGTTTCGAAGCGGTTCAGACAGTGTGAGCAGTGAGGATCGTTACGGTAGCTAACTCGTTGCCTCGTTCCCTTGTTCCCTGGGTCCCGGTTCTCCGTTCCTTCGGCCCTTGAATGAATTCCCCTTGCCCCGCGCGCCCCTCAAGGTTGATCCTTACCATGATATGAAAGCTATCCAGATTCTCGAGACGGGCGGGCCCGAGGTTCTTGAACTGGCCGATTTACCCATCCCTCAACCCGGTCCCGGCCAGGTCTTGATCCGCATCGAGGCTACCGGCGTCAATTTCATTGAGGTCTACTTCCGCAAAGGCCAATACAAGGCCTCGTTTCCCCTCACGCCAGGCAGCGAGGCGGCGGGAACCGTCGAGGAACTCGGCCCCGGCGTACAGGGATTCAAAGCCGGCGATCTGGTGGCCTCGGTCTCCGTGATGGGCAGCTATGCCGAGTACGCCCTTGTCCCCGCCACGCAACTGGTGAAGGTTCCGGCCGGGCTTAGCCCTGAAAAAGCGGCTGCCGCGATGCTGCAGGGTATGACGGCGCACTATCTCGCCTTCTCCACCTTCCCGCTCAAGGCCGGAGATACGGCGCTTGTGCACGCCGGGGCCGGCGGTGTGGGCCTCTTGCTCACCCAGATGGCGACGCGCATTGGTGCGCGCGTCATTACCACTGTCTCCACCCCTGCCAAGGCTGAGCTCTCTCGCGGGGCTGGCGCCTCCGACGTGATTCTTTACACCGAGCAGGATTTTGAAGTCGAGGTCAAGCGCATCACCGGCGGCAAGGGTGTTGATGTTGCCTACGACTCCGTCGGCAAAACTACCTTCGAGAAGAGCCTCAACTGCATCAGGCCCCGCGGCCTGCTCGCACTCTTCGGCGGCTCCAGCGGCCCGGTCCCTCCCTTTGACCTGATGCTGCTCAGCAGCAAGGGATCGCTCTTCATCACACGCCCCACCTTGTGGCATTACATCGCCACCCGCGAAGAGTTGGAAAAGCGCGCCGGCGATGTCCTCGGTTGGGCCGCCAGCGGAAAGCTCAAACTACGCACCGAGCACATCTATCCGTTAGCCGATGCAGCTCAGGCGCAGACCGACCTCGAATCCCGCGGCACCACTGGCAAAGTTCTCCTGGAGCCGTGAAGGCCGGCGGCGAGCTGGATTAGGGAATATGTCCAACATCCAAATTTCGTCTGCGGACCGAGTCTTTGTCCTCACCGGCGCAGGCATCAGCGCCGAGAGCGGCCTGCCGACCTTTCGCGCCGAAGATGGACTGTGGGCAGGGAATCGCATCGAGGACGTCTGTACCCCGGAAGCGTGGGAGCGCAACCCGGAGCTGGTGTGGCAGTTTTACTCCGCGCGCCGCGCCGCCGCGCAAAAGGCCCAGCCCAATCCCGCGCACTACGCCCTCGCCGAGCTTGAATCCCGCATGGGCGACAGCTTTTTTCTCTGCACGCAGAACGTCGATGACCTGCACGAGCGCGCCGGCTCTGTCAGGCTGGTTCACATGCACGGTGAACTCGGCAAGGCTCACTGCGAGCGCGACTGCGGCCACCCTCCCGTCGAAGACCACGCCGTCTACAGCAGCCTCGCGGAGGTCGGTCGTTGCCCTTGCGGCGGGCGGCTCCGGCCGCACATTGTCTTCTTCGGGGAGATTCCACTCGAAATGGATCGCATCCAGCAGGAGATCGCCAAATCCACCCTGATGGTGGTCGTCGGCACCTCCGGCTCCGTCTATCCGGCCGCCGGCTTTGTCCATTGGGCGAGGCAGCGCGGGGCCCGGACCGTTTACGTCGGACCCGAGCCCCCGCTCAACGCCTCAGCATTCACTCAAGTGGTTGAAGGCAACGCCGGCCAGGTTTTGCCGGGGTTGTTCACTCACTAGAGCCTGTGATGAGCCATAGTGTAGCCGCCCGATGGTTCATAGCAAGCTCTAAGGCTTACTGAACTTGGTCCTGTTTCACGCGGAGGCTTCCGCCGTTGCCAGGCGAAGCTGTCAAGTCGTCGTCTCGTCCCTCGGTCTCGCGGGCGAGCCTGGCGCGCTTGGGAACTTCGATCAAGTCCTGGTCGTGCGCCGTGCGATGAACTTCAGCCTGCGCGGAGCGCAGGGGTGCCGGTGTCGTCTGCATTGCTATTTCTCCATTTCTGTTGTTTGCCGGAAAACTACTTCCGCGCCTTGATGTACTCCGTGCGCCTGAACCGCAGTGCAGTCCAGTCCTCGTCGATCGCAATAGCCCGCACAGTCTCAAACCCCAGCTTCTCGATCGCGTCCCACCCCGTGTCGCGGTTGAAGTCGCAGGTGTATTTCTTCGACGTGCCTTTGGGATAAGCGAACCACACGATTGCGTCGCCTTTCGCGATCTCAGCAACCCGCCCGGCCAGTGCGTCCACTTCTTGCTTGCGGGTGACAAAAGCCAACACAAATTCCGTCGCCGCAACCGATGCCAAATGATGGTGAATCGTCATTACCGGCAGCCGCGCAAGCTCCGGCTCAAAGCTTGCGGGCGCGTTCAGAACCACAATCTCCTGCCGGCCCTTCAAATTCAGTTTTTCAATCAAGCTCGCCATGGTTTTTCATCATATTCGGATGGCCGAAAAATTCTGCAAATTTCTTGCGGCGGCTCTCGGCATCCGGCCAACCCGGGAATTCCGAGAGCGCCTGCCAGGGTTAGTTCTAATACTTGAACCGGTAGCGAAACTCCCCATAAATCTGTCGTGGGTCGTTCCAGTGAAATCCACCGAAGGTCAAACTGTTATCCAGCTGTACCCGCAAGTTGGTCACATTCACGACAGTCGCGGAAAAGGTGAACTTCTCGGCAAAAGTCTTGCCTGCAGCCAGGTCGAAGGTAGTATGGCTCGGCAGATATGCCCCGGGATATTGCAAGCCCGGCTGCCCATTCGTGAAACCAGAGCCATAATAAACATTCGTGGATGCGTAGCTGCTCCACGGCAGCTTGCCGTTGAAGCCCACGTTCAAGGTATTTCTCTGGTCATGGTCTACGGGTGAGAGCCCAGGCGGAAGATTGTCTGGGGAGAACGGACATGCATCCGTGACCGGAACTGGACAGACTAGGCCTCCTGTGATCGGCGAGGTTGCCTGCGCAATCTGGTTTGCATAGGCAAGGTGAAACTGCCCGCGGTGAAAGACGTCCGGAGAGTGCAAAGTGAGTGACCACCCTTGAATCTGCGCATAGGCCCATGTAATAGGCCAGAAGATATTCGATTCGCCGATATTGTTGTGGTCGAGCCAGTTCTCCGCCCTGGTTTCATAGTTATTGGCGTTGAGGGTCCAGTTGTGCAACGGAATCGTGACTCCAAACTGCCACTGGATGTCCCTCTCGCCGCGCAAAGGAGAGAAGGTGAATCCCTGGTCGTTCGCCAGGATCTGGAGTTGGCACCCGTTCGGCGGCGTCACCGTGCTTGCCTGGCACGCGGTTGACAATGGCGGTGCCTGGAAGTAATAGCCATAGAAGCCGCTGAAGACCCAGTTTAGGCGAGGGATGCGTAAATCCCCGCCGAGGCGCGGATCGGTTGCATGCTCTGAGAGCGAGGCGGAGCCGAACTGCGTCTCCCGAAGCCCGGCGATCAAGGTGAGCCAGGGGGTAACCTTGAACTTATCGTTGATGAACTCGGAAACCACGCCTCCGTTCACGCCGACCGAAGAAGGGGAGACGTTGGGTGTGCCGTCGGTGTAATAGTTATCAAAGTAGTTGTATTGGTGCTGATAAAAGCCGTAAAAACCTGCCTGAAGATCGTTCTTCCAGAAGGTTTTGTTCACGACCGTCTGCGCTCCAGCGTAGTTGGCGGTTTGCGTGACGCTTGAGACGACGGGAGTATCGTTCGCGCCGCCGTTGTAGTCTGCCCCGTTGTAGTGATAGAACGGCGAAACGGTGAGGAGCGTATCTGGATTGAATGTGTGAATCCAGCTGAAGGTCACGTAGCCGTCCGGCTCAACTTCGGCGTCATGCAGCCCGCTCGACGGGTATACCTGATTTCCAACTGAATTGGGATCGGGATCGATCGGGATCTGGTAATAATCGCGTCGCAGCGAAGTGATGACCCGATATTGGTTTTTGGCGTTGGGGTTGAAAATAAGCGAAGCGAATCCTCCAAAGCCGTTCACGGCGTCGTTGACTGCCTGGGGAACGGGAGTCTGGAGTCCGTAGTCGCTGCGATTACCGTTCCCGCTCGCGTACCAGGCAAACCGCTCGGTGTGGGCTCCGCAACTGATCTGGTCGTCGGTTTGATAAAAGTTTCCTCCCGTGATCACCAGATCGCAGTTCCGGTCCCGTTCAAAGCCGGTACGTGGCACCACGTTGAAGACGCCGTAGGTTCGATCTCCGTAATCGGCGTCGTAGCTGCCGCTGAACACTTCGAGATTGTCGATGTCTCTGGGGTCGATTTGCGGCCCCAGGTTGGTGGCAATGTTGGTGTTGGGAATTGGGACGCCATCGATCAGCCAATTGACCTGGTGGCCGCCCATCATATGCAGCATGTCATGGGTCACGTAGGAAGCCGGAACATAATCCGTAATCATCTCCATGCCGTTCGTTCGGCCTGCGCCCGGAGTCTGTTCAATGTCTGTCCGGTCCAGCATGGTGGTTGGCGTAGCGCTGTCCATTGTGGCCTGCGTCGGGGTTTCCGACACCAGTACGCTTTCCGTCGAGCCTTCAATAGCCAATTGAAGATGGAGCACTGGGCTGGTATCGGACTCAACGATCACTGCCTGGCTCGCCTGTCGAAAGCCCTTCGAGGATACCGTGACCGTGTAATTTCCAATGGGCACAGATATGAAAGCAAACTCTCCGTTATCATCGGAGTCCTGCGATTGCGTCAAGTCTGAGTTTTGTGCCTTCAGAGTAAGGTGTGCGCCTTGAATGGGACGATGCTGGGGATCATGGACGACGCCGCGAACGGATCCGAAGATCGTGGCGTATGCGGGAAGGGAACTGGCAAGCAGCAGCGCTGTAGCCAGAAAAACAGAAGTAGGAATGCGCATAAGAGTGTAGAACCTCCTGTTCGTTCGGAGAAAACGCAGACAACAGCAGCGGCTCCAGCAATGCAAGGCCGGGTCCGCGGCATCAAATGCCTGGAGGGGAATCGATATGTCTTGAAATCAGTACGCGTGGTTCGTCGAGGATCCAGACTCCTCCGCGCAGAACTGTTCGCTCAGCCAGGGAACGGACTGAGCCCGTCGTCTTCGAGTGCGGGGACGGCGTTCATCAACGAAGTTGTCAGCTTAGGGTCGAAGCAGGAGGTCCGCGCGTGTCCTCGGCGCGGATGGGTCTCATGCGTCGATTGGAATGGCTCGCCGCGGGATGGTACGTCTGTACCAGAAGAACCGGCAGACTGGCCGTGGAAGTAACCAGCGCATGAGCCGGTGTGGATGGCCCTGAAGCGAAGCCTGGAAACATCGGGCAGGTCAGCGGCGCGGTCACAATCGGCTTTGAACCGGGCGCCGGCGGCGCCATCATTGCGGCCATCTGCATCGCCATTGCGCAGTGGTGCGCTCCGTGACGCTGGCAGCAGGGCGGCAGACGCGACTCATCGCTGCCTCCGAGCATTCCCGTCAAGGGACCTAGCCCGAGGAACAGAACCAGAAAAATCGAAGCCCCGCGCCGCATCGTTTTCTTATGCTACACGATGCGTGCCCCGCCATTACGGTTCTTTGTAATCGATCCCCGGCTTTGAGCCAGCCCGTCAGGTATCATCGTCTTGTTAGCTATCCACTCAGCACGAAGGGATTCCAGGTGTCTGAAGTGCAAACTCCTCCATCGCCGCTCGAGAAATCCGACTTGCCTGCATCGAGCTCCTCAGTCCGGCGTCCCTTGCGCGTTGCGCTCTTCGGTTTTGGCACAGTCGGCAGTTCGGTGGCCCGGATTCTCGTTGAATCAAAGCCTCAGGGGCTCGAGCTGACCCATGTCTTCAACCGCGGCGTAGCCCGCAAGCGCGTCAATTGGGTGCCCGCGAACGTAGAGTGGTGCGAGGACGCTGATGCCGTGCTCGCTTCGGATGTCGACGTGATTGTGGAATTGGCCGGCGGCCTCGATCCCGCAGGAGTATGGGTGCGCCGCGCCCTCGGAGCCGGCAAGAGCGTCGTTACCGCCAACAAGAAGCTCATCGCCTATCACGGCATCGAACTCGAGCGGCTCGCCGCCGCCAAAGGCGGGCACATCAAGTACGGCGCAGCCGTCGCCGGCGGCATTCCCGTCATTCCCGGACTTGAGCAGGGGCTAGCCGGTGATCGCATCGAGCGTATGGAGGGCATCCTCAACGGCACCTGCAACTTCATCCTCAGCAAAATGGAGCAGGGCGCGGAATACGAGGCCGTGCTGGCAGATGCGCAGGCCAAAGGCTACGCCGAGGCAGATCCGACTGAAGATGTGGGCGGCTTCGACGCCCGCTCAAAGCTCGCCATCCTCATGCGTCTTGCGCTCCGCGTCGTCGTCGATCCTGAGGAGATCGTGCCCCAGTCCATTACCTCCATCTCGGCTGTAGACTTCAGTTATGCCCGCGATCTCGGATGCACCATCCGCCAGGTGGCGCGTGCTCAGCAGGTGAAGGGCCGCGTCGCCGCCACGGTCGGTCCTATGCTCGTCGATACACATTCGCCCCTGGCCTGGTCGAGCGGCACTGAGAACATGGTTATCCTCACCGGCCACTACGGCGGCGATGTCGTCTTCTCCGGTCACGGCGCGGGTGGCCATCCCACCGCGGTCGCAGTCGTCAGCGATCTGCTTGCCCTCGCCCACGATTCCCGCCGCGTTGAGATTCCTTCAATCCCCGCGCGCCTCGGCTCAGAGTTTGAAGTCCCTCATTACATCCGGTTCACGGTCGACGACCGTCCCGGCATCGTGGCCGAAATCACCGCGGCGCTCGCCAGGGAACGCATCAACATCCGCGCCATCGTGCAAAAGCCCGGCTATCCCCAACACGCGCTACCCTTTGTTGTCACTGTCGAGCCATGCAAGTCTTCGGCCATGCAGCGTGCTCTCGCAGCTTTTCGCACCATGGATTGCCTCGTCGATGAACCGCTCGATCTGCAGATGCTCGAGTAGCGGCCTGCGCCTCGCGCACGATGGGAATTTCCACCGCTGGTCCTGAAACCGCTCTAAGAGGTTCGAGCGGGTCCGGTTGACTCACGAATCGCAAGTTCCGGCTCCATCACAATCTCCGCCGCGAACTCCTTCTCGCGGTTGGCAATCCGCTCCAGCAGCACCTGTGCGCCGCGTTTGCCCATCTCCATCAGGGGTTGCCGCACCGTGGTTAGCGACGGCGTCGAATAGGCTGCCGACTGAATATCGTCAAAGCCGACCACCGACACGTCTCCAGGCACGCTCAGCCCCGCATCCTTCAAAGCCCTGATTGCTCCAATCGCGGCAATATCGTTGAAACAGAATATGGCGCTGAAATCACGCGTTCTTTTCAGCAACTCCTGCATTGGCTTGTATCCGATCTCCGGCGCCATCGGATGCTGACCCGCCTTCATTGACCATCCTGCCGAATCGATCCGAATGACCAGCGACGGATCGAGCTTGATGCCTATCTCCATCGCCACCTGCCGAATTGCCTCCCAGCGAAACTCTGAGTCCGGAATCGCACGTGGTCCGCGCATAAAGGCAACGCGCCTGTGTCCCAGTCCATGCAGGTGGGTCAGTGCCTGTTCTACGGCTTTGTGATGATCGAGAATAATGTTCGTTACCTTCTCAGCCGCGCTGTGGCCCGAGATCGCCACCACCGGAACCGGCACCGATAGTTGATCGGCAGGCGTGTTCAGCAGCAGAAAACCGTCAACAGCCCGCTCCACTAGCATGCGCGGGTACTTCTCGATCAACTCACGGTTCCAGTCGTGGCAGGCCGTGAAATAGAAGTAGTGAGCCGCCGTCAGCTCCTCCACCACCCCGCTCATCACCCGGGTAAAGTAGCCCTCGCTCAGGTCCGGCGCCAGTACGCCCACGCTCATTGACCGGCTTTGCCGCAGCGAACGCGCAAAATAATTAGGCCGGTAATTCAGCCGCTCGGCCGCCTCCTGCACCCGATTCCGGGTTGCCGGCGGTATCGACTTTGCTGAAGGAGAATCATTCAATACCAGCGACACGGTGGTCTGCGAAAGCTTCAAATGCTCTGCCAGCATCCTCAGGTTCACGTGTCCCGGTGTCGATGGACGCTTAGGTTCTGCCATTCTGGAGTTTTAACATCTTTATCCGGAGTGGGTAAACGACGATCCCTCCTACTACATCGATTTTCTTGCCGGTGGACACCGACGCTTGCCCCCCATTCTCCATAGCAGCCCTGGGATGCGAACGGCCTCTCCGCCGAACCGTGACAACATCGTCACGCCTATGCGCACATCATACAAAACGGAAAGACCGGACCAGAGACGACTGCACCCATGGTCCGGGCTCGTTTGTGAGCTTGTTCCCAGGTGATTATTCCTTGTTGCTGACGAGACAGAACCTTGCTCCCCAGGGGTCCTGTGCCTGGATGATCCATCCCCCGCCGGGCACCTGCGTCGGACCGTTCATGATCTTGCCGCCGCCGGATTCGACACGTTGAATGGCGGCGCGGATGGCGTCGACGCAGAAGTAAAAGTTCCAGCAGGAGGCGGGCATTTCAGGAGATTTGTTCATCATGCCGCCGTCTCCCATCTGCTTATGGTCGCCCTCATCGAAGATGCGATAGGCGCCCATCGGCCCCATGTCCATATCTTGGACCTTGGTCCATCCGAAAAGCTTGTTGTAGAAAGCAAACCCGGCTTCAATGTCTGTCGTATAGAGCTCGTGCCAGCCGATGGTGCCTGGGGTCGGTGGAGCGGGGCGCACCGGCGTAGGCATGGCGGGGTTGGGGGTGAAGACAACGATCGCAGCTCCCTGAGGGTCAGACATGACGGCAAAGCGAAGCATGCCGGGGACGTCGGTTGCGGGTTTCCACAGCTTGCCGCCGGCCTCGACGATTTTTACGATGTGAGCGTCCACATCATCGACGGCGATGTAGCCGATCCAGGATGTGTATCCGGGGTTGGCCATCATGCCCGCCATGCCGACGCTGCCTAGATTGAAGGTGGTGTAAGCCATGTCGCCGCTGGATACTTTCTCCGTGGTCCAGCCGACAACATCGGAGTAAAATCTGCCGGCTCCTTCAATGTCGCCGGTCATGAGTTCGTACCATGCGAATTTTCCTTTTGGGGTAAACATAGAGAGAGTTCTCCTTCTTGGGGGAAGTACCAGCGTGACTGGCGTCCAAATTGATTGGCTCAGTTGAAATGAGCAGTGTGGATATGTCAACCCGCGGCAAGGTTAATCTTCAGGCAATCGGAGGGACTGGGCCGCAAGCGCTGGACAGCCGAAGCGTCTTCAAGATTCTGGGGCGAATTCATGGTTAGAACTTCCACTACCGCGCTTCGATCTTATTCACCCCCGGCTTCAGCGGCCATTCCTTGCCGTTGAAGATAAAGCGCCCGCTCAGCTTACCCGGCAGCGTGACCGTCGCGTTCAGCCCTGTGCCCACTCGGTCGTATTTCACCTGGATCATTCCCTCCGGATGCGGATAGGTGGCCGCCAGGGAGGGGAGCGAACCCATGTGCGGCGCAATCCGCACGGTCGCAAATCCGGGGCTTGCAGGTTCAATACCCGCAACCAGCGTCAGCAAGTCGTAGATCGGATGCGCTGTCCATGCATGCGAGTCAGAGCGGGTGTCGCCGGGAATCTCAGGCCAGGTGCTGAAATGGAGTGCCAGCAACTGCCGCCACGGTTCAATTGAGTTCAGATATTCGTCCGCCATGCCCGCATGTTCCAGCGCCCGCGCCAGATAAAACCGGAAATAATACGATGCGCTCAGCACGCCGCCGGGCGTGGTGCCCGGCTCGATCGCCATCACCTTCCTGAGCACTGCCTCCTGCCGCTCCTTTGGCACCACGTCATAAAGCACGCCCAGAATGTTAGCCTGCTGGCTGAAGCCATTCTGCTCCGGCGTATCGGCCAGAAGGCCGCGCTTCGCATTCCAGCACTTGTTGTAGAGCCCGCTCCGCACATGCGCCAGGCGTGCCTCGTAGCGGCTGGCTCGCATCGGATCCCCGAGGCCCGTTTCGAGCGCCAGGGCATCGTCGAGCGCTCCCAGGTACTCGAGCGTCGTCACGCACGACTCGCCATGTCCGTCGTAGGTGGGAATTGTGCCCGAAGGAACCCAATCGATGAAGCTCCACCAGGGAAGCTCTTTCAGCAGTCCGTCCGGTTGCTCATAGCCTGCAAACCAATCGAGCACCGTCCGCGTTCCTTCCAGCGATCTTCTCGCCGGCTCCGGATCAGGACGGTAGCGCCAGTAATCCCGCACCATGCCGATCCATAGCAGTGAAAACGTCGGAATGGTCTGCGCCAGCGAACTCGGATAGCGGCTGCGCGTGATTCCGTCGGGGAACCGCGAGTCGTCAAACGCCTCCAGCGCCTGCCGCGCCAGCCTGTCATCCCCCGCAACCGCGTAAGAGATCAACGCCTGGATGCGCGTATCGCCCACATACTGCAATTGCTCGTAGTACGGCGTATCCATGTAGGTCTCATGCGCATCCAGCCGCGCCGTCCTCCAACTGATCTTCCAGATGTCACTCAGCTGCGCGTCGGGAGATTGAAAAGTTGCGCGCTCTTCAAAGGGATAAGCAGTGAAACGCGCATCCAGCGAGTTCAGATTGAGCGACTCGGAGCCTGTCTCAATTTCGAGGTCGAGGTACCGCCAGGTGCGCCACCACAGAGGCTCGAAGACGCGATCTGCGCCGCCGTCAGGCAAGAAGCTGTCCTTCAGCCCATGCGCCGTGCGGTCGTCCACATCGTTACGGTCTCCCTTATGCATCTGCTTGTCGTAGAGCGCCTCGGAGTAAGTGAGCCAGATCTTCGATCCCTTGCCGCCCGAGACGGTCAGAACCGGATATGCAGTCGTCAGTGTCTTGCGATCCAATAGGATGTGCACGTGGCTTCCAGCAGGCACCGTGACTGGTTCAGAAGGGAACGGCCGCAAATCCGCCTTTTCCCCAGCCCCATTCGCCCCATCCACGCGTACCGTCTCGCCCGCACTCGTAACCTCAAATTCCATATGCGGCAGCCCATCCGGAACTAAGCCCCAGGAGTTGTCCCCGGTTGTGTCGGCAGAGTGCGCAAGGTTCACTCCACCGGAAAGACTATCCCGCATCGGCGTGGCCACGGCAACCCAGTCTGAGCTGCTGTCGGAGGCTGATTGCCAGTCCCAGTCATAGGCAGCCGCATCAATCTCCTCGCCCGGACCGGCAGCCATGTAGGTCTCCATGTGGACCGAGCTGCGATCCAGCGCCCTGTGCCCTCGCTCGATCTCCACCTGCCAGCCCTCCGGGGTGCTGGCGCCTTCCGCCCCTGTCGCCTCACTTTCAAGAAGAAAGGCGGTCCGGTCGCTCATCTGCGCAATAGGCGCAAAAATGCCCCAGTTCCACACCGTCGCCGTAATCTGGTTCCTGCCCGCATGCAGCAGCGGGGCCAGGTCGAACCGCTCGTAGCGCCAGTGCGCCAGGTCGCTTCGGGCCGGACCATCGCCAACCCGTTGTCCATTCACATACAACACAAACCGGTTGTCCGCACTCACCCGGACCGGGTAGCTGGCCGGAGCCGCCCCCAGGTCGACGGCCCGCCTGAAGTGCAGCACCAGAGGTTCCCGCAGCGGAGCCGTCGGATGTGTCACCCACGAGGCGTGCCAATCCCGGTGCGGCGCGTCCGCCTGGGCAGCGGTTTGGCCCTGGGTCTGAGCCTGGACGGCGAGGAGGGACAGCACAAGAATAGAGGTGTGCAGAACAGGGCGCATGATTTGAGCCTTCCGGATTACAGTTCAACAGCTTAACCGAATTTTGAGCCCGAGGGCAGCCGTCCGCTCACATTTTCCGCCGGCGCTCTGCTATCCTGCCCTTCTTCCCGCTTTTTTAGAGCCCAGTGCGCTCGATTTAGCACACTTGTAACCTCCCGTTCATATTCGCCCGGTAACCTGCATTTGGTGAACGTCCACGTGCCGGAAATACATCTGTCCCAGGCGCAATTTCAGCCGGAACCCGACTCCCCCGAAGGCAAGAAAGTGGCCGAGCCCCTTGTCGTCAGCGTCTCGGCGGAACGCACCTTTCTGCTCGCTCGCGGAAACTCGGCCTTCGCCGATCGCCTGTTTGCCTGGCTGATGCTGCTCTGCGGGTTGAGCATCTTCGCTATCGTCGCCCTGATTGCCTTTGAGCTGGTCTTACGGTCCCAGCTCACGTTGCACAAGTTTGGTTTGGCCTTCTTTTACGAGGCCTTCACCGATCCCGATACCCATCTGCAAATGTTCTGGGATCCGGTGAACGAGCAGTTCAGCGCCCGCCCCTTTATTTACGGCACGCTGGTTTCTTCTTTCCTGGCGCTTTTGATGGCTGTTCCACTTGCCGTCGGCCTGGCCGTCTTTCTCACCGAAATGTGCCCCCGCATGCTGCGCGGCCCGTTGGCCTTTCTCACGGAACTGCTGGCCGCCATTCCCAGCGTCATCTATGGCCTTTGGGCCGTCTTCGTGCTCGTTCCTCTGATGCGGGAGCATGTGAACCCATTCCTGATCAAAGTCCTGGGCTGGACCACTCTCTTCAATGATGAAAATCCCACAGGCCTCGGATATCTATCCGCGGGTGTCATTCTGGCCATCATGATCCTTCCCATCATCTCCTCGCTTACCCGCGAGGTCATGACCACCGTCCCGCACTCACAGCGGGAAGCGGTGCTGGCGCTGGGCGCTACGCGCTGGGAGATGATCCGCATGGGCGTGCTCCGCAATGCGCGAATCGGCATCGTCGGCGCGGTCATCCTTGGATTGGGACGCGCGCTGGGCGAAACCATGGCCGTCGCCATGGTCATCGGCGCCACACCCGAGATTCACCGCTCCATTCTCTCCAACGGAAGCTCCATGGCCACCGTCATCGCTAACGAGTATGCCGAAGCGGTGAGCGAAATGCATTTGAGCGCATTGACTGAGATCGGCCTGGCGCTCTTTGTGGTAACCATCATCGTGAATGCTCTGGCCCAGGTGCTCATTTGGGCCGTAACCAGGGGCACGCCCGCACAGGCGCATTGAGGACACACCGGATGAGCGCAGCAAAATTCCAATTCCGGGCCCGCATGCGGGCATTGACCGATGGCACGGTCACCGGCCTCGCGATCCTGGCCACGCTCATCGTTGTCGCTCCATTGATCGCCATCTTCGTCTATCTGATTTACATGGGCGCCAGCTCGCTGAATATTGACTTCTTCACCCAGATTCCCAAGCCGGTTGGGGAGTCCGGCGGTGGCATGGCCAATGCCATCGTGGGCTCTGCAATCCTTCTTGCCCTGGCGAGCCTCATCGGCGTTCCCATCGGCATTGGAGCAGGAATCTTTCTGGCGGAGTTCGGCCGGGGATCGAAGCTGGCTAACGGAATCCGCTTTACCGCTGACGTACTCAACGGCGTGCCCTCCATCGTCATGGGCCTTGCGGCGTATGCCCTGATCGTCAGCCAGCAGAAGCACTTCTCGGCCTTCGCGGGCGGAATAGCTTTGGGCTTCATGATGATTCCCACCGTCTGTAGAACCTCGGAGGAGATGCTGCTCATGGTGCCCAACGTCATTCGCGAAGCCGCCCTTGGCTTGGGAGTGCCTAATTGGCGCTCGGTCCTCTCCATCACTGTCAAAACCGCCTCGCCCGGCATTATCACCGGATGTATGCTGGCCTTCGCACGCGTCGCCGGCGAAACCGCCCCCCTGATCTTCACCGCCTTGGGAAATCAGTTCTGGAGCACCAGCCTGAACGAGCCCATCGCCGCTCTCCCGCTGCAGATCTACGTTTATGCGCTCTCGCCCTACGACGATTGGCATCGCCTCGCCTGGGCCGGCTCGCTTGTACTCATCGTGTTGATTGTGCTTGCCGTTTCGCTGGTCCGCTTTGTCGCCAGCCGCGGCGTCTTGAAAGGGGCTAGTTAAGTGGGCGTTGGCATCGAGGTCATCAACCTGAATGCGTGGTACGGCACAAATCACACGCTGCAGGATATCAACCTGAACATGCCGGCCAATCACGCCACGGCGCTGATTGGTCCGTCGGGATGCGGCAAGAGCACTTTTGTGCGCTGCCTCAACCGCATGCACGAGACTAATCCTGTTGGCCGGGTCACCGGAACCGTGCGCATCGGCGATCTGGATGTCTACAAGGACACCAAGGCGGTCGAGATCCGCCGCCGCGTCGGCATGGTCTTTCAGCGGCCCAATCCCTTTCCCACTATGTCGATTTACGACAACGTCGCTGCCGGCCTCAAGCTCAATGGCTACTCGAACCGTCGCGCACTCGATGAAATCGTCGAGCGCTCGCTCAAGAACTCGGCCCTCTGGGACGAGGTCAAGGACGATCTCAAAAAGAAGTCCGGCGCCAGCCTCTCCGGCGGTCAGCAGCAGCGCCTCTGCATTGCGCGCGCCCTTGCCGTCGACCCCGAGGTACTGCTTATGGACGAGCCCGCCTCCGCGCTCGATCCAGTCTCCACATCGAAAATTGAGGACCTCATCTTTCAGCTGAAGTCACAGTATACGATCGTCATTGTGACTCACAACATGCAGCAGGCTGCCCGCGTGGCCGAAAAGACCGGCTTTTTCCTCAACGGCCGCATGGTCGAATTCGACTCCACCCACAAGATCTTCACCAACCCCAGCGATAAACGCACTGAAGATTACATTACCGGCAGGTTCGGATGACACGCATACGTTTCCAACAAAGTCTGGATGACCTGAAGGAGAACCTGCTCGTCATGGCGGGCTTGGCCGAGCAGGCCATCCAGCGCGCCATTGAGGCCTACCGGGTGCGCGACCTGTCCATCTGCGACCTCGTGAGCCGCAGTGAGCTCGCCATCAACCGCCTTGAACGCGACATCGATCAGGCCGCCCTCGACCTGTTGGCCATGGAGCAGCCCATGGCTATCGACCTGCGCTTCATCCTCAGCGTCATCAAGATCAACGCCGACCTCGAACGCGTAGGCGACGCCGCCAAGAGCATCAGCGAGCGCGTACGCCACATGGAGCGGATGGCCGTCGCCGATCTGCCCGTCGACATACCCAGAATGGCCTCTCTGGCCTCTGAAATGGTGCGCAAGAGCCTGCAGGCGTTCATCGAGGCCGACGCCGAGCTGGCACGCGGCGTCCTCAGCATGGACGACGCCGTCGATGCCATGAACCGTGCCGCCTACAAGGCGCTCACCAAGGTCATGGAAGAGGAGAACCACCTTGCTCCCCAGGCTTTGAATGCGCTCATGATCTGCCGCAGCCTGGAACGCGTCGCCGATCACGCCACCAATGTCGCCGAGGACGTCATCTTCTGGGTCCAGGGCGCCGATGTCCGTCACCACAAGAGCCTCATCCTGGGCGCCAACGATCCCCACGCCATGGGTTGATCGCTTGGCCCGCTCACTTCGCTGCCAAACGAAAAGCCCCGCGGTCGGCGGGGCTCATTTTCGTTCGAAATCTTTTCTCGCTTACTTTGCGACTACAATCCGAACGCCCATCCCGTTCAGCTTGGCGCGGGCGCTCGCAGCTTCGGGCGTGCGCGGATGGCGTTGGATCAACAGGCGAAGCTCGCGGATTCCTGCCTCCCGTTTGTTCAATGCCAGCAGCGCCAAGCCCTTGTGCAGTTGCGCCGCCGGAGCCTTGGGGTTGCCGCTAAACCCTTCCAACACCGCGTTGTATGCATTCACCGCATCGTCGTACTGCTTCTGCTGATAGGCGATTTCGCCAATGTAAAACTGCGCTGTGCCGGCCAGGTCGTCGAGCGGATAGTAGTGCAGCACATCCTTAAACTCGCCGGTGGCCAGCTCATATCTTCCTGCATTAAAGTCGCGCATGCCGCTCTGGAAGGTTTCCTGCAAGGGCGGCGTCTGGCTAATGACCGGTGCGACGGGCGCGGGTCCGCTCATCATGGGTGCCCCCGCAGGCCCAATCGGCTGCATGCTTCCCGGCGATGACCCTGCCGGTGCGCCGCCAGGCGTCGCCTGCGGCTGGGACTGGATACTCTGCAACTGGGTTTGCAGGTCCTGTACTGTCTTATCAAGCTTGGCGATCCGCGACTTCAACTCGTCCACCGAGTCGTTCAGCGACTGCACCTGGCCGCTGACCGTATCCACTTTGCCGTTGATTCCTTCGCTCTGCACATTCAACTTCTGCTGCAGGTCGTTCACCGTCACGCTCATCTGCTTGGCCTGGTCCGCGGTCTGCTGCGCCAGGTTCTGCAGCACGCCAAAACGCGTGTCGAGCGTGGACTGCAACCGCTGCACCATGTCCAGCAGTTGCTGTACCTGAGTTTGAAGCTCGATCATCTCTTTTGAAACCGCGTGCGCCCGAACCGGCGCAGAAGCAAGAACCACGGCAAATAGCGCCGCTGCAAATAGACGATTGCGAACTGTACAAGCTATCTTCATACGTCTTCCATCATAACAAGAACATGCGGCAGCCCCACTCGAGGACGAGGCTGCCGCATGGTCTGCTTGTAAAATCGTTGGGGCGCTGCAGGCTCCGGGCCCCACAGACTGGTTCTCGTCCGTGGGGCGGAGCTCTCAGTTTTCAGACCCGGGAAACCAGCGTCTACTGGTCCATGGAGAATCCGTCGCGGCGGTTCTGCTGCCAGCACGCCTCGTTGGACTCACTGCAGAACGGCTTCTCCTTGCCATAGCTGATCACCCTGATCCGGGTGGCCGCCATGCCCGCCGTCACCAGCGCATTCTTGGCCGCGTCGGCGCGCCGCTGGCCCAGGGCCAGGTTGTACTCGTCTGAACCGCGCTCGTCGCAGTAGCCGCCGATCACAATTTTTATGTCGGGATGGCTGACCAGGTAGCTGGCATTTTTCGAAAGCGTAGCCTGCGCGTCCGTGCGGATGGCGTCGGTGTCGTAATCGAAGAAGATGTCCTGCACGTTGGCCTTGAATTCTTCCTCAGCGCTCATCGTGTTCGTCGGCACAACCACGGCCGGCGGCGCATTCACGGTCACGCTGGCCGTTGCATCGGCCGAGCCACCCTCGCCGCGCGCAACCAGGTGATAGGTGGTCGACATCGTCGGGGTCACCGTCTTCACGCCCGTTGTGGGCACATCGCCCAAGCCGTCAATCGACACCTGGGTAGCGTCAGTCGTCCGCCAGGCCAACTGCACTTGATCGCCGACCGAAATCACGGTCGGCGTCGCCGTCAACTGTGCTGTTGGAGCCGCAGCAGCCGGAGGCGGCGCAGCCTGCGGGGGTGGCAACGGCGCTTTCTTCTTGCATCCCGCAACTGCAATCAAAGCGGCAAAGAGTACAACAGGTA
Source organism: uncultured Acidobacteriaceae bacterium (assembly GCA_963793885.1). Lineage (GTDB taxonomy): Bacteria > Acidobacteriota > Terriglobia > Terriglobales > Acidobacteriaceae > Telmatobacter. Next base: position 515,649 of record CAWCBQ010000003.1, read on the forward strand.
CAAAAACCCGATTCCGTATCCTCATTTTTGATTCTCCTTCGTGAGTTGCAAAACTTTCAATTGGGCAAAGCCGCCATTTTTTCACCCGGTCCGCTGCCCATCCAGGCGCGTTCAATCGGAGGTCGCTGACCCAATGCCCCCGCTTTCCGGCAACGTTGTCGGAAGGTTTCGGCGCCGTTAAAGATCATAACCCATCCATCCGAGCCACTTGGCTGCCGGTCGTCACATCTTTTGCGGTGCGAAAGTGCGCAGCTTCCGTTACCTGGCTCACTTCCAACTCCAGTTTGGCATCGAGTTGTCGCCGGCGTTCGTCAATTGCTGCTGATGCGTGCCGTCGCTGATCATGGTCCAGATCTGCGTGTGATGGCCGATCGTTCTCTGGAACACGATATGCCGCGTATCCGGCGCCCACGAGGGAAAGTCGTTGCTCCCTGACTCGTGCGTTACCTGCAGCCAGTGCATGGTCGCAATCTCGAAGACGTAAATATCTTGTCCGCCCGGATCGCCCGGTCCGTATTTGCGATTCCAGCTGAAAGCCAGGAGCCCGCCGCTCGGCGACCAGGAGGGAGAGACAGCATAACCGCTGTCGGTCATGCGTTGGATGTTTGAGCCGTCCTGGTCCATGGTGTAGATCTGTGGTTCGCTGGTGCGGCCGCTCACGAACGACAATTGCGCATTGGTGCGCGGATTCCAGACCGGCGCAACGTTTGGCCCCACCAGGGAAGTCACCCGGTGCAGGTTGCCGCCGCTTGCATCCGATACCCAAATCTCCGAATCTCCAGACCGCGACGACGAAAACGCAACCTTTGAACCATCTGAAGACCAGGCAGGAGACAAATTACTCCCGCCGGCCGAGCCACCTGGAAAGCTCACCATCCGGCCCAAATCCAAGGAATACATGCGGATCGCCCAACCGTTACGGCCAAGCGTTGAAAAAGCGATGCGCGAGTTATCTGGTGAGATGCGTGGAGAGAGCGAAATGCTGCCTAGGTGTGTGATCTGGTGCTGATTTTGCCCGTCATAATCCATCGCCCAGATCTCTTTTGAGCCGCTGCGGGTGCTCACAAAGTAGATTTTTGTCTCTGCTATCCCGTTCGGCCCGCCGCCCAGCCTGGCGATGATCTCATCCGCGAACCGGTGCGCTACCGTGCGTGCCATATCCTCGCTGGCCGCCTCGTTGTACTGCTTGCCCAATACCTGCGGGCTCGCGGTGTTGCTCGTGTCGTAGAGCCACCCGTATACCACCAGTCGTCCGCTGCTCACTGAGAGCGCGCCAAAGGCCACCATCGACGCGCTGGCAGGCGCCGCCGACCACTGGCTCAACACGATCTCCTGCGGCGACCCCGGCATCGCCTGCGGGGCGAGGCTCTTCGACACCAGGTCGAAGATTCCCGCGTTGCCTAGGTCACTATAAAGCGTCGCGTCGAAGACCGCTTTCAGCGCGCCCGTCTGCGCATCGGCGCCCACCGGCTTGAAGTCGGCTGCCGCAATCCGGATCGTCGGATTGCTCAAATTTGTGCCCGTGTGCACCCAGTCCTGTGCAGTCAGCCGGGGCGTGTTCAAAGTTGCAAGGGAAACCAGAAAGAGGGGAACAAAACAGAGAAATCGCTTCATGCGATGTGCATTCCTTCCTGTTGAACAAGGTTCAGGTAGTGGGTGCGGCCGCTCAGGGCCCATCGATGATGACGCTGAATTCTGCTCAACCTCAGTATTCACAGTAGTAAGACACCTTCAGCGTGTTCTGATTATAAGCCGACGGCAGCGAGCCGAATGTCTCCGCACGCTGTACGCCGCGCTCGCAGGACAGGTCCAGTGTCGGGCTTCCGCTCGATCGATCCAACTGCAGGTTGCTGATGCTTCCGTCGCGGTGAATCGTGAACACGAGGTAGACGCGCGCCCCTCTCGGCGTGCGCGGATCCACCTCCTGCTTGTACCAGCTATTCGCCATTTTGTTGTTGATCTGAGACACGTACCACCCGAACATGCTCGCAAAATCGTTGTCTCCCACGGCCGTAGGTCCGTTGGATGCGCTTTGCGGCTGTGTCGCGCGCGGAATAGATGTCCCATTCTGCTCGCCGTAGCGCGCCAGGTTGTCCTGCATGGGCGGCGGCTGGTGCATCTGCGTCTTTTGCGTTGTTTTTTGCTGAGGCTTGGCCTGCTTGCCCAGGATCGGAATCGCCTTCAGGTCCATCTCACGCTGTTCCTTCGGGCTCGGCACTGCAGGCGCCGGACTGGGCTTCTCCGTCGCCAGTACATTCTGGTTCAGCGGCTGATTGTTGGGCAGCGGGAGTGCATTGCTCACCAGGGTCACCTGCATCGCGCCCCCCGCTCCCTGGTTGCCCCACAGGTTGTGATGAAACAGCCCGCCCAGAACACCGTAGAGCAGCAGCGCCGCAAACAGCGCCCCGTGCAGCGCAAGCGCGCCCGCCGCCGGGCCGGCGATCGGCTCCGGCGTCAGTTCCCGCTCCAGGTGCCCGCTCTCAATAACACCGCTCATGCGATTTTTCGCCGCCTGCCCAACTTAATTTCCAGCTGTTGCGCTCTTCGATTCCAGCGGTTGCGTCACAATCGACACATTCGTGATTCCCGCCTGCTTTACGGCATCCATTACGCTCGCAAAGGCTCCGAACGGGACCGTCTGGTCGGCCCGCAGATAAATTACCTGGTGAGCCGGGTCGGTGCCCGCCTGCAGCAGCTTCTGTGGCAACTCGTGAATGTTGACCGGCTGGTCGCCCAGAAAAATCTGCTGGTCGTGATCGATCGTCACCACCATCCTCTGCTCGGTGATTTGCTTCACCGTCCGCGTCTTGGGAACGTTCACCTCGATGCCGGACTGCAGCACCGGCGCCGTAATCATGAAGATCACCAGCAGCACCAGCACCACGTCCACAAGCGGCGTGATGTTAATGTCCGCCAGTGAACTCCGTGTCTGGCCATTGCTACTTGTAAACGCCACGTTCAGCCTCCCGCGGCACTTCCGGTCCCGGCGTACGCGGCGGCATCGGCGCAGCGGCGACCCTCACTGGAATCTCTTCCAGCGAATTCAGCAGTTCCCTGCAAAAATCGTCGATCGCCGAGGCAAACACTCTGATCCGCGCGTTGAGCTGGTTGTAGGCCACCACCGCCGGTACAGCCACAAACAAGCCCGCTGCGGTCGTAATCAGCGCCTCGGCGATGCCTGGCGCCACGGCCCGCAGCGTTCCCGATCCGGCGGTTCCCAGCCCGTGAAACGCGTCCACGACGCCCATCACGGTGCCGAACAGGCCCACAAACGGGCTGGTGGAAGCAATGGTTGCCAGCCAGGACATCCGCCGCTCCAGGCTTGTGACCGCCTCGCTGGCTGCGGTCAGCGCCGTCCGCTCCAGTGGAACAAGGTTCCGCGGAGGTCCCGAGCCGCCCGTCTGCCGCTTGTAGGTCTCGTACACATCCTCGAACACCTGCGCGAGGGGGCTCGCCGCGCAATCGCTCGCCAGAGCCGCAATCTCCTGCAGCTTCGTCGCTTTTCTGAAAGCGCGCACAAACCGGCGGCTCTCATTCGTCGCCTTGCGGAACGTTGATATCTTGCCTAGAATCACCGTCCACGAGTACAGGCTGGCCACCAAAAGCAGCAACAGCACGCCCACGGCAATCGAGCCGATGTTGCCCATCAGGTCAGCCAGTGCACTAAACCCTGCGATTCCGCCGGGCGCCGTTGCGGGGGCCGCGCCGCTGTCAGACTGCAAAAGATAGAGAAACACAGCAGTTAAAATCGGCATTTCACCTCAATCTCAACGGTATCAGACGTCATGGCCTGCTCCAAGTTACAGCAATGGTCCCCCGCGCCCCGTTCGCGGCCTATCGAATCCCTCACGCCCGCCAATCATGCTATGCTGCGCTCGGATTGGCTCTTATCCTCAATTCGGGTACCTTGTGAAGATCGGAGTTCTTCCAACGCACTCATACGGTAGATTGGATACTCAAGATGCTCGTCGAACTGCGCGCTGAAAACTACGCCGTCATCGATCACGCCATCGCCGTCCTCGGTCCCGGCCTCAACCTGCTCACCGGCGAAACCGGCGCGGGCAAATCTATATTGGTAGACGCGCTCGCCCTCCTGATGGGTGGCAAATCATCAGCGGAAGTGGTACGCCATGGGGCTGAAAAAGCTGTTGTTGCCTGCGTTTTCGAGTCTACGCCCGGAGCGGAAGCCATCCTTGAGGAAAACGGCATCGATTCGGAAGGCAACGACATCATCCTTCGCCGCGAAATCCTCTCCACCGGCAAGGGCCGCGTCTTCGTCAACAACCAGCCTGCCACCGTGGCTGTGCTCAAGCAACTGGCCCCCGAACTGGCCCTTGTCCATGCCCAGACGGAGACCCTTTCCAGTTTCGACCAGGCGCAGCAGCGCATCCTGCTCGACCGCTTCGCCGGTCTCTCGACTGACGCAGTCTCAGCAGCCTACGCTCAATGGCACGTTGCCCAGGAAAGGCTCAACGACCTGTTGCGTGGCGAACAGGACCGGCTCCGCATGGTCGACCTGTGGAGCTATCAGCGCAAGGAGATTGAAGCCGCTCACCTCGTACCCGGCGAAGACGAGGCTCTGGAAACCGAAAAGCGCGTCCTCGCCAACGCTGAAAAGCTCTACGCCGCGGCCATGGGAGCATTCGACCAGCTCTATGAAGGCGGGGCCTCCTCTGAGGTCGCCCTCCGCGCCGCCCTCCGCAACGTCGAAGAGCTTGCCCGCTACGACAACCGATTCACCGATGCCGTCCAGCAGCTCGCCTCAGCCCGGGCTACCGTCGGCGATGTGGCCGCCTCCCTGCGCGACTACGCCGAGGGCATTAACGCCTCGCCTGAGCGCCTCGCGGAGATCGAAGACCGTCTTGCCCTCCTCGACCGCCTCAAGCGCAAATACGGTCACACGATCGCCGAGGTCGTTGCGTTCGGCGAAGACGTTGCCCAGAAGCTCGCTGAAGTTGAAGACCGCGACGAAATTCTTAAAACTCTTCGCCTGGCACTCGAAAAAAACGCGGCAGAGTACAGGAAAGCCGCGTCCGCGCTCACTGCCGAGCGCAAATCCGCTGCCCTCAAGCTCGCCAAACTCGCCGAGGCTCAGATCAACACCCTGGCCATGAAGGTCAAGTTTCAAGTTGCGGTCACCTCCGGCGAGCAGGAGTCCGCATGGACCTCGGCAGGGTGGGACACCGTCGAGTGCCGTATCGCCACCAACCCCGGAGAGCCGCTCAAGCTCCTGGCCGAGATCGCCTCCGGCGGAGAAATGTCGCGCGTCATGCTGGCCCTCAAGGTCGCCGTCGAAGAGAGCTCTTCAAAGGCGCGCAAGGCAAACCCCACCCCACGCACATTGGTCTTCGACGAGATCGACATTGGCATCGGAGGCCGCGCCGCTGAAGCTGTCGGCCAAAAGCTCAAATCCCTCAGCCGCGGCCAGCAGGTTTTGTGCGTGACGCACTTGCCGCAGATTGCGGCCTTCGCCGATCAGCACCTCGTCGTCGAGAAGCGCGAGTCCGACGGCCGCACCCGCACCCAGATCCGCGTTCTCGACGACCGCGCGCGGACCCACGAAGTGGCCAGAATGGTCAGCGGCGCAAAAGTCACCGAAACCAGCTTGCAGCACGCGGCGCAGATGATTGCTGCGAGCCGGTAACAGCTCAGGGTTAACTTTCTATCGAGGGATCATAGTCTCAAGATACAAAGTGCGCAGGCAAAAGGCGTGTCGCTCGCCGGCGCAGTCATGACTACAGCGGTTCCACAGTTGCTGTATTCCGAAGCGATGAGGCCAACTGGCTTTTTTATTAAGAAAAAGCCACCTCGGAGATCGCCAGAGGAGGCTACAAGTACTGTGGAACCGCTCCAGGACAAGGCCGGCGTCGAGCGTGGTTCGATAGGAACCCCGGTATTCCCGCTTGTAATCGCGATTCAATGCGGAGAAGCGCTCATTCCTTCGCATGGAGGTCGGCCGTGAGCTTGCTCGCGCTGCCAAGGTGCTTGCCTTTGTGTGTTTCCAGTCGTGCTGTCGCCTTGCGGATTATGGTGTTGGAGGCGCGGACCTCAAACGGCAGGCGCCGCTCATCGGCGATGCGCAGCATCGGCATCCGGACCGCGTCGGAGATCGACAGCCCCATCGCTTCGAGCGCATCGGATGCACGCTCCTTGGTGGCTGTATCGATTTGAGCGCGGACATAAGTGTCTGAGGTCGCCATCGAGGTCATCCTGCTTGGCAATATTTCTCAATCGCAGTCACAATGAGACTACAAAGCAGGGAACTTGCTTTCCCCGGCCCAAAAGCCTCATTCCGAGTGCTACGATGCTTTCCAGAATCGGAGGCCGCCCCATGCAACGCCGCAAATTTCTAAAATCTATCTCTGCCGCAGCCATTGCCGCCGGCACCGGTGCTCTTCCCGCCTTCGCCGCCCTGCCGGGAATGAAGATTACGCGGGTCCGCGCATATAACCCGCACAATCCGACCCCGCTTTTCAACCAGAGCGACGTCGTCGTCACCGTGGAGACGGATGCCGGCGTCACCGGCATCGGCGAAGGCGGCACCAAGGACCTGCTCGCCCCCTCCGCCGGCCGCCTCATCGGCCGCGATCCCCAATTCATCGAGCACCTCTGGCAGGACATGAACCGCGCCTTCTTCTATCCGGCCGGCCGCGAACGCACCGACGCCATCGGCGCCCTCGACCTGGCCCTTTGGGACATCAGGGGCAAGGTCCTCAATCTCCCCGTTCATCAGGTTCTTGGGGGCATGGTCCGCAACTACTGTGAGTGCTACAACACGGCAGGCATCATTCCCGGCGTGGAGCCCGGCATGTCCATCAAGGACCGCGCACGGCTGACCATCGAGGCCGGCTATCGGGCATTTCGCTTTGGCGCCATGGACCTGCCCGCGAACAGTATCTACAACACCCGCGAGCGCATCAACCACTTGCGCGACGAGTGTTCCCAGGCCCGCGAAGGCGTGGGCAACGACGGCGACTGGGTGATCGACTTCCACCAGCGCTTCGACCTGCCCGACGCGGTCCGCGGCTGCAATGAGATTGAAGACCTGGCGCCGTTCTTCGTGGAAGATCCGGTCCGCACCGAGGCCTTTCTGCAGGATCTGCCGATTCTCCGCACCAAGGTCAACGTGCCGATCGCCGCGGGCGAGGAATGGGGCAACCGCTGGGATTTCAACGCCCTGGTCGAGCATCACGACATCGACTTTGTTCGCGCGACACTGCCCAACGTCGGCGGCATTACGGAGATGGTCAAGATCGCCGCCCTCTGCGAGACCCACTTTGTCGGCATTGTGCCGCACTTCACAGGCCCCATCGCGACCGCCGCGCTGGTGAACACCTTGGGCACCTTTTCCGGCCCCGTTCTGATGGAATACAACTTTCAAGGTCGCACGCTGCCCCACCTGCCCGTGTGTCTTGATTTCAAGGAGGGAAAGCTCTATCCCAACGATCGCCCCGGCCTGGGCGTCGAGCTTGACTTCAAGCAGCTCCAGCTCATCGCGGAATTCACTGAACCCGTGACTGCTCGCGCGCAGACATACTTCCGGCCTGACGGCTCGATCACCAACTGGTAATCAGGATCAAAGCGCAGGCCCCCGGGTCCACGATTTGCGGCCAATCCCTATCCGAAGATTGCCGTCACCACGTGGTTGACGACGAAGGCCGCGCCGTAGGCCAGCACCAGCATGTAGAGGAACTGCACCGCCGGCCACTTCCAGGAATTGGTCTCCCGCCGCACCACGGCCATGGTCGAAGTGCACTGCATGGCGAACGCGAAAAAGATCATCAGCGCCAACGCTCCGCCGAGCGTCATGTCGTGGTGCAGTGCGGTTTGCAGGTGCATGGCCTGGGTGCTTGGGTCCGCGCCGTAGAGGGTGCCCATTGTGCTCACCATCACCTCACGCGCCAGCACGCTCGACAACAGGCCGATCCCGATTTTCCAGTTAAAGCCCAGCGGAGCAATCGCCGGCTCAATAAAGTGCCCCAGGCGCCCAATCACGCTGTCGGCCAGCTCCGGCGCTGCCAGCGTCCCCGCGCCCGTATGGACCACCGGCAGGTGCGCCAGCACCCACAGGGCCAATGTCACGCATAAGATGATCGTTCCCGCCTGCCGCAAAAAGATTCTTGCGCGATCAATGAGCCGCAGGACGAGCGAGTGCAGCGTCGGCATCCGGTACTGCGGCAGCTCGAGAATGAACGGTGTTTCGCTCGACCTGAGAATGGAGCTTTTCAGCAGCCAGGCCGTCGTCATGGCGCCCACAAACCCCGCCAGGTAAAGGCTCAGCATGACAATCGTGCGCAATCCCAGAAACCCGTGCAGATAAATGATGTTCGGAATGAAGGCCGCAATCAGCAGCATGTACACGGGCAGCCGCGCCGAGCAGGTCATGAACGGCGTCACCAGAATCGTCGCCAGACGGTCGCGGCGGTTTTCAATGGTGCGGGTCGCCATGATGGCCGGAACCGCGCAGGCATAGGCTGAGAGCAGGGGAATGAACGCCTTGCCATTGAGCCCGATGGTGCGCATCACCCGGTCGGCAATCAGCGCTGCCCGGGCCAGGTAACCGGAGTCTTCAAGGATCCCGATAAACAGAAACAGAAGAAGGATCTGCGGCAAAAACACCAGTACCGAACAGATACCCTTCCACGCGCCATCAAGCAGCAGCGACTGCAGCCAGCCCGCAGGGAGCAGCGGCCGCACCAGCTCACCCATCCGCGCCAGAATATCGCCAAACCCGTCTGAGAGCGGCTGTCCGATCGAAAACACCACTTCGAACACGCCGACGACCACGATGAGAAACAGCAGCGGACCCCAGAAGCGGTGCAGCAGCACATCGTCGATCTTGCGTGTATTCTCAACCGAAAGCGGAGCCTGGTAGCCCGTGCGGCGGCTTACCTGCGCCGCCCAGGAGTGCGTGCTGGCGGCGTTGCCCAGCACCGGCAGCTCCAGCGGTTTCGCGGCTTTGCGGCTGGTGTGCTGATTCAGAAACAGCGGTACGGCCTCCAGTCCCGTTCCATGCACGGCGCTGATGAGCGCCACCGGCGCGCCCAGCTCCCGGGCCAGCTCCAGCGGGTCCAGATGGCCCCCGCGCGACTCCATCAAGTCACCCATATTCAAAAGCACAAGAGTTGGCAGCCCTACCGCCAGCACCGGCGCGGCCAGCATCAGTTGCCGTGTCATGTGCAGGGAGTCAAGCACCAGCAGCACCGCGTCGGGCTTAGGCGTGCCCGGCATGCGTCCGCGCAGCACATCGACGGCTACGCGCGCGTCCTCTGAGTAAGGGGTAAGGGAGTAAATGCCAGGCAAATCGATCAGCGTGAGGTCTTCGCGGCCCACGCCGGCCATCACGCCGAGCCGCTGCTCGACGGTGACTCCGGGGAAGTTGGCCACTTTCTGCCGCAACCCTGTCAATTTGTTGAAAAGTGTGGACTTACCCGAGTTCGGCGGGCCGATCAACACCACGGTCTTCAGCGCTCCGTCAGGCGGAGAAACGGCGGGGGGAACGAACGGGGGTGGGGTGCAGCAGGTACTGCTCATTGCACTGCCTCAACCAGCTCGGCTACCGGTTCAGCCGTCTCGACGCGATCGGAATTCGAAGCCGCAGCCGGCTCGGGCGGCTTGACGCGGATGGCTTCGGCCGTCTCGTGGCGCAGGGCAATTTCCATCCCGTCCACGCCGTAAACGGTGGGATCGCCGGCAGGCGCCTTGCGCAGCGCCGTAACCAGGGCATCGGGCACAAATCCCATATGCATCAAGTGGTTCTGCACAGATTCAGGCAGGTCAAGGGCCACCAGAACCCCGCTTTCATTCACCCTCAACTCACTCAGCTTGCTCACCCGTCTGGCTCCGACAGGCTGCTTGAAAACCAGCAGCCTAAAACTACGACCTTTCTGGTCGCAATTTAGTATACGGCCATTTGCCTTCGCCCCGCAAACTCTGGTTACGAAGTTCACTGCACGAGCCATCTCCACCGCTTATGACCTCCGGCAGGGCACAGCTTTCCTCGCGTCGCCAGCGCCTCATTTCCCCCCTGGCGGGCCCTCTGATTGATTCATCGGAACAATGAATTCTTTGTATCAGTGGAATTCTCCTATTTATGTGACCCAAATCACATGGGTTGACGAATAAGCCCATTGCTGCCAGTGGCAAGGCGCACAGGCGAGAGGGTTCCGTTTGGGTCCGGCAGGGCCTCAGCAAATTTTATCTGCGTCCTTTGGCGATGGTAAAATACTTATTTTGTTTGGTTTATGGGTATAGGTGGGACACGTCTGTTTCCGGGATTTGGGGGAAAGAGCCGAATGTTCGCTTATAGGGAAGATTTCCGTCCTTACTCCCCCACCATCGCTCCCCACCATCCTTGCCAGGAAGCCGGTTTGGGTTGAGACCCTCTACTCGGCATCCACCGGCGGCATCACGCATATATCGGGCAGGTTCCGGTAGCGCTCCGCGTAGTCCATCCCATAGCCGATCACAAACAGATTGGGGATTGAGAATCCCACGTAGTCGGCGTCGATCTTTTCAATCCGCCGCGATGGCTTGTCGAGCAGCGTGGCAATGCGCAGCGTCTTGGGATGTTGCTGAAGAAAAAGCTTGCGCAGGTACGACAGCGTCAACCCGGTGTCCAGAATGTCCTCGACCACCAGCACATTCTTCCCCTCGATGGAGTGGTCCAGATCCTTGATCAGCTTCACGGCGCCGGAGGACCGCTGCCCCTTGCCGTAGCTCGTCGTCGAAACAAAATCGAACGTGGCGTCCACCTCGATCGCGCGCGACAGGTCGGCTAGAAACGGCGCCGCGCCCTTCAGCACTCCGATCATCACCAGCTTTTCGCCCCCCAGATCATGCGTAATCTGTGCGCCCATCTCGGCCACGCGTTCGGCAATCCGCTGGCGCGAGAAAAGCACTTCGAGGCCCTTGTAGGTCATGGTTGCCATGCACCCAGTATCGCCCGAATCAGCCTCCTCCGCCCTGTGCAAATCCCCGCCCCTTTATTCGAACCCCTCGCCCCTCCTTTTCGTTCGCCGCCCCTTCAATTCCCGCGCTCCAATCGCGCCGCACCGCCTTTGCGGTAAGCTGGTCCGGGGGTTTTCTCCATGGAGAAGAGAAGCCGGCTACACGAAAACAGAATTCTGCTGCGCGTCCCCGCATCGCTTCTGCTGCTTGCCCTGGCCGTCGCCCCCTCCATGGCAGGGCAGGGAACTGCCGTCAACCCGGCCCTCCCGCTCATCCATGTCGACAACGGTCCCAACTCGGCCAACGCGCAAAACAGCCACTACGTCGTGCTTGTCTCGCTCGACGGCTTTCGCTGGGACTACGCCCGGCGCGACAACGCAACCCATCTTCTCGCACTGGGCCGCCAGGGCGTCTGGGCTCCTGAAGGCATGTTGCCCAGCTACCCCTCGCTCACCTTTCCCAACCTTTTCACCATCGTCACCGGTCTTTATCCCGGACACCACGGTCTGGTCGCCGACAGCTTCTTTGACCCCGCGCGCCGCGCCCGCTTCTCCTCCACTCGCCCCCAGTCCGTGTCCGACGGCTCCTGGTATAGCGGCACGCCCCTGTGGAGCCTGGCCGAGAGCCAGGGTATGCGTTCTGCCTGCTTGGACTGGCCCGGTTCCGAGGCCAAAATCGCCGCCTTCCAACCCTCCTGGTACGCGCAGTCCAACCAGACCGGGGCCGTGTCCGTCGTCCTGCGGGCCCCGATCGACGAAGCCCTCGCTCTGCTTCGCTTGCCGTCCGCCGATCGCCCGCACTTCATCGCCATCGACGACCCGGAACCGGATCGCACAGCCCGTCAGTTCGGTCCCAACGCCCAGCAAACCCGCGCCGCCGCCCTCAGAATGGACGCCGTGATCGGCATGCTTAAGGCAGCGCTCGACGCCACCGGACTGCCCATCGACCTGGTCGTCGTCAGCGGCCACGGCATGGCCCAGCTCCAGAAAGATCAGCCGCAGGGAAGTTGGATCGACCTCGATCAATTCGCCGATCTCACCGGCTTTGACACCGTCGGCTCCCTGCTCTATGGCAAGTCCGAAGCCGACCGCGAACACGTCTACAACCAGCTCAAGAAAGCCTCTTCGCAGTTCGTCGTCTACCGCCTCAAAAACGTGCCTGCCAACCTCGACTACAATCGCAACCCCCGCGAAGGCGATCCGGTCGTCATCGCGACCGGTCCCTATGCCATCCGCGCCCACGCCACGCCTGCCGGCAATTCCCAGCCTCCACCCCCCGGCGTAGACGGCTACGATCCGCGCTCCATTCCCGAGATGAAAGCAATCTTCTTCGCAGCCGGACCCGATATAGTGGCAGGTAAGACTCTCGCGCAATTTGAGAACGTGAACTTGTATCCGTGGATCGCTCATATTCTGGGGCTCACTCCTCCGCCGAATGACGGCAGCCTCAACATTCTCGCCGGAACTCTCCGCGACAACGGCGTCGAGCCTGCGGATGCACCTCCGGCCCGGCAATGAACATGAAACAAAGACCGAACATAAAACAAGTCAAGGGAGCAGGAAAAGATGTGTCTGATTCTTGGAATTGATGGCGGAGGCACCCGTACCCGCGCCTCGATTGTGGATGGCGAAAAGGTTCTGGCTCACGGAGAAGACGGTTCCATCAAGCGTTTGCGGGTCGGCGCGGAGGCAGCCGAGCAAAATCTCCGCACTCTGCTCACCCAGGTCTTCGCCCAGGCGGGAGTCAAAGGCGTCCGCGCCGCCTCCTGCGGCGTGGCCAGCGCCAACATGCCCGGAATCACGGAATGGGTCACTGCGGTTTTCAACGACTTTGGCGTCGAGCGCTCCGAGGTTGTCGGCGACGAGGTCATCGCTCTCGATGCCGCCTTTCACGGAGGTCCGGGAATTCTACAGATCGCCGGCACCGGCTCCAACACCATCGGCCGCGCGCCCGACGGCAGCCAGGAAACCGCCGGCGGCTGGAGCTCGCACCTCGGTGACGAAGGCTCCGGCTACTGGATAGGACTGCACAGCGTCCGCCGCGCCCTCCGCGCCTACGATCACGGCCAGCCCACCCGCATCCTCCAGAAGGTCGGCGAAATCTGGGGCACCTCCGACCTCGAAGAACTGGTCAACGTCGGCGACGGAACGCCCGGCCCTGACTTTGCCGCCCTCGCGCCCGCCATCAATGAGCTCGCCGAAGCAGGCGACCCCGTCGCCCTGGGAGTCCTTAACCAGGCCGCCGCCGACCTCATCGAATTCGTGCTGCTGGTGCGCAAAAAACTCCTCACCAAACACAAAATCGAAGGCGAAGTCCCCGTCGCCTGGACCGGCGGCGTCATCGAAAAAATGACCATCGTCCGCGAAGCCTTCTTCAAAGGCCTGCGCGAAGCCGCCCCCGCCATGCCCATCGGCGAAACCTCCGTCGTCTCCCTCGACGGCGCACTGTGGCGCGCTCGCCGCCTGCTTCAATTGGCAAAGTAGCTTCCCGTCTCAGAAGCTCGCCCAGGAAATGCGCTGTCCTCTTGAGCGGAGTTCGGCCGTCTTTTAGCTAAACGGCGTCGAAAGACCTGCGGTTGCCCTTCGCCCGTTCACGCCCGCGGATGGTCCGGCCTTAACCAGCCAAATCCTGAGCGCGCCCTTTGCGATCGTGCGACAGCAATAACCCCGCCTGCTCTGCAATTTCGAGTAACATTGTCCGGGATCGGATTCTTGAGCCGGTAAGTTCTCAAACGGAACGAACCGCAGCAGGAGGCAGCCTATGAGCCAATTCAGTCGGCGCGATGTGGCGCGTGGTGCGATGTTCGGCGGAGCATCGCTGTTGATGAGTTCGGCGCCTCTGCCGGCGCAGCATGCCGACAGGTTTGGCGGATTGGTGAATGCGCGTGCGCTCGGCGCGGTAGGCGACGGCAAAACCGACAACACGGCAGCCCTGCAAAAGGCGCTCGATGCCGCGGGGGAGTCGGGCGACGGCGTGTTTCTTCCGCCCGGTGTCTACCTGACGAACGAGCTGCGCGTGCGCGCGGGCACCGCGCTTATCGGCATTCCCGCGTGGAATTACTCGAATGGCGGCGGCAGCGTCCTCAAGCTGGCCGGCGCAGGATCGTCGTGCCTGCTCAACCTCACTGAAGCGCGCGGCGCAACCATCGATGGCCTCTCGCTCGACGGCGGCCAACTCGGCCTCGGCATTCACGGAATTCTCACCGACCGCACCAGGTGGGGCGAGCATGAAGACGGCTTCCGCATCGAGAGGTGTCAGGTCGCGCACTTCTCCGGCGACGGCGCTCACCTCGATTGCGTGTGGGCCTTCAGCGTCCGCCATTGCCAATTCGCCTTCAACGGCGGCGACGGCATGAGCATGCGCGGGTGGGATGGGTTCATCCTCGATAACTGGTTTTCAGGCAACAAGGGCGCGGGTTTCGCCGCCCGCCGCGAGAACGCGTCCATGACGTTTACCGCCAACCGCCTGGAGTGGAACGCCCTTGAAAACTTCGTGATCCTGGGTGGCGACGGCTACCAGATCACGGGAAACTTTTTTGATCGCGCCGGCACCTGCGGCATCGCTCTGCGCAAAAGCGCAAGCGGTGCGGGCCGCGGTCCCTCGCAGGTAACCATCACCGGCAACTTCATCAAGCGCAGCGGCAAGCTCGCCAATCCCGATACGCATGACTCCGCGCAGATCTTCCTCGAAGGGGCCAGCGGAGTCACATGCATCGGCAACAACCTCTGGTCATGGCATGACGACGGCAACCAGGGCCTGTGGTCGCCGTCTTTTGGGATCGTCTACCAGGGCCTCGAGAACTGCGTGATTCGCGACAACGTCCTGCACGGCGGAGCACTGCGCCAACTTCTCGTCGACCTCGGCGGTCATGGGGAAGGCGTTTCCGTCGGAGAGAATCCAGGCCAACTCTTCACCATCCCCAAATCATAGTGAGGCCATGGCGATTCAAAGAGGAGAACGATGCTCGGTTTCATGATCCTGACGGTCAGCGATGTCGAACGTTCCCTGGCGTTTTATGAGGCCGCTCTGAAGCCCCTTAACATCAGGTTCTTCCTGCCCTACAAGGGCACGGTTGGCGACTCCGATCTGTGGGGATTCGGGGATGGCGAGAAGGCCTGCTTCTGGCTCAAGCAAGGGAAACCCGATCCCCAGGTGATTCATTGGGGGTTCATGGCGGAAAGCAACGCAAAGGTCGATGAGTTCTACAGGACGGCAATGGCCGCGGGCGCCAGAGACAATATCTCACCGCGAGAACGGCTTGAATACCATGCGGGATACTACGCGGCCGATGTACTTGACCCGGACGGCTATTCGTTCGAGGTCGTGCATAAGAGCTAGCCATACATATACACTTGCTTGCCTTGTTTCCAATCAGCGGGATTCTCCCTCGCAGCAGCCTCGGGTGTGCCGGGTATAAACTGTCATTGTGAATGCCGGCGCCACACGCTCGTTGATCCTGTCCATGGTTAATGCAGTCGGAAACATGTCCTCTAAATCTCGTGCAATTCTGCCATTCGCTGCAAAAAACCTAAACGCAAGCTTTAGTTTTTAAAAGGTTCATCTTGAACTTGCCGAACTCCATTACGATGAGCAGAATCGTCATGATTCCGCTGCTGCTGTGGATTCTGTCATCGCATTTTCCCTGGCAAGCCCACGGCCAGCAGGAGATTCTGGCCTCGCTCCTTTTCGTCATGGCCTCCATTACCGACGGTCTCGACGGATACCTGGCGCGCAAACGCGGTCAGATCACCACCATGGGCATGTTGCTCGATCCGTTGGCCGACAAAATTATGGTGACGGGTGCGATCATAGCCCTGGTCGCCTACAATCCCCAGGTCGTCAAGGTCTGGATCGCCGTGGTCATTGTGGGCCGCGAGTTTCTCATCTCCGGCCTGCGCTCCATCGCTTCGTCTGAGGGTTTCACCATCCAGGCCAGCGATCTTGGCAAGCTCAAAACCGTAGTCCAGATCGTTTCCGTCACCTCGGCCATCCTGGCCCACCGCTGGGACCACTGGCAGATCGGCGTGCTGGTCATCCCGGTCAAGTGGTATGCGGTCGCCGCCATCTACTTCACGGTGCTCGTGTCGACCATCTCCGCGATCGACTATTTCATCGGCTTCTGGAAGCAAATCGATCACGCGTCCAAAGACCGGCGCAAGGCCTCCATCCTGGCCAGCCGCAAGAGCGCAAGCATCCTGTGAATCAGCCGCGCGGCACCTCGGCTACCCTGTAAATCAGCCAATCTGTAGATCGGTATTGAAGACTCAGACCGTCATTGCGACAGTCTCCGAGGCGACCGCCGTGACCATGGCTCGGATGGAGCCAATCACCAGGTCCGGCTCGTCGAGATGGATCCAGTGTTCGCTGGCCGGGGCTATGACCTGCTCCACATTGTCCCCGATGCGGTCAAGGCACTCTTCCGAGAGCGGCGTAGATTTGCCGGGCGTGAGCACCACGACGGGAATTTCCTTGATGGGCTCAGCTTCATGCATCTCTCGAACCGTATCCGGGATGGATTGGATGTGGCTCCGCATCCCCGCATAAAATCCTGGACACGACCATTGCGAAGCGACCACCGGCCACACCTCGCGCGGCATCTTGCCCACTTCGTGGGTAATCCGTCCCAGTACATGCCGGCCGCCAGACCCGGTTGCCCCGGCCAACGGCCCCGAGAGGCGCGTAGAGCGGCCGAACAGGGAAGTGACGGCGAGCCGCGTCAGCCCGCAAAACGCAAACGGCTCGGCGCAACGGATCAATCGCTTGCCCAGATCGATTTGCGACTGCTTGCTTGGGTCCAGCGGCGGCCACTCTTCGCAGCGCATCGGATCCACCAGCACAACCCCGGCCACGTCTTCCGGATAGAGCAGCGCATAGCGTCGCATCACCAGGCCGCCGAAGGAGTGGCCCACCAGGATGTAGGGAGGCTTGATCTGCGCGTGCTCCAGAAGGTCGTGTAGTTCCTGGGCAATGTTCACCGGGGTGCGCGCCGTTCGGCAGCGGCTGCTCCAGCCCAGGCCCCCGCGGTCGTAAGAAGCGGTTCCGGTGAAGCGCGACACCGTCTCCTGGATGTGGCGCCAATTCAAGTTTGTGGCGCCGATGCCGGCCTCAAACAGCACGGTAGGACCGCCCGCTCCCTGCTCAAGCAGGTAAAGCTTGTACCCTTGGTCGATGGTCACCCACCGCCCCAAACCTGCATAACGAAGCCGATCCCGGTGACTGCCGATGGATTGATAAGCAAATCCAGCCAGAAGCAGGAACGCGGCAGCGGAAAAGATCCAGAAAACGATGTACATAGTTAATCCCGGTAAACTGAGGTTGGCTCACAAGCCAATTCCTCAGGGGCTCGCCGCGCTACTTCGTTTTGGTCGCCGGTTCCGGTCATTGACGAAACAGCCTGACTGCGATCGATCCTGCCGCTTCTGCCAGCCGGCCAAACCTCGTCCTCATGGCGAACGCCAATACGGGTAAGCCCAGTCAAATTTCATTGTCCTTTCCGTGTTTCCTTCACGTATACAGGAAAAATGGCCCCGCAGTCTACCATTTTCGGCCCTTTTCGTGGTACGAAGGTCCCACTTGGTCCCTGGCCGCTGGTTTGTGCCAATGCCGGCCGCCGGGCGCCCCAGAGCCTGCTTGAGCGCAGCCCAATGGGTCCCTCGCGGTTGGGAACCTGGGATAACACGCGGTCTCCACCTCACGGCCGTCGTCGATCCGCCTTCAAAGGCCCGGGCTTCAATGCAGTTAACAACCCAAAACAGCAAAAAGCAGCCCCGTTTCCCGGGGCTGCCTTGGCTGTTTTAGATTTTGCAAAGTGAAGCTACAGCGGTTCCACCGTTGCTGTATCCCGAAGCGATGAGGCTAAGTGGCTTTTTTATCAAGAAAAAACCACCCCGGATAGCGCCAGAAATGGCTACAAGTACTGTGGAACCGCTCTAAGGCATAAAAACAGTTTCCAGAGAGCGCCAGGGGCGCCG
Organism: uncultured Acidobacteriaceae bacterium; assembly: GCA_963793885.1. Taxonomy (GTDB): domain Bacteria; phylum Acidobacteriota; class Terriglobia; order Terriglobales; family Acidobacteriaceae; genus Telmatobacter. The sequence goes on from CAWCBQ010000003.1 coordinate 533,570, forward strand.
AGGGCCGTTTCAGCCGTGATGATCTAAATGACTCTGTGGTGATGTCAAAGGCCCGATCCCCGGTGTCTCCATCGAAAATCGAGCCGCAGAGACGCAGTGAACTAGTAGCGGCCGCGGCCGCGCGAACTTCCCCCGCCGCCGCCGCTGCTGCCCTTGCGCGCCTGGTAGCAGTCCCTGCAAAAAACAGGACGATCCCCGCGCGGTTCAAAAGGCACTGTTGTAGGCTGGCCGCAACCCGAACAAATCACAGGCGTTCCCTGTGCCGGAGCCGAACGGTAGCCGGAGCCCCCCTGGTCGTTCTTCTTTGCCTGGCGGCAAGTCTTGCAACGCTTCGGGGTCGAATAACCACGTTCCTGAAAGAACGCCTGATCCGCAGCGGTGAAGGTAAAGTCCTGCCCGCAATCGCTGCACGTAAGTGATATATCTCCGGCCATGGGTCTCCTCGTGGAGATTGTACAGGCGATTTCATCTTTTGCGTACAAAGTTTCTTTTTTCCTTTGAAAAACTTACGCCCGCCAGCGTACTCGCCTCGCCGTCTCCCCGCACCCCGCCGCCGGCAAGGTATAGTTCAGTGTGACAGGCAAATTCCTGAGCGGACCACCGGCATAATCGGCTCCCGCCAGTTCAATCCCCAGTCAAGCTCGTTCGAGGATCATGACTCCTTCCAATCCGGAATTCGACGCGGATTGCATTCGCCGCATCCTGGCCGGCGAGAAGCAGCTCTTCCATGACCTCATCCGCCCCTGCGAGCGCAGCATTTACTTTCTCCTTTTCTCCCTGCTGCGCAACGAAGCCGAGGCCGAGGACGCGGCCCAGGAGACGGTCATCAAGGCCTACCGCAATCTGCACCTCTTTCGCGGGGACTCCCAGTTTCGCACCTGGGTCCTGTCCATCGCCCGCAACGAGGGACTGGGCAAGCTCCGCAAGGCGCAATCCCGGCGCGAGGATTCACTCGACGCCCTCACCGACGACCAAAGCGGCGACTTCACGCCCGCCGTGCTCACCAGTTGGCGCGAAGTCCCCGCCGAGACCCTCGAACGCAAGGAGCTGGGCGCCGTCCTGCGCAAGGCCATCGAGGGCCTGCCTGAGATTTACCGTAACGTTGTTCTGCTCAGAGACATCGAAGAGATGGATGGAAAAGAAGCTGCTGTGGTCCTCGGCATCTCTGAAGGCGCCGTGAAGGTGCGCCTGCATCGTGCCAGGGCCCTGCTGCAGCGGGAGCTGGCGCCAAAATTGAAAGGGTTTGCGCCCAGGCGGGGAAGGCTGTTTGGGTGGGGCGCATGAGGATCGACTGCAAACACGTCTGGGAACACATCTCCGCCTACATCGACGGCGAGGTGGACGCGGACCTGCGTTCTCAGATTGATCTTCATCTGGAAACCTGCGAAATCTGCTCCGCCGTCCTCGACTCCACCCGCAATGTCGTCGTTCTCATGGCCGACGATCGCGTCTTCGAGCTCCCCGCCGGCATGAGCACCCGTTTGCACGCCCGTATCGAACGCGAACTGGTGGGGGACGAACGCTGATCACGGGAACCCGGCGCGCCTGGAGCACCAACCGTCGGTCCTTCATTGGATGATCTCTTAGGTCTGCACACTTTCGATCAGCAATGCCCAGTCATCCTGGCTCGGAGCCTCTGGAGATGTCCAGGTCGATCCATCGATCGGGGGAAGGTCGATCGTCTCTCCGGTCATCGCGCTGAACCACGCGGCTTTGTAGCGCCCTGCCTCGAGCTGGACGGTGACCTTGCCTCCATGCGGCAGATAAACCGCATAGGTCTTCCCCGGATCGGCGAGACAGTAGTTCCCGCCGTCCACCAGCTCGTCATGTGGATTGGTCTTCCACCACGCGAAGCTGGTGAAAAAGTCGACCATGTGTCCATAGCCGAGGAACATCGTCATGGTGTCGTCGCCACGCGCGTTCATCCAACCCCCGCCCAGATCGGGACGGATATTGGTTCCTCGCCTCGCCGTCTCCCCCGCCGTCTGGTACCCGCCTGCCATCGCAATGTCCCACGCCGTCCGGCGCAGCACATCCGCCGAATCAGAGCCCGGCAGCGCCCACAGGGGATAATGGTCTTCGTAGCCGTATTCCTCGTTCGTCTGCGGGATGATGCGGCCTGTCTTTTCCTGCAGCTTTCGTGACTCCAGCATGAGCCGATGCTGATCGCGCGACCACTCCTGGTACGAGGTAAAGCCGAACCACGCCGAGGCCCGGTCCTGGTGCTCGATCTTGACCGGATGACTGGTTTCGAGATGCTTATAGGGGTCCCATCCCTGAAGCAGTGTCCCCGTTTCGTGCGTCCACTTCTCATCGCGAAACGAGTCGAGGTCGTCTCCCAGATCCCATGTGATATTGGAGAAGGCGCCAAAGCGCGCCACTGCGTAACGTATAAAGCGATGCTCGTCTTCGCTGCCCGCCGCGGGGTGGACGTAACTGTCGTTCATATCCAGCACCAGGGAGATGTTCATATCCCGATCGCGCGCAAACCTGAGCATCCGCTCGAACTTTTGCCAGTAGGAAACGTTGTAGCGGGAGTAGTCGAATCCCGGATGAAAGTAGTCTTCGGTGTTCTGGGCAGGCCAGGGCGTCAGAAACACTGACCAGCTCGGCCCATTCATGACCGGCTCGCCGAACATCGTCGCCTCGCGTCCCGCAATCGCCACTCGCATGCGATCGATCTTCAGGCGGTGCAGCCGCTCGATGCTGAAGTCGATCGTGTGTTCGTCCTTCCAGCCCAAAAGAAAGTACGCCGTCGTCCCGTTAAAAAAGAAATGCTCGCCCGTTCCCTCCCAGATGAAATGCCACGGATACTTGGGATCCACCGCCAGAATCCCGCGGCGGTGCGCCTCAACCGCGCGGAACGTGCCGCTCGTTGACTTCTCGAACTCCCCTTGTTTGTACGTCACCGTGTATTTGTAGGTACCCGCGAGCGGCGCCATAAAGCGGATCAGGAAAACGCTGCCGTCGTCGGAGTCGGCGAATCCTTCCACATCCCAGTGCCGCGTGCCGTCCTCGGTTTCAAGCCTTCCCGTCAGCGATGCGTCTTCGAAGGGATTGTGCGCATCCGGCGCTTGGATGTGCGCCGCGATCTCGGTGTAATCGAAGCGATCGATCTGTGCCGTCGGCTGGGAGAACGTAACATCTGCCGGCTGCGCAGAAAGCAGGCCGGGCATCAGCGCAATAACACCGAGCCAAAGAACAGCGGTAATCCGTCTCATGATTTCTCCCTGCCGAAATGAGTCGCAGACAGCGTGCACCCTCGATTGCGTTCACTTCGTTAATTTTGACGGCGCGATCGTCGCCGCCTTTGCACATGCGGCCGGAGCGCTCTTCGATCTGCTGCCCATCGAGCACGCTGCCGCATTTCTCGCGTTCCCAGTGTAGTCTCCCCTTCACAGAATCATTCATGGAATTATTCGAGCAGTGTCCGGCGAGAAGGCGAACCCATCTGCTATCGTGTTGCGCGGGGGATTTCACCATGAATTTTCGTGTGCAGATCATCTGCGCCTTGGCCGTCGCGGGCTTTACGTTGAGTCTTTCCACGCCCATCCACGCCAATCCGCTCATCGTAAAAACTGCGCAGGGCAAAGCCCAGGGCAAGGCCATCAACGACGGCAAGGTCAGGGCGTTTCTTGGTCTGCCCTATGCCGCCCCGCCCGTAGGTAACATGCGCTGGAAGGCCCCCGCGCCGCCCGCATCCTGGAAAGGCCGGCGCGACGACACCCGCTACGGCGCTCGCTGCTTCCAGGCCGGGATCTTCGGTGACATGATCTTCCAGGATGATGGCCCCAGCGAAGACTGTCTTTTTCTCAACGTCTTTACGCCCGCCGGCCTCAAACACTCCGCCAGGCTCCCCGTCATGTTCTGGATTCACGGCGGAGGCTACACGGGCGGTTCCGCCTCGGAGCCGCGTCACAACGGCGACTTCCTGCCCACCAAAGGCGTGGTGCTGGTCACCATCAACTACCGGCTCGGCGTTCTCGGATTTCTCGCCACCGCCGACCTGGCCAAAGAGGCCAACGGCTCGGCAGGCAACTACGGCCTCCTCGACATGGTGGCCGCGCTCCAGTGGGTCAAGACGAACATCGCAAAATTTGGCGGCGATCCCGGCAATGTAACCATCTTCGGCGAAAGTGCGGGTTCTTTTGCCGTCAGCACCCTCATGGCAGCCGCTCCCGCGCAGGGCCTGTTTCAAAAAGCCATCGGTGAAAGCGGCGGAGCGTTCAGCGACGTGTTGCCTACCGGCACTCTCGATGCCCGTGAACTCCAGGATGAGGCCTGGGCAGCCTCGCTCGGGGCTTCCACACTTGCGGAGCTGCGCGCCATGCCCGCCCAAACAATCATCGATGCGGGCAGGGCGAAAGGCGCGCCCCACTTCTCGCCCGTCGTCGACGGTCAACTGCTCACCGATTCGGTCCCCGCAATCTACGCTGCCGGAAAGCAGGCCCATGTGCCGCTCCTCGCCGGATGGAACCGCGACGAAAACAGCGGGCTCGCCAACGGAATGACCGTCGACAAATGGACTGCCTTTGCCAACGAACATTTCGTTGACCGCGCCGCCGAGTTCCTCTCCCTCTACCCCGGAAGCACCGACGACGAGGCCGCGCGTTCCGCCATCGACTTCGGCAGTGACGCCTTCATCGCCTTCGGCACTTGGAAGTGGATTGAAGCCCACAGAAAAACAGGCGATTCGCCCATCTACCGCTATCACTTCGAGCAGCCCGCCCCGCCCAGCAAGTTCCACGACGGCTCATTCGCCTTCCACTCCGACGACATCGAGTATGTCTTTGGAACCCTCGACACCCGTCCAGGCGCCGTCTGGCTGCCGGAGGATCGCAAGCTGAGCGACCAGATGATGAGCTACTGGACCAACTTCGCCAGATCCGGAGATCCCAATGGTCCCGGCCTGCCCGCGTGGCCCAGGTTGGGCGCGGACAGCCAGCTCATCCATCTGGACACAACCATTACCTCCGGTCCGTCCACAGTCGAGCCGCGTTATGAATTTCTTCTGAAAGGAATGCCGTCTCTCCGTCGCTAGTGTTCTGCCCCGGAAGTTCGCATCACCCTTGCGCTGTCATCTTGATTGCGCTGTCAGCTTCAGCGGAGTTGGCCGTTTGTTGGTCAAACGTAGTCGAAAGACCTGCGACTGCTCTCTCTAAGTTATGCCTTGCTAATTTATGCCTGGAACCTCAGCCGGCTGCCGCAGGTGCCTCGCGGTTGGGCACGTGAGCTACCTTGAAGGCTTAGGGATTCACGCCCGCAGCCGCGGCAAAGCCCGCGGTCTGTCCCTGGGGAATGCTGCTCACCGGGGGCGGCGCAGCGAAGCTCGAGTCTTTGGCATTGATGGCGTTCGAGTAGTCGGGTCCGAGCCCCAGCTTCTTCAGCGCCCGCGAATCGGGCGTCAGCCGCGTTTGCCAGCCCTGATCGCTCTGGTATTTCTGCATCGCCGCTACGGTCGTCGCGTCCCACTTGCCCGACGCCTCACCGCTCAGGTAGTGCTCGCGGATCAGTGCCTGCTGTATCTGCGTGGCTCGCTCCGTTTCGATCCCTTGCTGGCCGCGCGCATGGTGGCCCCGGCGGCTCAGCCGGCTGCTGCCGTGCGGTCGCCCGCTCGTAGGCGCGCGGTGTACCCGCGAAGCTGAGAGGGACGGCGTAACCAAAGCCAACGAAACTAGGACTGCCAAAATTGCGCGACTAACAGACAAGCTGCTGCTACCTCATGCCAAAGTGCTGTCTTCGAACGCTATAACGCGGAGTCTAATTGGAAATACCGCATTGCGGCAAGGAAGAAATTGGGCTTTGTATCTAGATTCTATACCCCTGACGAAGGAAAAATTCGATCCATTTGCTAAAGGAAAACGGCGCCGGTGCCAAAATTGGCCGCCGGCGCCGCGCTCCGCTTACTGCAACGTCCCGCCGATGTAGTTGATCCCCTGGTCAGGATGCCGCGGGTCCAGAACCTCAAACACCACGTCGTCCCCTTCCTTCAGCTTCCCGGCCACGGCGTCGAACTGCTCCCGCGTCCCTGTTGCCTGCTTGTTGACCCGGGTAATCACCAATCCCGGTTCCAATCCCTGCAGGTCGGCAAACGATCCCGTGCGCACCGAGTCGATGATCACGCCCTGGCTGTGCAGCTTGGCTGCCGTAGCCGCGGTGATCTCGTGGACCACGACGCCCAGTTTGGTCTCACCCGCGTCGCCCGGGGCCTCCTGGCTCGGCTCCGCCTGGTTGTTGCCCAGGTTCGCAAACACCTTGTCCCGGTCCCCGATCGTCACCGTTGTATCGGCCGCTTTTCCGTCCCGTACATATCCCAGCCGAATCGTGCTTCCCGGCCTGCGGCTGGCGATTTCGTCCACCAGGTCATTGCCATCCTTGATCGACCGGCCGTCGATCGAGGTGATAATGTCGCCCGCCTTCATTCCTGCCTTGTCCGCAGGGCCGCCCGGCTGAACCTCCTGCACCAGCACCCCGTTCTTGAACCCGTAAACCCGGTTCACCGCGCCCGAAAGCCCTTCGCGGAACTGGATTCCGATCGAACCCCGCGTTACCTTGTGGCTCGGGCTGATCAGGTCGTTGTACACCTGCACCACCGTGTTCGACGGCATCGCGAAGCCGATCCCCTGATATCCCGCCGACTGCGTATAGATCGCCGTGTTCACCCCGATCACTTCGCCGTTCATGTTCAGCAGCGGCCCGCCGGAGTTGCCCGGGTTGATCGCCGCGTCCGTCTGGATAAAGTGCTGGAACTGGCCGCTCGCCCCCGGGTCGATGGTCCGGTTCTTGGCCGAGATGATCCCCGCCGTCACCGTCTGCGAAAGCGCAAACGGGCTGCCGATGGCCTCAACCCAGTCGCCCACGTTGGCTATGTCCGAGTTGCCCATCTTCACCGTCGGCAGCGGCGTGCTGGTGTCGATCTTGATCACCGCCAGGTCGGTCGCCTTGTCCGTCCCGATCACCCGCGCCGGCCGTCCCAGGTCCTGCGTGTCAGGATCGGTCGAAAGTTTCACGTAAATCTTGTCGGCCTTCTCCACCACGTGGAAATTTGTAATGATGTAGCCCTTGGGATCCACAATGAATCCCGAGCCCAGCGACTCCTGCACGCCGCTGCCCTGGTCGCCGCCGTCAGGCGTGGGCATCTGACCGCCGAAAAAGCGGTTGAAAAAGTCCTGGAAGTTGTCCGGACCTTGTCCCTGTCCTTGTCCCTGACCCTGTCCTTGTCCCTGCGCCTGTCCCTGCTGATCGTCCCCGCCGTTGTCCTGGTTGTCGTCCGGATTCTGCTGGTTCGGCGTCCGAAAATGGAAGCTGCGCCGTCCCTTGTTATCCGACTGTTTGGGCAAGGTCTCGGTGTTGATGTTCACCACCGCCGGACCCACCTGCCGCGCTATTTTCACAAAATCGTTGGGCGGCACCGGGGTACTGACCACCTTCAGCGGCGCGGCGTCCGCGCTGTCGTCCTGACGCTCCTGTCCGCGCACCCCGTGAGCCGCATAGGAACCGCCCACAATCGCCGCCGAAAGCACGGCAAGAAGAAGAAAGGTTGAAGCAAGACCGCGGGAACGCAGCCGTTCAAAGAGCGATTTCATTGGTTTCGATGACCTCGTGAGTTGACCAGCTTTGCGGCTGGGATGATGTCTGCACTTACCCCTAGTATAGATGCCCAAAAACCTCTCCGGCACCAGATTCTTCTCTTCCCCTCCGCCCCGGTATGCTGGGATGCAACAGGCTCAACCTTAGTGGATTAGACGCCGTGGCGCTCCAAACCGTTGCAGCTCGCTCCGCTTATTGTTCCGCCGCCCACTCCACCATGGCCAGCGTCAGCAGCAGCACCCGCCGCAGTCCCGTTTCTCTGTCCTTGGCCGAGTACCATTCCGCCTGCGTATGCGCCCCGCCGCCCTCACCCCCCGCGCCCATTGACAACGCAGGTATTCCCAGCGAAAGCGGTAGATTGGCGTCCGTCGATCCCAGCCGCAGATCGGTCTTCAGACGAAGGTGCCGGTCCACTGCCCGCAACGACTCCAGCAGCGGCGAGTCGTCCGGCAAATGCGCCGCCGGCCGGTCGCCGATCTTCCTGATCGCATAGCGCAGCGGCTTGTCTCCGCTTCTTGCCTTGGCCTTCTGGTTCCAGTACGTCACCGCATCTTCCACAGCCCTGTACAGCGCCACTTCAAGCCGCAACAGTTGCCCGGGGTCCGTGGATCTGAAGTCGACCGCCGCCTGCGCGCTCTCGGGGATCGAGTTCACGCTGGTGCCCCCGCGTATTGTCCCCACGTTGAGCGTGGTGCGCGGCTCTTGCGGCAACTCGACCTCCGCCAGCGTCGCCAGCGCCGTACCCAGCGTGACAATGGGATTGGCGGTGCCCGCGTCGGTAAAGCTGTGTCCCCCGGGGCCGCTGATCGTCACCTGGTAGCGCCGGCTTCCCAGCGCCTCGGTCACAGCGCAATCCGCTCCCCCGCCATCCAGCACAATATGCGCGGCGATCCGCCCCGCCAAACGCCCATCTCCATAAAGCGCGCGCATCCCGCGCAGATCGCCCTCGCCCTCTTCGCCCACGTTGCCCATGAAGATCAGCGGCGCCGCCAGCTCCACGCTCGATTTCACCAGCGCCTGCGCAATGGCCAGCATTCCTGCCACGCCCGCCCCGTTGTCGCAGGCTCCCGGAGCTGTAAGACGTTCCCCGTCCAGCACCGGATTGAGCGGCGTCTCCGCCGGAAACACCGTATCCAGATGTGCCGAAAGCACCACCACCGGTCCCGTGCTCTCCGGCGGCAATCCGGTTGCGGCCATCGTTCCGAACACATTGCCCACCGCGTCGATCCCCACCTCGCTCAATCCCGCTTCGGCAAACCGCGCCGCCAGCCATTCCGCGCGCGCTCGTTCGCCAAAGGGAGGCGCGGGAATCCCCACCAGCTCCGCCTGCCAGTCGATGATCGTCTTGGGATTTCCGTGCAGCCACGCGAACGCCGCGTGCACTGGCCTCTGCGCGGCCAGCGCCGTCACCCGCGAAAACGACGAGTTGCGCGAGAGCGACGAGTTGCGCGAGAAAAAGGCCATGTCGATGGTCTCAGGGTAGCAGCAGTCCCCCGCTCCCTCGTCACCCATCCTCCCCATATTCCACTGAGGACAGAAACAACCCCCGCGCTGGCGCAGTCGGTCCGGCGGCCGACCGCGCACGCGCGGCCAAAATCCCGCCAATCGCCTCCGCCTTCAGCTTCCCGCGGCCCACTTCCAGCAGCGTTCCCACCATGTTGCGCACCATGTGGTGCAAAAACCCGCTTCCCCGCACGCAATAAATCAGCAGCTCTCCAGCCTCGCTCTGCCGCCGCTCCCACGTCGAGCAGTGGATCCTCCTCACCGTATTCCGCTCCTCCCACTCCGCTTCGCGCGCGCTCGCATCCGGATCGGTGGCCGCAAAGCTCGCAAAGTCATGCTCGCCCTCCAATATCTTCGCTCCTGTTTGCAGGGCTTCCACGTCCATTGGCCACGGGCAGTCCAGCACGTACCGAGCCAGCAACGGCGGGCAGATCTCACCGCGGAACACCCTGTATTCGTACGTCTTTGCCAGCGCCGAGTGCCGCGCATGGAATGTCCCCGCCGTCCTGCTCGCCTCCAGAATCCGGATCGACCCAGGCAGCGTCCGGTTCAGCGCCCGCTGCAGATTCTCCGCCGGAATAGGCGCCGCCAGGCCGAAGCTCGCCACCTGTCCCAGCGCATGAACCCCCGCATCCGTCCGTCCCGAGCCCTGCGGCAACGGAGCCTCGCCCGTGATCCGGCCCAGCGCCGCCTGCAGCTCACCCTGGATGGTCACCTCCCCGGGCTGCACCTGCCAGCCACTGAAGTCCGTGCCGTCATAGGCCAGCGTCACCTTCCAGGTTTGCAGCTTGGGCGCGGATTCTTCGAGGTCGCTCATGGGATTTATGCTTTCTTATCAGGGTACTTGACGCCACCCCCCCGCCATGGAACCCGGTGCGATATACTCAGACTTCCGCAGTTTTAAGGGCAATCGGACGGCTGCAACCTCCGTCTGCCGGGGTGCACGGAACGAAAAGGGCGGGGAACACGTACTCCTCGATGAGCATTGCAACCGTCCGAAAGCGTAAATCGTCCCGCATCATCACAAATTTGCGTCCCGAGACGCTTTCCGGACGTCTCTTGAAGTGGCACCCTACATGCCCACTGTTTTGTGGAGAGGAACCATGCATTTGTACCCTACCCGTGTGCTTAATAGGCAAAATTTGACCCCTGTGCAGTTTCCCAATCAGCCAGTGAATCAGCAGGCGCGGCGCGCGCAGGCCGCGGGACGCCTCCGTGCCTTAGCGGCGATCATGCTCACCTTGGCCTCGTGCTCGCCTTCTGGCCTGGCGGCGCAAACCCCGGCCGGAACCAAAGCTCCTGACAAGGCTGCCTCTCAATTGCCCTCGGCGCCGGCGCCCATTCCAACCGACCCGTTTTTTCTCAACAAGTCGTCGCGCGACTATTCCAAACCCTATGCCGGTTTCTGGAGTAATCCCGTCAAAAAGTACCTGCCCACGTCCATTACGACCGCCAGCTTTGCAAACTCTGTCCGGCTCACCGACATGCTCAAAGACGGCAAGCTCTATCTCAGCCTCTCTGACGCCATCGCGCTCGCCCTTGAGAATAACTACGACATCGCCATCGCCCGCTATGACCTCAGCATTGCCGATACCGACATCCTCAGAACCAAAACCGGACAAGCGCCGCTCGGTGTTTCCGCGGGCGTGGTCACCAATACCCTCGGCGGATCGGCATCGATCTTGACCTCTGGCGGAGGACCCGGTGGAACCTCTGGCGGATCGGCCGGCGCCGGCTCCGGCGTCTCCGGCTTGACGCTCACCACTGCCGGCGCGGGCCCTCAACCGGAAAGCCTCGATCCCACCCTGGGCGCAACCATTTCCTTCGATCGTGACCACATCCCTTCGTCCAGCTTCTTCTCCACCGGCACCAGCTCCACAAACGACTACAACTTCAACCTCAACCAGGGCTTCGTTACCGGCACCAACTTCCAGTTCGCCTTCAGCAACTCCTACGCCACCTCCAACAACACCGTCACCGAATACAGCCCTCAGCTCAGCTCCAACTTCAAGGCCACCGTTACCCAGCATCTGCTCGAGGGAGCCGGCATTTGGGTCAACAAGCGCTTCATTTATGAAGCGCTCAACGACCGCCGCATCGTCGACTCTTCCTTCCGCCAGCAGATTCTCTACACCGTCAACCAGGTTGAAACCATCTACTGGGGTTTGGTGCAGGCCTATGAGGACGTTCAGGCCAAGCAGCGCGCCCTCGATCAGAGCACAGCCCTCGACAGCGACGATCGCAAGCAGTTGCAGATCGGCACCGTGGCGCCCCTCCAGGTGGTCAACGACGACTCGACCGTGGCCACTGACAATCAGGCCCTCCTCAGCGCTCAAAACACCCTCAACTATCAAGAGCAGATCATCAAGCAGGCCATCGCCAGAAACCTCAACGACCCCGGCCTCTCGGCAGCCCGCGTCATTCCCACTGACCGCGTCAGCATCGAACAGATTCCCGAGGAGCAGCAGCCCGTCGAGGCTCTCGTCCAGGAGGCGTTTCAGCGCCGCCCCGAGCTCGAGCAGGCCATCCTCGCGCTCCGCAACGATGAGATCACCCTCAAGGGAGCGCGCAACGCTCTGCTGCCCCAGTTTGATATCTACGGATACCTCTCAGGGCAGGGAATTGCCGGTTCCATCAACAAGGATCTCAACACCGCCTTCTGCGGCACCGCCTGCCCCACCGGCAATTCCGGTTACGGCACCTCCCTTGGCCACGCCTTCAACAACTCCGCCCCGGACAAGGGACTCGGTTTCACCATTGAGATCCCCCTCCGCAATCGCTATGCGCAGTCGGTCCAGGAGCGCTCGCTGATGGAGTACCGCCAGGCAGAGTTGCACCTCGCCCAGCTCTATACCCAGATCCGCATGCAGGTCGTCAATGCCCGCTTCACGCTCACCAACGACCGCTCGCTGGTGCAGGCTGACGTGGCCGCCAGAGACTACGCCCAGCAAAGCGTCGATGCCGAAGTCACCAAGCTCCACCTCGGCGCTTCCACTACCGCCAACGTTCTGCTCCAGCAGCGCGCCCTCGCCATCGCTGACGACAACCTGATTGCCGCCCATGCCGCCTATGCCGAAGCCCGCGCCGGCCTCTATCAAACCCTGGCCACCACCCTGCAGCACTACGGCATCAACCTCCCTGAAGCCGCTTCGGGAAACATCAGCACCACCCCCGTGGTCGCCGGCGTGCAGCCTGCTCCCGCCGAAAACGCGCCCGCCACAACCCCTCCCGCCGTAAAGTAGCTCTCGTCTTCACCAACAAAAAATGCCCGGCTAAGCGCCGGGCATTTTTTTGGGCATAATTCCACCGTCATCCGAAGTGCACTGGCCTCTTCAGCGGAGTTTGCCGTTCTTTGGCCAAACTGAGTCGCCAAACTGGGTCAAATGACCTGCGCTTGTTCTGCGGTTGCTCTTCCTCATTGCTCTTCCTCATTCATGCCCAGGCCATTCATGCCCAGACCTGGACAAGCGCTGCACTGCGGCGACTGTCCTTTCCCAGAACCTCACCTCATCGCACCATCTGCGCCCGCGCGTCCTTGCTCCGCTCGAGCGGTTTCAGGATTGCTGTACCCTGAGGCATTGCACTCAAGTCGACCCGGCCCCAGGGAGGGCCGACCTGGCACGAAACACAATCGGGCATACCTATCCTGAAACCGCTCTAACGCTTGGTCGCCAGAATCAGCGGCGACGGCCCATGCGTGTCGAGCGTGCGCGGGTCCTCAAATCCCGCCTCCCGCAGCCAGCCCGCGATCTCCTCAAACGAATACGTGTCCCCGGCGTCGGTATTCACCAGCATGTTCACCCCGAAGATCAACCCGTTCACCGGGCCTGTTCTATCGGCATTCACCAGAAACTCCGCGATCGAAATTGTTCCACCCGGCGCCAGTGCCTTGAACGTCTTGTGGAGCAGAGCCTTGCTGCGCTCGATGCCCTCGCTGTGCAATATGTGACCCAGCGTGGCCACCTGGTGGCCGCTGCCGAAGTCGGCCAGCTGCAGGTCACCCGCGTGAAACACAAACCGGTCCGTCAGGCCAAACCGCGCCACCGTGTTGCGCGTCACGTGGATGACGCCCGGCCAGTCGACCGCGGTCACGCGAACCTGCGGCGAGCTCTGCGCCAGCGCGATGCCCCACACCCCCGACCCCGCGGCAAGGTCCAGCACGCTCACCGCCCCGGTCGAACTCTTCAACTTCAGGTGTTCCGCCAGTTCCTGCGCCACCGGATAGCTCAATGGAAAAATATCCACCACGAACTTCTCAAAAAAGTCCGTGCCCGTCGATTGCTGGTTCACTGACCCCACAGGGTGGCCCGTGGCCACAACCTCGTTCAGCCCCAGCCATTTGGGCAGCAGGTGTTCGCTCGTGTGGCGGATCAGGCCGCCCTGAAACGAGGGCTTGGTGCTCACCAGAAATGCCGAACTTTCCGGCGTCAGCGAGTACTTGCCCGCTTTGTCTTTGGCTAGAAAATCCAGGCCCACCAGTACGTTCATAATCGACTTGAGGCCGCGCACCGAGGCGCCTGTCGCCTGGCTCACCTCGGCCACCGATTTTGGTCCTTCGTCCAGAACGTCGAAGACACTGTGACGGATTGCCGCTTCCAGCACCAGCGGCATGGCATACGCAAACGCAAACTGGTAGATGCGCTCAGGCGTGACAGGAGCAGACACAGGCCTGACAGGAGCAGAGACTGAAGTTGACATTTTTGACCTCACTCGTTGGGAAGTTTACGGGGAATACCGCAACCGAAGAATAGCACTGCCCCTCCTCAAACGGCTCGTTATTTCTTGAAGGCGCCGCCCATTTCGGTCTCAGCCAACTACGCCCGCCCGGCCGTTGTGCCTGCGACCACGCCCATGCACCCTTCGCGGCAAACTCCCCGCCGCCTTTCCCGCTATAATCCTCTTAATCGGTCCAGCGTAGCGAGGGTCATCCATCACCCCTCGGGATGCGCATCAGAAGATCGAGATCCACGCCCCCGGTGGTTACCCCCGGCCATTGTCCCATCTGCTTGTGGAATTTCTTTGCAGCTGATTCCGGCGACTGCCTTGCTCTCGCCCACTTTCGCAAGAGCGAAAAGGTGATCAATGGATTCAAGAATCTCGCTTTCCGGCAACAAGCACGGCTTATCCATGATCAATTCTTTAAAACCAGGTCTTGCTGCTCTGGCCCTCCTTCTCTTTGCATGCTTGGGAATGCCGGGTTGCTCGAAGCCCTCCTTCACAGGACTTGTCACCAACCCGGCGATCGTTTCCTTCACCGCCAGCGCCCCAAACATTGTTGCCGGTTCCAGCAGCACTCTCAGCTGGGTCACGACCGGGGCCACCAGCATCACCATCACGCCGGGGACCTTCACCTCCGCGTCTTTGACCGGCTCCACCCCCGTGAGTCCAACCGCAACCACCACCTACACGCTCACGGCAACTAACAGCGCCGGCTCGGTCACCGCCACGGCAAGCGTCACGGTCAGCGCGTCAGGCGCGTCACTACCGGTCATTAGCTCCTTCACGGCGACGCCCACGTCCATTTCTCCAGGTTCCAGCAGCACTCTCGGCTGGACGGTGACCGGGGCCACGAGCATTGCCATTACGCCGGGGACCTTCACCTCCGCGTCTTTGACCGGCTCCACCTCTGTGAGTCCAACCGCAACCACCAACTACACGCTCACGGCGACCAACGCCGCCGGTTCGAAGACCGCCAAAGCACGCGTCACCATTGCATCGTCGGGCAGCAACTTGAGCATCACAACCACCACCTGCCCGGGCGGAACACAAGGCACAGCCTATGCCGGCTGCACCATCGCTGCCGGCGGAGGCACTCCGCCTTACACCTTTTCCGTCAGCACCAGTTCCAGCTATCCCTCTCTGCCTGAAGGATTGTCACTCAATGCCTCCACAGGCGTCATCACCAGTTCCCTGATCGGCGGCCAGGGCACCTACACGCCCGAATTCATCGTTTCAGACTCCAGCAACAATCAGGCTACCCAGGACATTTCCATCTCCATCATTGGCAGCAACGCGTTTCTCTCCAGCATCTTTCCCTCTACTTCCATCTTTCACCATCGCGTCGATTTGGCCACCACCGGCCTGGCCGTCGACACTTCGCCCGCCGCCCCGATGTACAGCGGCTATCTCTCTGAAACCGTCAAGCCATACTTTGGCAACAACTCCGACGCTCCCTACCCAAACGGAATCCCGGCCATTGAAGTTCCGTATAACCAGGCCCTGGTCTCGGTCTCCACCACCCTCTATCAGTCCTACTTCACCTCCGGCCCGATTCCGGCCTACGCCCCGGTTGAGGGAACCAGCAACTCCACTGACGGAGATCGCCACGTTCTGGTCTATGTCGAGGCGGGAGGCGGAAACAATCCCGCCCTCTATGAAATGTGGCAGGGAGCTTACGAAGGCGGTCCATGGACCGATTCCTCAAACGCCCTTTGGCCCAACGTAACTTCGAATAATTTGACAACCCAGGGGGATGGAACCACCGATGCCGCGGGACTTCCCGTCGCGCCCCTGATCGTCAACGCCGACGAAGTCATCGGCGCCGGCACGCCCACTGCTCCCACAGGCGTCATTCAGCATCCCATCCGGTTCACGCTCAACCACATGGTGAACTACTGGGTGTGGCCCGCCACCCAAACCTCTGGCGTCGGCTCTTGCACCGCCAGCTCGGGGGGTGACATTCCTATTGGTTCTCAGCTCTCCCAGTCTGCTCCGCCCGCAACTTGCTCCATGTCCGGACCGGCCGGTGAAATCTATCGCCTCAAGGCTTCCGTGGCCACTCCCGCATGCGCTGCCACCAGTCCCCAGGCGGCCATTCTCATCACCGCCTTCCGAAACTATGGAATTATCCTTGCCGACAACGGAAACAGCGGCGGACTCATCGGCACTCCCGACGCCCGTTGGAACGACGACGACCTGTCCTGCATTTCGAGTCTCATCCTGGGCGACTTCGAGCCGGTCAACGTCTCAAGCCTGATTGTCAGCAACGACAGCGGCGCCACCAGCCACTAGAAACAAGGGCGCAGGAACCAGGAAAGAGCCGGGTGGCCCAGGTGCCTGGCCTTTGGGCACCTGGGAAACAAGACGCTCAACCCCAAAAACTCAACCGCAGCCCATGAATTCCCACAGTCAAAGTCCCAAGTCCCGATCCTTCATCACCTCTCCGCGACCAGATCAAGCAAATCGAAGAACTCCGGAAAGCTGATGGCCGCCGATTCCGCTCCCTGAATCACCGTATCGCCCTCGGCTTTCAGCGCGGCCACGCTGAAGGCCATCGCAATCCGGTGGTCGCCGCCGGAGTCGATGGTTGCCCCGTGCAGCCTCTGGCCTCCCGGCACATCGAGGCCATCCTCGAACTCTTCCACCGCGCCGCCCATCGCGCGCAGGTTCTTCGCCACCAGAGCAATCCGGTCCGATTCCTTCACCCGCAGCTCCTTCGCATCGCGGATGCGGATACCGCCCCTCGTGTAAGGCGCAATCGCCGCCAGCACCGGCAGCTCGTCGATCAGCTGTGCCGCCTGCGTGCCGCTCACCTCTGTGGACCCAAGCCCTTCTTGCGGCCCTGAAATCTGCACCGCGCCCACCAGCTCGGCGTGCTTCTCTTCCAGGTGAAGCACTGATATCTTCGCCCCCAGCGCCGTCAGCACGTCCAGCAGCGCGGCCCGCGTCGGATTCAGGCCCAGCCCCTCGAACACCAAACTCGAACCGGGGTAGATTGCCGCGGCGCATAGAAAAAATGCCGCCGAACTCAAATCGCCGGGCACCGCGCCTTCAATGGCGTAGAGCCGCTGCGGTCCGCCGATCGAAACGGAATCCCCTCCCGAATCCACGTGCCGGCTCACCTCTGCGCCGAAAGCGCGCAACGCCAGCTCGCTGTGGTCGCGCGTGCGCACCGCTTCGCGCACCGTCGTCACACCCGCGCTCTGCAAGCCCGCCATCAGGATGCAGGTCTTCACCTGCGCGCTCGGAACCGGTGTCGTGTAGTCGATTGCCGTCAGCCGCGCTCCTTCAATCGTCAGCGGCGCATGACCCTCGGTCAGCGTCAGCCGCGCGCCCATCGCTTCCAGCGGCTTGCGGATGCGCTCCATCGGACGCCGGGACAGCGACGCATCGCCCGCCAGCGTAAACCTTCCCTCCTGCGGCGCGAGCAGGCCGGAGATCATGCGCATAGTCGAGCCGGAGTTGCCGCAGTCCAGCGCCTTGTCCGCCGGCGTCACGCGTCCTCCCACGCCTGTAATCTCCACGCTGCCGTTGCCCGTTCTGTTCACGGTTGCGCCCAGCGCCTCCATGCACCTCAGCGTCGAAGCGCAGTCGGCCCCGGTTGAGAAGTTGGCAAAGCGCGATGTTCCCTCCGCGAATGCTCCCAGCATCGCGTAGCGGTGGCTGATGGATTTGTCGCCGGGCAGCCGCAGACTTCCGCATATATTGCGCGCGGGGCGGATAAGGCGTTCTTCGGTAGTGGTGTGCAATCGGGCTCCAGAGACAACGGTCCGTCTCTACAAGTCTATCCAACCGGACCGTTCAGGCGGATGGGAAGGGAACCGCGACCTGTGCAAGCGCATTTGGAATTGGAATCATTCGCAGCAGGGCCTTTGCAAGGGCCCGGCTCAACAGGCTGCGGAAAAACGCGGGGCTGCGGAAAAACGCGTTGTAGCGGTTCGGAAATTTCCTTGCGCTGTGTTCTTCGTGCCGTCATTGCAGCTTGGTTCGATTTTAGCGGGCTGAATTGCTTTTAGCGGGCTGAATTGCTTTTGGCGGGTTGGATTGCGTTGATGTTTTGTGTCTGAGGCCGCTCTTTTGCGGTTTAGACCCGATCAGCTTGCGCTCACTGCGCACCGAGTAAAGCGCCTTAAAAAAAAGCGCCCGCACCAGCTTCTCCGGCGCAATCTATGGACGTACCCCGCGCGCATACCTGCTTCTTAAACCAATCCCCGGCGGACAAACAGTCCCTCTCTTGAGACTTTTTCCGCAGCCTGTAACGCCGTACCGCAAAACGCCATAAAATCAACGGGCTTTAGCCACCGAGGGAAAGCGCATCTGTCTTCACCATTTCCGAATCTGCTCTAAGAAAACGGCCGGCCTCGCAAGACCAGGTCATATCGCACTTCGGCAGTTGCCCATCAACGCGAGGTCCTCGTAACGCGAAGTCCTGGCAACGCGAAGTCCTGGCAACGCGAAGTCCTGGCAACGCGAAGTCCTGCTTATGAAGAGACCATCCCGCACCATCAACTGCGCAAAAAGCGCTCGTTCAGAGTCCGGTGCCACTGAGCATCCTTCCAATTGGCAAACTGCGGTTGCGCGTAGTTGTGTGGAGTCCATCCCCAGAACTTGTAGTCGATCGCGTCGTCAACGGACCATTTTGACCAGTCCAGCAGCCATCCCCAGTCCAGTTGCGGATGGTCAATGTAGAACCAGGTAGACCAGGCTTCTGAGGTTGTCAGCGGTGATCCCCGTCGTTCCGCCCAGTCAGCAAACTCCTTCATCTTGTATCGCTGTCGCGCCCGAAGCATCGGGGCCATCGCTGCGGCCGTCTTCTTTGACCGGTCTGAAAACTCCTTGAACCAGCGGTCTGTTTCAAACAGGTGATCGTCTGAAAACTCGTTGAACCGGGTGCGGTCGGTCCAGCGCGGGTCGGCATCGGCATAGAAGTGAATGTCCAGGCAGTCGAGTTCGAGCGGCACGTCGAGCCAGCGCAGATCCCCGTGCAGCGATGTCGTGAAGCGAAGTTCGGGGAACTCGCGCCGCAGCAGCCCCAGCGCTCCATTAAACTCCTCTGCGAAAAAGGAGCTCTGCGCCGCTGAAAACGTTGCACCGTCGTCAAATCCCACTCCCGTGGCCTTCTTCAGCCGCTCCTCGAGGTCCGGGAAGAAGTAAGGAGTTTCGTTGGCTATGTCAACGTAGATCAAGCGATCGAATCCGAAGCGCTTTTTCCAATCCGTCAGCAGCACCGCCCACATCTCCGCGCCCTCGGCCGTGTTGGCGGGCGTCCGGAGTACCGGAGGGACTGGCGGAGACGTCGGCAGCCCCGGCATAAACCACCAGCCGCTGAGTGTGTAATGGAGAGATTTGCGCTTCTGCAGCTTCTCGATAAACTCGATCATCCATTCCCCGACCGGCCCCTTCACGGCCGTGTTCCAGTTCCACGGCATAAACGGCTGCTTCGGGTCAGGCCACTCCAGAACGCGCTCGGGGCGGGCAAGATCGATAAATTGAGGCATCGGATCGATGCGCAGTGTGTTGTAGCCCCGCTCCACGGCTTCATCCAGCACACGGTCATAGTCGGCAAAGCTTCCACCCGGTCCGTGGCGGAGTACATAGGCCACATCCCACATCGCCAGGGTCAACCGGCGCGGCTTTAAATCGTTCCGCATATCGAAGCCGGTCATGCTTCCGGGTTCGTCTTTGGGACGCCGGTCTGTCGCCACTTGCGCAGGCAGAGGACTTGAGGGTGCGCCTTGCTGCGGCGCCGGCTCCGCTGCCCCTCGCCCGCCATCCACAATTGCAGCCAGTGCGCCCGCTGTACCTCCGGCAATCAGTTCACGTCTTGAAACGGTCATTCCTCTCATCTCCTCTTTCCTTGGTCAAGCCGATCCGGCACGTTCCACGGTCTTCCACCTCACACCCGGCAGTTGGCCGGGGCGTCAGATCTGCGTCTCTCGTCGACATTGTTGGGTTGGATGCCGGGCGAACGGTCCGGCGGCTGGCGCCAAGCGTCCTGGCGCCAAGCGTCCTGGGGCCAGCTCCAAGCAGGGAAGTGAATCCACCGGCCAAAGGCGTACTGTTCAGCAAGGTGCGCCGAGAGAAGGGATACATCAGAGCTCCGGTTCTGCCGCGAAGCAATCATACTCAATCCGCGGGCAGCACCGAGAATTCCTGACCGAAAAGCCTCAGAACGAGAGGTTGAAAAGCCTCAGAACGAGAAATTGACCTGAAAGACAAAGGCCCGGTTCCCCGGCGTCGGGTTGGCGAACGGCCCGTTCGCCAGCGCCTGCGACTTGTCAAACAACGGCGAAATCAGCACGCCGTTCGGCGGGGCCAGGTTCACAAAATTCAGCAGGTTCGAGGCCCCGGCCACAAACGTCAGATTGTACCGGCGAGGCGCACCCGCATCCAGCCGGATCGACCCGCTGCCGCTCGTCAATCCCTGGTCGCTCACTGTGCCGCTGTCCAAAGTCTGGCCGGCGCCCTCCGTCTTCTCCCTCGGACCCACGCCGAACACCTTGCTCACCCGCAGGTCGAACAGAAGATTTGCCGGTCCCGTCCCCAGGTCAAACGGAACCATCGGCTCTCCTTTGCCCACCGGGTTGGTGTCCAGGCACCCATAGCGCGTCGCAATCACTCCGGCAGCTCCGCAGGTGCCGTAGGTTGGACGCGCGTTGTACTGGTTGTTTCCCGTCAAATCGTAGCCGGTAGTCAGGTTGTACGGCGTTCCCGATTGCACCTCGAACAGTGAGGCAAACACAAACCCGAGCGGCGCTGTATAGCTGCTCAACAGGGTTCCCCGATGGCGAATGCCAAAGCTTGCCCGTCCGTAATCCAAGCCCGGGTTCCCGGCCACCGATACAAACGAGGTCACGCCCCCCTGTGTCGCTCATAGCCTGGTTGAAGGTGTAGGAGGCGTTGAGGATAAGTGTCTTGAATTGTGCGTTGGTTGTGGCGATAACTTGATGTTGTTTATAGAATCCGCCGGACTGGAATTGATAGTTGAAAACCGCCGGCGTCGCGCCCGTCACGCTGTACGTTGCGGCATCGAAGGCCGGCGCCGTCACGTTGTTCACAGGTACTGGTGTACGCCCTGGGTAAACAGATAGGTCACGTTGGCCGTGATCTTGCCGGTGATCTGCCGGTCCACGCCCACCCCTGCCTGCATGTTCAAGGCCGCGTGGAACTTCGGATCAATTGAATGGATCGAGGGAACCGGGGTGTTCGAAGTCCCGAGGCCGCTCATCGGCTCCGGCGTATTGGGATCGAAGAAGTTCGGATTGTTCACCACAAAGCTCTGCTGGTTCACCCCGTTGTCGTGCAATGCCTGAATCACATACGGCGAACCCCCAGCGGCGCTCAAGCTGTTGGGCTCCGTAAAGCGGTCATAAAACCAGCCGTAACCCGCGCGGATCACCGTCTTCTGTATGCCGACTCTCGACTTGCCGGGGCTCCATGCCAGCGCCACCCGCGGAGCCCAGTCGGTGTGATCGTGGATCAGGCTCTGATCTTCGTACCTCGCCCCAAGCCCGAGCATGAAATTCGGCTTAACCCGCCAATCGTCCTGGAAGAAGAGCGCTCCGTCGTAGAGCTAGTCCGTGCCACGGGGTTGTTGATATGCGCGGCGGAATACTGGTTGGGCGTGCCTGCCTTGTAAGCCGCCAAGGGAACTGAACGTATAGCACCCATTACTGCCGGCCGTCGAGTAGTTCGTGTCCTGGTATTCCCGCAGCCGGCATCCCGAAACGCAGCGTGTGATTGCCCGCCGTCGCTGTCGAATAGTCCTGCAGTTCGAAGATGTCCTGGTGGTCCTGGACCACCCCGTCGTTGTTGCCGCCGCCAATAAAGGCGCCCTGGACGGTGATGGAGGGGGTCGGTCAGGCTGGAGATCTGATTTTCGCGGATGCGTAGCCATTGCGCACGTATCTCATTCAAGAAATTATGGCTTAAATACAATGGCATCGCTGAACTGAAGGGTGTTTTCTTGTTGTTGTCGTTCAGTGCCTGGTCTGCCAGATTCAGGACGCCCACGCCGCCCCCGACTGCACACCCCGGTAAAAGTAGTCGCGGATCGGAAATCGTGTTCTTCCCCAATCTGGAAATCAAACCGCGGGTTTACCGCCAGAATGCTGATGGGGTTGGCAACTTCCTCGCGACAGGCTGGCCGCCGTGTTTTGTGGATCCACCGCATCCACAATGTTCTGGTTCTGCTTCTGCACAACAAAGGCGCTGAGGAAGAACGAGGCGTTCTTGCCCATCGGACCTGAGATGTCTCCCGTAGTAGGAGTAGAGGTAGTACTGCGGCTGATCCTGCGCCTGTAAAAGGGGATTGCTCGAGTTGGTGGCCGAGGTGCCCCCGTAGCCGGAGATGCTTCCATGCAGTGCCTGGGTCCCCGGTTTGGTGATAATTTCCACCCGCCCGTAGCCCACGCGGTCAAACTCCGCTGAAAACGGGTTCTGGTTCACCCGGATCTCAAGAATTGAAGACTTGGGCGGAAGTTGCCCTCCGGCGAAGCCGTCAATGTATATCTGGCCGCCGTTGGGTCCGGCTGCGGCGCCTGCTAACTCCTGCAATTCGCTCTGCAACTGGTCCGGGTCGTCCGAGAGCGCGTCCAGATCCTTGCCTCTGAAAACCAGCGCGCTCGAGTTCTGAGTTGGACTGACATCAACGCCGTTCACGTGCCCGTTGACGGTCACTTCATCGCGCTCAATGGCAACAGAAAGAGGAAGATTGAGCTCCTTGACACGGCCAGCCGCCAGCGCAATTCCCTGGATGGTGAGAGGCTCAAAGCCTTTGGCCGTTGCTTTTACGGTGTACGATCCGGGAGCCAGCGTGCGAAACGCATAATGGCCGTCCGAGCCTGTCTGGGTTTCAACGACCTGCCGCCCGCGTGAAACAGCAACCTTCGCACCGGGAACGACCGATCCCATCGGGTCAGCCACTTCGCCCTTGAAAGCACACCTACCTGCGCCGTCGCACTGCCCTGAAAAAATCAGGACAATAGCGGCAAAAATGAAGGCGCCCGCGGCTGGCAGCTTGCTGGTCATCGTCTCTCGTTCGTCCGTAAGGAGGCACACGCCTCCAGAGACATTATCCCAAGGCAAAACGAAAGCGGTTCAACGCTCTTTGCGCTCGCGACGATTTTGAGCATAGTTGGTTAACAATCAGCCATTTGCCGCCTGCGCGATCGGTTACCATCGCTGGCGCCGCCAGCCTCCGGCTCATCCATCGGTCGCGCCCCTCTAACCGGACGAAGCAAATCAGTGCAAGACCATCCCGAACGCCGCCGGCAGAAACTCAAGCGCAATCCTGGTAAATACCCGCAAATTGCATTGAAATCAAGATTCTTTAAGTTCAGCGCCTAGTCAGCCTGAACGGTGCCCGATAGGGCCGCGGCAGCAAGGCCGTGGCTTCCGCATCGTTTTCGATCGTCTCCTCGGCCACGTCCCACTTGCAGCTTCCGGCCCACCATCATCGAAATCAATCCCAGGTGACCCGGAATCGTCGAGTGATGCGCCGTCTGCACCGGCGTGATCGTCGGCTTGCGCGACTTCACGCTGTCCAGAAAATTCCGCCGGTGCTCCGCCGACTCGTAAAGCTTTACCTTGCGCAGACTCCTCCGGAAGCGACTCCGGCTTGATCCATCCCGGTTCGAAGCGTCGAATCCGCCCCGGTCGACCCACACCCAGCCGTCGCTCCCAATCCACTTGGTCCCCATCGTGATCGCCGGGATGCCCGCCTGCAATCACCATCGTTACATCACCTGCATAATGAGTTACTTCCTTGCGATAAGTGCAAGTGATGCTGTAGATTCGTGCGGTGTTCCAGAGGGCGTTGGCCGCAGGGAAATCTCCGTAGCCGTCGATCTCCGAAGGGCCGGTCAAATCAAAGCCGAGGCCCCAGTGGGCGATGTCGCCATGGTGCCCAATCCAGTCCATCAGCTGTCCGCCACCGGTGTTGTAATTCCAGCGCCAGTTCTTGGTACGCGCGCTTCAATATACGGCTCCATCTTCGACGGGCCGATCCACGTGTCATAGTCGAAATCCGCGGGCGGATCGGTAACCGCCAGATCCCACTCCGGCGTTCCCGGAACCACCAGCGCCGGGTCGGTCATCTTTTCCGGCAACGTCGCCAGCTTGGCCAGCAGCGGCAGGCTTGGTTCCGGCAAAGTCGTAATGGCCGGCTGGCAACCCCACCTCAACATGAGTCACCGTGCCGATCAAGCCGTTCCGCACAATCTCCGCCGCTTTGTGGAAGTTGGGTACCGACCGCTGCCACGATCCTGTCTGCCAGATGATGTTGTTGTGCCTCAACCGCCTTTACAATTGCCTGCTGCTCGGCCACGGTGCGCGCCAGCGGCTTTTCGCCATAAATGTCCTTTTTCCGGTTGGCTGCCGCAGTGGCCATCAGGGCGTGCCAGTGGTCAGGCACGGCGATCATCACCGCATCGATATCGTCCCGCGCCAGCAGTTCCCGGTAGTCGTGGTACGCCTTGCAATCCTGTGTTGCCGTATGCCGCGTTCACCGTATCCACCGCAGACTGCAGGTGCCTTCGTGTCCAGGTCGCAAGCAGCGACAACCTGACAATCTGCCTGCGCCTAAAAACACCTTGGTGTTCGCCGGTCCCATCATGCCCCAGCCTATCACCCCAAGCGTGATGCGGTTTGAAGGCGAAGGCCTGCCCCGCCTGCCCCCAGACGCCCTGCCGGGCAAAATGGCGGCCGCTCCGGCCGCCTTGATAAAAGAACGCCGCGTCAGAATTGACAGAATTTGGCCTTGCATGGGATTGTGTTTTTTTCATGTGTGTCTCCGCGTTCGCTTGTCTCCGCGTTTCATCACGTTGCGCACCCTGTCGAGAGGTTGCCGGCGCGGAAAGCTGCGGAAACTTGTGCGCGTGAAGTCTAGCACGGCAACTTTGACACCGGAAACCATCAACTCCGCGTCGCGCCCCAAAGCCTTCTCTACAGCCGCTTGATAAACGCCATCGCCTCGGCCAGTTGCGGAAAACTGCGCCTCGTCCGCCTTGAACTCCCGCGAGTGCACGCACCGCCGCAGCCCGCGCATCCGCACCGGGTGCTTCAGGTGCAGCATCTCGTGGTAAAGCAGGTATTCGATCGCATAGCGCGGGCTCGATGGCCGGTCGAAGACGCGGCTCACCACAATGGTGTTGTGCGCGGCGTCGTAGTGGCCCAGCGAACGCTTGGCCATGATGCTCGCTCCAGGTCAGCTCCGGCCGTCCCAGCAGTCCGCCGAAGAAGCGCACGTTCAGCGAGTCGAACACCTCTTCAAGGTTGTAGAACCTGCCCTCGGGGCCGAAGTACCGTTTGCTGCCCCGCGCGTAGCGGATCAGCTCCGTCTGCCGCGTAACCGCCGCCGATGAGGCGAACCGCTTATAGCGCATGTGCTGCGCCGGCATCGATGGGCTTTTTGTAGAGCTTGGCCAGCAGAATGTGCGCGATGGCGCGAATGCACCGTCTCCGGCGCGCCCTCCAGCAGGTCTGAAAGACTGACATAGATCTGCCCTTCGCGCAGCCGGATCGTCGTGTTCAGCGAAGTAAAGCGCCGGAAGCGCACATGCATGGGCGGCATCGGCGCACGTGGGCGCAGCGCCCGGTACTCCTGCTCGAAAATCGACACAATTTCCGCGCTCACCATGATGGAGGTTAGCAGAC
Source organism: uncultured Acidobacteriaceae bacterium (assembly GCA_963793885.1). Lineage (GTDB taxonomy): Bacteria > Acidobacteriota > Terriglobia > Terriglobales > Acidobacteriaceae > Telmatobacter. Next base: position 559,037 of record CAWCBQ010000003.1, read on the forward strand.
CGGAGCGCCGGGCTTCCAGCCGATCCCCAGCCTCACTTCGGCTCAACCCGGTCCTGCCCCCGCTCATCCGGGTGCAGGTTGAAGTAGTCGGTTTGCTCCTTCAGAAGCCTCTGCGCCTCGTCAGACAACTGCTCCCAGCTCTCGATCGCCTCTTTGCGGGAAAGGTCGAACCCCGGCTCCCCGGCCAGCGCCCGCAAAATTCCCTCCCAGCGCGGGGTCGCTTCGGTCAGCGCCTTCAGTGACCTGCGGATATCTGCCTTCCGGTCCGAGAAAGTGTCCAGGTTGTCGCCCAGTTCATCCATCAGTGCCGTCAAATCTTCCAGCGCATCGTTCAGCCGGCTGCCGCGCGCCTGCGATCTGGCCCGGTTCGTCAACCCCTTGATCGTGTCGGCATGTTCGTTCAGGTATTGGGTGTAAAGAATCACGCGCGCGTTGGGATCGATGCCGGATTCGGCCAGTTGATCGACCTGTGCCTCCGTCAGCGGATCGCGCTTCTGTTTTTGCGCCGCCAGCGGTGCGGCAACCACGGCGCAGAGCAGAATCGCAAAGAACAAGCGCATCGGGCATCCCTCCGGCGCTCTTATTCAACCACACGCCACGCCGGCTGCAAAAGGGGCTAGGGACAAGGGACCAGCGGACAAGGAACGGCGGGACGAACGGACCAGGAATTAGAGGCTGGGGACCAGGGCGCTACTTGTCGCGGAACACCTGCATCATCGCCTCGTTCTCGGCCTGATTCACCTCGGCCAGCGCCGACTCGACAAGCGGACGGTCCTCATAGCTGCTGTCGTGCAGCATCTCGTTCAGGCGGAAGGTGGTGTGGTTCAGCAGAATCTCTGCATCCTTCATGCGTTTGTCTTTTTTGACCAGCGAAAGATGGATCTTCTGCGCTAGTTGCTGCACCCGTTTCAGCAGATTAGTGGCTTTCTCCACGTCGCCGTTCGCATATTGCCGCACGCTGACTTCGGTCATTTGGTGCACAAGCTCAGCGTAAAGAAAACACTGCTCCCGCGGCTGCGCCTGGTTGGCGCGCGCCTCCAGGGCCTGGATGCTCTCCATATTGAAGGGCTTGTCGTCGATTCCGCCGGCGCAACAAGGGACCGTGCTCAAACCCAGCAAGACAGCGACTGCCAAAGGAGCTGTGATCCGCATGGGGAACCTCCGCAGGATCGGTGTTACCTTGTCCCGTGACTATGGATCATTTTGCGCTCGTGCGCAAGAGGAAATTTTGGAGTCGCCCAATTACCTTTGGAGAACATCAACAAATCCAGACTCCAGTTTCCTCCCTTCAACAAACTCTATCCTCACTTTTCAAGCAGGTGCAGCCGCTGCCGGGCCTGCCATTCCTGGTTGGGGAATTTCCCCGCGGCCGCATCCAGAAAGTGGTGGTAGTAGACCGCCGCTTGCGTTCTTTCATGCAACGTATCGTAGGATGTCGCCCACAGAAAATAAGTAGATGCGTTCTCCGGAAGAAACTTTGACCGCATCGTAAGCGCGTGCAGCGTGACGGCGGGCTGGTTCAATTTCGAAGCCGCAAAAGCCAATCCGCTCCAGCCGTCGGTGTTGGACGGGTCGATCTGGGTCGCCTTGTCAAACACTGCCAGCGCCTCGGCGAACTTGCCCAGCCGCACCAGATTCTGGCCATGGGCCGACAGCAGATCGGGATTCTCCGCATCGGCCTCCAGAAGCTTCACATAAAGCTGGTCAGAGCCGGCAGCGTCTCCGGCATCCGACAGAACCGATGCCAGCATGTTGGTGATCGCCGGGTCGGCGGGATGTTCCGCATGAAGTTTCTGCAGCAGCGGCAACGCCTCGGCCTTATCCTCCGCCGCCAGTACCGTTGCCAATTGCGCCGTCAGCGCCGGATCGTCCGGCAGTTTCACCAAGGCCGCCCGCAAAAGGGTCTCCGCCTCGGGATACTCCTTTTTCCGGATCAGCAGGTGAGCCAGACCGGCGTTCGCCGGCTCTGATTGTGCATCCTGTGCCAGCGCCCGGCGGTAAGCCGCTTCGGCTTCATCGTAGGCGCCCGAGTCCTCGGCCAGGCTGGCGGACAGAAGGATGTCCGATGGAGTCTCGGGGGAAAGCTTCAGTGCCTCCAGCAGGTCATTGGCAGCTTCCGTGGCATCGCCTCCGCCCTCCGCGCCAGAACGGTCGATCTGGGCTAGTGCCCTCCAGGCGCGGGCCTTCAAACCCGGTCCTGCCTCCCCTGGGTCGAGCTTTGTGGCAGCTTCGAGTTCCGGACGGGCTTCGGCCGGCTTTCCCTGCCGGGCCAGCAGCAATCCCAGCGAGATGTGCGCCTCAAACGATTTCGGATTGGCCGCAATCGCGCGCCGATAAAGTCCGGCCGCATCGTCCGGGCGCTTCTCGGAATCGGCCACATAGCCCGCGTCGAACAGCGCCCGTCCGTCTTGAGGATGGGTTGCCAGCCAGGGCTCAAGCTTGGCCTCGGCCGTCTTCCAGTCGGAGCTGGCCATGGCCGCTTCGGCCGCCGTCACCTCGGCGCCTGCGGACTGTGGCTCCGCCTCTGCGGAAGTGTCTGGCGTCACTCCCGAAGGATGCGCTCCCGCGTTCGAAGAAGACTCCTGCGCAAACCCTGCCACCCCACTCGCCACGCCGGCAAGCAACAGGGCAATTAATCCGATGCGATGCACTGAATACCTCAAACTACAGTTTAATGGCCCCGGCTCAGGAGTCTTTCAGGCTGCCGCCGCTCCTGTCTCGCACTGTGCCCGTAGGAAATCTGCTCCCGCCGCGCGCCCTATAATAAAGAATGCCCGGTTGCGCTCTGAACCCCTCCGGGGAGACTGAGACGCCGCCCAAACCGTTTCCACCCCGGTGCGTTCCCTTGACTGACTTCATTACCATCCGCGGCGCGCGGACCCACAACCTGAAAAATGTCTCCTGCGAGATTCCCCATGGAAAGCTGACGGTGATCAGCGGAGTCTCTGGATCGGGCAAGAGTTCGCTCGCCTTCGACACCATCTACGCCGAGGGGCAGCGCCGTTATGTCGAGTCGCTTTCAGCCTATGCGCGCCAGTTTCTCGAGCGCATCGAGAAACCCGATGTGGACGAGATTGACGGCCTCGCCCCGGCCATCGCCATCAAACAGAAAAACTCCACCCGCAATCCCCGCTCCACCGTGGCCACGGCCACTGAGATCTACGACTACCTCCGCCTGCTCTATGCCCGCTGCGGTACCGTCCATTGTGTCTACTGCGACGGCCTGGTCAAGCGCGATTCCGTGGACGAAGCCGCCGAAGCTGTTCTCGCTCTTGGCGAAGGAACGCGCCTGAACGCCCTCTTTCCCGTGGTCAGCGCCACCCCGTCTCCTGAACCCGCAGCCAGCGCGGCAAAGGCTGCAAAATCCGCAAGAGGCCCCGCAAAATCCGCCAAAGCCAAACCGTCCTCTGGAGCAGCCGACTCGCCGCACACCGAAACCCTCAAGGCGCGTCTCGCCGAGCTGCGTTCCAGCGGCTTCAACCGCCTCTGGCAGCAGGGAAGCATCGTCGAGTTCTCCACTCCCGAGTCATTGCTCGACCTCGACTTTACCCTCCCCGTCTTTGTTCTTCTCGACCGCCTCGTGGTCAGCCCCGAAAACCGCTCCCGCATCGTGGACGCCGTCGAAGTTGCCTATCGCGAAGCCGGCGAAGTCGTCTTCGAAGAGGCTCCCCGCGAGCAGCAGGCCGGACCACGGCGTCTCCGCTTCTCCGGCGCCTACGAGTGCAAAAACTGCCACCGTCCCGGCAGCGAGCCGGAGCCGCGCCTGTTCAGCTTCAACAACCCTTTCGGCGCCTGTCCCCGCTGCCAGGGTTTCGGTAACACCGTCGACTTCGACCTGAACCTCGTCATCCCCGACAAGAATCTAACCCTGGCCGACGGCGCCATCGATCCCTGGAATCGCCCCAAGTATCGCCCTTGGTATACCGACCTCCGCAAACAGGCCCCGGAGCTCGGCGTCCCGCTCGACGTCCCCTGGCGCGGCCTGCCTGAACAGGCGCGCGAAACCATTCTCCGCGGCAAGGGCAGCTTCGTTGGCGTCTACGGGTTCTTCGCCCAGATGGAACGCAAAAAGTACAAGCTCCATGTGCGCGTCATGCTCAGCAAGTACCGTGGCTACGCGGAGTGCCCTGATTGCCGCGGCCAGCGTCTCCGCGCCGAAGCCCGCTCCGTGCGCATCAACGGCCAGAACATCTGCCAGGCCGCCGCCCTTACCATCGCCCAGGCCCGGGCCTTCTTTGACGCGCTCACCCTCTCCCCCATGCAGGAGGAGATTGCCGGGCCCATCCTCAACGAAGTCCGCCAGCGCCTCAGCTTTCTTGATGCCGTGGGCCTTGAATACCTCACCCTCGACCGCCTGGCCTCCACCCTCTCCGGCGGAGAAGCCCAGCGCATCCAACTGGCAACCTCTCTGGGCTCCCGCCTGGTGGGCGCGCTCTACGTCCTCGACGAGCCCTCCATCGGCCTCCATACCCGTGACACCGCCCGTCTCATTCACATCCTTGAAGAGCTGCGCGACCTCGGCAACACCATCCTCGTTGTCGAGCACGATGCCGACATCCTCCGCTCCGCCGATCATCTCCTCGATCTCGGGCCCGGAGCCGGCGAGTTCGGCGGCAAGCTCATGGCCGAAGGCATTCTCGCCGAAATAGAGGCCAATCCCCACTCGCTCACCGGCCGCTATCTCTCCGGCAAAATCTCCATTCCCGTGCCCACGCGCAGGCGCACGCCCGGCAGGGAGCGGCTGGCGCTCCGCGGAGCCCACGCCAACAACCTCCATGGCCTCGACGTCGACATCCCCCTCGGCCTGCTGGTCGCCATCACCGGCGTCTCCGGTTCCGGAAAATCCACCCTCGTCCACCAGGTCCTCTTCCGCGCCGTGGCCCGCGCCTTGGGACAGAGCGATGGCGCCGATCCCTCCGGCGTCTTCAAATCCCTCACCGGCGTTGAGCGCCTCAATGACGTAGTGCTGGTCGACCAGACCCCCATCGGCCGCACGCCCCGCTCCAATCCCATCACCTACATCAAGGGCTTTGACCTGGTGCGCGAGCTGTTTGCCTCGCTGCCCGAGGCCAAGCGCCGTTCTCTAACACCTGGCCATTTTTCCTTCAATGTGCCCGGCGGCCGCTGCAAAACCTGCGAGGGTGACGGCACGGTTACCGTCGAAATGCAGTTTCTGGCCGATGTCGAACTGCCTTGCGAAGACTGCAACGGCACCCGCTACCAGGCCAAAATCCTCGAAGTGCTCTACAAGGGAAAGAGCATCCACGACGTGCTGCAAATGACCGTCAAAGAGGCGCTGCGTTTCTTCTCCGGTCAAACCAAGCTGCTTGAAAAGCTCGCCGTGCTCGATGAAATCGGCCTCGGTTATCTGCGCCTCGGTCAGTCGGCAACCACCCTCTCCGGCGGGGAGGCGCAACGGGTCAAACTGGCGGCGCATCTCTCCCAGGTGCGCGCCGTCAATGCCACCGCCAAGCCCTCCCAGGCCAGCCGCGTCCTCTACATCCTCGACGAGCCCACCACCGGCCTGCACTTTGACGACGTCTCCAAGCTGCTCACAGCCTTCCGCAAGCTCATCGACGGCGGCGGATCGCTCATCGTCATCGAGCACAATCTTGACGTCATCAAGTCCGCCGACTGGGTCATCGACCTTGGTCCCGAAGGCGGTGAAGGCGGAGGCCGCATCGTCGCCGAGGGCACTCCCGAAGAGATCGCCGCCAATCTGATGTCCCACACCGGCAAGTGGCTCGCAAGAGTCCTCTAGCGGCGCACTTGGAGTTGAGTCATCAACTCAATTCACTGAGGCTGTCATCTTGAGCGGAGTTTGGCCGTTCTTTGGCCAAACGGAGTCGAAAGATCTGCAGTTGCTTCTGAATCAAGGCGAGAGCCGCAGCTAACTCCTCATGACTCCTGACCTCGGATCTCTGACCCCTGCCCCCGTATTTGCCAACCCCAACACCGATTAGATACAAAGGTTCGAGCGATTTTTCCGGCCGAAAAGCGTCCGAAACGAAAACGCTTTCGAAAACACGCCGCCGTGCTTCCTGAGAGGAAATGTACGCTTTGAATATTCCGACTGGCTCCGCAGCATCTGGTTCCTTCCGCTCGCCCAACAACGACGACATTGAAGCTCAACTCATCCCGGCTGGCCGCATGTTGCCCTTCCTGGTGGTCACCGTGCTGTTCTTTCTCTGGGCCATCCCCAACAACCTCAACGACATTCTCATTCGCCAGTTCATGAAGTCGTTCGACATCAACCGTTCCAGCGCCGCCGCCATTCAAATCTGGTTCTACCTCGGCTATTTCACGCTGGCCATTCCCGCCGCGCAGCTCATGCGCCGTTTCGGTTACAAAACCGGCATCGTCGCCGGCCTGTGCCTGCTCGGCACCGGGTGCTGGATGTTCTACCCCGCCGCCCAGGCCGGCCTTTACACCTTCTTTCTGGTCGCCCAGTTCGTCATTGCCAGCGGCCTCTCGTTTCTTGAAACCGCCTCCAACTCCTTCATCGCCCAGCTCGGTCCCTCCGGTTCCAGTGAACGTCGCCTCAACCTCTCCCAGGCCTTCAATCCCCTCGGCTCCATCACCGCCGGACTCATTGGAACCATCTTCATCTTCTCCGGCGTCAAGCTCAGCGATGCTCAGGTCGCGGCGCAGCAGGCGGCCGGCACCTACCAGGCCTACCTCCACTCTGAAACGCTGCGCGTGGTGGTGCCCTACATGGTCCTCGGTTCCATCGCCTTTGCCTGGGCCGTGCTCGTGATGCTTACAAAATTTCCCGTCCTGGGCGGTGAAGAGCCTTCCACCGATCCAGCCGCAAAAGCCCAGCATGTGCGCCTCTTTCAGCCCCACTTGGTCTTTGCCGTTCTGGCCCAGTTCCTCTATGTCGGCGCGCAGGTCGGCACCTGGAGCTACTTCATCCCCTATGTGGAATCGGCCACCGGCGTGGGCGACAAGGCCGCCGGCTACATGCTCACCGCCACGCTGGCAGCCTTTGCCGTCGGCCGCTTTACCTCCGCATGGCTCATGCGCCACTTCCATGCCCGCCTGATGCTGGTCGTCTATTCGGTTGTGAATGTTCTCTTGGGACTGGTGGCTGTTGTCCATCCCAGTTGGCTGGGCGCAGGTTGCCTGCTCGCCACCAGCCTGTTTATGTCCATCATGTTTCCCACCATCTTCGCCCTCGGCCTCAAGGGCATGGGCGAGATGACCAAGACCGCCGGTTCGCTGCTGGTGATGGCCGTTCTGGGCGGTGCGGCCCTCACCAAGCTCATGGGCATGCTCGCCGACAAGAGCGGACTGCAGGCAGCCTACATGGTGCCCGTTCTCTGCTTCGTCGGCATTGCTCTCTATGGCTGGCTGGTCCCGGAACACAAGGCCCTGGAGGCGGATTCCGCAGCCTGAGCTCTAAAGCAATCCGCCGCTACTCCGCCACCACCGGGTTGGTCAGCGATCCCAGCCCTCCCACCATCACCGTCACCTCGTCGCCCGCCTTCAGCCACCGCTGCGGCGTGCGTCCCATGCCCACACCCGAAGGCGTGCCCGTCGAGACTACGTCGCCCGGCAACAGCGGCGTAATCGAAGAAATGTATTCGATGAGGTCGGGAATCCTGAAGATCAGTTCCCGCGTGTTCGAGCTCTGCAACGTTTCCCCATTGATTGACAATCCAATCGCCAGCTCGTGCGGGTCCGCAATCTCGTCCGCCGTCACAATGGCCGGCCCCATCGGGCAAAACGTCGGAAAGCTCTTGCCCAGCGACCACTGCGAAGTCGCCAGCTGCACGTCGCGCGCGCTCACATCGTTCACTATCGTGTACCCGTAAACGTGTTCCCGCCACGCTGAGGCCGGAATCCGGTAGCCCCCCTTGCCGATCACAAACGCCAGCTCCGCCTCGTAGTCCGGCTGCGTCGAGTTCCTGGGCAGCACAATCTTTTCCCCGGGTCCGATGATGGCCGTATTCATCTTGAAAAAAACCACCGGCACCTTCGGCAGCGCCATCTTCGATTCCGCCGCATGATCGCGGTAGTTCAACCCGATGGCAAAGACGCGCGGCGGATTGGGGAGCGGCGCGTGAAACTTCACTTCGTCCACTTCGAAGTAGTCGGTAGTGTCAGATTCGAAAGCTCCCCTTGATTGCATCAAGCGTGCTCGCGAAGCCCAATGGCGCAAGGCTGACGATTTTCTTCTCATCCGCGCGCAGAACCCCCGGCGTAATCTCACCGCCGCCAACTGAAAAAGAGACCAGCTTCATAAAGACCCTCCTGGGTCGGTTGAATTGAGAATTTTTCTTCCCCTACGCAGCCGTCCACCCGCCATCGATGGTCACCAGCGACCCGGTCACAAAGGATGCTTCATCTGACGCGAGGTAGCGCACCAAAGACGCAATCTCCTCCGGAGTTCCCAGCCGTCCCACAGGCTGCCGGGCGCGCAGTTCGGTCCGCGTTTCTTCCTTGTTGTTCTTGTGAAACTTGTCCAGGTACCCCTCCACAAACGGCGTCTGCACCGTGCCCGGACACACAGCATTCACCCGCAGCGTCTTCGGGTACTCCACCGCCAACTGCCGCGTCATGGCCAGCACCGCGCCTTTGCTCATGCAATAGGCAAACCGCTGCTTGATGCCCACCATCCCTGCAACCGAGCCGATGTTCACGATCGCGCCCACCGCCCCATGATACTCATGAGCCGCCAACAGCATCGGCAAAAAAGCCCGCGTCACCAGGTACACCGAACGCACATTCACGCTCAGCAGCCGGTCGAAGTCCTCCAGCTCCGTAGTCTCAATCGAGCCCACGTGTCCGACGCCCGCGTTGTTCACCAGGATGTCGAGCCGATCGAGCTCCGATGCCGCGGCCGCGATCGATTTCGGGCTGGCCACGTCCAGGTAAAGCGCCTTTGCCGAACCGACTGATTTCGCCAGCGCCTCGGCCGCCGTCACGTTGATGTCGCCAATCCACACGAACGCCCCGGCGCGCGCCAGCTCCTTCACCGTGGCCTCGCCAATGCCGCTCGCGCCGCCCGTCACCAGCACATGGCGCCCATCCAGGCGAAAGGCGCCATCCTTGTTCGAGACCTCCTCCTCTTGCGAGAGAGGTACGGAATTTCTTGCCGCGGAATCTGTCATAAATGATTACTCGATGAAATCAAGGTTCAAGCCCGCTTTGTTTTCTCTTCAAGGCGGCGCGGCGAGCGCTGCGTCCTCCTTGCACCGGAGAACCTCCGGCCCATCATCGCCCCCGCACCTCGGCCACAATCTTCAAATAGGCCTTCGCGGTTTCTGTAATCGTCTCCGGGTGTCCCTCATCCACGGCTGCCAGGTTCACCAGGTCGCCGCCCACGCCCAGGGCCCGCGCCCCCGCGCGCAAAAAGCTCTCCGCCGTCTGCAGCGTCACGCCCCCGGTTGGAATCAGCTTCAAATAAGGAAACGGTCCCTGCAGCGACTTCAAATAAGAAGCTCCGCCCACCGCCGAGCACGGAAAAATCTTCACGTAGTCCGCGCCTGCGTCCCATGCCGTGATAACTTCGGTCGGGGTCAGCGCGCCCGGGCAGGAAATCTTCTTGTTGGCCCTGGTCACTTCGATCACTTCCGGATGCAGGCTCGGACTCACCACAAATTCCGCACCCGCATCGATCGTCGCCTGTGCCTGCGCCCCCGTAGTCACCGTGCCCGAGCCCAGCAGCAGATCGTTCCCGTACTCCTTCTTCAATTCCTTCAGCAGCTCCACCGCGCCGGGCACGGTCATTGTCACTTCAACCACCGTCACGCCGCCGGCGACAAGGGCCTTCACCACCGCCTGGCCCTGCGCCGCATTCCTGGCGCGCAGCACCGGAATCAGTCCCACGCGTTCCATCGTTTCCTTGGTGCTCTCGGCCATCTTCTCCTCGATCGATTCCGCTACCGCGCAATCCGCGCCGACCCGCCCTTCATCACCCGCTCAACCTCTTCGAGCGATGCCATGCTCGTATCCCCGGGCGTCGTCATCGCCAGCGCGCCGTGCGCCACGCCGCACCCTACCGCCCACTCGATCCCTTTCCCCGCCAGCAGACCGTAGAGCAGCCCCGAAGCAAAGCTGTCGCCTCCGCCCACGCGGTCCATCACCTCAATCTCCCGCTGCGGCACGTGCACAATTTTGTCTTCATAGAGCGCCATCGCGCCCCACCCATTGCGCGTGGCGCTGTGCACCGTGCGCAGAGTGCTCGCAATCAGCTTTAGGTTCGGATAATGCGAGGCCACTTCGCGCAGCATCTGTTCGTATCCGGCGATCGGCAGCTCGCTAAAATCCTCGTTTACGCCCTTGATCTCCACCCCCAGCATGGCTGTGAAATCTTCCTCGTTGCCCAGCAGCAGGTCCACCTTGCGCACCATCGCGCGGTTCACCTCCTGCGCCTTTTGCTTGCCCCCAATCGACTTCCACAGCGAATCCCGAAAGTTCAGGTCGTAGCTCACCGGCGTGCCGTGTTTGCGCGCCGCATCCATCGCCTCCGCCGCAACCTCGGCCGTTGATGCCGACAGCGCCGCAAAAATCCCTCCCGTATGAAACCACCGCGCTCCCTGCCCCGGCCCGAAGATCGAATCCCAGTCAAAATCCCCGGCCTTCACCTGGCTGATTGCCGTATGTCCCCGGTCGCTGCACCCCGCCGCCGCCCGTACCCCAAAGCCGCGTTCGGTAAAGTTCAGCCCGTTGCGCACCGTGCGCCCCACGCCGTCGTAGGCAACCCACTTCAGCAGCGATGTGTCCACGCCGCCCTGCAGCATCAGGTCTTCCACCAACCGGCCCACGGGATTGTCGGCAAGCGCGGTCGCGATCGCCGCCCGCAACCCAAAGCAGCGCCGCAGCCCGCGAGCCACGTTATATTCGCCGCCGCCCTCCCACACCCCAAACTGCCGCGTGGTGTGGATGCGGCCTTCGCCGGGATCGAGCCGAAGCATCACCTCGCCCAGGCTCACACAATCCCAGCGCCTGTCCCGCTGCTTGGATGAATCGGGAACCACGATCGTTTTCATAGCCACAGTTAATCTATCGCAGTCAGCCGTTCCCGGTCTGTGCGCCGTTCAGGCCATCGCGCCGGGGCCGCGCACGCGCGCAACCGTCGTAGTGTAGACTGGCACGCGAAGAGTTTTGAAATTCGACACGGCCTCAGCATGGGAGAAACCAAATGGCAGCATCGCGAAAACTGCGCATGGGCATGGTCGGCGGCGGCCCGGGAGCCTTCATCGGCCCCGTGCATCGCCTCGCCGCGGAGATGGACGGAAAAATTCAAATGGTGGCCGGCGCCTTCTCCCAATCGGCTGACCGTTCCCGCCAGGCAGGCGAGCGCTTCGGCATCGATCCCGCCCGCGCCTATGCCGATTACCGACAGATGATCGACGCCGAGCGCAAGCGCACCGATCCCATCGACTTCCTCGTCATCACTACGCCCAATCATCTTCACCTGCCCATCGCCCTGGCCGCGCTCGATGCCGGCATTCCGGTGATGAGCGACAAGCCTGCCACCGCGACTTACCCCGAAGCCCAGGCCCTTGAGGCCGCGGTGCAAAAATCCGGACTGCCCTACGGACTCACCCACACCTACGCCGGCTATGCCATGGTTCGCGAGGCGCGCCATCTCTGCGCTTCCGGGCGTCTGGGCAAAATTCGCAAGGTCGCCGTCGAATACTTCCAGGGCTGGATGAGCAAGCCCATTGAAACTACGGGCCAGAAGCAGGCCGCCTGGCGTGCCGACCCTGCGCAGAATGGCCAGGGCGGCTCCATCGGCGACATCGGCACACACGCCTTTCATCTGCTGGAGTACATCTCGGGACTTCAAGTCACCGGGATCAACGCCACCCTGCGCTCCGTTGTCGAAGGCCGACGCCTCGATGACGATTGCAATGCCTTCGTGCGCCTCGACAACGGCGCCGCCGGCACTCTGGCCTGCTCCCAGGTGGCCGCCGGCGAGCTCAATGAAATGCGCCTCCGCATCTACGGCGAAACCGCTTCCATCGATTGGCGTCAGCAGGACCCCAACCGCCTCATCGTCAAAAGCCTCGACGGTCCCGAGGAAATTTACCACGCCGCCGCGCCTTATCTCGGTCACGACGCCCTCGCCGCCGGTCGTGTTCCCGCCGGTCATCCCGAGGGCTACCTTGAAGCCTTCGCCGTCCTCTATCGCGAATTCGCCGAGGCCCTCGTCGCCTTCCAGCAGGGCAACACCAACCCTCTGCCGCCCACCTTGCCCGGCATCGTCGCCGGAGTCCGCGGCATGAGGTTCATCGACCGCGTCATCGAAAGCAACAGAAAGCAAGCCTGGGTAGATTTCTAGCCAGGCCGGAAAAATAAATCCAAACGGCCGCCGCATTCAAAGCTGGGTGGCCCAGGTCCCTAGCTTTTGGGGACCTGGGAAAAAAGAAATCCCCAAGTTGGGTGAAAACAAGTTGGGTGCCCCAGGTCTCGACTTTGAGACCTGGGAATCAAGCATGCAAGGAGTAAGAACATGAAGACCATCAAAGGCCCCGGAATTTTTCTCGCGCAATTTGCCGGCGATGCAGCGCCCTTCAACAGCCTCGAAGGAATGGCTGGTTGGGCCGCCGGACTCGGCTTCGTAGGCATGCAGATTCCCACCTGGGACGCACGCCTCTTCAACCTCAAGCTGGCCGCCGAAAGCCAGGCTTACTGCGACCAGGTCAAAGGCATCGCTGCACGCGCGGGCATGGCCGTCACCGAGCTCTCCACCCATCTCCAGGGCCAGCTCGTCGCCGGCCATCCTGCATACGACGTACTTTTCGGCGGCTTCGCGCCCGCTCAAATCGCCGCCGACCCCAAAGCCCGTCAGGCGTGGGCCGTGCAGCAGTTGGCTTGGGCCGCCAAAGCCAGTCGCAACCTGGGCCTCGATGCCCACGCCACCTTCTCAGGCGCGCTCGCGTGGCCTTTCTTTTATCCCTGGCCGCAGCGTCCCGCGGGTCTCATCGACGAAGCATTCAAGGAGCTTGCCGCCCGCTGGCTACCCATCCTGCGCCAGTTTGACGAGGCCGGCGTCGACCTCTGCTTCGAGCTGCACCCCGGCGAAGACCTGCACGACGGCGTCACCTTCGAGCGCTTCCTCACTGCCGTCGGCGAGCATCCCCGCGCCAACATCCTCTACGATCCCAGCCACATGATCCTGCAGCAGATGGATTACCTGGCCTTCCTCGACATCTATCACGGCCGCATTCGCGCCTTCCACGTAAAAGACGCCGAGTACCACGCCAGCGGCCGCTCCGGCGTTTATGGCGGCTATCAGAGCTGGATCGATCGCCCCGGCCGTTTTCGTTCTCTCGGCGATGGACAAATCGACTTCAGCCAGATCTTCTCCAAGCTTGCCCAGTACGACTACCCCGGCTGGGCCGTCATGGAGTGGGAGTGCTGTCTCAAGCATCCCGAAGCCGGCGCCGCGGAGGGCGCACCTTTCATTCGCGACCACATCATCCGCGTCACAGACCGCGCCTTCGACGATTTCGCCGGCGCCCAGGCCGACACCAAAACCAACCGCAAGATTCTTGGGTTATAGCTTCCAGAATTCAAAGTTTGCGAGTGCCCCCGGTGCGGAGGTGAAAAGCGAGCATCACCACTAGAGATGGGTGGCCCAGGTGCCTAGCCTTTGGGCACCTGGGATATCGATACGATGCAAGCGCAGACGTCAAACCTCCCGCCGTCCCTCCATCGCTCGCGCCATCGTAACCTCGTCGGCATATTCGATGTCGCTGCCTGCGGGAACTCCGGTGGCAATCCGCGTGATCCGCACCTTGAACCCCCTCAGCGCCGAAGCCAGCCAGTTCGCCGTGGCCTCCCCTTCGAGCGTCGGACTGGTCGCCAAAATCACCTCGTCCACTTCGCCCCGCTCCACCCGCGCCACCAGCGTTCCCGCCCGCAATTGCTCCGGCCCCACCCCGTGCAGCGGCGAGAGCGTCCCATGCAGTACGTGATAAACCCCTTGGAATCCGCGTGTTCGCTCCACCGCCTCAATGCTCGTCGCCTCCTCCACTACGCACACCAGGCGCTGGTTTCGGGTGGCGCTCGCGCAGTAGGCGCAGGGATCGATGTCGGTCACGTTGTTGCAAATCGAGCACAGCCGCAGGCTCGCTTTCAGTCCCCGCACCGCCCCCGAAAGCGCCTCGGCATCCTCGTCGGTCGCGCGCAGAATATGAAAGGCGAACCGCTGCGCGCTCTTGGTCCCCACCCCCGGCAACTTCTTCAGCTCTTCGATCAGGCGGGCCATCGGCTCGGCATAACGTGACAAGGCAATGCCTCCGTAACTCTATTGCGCAGAATCGCTTATCAGGAGCCAAGTCCGGGTATCTTCAGCCCGCCCAGCATCCCCTGCAAGCTGGTTTGGATCAACGCGTCGGCCTTCCGTCCCGCCTCATTGATCGCCGCCACCAACAGGTCCTCCAGCATCTCCACATCCGGCTGCCCGCCCGTCAATCCAGCCACTGCCGAGGGGTCGATGTGCAGCTTCAAAAGCTCTTTCTTGCCGTTCATCGTGGCGCTCACAGCCCCCCCGCCGCTCGACGCCTCCACAACCGTCTCGCCCAGCTTGCGCTGGACCTCCTCCTGCATCTGGTTGGCCTGCGACAGCATCTCCGAGATTTTAAGCGGGTTAATCATCTTTGAATCTCCTCTACAACCGCTTGCGCACCCGTCCTTCAACCCAGCGACTCCCTACTTTTGACGAAGATCCACCACGCTGCGCACCTCTGCCTTGAAGATCTCCTGCGCCCGCTGCACCAGCGGATGCGCCAGGGCCCTCTCCTCAACGCTCCCGGCGACAGGTGCCGCCATTGGTGCCGCCGCCTGCGTCGAACCGTCTCCGGGAACTGCCATGAACCTCGACGGCGCGCCCATCAGCTGCAATTGCTGGCGAATCACCTTTTCCGCCGCTCCGTTCACCGTCAGTCCGAGCATCTTTTTCCCCACGCCCGGTACTTCGATGCGCAAACTCGCACCATCCAGCATCCATGTGCCCGTGCTCAGCAGTTGCGCGGCCGAGGGGTGCCCGGCATTCACAAGCGCCGACCCCACGCCCTGACGAACAGCATCGAGACGCGGAGCAGCCTTCGCCTCGCCAGGCATCGCCTCCGGAGCCATCGCCAGTGCGCCCTCGGTCAGCGTTGCAGTCGAGGCGTATCCAACTGCCGCGGTCGCCACTGCTGTGAACGCCGCAGGCTCGCTAAGCCTGGCTGGCGCTGCTTCTGCCGCCTGCGCGCTCACGTGTGAACTCTGCTTCAGGCTCGGTCCCGAGCTCCATCCGCCAGGCGCAAACGGCGAAATCGTCGCGGACGCAGGCGCAGCAGCCGGACGCGGCGCGCTGGCCGTCGCGCGCCCTCCACTCGGCGCGCTCGGCACACTGGGAGCCCGCGCTCCGGCGCCGCTCGCAACCCCGCTCAGCAACTCCTCAATCGGCAGCAGCCGCTGCGCATGAATCAGCTTGAGCAGCCCCAGTTCCAGGTGGAAGCGCTGCTCCTGCCGGTAGTTCAGGTCGTCGAACGTTCGCAGCACAATCTGCAGATTGCGCGTCAGCTCTTCCTCGGTAAACAGCAGGGCAGTGCGCGCTGCGCGTGCCCGCTCGTCGGCGGAGATCTGCAGCAACTCTGTCTGTTCGCCGCCCAGTTTGGCCATCAGCGCATTGCGCAGGTAGCGGACCATCTGTCTGGCCAGCGACGAAGGGCTGTTCCCGGCGTTGACCAGCACGTTCAACTCTTTCATCAACTCCGCGCTCTGTCCCGCGGCCACCGCCTCCAGCAGCCGCTCGAAGACGGCGTTGGGCACCGAGCCCATCAACTCGCGAATCTGCGCGGCCGAAAGCGCCGGCCGCCCCGCCTCCACCGGCGCCGAGGCAATCGCCTGGTCCATGATTGAAAGCGCATCCCGCATCGAACCGTCGCCGGCCTCGGCAAGCAGCGCCAGCGCCGCCTCTTCCGCCGTCACCTGCTCCTCGGTGGCAATCATCTTCAGCTGGGTGAGAATGTCCTCAAACTTGACCGCGTGAAAACTGAAGTGCTGGCACCGCGACCGAATCGTCTGCGGAATGTTCTCCGGCTCCGTCGTCGCCATCATGAAGATCACGTGCGCCGGCGGCTCTTCCAGCGTCTTCAGCAGCGCATTGAAGGCTGCCTCGGTAATCTGGTGCGCCTCGTCGAGAATGTAAATCTTGTACCGGTCGCGCGCCGGCGCATAGCGCGCCGCATCCCGCAACTCGCGAATCTCGTCAATCCCGCGGTTGGTCGCCGCATCGATCTCGATCACGTCTATGGCGCTGCCCTGGCGCACTTCGAGGCACGAATCGCACACCCCGCATGGCTCCGCCGTCGGCCTGCCCTCGCTCCCCACTTCCGTGCGGCAATTCAGTGCCATCGCCAGAATGCGCGCGATCGTGGTCTTTCCAATGCCCCGATGTCCTGAAAATATATAGCCGTGCGCCATCCGGTTCTGGTTCAGAGCATTCATCAGCGTCCGCGTCACGTGGTCCTGGCCCGCCACGTCGGCAAAGCGCTGCGGGCGGTATTTTCTGGCCAGAACCTGGTATCCCATGCGTGATCCTGCTCCTTGGCGCCGGCCGTCAATGTCAGCCTGCCTGCAGCAGATTGTATCGTTTCCGGGGCAGGGAACCCGGTGCTCCGAAAGTGGAAAAGCGCTTTGAGGCTGGTTCCCTCAGCCCGCTGCCTGCTTACCGCGGCGTCCTGCTGAAGGCGTCGATCTTCAGCAACTGCATGAGCGAACTGTCGTGGAACGGCGTGGGCGTGAAGGTCAGCAGCAAAATGACCAGGCCCGCCAGACCCAGCGCCAGCCGGCCGCGGCTCAGCCTCGTCTCAATCGGAACGCTCGGGTGGCGCATCGCGGGAATCATCAGAAAAATTCCCCACAAAATCCAGCCCACCCAGTAGACAGCTCCCGCCACGAACAGCACGAACGGCCAGAACGTTGGTGAACACCCGATGAACCCGCGGCGAAATGGCGTAAAGAATGTGCCCTCCGTCCAGTTGTCCGCCTGGAATCAGGTTCAGCGAGGTGATGAAAAGTCCAATCCAGCCGGCCACCAGCACGGGATGAGGCGTGATCCGTTCAAATGAGATGGCATGACCGCTCCAGCGCGAGACCAGGCCGTGCAGCAACTGGATCGTTAGGGGTTCGCTGCCAAACCGCACCAGTGCGTCTGGCGCGTTCGCCGGAGCCGCGACGCTCAGCGCGAATCCCACCGTCACCGCCAGCGCCGAGGCCACGTAGCCCAAAAGCGGGCCGTAGATCCCAACATCCATCAGTGCATTGCAGGTCGGTATGCGGGAACGGATCCGGATCACGGCGCCTGCCGTCCCGCTCAACGTGGGGGCGGGCAGTACCCAGGGCAGTGTGGCCTGGATCATGTGAAAACGGCAGGCAAAATAATGGCCGAATTCATGGATCAGCAGGATGCTAAGCAGGGTGAAGGAAAAGGCCCAGCCCTTGATATAAAGCTCAGGATGCCTCGCCAGCCAGCCCCACGGCCAAAGGTCGGAGTCGCGAACCACCGGCGGCATGCCTTCCGCGAAGTTCTGCATGAACCGTGCGCCGTTGGCAGTCGTTGTCGCCACGGTTGCCGCCAGCAGCACCGCGGGAAGCCCATACTCCCTGCCAAACTCCCTCAAGGTTGAGCGCACCAGTCACCTTATGATTTTGAGATTTGCTCGCCACCCTGGCACGCATCTCCGGCATGAATGCATGCGCAGCCGATGGCGCGGGTAACCTTGCTTCCTTTGCCGGCCGCGTGGAAGTCAGCTTCCCGGATGCGCGCTCTAGCAGATGCGCGCTCTAGCTCTAGCAGACGCGCGCTCTATTTGCCGGCAGCGCTGCCTGTCTCAAGCGAATGCAGTTCCTTGCCGGGCTTGAAACGAACCGCCTTCCCCGGCGAGATGCTGACCTCTGTTCCTGTCCGGGGATTGCGGCCTATCCCTGTTTTGCGGGCGCGGACGCTGAAAACGCCAAATCCACGCAGTTCGATGCGCTCACCGGCTGCAAGGGCCTGCTTCAGGCCCTCGAAGACCGTATCCACCGCAGCCTCTGCCTTGGTGCGCGGAAGGCCCGTGCGCTCGATGACGTGATGGACGATGTCTTGTTTAATCAATGGGGTATCCTCGCTGGCGCGACTGGTATCCACTGTACTACGTCTTACAGTCGAGATAGTACAGAATTTGTTCCGATTATGAAATACCGGAATGCCGATTCTCCGCTTTTCTGATGAGGAAAAGCACGCAACCTGCTCCACAAGCGCGAGCCTGGAGCCAATCGATCACCACACCGCGGTGATTTCGATTGTCAACTCGAAGGCTCTTTTCGTAAGATGAATCGTCATCTCTGAAACAGTTGAGTCGTGCAACCCTCAGCAAAGTTTTCCCTTCCCGAACAGGAGAGTCATGTCGATTGGCAGCGATCGTTGGATCAGGGAACAGGCCGTCAACCATCGCATGATCGAGCCCTTCAGCGAGAAGCAGGTCGCCGGCGGGGTTATCTCTTACGGGCTTTCTTCTTATGGGTACGACCTCAGAGTCTCTGACGAATTCAAGATTTTTACAAATGTTAATAGCGCCATCATCGATCCCAAAGCCTTTGACGAGCGTTCCTTTGTCTCGGTTCAGGCCCCATCGGTGATTGTCCCGCCCAACTCGTTCGCGTTGGCGCGGTCAGTGGAGTACTTTCGAATTCCCCGGGATGTATTGACGATCTGCGTTGGTAAGTCGACCTACGCGCGTTGCGGAATCATTGTGAACGTAACGCCGTTCGAGCCGGAATGGGAGGGATTTGTGACCCTCGAGATTTCAAATACCACTCCTCTACCGGCCAGGGTTTATGCCAACGAAGGGCTGTGCCAGATTCTGTTTTTCCGCTCCGATGAGCCCTGCGAGGTGAGTTATGCCGATCGCAAGGGCAAATACCAGAACCAACAGGGAATCGTTCTTCCCAAAGCTCTAGCTGTTGCAACTGGCGAACGGGTCGGATGGGTTCAGAGCACGACAGGAAGATCTAAAGACTCTGCGCCGTCTACCTGTCTTGCGCCGCTCCGGCACGGCTCTCCTCACTGGGAGCAGAGGACACAAAATGTCCGCCAATCGCAATCGTGGCCCCATCCGCGTCGGATTAGTGGCTGACGAGCCGATGCGCCTCGCAGGGCTCGCCAGCAATCTTCGACCAGCCTGCTTGCCGGTCCCAGGCCCGCTTGCTCCCGGTCACAGGCAGCATCAGGAATCTGCTCGCCGACGAAGCGCTCGAGTATCTGGTGATCGACCTCCATCCTTCCTCCAGCGGCCTCAAGACTTTGGAGTCCATTCGCCGCTCCCATCCTCGCGTCCGCTTGATTGTGATCGGGCCGGCAGGGAAAGACGAACTGGTGCTCGCCGCCATCGCCGCCGGAGCACGCGCCTATCTTGAAGCCAGTGCGGGCCCTGCCATGTTGTGCAAGGCGATCAATACGGTCAGCGAAGGCTCCATTTGGGCGCCCCGCCGTCTGCTCTCCAAACTTGTTGACCGGCTCCTTGAGAAACCTCGCCCCCATCCCTCCATCGCCACTCCCAAACTCACCGACCGCGAGCGCCAGGTGCTTGAGTTGATTCTTAATGCGCGCTCCAACCGCGAGATCGCCTCCGAAATGGGCATCGAGGAGCGTACCGTGCGGGCCCATCTGGGCCGGCTGATGCGCAAAGCAGGCGTAGACAATCGAATCAAACTCTCCATGGCCGCCCGAACTCTCTTCCACTTGCCGCCGTCAAATGCGCGCCGCACGCACCGCGCGGAATAAGTGAAAAGTAAGTTTACTATTTAGTAATTTTAAATGGTTACGAAAAGCCACAACCCTTAAGTACTCTTGTGCCATGATCCCGTTTTCCACAATGCTGTTTACAGAAACAACGCAGATCTGGGGAAAGGAGTTCCTAGGCAGCATGTTTCATGAAGCCTCGGAACTCCTCTTTTTTGTCTTTACGGCTCCTCCGCAGACAATCCGATGTGCGTAACTCCGATCCAGCCCCTTCCTCGTCCATCCCCGCGTTCGAACCTTGCATCTGAGCGTTGAGAGCAACTGGTTTCGCTCCACGCAAGTCAGCGCCGCAGCAGGCTCGCTCTCGTTTGTTTCTCTCCCTGCGCTGTGCAGCCAGGCGGTATGCGGCTCACGGCGCTCACTGCACCCCTGCTTGCCCGGTTTGCTTGTCTGCATCTGCTTGTCCGGATGCTGTAGCCTGTTTCAGGAGCCTCCGCTGTTGCGCCGGTCGTTACCCATAGCGCTTCGAGTTTCGCCGGCCGGAAGGCGGCGAAATCAGGTTCCGCTCTCTCAAGTGGTGGACCACCCTTCCGCGCAACGGAAGGCCATGGATTGGAAAGGAAACGGATATGAAGAAAACCATTGCCTCGATCTGCCTTAGCTTCTTTCTCACATGTGCTGCCTTTGCAGCTTCCTCGCGGGATGACCTGCAAGGCCGCGTTGACGCCGCCAAAGTGGTCCTTGACCAGATTCTGGGCGCCCAGGACAGGAGCATTCCCCTGGATATCCTGCATCAGGCCACCTGCGTTGCCGTGGTCCCGGGCATGATTAAGGGAGCGTTTGTCTTCGGTGGCCAGTACGGCCAGGGAATTGTCACTTGCCGAACCGGCCATGGCTGGAGCGCCCCCGTATTCATTCGTATGGCCGGCGGATCGTTCGGCTTCCAGATTGGCGGTCAATCCACTGACCTCGTGCTCGTGGCTGTGAACGATCGCGGTTTCCAGGACCTGCTCAAGGACAAGTTCAAGATCGGCGGCGATGCCTCCGCGGCTGCCGGTCCCGTGGGCCGCAGCGGTCAGGCTTCCACCGACTGGAAAATGAATGCGGAACTGCTCAGCTACTCGCGCAACAAGGGCCTCTTCGCCGGCATCGATCTGGATGGCACAAGCGTAAGCCAGAACAACCAGGACACCGACACGTACTATGGCCAGCGGCACTCCTTTGAATCCATCCTGAAGGGCGAAGTCCCCGTCCCTGAGGCAGCCGTGCCCTTTGTGCGCACCGTCGCCCACGCGTTCGTTTCCGGTAAGAGCCACTAAAACCAGATTTGATTTGAGTTCCACGGCCGGTCCGGCCTCAGCCGGACCGGCCTGCCCGCTCGTCCGCCCTCTGCTGACCCGCGCACCATGCCATAAACTGGTGTTGGCCTTCAATCATGCGGGAAAATCTCGAATATTGGCTGGTCGTCTCCGTGGCGCGCACCCTGGGACGCATGCCGCGCGGCTTGGCGCGCCTCTTTGCCGGCATCCTCGCCTTCGCAGTCTACTGGCTGTTTACGCGTTTACGCCATGTCGGTGACCGGAACCTCGCCATGGCCCTCCCTGAGCTTGCGCCTGAGGCCAGAACGGCCATCCTGCGCCGTGTCTACATCCATCTCGGCTGGCAATTGGTCGAGTTCTGCCGCATGACCCGCTATACCCCTGCGAACACCGCCGAATGGATGCGTACCGAGGGGCTTGAACACTATCTCGCCGCCCAGGCCCGCGGCAAAGGCGTTCTTGTCATCACCGCTCATCTTGGAGCATGGGAGCTTTCCAGCTTCTACCACTCGCTCATGGGTCACCCCATGGGCATGGTGATTCGCCGCCTCGACAACCGCCGCCTCGACGCCTATGTCAACGCCATTCGGTGCCTCCACGGCAATCACGTTCTGCACAAGGACGATTTCGGCCGCGGACTGCTCACCGCCATGCACTCTGGCCAGACCGTCGGTATCCTCATGGACACCAACATGACCCCGCCGCAGGGAGCTTTTGTAAAGTTTTTTGGCATCGACGCCTGCACCGCCACCGGCCTCGCCCATATCGCCCGCAAAACCGGCGCAGCCGTCCTGCCGGGCTTCATGCTGTGGGAACCTGCCGAGCGGCGCTACGTCCTCCATTTCGGCCCCGAAGTCGCGATTCCGCACACCGGCGACGTTGCGGCCGACATCCTCGCCGGTACCGAACTATGCACCCTTGCCATCGAATCCTGGATTCGGCGCTATCCTGACCAGTGGCTGTGGATTCACCGCCGTTGGAAGACGCGGCCTGCCGGGGAACCAGCTCTGTACAGTTAAACCCCGACAACACTGAGGAGAGTTCCATGACGCTGGGCGAACTGGTGGAAAATCTGGGTGGCAAGCTGGCGCAGGGAAAGCCGGAAACGATTCTTGCCGGTGTTGCCGCTACGGCCTCGGCCAAGCCGCTCGATCTCGTCTTTGCTGAAGACCCTGTTTCGGCCGCCAAGGCACTGGCCGGGACTGCGGGGGCCGTGGTCCTTAAAGCCGGAAATCTCGAAACATATTCTTCCCATCCGGCAATGGGAGTCGTTGAAGCCGATCAGCCGCGCCTCTGGTTTGCCCGCGCTGCCCGCCTCCTCGCTCCTGCTGCGCCGCCAGCCGGCATTCATCCAGCGGCGATCCTGGGCGCCAGGGTCACCCTCGGAGCCGGCGTCAGCATCGGCCCGGGAGCCATCGTCGGCGACGACGCTTCCATCGGTGCCGGCACCCGCATCGAAGCCAGTGCGGTCATTGGCCCCCGGGTTTCGATTGGCGAGAACTGCCGCATCTATCCCCGCGCCGTTCTCTACTCCGGAACCACCCTCGGCAATCGGGTCGTCGTTCATGCCGGCGCGGTCCTCGGCGCTGACGGCTTCGGCTATGTCCGCGACTCCGCCAGTGGCGCCTATACCCAATTCCCCCAACAGGGCACGCTGCTGCTTGAGGACGAAGTCGAGATCGGCGCCAATTCCACCGTCGATCGTGGCGCCCTCAGGCAGACCAGAATCGGTCGCGGCACAAAAATCGACAATCTGGTCCATGTCGGCCACAACTGCGACATCGGCGAAGACGTGATCCTGGTTGCGCTCACCGGAATCTCCGGCTCCTCAACCGTGGGCAACGGAGCCATCATCGCCGGCCAGGTGGGCGTCGGCGACCATGTCCACATTGGTCCCGGCGTGATTCTGGGTGGCCAGTCCGGCGTCTTCAACGGCAAATCCCTCACCAACGAGGGACTCAAGCCCGGCACCGTTTTCTTTGGCACCCCCGCGCGCCCGTTGAAGCAGGTGCTCCGCGAGCAGGCAGTGCTGGCGCGCCTGGCCAAAGGGTCGCGCAAGGCGAAGATCGTCGCGCCAGGCGAAGATCGCAAGGCGAAGATCGTTGATTAAGAGTCAATCCACCTTGACTTGCCCTCTGGGCAGCATTTATACCCACATCCATTGGGAGGCATCATGAAGCGGAGAGATTTCCTGAAAACGGCAACGGTGGCTGCCGGCGCGGTCGCATCTGAGCAGTTGATAACCCCTCTTCTTTCCTCTGAATCCGGCAAGCCCGAAACGGGCGGCATGGTGTATCGCACCCTTGGCCGCACCTCGGAGCGCGTCTCGGCCATCGGCCTCGGCGGTTACCACATCGCCCACCCCGGCATCGACGAGCAGCAATCCATCCAACTCGTCCGCCAGGCCATCGACCGTGGCATCAACTTCATGGACAATTGCTGGGATTACAACGGCGGCGTCAGTGAGGTCCGCATGGGAAAGGCTCTGGCCGACGGCTATCGCGCCAAGGTCTTCCTTATGACCAAAATTGACGGCCGCACCAAGTCCGAAGCCGCCCGTCAGATTGACGAATCCCTTGAACGCCTCCAGACCGGCCACGTGGATCTCATGCAGTTTCACGAAGTCATCCGCCTTGAAGATCCCGATCGCATCTTCGCCGAGGGCGGTGCCATGGAGGCCATGCTCGAAGCAAAAAAGGCAGGCAAGGTCCGCTACATAGGTTTTACCGGCCACAAGGACCCCTACGTCCACCTGCGCATGCTCGACGAAGCCCGCGCCCGCCAGTTCCACTTTGACGCCGTGCAGATGCCTCTCAATGTGATGGACGCGCACTTCCGCAGCTTTGCGCACGAGGTACTGCCGGTCCTGGTTCGCGAACAGATCGCTCCCCTCGGCATGAAGGCCTTCGGCGACCACTACATCCTCAACAGCAAAACCGTAACGCCCATCGAGGGATTGCACTACTGTCTCAATCTTCCCATTGCCGTCCAGATTACCGGCATAGACAGCCAGGCTGTTCTCGACCAGGCGCTGGAAGCGGCAAGAACCTTCAAGCCTTTGTCGGCCGAGGAAGTCGCCAGCCTGCTTGAACGCACCAAACCTGCAGCCCAGCAAGGCCAATTTGAGTTGTACAAGATATCCAGCAACTTTGACGGCACAGCCCACAATCCCAAGTGGCTAGGCTGACAACGGCCCCGAGCTCCCGGCCCCTGACCCCTGGCCCCTGCCCCTAAAACGGCTTCTCCGTCAAAAACGGCTCCGCCTTCAACGAACCGTCGCGTTGCTTCACCAGCATCTGCACCTTGCCCTCGGCGCTATCCAGCTCCTGCTTGCAGGCCGCCGACAGGCCAACGCCTTCCTCGAAGAGTTTCAGTGACTCCTCCAGGGCAAGGTCGCCCTTTTCCAGTTGATCGACGATCGTTTCCAGCTTCTTAAGCGATTCTTCAAATGAAGGCATTGGCTCACTCCATGGGGTTGGTGCCCTTCGGTAGTACGCTGGCGAATACCTCGGCAGCCACGTTGTACAGGCCGAAGGGAGCGCTGACCTGAACACCCTGGACAAACGGGCGCACGGCCTCCAGCATTTCCCGGGCAATCCTCACCCCTTCCATCCGTGCGGCGTCAGGGGAATCGGCTTGCGCCATGCGCAGCATGATCTCTTCCGGCATTGACAGGCGCAAATCGTTCTTCATGAATTCGGCGTTGCGCAGGCTCGTGAGCGGCCAGATGCCCGCAATCACGGGAATGCGGAAATCCTTGATGCGCTCCAGAAACTGTTCCAGAAGACGCACCTCGAACACCGGCTGGGTAATCGCGTACTCGGCGCCCGCCTCAACTTTGTAGGCAAAACGCCGCACTTCGTTCTCCATGTCGGGTGCCCCCGGGTTGGCGGCTACGCCCACTGTAAAGTTGCTGCTCGCGCCAATCGAGTTTGAGCCGATATCGAGCCCGTGATTCAGCCGTTGCACCACGTTGACCAGGCCAATCGAATCCACGTCAAACACTGCGGTCGCGTCAGGATAGTTTCCCGCTTTGTTCGGATCGCCTGTGACGCAAAGAATGTTGTGCAAGCCGATCGACGAGGCTCCCAGAAGATCCGATTGGATCGAGAGAATATTCCGGTCGCGGCAGGTGTAATGCAGAATCGTCTCAATCCCGGTGTGCTGCTGAATCTGGATGCAGACGCTCTGTGCGCTCATGCGCGCCGAGGCATGGGGCGAGTCGTATACGTTGATGGCGTGGACGCCCAGTTGCGCCATCAGGCTGGCGCCCTCGATCTCTTTCGAGCAATCGATCCCCTTGGGCGGCACAATCTCCACCAGGTTGATGAACTTGCCCTCGGCCAACAGGGATCCGATGCGGGAGCGGGCTCCAAGCGGCGCCGGCGGAGTCTCGGGGTTCGGCACCGGGGCCGCGCCCGTGCTTTCAAAGTGCGCTTGTTCATCCATCGCTCGAATTGCGGAGCGCATGGCGCGAATGTGGTTGGGCGTGGTTCCGCAGCAGCCGCCCACAATCTGCACCCCCGCGGCAATGGCCTTGCGCGCAAAGCTGGCCATGTACTCCGGCGAGCAGAGATAGATGTTGCGGCCTTCCACGGCTCTTGGCATTCCCGCGTTGGGCATGGCCGCCAGCGGCAGCACGGTGGCCGCGCGCATCGCTTCCACCGCTGTCAGCACGGTTGTCGGGCCGGCGGAGCAATTCACCCCCACCGCATCGGCGCCCCACTCCGCCAGCAGCGCCGCGGCCTGCTGCGGCGAAGCCCCATCCAGGCAGATGGATTCGTCGTCCACTGTCACCATCACCAGCACCGGCAGACCGGGTGCGACGGCCCGCGCAGCTTCAAGCGCCTGCCGCGCTTCATTCAGCGCCGGCATGGTTTCAACAATCAGAAGATCGACGCCGCCCTCGGCCAGGATCCTGATCTGCTCAGAAAATGCCTGGCGCGCCTCGTCCAGACCGGTCTTGCCCAATGGCTCCAGCCGCACTCCAAGCGGCCCCAGCGATCCGGCCACCCAGGCTTCGCCCCCTTGCTTGCTCTTCAGATTCTTGACCGCCTGCCGGGCCAGCCGTGCCCCGGCGGCATTGATCTCTGTCAGTTTGTCGGCCAGGCCGTGGCGCGCCAACCGGATCGCGTTCGCCCCAAACGTGTTGGTCTCCAGAATCTCCGCCCCCGCCTGCAAATACTCCTCGTGGACAGACAGAATCAATCCCGGGTCCGAGAGATTCAACTCGTCGTAGCAGCGGTTGATAAAGATGCCGCGGGCATAAAGCACCGTGCCCATGGCGCCGTCGGCCAGCAGCGCGCGGTTTGGAAAAATCTCGGCAAACTTACTCATTCTTTTGTCATGCTAAGCCACGCCGGCCAACCGCGCCAGAGTCGTGGCCTGCTTTGTTATACTTCGTTAGTCATACGCTGGGCTCTGCGCCCCGTTAAATGCCATCATCCGCGGCTCGTTCCGCGCATCGACCGAGGTAAGGGATTTTGAAGAAAAGAAGTCTTTGGATCAGCGCCGGTGCCGCCCTCGCGGTTGCAGTCGGACTGGCAGGTTGTGGCACCACTACCTATTTTGCCGGCCGCATCCTCCCCCCCAGCGGGCTAAGTTACCGTGTCATGATCGCAGTCCAGAACCCCAGCGTCTTTACCAAGGGCTCACTGCAGATTGTCGACGCTTACTACGACTTCCGCAGCGGCCGCACCGGCCTGCCCGCTACGTTCTCTGTCTCTGGATATTCCGGCGCGCAGCCCATCTCCATTCAGAGCATGCCCGAGGAACAGGAGGGGGCAGTCTACGGCTTCGGGGATGGCAGTCTGGTCATGGCCAATTACCAGTCCGAGAAGGCAATCGGCAACGTCTCCGGCCTGAATGGTCTTTCCGCCAGCGTATTCGCTACCCGCAATGGAACTTACGTCTTCGCGGCCTCCGAGTCGTCCCGCGTCTTAACCATCGCCAACCAGTCGAACGGCTCCTCTTACCCGCTCAGCCTTCCGGGCGTCTATCGCATCAGCGTCAACCCCGGCGGTTCCATGGTCCTGGCCTTCGTCCAGAATTCGAACTATGCCTACTATCCTCGAGAGCTGACCACCGCCCAGTCGCTCAATTATTCCGGCGGACCTGCCACCTGGCCCAAGGCCGCCGTCGACTGCGAGCCCCAAAATGCTCCCCTCTGGTGCCTGTTTCAGGTGCAGAGTCCCGACCAGCTTGACGCAACCGGAAACTACTACGGTGCGCCGCTGGTCTTCGACCGGCCCACCAAGGCTGTCTTCTCGGCCGACGGAAGCACAGCCTATGTGCTCAACTGCGGGCCGGAATGCGGCGGCAACAATGCCTCCATCTCGTTGGTGCCCGTGGCCCCCCTTATCTTTCTTACCGGTAAGCAATCGGGGCTGCTCCCTTGCAACACTGCCCCTTGCGCCAACCCGCAAGCCACGCCCATCACCAACATCCCCATACCCAGCGGCGCAAGCAACGCTCTCGTCAACAGCTCCACCATGTACGTGGTCGGACAGCGCCTCATGCCCGATGGCTATTTTGGCGGCTTTCTCTCGGTGCTCAACCTGGCGAACAACACCTTGGTCCCTTCTACTCAAAGTTCCCCCAATCCCGTTTCCATCAGCGATGGATTGCCCGGCGCCGTCAGTCGCATGATCCAGGCGGATGACAATACCCTGTGGATCGGCATGACCAAATGCAATCAAGGTGAGCGGTTCTATAACAACCAGCCCTACGGCTGCCTCACCATGTACAACACCTCCACAAGCCAGGTGGTCCTGCTTGAGCCCTATATCGGGGATGCCACCGGAATTGCTGCGGTCACCGGCCTGCACAAGATCTATACCGCGCAGGGGGGGCAGGTGTACATCAACTCAACCGTCGACGGCTCGTCCATTGACAACCAATACGTCACCGTCACAGGCACGGCCTATGACGTGGCCTACATGGACGCCATCACCGACACCAATAACACCGTTTACTGATCCCATGGCTGCCGATCCCGTTGCCGACGTGCTGGCCATCGCCGCCCATCGCGACGACGTGGAACAAACCTGCGGCGGCACACTCCTGAGGATGGCCGCGCGCGGCCTGCGCACCGCAATTCTTGACCTCACCCTGGGCGAAGCCGGAACCCGCGGCAGCGCGGAAACGCGCGGCCACGAAGCGGCTGACGCTGCAAGACTGCTCGGTGTCGGCTGGCGTCAGGCGCTCAACCTCGCCGACGGGGCCGTCGAGAATACCCTCGAAAACCGCATAGAGATTGTCCGCGTGCTGCGCCTCCTGCGTCCGCGCGTGGTCATCCTGCCCTACTGGCAGGCGCGCCATCCTGACCACGCCATCACCGCAACGCTCGGATACGACGCCTGCTTCCTCTCCGGTCTCAAGAAAATTCCCGGCCGCAAGAAAATTCCTGGCCTCAAGGAAATCGACACCGGAACCGCCCCTCATCGGCCTTTCAAAATCGTCTATGCCGGCCTCTATGCCGATGTCCGTCCATCTTTCATCGTGGACATCTCGCCCTTCATCGAGCAGCGCCATGCAGCCCTGATGGCCTACCGCTCCCAATACGCGAACCAGGCCGCCGGCGGGGGACTCTTTGTTCCTGAAGAGGAGATCCGGGAGCGTACCTTTGCCGAGGCGCGCCACTACGGCCTCTTGGCTGGCGTCCGCTACGGTGAACCTTTCGTGCAAAAGGAAGTCGGCCTGGTCGACGACCTCACCCTTCTCCCTGTGCAGTCGATCTGACCCGCGCGCAGGTGCCCGGCAGCCGCCACTCCACAATGCAGATTTGGGCCCAAAGTCAGCCATCGGAAACTGATGGCCTATGTGAATCCCCACACGATTGTCCAGCCAGATGGAGCGCGATGATTAGCCTATATCTCGATGAATCTGGCACTCATACCAGGAGCCATGTCTTTGTCGCAGGTTTTGCTGGCAAGAAAAGACATTGGAAGAAGTTCTCTACTCAATGGTCCCTCAGCTTAGGGGATACGGCCTGCGACTGGCCGGGATAGAGCAGAGGACGATAAAAGGCGTCGAAAGGACGGCAGCGAATCGTCCTGCTTCTCTTGGGCAAACGCTGGCGTTCTCGGGGCATAACTTCTGTTGGCCTCACAATCTACTTCAGGAGCGATATAATCCCATTTGACCCGTACCGAAAGGACAGATTCCGGATGGGAGAGATTCTCAAACCCGTGGCTAAGAAGCTTGCGCGATTATATGGACTAGTGGCTACTCTCCCATTTCGATTTCGTAAAGACCATATTTCTAAGCCGGAAAATGTTTCGCACGGAAATTGGCCGGATTATTTGTCAAAGACTTTTAATAAAAAGGGGCTTAGAGTGCTAGAGATTGGCTCCCGAAATGTGACGGGGTCAAATCTTCGAAATCGATTCTCAAATGCCGATTACGTGGGCTTTGATTTTTATGCTGGTGAAAATGTTGATGTAGTTGGTGATGCTCATAAGCTTTCAACTTACTTTGCTGGACAGGAAAAGTTCGATTTGATTTTTTCGTCTGCCGTTTTTGAGCATCTATTTATGCCTTGGATAGCCGCGCTCGAAATCCAAAAACTACTAAAAGTTGGCGGGCATGTTTTTACTGAAACTCACTTCTCATTTGCCTCGCACGAACGTCCTTGGCACTTTTTCCAGTTTTCAGATATGGGCCTAAGGGCATTGTTTAATGACTCGCTTGGTTTCGATTTGATTGAGAGTGGAATGAGTAATCCTGTATCAGGCTACTTCGCTCATAACGCTGATGGCTATCTCAGGTATTCACCAGTGACTGAGTTATATTGTCACAGCGAGATTCTTTGTAGAAAGCGTTGTGACATTGAAGGTTTTGAGTGGGGTAATGTCAGCATAGACGGCATTGTTGAGGGAACTCGTTATCCGTTGCCGAAATAGCGCACCATTTTTTGCGCTCTGACTCGGACCGAAAACTGATCGTAGCGGCGTACCCTGGGAACACCGTTAGAATTCTTTTTGCCCATCTCAATCGCGAGGGGTACACGAGGAACATCCCCCACAAATTCATTAAGGAATATAGGAAGGGAATCCGCGAAGGAAGCAGACTGGACCCATGGAGAAATTTAGATACACTAGCCGCTCGTTTATAGTCTGTCAAGTATATTATTGCCATAACAATTTCTTATCCAATTCCAAACCAGAATAACTTTGTCTTATGCCCTCCAGTCCACGAAACTGCTACCAGGAGGCCGGCC
The DNA here is from genome assembly GCA_963793885.1 of uncultured Acidobacteriaceae bacterium. GTDB lineage: Bacteria > Acidobacteriota > Terriglobia > Terriglobales > Acidobacteriaceae > Telmatobacter. The sequence goes on from CAWCBQ010000003.1 coordinate 589,308, forward strand.
ATGACGCAGACGTGGGATCCACAGGCATACGGGCAGAACGGTGCGTTCGTGCACGGTCTCGCAGGCGGCGTGCTGGAGTGGCTGGTCCCTCAGCCCGGCGAGCGGATTCTTGACCTCGGTTGCGGCGATGGTCAACTCACCGCGCGCATTGCTGCAACGGGCGCCGCCGTGGTGGGCCTGGATGCGTCGCCGCCGATGGCCGCGGCCGCCCGTTCGCGCGGAATTCAGGTGGAGGAAGGCAGCGCCGAGCGCATGCCTTACCCGGATCGCACCTTCGACGCCGTCTTCTCCAACGCGGCTTTGCATTGGGTGCGTGATCAGGACGCCATGTTGGCCGAGGTGCGCCGCGTGCTCAAGCCGGGCGGCCGCTTCGTCGCGGAAATGGGAGGCATGGGCAACATCGCCGCCATTCGCGCGGCCCTGATGGCCGTCTTGTCCCGGCATGGCTTTGATGGCCGCGAAGACAACGTGAACTACTATCCCACTCCAAACATCTACGCCCGGCGATTGAAGCAGCACAACTTCAAAGTGGAGCGGATTGCGCTCATTCCCCGGCCTACGCCTCTTGCGGAAAGCGGAATGGGCGGCTGGCTTAGAACTTTTCGCCGTGGCGTCCTTGACACCTTGCCTGAAGCGGCGAGAGAAACGGTGGTCGATGAAGCAGTGGCGCTGTTGGAACCGGTTTTACGCGACGAAGACGGCAACTGGACTGCCGACTATGTGCGCCTGCGCTTCATCGCCCGCGCCTGAAAATCTTTCGCAGCGGTTCCCGAATCAATGCAGCCTCTTGAGTTTCGTCGAGGGTGGCCTCTTCCTGGGGAAAATCCCGCTCGCGTCTTTGCCCTCGATTTACGGCAGTTCGCGAACCACTCTATCCGTGGAAGAACATCCATCCGCCCAATGCAACAAGCGATCCCGCAAAAATGCGGCGCAACACCACTTCCGAAATCATTTGTGCGCCCGTCGCGCCAAAGTATCCGCCTACCAGAAACCCCAAACCCAGCAGAGCTGCCACGCGAATGTCCGCGTTCCCCTTGCGGTAGTACTCAAGAAAGGCCAGCAGGCCCACCGGCGCCAGCAATGCGCCCAGCGACGTGCCCTGGGCCTTGTGCTGACTCATTCCGTACATCCACACGAGGGCGGGCACGAACAGGATGCCGCCGCCGATCCCGACCACGCCGGAAAACATGCCGACCACCGCTCCCACCAGCAGAGTTAACCAAGTCATGCGCTCTCCCGATCCACATGGCCAGTGCATCGGCCATGCCTGAGCTTTCAGCCTAAATCATGGTCGTCGCCGCGGCCTTTCAGGGCAAAAAAACCAGGCCGGGAAGATTTCCGTTATGCGGAGTCTTCCCAGCCTGGTCTCGGGGGGGACAGCTTTAATTTCAGCTCAATTCGAGCGCCTTGGTCCTGAACAGCAGACCGGCCGCTGCGCCGCCGATGCTCGGAACCAGCAAAAAGAGCCAAACCTGGGCCAGGGCCTGACCGCCTACCAGAAGCGCCGGTCCCAGGCTGCGAGCCGGGTTTACGCTCACGCCGGTGATGTGGATGCCGAAGATGTGAATGGCGACCAGCGTGATGCCGATGGCCAGCCCGGCGAACCCCGTCGGCGCCTTCTCCTGCGTCGAGCCCAGGATCACGATCACGAAAATCATCGTGGCCACAAACTCAAACACGATCGCCGAAGTGATGTTGTAGCCGCCCTGATACCCCGGGCCCCAGCCGTCCTGGCCAAGTCCGCTGGCGGCAATGTTGTAGCCCCCGCCAACGCCGCTGATAATGATCGACAGCACCCATGCGGCCAGCACGCCGCCCAGGAACTGCCCCACCCAGTAGCCGATCATGTCCTTGATCGACATCCGCCCCGCCACAAACACGCCCAGGCTGACCGCCGGGTTGATATGGCAGCCGGAGATGGAGCCGATCCCGTAAGCCGCCCCAACCAGCGCCAGTCCGAACGCGAACGCAATCCCCAGAATGCCCACCTTGTCTCCGGCAACGACCGCGGTTCCACAGCCGAACAGCACCAGGATGAAGGTGCCCACAAGCTCTGCGAAGTATTTCTTCATATTTCCTCCTGCCAGTTGAGTTGTCTTCCAGCCCGCAAGCCGCCATCGTTCATGCCGCGTCTGCTCAGGCACAAATGTGTTCCATCGTTGCCAGACCCCAGCCCGATCGCATTGGGGATGTTCGCGCCGTTTGACTGAGCCGGAAGAGCAGAGGAAGTCTTGCAGAGGCCCCACGCCAAAGTCAAGAAAAATTAGTGTTCTTCACGCCCTTCGTCCATCTGCAATTCAATCTCCAGCCCTCACCCTCTCCCGGCGCAAATTCATCAAACGTTTGCATTCTGTTTGCCTCGCTGCATTACTCTGTTAATGATTCCGCGCGGCCAACTCAATTTGCCGGTGAACGGCCGCCGGGTGAGGGCAGACCGTTTGAGCCAAACCGTATTTGTGCTGGAAGACGACGCCGATATTTCACGGCTGGTGCAGCATCACCTTGAAGCGGCTGGTTTCGATGCGCGCCTGTTTCATACCCCCACCAACCTCATTCCCGACGCCGAACGCAAACCACCCGCCTTGTTTCTGCTCGACATCATGGTGCCGGGTGGCGATGGGCTCGACGTCTGCCGCCGTCTGCGCAGTCACCATGGGCTCTCCACCGTGCCCATCATCTTCCTCACCGCACGCGCCGCGGAAAATGATCGCGTTTTAGGCCTGGAACTGGGTGCCGACGATTACATTACCAAGCCATTTTCAACCCGTGAGCTGGTGGCCCGCGTCAAGGCCGTTCTGCGGCGATTCGAGCGCCCTGCCTCGCCTTTGATCATCAGCTTTGAAGAGGTCATCATCGACGCCGGCGCTATGCAGTTGAAGGTCCGTGGCCAATTGACCACCACCACCGCCACCGAGTTCCGCTTGCTCGACTACCTGGCGCGCCATCCCGGCCGTGTCTTCAGCCGCGACCATCTGCTCGACGCCGTTTGGGGCGATGCGCGCTTTGTCACCCCCCGCTCCGTGGACGTCTACGTGCGCCGCATTCGTGAGAAAATCGAGGTCGATCCCGAGAATCCCCGCTACTTGAAAACCGTGCGGGGCGCCGGCTATCGGTTCGAGCTCCCCAAGAGCGAGTAACTTCATTGACCCCCAGATTCTTTACCAGGCTCCTCGCACTTTTCACCCTCCTGCTTGTCTTACACACGCTGGTGCTGGAGTCGGCCTTTCACCTCCTGGAGGTCCGGGCCGCCGAAAGAACCTTGAGCCTGCTCGGCAGAGAGGCCCTCTGGGCCGGACTGATTGCTCTGGCCGTTGCATTGCCCCTGGCCGCATGGGTTGCCGGCCGCATCTCCGCTCGCCTGCGGAGCGTTGTCGACTTTGCGCGCAGCATCGCTGACGGCGATTTGTCCGCCCGCCTCCAACATACTCAAAAAGATGAATTCTCCCCCATGGAGAACGCTCTCAACCAGACTGCGGAACGGCTGGGCAAGAACTTCGCCGAACTCGAGAGCCGCCGCCAGGAGTTGGCTGCCATCCTCGATTCCATGCAGGAAGCGGTGGTCGCCATCACCCCCGAAGGTTTCGTTCGCTGGTCCAATGCCGTTATGGAGCGCATCGCGGGAACCCAGGTGCGCCCAGGGCGTCCCCTGGTCCATTCCGTGCGCGATCCGGAACTGCTGGCCTGCGTCCGCGGGGCGCTCGATCGCCGCGAGGTCTGCTTTGGCCGCTCCAGTTCCATGGCCCCCGGACGCGTCTTTGAGATCAATGCCGCTCCGCTGCCCAGCGGTGGCGCGCTCGCCGTCCTGCACGACGTCACCGGGATCGAGGGGGCGCAGAAATCTCGCCGCGAGTTTGTCGCCAACGTGAGCCACGAGCTGCGCACCCCCCTCACGTCGATTCAGGGCTATGTGGAAACGCTGATGGAAGACCCCCATCCCAGTCCCGAAACCACCAGCGAGTTTCTTGGCATCATCCTCAAGAACGCCACGCGCATGAACAGGCTTACTGAGGATTTGCTGGCCCTGGCCAGTGTCGAGAGCCCCGATTACAGACTCTCGCTGCAACCGGCGCGCGCCAGCGTCCTGGTCAAGGATGCCATCGACGCCCTTGGCGGCATCGTTGTCGACTCCGGCGTCAAACTTCAATCCGCGGGAGCTCCCGATCTACTCGTCATGGCAGACCCCGACGCCATGAATCAGGTCTTCGGCAACTTGATCGAAAACTCGCTCAAGTATGCCCGGGAGGGCAAGCGCATTCGTGTCGGGGCAAAGCCGCTCGCCTCTGAAGTCGAGTTCACCGTTCAGGACTTCGGGCCCGGTATCGCGTCCGAACATCTTGAACGCATCTTCGAGCGTTTCTACCGCATCGACAAAGCGCGCTCCCGCGAATCCGGTGGCACGGGGCTGGGCCTCGCCATTGTCAAACACATCGTTCAGGCCCACGGCGGCCGCATCTGGGCTGAGAGCGTGATGGGCAAGGGCGCGGCCTTCCACTTCACCCTGCCGCTGGCGCCCGTCGCGCCCGTTGTCCCTCCTGTTTCTGAAGTGCTCTCTTAAGGGTCTCCGCGCCGGCCTGATTGTATTGATTCAAATGGATTTGTGGCCAAGCCTGCCCATCCGGAAGAACCGCTTCGCCGGCAAAACACAACTGAATTATTGCGCGTGATTCAAATCCCCGTAACATTGCGCGCGAACAATGGTAGGCGGCAGTAACAACTGCAATGGAGCGTACAGTGAAGAAAACTTTTATCGCCGTTCTGTTATCCATGCTGGCATTGGGCACGGTTCAGGCACAGAAGCTAACCGGGGCGGGCGCCACATTTCCTTACCCGATGTATTCCAAGTGGTTTAGCGAGTACAGCGCCGCGCATCCCGGGGTGCAGATCAACTACCAGTCCATCGGCTCCGGCGGCGGCATCGCCCAGGTCACCAAGGGCACGGTCGATTTTGGCGCATCCGACATGCCCATGACCGACGATATGCTCAGTTCCTCAAAAATCAAGCTGATCCACATTCCCACTGTGCTCGGCGCGGTGGTGCCCGTCTTCAATGTACCGGGAGTCAGCGATATCAGGCTCAGCGGTGAAACCCTGGCCGACATCTACCTGGGCAAGATTACCAACTGGAACGATGGCAACATCGCCAAGGACAATCCCGGCGTCCACCTGCCCGATCAGAAGATCATCGTAGTCCATCGCTCTGATGGCAGCGGCACCAGCTTCATCTTCACCGACTATCTCAGCAAGGTGAACAAGGAGTGGGCCGCCGGACCGAGTAAGGGAACCTCGCCCAGCTGGCCGGTCGGCGTGGGAGGCAAAGGCAATGAAGGCGTGGCCGGTCTGGTTCGTCAGTTGCCGGGCGCCATCGGCTATGTCGAGCTCATCTATGCGCTCCAGAATCACATGACCTTCGGCGCCATCAAGAACGCCGCCGGCAACTGGGTCAAGGGCTCCATTGCCGGGGTCACGGAATCCGCCGCCAGCATCAAGAACATGCCCGCCGACTATCGCGTCTCCATCACCAATGCTCCCGGTGCTGACGCCTACCCCATCTCCAGCTTCACCTACCTGCTCATTCCCGCCCATCCGGCGGACGCTGCCAAGGAGAAAGTCCTTAAGGACATGCTGAGCTGGATCGTCAGTTCCGGCGAAAGTGAAGCCGCCTCACTTTCTTACGCGCCCCTTCCGAAGAACCTTGCGGAAAAGGTCCTGAAGACGATCTACGCGCTTCCCTAAATCCCGAAAGGCCGGTCCAGGATTGTCCGGCGAGCTCGCCGGGCAATCCTTCCCACCTTCTGTTCCGATCCAATTTTGTTTAAGCTTGAAGATGCTCGCCGATTAAACGATCGACAAGTGCCTGCAGGGCCTCGCCTGTCCGCGGCAAAACAAACGCCGCGCCCGCTCGATCCCAATCCAGCTTGAAGCTTGTGGAAAGCGCCGAAATCCAGATCTGGCGTACCGGCGTATTCGGCGTAATCACGAATTTCCCTTGAGGTTCTTCAAACAGAACATTCAACACACCGTTCTGCTCTTCCACCTCAAAGCCCGCGTCTTCACTCTCCTCGAGTCCTATCAGGTGTTGCTTGAGTGCCTCGAGGGCGGCCTCGGCAAGGCTGCGGAATTCCAGTTCATCCAGCATGGACACAGTTTAGCAAGCCATCCCTTGCCCCGCCGCCGCACGGGCCCTCCGTCGCCGCACTGGCCCTGCGCAGCCGCATTGGCCCTGCATCGCCGCACTGGCCCCCGGTCGCCGCACGGGCCCTCCGTCCTTGACCGGTCGTCCTTGCCCGGTCGTCCTCGGCAGGCGCGTCCGTTTTGATCTCGCTGTCTTGAAATCGGACACAAATCAGCAGGCAAACATTAAACTCCTTCCAAACCCCTGCCGATAGGGTTGGGAAGGGAACCTCCCGAGCCAGGAAATCCGATGGAAATCAGCCCGATTCCCGGAATTCGCGCTTTGCCGGTGATGAAGACACCGCCGATCGACTCTCAGCTCTCGGCGGTCTTCGATATCGAGTACTCGTCAAAGCCCGACGACGACTCCTACGATGGCAATGGCAAAAAGACCGCCGGCGGCCAGGATGACGAAGACGGCGAAACTGCCCAGGAAATCGAAACGGAATCCCCTGCGCAGGCCTCTCTCGTTGCTTCGGATGGAAGCATCAACTATTTTGCGTGAGTTGCAGGCGCCCGGCCTCCCAAGCCAGAAAGATCCGGAAAGACCCCGAAAGCCAGAAAGATCGGTAACAACGTACTTGACTAGTGATCACACTGGCTGGGCGAAAGGCTGGGGGAAGAAAGCGATGACCTTTGGCTACTGCAAACTACCCCTCAGATCGTCTCTCGCTTGCTGGAAACCCATAGAACTAAACAATAAATTGTTCTTCTTGGAATGCAATATCATAGCGCCATGAAACCGAAACCAGATTCAGACGAATACCGGGCATTTGAGAACCTTTTGGGAACCGTTCTGAGTGTCCCTAAGAAAGAAATAACGCGGCGCATTGAAGAGGACAAGCAAACGCCTGAATCCTCTTCCCTCGCCTCTGCCGCTCCAACCAAGCGTTCTTAGATCGTCGTTCCTCCCCCCTTGCCGGTCAGTTCTGCATAAGTGAGGCGTTTTCCTGCCGCTTGCGACACTGCCGGCGCGAATCTATCCGCATCGGTCAAAGGATTGTCCTTTGTTTGTGGTGGTCCCGTTAGTTCGGACAGGCTTTTCGGGTTTTTAAGTGAAAAGATTATTCAGTTCGTCGTAGTCGAGGCGGTGGAAATGTGAAAATCGGTTTCATCGATTTTCAAGGTCTGTGGGAAGGGCGGGAAACGGCTCTATCGTTTTCCGCCCTTTCCATCAGACCGGCATTGTGTGCCGTGCATGTTCGACAGTTTGAGGGTGCAAGTCCCTTATCTTTCATCTCGTGAAGGGACGATGGTGAAGCGGCTTTTGAGGCGCAGGAATGGTTTCTCGTAGAGCTGATACGAAGTGTGCGCCACCAGAACAGTCAGGCAGAAGGCGAGGGTTGTTCCTATGCCGTTTCTCCAGTCGGCGAGATGCAGCGTCTGGCTGAGACGGATGAGCCAAGCTTTGCCGGGAGAGAAGATCAGAAAATAGACGAGTTCGTGGAAGAGATAGAGGCCGTAGGAGATGCGTCCCAGGTAGATGATCGGCGCAGGCAGCCATTTCGCCGGGAAGCCGAGCACGCTGAGGAAGAGCAGCAGCGTTCCCACCAGCACAAGCGCCCAGCCAACCGGCGCCTGCAACACGGTTGAGTGCGGCGTGTCCGCCTGGACTCCAAACGCGATGGACGCCACCAGCCAGCACCCGATGCCGGTCAGCGCAGCGACAAGACGCAAAGCTGGATGCCACTGCGGGACGCGGCCTTTCAGGTACAGCGACAGCAGCGTTCCGGCGGCGAAGAACTGAAATTGGACGAAGCTGTTCGTCCATTGGCTGCTGAAACCATTCGTGGGATGCATCGCGTAGAGCACGACCGCCGCATACGAGATCGCCATCAGGAACAGTGAGACTGTCTTCACGCCAAAGCGGCGGCCGTAAAGGGCAATGATAGGGACGGCTATGTAGAACTGCTCTTCGACAGAGATGCTCCACAGGGGATTGACCGGGAAGGCAGGAACCCAACCGTGGAGACATATCCACCAGTTGCCGGAAAAAAAGGTGAAGGCGAGCCATGTTGCGGGGTCTTTGGTGCCAGACCACGGGACAAACTGCTCCAGCACGACCAGGCCGTAGAAGACCAGGAAATACAACGGCCAGATGCGCAGAATGCGGCGCATATAAAATGCCTTGAGCTGGATGGTGCCGGTCTCGTCGCTCTCCCGGAAGAGCAATTCGGTGATGAGGAAGGCGCTGAGCAGGAAGAAGACCGGCACGCCCAGGTCGCCGAGAAGACAGAGGTTATAGAGCCAATAGTGTTGCGCCGGGTCGATCGGAATAAAGTCCATCCGATGGACGATGAATACGATCATGAAGGCAATGAAACGGAGTACATCCAATTCAGGGCGATAGAAGCGTTTGATGGTCACGTAGCGCGGGTAGACCTTTCCTGAGAATTGGCCGTACCTATGTCAATTCCACGGCCGGCTCAAGCTGCGCGTTATGCCGCCAGTGCCTCTGGCGGACGCTGGAAGTATACCTGGTCTGGCGTTTGCGCCCCCAGGCTCGAATGCGGGCGTTGGCTGTTGAAGAACGCGAAGTAGCAGCCGATCTTGGCTCGCGCTTCTTTGCGGTTTGGTGCCCTGAGAACGACTAACGTCGCCGTGTTGGAAAGATGAGACGGTCTCAAGCCCTTCCGGAGGGCTCCAGTTGATTTTCGAACGCAGTGCGAACAAATGATTATGCGCCCAATGAGGGTAATTATCGGCAAAAGGGTTGCCGGCGGAAAGCGCTGAGGATATGGGAGATAGATTGAGGCTAGGATGGTCGAGGCTTGACCGCTGTTTTGGGAGCGGTCGTTCGGGGTGGTTTGGGATTTTTGTGGACGTGATCTCGGGCTGCGCTTCGGTTGCAGTTTGGTATTGCGTTAGGAAGGGGTATCCTTCTTTGGAGCCAAATGGAAACCTATGCGCTGACCTTTGTGTACCAGCGCCCCGCACTCTTCGCGAAGACGGGGAACGCCGAGTTGCTGGTCAAGGTGCTCTTTGACTATCGGGATCAAGGGTACTATCGATTGCATGGATTCGCCGTATTGACGAAACATCTGCATGTCGTGGTGACTCCGTTTCCGAATCGGACAATTGAGTGTTGTGCCGAATGCATCAAGGGCGATTTTGCGGACCAGGTGCGCACCCGGTTTCCAGGGGCAGTCTGGCAGCCGGGTTTCCGTGAACATTTTATTCGCAATGCGGAGGATTATCGAGAACAGCTTGGGTCGATTGCGGCGGATGTGGAGAAGCTGGGTCTTGTCGATTCGAGTTGGTTGCACACGGAGTTCTCGGATCGTCTTGATCCGATGCCGGAGTGGTTGCTGTAGCAGGGAGAAGTATACCTCAGGGGTTAAAACCCCATTCCTAAAGGCCGCCGTATTGCCGGGGATGGAATCCCCGGCCTACCGCCCGAAAAGCGTGGCCTCAGGGGGTTAGAGCCCCAGCCGAAGGGGGAGCGCTTTGATCTTGCCCTCAGAATGCGTATCTCTTAGCGGGCCGGGTTTTGAGGATTAAATTCATCCTCGTGGTCTTCGCGGCGGTGGAAATGTGAAAATCGGTTTCATCGATTTTCAAGGTCTGTGGGAAGGGCGGGAAACGGCTCTATCGTTTTCCGCCCTTCCCATCAGACCCGCATTGTGTGCCGGTAGTGTCCAGAGTTTTTCGCACTTTCAATTTTCATAAAACTTAGTACGGCAGTTAGGTTGGGCTGTCCTTCATGGCCTCGCGGATGCGATGCAGCATGAACCATGCCGACTTCTGAGTAACGCCTACAGCCTTCGCCAGCTCGTAGCTTGAAACGCCATTCTTGCAGTTTGCCAGCATCCAAATTGCGACCAGCCATTTGCCCAGCTTGATCGCCGAATCCTCGAAGATGGTCCCAACCTTCACGGAGAACTGCTTGCCGCAATCGCGGCACTTCGCCTCGCGGTCCTTGTGTATCTTCTGAGGATTGGGTCAAATAAAAGCCCCGTCCGATTCCACGGGTCCACCGAATCCAAACTTGTGCTTGCGGCTGTCCTTCATGGCCTCGCGGATGCGATGCAGCATGAACCATGCCGACTTCTGAGTAACGCCTACAGCCTTCGCCAGCTCGTAGCTTGAAACGCCATTCTTGCAGTTTGCCAGCATCCAAATTGCGACCAGCCATTTGCCCAGCTTGATCGCCGAATCCTCGAAGATGGTCCCAACCTTCACGGAGAACTGCTTGCCGCAATCGCGGCATTGCCAGCGCTTCTGAGTCTTGAGCCAATGCTGGCGTTCTCTCGGCATGAGGCAGGCAGGGCACTGAGGGCCATCAGGGAAGCGCATCGCCGCCACAGTATCAATGCAGGTTTGCTCATCGGAGAAGTATCTGATTGCATCCGAAAGGGTTTTGACTTGGTTCGCCATGACAAAACCAGCATCTCGAATAATTCATCATTAGTCAAGTATATTATTACCGAAAGATTTCGTCGCCTGTAAACGGGTTGCAGAAGTCGCGGGTGGCCCAGGTGCCGGAGGTGAAAAGCGAGCATCACCACAAGAGATGGGTGGCCCAGGTGCCGGGGGTGAAAAGTCAGCATCACCTCTAGGAACTTGTTGAAATAGGTACTCGTTTTGAGTCGAGGCCTTGGGCCATTCGTCTAACTACATGCGTGGAGACGAGCGGGATCAGGACGGGATGTTCAGCTATGTTTCGTTGGAGCAGCGAGTGCCTGAGGATCATCCATTGCGTGCGGTTCGCAAGTTGACGGATTCGGTGTTGCGGACGCTGAGCCCGGAGTTCGATGCGTTGTATGCGGACTCTGGGCGCCCGTCGATTGCGCCGGAGTACATCCTGCGGGCGCTTGTTGTTGCAGGTGTTCTACTCGGTGCGCTCGGAGCGGCTGCTGGTGGAGCAGATCGACTACAACCTTTTGTTTCGCTGGTTCGTGGGCCTGGGCATGGACGACGCGGTGTGGAACCATGCGGTGTTCTCCAAGAACCGGGACCGGCTGCTGACCTCCGATGTGGCGCAGCAGTTCTTCGCCGAAGTGAACAAGCAGGCGAAGAAGTTTATGTCCGACGAGCACTTCACGGTGGATGGCACACTGATCCAGGCGTGGGCCTCGCAGAAGAGCTTTCGCTCGAAAGACGGCTCCGATGACGGCGACGGGGCGAGACTTTCACGGCCAGAAGCGATCGAACAAGACGCATGAATCGACCACCGATGCTGATGCGCGGCTATACAAGAAGAGCTACGGCAAGGAGTCGAAGTTGAGCTATCTGGGCCATGCGCTGGTGGAGAACCGCAACGGGCTGATCGCCGCGGCGATGGTGACGCACGCCGATGGCTATGCCGAGCGCGACGCCGCGCTGTTGATGCTTGCAGCAAAAGCAAGAGGGCCGTTCGCGGCGCATCACCGTGGGCGCGGACAAGGCTTACGACACGAAGGATTTCGTCAGCACGGTGCGGGAGTTGAACGTGACGCCGCACGTTACCAAGAACGACAAGGGCCGCACGCAGCAACCTGGACCGCAGAACCACGCGCCAGCCCGGCTATGCCATCAGCCTGAGCCGCCGATGGCTGATCGAGAAGGGATTCGGATGGCTGAAGCAAACCGGCCCGCTGCGCCAGGTCAAGCTGCGAGGGCTGGAGAAAGTGGACTGGCTGTTCGTCTTCAGTTGCGCGGCGCACAACTTGATCCGGCTGCCGAGACTGATGGCTCAACCACCGGAAATGCTCCGGGAGAAGTGTGCCTGAACAACGGTTGCGAGCCTCGGAGATGATTCCCGGAGGTTCGCAAACCCCTATAAACACCGGCCAGAAACGTACTTCAAACAGATTTCGAACGGGTAGTAACGAAAATCGAAAGAAAAGACGCCACAACCAGGCGAATTTCAACAAGTTCCTAAGGAAACGGTTGGGGTTTAAGTCATGCCAGAGAGCCGTTCGAACTCGACTCTGGTCATGCGTTGAATCTGTCCTCTGTGATAGACACGGTGAGGCCAGTTAACCTCCGATAGGAAGACCAGAGGAAGGCCAAGACAGCGACACTCCAAAGCTTCCCCGGCGTGGTACTTCCCTTCGATCTCTTCCTCGCCTATCAGTCCCTCCGGCGAGGGAGGACTATTCCACGGCACAATGACACCGTGCATCTTTCGGTGACTTTTACGGACTCTGGCATCCTTACAAGTTTCCCAGACATACCAGTGAATGTCGATGTCCTCAGAGCGCGCACGCTCAAGAACCGTACTCGCTTTCCCGATGATCGTCCGAGAGATTGATACAAGCTGCTCATGCGGCATATCGGGCAACATGACAGTAAGACCCTTTGCGATTGCCTCTGCCCTGTTGCCTTTAAGCGATTCCGCACGGATATGCTCTATGACCTCAACGGGGAGAGCAACCGTTAGAGGGGTCTGCTTACAACTTTCCTGCAATAGCCGGTTGACTTTTGTTCCTATCGGCCCTGCCATCTCTTTGCTCAGACCGCGATAGATTGTATTGCCCACCGTCTCTACGTGGGTTGCGCCATTCGAGAATGGTGCAGGTTTTTCGGTGGTCCGAATAAATAGCCAACGAAAGAGTCTGAGCATCGTGCGAAACCCCCATGCCAATAATCTCGCAACGCCAATTACTAGCTTTCCAGTTAGTTCGAGAAGTCCGACAAGAAAAGCAATCAATGAGGCAAGATCAGATTGCGCTGACTTTCGCCGTCTTCGAGTCATAATCAGTTCCACCAAAGGATTCAGAAAACGGAATGAAGCTCGTGAAGCAGTTGTCTGCTTCACGGTGAGGGTGACCGTGCCCGTTGCTGTGGTCGTGCCTGAAGTGCCAGTAACGGAGGCTGTTCCGTGTTGCTCCCCGGACCCCAGTTGGCTAGTCGGCATACTCGAAATCAGGGTCGATGCTCGGCATGAAGCGTCCCACTCTGTTCTCATAGTGGCGACACACGGCGATGTTGCGGACAATGCCGAGGCCATCGGTATACTGCGCATGTCCCCAAAAATAGAGGCGATTTGTATTCTGGTAGCCTTGCGTAAGTCCATCTGGACCGATATGTCGTAAGATTTCCTTCAATTGCTGATTCAATTCAATAGACATGGTCGTTTTCTGTCCAGGCTCCAACGACAAAGGGACGCTTGATTTTTCCTCGACAGCAAAGTCACGGATGTCGTCCTCGATCCGGTTGCTTGTAAAATTGTGTCGCTTAATACGTGCCGTACTCTGTCCGACATTCACCACATCAAAATCGATCCTCCAAGGATCAGCGTCGGGGACTCCAATGGTCGAAATTATTGTTCCTCTGTGAATCGATATGTGGCGAACGATGAGCCTCGGTCGCATAGTGGACAAGAGCGTTCGGTTGGCAATGTCAGCCGATCTTGCCGTCTCGTAAGACTGCCAGCCAATCACGATAAGAGTCGCGATGATGGCCCAGCCGGTAATTCCCTCTGGCCAGGACAAGAGCATATGCCAACAAGGTCCGCTTGCTGCGGCATTTTGCTGCCCCCAGGTCAGGAAAACGATTGCACATACAACAATCAGAAATATCCCAGTTACTATCATGATTTTCTTCATGCGCTTCCCTCGCAACGACCTTCAATAAGTGGGGTCACTTCATCTTTTCTTCGGAGATGAGGGGCCCGTCACGTCCATCGTCTTGCGGAATAGGGGACATGATACCTATTCACAGCAATCTTAGCTGGTCTGGGTCCGGGCCATCGCCTGTTGACTTTCGGCCTGGGGCGCGACGTGCGATCTTGCGTCCCAGCAGATTCTCCAGTCCAGTGACGAACTCCGGCGCACCCAGCGGGCGTCCCGTGGTTTCGGCGCGTCGCAGGTCGCTGAAGTCTTCGTCCGCGCCGCCTTCGAGCAGGGCATGGAGGTGCGGAATTCTATCCAAAACCGGCCCCACCTTGACCAGGCCATCGTCTACACCGGCCAGGTGCGCTCGCACGCTCGACCATTTCCATTCCTCTGGGCGTGAGACCAGACGGGCCCGAACAGGATTCAGGCTGACATAACAAACGGCGCGGATGAGGTGACTGTCGTCGAGCACCACCGAAGCAAAGCGGCTCTGAAACAGGTGACCGGTCCAACGTCCGCGGGCGTTGATGAAGTTGGTGTAGCGGCGGTGGGTTTCGCCGACGGCGCGGCCAAGGTCGTCGGCTCGCGCCGCCTTCAGGATCAGGTGAACGTGGTTGGGCATCAGGCAATAGGCCCACACCGCAACGTCGGCTTTCAAAGTCTGTTCGGCCAATAGGTCGAGATAGATTTCGTGATCGCCAGCCTCGAAAAAGATAGCCTCACGCCGGTTTCCACGCTGCGTCACATGATGCGGAAGTCCGGGAATTACGATACGCGCGAGTCGTGCCATGCTTGGACGATAACACCGCACGGTGAATAGGTATCATGTCCCCCCCGGATCGGACGCCGCGCATCGCCGCCACGGTATCAATGCAGGTTTGCTCATCAGCGAAGTATCTGATTGCATCCGAAAGGGTTTTGACTTGGTTCGCCATGACAAAACCAGAATCTCGAATAATGCATCATTAGTCAAGTATATTATTACCGAAAGATTTCGTCGCCTGTAAACGGATTGAGAAGTCGTCTTCAGACGATTTGCAGAAAATATTGCGCACCCGGTCCACAATGAATTCATGAGCGCCCTCCGGCCAAAAGCCCTGAATTCCGTGCGGCGAACGGCCTGAATTCCTCTAAGTCCTTTGCTGAGACGATTCTGCGGCGAAGTCCAATGGTTTCAAGATTTTAGCGCGCGGCCTATCCCTCAAAACCATGAAATGAAAGAACATCTGCCCAGAATCAGGGGGGGGAGGGGGGGTGGGTATAGGTATAAACCGGGCGGATGTCCGACGAAATAGACCGGGCGCATCTCCGACACTGCAGCGAAGGCTGATGACGTTACAACCGTCATCATGCCTTGGAAAACGAGCAGTGTTATGGAAGAGAAGCTGCGCTTTGTGTTTGATTATGAGCCCAGTTCCTTTCTAAGCCCCGTCCGCTTAGAGCGTCCGCTTGAACAGCGGTGTCGCCAACAGCAGGGTTCCCATTCCGAAGACAAACAGAAAAAGCAGGTCGAACTGGATCGACACAAATCCGCCATCCTTCAGGATGATCGACTTGAACCCATGAATCGCATACGTGAATGGATCGACCACGGAGAGCGCCCGCAACCAGACGGGAAATGCCGTGATGGGATACATGGCGCCGGAAGGATAAAACAAGAGCAGGTTGAGAACGCCGAACATCGCGCGCGGAACCAGCGGATCGTCGACCCGCACCATGAGCAGAAACATCATCCCGTTGAAGGCCAGCGCCGTCACAAAAATCAACGCCAGCACCTCCAGCATGGTCACAGGATGAAAAATGATGCCCAGGCCGGCCATCAGCGAACCGATGACGGTGAGGCAAATGCCGCTCAGCACCGCCTTGATCGCCCCCGCCACATTCAGGCCCATCACCAGCTCAAGCCGCGTGATCGGCGTAACCAGGTAGCCCTCGTGAACGCCGCGTGCCTTGTCGTCGATGTACAACATGCCGCCGCCAATCATCACCGAGATATACATCGCCAGTGCGATGCACGCGGGAAGAAGAAACTTCATGTAGCCCACGTAGGGATACAATTCCACGATCTCCAGGGCAACGGTTGAGGCAATCCGCGGCTGGATCGCCGGTGTCGTCAGCGCCGTCACCAGGTCCTGCATCTCGCCTTCAAGGCTGCCGGAGGTAAATTGGTCGGTGTTATCGACCACAAAGCCGATCTTTGGCGCATCCTGCGCGTAAACGCGGCGGGAGTACTGGGCGGGAATAATCACCGCGCCGTCCACCTTGCCGGTGCGTACGTCTTCGCGCGCCTGCAGCTCGTTATCGTAGTTCACCGTGGTAAAAGTCTTGATGTTCACCGCGATGGCATCGAAGCCCTCGCGTATCTTCACTGCTTCCGGGCCGTGATCGTAGTCCACCACCGCCACCTTCGCGCCCACAATCTTGCCGCCGAAGGCGTTGCCCATGATGATGAGCTGCAGAATCGGCATCATCAGCGACATGATCATCAACGTCGGCGATCTGAAAAATTTGCGCATCTCGCGCTCGATGATGGCGAACATTCGGTTCATGGCTGTGCTCCCGGACGCGGCGGCAGGGTGAACGCGGCAGGCTTCACCTGTTCATCGCGCAGTTGCCGGCCCGTGTAGTGGACAAACACGTCGTCAAGCGTCGTGTTCTGCACGCTGAGTGAACTCAGGGTTTCGCCCACCGATGCGGCCATCTCCACCAGTTGCATCGTCGTCCTGGACCCGGATGAGGTCAGCACACGATAGAATCCGGCGCTCTCGGCCTGCACGCTGGTTACCCCTTCGAGCCCTTCGAGGCGCCTTTGCCAGTCTTGGGTCTCGTGGTCGAAGTGCACTTCCACCACGTTGGCTCCAGGCACGTTGTGCTTCAACTCCATCGGCGAGCCGAGCGCCACAAGTTTGCCGTGATCCACAATCGCGATGCGGTCGCAGAGCTTGTCCGCCTCCTCCATGTAGTGGGTCGTCAAGAGCATGGTCAGGTGCCGCGTCTTTCTCAGGTTGTCCAGCATCTCCCACACGGCGATGCGCGACACAGGGTCCAGCCCCGTCGTCGGCTCATCGAGAAAAAAGATCTTTGGATTGTGCACCAGGCCGCGCGCAATTTCCAGCCTGCGGCGCATTCCGCCGGAGAGGGTCTTGGTCTGCGCGTCGCGCCACTTGGTCAGGTCAACGGCTTCAAGCACTTCATTGATGTTCCTGATCCGTTCGGCCCTGGGAACGCTGTAAAGCTTCGCGTAAATGCTCAGGTTCTCCCCGACCGTCAGGTCTGGATCGCTGGTCAGCGCCTGGGGAATCACGCCGATCACCCGCCGCACCGCATCCGGTTCGTTGGCCACGTCGTGGCCGGCAACAATCGCCTTGCCGCTCGTGATTGGCATCAGCGTGGTCATCATGCGAATCAGCGTGCTCTTGCCGGCTCCATTGGGCCCCAGCAGACCGAAGATCTCCCCGTCGGCCACCGTGAAGCTCACGTCCTTCACCGCCTCAAAGCTGCCATAGCGCTTCACGGCGTGCTCCACCCTGATCGCCGCGTCGCTTGCGGCCGGGGCGCCTAGGTTTGAAATCGAGCTCACTGCTTCACCAACTTGTCCTTGGGAATGTAAATCTCGGCCGTCATTCCGGGAACAAACCGTTCTCCGGGATTGTCGATCAGCAGCTTCAACTCAATCGTCTTGATATCCCGCTTGCGGCTGCTCACGTCGCGTTGCGTCGCAAAGTCGGCCTCCGCGGCCTTGTTGATCACCTTGCCATACACCGTTGCGCCGCTCGGCATCACCACCCGCAGGCTGTCGCCCAGCTTCACCGCGTCGCCCTGCGTCTCCGGAAGGGGAGCGTAAACCCAGGTCTGCGTCAGGTCCATCACGCTCACGATCGGTGCGCCCATGGCCACCACTTCGCCCTGGCGCGCCGCCCATACGTCCACCCTTCCGCTCACCGGCGCCAGCACTTCGGAGTAATTCTTTTGAATCCTGGCCTCTTCGGCAAGTGCCCGTGCATTGGCAACATCGGCGCGTGTCGAGTCCACGGTCCGCTCCGAGGCCGCCGTCAGCAACTCGTGAGCACGCGCCTGGCGCAGGTTGGCCTGTGCCGCTGACAGATTCTCCTGGGCTGCATTCACGGCTGCTTGCGCGGCCTGCAGCGCCGTCACCTGTTCGTCCCGCGTCTGCGCGCTCATGATGCCCTGCTGGGCCAGTGCCACCGTCCGGCTCGTATCGGCCTGCTGGTGTTCGTAGTTCGCCTTGGCTTGCGACAAAGCGGCCTGCGAGGCCCGCACCTGCGCTTCGGCGCTCACCGTTGCGCTGCTGGTCTCGCCGCTGTTTTGGCGGGCGGTGTCGACCGAGCTGTTCAGCTTCCACTTCTCGCTCGCCGCCGTAGCCTCCGCCGCTTTCAGCGCGTCCTCAAGGTCGTCGCTCTCGATCACGGCAATCAACTGCCCGGCCGTTACCGGGTCGCCTTCCTTCACTGTCAGCGTCTGGATGCGCCCGGGAATTCTGGCGCTCACCAGCACCTCATTCGCGTCCACCGTGCCGATCAGTTGCAGGTCCCCCGTAGGCCTCACCGTCACCAGATAAAAAATTAGCGAACCCACTGTCAGCAGGGCCAGTATCATAAAAACTCGGTTCCGTGCGCTCACTTGGCTTTTGCTCCAATTCTCTTGAATTCATAGCTCTTGGGCATTGGCGTCGCCGCCAAAACCTGGGCCGCAACTTCGGCTCCGTGCTTGCGGTCGCTGAAAATCGCCTGGCCCAAAAACTCCACAGCCGCCTTGCGCCGCTGCTCCATCGCGCTCCGCTCCAGGGGATCGGCTCCCAGCATGATCCCAACCATCGGCGCGGAGAGAAAGTAGAAGACATTCGCCCCCAGCGCGGAATACATGATCTGCCACTCGTCGGCCTCGATCAGTTCTCCTGTGCGCCTGCCTTCCGCGAACAGGTCGCGCAGCCTGAACATCCCCGGCTTGAAGACCCGCTCGATAAGTGGCGCCAGCGCATTTTCCTCACCCCGGCTCAGGCGCATCATCTCCTGCTGCATCAGGCTCTGAAATTCCCGTTGTGAGTGAATGCGGTCAAAGTGGTTCAGCGCATACTGAACCACCTGTTCTCCTGCCGTGCGGTCGCTGGTCATCAGGGCCAGGCTGCTGGCCACCGCTCGCTCGGCCACCATCTCCAGCGCCGCCGCATACAAGGCGTCCTTGCCCTCGAAATAGTAGTAAAGCAGGGCTTTGTTCACCCCTGCTGCCTCGGCGATCTGCTCGGTACGCGCCCCCGCCAGCCCGTTTTCGCCGAATTCGCGAACGGCGGCCTCGAGAATCCGAGCCCGCGTCTGGTCGGAGCGCTCTGCATGGGTCCGGATTGAAGGTGTAGATGGCATTTTAACTAACTAGTTAGTAAATTATCCCATCCCGACAATCCGCGCAACCCTTCCCGGTAAAAATCGTTTGAATTTGGCTTAAATCGGCCCCCAGAGGACCAATCTGGGCAAGAAACGTCTCGCTTCCTGCTGGGTCGGCCGAATCTGGGGTTGCTCAGTGGCTCTCTGACATCCGCCGGCGAATCGGCTCATTGTCGCAGTAGACGCCCCATTCCGCCACCCTCTCGCCTTCGATCCGCGCTCTGAAGGCTGTCGGCGTCGTCCAACGGTTCTCAGGTTTCATCTGACCATCTGGTGCATAGGTGCCCTGTGCCGCGCCCAGCATCACCACCAGGGGTCCATCGCAGAAGGTCTCTTCGATGGCCACCGTATAGTCTGGAACCATGCAAAAGTATCGGATCCATCCAATCCGCATCGTCTCGCGACCTTCAACTACATTTCCCAGCGAGTCGGTGAACCGGTGCTCCGCGGTCATCAGTTCTGCCAGGGCATCCGCATCCTGGCGGTTGATGGCCCGTACAAACGCATGAGCGACAGATTCTGCCTGATTGTTCATCGTCTCCCGTCTCTTACATTGCTTCGAGCAGCGTCACCGCCATTCGATTCAGAGGCGTGGCAATGCCGTGCTTTTCACCTTTGCGCACGATCGCCCCGTTGCGCGCATCCGTTTCCATCTGCCGCCCCGCCAGCCTGTCCGCCAGCAGGGAATTGACCGAGTCTTCCGGATGCTCCCGGTAGCGCGCCAATACCTGTTCGCCCATCGTGTCATCGAACTGCGCGCCTTCCGCCCTGCCCACTTCGACGCACTCGGCCACCAACTCCAAGGCCAACCGGGCCATCGTTTCATCCCGCAGTAAACCGGCCGGCTTCAAGGTCAAGGCGTTCAATGCGCCCACGGAGTTGATGCAAAGCTTCCACCACGCCGCCGTCGTAAAATCCTCCACCAGGACCATCTTCGCGGAGCTTCCGTTGAAAAGCTCGGCAAACTCCCTCCCCAGGGGCTCATCCTCCACCTTCATCAGCGCCGCGCCGCGAACATCCACGCTGTCGTCAGGCCGCCGCTCCGCGGGGCAATCGATCACCACCGGCAACAGCCGGTCGGCGCTAACGTACGGTTGAAACCGCTCGCGATGTTCCACGCCGTTCTGCACAACCGCTACCCGGGTGTCTTTCGCGCAGAGGGCAGGGAACCACGCTGCCGCTCCCGCCGCGTCATAGGTCTTCGTGGATACGATTACCCAATCCGCAGTCTCCGCTTCCGTCGGATTAGTCGCGTTCCGCGCCTTCACCTGCACGTCCCCCTCCGGCGTATGCACCAGCAAGGCCGTCATTGGACGCCGGGTGCAAAGCATAATCTCGTGCTGTCCGGCCGAATGCAGCAGCCCAGCCAGCGTACCTCCAATCGCTCCTACGCCGACAATCGCCACCCGCGCCATGTCCACTCCATTCTTGATCGATACAAATCAAAAATACACGCTTCACGCGCGATCGTTTCCCCATTTTTTTCAAGGTCGCGACAGAATTCCATGTCGGAGCCGGGCCGAGGCCTATGCCGGCGGCAACGCATCGACGACGGGAACGCCGGGCGGCGGGGTGAAACGGAAGGTCTGAGGCGGAATCGGCCCATTCAGTTGCTCACCGGCGAACGTAAAGCGGGTGAGCGCGCCGTCGGTCTCTACAATCTCGATGGCAGTGATCGTGCCCTCTGCCGTGACCGTCAACGTGAGGCGGCGCACGCGCTTCTCCTGCCCACGCGGCTGGCCGGTGAGCGTATAGCCGCCGTTGGGCGCGGCAGTCAGAGTCAGGTCATCCAACTCCTTCTCTAGTTCGGTGTGGCCCAGCAGAAAGCGCAGCGGGGAGCGCAGATCGTCCAGTTCCTTCGCCGGGATGCGCTGGACCTCGGGGTCACCGCGGGTATAGAACCAGGCGTACTTGCCATCCAGCAAAAAGAGTTTGCCTTGTGGCGAACTGTAATCCCACCTCATGCGCCCGGGCTTGACGATCAGCAGCGTGCCGCTCTCGCTGCGCCGGATGCCCATGCCTTCATATCGTTCTTCAAAACCCGCTTTGAGTGCGTGCAACTGGTTGTAATGGCGGTCGACGCGCGCCGCCAGTTCTTTCGCGGTAAGAGCGTGCTGCTGCGCCGAAACAAAGAATGGAGCCAACGCGGCGGGCAGGAGCAAGGCGACGCCGCGCTGTAAGCGAGAACCAAGGCTCATTGCAAGTTCTGCGTGCAGTTGGTGCCACCCACCGGATCGTACTTGATGATGCCCGCCTGGTCGCTGCAGAAGCCGCGATCGCCCGTTTTGCCCACGGTCTGGGGTATGGCAGTTATGGTGTAACCGTTCGAGCGGTCGGTCCCGTTGATCGTGACCTTGTCGTTGCAGGTCAGGGTAAAGATGTAGCCGGACTTGTACCCCGAAGTCAGATCTCCCTGCAGAACCTGGGCTGCGGCTGGCGAGGGTGGACCAGCGCTCGGATCGCCGCCCAAAGCTCCAAGTGTGCACGCAAACCCATTGGCCGGATAGCTGGACTGATACTGAATCTGGGCTTTGGTCACCGTCTGCACGGAGTTGATCGCCGACGTTTCGTTGCCCTTCTTCGTCAGGCTGCCAATGGTCGGAATTGCCATTAGCATGAGGATAAGAATGATGGCAATAACGATCAGCAATTCCATCAAGGTGAAGCCGTTCCGCCGCTGCCGGGTGCGGTTGCTTAAAGAGAAGGTTTTGATGCCGCGGCTGGCAATTCGAGCAATCATCGTGCAATTCATGGGTTTCCAGTGCCTCGTGGAGCAGGCCGGAGACCCCGGCCCATTCGAGAAAATGCTACAACGTACAGACGCGAAAGGGAAATGGAGCGCTCGATACAAGCCGTGAACCGTGGTCAGTGGACAGTTAAAAGGCGGCCCTCGGAAGCAAGCTGAAAGCTGACCACTGATCACTGTCCACTGATCTTCAGCACACCAGCCTGCTCCGATTCAGCCTCAACCCATTCAGCCGGCCCAGCAGCGTGACGGCGATGTGTTCCGGATCGAACAGCCTTTGTGCCATCGCCTGCACCTTGGCCGCATCCACCTCGTCGATGCGGGCGATCAGCTCGTCCACGGTAAAAAACTGGTGGAAGTACATCTCCTGGCGGGCCAGGTTGGCCATGCGCGCGGTTGAACTCTCCAGCCCCAGCAGCAGGTTGCCCTTCAACTGATCCTTGGCGCGGGTTAGCTCTTCCTCGGTGAGTGGCGTCTCCTTCAGCTTGCGGAGTTCGGCCAGGATCAGGTCCACCACCTCGAGCGCCTTGCCGGCGGAGGTTCCGGCATACACGCACAGCGTGCCTGTGTCGCGGTAAGGGCTCAGGTCGCTGTAAATGGAGTAGACCATTCCCCGCTCTTCGCGGATGGTCTGGAACAGCCGCGAGCTCATGCCGCCGCCAAGAACGGTGTTCAAGATCAGCACCGCGTACCGGTTCTCGTCGGTGATCGGCGGTGCCGGCACACCCAGGCAGATCTGCACCTGCTCCAGCGATTTCTTGTTCCGCATCACGACGCGGGCGCTCGGTTCTGGCGCCGAAAGCTCGCTCAGCGTCTCGCCTCCGGCAAGAGAAGCAAACTTGCCCGCCGCAGCCTCGACAAAACGGTCGTGCTCCAGGTTGCCGGCCGCGGAAAACACCATGTTGCCGCCGTGAAAGCGGTCGCCGTGGTAGGCAAAAAGCTGCTGCTGATCGAGCCGGGCCACCGTCTCGGTTGTGCCCAGAATCGGCCAGCCCAGCGGATGCCCCTTCCAGAAGCTCTGCGTGAACAGTTCCTGCACCAGCACGTCCGGATTGTCCTCGTCGATCTTGATCTCTTCCAGAATGACGCCCCGCTCGCGCTCGATGTCCGGCGGGGCAAACACCGGATTGAGCACCAGGTCGGCCAGTACATCGAGCGCCAGCGGCACATGGTCGTTCAGCGATTTCACGTTGAAGCAGATGGTCTCTTTGCCCGTAAAAGCGTCCAGATTGCCGCCAATCGAATCCATCTCGCGGGCAATGTGCTGGGCGGAACGCGAGCGCGTGCCCTTGAACAGCATGTGCTCCACAAAATGGGAGATGCCGTTGGTCTCTGCAGGCTCGCAGCGGGAGCCGGACTTGACCCATACGCCCATGGCCACCGAACGCAGGTGATCCATGCGTTCGGTCAACACGATCAGGCCGTTCGGCAATACGGTTCTGCGGAGGTTTCGCTCAGTCGTCATTTTTTCCAATTCGATTCGATTGTAGGGCAACCGGACGTAAAGGGCACCTTTTGGTGTTCGAAGACAGCTTGCGCTCCCAAGGTGTCTTCTGAAACGGGTCGCCAGCGTCAGTCCGTGCGCGCAAGAATGAAATACTGGTCCCTGAGCCTGACCATGCGTCGAAAGCCCAGCCAACTCGTTCAATTAGACTCCCGCGGCGCCCCGCCCGGGAGTCCTAAGCCGCTCTTTGGGTTGGATGCAAGCGCGCTGGCGATGATGATGGTGGAAGCAGGCGAGCCGGCCTGGCGCGGACAGCAACTGGCAGAAGCCATTTATCGTCAGCGCGTTGCAGAAATAGGCGAGATTACTACTTTCTCCCGAAGTCCTTGCGCGACCGGCTGGCCGCGGATGGCTGGGAAGTCGGAAGGCCGACGATTTTGCAGGTGTTCCAGTCCGTGGACGGCACGGAACGCTACCTGGTGCAGGGCCCTGGAGCGGCTGCCGATACCGTTGAGACCGTCTGGATGCCGGAAGGGGATGGCGGCGAGGCCGGTGACTGCAGCGGAATCGAATCGGCGACTTCGGCCGAGAGCGGGGCCGCCGTGCGCCGGAGCCGTCCCGGGGTCCTCGCGGACAGGTCTTTGTCCGTGGGGACGAGGGCAACCATCTGTGTCTCAAGCCAGGTGGGCTGCGCCGTCAATTGCCAGTTTTGCCTGACGGCGAAGCTCGGGTTCCAGCGTAGCTTGAGCGCGGGCGAGATCGCCGGACAGGTGGTTTCGGTGCTCCAGCGCCATAGCGTCGAGGTCGGCCGCGAGCGCCTCAACCTGGTCTTCATGGGCATGGGCGAGCCGTTTCTGAACTATGAAAATTTCATGGCGGCGGTGCGCCTGCTGGTCGAGGAAGTGGGCATCAGCCCGCAGCGGATGACGGTTTCGACTTCGGGCATCGTGCCCGGCATCGAACAGTTTGCCCAGGAACCAGCCGAGCTTCGTCCCAAGCTGGCCATCAGTCTGAACGCGCCCAACGACGAAATTCGCGCCGAAGTGATGCCGATCAATCGCAAATGGCCCATCGAGGCGGTCATTGAAGCCGTTCGTAACCTCCGTCTCCGACCCCGTGAGCGCATCACCTTCGAATACGTCCTCTTAGGTGGGGTCACTGACCATCGAGAGCACGCGGTCGATCTTGCCCGACTGGTGCGCCGCACCGGACTGCCCGCCAAGGTCAACCTGATTGCATGGAATCCCGGTCCCGGCATCGATTTCACCTCGCCCCAGCCTGAAGCCGTGGAAAGATTCCGCGTCGCGCTGGTTGCCGAAGGAATCCCTGCGTATGTGCGCCGCCCGCGCGGCCGCGACATCTTCGCAGCCTGCGGGCAGCTAAAGCGAACGGTGGAAGGGTAATAAAGGGAAACTGGATTCTCCGGCTTTCCATCCTTTCCAGCAAAAGCTTCAAAAGAATGCGAAACCTTCAACTGCTGATCGAACCACCGGAACAACCTTTAGTTGTTAGGCATAGCCGGCGGTTGCACGCTCCCGCAATCCGCTCCCTTGTATTGAGAGGTGGCCTCGATCGTGTATTCAATCGTCTTTGAGTTCGGCCCCATTTGCATGTTTCCAACAAAGTGAACCTTCGTGGTGGAGTGATCGGAGTCAGTCCACGAAGATTCTACCGTTCCTTTGCCGGCCATTCTTCCTGTACAAATCCAGTCGGCGCTCATGCCTCCAGCCTTCATCACCACGTTGCTCACCTGGCATTCGCCGTTGCGGCTTTGCGGTACTGGAGAGCCGTATCTGTCGATCATCGCCTGGGTCACGCAAACCTGCGAGGTGTGCGGGCCGCCGCCGAATGGGGAATTTGCGCCAGCGGGCATCGTCATCCCTGGAGGCAAGGGCGACTGTTGCCAGGTCATGGTGCTGGTCATCTCCCAAAGGCCGGCTTTTCTGCCGGACTGCGCCCCGGCGGCGACGGCAGCAAAAGCGATACAACAGCCCATTCCAATCCAGAATTGCATCTTGCGCATCACGTGATCTCCTTGGTCGCGCAGGATTGGGCTGCGCGCGCTTTCACTTTACCTCACCATCGATTAAGCGGGAAAGACAAAAAACATCAGTTCGGCAGCGGATGGATGGTTCGGCCAAGGGCCAGCAGCGCCCCAGTCACCCGGCCGGCCTCATGCCGCACGACACTGTCTTCGCTGGCAAAGTCACCCGCGATGCAACGGACGCCGAGCGCCTGGATGCGCTCGATATCGGCAACAATCGGCGAAGCTCCTTCTGCCTCATAGCGGGCCAATGTTTCGGGTGAAAACGGGGCCGTATTGACCAGCGCGCAGTCGAAAACAGGCTCGCGGGTGTGCTCGTAGATGCGCTCAATGTGTTCGGCCGCCGTCAGGCCCAGGCTCTCGTTGGCCTGCGTCATCAGGTTGCAGATGTAAACCCGAAGCCCGCGCGCGCTGGCCAGCGCCGAGGGAATCCCGTCCACCAGCAGATTTGTGATCAGCGACGTATACAGACGAGCCCGGTCCCACGGTGATCAGGTCGGCTCGCTCAATCGCTTCCATCGTCTCCGGCAGGGGCGCGGGGTTGGGTGGATCGAGCGTCAATTCCACGATCCGGCGATGGCTCGCGGTGATGTCCGTTTCCCCGCGCACAAACGAGCCGTCGTCCATCTCGGCAACCAGCGCGGTATTGACGGTGGTAGCCGGGTAAATCCGGCCTCGTGTCGCGAGGATCTTCGAGGAAAGTTGCACGGCCTGGGCAAAGTCGCCCGTGATTTCAGTCAGCGCCGCGACAAACAGGTTGCCGAAGTTGTGTCCCTGCAGCGAATCCCCACCGCGAAAGCGATGATTAAAGAGCCTCGCCAGCAATGCCTCTTCCTCGCTTAACGCCACCATGCAGTTGCGCAGGTCGCCGGGGGGTAGCATGTTGAAGTCCTTGCGCAGACGGCCCGATGAGCCCCCATCGTCGGTGACAGTCACCACGGCGGCCAGGTCCGCGATCGATCCCGGCTCCCGCGTTGGATTGTCCCGGTGCCACCACATGGCGGCGTAGTCCGCGCAGCAGCGTGGAAAGGCCCGGTGCCCCCTCCGATGGCGACCACGCGAAGTGGCCGCACAAGCGCTGTGCCTTCAGCGGCACCAGTCACTGAAGCGTTTCTACCGTTGTCAGAGTTTGGAGAATTCAAAGTGTGCCTTACGGAATCTCAGGATACAGCAACTCCGTAAAGCGGGGATCATCCACCATGCTTTGAAAGTCGTTGTCCACACGCGCCTGAAGCCGGTTCCGTGGATTGAGCTCGATCGCCCGCCCGAGGTTTGCAAGGCACTCCTGCGCCTGTCCGGTGATCGCGTCCAGCAGGGCCAGTCCGTAGTAGGCGTAGTCCGCGTTCGGATGGCTGGTGAGTATATTGGTGAACTGCTCGCGCGCTTCCTCGTAGTAGCCGGTATTCAGTTGCGAGACCGCGTAGTCGTAGTGCTCCTCCGGCGTGGAGAAGGTCAGGGCTGGCCGCTCCAACTGCCTCCGGCAGGTCGTTAGGTACATCTGGCAGCGTTCCTTGATCTCAAATGGCGCAGTGGGAAGCAGTTTCTCAAAGGCAGCCATCGCTCGTTCGTACTTCCCCTGTTGCAGCAGTTGCACGGCTGCCTGGTAGTGCTGGAAAGCGGGTCCGTAGGCTCACGGTGGAGTGGCCGTCTGGTTTGACGGCAACAGGGACTGTTTTCTTGCGGCTGGGCGTCGCGGATCGGGCATCTTGCGTCATGATTTAGCCAGGTGCGCTTCATCCTTTTACACCCGGCTGAGCCGGATTACTCCGGCTTCGCGCCAACGTGCGGGAAGAACGCTGCTCAGGCCCCTTTTATACGCATTACCCCGTAATACGTCAATGGGGGGTTATGCCGAACCCCTACCTATTTACCCCTGACGCCCTCCGGATTGCCATAAATCGCAGGGTTCAGGGAAGGATCGTTATACATCTTCAACTGGCGGTAAAGCTTGAATCGGCGAGTCCCTGCAAGGGTTTCGCGCCATTGCTCATCCAGGCAGCCGGCCAGGTCGGCGCGCTGCTCCTCAAGAATGGACAACCTGACGAGGTTGCGCCCCGCATGCCCCTCTGGCGCATCCGCGCGCTCAGCCTCCTCGCGGGTGTGATAGACCTTCAGCGCCAGGATGGAAAGCCTGTCGATCATCAGACCTGGAGATTCTGAGTTCAACGGAGCCCTAGGATTGGGCAATCCCCTAACTTCCAGCCAACTCAGCAACGCCCGGTCCAAATCCTCCGCAAGGTCGTTGCGCTGCTGGTTGGTCCGGTCGATGAGCCGCTTTATCTCGGCCAGCCTCGCGTCAGTCACCCCCGGGGCGCGGGCGGCGTCCTCAATGTGCCACAGGTCGAAGTTGGCGCGATGCTGGCGGCTGACAGAATCAAGCCATGTCTCTCCTGACTCCCGGTTAACACCTGGAGTGGGCCCTGAGCTTTCCGGCAGCAGGTGCCAGGTGCGCGTCCGCTGGTCTTGCAGTTCGACGATCGCTCGCGCGGAAAGCATTTCAGGGTCCTTCGTGCAAAAGTGCCTGTTGGGTGCAAGCACTATGTTAGAACTATCCTCGCCGGGCAGTCCAAGCTGATCTCTCCTCCTGGGAGACCTGCGAGAGTGCCGGGTGTCCTCAACAAGGTCTGCGAATCAGAAAGGAGGGACCCATGTTGGACGCGACCGAGCGGTTTCTTTGTTTAGCCAGCTTCGAAAAAGGCCACGACTTCCTGTGCCAGTGCGCGGAGATGGGCGTAAAACCTACCCTGCTCACACTCGACAACCTGCGCGATGCCGACTGGCCGCGGGACGCGGTGGAACAAGTGGCCACCATGCCTCCTGGCCTCAATCGCGAGCAGATTCTGAATACGGTCTCCTGGATGGCGCGAGGCAGGCGTTTCGATCGCATCGTCGCCCTCGACGAGTTCGACCTGGAAACGGCGGCGCAGATTCGCGAGCACATGCGTATTCCTGGCATGGGCGCCACCACGGCCGGCTGCTATCGCGACAAGCTGGCCATGCGGGTGATCGCGCGCGCTTTTGGCTACCTCGTCCCGGAGTTCTGCCGTGTGTTGAACTACGACGAGTTGCGCGAGTTCATGCAGCGCGTCCCGCCCCCATGGTTGATCAAGCCCCGCTCAGAGGCCTCAGCCCTGGGAATTCGCAGGATCGAGGAGCCCGACCAATTGTGGCGCGTTCTGGACGAACTTGGCGACCGTCAGAGCCGCCATCTGCTTGAGCAGTTCGTCCCCGGCGACATCTTTCATGTGGATTCGATCGTAACCGAAGGCGAGGTCAAATTTTCCGTTGTCCATCAGTACGGACGTCCACCCATGCGTGTGATGCACGACGGCGGAGTCTTCAGCACCAGCACTGTCGACCGCGCCAGCCGGGACTGGAACGAACTGACCGCCATGAATGCCGCGTTGGCGCCATTACTGGGCATGGTCCGCGGCGTCACCCATGCCGAGTTCATGCGCTCCCATGCCGATGGCCGTTACTACTTTCTTGAAATCGCGGCCAAGGTTGGTGGCGCATTCGTTGCTGAAACCGTCGAGGTTGCCACCGGCGTGAATCTATGGCGGGAGTGGGCGCGTCTTGAAGTTGCCGACCTGCGCAGGCAACCCTACGCTGTCCCGCAACTCTCTGAGAGCTACGCCGGCAGCGTCCTGTGCCTTGCCCAGACCGCCGACCTCGACACAGAAGCGTTCAACGATCCCGAGATCGTCATCCGCGTCAAAAAGCACCACCACGCCGGCCTCATCGTGCGTTCCCCTCGGCACGAACGCGTCAAGCATCTCCTCGAGCAGTACAGTGATGAATTTGCGCTGCGCTTCCTCGCAACCGTTCAGCATCCCGATAGCCTCACGCTCAGGCAGTAGGTTCTCTCCAACAAGTCCCTGCCTTGAAAAAAAAGGGAGGGCGACGGTTGGCGCCGGAAATAGCAAAAGGGCTGGGAAAGGGCAGGATCTCGGGGATAGCGGCTGAACCATCATTAAGCCTTTGAAAGTAAAGGATGAATGAATGGTGAGCTCGGTGCGGTTCGAACGCACGACCCACGCCTTAAAAGGGCGTTGCTCTACCAGCTGAGCTACGAGCTCGTTCAAGGCCGCTCTTTCCAAGCTAACACAAGGCTGGTTTCGCTGCCCTTGTAGGATTCTCTGGATTCTCCCAACCGGCCGAGCTCATCTTGACCGGCCATCGCTCAGGGCATTCGACCAAAACCCTGGACAAACCGTCGGGGTACTCGTGGACGCCATCGGGGTACTCATGGACGTTGGTACCATGGGAACTGGCAGATTCTCAAACTTGGTGACCGATCAATCAAGAATCCCGCATCGTGAACAAAATGGGGCGGTTCCAGACTCTCCCATGACTGGAAAGTGGTACGAAGGAAACCGTCCAAGTGGTATTGTCCAGTCCGCAGCCGCAGGCTACGATTCTGGTTGAGGCTATCCCCTGTTTTGTGGGCCTGCGCCACGGTCTTCCGCGACACAGGAGCCTGTTTGCAGTTAAAGCGTTCTCACGAATCGCGGAGAGACAGCGGAAGACTCCAGGCTGAACTATGACTGATGGTAAACCGCTGCAAGACCGAGAGCTCACCATACCGTCCAGTTTCCACGACACTGGTTCTCAGGATTCCAGAGGATGGCAATTGATACCTGACGAGACGGCCCTTCCCGAGAATCCGGACTCGAAGTACTACGCTCGCTTTGCCTGGTGCCTGGGCCCCGCTTTGCCTGTCCGGGTGCTGCGTACTCGCTTCCACGAACAATGGCAGCGGCGCGACGAAGGAACCATCGTCTGGCAGCAGGGTGAAGCGCGCATCAACCTCTATCTTTTGCTGAGCGCCCTGCATTGCACGGCTGCGGATTCGCTGGCCGATCGGCCCTTCACCCTCGCCGGACTCGGCAGGCGATTGGGCGGCGCTCATCCGCTGATCACTTTCCTGAGGAATCTCCTCAACGCGCCATACACACTGGCCGCAAGGGCGGAGCATCGCGCAGTCGAACAGTGGAATGAACTCGTCGAGCACTCTCTTGACGCCGTCTGCCGCCTCCTGCTCGACGAGCCACGTTTCGGTTCCGAGAGCGAACAAGTGCTCCAATCCATTTTGCCGGCCGTGATTTCAAGCGATCTGCCTGAGCGTGTCCTGGCGTGGCGGATGAGGATTCCCGAGGCTTATCGGTGCCAGGACCTGACGCACTCGGATGCCTTCAGTCTGGCCGAGCTCTTGGCACAGCGTCTCGATTTGAAAGACCGGCCGACGCTCATCGTGGGCCCGCGCACAGCCGGCGCCTATTTTGCTCCGTTGATCGCTGCCTGGCTCGTCGCAAGAGGTTTGCCCACGCTGGGATGGCTGAGCATCCGCCCCAAGGTCGGACTGACCGCAGCGGAGCGGCGTCGCCTTTTAAAGGCTCTGAAGTCTGGTGCCCGAATTGTCGTGGTCGACGATCACCCCAACAGCGGCGACACCTTTTTTCTGATCCTCAAGATATTGAAAGCCCTGGGCGCCAGGCAGCAGGACGTGGTGCTTATGGCGCCCCAGCATCCGGCCGAATTGGATTGGATGCCGAAGGTGAAGCCGGTCGAGACGGTCCGTCTGCCGCCCACAGAGTTCTACAAGTCCCGTCTGCTTCGAGACGATCGGCAATTGCTCGCGATTGTACGCGACCTCCATTTCGCTCGCGGATTTAAGGACGTTGAGCTGCGCGAGAGCAAAGAGATCGCCGAGGTCAATGAGGCGCTCGAGGCGCAATTCGGCCACACGTTCCAGACGCGGCTGAAGCGTCTGATCGAGATTCGGGCCACAGACGAAAACGGAAAGCAGCGCGAGGTTCGGCTGCTCTTCAAGAGTGTCGGCTGGGGCTGGCTGGCCTATCATGCTTATCTCGCGGGGGCCAGCCTGAAAGGCTACGTCCCGCAACTGCTCGGCCTGCGCGAGGGACTGCTGGCCATCGAATGGGTCGGCCCTCTCGATGCGGCGCTGCCTGCCGCCGCCAACGAGGTTATTAAAGCGGTAGTTCCATCGTATGTCGCGCAGCGAGTCAGCACGCTGAAGGTGCCGGAGGATCCATGGATGACGCCTGGGGGCTATCGGGCCGCAGGATGGGACCGGGTGCTGAGAAGCCTGCGCCGTCCGCTCGGCGCGATCGGTGGACGGCTGGCGGCGCCTGTCTTGAAGCGGGAACTGCGGGCCTGCGCAACGCCGTTTCCCACGCTGGTGGACGGAAGAATGAAGCGGGAGAACTGGCTGGCGAGCGGGTCGAGCGCCGTCAAGTGCGACTTCGAACATCACAACTTCGGGGGCGGAGAGGAAGACTTTGTCGATCCTGCCTTCGATCTGGCCGCCGCGATTCTTGAGATGGACGTTTCAACGGCCGAGGAAGATCGCATGATCGAAGCCTATGTGCGCGAGAGCGGCGATGAGAGTGTCCGGGATCGCCTGCCACTCTACAAATTGCAGGTGGGGCACACCGCCATGGGCGACGCGGGCTACTATCTCGATCGACCGATCTCCGATGCTCGAAGGGTCAAAGAAAATCTCCGCTACTTGGCCGGCCGCAACTTTTTGACCTATCAGTTCAACCGCCATCACGCCGAGCGAATCGGTAGGCCCGCCGAGCTTTTTTGGAGCGGACGGCTGTTCTTTCTCGATCTGGACGGCGTGTTCGACACGCAAGCTCTCGGAGGCTTTCCTCATACCACCACGCAGGGCCTCATCGCCTTGTCGCTGCTTCGCCGCCACGGCTACTCCATCGTCCCCAACACCGGGCGCAGTTTGGAGCACGTCAGAAATTATTGTGAGCAGTATGGATTTCCGGGAGGCCTCGCGGAATACGGTTCGGTGTTGGTGGATCGAGTGCGGGGAAGCGAGACGGTGCTTGCCGGCGAAGCAGCGCTCAGGGATCTGGCGCGTTTCCGCGAGGTGCTTCAAGCGCAAAAGGGCGTCCTGCTCGATCCTGGTTATAAGGTTGTGGTTCGCACGTATGGCATCAGGAATGGCTCCATGGTTGGCCCGGATCGAGGGGATCTGGAGGCCGTTCTCGAAAGAGAGGCGCTCAAAAACCTGGAGCTTCTGGTCACCAGCGCCGACGCCTACATCCTGCCCAAGGGCCTTGGCAAAAAAACGGGGATGGATGCGGTGGCGCGCGGGCTGGAATGCGAGTTGGAACTGGTGGCCGCGATGGGAGACTCAGACGCCGATATTGAGATGCTCCGCTCGGCCGGCCTGGCCTACGTCCCCATGAACAGCTCGCAGGCGGTCAAAAGCCTGGCGCAATCGTCCGCCAATATCCGTTTGATCGGGACCCACGACCAGAGGGCGCTCCTGGATGCTGTCGTCGACCTCATCGAGCGCCGGCACGGCGAAAAAATTGACCGGCGTAGCCTGGCCGGAGTCCGCCCCTCGGTTCATCTGATCGACCGCGTCCTCGATCTTGGCGACGAACCCGAGTTTCAGCGAAGTTTGCGGATCGCTCGGGCTCGATGGGGTGGTGGAAAACTGCCGGGATGGGGGTCCAGCCAGTGAATACAACCCGTCCAGGCGCTCAAATCGTTCGCACGCTTGAACAGTTGCGGCAGGTCCAGTCGCTCTGGGAGGCGGTTCCGGTCTCCTGGGCAAATCCCGCCATGAGCTACGAGTTCGTGAACGCGTGTGCCGAGGCTTACGGCATCGCGGACCGGCTGTCGGTCGTGGTCTCCAACTCTGGCCCGAACCCGGCGATCGCCCCCCTCTATCGCTCTGAAGCGGCCCCCCGTCTCGAACTCGTGGGGCAGAATCAGATCTTCGAAGCGTCGGATTTCCTCTACGCCGCAGCGGACGATCTCCCTGGACTGGCTTCGGCCGTCATTACCCTCGGCCGGCCGCTGCGCCTCAATCGCATTCCCGAGCAGTCGGCTACCGTGGCTGCCCTTGAAGCGGCATATCGAGGCCGCGGCCTCGTGGTCAAGAGACCAGCCGCGGGCTGCCCATGGATTGCCCTCGACGAGAGCTGGGCGGAGCCCGATCAACATTTGAATTCCGGCCGCCGTTCCGATCAGCGCCGTCTGCGCCGGAACGCCGAAAAGCTCGGAGCCGTTACGTTCGATGTCTGCTCTCCGCAACCACAGGAACTGGAGGCCATGCTCGGCGAGGTCTATGCCGTCGAATCCGCGGGCTGGAAGGCTCGAAGCGGCTCCGCCATGGAGGTGGACCCGCGGATGGGCGCCTTCTATAAATCCTATGCCGCCGCAGCCGCTGCCGGCAACGTACTCCGGCTGGCGTTCATGCGCATCGATGGACGCCCGGTTGCCGCGCAACTGGCCATCGAAGCCGGCGGCGCCTATTGGCTCTTGAAAATCGGTTACGTCGAAGAGTTCAAGCGTTGCTCGCCCGGCATCTTGCTGATGATCGAGACCATTCGCTACGCGGCCAACGCCGGCCTCAAGTCCTATGAGTTTCTGGGCGCCGAAGAAGAGTGGATCAACGCCTGGAAACCCAATGTGCGCTCCTGCATTCGATTGCAGACCTATCCGTTCAATTTCCACGGCGCGTCGGCGCTGCTCGGCGATACGCTCGCCAATCTGCGTTCCAGGCTGAAGACGCGCATTGAAGCTCATCGGAGGAACAAGTGAAAGCCGTATTGCGGACCATGCTCGAAACCGCCGGCGCCTGGGCTGCTCGCCCTTACATTACCGGCACTCATCTTGAAGACGCTCTCCGTGCCGCAAAAACTTTGCAGGCCCACAATCACAAAGGCACCATCTGCTTCTGGGACGGCGAAGGCGACACCGCCGAGGCGATCGTCTCGAACTACGATGCCATCATCTATGACCTTGGCGGGCTCGCGGAATTGAACCGCGACTGCTACGTCTCGGTAAAGCCGTGGCCTTTGAAGCATTCGTCCGATCTCTTTCGCCATTTTGCTCAGGAAGCGAAATCTCGTGGCGTTAAACTGCACTTCGATTCGGCGTCCACTGACGATCAGGAAAAGACGCTTCAATTGATTCGAGAGTTGCTGCCGCTCAGCGGGACACTCGGATACACTTTGCCGGGACGTTGGCAACGAAGCGTGGCCGATGCCGGCTTGGCCATCGAGCAGGGCCTCGAAGTGCGGGTGGTCAAGGGGCAATGGGTCGATCCAACCCACCCTGTTGACCCCTCCGAAGGTTTTCTCAGCGTCATTGAACAACTGGCCGGGCGGGCTCGGCACGTCAGCGTCGCCACCCACGATCCCAAACTGGCGAAAGCTGCGCTTTCCGCCTTGGTCGCACGCGGCACGGCCTGCGAACTCGAACTGTTGTACGGCCTGCCGGTCCGCGCCGTGCTGCCGATCGCCAGGGAAATCGGCGTACCGGTGCGCGTGTACCTGCCCTATGGACATGCCTGGTTGCCTTACGTTGTCAACCGCCTTCGCAAAGAGCCGCGCGTCGCCATCTGGTTGATGCGGGACATGATGTCCTCTCTGCGACTGCGGATCGCCGGCAAGGATGGAGCCTCGCGCCTCCCCATTTGAAACATTGGCGAGCCTGCCTCGGCCCATCTTGAAAATGGTTACCGGCTGCTCGTGGAGACGTGCATCGCGAACAAAATGGGGCGGTTCTGGATGTTCCCATGACGGGAAAGTGGTAGGGCGGAAACTTTCCAAGTGTTATTGTCAAGCGGGCGGCCAGGGGCTACGATTCCCGTTGAGGTTATCCTCCGTTTTGGGTGCCTCTGCCTTTATTTTCCGCGGCTTATATCCCCATTTGCACATAAAGAACGCGCGGAATTCGGGGAGAGACAGCGGAAGGCTCTGGGGTGAACTATGACCGATCATAAACCGCTGTCCGACGAGAATCAGACCCCAGAAGACGTGGCGTCGCTCTATTCCTGGGCCAATCTCCATGGCGCAAAATATCGTGATTTCTCTGCTTCGCGGGCGCAAACCCGGGAACAGGCTCGCTTGCGCGTGCAACAGGCCATTGATGAACAGCAGGCCCGGGCAGTTCAAAACACTGACGCGGAACGCGATGCCGAAGATCGCCGCCTGGCTGAGACGACAAGGGCCGAAGTTCAGGCACGCGAGGCGGATTTGGTCGCTCAGCGCGCTGCTCAATACGCCGCCCGCCTGGCAGCGGAACAAGCCGCCTATAAAGCCGCGCAACTGGCTGCTCAGCAGGCCGCGGAATTGGCCGCGAAACAAGCCGCGGAGCACGCCGCGGAACTGGCCGCGCAGCAGGCTGAAGAGCAGGCAGCGGCAGAACGGGCGGCAGCTGAATGGGCTGCAGCGGAACAGGCAGAAGCAAAGAGGGAAGCCGCAGAGCGCGAAGCCGCGGACCAAGCGGCTGCATTGCGGGCAGCAGCAGAGCGTGCAGCAGCTGAGAGGGAAGCCGCGGACCAAGCGGCTGCGGAACGGGCCGCCATCCAGGCCGCGGCAGAGCACGCGGCCCAGCAGGCGCAAATGGCACAGCGGGCCGCCGAACAGCTTCAAGCTTTTCATGATGCCGCCGAGCGAACTGTCAGGGAGACGCCGCCCCAACCCGAACGCCTTGTCGCGCCTCAGTTCTCTAACCCTGTAACGCCCGTTACGGCGAACTATCCGCCTCAATTCGGCTATCCGGTGTATGCACCGCCCCAGGCAGACAGGCCGGCCGCCGATCAGCCACACTATGAAGATATGCGCAAGAGCAACTACCCAACGCCTCCCTGGCCACAGCCGGCCCAGCGCGAGAACGGCAGCCCTGCGTGGCTGATGCCGGACCGTACGGAGGCTCCCGCGCAGGCGCCCGTAACACAGGCTCCTGAAGATACGCTCCAGGGCTCGCGCGAACGCATGGCTTCCCGCTGGTTTGCCCTGCGCAGCGTCTTTGACCCTGCCGGAGCGCCCCTCGATGCCGTTCCCGTGGCGCCACCCTCGCGTGCTCCGGTCGTGGCCACATTTTCGCTCGCCGGCGGTGTCGGAAAAACCACCATGGTTGCAACCCTGGGCCGGGCTCTTTCGGCCCGGGGCGAACGCGTCCTGCTCGTCGACACAGCGGCCTTTGGCTTGCTGCCATTTTTCTTCGGTGCTCACGATCAGCGTCCCGGCGTGCTGCGTACCTTCAGCCCTCCCGGCACCAGCGGCGACGCGCCCGTCCAGATGATCGCCATCGATCCCGAGGGCTTGGGACCGGAACCAACCAGCCAGGAGGCTCTCTCAAACGAGATTGCCCAATACTCAAGGGGAGTGAGCCGCGTCATCGTCGATCTGGCCACCGCCTCCGGAGCAACTACGCGGCGCCTGCTGGGCATGGAGCCACTGGTAGTCGTGCCCATGGTTCCCGATATGAATTCAGTCGTCAGCGTCACCTCCATCGACAGTTTCTTCCAGCACAATGGCAACGCAGCCGCAAAACAGTCGCTCCCTCACTACGTGCTCAATCAGTTCGATCCCTCGCTCCCGTTGCATCTCGATATTCGCGAAATGCTTCGCGAGCAGTTGGGCGAGCGCCTGCTGCCGTTTGTTTTGCGCCGCGCGCCTGCCGTCAGCGAAGCGCTGGCCGAGGGAATGACGGTGATGGACTACGCGCCTAATTCCACCGTCGCCGAGGACTATGGCGTCCTTGCGGGATGGGTCAAGAGCCAGTCCGCCCCCGCAAGCAGCAGTTATCGCGGCGTGCGATGGAGTGAACGATGACGGTTTCGGGCCTCTGGCAGGACATTGGAGCGGGAGAAAACATCTTCACCAGAATCTTCCGCCTTATCTTCCTGCTTCTGGCGGCTGCCGTGTTCTGCTTTCTCGCCGTGATGCCGCTCACCTGGCCCCAGCAGGCGGTTCTGGGACTGCTGACCCTCCTCATGGCGCTGGCCATGGCGCGCAGCTCCGACTCCTACCTGGTCACGCTCACG
The DNA here is from genome assembly GCA_963793885.1 of uncultured Acidobacteriaceae bacterium. Lineage (GTDB taxonomy): Bacteria > Acidobacteriota > Terriglobia > Terriglobales > Acidobacteriaceae > Telmatobacter. The sequence goes on from CAWCBQ010000003.1 coordinate 626,483, forward strand.
CTGATGATGATGTCGATGTTCTGCACCTTCCGCTATGGGTACTGGCGCATTCTGCAGGTGGTGCGTTTCTTTCGCGATCCAGCCAGTCACTGGGGCGCACTCGACGCGTTCTTCATCATGTGCCTGCTCCTGGCCGAGGCCTACGCTTTCCTCATTCTCTTCCTCGGCTACTTCCAGACCATCTGGCCACTGCGCCGGGCGCCGGTGTCTTTACCCGAGAATACGGGGGATTGGCCGCACATCGACGTCCTGATTCCCACCTATAGCGAGCCGCTCGACGTGGTTCGCTTCACGGCGCTGGGCGCTCTGAACATGGACTGGCCGGCCGACAAAATTCATATCTATATCCTCGACGATGGCCGGCGCAGGGAGTTTGAGCGATTCGCCTTTGAGGCTGGCATCGGTTACAAGACCAGATCCGATAACACCTTCGCCAAGGCCGGCAACATCAACGCCGCGCTCAAGACCCTGACCTCGCCCCTGGTGGCCATCTTCGACTGCGATCACGTTCCCACGCGCAGCTTTCTGCAGATGACCGTAGGTTGGTTCCTGCGCGATCCCAAGCTGGCCATGTTGCAGACGCCGCACCACTTCTATTCGCCCGATCCCTTCGAGCGCAACCTGGAACAGTTCCGCGTGATCCCCAATGAAGGCGAACTGTTCTACGGCGTTGTGCAGGACGGCAACGACTTCTGGAATGCCACGTTCTTCTGCGGTTCCTGCGCCGTTCTCAGGCGCTCCGCTCTCGATGACGTGGGTGGCATCGCGGTCGAGACCGTGACCGAGGACGCGCATACCTCCCTGCGCATGCAGATGAATGGCTGGAGCACGGCCTACATCAATATTCCCCAGGCGGCCGGCCTGGCAACCGAGCGGCTCTCGGCGCACGTGGGGCAGCGCATCCGCTGGGCGCGCGGCATGATCCAGATTCTTCGCACCGATAACCCGCTGTTTGCCCCGGGCCTCACCTTTCCTCAGCGCGTTTGCTACTTCAACGCCATGTGCCACTTTCTTTACGCGGTGCCGCGTCTCATCTTCCTTACCGCGCCACTCATTTTTCTGCTCCTCAACCACACCAACATCCCCGGATACTGGGCGGCCATCCTTGCCTACGCGCTGCCCCACCTTACCCTCTCCAACGTCACTAACTCGAGGATTCAGGGGGAGCACCGCCACTCCTTCTGGAATGAAATCTACGAGACCGTTCTCTCTCCCTATATTCTGCTTCCCACGGTCATGGCGCTCATCAATCCCAAGCTGGGCAAGTTCAACGTTACGGCCAAGGGCGGCGTGGTCAGGCGCACGTTTTTCGACAGCAGAATCGCGCAGCCGTTCCTGGTGATGCTGGTTTTCAACCTGGCCGGGCTCATCGTCGCCATTCCCCGCTTCTTCATATGGGATCGGGAACGTCCCGGAACCGTATTCATGAACGTCATCTGGTGCTGCTTCAACGTTGTCATTCTCGGCGTTTGCACCGCGGTGGCGCGCGAGCTGAAGCAGTTGCGGACCACCGTCCGCATCAGTATTGTGTCCCCGGTCGTGGCCAGGATGCCCGACGGACGCACGGTTGCCGGGGAGACGATTGATATGTCCAGCGGCGGCACCGGCATCCGCTTCAATCAAGAGCTTGAACTCGCGCCGCAAACCGAGGTTCGCCTCGCCTTTCCATCTCCGGCAGCGGGCACCGATCTGCCTGTCACCGTCGTCTCCTCTGAAGGATCCGTACTGCGGGTCCGTTTTGACAATCTATCAATCGCCCAAGAGGAAGTGTTGACCATGGTTCTCTATTCACGAGCGGACTCCTGGCTGGGCTGGGGGGAGTCACGCCAAAGCGACAATGTGCTGCACAGCCTCGGCCGCATCTTCCAGATCTCGATGCATGGATTGCTCGCAACCTTCCGCAGCCTCTTTGCCGACAGAGACAAAAACCCCAGAAAATCCAATTCGCTTTCCATCGCCCGCATTTCGGTCATCCTTGCCCTGGTCGCGTTCCTGATGGGCGGCGTGCAGAGTGTGCGAGGGCAGGCGCCGGCAAAAGCCGCTGCCCAACCGGTCACATCCACCGACAACAACGCGCCCGCGACTCCCGGCCACTATCGGGACACCTTCTCTCTCAGTGACGCAGGGTCGCCGCAAATCGAGCTTCACGGCATCGACAGCCTGCACAGCATCTACTTCACGCTGCCTGAGACGCACGTCGTCCGAACGGCCAAAATCCACGTCTTCTACGCCTTTTCTCCCAGCCTGTTGCCGCAACTGAGCCACATCAAGCTGATTCTGAATGGAACTCTCTTCGCTACCATCCAACCCACCCCCGGGCAGGTTGGCGGCTCCGACAGCCGCGACGCCGAAGCGGACTTCGACATTCCCACCGAACTGCTGGTGCACAACAACACTCTGACCCTCGAATTCATCGGACACTACACCATGGTGTGCGAGGATCCGGCAAACACCACCTTGTGGGCCAGGGTGCACCGCAACACCTTCCTCGATATCCGCGGCGATCTGCTGCCCCTGGCCGACGATTTGAAGCAGCTGCCCACACCCTTTCTCGATCCGGCCGTCATTCAGCCCCTCAGCATCCCGATCGTTTTCCCGGGCCAGCCATCCTATAAGGCGATTCAGGCCGCGGGCGTGGTTACCAGCTATTTTGGGTTGATCTCCGAGAGCAGACCGGTGCGGTTCCCGGTCCACATCGGCTCCATCCCCCAGGGCAATGTCATTGTCATCGCGGAGAACCCGGCAAATCTTCCCCCCAGCCTGGGCCTTCCCAGCGTCAGTTTGCCCACCGTTGCCATGCGCACCAATCCCGGCGACCCGTTCGGCAAGCTCTTGATCATCACCGGCGCTGACCCGGACCAGGTGCTGCTGGCGGCGCAGGCCGTTGCCCTGCACAGCGACATGCTGGCGGGAGGATTGGCGAGTATCGACTCGCTCAAGCTGCCCGGCAAACAGCCGGCCGACGGCGCCCCGCGCTGGGCGCGCACCGACCAGACCATTGCTCTATGGGATTATGCTTCGTCGGAGCAGATGCAGGGGGATGGAACCGCGCCGATCACTGTGTACTTCCGCATCCCGCCGGACATCTTCTACGCCGACCGCCCCAATGCCATCCTCAAGCTCGTCTACCGTTACAACTCCATTCCCATCGGTCCCATCTCCAGCATGCAGGTCCGCATCAACGACGCCTTTCTTGGCTCCACCCCGCTTCTCCCCGGACAGGAGACCTCCCGCAAAATGGAGACCGAAATTCCGGTGCCCGTGGTCAGTCTGCGGCCTTTCTCCAACTCTCTCTCCTTCGATTTCACGTTTCAGCTGCTCAAGAAGGGCGGTTGCCAGGATACGACGCCGATCAACATGCAGGGCGCCATCCTGCGCGATTCCTACCTCGATCTAAAAGGTTATCCGCACTACGCGCCGCTGCCGAATCTTGAACTTTTCGCCAATGCTGGCTTCCCCTTCACCCGCTTTGCCGACCTGAGCGGGACCACCGTTGTGCTGCCGCCCATGCCCACCGAGCAGGAGATTGAGACCTTCGTTACCCTGATGGGGCATTTCTCCCGGCAAACCGGTTTCCCGGCCCTGCGCGTCACCGTAGCCGGCCCCGATGCTCTCCGCGAGGGCGCCCAGACCGACTTTCTGATCCTGGGCTCCGGCGACGATCAGCCCGGCTTCGGCAAGCTGGCCGCCACTCTCCCCGTCGCCCTGCGCAGTGGACAGATTCAGGTCCGCGATACCCAGGGCTTTTTTGCCCCGGTGTTGCACCAGGCCTGGTGGAAGCTCCGTTCCGCCGATGAGCACACTGAATCCGGCGACCTTACTGCTTCCGGCACGCCCGATGCGGTCATCGAAGGCGTCGAATCGCCCTTCGATCCGGGCGCCGGCCACAGTATCGTCGCCATCCACCTCAGAGACGCGGCCAGTTTCGAACCCTTCATGGACACGTACCTCAAGGTGCAGCAGTCCAGCGACATCTCTGGATCGGTTTCCGTTCTGCATGGTGCCCAGTTTCAATCCTTCCGGATCGGTTCGAACGTCTATCACTTGGGAACAGTGCCGTGGTGGACCCGCGTGAGGCTATGGCTCATGCAGGTGCCATGGCTGGTTGCGGTCATTGTCATCATTCTGGCCTTTCTGGTCGCCATCTGGACAAGGCAATGGCTGCGCACCAGAGCCAGACAGCGCCTGCGCATGCTCGAAGAGTAAGCCATTACAGGCTCACATTGTCTTTCCCGGTGTCTATGGACCACCGGCATTCGCGGTCTGTTGAGTTGCAGTCTGGGAAATACCGAAAGCTGATGCCCAAAAAGTTGCGTCCGGCGGTTCTAGTTTTTGAGAGAGCCGCCTGCTCCAGGCTGTTGCAGCTTATTCTTTAGATACGGTTTCGTAGATACGGTTTCGATACACGCGTTCGCCGGGATTTCTTCCCCGGCTGCCATCATCGATTAGTCAGCGCAACCGCCTTGTTGGAGCATTTGAGCGATGGGCCTACGGTCGTTTCGGGCAGGGAAGCGTTTGTTGCCAATCACGCTCTTCCTTTGCCTGTCTGCAACAGCCGGTTGCAAACAGAGCGCCTGGCCTCTTTGGAATTCCTATGCAGCGCGCTTCATCGATGTGCAGGGCCGCGTCTTCGACCCCACGGGAGATCAGCACACGACCTCCGAAGCAGAGGCGTACGCCCTGTTCTTTGCGCTTGCCGGCAACGACCGCGCACGTTTCGATCTGGTGCTGGCCTGGACCCAGGCCAACCTGGCCCAGGGCGATCTCCAAACCAGGCTGCCTGCCTGGCTGTGGGGCAAGGACAAGGACGGGGTTTGGAAAACCCTGGACCCCAATCCCGCCTCGGATGCCGACGCCTGGATGGCATACACGCTCATCGAGGCCGGCCGCCTGTGGAAGACTCCCCGCTATTCCAGCCTGGGCCAGAGGATGCTGGCGCAGATTGAGAAAACAGAAGTGGTCGACCTTCCAGGCTTTGGGCCCATGATGGTTCCCGGTCCGGTCGGCTTTCAGCACGATCATTCCTTCATTCTGAATCCCAGCTACCTGCCCCTGTTTCTCTTTGAACGTCTTGCTGCCGATGACCCCGCGGGTCCGTGGCGACAGATCGCAGCCAACATCCCCCCCATGCTGCAGCAGAGTTCCCGCCACGGCTTTGCCATGGATTGGGTGGAGTATTTTCCCGGCGACGGGTTCTTCCCGGTCGCTGAACAGCAGTCGGGCAGCAAGGAAAGCGATGGCCCCGGGGGCAGCTATGACGCCATCCGTGTCTATCTGTGGGCGGGCATGCTCGATGGACGCGGCCAAATGCGCACGGCAATCGTCAATTCCATTCCCGCCATGAGCGTCTACCTTGCCGATCATGGTGCCCCCCCGGAAAAGGTGAGTGACCAGGGCATTCCTTTAGCGCAAGATGGACCTGTGGGATTTTCGGCCGCTCTGCTTCCGTACCTGAAGGCATTCCCTGGGCTCAGCCGGATTAGCGCCCGGCAGATGGTTCGCATGAACTCGATGAAGGATTGGACAGTGGGCCTGTACGGAAAGGACCTATCATATTACGATCAGAATCTTGCCCTGTTCGCCACTGGTTATCTCGATGGCAGATTCCAGTTTGGTCCCGGGGGTGAGTTGAAAGTAGAATGGAAGCGCTGATGAGGGTTGGCTGCAGGGCTTGGAGAAAGGTTTCGATCGTAGCGGGTTGCCTGTTGCTGGCGCTCCCGATGGGCTTTACTCAGAAAAAGCCCTCCGAGAGCGCCTCCCAATCCACGCGTACCGTCCTTATCGACAAAGCCCGGGCTCTGGAGTCACGCGGCCGGCCTGACATGGCCGTCCAACTGTGGCAGCAGGTTCTTCTCTCCGAACCCAATAACTCAGAAGCCCTCGCCGGTCTGGCCAAGGACTACAAACTCATGGGCGCGGCCGACAAGGCCGAGGGCGCTCTCGATCGTCTGCGCCGCGCCAACCCCAATGATCCCAATATTGCCCGGATTGAGGCGCTTAGCAGCAATGAAAGTGAGAGCGCCGAGCTTCAGCAGGCCGGCGAACTGGCCAAACAGGGAAGAGCTGACGATGCCATGCGCATCTACCGCCAGTTGTACGGCGACCACCCTCCCGAGGGTGACATCGGTGTGGCCTACTATCAGACCCTCTATGCAACCGCTACCGGCAAAGCAGCGGCGGTCGCGGGCCTGAGAGCCCTTGCCGACCATAATCCTGGCGATGCGCACATGGCGGTTGCGTTAGGAACCATGCTCACCTACGATTCCAGAACCCGTGCCGAGGGTATCCGGATTCTGCAGGCCCATCCCAACGACCCCGAGGCGCCTTCCGCCCTGCGCCAGGCGCTCATCTGGAATGCGGCCAATCCTGCGTCGGCCGCCGAGTTGCGCGAATACCTCAAGCAGCACCCACAAGACACTGAAGTCGCCAGAAACCTCAGGGCCGATGAGTCCAAACTCGCGCAAATGAACTCCGGTATTGCTCGCACGCCGGCCGAACGCGCGGCCTTTGCCGCGCTCAACGCACACCGCCTTGACGAGGCTCAGGCGCGTTTCGCGGCCCTGCTCGAGAAGGAGCCAGACAATGGACGCGTGGCCGCGGGCATGGGCTTCCTGCGCATGCAGCAGAAGAATTTTGCGGGCGCCGTCAGTTACCTCACCCAGGCCGAACAGAACGGGTACAAGGTCCGCATCGTCGAAAGCGCGTTGGCCACATCGCGTTTCTGGTACACGATGTCCGAGGCCGCGCAGGCCCTGGACGAAAATCAGTTTGTTACCGCGCAAGTCAAGTACCGCGCCGCTCTGGCCATGAATCCTAGCAGCCCCGAGGCTCTCAACGGATTGGCCGGTCTGCTGACCAAAGTGCAGCAGTACCCCGCTGCCGCCGAGGTCTATGGAGAGTTCATTAAGGTTCAGCCGGGGAATCAGGACGGTTGGCGCGGTCTGTTTCTCTCCTACGCCCGCGAAAACCAGGATCAAAAGGCGCTTGCCGTTGCTGCCCGCTTTCCGCCCCGCGTAAAGGTGGCGTTGGTGCAGGACCCCGAATATCTGCGCACGCTGGCGACCATCTATCAGGCCCAGGGACGCGCCACCGATGCCCAGCGCACCCTCGCTCTTGCGCTGGCGCTCCCGTTTCCTGACAATGGCACGACCCTCAAGACCGATACCCGGCTGCAATACGCCGGCATCCTCATGGAGGCGAAGCATTACGATCAGGCAGCTGCGCTCTATGTCGAGATCGTCACCCGCGACCCCGGCAACGCCTCCGCATCGATGGGGCTGGTCAGCGCCCATCATGGCATGGGACAGGATACGCTCGCCATCGCCGACGTCCAGAAGATGCCGCCGGCCACCTACGAGTCCTCGCTATCTGATCCGGGCTTCCTCTCCCTGCTGGGCGCAATCTACCAGCAGGCCAACCAATTTGAGGTCGCCCAGGGCTTCCTCGAGCGCGCAGCCAACCTCGAAGCCGCGGCGGGCGGCCAACCCAGCGTGTCTCTCCAGTTGCAGTTGGCTGCCATTTACCTGCTCCGCAACAACACTGCCCAGGCCTACGCTCTTTACCGGCAGGTGCTCGCTCACAATCCTGGAAGCGCCGATGCCTGGAAAGGCCTGATCTCCACTCTGCAGGCCACCAACCGCAACTCCGAGGCGCTCCAGCAAATCAGCCTCATTCCAGCGCCGGTCCGCGGACAGCTCGAAAACGACATCGAATTTGAGCAGACAGAGGCCGGCGTCTACGCCGCCGCTGACGATATCCCCCACGCCCTCGCCTACATGAACCGCGTGCAGGCCCACTACGCCCGGACAAAGACCCTGCCGCCACCGGCAGTCGATGTGCAGAACGCCTGGCTCCTCTACAACACCTCGAACGACCGCGCCCTGTACCCGGCCTTGATGCGCCTGGGAAGCCGAAATGACCTTACCGTCGCCGAGCGGGAGACGGTTCAGGACATCTGGGCCAACTGGAGCGTCCGCCGCGCCGCTGCCGCCATGGACAATGGCGACCCACGCCGCGCCGTCGATATTCTCGACGCCGCATCCCAGGCATTCCCTGACAACCTCACCGTGCGCAAGGCTGTGGCCGGTGGCTACGCGCGCGTAGGCCGGGCCAAAGAGGCGCTGGCGCTCTACAAGACAGTTCCCATGCAGGACGCCTCCTCGGGCGACTTCCAGGGCGCGATTGGAGCGGCTTTGGCGGCCAATGATAGGACGCAGGCTGAGCTGTGGCTGCGCCAGGCCCTCGATCGGTTCACGCGCGACCCGGCAATCCTCTCGCTCGCCGCTCAATACGAACAGGCGCGCGGCGACAATCAGCGCGCTGCCGACTACTGGCGCGCCTCTTTGGCCGCCATGCCCGCGGCCTCTCCTGTCGATCGGCTCGCTCACCAGCTCGTCTACCCCGAGCAGGACACAAAAGCCCATCGTGCAGTCACTGCGGCTGACCTGCACCAGCTTCTCGACCCCGAGAACGAACCCTTCGCAAAGACAACCAGGGTCCCGCCGCTGCCCGCCTATGGTCCCGACCCCTACGATGGTTCAGCTCCGGTCCTGCCTGCCCAGCTTCAACCAACCTTGCAGATGCCCCCAGTCTCAGCCGGCAATGTTCCCGCAAACCGCGACTCGGCCCCCATTGCTCCTGACTCCAATCCAGCGGTCACCGTCATTCCCAGCACGCAGCCTCCGAACCAGCAACTATTCCATCAGCAGAGCGCAACGCGACTTCTGTCTGACAAACCGGTCTCAGGCCAGTCCCTTTATGGCGGATGGGTAGTTCGTGACGCTGTCTTTCGTCCTCCGCTTTTGACCCCGCAATCAAGTGGAATCCCGGCGTCGAGCCGGCAGGGAGCCATCATCCCGCTCTCGCCTGCTTACGGCAACGCCGACGACGGATCCTATTCCACGGGATTCGCTCCATCGCGGCAGCCCGCCTTGCTGCTTGCGCAGTATGCCGGGACGCCGTCCGTTCCTATCTCTGCCAATCCACCCCATTCCATGGCCTCCGATGCCTGGAAGGGCCTCATCTTTTCGCTGATGGCCGGCAATCGCAACGCAGAAGCGCTCCAAAATCTCGACAAGATTCCTCCCGATGTCCGCCGTCAGCTCGAAGCCGATATCGAATTTGTCCAGGGGGTCGCGAGCCTGTATGTCGCCGTCGGCGACTCCAATCGCGCCACTGAGTATCTAAGCCGGGTTGAAAACTACTATCTGCTCCACCGCGCAGTCGCGCCTGCCGGCCTTGAAGTCCAGCACGCCTGGCTCCTTTACAACATCAAGGACGACATCGGTCTTTATCCGGTTCTGCTGCGTCTCGATAACCGCCCCGACCTGACCCCCGATCAGAGAGCGCAGGTGCAAACACTCTGGGCCAACTGGGCTGTGCGCCGCGCTGAAACCGCAATGGATGAGGGCAATCTGCTGCGCGGTGTCCTGCTTCTGCAGGCCGCATCCCAGGATTACCCTGACAACATGACCGTCCGCCGGGCCGTGGCCGGCGCTTACGCACGGGTCGGCCGCGTCGCTGACGCCGTTACGCTCTTCAAGACCATCCCCATGAATGACGGCAGCTCTGGCGACTTTGTGGGTGCTGTTTCGGCGGCCATCGGAGCCACTGACATGACCCAGGCCGAAGCCTGGTTGCGGCTTGCCCTCGCTCACTATCCCTCCGATCCAGGGATTCTCGCTCTTTCCGCGCGTTTTGAGCAGGCCCGCGGTAACAATGAACGCGCCGCCGACTTCTGGCGCGCCGCCCTCGCCGCCATGCCTCCCGGTTCAGCCGTCAAGAGCCTCGACAGCGGGCTGGCCTTTCCCGCAGGCTCCTATCGCACCCCCGCTCCCGGCGACACCAAGCGGCTTCTCGATCCGCGCAACGACCCACTGCCCGCCAGCACGGCTCCGCCCTTGCCCGCGTACCCTGCGCATCTCTCAAGCCAGCCCCCGGCCAGCTTCGCGGCTCCGCCGGCTCAAGCAGCGCCCGGACACCAGTGGCTGAACGTTCCTTCAAACGATCCACTCCCCCTGCACGGTGTCCCGTCGTCCAATTTGGCGCCGACTCCCAAGGTGCGGGGCAGCGCGCCTTCAAACGCGTTGATTTACATTCCGCAAAGCTCGGGCGCGGGCAGCTCGGTTGCACAGCCCGTCCTCATCGAGCAGAGCGCGACTGCGCCGGCAACCTTCCGCCCCGCGGTGTTCATGTCCCTGGCGATTCAGGCCGCGGCGATCGAGCCGGCGACATCCACCTCCTCCGTCAGGAAAACAACGGGCTCCACGGCCAGGAAAGCGACCGCGGCCTCGCGCAGGAAGGCCGCTCTCTTACGACGCAGGAGGCGGGCTCGCGCCGCTGCCCGCCGTCGGAGCGTCGCACGTACTTCGCCGTATGCAGGCACAGTGGGCCTGCCCCCCTCGGAACAGACCATCGGCGCCACAGGGCAGGAGCCGCTTTCCGCTTCCGTTCCCGACTCTCAGAACCAGAATTCCAGCGTCTGGCCGCCCGCGCGTCCGTCCAACCCGGCCCCCGGCCTGCTCATCACGTCCAAGCCCATGGGCGACATGGCCGCCCAGGTGCAAGCGCTCTTTGCCGACCAAACTGACAGTCAACTGACCCAGGGCTCCGCTTCGGCCATTCACGCGCTGCCCAATGCCCAGGTCAATGCCCAACTGAATGCACCGCCCGTTTCTCAGCAGAATCCCGCCGCTGACTCTGCTCCGGCGTCCGCCAATGCGGGAAACTATTCGGTCGCACAGTACACGCCCTCAGCCACTGAAGCCGCCACAGGCGCCTATTCCGTCCCCAGGCAGCCGATGCAGGCAGCGCCGCCTGAAAAGCCCGCAGCCTCAGCGCCAGCCACGCAAACTCCCACAACCGCGAGAAGGCGCAGGAGGGTCAGGCGGAGCGCCCGGCAGACCCCTTCAACCCTTGGTACCACCCCAACCCTTAACAACGCCCTCGAGGTGCCTCCCGCTCCACCCGCCGAAGTTCAGGCCCCGGCCAACGCTCCCTACGACGCGCAAGCCCAGCCCGCGCCTCCACCCTCTACTGGCGCTGGTCTTTCCGACCAGGAACTGGAACAGCGCGATCTTCCGCCTTTGCGCGGCCCCTGGGTGCGCGTCCAGCACGAAGCCCGGCAAGTGAGCCCGCGCGAGGAAGCCGAAATGCAACTCCAGGCCATAGAGAGCGGATACAGTGCCTGGGTGGGCGGCACCGGCCTCATCAACTATCGAAGCGGTGCCCTTGGCTATGACCATCTCGCCGCCCTCGAAGCTCCGTTCGAGGCATCCATGCCGCTCGGCAGCCTCGCGCGGGTCACCGTCGTTGCCAAACCGGTCTTCCTTGACTCCGGCCAGGCTGACGGCACCGCGACCATCTCGGTCCTCGAGCCAACCACCACCGGCGCCGGCACTGCGTTCGTTCTCACCCCCATCCCTGAACCCATCGGCAACCTCACTGACACCAGCCTCAATCCGCCCGCGCAGCAGAATGCCGTCGGTCTCGGCGGCGAAGTCCAGTTGGCCTTCCCGCATGCGGCCATCGCCGGCGGATACACACCGTACGGATTCCTGGTCTCCACCTTTACTGCCCGAGGCACGTTCAGGCCCGGAAACGGCCCCTTCACCTTCAGCGTCGTGCGCGATTCTGAAAAAGACAGCCAGCTTTCCTACGCCGGCCTGCGCGATCCAGCCGGCGACACGCTCGGCCACGAGGGTTCGATCTGGGGCGGGGTCGTCTACAACCAGGGTAATGTGCAGTTTGCAAAAGGCGACGCGCAGTCTGGCTTCTACGCCAGTGCGGGGGGCCAATACCTCACCGGATACAACGTCGAGTCCAATACCCGCATTGACGGCAATGCCGGCGCCTACTGGCGTGTGGTCACCTCGCCCGAGTACGGCAACCTGAGCATTGGCGCCAACTTCTTCGCCATGCACTATGCCAACAACGAGAACGCCTTCACCTACGGCATGGGCGGTTACTTCAGCCCGCAGGGCTATTTCCTGGCCAACGTGCCCTTCACCTTTGCCGGCCACTACCTCACCAAGTGGCACTACAACATCGTCGGTGGCCTTGGTGTGCAGGCATTCCAGGAGAACAAAACGCCGCTCTGGCCCTCTGTGGCCACCGAATCCGCCAATAACAATCCCATGCTGCCCGGGATCACCAGCGTCGGCGCCAACTACGATCTGCGCGGCCAGATGGCCTACCAGATCGGCCCCCACTGGTTTGCCGGCGGCTTCTTCGGCGCCAACAACACCCGCGACTACACCGCCGCCTCAGCCGGCTTTTTTGTGCGTTTTATGTTCCGCGAGCAGCCCTCCACGGCTGCCGGTCCCACCGGTCTGTTCCCCAGCGACGGTCTCCGCCCCTTCACCGTGCCGTAGTCCAATTTGCAACCCGCAGCTGGTGCAAGCCGCAATTCAAAGGATTCCGGTCCTGTTTTTGCATGCAGTTTCACGGCCTCTTGTTGCCCATGCAGGCGCTGCCCTCGCTAATCGATGAGCTTCGCTCCAGGCAGGATAGCCAGGCCGTGCAGACCGTCCCCGGCACAGGTCCCATCACAGTCCGCGACTCCCCATTCCACCGACAGCCAGGTCAAGACCTCCAGACCCTGAGCGAGGCCTCGAGCTTTGAGCAGGGAACTATCCGCCATTGCCTGCTTGCTCACCAAAATCAAAATAAATAAATAAAATTAACAATATCTATTTAATACATTAATAAAATGAAGTATGATTGTCGATGTAATTGAGAAAAGAGAGACGCTTCCGATGGCCGTCAACCCCAAATCCGCATCCGACTGGCAAGAGCTCCTGCGCATCGCAGAGGGCAGCACTCTGATTGTCGAGCGCGTCCGCATTGCCGAGAAGCATATCTCCATCGAAGGCGACTTTGTCCTGCCGGAGCTGGCCCGGCTCTCGCTCGAGGACCAGATCTTCATCATCGCCTTCCTGCGTTCCCATGGCTCCATCAAGGAGATGGAACAAACCTTCGGCGTAAGCTATCCCACCATCAAGGCGCGGCTCAACCGCATCTCCGGGCAACTGGCGTTTGTTGACACCAACCCCTCTCCGTCCCGCACGGAGGTTCTCGAGCGGCTCAAGAACGGCGAGATCACCGCTGCCGAAGCGATTCGCGTATTGGAGGCTTTGAAATGATTCCCAATATCGCCGTTGTTCGCATTGATACCCCGGCGTGGCACGGGCCTCCGCTCTGGATTCCGCTGTTCCTCCTATGGATTCCATTGTTGCTGCTCTCACCCCTCATCTTCCTGGTCCTGTCCGGGTTCTGCGTCTTCGGCAGAGTCAGTTTCTGGCGTGCGGTCGGCGCCTTCTGGGGCATCTTGTGCAGCCTGCCGGGAACCAATGTCCACGCGCGCGCACAAGGGAATCAAGTCACGGTGCGCATCCTCTAAGAACCCTGACAAGAGAGTAGCGGGAAGGGCAGCACCATCATTCTTTGAATCAAAGGAGAAATGCAATGAACGAAAATCGCCGTCAAATTCTTGAAATGCTGGCTATCGGCAAAATCAACGCGGATGAGGCCGAGCGTCTGCTGGCCGCAATTGAGCGCGAACCTGCTGGATCCAACGGCGACCTTTCCGGTGGCGCGGCAGCTGGCGCTGGAGCGAAGGGCAACGCCGGCAACACCCGCGCAAAGTATCTGCGGGTCCTGGTCGAGGCCGATGAATCCATGACCGGCATGAAAGGCCCCACCACCGTCAACGTGCGTGTTCCTATGCAACTGCTGCGCGCGGGTGTGCGTTTGGCCAGCTTGATTCCCGCGCAGGCTCACCAGCAGCTTGACGAGGCCCTCAGCAGCCACGGCATACCGCTCACCCTCTCGCAGATCAAGCCGGAAAACCTCGCCGAGCTGATCGACCAGCTTGAAGATCTTACCGTCGATGTGGATGGCAAAGAGGGAAACACAACCAAGGTGCGGGTGTTCTGCGAGTAAACAAACATGACCGATTGCCCCGCAATCTTCAGCGCACGATGTTCGCCTTTTAATCAGGAGGAAATGCAATGACGACTCTCACAATGCCCAGACCCCGCCGCGACAGCGGCATGGAAGGCGTGGTCGCGAAGTGGTATGCGGCCAACACTGCTGAAATGATGAAGGAGTATGTGGACCTGGCCCGCCGAATCTCCAATCAACTCCCGCAAGATAGCTCGGTGCTTGAAGTCGCGCCGGGACCAGGCTATCTCTCCATCGAACTCGCAAAACTCGGTTCGTATGCAATCACCGGCCTCGACCTCAGTCAAACCTTTGTGGCGATGGCGGCGAAGAATGCTGCGGAAGCAGGCGTCACGGTGGTCTTTCGCCAAGGCTCGGCATCCGATCTCCCCTTTGTGAGCGGCAACTTTGATTTTCTCGTCTGCCGCGCGGCCTTCAAAAACTTTGCTCAGCCGGTGCGCGCATTGCAGGAGATGTGCCGCGTGCTCAGGCCCGGTGGAAACGGCTTGATCATCGACCTCAAAGGGGACGCTTCACCGGCAGAGATCAGCAGCTACATCGATGGCATGGGATTATCTCTGGTGAATAGAATTCTCACCAGGCTTGCCTTCAAGGGAATGCTGCTCAAGAGGGCCTATACCAAAGAGCAGTTTCAACACATGTTGGCCAAGACAGAGTTCAGCAACGTCGAAATCCTGGAATCCAATATTGGTCTCGAAATATCGATGATGAAATAGTCGCATGGAGCGCCGCGGATCGAGAGCAGCAAAATCTCACTGCGGGCGCTCACCCGCGGCGAAGCGGCTTGTTCGTTGGTACCACCTGAACGGTGACATCGCGAACCTCTGAAAGGAACCGGTTCAACACCGAGCCGCGCCACAGAATATCCCAGCGCGAGCGCGCCGATTGCCCAAAAACCACGTGCGAAATGCCTTCCTGCTGGGCAAAGCGAATCAGAGCATCGGAGACGTTGCGGTCGGTCAGATTGACCACCTTCGCGCCCAGATCCCGCGCCATCCGCTCGTACTCTTCGAGCCGCTGAAAGGCCTCCGGATCGCCGTGCCCCTTGTCGTCGTCAGGCCGCGTCACGTAAACGGCGTACCAGTTGCTCGCCAGTCGTCCCGCCACGCGCGCGCCCACCCGTAACAGCCGCTCGGTTCCGGGCCGCGTGCTCAGGCAAACCATAACCTTCTCCGGAATCGGCGCCTGCTCCAGCCCCTGCGTGCGGCGATATTCTGATGCGCGGCTGCTCACCTGCTCGGCGGTGGTGCGCAGGGCAAGCTCGCGCAGCATGTTCAGGTTGCCCTTGCGGAAGAAGTTGGCCAGCGATTGCTCCACCTTCTCCGCGGCATAAATCTTTCCCTGGCGCAGCCGAGACCGTAGTTCGTCCACGGTCACGTCCACGTTCACCACTTCGTCCGCGCGCTTGAAAAAATTGTCGGGAACCGTCTCTCGGATAATCGTGTTGGCCGACCGGTTCACGGCGTCGTTCAGCGTTTCGAGATGCTGAATGTTGACGGCCGTCATTACATTGATGCCCGCCTCCAGCAGCTCCAGCACATCCTCGTAACGCTTCTTGTTCTTGCTGCCGGGAACATTCGTGTGAGCCAGTTCGTCCACCACCACGGTGTTCGGATGTCGCGCCAGGATCGCGTCGACGTCCATCTCCTTCAGGTTTACGCCGCGGTAGGGAATCACGCGCTGGGGCACAATTTCCAGGTCGCGGATACGCGCCTCGGTCTCCGCGCGGCCATGGGTCTCCACAAGGCCGATCACCACATCCACGCCCAACTGGTGCCGCATGCGGTGGGCGTCGTTGATCATGTCGTAGGTCTTGCCTACGCCCGGCGCCGCGCCCAGGTAAATCCGCAGCTTCGCGGCTTCCGGCTTCTTTTCGAGGACGATCTCGGCCATCGCTCAGCCCACCTCAACCGGATGATGGACGACGCCCACCACCGCAACCGGAACCGTGAACCGGAACGTCGTGCCGTGACTCAGACGGCTCTCCACGGCGATCTGCCCGCCCAGTGACTCCACAAGACGCCGGGCCAGCGCCAACCCCAGGCCAGAGCCCTTCTCTGAAAACGTGTTGAATCGATCGAAAATCGTGCTCAGCCGCTCCGCCTCGATGCCCCGGCCCGTGTCGCGCACAGTGAATTGGACAAAATTCTTGATCTCTTCGGCGGCCAATAGGATCTCGCCATCCGGCGGCGTGTACCGGATCGCATTCGAAAGCAGGTTATCGAGAATGGAGCGCAACGCCCGCCGGTCTGCCTCCACAACCGACAGGTCGGCGTACGCATTCACCTCCACGCGAATTCGTTTTTGGGCGGCTTCGTCGCAAAAGCGATCGCGTGCCTCGCCCAGAGCCTGAAGCGGCCGCAGCTTCTCGAGCTTAAGCTCGCGCTTTCCTGTGTCGAGTTCGGCCACTTCGATCAGGTCGCCCATCAGGTCGTCCAGCTTCTCGCCTTCATTGCTCGCCGTGGCCACTAGCTCGGCCTGCAGCGGAAGCAGCTCGCCGCCAAAACCCTGCGCCAGCGCATACAGGCCGCGGCGCAACTGTAACAGCGGATTGCGCAGCTTGCGGCTGGCTACGGCGATGAATTGCGTCTTGAAGCGGTCGGTATCCTGCAGCGTAGTCACATCTTCAAGGGTCGTCACCGTGCCCAGAAGCCGGCCCTCCGCGTCGCGCATCGGCGTTGTGCGCAGGCGAAAGCTGCGTTCCTGCTGGCCGATCCGCATTGGCAGCAACGACGCTTCGTCTTCGGTCGCCACGGCCTTTTGCATTGAAACAGCGTCGCGGATCGCGTTCAGAATCTTCTCTCCCCCCGGTGTGTTCGCCAACGCCATGCGATCCGTGGCCGCGTCCCCCAGCAGTTCGGCGGCGGACTGGTTCACCTTTAGCACGTGGCCCTTGCCGTCAGTCACGATGATGGGCTCAAAAATGGATTGCAGCACGGCGTCGGAGAGTTGAAACTCCATCTGCCTCCGGCCGGCCTCCGAGTCCCGCAGTTCGCGAAGCCTCACCGCAATCCGGCTCAACTCGCTGGCAATCACACCGAAATCGTCGCGGCTGCTCCAATCAACACGATGTTCCAGGTTGCCCTGCGCAATCCGGCGCGCATCCCTCGCCACGTTGTGAATCGGACGCAGGACGAAGTAGATCGTTCCCGCCGCAACCACAACTGCCGCGCAGACAAGGGCATATGCCAGTCTAGTCTGTCCCGCCGTCGCAAGCGCGCCATGAGTGGCCGCCACCAGCCCGCCCATAAGACAGACAAGGATCACACAGCCGAGGATCAGGCGCTGAGAAAGATTGAGCATTGTCCGGTCTCCGTGCCGGTAAGGGATATGTTAACCATTCTCGCGGAAATGGCCCCATTGCGCAAAGGGCCTAACACAGGGAAAGGGAACTGGCGAGCCACGCGTCCGCAAATCAAGTTATCCAGAGCATGGTACGGCAACCATCGAGCCTTGCGCGAGTCGCAAATCGAAGGCCAGGCAAGCAACTGGAAGCTGCCGCCATGCTCCCTGTTCACTGTCTTTCAAGGCACCTTGCACACGGAGAGCGTGCCATTGTGCCATCGGCAGAACAAACCCTCGGGTGCGGGATCGGAGACCAGCACCCAGTCGACCCCAAATTCCCCTTTCAACCGCTCAAAATCCGCCAGGCGAAAATCCTTCCAGCCACGCTGGGCCTCCACCTGTCGATCCCATATCGGGCCAAGTTCGGGAACCTGGGTCACCGCCGCCGCGTCCTTGATGGCATCGGCCAATTGGCTTCGCGCTGCCAGTGCGCGGAAGCTGTGATAGTCCTCGCCCGGCGCTTCAAGATAGTACGGATCGAGGGCAAAGTAGGCGTCCGTCGGTGTGTCGGTGCGAATCCAGGCAAAGGCCTGCAGCCATGGATTCGACGGTGCGCGCCCGGGCCATTCGATATGCTGGCTGCCGGCGAACTCCGTGCGTTGCGCGGCAAACATACTGCCGTTGAAAACAAGCAGAAATACCCCCCAGCGCCACACCTTGGCCTGGAGAAGATATCTTCCGATCAGGCAGCCGCCGATCAGCGCAAGAAAGAAATACTCCAGTTGAAGATAGCGCATGGGCTGTAGGGGCGTGAGCCGGACCAGGGCTGGGAATCCGAGCATCAGCATCGCAACAACTTGTTGGAACACCGCGTAGGCGATGACAGCCAGCGCAAAACGAGCCAGCACCGTCTCGCCGCGCTTTCGGGCAATGCGCCAGAGCAGCCAGAACAGCACGATTGGAGCCAGGGCGCCCAGCCACTCGTACCATGTCCACTTGTACAGGTAGAGAGTTCTTCGCGTATCGATAGCCTCTTTCCAGAAGGGATTCGCTGGTTCAAAAGCCCAGCCAAGAGGAACAAAAGAGGCCGGCGTGGGTGAAGGTGCGGCGCTAAGCCATGATTCGAGTCTTGCTTGAACAGGCTCCGACATCGCCATGGTCAGGAAAAAGCAGAACGAGACGCCCAGGGCAGCCATAATCGGGTGCATCAGGAAAGCCAGAAGCAGCAATGGCACAGCCTGCCATCGTCTCTCCGCCAGAATCCGCGACACCGCCAACAGGATGAGAGCCGTCGCTACGTTGCGCGCGTGCAAGTGCTGGTCGAATAGAAAGAGCGCCGTGCCCGCCACCGGTAGCGTGAACATGGCCGCCACCAGGGCAACTCCAGCCCATTGCGCTCGCTCCTCGGCAAACAGTTTCCGTGCGATGCTCCAGCACGCAAACAGCGCCAGCGCGATTGAGCCGAGTTGCCAAAGCAACTCTGTGTAGGCAACCGGTATGTGTGTCACCTTCACGAAGCCGGCAACCCATCTATCGAAATAGGTAGCCTGAAGCTGCAGCCGGAAGAACGCGGCATCCTGCGGGTAGAGAGAATGATTCAAATCGCTTCTGATCGCAGAAAGATAAAGCCCGTCATCTTCAAGGCCGGGATGGTAGCCCATCACTGCAAAGCCAATCAATGTAAAACCGATGATCAACAAGAGATTCCAGGTTATTTTTCTTTTTGGCACTGATAATTCCTTGAACTTGGGTTCAACGTCTCGTAAATTGCGTATGGTCAATCCTGATTACCGATCATTGGTCCGGTCACGCGTTCCGTTCCATCAACAGGTTAGACGGAGTCAAAATGCGAAGAGCTATACTTGACCATTCCCGCCGGCAACAGTCCTTCAATTCCGACTCACACCGCCGGCAACAGCATCCTGAGTAATAGAAACGCCCCTACGCCTGCAAAAAACACCAGCGCCATCCGAATGCCCGGCTCGCGGTTCACCTCCGGCACAAGGTCGCTGGCCCCCACATACAAGGCCACTCCCGCTGATATCGGCATTCCGTAAGTCAGCCAGCTCGGCACAACTTCAATCACCAGCACTCCCACCAGCGTCGCCGCAGCCAGTCCCACAGCCGACCAGAACGCCGTCCTGCGGCTCCGCCCGCTGGCCAGCATCACGCTGGCCATGGTGAAGCCCTCAGGCGCTTTGTGCAGGAAAATCGCCAGAAAGATCAACCAGCCAAGCCAGCTTGAGACCACAAAACCCGACCCGATGGCCACGCCGTCGAACAGTGAATGCACACTCAGCCCCATCAAAACGGAGTTGCCCGTGTGCCGCGACACAAACTCGCCGCGGTGTGTCTCCTCGCCGTAGTGAAAATGCGCATTGATGGTGTGCTCCAGCAGATGCACCGCGCAGTAGCCCGCCATGATCAATATCGGTCCCAGATGCGCATTCAATCGATAGCTCTCGGGAGCCATCTCAAGCAGGGCAACCGCCATCAGGAATCCCGCGCCCAGCGCCACAAAATAGCGCAGGTAGCGTTCCACGCCCCGCGCGCGCACCAGTACCAGGCCTCCGGCAACGTCGGCCAGTCCTGCAAGGGCGCCGAGAATCAGGGCAATCTTCAACATGGAGATCAGCCGCTGTGCCGGATGTGCATCACGTCGCCATCCTGCACAGTGTATTCTTTGCCTTCAAGCCGAAGCGTGCCCTTCGCCCGCGCCGCTGCTTCAGAACCCGCGGCCAGCAGATTGTCCCAGCGGATCGTCTCCGCGCGGATGAAGTGGTGCTCCAGGTCGGAATGAATTGCGCCCGCGGCTTGCGGCGCCTTTGAGCCTACCGGCACCGTCCAGGCGCGGCACTCGTCCTCGCCCGCTGTGAAAAAGCTGATCAGTCCAAGTAACTCGTAGCTCTTGCGGATCAGCCGCACCAGCCCGCTCTCATGCAGCCCGTAACTCGACAGAAAATCCGCTGCCTCTTCGTCGTCCATCTCCGCCAGTTCGGCCTCAACTTTGCCGCAGATGGCGGTTGCGCCCGCGTTCGGCCGGTGAGCCACTTCCTCCAGCTTGAACAGGCCAACGGCCGCATCCAGGTCGGCGCCCAGCGTGGTGCTTTCGCCAATGTTGAGCGCATAAAGAATCGGCTTCTGCGAAAGAAACATGAAGCCCTTGATCAGCTTCTTCTCCTCTGCCGTCATTTCCAGCTCGCGCAGCGGCTGCTCCTTTTCGAGAGCCTCTTTCGAGCGCAGCAGCAGCGCATGCTCCCGCTCCAACTCGCTGGTGCGCTGCTTCTTCAAGTCCTTTTCCACGCGCTCCAGACGCTTCTCAATCTGCGTCAGGTCGCTCACCATTAGGTCGAACTCCACGTTCTTGATGTCGCGCGGCGGATCGATCGGCCCTACGTGAGCAATGGCGTCGTCTTCAAACGCGCGCAGCACGTGAATCAGCGCATCTACCTGGCGCAGGCTGGCCAGAAACGCAGTCTCTTTCAGCGCCTCCTGCCCAATCGCCGCCACGTCCACAAATTCAACCGACGCGAAAGTTGTCTTCTTCGGCGAATAGAGATCGGAGAGTTTCTGCAGCCGCTCGTCGGGCACCCGCGCCACGCCAATATGCGCCTCGCGCGAGTGTCCTCGCTCCTCGAGTTTCGCCTTTGTCAATATCTTGAACAACGATGTCTTGCCCACCTGCGGCAGGCCAATAATGCCGGTTTTCATGGATCGTCCTATTACGGTCTTCTTAGAACCTGGTACGAACTATGGGGCGCACAAGGGTCCCTACGATGATACAGGAACGAAAGAACAGGGATCAGAGGTCAGGGGTCAGGCGCCGGGTAATCGTTCGCAGCCAAATCGGGAGCTATAGCGGTTTCAGGATTGCTGTACCCAGAGGCATTGCACTCAAGTCGACCCGACCCCAAGGAGGGGCGACCTGGCTAGAAGCACAATCGGGCATACCTATCCTGAAACCGCTCTAACAGCCAAGAGCTTTCTCATCCTTCCGCCCGAGCCACCAGCACCACCGTCGCCAGGCCCATCAGCAGGATGGTCTCCTCAACCAGTTCGCTGCGATTGTGCAGCCTGTTGAAGTCGACCGTCGTCGGGTTGGCCGCATTCGCCGTGTTGATTGCACCGCCGGCGGCCATGCGGTCGCGCTCCATTGAAGGGATGATCACGAACTGCGAGTAGACAGTTAGCCCTATCATCAGCACCAGCAGCCCCATCGGCCCCAGAACGGCGCGTGGCTTGTAGATACCCCAGGCCGGGATCAGCGCCAGCAATGCCAGCGCCACCATCCCCGAAACCAGTCCCATTCCGTGCAGAATGCGCAGCAATTGCCCCACAATCGTTCCTGCCGTATGGGTATCGGGCAGCAGCGTGGTGAAAGTGATCGCTGCCACGACCGGGAAAAAGATCTCAGCGCCCAGCCACACAATCAACGCCAGATAAAGAAGCGTGCGGAGAAGAGTTCTCATGGCAAAAGCATACTAGGGCCTGCTCGCCCTAGCCGGGTGGCCCAGGTGCCTAGTGTTCAGTTCCATGACATCCTTTACACATTGTCTCTGGAGATGCTTTACACTTCCGCGCGAGCGTGAGCGAGCGCGGAGGTGCGGAGACGATGCCGTGGAAGAGGATGCAGGTCCGGGAACAGCGAGTGGAGTTTGTGGTGCGGGCGTTGCGGGGCAGCGAGCCGCTGAGCCGGTTATGTGTTGAGTTTGGCATCTCGCGGCCAACGGGGTATTGCTGGCTTGCGCGTTATCGGGAGGGCGGGGTAGCGGCCATTGAGGAGCGCAGCCGTCGGCCGCATGAGTCGCCGACCAAGACCGGTGCGGAGTTGGAGACGCAGGTAGTGGCCCTGCGCAAGAAGTATCCGGACTGGGGCGCACGCAAGCTGGCCGTGCTGTTGGCGCGCCAGGGGCTTGGACTTCCGTCGTCGACCATTCATCGTGTGCTTTTGCGCCACGGTTTGGTGCGCGACCAGGACCGTCACGCGCCCGCCACCATGCGCTTCGAGCGCGATCATCCCAACGAACTTTGGCAGATGGACTTCAAGGGCCCCAAGAAATGGCCCAAGTCCTCGACGGCCCTGTCTGTAATCGACGACCACAGCCGCTACGTGGTGGCGCTTGAGGCCACGGCGCGTCCCGAGGGCAGACTGGTGCAGCGGCATCTGATTCGGGCATTTGAACAGTGCGGCCTTCCGGAGGCCATGCTGATGGACCATGGGATTCCATGGTGGCAGGCGCAGTCGTTTGCCGGCGCCACCTATCTGAGCCTGTGGCTGATGCGCCAGGGCATCACGCTGCTTTTTTCCGGCATACGCCATCCGCAGACGCAAGGCAAGGTGGAGCGATTCCACGGCAGTATGGAACGGGCGCTCGACTGCCGCGGTGTGCCCGCCGCGGATCATCAGTTGTGGCTCGACGAGTTCCGCCGCGAGCACAACCACATCCGTCCGCACGAAGCGCTCCAGATGCAGACCCCAGCCAGTCGCTGGCAACCCAGTCCGCGCTCCTATCAGCCCAATCCGCCCGCATGGCAGTATCCGGAAGGCGCATGGACCTTGAAGATCGACAACCATGGCACCATCGACATCCGCGAACAACCGCACCGCATCTCCAAGGCGCTGATCGGTGAACGCGTCCGTATCATGCCCGTCGAGCAACGCTTCCTGGTATATTACTGCAACACTCTGATCCGCGAGATCGACCCGGCGACCAGGCGCTCAGCGATCATCGGCCGCTATGTGGCCACCCCACATCCGTGCCCATAGGAAAAAACCAAAAAACGAGTTTTCAAGGCATCGGCGATCTATCGTCCGGTGAGCACAAAAAAGCAAAGCGGAGACAGAACCCGCCTGGGACCCATCTCCGCTCTCTCACCGTCTCGATGAGTCGCAACCGGCTATTCCTCGGTCAGGTTGCTCTCCAGCAGAGCCCGCCTCCGCTTCACCGGATGCCAGCAAGTGTAAAGGATGTCCGGAGACAAAATGTAAAGGATGTCCAGGCACTTGACACCCTAGCCTTTGGGCACCTGGGCAAGCACAAATCCACACGGTCGCAACACTAGGAATTCCGCTTCAACGCCCTCTTTAGCACGATCTCCAGCGCGCCCTTCGTCTCGGCGTACTCCGCCGCTGTAATCGTCCCGGAAATCTTTTCGCTTTCAACCGCAAAAAGCTCTTCCTTCAGCGCATTCAGAAGCGCCGCATGCTTTGCTGCAGGAGCCGCATAAGCCGGTTCGGGCAACGCGCTTGCAAAAGGCACGGAACCAGCGCGCGCGCCTGTTTCCACAGAGGAGGGCTGCGCTCCCACAGGCTTGCGCAGCAGGAAGGCTGCCGCCGCAGCCAGCAAAAGCCCAAGCCCGCCCAGAATCCACCACTTGTACTTCGATAGCGGGTCAGGCGTATTAATCGGCGTGCCGATCCCGCCGCCAGGCTGATTGCCGGGCGCACTCGCGTCAGCACCTCCGCCGTTATCCCCCGCCTGTGAGCCGCCGCCACTCTGCGCTTCGCGCGGCATCGATCCCGTTCCAGAAACCGTAAACTCGATTGCCTTCCCAGGAGTCGGATTCTTCATTAGGTAGGTCTGCACGCCCGGGTCTTCCTGCACGGATTTGAAGTTCTCTCCAGAACCCGCCGTGAAGCTCATGCCTTTAGGCATAAGGATCGCCAGGTTATCGGCAGGCAGCGAAAGCTGCGACCTGAAGTCATACTTGCCGCTCGCGTAGGGCAGGTCATAGCTGATCTGAAACAGCGTATCCTTGTCCCCATCGTCGGGCTGAATGGGAAAGTTGAACGCGTAGTGGCCCTTCGGCCCATCCGGATCCATCTTGACTGAGGTGGGTAACCCGCCCGGCCTTTGCGCACCCGTGTCATTCAGCACCGCGTCCGGCGGCAGAACCACTTCAAAGGACTTCTTGCTCCACTGCGTCGTGGGCGGTGTGCCTGTGTTGTGCACAAAGTACCGCTCGTCCACCTTCAACTGCCCGGCTTCCGTCTCCACTTCAATCACGTCGGCCTCTACGTACACGCCCTTCACTTTCGCGGCCACGTCGTACACCGGAATGTCGCCCGGCCCTTCGCCCTGCGGTGCTGCGATAAAGTAGCCCGCGCCCTGGTGCGTCACGCGGATCAGGTACGGGCCATTGCCCGGTTCTCTTAGCGAATAATGCCCGCGCGCGTCTGTCGTCGCGGTCGCAGCTTCGCCCATTCCCGCCTGCACGTCAACCAGCACCACCGTATCGCCCACGGCGGGCGTGCCGGTGGTCTTGTCCGTTACCGTTCCTGAAACAGTTGCGGCCTGGGCCAGGGCGCCCGCAAACAGCAGGCTCAAAGAAAAAATGCGAACCACAGTCAAAATGCGAGGAATAATCAAGGTCAATTTCATTTTCTTGTCGAAGTCCTTCAGTCGTGTACAAATTCTTCGGTGGGAATGTGGAGAGCCCGCACTCATGCTTGCTGCAGGTTGTCGATCTCGGCGAGCAACTTGGCCGCCTCGTTTTCAAGCTGCCTTCGCTGTACTTCGAAATCCTCTTCAGGGTACTTGCCGGCTTTGTATTCAAAATTCAGATCGCGCAAATTTTCATAGAGCTGCTCCTTGCGCTCGAGCAAAAAGTCCAGCCGCGTTTTTTCCTTCTGGCTGGCAAACACATTCTCCGGCCAGAAGGTGTAAACCAGCAGCGCGAACAGCAGGAACAACCCGGCAATCATGCCTTGCGTTTCACTCATGGCTCAATAGCCTCCATCGCCGCCGGTCTCCCGGCGAATCTTTTCCCTGCGCGCCAAATCGTCCGGATCGTCCGCAACCGCTTCGGGTCCCGCCGCCAATGCCTTGGCCGCCGACAGTCCCGCCCAGCGCCGGATCAACAGAATCGTGCCCAGGAGCGCTGCGCCGAACACCGCAAACGGCGCAATCCAAGCCAAAAGGTCAAATCCATGTGTCGTAGGAGCCGCCAGCACGGTGGCGCCATACTTGGCCGTGAACGCTGAAAAAATCTCCTTGTCGCTCATGCCCAGGCCGATGTCCGTTCTCAACTCGGCCAGTTCCTGCCCTGACTCGGTGCAGCCCACATGGTTGCATTCGCCCAGCAATTGCGAGCAGCCGCACGTGCACATCAGGCGGTGGTTCAAATCGTAATAGCGCGCGCTGGAGTCGCCCGCACCCAGCGTGAAGCAGACAGCCACCGCCAGTGCCAGCGCTTGCGCTGTTCTCAGCCAGAAAGAGGAACGCACCAGAGTGCCGCTCATCAGTCGCCTCCTTTGAGCGCCGGCTGGTTTGCGGCCGGCCGCGCTGCAGGCACGCGCAGAGCCGCGGTCGCCGGGCTCAGGCTCGGTACCAGCGCCACGAAGGTCCCAAAAATAATTACCACCAGCCCCGCCCATATCCAGCCCACCAGCGGGTTCAGGAACGCCTTGATAATCGGCTGCCCGGTGTCGGGATTCTCGCCCTCGTACACCACGTACAGGTCCCAGCTCGGCAGCGAGTGAATCGCCACCATCGTCTGCGGCTGATCGCTGGCCAGGTAGACCCGCTTCTCCGGCGTCATCTGGAACTGTTTCTTCCCATCCCTGTAGACATCAAGCAACGCGTAGGCCGAGTCGTAATTCAGGTTCGAGTCCTGCGTCGCGCCCACCTGTTCCAGCGTGTAGGGGCCAATCTGCATCTTGTCGTGCAGGCCAAGCTCCCGCTCCACGTTCTGGTTGAAGGCCGAGCCTGCCAGCCCGATCACCACAATCACTACGCCGATGTGAATAATGTAGCCGCCGTACCGGCGCGTATTGCGCCGCGTCAGCAGCCAGATTCCCTCCGCAAGGTTGCGCCCCGTCTGGCGCGAGATCACGCCTGCTCCACGCAAAAATTCTGACAGGATCGCCGTCAGCACCGCCGCTGAAACCGCAAACGACACCAGCGCGTAAAAGTTGCCCGGCGAAAATACGCCGCCCTTCCATGGCCGCACACCCACCGCCAGGCAAACAATCACCATGGCCCACAAGGCAATCACCGGCAGAACAAAGTTGCGCCGGATGCTCTTGAGCGAAGTGGCGCGCCATGGCAGCAGCGGACCCACCCCGGTAAGAAGCAGCAGAAACAATCCAATCGGGATGGCTACGCGGTTATAAAACGGAGCGCCCACCGTGACCTTGTTTCCCACAACGTACTCGCTCAGGATCGGAAACAGCGTTCCCCATAGAATCACAAAGCAGGCCGTCAGCAGCACCAGGTTGTTGAACAGGAAGCTCGACTCGCGGCTCACCAGCGACTCCAGATGCTGTTCGCTCTTCAGGTGGCTGCGCTGCAACACGTAAGTGAAAATGCACACCGCCAGCACAATTCCCATGAACACGATAAACCACGTGCCGATCGACGACTGCGCAAAGGCATGTACTGAGCTCACCAGCCCGGCGCGGGTAAGCAGCGTGCCCAGAAGCGTCAGCAGGAAGGTCGAGAAGATGAGCCACACATTCCAGCTCTTCATCATCCCTTTCTTCTCCTGCATCATCACCGAGTGCAGAAAGGCCGTGCCGGTAAGCCAGGGCATAAAGCTGGCATTTTCCACCGGGTCCCAGCCCCAGTAGCCGCCCCAGCCCAGCACTGCGTAGGCCCAGTGCATGCCCAGAAAGATTCCAGCGGTCAAAAACAGCCAGGTTACCAGCGTCCAGACCCGCGTCACTTTGATCCATTTTTCGCCAGGGTAGCGCATCATCAGTGCGCCAAGGGCAAAGGCGAAGGGTACAGAGAAGCCCACGTAACCCAGGTAAAGCATGGGCGGATGAATCACCATCTCCGGGTACTGCAGCAGCGGATTCAGGCCGTTGCCATCGGCTGGAATCGCACCCTTCAGCAGCGCAAACGGAGGCGCTGCAAAGTTCAGCACCGCCAGGAAAAACACCTGGATTCCCGCCAGAATCGTGCCCGCGTACGCGTACAGCTTCACATCTGTTTTGTGCGTCAGCCTCAGAACAAAGCCATACGTCGCCAGCAGCCAGGCCCACAACAGCAGCGAACCCTCCTGCCCGCTCCACAAGGCGGAGAACTTGTAAGCCGCCGGCAGTGCCCGGTTGGAGTGATCCATGATGTACGTGATCGAAAAATCGTTGGTAAAGACTGACCAGATCAGCGCAAATGCCGCCGCGGTGACGGCCAGAAAACCGGCAATCCCTGCGCGGCGCGCGGTATCCGCAAGCCGTTCCGGCGAAATCCGCGCTGGCTGCCCTACTGCGATTAGCCGTAAGGCCAGCGTTCCAGCCAATAGATTGTAGGCGGCTAATGCCAGGGCGATTAAAAGTGCAAAGCTACCGAAAGCTGCCATGATGACTCCAGAATGATTCTCGCATGCAGGCAGGGAGCCCCAAGGCCTCCCAACGAGCTAATTCTCAATCCATCATAGGCTTTTCAAGTGTGATTTAGCTCACACCTTGGGTGGAGACGGCACTTCAGCGACTTTTGGGAGGGATCGCCGTGCTTCAGGCTGTCTTTTGCTGGTTTTGCAGCAGCATCTGCCTCGCCAATGTCAGCAATTCCTCAGCCCGAAAAGAGCGCGAAAGAAAGCGAATGCTGTCACCGGGGTAGTCGCTGTGCTTCTCGCTGGTATCGTCCACCACCAGCACCGGCAGCGAAGGTATCCGGGTGTGCAGTTCGGCTACAAACGCAGGCCCGCCGATGCCCGACAGGTGGTGTCCTGTGACAACCAGACAAAGGTTTCTGGCAAACTCGGGTTGCTCCACCAGACAGAGCGCTTCCGCCGCATCGTTCACTCGTCTAACATCCGGGAATTTCTGCTCCAGAATCGACTTGCGCACACTTGCTTGAAGCGGGTCGTCTTCCACCAATAGAATTGTCGCCATATCCCCCGAGCCCGCACGCCCCCGCATCAGCCATGCATGTCAATCTATTTACTTTCTCTATCGGTACGATGATGCAAAGCCATGCGTGGTTGCCTGTCCGATCTCCCCGGAAAATCGCAATTCGGACGCCTTTTGCACGTGTATTTACCGCTCGCTTAACCGAGCAGAAATTCCTTGTCGCGCAGCTCCTTGATCGAGTCGCGCAGCCGCGCGGCCTTCTCAAACTCGAATTTCCTGGCTGCCTCGCGCATCGTCGTCTCGAGCTTTGAAATATAAGCGTCCAGCTCCGCCTGCGAGGTAAACGTGGGCAGATCCGCCGTCTCCTCTTCGTCGATCTCGCCATATTCCGCCTTCAGAATCTGCGCCAGGCCCATATCCACATGGCTGATGATCGACTGCGGCGTAATCCCGTGTTCTTCGTTGTAGGCGGTCTGCACCGTGCGCCTTCGGTCGGTCTCGTCGATCGCCCGGCGCATCGAGTCTGTCATGCGATCCGCGTAGAGAATCGCCCGGCCCTCCAGGTGCCGCGCCGCGCGCCCCATCGTCTGGATGAGCGAACCCGCCGAACGCAGAAATCCCTCCTTGTCCGCGTCGAGAATCGCCACCAGCGACACCTCCGGCAAATCGAGCCCCTCCCGCAGCAGATTGATTCCGATCAGCACGTCATACTCGCCCTTGCGCAGGCCGGCCAGCAGCTTTACCCGTTCAAGCGTTTCAATCTCCGAGTGCATGTAGCGGCAGCGCACGCCCACCTCGGTGTAGTAGCCCGCCAGGTCTTCTGCCATGCGCTTGGTCAGCGTGGTCACCAGTACCCGTTCATTCCTCTTGGCCCGGTCGCGGATCTCGGCCAGCAAGTCGTCAATCTGACCCTTCACCGGCCGAATCTCAACCTCTGGATCCACCAGCCCGGTCGGCCTGATCACCTGCTCCACCACCACCCCGGCAGAGCGCGTTAGCTCATACGGCCCCGGCGTCGCCGAAACGTAAACCGTCTGGTGCACACGGTTCTCAAACTCTGCAAATGTCAGCGGCCGGTTGTCCATCGCCGATGGCAGCCGGAACCCGTAATCCACCAGGTTCTGCTTCCGGCTGCGGTCCCCGTGCCACATCCCGTGTACCTGCGGAATCGTCGCGTGGCTCTCGTCCACAAACAGCAGAAAATCGCGCGGAAAGTAGTCCAGCAGCGTCGGCGGTGCCTCGCCCGGCAAACGCCCTGAAAAATGCCGTGAGTAGTTCTCGATCCCGTGGCAGTAGCCCATCGACTTGATCATCTCCAGATCGAAGCGCGTCCGCTGGTGCACCCGCTGAGCCTCCACCATCCGACCCTGCGACTCAAGCTCCGCCACCCACGTGTTCAGTTCCGCCAATATCGACTCGATCGCCTCGGCCTTGCGCTCCGGCTGCACCACGTAGTGGCTCTTGGGATAAATCGGCAGCCGCGCGTACTTCTGCTTCACCGTTCCAAACAGCGGATCGATCTGCGAAAGTGTCTCGATCTCATCGCCGAACAGCTCAATCCTGTAAGCGGTCTCGTCGTAAGTAGGGAAGACCTCGATCACGTCTCCCCTCACCCTGAATGTCCCGCGCCTGAAGTCGTTGTCGTTGCGCTCGTACAAAATCTCCACCAGCCGCCGCGTAATGTCTTTGCGGCTGATGTGCTGGCCCTTTTCCAGCAGCAGCAACATGCCGTAGTAAGCCTCCGGCGAGCCCAATCCATAGATGCAACTCACCGAGCTCACAATAATCGAGTCGCGCCGCTCAAACAGTGACCGCGTCGCCGACAGGCGCAGCTTGTCCAGCTCCTCGTTTATCGTTGCTTCCTTCTCGATGTAAAGGTCGCCGGCCGGGATGTAGGCTTCGGGCTGGTAGTAGTCGTAGTAGCTCACAAAATACTCGACTGCATTCGAGGGAAAAAACTGCTTAAACTCATGATAAAGCTGGGCTGCCAGGGTCTTGTTATGGGCCAGGATCAGGGCCGGACGGTTGGAATGTTCAATGACCTTCGCCATGGTAAACGTCTTGCCCGATCCGGTCACACCCAGCAAGACCTGGTGCTGCTCACCGGCAGCCAGCCCCTCCATCAACTCGTCGATGGCGCGGGGCTGATCGCCCTTTGGTTTGTAGGAGGTGACCAGTTGAAAGTCCATGCAGACATTATACCCGGAGAGCGAACATCAGGCGAAAATATGAGGCCCCCGTGCGACGGAGCGGAGGGTTTGCAGGGGAATCCGCCGAAGGGGGGTGATGCGTTTTTGTGAAGGAATGCATCCTGCAAATGTTGGCTAAAATGCAGCTCTCCGCTGGGGCCGGTTCTCGGGCAGGGTGCAGGAGGGGCTTGGGCGACTGTTCGGAAAATCGCTGGCCGCACCATTTCATACACGGATTGATTCCGGGAAGGCGACTTATCGATACTGATCCGGGAGCGCACCCCCGACGCGTGGAACAGGCGGGTAGCCCTAATCTCCAGAGGAATTTCGTTCAATTGAGGGACCGGGGCCACCCGCCTGTGGAGCTTGGTGATCCATTGAGTCCGCCCTACGCGCTTCCGATCTTGGCTAGCGTCAACCCAGACAGAACCCATTTTCCCGGTAATGTCCGGTTAGACGGTAAACCGCCAACGACGACACAAGGCCGGTTCTTGGCCTCAGCCTCTAGTCCTCCCGTGACTTCCAGTAGTTATCCCG
Organism: uncultured Acidobacteriaceae bacterium; assembly: GCA_963793885.1. Lineage (GTDB taxonomy): Bacteria > Acidobacteriota > Terriglobia > Terriglobales > Acidobacteriaceae > Telmatobacter. The sequence goes on from CAWCBQ010000003.1 coordinate 657,254, forward strand.
GCTTCGAAAAAGCCCCGGTGGGCGGATGTCCGCCAGGGCCTGACAACGCTCACGATTATTTGCCGCCCAAGCTATCGTTCTTGTGGTAATTCGGATACGGCGGCACCTTGAACTCCGGCATGATTGTCGTCTTCAACTCGTCCAGCACCATCTGCACGCCGGTTTCGAGCTGCCGGTCGTGCCCTTCTGCTGCGTCTTTGGGAAGGTCTTCCACCATCACATCCGGCGCGATGCCGTGGTTCTCCACCTCCCAATCGCCGTTAAGACCGAAAAACGCAAAGCGTGGAGCCATCACGCTGCCGTTGTCCAGCAGCGATGGATACCCGCCGATTCCCACCAGTCCGCCCCAGGTCCGTGTGCCCACCAGCTTGCCGATACCTGCCTTTCGGAAATACCACGGCATGGCATCGCCGCCTGAGCCGGAATTCTGATTGATCAGCATCACCTTCGGTCCGAAAATCGCGCCCGCCGGATCATGGAAAGGCTTACCGTCGCGCTCTGTGGTGCCCGACAGCGGGAAGCGCTTCAACACATCGACGATGTAGTCGGCGATGTAGCCACCCTGGTTCCAGCGCTCGTCCAGCAAGAGCGCCTGCTTATCGAGCTGCGCGTAGAAGTAGCGGTTGAAGTTGGTGTAGCCCGCGCCGGCGGTGTTCGGCATGTACACATACGCCACCTTGCCGCCCGAAAGCTCATCCACCTTGCGCCGGTTCGATTCAATCCAATCCAGATTGCGCAGCCCATCCTCGTCGCCGATCGGAACCACCGTAACGTCGCGCGCGTCTTTTCCGTCGGCACTCGATCCCACGCGAAGCACCGTCTGCTTTCCTGCTGTCCCGTCGAAGAACTCGTATAAATCGTCACTGGCTTTCAGTTCGCGTCCGTTCACCGCCAGCAGATACTCACCTTCCCTCACATACACACCGGGCAGAGTCAATGGAGAAGCCAATCCAGGAGTCCAATTCTGTCCGCCCAGGATCTTGCTGATCCGATACCGGCCGTTTTCCACCTTGTAGTCGGCCCCCAGCAGGCCGGTCTTTGGCTCCTGGTCGTGCACGGGCGGTCCGCCCACGAACATGTGCCCGATATTGATCTCGCCGAGCATCTCCGTGCAGAGATAAGTGAACTCCGAACGCGAGGCAAGCCCGTCCAGATAGGGCTTGTATTTCGCTTCGGCCTTCGCGATGTTGAGCCCATGCGTATTCGGGTCGTAGAGAAAATCGCGTTCGATGCGCCATGTCTCGTGGTACATTTGCTTCCACTCGGCGCGCAAGTCCACAACCATCTCCATCGCGCCCATATTCAGCGGCTTTCCGGGGTCGTTGTCGCCGGGCTTCAGATCATCGGCCGCGGCAATTGTCCAGGATTTCTTGCGCGAATACAAAACCTTCGAACCGTTGGCCGAAACCGTAAAAGCATCGATGTCGCTCAATACAGATTCGACCTTGCGCTTCTCCAGCGTGAACCGCCAAACCGCGCGAATCTGCGGCCCGTCATCCTCCCGTGAAGGGCGCCCGAAGGGCGAGGTTTCCGGCAGGTACACCACCCCGGCTTTGCCCACGGCAACGTCGGTATAGTTGCGCGCCGGAATTGGCAGCGACAGAATCCGGTTGCCGATGCCCTCCAGATCCACTTTGACCTCGACCGGCTTCTCTTCCTTTTTGTCTTCTTTCTTCTCGTCGGGCTGTGCTGGCGCCTTCGCGGTGTCCTGTTTCTCGTCGGCGGGCTTCGCTTCGTCCTTCTTTTCCTTAACCGTCTCGTCGTCGCTCTCCGGCGGAACCGGCGAGGCGCCGTCCTTGGCCAGCACCACAACGTAGACTGCCGTTGTCTGCGCTCGGTCCAGCGTCGAAAGATCGATGCCCGCTTGCGATGGGCCGTCGTCCGTGGAGGCGAGGAAGTATAAGTACTTGCCGTTCGGGTCGAAGACCGGCGCGGATGCGTCGCTCATGCCGTCGGTCACCTGCGTCGATTTGTGCGTCTCCATCGAGTAAAGAAAGATCGCGTTCAAATGGTTGTCGAGATCGCGCTGGTGGGCAATCCACTTCGAGTCCGGCGACCAGACGGCGTGGAAGTTCGTTCCGAAACCCCCATAGACGCCCTTGTCGATCAAGACCGGCTTGCCATCGGGCACATCCACATACCAAAGCCGCAGATGCTTGTCTGAAAAAGCAATGTGCTTCGAGTCCGGCGACCATACAGGCGAATAGAAGAAGCTCGGTTCAGGTCCCAGATCGATCGCCGTTGGCGGCTTCAATCCGGTCTGCTCGCGCAAATAGAGCTGATACTCGCCCGAAGCATCGGAGAAATAGGCGACCGTCTTGCCGTCGGGACTCCATGAGGGATCGCGCTCGGCCACTGCGGGCGTCTCCGTCAGGTTGCGTGTGTCTCCCTTTTCCGCGGGAACAGTGAAGATTTCCCCATGCGCCTCAAAGACGGCGCGCGCCCCGGTGGGCGAGAGACCCGCGTTTTGAATCTCATCGGCCGGAACATCAATGCGCTTCTCCGCGAGGCCGGGCAGTTCGCCGCGAACCTGGATCGGCACTACGCGGTCGGCGTTCTCAGCCGTATCGAACAGGTGGATCGACCCGAACTGCTCGTAGACGAGGCCGCCCGGTCCGGCCTGAACAGTCTTCAGGTCGTAGCCCGAGTTCGGCACAACCTGCTTCACCTCTTTTGACCCCGTATCGTAGCGGAAAAGTGAAACCGGCCCGTTGCGGTCGGAGAGGAAGTAGACGGAGTCGCCGACCCAAACCGGATGGGAGTCATTGGAGTTTTCACGCGGCACCTTAACCAGATCGAGAGTCTTGAGATTCACGATCCAGATGGGCGTAGTTTGTCCGCCGTGGTAGCGCTTCCAGGCATCCTGCCATTTGGTGATGGGGTTGTAGGCCAGCATTTGGCCGTCCGGCGAGAAAGATCCCTCCGAACCTGCCGGCAGCGGCAGCGGCTCCGGCAGACCCGAGCCGTCGGCCCGGACCAGGAAGAGCCGCAGGAAGCGCCGGTAACTCAGCGCGCCGCTCGCAATCAGCACATCCTTGCCGTCGGGTGTCCAGCCCACCACATGGCTTCCCGCCGGATGCCAGGTAATCCGCCGCGGCACCCCTCCGTTCGCCGGAATCACGTATACATCTGTGTTCCCCTGCAGGTGCGCCGAGTACGCGATCCAGGCGCCGTCAGGTGAAAAGAATGGTCCAGCGCTGACTTGGCCATTCGAAGTCAGGCGTTGGGCTTCGCCGCCTTGGCGATCGACCGTCCAGACATCATCGGCGTATAGAAAGGCAACTTTGTCGCCGCTGAGCGAGGGCTTGCGAAGCAAGAGTGGCGCGGAGGCGCTTTGCGCGGAGGCGATTACAGAGTAGGCGAAGAAAAGCGCGACCAGTGATACCGCAGCTAGCGCACGACCGAGAAAACTAGGACGCAAAATGATTGAATTCATGGCAGTGATTCTCCGAGCGATCTTCTAAACCGGAATCTCCATTTTGCCTTCCGGCTGCGATCCAGTGTATCCCCATTGCCTCCACTACCGATCTCTCTTTTGCATCCGTTCCCGTCCCAAAGCCCAGGGCGTGCCCGGCTGGGCCGTTGCCGGGACAGAGGGCCATGATTTACCCCATTTCGAAGCGATTTCTCAGACACTCCTCTCTCAACTCCCTCCGTCGTCCAGATAGGTTTCGCGTTCCTGCCGAGCCTATCCGGTTGGCAGCGGCAAAGCCTCTATCTGCCGCAGCATGCTTCCGAGCAGGCGCCGCGTCAGGTGGCTCTCCGCCTGGAGCAGTTCCCGGGCAGGGTGCAGGAGGGATTGGGCGACTGTTCGGAAAATCGCTGGCCGCACCATGTCATGCACGGATTGCTTCCAGGAAGCCGACATCCCGGTACTAATCTGCCGTCGACGAGAGCATCGGCGATAACGCGCGCATTGATAAATGTTCGGCCGGTCCGAGCCACTTCTTCTAAGCGCGTGGTCTGGGCCGCCGATCAACTCCGATACGCGGCAATTAGTCGGATTCGAAAATGAGGCCTTGAGCCTCCGCTATTTTGCAACTTCCGCTCACACTCATTAACAGCCCGCCTGAGTCGACTAACCCACGAAGCCTGCCCGTCAAGTGCGAATCACTCACAGCGCAATGCTGCCATCGGGTCCACGCGCGTGGCACGACGTGCAGGTAGCGAACAGGCAACCAGTCCAACCGCGATTAGCAAGGCAGCTGTGAGGGCAAATGTGAATAGGTCTGTCGGCCGCACATCATATAGCAAGCTTTCGAGCATCCTCGTAAGTGCCATCGCCGCAGCGGAGCCTAACGCCACGCCCACGATGACCAGCACGAATCCCTGCCGCAGAACCATCAGCAACACGTCGCGCCGCTGCGCGCCGAGCGCTGTTCGAATGCCGATCTCACGCGTACGCAGTGTCACGTTGTATGAGAGCAGACCATAGAGCCCGACGGAAGCCAGCATCAGTCCCAGCGTTCCGAACAAACCAAACAACCTCGCCACTAACCGTTCGCTGAACAGCAATCGGTCGATCGCATCGGACTGCGTTCCCATGCGGATAATGGGAAGATTGTTGTCCACTTCATGCACCATGTTCCGCACTGCAGGCATCAGCCCAACCGGCGAAACGGCTGTTCGCAACTCAAAGGTGGCGCCGCCGGCTGTCAGCGGCACGTATGCCGTGGGGCCGTTCGCTCCCCGCAAGCCTTCATACTTGGTATCGCCGACGACGCCAACAATTTGCCATTGTGGATCTTTCGGATCCGTGCCACCGAAGCGCAATCCAATCGGATTTCTCCCACCGGCGAATTCTCGCACGAACTCCCGATTCACAACCGCCGTCAGCCGTGTGCTACTCATGTCCGATTCCGCTAAGACGCGACCATCCATCACGGGAATCTTCATCGTCTCGAAGTAATCCGGACCGACAGACAGCATTTGTGACTCAACCGTATTCTTATCCGCGTGCCCTTCGACCCGAACATCTTCAGTCCACAAGCCACCGTCGAGAATTGCGTCCGACGAGTAGCTGGTGTTCACGACTCCTGGCAGTGCAGCGAGGCGCGTCTGCAGGTTTGCGTAGAGATCGGAGATTTCTTTCTTATTGTAGCCAGCCAGTTCTGGATCGATCGAGAAGAGCAGAATGTTGCGCGTATCGAATCCCGGGTTAATGCTGTGCAGGTTATTGAGCGTTCGCAGCAGGAGGCCCGCACCGGCAAGCACCACCATCGAGAGCGCCACCTGCATGACTACGAGCCATTTTCCCAGGTCCAGACGATGTCCAGCTCTGTGTCCGGTTGCCGACGCCGTGTTTCTCTTCAGTCCCATGGCCAGGTTGGCGCGTGCTCCACGAAGCGCCGGCGCAAGCCCAAAGCCGATTCCGGTTAGCGCTGCCACGCCGATCGTGAACAGCAACACAAGTGCATTGGGTTCCAGGTCCAGCCGCAGCGGTAAAGACGCATTTTTTGAAAAGAAAGCTTCCAGGCCTGCCGCTCCTGCATACGCCAGCAGAGCACCGAGCGCTGCGCCCAGAAACGAGAGGAGCAGACTTTCAGTTAGTAGCTGCCGAATCAGCCGCTGCCGAGCAGCGCCTACGGCCAGTCGCACCGCCATCTCCGGTTCACGAGCCGCACTGCGCGCCAACATCAACCCAGCAATATTCGCACAAGCAATCAGGAGTACGATGCCTACGGCCGCCATCAGAAGCATCAACGGTTTGCCGTACTCGGACCTAATTCCCGTAAGCCCTTGCTGGGCTGGCAGAAGCCAAAGATGCGGATCGTCGGCGGCGGTCCACACCGGTTTCGCGCCATGAAGTGCATCGTTTACAAAGAGTGCGTTCACTGCTGCCTGCGCCTGTTCTTGTGAAATCCCGGACTGCAGCCGACCAACAACGACAAGCCACCAGTTGTTGGCATCTGCACCTTGAGCCCACCCCAGTCCCAGTTGCGTTCCCTGGGTCAGAGCCACCCACAAATCGACCGACTTTCCCGGTGTCAGGCGGGTAAATCTCGAATCCGCGACCCCCACGATGGTGAATGCGGTATTGTTCAGCCGGATCGTTCGTCCGATCGCGCTTGGCGAGCCGCCAAACGCGCGCTCCCAATACCCGTAATCAAGCACGGCTACTGGCTCCGCTCCCGGTTTTTCATCTTCAGAGTCCAGGGTCCGGCCCAAGGCCGCTATTACCCCGAGGGTTTCGAAATAGCTCCCTGAGACCAGTTCGCCCTGCGCGATGGTTGCCGCCCCGTTCCCGCTCAGGTCCAATTGCGCAGGCCCGGCGAACGCCATCGCACTCGCAAACAGGTTCTTCTGATCACGAATCTGTTGGAACATCGGATACGACAGCGAGCAATCGCTTTGCATGCCCTTATAGTCCTGGCAGTCCTCAAAGCTGTTCATCCCAAGGCGGGGCTGGTTTCGTGCTGACCACTCTGCCACGACCAACCGTTGCGGGTCCCTGACCGGCAGCGAACGCAACATCACCGCATTCACCAATGTGAAGATTGCCGTATTCGCACCGATTCCCAGCGCCAGCGTCAGTACCACCACCACCGTGAATCCGGGCGATTTGCGCAGCTGACGCATGCCGTAGCGGATGTCCTGCACAATAGATTCGAACCAGAGGGTTCCGCGGCTCTCTCGGCAGTCCTCTTTGATTTGCTCGATGCCGCCGAATTCCAGACGGGTGAGTCGACGAGCTTCACGCTCTGAAGTCCCGGACCGCATTTTGTCGGCGACTTGCGATTCGAAGTGAAATCGTAGCTCTTTGTCCAGTTCAATCTCCATCTTCTGACGGGAGATAAGCCTTCGCAGCCAACTCATGAGACGCCCTCCAGTGTTCCCTTGAGAATTAGGCCGACCACGCCCGTCAGGCGTTTCCAGTTCTCGGTTTCGGCCTTGAGATGTGCTCGACCCTTGGCGGTGAGTTCGTAAAACTTGGCTTCACGCCCGGTCTCAGAAGACTTCCAGGTAGCGGCAAGAAGCTTCTTGTATTCGAGACGGTGGAGAGCGGGATAGAGTGAGCCTTGCTGGACCTGCAAAGCCTCGCGGGACATCTGCTGGATTCTCTGTGCGATGGCATAACCGTGAATGGAGCCAAGCGCAACAACCCTCATGATGAGGAGATCAAGCGTACCCTGCGGGAGGTCGAATCTGTCTTCAGTCTTCACCATACCTTTGGCTTCTACATATACGCCATCAACGTGTAGAAGGTCAAGGCATGCCATTGTATGACGATTTGATCGCAGCAACGCCCCACTCCCATGAGAGAAACTTGGCACTCGCCCGCGATACGCGCCTTAGCTCTCAGACAAGAAAAATATGCGACGATTGACGATTGTTGCTGACAGGCCAATGCGCTCATCCAGCATGGGTTATCCCCACGAAGAACGGATCGGTCGCGAAAAACGCCCATCGCTAAGCCGATTAGCGCTTTGGCGCCCCGCCGTAAGATTCCCGTCGCCATGCCGACTTCACGGGACCTATCCGAAATTCGCCTGACTTCTGGTTTGCCGACCATCCGACCGGGAACCAATCTTGACCTCACGCATTGCTCTGCGGGATTTTTGAGCCATTCAGGGCGCATCACCGTGCCAGGTTGTTTCACGTCAACTGTCACAGAAGGCGCCGAGCACACCACATCCAGGATCTTATGATGAAGGGGTAGTCGATTCCGTCCCAAACGGATTCTGGAGGATGGCGTGCTCTCGAAAGCGGATGTCCGGCGCATTACGACCGTAGGTCTGGCGTTGCTTGCAGGATCGTTCATGACCGCTGGCCAGGAAGTTGGTGGGCTCCAACCGGGGGCCAAGGCTCCTTTGTTCACGCTTCAGGACCAGACTGGCAAGACCCAGAACCTGAGCTCGCTGACCGGGCCCAGGGGGCTTGTGTTGCTCTTTTTCCGGTCGGCGGATTGGTGCCCCTTCTGCAAGGGGCAGCTGGTCGATCTGGAGCGGTCGCAGAACGCCTTCGCGGCCAAGGGAATCCGGATCGCCGCGCTGAGCTACGATTCGCCGGCGATCCTTGCGGATTTCGCCAAGCGACGCTCGATTACTTATCCGCTGCTTTCTAACCCAACTTCCTCGGTGATTGACGCCTTTGGGATTCGCAATACCCAGGCGACGGGAATGCAGGTGGGCATTCCCTACCCGGGCTACTATCTCATCGATACCCACGGAACGATCGAGAAGCGCTTCTTCGGGTCAGGGGTGGTGAATCGTTGGACGGCCAGCAACGTGTACGATGCGCTGTTCAATGGCTTTTCGCTGCCGGCGCCCTCGCGGCAGCTGGATGCCACGCCGCACGTGACTGTGACCACGTCGCAATCCGATGACGAGGTGACTCCAGGCTTCCTGGTCCAGCTTCTGGTGAGCCTGACGCCGGGGCGGGAGACGCATGTGTATGCGCCCGGCGCGGAAAAGATGGATTATCGCCCCGTCTCGGTGAAGATCGATGCTTCCGATCTCTATGCTGCGCAAAATGTGAGCTACCCAGCGCCGCAGACGATGAACTTTCCGGAGCTGCACCAAGTGGTCCCTGTGTACACGGGCAAGACGGTTCTGTCCACGATCGTGTCGGCCCAAGTGAACCCCAAGACGATGCCGTCGTTCGCTCAGGAATCGGAGATGCGCGTCACCGGCCAGCTCGAATACCGGGCTTGCACCGCAACGGTCTGCTTTCCTCCTGTGAAGGCGGCGCTGGAGTGGACGGTAAAGTTGCGGCCGCTGGATCGGGATCGCGCGCCTGAGACGATTCAACACAAGTGAGGGCGGCTACTAGGAGCAGTCCCCTGGATGAATCGAGTTAATCGACGCACGCTGGAAGTTGTTGATTCATTGTTGAATCGGCGGAGGGCATTTTTCAACGGTCCTCGGGCATCTGGGTCAATGTCGAATCAGGCGCCCCGGGTCTCGTTTTTGGAACCTTGGGTACCATGAGCCCCTCCCACCCACCGATTACTCCTCATAAACGGGCATGTGTTCTGCATTTTCCAGATGCAACATGGTTATGAGATCGCCGGACGCTGGCCGACATTTATGGAGTGATCAGCTCCGGAGAGTCCGTCAGCGATTCGACGCTCACCCTGTTTGTGAAGCCAGATGAACTGCGAAACCGGCAGCACAATAAGCTCTTGCGAGGTCCAATTAGACCGACCGAGAGCCGGCGACGCAGACCCCTTCCGTTTCTGCTGATTCCGGATTCGCGAAGTATCGGCGTTGGAAGTATAGTGCTAGATTCACGAGAGCGATCATCACAGGCACTTCCGCCAGTGGACCGATGACAGCTGCGAATGCAGCGCCGGAGTTGATGCCGAACACTGAGACGGCAACAGCGATTGCCAGCTCGAAGTTGTTTGAGGCTGCTGTGAACGCGAGCGTTGTTGTCTTTGAGTAATCGGCGCCAAGCTTCCGGCCCATGTAAAACGACACCAGGAACATCACCACGAAGTAGATCAAGAGCGGTATGGCGATCCTCAAAACGTCCAGGGGCAGACGCACAATATAGCTGCCTTTGAGAGAAAACATCACCACGATGGTGAAGAGCAACGCGACCAGCGTTATCGGTGCGACACGTGGCACGAAGTCCCGGTCGTACCATTCGCGCCCCTTGACCCGAACCAGCACGGTCCGTGTGAGGAAGCCAGCGATGAAGGGGATGCCTAGGTAAATGAAAACGCTTTTTGCTATTTCGCCGATGGAGACTTTAACCACGGCCCCGTGCAGGCCGAACCAGCCCGGTAGAACCGTGATGAACACCCAGGAATATATCGAGTAGAAGAAGACCTGGAACAACGAGTTGAACGCTACCAATCCGGCCGCGTATTGTGTGTCGCCCTTCGCCAACTCATTCCACACGATAACCATAGCGATGCAGCGTGCGAGCCCGATCATGATAAGCCCGGCCATGTACTCGGGATATCCGCGAAGAAACACGATAGCGAGTATGAACATCAGAATCGGCCCGATCAGCCAGTTCTGAATGAGCGAGAGCCCCAGCACGCGCTTGTTGCGGAAAACCTCGTGGAGTTCTTCGTAGCGGACACGCGTGAACGGCGGGTACATCATCAGGATCAGCCCCGCTGCGATCGGCACCGAAGTTGTGCCGATGCTGATGCGATTCAGAAACGGCACGACGCCGGGAGCAAGCCAGCCAAGAGCGACGCCGAACGCCATCGCAGCGAAGATCCATCCCGTCAGAAAGCGATCCAGAAAAGACAACCGACTCTTTTTCACCGTTGCTCCTACGACCGGCCGATCTGGTCGATTTCGCGCTTGATAGCCATGTCTTCAAGTGTTGCCAGAGGCAATGAAAGAAACAGTCCGATCCTGCGGTCGAGCACGGTGAAGGCATCGCGGAACGCACGGGCGATCTCCTCTGGAGTTCCCTTGACCGCAGCCGGATCGGCAACTCCCCAATGCGCCGTCATCGGCTGCCCCGGCCAGTAAGGACACTGCTCCTTCGCCGCGTTGTCGCACACGGTGAAGACGAAGTCGAGCTTCGGCGCATCCGGAACCGAGAACTCGTCCCAGGATTTGCTGCGCAGGCCAGCCATCGAAAGTCCAGCCGATTCGATCTGCTGAAGTGCCTCCGGCCGTGGCTGCCCAGTGGGATGGCTGCCCGCGCTGTACGCTGAGAACTTGCCCTTGCCTTTGTGGTTCAGGATCGCTTCGGCCATGATCGAGCGCGCAGAGTTGCCGGTGCAGAGGAACAAAACGTTGTAATGATCGGCCATGATCGCTATTCCTTTCCCCCAATGGCAACAGGGGTACAGCAGCCTGGAGCGCAGCAGGATGGCGCCAGCTTGGCGGCCCGGATGAAGGCACTCATGAATTTCTCCTTAACTTTCGGTGCGATAGCGTCCACATCAACGCCGGCTTCGGTGAGGAACTGGCGCGCATCCTCCACGTCGTAAATACGCGTGGTCTCCATCGAAATATCGCTGAATCCGGCCTTCGCGAGCTTCGCAAGATAGTCCTTCTCATCGAGGGCCCCCGCGATGCAGCCGACCCAGAGCATCATGCTTTTGCGCACATCGTCGGGTACGCTGCCCCGCACCACCACGTCCGAGACGGCGAAGCGGCCTCCGGGCTTCAGCACACGGAAAGCTTCGGCCAGCACGCGGTCCTTGTCGACGGAGAGATTGACGACACAATTGGAGATGACCACATCCACCGAGTTGTCAGGCAGAGGGATGTTCTCGATTTCGCCTTTCAGGAACTCTACATTCGTGACGCCCGCCTGCTTTTGGTTTTCACGCGCCAGCGCCAGCATATCGTCCGTCATGTCAAGGCCGTATGCCTTGCCCGTTGGGCCCACGCGCTTTGCGGAGAGCAACACATCGATGCCGCCTCCCGAGCCGAGATCGAGCACAGTCTCTCCGGGACGGAGATCGATGAGTGCCGTCGGATTGCCGCAGCCGAGCGAAGCGAGGACGGCCTTCTCGGGAATTGCGCCCTTCTCGTCGGCGCTGTAGAGATTGGTGGTGATAGGGTCGCAGCAACGCAGGCCGGGATCGCAACATGCCTGCAAACTTCCCGACTGCGCGACAGCCCGCGCGGCGCTTCCGTACTTTTCCTTAACCTGTTCCTGAATACTTGTCGTCGATTCCATAACGGCGTCCCCTCGCATACGCTAAGACGAATGTATTATTGTCTGGACGTATCTGTCAAGGCGTATATAATGTGCGTGTGAATATTTCTCCAAAGAGCTACGACCTGGCGCTGCTGTTTGCCGCGCTCGCCGATCGCACCCGTCTCAGGCTGTTGAACCTGATGAACGGAAAGGAAGTGTGCGTCTGCTATTTCGTGGAGATCCTCGGGCAGAGCCAGCCCAAGATTTCACGGCATCTTGCTTACCTGCGTCGTGCGGGCATCGTCGCTGCTCGCCGCGAAGGGAAATGGATGCACTACAAAATTGTCATACCGAAGCACGCTGGCGCCGCACGAATCCTGAGCGAAACGCTCGCTGTGCTCTGTGAAGATAAGCCGATGCAAGCAGACCAGATGAGATTGAACAAAGCTTGCTGCGCCCCGCAGAAGCTATACGCACTGGAGGGGGCGCCACTCCCCATTCCCGTCGAAGCGTAAGTTCCTGCGCCTCTTGAACTGACGAGAACATTCCAATCTTCTCATTAAGCGTATGTTATAGACACTCACCGGGATTATTCCCGCTAAACGCCGTTCTCGCACGTTAACCAGGAATGCGGTGCGGGATGGCATCGTCGCTTGATGAAAGCTTTAGACGGGATTGGGTGAGACGGTGCGCTTGTGAAGGCGTCGGCGCGGCCTTGTGGCCCAGGTCGTGCGATGGGCCGAAGACAGTGACGGTGTTTCCGGTCAGGTTGGACGATTTCTTCCTTGTACGGGGGCGCTACGCCCACTCATCGCGATGAGTGGGGCCCAGACTCTCTTCTGTGCGGGCGGCTGTGGGACACCCTCGGTGACCGGACCGCCTGCCGACGGCTGGAAATTGGGATTACTGGGCTGCCGGGGCTGCGGGGGCTTCCGGGGCTGCCTTCTTGTGCTCCACGAAGATGTGTGGTTGATGACAGTTCACGCACGTCTTGCCCGCCATGAAGGGATCAGACTTGAGTTGTGCCACCTGATCGGTGTGACATGCCTCACATGTGCTTAACGCCGGTATGGCCGCGAAGTCCGGTGATGCGTTCTCGCCATGGCACACGTTGCATTCGACACCGTTGGCGGCATGCGGGCTGGCTTTCCATTGGTCATAGATCGCCTTATGGCAGGTGGCACAGGTATCCCCGGCTGGAATCAGCCGATGGTATATATGCTTGGCTTGCTCCTGCTGAGCCATGGAAGGTTGGACGGCGGCAGCCAAAAGAAGAAGGACAAAAAAGGCGGGACCGAACAGACGCGCGCAGAAACTAGTCACGGGCAAATCTCCTGAGGGTGATGTGGCAGTATTGATCCTGCGAGGTCTGCCGATCTGTGATGCCAATCACGTCTTACCAGGAATGCGATCAGCGCAGGGACGGCGAGGGCTTTTCCCTATAGCGGTTTCAGGATTGCTGTACCCGGAGGCATTGCACTCAAGTCGCCCCGACCCCCTGGGAGGGACGACCTGGCACCAAGGTGGGGCGGCCTGGCACCAGGCACAATCGGGCATACCTGGCATACCTATTCTGAAACCGGTCTAAAGAAGGGTGCAGGGAAAGGGTCGCAGGGGAGGGGTCCCAGGCTCGTTTCTGTGCGGGGTGGCGCTGGGACGGCCTCGGTGACTGGGCCAACCAGGGCATCCGGCGCTAGCGTGAGGCCAGCGCTTCTGCCGGCAGCTTGTACGCGGGAAGGACGCCCAGACTCGCGGCCATAGAGAAGAATCCTTTCATCCCTTCCAGGCATTCGTGGTCGAGGACGTAGTGGATATTGGTGGTGAGGTAGTCGTGGATCGTGACCTCAGGTATGGGAAACCGTTTGGAGCATTCAGCGACCAGGGCGTCGATGTTCTCCATGCCGTGTATGCGGGATTGAATGAAGTCCTCGGCGACAGACTCCTCGAAAAGTGCGCCGCGCGCAGCGCCGGCCCAGACGGCGGAGACAAACGGCAATCCCGTGATTGAGCGCCACTCCCCGGCGAGATCGTGGTAAACCAGTTCCTCGCCGGTGCGCTCGAAGCGGTTGGCGCACTCTTCGAGGGCCAGCAGCGCCGGATCGCCGATGACGATGGCCGCGTCGGCCTGCTCGAGCATCGCGTCGAGATCCGCGGCCATGGGCAGGAAAGGAACGCCTGGATTGCCCCATTTGTGAAAGAGGATGCGCGCATAAGCGAGCGTCGTTCGGCTGGCCGTGTCGGCGGCTACCGATCGCAGAGCGGCGAGCGGCCGGCTGGCGCCGCGCACCAGAAGCAGCGAGCGCACCTTTCCCTTGGAGGCGATGGTGCTTCCCGGCAGAATGCGCAGTCCGGGCGTGGTGGCGAGGGCGGCAATCGGGATCAGTCCGATGTCGGCGGCTCCTGAAGCGAGGCGTTCGGCGCACTCCGACGGCAGCATCCGGTCGATACGGTAGCGAAGAGCCAGTTGAGCGTCGAGAGGGGGGTGTTCGAAATCCCACATTAAGGGCGCGGGATTCAAAAAGCCGATGGCAGCAACGCGCAGGCGTCCATCTTGCACGGGGTTCACGTCTACTAGACTACCAATTTTGCCTCAGCCTTCGGCGCGGCGTACCGGCGGCGGTACCGTGCGCGGCCGGCGTCCCGCTTGACAGGCGACGCTCTGGGCGGTAACGTGAGCGCAAATACCTTTGAGACCGCGTCTTGTTTCCTATGAAGAAGCGGACGTGTGCATTTTTTAGGATAATCTACATGACCGCCAGGTCGTCTCTGACCCAATCCGCTGATGCATCGCAGGTTACCGCACCCGACGAGGACAGTCTGGCCTGGCTTGCGCTGGCGCTGACGCCTGGTCTGGGCCCGCGGCGGATTCTTGACGCCGTTAAGGAACTCGACGCGCCCAGCCAGATTCTGACCCTGCCGCTGACGGCGCTGGAGGGGCTCAGGTTTCCGGCCGAGGCGGCGCAGTTCATCTTCGACGGCAAGGCACGGGCGGCGGCTGAAGCTGAGTGGGCGCATGTGGTTGCGCAAGGCGCAAGGGTGGTCACTTTCAGCTGCCCCGATTATCCTGAACGGCTCAAGGAGATCTACGATCCGCCGCCGGTGCTTTGGGTGCGCGGCGATGCGCGGCTTTTGAGCCGGCCGGCGATTGCGGTGGTGGGAACGCGCCACCCCACACCCTACGGGACCGGCATCGCGGAGCTGCTCTCCCGCGACCTGGCGGCGCGGCGGATGGTGATCGTGAGCGGCATGGCCCGGGGCATCGACTCCTGCGCTCACCGTGGCGCCCTGGCGGCGCGCATGCCTACCGTGGCTGTGTGGGGAACCGGCATCGACGTGGTCTATCCAAAAGAAAACAAAAAACTTGCTGAGGAGATTCTGGCCTCTGGAGGGGCCATCGTCAGCGAGGTTCCCTTGGGAACCTTTCCCGCGCCGCAGAATTTTCCCCGGCGCAACCGGATTCTGAGCGGCCTGAGCGTCGCCGTGCTGGTGGTGGAGGCAAGCGAGAACTCGGGCACGCGCGTCACAGCCCGCTGCGCCGCAGACCAGAATCGTGACCTTTTCGCAGTCCCCGGAAATGTGACCAACAAAGGCTCGTGGACTCCTAACACGTTGATTAAACAGGGCGCAAAGCTGGTGGCCACCTGGGAAGATGTGTGGGAAGATCTGCCCTCGCAAGTGCGCCTTGAACTGGAAGACATGGCACCGGCTGAATCCAAATCAGAGACAACCGCATCTTTGTTACCTGACCAGGTGCTGCGGCCCGCCGAGAGCATGGTTCTTGAGGTGCTGCACGCCGACTCGAGCCTGCAGATGGATGAGATTCTGGACCTGCTTGAGACGCAACTTACTTCTTCTGAGGTATTTACCGCGCTCTTTGAGCTGGAGATGGCAGGCCGGGTGCGAGGATTGCCCGGCAAGAATTATGTGCGGACCATGTAAGTTGCTCCGGCGGCCGCGGTAGGTTCCCGGTGGGTGCAAGCGCAAAATTTTCTTTTGGGTTGTCTCTCGCCGGCCGCCGGCCACTTTCGTCGTTGACGCCAAAGTACGGTAAATGGTTGATTTGCCGGATATGGATCGTTCCGGAAAGGGACAGTGCCCGGTATCAATAAATAGGACCGCAGAGCGGGAAAAGCCCGCGGCGAGTGGAAATGCGGTCCTGTTCCGTGGTAGGGTCCAACTCTTGTGGCAGGTTTTTTGTGGATGCGGCCTGGAGCCTCAAGAGAGCTTCGGATCGGGCGCGGAATGAATCGAAACCCTGAGTCCGGAGTCAAACAGGGCTGACAGGCTGGATTGGTACAGTATAAGGAAGACAATGAGCAGATCACTGGTGATCGTCGAGTCGCCCGCCAAGGCCAAGACGATCGAGAAGTATCTCGGCAAGGGTTTTGACGTGCGCGCATCGGTCGGGCACATCATGGACCTGCCGAAGAACGAAATTGGCGTGGAGCTTGAGCATCGGACCTTTGAGCCGGAGCTGATTGTGTCTCCGGGCAAGGAGAAAGTTGTCGACCAGCTCAAGAAGCTGGCCGCCAAGGCAGACGAAGTCTACCTGGCGCCCGACCCTGACCGGGAAGGTGAGGCGATTGCCTATCATCTGGCTCTGCAACTGGGGATCAACGCGAAAGAAAGAAAAAAGATTCACCGCGTCACCTTCAACGAAATCACCAAGAAGGCCGTGCAGGAAGCCTTCAACCACGCTCGCGACATTGACCAGAACCTGGTGGACGCGCAGCAGACCCGCCGCGTCCTCGACCGCCTGGTCGGCTACCAGATCTCTCCGCTGCTGTGGGACAAGGTGCGCCGCGGCCTGTCGGCCGGGCGCGTGCAAACAGTCGCTGTGCGGCTGATCGTCGAGCGGGAACGTGAAATAGGCGCCTTCAAGCCGCTGGAGTATTGGACCCTCGACGCCATGCTCCACCCCGAGCGTCAGCAGGAGAAGAGCTTCAAGGCGCGTTTTGTGGGAATTGACGGCGAGCCGGCGCGCGTGGCCAACGGCCAGGACAAAGATGGGAAGCCGCAGCACATCGCCAATGCGCTGGGAGACAAGGCGTCGATGGACCAAACGCTCGCCGCGCTTGAAAAGGCCACGTGGACGCTGACCTCGGTGCAGGCTCGCGAACAGCAGCGCCGTCCGCTACCGCCGTTCATCACCAGCCAGTTGCAGCGCGACGCTTCAAGCAAGCTGGGCTTCAACGTGCGGCGCACCATGGGCGTGGCCCAGCGGCTCTATGAGGGCGTGGATGTGGGCGCCGAGGGCACGGTTGGCCTCATCACCTACATGCGTACCGATTCTCCCCGCGTGGCGCCGGAGGCAAAGCTCGGAGCGCGGGAGTGGGTCGAGAAAAATCTGGGCCCGCAGTACCTGCCCGCGACTCCCAACCAGTACAAGGGCAAGAAGGACGCACAGGATGCGCACGAGGCGATTCGCCCCACCGATGCCTCGCGCACACCCGATTCGATTGCCCGTTATCTGAGCGACGAGCAGCTCAAGCTCTACCGGCTCATCTGGCAGCGCTTCGTTGCCTCGCAGATGGTTCCGGCCATCTTCGATGTGACCACGGCGAACATTGCCGCTCATTCGGCCCAGACCGGCAAGACCTACGATTTTCGGGCCAGCGGCTCAGTCAGGCGTTTTGACGGATTCCTCGCGGTCTACGAGGTTGACGAAGAGAAGAAGGACGACGACGAGTCCACCAGCAACCTTCCCATTCTCGATGGCGTCAAAGCCCTCGAGCTCGAAAAGCTGGAAGAAGAGCAGCACTTTACCCAGCCGCCCCCGCGCTACAACGAGGCATCGCTGGTCAAGGAGCTTGAAGAGCGCGGCATCGGCCGTCCATCCACCTACGCGTCGATCATCAGCACCATCCAGGACCGCGAATACGTGGTCAAGCATGGCGGATCGCGCGGGCGCTTCTATCCCACCGAGATCGGCGTGGTGGTCTGCGATCTTCTGGTCAAAAATTTTCCTTACATCTTCGATACCAAGTACACGGCCAAGCTGGAAGAAGAGCTGGACGACATCGAAGAGGGCAAGGAGAAGTGGACCGACCTGCTCAACGGCTTCTACGGCTACTTTGAGGAAGAGCTCAAGGCGGCCGGCAAGAAGATGGAAAACATCAAGCGGATGGAGGTCGTTACCGGCGATAAGTGCGAAGTGTGCGGCTCGCCCCTGCTGCTCAAGTGGGGCAAGTTCGGCACCTTCTTTGCCTGCTCGGCCTACAACAAGAAGGACCCCACGAGTTGCACCTTCACCAAGGAGAACATCGCGGCCAAGCCTGACCTCAATACGCCTGAGGCGCAGGAAGCAGGCGATACCGAAGAGTACTGCGAGAACTGCGGCAAGGTGATGGTGATGCGGCGCGGCATCTTCGGGCCGTTCATGTCCTGTCCCGACTACAACGCTGATCCGCCCTGCAAGACCTTCCGCAAGCTGAGCCAGAAGCAGCAGCAGAAGCCGCCGGAGCCAACCGGAGAAGACTGTCCCCTGTGCGGCAAGCCGCTCGTCCTGCGCCAGGGAGCCTATGGCGAATTCGTCTCCTGCTCGGGCTATCCCAAGTGCAAATACATCAAGCAGAATCTGATTGAAGGGATGAAGTGTCCCAAGTGCGGCACCGGCGACCTGGCCGAGCGCAAGGCCCGCCGCGGCAACGTCTTCTGGGGCTGCACCAACTATCCCAAGTGCGACTTCACGTCGAATCTCATGCCGGTGGCTAAAAAGTGTCCGGAATGCGGCAGCCCGTACCTGGTGGAGAAGACGCTCAAGTCGGGAGTCTTCCTGGAGTGTCCGAACAAGAAGAAAGCGGCTGGCGAAGAGGTTGCGCCCAAAAAGCGCGGCAAGAAGGCGCCTCCGCCGGAAGAGGGCGCGAAGATCGTGTGCAGCTATTCCAAGCGCATCGGCAATGCGCCGCCTCCGCCAACGGTCGAGACGCATGGCCCGGTCAAAGAGGCCGGAGCGGAGCCCGGACCTGACAAGAAGAGCAGCAGGAAAGAACTCGTCCCGGCGTAACGGGCTGACCCTGCCTCGTCGCATTCCGATCGAATCCGGTAGTATGGAGCAGCGGAGAAACTCCATATGGAACGAATGTTAGCCACGCCGGCCGATGCCGAGATTGTCCTCAAGCTCTATTCACTGCGCACAGAAGCGGTCATGCGCCAGGCGCGCGCGTGGGTCATCGGCGAGTTCTGGCCTACAACGCCCGAAGAGTTTTTTGCCGTGGTCGATAACCCCGCCCACCCTCATAACGCACACCTGCGCCAGGTGCTCACCTACTGGGAGATGGCGGCGGCGATGGTGCTCCACGGCGCAGTTTCAGCCGAGCTATTCGTCGACTGCAATGCAGAGGGCTTCTTCCTGCTGGCCAAATTTGCGCCCATCCTTGAAGGATTGCGGGCGCGGAATCCCGGCTTCCTGATCAAGACCTCCGAGCTGATCGATCGGTTTTCAGCGGCAGCGCAACGCTACGAGGCGGTGCTGAAAGCGGTCGAGGCCAGGCGCCAGAGACTTTCGACAAAATAGAAACCGAGCCGGTTCGCCTTTGATCTTGCCAAAACATCTCCCTCGGCTCTCTTGTCTAAACGCATTTCGTGGAGCATGATAGTAGCTGTTCTAAATCCCCGGAGGTTTCTCATGAAGCGTGTACTTTTTGTGATGTTAGCTGTCTTTGCCCTGAGCGCTGTTGCGGCCAAGGCTGCCGATTCAACCAGAATCAGAGGCTGGATCTCCGACTCCATGTGCGGCGCCAAGCATACCGGCACGGGCGCGGAGTGCGTTAAGAAGTGCATCGCCGGTGGCATGAAGCCGGTCTTTGTGGACGAGAAGGCAAAGGCTGTCTGGTCCATCGACAACCCCGACGCGGTGAAGGACTTCTACGGCGACCACGTAGCCGTGATGGCAACCGCGGATGCGGCAAACAAGTCGGTCCACATCGATTCGATCAAAGAGGCCAAGTAACCAGGGCGGCCAAGTAACGCGCTGCCGGTCCAATTGAATCTGCGAAGGGACTCCCCACGCCGCCGAATCTCTGGTAGTGTCGTATCCGTCGGTCTCCGTGTGGGCATTTTCTGTGCCCTCCTGCGTGAGACCGCAGCGGGAAAGACCATGGCGCGAGCGATCTGGAACGGCAAAGTGGTTGCCGAAAGCGATGTGACGGAGACGGTGGAGGGAAATGTGTATTTTCCCGAGGCCAGCCTCAAGCGGGAGTATTTCCGGCCCAGCAGCACAACCTCGACCTGCCCGTGGAAAGGACAGGCCCGCTACCTGACCCTGTTCATCGATGGCCAGGACAATCCGGACGCGGCCTGGTACTATCCCGATCCCAAGCCCGCCGCGCGCAAAATCAAGGGCTACGTGGCCTTCTGGCGCGGCGTCGATGTCTTCGTGTAGGACAAGTCTCATCGGATGACGCTGCGGCCCTCGTCAGCCGCGGCGCTGGTCAATTGTCGAATTCCGCCGCAAGCCGTCAGTAAGCCTGCAACTGGTCCAGCGGCAAGCGCACGCGGAAACAGGTTGACCCCGGTTCAGAGCGAACGCTGATAAAGCCGCGGTGCTTGCGCACAATCCGCATGGCATTGTCGAGGCCAAGCCCGAGACCCTGTCCGGGTGCCTTGGTGGTGAAAAACGGCTCGAAGATGCGTTCCTGCAACTCGGGTGGAATGCCGGGGCCGGTGTCCCATATCTCGACCAGCATCATCTCGCCTTCCAGGCGGCATGCCAGCCGCAGCCGTCCCTGGTTTCCGAGCGCATCCAGCGCATTTTCAATCAGCGCTGTCCATACCTGGTTTAGCTCACCGCCGTAGGCGCTGATGCGCGGCAGGGAGGGCTCGTAGTCGCGCTCGACCTCCACATGCGTCATCCGCGACTGGAGCATTTGCACAGTCGCCTCCAGCCCGGCCGCCACGTCCACTTCAAGAATGGGCGCGCGATCCATGCCGGAGTAGCGCTTGATGGCCTCGATCAGCTCGAAGATGCGCGCCGTCGAATGAGCCAGCGTCTGGACGGATCGCGAGGCGCGAAGGTAGCGTGCAAAATAGTCGAGGCAGATGCAGGTCTCATTGCCGCCAAGCAGGCTGCGCAACTGGTCGAGGTCGGCGACGCTCACCGCCTGCTCGGCTAACTGCGGCGCCACTTCCCAGGGAGTTGGGCAACCGATTGTGACGAGCCAGGCGCGGATCGAATCCTCGCGGGCAATGAAAGTCAGCGCATTCGCCTCTGGAAGATGGCCGGGGAGCGGCGCGGACCGGCTGAGTATGCCTTCTTCCCATGCCTGCACGCCCGCGATCTGCTCATCGCTCAGGCAAAGGTTCACGAGTTTGAAGCGATTCTGGCGGCTGGCGATCAGCGCTTCAGTAAGGCTTGAAGCGGCGCTTTGCGCGGCGGAGGCGGGGTTGTTGAGCTCGTGAGCCAGGTTTCCGGCGAGTTTGCCCAGGGCGTTCAGCTTTTCAGCCTGCTGCTCGATGCGAGTGACCTCGCGCACGCGGTCCAGCAGCGTTGACACCACCCGCTGGGCCATCGAAGGAATGGCCTCGAGCATCTCGGGAAACATGGATTTGGGAATCAGCAGCGCCCAGACGGGGGTGATGGCGAAACCCTGGCCGCCGTAGCTTTTCATCCGCGAGAACGGCAGCAGGCCGGTCATCTGTCCGGTTCGGCCGATGAACAGGGCCATAGGACCGCCATGCTGGCGGCGCACATGAATCTCCCCCTTGAGAATCAGGATCATGTTGACCGCGGCGGCGCCCTCTTCGAAGAGCACATCGCCGGCATTGGCCATGAACTCCTCGCCGTGGCGGGCGAGCCACAAGCGGTCTTCAAACGGCAGTCCGTGCAACGGGCCGATGCGCTCAACGGCCGCGGCAATTTCTTCGGCCGGCGTAGGGGTGGCAGGCGTGGTGGCGGCGGGGGAAAGCATCCGGGAACCTCCGGGCGATCTGTTTCAGGATAGCCGATTTGCGGGTCGTCGAGACCTCTTTGCCGCGGAACCGCCAGCCATGCTTCAAAAGAGGCTCATTTTGGCTGTGGAACCGCTCTATTTTCGGCTTTTCCGCTTGGCGTCGGCCTTGTTCCAGTACTGAAATTCGTCCGCGTAGAGTTCGCCGCTCAGGTCAGAGACGCGCTGCCCCAGTTGCGTCTGCGCATCGGCGATCGCCTGGTTGTAAATCGAGGGGCCGACCTCTTCAAGGAAGAAATTGAGCAGCAGACCGGCGGGGAGATCGCCGATGGGCTCTTGCAGATTTTCCTCAAAGTAGCGCCGCATGGACGCAACCGCGCGGGCACGGGCGGCTTTTGAGATTTCGATTTTCATTACCTGCATCTGCACCTCGCTACCAGCTTATTGTCCCGGAAGTGGGAGCGTAACGGCCTGCAGGACGCTCGTGTTGTCCAGGCGCTCCTCGCGGGGAGACGTACCGGGGAAGACCTGGCTGGCTCCGCGGTCAGTGGTCCCCCATTGCCGCGCCCATGCGCTTGAGGGTGGGCATTATGGCATCGCCGTCCTTCGTACCCCAGGGACCATTCTGCTGGACCATGAAGACCAGCACGCGTCCGTCGGCTGAATTGATGTCGATGGCGTTTTTGTAGGCGCCGCCATGGCCGAATCCGCCCTCGGAGACGGCCCAGCCAAAGCCGTAATTTGTGCCGCCGAGGCCTCCGTTCTGCGTGCTGGTCATCAAACGGAGTGCCTGGGGCGAGAGGTAGCGCCTGCCGTCGAGCTCACCGCCGTTCAGGAGCATGCGGCAGAAGGTTCCAAGGTCAGCGGCGGTTGAGAACAGGCCCCCGGCGGGCATCGGATAGCGGTGCTGGCGGTCGCTGAGCGGATAGGTGAGCTGATCGACGGGCATTGCCTCGAGATTGCCGCCCTGCTTTGAGAGCTTGTAGGAAGTGGCAACACGGGCAGCCTGTTCCACGCTGGGCCAGAAGGTGGTGTCGCTCATGCCGAGTGGTGTAAACAGCCGCTCCTGCAAAAATTGCTCAAAGGGCATTCCGCTGACCACTTCGATGATGCGCGCCGCGGTGTTGAGGCCTTCATTGGAGTAGCTGTAATCAGTGAATGGCTGAAAAAGAAGCGGCTCGGCGGCGTAGGTGCGAACGGCGTCTTTGAGCGGCAGCAGATCGAGCGCGCCGGGCTGCGCGGCGGAGCGAAACGGCAGGCCGCTGGTGTGCGAGAGAATTTCGCGCACCAGGATGGGGTGGCTCGCCGGCACAAGGTCAGAGGGTCGCGCAGGCAAAGACGCGGCCTGGGCCGGGTCAGGACGCTTTCGGTAAACCATCTGGCCTTTGAACTCCGGGAGGTACTTCTGCACCGGATCGTCGAGATTGATTTTGCCCTCATCCACAAGCATCATGAACGCCGTCGCGGTGATGGGCTTTGAGACGGAGGCGATCCAGAAAAGGGAATCAGTTTTCATGGGAAGTTGAGAGGCAATGTCACGAAAACCCACGGCTTCGAGGTAGAGAGTGCGGTCTTTCGAGGCCACAAGCGTGACCGCGCCCGCGATGGTGTGATTGTCGACCAAAGGCTGCAAATAAGAATGGATGGGATCGGATGGAGCGGGCGGCGCCTGCTGCGCTACCGTCGTTACCAGCTTCTCTAATGGCGCCAGGACCACGAATTCCACCATTTCGTCCGGCTTGGCGGCGTCGTGAAGGATGGCCGCCTGCTCGCTCTCCCACTCCGCGGGCGGAGCTTTGCCGGAACGCAGATACGCAAGCGCCTCAATGCCCATTGTGCCGAGCTTCGGCCATGCGGCAATGCGGGCTGACGCCTGTTTGAGCAGCGGGGAATTGGCTTCAAGCTCGTTGAGCGCAGGCGCGGCATCAACCCAGCAGTGAAACAGGGAGTCCAGCCGATAGAGGCTCGCCTTGTCTCCGCGAAGCGCGGCATCGACCAGGGTCGGCAGTTCGTGCTGCAGAGGAGGGTCAGGCTGGGCTGCGTCCACAAGCCGGTCGAAAACTGTGGCGGGCGACGACTGCTGCTCGCGGTAGCGCTCGCCGAAGGTGACGGGCTTGAGCGTCGCGACAAACTGTTCGAGCGGCTCGATCTGCGCGGTTCCGGCGATGTTGCGCAGCACTCTGGCGGGGTCGGCAATGTGCATCGGTCCGTCCGCTTCAAGGCGAAGCGATTCGACTCCCAGGCGGCGGTACATGTCGTTGACGTCGCGGTCGTCAGCCGGCGACCAGAAGCGCTCGGCGATGGCCGCTGTCCGCGGCCAGATGCGCGCGTCGATCGTCGACGGAACCACCTGCTCGCCCCACATGCAGATTTCGCCGCCCAGAATGAGCTTTGCCTGTTCCGGCGTGAGGCCGGCATTGGCGGGCAACGGATCGGCGAGGAACATCTCGGCAGCCGAGTCCATCTGATCCAGATAATACGGATGCGACAGGAAGGTTTGATGGCCCTGTTTGGCGGCATCGATCAGGAACTCGATGCCATGCCAGTTTTGAATCACGGCATCCCTGGGCAGTGTCGGGCTCAGGATCTCGTCCCACCCCACCATCTGCTTATGGTGCTTCTCGAGAATCTTCTGGACGCGGGCGCTGAAATAAGCCTGCAGCTCGGCAGTGGTCTTCATCCCGTGGGCCAGCATGAAGGCCTTGATCCGCGGGTTCGCACGCCACTCGTTCCCGTTGCTCTCGTCGCCGCCGACGTGCATCGAGGGGTCGGGGAAAAGCCCGGCCATCTCCCCCAGAAAAGCGTCGAGAAACTTGTAGGTGGACTCGCGCGTTGGGTCGAGGGCCGCATCCATAATCCCGAATCTTTCGGCAAGCTGGAACGGGCCGGGCGCGCTGCCAAGTTCCGGGTAGCCCACCAGCCAGCTTTGCGTATGGCCCGGCATGTCGAATTCGGGCACCACGCGGATGCCGCGTGCGGAGGCATAAGCAATCACTTCGCGAACCTGATCCTGGGTGTAATACTCCCCTCCCGATCCGAGTCCGGTGAGCTTGGGAAAGACGCGGCTCTCGATGCGGAAGCCCTGATCTTCGGTCAGGTGCCAGTGAAGAACGTTGAGCTTGAGGGCGGCCATTCCATCCAGCGTGCGAAGAACGACGGGCACAGGCAGAAAATGGCGTCCGGGATCGAGCATCAGGCCACGCCAGGCAAAGCGTGGAGCGTCTTCAATGTGAACGGCGGGGATGACGAAGCCGTCGCCGGAAGGTTGAATGAGCTGGAGAATCGTCTCCATGCCGTGAAGGGCGCCAAGCTCTGTTTCGGCTTTGAGCAGAATGGTGTGTTCGTTCACGTCGAGCGTGTAACTTTCATCTT
The DNA here is from genome assembly GCA_963793885.1 of uncultured Acidobacteriaceae bacterium. Taxonomy (GTDB): domain Bacteria; phylum Acidobacteriota; class Terriglobia; order Terriglobales; family Acidobacteriaceae; genus Telmatobacter. The sequence continues at coordinate 682,078 of CAWCBQ010000003.1, forward strand.
CGCCGGGCTGGGGAGGCCCACTCGATGCGGAGGCGGGAACATTGACAGTCAGCGCGGCCTGGCTGGCCATGGGCAGCTTTTCGAGCGAAACTCCGGTGCGCGCTTCCATGCGGCTGATCAGCCGTTCAGCGCCCTCGGTAAGACGCGGGCCCGAGTCGCCCTGCAGCGCATAGGAAAACGACGTGTCGATGCCCAGTGCTCCCGGCTTCGCCTCCAGCTTTGCGGGCAAGGGCATCAGCGTATTCACGAATCCGCCGGCGGTCGCGGCCATGGGCGCTTGTGCGGCGGCGGTAAGGCCCGTGAAAGACAGGAGAACCAAGGCTGCGGAAGTGCAAATTTGCGCCAGTATGCTTGCAGTGGACCGCGGACGATCGATCATGACCAACTCCAGTGTGCTTCTGGATTTTAGTATGTCCAGAGGCCGAGCGTCATGACCGCATTTTGCCGACGGAGCGTTCTCGTGGTTTAGACTTGGCGAGGACTTGTCTCGTTCCGGCAGCGAGCCTCTGTGTGTGTGCGGGCGGCATCGAGCGGTGCCGGCGGCAAGGTCCATGAGGAGTGATCAGGATATGAGGAATCGGGCGAAGTGGCAGGCGGGATCGAGAACAGTTGCCGGTGCATTTTTGTTGTTTGCGGGTTTGGCCTCCCTTTGCTCCGCGCAGGGGAAGACGCGCGACGCATACGAGCTGCGCAATGAGCGCATCGCTGCGCGCTTCGAGGTTGTCCATGGCGGATTGCGCATCACTGAGATCGTGGATCGCGCCAGCGGCGTCAAGCTCTCACCAGGGGAAGCCTTCAGCCTGAGAATGCGCGATGGGCGCGTCCTTCAGGCATCGCAGATGAAGTTGGATGCGTCTCCGGCCGAGGAGCAGATCGCGCCTGTCCCCGAGGCTTCAAGCGCGGGCCAGCGGGTGGCTGGACGCAGCCTCTGTGCGGACCTCAAGACCGCAGACGCGTCACTGACGGTGCACTGGTGCGCCGTGTTGCGCGACGGCGCCAACTATCTGCGCCAGGAGGTGACGCTGAAGGCCGTGACGGAGCCGGCAGACATCGCCGAGGTCAGGCTGTTCGACTTCGACGCTCCCGGCGCCAAGGTTGTGGGCAAGGTTCCCGGTTCGCCGTTGGTGGCCGGCAATTTCTTCTTCGGTTTCGAGTCTCCGCTTTCGGAGAGCGCGGTCAGGAATGGACGGGCGACCGCACTTCTGACCCGCGTGCTGCCGCTCGAAGCAGGGAACTCGATCACCTATTCGTCGGTGGTGGGCGTAGCGGCTCCGGGGCAGATGAGGCGCGATTTCCTGGCCTACGTCGAACAGGAGCGGGCGCATCCCTACAGGACATTTCTGCATTACAACTCCTGGTACGACCTGGGTGAAGGGGAACGCTTCGATGAGGCGGGCGCTCTGGACCGGGTGAATGCCTTCGGCGAAGAACTGGTGCGCAAGCGCGGCGTCACGATGGACTCGTTTCTCTTCGACGACGGGTGGGACGATACCTCTACGCTTTGGCATTTCGACTCCGGGCTGCCGAACGGTTTTACCAGGATTCACGAGGTTGCGGATCAGTACGGCTTCGGCATCGGGGTGTGGCTCTCGCCGTGGGGAGGCTACGCCACGGCCAAGGAGCAGCGCATTGCGGCGGGAGAAAAGGCGGGCTACGAGACCGTGAAGGGCGGCTTTGCCTTGTCGGCGCCGAAATATTACAAGCTCTTCGAAAACACCTGCCTGGAGATGATTACCAAGTACGGCGTGAACCAGTTCAAGTTTGATGGAACCGGCAATGCCGGCACAGTGTTTCCGGGCAGCCTTTTCGACAGCGATTTCTCGGCGGCCATTCATCTGATCGAGCGGCTTCGCGTGCAGGAACCGAATATCTTCATCAATCTGACCACGGGCACATGGCCTTCGCCGTTCTGGCTGCGCTATGCCGACTCGACCTGGCGGGGCGGGGATGACCATAGCTTCGACGGAGCGGGAAGCTGGCGGCAGAAATGGATCACGTACCGCGACGAGCAGACCTATCGCAACATTGTTCTGGGCGGGCCGCTCTACCCGTTGAATTCGCTCATGCTGCACGGCATCATCTACGCCGCGAAGGCAAATCATCTAGGCACGGATCCGAACAACGATTTCGCGGACGAGGTCCACGATTACTTCGGCGAGGGAACACAGCTGCAGGAAATGTACATCACCCCGTCGCTGCTGACGCCGCAGAACTGGGACGATCTTGCGGAGTCGGCCAAGTGGTCGCGCGACCATGAGGCGGTGTTGAAAGATACGCACTGGATCGGCGGCGATCCGGGAAAGCTCGAAGCCTATGGCTTTGCCTCGTGGACGCCGGAGAAGGGAATCGTGGTGTTGCGCAATCCTTCAAATCACGCCCAGGCGTTTTCGCTCGATGTGGGTACGGCCTTTGAACTGCCGGCCCATGCAGCGCGTTCGTTCACGGCGCACAGCCCCTGGGCAGCGGACAAGCAGCAGCCGGAGATCAAACTGCACGCCGGCGTGGCGCATCGTTTTGAGCTTCAGCCGTTCCAGGTGTTGACGCTCAATTGCGCGCCGGAAAAATAATCGCGGCATTCGTTTGGTGATTGCGCTCGCGCAGAGTTCAACAGACTTTCTGCGGTTCCAGCTTTCTGCGTTTCCAGCTTTCTGCGTTTCCAGCTTTCTGGGTTTCTGGCTTTCTGGGTTTCCAGGTGCGCAGGTTCGAGGCGCCTGGGGCACCCGGCTGTTGGAAGTGGAGAAAGAGCAAAGACAAAGACAAGGGCAGGTCCTTCGACTTCGCTTCGCCTAGCTAGGTTCCGCTTCGCCACGTTCCGCTTCGCTGAGGATGACAGTTCACTTATGGTATGAACGTCTTGCTCGGGACACTAGCGCGCTGCTACCCCGTCGAGCTCTGGCGCGGTTTTGCCTTCGATGGTTCTCCCCGGTACGCCCTCCAGGTCGAAGACGATCACGTCGTTGGCGCCCTTTTTGAGCCAGGGGCCCGGCAGATAGAGGGTCTGCTGCGGGCCAATGTTCCAGATGCGCCCGAGCGCATGACCGTTCACCCAGACAAAGCCATGTACGAAGTGGCTGGTGCCAAGGAATGTGTCGCCCACCTTGTCCACCTGCAATGCGCCGCGATAGAAGCAGGGACCGGAACAGGGGCTGGAGCGAAAGGGCAGCTTCTCCGTTTCGTTCATAGGCAAGGAAAAAATCTGCCAGCCGGTAATCGGCTTGCCCGCTAACGTGACCTGGTGCGTGATGCCTTTGCGTTCGCCGCGCATGACGGTGGTAAAGTTCACGCGGCCGGTGTTTTCGACAAGAATATCGAGCCGGGTATTCGGGGCCTTGAGATCGACGGCCATGTGACTCTGCGCCAATCGGCGGTCGAGCGTGCCGATCAGCGTGCCATTCGCGTAGATCATGGCGTAATCGTGGAGCTGATCGAGAGCCAGGTCGCCATGCACGGGAGCGGCGATCGTGGTCCGGTAGAGGATGTATCCATAGGCCTGGTTGAGATCTTCCATCGAGAGCACCTGCGCTGAGTCAAATGGTTGCGGCAGGTTCTGCCACAACGAGGCCGACTGCTCGAACGTGATCGCGGTCACGGCAACTGGCGGGTCCACAGCCGGCACCGCGGGCGGAGCAATTCCCGTAGCCTTGGCGATGACGTCGCGGAACAGGAAATACTTGGGAGTGGGGCGGCCGCTTTCGTCGAGCGGCGCGTCGTAATCGTAGCTGGTTACGTCGGGCTGATAGTCTTTGCCGTTGCTGTTGGCCCCGTTCATCCAGCCGAAGCTGGTGCCGCCGTGGAACATGTAAATGCTGATCGAGTAGTTCTGGGCAAGAATCCAGGCCAGCTCATCCGCCTGTTGCCTGGCGTCCGTCGTGTGGTGCTTCTCGCCCCAATGATCGAACCATCCCGCCCAGTATTCGCCGTTCATGAAGGGTCCCTCGGGACGCAACCGGTGCAGGGTCGCAAATTCATGTTTTGCTTCGCCGGCGCCGAAGTTGATCACGGCCGGCAGCCCCGGCAGGGAGCCGTCCAGCAGCTCGTCGGCGCCGTCGGCGGTGTAGAGCACAGCCTTCGTGAATCCGGCGTCGACGAGGTTTTGATGGATCTGCTCCATGTAGACGTGGTCTTTGCCGAAGGAGCCGTACTCATTTTCAACCTGGACGGCGATGATGGGCCCGCCATTGCCAATCTGCAGCGGGGCCAGCTCCTTGCCCAGGCGCATGAGCCATCGATGCGCGGGAATCATGAATTTGGGGTCGGTGCTGCGCACCACAATGCCATGGTCCTTGAGCAGCCAGGCCGGGTAGCCGCCAAAGTCCCACTCGGCGCACGCGTAGGGGCCGGGACGCAAAATCACGTAGAGGCCCTCGCTTTGCGCCTCGCGGATGAACTCGGCCGCGTCGTGCTGGCCTGAGAAGTCGTATTCGCCGGGGCGCAGCTCGTGAACGTTCCAGAAGACGTAAGTCGTGATGGCATTCAGGCCCATCGCCTTGGCCATGCGCAAACGCGCGCGCCAATAGGCTCGCGGCACGCGCGCGTAGTGCATTTCGCCGGAGATGATGCGGAAGGGCTTGCCATTGAGCAGAAACTTGCCGCCTTCCACCTTGAACGACTGCGGCACAGGCTGGGCCATGCACGCACTGGCAGCGCACCAGAGCACGGCCATATACACGAAGATCTTGATTGCATTTTTCATCGGGATTCTTTGCCCGCGCATGGGCATTCTTCCTTTCGAACGCGGTCTGGCCGGTGCCCGCTCAGCGGAATTCCGCAATGACCATGGTGGCGTCGCGACCTTATCATAAACTCTCGATGCGCCTTCAATCAGAGGAGCACCGTTGACGGCCGGCGAGCATGACCGTAGTAGACTTTTTCTCTGTGGCGTATGTCAGCCTTCCCGCGAAGGCTGAAGCTGCCGATTCAGGGAGCAGGATTCATGCAGATCGTTTTTGCCGCTTCAGAGTGTGTGCCCTTTGCCAAGACCGGAGGCCTTGCCGATGTCGTGGGCGCGCTGGGTCCTGAAATCGTGAAGCTGGGTCACGAGGTAACGGTGTATCTGCCTCTCTATAGCCGGGTGCGGCGGCAGATTGAAGGCGATCCGCGGTACGCCGTCGAGTCCATTACCATCCCCTTCGAGTCCTACAACCGTTTTGCCGGCATCGTTGACGGTGGCAAGCGCGATGGAGTGCAGTTCTATTTTGTCGACTGCCCGGAATTGTTTGACCGCCAGGAGCTTTACGGATCCCGGACAGGCGATTATCCCGACAATGCCGAGCGCTTCGGATTGTTTTGCCGCGCCGTGCTTGAGGCAAGCAAACTGCTGGGCGTGCCCGATGTCTTCCACGTCCACGACTGGCAGGCGGCGCTGATTCCGATCTACCTGCGCACCGTCTACGCCTCTGACCCGGTGCTGAACCATGCCGCGGTTGTCCTGACGATTCATAATGCCGCCTATCAGGGAGCATTTCCGCCCAAAACCACCCAACAACTCCTGCTGCCATGGGAGATTTTCACCATGGACAAGGTGGAGCAGTTTGACAGGTTCAATTTTCTGAAGGGAGGATTGGTGTACTCCGACATATTGACCACCGTCAGCCGCAAATATGCCCAGGAGATTCAGACGCCGGAATTCGGCGAGCAACTGGACACCGTTTTGCGTGCAAGGGCAGCGGACCTGCGCGGCATTCTGAACGGCGTGGATTATGAGAAGTGGGACCCGGCGACGGACGGAAACCTCGCCGCGCACTATTCCGCTGCCCGCTTGAAGGGCAAGCTCGCCTGCCGCGCCGATCTGCTGCATGCATTTGGTCTGGACCAGGTGGAGACCTCGACGCCGGTCATCGGGATCGTGTCGCGGTTTGCCACGCAAAAGGGTTTTGACCTGGTGCAGCAGATTGCCGGGCCGCTCTCGGACAAAGACGTCGCCGTGGTGGCACTCGGCACGGGTGAGCCGATCTATGAGAAGTTCTTCCGCGATTGGGCATTCTGGCACAAGGGCAGTGTGGCCGTGCAGATTCGCTACGACGATGCCCTGGCCCACAAGATCGAGGCCGGCGCCGACATTTTTCTCATGCCGTCAAAGTATGAGCCCTGCGGCCTGAACCAGATTTATTCGCTGAAGTACGGGACCGTGCCCGTCGTGCGCGCCACGGGCGGACTCGACGACACCATTGAAGAGTGGAACGCCGAGGCGGGAACCGGAACGGGATTCAAATTCTCGGCCTACGAGGCGGCGGGCTTGCTGGCGGCAATTGACCGTGCGCTCGCGGCCTTCAAGAACCGGAAGGCATGGCAAACCCTGATGCGCAACGGCATGGCGCAGAACTATAGCTGGCAGCAGCCCGCCCGCGAGTACGCCGCAGTGTACGAGGAGGCGGCGCAGCGCAGGGCGTAGATGATTCGGATAGCGCCAGAAGAGGCTACAAGTACTGTGGAACCACTCTAATTGTGCTTGCCCTTCCACTCCGCGTAGGGTCCCTGGAAGTCTTCGATGCCATCCGGGCCAAAATTCCACAGCCGGGTGGCCACTTCGTCGATCAGGTCGTGATCGTGGGTGACCAGCAGCACTGTGCCCTCATAGCGCTGGAGCGCTATGTTCAGGGCGTTGATGGCTTCGAGGTCGAGATGGTTGGTGGGTTCGTCGAAGACCAGGAAGTTGGGCTTGGTGAGAATCAGTTTGCAAAAGACCAGCCGCGCCTGTTCGCCGCCTGACAGCGCCTTGGTGGGCTTTTCGCCTTCTTCGCCTGAAAACAGCATCTGTCCCAGGATTCCGCGAATCTCTTCCACGTGGGCGGCGGGGTTCCAGCGATGCAGCCACTCGGCCACGGTGAGGCCGTGCTCGATGGTCGCCCCCACATCCTGCGGAAAGTAGCCGACCTGCGCTTCGTGGCCCCAGAAGACCGAGCCCGAGTCGAGAACGAAATCCTTGTCGGCCAGTCCCGGATAGTTTGCGAGCAGGCTCTTGAGCAGGGTGGTCTTCCCGGCGCCATTGCGGCCCATCAGGCAGATTTTCTCTCCGCGCAGCAGGTTGGCCGTGAAGCCGTCGAGAACCTTCACTTCGTCGTAGAGCTTGGTGATGTGCTTGAACTCAAGCACATGCTTGCCGCTGGGGCGGACCTGGTCAAAACGGATATACGGACGCTGGATATTCGAGCGGGCCAGGTCATTGGTCTGCAGCCGCTCCACTTCCTTGCGCCGGCTGGTCACCTGCGAGGAACGGGTTCCGGCGGCAAAGCGCGCGATAAAGTCATTGAGCTGGGCAATCTTTTTTTCGCGCTGGGCGTTCTGGGCTTCGAGCGTGGAGCGGATCTGGGTTTTCGCCATCACCATATCGTCGTAGCCGCCGGTGTAGACAATGATGGTCTGGTAGTCGATGTCGGCGGTGTGGGTGGTGACGGAGTTCAGAAAATGGCGGTCGTGCGAGATGGCGATGAGCGTGCCGTCGTAGTTCTGCAGGAAGTCCTGGAGCCAGTGGATGGAGTCCAGATCGAGGTAGTTGGTGGGCTCGTCGAGCAGCAGCGCCTCGGGCTTGCCGAACAGGGCCTGGGCCAGCAGGACGCGCACCTTCTGGCCTCCCTGCAACTCGCCCATCTTGCGTTCGTGAATCTCGTCGGGAATGTCGAGGCCTTGCAGCAGCACGGCGGCATCCGACTCGGCCGTGTAGCCATCCTCGTCGCCGATGATGCCTTCAAGCTCGCCCAGTCGCATGCCGTCAGCGTCGGAGAGTTCAGGTTTCTCATAGATGCGATCGCGCTCTTCGAGCGCTGCCCAGAGCGGCTTGTTGCCCATGATGACGGTGTCGATCACGCGATAGGCGTCGAACGCGAACTGGTCCTGCCTGAGCACGCCGAACTTGCGCGGACGGACGACTGTGCCCTTCTGCGCGTCCAGCTCGCCGGTGAGAATCTTCATGAATGTGGACTTACCGGAGCCGTTGGGACCGGTGAGTCCATAGCGGCGGCCGGGGACAAAACTAACGCTGACTTCCTCAAAAAGGAGCTTCGAGCCGTAGCGCATGGTGACGTTGCTGACACTGAGCATGGTTTGCTGGATCCTATGGTTGGGCCGCAGCCGGGCATCGGCGCCGGCGGGCCGGGTAAGGCTAGAGCTGGTTCAAGTTGGGGGATGCGCGCAGGCGGGCACCCACTTGGAACTTCTGCTCTTCTAGTTTCTCATAAGGAAGGCAGGTGCTCGGCGCCGAGGGAATCCGTCAGTGAGCAACCCTTACGTCAGAAGATAGTTTGCAGCTTGGCAAAGGAATCGAGCTCGATCAAATGCTGGCCGGGGGGCGCCTGGTCCACACCCGCATGTTCCAGCACCCAGGTGTTTTTGTGGAACAGAAACACGGCGTGCAGTCCGGCAGCGAGGGCAGGGTTGATGTCGCTTTTGGGGCTGTTTCCAATCATCCAGCTTGTGTGCGGCGCGAGCTCGTGCCGCGCGATCACCTCGCGATAGGTAGCCGGATCTTTTTCCTGCACGATCTCGACGGCGGCAAAGTGCGGTGCAAGGCCGGAACGGGCCAGCTTGTCGGCCTGCTCGGCCTGGTCGCCCTTGGTCATCAGGATGAGATGATGGCGATCCGCAAGCTGGGCCAGCGTCTCGGCAACTCCGGGAAGCAACTCGATCTCCTGCTCTGCGATGGAGCGGGCGAAGCCAAGAATCCTCTGAGCTTTTTCTTCTGTGACCGGCTCGGGGCTGAGCCGTTCAAAGCAGGTGACCAGCGAGCGCGTGAAACTGGAGAGCCCATAGCCGTGGGAGAGGATGGTTTCGCGCTCCACCGCGTTGAGCGCCTGGCGCACCTCGGCAGCCGAGTACTTGTGGTGATTCAGATAGCTGATGAAGGCTGAGATGGCTCGCTCAAAGTAGACGTTGTTCTCCCACAGCGTATCGTCAGCGTCGATCAGAAGGGTCTGGCCGGGGTCAAATCGGGGCATGTGTCGATGGTAAAACGTCCCGCTGCCGGCTTCCAATTTTCGACCGGACGAGATCTCGTAAATCCCGCTCTAAACTCCCAGTTCCGCACGAATGGCGTTGGCGATGGCTTCGGCGTGGAGACGCATGGCGGTTTCGGATTCGGCTTCAATCATCACCCGCGCCAGGGCCTCGGTGCCGCTGTAGCGGATGACGACGCGCCCGGAGTCTTTCAGTTCCTCTTCGGCGGTGCGAATGGCGCTGGCTACGGAGGCAATGGAATCGAGCGGCTTTTTCTCGCGCACCTTCACGTTGACAATCACCTGCGGAAAGACTTTCAGGTCGACCGTGAGTTCCTCGATCGACTTGCCGGTGCGTGCGATCAGGTCGAGCACCACCAGGGCGGTCAGCAGCCCGTCGCCGGTGGTGGCCAGATGAGGCAAGAGGATGTGCCCGGACTGCTCGCCGCCCAGGGCGCTGTTTTGCTTGAGCATCTCTTCGAGCACATAGCGGTCGCCCACCGGGGCGCGAAACATGCGAATGCCGGAGCGCTTGAGAGCCGCTTCAAGACCCATGTTCGACATGGTAGTGGCCACCACCAGGTCGCCGTTGAGCAGGCCCCGGGCTTTGAGGTCGCGCGCGGCCATCAGCAGGATGGCGTCGCCGTTGATCACGTTGTTGTTGGCGCCGGCCAGCATGCAGCGGTCCGCGTCGCCGTCGAAGGTGACGCCCAGCTTGGCTCCGCGGCTCTTCACTTCGCCGGCAACATGGGCGGGATGGAGCGCTCCGCAGTGGGCGTTGATGTTGCGCCCATCGGGCGCAATGTTGAGCAGGGTCGCGCCGCCGAGCCGCCGAAACAGCTCCGGAGCAACCGCGGCCGCCGCGCCGTTGGCGCAGTCGGCGACAAGCTTGAGCCCGGCAATCGATAGGCCCGGCACTGCGTCAATGAGGAACTGGATGTAATCGGCCTTGTAACTCTCGTTGTCCTCGACCGGCGGCAGGCTCGCGGAATCGGGCGCCGCAATCTGCGCGGCGTGATGCAGAATCTCGTCTTCCATGGCCAGTTCGACGGCATCGGGAAGCTTGAATCCGTCGCTGCCGAACAGCTTGATGCCGTTGTCCTGCCAGGGATTGTGGGAGGCGGAGATCACGGCTCCCGCCTGAAATCCGTGCTTGCGGGCCAAAAACGCCACGGCCGGAGTGGGCACAACGCCGGCGCTCTCGACCTCAGCTCCAGCGGAACAAATGCCGGCGGCCAGAGTCGCGGCGATCCACGGACTTGACTCGCGGGTGTCGCGTCCGAGGATGACTCGTGGCTGCGCCGCCATGCTCCGGAGCGAGTGCGCGAGCGCGATGCCGGTGGCGAAGATCGTTGTCGGATCGAGCGGCGATTCGCCTGCCACGGCGCGAATGCCGTCGGTGCCGAAGAGCTGGCGTGCGGCCGATGTAGACGCTGACTTGGGGTTCGCCGATGCGATTTTCGATGGGGTGGTCGATTCGTTCATGGTCTCACTTTTTTGATTTTAGTTGCCGTGGCCCATCGACCGCCGGTTTGCCGGGTAGGGTGTGCTCCACGCGGCTGGTAAAGACGCCTTCTGTCAGGCGCGTGGTCACCAGGTCGCCCAACGCCAGTTGCGTCGAGGATCGAACCAGCTTGCCTTCCGCCGTCAGCACGAGGGCGTAGCCCCGATCGAGCACGGCCAGCGGCGAGAGCGAACGGAGCCGCGCATCGAGCGCGCCGGCACGGACGGCGGATCGCTTCAAGGTGCGATCGAGCGAGCGGTCGATGCGATTGCCGAGGGCCACCAGCCGTTCGCGCGCCTGAGCCAGCGGCTGGCGCGGATCGTGGCGCAGGATCGCGGCGGCCAGTCCGGCAACGCGGCTCTGGCGCTGGCGGAGTTGGAATCCCAGCCCAGACTCCATCCGGAACCAGAGGTCGTCGAGCCGTTGCGCCCCGCGATGCAGGACTGCGGCCACGCGCGCCTCGGCACGACCGACCGGCAAACGGGCCAGATGCTGACGCGCCTGAAGAATCTGGAAGCGAGCCGCGCGCTCCAGACGGTGCATCTGGTTGGCAAGATGCTCGGCGATCTTGTGCTGCGCCTCGGTCACCAGCTCGGCGGCGGCCGAAGGCGTAGGCGCGCGCAGGTCGGCGACGAAATCCGCAATGGTGAAGTCCGTCTCGTGGCCGATGGCAGAGACCACCGGCAAGCTGGAGGCGGCGATGGCCCTCGCCACGCGTTCGGAGTTGAAGGCCGCCAGGTCTTCGAGCGATCCGCCGCCGCGGGCCAGGACGATCAAGTCAACTAAACCTGATGCCACGCCTGAAGCATTGAGCACGGCGAGGGCCGCTTCAATCTCCGCCGGCGCCGACTCGCCCTGCACGGAGACGGGCAAGAGAAGCACACTCAAGCCGGAGTGGCGGCGGGCCACAATGTTCAAGAAATCGCGGATCACGGCTCCGGTGGGCGAAGTGACAATGCCTACTGTGCGCGGAAAGGCCGGCAGGGGGCGCTTGCGCTCGGCGTCAAACAGGCCTTCGGCCTTGAGCCTTTCCTTGAGCTGCTCAAAGGCCAGTTGCAGCGATCCGGCGCCGACCGGCTCCATGGTTTCGGCCACCAGTTGCATCTGCCCGCGCTGCTCGTAGACGCTGACCCGCCCGCGCACCAGCACGTGCAGGCCGTCCTCGGGACGAAAGCGCAGCAGCATGGCCTGGCGCCGGAACAGCACCACCGGAAGCTGGGCTTCCGCATCCTTCAGCGTGAAGTACACGTGGCCCGACGGGGCCGGACGGAAGTTCGAAATCTCGCCCTCCACCCACACGTCGCCGAACTCCTGCTCGACAAGTTCGCGGACCTGGCCCACCAGCTCGCGCACCGGCCAAATGCGCCGGCCGTGCCGCGGCTCGTCGAAGCTCAGGTCGAGTTGTGGTGCAAATGGGTCCGATGGAGGCATTCCTTAGAAAGTGTAATCGGTAGGCACTGGGTTGGCCCGAAGAAGCTGTCGCCCTCAGAGGGCCTGACGAGCGCTTGACCCTGCTGTCGCCGCGCTCTGCTAATCTGAATGCGTTTTTGGCAAGAGAAATTAGTCGGAGTAGGGATCATGATTGCTCATAACCCCCTCCACAGATCCGGACGAGCGGATTTCCCGCATCCGGCTCCTACCTCAGGTAATGACGCCCATGCGGCGTAGAGGAAAAGGATGATACACGCGCACAGGAGGCAGCCATTGATCGATCAAGCGCAGCATTCGATTCCAAGGAACACGGCCATTCTGGCTGCGGTGCGACAGCGCCCGATGCCAAAGCCAGCCTACCCGATGACGGAACAGATGCAGTGCTGCGTTGTTCATGGGCACCCCGTAGTAGCGGATGTGTCCACTCACCACCGACCTCAACCACTTGCCTGTGTCCTGAATGGGAGCGTGCATGCGCAGTCGCAATTCGGCTTTCACCGCGTTCAACTTCGCTTGCAGTCTTTTACGAATCGTCTGCCGAAGCACCGTGAAGTAACCGTTGCTCCTCTTCTTCGCGCAGATATGCGTGAAGCCGAGAAAGTCGAACGTTTCCGGCTTCCCTTCTCCGCGCCGCTTCCGGTTTCGAACCGCGAACGGTCCGAACTCCAGGAGCCGCGTTTTGTCGGGATGCAGTTCCAAGCTGAACTTCCGAAACCGCTCGGTGAGTTCCGCCAGAAACTGCCTGGCATCCGCTTCGTTCTGGAAGCCAACCACGATGTCGTCCGCGTACCGCACGATGATCACATCGCCGTGCGCTTGCTTCAGACGCCATGCCTGAGCCCACAGATCGAAGGCGTAATGGAGATAGATATTCGCCAGCAGCGGCGATGCACTGCCGCCCTGCGGCGTACCCTCCTCCATACGGATTCGTTTCCCATCCTCCAGCACGCCCGCGTTCAACCATTTCTGGATGAGCCGCACCACGCGCCGGTCCGCGATGCGATGCTCGATGAACCTTACCAGCCATTCGTGCGAAATCGCATCGAAGAAGCCGCGTATGTCCAAATCGAGCACCCAGTTCACCTTCTTCGTCAGCAGTCCCGTGTAAAGCGCATCCAGCGCGTTATGCTGGCTTCGCTTGGGACGGAACCCATACGAAAATCCGAGGAAGTCCGTTTCGTAGATAGCATTCATCGCCTCGACCGCCGCACGCTGAACGATCTTATCCTCCAGCGCAGTGACTCCGAGCGGTCGCAACCGCCCGTCGGCCTTGGGGATGTGCACCCTACGCACCGGCTTGGCCCGGTACGCTCCCTGCTTCAGCCTATGGGAGAGGTCCTGGAGGTTGGTCTCAAGGTCCTCGCCGTAGTGCCGCCACGTCTCTCCGTCCACGCCGGGCGCGGCTTCTCTCTTCAGCCTGAGATAGGCCACACGCAACGATTCTGGCGCATAGATGTGGTGAAAGAGCGCGGTGAACCGCATCTCCTTATCCTTGCTTGCTGCTTGACGTATCCGCTCCAGCGCACTCGGCGCGTTGCTCCGGCTCTGCGTCCGGGACGCGTTTTGCTCAAGCGGATTTCCCTTGGTCAAACCTCTTCCCTCCATCCCCTCCGCCGCCGGTTGCCCAGCCTTGTTCGAGGACTTCACAGGTACTACAGGTCTGTCCGACTTCCCGCGCTCGTTCATCATCGGCGTGTGTCCTTAGACTTCCCGATGCGTCCCAGCGCCTCTTTCGCTCTGGGCAAACGCGGGACCTCCCGGTTCCCGTGCGAGATGTTTCGATACGTGCTCGGGGTCTGTGACCGCGCGGGACTCGGACGCACCTCGCGATGGCGGTGCTTCCGATGGTGCCTTCCGCCTCCTCCTACGGCGTCGGCATCCCGGAGGATGGTTCTTTCGCGGCTGAATACCCGGCCCGCACCTTCCCCTGTCAACGCTTCGCAGCCGCCCTCACGAGCGATTCCGCATGACTCGGAGCCAGTGTGGTTCGCTAAACCTTCACCGTATGAAACTTTCATTCAATACACCTCGCCGGTTTAGCCGGCGCACAGGAGGTCAACGATGCAGATGCGGCTGATGGTTTTGAGTTGCATGTTGGGTATGGGTGCACTGGCGGCAACAGGGCAGATGAGGCCGGACGAGAAAGCGCCGGAGGCAGGGGCCGTCGTATCGCCATCCATGACGGTCGATTCAGAGTTGAGCCTGATTGAGCATGAGTTCATGGGCGCGGTAAGAGGCGATGCCGGCCGAAAAGTTTGGCTTCGCGCCCAGCGCGGCCATCTTTGTCCCGGCCCAGAGCACGGAATTCGCAACCGTGCGGACCTTTGCCCAGCAGGCGACGCATGTGGCCCAGGCCAACTATTTTCTGTTTGGCCTCATGAGCGGCCTCAAGCCGGATGCGGACGTGAGCGGCCTGGGCAAACTCACCAGCAAGGAAGACGTAGTGGCAGCGCTGGCCGCTTCGTTTGCCTTTGGCCACAAGGCAATCGCGACGCTCACTGTCGCCAACGCCTTTGAGGTGGTCAAAACGCCGGAGCCTGGCCTGCAGACGCGTTCCACGCTGGCCATGTTCGCCGTAGCCCACGCCAACGATCACTACGGGCAGGTAGTGGAATACCTCCGCATGAACGGAATTGTGCCCCCGGCCAGCGCAAAATAGTAGTGCAGCCGGCGGAATGGCGACGGGAACCTGGAAAAGGGCACGGAAGGGAATTGCCAGGGAGACAATTGCCCTGCCTTCCCCTGGATTCTGGTTAGGAGGCTCTTTATTCCCTGGAGTCAACTTGAAGTTCTGGCGTTAAAGCCATGGACTCAATGAACTTCGCCGCATACTTTCGGCCACAGGCTTAGGGCGTCATTGACCGTTTGCAAACAGCAGGGCCCTCCACGAAGGGAGGGCCCTGCCGCAGCGCCTGCGCGTAGCTAGTTCACCGTGACGGTGAAGGTTTGTGTCTGGGTGGTGGAGATCGCCGGAGCTCCGACAGTAGACACCGTGAAGATATAGTTTCCCGAAGTCGTGCCCGGGATGGTGGTACCGCCGCCGCCGGACCCTCCTCCGCCGCACGCCGACAGGCCGCTGAGGGCCGCCAGCAGGAGCAGCGCGCTTAGCCCACTCAACAGCGCCCGCCAGCGCCGCCGCCGCGCCGGAATCCCAAAGAAGATCAACAGGGCGAGCACTGCGCCGCCTTCCACGCCGAAACGGCCTTTGCCCCCAACCGGCTTGCGAAGCTGGGAGGTCGTGGCCGGTGTGGTGGTCACGGTGA
This sequence comes from uncultured Acidobacteriaceae bacterium, assembly GCA_963793885.1. Taxonomy (GTDB): domain Bacteria; phylum Acidobacteriota; class Terriglobia; order Terriglobales; family Acidobacteriaceae; genus Telmatobacter. The sequence continues at coordinate 697,203 of CAWCBQ010000003.1, forward strand.
GCGTGGCGGTGCCGGAGGTGGCAGTGGCGCTCAGCGTGATGGTTCCGCTGGGTGAGCAGGAGGGCAGGTTGGAGGCGCCGCTGGGCCACTGAGTCAGCGTGCAGTTCAGGTGTCACGGTGCCCGCGTACCCGCTGCTGCTTGAAACGGTCGCCGTGGCGCTGGCGGTTGCGCCCGCCGCTATGGCAGCGGGTGCTGGGATGGAAGCCAGGGTGAAGGTTGCGGTCGTAATCCCGCCTGTGACCGTGAAGCTGGCGGTGGGACTGGTGCTTGGCGGCGTAGGTGCCGTCTCCGGTGTAGGCAGCCGTCAGGGTGACGGTGCCGGCGGAGGTAAAGGTATCGGCCGGAATGGTGAAGGTCGCGGTTCCCGCCGAGAGGGTTTCCGTGGAGCTGTAGCCGTTGGCGGAAGCATACAGCGTGACATCGCCGGTGGGCGTGCCGCTCGCGCCGGTAACCGTGACGGTGACGCTGAGGCTCTGGCTCGCGCTGATGGATGTGACGCCTCCCAGGTCGATAGCTGCCGTGGCGGTCTGCGTTCCGACCGTGATGGCTGTCCAGCTGTTCATGACGTTGGCGATATTGAGCGAGCCGAGACCGCTGGCCAGGTCGTATCCGGTGATGGCGCTGTAGCCGGAGAGCGTGCCCACCACATCTCCGCTGTTCACGATGCTGCAGTTCGGTGAGGTCGCCCCACGGTAGGCCGTAGAGGTTTGCCACCCTAAGCTGGTATAGATTGCGCCACCTTCCAGCGCCTCCCCGTTGTAGTCGCAGGGCATGGAATTGGTGCCTTGATCAATGTCATTGAAGTAACAGCTGTTGGATGTGGTTCCCGTTTCGGCCGAGCAGCTTGAATAGGTCTGTTTGGCAGCCAGCGCGTAGAGCTCCGCATTGGGACTGCCCTGCGGGGCACCGGTTTTCTGGTTGATCAGGGCCATCACTCCGGCCATCTCCGGCGTACCCACGGAGGTGCCGCCAACCTCTTCCGCCCCGCCGGTTTCAGTGCCGAGGCCGTTAGCGAATCCGCTGCTGGTTTGGCTGATGTTGGTGCACTCTGCACCGTCATTGGAGACGCAGATCAGTGTGGCGCTGTCGAGGAAGGCGTCCCCGGCGAAGAAGCTCACATCCGGCAGGTCGCGCACGCCGTCAGCGGGAACGCCGAGGCTCGCGGCAGTGGTCTGCCAGCTTGGCTTGGGCCAGCCGTCGCCGACCAGGGTGAGGTTGCCGTAGCTCGAGCCGGTGCTGGTGTCGGTGCTGTTGCAGGTGCCGTTGGGCGTGTTGCCCATGGAGGTGTTGCTGTTGACGACGCAGCCACTGGCGCCCCCGCTGCCGCCGACGGTGTCCAGATAGTAGGCGAGCATATTCCCGCCCTGGGATTGGTTGTAAATATTATCCCATTCGTTGTAGACGAAGTTGCAGGCAGCCTCTGTGTTGGCCGGGACCGTGGTCAAGTTATAGGCAAAGCTTTGGAGATACGCCAGAACCGCAGGGTTCAGACAGGTGTCGTTCCATGGGATTTCAGGCACGTAGCCCTTGGCCGACGCCTGCTGGCTGGTGTTGCTGGTGTTCCAGTAAGTGGAGGCGTCGGAGGAGGAGCATGCGGAGACAGTTTCCGTTCGATTGCGTGATATTGCACCAGTTGAAATCGGTGCCGCCGATGGCCGTGTCGTAGGGCGAGGAGGCAAGACCGCTCACGGACAAGCCATACTGTGCTTCGTAGGGGTTGCCGTCCATGTCACCGCCATCGTCGCAGGAGGACGAGCCGGAGTCACCGGCCGCAACGAAGACGGAGATGCCGGCGCTCGCCGCTGTTTCCCACAGGTTGTTGTAGGCCACGTTTGACGCGGTGCCGTTCAATAGTTCGCAGGTGCCGTAACTGACGCTCAGGATGTGCGAGCCGGAGACCTTCGAGCCCGGGACGAAGACATTGTCAATCGCCCACTGGGCGCCGTCGAAGATGGGATCGTTGGTGGGATTGATCTGGTTGTCGTAGGCGTCGGTGACGAGCACGATCTGCGCGCCGGCAGCCACGGCGCCGGACCACTCTACGTCCAGCGAATTCTCATCGAGGTCGCCGCCATTGCAGATATTGGTGTAGCCGGCGCAGATGCCAGGGTCGCCATCAGGACCGGGAACGATTTTAGGGGCCAAGCCGGCCGGCAGGCCAAACGCGGTCTTGAAGTTGGCGACATCGCTCGGATCAATGTCGCTGGTGCCGATGATGGTGATGGTCTGGCCGGAGCCATTGTTGGTCGTGGGCCACCCCGAAGGCAGATTGTAGATTTTCGCGAAGTCGGAAGGCGCCACGTCTTCTTCAACCACCGCGGGCGAAGTACCGCTGATAGGAAAATAGAAGCTGGGCCTGGGCGTAGCCGCGGAACTGGCCTGCGCGCCGGCTGCTCCGGCGGCGAGACTCGTGTGGGGCGAGGTCTGCGACCTGACCCATCCGTGCGCTTGGGGGTTGAACTGGACCCTGCTGCCCATGCGGTGCAGCGGATGGGCGAAGAAGTTATGCAGGCCCTTGATTCCTACGATGACCGGCGCCAGGGCAGCGGGAACCTGCGGATCGCTCATGTTTGCAATGTGCGTCTTGCCGTTCACCGAGAGGTTGTGAATCTCAGTGTGGAAGGCGCTTTCAACCTGGCCCGCGGTGCCGCTGAATTGAATGGCCATCCCGTCCGGCGAAACGCTCTTGACGGCGAAACCCTTGCCGGCCAGCCAGCTCGTCAGGGTGTTGATGTCGGCCTGGGCAGGGCCAAAGCGCTGGCCAATCTGCTGGGGCGTGAGCCACTGGTGGAAGCTCGGCGAACTCTGGTCATACTGGCTGGCAACGAAGGCATTGAAGGCCGCTTGCTCGCCGGCGCTGCGGCTCAGCACCAGTGTCAGGCCGGACATGGGCAGCGATGCGCTCACCGGGCCGCGGTCGTTCTTTTCAATCGCGGCCGGATGCATATTGCCCGTGAGCGTTACCAGGCTGCTTTCGTCAATCGGATGGACGATCCGCACGTTGGTGGGGGATTGCTGGGACAGCGCGCTCGAGCAAAGCAGTGCACCGGCCAGTACACATAGGGGGAGTGTACGCAGATTTGCCATGATGGAGGAGTCAGAGCCTTTCTTCGAGGAAAACCCCCGAAAACAAAAAAAGTTGTGGTTGAAAACGTAGAAACGCTGCGCGGCCGATTCTTCCACGGCACCGCGTTTTCGGGATCGGTCATTGCCATCCTACGGTGCGTATAGACGTCCCGGTGAGCTCTTCGGCTCACACCGCCGCCGGACATTTCTTCAAGAGGAGCTTTTCTCGACTGGGAGGGTTCCGGGTTCCGCGCTGGTTTGTGCATTCAGCACCACTTGAAGATCGAAGATCTGAAGCCGTAAGGGAAACCAGGTTAAAGGATGCCGATCAGCCGCCTGAGGAAGCGTGCACAGCTAACTGTGTTAGACGAAAATCATTCTGGAAGGTTGACCTCAATTCTAAAAGCAGCAGGTTCCAGCTCAGCGCATCTCACCCGGCTTGTGCGCGGCGAAGGCAGCCATGCATTTCAGGGAGCATGATCTTCAGCCTGCGCTGGGGCGCCTCTTCGGCAAGCGTGCAAACAAGGCTTCGAGCCAAAACGCAAGCGCTGGATCATGGTCGGGCATCGGCGGGGAGCTGCGAAATTCTGGAGCGTTGAGATTGCAATAGACAATTCATTTCGTATCGTATATTATTCGCTTTCCTTTGTTGTGCCTCATGAACCCTGGCCTAATGTATGCGCGCTTCGCTCTTCATTACCTGTTATAACGACACGCTCTTCCCTGAGACCGGCCGCGCCGTGGTCAGACTGCTTGAACGGCTCGGGGTCCAGCTCGACTTCCATCCCCAACAAACCTGTTGCGGTCAGATGCATGCCAACACCGGCTTCCGCACCGAGGCTTTTTGCCAGGCCAAGCGCTTTGTGCGCCTTTACCAGGACGAGGAGACCGTGGTCGTCCCTTCCTCCTCGTGCGTGGCGATGATGCGCGATCAATATCCGGGACTCTTTGAGGAGTTGGGCAACGAAGAGCTGCGCAGGCAGTTCACAGCCCTGCTGCCGCGCGTCTACGAGCTGAGCGAGTTTCTCATCGACCGGCTGGGCGTGGACGATGTGGGCGCGTATTTTCCCCACCGGGTTACCTACCACGCCAGTTGTCACGGGGTGCGCGCCCTGCACCTGGGCGATCGGCCGTGGCGGCTGATGAACAGGGTGAGGGGCATGGAACAAGTCGCCCTCCCGAACCTTGACCGCTGTTGCGGTTTCGGCGGCACCTTTTCGGTGAAAAATGCCGAGGTTTCCTCTGCCATGCTGGCCGTCAAGCTGCAGGACGTTGTCTCGACCGGAGCCGAATTCTGTACCGCTCTCGACAACAGTTGCCTCATGCATCTGGGCGGAGCCATGCACCGGCAATATGCGGGCATGAAGACCATCCACCTGGCCGAGATTCTGGCCAGCACTGAAGCTTTTCCGGCGGAGGCGCTGGCATGAGCAACGCCGCGCAAAATCATCCGGTTCCCGGTTCGCACCATCCGGTTCTCGACCCGCGCTTTGCCAAGCCGTTTCCCGAAGCTGTGCTGCCGGTGCTGCGCAATCCGCAGCTTCGCAAGAACGTGGCCCATGCCATAGACGTGATTCAGGCCAAGCGCGCCAGGCTGGTGACGGAAAAAGCCGACTGGCAACAACTGCGCTCGGCGGGGGCGGCCATTCGATCGCACCTGCTTGAGAACCTCGCGGCCTACCTCGAAGAGTTTGAGGCGCGTTGCACCGAGGCCGGCGGCATGGTTCATTGGGCCGCGGATGCCGACGAGGCCCGTCGCATCATCCTCGACATTCTGCGCGAGGAGAACGCCTCGGAGGTCATCAAGATCAAGACCATGACCTCGGCCGAAATTCAGTTGAACCCATTTCTCGAGGCGGCGGGAGTGCACGCCTACGAGACCGACCTGGCCGAGATCATTCTGCAACTCGGCGAGGATGAGCCCTCGCACATTGTTGTCCCCGCACTGCACGTCAATCGCAGCCAGGTGCGCGAAATCTTTGCCCGCCGCATGGGGCTCAAGGATCTATCCGACGACCCGCACGCGCTTACCGCCGCGGCGCGCACCTATCTTCGCCAAAAGTTCCTCACGATTCCCACCGCCATCAGCGGGGCCAACTTCCTGGTGGCGGAAACCGGTTCCGTCGTGGTGGTGGAGTCGGAGGGCAACGGACGCATGTGCCTCACCCTGCCGCGCACCATGATTACGCTGGCGGGCATTGAAAAGGTGCTGCCCCGCTTTGAGGATCTGGAGGTCATGCTCCAGGTGCTGGCCCGTTCGGCCACCGGCGAGCGGATGAATCCCTACACCTCGCTCTGGACCGGCGTCACCCCGGGCGACGGGCCGCAGCGCTTCCACGTGGTACTGCTCGACAATGGGCGTTCGCAAATGCTGGCGCGGGAGACCGAGAGGCAGACGCTTCGCTGCATCCGCTGCGCCGCCTGCATGAACAGTTGCCCCGTCTATCGCCAGACCGGCGGCCACGCTTACGGCTCGGTTTATCCCGGTCCCATCGGCGCCATCCTCACCCCGCAGTTGATGGGGATGCATCATGCGCAAACGCTGCCCTTTGCGTCTTCGTTGTGCGGCGCCTGCTACGAGGTTTGTCCGGTCAAAATCAACATCCCCGAGGTGCTGCTGGAGCTGCGTTCACAGGTCGTGAATCAGGAGCGGCGTCAGGGGGCGCGGTTCTTCGATCCCATGTACCTGGGCCTGCGCATCGCCAACCTCATTTTTTCGCGTGCCTGGCTCTTCCACACCGCGCAGTTCTGCGGCAGGATCGGGCTCCGCTTCTTTACCCGCGGTGACGGATGGATTCACTCCCTGCCCAGCATCGGGGGCAAATGGACCCAGACGCGTGATCTTCGCGGCCTTCCACCTCAGCCCTTTCACGCCTGGTGGGCGGAACGCAACCGCACCGGGCGCCAGGAGGCCAAATGAGCGCGACTGTTTCAACGCGTCGGCAGATTCTCGACCGCATCCGCGCCGCAACGCAATCGGTGGCCAAGGCCCCGGACGAGCTCGCCAGCGATTATTCCGCACTAACGCGCAGCTACGTCCGCAAGGGAGGGCTCACCGAGCAGGCTTGCCTGGCCCTGTTGATGGAACGGCTCCGCGAATACGACGCCGAAGTCGTCGAGTGCGGCCCGGAGCAGCTTCCCGCGGTCATCGCCGCGCAACTCGAGCAGAGCCGCAAGCGCATCTTCGTGGCTCCTCCCGGACTGCCGTCAACCTGGCTGGCGGCCGGCTTTGACTGGAAGATCGACCATGATTTGCCGGCGGCGGAGATCGAAAAGGCCGAAGGCGTGGTGACGGCGGCATCTTGCGCCATCGCCGATTCGGGAACCATCGTGCTTCACCACTCCGCCGGCGAGGGACGCAGGGTTTTGACCCTCCTGCCCGATTGGCATCTGTGCATCCTCTACGCCAGCCAGGTGGTTGAAACGTTGCCTGAGTACTTCAGCCGCTGCCGGCGGCCGCCCACGCTGGCCACTTACATCTCCGGGCCCAGCGCTACCGCCGACATTGAAATGACGCGCATCAAAGGCGTTCACGGACCGCGCTTTCTGCATGTGATTCTGGTGGATGACCTGGGCGCGCGAACAATATTGAAGCCGGAAGAATCGGTCCGGTGAAAGGAAACAACCCATGAACCCTTCCGAATCCGCAACCTTAGAACTTGCCTTCAAGGCATTGGACTCTTTCCACATCGAGATTCCCTCCTGGGGATTTGCCAACACCGGCACGCGTTTCGGCAAGTTTGCGCAGGCCGCGGCTGCCACCACCATCGAGGAGAAGTTCGCCGACGCGGCTGAAGTGAATCGGCTCACCGGCGTCACGCCCACCATGGCTCTGCATGTGCTGTGGGATCTGCCGGGCGGCCTCGACGATGTTCCCGCAGTGAAGGCACTGGAGCGCCGCTTCGGCATTCATTCCGGCTCCATCAATCCCAATCTCTTTCAGGACCAGGAATACAAGCACGGCTCCCTGTGCAACCCTTCGCCGGTCATCCGCAAACATGCTCTCGACCACATGCTCGACTCGATCGAGATCGGCAAGGCGCTGGGTTCGCGCGACATCTCCCTGTGGATGGCGGACGGCTCCAATTATCCGGGCACGCAGAGCATCCGCAAGCGCATAGGCTGGCTTGAGGACGCGCTGCGCACCTGCCATCAACACCTGGGCCCCGAACAGCGTCTCCTGGTCGAATACAAGCCCTTCGAGCCGGCCTTTTATCACACCGACATCGCCGACTGGGGCATGTCGTCGCACTTCGCGCGCCAGGCCGGACCCCGCGCCTGCGTGCTGGTCGATACCGGCCATCATTATTCCGCGCAGAATATTGAGCAGATCGTGGCCTGGCTGCTGCACACCGGCATGTTGGGCGGCTTCCACTTCAACGACCGCCGCTATGCCGACGACGACCTCACGCTCGGCTCCATCGATCCCTACCAGATCTTCCGCATCTTCCACGAAATTCACGCCGCCGCCGAAGACGGCCTCCCGCTCGACATTGCCTACATGATCGACCAGAGCCATAACCTGAAGGGCAAGATCGAAGCCATGGTGCAGACCGTGGTCACCGCCCAGGAGCTTTATCTCAAAGCTGCTTTGGTTGATCGGCGGCGCTTGTCCGGTCTGCAGCAATCCTGTGACCTGGTGGCCGCCGAAGAGCTTTTCAGAGGAACGTTCTGGGAGGATGTCCGGCCGATGACCGCGGCCTGGCGTCAGGCTCGTGGTCTTCCCGCTGATCCATTGGCGGCTCTGCGCAGCGGCGGCTATGTGGAGCGCATCGCCTCCGAGCGGGGAAGCCGCAGCTCCGCCGTCAGCAGTTACGCTTGAGCCTTTGAAGGTTGTGAAGGCCGCCCAGTATGATCGATTCGCTTCCCTGGAGACGAACGCTTGCCCAAGACAAAAATCAAGCGGCTGTATCTGATTCCGATCCTGTCAAAGGCCCTCGATGTCCTCGAGCTGCTTGAGCAGCATCATGCGCCTCTGACCCTGGAAGATGTGTATCAAAGGACGCACATCTCCAAGACCAGCGTTTACCGCATTCTCAAGACTCTCGTTCATCGCGGCTATCTGGCGCAGTCGCAAAACGGTCGGTACCGGCTTGTTTCGCGCCCCCGCCGCCTGCGTTTCGGTTTTGCGGTGCAGAGCGCGGAGATGCCTTTTTCAGTGGCTGTGGCGCAAAGCGTCACCGCCGCCGCGGCTGCCTCGGGCGTCGAACTGCTCATCCTCGATAACCGCTACGACCCCGATGCCGCCATCCAGAATGCCCTGGAATTTGTGGCCAGGCGCGTTGACCTGGTGCTCGAATTTCAGGCGGAGGAGGAGGTTGCGCCGCGCATCGCCCACATCTTCAGCAAAGCGGACATTCCTCTCATCGCTATCGATGTTCCTCATCCCAACTCCACCTATTTCGGCGTGGACAACTTCGAGGCCGGTCACGAGGTCGGCGCCCTGCTCGCCCAGCATGCCCAGGTCAAGTGGAAGGGAAGTGTCGATCGCGTCATCGGCGTCGGCTTCAAGGAGGCGGGCAGTTTTGTCCAGAGCCGCATCACGGGCGCCTTCGACGGAATTCGCGAGCGCCTCCCCGAGTTGCCGGGCGAGCGCTTTGTGCAGATGGAAGGCCGCGGCATGAGAGAGCCGAGCCGGATGGCCATGAAGGGCTTTCTCCGCGGACATCGCTCCGGCCAGCGCATCCTGGTAGCCGCCGCCAATGATTCCAGCGCTCTGGGCGTTCTGGATGCCGTGCGGGAACTGGGTCTGGAGCAGGAGTTTGCCATCGCCGGTCAGGACTGCATTCCCGAGGTGCTCGAAGAGATGCGCTCGGGCAAAAGCGCCCTCATCGGCTCCATCAGCCACGATGTCGAAACCTATGGTCCCCGGCTCATCCAGCTCGGGATTGCTCTTCTGCGCGGCAACATTGTTCCCCCCTACAATTACGTCCGTCACCGCGCGGTCACCTCTGAAACGCTTGCCGCGGAAGAGGCAACACACGACGCTGCGCGGAAAACCGCAGCCGCGCAGGCCAAGCGAGCGTGAACCTTCCGGGTGCGGAGATTCCTGAGCCTTGGCGGGTTATTCTCGTGACCAGGCCCGCCCAATCCTCGTAAACTGGTATCTATGAATAAGGCCGCAATTGCTTCCCCGCTATTGACGTTTCTTCAGGATCGCTGGGATCCTGAACTGGCAGCCACGCTTGATGAGCCTGAGCTGCTGCGCTATCGCTCCAACCTGCTCGGTTCCGACCTTCGCATCACCAACTTCGCCGGCGGCAATACCAGCTCCAAGGTCGCCGACGTCGATCCCCTCACCGGTGAACCGGTCGAAGTGCTGTGGGTGAAAGGCTCCGGCGGCGACCTGGGAAGCATGAAGCGCTCCGGCTTTGCCACGCTTTTTCAGCAAAAGTTGCTTGCTCTGGAGCACCTCTACAAGGGCGTCGACAGTGAAGACGACATGGCGGCTATGTACCCGCTTTGCGCCTTCGGCGGCAATCCTGTCGCAGCCTCCATCGATACGCCGCTCCACGGATTTCTGCCCTTTCCCCATGTGGACCACCTGCACCCGGACTGGGGCATCGCCCTGGCCGCCTCCGCCAACGGCAAGGTCAAGATGGACGAATTCAACCGCGAGTTCGGCCGCTCCCTCGTTTGGCTGCCCTGGCAGCGCCCCGGTTTTGAGCTGGCCCTCATGATGAAGCGCGCCATAGAAGAGAATCCTGGCTGCGACGGCATCGTACTCGGCGGTCATGGATTGTTCACCTGGGGCTCGACGCAACGGGAATGTTATTTGTCCACGCTGACCACCATTGACCAGATCGGACAGTTCATTCATCGCCACGGAATCGCCAAGGGCCGCGCGCGCTTCGGTGGAGAAGCCATTCCCGCGCGCGCCGATCGCGCCAACCTCGCCATTCAGATCTCTCCGTTTCTGCGCGGACGCATCAGCGCGCAGCGGCGCTGGATTTCGAGCTTCTCCGACGCATCCGATGTGCTCCAGTTCGTGAACTCGGCTGATGCCAATGAGCTGGCCTACCTCGGCACCAGTTGCCCCGATCACTTTATCCGCACCAAAATCCGTCCCCTCTTTGTTCCCTGGAAGGCCGGCGCCGATCTCAACACGCTCAAGGAAAACATCACCGTCGCGCTGGCCCGCTACCGCAAGGAGTACCGCGCCTACTATCGCGCCTTCGCCGTCCCCGGCTCACCGGCCATTCGCGACGCCAGTCCCACGGTCGTCCTCATTCCCGGCCTGGGCATGTTCAGCTTCGGCAAAAGCAAAACCGAAGCCCGCATCGTCGGCGAGTTTTACACCAACGCCATTCACGTGATGGAGGGTGCAACCCTGCTGGCAGAAGGCGATGTCAAGGGAACGGTGCCGCAATGCCCCGAGGGCATGGATCCGGCCAGCTTCAAAGTCTTCACCAACTACGTGGCCCTGCCCGCCGCCGAGGCCTTCCGCATCGAGTACTGGGCGCTGGAAGAGGCCAAGATCCGCCGCCAGCCCCCTGAAAAGGAGTTCAGCCGCCGCATCGCCCTGGTCGTAGGCGCAGCCAGCGGCATCGGCCGCGAAGTGGCGCAGATGGCCGCGGCCCGCGGCGCACACGTCATGGTGGCCGATCGCGACCAGGCCGGCGCCGAGCGCGTTGCCGAAGCGCTGAAGGCAGTCGTTCCCGCCGAATCCGTCGTGAGCGTGGGCGTGGATATCACCAGCCGCGAAGCCATTGTCAAAGCGATCAAGGCCACGGTCGCTGCTTTTGGCGGCATCGATATTCTTATCAACTCCGCCGCCATGTATCCCGTCGGTGAGGGCGATGTGGTTCCCGACCGGCTATGGGCTGCCACGCTGGACCTGAACGTGACCGCCAACTACCTGCTGGCCGACGAAATTGCAAAAATCTTCGCGGAGCAGGGCCTGCACGGCACCATCGTCTTGACCAGTTCGGCCAACGCCGTGGCGGCCAAACAGGGCAGCGAGGTTTATGACGTGAGCAAGGCCGCGCTCTCGCATCTCATCCGCGAGCTGGCCGTCTCACTGGCTCCCGACGTGCGTGTCAACGGCATCAGCCCAGCCACCGTGGTCAAGGGCTCCGCCATGTTTCCGCGTGAACGGGTCATCGCTTCGCTCACCAAGTACAACATCAACTTCCAGGACTCGTTCAGCACCGAGGAGTTGCGCGACCGCCTGGCGTCTTTCTACGCCGAGCGCACGCTGACGCACAAATCCATCGATACTGTGGACTGTGCAGAGGCAGTGCTTTTCCTGGCCAGCCCACGCTCGCGCTGTACCACCGGTCACCTCATTCCCGTGGACGGCGGCCTCGGCGATGCATTTTTACGATGAAACAAACATGGAGCCACTTGAGACACGGCGCCATTTTTGAAAAACGGAGATTGAACTGCCGTTATGCAAGAACCCGCTCGTGTTGCCATTGACTTAGGCGCTGAAAGCTGCCGCGTTTCTCTGCTCCGCTTTGTGGGCGGCAAACCCGGAATCGAAGTGGTCCATCGCATCCCCAATGGGCCAGTCCATCGCGGCAACTCGCTGCACTGGCCCATCGAAACGATCGTCGCCGGCATCGAAGAAGGCCTTCGCAAGGCCGCGCAGGCTGCGCCTGAAGGCATTGCTTCCATCGGCGCCGATAGTTGGGGCGTCGATTATGTGCGTCTTGCTCCCGACGGCAAGCCGCTGAGAGAGCCCTTCTGCTATCGTGACGAGCGCACGGTTGCCTCCAAGGACGCTGCCGACCTCATCATCCCGCCTTTTGAAATCTACCAGCGCACCGGCGCGATCCCGCTGCGTCTCAACACCGTTTACCAGTTGCTCGCCGATCCCGCCGCCGGCATCGACCCTGCCGTTCCATGGCTCATGATGCCGGAGTTCATTCTCCACTGGCTCGGCGCCCGCCGCGTCTCGGAATACACGATCGCCACGCATACCGGTCTGGTTGATCTCAAAACCGGAGACTGGTCCCCTGAAGTCTTCAGCGCGCTCAACATCCCCATCGAGGCCGCGCCGCCCATCGTTCGCGCCGGCACCGTGGTCGGCAAATTGCGGGGTCCGCTCGCCGCGCTCGACGCCTTCGGCGAAACCGAGCTCATCGCGCCCGCCTGCCACGACACCGCCTCCGCCATCGCCGGCATTCCCAGAAACCTCGCTTCCACCGCCTACATCAGCTCCGGCACATGGTCGCTCGTCGGCACGCTCACCACCGCACCCGTCACCACGCGCGTCGCCTTTGACTCCGGCTACACCAACCTCGGCGCGGCCACCGGCGATCTGCTCTTCCACTCCCTCATCAACAGCATGTGGGTGCTCAAGCAGTGCATGGATGGATGGGCTGCCGAGGGACGTCCCTGGAAGATTGAGGAAATCGTTCGCCAGGCCGCCGAGCATAATCTCTCCACGGGTCTCATCGACATGGACGCCGAGACGCTGATGCTCGATACCGGGATGCCCGCGCGCATCAACAGCGAGCTTGCCCGGCTTGGTTTCGATCCCATTCCCGACGTGGCCGGCAACGAGCCGATCTTTGCACGCGTCATCTTCGAGAGCCTCTCGGTGCGCTATGCCGCGGCGCTCGCCAGCCTCGAAAACATGCTCGGCCGCAAGCTCACCGCGATCCACATGCTGGGCGGCGCCAACCGCAACAGGCTGCTGGTCGAACTCACCGAGCAGCGCACCGGCCTGCCCATCGAGATTGGGGAAACGGAGAGCACGACCATCGGCAGTTTCGCCGTGCAAATGGCCGCGAGTGAAGCAGGGGGACAACCCATTCGTCCTGAATCCGTGCGCCAATGGGCCCGCCAACTCTGTCAGCACTAGAGCGCTTTTGCATTGAGTGCAGGCAAGTTTTGAAAGGGCACGGCTTTAGACGGGCCGATAAAGCAAATGGGATGAGTCGGGCTTTAGCCCCTGAGGGAAAGCCCATCGGTCTACATCCTTTCCGAATCTGCCTTAAGAATGCAGACGCCCATGGGAAATTGAGTGGGTCGAATTCGGTGGGACAGATCAGGTAGGTCGCGAAGCCTTGCTTTGGGTCGGTCGCGAAGCTCTACTCCAGAAACGTCAGGATCGCCGGGCTTCCCACCGCTGCGTACTGCCCTGCGAACGTCAGCAGCCCGGTTGCGCGATCCCGCCGGAAGGTCGCAATGCAATCGCTCCTCTGATTGCACACATAGAGAAAATTCCCGCTTGGATCGAACCGGAAATGCCTGGGATAATCGCCCATCGTCGATCTCTCGCCGATCAGGTTCAACCGCCCATCCGCCGCGATCGAGCAAATTGAAATCGTGTCATGCAGCCGGTTGGCGCTATACAGGAATCTCCCATCCGGCGACACTGCGATCTCCGACGCAAAACTCGTTCCCGCAAAACCCGCAGGCAGTGCGGAGAGAATCTGCTGCTTGGACAGCGCGCCGGTCGCGGGGTCGTAGTGGAAAAACACAATTGCCGATGCCTCCTCCTCCAGCAGGTAGAGCCAGTGCCCGTTGGGATGAAAGGCAAAATGGCGCGGTCCGTCGCCGGAGGGCAGGGAAGTGAAGGGCGCGCTTTCAGCCGGCGTCAGCTTTCCGGCGGCGGCGTCAAACCGGTACACATAGATTCTGTCCTGGGCCAGATCTGTCGCCAGCACAAATCGGTTTTTGGGGTCGGCGGCGATCATGTGCGCGTGCGGGTGGTCATGCCCGCTGATCGCAAAACTGCCGCGAGGCCCATCGGTGGCCATCTTTGAGCCGAGGGCGCCGGTGTCTCCATGCACATCCACAGCCGCGCCCAGGCTTCCACCGTCCAGAATCGGCAGCACCGCGATGCTTCCTCCCGCGTAGTTGGCGACAAACGCAAATTTGCCCGTGGCATCCAGGCTCATATGCGCGGGCCCTGCACCCTCTGAGCTCACGGTATTCAGAAGTTGAAGATCGCCGCTCGCCCCGTCGATCGCAAAGGCGCTCACCGAGCCGCTTCCGCCCGCAAAATCTGTCACTTCATTGATGGCATAGAGGAATTTCTTTGAAGGATGGATCACAATCCAGCTCGGGTTCGGCGTTTTGGCCACCAGCCTCCGGTTCGACAATGCACCGCTGCGCGCATCCATTTCAAACAGGTAAATACCTTCTCCGTTCGCCCCGCCGTCCACTGCGCTTGTATAAGTGCCGGCGTAGGCGAGCAACTTGCCGCTCTTCACCGCAGCCGCGGCGCTTTCAGCGATTCCTAGTGCGGAGTGCGCGACGGCCAGCGCCGCCGTGCTCTTGAGAAAATCTCTGCGCGACCAGCGCTCGTCAAAAATTCTGAATGTCATGCTTTTCATTCCCTTCAGGCAAAATGCCAGGCGATTGCGGTAAACCCAAGCGCAGTTACCGATATGATGGTCTCGGTCACCGACCAGGTCTTCATGGTCTGGCCAACGGTCATGTTGAAGTACTCCTTCACCAGCCAGAATCCGCCGTCATTCACATGCGAAAAAATCAGCGAGCCCGCGCCCGTGGCAATGGCCAGCAGTTCAGGATGCACGCCGGCGCTGTGCATGGCGATCGGCGCCACGATGCTGGCCGCCGTGGCCATTGCAACCGTCGACGAGCCGGTGGCCAGGCGCAATGCCGCGGCCAGCAGCCACGCCAGCAGCAACAGGGGGACGTGGCTCTTCAAGGCAACCACAATAATAGCTCCCGAGACCCCGCTGTCCTGCAGCACCCGCCCAAAACCGCCGCCTGCTCCGATAAGCAGCGTGATGGCCGCCGTCGGCCCCAGGCACTCGATGCTGAAGCGCAGCACGGTATCCCGCGAAAATCCGCGCATGGTGCCCAGTGTGACGAAGCTGAGCAGCGCGCCGGCCAGCAGCGCCATATCGTCGTTGCCTGCCAGGCGCAATGCGCTGTTCAGCGTGCTGCCGGCTCTTGAAAACGTGTCGGCCCAACTGCCCGCCAGCATCAGCACCACCGGGAACACGATGGTGAGCACGCTCAGCCAGAAGCCCGGCAGACTGTGTCCCTCGTCGCGCGTGGTCAACTGGTCCGCCATCGGATTATCAAGGGACAGGTGGATGTGAGGTGCAATCAGCCTGGCGTAAAGCGGGCCTGCGATAATCGCTGTCGGCGCGCCGATCAGCAGCCCGAAAAGAATCGTCCGTCCCACATCCGCGTGAAAGATCGTGACCGCCAGCATGGCTGCCGGATGCGGCGGCACCAATCCGTGAACCACTGAGAGTCCGGCAACCATGGGCAACCCGGCCATCAACAGAGAGGTGTTCGTCCGCCGCGCCACCGTAAACAGGATGGGGACCAGCAGCACAAAGCCGACTTCGAAAAATGCCGGCAATCCCACCAGCAGCGCGATGGTGACCATGGCCCAGGGAACGTTCTTCTCGCCGAAAACCCGCACCAGCGTGTAAGCGATCTGGTCCGCCGCGCCGGACTCGGCCATCATCTTGCCCAGCATGGTCCCCAGCCCCACGATGATCGCGATGTGGCCCAGCGTTCCGCCCATTCCCGTTTCAAAGGAATGAATCACGGTAGGCATCGGCATGCCGGCCACAATGGCCAGAGCCAGCGAGGTGAGAAACAGCGTAATCACCGGGTTCAGCTTGACCACCGCAATCATCACGATCAGGCCAATCACGGAGATGAACGCGGCAACCAGCAGAAAAATACTGTGAGGATCGATCATGAGTAATAAAACTCCAGCGCTGCAATGTTGGGAAAGGTCGAAAGGAAAATTGAAAGGGATTGCCTGGTCACTGAATCCACGCCGTTTTGCCGCGTGGCAGAAAGCGCCCGCCGCGATCCCCGGTTGCTCCCTTGGCAGTATAGGAGAGCACACCGTTCACCCACACGGCCTCGATTCCATGGGCCGCCTGAACGGGATCGGAGAAGGTGGCCGTGCCGGCAATGGTTTCCGGATCGAAGAGCAC
This sequence comes from uncultured Acidobacteriaceae bacterium, assembly GCA_963793885.1. GTDB lineage: Bacteria > Acidobacteriota > Terriglobia > Terriglobales > Acidobacteriaceae > Telmatobacter. The sequence continues at coordinate 713,160 of CAWCBQ010000003.1, forward strand.
CAGGTCGGCGGCGTAGTCCGTGCGGATCAGTCCCCGTCGGGCAAGTCCGAATCGCTGCGCCGGCATTCCCGTCATCTTGTGAATCGCCTGCGGCAGCGGGATCAGCTTTTCGTCGCGGCTGTAACGGCCCAGCACTCGGGGAAACGTTCCCCACAGACGCGGATGCGGCCGCGGATCGTTGGGCAAACCGTCGGAACCGATCATGGTCGCGGGATGACTCAGAATTCTGCGCATATCTTCCTCTGAAATGCTGTGATAAATGGCCCCGGCGGGCTGCAATGCCCGCGCGGCCTCAAGCTGAGTCACCTTCCACTCCGACGCGATCTCAGCCAAAGTCCGTCCGGCAACCTCGTTGTGCGGCGTGCTCCAGGTAATCGTGATCTTCACGCGTTCATCCACCTGCCGCAAATCGAGCGTACTCGAACCCGCCGCGTAGGGATAGCAATCGCAGCCCGCCGGTTGCGCCCGCTGCGCCGCCTCGAGCGCCTCGAGAACTTCGCCGCTGCGTCCCCAGTTGGCGATGCCCGCGCACTTAAGGTGAGAAACAATCACCGGCACGCGGCTCACGCGTCCAATCTCGAAGGCCTCGCGCATCGCGTCCAGAATCTTTTCGGTTTCAGTGCGCATGTGCGTCGTGTACACAGCGCCCGCCGCACCCAAAGGCCGCGCCAGCGCCACCACTTCCGCGGTCGTGGCTGCGTTGGCCGAGAGATAGGCAAGCCCCGAGCTCAACCCCAGCGCGCCGCCCTTGAGCGCCTCTTCAAGCTGCCCGCGCATGGCTTCGATTTCAGCATCGGTGGCGGCGCGGTCAAGCCGCTCCATGTGGTTGTTGCGCAGTGCCGTGTGCCCAATCAGCGCGCCCACGTTCACTGCCGGCCGCGCTTCGCCAACAGCCTCAACATAAGCCGCAAAGGTTGAATAGCGGAAGGCCGCCGCATCGCCCAGCAGGTTCATCGGGTCCGGCGGCTCGCCGCGCAACGCCACGGGTGAGGCGCTGATGCCGCAGTTGCCCACAATCACCGTTGTCACACCCTGCGAAAGCTTGGGCAGCATCCCCGGATTGGCGATGACCGCGGTGTCGTCGTGGGTATGAACGTCGATGAACCCGGGCGCCAGCGCCAGCCCGCGCGCGTCCATGGTCTCGCGGGCGCGGCAGGTGAGCCGTTCCCCGACCTCCGCGATCTGGTCGCCGCAGAGAGCCACGTCCGCGCGTTCAGACGCGGCCCCGCTGCCATCCAGCACTCGCGCATTTTTGATCAGCAGGTCACAACTCGTCATCGCCGCTCCACAAGGATATACGCTATAGGCAACGTGTGATTTTTTGTCTATCGCATTCTTTGCTTTTGAATCCTGACCGGAGACTCATCCCATGAACCAGCCCGCTTCCGCGCAACTCAGCTCCGAACAAATTGCCGTGCCCTCCGCCATTTCGCCTCTCAACAAGGGCTTGGGCCTGCTTGAAGAAGCGCATTCGCCCGCGCAGATTAGGGCGCTCGGCTGGAATCTGCTCAACGAAGATCTCAGCCTCCCCTGTGCCGTGCTCTACCGGCACAAACTTGAGCACAACCTTCAATGGATGCGGCAATTTATCAGCGCCTATGGCGCCCAGCTCGCGCCCCACGGCAAAACCACCATGGCGCCCCGCTTGTTTCAAATGCAGTTGGACGCGGGCGCATGGGGCATCACGCTGGCGACCGCGCATCAGGCGTTTGTGGCCTGGCGGCATGGAGTGCCGCGCGTGCTGATGGCCAACCAGCTCATCGGCAGGCAGAATATGGCGATCGTCTCTCATCTGCTGCGCGATCCCGGCTTCACCTTCTATTGCCTGGTCGACTCGAAAGAACAGATCGACCAGCTCGGTGCGTTCTTTTCCGCTCGCGGACAGCGCCTGCAGGTGCTGCTGGAGCTGGGCGTGATGGGCGGCCGCACCGGCGTGCGCAACGATGCGCAGTTGCAGGCCGTACTTGATGCCTTGTCGCGCTGGAGCGCCGCCATCTCCCTTTCCGGCGTGGAAATGTATGAAGGCGTTCTGGAAGACGAGCCCTCCATTCGCGCCTTCCTGCGGCGAGCCGTCGACGTGACGCGCAACCTGGCCGCGGAAGGGCGGTTCCAATGCGCACCCATTCTTCTTTCCGGCGCAGGCTCCGTCTGGTACGACATTGTGGCCGAGGAGTTTTCCTCCGCGGGCTTCGGTGATGCGGTCGAGATCGTGCTGCGCCCCGGCTGCTACATTGCCCACGACATCGGCGCCTATCGCAAGGCCCAGTCCAGAATTCTGGCTGCCAATCCCATCGCTCAAAAGATGCACTCCGATCTTGAGCCGGCCCTGCAGGTCTGGGCTTACGTGCAGTCCATTCCTGAAGCAGACCGAGCGATCGTCGCGATGGGCAAGCGCGATGCCGCCTTCGACTCCGGCCTTCCCACGCCCGCGCTTCACTTCCGGCCCGGAGAGCCGACGCCCCGGCGCGCTCCAGAACATTGGTTGCTGACCAAAATGATGGACCAGCACGCCTACATGCAAATCGCCGCCGAAGACAACCTGCGCGTCGGCGACATGATCGGCTTCGACATTTCGCACCCCTGCCTCACTTTCGACAAATGGCGCGTCCTGCCGATGCTTGATGCAAAGTTTCAGGTCGTCGACGTGGTACAGACGTTCTTTTGAGCAGGAGCACCCTGGCGCGGGATCACGTTGCCGGCCGCGGCCTTCTCAAGCCCAAACCGCAACGTTGCCCACGGTTTGGTCGATCCGCTCCAGCGCCTCTGCCGGCAATGCGATGCCCACCGCGCGCACATTGTCCGCAATCTGCTCGGGCCGCGACGCCCCGATGATTGCCGAAGCGACTTCGGGTCTTCGCAGGACCCAGGCCAGCGCCATCTGCGCCATCGTCAACCCCAGGTCCGCGGCAATGGGCTTCAATTGGTTCACGGCCTCCAGCAAAAAGTCTGACCGGTAATGCCTCCCGGCCGACTCCATGAACACGTTCATCTGTTCGCTGGCCGCGCGGCTGCCCGGCGGAGGCGGTTGTCCCGGCATATATTTTCCCGTCAGCACTCCGTGCGCCAACGGCGAAAACGCCAGGTTGCCGATTCCATTTTTCGCGCATGCCGCAAAGACCGCGCTCTCCGGCTTGCGCCACAGCATGGAGTATTGCGGCTGGCTCGATGAAAAGCTCACCAGTCCGTTCTCGTCTGCAATTTTTGAAGCTGCCTCAATCTGCTCCGCTGTCCATTCACTAAAGCCGATGGCGCGCACCTTGCCCGTCTTCACCACTCGATCGAGAGCGGCCAAAGTCTCCTCAAGCGGCGCCTCCTTGTCGTACCGGTGGCACTGGTAAAGATCGATCGTGTCGACGCCGAGCCGCTGAAGCGACCGTTCCAGTTGTTGTTCGATTTGCGCGGCGGAAAGACCGTGATCCGGCTCGTCTCCCACCGGATAATAAAGTTTGGTCGCGATCATCACGCGATCGCGTGGGACGCCGCGCAATGCCTCGCCCAGAACCCGTTCCGCCTCGCCCGCGCCATACTGGTTGGCGGTATCGAAGAGGGTAATTCCTTGATCCACCGCCGCATGAATACAGCGGATCGCCTGTTCGCGTCCAATGCCGCCGGCCACCGTGAGCCAGGTGCCAAAACTCAATTCAGAAACTTCCAGCGGTCCCTTGCCAAGCCGGCGATATTGCATTCATTCCTTTCACTGCTGGTTCGATCCTGCCACGAATCGATCCGCGTGCTTTACCCGAGCGCCTGCACTGAGCCCTTTCCTGCGATCTCCTCCACCCTGGAGACCCATGTGCGATCTGCGGCCACGCTCATGCCCTCTGGCTCCAGGATCACCGAGTACTCGTCCTTCTTATCCAGGTGCAGCATCAGCTTTGCCGGTCCCGGCGCGGCGTCCGCCGCACTCTTCAGGCGGGCCAGGATTTCTTCTGTCGCGCGATCCAGGTTGATGCGGATGCGCACGCCCGTGGGCAGCTTCACCTGCACCTCTTCCAGGGCCTGAATCGAGCTCACGGCTATCTTCGGCGCCGCATCCTCATCGCCCATCAACACGCCGCGCACAAGCACCGGCGCTTCCATCTTCAATTGCCCCTGCAGACGCTCGTAGTCCCGCGAAAAGCAGATCAGGTCGATCTTTCCCGTCGCGTCTTCGAGCGCGGCCTGCGCATAGTGCTTCTGGTCCCGCTTGCTCTTCTGCACCCGCACCCCGAGAATCATGCCCGCCACTTGAATCTCATCCGCGGGGTCCATCTGCGATCCCCAGCGCCGTTCCGGCGGCTTGCGCTCCAGGGCCTCGGCCGTCGTAATCACACCGGTCAGGTTGGCAAGCTTCTCGGCGTACTTGTCGAGCGGATGCCCGGAGACAAAAAATCCCAGCACTTCTTTTTCATTGGCCAGCCGCAGACTCTCTTCCCAGTCTGGCACGCGCGGCAAATCATCGACGCTTCGACCCGGCGCCGGTGCTTCATTGAACAGTCCGAACAGTCCAGTCTGACCCTGCGCCGCGTCCTTCTGCGCCTTCTGCGCGCGCTCCATCGCCTTGTCCACTGCGGCCATCAGAGGCCCGCGCTTGCCCAGCGAGTCCAGCGCCCCGGCCTTGATCAGCGATTCAATCACCCGCTTGTTCATCAGGCGCAGATCGATCTTTTCGCAGAATTCCCAGAAGCTCTTGAACCGTCCGCCTGCCTCCTCGCGCGCTTTCATGATGGACTCGATGGCATTGCCGCCCACGTTCTTCACCGCCGCCAGTCCAAAGCGGATCGCCTGGCCCTCGGCAGTCACATGCGGCGTGAACGTTGCGCCAGAAATTTGCACATCCGGCGGCTCCACGCTGATTCCCAGCTCGCGGCACTCGGCGATGTACTTCACCACGCTCTCCGGCTTTGATGTTTCCGACGTCAGCAGCGCCGCCATGAACTCGACCGGATAATGCGTCTTCAGGTAAGCCGTCTGGTAAGCCACCAGCGCATAGGCCGCGGAGTGCGACTTGTTAAACCCATACCCCGAGAACTTTTCCATCTGGTCGAAGATCTCGCCCACCGGAGCCTTGGGATGGCCGAGAGCCGCGGCGCCATCCTGGAAGCGGTCCCGCTGCTCCGCCATCGCTTCGGCATTCTTCTTTCCCATCGCCCGGCGCAGCAGGTCCGCTTCGCCCAGCGAATAGCTCGCCAGCAGGTTGGCAATTTGCATCACCTGCTCCTGGTAAACGATCACGCCCAGCGAGTCCTTAAGGATTCCCTCAAGCTCGGGCAGCATGTACTCCACCTTGCGCCGCCCCCACTTGCGCTCCACAAAATCGTCGATCATGCTCATCGGCCCGGGCCGGTAGAGCGCATTCAACGCCGTCAACTCCTCCACTGAATCCGGTTTATAGCGCCGCAAAATGTCCCGCATCCCGCTGGACTCAAACTGGAACACGCCCGAAGTCAGCGCGGGATGAAAAACCTTCCTGAACGTCTCAGGATCGTCCGGAGGAATCGCCTCGATGTCCAGCGTCTCTTTGCGGGTTGTCTCAATCAGTTTCAGGCAGTCGTCGATCACCGTCAGCGTGGTCAGGCCCAGGAAGTCCATCTTGAGCAGGCCCATCTTTTCGACGGCCTTCATGTCGTAGGCGGTCACGATTTCGTCGTTCTTGGTCTTCGCCAGCGGAACCAGCTCAGTGAGCGGCCGCGGCGCAATCACCACCGCCGAGGCGTGAACGCCCGATCCGCGCACCAGGCCTTCCAGCTTCTTGGCCGTATCGAGCAGCACCTTGACCTGCGCGTCGCTCTCGTAGGCTTTTTGCAACTCGGGAACATCTTCCAGAGCCTTGTCCAGCGTCATGCCCACGGTGGGCGGCACCAGCTTCGCAATCCGGTCGACATCGCCGTAGGGCATATCGAGCGCACGTCCGCAGTCCTTGATCGATGCCTTCGCCGCCATGGTATTGAACGTGATGATCTGCGCCACCTGCTCGCGTCCGTACTTGCGCGTCACATACTCGATGACCTCGCTGCGCCGGTTCATGCAGAAGTCCACGTCGATATCGGGCATGGATACGCGCTCAGGATTCAGGAACCGCTCGAACAGCAGCGAATTCTGCAGCGGATCGATATTCGTAATCTCCATCGCATAGGCCACCAGCGATCCCGTCGCCGAGCCCCTTCCCGGTCCAACCGGAATGCCATGATCGCGCGCGTACTTGATAAAGTCCCACACGATCAGGAAGTATCCCGAGTAGTTCATCTGCTTGATGATGCCAATCTCGAACTCCAGGCGCGCCTGATACTCATGCGCCGCCTTGCGCAACACTCCCCGTTGCTCCAGCAGCCGCACTGCAGTCTCCTGCCGCTTCCGCAACCCCGCTCGGCACACCTGCTCGAAGTAGCTGTCGATGGTGTGCCCCTCCGGCACCGCAAACTCGGGAAACGGATTGTCCACCTTGACCAGCTTCAGATTGCAGCGCTCGGCAATCTCCATGGTCCGCGCGACCACCGCCGGCGAATCCTTGAACAGCGCGCCCATCTCGTCCCCGCTTTTCACAAAAAACTGGTCGCTATCGAACCGGAACCGCTCCGCATCGTGCACCTTCGAACCCGTCTGCACGCACAGCATCACATCGTGCGCCTTCGAGTCCTCGCCGCACAGATAGTGCGAGTCGTTGGTGGCCACCATGGGAATCCCCAGCTCCCGCTCCAGACGGAACAGCGCTTCGTGAATCCTCTTCTCATCCTTCAGTCCCTGGTCCTGAATCTCCAGGTAGAAGTTGCCCTTGCCGAAGATGTCCTGGTACCCGGCCGCCGTGGTCTTCGCCTTTTCGTACTCGCCCGCCAAAAGATGTTCGCAGAGCTCGCCGCTCAGGCAGCCTGAAAATCCGATCAGCCCCTCGGCATGTTCGGCGAGGTAACGCTTGCTCACGCGCGGCTTGCGGTAGAAGCCGTGCAGCGAAGCCTCCGACGTAATCCGGACCAGGTTTCTGTATCCCTCTTCGTTCTGGGCCAGCACCAGCAGGTGATTGTTGTCATCTCCTTCACCCGGCGCACGGTGGTCTTCGTTCTTCGAGATATAGAGCTCGCAACCCAGGATCGGCTTGACCCCTTTTTCCTTGGCCGCCTCGAAAAAGTGAACTGCGCCGTAAATGTTTCCGTGGTCGGTCATGGCGACCGACCGCTGCCCCAGCGACGCCACCCGGTCCACGAGCTTTTTCAAGTCGCAAGCCCCGTCCAGCAGCGAATACTCCGTATGCAAATGCAAATGCGTAAATTCAGCCATGGCTAGCTTGATTCTAGCCGCCGCGAAATTGCCGTCTCCGGTTGAAATCTCGGTCCAATTGAAGACCTTGGAAGGCTCGCGACCGTGATCCACATAATTTAGTTGGTTTTGAAGCGAATCGCTTCTCCATGGCGCGGCGGATTTCCCCGATCTTCGCGTCCCAGCGCGATTCAGGGTGCGGTTTATCTGGGGGTGCCGGATCGCCTGCGAAAGCCCAGGCCAGCAGTATTTGCAATGAAATCTGGATTCCGCCCGCAGGGAACCAGGTCGGTGCCGGGAATCCGGTGCCCGGAATCCGGTATTGCCCAGAATCAATTGCTCGTTAGCACGGCGCACCCAACCTGCGGGTATCCGTCACATCCTGTTGCACATCACTGCTCATCGACGCATCTTTCCTGACGCTGAACCCTGCCCATTGGTATACTGGACACTGTGACCACAACTGTCCTCGATTCCATCCCAAACGGTAACGCCGGGACTTCCCCCAGCCAGAAGAGGGTGTTATTGCTCAAGCCGAGAGGCTTTTGCGCCGGTGTGGTGCGCGCGATCGACATCGTCAAGATCGCTCTTGAAACCTTCGGCGCTCCCATCTACGTACGCCGGGAGATTGTTCATAACCGCTATGTCGTGAATGAGTTAGCTGAAAAGGGCGCCATCTTTGTCCATGAGATCGACGATGTGCCCGATGGGCAGCGCGTCATTTACTCGGCCCACGGTGTTTCGCCGGCCGTGCGCGAGGTGAGCAAGAGCCGCAACCTCAAGGTGATTGACGCCACCTGTCCGCTGGTCACCAAGGTGCATATTGAAGCCGTCAAGTTCGCCCGCCAGGGCTATTCGCTGATCCTCATCGGGCACCGCGACCACGACGAAATCGAAGGCACCCTCGGTGAAGCTCCCGGGGTCACCCAGGTGGTTTCGAACGTGGCCGAGGTCGATCTCGTCCAGGTTCCCGACCCCAACCGCGTGGCCTATCTTACCCAAACCACGCTCTCTCTTGACGAGGCCCGCGACATCATCCACGCCCTCAAGCTCAAGTTCCCCAATGTCGTCGGTCCCCACTCGCAGGACATCTGCTACGCGACGGAGAACCGCCAGGTAGCCGTGCGCAACGTAGCCCACGACGCTGGGCTGGTGCTGGTGGTCGGTTCAACCAACAGCTCCAACTCCAATCGCCTGGTTGAAGTCTCCCGCAACCTGGGCACCATCGGCTATCTCATTGACAATTCGCAGGCCATCAACCCCGACTGGCTTGTCGGCGTCAAGACAGTTGCGGTCACTGCCGGAGCCTCGGCTCCCGAGGTGCTGGTGGAAGATGTCGTCAACTATTTGAGTCAAAACGGTTTTACAAGCGTCCAAGAAGTTGAAGTGATGCCTGAGAATGTCCGCTTTGGCCTGCCGCCTGAAATTGTTCAGGCCATTGGCAGCGCAGGCGGTCAGCAGCCGGTTCCCGTTCGATAGGGGAAGCGGTGTTGGCATGAAATACGAAACCTGGGCCCGCGGCGTCCGGCGTCCTTCACTTGTCGAAGTCGATTTCATCGGAGTCCCGCTGTAGGCTCAGAGGTATTTTGAAGCGCATGACTCTTATCCGGGCTAACACGCAATCCGTCGCGCCTAAAATTGGCCGGCCCCGCTTTGGCCGCATCGATGCGGACATGGCGGATGTGGAATCCGCCATTGATCGCTCGCGGGACTATCTCTTTTCCCGGCAGCATCCCGACGGTTATTGGTGCGGCGAGCTCGAGGGCGATTCCATGCTCGAGGCCGACTACATCTTTCTCCACACCCTGCTTGAAAGCGGCGATCCCGGCCGGCTGCAGCGCGCCTTTACCGAGATGATGCGCTACCAGAACGAGGATGGAAGCTGGAGCATCTATCCCGGCGGCCCCGGCAACATCTCCCTCAGTGTCAAGTGCTACTTCTCAGCCAAGCTGATGGGCGTGGGCGCCGACGATCCCCGCCTGGCCAGGTGCCGCACATGGATTCTTGCGCACGGCGGCGTGGTGGCCTGCAACACCTTCACCAAAATGTACCTCTGCGCGCTCGGCCAGTACGACTACGACGCCGTGCCGGCCATCCCCCCGGAGATTGTTCTCTTTCCCAGTTGGTTCTACTTCAACATCTACGAGATTTCTTCCTGGTCGCGCTCGATTCTTGTGCCGTTGGCCATCATCTACGCCAAAAAGCCGTACAAGAAGATTCCCCCGGAGCAGGCCATTGGCGAGCTCTTTGTCGGCGGCCGCGCCAACTCCATCCTGCGTCTCCGCAGGGATCGCAGTTCCATCTTCTCCTGGCGCAACTTCTTCATCGTCCTCGACAGAATGATGCACTGGGCTGAAGCGGTGCATCTGCGCCCGGTGCGCACCATCGCCCTGCGCAAGGCGGAGAAGTGGATGCTCGAGCGCCTCGAAATGTCGGACGGCCTCGGCGCCATCTATCCCGCCATGCTCAACGCCATCATTGCGCTTCGCTGCCTGGGGTACTCGGAAGACGATCCCCAGGTCATCCGCGCGCGCGACGAATTTGAGAAGCTGGGCATTGAGCAGCCCGTCACCGCAGACCTGCCCGAGCCCACATTTCGCATGCAGCCCTGCGCCTCCCCGGTGTGGGATACGGCGCAGGCTGTTTACGTGCTCGGTGAGGCCGGCGTGGCGCGCAACCATCCCCGCCTCGTCAAGGCCGCCGATTGGATACTCTCCAAGGAAGTTCGCCACAAAGGGGATTGGTCGGTCAAGGTTCGGGGCATCGATCCCGGCGGCTGGTACTTCGAGTTCAACAACGAGTTCTATCCCGACACCGACGACACCGCGCAGGTGCTGCTGGCCCTCAACAAGGTCGACAACCCCCGCGAACGCTATCAGCATGAGGTTGCCGGGCGCGCACTCGATTGGATCTTTGCCATGCAGTGCCGCCAGGGCGGATGGGGCAGCTTCGACAAAGACAACACCAAGATGATCTTCCAGTACATCCCCTTCGCGGATCACAACGCCATGCTCGATCCGCCCACCGTGGACATCACCGGAAGAATCCTCGAAATGCTGGCCAGCTACGGGTACACCCGCGCCGACAAGCGCGTCGAAAAAGCCATCAAGTTCATCTTCAGCCGGCAGGAGCCGGATGGTAGCTGGTTCGGCCGCTGGGGCGTCAATTACCTCTATGGAACCTTCCTGGTGCTGCGCGGCCTTGACGCCATCGGCGTCGATCATCTCGAGCCGCAGATTCAGCAGGCCGCGGAATGGGTTCGCATGGTGCAAAACTCCGACGGCGGATGGGGCGAGACCTGCGGCAGCTACGACGATCCCAATACCCGCGGCATCGGTCCCAGCACGCCCTCGCAAACCGCCTGGGCCATGCTCGGTCTGCTCGCCGCCGGCGACGACCGCTCCGACTCCCTCGCCAAAGGCGTTCGCTGGCTCCTCACCCGGCAACTGCTCGAAGGAAGCTGGGATGAAACCATCGGCGCCGGCATTACCCGCCAGGCCATGTACACAGGGACCGGCTTCCCCCGCGTCTTCTACCTGGCTTACGAAATGTATCGCCAATACTTCCCGCTGCTGGCTTTGACCACCTATCGGCGGGCCATGGAACGCGCCGCGATGGGCGCTGGAGGATAACGCAACAATGGCTGTTCCAATCTCACAAATGTGGACGGTTGCCACTTACGTCCTCAAAAAGCGGATTTCCGGCACTGAGCGCTATCCCCTGGTGCTGATGCTGGAGCCCCTTTTCCGCTGTAATCTCGCCTGCGCAGGCTGCGGCAAGGTGCAGTATCCGCCCCACATTCTCAAAAAGCAGCTCACGCCCGAAGAGTGCTTTGCCGCTGTTGAAGAGTGCGGAGCGCCCATGGTGTCGATTCCCGGCGGTGAGCCGCTGCTCCACCCGCAAATTGTCGAGATCGTCAACGGTCTCATCGCGCGCAAAAAGTACATCTATCTGTGCACCAACGCGCTTGAGCTCAAGCGCCGCCTGCCCGAGTTCACTCCGTCAAAGTACCTCACCTTCTCGGTCCATATCGATGGCCAGCGGGAGCACCACGACTTTCAGGTCTGCCGCGAAGGCGGCTACGATATCGCCATTGAAGGCATCAAGGAGGCCGTCAAGCGCGGCTTCCGCGTCACCACCAATGCCACGTTCTTTGACGGCACCGAGCCCAACAGCGTGCGCGCCTTCTTTGATGAAGTCATGGACATGGGCGTCGAAGGCATCGTCCTCTCACCCGGCTACAGCTATGACAAGGCTCCCGATCAAAACCGCTTCCTGGGACGCGCCCGGGTGCGCCGCCTGTTCCGCGCCATTCTGTCCAACCGCAAGCCCACCTGGAAGTTCAACATGTCCCCGCTGTTCCTCGAGTTCCTGATGGGCGACCGCAGCTACGAGTGCACGCCCTGGGGTTCGCCGGCTTTCAACATCTTCGGCTGGCAGCGCCCCTGCTACCTGCTGCAGGAAGGCTACGCCGCGACCTTCAAGGAGTTGCTTGAAACCACGAAATGGGAGGAGTACGGCGCGGCCAGCGGCAACCCCAAGTGCGCCAACTGCATGGTGAGTTGCGGCTATGAGCCGACCGCGGTGATTGACGGTTTCGGTTCCTTCAAGGGATTCATGGCCATGATCCGCGGCACCTCGAGCAAATACCCTGACCGGCACGCTCTCGATCTGCTCAGTGAGCCTGCGCCTCATGGCCCCACCTCTCTGGTTAAGATCGAGGAGCGGTCGCAAATGCTTGAGGAAACAGTGGTTTAGCCTCCAAACGGAACGCCCCGCTCCGGGAAAGGAACGCGCAGGGTACTTCCGGTTGATCCCTGCGGCCTGAAATCCGAAAATTACCCCTTGCCGCCATCCACTGCTCGTGTATAATCCGCCCAATAGTACTCTCCGGAAACTCTTACTGGCGTCATCCCGTTGTCGCTAACTCACACTCCTTCCTGTGTCCAGCCTCAGACGGACTTTGGATTGCACTTCCTCGAACCCGTCGGAGACATCACCCTATGGCGATCCCTGTCAAGCAGATGATTAGAGTTTCCAGCTATGTCATCAAGCACAAACTCAAAGGCACAAAGCACTACCCCCTGGTCCTGATGCTCGAGGCCACCTTCCGCTGCAACCTGGCCTGCGCCGGATGCGGCAAGGTCCAATATCCGCCCCACATCCTCAAAAAGCAGCTCACGCCGCAAGAGTGCTTTGACGCCATGAATGAGTGCGACGCGCCCATCGTCTGCATCCCCGGCGGCGAGCCCTTCCTTCATCCCAATATCGTTGAAATCGTCGAAGGCCTCGTGGCGCAAAAGCGGTTTGTCTATCTCTGCACCAATGCGCTGGAGTTGGAGCGCAGGTTCCACGAGTTCAAGCCCTCCACCTACTTCAGCTTCGCCGTGCACCTGGATGGATTGCGCGATCACCACGACATGTCGGTCTGCCGCGAGGGCTCTTATGACATTGCCGTCGCGGGCATCAAGAAGGCCGTTGCCGCGGGCTTCCGGGTCATCACCAACACCACCTTGTTCGATGGAGCCAATCCCAAAGACATGCGCCAGTTTTTTGACGACGTCATGGGCATGGGCGTCGAGGGCATGACCATCTCGCCCGGTTACAGCTACGACAAGGCTCCCGACCAGAATCATTTTCTGGGCCGCGGACGCGTCCGCAAGCTGTTCCGCACCATGCTCTCCAATCGCAAGTCAAGCTGGAAGTTCAACATGTCGCCGCTCTTCCTGGAGTTCCTCATGGGCGAGCGCCACTACGAGTGCACTCCCTGGGGCATGCCGGCTTTCAGCGTCTTCGGCTGGCAAAAACCCTGCTACCTCATCCAGGAGGGCTACGCCGACAGCTATAAGGAGCTCACCGAGAGCGTGGCGTGGGAAAACTACGGCGCTGGCAGCGGCAATCCCAAGTGCGCCAACTGCATGGTGAGTTGCGGCTACGAGTGGACCTCGGTCGTTGACGGATTCAGCTCGCTCAAGGGGTTCTGGGGTATGGCGCGCGGCACGTTCAGCAACTATCCTGACGCCCATGCGCTTAAAATGCTCGATGAGCCCATGCCTCACGGCCCGCTGGTGCAAATCGTCAGCCCCACAGAGCCTGCTCCCGCTGAGAGCGAAGTCCGCGAACTCGAGGAGACCCTTGCATGACATCTGAAGTGCTCAAGTACACGCTCGAACAGGTCGAATCGCTGGAGCTCAAACCCGGCACGGAGCATCAAGCTCTCGAAGGCTGGGTGCCCGAGCTGGCCAGCGAAGACGACCTGCGCCAGGCCCTTGAAAAAGCATTCGACTATCGCGGCGATGTAACGGTAACCTTGAAGTCCGGCGAACGCATTGAAGCCTTCATCTTCAATCGTCAAACCGGCCCCACGCTGGCCGAGTCCTGGGTGCACTACTTCACTCCCAGCGCGCCCGAAAAGCGCAAGTTCAGCTACGCCGAGATCGCCCGCCTCGAATTCAGCGGCAAGGATCGCGCCGTGGGCAAGCACTGGGAAGACTGGGTCAAAGCCTACAACCAGCGCAAGGCCGCCGGCGAAAAGAACATCGGCCTGCACCCGGACAAGCTGGAGTAGCCAAGCCGGCAATTCGGCCTTCTGGCCTTGGCCGCTGAACAGAGCGACCGCGACAGAGTGGCCGCCTTCCTGGCGAAGGCGGACGAAGGTCTCGCCACCAGGCCGGCGCCCTTCATCCCGATGCATTAAATTAGTTGAGGAAGCGAATGTGCGTTCACGCTGGAGTGTGTCGCGCAATCTCCGCCTCTCCCGCTCATCGATGAAAGTCTTTCTCACAGGCGCCACCGGATTTGTAGGTCATCATGTGGCTCGCGCCCTTGCGGCCCAGGGCGCAGACCTTCGCCTCCTCGTCCGCAAATCCAGCAACCTGGCTAACCTCGAAGGCATCGCCGGCGAAACCCACCTCGGCGACCTGAGCCAGCCTGAAACCATCGGGCCCGCGCTCGAAGGCTGCGACGCGGTGGTGCACGTCGCCGCCGACTACCGCCTCTGGATTCCCGATCCCGCTTCCATGTACCGCGCCAACGTGGACGGCACGCGCGAGCTGCTGCGCATGGCACGCCAGGCCCGCGTCCCGCGCTTCGTTTATACCTCCTCGGTGGCCACCATGCACTTCCGCACCGACGGCATCGTCATCAATGAAGACACGCCCGTCACCCTCGCCGACATGGTGGGCCACTACAAACGTTCCAAGTTTCTCGCCGAGCAGCAGGCCATCACTGCCGCAAGAAATGGCCAGCAGGTCATCATCCTCAATCCCACCACGCCTATCGGACCCAATGACGCCAAGCCCACGCCCACCGGCCGCATCTTCGTCGACTTTCTCAACGGCAAGTTTCCGGCTTACATGGACACCGGCCTGAATCTCGTCGATGTCTCCGAGGTCGCCCGCACTCACGTCACCGCGCTCACCAGGGGCAAACCAGGCAGCCGCTATATTCTCGGCGGCGAGAACCTTACCCTCAAGCAGATCCTCGACAAGATGTCGGCCATTACCGGCATTCCTTCGCCGACGGTTAAAATCCCCTTCGCTGTCGCGGCCACCTACGCCTTCTTCGAGGAGTGGATCACGGGCCGCATCCGGGGCCGCGAGCCGCGCACAAATCTTGAGGAAGTCCGCATGGGCCGCAAAAAGATGTATGCCTCCTCAGCCCACGCGCAGCAGGAACTGGGTTTCAATATCGTTCCGGTCTACCCCGCCATGCGCGCCGCCATCGAGTGGTTCCAGGCCCACGGCTACGCGCCGGCCAACCCCGCGCCTGCCTCCCCCGCGCCCGTTTCCCAATGACCCGCATCGCCATCATCTCGGCCATGGCTGGCGAGCTCAATCCGCTCACCAAAGGCTGGCAGCACGAGCGCCGCAACGGCGTACATCTCTGGCATCAGCGCCGCGGCAACACTGAATGGGTGGCCGCCTGCGCGGGACCCGGCCAGCAGGCCGCGACCCGCGCCTTTGCCGAGGCTGAAAAGGACGGCCCCCTCGACCGCGTCATCTCCGCAGGCTGGGCAGGCGCGCTCAGTGACGACTTCGTCCCCGGCCGCGCTTACGCTGTCTCTGGCGTCATCGACGCTCAAACCGGCGAGCGCTTCCCGGCCTCCGCGGCAGCGCCGGACGCACTTGCTCTCGTCACCAGTCCCAGGGTTGAAAACGCAGCCGGCAAGCTGCGCCTCGCCGCAACCTACGGCGCAGCCCTGGTTGAAATGGAAGCGGCCGCCATCGCTCGCCTCGGGGCCATGCGCGGCATTCCCTTTGTCTGCATCAAAGGAGTCAGCGACGGTTTCCGCGAAGACCTGCCCGATTTCAACCGCTTTATCTCCCCCGACGGCCGCTTTCATACCCTCCGGTTGCTCTTTTTTATACTTCCCAGGCCCTGGCACTGGCCCGCACTCGTCCGGATGGGTGAGAATAGCAGTAAGGCTTCCCAGGCCATAAGGGAACTCCTGCTTGAAAATCTGGAGGAATCAGGAGAGTTCGCAAACCAGCATGGCAACTCAAATCTCACGCGCTGAAATCAGCGCCAGTCCCCGTCTTCCCGCCACCATGCGCGCCGTCGTCTATCGCGGCATTAACGACATGCGCGTAGAAACGGTACCGGTGCCCGCTATTGGCCCCGGAGAGCTGCTCATCAAAGTCGCTACCTGCGGCATCTGCGGCACCGATCTGAAGAAGATCCACATGGGCTCCCACTCCGCCCCGCGCATCTTTGGCCACGAGATGGCGGGAACCGTCGTCCGGGTGGGCGAAGGCGTCACCGCCTATGCTCTCGGCGACCGGGTGATGACCTTCCACCATGTTCCCTGCGGCGCGTGCTACTACTGCCGCAAGCAAACCCCGGCCCAGTGCCCGCTCTACAAGAAAACCGGCGTGACCGCGGGCTTTGAGCCCTCCGGCGGCGGATTCGCCGAGTACATTCGCGTCCTCGACTTCGTGGTGGCCAATCGTGGCGTGGTGCGCATTCCCGATCATGTGCCCTTTGAGCAGGCGGCTTTCATTGAGCCGGCCAACACGGTGCTCAAAGGCGTAAAGCTGCTCAAGCTAGCCGCCGACGACACGGTGCTGGTGATCGGCCAGGGCCCCATCGGGCTGATGCACGCCGCCTTTGCCCGCCGTACCGGTGCTCGTGTGCTCACCTCCGATTTATTTCCTGAGCGCCACGCCATCGCCGCTCGGTTTGGGCTCAGCGAACCCATTCATGCCGCCACTGAAAATGTGGTCGAGCGCGTCATGGCCGCCACCGAGCGCCGCGGCGCCGACGCCGTCATTTTGGCCGTCGGCGGCAACGCCCTCATCAAGACCGCCATGGATGCGGTCCGTCCGGGCGGCAAGGTGATGCTCTTCGCCCAGACCCAGCACGGCGAAGCCACCATCGACCCCGCGGCCGTCTGTGTGGACGAAAAGACCCTGCTCGGCTCATACTCATCCTCGTTCCCGATTCTCGACGAGGTTACCTCTCTGATTCTGGACGGCTACCGTAACGGGTTCGATCTCACCCAGTTGATCTCGCACCGCTTTCAACTCGAACAGGCGGTCGAGGCCATTGATATCGCATCCCACCCCCAACCGGGCTCGATGAAGATTATGATTGAGCCTGAGCTTGGGAACGGAGCTCTATAAGAAGGGGGATTTGATGGCGTCAACGATGAAGGCCGCAATCCTCCACGGCCGCGAAGATATTCGCATTGAACGAGTCCCGGTTCCCGAGGCCAGGCCCGGAGAGCTGATTGTCCGCGTGGGCGCCGCGCTCACCTGCGGAACCGACCTCAAAGTCTTCCGCCGCGGCTACCATGCCCGCATGATTGTGCCGCCCGCCCTGTTCGGTCATGAGCTGGCCGGCACCGTGGTCCAGGCGGGCGTGGGCGTCATGGATTTTGGCCCCGGCGACCGCGTCGTCGCCCTCAACTCCGCGCCCTGCGGCCTCTGTTATTTCTGCGCCCGCGGCCAGGAGAACCTCTGCGACGACCTGCTGTTCAACAACGGCGCCTACGCCGAGTTCATCCGCATCCCCGCCCGCATCGTCGCCAAGAATACCCTCCATATCCCCGACAATGTGCCTCTGGAGCACGCCGCGCTCACTGAGCCGCTGGCTTGCGCGGTGCATGGCTTCGAGGATTCCCGCCCCCGTCCCGGCGATACCGTGGCCGTCATCGGAGGCGGTCCGCTGGGGCTCATGATTCTTCATGTCGCCGCGCTGGCCGGCTACGAAGTGATCGCCCTGGTCAAGCATGATGGCCAGGTGGAGGCGGCGCAGCAGTTGGGCGCGGCCCATGTCGTTCAATCCACCAGCATACGCAAGGCTATCCGCGAAACCCGCGCCCTCACTCCCAAAAATCGCGGCGTCGATATCGCCATTGAAGCCGTCGGCGTGCCCGAGGCCTGGCAGGAAGCTGTCGAGCTGGTCCGCAAGGGCGGCACCGTCAACTTCTTTGGCGGTTGCGCCGCCGATACCCACGTCACGCTCGACACCAACCGCATCCACTACAGCGACATCACCCTGCGCGCCACCTTCCATCACACCCCGGCCATCTGCCGCAAGGCGCTCGACATCATTGCCGGAGGCCGCTTCCAGGCCGGCGCTTTCATCACGGGACACGCCCATCTCTACGAGCTCAACCGCGTCTTCGAAAAGCTGATGAATCGCAGCAGTGAGATCAAAACTGCCATTGTCCCCTGAGGCGCATCCATGACCGCGGCCACCGTGCAACCGGACTCTAACGCTCTGGAGAGGGAAGTGCCGCGCCCCGAAGAACAGGACGATCTCGTCGCCCGCGGTTGGGCCGCGCTGCCCGCCTCCTATCGCATTCCAGAGGTTGCGCCCACGCTTGAGGAGGCCCGCGCCTGGTGCCGCCAACTGGCCGAGTCGCACTATGAAAACTTTCACGTCGCCTCTTGGTTTCTTCCCCGGTCGCTTCGTCCTCACTTTCACTCCATCTACGCCTACTGCCGCGTCTCCGACGACCTGGGCGATGAAGTTGGGTCAACCTCGCAGGCCCTCGCGCTTCTCGATCTGTGGGGCCGCGAGCTCGACGCCTGCTATGAAGGCCGCGCGCGTCATCCGGTTTTTGTCGCGCTCTCTGAGACCATCCGCGCCTGCTCCATTCCCAAACAGCCCTTTGCCGACCTGCTCACAGCCTTCCGCCAGGATCAGACCGCGACCCGCTACGCCACAATGAGAGACGTGCTGGACTACTGCCACTACTCGGCCAATCCTGTCGGCCGTCTCGTGCTCTACGCCTGCGGTGAAGCCAGCGAGCAGAAATTCGTTCTCTCCGACGCCACCTGCTCCGCGTTGCAGCTGGCCAACTTCTGGCAGGATGTCCGCGTGGACTTCGCCAAAGGCCGCGTTTACCTGCCCCAGGATGAGATGCGTCGCTTTGGCGTCGGCGATGAAACCATCGCCGCCGGCATCGCCACGCCCGCATTCCGCGTCTTGCTCCAACACGAAGTCGACTACGCGCGTTCGCTCTTTGAGCAGGGCCTGCCGCTGATTGGAATGGTCAACCGCGACCTGGCGCTCGATCTTGATCTCTTCAGCCGCGGCGGTCTTGAGATTCTGCGCGCCATTGAGCGCCGCGGATGCGACGTCCTCACCGCGCGCCCCTCCATCAGCAGGCGCAGCAAACTCGCCCTCGCGCTGCGCGCGCTCAGTGGCAAGGCTTTTCCATTTTTCCGCCTCGGTAAGGGCACGACAAAGAAGGCGGCTTGACCCAGCAACCCACATCCGGCGAAATCCCGCTCGACAAGGCCTATGCGGTTTGCCGGTCGATCGCCCGGCGTGAAGCCAAGAACTTCTACTACGCCTTCATCGCTTTGCCCACGCCGCGCCGCAACGCCATCTGCGCCATCTACGCCTTCATGCGCCGCGCCGACGACCTCGCCGACGACGAAACCTTCTCCATCGCCGAACGCCGCGCCCATCTCGATGTGTGGCTCGCGGCCTGGTGCGGTGTTTGTGCCGGTGAGCCCGCGGCCGATCCGGTTTTTCTCGCCGTCCGCGATGCCACCACCCGCTTTGCCATCCCTCTCAGCCTGCTCGATGAGCTCGTAGCCGGTGTCAGCATGGACCTCGACCGCGCCGACACCAGCACGCCCGACACCAGCGCGCCCGACACCAGCGCGCCCGACACGTACGCGACCTTCGCCGATCTCTACCGCTACTGTTATCTGGTGGCCTCGGTTGTGGGCCTGGTCTGCATTCGCATCTTCGGCTACTCCGATCCGCGCGCCGAAAAACTTGCCGAGGAAACCGGCATCGCCTTCCAGCTCACCAACATTCTCCGCGACGTAACCGAGGACGCTGCGCGCCGTCGCGTCTATCTTCCGCTTGCGGACCTTGCGGCCCACCATGTTTCACTCGACGCGCTGCTTCATCGCGCCTCGGGCACGCCGCCCACAGCCGGCGAGCGTGCGCTGCTCATGGCCATCGCCCTGCGCGCCGAAGACTACTACCGTTCGGCCGAGGCGTTGCTTCCGTTCATTGACGCCGAAAGCCGGCCTGCCATGCAGGTGCTGGTCTCCATCTATCATGCCTTGCTCAAGCGCATCGAGCAGGCAGACTACGACGTGTTTTCCCGCCGAGCCTCCGTGCCCCTCCGCGAAAAACTCGCTATTCTTGCCGTAGGCCTCACGCGCATGACCTGGGCGCGCCTGGTTACATGACGAGGTTGCATGACGAGTTCGATGACCCAGGAATCGGGAACCGCATTGAGCGATCTAACCCAAGGCTTGCAGAAATCCGTCACCGTGCTCGGTGGCGGCGTGGCCGGCATGAGCGCCGCCTGCGCCCTTGCTGAAGCCGGCCTGCGCGTGCAGCTGGTCGAGCGCCGCGGCTACCTGGGGGGACGCGCCAGCTCCTACCTGCATCCCGGCGTGGGTGAGGTCATCGACAACTGCCAGCACGTTCTCTTCGGCTGCTGCACCAACCTCGTGGGCTTCTATCGCCGCATCGGTGTCGCCGATCGCATCTATTGGACCAGCAACATGACTATGATCGAGCCCGGAGGCCGCCGCTCCCTGCTCGGCCCGTCGAAATGGGGCTTACCCGCGCCCCTGCACTCACTCCCCAGGCTGCTGGCCGCGCATGCCTTCTCGCTGGCTGACAAGTTCGCCCTTGCGCGCGCCTTCAGCGCCCTCGTGCGTCCGGTCCCCGCTTACTCCCGGGAGTCGCTCGCCGATTGGCTCAAGCGCCACGGCCAGACGCGGGGGGCCATCGAGCGCTTCTGGCGCCTTGTCATCGCCAGCGCGCTCAACGCCGACCTCGACTCCATCGCCATGCCCTACGCCGCCAAAGTGATTCGCGAGCTGTTCATGAACTCTGCCTTTGCCGGCAGCATGGGCATGAGCACCGTGCCCCTCAGCGAGCTTTATGAAGGCGTCCCGCCTTTCATCGAGCAGCGCAGCGGCAGCCTTCACTTGAACGCATCCGTCGAAGCGGCCGCCTACGATGAAGAGACCTCGCAGTGGATCTTGTCCACGCGCGGCGGCCCGCTTATATCTGACTTTCTGGTTCTCGCGCTGCCCTTCGAAGCCACCGGAAAACTGATTCCGCTGCTGCCCCCCGCCGAAGGAGCCGAAACCCTGCTCGAACAGATTGATCGCCACGAGCACTGGCCCATCTGCAGTGTGCATCTGTGGTTTGACCGCGATATCACCGATCTCGATCACGCGGTGTTGCTCGATCGCGAAATCCACTGGCTGTATAACCAGTCGCGTCTGCAAACCGGCCGCGGCGGACATTATGTCGAGCTGGTGGTCAGCGCCACGCGTGCCTTCGCCGCGCTGCCCAGGGACGAAGCCATTCAGCAGGCGCTCCGCGAGCTTCAAGAGTTTTTCCCGCTCGTAAAGCAGGCAAAGCTTGAAAAAGCCGCGCTGGTCAAGGAGGTCCGCGCCACCTTCGGCGTCCCGCCCGGCATTGATGCCGCGCGTCCCTCCGCTGTCTCCCCGTGGCCCAACTGTTTTCTCGCCGGCGATTGGACCCGCACCGGCTGGCCCTCCACCATGGAGAGCGCCGCCCGCTCCGGTCACTTGGCTGCTGAAGCCCTTTGCCTCGCCATCGGCGAGCCCCGCGCCATTCTCGATCTCGACCTCAAGCCCGAAGGCCTGATGCGCCTGTTCAGCTAAGCCGCATGGAAACAAATCTCGTGTCGATAGCTGAAAACGCTGAAAACGCGCAGCGCCAGGCCGTCAGCCAGCCCCTCAGTCCTCAGTCTCTGGTCTCTGTTTACTGCTCCCTGGTTTTCCGCGCCATCGTCCTCAGCTCCGGCATCAACGTCCTCGCGATGATCTCCGACCCCTTCGCCGTGGGATGAATCCCGTCCTGCTGAATGGTTCCCGGTACATGAATCAGATCTTTGTAGATCATGGGAACAAAAGCCACGTGATGCCGCGCAGCCAGCGCGTGAAACAGCTCATCGAACGAACGAATGTAGTCCGGTCCATAGTTGGGCGGCAGCGTGATGCCGGCCAGCAGTACCTTGATGTGCGCTCCCTCAAGCGCCGTCAATATCTCGTCCAGATTGCTGCGCGTCTGATCGAGCGGCAGCCCCCTCAGCCCGTCGTTGCCGCCGAACTCCACAATCACGATCTCCGGATGAAGCCGCAGAATCCCCTTGAGTCCCGCGACCGCGTCCTTTGTCGTGGCTCCGCTGGTGCCTTCGTTGATCACCTTGTAGTGGTAGCCTTGAGCGTCGAGCTGGCGCTGCAGCGCATCCGGGAAGGCCTGTCCCTGCTGCAGGCCGTAGCCCGCGGTGATGCTGTCGCCGTAGCACACCAGCGCGCGCTCGCCGGCGGCCCGCGCCGGCGCACTCATCTGAAGCGCGATAATTGAAACGAGAAGTGCGCGGCCAACGTCCATTAGAACAGTGTAGCTGCGCGGCCAGACAATTGGGTTGGCGGAGGAGTCAAGGTTGATCGAGGTCCGGGATGCGAAAAAGTGGATTCAGAACGGTGCGCGGCGCGTCGAGATTCTTAAAGGAATCTCGCTCACCATTCCCACTGGGCAGTTTGTCGCCATCGTTGGCGCCAGCGGCAGCGGAAAAAGCACCCTGCTAGGCCTGCTGGCCGGCCTCGACTCGCCCAGCGAAGGAGAGATCTGGCTCGACGGCGTTCCCATTCACAATCTCGCTGAAGCCGATCTGGCCACCGTCCGCGGACGCAAGATCGGCTTCGTCTTTCAGTCCTATCAGCTCATTCAAACGTTGACCGCTCTTGAAAATGTTCTGTTGCCTTATGAATTGAACGTCGAAGGCAGCGGCCTCCTGCAGGCGCGGCGTCTGCTCGCCGAAGTGGGCCTCAACGAGCGCATGCATCACTATCCCGTGCAACTGTCCGGCGGCGAACAGCAGCGTGTGGCCCTGGCCCGCGCCTTCGTCGTCGAGCCGCCCATCGTCATGGCCGACGAGCCCACCGGCAACCTCGACTCCACCAACGGCCGCCTCGTCCTCGATCTGCTTCTGGAGCGCAACAAGCGCGCCGGAACCACCCTCGTTCTCGTCACCCACGACCCCGAAGTTGCCGGCCGAGCCGACAGAAAAATCGTTTTGAAAGACGGAATGATCGTCGAGGACACCCTCCCCGGCGTCGTGCCGCAACCCTCCGCTCAAAATCTGCCCGCCAACCATCTCTTCAGCAACGAGGAGACCCATGGCTAAGCGGCCACTGAGCTGGAAGCGGACCGCGGCCATCGGCTGGCGCGATCTCAAGTCCGCACCCGGCAAATTCGGATTTGTCGTCCTCTCGGTCGCCATCGGCGTGGCCGCGCTCGTCGGCGTGCGCGGACTCAGTGACAGCTTTCGCACCACCCTCAACGGCGAGGCCCGCTCCCTGATGGCCGGTGATCTGAGCGCACGCATCTTTCATCCGCCCACAACCGAAGAGCAAGACAAAATTACAGCCGTACTGAACCCCGCCCGCGCCGCCAACTCCGTTCCGATCCAGTCAACCTGGGTCACCGAGACCATCTCCATGGCCTCGGTGCCGCCCGATCCTGTGCCGCTGCTGGTTTCGCTCAAAGCCGTCGATCCCACGCAGTACCCCTATTACGGAACCGCCGAGCTCGAGCCCGCCATGAGCCTCCAGCAAGCTCTTCAAGGCGACTCGGCCGTCGTAGCCGATGAGTTTCTCATCCGCCTCAACGCGCACGTCGGCCAAACCCTCCGCCTGGGAGGCAGAACCTTTCGCATCTCCGCCGTCCTCAGCCAGGAGCCGGATCGCATCACCGCAGGCGCGGGCCTCGGGCCCCGCGTCATGATCTCGCAGGCCTCTCTGGCGCAAACCGGCCTCGTCACCTACGGCAGCAGGGTCAGCGAGCGTCTCCTGGTCAAGCTGCCCGCCGCGTCGCCGGGGGGCATCTCCACCGACGCTCAAACGGCAGCCCTCCGCGCGCAGCTTGAGTCCGCCTTGCCCGATGCCCAGGTCATGGATTTTCGCGAGGGCAATCCCGCCCTCACCCGTGGCCTCGATAACGCCACAGCCATCCTCAGCCTCATCTGTCTCGTCGCCATGGTGCTCGGCGCCATCGGCGTAGCCATGGCCATGCACGCTCATCTTGAGCAGCACATGGACATGCTTGCCATTCTCAAGGCCATCGGCGCCGGCTCCGGCGATCTGCTCCGCATCTTCCTGCTCCAGACCCTCGGCCTGGGGCTCGCCGGAGGCCTGCTCGGCGTGGCCGCCGGTCTGTTCGTCATGGCCGCCCTCCCCAAGGCCTTCGGCAACCTGCTTCCCGTCCACGTCGTCCTCAACTTCCCGTGGAAGTCCGTCCTGGCCGGCGTGGGAACCGGCCTCTTGACCACTCTGCTCTTCTGCCTGCCTCCGCTGCTTGACGTGCGCGCCATCAGGCCAGTCCTCGTGCTGCGCCGCCTGGTTGACCCCGCCGCTCCCGGCGTCGCCGCCTGGTTTGCGCGCTGGTGGGCGCGCAGGTTGCAGCTTGGCCTCGCCGCCGTGGTCGTCGTCGCCCTCGGCGCCATCGCCTGGGCGCTGTCTGACTCCGCCAAAGTCGGAACCTGGTTTGCCGTCATGTTCGCCATCGCGCTCGTGGTGCTGTTGGCTCTCGCCGCCCTCGCCTTATTCACCCTCCGCATCCTGCTCGATCGTGTCCGCCTGCGCCTGCCTTCCTCGCTGCGCCACGGACTCGCCAATCTCTATCGCCCCGGCAACCAATCCGCGCCCGTGCTCGCCGCCCTGGGCACCGGCGTCATGCTCATTCTGGCCGTCTATCTCATGCAGGCCCAGATCCTCCGCGAGCTGCGCGAGACCGCCTCGCCCAAATTGCCCAATATCTTTCTCGTCGACGTCAACACCGATGAGGTTGGCGGCGTCAGAACCTTCTTCGCGCACCAGCCCGGCGTCACCCAACCACTCGATCTCATGCCCGTCGTTCCCGGCCGCTTTATCTCCATCAACGGCCAGCCCATCGAACAGATGAAAAATCAGCATTATCCTCGCCGCATGCTTGAGCAGGCGGAGCTCTCCTGGGCCGATACGCCGCCTGAAGGCGACAAAGTCACCAAGGGGGCATGGTGGACCGATCCAGCCGCCTCCCAGCTCGCCGTCGGCGACGGTGTCGCACAGCGTCTCAACCTAGCCGTAGGCTCTGCCGTCGAAATCGAAATCGGCGGCCAGCCCCGCCAGCTCAAAGTCGGCGCCATCTACCGTGCCGACGGACAGCACCTGGGCGGCCGCGTCCAGTTTGTTCTCCCCTCGGGCCAGCTCAATCGCCAGCCCTCCACCTGGTACGGTGGTGTGCATATGGACCCCAGGCAGGTGGCCGTCATGGAGCGCGCCCTCTTCGCCGCCTATCCCACCATCACCATCATCAACGTCGCCGACGTGCTTGACCGCATTGACAGCGTCGTCAATCAAATCACCTTCGTCGTCCGCATCCTCGCGGGATTCTCCATCCTCGCCGGCCTTACCATCCTCGCCTCCAGCATCGCCAGCACGCGCTTCCGCCGCATGCAGGAGGCCGTCGTCCTCAAAACCCTCGGAGCCACCCGCATGCGCATCGTCCTCACCTTCAGCGTCGAATTCTGTGTGCTCGGCTTGCTGGCGGGGATGGTCGGCGTCGTCTTCGCCAACCTCCTCACCCGGGTCCTGCTCCATCGCCTCGAGGTAGCCTTTCACATCGAGTGGGGAGCCACCGTGATCGCCCTCTTCGGAACAGCCTTGTTAGCCACCGCCACCGGCTGGATCGCAAGCTATCGCATCCTCGGCCTGAGGCCGCTGCAAGTCCTCCGCGAGGAGTAAGCCCCGTCCGTCCAGATCCTCCGCCAAGAGCGTAAAGAGGACCGAACAGAGGACCGAACGGAGCAGGGAAGCGTCCGGCCTCTCACCAAGCTGGCGGGTGGCCCCGATCCGGGGATATTTCAAAACACAAATGAGGGTGCCCCCGGTCCCTCGCATGCGGGGACCGGGGATGCCACAGACCCCAACCCGGCAAGAATCCGGCAAAGTTCCGCATAGGCGGTGATACGCCCGGAACACTAGAAATCGACAGATCGCCGGCGGAGGGAGCAGGGGCCTTCAGGCCCCTGAATACCTTCCTCGATAGGAATGGCTTTAGCCACGGGCATTCCCCGACCCCCGAACCCTGACCCCCGCTTTGCAGATCATTACCCGCCCTCGGCGCACACTATCCATAGAAGACAAACACCCCACCTTGCTCCCCGGGATTGAAAAAACCATGCGCACCGTTCGAAACATCACCGTTTGCGTCACCCCTGAGATCGATCGCCAGCCCAGGCTCTATGCGGCCCGGCACGACGTCACCGCCTCCGCCATGACGGCATATCCGCACCAGGCTCTCCCCAAAATCCCCATCCTGCCGTGCGTGGGTCGCCCGCGCAAAGCAGAAACCCTCAGTGACCGCCCCGCCAAAACCGTGAGGCCGCCCTCCGCCGATCTGACACCCTTACATGACATGGGGGAAAAAAAGATTTTGACTGTGAAACTGTGGAATTTATATAAATTATTCATTGCAAAAGAATTACAAACCAAAATTCAACCCGGTACAGCCGCTGTATGGCTGTAAAAACCAAAATCCCCTCGTAACACCCTCATAACAATAATCTTAAAAACCGGCCCTCCAACCCCGTACAGCGGCTGCAAAACTGTAAAACTGCAAAACTGTACCCCGCCTGGCCCCAGCTCCTTTGTCCTGCTCCCTGCCCCCTGACTCCAGATTCCCGACCCCACAATACGCGCCTTACCTCTTTCGCCAACAACCTACCCCTTGAGCATTCTGCTCACATAAACGGCAGCATGGGCCTGGGGACGGTGAATGAGAATGTGTGTCCAGATCTCTAGCCCCACGAGAATGAGGGTCAAAACCGCGAGCGCCACCTGCAGCCGCTGGGAGCGCCGTTCGCTCCGGCTCTTCTGCCGCTTCCGCCATTGGGCGCCGGGCTGCGACCTGAGGTGACGCATCCAGGCCAGCACCATAAGATCCACGATGGCCCCTATCGTCGCCACAGCCAGCATGGGGATACGGATCGCATCCTGATGAAACCAGCGCACCGGCGCGAACGTGCTGCCGGCGAGCGCAAACGCCGTGAGTCCAATGGCCAGGCGGATGCCGCTAATGGTAAGCACAGCCGTGCAGACGCTCTGCAAAAGCGCCAATACCAAACTGGTGCCGGCCAATACTTTCATTCCCTTCGAGTTGTTCAAACACCCCCCAAACCCAAGACGAGCCGCGTAATCTCCGGGCAGGATCAGGGTAGCGCAGCCGAGCAATCCGCGCCAATCCGAAAATCCTCCGGCTCCGAACCTTCCGCAGCGACCCGTGGGCGAATAAATTGATGTTCCCACGAGAGTCTCTTCTTGTAACCTTTAGTTCCGGTCGTCACTCTAAAGCTGCGTGACGCGGAAAGTGTGGACTTCCCCACGGACCAATCCACATTGCCACAACCGGCGGTACCCCGC
This sequence comes from uncultured Acidobacteriaceae bacterium, assembly GCA_963793885.1. Classification (GTDB taxonomy): domain Bacteria; phylum Acidobacteriota; class Terriglobia; order Terriglobales; family Acidobacteriaceae; genus Telmatobacter. The sequence goes on from CAWCBQ010000003.1 coordinate 740,318, forward strand.
CCCCAACCGAAATGAGGTCAATGATCTATGAAGAACCAGCTCAATGCTTTGCTTCTTACGGCGGCTCTCACCGGCCTGGTCGGTGGAACCTCCGTCGCGGCCCACGCGGCCACACAGGGCGCCTCTGCCACCAGCTCTGCCAAGGTGATGAGGGCCGGGCTGCGGTATAGCGGCTCGTTGTCCGATGTCGAAAAACACGCTTGTAAAGGAAAGAACAGTTGCAAAGGCAACGGCGGTTGCAAGTCCTCCGACAATGGCTGCGCCGGCAAGAACAGCTGCAAGGGCAAGGGCGGCTGCGCTACCGACGGCTCGAAGATGCCAAAGGCGATCTAGTTCCTCTCCCAGCAAATGGCGCGGCAGGAATTCAAGACTCGTCGATCCTCCGCGCCATCCACCCCAATTTCTGACAACTCACACCCAGAAGCAGGAAGCTGCCACTATGTCAGGGAACCGCTTCAATGCGTTTCAGGATCACGGCGTCGGAATCGGCCTGCGGATACCACACTATCAACACATTTTTTCGCGCAAGCCTGTCGTCGACTGGTTTGAAATCATCAGCGAAAATTTCATGGTCGACGCTGGGCGGCCGCTCGCGGTCCTCGATCAGATTCTGGAGCAGTACCGCATTGTTCAGCACGGCGTCTCCATGTACTTCGGCTCTGTCACGGCGCCTGATCCGGAACATCTGCGCCGGCTGAAACAACTGGTTCGCCGTACCGGAACTCCATGGCTCAGCGATCACTTGTGCTGGGGCTCGGTCGATGGGACGTATACTCACGACCTTTTGCCTCTGCCCTACACCTGGGAAGCCGTTGAACGCACGGTGGAACGCGTGCGCATGGTGCAGGACTACCTTGAAATCCCCGTCGCGGTCGAGAATGTGTCAAGCTACGCCGCCTTTACGGGGTCCGAGATGACCGAATGGGAGTTCCTAACCGAGGTTGTGGAACGGGCCGACTGCGGCATTCTGCTCGACGTGAACAACATTTACGTCTCCTCGATGAACCATGAATTCGATCCAATGATCTACGTCGACGCCATTCCCGCACATCGTGTGGCGCAAATGCACATCGCCGGCCACTCGCGTTACGAGAAATACATCCTGGACACGCACGACCACCCGGTCATCGATTCCGTGTGGCAGCTCTATGCACGAGCCATCGAGCGCTGCGGATCCACGCCGACACTGCTGGAGTGGGACGACCATATTCCCACTTTTGATGAAGTCCACGCGGAAGCAATGAAGGCAAACAAATACCTGGGGCAACGCGCCATCGCACTTGCGGGGGCATCTCAATGAGCGGCGTAACGAACGGGGCAACGAAGGGCGCAATGAGCCTGGAGGCTTTGCAACGCGAAATGGCGGCCGCGGTGATGGCACCGCTGACAGCGGACGATCAGATGAGCCCCGTCGCGCCAGATGGCCGGACCATGGAACAGGTCGCCGGGTCCTTCATTGCTCCCAACAGCCGGCTTACTGCTTTTGAGCGTCTTGAGATTTATAACCGGCAGTATTGGTTCCGTGTGCTTGGGGCATTGGGCGAGGACTTTCCGGTGCTGCGTTCGGTGGTGGGGGCGCGCGCCTTTGAACGATTATCCATTGAATATCTGAAGGCCCATCCGAGCCGTTCCTTTACGTTGCGCAACCTGGGCTCGAAGCTGCCCGATTGGCTCACGGCTCATCCGGAGTTTGCAGGCCGCCGTCACCAACTTGCCCTCGACGTTGCACGGATCGAATGGGCCTTTTTGGAAGCCTTTGACAATGCGGAGCGTGTTCCGCTGACCCTGGACCAGGTGGCCACGATCGATGCGGGCTCGCGCCTCGCCCTGCAACCTCATCTGCGGCTGGTCGCTCTGAATTATCCGGCCGACGATCTAGCCCTCAGCCTGCACGATCGTGAAAAGAAACAAATCGGGGAAGCGGGCGTGATGCCTGAGGAAGCGCCGGAAGCGCCTGCAAGACTGCCAAATCTGCGCCGGCGCGCAACCTGGCTCGCGATTCACCGCGTCGACAATGCGGTCTATTATCGAAGACTTGTGCGGGAAGAGTTTCTCACACTCGCATCCATAAGCAAGGGCCTTTCGCTGGCGGATTCGCTCATGGAGGGATTTGCCGATTCGCGCCTTCCTGAAGTTCGCCGCGCAAAACGAGTCAGAGAATGGTTTTCCAACTGGGCCGAGTTGGGCTGGATATGCGCTCCCGAACTCGAATCTCTTCTTTGAATGAAAGGTCGAAGATGACGCGGAAAGTAATACGTCCTCTATCCGTTGCTTACGGTTGGTTTGCGTCAATCGCGAACGGCGCTCAAAGCCCACTACTGCTCGCCATCCGGCTTTATTGGGGCTGGCAGTTCTATCAGGACGGGTGGGGCAAGCTCACGCACCTTGACCGTGTGACCCAGTTTTTCGCCAGTCTGAATCTCCCTGCTCCCGGCGCCACTGCATTCGCGGTTGCGCTGGTTGAGTTTGCCGGGGGAATCCTGTTTGCCTTCGGGATTGGTACGCGCCTGGTTTCGCTTGTGCTGTTCGTGAACATGACCATGGCCTACCTGAGTGTGCCCGATGACAGGATCAACTTCACACACATGCTTTCAAACCCGAGCGACTTCTATAGCGCAACTCCGTACACATACTGGTTTGCCGCTTTGCTGATTCTTATCCTTGGTCCAGGCATCTTTGCCGTGGACACCCTCCTTCGCCGCCGTTTTGCGCTGAAAAGCAATTCCTAAGCGGGCGCGCTATCATCATTCACTGTGCGCCTAATGTGAGAGAGAAACTCTCAGTCCTTAGGCGCCTGAGGGTGAGAGATGAAATCGATCATTGCCAGAGGCTTGTTGTGGTGCGTGTGGATCGTAGCTGCCGCGAACGCGGGGATGGGTTTGGCGCAAGCCCATAGAGAATCGGCGCAGAACGCGGTGCTGACGCTGGATCACGGCTGGCAGTTCCGTCAGATGACTTCACCGGCTGCGGATGCCGAGACCGGCTGGCTTGCGGCCAGCGTTCCGGGAGACATCCACCTCGATCTTCTGGCCAACAAGAAGATTCCCGACCCCTTCTTTCGCGACAACGAATCGAAGCTGCAATGGATCGAAAATGAGGGCTGGGAGTACCGGCTGAAATTCGACGCATCGCGGGCGTTGCTTTCGCATACCAATGTCGATCTGGTATTCGATGGGCTTGACGCGTCCAGTGAGGTGTACCTGAACGGCGCGAAGGTGCTGATCGCCGACAATATGTTCCGAACCTGGCGTGTGTCTGTTAAAGAGCATCTGCACATGGGCAGCAATATTCTTCGCGTTGTCTTTCCATTGCCTATTAAGGCGGCTGAGGAAGTGGCAGCCGGTGATCCGTGGCAGCCGAGGACCGGCACCCTCGCCAAAACCTATATTCGCAAGGCCGCTTACGAATACGGCTGGGACTGGGGCCCTCGATTTGTGACCAGCGGCATCTGGCGGCCGGTGCGGCTTGAGGCGTGGAACCAGGTTCGCATCGCCGATTTCGCGATCCGCCAGCGTAACGTGGCCAGAGAAGTGGCGCACATAGATGCTGAGGTCGAGGTGGAGGCGTCCACAGCAGGACCGGCTAGCGTAAGTATCCAATACTCCCCTGTTGGCAAGCCGATTATCGTGAGCAGAAAGGTTAACCTCAAGACCGGCAGCAACCTTATCGATCTCCCGATTGAGATTGTTCAACCTCGGCTTTGGTATCCGGCGGGTTACGGCGAGCAGCCTCTCTACGAGTTCACGGCGCGGGTGGGGAAGGGCGCGCAGGTGAGCGAAGAGCGAAAGGTGAAGGCTGGACTCCGATCCATCGAACTTCATCGCCAGTTGGACAAATGGGGCCGCTCTTTTGAGTTGATCGTGAACGGCATCCCGGTGTTTGCCAAGGGTGCGGACGTGATTCCCTTCGACAGCTTTCCCAATCGCGTGACCACGGCTGATTATCGCCGCATTCTGGAGTCGGCGCGGGATGCCAACATGAACATGATTCGACACTGGGGTGGCGGTTACTACGAGACCGATGAGTTTTACCAGATCTGCGACGAATTGGGGATCATGGTGTGGCAGGACTTTATGTTCGGCAACGACTGGCAACCGGGCACGTATGCTTTTAAGCAGAACATTGAAGCAGAAGCAGATGACCAGGTCCGCCGCCTCCGCAACCACCCCAGCATCGTGGTGTGGTGCGGCAACAATGAGACTGAGGATGCGCTCAATTGGGGTGACAGAGCAAAGCTACCTTTGGACGTGAAGTTTCAGATGTGGCAGGACTATCTGACCGAGTTCAGCGGCATCCTGAACCGCGTGGTGGAGCGGCTGGATGCCGAGACTCCTTACTGGCCCAGTTCTCCAAGCGCGGACTATGAAGCTGTCTCAGCCAACTATCACACCGGCGACGATCACATCTGGGATGTATGGCACGGGCGCGTGCCGTTCTCGACGTATGAGACGCACCATTCCCGCTTTGTAACCGAGTATGGGTTCCAATCGTTCCCGGAGATGAGAACCGTGGAGGCATTTACTCAGCCGGAAGACCGGACCAGCATTTTTACTCCTGTCATGCTTGCCCACCAGAAGAACGATGAAGGCAACTCCATCATCCACGACTATCTTCTGCGGGATTATCCGGAACCCAAGGACTTCGCCAGCTTTCTCTACGTGAGCCAGGTCCTCCAGGCTGAGGGCATCAAAATCGGTGCTGAACATTTTCGCCGCTCGCGGCCTGAGACCATGGGCTCCATTTTCTGGCAGTTGAATGACTGCTGGCCGGTTGCATCATGGTCTTCGATCGACTACTACGGCAGGTGGAAGGCCTTGCAATATTATGCGCGTCGCTTCTATGCGCCCATCCTTGTTTCGCCGCACCTTGAGGATGGCTCGGTGAAGGTTTATGTGGTCTCAGACAAGACTGAGGCGCAAGATGCGACGCTTCGCGTTCGTCTGATGGACTTCGACGGCAAAGTGCTGCTGGAAGAGTCTCTTCCCATCGATGTGACACCCCTTGCAAGCAAAGTGTACCTCGACTGGCCGCTCAAAAAGCTAACCGATGCGGGTGCTACGGATACTTCACGCGTCTTCGTTGTTGCCGATCTCACAGCTGGCGGAGTGAGCGTTTCGCGTAACCTTATCTACCTGGCCCCGGTGAAAGAGATCCACTTAAAGAAAGCCGATCTCCAGGTGGAAACCGTGGAATCGAGCGGGGGCTACAGGATTCGCTTAACTTCCCCTGTGTTGGCGCGCAGTGTCTATCTTTCATTCGGCAATCTCGACGTAAAGCTCTCTGACAATTACTTCGATCTTCTACCGGGAGAGACGGCAGAAATCGACGCTATCAGTGCCGCCTCTCTCAGCGCTCTCAAGGCCCAATTGAAGATCGTCTCACTCAGAGATGCCCTTGGAGAGGAAGACCGGCGAACCACGGTGACGGCAGCGCCGTAGAAGTTAAGAAAAAGGCCGGAGAATCACGCTCCGGCCTTTTCGCTGGTGTCTATCAATTGGCTAGAAAGAGAACGCTGCCTGAAAGAAGATGCGGCGTGAGGCTGAGCCCGAAGGCGAAGCAAACAGGCCGGAGGCGAGGCTGGTCGATTTATCGAAACGGCTGCCGGGGCCATAAGCTGTCGTTGAGCCTGGGAGCAGCGCGGGGACCACGCTTCCCGAGGGGGTGCCGTAGTTGATGTCGTTGAACAGATTCAAAGCCTGGGCGCTGAACGTGAGGGAATATTTGTGACCCGTGCCCGACATCCCGCCCCGGCCGCCCCCTCCACCGCCAAACGGACCGCCTCCAAAGCCCCCGCCAAACCCCCTGCCGCGGCCTCCGCCAGGAGGGCCACCATAGCCCTGGGGTGGACCGCCGGCAGCATTCGCGCCAATCTTCGGTCCGATGCCGAATGCACGGCTTACGCGCAGATTGAAGGCAACTAGCGATGGACTGTTGCCCAGATTGGCCGGAAGAAGATTCTCGCCCGACTGCGGAGTAACGTCGAGGCAGCCAAAGGTAGTCTGCACAAACTCCGCATTGCTCGCCGAGCAAGACGCCGCACTGGTTGCGTAGGCGGGACGGTCGTTAAAGAAATTGTCCCCGGTCAAATCAGTATCGGTGGTGATGTTGAACGGCCGGCCAGCCTGAGCAACGAGGAATGGATTGAACGTAATGCCCCACTTGCCGGTATAGTTACCCATCAGGAAGACCATTTGCCTCCTGACAAAGGCGGCGTGTCCGTAATCCTGAAGCAGGTTATAGGAGTTGGATGCAGTGCCGGTATCGCCGTCGGCAAAGTTCAGCGTGTAGAAGCCTGACATGCTGAAGTTCTGAGCAAAACGGGCGTTCAAGTTCATGATCAGCTGGTTTTGCTTGAAGACGCCTTCGGGATAAATCTCATCTACAATGCCCAACGATGGGTTGGGCCTGGTACCCGTCAACGTCGTGCTCCCATAGACAAATGTCCCTGGCAGGTATGCGTTGGAGTCTCGCGTGACCATCTGATGCACGCCGTAGGAGTGCACGTAAGTCAATGTCAGCGTAGAGACCTTGGTCAATTGACGCTCCAGGCTGACGCCAAGCTGCTCGTTGTAAGGTGAATGGTACGAGTGGTCGAGTTGCTGGATTTGGGCAACCGAGGAACTGCCTGAGCCGCACGATGCCAGGTTGATGGCGCTCAGGCTTGTGGCCGAAAAGCAGGTGGGATTGGTAATCACTGTGTCCAACTGACTTGTGGGTCCGCCGTTGTCACGCTCCAGGCCCATAAGGCTTTCAATCTGGAACCGGTCATAGAAGAATCCAAACCCGCCGCGCAATACGGTTTTAGCCTGCTTCTTGTTCTTGTGCCCGTCCAGGGCATATGCGAAGGCAAAGCGGGGGCCAAAGTCGCTGTGGTCCGCAATGTGATTTTGCGTCTCCCAGCGCAAGCCGCCGGAAAGCGTCAGGAAGGGACTGGCCTTCCAGTCGTCCTGGAAAAACAGCGCGCCATCGAAGACATTTGCGAGGTAATTCTGATTCCCCGATGTGTAGTTGAGCGAATTGGGTGTGCAGGTGTTTGGCTGTGTACAGGCTGCGGCAATCTGGGCGACGGTCTGGCCCTGTGCCAGTCCGTTGAGAGTGTCTACATAAGCAGCCAGCGAAGGAAAGCTGAAGCTACCATTGAAGCCTTGACTCGAGGTGTTAGCATCGCGGTTGTCGCGTGCCCATAACCCAAACTTGATTGCCTGAGCTCCAACACTCATTGTCGTGATGCTCTGCAGCTCAAGGTGAGTGGAGTGGTCGTTTGTGAACTGGCTTCCGCTGCCGCCTGCGGAGAAGTACCCAGGCACGCCTACTGTGGGCGCGGTGCTTATCGAAGTGTCGACGGTTGGCGCACGACGGTATTGAAAGCGGGTTTCATTGACAACGTGGTCGGTAATGATCTGAGAATCGTTCAGTTGAATAGCTTGCTCGGTTGACGTCGTTCCGGTGGCTTGTGTGGGGAGCGATGTCGAGTCGAAATTTCCGCTAGTGCTGCGCTGCTCAAACTGGTAACGCACCGTAAGTGTATTCTTCTGCCCCAATTGCATATCGATGCGCGGGGACACTTCAATGCGGGATGAAGGGCTGTAAGTGGCTCCAGTCGTCACGCTCGTAGGCAAAGAGTAGAGCCCCGTTGAAGCATCGAAGGTGGGTATGTCGACCGAGTAAATGGTGGCGTCGGGATTTTCGCGCCCTTCCACGCTCAGGAAGAACGATGTCTTCTTATTGAGCGAACCGCTGATCGTTCCGTTGTACTGGATAGCGTGGTAAGCCGGAGGCGGCGCAAACGGGTTACCCGTATTGAACGAACTGTCGTTCCCTTGCAGAAAGCCGCGCCCATGCAGCACGTCAGTTCCCGGCTTGGTCAAAATCTCAATGCGTCCGTATCCGATCCGGTCAAACTCGGCCGAAAACGGATTCTGGTTGATGCGGATTTCGCGTATCGCCGACTTAGGCGGAAGTGTTCCGCCTGTGAAACCGTCGATATAAATCTGTCCGCCATTGGGACCGGCTGCAGGGCCAGCCAGCGCCGTCAATTCGTTGGAAAGCTCATCGGGATCGTCTGACAGGGCATCCAGATCCTTGCCCTTGAGCACCATGGCGCTGGCGTTGCTGCCGGCTTCGACACTCACCGTTGGCGTCTCATCCTCATCGGTGACTGTCACGCTCTGCTGTGCCGACTCGATGGCCATCGAGACATCCACACGCTTGGTCTGACCTGCGAGAACCTGAATTGTCGGAGACGTAAAGGGTGCGAAACCTTCAACGGCTACCTGCACGATGTAACTGCCTGGAGCCAGGCCCCCGATCGAATAAGCGCCTGCGGCATCTGCCGTTGTGGTCTTCAGCGCCACGCCCAACGCATTGTCCAGGGTAACCTTCGCGCCCGGGATCAGAGCTCCAGTCGGGTCGGCGATGTGTCCGTGGACAGTTGAGGTTGCCACTGCGGGAAGGGCCGGAGCCGGAGCCGGAGCCGGGGTCGGAGTTTGCGCTGAAAGAGAACCCGCAAATCCAATGGAAACCGCAACTGCCAAATGAAAGAAGAAGTGCAACTTTGAATACACGTGTTCCTCGCCTGTTTGTGAATGAATTTTCGAGTGCGTCTATTGAGACGCATCCGGTGTGCCCGAACTCAAACTCCAGTTCAGCAGATTCTGATTTGCTGCCGGAGCTTGCAACAGCGGTTCGACGCCAGCGACCAACGTAATCGCCGTATCTGCCATCGAATCCTCTGTGGCGACGACCATCACTGCTTCGGCTTTCTTAAGGTCGGCAAACTGGATTGCAGGCGCACGGCTGAGCATCTGCTGCGGGTCGAACCCACCGCCGCCAGGACGTGGACCGCCCTGGGCGCCGCCGGGGTTCGTCTGTCCGCCAGGGCGGCCAGCAAAGCTTCCCATAGTTCCGTTCAGCATCGCCGCTAGTATGGTCGCCATCCGATCTGTCAGCTGACGCATTTGCGTGTCTGCCGACACTTTGATGGTTACCTGTTTCTTCGAGGCCAAATCCTTTACGACAAGTGAAGTGTTGGCTGCGTCAATGGAGGTAATCGTTCCGGAAATATTGCGGAAGCTACCTGAAACCACTTCTTCCGCAGCAATCTCAGTTCCAGCCTCATTCTTTACGCCTCGCGCCCGTAGCTGGTCGCCAGCGTGAATTGCATCAATGGCTGCCACTTGCGCCAGGTCATAACTTACCGAAGCGGGCGCGTAGCGCTTGAGGATTGTTGCCTTGGAGGTTTGGATGGAGATTGTTTTGGCTGCAGAGCCGGCGCCGGTCGTCAGTACGATGACACCGGAGGCCGGGTCGACGCTCTTCACAAGCCCACCTACACCGTGTTGCTGCCAGTCTTCGCGCTCCTGCGCCTGCTTCTTCGCAAGGTCCGCCTGCTTGATTGCGATGATTTGGAGCGCGACCGAAGTTCCGGCTGGCGCGTCTGGGTCGAGCTTGACCAGCACACGGTCGCCCGTGGCCAAGCTGTTGAACTCGATGGTCTGCGCGGCACTCAGATCTCTTACTCCGGGTTCGATCTGTTTGAGAACCGCCGTCGAAGGCACATCCACCTGGTGTACCTCCCCGGCGTCAGTTTTAACCGTCAGGGAAGTTCCGTTCACTGCCGTGATTGTCCCCAAAAATCGGGCCGCAGCCTGGGGAGCCGCCTGGGCGCTTGCCATCGCCGATGCTGCGGACAGCGTAGCTGCCAACGCAATCGAAACCAACAGGAACGGAACGCACACTATCCTATTGCTCTTCATAATGCCTGTTCTCCACTTTCAAAATATCCAAATCGCCGGAGGGCGAGGATGCCATCTCTACTCCGGTAGACGAGGCAATGTTCGAAAAGGTTGAAGGCAGCGTGCCACACTGTGCATGGCAGGCCATTACCGGCCCATGCGATAGTTAAGAAGTTCTTTATCTGCAGGTTATAAGGGGAGAGACCTCAATAAGAATCTAATTCTGTGAGTGCGCTTTTCTCCCGGACCATTGGCTGGCCAGAGGACCGGTCTTCCTTAGTTGACCAGGTCGGATTTGTTTTATTTGGAAGACATCGACTGGTCGCTGGACAATTCGGCTGTTTCAAGAAATGTGTAGCTGCCTGAAGGCTCTGCAATCACATCCGTCAGCCTGCGATTGTGAACGACAATCGTATTGAGATACCAGAGGTTGATGGTCGGCAGATCGCGAGCCAGAATCTGCTGCGCCACCTTATAGTCGGCGAGCCGCTTCGATATATCTGCATTCTCAGCCGCATCGTCGAGCGCCGCATCAAGCTGAGGATTCGAGTAATGACCGCGGTTCGCGCCTTTAGGTGAAAAATTCGCGGTCAGGAAGGCATAGCTGAAGATATCGGGTTGCTCGTTGCCTCCGATCCAGCGAAGGGAATAGACCTGAAACGCACCCCGCGTGACATCGGAGTAGAAGGTTGCGAACTCATAGCTGCGCAGATCGAGCGCAATCCCAACGTTCTTCAATTGCTGTTGCAGCACCGCGGCCAGCAGACGCGTTCCCTCATCGTTGCTGGTTTTCATCGCCAGGTGAAAGCGGATGCCGTCGCGGCTAGGCGTATGCCCCGCGGCATCCAGCAGCCGTTCCGCGCGGGCTGGGTCATAGTCATGTCGCGGCACGTCGCCGGTCCATGCCCAGTGGTTCTCAGGCAGCAGGCTCACTGCCAGCCGCGCATGACCGCGCAACAACGCGCGTACGATGAGGCTGCGATCGATGGAGCAGGCAATCGCCTGACGCACCCGCACATCCGCGAGCAACGGGTCACGCAGATTGAACGCCAGGTACTGAACCTCAGTGCCGGCGGACTCTTCAATGCGCAAATCAGGCCGTGCTGAGAGCACGGAGAGTGAGTCTGTGGGAAGGGAATTGACCGCAATATCGCCAGAGCCTTTTTCAAGCTCCAGGGACTCGGTGATTGCATCGGGGACGACGGCAAAGCGCACGCGCTCCAGCTTGGGCACCACTGCCCAACTGAGTGGATTGCGCTCAACCACAACGTCCTGGTCGATCTGCTGGCTGACAAACCGGAACGGTCCTGTGCCCACGGGGTGCTTCCAGAAATCGCGGCCGCTCCCATCGGGCACAATGCCAATCGCGCCGGTGGAGAGGTTCCTTAGCAGGTAATTATCGGGATGTTTCAGGTGGAACACGACAGTCATCGGGTCGCGCTCTTCCACCACATCGACCGAAGCGTAAGCGGCGGCCCTCGGTGAAATAACGGCGCCTTTCAGGATCGAGTTCAGAGTCCACACTACGTCGTGTGAGGTAAGCAAGCGTCCATCATGAAAGCGAACGCCGCCGCGCAAGTGAAAAACTAGCGTTAGAGGGTTGGGTCTATCCCAGCTCTTGGCCAACGCGGGAATGAACTGGAAGCTCGCATTGTGATCGACGAGTCCATCGAACAGAAGCGCATCGATTCGCTCCGACTGAGCGTCGGTGCCGATGCGCGGGTCAAGATTGGCAGGGCTGCTCTCGATAAGAAAGACGACCGTTTGCGGATCGCGCGGGCCGGCGTGACAGCCGGCAATCAGTGCAAGCGCGAAGAGAGCGAGGAATCTACGCATAAGTGACCTGGCCGAGAATCATTGGCCTTGCCGCGCCCGTAGCCGCGGGAAGATTGCCTGGAAGCCGATGCCATGTTTGCCAGGCCAGGAGCGCGAAAGCCGCGGCTTCCTTGGCCTCCGCCGGCAGACCGAAGTCTTCGCTCGTTGCCAATTCGCAGTTCATCGGGCCAAGACGCTGCGCGAGCATGGCCATGAGCGCCCGGTTGCGCGCTCCGCCACCGGAGACGATGTAGTCGACTGGATTGCTTTTCATCTTCGCTGATGCCCATCGCTTGTAACTCAGGGCAATGGATTCGGCGGTGAGTGCGGTTGCGGTCGCAATTGCGTCTTGAGGCTTGCGGCTATGTTGCTTGCAAATGGAAAGAAACCTGGCGGCATACTCGCGGCCAAATTGCTCGCGCCCGGCCGTGCGCGGTGGCTTCAAGCGGAAAAAAGGATTCAACAACGACGCCGAGAGTGCTGGTTTGAGAACGGCACCGGTGGCGGCAAGCGCGCCATTACGGTCGAAGGGCTTTTGAAACAGGCGCTGGGCGAGTGCATCGATCACCATGTTGCCGGGGCCGGTATCAAATGCGATCAGTTTCTCCGCAGTCGCCGACGCGGGAATTGCTGTGAGATTGGCAATGCCGCCAATATTCTGCAAGACTCGGCCACGCCTCCGGTGCGCAAACAAAACATAATCGAGCAGCGGAACAAGAGGCGCACCCTGGCCACCGGCCGCCATGTCCGCAGGACGAAAGTTTGACACCACTGGAAGATGAAGCTTTGCGGCAATCACCGCTGCTTCGCCGGTTTGCCAGGTGCAGGCGAAGCTGCGTCCCGCATAACGAGCGGGGGCGGCCTGATGAAAGAGCGTCTGCCCATGACAGCCGATCAGATCCAGGTTGCCGATAGCTGCTCTATGCTCCTTAAATGTGGCAGCGACTGCTTCAGCGTAGGCCAGGCCGAGACGCCAGCTCAGGCGCGCGAGTTCAGGCGTTGAAGTAGAAGCAGCATTCATCGCCGCGAGAATGGCCCGGCGAAGTGCAATCGGGAACGCAAAGCCCTCGTGAGCCAGCAATGTTATTTTCGGCTTGGTGAATCCCGTCCTTTGGTTGCCGGGCTCAATGCGCACCAGGGCAACATCAATTCCGTCTGCGGAAGTTCCACTCATGATGCCTGCAACGTTCATCGCCCTGGCGCTCATGAGATTTGGTCCTCGGATGCGGGTTGGCTGCGCGCAATTGTTTGTGCAAACTGCAAAATCCGCGCCCGCAGAGCCTCAAACCTTGGGACTGTAAGCGGGGGCGGAATCGTGCCTGCAAACAGCGCGGCTCGGAGCCGCGCAGTTCGCCTTGCTCGCGCCGCCAGCAGCTCGGCGAAGCTCTTTGAGCGTTCGCCCTCGGCAACCAAGGCCTCATACGCGCGCAGAATCAACTCGGGACTGTGGCAGATTTCCATCAAATCCATCCCAGCGCGAACGGAGGCGATCACGGCCTCTTCGATGGACATGAAATTGAGAATTCCGCCCATCTCGAGGTCGTCGGAGAAAACAACTCCGTTATAGCCGATGCGCTTGCGGAGAACGGTCGAAATCCAATAGCTCAACACGCTTGCAGGACGCGCTTTGCCCGGCGTGGCTAAGTAGGTGGCATGATTCACCATGACCATGGGCAAGCGGCGGCGCAATGCGCGATAGGGTGCAAGGTCGTCGCGCCAAAGCTCGCGCATGCCGCGCTGAATGGCCGGGGTTTCGAGGTGCGAGTCGCGCGTTCCCGCACCGAGGCCCGGAAAATGTTTGCCGCAGCCGGCAACGTTGTGCGCGGAGAGGCCATCGAGAAATGCGCGCGCATATTCACTCACTTCGGTCGCGGATGCAGATGCCGATCTCGTGCCCATGACTACGACGGACTCCGGCAGACCGAGGTCGAGCACCGGGGCCAGAGTTGTGTTGAAGCCGAAAGCGCGCACGGCCTGGGCCACGAGATCGCCATGCAAGCGCGCGAATTTCATTCCCGCCCTGGCAACCTCCTGCGCCGATGGAATGGGCGCGAGCGCATCGCGAAGACGGTCCACCGTTCCGCCCTCGACGTCAACGCAACGAAGACTGTTTGTCTCGCAGAGTGCCGTGGCTTCGCTCAGCAACGATCTGGTCTGGCGCGCGTCAGAAATGTTTCGGCGAAACAGGATGATGCCGGCAGGACGCACCACTTTGAGCCACGCACCCTCAAGGCCCGTAAGCTGGGTGCCCTGAAGCCCGACGACGAGCAGACTTCCAGCAGAGCGGCGCAAACGTGCAATCGAATGATTCGCCCTCATCCGCGCTCCTTCATTTCCTGCTGCAACTCTTCAAGAAGGTTCAAGGCCTGGAGCGGGGTAAGCGAGTTCACGTCGACAGCCTCGATTCGGTCGACGATCCGTTGCGACAGCGGTGTGAAGATCGTCAATTGCAGGGGCTCGGCGGCCGTTTCAACCTGCACGCTCTGCCGCTCCTGCTTTTCATGCTGCCGAAGCACCTGCTTGGCGCGTTCGATCACCACGGGTGGCAGGCCGGCCAGGCGCGCCACCTCAATGCCATAGCTCTTGCTGGCGGCGCCGGGCTCGATGTTGTGCAGAAACACGATGCCTCCTGCAGCTTCTTTTACTCCCACGCGGAGATTGCGAACCCTGGGCAGCTTTTCGGCAAGCATGGTGAGCTCGTGGTAGTGGGTAGCGAACAGCGTACGCGCACCGATGTCAGCGTGTAGAAATTCGACGGTAGCCCAGGCCAGGCTCAGTCCATCGAAGGTTGCCGTTCCACGCCCCATTTCATCGAGCAGAATCAGCGATCGCCTGGTCGCCGTGTTCAGAATTGTGGCCGTCTCGGTCATCTCGACCATGAATGTGGAACGGCCTCGCGCGACATTGTCGCTGGCGCCGATGCGCGTATAAATCCGATCGACCAATCCGAAGCGCAAGCTCTCAGCGGGCACAAAGCAGCCCATCTGCGCCATCAGCACCAGCATCGCGGTCTGCCTCAGATAGGTGCTTTTACCGCCCATATTGGGCCCGGTAATGAGCAGCAGGCTGGGGCCCCGTTCCGCGGAGTTGTCCACTGCGTTCAGATAGATATCGTTGGCGATGAAGCGGCCTTCGCGCGTTTGCTCCATCCATTGCTCGATGACCGGATGGCGGCCAGCCACGGCCTCAATCAGGGGCTCCTCCGCGATGCGCGGCCTCACATATTTTCGGCTTGCAGCCAGATGCGCGAAGTTGACGAGCAGATCGGCTTCCGCCACGGCGGCAGAGGAGCGGCGAACGCGCCCCGCGGCCTGAAGCACGGAGGCGCGCAGCTGGGTGAATATGCGTTTTTCGATTTCTATCGAGCGATCGTGAGCGGTGAGAATCTTCCGCTCGTACTCCTTCAATTCAGGGGTCGTGAAGCGCTCCGCGTTGACGAGGGTCTGCTTGCGCTCGTAGTCGGCAGGCGCCAGGGCAAGGTTCGATTTGGTGATCTCGATGTAATAGCCGAAGACCGAGTTATAGCGCACCTTCAACGAACCGATTCCGGTCCGTTGCCGCTCGCGCTCTTCGATTTCAGCAATCGCCTGCCGGCCGGTGGTCGAAATGGTGCGAAGCTCATCTAACTCGGCATCGACGCCCGCGGCAATTGCGCCTCCATCCGCGAGAGTGAGTGGAGGCTCGTCGATCAGCGATTTATGAATGAGCGCGGTCACGTCGTCGAGTGTATCCAGGCTTGCGAAAAGATGGCGCCATTGAGGAGATCTCATTGGATCGAGTGCAATTCTGAGCGCAGGCAGCCTGGCAAGACTTGCGGCGAGCGCCCGTACGTCGCGCGGGCCGGCGGAATCGAGACTGAGCCGCGCGAGCAATCGTTCGAGGTCGAGGATTCCGGAAAATGCGCGCCGAATTTCTTCGCGCCGGAGCAAGTCGCCGTGCGCTTCGCCCACCGCCTCGTAACGCGCTTCAAGGGCCACGGCATCCATGAGCGGCCTCAGGATGGTTGCGCGCAACAGGCGTCTGCCCATAGGGGTCTGGCACTCATCCAGAGTATGAAAGAGCGTCGCCTTCGCGTCCTGACCTACGAAGAGGGGTTCAACAAGTTCCAGGTTGCGCACCGTCACCTGGTCGAGTTCGAGCGCTCCGGAATGCTCCTCGAAGCGCAGGGAATCGACGTGCAGCGCTTCGTTTTTCTGAGTGGTACGGACATAATGGAGGACCGCGCCGGCAGCGATGGCCGCCGCCTCGTGCCCGATGAGCCCATAGCCATCGAGCGAGCGCACGCCAAGCTGGCGCTCGACCAGAGGAATCGCAAATTCACGCGTCCAGACCCAGTCTTCAACGCGCGTTCGCGCAGGAATACGTTCGAGCGCCGCGGGCATCTCGGCCGTCGATGCGAGCAGGACTTCGCTTGCGCCGGAGATCAGAACCGCGTCGACCGCGAGTTGGAGAGCGCTAGCGCCCTGAAACTCCGCCGTACGAAACTCCCCCGTTGAAACGTCGAGCAAAGCCACTGCATAAATGGGGCAACCGTGCGCGCCGCTTCCGGCTGATCCGCTGGCTGGACTTAGAACATCGTTTTTCGTTGTCCGCGATCCCATCGGCGCTGCGAGGGGCGCGAAATCCTCGTGGGCTCTGGACGTGGAGGGAATTCTTTCTTGAGGGCGGTTGGCTTCAAAGAGCGCGGCGAGGAAGTTGTTTTGCTCCTGCCCAAGGCCATTGTCGAGAGCGGTGCCAGGCGAGAGCACCCGCGTCACCTCGCGGCGCACAATCTTTTTGGTGAGCTTGGGGTCCTCCATCTGGTCGCAGATGGCGATGCGGTAACCCTTCCGCAGCAAGCGGGTGAGATAGCCCTCGACCGCGTGG
The DNA here is from genome assembly GCA_963793885.1 of uncultured Acidobacteriaceae bacterium. Taxonomy (GTDB): domain Bacteria; phylum Acidobacteriota; class Terriglobia; order Terriglobales; family Acidobacteriaceae; genus Telmatobacter. The sequence goes on from CAWCBQ010000003.1 coordinate 756,733, forward strand.
TAAGGAACGCCGCACATAGGCTGATTGCGCTCCCGATCGCGCGCCGTAAGAGTGAGCTGAAGTTCGCGGCTCACGACGACCGCATCGTCATAGAAAAGCTCGTAAAAGTCGCCCATCCTGAAAAACAGCAGGGCATCGGGATTCTCGCGCTTCGCGGCCGTCCACTGGCGCATGAATGGCGTCAGCTCCGCGGGAGTCTTGTCCATGGGAGGGATTTGCGGTGGGGCGGCTTGAGGGTCTTCCCGGGTCATGCTGACTTTCAGATTAGCGCGGCGGCGGCGTAATTCGTTGCCACGGCGGTTTGGCTGTGGGAAACGGGGCGGAAATGGCTTTGGTGCATGGACCAGGGAAGCGCGGTGGTAGAGTTCAGGGATTTTTCATCCCGATTCTGCCGGATTGATTGGAGATCTATCGCCAGTCGGCCGATTGGCATGCCCTCAGGCAAAAGGTTTACTCTGGAATCAACACCTTACGTGGATTTTCAGGATAGGCGAAGCCGCTGGACAGTATGGACGTTTGGTGATTTGGATCACAGTATACTGGCCCCTGGCGCATTAAGGTGAAGAGCGAGATGTACCTTCTTTGGCTAAGAGTTGCGGCAATTCTTTACGCTGCGGCGAGCGTCGCGGTCTTCCCGGCCGTGCTCTATGGCATTCTCCGCTGGCGCAAGACCTGCGTGCACCTGGGCGGAATGGCTTTCTTCTTTCACTTTGTCTCTGTGGTCGAGATGCTGGTGCAGGCTCATCACTTCATGCCGGTGACCGTCCGCGAGATCGAGTCTCTGCTGGGGCTGGCGGTGGCGGGGTTGTTCTTTCTCGTCTGGTGGCTGTATGACGCTATTTCTCTTGGCCTTTTTGCCTTGCCGGCAACTTTTTTTCTGGTATTCGTGCCCGCGCTGGGAGCTGATCGTTACACGTTCCCCTCGGAAGGCGTTCGGACAAGCTGGCTGGTAGCGCACATTGCGGCGCTGCTTCTGGCCTATGCTGCACTCTGCTTCAGCTTGCTGACGTCGATGCTTTACCTCGTTCAGGAACGGCGCATCAAGAGTAAGCCCAAGGCCGGGCAGGATTCCTGGTGGGCGCCCTTGGATTGGCTGCCTCCGCTGGACACCCTGGAGCGGATCTCGCATGCGACCCTGGAGTTCGGGTTTCCGTGCATGACGGTGGGCCTGGTCATCGGCTCCGTGCTGGCCCAGGAAACCTCCCTGGGCGCGGCCTATTTCGCCGATCCAAAAGTGATTGCCTCCTTCATAAGCTGGGCAATCTACGTTCTGCTGCTCTTTGTGCGGCGCAGCGTGGGTCTGCGCGGCCGGAAGGCAGCTTATCTCTCCGGCGCGGTCCTTGATTGTGATGATGGCCGTGTGGGCCGCCAACCTCTTCAGCCATGTGCACAGGTTCGGTCCACAATGACACTTGCGCTCATTGGAGTGAACCACAAAACCGCGCCCATCGAGCTGCGGGAGCGGATTGCGATTTCACGCGAGGATCTGCCGGAGACTACGCGCGCTACTGGCAGTATGCCCGGGGTATCCGAATGCATGATCGTCTCTACCTGCAACCGCGTGGAGTTGCTGGCGGCGGTCGAGTCGGCGGACACACCGCTGACGGCGTTTCTTGAGAGCCACTTCGGCCTCGAGCCGGGCGTGATTGCGCCACACATTTACGAGCACCGCGATCGCGAGGCCGTCCGGCACCTGTTCCGCATGGCCGCGAGTCTCGACTCGATGGTCGTAGGCGAGCCGCAGATTCTTGGGCAGGTAAAAGAGGCGTTTGCCGTGGCCAAGGCTTCAGGCACTGTGGCTGGGCAACTGGAACACTTATTGCAAAGCGCTTTTGCGGCGGCCAAGAAGGCTCGTACGGAGACCGGAATCGGATCGAATTCGGTATCAATTGCATCCGTGGCCGTCGACCTGGCACGCAAGATCTTTGGTTCGCTGCAGGGCAGGACAGTGTTCCTGGTTGGCGCCGGCAAAATGAGCGAATTGGCTGCGCGTCATCTGGTGCAGCAGGGAGCAGGTGCGATTCTGGTGACGAACCGGACGCACGAACGTGCCCGGCGCATGGCGGATGAATTTCAGGGGAACGTGGTTCCCCAGGTGGTTCCGTTCGAACAGCTCTATGAGGCGGCGAGCGGAGCGGATATCGTGATCAGCTCGACCGGCGCCCCGCACCACATTTTCCGCCCCGAGCATGGTCAGTCTTTCTTGCATCGGCGGCGTAACCGGCCGATGTTCTTTATCGATATTGCCGTGCCCCGCGACGTTGATCCGGCGATGAACAAGTTGGATGGGATCTTCGTTTATGACATCGATGACTTGCAGCAGGTGGCCGCGGCGCACATGGAAGAGCGCGGCCGGCAAGCGCTGGATGCCGAGAGCCTGATTGACGGGGAAGTGGAGCGCTTCCACGAGCGGCAGCGTGCGGTCAACCTGGCCCCGGCCATTGTGGCCTTGCAGCGCAAGGCCGAGGAGATTCGTCAGGCCGAGCTGCAACGGATTCATGCCCGGTTGGGAACTTTGACCGCGGAGCAGACTGCCGCGGTCGAGGCGCTGACCCGAGGGCTGATGAACAAGTTTCTTCATCCGCCGATGCAGGCCATCAAGCATGCGGCGCGCGAAGGCGACTCTCTCAAACTCGATGCGCTTTGCGAAGCTTGGTCGCTTTTAACGGATGCAACGCCGGAACCGGAGAGGGCTGCATCCGGCAAACAGAGCTCGGATACTGTTGGGAACGAGCATACGAAGGCCGACGAGCCGGGCGTGGAGACTTCGCGATGAAACTGCTTATCGGGAGCAGAGGCTCTCAACTGGCCCTTTGGCAGGCCAATCATATTGCCGCCCTGCTCCGCGGCCAGGGCCACATCGTCGAAATCGAGATCATCAAGACGACCGGGGATCGGCTGCAGGAAGTCACCTTTGCCGAGGTCGGATCCAAAGGAATGTTCACCAAGGAGATTGAGGAGGCGCTGGCCGAGGGACGCGTGGACCTGGCGGTGCATTCTTTGAAAGATCTGCCCACGGAGCTGCCGGAGCCCTTTGTGCTGGCGGCGACACCTCCCAGAGTCGATCCCAGGGATGCATTTGTTTCGTTGAATCACGCAAGTCTTGCCGAACTGCCGCGCGGCGCGCGGGTTGGAACGAGCAGCCAGCGGCGGCGGGCGCAGCTGAAGGCGATCAGGCCGGACATCGAGGCGGTGGAGTTTCGCGGCAACGTTGACACGCGGCTGCGCAAACTCGCCGAGGGGCAGGTAGAGGCGATTCTGTTGGCCTCGGCCGGTCTGGAGCGGCTGGGCAAGACAGACTGGCTGCGTGAAAGACTCGATGTGAGGGAATTTTGTCCGGCTGCCGGTCAGGGCTCGCTGGGAATCGAAACCCGGGTGGGCGACGACTCGACCATCGAGGCGGTTCGGTTCCTTGACCATGCGCCCACTCGTTTTGCCGTGACTGCCGAGCGTGCGGCTCTCGCAGAGCTGGGCGGCGGTTGCCAGGTGCCGATCGGCATCTACTGCGAGGCTGGAAGTGACATAGCGGGCAGCAGCATTGGGCCCACAGATGAGATTTTCGCGGTTGTGGCTTCACCCGAGACAGGAGCGGCAGTGCGGATTCACCATGCCGCGCCGCGCGCAGAGAACGATGCCGCCTCACTCGGAAGACTTGCGGCGCGCATGCTGCTTGACGCCGGGGCCGGAACCCTTCTCGATGCCCAGGGCGGAGCCACCCTGTGAGTGCGCTGCCGCTTGCCGGCCGGCGCATCCTGGTGACGCGCGCAGCGCACCAGGCCGGAAAGCTCAGCGAAGGCCTTCGCGCACTGGGCGCCAAGCCGGTGGAAGTTCCTGTGCTGGAGATTCGTCCACCGGCCAATTTCAGTGCTCTCGACATGGCTTTGCGTCTGCTCAATGACTACGATTGGCTGGTCTTGACCAGTGCGAATACGGTCAAAGCGCTGGCGGAGCGGGCTGTGGAGTTGGGAATACCGTTTGCGCCAACGCCGCGACTGAAAGTTGCGGCGATTGGAGACGGGACTGCGGCCGCGGCACGGAAGGCTGGTTTTACGGTCACACTGGTGCCCGAGTCTTATGTGGCAGAGAGTCTGCAGATGGGACTGACAAGTCTGGTTCGAGGAAAGAGAGTTCTCCTGGCTCGCGCGACGATTGCCAGAGATGTGGTTCCTGTTGCTCTACGGCGGGCCGGGGCCGTCGTTGAGATGGTGGACGCCTACCGAAACGTGATGCCGGAAGGAGCTCCGGAAGACCTTCGCCGGGCGCTCGCCAGTGGGATCCACGCGGCGACGTTTACCAGTTCATCGAGCGCTACGCACCTTGCGGAAGCGGCTCGGGCCGCACGAATCAGGTTTCCCTTTGCCAGCGTTCGTGCGGTTTCGATTGGGCCGGTCACCAGCCAGACCCTACGCGGTTTGGGATGGGAACCGGCGTGCGAGGCCACGGTTTCCGATATTCCGGGACTGATTGAAGCGGTGGTTCAAGTTCTTTCTCCAGGATAGTTCCCCACAAGCAGTTAGCTCCACTCATCACGATTGCCAGGTCTTGTCTTTGGAGTGGCAAAGCTGCTCCAGATTACAGCGGTCGCACTTGGGCTTGCGGGCGTCGCAGACCTGGCGACCGTGATGGATGAGCTGATGCGAGAAGGCGATCCAGCGGCTCTCAGGGATGATCTGCATCAGCTCCTGCTCGACTTTTTCGGCGGTCTCGGCTTTGGCGAGCCCAAGGCGGCGGGCGATGCGAAAGACGTGGGTGTCGACCACGATGCCCTCGGCTTTACCGAAGCAGACGCCGAGAACTACGTTGGCGGTTTTTCGGGCTGCGCCGGGGATGGTGATGAGTTCGGCAAGGGTCTCTGGAACCTGGCCGCCGAAGTCAGAGATAATTTTGCGGGCCGCGCCCTGGATGGATTTGGCTTTGTTGCGGAAAAAGCCCGTGGTGCGGATCAAGGCTTCAAGCTGGGGCAGTGTAGCCTTTGCCATAGCCTGCGGAGTGGGAAAGCGGCGGAAGAGCTCCGGCGTAACCATGTTGACGCGGGCGTCGGTGCATTGGGCGGAGAGGATGGTCGCGACGAGCAGCTCGCACGGGGAGTTGTGGATGAGGGCGCATTCGACGTTGGGGTAGGCCTCGTCCAGTGCTTTGAGGATGGCGGTTACGCGATCGGGAGCCCGGTCGCGGTTTAGAACGGCGCCAGTTGTCCTTGGCTTGGCCAATGCGGTCTTTGCGGCTTTCCCACTCTTCGTCATCATTTGCTGTGAATTTCCTGTTGACCGTGGAACGGCTCTGATTTTGGTTCGGCTGGCGACGATCCTATTTGAGCCAGATCGGATGGCTCTAGCTGTCGGTCGCGACTGTCGAAGGTGACGTTAGGAGCGCTTAAACCGATCATGCGCCCAGAGAACCAGGCAGATTTTTCATTGATCTTGGGGCCGCGGCATAAAGCAGTTGACGGCCAAAGAGCCCTGGACGAATCCGGCAGAAGGCGCGGTCCACAGAGGACGTCAAGGACGGCGCCCAGCGCCGCATTCTTCCCCACGGAAGAATACTACCGGCAGCCTTGGCTGAGGTGACCCGAAAGCCGCACCCTTCCACCATCCTTCTGGCCGAGGCAAATGTATAGAAGCGGAGGTGCGTGGAATCCATGATCCCCTCGGACTGATATTCGAAGCGGCCCGCCAAAAACAACAGGCGTTGATGCCAGTTCAGAACATTCGGAACGGCAACGGCAATCCGTCCTGTTGGACCAAGCACCTGTCGAATCTGGCGTAGCAATACCTCCGGGCTCGTAAGATGTTCGAGAACATGAGAAAGAATCACAAGATCGTAGGGTCCGTTGGCCTCGTTCGGGAGGCCATCCTCCAAATTGTGCACCCAAACCCTTGAACACACTGGCTCGGCAGACTTCCGTTCTTGATCGCTAAGCGTAATGCCTGACACATTCCATCCCCGCGCAGCGAGCAGGCGAGCGTTGTCACCGGCGCCGCACCCGACGTCCAGAGCATTGCCGCCCAGGTCCAAATCCAGCATCTCAAGCAAGGGCGCGTTGCCGGAATTCCGATAGAAGTGCTCCGCTAAGGAATTGAATTGGTTTCTTGTCATCTGTGAAATGCTTAGGCCGGAACCGATCTCCGTCAGGACCGCTGACTTGCCATTCCGGATGGCTGCGGCTTTGTTCAGAGGTTCTTCGAGAGCTTTCCGCCCAACCACCCGTGGAGATTGGCAATCGGCAGCCGCACGCCAATGTAGAACTGGCCGAAGAGGGCGTAGACGGCGCTGACTTCGTCGAAGCGCATTTCGTAAATCAACTTCTTGAAGACAACAGGGTCCTCGGCGAAGAGGTCGACGCCCCACTCCCAATCATCCATGCCGATGGAGCCGGAGATGATCTGCTTGACTACGTCTCCGTAGCGGCGGCCGATGAGGCCGTGCTCGTGCATCATGCGCTGGCGGTCTGCGAAGGGAACGGTGTACCAGTTCGCCTGCTCGTCGCGCTTGCGGTCCATGGGATAGAAGCAGAGATATTTTGCCGCAGGGACGGCAGGGAAGAGGCGAGGCACCATGGCGGCCGCGCCGCGTTCAAGCGAAGCAGCAATTTCAGCATTCCATTCAGGGCTGTGCTGCTCAAAGCCTTTGGAGGCGGCAGCCTCATAGGTCTTGCGGCTGGACTCGTAGAGGCCCAGCTCGACGACCGAAACATAAGAATGGACGGGCGTCAGAAATCCATGGAACTCTGTCTGTGCAAGATCGAGCTCGACCTGATTCAGCGCTTCAAGTGAATCGCGGAAGTGAATCAAGATGAGGTCGCCCTTGTGGCCAAGCTGCGAGTAGAGGGCCGAGCGGATGGGCGCATTGGCGTCGGCGCGCTCCATGGCCTCGAGCGCACTTGCCGCGTCGGAGGTGATGCGGTCGCGGTCGGGTTTCGCGGTTGCGTGCCATGCTTTCCAATCGAAGCGGAAGAACTGATGGAGAAGGCTGGAGCCTTCAAGGGTTAGCGGAACGGGCGGAAAATCTTGCAAGGGGAACCTCCGGAGATAACTGCGCTATGTTCTTCATATCGTAACAAGGCGGTTGCGGTGCGCGGGCTTAAGTGTTGTAGCGGGGGCCATGAGAAATGCATACGTGTGCAACGATTATTTGTTCTTTTCGCTCGCCGCGAAGCCAAAGACCAGCTAATTGCGCCTATATACTGACTGAGTATTCATGATTGAGAAGATCGTTGCACTTATCTTTCAGCTTGTAATTCATGTTATCAACGCAGGCGGCTACGCTGGCATTGCAGCGCTGCTGGCGCTGAATTCATGCGGCGTTCCCATTCCCTCGGAAGTGATCCTTCCGTTTTCCGGTTACCTGGCGTACCTGGGGCGCTTCAACCTGTTGCTGGTGGCGGCTGCGGGAGCGGTGGGCTGCAACATTGGCTCGGCGGTGGCGTACTGGATCGGTGCCAAGGGCGGCAGGCCACTGGTGGTGCGCTACGGCAAATGGGTGCTGATGAAGCAACACGATCTTGACCGCATGAGCTGGTTCTTCGAGCGTTACGGATCGATTGCGGTCCTGGTGGGTCGGATGATGCCGATCGTGCAGACCTTCGTCGCGTTCCCGGCTGGAATTGCGCGGATGGCGCGGACGCGATTTCACATCTACACGTCGGTAGGGTCGTTCATTTGGTATTTTTGCCTGGCCTGGATGGGCATGAAGCTGGGCCAGAGGTGGGACACTGACCCGAGGCTGGCGGAGGCGTTTCATCGCTTCCACCTGGCTGTGGAACTGGTAATAGTAGCTGGAGTGATCTGGTTTGTTTTGTCGCACGTTCGCGCGAGCCGTCGTGTTCAGCTATCGCGGGATCATGAATGACCAGATCTCGATCCGGTTTGTGGTGTGCCTGGTGCTTACTATCATCGGAGCCATCATTGCCATAGTGAAACTTCCATCGAGCAGACGCGCTGGCTATTGATAGGCGAGTTGGCCTGATGAGAATCGAATGAGTAGCCTGCACTTGTTCGCCGTGCAATCTCACGGTGGAATCAAAAAACGACCAAGGATCGGAGTTGAGAAAAATGTCGGACGAAGAGATGAACAGCGCACAAAAGGTTGCACCAGCAAAGGGCAAATTGGGCGTGATGGTGGTGGGCCTGGGAGCTGTCGCGACCACGATGATTGCGGGCGTCGAGGCCGTACGGCGCGGCCTCGCGAAGCCGATCGGATCGCTCACACAGATGGGTACGATCAGGCTGGGCAAACGCACGGACAACCGGGTTCCGCTGGTGAAGGACTTTGTTCCGCTCGCCAATCTAAATGATCTGGTTTTCACGGGCTGGGATATCTTCGAGGACAACGTTTATGAATCTGCCGCCCACGCCAAGGTGCTGGATAAGGATCTGCTGGCGCAGTTGAAGCCCTTCCTTGAGACGATCAAGCCCTTGCCTGCAGTGTTCGACCAATATTATGTGAAGCGGCTGCACGGCACTCACGTAAAGAAGGGCAAGAATAAGCGCGACCTGGCGGACCAGGTGATTGCCGACATCAGGAACTTCAAAAAGACGGTGGACCGCGTGGTTGTTATCTGGTGCGGTTCAACCGAGATTTTTATGGAACCGACGGCCGTGCACGAGTCGATTGAAGCGTTCGAGAAGGGCCTTGAGGCGAGCGACATCGGCATTGCACCTTCGCAGATTTATGCTTACGCAGCGCTCAAGGAGGGAGTGCCCTTCGCTAACGGCGCACCAAACCTTACTGTGGACACGAAAGCGCTGATCGAACTGTCAAAGCGCAACAACGCGCCGATTTGCGGCAAGGACTTTAAGACCGGGCAGACCTTCATGAAGACGGTTTTGGCTCCGGCATTCAAGGCGCGACACCTCGGGGTTCGCGGCTGGTTCTCCACCAATATTCTGGGCAACCGCGATGGCGAGGTGCTGGACGATCCGCAATCGTTCAAGACCAAGGAAGAGTCGAAGCTGGGCTCGCTTGATTACATTTTTCAGCCAGCGCTTTATCCTGATCTTTACAAAGATATTTATCACAAGATTCGGATCAACTATTATCCGCCGCGCGGCGACGACAAAGAAGCCTGGGACAACATCGACATCTTCGGATGGTTGGGATATCCGATGCAGATCAAGGTAAATTTTCTTTGCCGCGATTCGATTTTGGCGGCTCCGATTGCACTGGATCTGGTTCTATTTCTGGACCTGGCGAAGCGCACTCCGGAGCTTCGCTCGATCGGGATTCAGGAGTGGCTGAGCTTCTATCTGAAGGCGCCGCAGACGGCGGAAGGTCTTTATCCTGAGCACGATATCTTTATTCAATCCATGAAGTTGAAGAACACACTGCGCTACATCATGGGGGAGACGCTGATCACGCATCTGGGTCTGGAGTACTACGACTAACCCCCGCGGAGCCAGGGGTCGAATGTTCGCTTAAAGGGTGTCGATTACCCGCCGAAGGTTCGCGTAGAAGGTTGTGCTTTTTTGAGGCCTTCACCTCCGAGGGTGCGTGATTTTGATGGTATGGCCGCAGAGAATTACCCGAATCGGAGGGAGGGGTTGCAAGAGGGGGCAGTACAAAGGAGCAGGGACCAGGCGGGGTACAGTTTTGCAGTTTTACAGTTTTACAGCCGCTGTACGGGGTTGGAGGGCCGGTTTTTAAGATTATTATTATGAGGGTGTTACGAGGGGTTATTGGTTTTTACAGCCATACAGGCGCTGTACTGGGTTGAATCTTGGTTTGTAATTCTTTTGCAATGAATAATTTATATCGATTCCACAGTTTCACAGTCAAAATCTCTATTTTTTCCTCATGTAAGGGGTGGCAGATCGGCGGAGGGCGGCTTCACGGTTTTGGTGGGGCGGTCTCTGAGGGTTTCCGCCTTGCGCGGGCAACCCACGCACGGCAGGATGGGGATTTTGGGGAGAGCCTGGAGCAGATAAGCCATCATGGCGGAAACGGTGACGTCGTGCTGGGCGGCATAGAGCCTGGCCTGGCGATAGATCTCGGGGGTGACGCAAACGGTGATGTTGCGAACAGTGCGCATGGTTTTTTCTGAATCCCAGGGAGCATGGTGGGGTGTTTGTCTTCTATGGATAGTGTGCGCCGAGGGCGGGTAATGATCTGCAAAACAGGGGTCAGGGATCGGGGAACAGGGATCAGGGGAACCAGGGAGCGAGGCTCGGGTTCCGGGGTTGAGGTCTGTGGCATGCCCGGTCCCCGAATGCGAGGGTGTCAAGTGCCTGGAGATCCTTTACATTTTGTCTCCGGATATCCTTTACGCTTGCTGGCACCCGCCAAAACAGGGGTCGGGGGCCAGGGATCAAGGGAACAGAGAGGCAGGGACCAAGGGACCCAGGGAGCGAGGGAACAAGAGGGCAGCCTTCGGCTTGAGACCGGTCCGCTTGCGCGGACCTGGGCCTGCCGGCAGGGATGGCCGGGATGTTGATTGAGGGGAAATTCCGGGTACCCGATGATTCGACTTCAATCCGGAAAATTCACGGGTTGAACCCTCGCGCTGCTCGTCCTGGGCAAGCGTCACTTGACAGATCAAGGAGAAAGCAGTGTTCATCTATAGATAGCTAGGGGAGAGTTTCGCAGTGGCTAAAACGAAGAAGGATACCCTTCAGGGGACCCTCGCGCTGCTTGTGCTGAGAAGCCTCGAACGCGGTCCCATGCACGGATGGGGCATAACTCTCCACATCCGGCGAATTTCCGATGAGGTGCTGCGGAGCGAAGAGGGCTCGCTTTATCCCGCGCTGCATCGTATGGAGCAGGAGCGCTGCTCGTCCTGAGGAAGCGTCACTTGACAAATCAAGGAGAAAGCAGTCTTCATCTATAGATGGCTAGGGGAGAGTTTCGCAATGGCTAAAACAAAGAGCGATACCCTTCAGGGGACCCTCGTGCTGCTCGTCCTGGGCAAGCGTCACTTGACAGATCAAGGAGAAAGCAGTCTTCATCTATAGATAGCTAGGGGAGAGTTTCGCAATGGCTAAAACGAAGAAGGATACCCTTCAGGGAACCCTCGCGCTGCTCGTGCTGAGAAGCCTCGAACGCGGTCCCATGCACGGATGGGGCATAACTCTCCACATCCGGCGAATTTCCGATGAGGTGCTGCGGAGCGAAGAGGGCTCGCTTTATCCCGCGCTGCATCGTATGGAGCCCGCGCGCTGCTCGTCCTGAGCAAGCGTCACTTGACAAATCAAGGAGAGAATAGTCTTCATCTATAGATGGCTAGGGGAGAGTTTCGCAATGGCTAAAACAAAGAGCGAGACCCTTGAGGGAACCCTCGCGCTGCTCGTCCTGAGCAAGCGTCACTTGACAGATCAAGGAGAAAGCAGTCTTCATCTATAGATAGCTAGGGGAGAGTTTCGCAATGGCTAAAACAAAGAACGATACCCTTCAGGGGACCCTCGCGCTGCTCGTGCTGAGCAAGCGTCACTTGACAGATCAAGGAGAGAGCAGTCTTCATCTATAGATGGCTAGGGGAGAGTTTCGCAATGGCTAAAACAAAGAGCGATACCCTTCAGGGGACCCTCGCGCTGCTCGTGCTGAGAAGCCTCGAACGCGGGCCCATGCACGGATGGGGCATAACTCTCCACATCCAGCGAATCTCCGATGAGGTGCTGCGGGTCGAAGAGGGCTCGCTTTATCCGGCGCTGCATCGTATGGAGCAGGCGCGCTGGATCAGCTCCGCGTGGGGGGTGAGCGAGAATAATCGCCGCGCCCGCTTCTACAGGCTCTCTGCCTTGGGCAGGAAACGATTGAATTCCGAGCGGGAAAACTGGCGGAGGATCACCAGCGCGGTCGCCCTCGTGCTGGATTTTGAAGAAGCGTAAGTGAGGTGGCAACACATGGCATGGTACTCGCGGATGCGAGCACTCTTGGGAAGAGAAAAGCTGGCTAGAGAAGTGGACGAAGAGCTCGAATTTCATCTAGGAACTCGTTGAAATTCGCCTGATTGCGGCGTCTTTTCTTGTGATTTTCGTTTCTTCCCGTTCGAAATCTGTTTGAAGTGCGGTTGTGGCCAGTGTTTATAGGGGTTTGCGAACCTCCAGGAATCATCCCCGAGGCTCGCAACCGTTGTTCAGGCACACTGCTCCCGGAGCATTTCCGGTGGTTGAGCCATCAGTCGCGGCAGCCGGATCAGGTTGTGCGCCGCGCAACTGAAGACGAACAGCCAGTCCACTTTCTCCAGGCCTCGCAACTTGACCTGGCGCAGCGGGCCGGTTTGCTTCAGCCATCCGAAGCCCTTTTCGATCAGCCATCGCCGGCTCAGGCTGATGGCATAGCCGGGCTGGCGCGTGGTTCTGCGGTCCAGGTTGCTGCTGCGGCCCTTGTCGTTCTTGGTAACATGCGGCGTCACGTTCAACTCCCGCACCGTGCTGACGAAATCCTTCGTGTCGTAAGCCTTGTCGGCACCCACGGTGATGCGGCGTGAGCGGCCCTCTTGCTTTTCGGCAAGCATCAACAGCGCTGCATCGCGCTCGGCATACCCATCGGCGTGTGTCACCATCGCCGCGGCGATCAGACCCGTTGCGGTTCTCCACCAGCGCATGGCCCAGATAACTCAACTTCGACTCCTTGCCGTAGCTCTTCTTGTACAGCCGCGCATCGGCATCGGTGGTCGATTCATGCGTCTTGTTCGATCGCTTCTGGCCGTGAAAGTCTCGTCCGTCGCCGTCATCGGAACCGTCTTTCGAGCGAAAGCTCTTCTGCGAGGCCCAGGCCTGGATCAGCGTGCCATCCACGGTGAAGTGCTCGTCGGACATGAACCGCTTGGCCTGCTTGTTCACTTCGGCGAAGAACTGCTGCGCCACATCGGAGGTCAGCAGCCGGTCGCGGTTCTTCGAAAACACCGCATGGTTCCACACCGCATCGTCCATGCCCAGGCCCACAAACCAGCGAAACAGAAGGTTGTAGTCGATCTGCTCAACCAGCAGCCGCTCCGAGCGCACCGAGTAGAACACCTGCAACAACAGCGCCCGCAGAATGTACTCCGGCGCAATCGACGGCCGGCCGGAGTCCGCATACAGCGCATCGAACTCCGGGCTCAACGTCCGCAACACCGTGTCCGTCAACTTGCGAACCGCTCGCAGCGGATGATCCTGAGGCACCCGCTGCTCCAACGAAACATAGCTGAACATCCCGTCCTGAACCCGCTCGTCTCCACGCATGTCTGTTAGACGAATAGCCTAAGACCTCCGTCGCAAAACGAGTACCTATTTCAACAAGTTCCTAGCGATGCGCGAGCAATGGAATGTGGAGCAAGGAGTACCACCAAAGGAAGCGCACCGCGAAGCGCGTGTCCGTTTCGGCAATCCCAATGTGTGGCGGGAGCGGGTGAGCGAGATCGACCTGATGACCTTTCCGCAGACAGTTTGGCAGGATCTGCGCTACGGAGCGCGCATGTTGCGTGAAGTTGCAAGGCCTGTTCTGGCTGGCTTGTTGGTTGGGTTGATTCTTGCTGTGGGATGTTCTTACTTGCTGCGCGGGGTGCTGAACGGGCTGAGCCCTGTCGATAGCGTTTCGTTTGCCGGAATCTCACTCTTGTTTCTGGCCATTGCGCTTGTCGCTTCATGGCTGCCGTCGAGGCGAGCGATGCGCGTGGACCCGGTGGTAGCACTCAGATGCGAATAGGTCTGTCAGCGCCATTGTTCACGACTTCTCATCTTCAGCGGACAATCTTTTGGTTGGACTCGGAGTTTCGCCATCTGCCTCGGTCGAGATACGAGTGTGACAATCCAACACGAATCCTTACCGCACGCATCAAAGTTTGCCAAGCATAATTGCCGATTGACTGCGATGCACTCTTACGCCCCAATGTGCAACCATCTGGTTGCTTCGACGGGGGATCTGTCCTATACTGCAACCAGGAGGTTACACATGATCGCACTCGATAAGATCGAGAAGCATGTCACTTTGCATGCCCCGGTTTCGCAGGTGTGGAAGGCAATCACGAAGGCGGAAGAATTCGGCCGCTGGTTCGGTGTGAATTTAAGGGGGGAGTTTGCCGTTGGACGACCGATAGCCGGAAGCTTCAACGAGAAACTCGATGAAGCGTCCATCATGGAGTACCAGCGAAAAATCGGGCTCTCTCCTTCAGAAATTCGGCAACCGGAAGACGGCTTCACATTTTGTACCGTGGAGCAGATAGAGCCGGAGCACTACTTCAGTTTTCGATGGATTCCCTATGGGATTGACGCAGAGATCGATCCAAAGACCGAAGCGACCACCCTGGTGGAGTTTTTCCTGGAGGGTACAAACGATGGGACGCTGCTGAAGATCGTGGAATCGGGCTTTGAGTCCATTCCTCAGAATCGACGGGAGCGCGCATTCCGAATGAACGAAGGCGGCTGGGCCGGCCAGGCAGAGAATATCAGAAAATATGTTGAAAAAATCTGAGCCAGCGGTTGTCGATGTGTTCTTCGCGCTTAGCGACCAGACTCGCCTCGGCCTGGTTAAAAAACTAGGCGCAGCAGCGTCGTCGGCTACCTTGCTTTCGCAGGGAACGCAGGTCACCAGGCAAGCCATCCTCAAGCACCTGAGGGTGCTTGAGGATGCCGGCCTGGCTTCGCATGAAAGACGCGGAAGAGAGGTCCTCTACAGCCTTGATCCGCGGCGGCTTGAGGATGCGCAGGCGTTTCTTGCCAGAATTTCGGCTGGGTGGGACCGAGCCCTCAACAGGTTGCAGACGTTAGTGGAAGAAAAGGCTGTGCGCGCCCCTCGGCGGTCACGGCATCGCTGAATCGAATGGTTGCGAAGTATGGATTGTCGCATACGGGGAAGACCACTCATCGGCAGTGCCCTCGCATCAAGCCACGGTGACGGCTGCCACTTCATAGTCTTCGATGCGCGGCACTGTGATCTGCAACAGACCGTCTTCCACGTGAACAGGGAGGGTTTGCTCAGCCCGCAACAGCTCGACCGATTGCACCCTCACGTTCTGCGGAAGCTTCAGCGTTATCGTCTGCGGGCCCAGCGGGTAGGTAGAGTGCAACCATCCATGTTGGGCGTCGGGGTTGGTGTAGTTGAGCAGGTGCACGGCGTATCCAGCAGCGGTCTCCCAGCAAAACATCTCAAGAAAGCCATCTCCCTCAACATGGACGATGGACTCGTCGTGGGTGATCCAGCGGATGGCATTGTGCAGCAATCGCAGCAGATCGCCGTGGCCGGTCAGCCAATAGGTGCGCTCAATGTCTCCGGGAAAATAGGCGATACGGCTGGGACCGGACTCGCTGAGCACGACGGCCGGCTCATGAGTGTGGGAAATGGGCGGATAGGCTAGCTCCGGAGGATAGTGCACGAAGCCCGGGACAACGGTCAGCACCGGGTTCTGGACGGGTTTGAGCGGTACGCGATTCTGCGCACCGGGAATCCAGTTGGTGTTAACGAATCCATCAAGGAGGGGGCTGCGGTGGGGCGCCTCCGGGGCTTCAATGCGCGCATAATACGCATTGCCGTTTGTGCCGATAACCTCTCCGGCTTTTTCAATGCCCAGCAGTTCGGCAAGTCCGAAATTCGCGCGTTGGTTCAGGTTTTCGTCATAGAGGCTGGTCTCGAAGCTGGCCATGAGCGATCCCCCTGACCGCACATAGTCCGCAATCTGCCGGCACTGGCGCTCACTGAGGATGGCGATGTTGGGCAGCAGCAGCGCACGATACTTGCCCAGGCGCTCCGCATCGAGCCGATCCTCGTGGACAAAGTCAAAGGCGAACCGCCCGCGCAGCAGTGCATCGTAGAGGCCCTGCGTGGTCTCGTGCATGTACGCGCGGGAAAACACCGTTTCAGGGCCGGGATAGAGAAGCTGTGTGCTCTGGCCGATCACCACGCCAAGGTTGGCGATCGAACGCCGGGTTGTGAAGTGCGCGTCATGGCGTGACGTCCAATTGAAATAGTCCACGCCCAACTGCTGCCATCGGCGATCTTCGCCAAAGCCATTCTCAGAGCCCACAAAGTGATAGTAGGGGGCCATGCCGGCGGCCAGCGTTTCGTTAAGCCACATTCTTGCTTCCGCGGGACTCTTTGAGGCGTTGCGCCAACCGGGGGTTCCGGTGGAGTAGGCCGCGGTGACGTTGGCGGCAAATTTGCCGTCGAGCACCGCGTTGCACACGCGGCCCTGCAGGCTGCATCCCCACACCGCGGCGTCGTCAAAGGTGCGTCCCTGGTTGTCAGCCTGGAACCACTGTGCGATTTTGCCAAGCTCATCAAGATTCGGTCCCCCGCGCACGTTGCCTCCCGAGTTGCCGAAGAAGAAGCTGTCGTGCTTCTTCTCCCTGGCGATGCCATCGTACTTCTGCCACAGGTTGAGGACGCGGTCAGTGAAGATGCGCCAATAGGCGGGAGTGCCGGAGGCGGGCAGCTTGCTGCAGATCGCGCAGTGACATTCGGGCAGGCTGCCGAGAGGCGGCCAGCCGTTGGTATAGAAGCAGTCCACGTCATAGAGCGCGTTGATCTCACGCATGAGCGCCGGTACATAGTCGTCCATGTAGCTTGAAAACATGCAAGTTTTGAACAGGAGCGGCTCCTCTTCGCTCAATTGCACGGAGCCGTCCTGGTTGCGCATGGCCCACTCGGGATGCGCCTGCAGTGCATCGCCCCAATTCAGGTCGGGACTCATGCGCGCCACCACCCGCATATGGCGTTTTCTCGCCGCGCTGACGCACTCGCCAAAAAAGTCCCGGCCGTTGAGAAACTTGCCGTGGCGATGGAACTTCACTTTTCACGGTGGATGGCACGCTGATTCAGGCGTGGGCTTCGCAAAAGAGCTTTCGCTCGAAAGACGGGTCCGATGACGGCGACGGGGGAGACTTTCACGGTCAGAAGCGATCGAACAAGACGCATGAATCGACCACTGATGCCAGATGCGCGGCTATACAAGAAGAGCTACGGCAAGGAGTCGAAGCTGAGTTATCTGGGGCATGCGCTGGTGGAGAACCGCAACGGTCTGATCGCCGCTGCGATGGTGACGCACGCCGACGGATATGCCGAGCGCGATGCGGCGCTGTTGATGCTTTCCGAAAAGCAAGAGGGCCGCTCTCGGCGCATCACGGTGGGTGCCGACAAGGCTTACGACACGAAGGACTTCGTCAGCACGGTGCGGGAGTTGAACGTGACGCCGCACGTTACCAAGAACGACAAGGGCCGCTCGAGCAACCTGGACCGCAGAACCACGCGCCAGCCCGGCTATGCCGTCAGTCTGAGCCGCCGATGGCTGATCGAAAAGCTTAGAGGGATAGAAGGCCAGGATGCCGGTGACGCTGATGAACACAACATCCACATCGGCCGAGTGCCAGTAGTCGGCCCATTCCTCGATGTTCATCACCGCCGGGTCGTGCTCCGTCATGTTGCTTTGCCCCACGCGGCGCACGCGTTGCTGCCATGGCAGGGTGGCCGGATCAACCGCCGGCCTCCGTTGCGGCAGCGATGTCAGCTTCGGTGTGGGACCGCCGGACGGTGGCCTGACCGTCTCTTCCCCGTCCAGTCCCGAAGATGCGGCCAGCCCGTTGATTCCGGCTGCCAATGGAATTACACCAGCGCTTGTCCTGAGGAATGTGCGGCGATTGAGCATGGGTACTCCCTTCGGTTTGGTTTCGAAGGAAGTCTAATTGCCGGTTGGGGTGTTAAACCAGCCGAGAGATCAAACCAGGGCATTGGCAACGGAGAATTGGCTGCATCCGGCAGCCCGGCCCATGCGAATTCACCTGACTTTGTGACTTCACCGCGAAGGCGAGATAACTGTACCCGTCGGTCGCAACCTGACCGCCTTTGCGCCGAGCTGGCTGATCCCGGCGCAACACCTCGCCCTTGCTGGCAGCTGGATTCTTTCTACCCATTACTTGGGGTTGCAGCCGCCCACCAGTCTTCCTGCCGGCACCGGCTGTGAGCCATCCAGCAACTTGGGAATGTCGCCCAACTGCATGGGAGGCGCGAGATCAAAGAACACGCCCGAGCACTCCAATTCCCCATTCAGGTGGAACAGCGCATAGGTTCCAACGGCCCCGCCTGTATAGGTGATCTTGCTGCCTTTGATCAGGTTGTCCGATGCCACGACGTCACCGCCCGACTCCAGCGCCTTGAGCCAGAGCACGTTCCACGGGCTGTTGTCCCCGGCATTGGAGCCTGGAAAGAATCCCAGCTCCTGCGCAAGCCCATCGGCGCGCATGACCGCATTCAAATGCGAAATCGTCGGCGCCTGCTCGGTCGCCTGTTGGGGTGGGGGCGACGCGCTGTCGTTTTGCCCGGGTGGCTGCGAGACGGATACATCGGGCCTGGTGAGCGAATCCAAGAATGCAGTGATCGCCTCCGCAATCGCCCGCTTGTCTCGTTCTGCCTCAGCCATGCCGGCGCCCTGCTGCGGCGGGGCAGATTCTGCTTCCTCTCCGCCCGGCTTCGCGTCCAGACACCCGCGCGAGCCCATCAATGCAAGGAACTTTGACAAAAACGGCGATCGCGCCTCGTCGATCGTAACCAGCGAATGGGGCGAATAGGTGTCTGGGATGAGCACGGGCACGCCCAGTCCTCCCAGGCGGCCCGCAATGTCGTTCACCAGCGTCTGATCCAGGATGGTGCCTTCCACGGGAGTTTTCACCGTCGTGGTGGTCAACAGAGCCTTCGCCACCGAGATGAACTCGCCCGCCGGAGTCCCCGACAGCAACTTTCCTATCGACGAAATGAGTCCTCGCTGGCCTTGCTTTGGGCAATAGTGACTGGCGCGCTGCGTCAGAATTTCCATGGTCGACATGTCCGAGCGCCACAGTTGAAAATCGGACAGAGCGCTCGAATCCGACGAAATAATCACCACGCCCGGAGCCTCGGTGATTGCTTCTTTGGGCGCGCACTTTCGGTCGGTAGCGCCGAGCTTCTGTGCGATGTTGCAGGCCACCATCGCGCTTTCAGCATCCGTGGCGCTGTAAGTGAACATTTCCGATTCGATTGAGAATCCCTGTTTGCCCTGCGCAGCGCTGCTGTTATCCTGCGCGGCAGTCTTGTCACTGGTTTGAGCCGGCGTCCTGGCCGGTGCGGCAAACCCCGTCGCAACCACAACCAGCACCACCGCTGAGCGTCGCAATACTCGTACAACGCGACTCCATGCGATCATGTCTTGCCTCCGGTCTTGATTCAGAGACCCAGATCTCCGCGATCAACACCTGAAACGAGGCCCAACCCGGCCTTGGTTCTATTTTCAATTGGTCCCGGAGATCGCCGCCATGCTATCACACTGTCCAGCAGCAATTTCCACCAATCGCCGGGGCATGGAATCTCGCCATTACCCGAGCCCTAGGGGAGAGCTCAAACAGGAAGCCGGCTGCCCATCCCATCCGGTGGTATACTCACAACGTCAGGCGTGTGTCTGCGCCGCCATTTTTCTGAACTGCCGAGGTTCTCAGTCATGTCCGGCCATTCCAAGTGGGCCACCATCAAGCACAAGAAGGGCGCGCTCGACGCCAAGCGCGGCAAGACGTTCACCCGTATCATCAAGGAAATCAGCATTGCCGCCAAGGGAGGCGGCGACCCTGACGGCAACCCTCGGTTGCGCACCGCCATTCTGGCTGCCAAGGCCGAGAACATGCCCCAGGAGAACATCAAGCGGGCGATCCAGCGAGGCACCGGCGAGCTTGAAGGCGTTAACTACGAAGAGATTTCTTTTGAAGGATATGGTCCCGGCGGCGTGGCCATCATCGTCGATGTGACCACCGACAACCGCAACCGCGCTGTGAGCGAAATCCGGCACGCGTTCTCAAAAAACGGCGGCAATCTCGGCGAGTCCGGCTCGGTCCGCTTCATGTTCTCAAAGAAGGGCGTGATCGCCGTGGAAAAGTCCGCAGCCACTGAAGAGCAGTTGATGGACATCGTGCTGGAGCACGGCGGCGAAGACCTGAACGACGAAGGCGACACCTGGGAGATCCTCACCGATCCCTTTTCGTATGAGCCAGTTGCGGCCGCTATCAAGGCCGCTGGAATCCCCACCGTCATGAGCGAAGTCACCATGGTCGCCTCCACGTACACCCGCCTTGAGGGCAATGCGGCAAACCAGATGATTCGCCTCCTTGAGGCCCTTGAGGATTGCGACGACACCCAGAATGTTTACTCGAACTTCGATATGGACGCCGCGCAACTGGAACACGCCGCGGGCTGAGCGCACCCAAGACAGGCACCAAAGAGGCCGCCCGGTTGTGGCGGTCTTTTTTCAGATTTCGAGTTTTCCTCATCGAGGGAAGGACAAAGCTTTGACCCGAGTTGCAATGTTTCTGCTGTCGCTCTTTATGACCGCGACAATCGTCGCCGGCGCCGAATCGCCGGCGGATTTTTCCGCCGATAGCAACAACTCCGCCGACAATCCGGTAGCCCATGTCCGCGATGCGAAGAGCTGGGAACTCGGCCCCTTTTTCAATTGGGGAACGGGTGTCGGAGGTCGCTCGGACTACAAGTTCGTTTGGGCCGGATTTCAATTGGGAAAGACGCTTACCCCTGTTCTGCACGCGGGAATCTTCAGCGGCCAGTTTGAGCTCGGCGGCAACATCATGCCCCTCTGGCAGGCCTACACGCCCCCGCCGCACGAAGCACAATACACGTGCCTGGAGCCAGGCGGGCAAACGATGAGCTGCCTGCTTCCCGTCGGCGGCGGCACGTTTCGCGGCGTCAGCCTCACTCCGGTGATCTTTCGCTGGAATTTTCTTACGCGCTCCAGACGCGTTCAACCCTGGTTTCAGGCCGCCGGCGGTCTCATTTACACCACGCACAAGTTCCCGCCGAATTACATGAGCTTTCCGGCTCTTGGAATCGACGGAGGCACGAGCGTATGGAATTTTTCGCCCCAGGGTGGCGGCGGAATCCACTTCTTCGTTCGCCCCAAGCGTTCCCTCGATCTGGGTGTGAATGGTGTGCACATCTCCTCGGCATCGCTTGGCGATCGCAACCCGGGGGTGAACGCAAGCATTCAAATTCAAGTGGGATACACCTACTGGAAATAACCTCCGGTGCTGGCAGCAGAGTGCTCAGGCCGAGGTGGAGTGTCAATGGACGGACCGGTCGTCGAATGTGTTCCCAACTTCTCTGAGGGCAAGGATGCCCGGCGGGTCGAGGCGATTGTTGCCGCGATGCGCGTGGAGGGGGTTCGGCTGCTGGACTGGTCGATGGACGCCGATCACAATCGCTCCGTAGTCACCCTGGCCGGGGAACCTTCCGCCATGGTGGAGGCGGCGGTGCGCGGCGTGGGAAAAGCTGTTGATTTGATTGATCTTACGCGCCAGCAGGGAGCTCATCCGCGCATTGGCGCGGCCGACGTCATTCCATTCGTGCCCATCTCCGGCATCAAGCTCGAGCACTGCGTACTTTTGGCGCGCCAGGCCGGCCTTGAGATTTGGCGGCGCTATGGGGTGCCGGTATTCTTTTATGAAGCAGCGGCAGCGCGCCCAGACCGCGCAAACCTTGAAGAGGTGCGGAAAGGCCAATTCGAGGGTTTGAAGGAGACGGCGCGCAAGGAAGCTGCCCGGCGACCCGATCTTGGCGGGCCCGGCCTGCATCCGACGGCAGGCGCCTGTGCTGTGGGCGCGCGCAAATTTCTAGTGGCCTACAACATTTATTTCGATTCCACGGACGTGGCCATGGCCCGCGCCATCGCTCGAGAAATCCGCGCCGCATCCGGTGGACTGAAGGGTGTGAAGGCGCTGGGAGTTCTTGCTCACGGACGGGCGCAGCTTTCAATGAACATCACCGACTTTCAGGCCACGCCCATTTCGCAGGTCCATCGGGCAGTTTCGGGCCTGGCGCTCAAGTACAAAACCAAACTTGCCGAAGGGGAAATCATCGGACTGGTCCCTGAAGCAGCCTGCGAGCGGGAGAGCCCCTGGATGCGTCAATTGGTTGGGTTCGATCCGCAGGCCAAGATTCTGGAGCATCGTTTGGAGTCTCCCTTAACCTGGCCCGGGGAGGAATGACCAGCAGCTTCGATGACGTGGACTCATGGAAAACATGAACGCACGTCTAAGCAATATCTTTTGGGCCATAAATTGGGTCTAGCCCGCGCCAGGTATCCCGATCTGGAAGGCAAACCCCACGACACGATTCAAGAATCATTCCGTCTCTGGAGGATGAAATTGCTGAAAGTATTTGTAAAGTTCGCTATTGCACCAATTCTGCTCTCGGCGGCCGCCATGGCACCCGCGGCGCAGCTATCCACGGATGCACGCGGAGCCATTCCTCGTGAAGTGCAGCAACTGGTGGTCATCGACTACAGGGCCATGCAGGATTCACAGTCGGCAATGGGTCTGCGCGACCGGGTGATGCCACCGGAATTGAAGCAGCTCGACGAAGCGTTAAGCAAGTCCGGCCTGAACGAAAACCACGACGTCGACGATCTCGCCTTTGCGCTGTTCAGGCCCTCGGCCGGGAGCGATTCTCTGTTAACCGTCGGCATTGCCCAGGGTCAGTTCTCCGTGGATGATGTTCTTGCCAGCTTTCGCAAGCAGAAGATCAAACCGATGATGGTTCGCACAAACAGCATCTATCCGATGACCAAGGCGGGGATGGTGCTTTGCTTCGTTGATCCCTCAACCATGGTGTTTGGCGACAAGGATGCAGTGACCAAGGCTCTAGATGCCAGGGACGGCATGATTCAGAGCCTGTTGTCGAACGGGACAATGATGGACGCCATGCGGAGCGTGGATTCCGAGCCGCTGTGGAGCATCCTCGATGACAAGGGCACGCAGACAATGATGCGCCAGTTACTGGGCGAGGCAGGCTCTGTCACCGATTTCGACCTGGTGCGCCAGCGCCTGCAGGCCTCCTGGTATTCGATGGATTTTCAGCACGGTGTCAAGTTCGATCTGACCATCTCGACCGGCGACTCATTCACGGCGGCTACCGTCTCCTCGCTTCTGACCGCAGCGGTGATGATTCGCAAGATGAGCGGATCGGACGCGGAAAAGCAGGCATTAAACGCAACATCGGTCGGCTCAGACTCCGGCCGCCTCAGCATTCACTTCGCCACCACCGACGGCGAATTCAGCGCCTTGCTGCAGTCTCCGCTCTTTCAGAGCATGGTCCACTAAAAGCAAGCCTTTGAATCGAACCAACCGGCCGGCGAATGAAATCTTCGAGATTGCATTCGCCGGCCTCTTTGTTGGTTGAGTGGCCGAGAGCGGAGTTGTTCAACTCTTTCGAAAGAGTCGCCTCAGGACCCGCCGGTTAACTGTGGCTGAAACTCCACCTTATCCCCTGGCAAAAGCACGATTTCAAGATTCCCTTGCTGGCGCTCGGTAAGGATGGGGCCGGTGATCCGCACCTGGTGGTCGTCGCCAACTGTGTACTGTATCTTGACCGGGCCGCTGCCCTGAACCTGGATGCGATAGTGAAAAACCGCGCCCGCAGCAAGACCGTCTGTTCCAAAACTCGCGCTTGGATAATCGACCTCGAGGAGCCGAATGGCCGCGCCGCTGTGATTTTCGATCGAAGTTTCAATGTGATAGGAGCGGCAGCCTGTTCCGAACAACAACATTGAAAGCAAAATCGCAGGCCATCGTCGTGCACAGTTCCGGCTGGTTGTCATTGAGCGCCCCCGTCTTCGCGCGCAGTGCCATTGCTGGGCGCATCGGCTCCCACATGCTTCTCAAGACGATTCAAACGCGTGAGCAACTCCGGCAATCGCTGAAAAATGGTTACGGCGCGAAGCCATGTTCGGTTATCGAAGCCTGGCGAACCGGAGATCATCTTTCCCGGAGGCACATCGTGAGATACCGCCGATTGCGCGGTAAGAATGACTCCATCCCCAAGCTTGCAGTGTCCTGCCACTGCCGATTGGCCCGCAAGAATCACGTTATTGCCGATAACCGAAGAGCCAGCCACGCCGACCTGACCGCAAAGCAGCGTGTTTTCGCCCACGCGCGATCCGTGGCCTACCTGGACGAGATTGTCCACCTTGGTTCCGTCACCAATCTCGGTGGCACCAACGGTAGCTCGATCGATGCAGGCGTTGGCCTGGACGTCGACGCGGCTGCCCAGGCGCACCGGCCCCGATTGAGGAATCTTTTCCCAATGTCCGGCCTCATTTTTGGCGAAGCCGAAGCCGTCCGCGCCAATGATGGCGCCGTTTTCCAACGTTACGGAGTCGCCCAGTACGCAGTTCTCGCGCACAACCGAGTGCGCGTGGGCGAAGAAATGACTGCCCACCCGCACTCCCGGATAAAGAACAACGTGCGGCAGCAGCGTCGCGTTCGGCCCCACGCGCACATCGGCACCGATGACGGCATAAGCGCCGATATGAGCGCCTTCGCCGATTTTGGCCGATGGGTCGATCACCGCTGTGGGGTGAATGCCGGGAGGATACACCGGTGGCTGATAGAAGAAGGCCAGCGCGCGCGAGAAGGCGAGATAAGGATTTTTAATGCGGAGGGTCGCCGTTCGAATTTCCTGGAACTCCGGTTGAACAAGAACGGCCGCGGCATGGGTTGTGTGCGCCAGGCCGGCATAGCGAGGATTGGCGACAAAAGTAATCTCGGATGGGCCTGCTTCCTCAATTCCATTTACGCCGGTAACTTCCAACTCCGCATCGCCGCGGAGTTCCGCGCCCAGCCGACTTGCCAATTCGCCTAGCTTCATCGATCAAATTGTACCGGAACAAGCGCAGTGCCGTTTGCGCTGAGAGGGCAGGCCACGGTTGACGATGATTCTTCAACCGGCTCTGTCAGGGTTGAACGGCGTCGCCGGAGGGCGTGCTGTCAGGAGGCGGAGCCTGCAGCGTGTGGGCCGCTGATTGGGCAGCGCGCAGAACCTCGCCGGGGACAATTCCAAGAACCAGTGTGGCGGCAACCGCCAACAGCAAAGCCGCTCCAACGGCGACCCCCACGCGCGGGGTCGGAGTCGCGGACGGTTCGGGCGTTGCAGTTTGACGTTCGGCCGCCACCAGCGCCAGGCGCAGATAGTAGGCAGCCGCCAGCCCGGAATTCAACAAACCAATGATGGCGAGTGTTACCGCTCCGCCATTGACAGCGGCCGAGAAAGAGTAGAACTTGCCGAAGAACCCGCCGGTAAAGGGAATGCCGACCAGGGAAACCAGAAAGAACAAGAGCAAGCCGCCCAGCAACGGCGAACGATAAAGCAGGCCGCGAAAATCATCGATCATGGGCCGCTTGTCATCATATCCGCTTACCAGCGTAATCACGGCGAAGGCGCCCACATTCATGGCCGCGTATGCGGCTGTATAGAAACTGGCCGCGGCGATGCCGCTGGTTCCAAGGCCGGCGAAGGCCGCCAGCAGGTATCCCGCATGGGCGATTGAAGAGTAGGCCAGCATGCGCTTCACATTCTGTTGCCGGAGCGCGGCAAGATTGCCCACCGTCATCGAGAGCACCGCAACAACCCAGAGCAGCGGCGCCCACAAAGCATGGAGCGATGGGAACATCTCATAGACCACGCGCAGCAAAAGGGCGAAGGCCGCTGCCTTGGGCGCGGTGGAAAGCAGCGCCACAACCGGAGACGGCGCGCCCTCATAAACATCCGGGGTCCAGACGTGAAACGGCGCCGCAGAAACCTTGAAGAGAATGCCCACCAGCATGAGTGCCATTCCCGCCAGGACGAGGGAGTGGTTCTCGGCCGAGGGCGCAAGGCGGGAGATTTCATAGATCTGCGTAGTCCCGGTGGCGCCAAAGATCAAGGCAATTCCGTAAAGCAGAAATCCAGTGGCGAAGGAGCCGAGCAGAAAATACTTGATGGCTGCCTCGGGACCTCGGCCTGTCTCCTTGCGATAGCCGGCAAGAATGTAGGTGGCAATCGAAGAGATTTCCAGGGCAATAAACACGACCAGCAATTCCACCGCGCCGGTGAGCAGGCACATGCCGACCGCGCCAAAGACGACGAGGGCATAAAACTCGCCCTGGTGGTGACTGTCCTCGGGCAACGTGTCCATTGAGAGCAGGAGGGACACCAGAACGATGCCGCAGATGAGCACGTGAAAGAAGATCGTGAAAGGGCTGGTCTCGACCGTGCCAAAGAAGCCGGTTCCTACGGGCAGGGAGAGCTGCCAGAGACTGGCCCACAGAGCCAGCGTGGTTCCTAAAGCCGCAACCCAACCCAGCGGGCGCCGCGGCCATGAGGGTGGGATTGAGGCTTCAAGCAGCATGACGGCCACGCCTGTGAGGGTGAGAATGATCTCGGGAAGGATGCGGAAGACGTCAGGAACAGGAATCACCGCTGGACCTCCGCCTGAGACGAAATTTGAAGGACGGAGGGAGGCGAGATGGTGGTTCCATTCAGGGGCGGAGGATGGACGCCGCTCTGAATCGAGGTGAACCAAAGGGACGGCGCCAGGCCCATGACGAGCATCAACAAGGCCACGGGCGCGAGCACGGCCAGTTCGCCAAAGCGCAGATCGTTGGCAGGCTTCGTTGCCACAAGGCTGCTTTCAGGGCCGTAGAAGATGCTCTGAACAAGGCGAAGCATATAAGCCGCTCCGAGAATCACTCCGAGTGCCGCGGCGATGGTCCATCCGCGGCTCACTTCGCTGAAGGTACTGGAGAGGATGAGAAACTCACCCACAAAATTGCTGAGCATGGGCAAGCCGATCATGGCCAACGAAGCGATCACAAAGAAAGCCGCCGTTCGAGGCAGCTTTGCGGCAAGGCCGCCGTAAGAATCGATCTGGCTGGTGCCGTATCGAACTTCGAGGGCCCCCAAGAGCAGGAACAGTGCTGCGTCCACAACACCATGACTGAGCAACTGGTACACCGCGCCAGTCCAACCCGTAAACGTGAAGCCGTAGATGGCCAGAGTAATCAGGCTCAGATGGCTGAGAGCGGCGAAAGCCATGAGCCGCCAGAAATCCCGCTGCGCCAGCGCCAGGCAAGCGCCGTAGAGAATGCCCACAACCGCAAGAGCAATGAGGCAAGGAGCCGCTGCCCGCGCCTGCACAGGGAACAGTCCGATGTGAAAGCGAAGCATGGAGTAAAGCCCAAGCTTGCCCGCCACGACCATGGCCAGCGCGACGGGAGCCTCGCTGAAGGTGTCGGCGAGCCAGCCGTGCAAAGGAAATACAGGAACCTTGACAGCGAAGGCAAGCAGAAAAGCCAGAGCTGCCCAGCACAGGGCCGAGGCAGGGAAGTTGCCGTGGGCGAGCAAAATGCGAAGCGTGACAAAATCGAAGGTCCCGGTGCGCGCATAGAGCCAGAGGATGGCAACCAGCAGCGGAGCCGAGGGAATGAAGGTGAACAGGAAAAATTTGAGCGCGGCCCTGGCGCCGTTTTTGCGCCCGTACATGGCAATCAGGATCGCCATCGGCAGCAGCGAAAGCTCCCAGAATCCGTAGTAGAGCATCAGGTCGAGCGAGATGAAAACGCCCACCATGGCCGTCTGCTGCAGCAGAAAAAGTGAATAAAAAACCTTGCGGCGTTCCTTGATGGCGTTCCAACTCGCAATCACGCCCACGGGCCCGAGAACTCCGGTAAGAACCACGAGCCACAGGCTAAGGCCATCCACGCCCACGTGATAAGAAATGGCGGGACTTTCGATCCAGGGCTGGTTGATCTCAAACTGAAAGCCGCCCTGACCGATGACAAAATGGACCGGCAAATGGAGCGTGAGAATCAAGCTTGCGAGAGTGGTGAGCAGGGCAATCCAGTTCGGCAGCTTGACGCGGTCGGGCATGAGCGCCACAAGGGCCGCTCCCGCCAGCGGGATGAGAAGGATCAAGGTGAGAATCGATTGGTTGATCGCGTCCATTCTCAATGCCTCGCCACCTTCCAGATCAAGTCCGCTGAAAGAGGCCAAACCGAAGCCCACGGAACCAGCATGAAAAGCAGAACAGCTGCCGCGCCCGCCGCCAGCCACGCGGCATAGGAGCGCAGATTGCCCGATTGCCAGCGTTGCAGAATGGCGCCGGCAAACAGTGCCGCCCCTCCCAGCAACCATGCCAGGCCACCGAGCAGGCCGGTGTCCACGACCCATCCCAGCACGTACTTCGAAAAACCAAACAGCGGCTTCACCACGGTGGCGCCATAAATCTCATCGACGTAGAACTTGTTCGAGAGCACTTTGTAGGTAACGGGAAGAGCCTTAGCCAACTCGGCAGGCTGCGCGGGCTTTTGCCGATAGAGCAAGTCGGCGATGAACCATCCGGCAAAGGCCACGGCCACAGCCGCAACGCTCAAAACAAGTTCCAGGTGGGGCCCGCCGGATTCCGCAGCTCTGACGCCGGTGGAAGGCCAGAGAAACGCGGCGAAGCGTTCGATGCCGATCCATCCGCCACCCACGGAAAGCAGCGCCAGAATCACAAGGGGGCCTAACATCGACCACGGGCTCTCATGCGGATGAATCTCAGGGCTGCGCGATTCGCCAAGGAAAGTGAGGTACCAGAGCCGGAACATGTAGAACGATGTGAGCAGCGCGGTCACCAGGCCGACAAACCACAGCGCTCTTCCGCCCGGTCCCTGGAGAAACGCCGCGTACAGGATCGCGTCCTTCGAGAAGAAGCCTGCAAAAGGGAAAAATCCGGCAATCGCGAATACAGCCGCGGTCATGGTCCAAAAGGTAATTGGAATTTTTCTCCGCAGGCCGCCCATCTTGCGCAGATCTTGTTCGCCACCCAGGCTGTGGATGACAGAACCCGCCGCGAGGAAGAGCAGCGCCTTGAAGAACGCATGGGTCATCAGATGAAAAATAGCCGCGGAATAAGCCGCGACGCCGCAAGCCAGAAACATGTACCCGAGTTGAGAGATGGTGGAGTAGGCGAGCACCCGCTTGATGTCGTTTTGAACCAGACCGATGGTAGCCGCAAAAAGCGCCGTGGCCGCGCCGACAATCGCCACCACCGCGAGCGCGAACGGCGCATGATCAAACAAGATGTGGGTGCGGGCAATCAAGTAAACGCCGGCCGTAACCATGGTGGCTGCGTGAATGAGTGCGGACACCGGCGTAGGGCCTTCCATCGCGTCCGGCAACCATATGTAGAGCGGCAGCTGGGCGCTCTTGCCCGCCGCGCCCAGCAGAAGGCAGAGCGCAATCGTGGTGAGCACACCACCTTGCCACGCCGGGTTGGCGGCAAGCCTGGCGCCGATTTCGCTGAAAGTCAGCGTGCCAAAGTTGGCCAGAAACAAAAACATTCCGATTAGGAAGCCAAAGTCGCCGATGCGGTTGACGATGAATGCTTTTTTGCCGGCATTGGCCGCAGAATCCTTTTTGAAGTAGAAGCCGATCAGCAGGTAGGATGCCAGACCCACGCCCTCCCAACCCACAAACATCAAAAGCGCGTTGCCGGCCAGAACCAGAACCGTCATGAAGAACAGAAAGAGGTTCAAGTAAGAGAAGTAGCGCGCGTAGCCTTCTTCGTGGCCCATGTAGCCGACGGAGTAGATGTGGATCAGAAAGCCGACGCCGGTGACTACCAGCAGCATGACGAGAGAGAGTTGGTCGAGAACGAAACTGAAATCTATGTTCAGCGCGCCGGCATGAATCCAGCCCGCCGGGCAGGTCTCGACGTAGGGCAGGGCATTGACGTCAGGATTTCCCGCAAACACAAAGCGGGAAGCGTTCAGCACCAGAGCAAACGAAGCCAGTGGCGTGAGCAGGGCTACTGCCGTCACCAGCCATTTGGGGAACCGCCGCCCCAGGATTCCGTTGAGCAGGAACCCCGCGAAAGGGAACAGGGCAACCAGCCATAGATTGAGATTTCCGTTCATAGCTTCATCAGGTCGATACGGTCGACGGCCAGGGTTGCGCGAGCGCGAAAAACAGCAATGATGATGGCCAGGCCCACGGCAGCTTCAGCGGCGGCAACCATCATCACGAAGAAGACAAAGATCTGGCCCCTCACCGCATGCCATTGGTGGGCGAAGGTGACAAAGGACAGATTCACAGCATTGAGCATCAGCTCAATCGACATAAACACGGTGATGAGATTGCGCTTGATGAGAAATCCCAGAACGCCGAGAGAAAAGAGCAGTGCGCTCAGCAGCAGGTACCAGCTAAGGGGGACACCCTGAGAGAGCAGATTCATTTGCCGGCCGTCCTCTCTTCGCCGGCGGCGGAATCTCCGTCGCCATGACGAGCCAGAGCCACCGCACCCAGGATGGCGATCAGGATGAGCACCGATGTGACCTCGAAGGGCAGCAAAAGCTCGTGAAACAGCACGCGGCTCAGATCTTCCGTGGTGGTGATTCCGTCACTCAGTGCGGCGGTCCCAAGTCCCGTCGCATGCAGGATGACAGTAGCAAGAGCTCCGAGGATGACGACAACCGCGGGAAAGCCGATGGAACGCGCCACATGGCTGCCCAGCGTGCGCTCCTCGCGCCCTGCATTGAGCAGCATCACAACGAATGTGAACAGCACCATGATGGCGCCGGAGTACACAATCACCTGCGCTGCGGCCAGAAACTCGGCGCCTAAAAGGAGATAAAGCACTGCCAGCGACGTCATCACCACAATCAGCGAGAGCGCGCTGTTGATGGGATGGCTCTGGAGCAGGAGGTTGATGGCCCCGGCCAGGCAGAATCCGGCAAAAAGAAGAAACAGAATCAGGTACATCGTTCTCTGGCGTATTGGCTGGAGCCGGCAAAAATTGACGGCTGGTTAGTGGAAAGGCGAATAGAGTAAGCTCTCAGGCTCCGCTCTTTCCTTCCCGATTGTAAATCAGCGATAGGCAAGCCACAGGCTTGTTCCCACAATGTTAAGGATGGCCAGCGGCATGAGAATGCGCCATCCGTAGTTCATCAGTTGGTCATAGCGGAAGCGCGGCAAGGTGCCGCGCACCCAAACGTAAAGAGCCAAGAAGCAGAAGACTTTGATCACGAACCAGAAAATAGGAAACAGCGCGTGAACAAAGATATTCTCGGGCGGTGGAATATAGTCGCCGAAGGGACTGGTCCAGCCGCCCAGAAACAAGAGCGTGGCCACGCAGCCCACGTTGATCATGTTGGCGTATTCAGCCATGAAAAACATGGCGAACTTCATGGAACTGTATTCCGTGTGATAGCCCCCGGTAAGTTCGCTCTCGGCCTCGGGAAGGTCGAAGGGGGAACGGTTGGTTTCAGCATAGGCGGCCATCAGGTAGATGAAGAATGCCAGGAATTGAAACCCGCCAAAGAGATTCCAACTCAGCATGCCCCTGGTGGCCTGCTGCTCGACGATGACGCGAAGATTCAGCGATCCGGCGCGAAGCACGACACCCACCAGCGACAGCCCCAACGCCAACTCGTAACTGATCAACTGTGCCGATGAGCGGAGCGAGCCGAGCAACGCGTATTTGTTGTTTGACGACCAGCCGGCGAGGGCAATGCCGTACACGCCGATCGAAGTAATCCCGAGGATCACCAGCAAGCCGATGTTGACGTTGGCGATCTCAAACAGATCCAGGCCGTGCGGTCCAATCTTCGGCTCGCCGAACGGGACAACGGCGATTGTAATCAGTGCGCAGCCCAGTGCGATGATGGGAGCCAGCAGGTAGAGCGGCTTGTAGACGCCCGTCGGAATCAGGTCCTCTTTAAGAAATGATTTGGCGCCGTCTACGAGCGGTTGCAACAGTCCAAAGGGTCCCACCCGGCTGGGCCCCCAGCGATTCTGAATGCGGCCCACGAGTTTGCGCTCCAGCAGAACGGTATAGGCAACGCTGAGCAGCATGACCACCGTGATGACGGCCACTTTGAGCAGGCTCCACAGGAAAAATTCTAGAATTGTCACTTGCCGTCAGCCTCTTCTTCTCTAACTGTGATCCTGAGAGTACCGAACTCAATGCACTTGAGATTGTTTCTCGCCTGTTGCTTTGAAATCCGCATTTCCCCGCGGTCAATCCGCGGCGGAAACCGCCACGTCGTCTTTCTCATGCTGTTCAAGTTTTCGCAGCGCCTCGCTATAGCGGCCCAGCGTTCCGGAGGTAAAAAGCTTGTCGTGCGCGGGCGACACGAGATCCTCGGCCTCGAGAGCAGCAAGTGGAGCAAAGCCCGGCCCCGCGCCCGGCTCGGTGCGCACACTGTTGCCCGCAAGCAGATTCGCCCTGTCCAGTTGATAGCCCGGGACCATCCGCTGGATCTCATCAAGCGTCGCAAGCGGGTCGAAGGGGCTGAGCCGTGGTTCAAGGTTGTTTGCGGCCAGCCACACGGCATGCTGGTCAGCCTCGCCGGCCTGTGCCCCGCGCGACTGGCCCAGATCCGCCGTTACGCCGCCTTTGCCAAAGGAGACAAGGGCCTTGATGTCGGCGCCCATGGCTCCGGCCAGGCGCACAAGAATCTCGAAGTCAGACTTTATCCCGGCGCGATCGGCCGCCTTTCGCACGATCTGCACATCGCCATAACTATTCGTCACGGTGCCGGACTTCTCATAGAGGCTTGCCGCCGGCAGCACTACATCGGCAGCGGCCGCAGTCTCGGTCAAAAACAGATCCTGCACAACCACAAACGTGCCGAACAATGCTTCGGAACCTGCCTTCAGCCTGGGAACGGGATTGGCGCCCACGACCAGCAAAGCATCGAGTTTGTTTCTGGCGACCAGCATTCCCTTGAGAGTTTTGCCTGGAGCGGAGGGCAAATTCGGATACTCGACAAAGGATCCTGGGGCCGTGACGGGAACATAACCCGGCAGCAGGTCCGGGAACAATCCCATGTCGGCAGCGCCGCGAGAGTTGGCATGGTCGCCGAGGAAGGCAAAGCGGAGGTTGGCTCGCTTCAATCCCCAGGCAACCATGTCGGCGACTGCCTGGCCGCGGTACTCCTCGCCAAAGATGACCACCAGAGATTCCTCGGCCAGCACCGCCTTACTGAACTCATCCTCGCCGCGTTCGAGCAAAGCAGGCAGATCCTTGTACCCATCCGGCTCGATGGTCAGCGTGGCCTTTGCCTGACGAATCATTTTGATCGGTTGCGCATTCGCCACATAAAGCCGCGCCTTGTTCAGGCGGACATTGGTGCGCAGCGTCCAGGCCAACAGCGGATGCTCCTCTGCAGGATTGCCTCCCACAAGAAGCACCGCGGGAGCGGCGCCGATTTCGCTGAGCCCTGCGGTTCTGCCGGGATGTCCCGCAAGAGCGCGTGCAAAGTCCGCGTACCCCGTGCTGCGCGGGTGATCAATGTTGTTGGTGCCGAGCACCGTGCGCGCGAACTTTTGGAGCAGGTAATTCTCTTCATTGGTCGTCCGGTTGGAACCGATCACGCCAATGGCAGTTCCACCTTTGGAATCGCGGATCTGCTTCAATTTGTCGGCCGCGAAGCCGAGCGCGTGGGCCCACGTGACCGGTTCGAGCTTTCCCTTCGCGTTGCGCACCAGCGGAGTGGTCAGGCGCTCAGGACTCTCAACAAAATCAAAGCCGAAGCGTCCCTTGGCGCACAGAAAATCGCCGTTCATCCCGCTCTTGTCGCGGTTGTCGGCGCGAACAATGGCCGCGCCATCATTGGCTTGACGAATGCCGAGTGTCACCTTGCAGCCGTCGGCGCAATGCGTGCAAACCGTGGAGACATGGTTCATCTCCCAGGGACGCGTTTTGTAGCGGTAACTGCCGCTGGTGAGCGCGCCCACGGGGCACACGTCGATGCACATGCCACACTGCTCGCAGTCAAGATGGTCACCGCCGTTGGGCGCAATCACCGAACTCACGCCACGATTCTGCACCCCCAGCGCCCACACGTCCATGCCTTCGCCGCACATGCGTACGCAGCGGTAGCAGAGGATGCAGCGCGGGCGGTCAAAGTAGACCGCGGGCGACCACTGTTGTTCGTCGCGATGCTGCTTGGCCTCGGCATAGAGACTCTCGCCCGCGCCATACTTGAAGGTCATGTCCTGAAGTTCGCATTCGCCGCCGGCGTCGCAAACCGGACAATCGAGCGGGTGGTTGCCGAGCAGCAGTTGAATTGTCGCCTTGCGCGCCTGCGCAATCTCGGCAGACTCGGTAATAAAGACCTGTCCTTCGGCGACCGTCGTGGTGCAGGCCGTCTGCAGCTTGCCCACCTTCTCCTGCCGCACTACACACATTCGGCACGCAGCCTGCAAACTGAGCCCCGGATAATAGCAGAAGGCGGGAATTTCGATTCCCGCCTTGCGGCAGGCGTCAATCAGCAACGTCCCCGCGGGGGCGGTCAGGATTTTTCCGTCGACTGTGAAAGTTACGTCTGCCATTGGTCTCCAGCGTCTCTTAAATTACGGCCAGCTCAACATGCTTTGCGAACGGACAAGGTTTGCCGTTCAGATGGTCCTCGAATTCCTTGCGAAACTTTTTCACAAAAGCCAGTGTAGGCATGGCGGCAGCATCGCCGAGCGGACAAAACGTGCGGCCCAACATATTTTCGGCCAAATACTGAATATTATCGATGTCCTTGGCTTCGCCAAAGCCGGCATGAAAGCGAGTGAGCGACTTCTTCAGCCAGTCCGTGCCCTCGCGGCAGGGAATGCACCAGCCGCAGCTCTCATGCTGATAGAAACTGATGGTGCGCAGCGCGAATTCGACGATGCAGGTCTGGTCGTCAAGCACCACCACACCCGCGGAGCCGAGCATCGAGCCTGCCTTGCCCACCTGGTCGAAGTCCATGCCCAGTTCTTCGATCTCCGCGGGCAGTAACACGGGAGTGGAGGAGCCGCCGGGAACAACCGCCTTGAGCTTTCTGCCGCCGCGAACGCCGCCCGCCACATCGTAGACAATTTTTTTCAAGTTGTAGCCCATGGGCAACTCGTAGACGCCGGGCCGCTCCACGTGACCGCTCACGCTGAACAGCCGCGTTCCGCCATTGCGCGCCGAACCCACGGTTGCAAAGGCCGCACCGCCCATCTGAATCACGTGGGGAACCGTCGCAATGGTCTCGGCGTTGTTGATGACCGTGGGACCACCGTAGAGGCCGACAACGGCAGGGAAGGGAGGCTTGATGCGGGGCACGCCGCGCTTGCCTTCGAGCGACTCCATCAGCGCCGACTCTTCACCGACTTCATAGGCGCCCGCGCCCGTCTGCGTAACCACCTGGAACTCTGTCTCCGAGCCGAAGATGTTTTTCCCGAGGTAGCCCCTGGCATAGGCATCGGCAACGGCCTTCTCCATGATCTCGATAAGATAGCGGTACTCGCCGCGCAGATAAATGAAGCCCAGCCTGGCGCCGATCGCCAATCCGGCGATGATGGTACCTTCAATCACCGCATGAGGATCGTGGAGAAAAATCAAGTGATCCTTGC
This sequence comes from uncultured Acidobacteriaceae bacterium, assembly GCA_963793885.1. Classification (GTDB taxonomy): domain Bacteria; phylum Acidobacteriota; class Terriglobia; order Terriglobales; family Acidobacteriaceae; genus Telmatobacter. Next base: position 791,842 of record CAWCBQ010000003.1, read on the forward strand.
AGGTTCCGGGTTCGCTCTCGTCCCCGTTCACGAGCACGTACTTGGGCTTGGCCGACTGCTTGGGAACGAAGGACCACTTCATGCCCGTCGGGAAGCCCGCGCCACCGCGTCCGCGAAGGTTCGAAGCCTTCATCTCGTCGATGATCCAATCAGGTCCCTGTTCGAGACATTTCTTCGCCGTGGCGTAGCCGCCGAGTTCGATGTAGCGGTCAATATTCGTCGCGCCCATACCGAAGCGGCTGGAGACGATTTTGACCTCATCGGGATGAGAAACAAGCCTAGGCATCGGCAGCCTTCCCTTCATCCCTGGCGCGGCCGCGATAGCCGTCGAGTACGCCGCGCACACCCCCTGGCGCGAGCTCGTCGTGAAACTCGTAGTTCACCTGGATGGCCGGCGCCCAGCAACAGGCGCCAATGCACTCAACCTCTTCAAGCGAGAAGAGTCCGTCGGCTGTGATTCCTTTATGCCCGATTCCCAACTCCTCCTGAAAGCGCTCGTAAACATCGTAGGCGCCGCGCAGCATGCAACTGATGTTGGTACAGACCTGGATGTTGTATTTGCCGGCGGGCTTGAAGCGGAGCATGGAGTAGTAGGTGGCCACGTTGCGCACATCGAGTTCAGTGATTCCGATGCGTGCGGCCACTTCCGCAATCGCCGCATCGGAAAGATACCCAATCTCATCCTGCGCATACAGCAGCATCGGAATCAGCGCCGAGCGGCGAAGCGGATACTTCTGCACCAATGCATCGAGCCGCGCCGCCAACTGGGGCGAGAAAAGTGTCATGGTCTCTCTGTTCGTGTCATTGGGGCTCATTGCATCAACTCCCGGGCCCACGATTCTGCTGCCAAATCCATCTCTTCCTCGCCTGCATTACTCCGCAATCGTCCCGACTCCATCCATTCCAGCGTCCCGGAACGGCCATCCTCGCGCTCCCAGACTAGAGAGGAGCAACTTCGCTTGAGTCCAAGCCGCTTATCTCCGTGGCGGACCAGAATCCTCTCCTCGTCCTGCTCGATGATCGCCGTGCGATTGCCGGCCAATCCGTGTAACGATGTGTAGCTCTTCAGCAACGATGCCAGTGAAACCCAAAGTTCGCGAAACAACTCATCGTGCGGCGGGCGACTGTCGGCATCGCTGCTATTGAGCAAGTTGCACGCTTCCTGGCCGACTCACCGGTCGATCTCCCCCAGCACAATATCGATGGATCCAATGACCGCAACCAGGTCTGCCAGCATGCGCCCTTTGCCCATCACCTCAAGCGCTTGCAAGGTGGCAAACGATGGATACCGCATATGTACTCGATAAGGCTTCGCGGTGCCGTCTGAAACCACATAATAGCCGGTCTGTCCGTGGCCCGCTTCAATGCCCTGGTACACCTCGCCTGCCGGCACTTCGAAGCCTTCCGTAACAATCTTGAAGTGATGGATCAGCGCTTCCATCTGCGTCTTCATCTTTTCGCGGTCCGGCAACACGATTTTGGGAGCATCGGCCTTCACGGCCCCCTCGGGCATGCCGTCCAGCGCCTGCTGAATAATCTTGACGCTCTCGCGCATCTCCACGAGCCTCACTTCATACCGCGCCCAGCAGTCGCAGTCTGTGGAGACGGGCACATCAAAATTGAAATTCTCATAGCCGCTATAGGGCATGTCGCGGCGAAGATCGATGTCAACGCCCGAGGCGCGCAGCGGTGGTCCGGTGACGCCCAGCGCGATGGCATCGGCAGCGGAGAGATAACCGACGCCCTTGAGCCGGTTTCTGAAGATAGGATTGCCGGTGAGAAGGTTCGAGTACTCGTCAATCTTCTCAGGGAAAGTATGAATGAAGGCTTGCACGCGGCCAAGAAAATCGAGCGGCGGCTCCATCGACAATCCGCCAATGCGAATGTAGCTGGTCATCATGCGCTGACCGGCCACAGCCTCAAACAGGCGAAGGATCTCCTCGCGTTCGCGGAAGGTGTAGAGAAACACCGTCAACGCGCCAATGTCCATGGCGTGCGTGCCCAGCCAGATCAGGTGCGAATTCAGCCGGCTCAACTCCGCCAGCAACACCCGCATCCACTGGGCTTTCGGGGGAATTTCCAGCCCCAGCAACTTCTCCACAGCCAGCGCGTAGCACAGGTTGTTGGAAAGCGGGTCAAGATAGTTGATGCGGTCGGTAAGCGGCACCACCTGCTGGTAGAACTTGGCTTCGCAGGTCTTCTCGATGCCCGTGTGCAGGTAACCGATCTCCGGATAAATCCTGACGATGATTTCGCCGTCAATCTCCAGCACCAGGCGCAGAACCCCGTGCGTAGCCGGGTGCTGCGGCCCCATGTTGACGACCATGTGCTGGTCTTTGGCGCCTTGCGCCGCTTCAAGGGTAGGCATGCCTGCGAGCTCGGCCATCAGCGGTACCCCTCCACCGGATAGTCTTTGCGCAGCGGATGGCCTTTCCAGTCATCGGGCAACAGGATGCGGCGCAGGTTCGGATGGCCTTCAAATCGGATTCCAAACAGATCGAAGACTTCGCGCTCGTAAAAGTTGGCGCCCGCCCAAAGCGAGGTGATCGACTCGACGGAGGGATCGTCTCCGTCGACCAGGACGCGCAGGCGGATCCGCTGCTTCAACGAATGAGAAAGGATGTGATAGCTCAACTGGAAGCGCGGCGAGGCCGGAAACCAGTCGACGGCCGTCATGTCCTCGAAGAAGTTGTAGCCGGCTGCCTGCACGCTTGCTGCCGCGGCGCGAATCTGATCGGACGCAATCGTGAGCGTAAGTTCGTTGAAGTCGAATCGAGCGTCTTCGAGAGCTGCCGCATTCCAGGCCAGAATTGCCCTGACCGCCGGATGATCCGGAAGTGATTCAAGAACCGCGGCTCTGCCTGCCAAGGTCGGTCTAAGCGCTTCGGGCATTACAGATCCGCCTTATCCTGGCTCCAGTTCAGGACGCCCTTGCGCACAATATAGTAGAGACCCACAGCCACAAAACCCAGGTAGACCAGCATCTCCCAAAATCCGAAGAGACGCGATCCGGTGATTGCCGGAAGTTTTCGGTAGATCACCGCCCAGGGCATCATGAAGACGGCTTCCACATCGAACAGGATGAACAGCACGGCGACCAGGTAAAAGCGAACGCTGAAACGCGCTCGCGCATCCCCGACTGCCTCGATGCCGCACTCATAGGCTTCCAGTTTGACGCGGGTATTGCGATGGCGGCCGACGAACCAGGAGGCCGTCACCATGCCCAGCCCGAGTATAAACGCGGCGGCAATCTGCATCAGCAGCGGAAGGTACTGCCAGTAATACGGAGTATTGGGAACCATCGCCGCCCAGTCCGGAATCAATCCAGCTAAGATGGCACCCGCCCTGCGAGAACGACGTACATCCCCTGAAAGGGTGCTGGTTTGAGCTTAGGTTTTCAGGCTCGTCCCGTCAAGGCAGCCCCGGGGGCCTCAAAGCAGAGGATTTGCCCCGCATGGGATGAATTTTTGCCTACGGTCCCTATTTCCAGAGGAATGCGGTCGAATCGCTGCCGATGAGATTGTCGTGGAATCTGTGGATGGACCCAGACGGCTTTGGCGCCATCCCTGAATGCGCCGTTTCGGTACAGGAGAGTGCCACGATCATTTTAGGGAAGCGTTACCTCCGTCATCTGAAAACGATGCCCTTCGGAGTCGAAGAACTGAATGAGGATAGAAACCATGGCAGCTACCACCACCGGCTTTCCGTTGCCCATTTCTTCGGCAAACCCGCGCGCCGCTTGTGTCCCCGTCAATCGCCGGCGCAGCATCAGCCCGCAGGCGGGGCACGCCCTTGTGATTCTCGGTCACGCGATCGAGTACCTTACAGATGAGTTTGTCCATCAGGGCGGATCGTATTCCCCCGACAACGGCCAATTACAGGCTGTCCGACTGCTGATGGCGCTGAATCGCCAGGTTTACTTCGAGTGTCCCGAGGTTCCTCACTTCAGCGAGCGCCTCCGCTCTTTGTTTGGCCTTCATGTGAATTAGAGCGGTTATTGTCCCAGGATCAGGACGCCGAAGAGCACCAGCCAGGCCACAGCCATCGTGTGCCAGTACCATGCCGTAGCATCGACGGCGATCTGCCGGGCCTCCACTCGCTTGAACCACCCCAACGCGCAGACACAGACCAGCAGCGCGACAAGGCCGATTGCTAAATGGGTGGCATGCAAGCCGGTAATGATGTAAAAAAAGTAGCTTGCTGGAGTCGCCCAGTGATCGAAGGCAAAGCCCTGCACGGTCAACTGCCTCCATGCAGCGGCCTGGCCCAGCAGAAACAGCAGGCCCAACGCCAGGGTGGCCGCCAGCCACGGTTTGGCGCGGCGAAGCGCCGGCCGGCCCAGGCCCAGCCACTCCTCCAGAACGTCGATCTCGCGAAAGATATGCGCCCGGGCAACTTCCATCGTCAGGCTGCTCAGAATCAGAACCGCTGTATTGAGAAAGAGAATAGGCGGCAGCAGCACGGGATGCCAGTCGCCGATCTGGCGCAGTGTCCTCGCGTCCATGTGCGTGCCTGCCTGGCGTGCGTAAAACAACGCAACCAGTACGACGAAGAACATCATGTCGCCCGCAAGAGCACAAAAAACAAAGGCACGGGTGCGGTACAAGAGATCGCGCGGACCCCCGCGAGGCGGTTGCCAATCGTCGTCGCCGCCACCGCCACCGCCTCCGGTTGGGCGCCGGGCCACGGGCGGTTTGCCGCCAAACCCTGGCTCTTTCCGTTCAATCTCCGCGGGGGTGGGAGTAAAAATGGAAGGCATACCGGGCCTCTGTGAGATTGAATTTACACTGACTTTGGCTTGGACGCACCGAGAATCGAAACGGGATGTATCAGTTTGCGAGACCCGCCGCAGGTCACGGACGCCGCCTTTGGCGCAATTCATTAAGTTACGCTAGAGCGGCCAGGATTGCCGTACCCAGAAAGCAATGCACTTAAGTGGACCCGACGTCGAGGAGGGATGACCGGGAGGGGCGAGCTGGCACAAAGGGCAAAAGGGGATTCTTATCCTGAAGCCGTTCTAGCTTCACCCGCCGCTGACGATCTTGACAAAAGCCTCATGCACTCGCCGGTCAGAGGAGAGCTCGGGGTGAAACGTGGCCGCCATCATCGTTCCCTGCCTCACCAGCACAGGCGCGCCGTCGCGGCGGGCAAGAACTTGAACTCCTGCGCCGGTGGAGACAATCCGCGGGGCTCGAATGAAAACCATCTCGAGTGGACCGCCGGCCAGAACCGTCGGCGCGGTCAGGATGGCGGAATCGATCTGGCGCCCGTAGGCGTTGCGTTCAACCACGGCATCGAGAACGCCCAGGCTGCGCTGGGCTGGGTTGAGCACCTCGCGGGCCAGAAGAATGGTTCCTGCGCATGTCCCGAACACGGGCCGCTTTTCGCAAAACGCCTGGAGCGTTTCAAAGAAGCCGCGCTTCTCAAGAAACTTGAGCATGGTTGTCGACTCACCGCCGGGCAAAATCAATCCATCCAGCTTTTTGAGCTGGTCCGGATCGCGAACCTCGCAGGCAACTGCGCCCGACTCTGAAAGAGCCGCCGCGTGAGCAGCGTAATCGCCCTGAATCGCCAATACGCCAATGCGCGGCAAGGTGCGTACTTTCGTCAACCCCGCTGCTCCTGTCTACCAGCCGCGGGTCTGCAGGAGCTGAGACTCCTCGATTGCGGCAGCGGCCAGGCCCTTCATGGTGCCCGTCACCTGCTCGCTCACTTCGGCCAGAATCTTGGGGTCGTTGTAGTGCGTGGTGGCGACGACGATTGCCTTGGCTCGTGAGACAGCCTCCGCCCGCTCCTTGGGGTCATTCTCCACATCGAGCGGCGTGGCTCGTTCCTTCATGAAGATTCCCGAGCCGACAAAGATGGCTTCGGCGCCCAGTTGCATCATCAAGGCCGCGTCGGCCGGGGTGGCGATGCCGCCGGCGGAGAAGTTGGGCACCGGCAGTTTGCCGGCCAGAGCCACCATGCGCACCAGTTCGTAAGGCGCCTGATGTTCCTTGGCCGCGGCGTAAAGCTCCTGCTCGGAGAGCACCGTCAGGATCTTCATCTCTTTCACAATCTGGCGCATATGCTGCACCGCGTGGACCACGTCGCCGGTGCCGGCCTCGCCCTTGGTGCGGATCATCGCCGCACCCTCGGCGATGCGGCGCAGGGCCTCGCCCAAGTTCCGCGCGCCGCAGACGAAGGGTGTGGTAAATGCATGCTTGTCGATGTGGTGGGCTTCATCGGCGGGGGTGAGAACCTCGCTCTCGTCGATAAAGTCCACGCCCAGCTCCTGCAGGATCTGGGCCTCGGCGAAGTGGCCGATGCGGGCCTTGGCCATGACCGGGATGGACACAGCACGGATGATTTCCCTGATCAGGCTGGGCTTGGCCATCCGGGCAACGCCGCCTTCGGCGCGGATCATGGCCGGAACACGCTCCAGCGCCATCACCGAGACCGCGCCTGACTCTTCCGCGATCCGGGCCTGCTCCACGTTCATCACGTCCATGATGACGCCGCCCTTCAGCATTTCAGCCAGACCCACCTTCAGGCGCAGGCTGGTTCCAGTAAAACCCTTATTTTCATTCTGTTCAGGCATTTTCTTCAACCTCGATTCAAAACCGCCCCAGCCCGGAAATCGCCCGCCATCCGCCCGGAAAACCTGGGATTGCCATCCCTTTCAGTGTAGCAGCGATCCGGCTTTCGGGATGAACGCGGGCGGGGGTGACGCTGCCATGCGCAGCCCTTGATTATTTTCTTCCAATCTCCCCGAACAGCTTCTGGCCCTGTTTATGCATGGTTTCCAACCAAATGGCTGCATCGCAATCACTTCCGAAGCAGGTAACCGCACAAGCCGGCGATGCGGAAGCGCACGGGGCAAAAGAGAGTGCCAATGGGCAGGCGCTGGTCACCGTCCCTGCCAAGGAGCCGGAGGAATCGCACGCATTTCCCGCGCCTGTGTCGCTGCTGCCCGTGGAACTCGATGTTGCCGTTCCGGTGCGTGAGTTCCGGGTGCGCAACCTGTTGGCTTTAGAACCCGGCCAGTTGATTCAGTCGCAATGGGGAAACGGTGAGGACGTGCCGCTGGCCTCGGGAGAGGTGCAACTGGCATGGAGCGAGTTCGAGGTCATCGAATCGTGGCTGGCGGTCCGGGTGACGCGGCTGGCGTAAGAGGACGAACGGCGTTTTGCAATCGGAGAGAGGCCCAATCGGTCTCGCCCTGAGAGAACGAACGAATCGGAGAGAGGCCCAACCGCTCTCGCCCGGAGGGCCCTGGACAGGGAGGGGCGGGATATGAAGGAAGACGGCAAGGGGGGAAGCGCACTGAGGACGGGGCCACAAAACGGAGTGGCCGCAAGGCTGCTGATGCGGCTTATGGACCGGCTGCGCGGCCCGCGGCGGCTCAAGCCGCGGTTGGAACTTGTGGATCGGATCGCACTGGCTCCGCGCCAATCGCTGGCCCTTGTCGAAGCCGAGGGGCGCCGCTTCCTGGTGGCCACCTCGGCTGACAGCAGCCCCGCTTTTTACCCTCTTGACGGTCGTTCACGCCCCACAGAGCCAGGTCGAGCGCAGCATCGCGCCCCGAGGGTCTCATGGTAGCGCTCATGGCGGCGGCAGAAGCCGCTTCGGCCGGGGCCGCTCCCCTGTTGCCCGATCTCAATGCCCATCTGCGCCCCTCCGATTCCACGCCCTGGACCATCCTCCTGGTCCTGACCCTGATCACGCTGCTTCCGGCAATTCTGATGTGCATGACCCCGCTGGTGCGCCTGCTGGTGGTCTTCCACTTCCTGCGCCAGGCGCTGGGAACACAGACCGCGCCCTCGAACTCCACCCTGATGGGCCTGGCGTTGATGATGACCTGGTTTTTGATGACCCCGGTGCTGAACCAGGTGGACGCGCAGGCGGTCGAGCCCTTTCGCCAGGGCCAGATCACAGGATGGCAGGCCATCGACCAGGGCGCCCAGCCCGTAAAGCGATTTCTGTTGCACTACGCGCGTGAAAAAGATCTGGCCCTGTTCACCGCTGCCGGGCAGATTCCGCGCCCCAACACCCCCGAAGATCTGCCCATGCGCGTCGTGGTGCCGGCGTACGTGCTCTCCGAACTCAAGGCCGGCTTTGCGATCGGGGCCGTTCTCTATCTTCCGTTTCTCCTGATTGACATGGTGACCGCCGCCATCACCACCTCGATCGGCATGTTCCAGCTGCCGCCGGTTGTCGTCTCCACGCCGTTGAAGATCCTGCTGTTTGTGATGGTGGACGGCTGGAATCTGCTGGCTAACTCGCTCTTGAAGAGCTTCTGAAGGTTCCCGCATGACGCCCGACCTGGTCGCCGAGCTGCTTCGACAACTGATGAGAGAGGCCATGATCCTGGCCGCGCCGCTGCTGATTGCGGCGGCGCTGCTGAGTTTTTTGCTGAGCCTGGTGCAGACCCTCACCAGCCTCCAGGAACAGTCGCTGACTTCGGTTCCCAGGCTGGCGGCCATCGCCATGATTCTGCTGGTCGGCATGCCGTGGTTTCTGGAGAGGCTGGCCGCGTACACGCGCCTGCTGCTGGGCGATTTTCACCGTTACCTGGGATGAGCCGGGCGCCTGACCCAATCGCCGGCGTGCTGCGGAAAGACAGGTCGGACCATCAAAGGAAACTCACGTTGCACCGGGGGCTCGAAGGCGGAAGATGGTCGATTGGACGACATTTCTGAGCGCGATGACCCTGGGCATGGTCCGGGTGAGCGGGGTTGTGCTGTTCGCCCCGTTTTTCTCCTCTACGGCGCTTCCCATCCGTGTCAAGGCCGTGTTCGTCGGCGCGGTGGCCTTGCTGCTGGCACCGCTGGTGGCCGCGCTGCCCGGGGCCCGGGTCTCGATCGGGTTTTCGTCTTTGCTGGGCGAACTGGCGGTGGGGCTGGTCTATGGCCTTTCGCTGGCGCTGATGAACGAGATGCTGCTGTTTGCCGGCCAGGTCGCCGGCCTTCAGTTCAGCTTCTCCCTGGTCAACCTGCTTGACCCCTCTTCGAGCATCCAGACGCCTCTGCTGGGCGAGCTCTTCCAGCTGATGGGCACCCTGGTCGTGATTGCCGCGGGCCTGGACCGCATCCTGCTGGCCTCGATGGTGCGCAGTTTTCGAGTGGTGCCCCTAGGCACATACGCCCTGGCGCCGCCTGCCGCCCTGGCGATTGTGCGCGCCGCCTCAGGCATCTTTCTGGCGGCAATCGAGCTGGCAGCGCCCGTTCTTGCGGCCACCTTGCTGGTTGAAGTCGCCGTGGCCCTGCTCGGCAAGCTGAATCCGCAGCTGCCGGTGATGAACCTTACCGTACCTCTGAAAACCTTGACCGGCTTTGTGCTTCTGACCGGCGCGCTGGCCCTCTGGCCCAGGTTCATTGAGGCGCGTTTCGACGGCCTGCTCGATATGGCGGAGCGGCTGATCGCCATTCCCGGCCCGGTTCAGGGCCTGGGAGGATAGCCGATGCCCGGAGAGCGCACCGAACAGGCCACGCAACACCGCCGCGAGAAAGCCCGCCGCGAAGGCGATCTGCTGCACAGCCGTGAGTTCTCGGCCGCGGCGGGAACCCTGGCAGGCGTGCTTGCGCTGGGAGCTCTGGGCGCCCGGGCTCTGGTGGTCTGGCGCGCGGACTTTGCCGCCTTCCTCAACTTCGGAGCCGCGGCGCGCTGGGAGCCGGCGCAATTGGAGCCCACGCTGGCGGCCCTGCGCCGCCTGTCTGTGAGTGTTCTAACATTCCCGGCCGTGGTCATGGCGGCGGTTGCGGGCGCGGCACTGGCCGCCGGGGTTCTCCAAACCGGCGGCATCAACATCCATGCCGGGGCGATCGGCTTCAAGCTGGACCGGATCAACCCGGTATCGAACATCAAAAACCTGTTTTCGCTTCGTGCCGCGGCGCGGCTCCTGAAGTCCATGCTTCCGGCCAGCCTGCTGGGGGTTTTTGCCGTGCAGCGGATCGCCCGCCAGCTCACCCTGCCGCCCTTCTCGACAACCCGGCTGGAGCGCCTGGGCCCCGACGTGTACGGCCTGCTGCTGGCGGCCGCCTGGCTGCTTTTTATCTGGTCGGCCGTGGACTACCTGGTCGAGTGGCAGAGCCGTGAATCGCGGCTCAAGATGAGCAAGCAGGACATGCGCGACGAGTTCAAGGAGACCGAGGGCAGTCCCCAGATTCGCAGCCGCATCCGCGGACTGCAGCGCCAGATGCGCCGCCGTCGCGTCAAGGCCGACGTGTCGAAGGCCGCCGTTGTGCTCACCAACCCCACCCACTATGCCGTGGCCCTGGGCTTCGACTTCGCCACCATGGAGGCGCCCCGGGTCGTGGCCAAGGGAAGAAACCTGCTGGCCGAAGAGATCAAGGCGGAGGCCCGCTGGGCCGGGGTGCCGATTCTTGAGAACCCGCCGCTGGCCCGCTCTCTCTACCGTTCCGTCGAGGTGGGCCAGCCGATCCCGGTCGACCTCTACGCCGCGGTGGCCTCGATCCTCGCCTACCTCTACCGCCAGCGGGTGGAGGCCGAGTTGAAGGAGCGGCGCGCCCGCGAGGCCGCCGGGCGTTCCAACCAGCCGTGGACCAGCGGTCCCGGGACCGCACCCGCGCGAGGAGGCAATCGATGAGCGCCGGCGCCATGCCGATCAAGCCACTTCCGTCTCAATCCATCTGGAGGCGGCTGCGCGAGTATGTCCTGCCCCTGGCCGCGATCAGCGTGATCTTTGTCATGATCGTCCCGCTGCCGGCCGCGGGACTCGACTTCCTGCTGGCGCTTTCGATGGCCGCTTCAATCATCGTCTTCCTCTCCGCCATGCAGATCCGGCGCGCCGTCGAGCTGTCCGTCTTTCCCACGCTGCTGCTGTTGCTGACCCTCTTCCGCCTGGCGCTGAACATCGCCTCCAGCCGCCGCATTCTTCTCCACGGCTCCGAGGGCACCGCCGCCGCCGGCAAGGTGATCGAGGCCTTTGGCCAGTTCGTGGTGGGCGGCAACTACGTGGTCGGCTTCGTGCTCTTCCTGGCCCTGGTCGCCATTCAATTTCTGGTCGTCTCGCACGGCGCCGTCCGTACTGCCGAGGTCACCGCCCGCTTCACCCTCGACGCGCTGCCCGGCAAACAGATGGCCATCGATGCCGACATGAATGCCGGCCTGATCGATGAAGCCGAGGCGCGCCGCCGCCGCCAGGCTATTGCCCGCGAGGCCGAGTTCTACGGCGCCATGGACGGAGCGGCGCGCTTCAATCAGCGCGACTCCCTGGCCACCATCCTCATCACCGCCATCAACATCATTGCCGGCCTGCTGATCGGCACCCTGCAACAGGGTGTCGAACTGGCCGAGGCGGCGCGCACCTACACCGTGCTCACGGTCGGCGATGGGCTGGTCACCCTGATCCCCTCCCTGCTGGTTTCCGTGGCCGGAGGCATCACCCTCACGCGCGCCAACTCGGCCGGGATGCTGGGAGGCGAGATCCGCCAGCAGTTGCTGGCTCGACCCGCCACGCTCTATCTCGCCAGCCTGGTCTCCGGCGCCATGTGCCTGATCCCGGGGCTTCCGAAGCTGACCTTTTTCATCGTGGCTGCCGGGTTGTTCTGGGGAGGCCGCCGTCTGTCCGCCGAAGCCGCCACGGCGCCCGCGCCGGAGCTGGCAGGAGGCGAGAAAAAGAAGGCGGAGACCGGCCAGGCATCCGACCTCGCCTCGCTTCTCCGCCTCGAGGCTCTGACGCTGGAGATCGGTTTTCAACTGATTCCGCTGGTCGATGAAAAGCAGGGAGGGCAGTTGTTGAGCCGGGTCCGCTCGCTGCGCCGCCTTCTCTCCTCCGAATTGGGATTTCTGGTCCCGCCCGTGCATATCTCCGACAATCTCCGCCTCCGGCCGCGCGAATACCTGTTCTCGCTGAAAGGGATCGAGATCGGCCGCTGGCAGACCGAGGGCACCCAGCTTCTTGCGGTCTCGGGCGATCCCGGGCGCCGGCCCCTGACCGGCAAGGAGGCGCGCGAGCCGGCCTTCGGTGTGCCCGCCATCTGGATTGCCCCGGCGATGGAGGATCAGGCCATCGCCGCGGGGTATTCGGTGGTGGACGCGGTTACGGTGATCACCACCCATCTGGGCGAACTGGTGCGCCAGCACGCCTGGGAGCTGCTGGGAAGAGCCGAGACCAAGCGCCTGATGGACTCCTTGAACGAGAGTCATCCCAAGCTGCTCGAAGAGCTGGTTCCCAAGCTGCTGACCCTGGGAGAGGTGGGCCGCGTGCTCGAACAGCTTCTGCGCGAGCGGGTTTCGATCCGCGATCTGGGCACGATTCTCGAGGCGCTCCTCGAGACGGCGCAGGTCAACAAGAATGTCGTTGCCCTGGTCGAGGCCTCCCGCCAGGCGCTGGGCAGGCGGCTGGTCCAGCCGCTTCTCGACGGCGAGGGCCAACTGCCCGTCCTGCTGCTGGACCCCGCGCTCGAAGAAGAAATTCAGGCCACGCTCGCGCCCGAGTCCGCCGGTCGGCTGCTGACCGCGGCTCCCACGTCCGGGGTTCCGGTATTGCGCCGCCTGACCGATTCTTTGAGGCAACTCATCGGTTCCGCCTCCGCTGCGGCTTTGCCCGTGCTTCTTTGCCCTAGTCCCGCGCGCTATCACGTCAAGCGCTGGCTCGATCCGGTTTTGCCCAGGCTGGCGGTTGTGGCCGCCGGAGAGATTCCTCCAGAGACCCGCCTGCGCCCGGTGGGGACAGTGCGCTAGCGGTTCCCGGGCGGGTTGGGGCCGGCGAGTTGGGGCGGGGCGGGTTTGGAAGAGACATGGGCGGCGAAGGTACAGGGGAAGGAAGCGGGAGGCAGCAATGGCACTTGAAGCGTTAGCCGCGGGAACAAACCGCAGGACAGTCCGCCGGGGCCCGGCCGGAGGAGGGTATCCTCCCGGAGTGGCAGCGACGCCGGCTCTCAACAGCGAGCAGGAGCGCATTCTGCTCGAACACCTGCCGATCGTGCGCTTTCTTGCCCGCCGCATTCACGAGCGCCTTCCCCAGCATGTGGACATTGAAGATCTGGTCTCGGCCGGCGTGGTGGGGCTGATGGATGCCTTTGCCAAGTTCGATCCTGAAAAAAAGGTGCAGTTTCGCAGTTACGCGCAGTTCCGCATCCGGGGCGCGATTCTCGACAGCCTGAGAACTCTCGACTGGAGTCCGCGCGAGCTGCGCCGCAAGGGCCGCGCCGTCGAAGAGGCCATCCGGGCGCTGACCGCGCGCGCCGGCCGCGCGCCGGGTGAGTCCGAGGTGGCTGCGGAGCTGGGACTGCCTCTGGAGGAGTATCAACTCCTGCTGGGCGACTTGAAGGGTCTCGAGATTGGCACGCTCCATATGGAGCGCAACGAGGACTCGGGCGAGGAGGAGCTTGCGTATGTGCCGGGCAATCCCGAGGAGGATCCGCTCTTCCGCTGCCTGCGCGGCGAACTCGAAGAGCGGCTCAGCGACGCCATCGCCAACCTGCCCGACCGGGAACGGCTGGTGATGACCCTTTATTACTACGAAGAGATGACCATGCGCGAGATCGGTCTTGCTCTCGGGGTGGTCGAGTCCAGGGTTTCGCAGGTCCACGCCTCGGCCGTCGTCCACTTGCGCAGCGCCCTCAAGGATCTCGGCGCGCGGGGCGCCTTTGACAGGACCCCGCCGCAGCACGCGCCGCAACGCCAGCGCCGCGCCGGGGCATGACCGTGAGATCGCCTGCGCGTGAGGGCCGAACCGCGGACGGAGAATGGGAAGGAATGGACTCTTGATCGAGAAGACGCTCAAGCAGGATGAGATCGATGCGCTGTTCTCGGCCGCGCGCAGCGCCACGCCGGATACGCCGAAGGGCGAGTTCCGGGCCAAGGTCGTGCCCTACAGCTTTTCCTCAGCCGGGCAGATCTCCACCGACCAGTTGCGCGCCATCAGCATGCTTAACGACCTGTTTGCCCGCAACCTCACCCACAATCTTGCTGCCTGGCTGCGCAGCCGCTTTCAGGTCAACCTGGTCTCCGCCGAGCAGATTCAGTTCAACGAATTCCTGCTGCGCATTCCCGAGATCAGCTACGTGGCTTCTGTGCGGCTAGAGCCTCTGGGAGCGCTCGCGGTGCTGCAACTGGACCTCGGTCTCGCGCCTCCCATGATCGATCTTCTGCTGGGCGGCGAAGGGAAGGATGGGCCCTTGCGCGAGCTCACCGACATTGAAGAGTCGATCCTCGGCAGCGTGGTCGAAATCATCTGCCGCGAACTGACCGCCGCCTGGCAACCGGTGGGCCTCAGCTTCAACTTCGAGCGCCGCCAGATGCATACCCAGGTGGCCCGGGTGATCTCCGTCAACGAAAAGACCCTTTGCCTCAGCTTTGAAATTCGCATGCCGCACAGCTCCGGCCTGCTCAATCTGGCCTTTCCCGCGGTGGTGGCCAACACCATTCTGCGCCGGCTTACCTCGGACTGGGGACGGCGCCGCCGCCACGCCGGAGACGCGCAGACCCGGATGGCCGCCGCCGCGCGCAGAATTCGCTTTGGCTGTTCGCTGCAGTTGCCGTCGGTGCGCCTGGCCGCGAGCGTCATCGAAAATCTGGAACCCGGCAGCATCCTGCACCTCGATCTGGCGGCCAATACGCTCCCGGTTCTCCGGGTGGGCGGCCAGACGATCTTCGCGGCCCAAGCCGTCCGCCTGGGCCCCCATCGCGCTGCCCGCTACGAACGCTCGGCGCTGGAGGCTGACCAATGAGCACCTTCATCGACTGTTGGATCAAAGTGGCGGCGGACCTGTTTCATCAGGCCCTGGCCGGGGAGCCGGACCTGGTCGACTCTCCCCCGGCTGCGCTGCCGGCGGGTTCCTTGGAGTGGGTCGCAACCCTCGCAGGGGACGAGCAAGGACAGTTTGCCTTCGGGTTCGATGCCGCGATTCTGGAAGCCCCGCTTCTGGGAGAAGGCGTGGATCAGAAGGCCGGCTGGAAAGAGTTGCTGCAGGAGACGCTCGATGCGGCCTGCGGGGAACTGCTGGCCAGCTCAGGCACGAAATGCCGCGTCGAGAAGGTCGAGGAAGCCTCGCTTGAAACGGGAACCCCGCGCGCCTTTCAGTTGACGGCCGGCCAGCACTCCTGGACGATCCTGGTGCGGGACCAGGTGCGTGCGCCCGCGCTGCCGGTCGGGGCCAAAATCGTCGAACCGTCCCCGCCCGCGGCTGCCTCGCCGCTCACCCCGGGTCTCGAACTGCTGCTCGACGTCGAGTTGGAGGCGTCGCTGCGGTTTGGATGCCGGGAGATGCCGCTGGGGGAGATCCTCGATCTCGGTCCCGGCGATGTAGTCCAGCTCGATCGCCATGTGTCGGATCCCGTCGACCTGATCGTGGGCGACAAAATTGTTGCCCGGGGAGAAGTGGTGCTGGTCAACGGAAACTTTGGTCTGCGCGTCACCGAGGTCTCCGCTCCCAAAAGACGTCTGGAGAGCATTCGATGCCTGTTCTGAGCCGGAACTCCGGCCGCTCCGCGCCTCCGGCCGCCCGGGAGTTGGACCTCGGAGGCGAGACGGCGCTGGCCCCTAACGCATTCCGAGGGCGGGAAGGTGTCTCCGGCCGGGCAAAACCGGGTCTCTTTACGATGTGTTCCAACCCCGGCTGCGGCTCGGGATGGTTAAAGCTCTGGCGGAGCCGGGCGGTTCCGGTCTTCGAGGGTGGCTGGAGCTGCTCGGGCGCATGCACGGCCCTTCTTGTCGAGGCCGCCTTGCGGCGGGAGGTCGAGGCGCGGGGAACCGCGGTCGAAACCCACCACCACCGGGTTCCGCTCGGTCTCGCCATGCTCGAGCAGGGTTGGATCACCAACCCCCAGCTGCGTCTGGCTTTGGATGCGCAAAAGACGGCAGGAGGCGGCCGCCTGGGCCACTGGCTGGTGCGCCAGCAGGGGGTGAACGAACAGTTGGTCACCAGGGGGCTGGGTCTGCAATGGAGCTGCCCGGTGCTGGGGCTGGAACTCCACGACCCGGAAGGTCTCACCGCGCTTCTGCCCCGGTTCTTCATCGATGCCTTTGGCGCGCTTCCTCTGCGCGTGGCCGCGGAGCGGATTCTTTATCTTGGCTTTGAGGCCCGGCTCGACCCCGTCCTGGCCCTGGCGGTGGAGCGGATGACCGGGTTGCGCGTCGAGAGCGGCGTGGTACAGGAATCCCACTTTGGACCGGCGCATCGGAAGATGCTGACGGCGGAATTTCCGCCTGTGGAGCTGATCGAGGCCGCCTCGGAACCGGTGCTGGCGCAGGCGCTTGCACGGCGCCTGGAAAAAGCCCGTCCGGTCGCATCCCGGCTGGTGAGGGTCCACGACTGCCTCTGGTTGAGGATGTGGGTCTCTGCCCAGAAAGGACCGCTGCCCTCCATCGCGCAGGTCAGGGACGTGATCTGCTCGCTTCACACGCAGTAAAACCGCGTTCGGTTCGTCGTTTCCGCAAAGAATCTTTCATGGATTCTTGAGAAATGCCGATAAGGACCTCAGCAGAGGAGCTTGGGCATGAGTGAGATTCGAGCCTTGATTGTTGACGATTCCTCCGTAATGCGCAAGATTGTGGAGCGCACCTTGCGGCAGGCCGGCCTTGACCCTCTGGTGGTCTGTGAGGCTGGCAGCGGCACGGAGGGGTTGGAGCTTTTGAAGACCCGCCAGGTGGATCTGATTCTCTCCGACATCAACATGCCCTCGATGGACGGGCTGGAGTTTCTGCGCCAGATTCACGCCCAAAACCTGGCCCCTGGCGTTCCTGTGGTCATGATCACCACCGAGTCCAGCGAGGAGCACGTCAAGCAGGCGATTCAGGCCGGCGCACGGGGATACATCCGCAAGCCGTTCACCGCCGAGCAGGTCAAGGAACGGGTCTTGCCGCTGGTGCATCCAGCCTGACCGAGAGGCAACAAGATGCTGTTGAATGGAGTGCGGAAGGCCGCGATCGCGAACAGGCGGGAAGGCGGCGAAATCGAAATGGAGCCCGGAATGGCCGTATCGTTGCGCGAATCCCTGCCCCAGGTCTCAGATCCCAGAAACCTGGATGCGAGCGTGGAAGAGGTTTTCCAACTCATGTTGGGCGTGCAATGCCGCCGCGACGGAGCGCCGGCAGCCCGGGACACGGAGTCGGTGACCGCGGTGGTCGGATTTGGCGGACTGCTCAGCGGAGCCTGCGTCTTCTCGAGCAACCAGGCGACGGCCCTCGAGATCGCCGCATTGATGACCGGAATGGAGTTTCACGAGATTGACGACACGGTGAAGGACGGCATCGGGGAGATCTGCAATATGCTAGCGGGCGCCTGGAAAGGCAAGGTTCCCGAACTGGCCGCAAACTGCGGGCTCTCCGTGCCGGCCGTCATCACCGGGCGCGACTACAGGCTCCATGTCCAGGCCCCCGAGTTTCAGCTCCATCATCTCTACCGCTTTAAGGAATCCTCCTTTGACGTCACCATCGTTTGCGACGGACTGCAGTAACTCTGCCCCTCCGGCAGTCTAGGAAAGGAGGCCGATGCGTCTTGAGCGGGTCAGGATACGATGCCGATGCGTCTTGAACAGTTCAGGAGATGATATCGGCCGAAGCGGCTTCACCAGTTCAGAAAATGACGTCGACGCGCCTTGGCAGCCGTTTTGGGAAAGGACGCGGACCGAAGCGCACACGCACGGCGGCGCGACCAACTGGCCGTGGCAACCAGCACGCCTCGCCCTGGTCCGCGTGCCGGCCTCTTCGCTTTGAAATCCCCACGGTCCCTCAATAAATTGCTTTAATCCTTCCACCCCCTGTTCCGGTCGTCCATCTGCAAGCTCACCGCCGGGAGGGGATTCCATGGACAGCGGCTATTACGCGGCCATGACCGGGTTGGTGGCGCGATTCCAGGCTCTCGATACGGCCGCCGCCAACCTTGCCAATGCGCAGACGCCGGGGTACCGGGCGGAGCGGGAGTACTTTCGCTCCGCGCTCCTGGGTCCCGACGCTCTGGACTCGCAACTGGGCCGCACCGTCAACAACTACGGTCTTCTGGGCGGCGACCGGCTAAGCATGGCGCAGGGCGCGCTCCAGTCCACCGGCAATCCTCTCGATCTGGCCATCGAGGGAGACGGATTCTTTCAGATTCAGACATCCAACGGCCCCCGCTACACGCGCGACGGCAGCTTTCGCCGCGCCCCGAATGGGCAGCTGGTGACCGCGGCGGGAGAGCCGGTGCTCTCCTCTGCCGGCCTGGCAATTGCGATGCCGCCCGGGGAAATCTCGGTGGGGGACGACGGGGTCCTCTCCTCGGCGGGTGGCACGGTGGCGACGGTTGGGGTCTTCAGCTTCCCTAAAGGCAGCGAACTGGTCCCCGAGGGGGCCAACCGCTACATTGCGCCTTCCGGGGTTGTGCCCGTCGCGGCGAAGGGTGCCGCTGTTCATCAGGGAGCCCTGGAGGCGGCCAATCAGGATGTGATCCAGGGCTCGCTCGACCTGATCGTCATGCAGCGCCAGGCGGAGATGATGCAGAAGGCTCTTACCACTTTCACACCGAGTTCAACAAAATTGCCACCGAGGATCTGCCCAGAGTGTGACGGCAACCGGCCGGCCGGAGATGAGGAGAAAAATGATTCGAGCCCTTTACACGGCAGCCAGCGGCATGAGCGCCCAGCAGATGAATCTGGACACGATCGCCAACAATCTCGCCAACTCGTCCACCACCGGCTTTCGCCAGTTGCGTCTGCAATTTCAGGACATGGTCTACCAGAACCTGGTGACGCCGGGAGCGGCGCAGAGCCAGAACACGGTCTCGGCCGGGTCTGCAGATCGGGCTGGGCACAAAATCGGCGGCGACGGAAGTGATTACAACGCAGGGCGCGCTCAACGAAACAGACAACCCCCTCGATGTGGCCATTGAAGGAACCGGCTTCTTCCAGGTGCAGCGGCCCGACGGCACCATTGCCTATACGCGCGCCGGCCAGTTTCATCTCAACAACCAGGGCACCATCGTAACCACCGACGGCGATCCGGTGATCCCCACCATCACCATCCCCTCCAATGCCACCGCGGTCACCATCACCCAGTACGGCGTGGTCAACGCGACCCTGGCGGGGCAGCAGAATCCCTCGCAGCTCGGCCAGTTGCAGCTGGCCACGTTTCCCAACCCGGGAGGCCTGGAGAGCATGGGCGCGAACCTGCTGCAGGCAACGCTCAGCTCCGGCGACGCGGTGCTCGGCAACCCGGGAGGAACCGAGGGCATGGGAACACTGCAGCAGGGTTACCTCGAAAACTCGAACGTCGAGTGGTCACCGAGTTTGTGCAGATGGTGCTCGCGCAGCGCGCCTACGAGTCCAACTCCAAAGTCATCAAGGCTGCCGACGATATGTATTCGCAAGTCAACAATATGACCAGGTGAACTTCATGAACTGGATCATAGAATCGCGCCAGGTGCGTTGCTGGAAAAGGAGGTCCAGGCGGGGGACTGATGCTTCTGGCCGTCACGTTTTCCTGGCTGGCCCACGGTCAGGGCGCAACCGGGGTTCGGGCCCCCACGCACCTGATCCTGACCTCGCACTCGGAGTCCCTCTCCGGGCAATTCCCGGGCCGCCGGGTGCTCCGCGAGATCGACGATCCGCACACCGGCGACCGCTGGTTGCTGATGCCTAACCCCGCCAACCCGGGCGGTCCAGGACGGCTGGTGCGATACGCGGCGCCGGGACCCGACACGCCGGGACCCGGCAGGCGCTGGGCCAGCCCAGCCGGCCTGCGCCCTGCTCCCGCCCCTGCGCTCGTGCCGGAGGCGTTGCTGCCGGTGATCCGCACCGGAGACTCACTCATTGTCGAAGAGAACACTGCGCTTGTGGAGGCGCGGCTGGAGGCGATTGCGCTGGGGCCGGCGGCGAGCGGGTCGCCGTTGCTGGTTCGTTTGAGAATTGGCGGCAACGTGGTGCGGGCGGTGGCTCTGGGACCGGGCCGTGCGGCCTTTGCCGTGGAAACCGAGGCTCGCCCGTGAAGTACCACTCGAAGTCCATATCTGGGATCGCCGCGATTCTCTGCATCCTGCCCGTCCTTGCCGCGCCGCTGAGGACCTCCGCCTCCAGCAAGAAGCCAAAAGCAGCGGCCGCGGCCAAGGCGACCCCGCCTGAAACGGCCTTGAGCGCATATATCCAGCGGGTGCGCGCGCAGCAGGCGGCCGAGGTCCGCACACCCGGATCGATCTGGTGCCCCGAGGGACTGTTGGTCCGCCTGGGCACCGATGCCAAGGCGGTTCGTCTGCACGATGTGGTCTCGATTGTGGTGACGCGAGAGCCTGGCCGCCTCGACCGACGGTCAGGTCAAAAACTCCCGGGCCTCCAACGCCAGCTCCGGCCTCACCTCGCTGTTCGGCGCCCTCAAAACCTCAAACGCGCTGCAGAATCTGGCCGGAATGACCGCAGCCTCCGGCCTCTCGGCCCAGGGACAGAGCACCACCAGCTCAAGCCTTGCCACAACCTTCGGCGCCGAAGTCGTCGACGTGCTTCCCAACGGAATGCTGGTGGTGCAGGCCACCCGCCAGTTGACTTTCTCGCAACAGACGCAACTGATCAAGCTGCGCGGGCTGGTCCGTCCTGAAGACGTCAGTGCGCAAAACGAGGTGCTCTCAACCGCCATGACCGATCTTGAACTCGAGGTTACGGGCAAAGGCATCGTCAACGATTCCACCTACAGGCAGAACCCATTGGTGCGCCTTCTCGAGAAGCTGGTCGTGTTTTGAGAGCGGAGGGTCCTGGGCCGGGAACGCGGAAAGGTTGGCCTCGGATGAGGCGGATTGAAGAGGGAATTTGAGGCGGATTGAACGGGGAATTTGGGGCGGATTGAGCAGGGAATCAAGGGAAAGAACCGGGGTACGGATGAGGAAAATCCTAACAAGAAACGGGGAACAGGCAAAAGCATGCGCGATGCGCAAGGGCTGGATCGAGAAGCGGGGAACCCTCTTTAGCGAGGGGCACCTGGCCCTGCTGGTCTTCGCGGTCCTGACGGCAACCCCCTCTGCTGCCCAGAATGCCGGACAACTGGCCCGCATCAAAGATGTGGCCACCATCGAAGGGATTCGCGACAACCAGCTCATCGGCTATGGCCTGGTGGTGGGGTTACGCGGCACCGGGGACAGCTCGCAAACCGTGTTTCCGGCGCAGACTCTGCTTTCGGTGCTGGAGCGGATGGGCGTCACCGTCCCTCAAACGGGCGCGAACAGCGCCAGCAACATGCAGGTCAAGAACATGGCCGGCGTCTTCGTGGTCGCCACCCTTCCACCCTTCAGCCAGCCTGGCAACAAGCTGGACGTAACCGTCTCCTCGGCCGGCGATGCGCGCTCGCTGGAAGGCGGCATCCTGCTGATGACCCCGCTCTATGGTCCCGACGGCCAGATCTTTGGCGAGGCGCAGGGAGCGCTGGTGCTGGGCGGTTACATGGCGGCGGCGGGGGGCAACAGCCATCAGATGAACCACCCCACCACGGCGCGCATCCCGGACGGGGCACTTGTGGAGCGTCCTGTATCTCTCGATCTCAAGCAGATGCACACGGTCACCGTGGTGTTGAACGATGCCGACTTTCACACCGCCGAACGGATGGCCGCGGCCATTGATCGCACCCTGGGCTCCCCGCGCGCGCACACCATCGACAGCCGCCGGGTCGAAGTGCCCACCAAGCCTGATGAGGACGTGGCAGCTTTGCTCGACCAGGTGGAGTCGGTCGAAGTCGAAGTCTATCCGCGGGCCCGCGTGGTGGTGAATGAACGCACCGGAACGGTTGTGATTGGGGGCACGGTGCGCCTGCAGCCGGTTTCGATCCTCCACGGCGGCCTCTCGGTGAACGTGATCACGACGACCGAAGTCTCGCAACCCGGCCCAATGTCTTCGGGGACCACCCAGGTGGTTCAGCAGACCAGAGTGCAGGCTCAGGACAAGCCGGTCAACCGGATCGATTTGAAACAGGGCGCCACCGTAGAGGATCTGGTCCAGGAATTGCAACGCACAGGAGCGGGGGCGCGCGACGTGATCTCGATCCTGCAGGCGATGAAGGAGGCCGGCGCACTGGAGGCCGACCTGGAGGTGCTCTGATGCATGCAATCTCTGCTGCGGCGGCGGCGACAACCACGGCGGCGTCAACCACGGCGTCAACCACGGCAAAGGTGCCGCAGCCGCGCCTGGTGAGGGCTGCCCATGAATTTGAAGCGCAGATGATGAAGGAATTGCTGAAACCGATGACCGGCAAGGATGCGCTTTCCGGCGAGGATGAAGAGGCCGGCGACGATACCGGCTCGAACGGCTCACTGGCGGATTTTGCCTCCGAAGCCCTGGGACAGGCGCTCAGCCTGCGCGGAGGTTTCGGCATCGCGGACAGTATTATTCACGAGCTTTCCCATTCCGGTCATGTGCACGAAACCGGGAAGGTAATCTCAAAATTGCACGGCAATACCGCGAACTCCGTTCTCAAATGACTAAAGTGATTTGTACGCATGCCGATAGGCCAGTTAAGGAGCAATGTGTATGGACATTCGCAACAGCCTCGATGGATTACGGTCGCTCTTGGGAGTCAATCAGACGGCTCCGCCCGCAAGCGGCGTCAAGAACAATCCAACCACAGGCGGCAGTGCTCTCAGCGCCGATCAGGCGACGTTGAGCAGTGCCGGCAATGAAGTCTCGCTCACGGCCGGCGACGATGGCGTCCGGACCGACAAGGTCGCCGCCATCCAGTCGGCGCTTGCGGCCGGAACCTACAACGTGCCGGCTTCGGCGGTGGCGTCCAGAATGGTGGATGCCATGCTGAGCGCTCAAAGTTAAGCATAGGTCGGTCGTTGCGGAGGGAAGGTCCACCGACGAGGGTTGCCCCTGGGGCAGCCAATCTGGTCAGGGAACAGTTTTGGGAGCGCGACGGGGAGACACTTGACCCTGGCCATGAGAAGGGAAGCAGGCAATGCAGGAAGCTGGGGCGCGGCGAACGGATCCTCAACTGAAAGAACTGGTTGTGGAGGCTTCGCGGGCGCTGGCGCGTCTCGATGCCGACCGGTTGGAGGAGCTTGCCCTGTCGTGCCAGGCTCTGAACCGCGATTTGGAGCCCGCAAGCCGCGAGCAGCGGGAAGTTCTGGTCCGCCAGGCTCGCGAGGCCGCCGGAGATATGGCCACCTTCGCCCGCGTGCTCGAGGCGACGCGGGCCAATCTGCGCGTGATGCATCGCTTGCGCCAGATGCGTGACCATCCCTTGGAGTATGTCCCCCGGCAGGAGGCGCAGCCGGCAAAGACGGAGGGCCTGCATGGGGACAATTAGCTCCGCCTTCAGCATCATGTCGGGAGCGCTTGATGCCGATCAGGCAGCCTTGAACGTGGTGGCCAACAATGTGGCCAACGCGAGCACCCCCGGCTACACCAAAGAAACACCCGATTGGCGGGAGAACGATCCGATCTACGTGAACGGGGTGTCTATCGGGCAGGGCTCCTCGATGACCGGCGCCACATCTCAGCGCGATAGCGTTCTGGTACAGCGGCTCGACCAGCAGCAGCAGTTGGCTTCGGCCTCCGGCTCCCGGCTCACGGCGCTCAATTCCATCCAGGCGCTGTTCACCCCTGACTCCGGTTCAAGCAGCTCGGAAGCCGGGGACATCGGTAGCGATCTTACCAAGTTTTTCAGCACCTTTTCCTCACTTGAAGCCAATCCCACCGACAGTTCCCTGCGCGAAAACGTGCTTTCGACGGCTGGCTCTTTGGCTGGCGACATATCGAACGCGGCTGCGAGCCTCACCTCCCAGCAGTCGGCGCTTGACCAGGAGACGACCGGGGTGGTGAGCCAGGTGAATGCACTTACGGGGGCAGTGGCCCAGTTGAACCAGCAGATCGAGTCCATCTCGCCCAACGCCGACGCCGGGACGCTCGAAGACCAGCGGCAGGAGGACTTGAGCCAGCTTTCGCAATTGATTGGCATCAACCAGACAGCGACGGATAACAATGGCCTTGAAGTTACGACCACTTCCGGGCAGTTGCTGGTCTCTGATAACTCCAGCTACGAGCTCACCAGCGGAATAGAGAGCGGAGTGACGCATTTCTATCTGGGAACCACCGACGTGACGGCCCAGTTGGCCTCAGGAGGCGGGGCGCTCGGTGGCGATTTGACGGCGCGCGATCAGGATATCCCCAGCGTGCTGTCTTCGCTCGATCAGTTGGCCTATAGCGTCTCTACGCAGGTAAATACGCTGAACAATGCGGGAACCGATCTGAATGGCGACAACGGGAACGCCGGCGATATCTTTTCCGCTCCAACGCAGGTCGCCGGCAGCGCAGCCACGATGAGCGTGGTGATGACAGATCCCAACCACATCGCGGCTGCGGGACTGAACGACGGAACGGGCGACAACACAAACGCCACGGCAATGGCCAATCTGGGAAAAGGGGCGATCGTGGATGGACAATCCCCGACCGATTTCTATTCGAACTTTGTGACCACGCTGGGCTCGACCGTTTCCAGTGTCCAGACCGAGAACACCGCCCAGAACGCCTCGGTGACGCAGTTGCAGACCCAGAACGACGCGATTTCGAGCGTCAATCTCAACGACGAGGCCTCTTCCATGACTCTGCTTGAGCGCAGCTACCAGGCGGCCTCCCAGGTGTTTACGATGCTGAACACAGTCATGGCGGCAGCCTTGAATCTAGGTGACCAGACAGCCGTCTCCTGAGGCGTCTGTTGGTCGACCACAAAGAAGGGCAAGACAGGGAAGGGCAAGACTAAGAAGGTCAAGACAGGGCGTGGCAAGACAGAGCGCTCGAGCAGACCGCCAGCGCGAGGGAGAAGCCAATGCACGTGGATCCGAACTATATTACAAACCTTTCGAGCGCCCTCGATCAGTCTCAGGCCTCCGAGCAGCAGTTGACCTCAGAGCTCTCCAGTGGTGTGCGTGTCACCTCTCTCAGCCAGGACCCCGTTTCTTCCGGTGAAAACGTGCTGCTGCTCAATCAGATTCAGCAGGACGATTCCTTTACGCAAAGTTCAAGCCTGGTGACGGGGAGTCTTCAAGTCGGCGACTCGGCCCTTGGCAGCGTCGTCGCGGGGCTGACGCAGGCCATTTCGCTGGCCACCAGCGCCAACAACGGCACCATGAATGCGAGCGACGTGAAGTCCATCGCCAACCAGATCTCCGGCATTCTTGACGAGGTGCAATCGCTGGCGAACACAAATTATCAAGGCCAATACGTCTTCGCGGGCGGCCAGACGTCGACCGCTCCGTTTTCCACCTCCACAACCAGCTCGCCCGGGGTCACCACCTATAGCGGCGATGAAGACGTGAATTATTTGCAGCTGCCCAACGGCCAGAAAATCCAGCTCAATATTCCCGGCGATCAAATTTTCTCCGCCTCCGGTTCCAGCGTCTTCGCGACGTTGAATAGCCTGGTGGCGGATTACTCCAGTGGCACCGTAGACACAGCTCAGGCCACAAAAGACACCGGCGCCTTAAGCACCGCTCTCAACTATGTCTCACAGCAGCGCGTGGTCATCGACAACTCCATCACTCAACTGACGTCCGCATCCGACGCCACCACCAACGAACAGACCCAGTTGACCGCGGCGCAGACCAATCTGATGCAGGCCGATGTAGCCCAGGTATCGACGCAGCTTTCTCTGTCAGAAACACAGCAAACGGCCTTGGAAGACGTGATCGCGCAGCTAGGTTCTGTTTCAAACAGCCTCTTCAGCAAGATCCAATAGCCGTTCACGCGCGCACTCTCAATCCATCGCCCGCGTGCTGATTCGCAAAGGGGCGCACCTCCGGCACGTTGTTCAGAGACCCTCCCCCGCGTTGTTTCCAGAGCCTCCCCAAGGAAGAGCCCGACCCCCGCCGTCTATACTCAATCGAAAAGGACACGCCATGCTGGCTCCTTTACGATTTCTATGGAACGCAACCCGCGGTCATCGCCTCGCACCCTGGCGTAGCGAGTACCTGCGTTGGCGCATTGAGACCTATTCGGGCATGCCTGCCGAGACGTTGACTGCCAAAAGCGTGATGGGTTTTGTGTGGGCTTCGCGCTGGGAACTGCTCAGCTTTCTTGCCTGGACAAACCGATTGGCGAGCGAGGTTCGCAGGAGGGACTAACGCTGGCTGCCTGCATTGGCTCCCTCCATCTTGAGCAATGGGTCTAAATGGCAGTCGAATCGCCGCAGGCAACTGCACTTGGAGTTCTTTCTGGCATGAGACTCAGATTTCCCTGTCTAACACTGTGCGTCTTCGCGGCATGGATTTCAGCGGCTCCCGCTGCGTGGGCTCAACAATTGCCTCCCGTTGAGCCTCCCAAACCGATGCCCGGAGCATCCTCCGACACAACCACACTGCGCGTCACGACCACCGAAGTCCTGGTGCCTACGCTGGTTGAGAAGCGAGGCGGCGGAATCATCTATGGTCTGAAGCAGAGCGACTTCATTCTTGAAGACAACGGGGTCCCGCAGAAGATTCGCGTACAGGAAGAGATGGACAGCGCGCCCGTGGCGCTGGTGGTTGCTGTGGAACTCGGCGGCGCGAGCGTGCTCGAATTCGACAAGCTGGCCAAGCTCGGTCCGCTCCTCGATCTGTTCTTGACCGATTCCAAAAGCGAAGCTGCTCTCATGGGCTTCGATTCGAAACCTCATTTGCTCTGCGATTACACGCACCCCAGCGATGCGGTAAATCGGGCGCTCAATCATCTGAATCCGGGCGACGGTGGCGCTGCGATTCTGGATACGGTGAGCTCCGCGGTCGATCTGCTTGAGACGCAGCCTAAAGAGTACCGCCGTGTGCTGTTGCTGATTAGCGAGGAGCGCGACCACGGAAGCAAGCACACCCGTCCCGCGAAGCTCGCCCAGAAGATTGGCGCATCCGACGTGCTGGTGTTGAGCGTTTCATTCTCTCCTTCGCGCGCCGAGTTTCTCCATGATGTGCAGGACGACGTGGTCGGCAACGGCGACAACCCGACGATGAGCTTGCTTTCCCCGCTGGTGATGGCCGTCAAGGCCTTCAAGAAGAACGTGGCCAAAGAAGTAGCCGTAATGAGCGGCGGGGAATACACCACCTTTACCGGAGACAAGCGGTTCCAGCAGCGCGTCGTGGAGGCTGCAAAGCATATGCGGAACCGCTATCTCATTACTTTCAGACCCTCCGACTTGACGCCGGGTCTGCACACGATCCGCGTTCGCACCGCCCAGGATTATGGCGCACGGATTGTGGCGCGGGCCAATTATTGGCTGTCGGCAGGGCCGTAGCTTGCATCGAGTTTCAAGCCTGGCTCCCAGGCAATCATTCCCGAACGGATCTGGCGGTCGATTCTCAGAAAAAAACCACGTCTTATCCGGCAACGGTTTGCTTTCAGGTTCCGGCCTGCCGGCCCATGGCGCGGAGCCATCCGTTCATGGTAATCTCACACTAGACACTTAAGAAGTGGACCTGAGAAGACAAGAGGAGTAACTCACGCCGTGCTGGCGACTGCAAAGAAAACCAACCTGATCGAACGCTTCCGCACCCACGAGACTGACACCGGTTCACCGGAGGTTCAGATCGCGATTCTGAGCGAGCGGATTGGCGAACTGACCGAGCACTTCAAGACCCACAAGAAGGATCACGCTTCAAGGCGTGGTCTGTTGCAACTGGTCAGCAAACGCCGCCGCCTGCTGGATTACCTGAAGACGCATGATTCCGATCGCTATCGCGACGTGATCGGCAAACTCGGTATCCGCAAGTAATCAGAAAGCTGATATTGAACCGGAAGCGCCCAGACCGGAAATTGGTCACGGCCCCCGTTCCACCCAGAACCAGGGGCCATGGTGTACCTGGCAAACTCAACCCTCTGCCAGGGACGGCGCACAGCTATCCTCTGTGCGCGCTCCAACTGTGGAAAATGAACGGTCAATCGTCGGCGGACGCAGGAGACACAACTTTCCTGCGTGCGGCCGGCTGCTTTTCTGCGCGCGTTGATTCCACTTACGGAATGAACGCCGGCATCTCCACACCAGTTGGCGTCTTCCCGCCACAAGTTTCCCAAGAGAACAAAACGAAAAGAGGACCCTATGTCTACCAAGCATGAAGTAACAGTCGAGCTTGCCGGCGGCAAGCGTCTGGTCTTTGAGACCGGCCGCATGGCCAAGCAAGCATCTGGCGCCGCCCTTGTGACCGCAGGCGAAACCGTCGTATTGTCTACCGCTGTCGCCTCTCCCGATCCCCGCGAGGGCATTGACTTTTTCCCGCTTACGGTGGACTACCGCGAGTACACCTATGCCGGTGGACGCATTCCCGGCGGCTTCATCAAGCGCGAAGGACGGCCCAGCGAAAAGGAAGTTCTCACTTGCCGTCAGATCGATCGCCCCATTCGTCCGCTCTTCCCGGAGGGCTTCCGCAACGAGACTCAGGTGATCGCACTGGTCTTCTCTGCCGACAAGGAAAATGATCCCGATGTCGTCGGCATCAATGCCGCGGCGGCCGCTCTGGCTTTGTCTGACATCCCTTTCAGCGCCACTGTTGGCGCGGTCCGCATTGGCCGTGTCAACGGCGAATTTGTGGTGAACCCCACCTATGCCGAGCGCGCTCTGACGACCGTCAACATCATGGTCGTCGGACACAAGGACGGCATCGTCATGATTGAGTCCGGCGCCAAGGAAGAGACTGAAGAAGTGATCCTGGCTGCCATCGAGTTTGCTCACGAAGAGATCAAGAAGATCGTTGCTGCGATCGATGAGTTGGTTGCTAAAGCGGGCAAGCCCAAGCGCGCGTTTACCGCGCCGGAGACCGATGAGGCCTACTACGCCGAGCTCAAGGCAAAAATCGGCGACCGGCTCAAGGATGCTCTCGACACCAAGGTGCACGGCAAGACGGAGAGCTACGCGCTCATCAAGCAAATCAAGGACGAGCTGGCCGCTGAACTGCCCGCGGACGATGCGGCAGCCAAAAAGAAGCTGTCGCATTACTACGAACTGCTGCGTGAGCGTACCTTCCGCGAGCAGGTCACCCGGGAACGCATTCGTCCCGACCGGCGCGCCTTCGATGAGATTCGCGAAATCACGATTGAGACCAGCGTTCTGCCGCGTACGCACGGTTCGGCGCTCTTTACCCGCGGCGAGACGCAGGCATTGGTTACGGCCACGCTCGGCACGGCCGACGACGGCCAACGGCTCGAGAGCTACGAGGGAGAGCAACGCAAGAATTTCATGCTCCACTACAACTTTCCGCCGTTCAGTGTTGGCGAAACGGGCCGCATGACCGGCACAGGCCGCCGCGAGATCGGACACGGAGCATTGGCCGAGAGAGCCATCTCGGCGGTACTGCCCAGCGCGGAAGAGTCGCCCTACTCCATTCGCATCGTCTCCGACATTCTCGAGTCCAACGGTTCTTCGTCGATGGCCTCTGTGTGCGGCGCAAGCCTGGCGCTCTACGACTCCGGAATTGCGCTCAAGGGTTCCGTTGCCGGCGTCGCCATGGGCCTCGTGAAGGAGGGCGATGACTACGCCATCCTTACCGATATCGCCGGCGCCGAAGACCACTACGGCGACATGGACTTCAAGGTTGCCGGTACGCGCAAGGGAATTACCGCACTGCAAATGGATATCAAGATTGGCGGCCTCACGCGCCAGATTCTGGAGCAGGCGATGGAGCAGGCGCGCCGTGGCCGCTTGTTCCTGCTCGACAAGATGGATGCGGTTCTTGACGGTCCGCGTCAGGAGCGCTCGCAATACGCGCCCCGCATTCAGACCGTGATGATTCCCACCGAGAAGATTCGCGACCTGATCGGCAAGGGTGGCGCAACCATTCGCGGCATCATCGAGCAGACTGGCGCCAAAATCGATGTGGATGACACCGGCAAGGTCAGCGTTGCCTCCAGCGACACCGAGGGCATGAAGAAGGCTCTGGCCATGATCAGTGATCTAACCGCGGTTCCCGAAATCGGCAAGGTCTATCTCGGCAAAGTAGTTCGGTTGGCTGAGTTCGGCGCTTTTGTCGAGTTGTTCCCTGGCACCGACGGCCTGCTCCACATCTCCGAGATCGCGGAGCATCGCGTCAAGGAAGTGAAGGACGAATTGCGCGAGGGTGACCAGGTCATGGTCAAGGTTCTGGCCATCGAAGGCAATCGCATCAAGCTCAGCCGCAAGGCTCTCATCAAGGAGCAGAAGGCCAAGCTGGCCCAGTCTTCTCCCGGGGAGCCGGTTGAAGCAGAGGGCGCTCCCGCCGAGACCTATACGCCTCCCGCTCCCGCGGCGCGCCCGAAGAATGAATTCGATGAGCGCCAGCCGAGGTCAAACCAGAGCACCATCCTCATCGAAGGCGGAGAAGACTTCGATGCGGAAAGCACTGAAGAGTTCGACGAGGAGTCGGAACCGAACTTCAACCGCGTTGACGGCGCTCCGGTCGCTGTGGGCCAAGGTGCAGGTGCGGGCCGGCC
The DNA here is from genome assembly GCA_963793885.1 of uncultured Acidobacteriaceae bacterium. Classification (GTDB taxonomy): domain Bacteria; phylum Acidobacteriota; class Terriglobia; order Terriglobales; family Acidobacteriaceae; genus Telmatobacter. The sequence continues at coordinate 822,160 of CAWCBQ010000003.1, forward strand.
ACCGGCAGATCCTAATCGCCGCCGGCGTCGCCGCAGGCCGGGTGGCGGTGGCGGTGGCCGTGGACCGGGCGGCGGTCAGAGGTAGTCTGCAACAGAAGCTACAAGCACAAAGAAGGCCCGAACTTAAAGTCCGGGCCTTCTTTCTTTGAGGTCAGGATTGTTTCAAGAAGGCCGCAACAATCGCGCCACCATCCGCATACTGATCTAACCGGCTTGTCTTGAATCCGCCTGCATGTCCATAGCCGGGAGCCTTTCCGGCATAGGGGAGCGAGGCTGGTAGCCCTGTCGTCCGCTTGCATATTTCACGTCGTACATCCGCCTGTCGGCCGCTATGCACAGGCCCTCAGCGTCGGAGGCATCTTCTGGATAGACGGCTATGCCCACGCTGGCGCCAATCCGCACCGTTTTCTTATCCAATTCGAATGGCTCGTTAATCAGTTCAATCAAAGATTGGCCCACCAGTTCGGCATCCTCGCGGTTAATGGGTTGATCGAGAATGACTGAGAACTCATCGCCGCCCGTTCGCGCCACCGTGTCCGACCGGCGTACACGGCTTGAGAAGACTGTCGCCACTCGCCTCAACACTTGATCCCCGGCGTGATGTCCCTGCGTGTCATTCACCTGCTTGAATTGGTCAAGATCGATCAGCAGAAGCGCCGCCTGCGATCCGGTTCTTCTTGCACGCTCCAGCGCACTCGCCAGCCGGTCCTGAAACAGGCGGCGATTCGGCAAACCGGTCAACTCGTCGTGCAGCGCCAAGTAGTGGTTATGCTCGATCTGCTGCTCGAGAAGCAGCAAAATCATGCCCACGGCAACCACATATTTGGGCAGATTCCATGCCTCGCTCTCGATGTGCAGATTGGGCAGGAACGCACTGATACTCGGAGCCACAACGAACACCATCGACCATGCGAAAAATCCAGCAATGGTGACAAAGGCGCCTGATTTTGCATGTCGGAAAGCGAAAAAGAAGTGGGTGCAGCATCCAAAGTAGACCGTGAAGAGGACGGCGTTCAATCCGAGATCCAAGCCATTTTCCGGTCGATTCTGAAAGACTAGCAAAAAGACCGAGAGCGCGCAATAAATCAGAACCGTCGTCCAACGAAGCGGGTGATTCTGCTTTCTCCTCACATTCACCAGGGCAATGGTGAGCGGCAGGACGCCGAACAGAGCCGCCGCCGGGTTCAGTGCCCAATGCTGGGTCGGAGACATGGAAACAATTCCTATGTAAAGAGTATTGGTGCCCAGCAATGCGGCAAGCATCCAGCGGCTGGAGTGAGTTTTGCGCGAGGGAACAGAGGCCCACATGAAAAGTATGCCGGCCCAGGTAAGGGCAGAAATCCCGATAAAGTTCGCAGTGTCTTCGAACTGCCGCGCGCCGGGTGCAATGATCGAGGCCGCAAAGTGCAAGGCGATCATCACCCATCCGGTGAGCCACCATGTCGAAACATGGGTCTGGCTCCGCCTGGCAACGGTAGCAAAGGCACAGGCAAGGAGCATCACAGCAGCTAAGTCGGGCAGCTTACTCCAGTCCAAGGCAAGAACCTCAATCTTGAAAGACGATCAGTGTATAGAATCGGTGATTTTCGAGGGATTGCCATAGTGCTTTCGTCGTACAGACCAATCGTTAGAGTGCACTATGGTAACCAGCGATCAAGCGATGGCGCGGAAGCCCCTTGGCGCACAATCGCGCAACGCCTTGGACGATCCAAATGTAGACAACAAATCGCGACTCGTCCTTAATTCTGGCAGCAATCACGTCGCCATTGCTTCAGGATCCTGTGGATAAATTTCACCAAATTCTCTAATCAGCAAGATGTGTGTGGACAATGACAGCCTGGCCGGCTGCCAACACAATTCCCGGGCCGGAAATCGATCTTCCTTGCCGAGAAATCCTATCGAAGCAGGAGCGACAGGCCGATAGAGAAAAGGGATCCGTCTCTTGCCGGATCTCTGTGCGAAAGCATTCTCTCGAGGACAAATGATCTCCCTGAAAAAGTACCTGGAAGCCGCACCTCCCGAAGCTGTCTCGGAACATGAGACAGATCCCGGTGGAATCGCCCCCCTGGCCATTGCCGCCTATCGCTCGGCCTTGTTGGGGATCGGTAATTGCAGTCTCGATGCCTGCCCCGGCCTCGGAAACGAACTCAAGAACCATCTCGATGAAATGAGCGTTGGTCTCAGCTCCGGCATCGATTGCCCGGCCATGCGGCATGTGGACACAGAGGTTCAGCAGCAACTTCAGCAGTGGGGAAGACAGGCGGCAAGGCATTATCAGCACAAGAGCGAAGAAGTGAGAGAGCTGCTGATCGTGATGGCCCGCACGGCCGAATCGGTGGGAGAGAGAGATCAACGTTGCGCCGGCCAACTCAACGAGGTTACATCGCGGCTGACGGCGATCGCCAGCCTGGACGATTTGACCGAAGTGCGCGCTTCGATCGTCAAGAGCGCAGCGGAACTGAAAACCTCAATTGAGCGAATGACGACGGAAGGCACAGCGGCCATCGATCGGCTTCGCAGTCAGGTGTCAACCTACAGAACGAAGCTGGAGGCGGCTGAGCAGCTCGCTTTCAAAGATGCGTTGACCGGACTCCGCAGCCGCCTGTGCGTGGAGCGCCATATTGAGAATCAGATCGCCAGCGGCGCCGTGTTTTGCATTGCTATTGTTGACATCGATCACTTCAAGCGGGTGAATGACGAACATGGACACTTGACCGGCGACCAGGTTTTGAAGCAGTTTGCCTCCGAGCTTGTTTCCGCGTGCCGGTCGACCGATCTGATCGGACGCTGGGGCGGAGACGAATTCATTATCGCTCTCGATTCCGGTATCGAGGAAGCGGCTGCCCAAACGGAGAGGCTCAGCAAATGGGTTTGCGGAAACTACGAAGTTCCGGGAAAATCCGGAGCGCTCCGGTTGCGCGTCCAGGCCTCGATCGGTCTTGCAGACCACGTGGAGGGCGAGTCAATGAACGATCTGATTGCCCGAGCCGACGCCGCGATGTATCGGCAAAAATCCACCTCGAAGGCGAACGGTTCGTTCTCGAAGTAGCAAAGCCGGCGAACGGCTGGCTGCTTGACCCCTGTCAGCCGGGCCATGGGCCGGCTCCCGCCGTTCCGTAATTGGAACCAAGTGACCAGCCCATTCCGATTCAGGAATCGTCGCCCCTTCTTTCTCCTTCTAATCTTGAGTTTTTTTCCATCCCGCGTGAAGGTTGAAGAGGGCATTGCTCGGCGCACGCCGGGCCGGCCTTCGAACACTCGCTGGATCTTGAACCGTGAGGCCACGCGAGGATGGCAGGCATTGGACATCGCGCATTAGAAAGGCTGGTATGAGGCTACTGATCGCCGAAGACGACAAGGCATTGGGAATGTTTCTGAGCCGGGGTTTAGAAGCCGACGGGCATCGTGTTCGCCTGGCGCATGACGGTGGAACTGCTGTCGAGGCCTTTCGTCAGGACCTGCCCGACCTGACAATCCTCGATTTGAACATGCCTGTCAAGGATGGTGAGCAGGTCCTCGAAGAGATTCGCGCCCTTGACACCGATCTGCCCGTCCTGGTTCTCACGGCCCGCCAGGAGGTTGACACCCGGGTCCGCTGTCTCGACCGCGGCGCGGATGACCTCATGGTCAAACCCTTCAGCCTACACGAACTCCGCGCTCGCTGCCGGGCACTGTTGCGGCGCAAGCGCGAGGCGCGCCTCTTGTTGCGGGCCGGCGACCTTGAACTTGATCGCCTCGATCATACCGCCCGCCGCGGCTCCGACTCTGTGCTGCTCACCAACAAAGAGTTTGCTCTGCTGGAGCATCTGATGCTCAATCGCGGACAGTGTGTCTCACGTGTCGAGTTGCTTGACTCCGTCTGGAATCTCGAGCCCGCGCAAACCACCAATATCGTCGATGTTTATATCAACTACCTTCGCCGTAAGCTGAAAGATCCTCCTCCCGGGCATCTGATCCGCACCGTCAGAGGAAGCGGCTATGTGGTACCTTCCGAGACTGAACTCGCGCTGAGTCTGCCTTCGGCTCTCCTCGGCCCTGCTGTTGAACCCTCCCGAGCAACCTCGGTTCTTGAAGTGCATTAGCGTCCATCCATCAACAGCAACGCATCGGTCAGGAGAAGTTCATGCAGCCCGCCTCACTTCCAGGTTCACCTTCCAACGTACGCAATCGGCCTCGTACCGCGCTGGTTGCCAGCGCCGATAGCAGTTTTCGCCAGCGGCTTGCGCAGATTCTCACCGGCCTTCGCTGGCAGGTGCGCGAAGCCTCCGGTGGCGCCCAGATCTGGGCTGAAGCCGAATCCTTTCAGCCCGAGGCCGTCATCGTCGATTCGTGGCTGCCCGATCTCGATCTTTCCGAGTTTCTCAACGACTTTAAAGTTTCCTTTCCTCAGGTGGATCTAATCGCGGCAGGTGGCTCGTCTCCAAAGGAGAGCCCGCGCGGTCCCTATCGACAGGAGCTGCTTTATGCTCTGCGCCGCTGCCAGGACACCGACACGGCTGCCTGGACCATGGCGCCGGCGCTGAACAAGCCTAACCCGGTGCACGAGCTTCCGCACCAGGATGCCGATCAGCATGCCCGTCACCATCAAGCCCCGTGGCCTGTTTCGGTCCCTGAGGCTGCCGGGCCGGAGCCGCTTTCGTCGGATGCGGTCATATTTTCCGTCAAGACGGTGATCCCTCCGCTTGCTGCGGCACCCGCTGCCTCCCGGCCGATCATGTTTCCCTCGGATGCTCGCGCCCCGAGCGCCGAATCGACCGCATGCGATTGCCTCCCGGAGCTGGTCGGCTCGGCTCCCTGCATGCTTGAAGTCAGCCGCCGTGTACGCCTGGTGGCTCCCCGGCTCACCCCCGTCCTCATCGAGGGGCCCACGGGCTCGGGCAAGGAACTGGTGGCCGAAGCCCTGCACAGGCTGTCGCCAAGAAGCCGCAAGCCTTTTGTGGCCATCAACTGCGCTGCGATCCCTGAGGCATTGCTTGAAGCTGAACTCTTCGGGCACACCCGGGGCGCCTTTACCGGCGCGGTGAGCGGCCGGACGGGCCGCATCGAAGCTGCCGACGGCGGCACGCTGTTTCTCGACGAGATCGGCGAAATGCCTCTGGCCCTCCAATCCAAGCTGCTTCGTTTCGTCGAGTGTGGAGAGCTGCAGAGGGTTGGCGACAACGAGACGGTGAAGGTCGATGTCCGAATTCTGGCGGCCACGCACCGGCCGCTCGCCCAGCACGCGCAGGCAGGCACCTTCCGGTCCGACCTCTACTACCGTTTGGCGGTTTTTCTGATCCGCACCCCGTCTCTTGCCGAACACAACCAGGATCTAACCGCCCTGGTGGACCATTTCATGCAGAGGCTGGGCCGCGAGGCGCCCGTCAAGCACCTGGATTCTTCGGCCCTGGCCAAGCTTGCCGCGCACGATTGGCCGGGCAATGTGCGCGAGCTTGAGCATGTTCTCGAACGGGGCGTCATTCTGGCCGGCGACAAGCCTATTCTCACCACCATGGAGATCGACTTTGGCCTCTCTGTGAACTGAGGGATTCCCTCGATCCCGCTCCTCGGCAGGGAGCGGGATCTGAGGAAATCCACCGAGGAAGATTCCGATGAGCATCGAGATTGAGACGCGGCTGAGCGACCAGATCTCTCGCTACCTGGATCTGGCAGTAAGCGAAGCCAAGCTAACCGCGGCCAACGTGGCCAATATCGACACCCCGGGCTACAAGGCCGTGGGAGTGGATTTTGAGGCGGAGATGCGGGACGCCATGAAGGGCATTGACCAGGGACTGCCCTCGCGCCCGGCGCACGTCCGGCCGGTCAACGGACTGATCGCGCGCCCTGACGGCAACAACGTTTCGATGGATCGCGAAGGCCTGAACCTGGCCGACGCGCAACTGAAGTTCAAGACCGGAGTGGCCCTGCTCCGCGAGGAGTACCAGCGTGTGATGGACGCCATCCATTCCGATAAATAGTCCCTTGGGCCGGTCCTGGCAAGCCTCGTCCTGATGAGCCTGGCCGTGACGAGTCTGGCCCTGATGAGCCTGGTGGTGACGAGTCTGGCCCTGATGAGCCTGGTCGTGACGAGCCTGGTCCGATGAGCCTGGTCCTGACGAGCTTGGCCCTGACAAGACCGGTCCTGGCAAGCCTGGTCCTGATGAGCCTGGCCCGATGAGCCGAGGATCGACGAATTCCAGGCGGCGATCGATCTGCGCGGCAGCACCGAAAGGAGTATCCAGGATGAACCTCTTTGCAATGATGGAGACCTCGGGCGAAGCCATGCAGGCTGAGCGAATGCGTGCCGAGGTTGTGGCTGCCAACATGGCCAATGCCGAAACCACGCGAACCGCCTCGGGAGGTCCCTATCGCCGCCAGCATGTGGTCTTTGCCGCCGGCCGCGGCGATCCGGGCTTCCTCGATTCCTTGTCCACAGCTTCATCCATCGACACCCCGGGGGAACTCACAGGCCCGCTCGCGCAGCCCCAGCTTCAGCCCCTGAGCATGCCCGGATCGCCTTCCGTGGCTCCAGGCGTACACATCGTCCAGGTGGTTGAGGATCAGTCTCCGCCTCTCAAGCGCTACGATCCGGGACATCCCGATGCCGGCGCCGATGGGTATGTCTCCTATCCGGACATTAATCCTCTCACAGAGATGGTCGACCTGATGGGGGCCACGCGTGCATATGGTCTCAATAGTTCTGCCGTGCAGGCCGAGAAGGGCATGATCACGTCGGCACTGGAGATCGCCAAGTCGTGAGACTGGAGATCGCCAGGTCGTAAGACTGGGGATCGCCAAGGCGTAAGCGCCGGCCGGTCGATCCGGACGGCGGCCTGGGGACAACACGAGCACGGCGCCTTGCCCTGAGCCGATTCGGAGGGACCAATGCAACCGTTGATGAACTCGCTGACGGCCGCCACGGTGGCGGCGCCGCAACTGGCGGGAAGCGCTCGAACCGCTGCGGCCCTAGCCGGGGGGACAAACTGCCGCAGCACCAGCTCCTTTTTCCGATCTGCTGACGGATGCGGTGGGACAGGTGAATCAGCTTGAAGACCAGGCCCGGACTGCGGTCGATGGTCTGATGACCGGTTCCGGCGTGGATGTGCACCAGGCGATGATTGCCACCCAGAAGGCGAGCATGGCCTTTGAACTGGCTCTTGCCGTCCGCAACAAGGCGGTCCAGGCCTACCAGCAAGTCATTGGAATGCAGTTCTAGGGGAATGCAGTTCCAGGGGGAATCAGGTTTAGGGGAATTGAGTTCCAGGGTGGGGTCGTAGCAGGGATTGAGGAGGCCGGCGAAACCGCGGATCCCACCGAAGACCTTCGATCGACAGGGAACCGGCACAAAGCATCGACCGGATTGAAATGGGACGGATGAGCGGCGGTACGCGGAAACCATGGCCACGGGAACACAACTTGAGAAGAGCCCGCCGGCAAGGCCCGGGCAGCCGCAATTGACCGATCAGCTCGCGGGGCTATGGGGCCGTGGCCGCATGGTTTGGGCTGGGATGGTGCCTTCGCAGCGCAACTGGGCGCTGGTCGCCGCGCTGCTGCTCGCCGTGCTCTCCGGAGCAATGATTTGGTACGCTCTGCGCCCCGACTGGCGCACGCTCTACGTCAATCTGGATCCGGACGATGCGCGCCAGACCGGCCAGATTCTGGCCCAGGCGCAGATCCCCTTCGAGCCCACGCCGGATGGGGCCGGCATTCAGGTTCCGGCCGCGCAACTGGATAAGGCGAGGCTGGCCACGGCCGCCAAGGGAGGCGTCAAAAGCGGCAGGCTGGGCTTCGAAATCTTCGACAAGCCCAACTGGGTGGGCTCGGAATTCGATGAGCAGGTGAACTACCAGCGAGCCCTCGAGGGCGAACTCGAGCACACCATCGGCACGCTTTCCGATCTTGAGTCCGCGCGCGTCCATCTGGTTCTGCCCCGCGATTCGCTCTTTCGCGACCAGGAAAGGGCCGCCAAGGCCTCCGTGGTCATCAAGCTGCGCCATCGTTCGATTGCCGACGGAGAGCCCGAGGCCATTCGCAACCTGGTGGCGTCGGCCGTCGACGGATTGACGCCCGATCACGTCGTTCTGGTCGACGCGGACGGTCATTTCCCGCTTGGCCCGAAGACCGCCGAAGCCATGCAGCTGACGGCCGAGCAGGCGCTCGAAGACAAGCTGGTCTCGACCCTCGAGCCGGTCACGGGGGCCGGCAATGTCCGCGTCTCGGTCACCTTGGATTACGACCGCGCGGCAACCGATGTGACCCAGGAGATCTACGATCCCGACAAAACCATCACCCTGTCCATGCAGCGCACCGAACAGACCTCCGGACCCCAGCCGGTGGCTGCCGGTGTCCCGGGCACAGCTTCGAATGCGCCCAACTCGCAGGCCCTTCCTGTCTACCCGCAACAAACCACGCCGCCGCAATCGGCGAAGTCCGAGTCCGGCACCTACGCCGCCTCGAAGACGGAGCGCCACGAGATCGACTCGCCCGGCCGGGTGCGGCGATTGACCGCGGCCATCGTGGTCAACGACCGGCTGGCTCAGCCCGCAACCGGAAAGAAGCCCGCCGTCTGGCAGCCGCGCTCGGCCGAGGAGTTACGCAATCTCACCGCGCTTGCCCAGGCGGCGGTTGGATTCGATGCCGCGCGCGGCGACATGCTCACGGTCGAGGATCTGGCCTTTGACAAGAACCGGTCGGAGCCACCGCTCCCCGTGCTTCAGAATCTGGTCAATGCCGCGGAAGACTCTCCGGTGCTGGTCAAGTACGCGACTTTGCTATTGGCCCTGCTGGTGCTGCTGGCCTTCGGCGTACGGCCCGCATTGCGTCAGGCAGGTTCGGCGCATGCGGGCAAGCACTTGTCCAAGGCGGGAACAAAGGAGATCGGCGCCGGGGCCTCCGTCGCGCAGCACACCGCCCTCGAGCCTCCCCAACCCGCCGAAGTCGATCCAGAACGAATCCGGACCCAGGAGATTTTTGAACAGGTGACAGCCCATCTGAAACGCGAGCCTACGCAGAGTTCGCGTCTATTGCAGAGCTGGATTCATTCCGACTAGGTCGGTTTAGACCCCAAAAGAGGTCAGTGCCTTGGAAGAGCAGGGGAATACAAACGGAGCAGGGCGGCATCGCCAGTCGGGAAACATGTCCGGGGTGCGCAAGGCCGCGGTTTTGCTGGTCGCCGTGGGCGAGGAGCTGGCCAAGGAGATTCTGCGTGCCCTGCCCGAGGTCGACGTGCAGCGGCTCACCGAGGAGCTGGCGGATCTGCGCGGCATCACGCCTGAAATGTCGATGGAGATCCTGGAGGAGTTCTGGCAGCTTCTCGAAACGCAGAACTATATGGTCCACGGCGGCCTGGACTATGCCAGCCGGCTGCTGGTCGATACCTTCGGCAAAGAGCGCGCCGACGATCTGCTGATGCTGGTCCGCCGCTCCCAGGAGGCTGCCCAAGGCAACCTCGCCAAGCTGCAGCGCACGGATCCGCAGCAACTCGGCAAGTTGCTCGACACCGAGCACCCGCAGACCATTGCCCTGGTGCTCGCGCATCTCGATCCGCGCCGCGCCTCGCTGGTGCTCGACAACCTGAGCGAGGAGCACAAAGTGGTCTCCGTGCAGCGGCTGGCCGAAATGCGCCAGTTTTCCCCGGAGATGGCGCAGAAGGTTGCCCACATTCTGCACCGCCGTCTGGAGAGCGTCGGCGACACGGCGCGCAAGAGCTACTCCGGATTCAAGGCGGTTGCCGACCTGCTGAACCGGCTCAACGCCGAAGAGGCCAAGAAGATTCTCGAAACCATTGAGGATGGTCAGCCGGAGCTGGCCCTGGGCATCCGCAACCTGATGTTCACCTTTGAGGATCTGATCACTGTTCCGGCCACCAGCATCCGCGAGATCGTCTCCGGCGTGGATAAGCGGCAGTTGGCGATGGCGCTGCGCGGGGCAAACGACGAGCTGCGCGCCCAGATATTCAAAGCGATGAGCTCGCGCGCAGTCGAGATGCTGAAGGAGGATATGGAGGTCCTGGGGCCGGTCCGCTCGCGCGAGGTGGCCCAGGCGCAGCAGGAGATTCTGAACCTGGCCCGCCGGCTCGAGGCCGAGGGCAAGGTGATTCTGAAGCTGGAGACCGGAGACGAGATGCTTGCCTGAGGAGCATGGGAGAGAGGGCCGTTCTGGTCGTGGAGGGCCAAGGTTTCGCGGGCAACTGCGCTCGAAGCCGGCGCTCGAAACCGGCGACCGAAACCGGAGATCGAGGAGCGGCGGTGCAGGAAAACGATGTGCGGAAGGAGGCGTAACCTCCCGAACGGGAAAGGAATCCTTTGGAACTTGGCCGGGGGGGCGTCGAAAAGCAGCGCGGAGCCGAGCGGATCAGGCCGTTCGAATATCCGGCATGCGCTCATGCGCAGTCTACACCCACCTCTCAATTTTGGGAGGAAGAAGCGGGTCTCAATCCATCCGCGGAGCACGGCGGCGGTGCCGCGAAGATGCCCAGGGAGCCGGCGGCAAACTCCGAATTCGACCAGCGCCTGGCGGAAGAGACGCGGCGCGCCTTCGAAGCCGGACGCGAGCGTGGCCGCCAGGCCGAGCACGAAGCCCAGGCCGCGGCGCTCAAGGCCGCCGAGCAGCGCTACGCCGGTCAGGGTGCGGAACTGATCGCAAGCTTTGTCCAGGAACGCGACCGGTACCTGCACTCGGTCGAGCAGGAGGTCGTCAAGCTGGCCCTGGCGATTGCGGCCCGCATCCTGCGCCGCGAGGCCCAGATGGACCCGCTGCTTCTAACCGGCGCCGTGCGTGTGGCGCTGGGGCAGCTTTCCGGATCGACCGAGGTCCGGTTGCGTGTGCCCCCGGCTGAACTCGATTTGTGGACCGAGGCCCTCGCTCTGCTCCCCAACCTGAGCCTCAAGCCCATCGTGACCCCCGGCGAAGGCATGCGGCTCGGCAATTGCGTGATGGAAACCTCGCTTGGTTCGGTGGACCTCGGCCTGCGCGCGCAACTGGTCGAGATCGAACGCGGCTTCTTTGATCGCGCCGCGGCCGCCCCAGCCGCCGCCAGAGCAACCGAGATCGCCGCGGAGAGGATGGGATGACCGCGCTTCTTGGCCGTTACTTTGCCCGTCTCGAGCGTGGCCAGCCCTGGCGATGGCGAGGCCAGGTTCTGGAGTCGGTGGGGCAGACCATCGAATCCTCCGGACCGCTGGCTTCGGTGGGGGAATGTTGCGAGATCGAAGACCAGTTCCGGCACATCCACCTGGCCGAGGTCATCGGTTTCCGGGGCTCGAATGTGCTCTCGATGCCCGTTGAAACCACGGAGGGCATCCGTTTCGGCGATGCCGTGGCCGCGCTGGGCGTGTCACCCGAGATTGAGGTGGGCCCGGCGCTCATGGGCAGAGTCTTGAACGCGCTCGGCTATCCCATCGATGAAGGCCCACGGCCCGCCGCCGCGCGGGTCCTTCCCCTGGAAGGCGCAGTACGATCTCCGCTGGAGCGCGCGCCCATCCGTGTTCCCCTGGGAACCGGCATCCGCGCGCTGGACGCGCTTCTGACTGTGGGCCGGGGACAGCGTGTTGGCATCTTTGGCGGGTCGGGTGTTGGGAAAAGCACGCTGATCGGCATCATGACCCGCAATACCGAGGCGGACGTGACGGTGGTGGGCCTGGTGGGGGAGCGCGGCCGCGAGGTGGGAGAGTTTCTCGAAGACGCTCTTGGCCCCGAAGGCCGGGCACGCTCGGTGGTCGTCGTCTCCACCTCTGACCAGTCGCCGCTGCTGCGCATGCGGGCCGCACTTGCCGCGACCACCATCGCCGAGTTCTTCGCGGCCCAGGGCAAGCACGTCCTTCTGGTCCTCGATTCGCTCACCCGCTTTGCCATGGCGGCCCGCGAAATCGGACTGGCCGCCGGCGAGCCCCCGACGGCCAAGGGATACACCCCCTCTGTGTTTACCCGCCTGGCGCGCCTGGTCGAGCGTGCCGGACAGTTCCGTACCGGCTCGATTACCGCCTTCTACACCGTGCTGATGGAGGGCGACGATCAGCAGGATCCGCTCGTCGATGCGGTCCGCTCTCTGCTCGACGGCCACGTGGTCCTGTCGCGGACTCTGGCGGCCGAGGGTTGGTACCCTCCCATCGAGGTGCTCGATTCGATCAGCCGTCTGATGCCCGCGGTGACCGCGCCGGATCACCGCGAACAGGCGGCGTTGCTGCGCAAGCTGATGGCAGTCTATGCCCGCTCGGAAGACCTGGTGCGCATCGGCGCCTACAAACCCGGCGCGGATCTGGATCTCGATCGCGCCTTGCGGGCTCGCGATGCCATGCGCTCCTTTCTCACCCAGGACGCGCACGAACACGTCTGTTTTTCCGGCTCTCTCAGCGGCCTCGCCTCGCTGGCGGAAGAGGTATGAGCCTTGGCCGTTTCCCGGTCTCTTCGCCGCCTGCTGGGCGTCCTCACCCTTGAAGAGGATCAGCGGAAACTGGTTCTCGAATCGGCCATTGTGGAGCTGCGCCGGTTTGAGCGGGCCATGGCCAATACGCGCGAGCAGGAGCGCAGGGGAGGACAACTGGTCCTCGCCAGCGCCCGCACCGGTGAGCTGCCTGACCGTCTCGCCGGCCTCGAGGAGACCCGCGCGGCGAGGCGGCGAGCCGCGGCCCTGGCTCCCGGAATCGCGAACGCGCAACGGGAGGTGCTGGCGCGCCGCCAGGCATATCTCGACAAGCGTGTGGAACGCCGCCAGGTTGAGACCCTGATTGGGGAATCAGAGGCCAAAGAAGCCATGGTCGCGGGACGCCGCAACCAGCAGGCGTCCGACGACTGGTATCTCAACCGCCTGCGGACCACAAAGGCTCGCCGGCTCCCGAAGAAGCTGCTCATCCAGGCCGATTCCGGCGATGCGGAGGCTCTAGCCGGACAAACATGAGATCTTTTTGTCCGAAATGAGCGCCCATCTCCCGAAACGGGACCAGCAGGTCCAATCCCTAACATTGCTCTAACCCTTACCTATCCCCTTTGGAACGTCATCTGCATGGTCCTCCTCCATGAGCGTCGCCGGGATCGAAGTCGGGACGGGAGGACCGGTGACACCGGGCCAGAGCGGAGCTGTCTCTTCGAAGCAGGCCGGCGTGCAAAGGCCTGGCCTGTTGGCTGCCGGACCTTCGTCTGACTCCTCGACCGGAACGACAGGCGCCCTGAGCATTCAAGCCCGCTGGGCCTTGCAATGGGCGTCTCTTCAGGGGGGCGCAGACACGCCCGAGACCGGCGAGACAAGCGCGGGCCTTCGCTCGGCTCTTGCCGAAAGGCCTGACGATCCATCCGCGGCAACCGTGGTTCCGGCCCCGGGCTCATTCCTCGGTGGAAACCTCGCCAGCCGCGAAGAATATCAACAGGCCGGCGTCGCGGACGCCTCGATCTCACCCGGCATCGAGGGACAAGCTCGAGCTCGATCACAAGTCTCGCCGCAGCTCCCGACCCATGTCCTGAACCTGCGACCGGCCGCCGTGCCGGCAAGCAAAAGCCCGCAAAGTTCCCGACAGGGTTCTGTTGCCGACCATAAGCCTCAGAAAAGCAATGACTCCAAGAGGGCGTCTGTTCTAAGTAAGCAGGGTTCACAATCGACCTCGGTCACGCAAAACTTGCTCTCCTTGAATGCGGCCGGAACTGCGGCCGGATCGTCGCTGGTTCTGCCCCTGCAAACGGATCCTTCTCATGCGCCGCCCGCTCCCATGGACCGGGACGCCGCCGGCAGCAATCTGCGAGGGGCGGATGGTTTCGAAGCGAGCGCGGCATCGCCCTACGCCTACGTGATCGGTCCCATTGGCGCCGCGATCAATGCTCCCGGAGCCGAGGCCGGAACGGGGCGCGGGTACCCTCAAAACGGAGCTTCGATTGGAGACTCATCCTCCTCGGGGCCGGCGGGAGAGGCTCAAAATGAAGTGGAAGACCACGGAACTGGAAGTTTAGCTACCGAAGCGGCCTCCGCGGCCGGATCATCGGAAACCGGAGTGCAAGGGGAAGGGTCCACCCACAGTGCAGGCCCCGCGGTGCAGCCCGCCGAGGTTCAGCCCGTCGAGGCTCAGGCCGCCAACCGGACCGGGGCCGCAGAACTGAAAACCTCTGCGGTCGTCCCTCAGTGGGCGTCAAACTCCGGCGTCTCCCAGGAAGATAACTCTGCCGAAGTCCAGCCCGGTGCAGACAACCAGCAGGCCGCCTTGCGCGCTCCCTCGATCGCCACACCGCAGGACTCGCTGCAACCGGTCCAGGAACAGAATCGGAGCCGGGCGCAATCGGGAAGCTGGTCGCTGAAAAACACAGAAGCTCAGGATTCACTCGATCCGCTTCATCGAGGCTCGCAACCAGGAGGTGCGCAACCAGGAGGCTCGCAGCTGGCGGGTGCGCAACCGGAAACGGCGCAACAGACGGCTTCAGCACAAGCCGAATCCTCCCGTCACGACTGGGACCGTGCCGCAGTCTCCGCCTCCGCCCGCTTAGAGGAGAAGCCGGCCCCTGGAACCTTGCGTGGCCAGCCAATCGCCGGCTCTCTCGATTCCGGCAGTCACCATCTGCACATGCCGGACAGTCTTCCGGCCGCGGACGCATTCTCCCTGGCCCGCGATCCCGGCGGCGCACAAAAGACGAGCGCAACGCACGCTGAAATGGCCTCGAATTCCAAAACCGCGGCAGACGGTTCAACCACCTTTCAGAATCCCGGCCAGACATTTACAGCGCTCGATGCGGAAACCCGCGCCGCAACGCCAGGCTGGATGCACGCCGGCGCCCAGCGTGCCGAGGCGGGGTATCAGGACTCGGAATTGGGCTGGATCGGCGTGCGCGCCGATGCGAGCGGCGGTGGCGTACATGCAACGCTCCTGCCGGGATCGGCCGAAGCGGCGCAATCGCTCGGCGGACATCTGGCAGGCTTGAACGCATTTCTCGCCGAGCAGCGCACACCCGTTGACTCGTTGACGCTGGCGATGCCGGAGAGCAGGGAAGGCCGATCGGGCGTAGGGCAGGGCGCAGGCCAGGGCACGAATCAGGGCACGAATCAAGACCTGAATCAAGGTGCTGGCCAGCAGGCGCCGTCGGGCGGGTCTGCGGATTCGGCATTCAGCACGCGGCCGGCCGTGCCAGAGTTTGCAGGCTCTCCTGAAGGATTTGCACGCGCGGCCGGCATAGGTCCGGCCGCAAGCATTCCTGTTCGGGATGGTTCTCACATTTCCGTCATGGCCTGAATTCGGCCTGCGGTGCAGCGAAGTCGGCATGGGGTTCAGCAAAGTGGGCATGGGGTGAAGGGAAGTCGGCATGGGTTCAGGAAAGTGAAGGACTAAGCAGGCGGTCACCCGAATAAGGCATTCGAAGTCAGGCACGGGAGGCAGGCAATCGAGGCAGGAGGGAAAATGGCATCGGCACTCTTCAATCACACAATGACAGCGACACATGGGCTCTCCGCCGCATCCGCGACGTCCATGGCCAGTCCGGCCGCGGCGACGCCCAATGCAGGCAGTGCCAGCACTTCAGACGACTCGGCCATCATTTCGGCGAACGACTTTCTCACCCTGCTCGTTACCGAGATGCAGAACCAGGATCCGACCGCGGACACCGACCCCAACGAGTACATCAACCAGCTTGTGAGTGTAAACAGCCTGGAACAATTGATCAGCATCAATCAAAACCTGGCCACAGCCCTGGGAGACAGCACCGATTCCACCCAAGCCGCAGAATCCACCCAGGCGGCCGGTGCAGTCACTCCTCTGACGGCGAAGAGCCCGGCGGCCACAGCCGCCAATGCGAACAGCGCGGCCTCCGCGCCCAAGGCTCTTGAGGCTGCGCAATCCGCCTTGACAATTGCCGATACCTCCAGCCAGTCGGCAGTCTTGCCCTCTCTGGCGAATCTTTCCACTGGAAATCTAAGTGTTCCCGCTGCCAACCCGGCGGCAACCCGCGTGGCGCACGCCCTGGATGGACGAACCCGTGCGCGATCGATTCCCTAGGAGCTTCTTGAGAACGCAAGCAAGCTTCGAAACCGGCCGGCCCGAAAGGACGGCGTGCACTCAAAGGATCACTTCAAAAGAGCATCAGGAGACCCGCAATGGCAAGTTTCTTTATTCCGCTTTCCGGCCTTAATGCCGATTCAACTGCCTTGAACACGATTGCCAACGATCTTTCCAACATGAGCACCACCGGATTCAAGGCGCAAACCACTAATTTTTCCGATCTTTTCTATCAGCAAGTAGGTTCGAGCGGCTCCGGCGACACGATCCAGGTGGGCGGAGGCGTGCAGGTGGCCTCGAATGTCTCCGACTTCTCCCAGGGGTCTTTTGACACCAGCGGGACGACGAACTCCGACGTTGCCTTGAACGGCAACGGCTTCTTTGTCGTCAACGATGGCGGCACCAACATGCTCACCCGCAACGGAGCTTTCTCACAAGACGCTAACGGCAACCTCATCACGTCTGACGGCTTGGATGTGATGGGTTATCCGGCCACGAACGGTGTAGTGAACACCAGTGCGGCATTGGCCCCCATCAACATTCCGGTAACCGGGCAGGTGCAGGAGCCGCAAGCGACAACTTCTTTCGGCATGACCGCTAACCTGGACTCCTCAGCGGGCATTGGGTCGAGAATCCCCGGCCAGGTTGAGGTTTACGACTCGCTCGGCAACAGCTATGAGGCAACGGTGGATTACACCAAGACGGCAAATAACCAGTGGTCCTATAGCATCTCTCTGCCTGATACGCTCACACCCACTTCAAGCGCCGCCGTGGGCGTCACCACCATCAATTACAACTTTGGATCGAGCGGCGCCACGCTGGCCAATGTCGATTCCGGAACCAACCTAACCATTACGGGGCCGACCGCAGCCGGCACGGCAACCATAACCGCGCCCTCGTGGACTGCGCCTGAGTCGGTTTCACAGTACGCGACGGACCTGACCAGCGCCCTGTCAGCAGCGGGCATCACGGGCGTTTCGGTTTCCTCCAACGCCGCGGGCCAGTTGTCCATCGTGGGCACGGGCATCTCCACGTCCGGCAGCGTCATTCAGGATCCAGTGCCCTCGGCCAATGCAACCGGAACCCTTACCTTTGATTCCAGCGGCAATCTTGTCAGCCCGGTGGGGAACGTCAGCGGCATCTCCTTCTCCGGGCTCTCGGATGGAGCAGCCACGTTGAACATGACCTGGAATATTCTTGGCTCCAGTAGAACTCCGACCATTGGACAGGTGGATTCAGCTTCCTCTGCTTCGGCGCCCACGCAGAACGGCTATGCCAGCGGCGATTATTCGGGATTTACCATTTCCACAAACGGCACCGTCTCTGCCACCTACTCCAACGGCCAGACGCAGACGGTTGGCCAACTGGCGCTGGCAAACGTCACCAACCTGCAGGGGTTGTCACTTCAAGGAAACAGCAATTACCTGACCACGTTGGCCAGCGGTGCGGCGTCGATCGGCGCCTCTGGGACTGATGGTCTGGGGGCCATTCAGGGTTCGACGCTTGAAATGTCCAACGTTGACATCTCCGCGGAGTTCTCTGACCTCATCATCGCGCAGCGCGCTTTCGAGGCCAACGCAAAATCGGTCACGACCTTTGATTCCGTCACCCAGGATACCATCAACATGGTTCACTGATTGCTTGCGGGGATGAACCAGTTGCAGGACGGCCTTCAGGCCGTCCTGCAATTTATCTGCCGCCGCGCACCTCAACAAACAACGCCTTAGCGGTCGCAAGCGCTTTATTTGTCTCTAGTGCTTTGCCCGTAGCGAGTGTCGACGAATTCCCGCTCAGGATTCTCGCTTCAGCCCAATGCTTGCGCCCCTCACTGCGCAGCACTCTGGCCTCGATACGGAGGGCCTTGCCGCTGGGAACGGGGCACAGGTATTCGACCTCGATCTGTCTGGTCATGGCCGTCAGCCCGAGGGCTCGCACCGCCTTGCTCATGGCTTCATCCAGTAGTGTTGCAATGATGCCCCCGTGCAGGTATCCCGGGTGCCCGTCGAAGCTCTCCGGAACCGTCGGAAGAGAAACGACAGAACCATCCGTGGCCAGCAGAAACTCCAGCTGCAGCCCGAGAGGATTCCCTTGCCCGCAACCGAAGCAGC
Organism: uncultured Acidobacteriaceae bacterium; assembly: GCA_963793885.1. Lineage (GTDB taxonomy): Bacteria > Acidobacteriota > Terriglobia > Terriglobales > Acidobacteriaceae > Telmatobacter. Next base: position 840,209 of record CAWCBQ010000003.1, read on the forward strand.
GGTTCTGGGCCGCGTGCACCATCGGCGTTAGATTCTCAGCCGGACCGCTCAATGCCTGCCCTCCTGTGCGTCCCGAATTCTGTCGAACGAAGCAAGATTCATGCCACCAGCATACGTGTTTTATTCCCGGGCCTCGGTTCCTGCCCGAGTCCGGCGCATGCTTGACCTACCCTCTGTTTCCCCTCAAACTAGAACTGCGGAGCTAAGGCGCCTGAATCCTACTCGAACATGTCGGCCCACGCTGCAGCCGCGGAGGAATCATCCCCATTTCCATCGGTCGACAAAGAACAATGGGTTCGCAATCAGCGATTTGCATCGCAGCCATGGCCGGGATTTCAGTTCTGACGGCCCTCGGTTTGGCCGGCTGTCATTCCAAGCCGTCTCTCACAACGCAGGAGCGGGCAGGGAAGCATCTCTACGACGTTCGCTGCGCTCACTGCCACGAGGATAACGACCTCGCTCTGAAGAAGATCCCGCCGAACCTGCATGCCCTATTCGCCCAGCCCACATTGCCGAGCGGCGCTCCGGCCAGCGACGCTGAAGTTCAGCGCGTTGTGCTCACGGGCAAGGGAGTGATGCCCTCCTTTGCGGGCCGGTTTACCGGCGAGCAGATGGCCGCGCTCCTTGCTTATCTGCACACCGGCTTGCGTGAGGAAAGTAACGGCCCTTCTTAGCCCTTGGCTGTGCGGATTTCCGGCGCACGGTATACTGAGAATTGCTATGGCACCCGAGAAAACCTTCTACCTTGAGACCTTCGGCTGCCAGATGAATGCTCATGACTCCGAGAAGGTGATTGGCACATTAGAGCAGCAAGGTTACCGGCAGGTCGAGTCGGAAGAAGAGGCCGGTCTAATCCTCTACAACACCTGCTCGATCCGCGACAAAGCCGAACAGAAGGTCTTCAACCGCCTGAACGATCACAAGAAGTTGCATAAGTCCGGCAAGCGCTTCGGCGTTCTTGGCTGCGTCGCCCAGCAGGAGGGCGCAAAGATCTTCGAGCGGGCGCCCTATGTCTCGCTTGTGTCCGGCTCGGCCTCCTATCGCAAACTGCCTGAGATGCTCACCCGTCTCGAAGCCGGCGAAGATCGGATCACGGGTCTGGACGACCGCCAGACCGATGAGACGTTCGAAACCGAATTCACCTCCCGCCAGAACCCCTACCGCGGCTACATCACCATTATTGAGGGTTGCGACAAGTTCTGCGCCTACTGCGTCGTCCCGTACACGCGCGGCAAGGAGCGCAGCCGCGCTTCCTCCTCGGTGCTCGAAGAGGCGCGCCGCATTGCCGATCTGGGATACACCGAGATTCAGTTCCTCGGCCAGAATGTCAACAGTTATCGCGACCCGGAAGGGAAGCGAAGCTTCGCGGAATTGCTCGTCGCCGTCGCCGAGGTGGCCGGCATTCGCCGCGTCCGTTTCACCACCAGCCATCCGCGCGACTTTACGCGCGACATCGTCGAGGCCATCGACGCCGTGCCCGCCCTTTGCGATCATGTTCATCTTCCCGTGCAGTCGGGCTCGGCCCGGATCCTCAAGCTCATGGCGCGCGAGTATTCGCCGGAGTGGTACCTGGAACGGATCGCCTGGATCAAGGGAGCCCGCCGGCCTATCTCGATCTCGACCGACATCATCGTTGGTTTCCCCGGTGAAACTCCTGAGGATTTCATCCAGACCATGGACCTGCTCGCCCAGGTGCAGTACGATTGCGTGTTCGGTTTCAAGTACTCGGCGCGCCCCAATACCCCCGCGCTGGTCATGATCGATTCGATCGCCGAAGCCGAGAAGGCGGCCCGCCTTCAAGTACTGCTTGATCGTCAGCGCGAGATCCAGCGGATCAATTATGCCAAGCACTTGGGGCAGGTTATGGAGGTGATGGTTGAGGGACGCAACGAGGCTCGCGGGCAGATCTCCGCCCGAAGCTCGCAAAATAAGCCCGTCAACTTCACCTGGCCGCATCCCATCGCGCCGGCCCCCGGAAGTTATCTCCAGGTCAGAATTACAGCGACCCATCCCAACAGTCTGGTCGGTGAGTCCGTCTAAAATAGAGCGGTACCGTTGAAAGGGGAGGCCATGGATGTTGAAGTACGAATTCGCGGACTCATGATGGACCCTTCCACGAACATGCCCATCGTCATGCTCAAGGACGTTGCTTCAGAGACCGTCATGCCCATCTGGGTTGGCATCTTTGAAGCCAACGCCATCGCCAATGAAATAGAGAAGATGCCGGCGCAGCGTCCGATGACCCACGACCTCACCAGAAACCTCATTCGCCACTTGAATGCTCGGCTGGAAAGAGTTGTGATTACGGAGATTAAGGACGACACGTTTCATGCAGTCCTTTGCCTCAACCAGGACGGCGAGCCAGTCATGATCGATGCCAGACCGTCCGACGCAATCGCTCTCGCGTTGCGCGCCGACTGCCCAATCTTTGTCGCGGAGCAGGTGATGCAGAGTGCGAAGTTGGGCACCTCCGGCACAAGCGAAGGGCCGACAGCCGAGCAGTTACGCGGTTGGCTCGAGGGTCTGAACGACGAAGACCTCGGCCATTACAAGATGTAGACGTCTCGGGGAAGGGCATCAGCCAGTCAGTAACTGTTAGAAGATGAGACAGTTGGATGTAATAGATGATTTCAGGTGTTAACTATACAGAATATCTGTTATCAGACATTCTATCCATATTTGAGGCATCTGCTCCTGTCATCCATTGTTGTAGGAAACACAAGTCCTTGCGAGTACACAGAAGAAGTCGTTGCGATTACAAAGAGAATGGGGCTGAGGTCAACGAGTCGCTTCCGCCATTCTCAGCCGCCCGTCGGCGGTGCGATCGATGAAATATCGCCTTGTTTGATCACCTTCAATTACGGCAAACCCAAAATTAGTGTAGGCCAGTAAGCGGTCCCCTGACGCGACAAATCCATTCACAACGTCCGGCAAATCATATCTCCGCATGGTTTGGCCTCTGCGGTCATAACGAAGTATTGTTCCTGGCGGGCAGCCATACTCGCAGGCCCAATATGCGCCCATCCAAATCGCATCGGGTTTGACCAGAATGGGCGAGATCGAGAAGTCGACCACCTCCGGAAGGGCGAAGAGGTGATACTGACGATCGGTCGCATCGAAATAGCCGAAGCCGCCCAATCCGGAGTTCCCTTCACCGTCGTAAAAAGTCTTGCCGAACAAAAGTTTGTCGCCTTCGGGCTGTACCGAACCGATGGTCTCCTCAATGGTGGTGCCCTCGCGGACGTAGCCGTCCTTTGCACGCTTGGGCCGAGCCTTCGCGAAGTCATCGTATGTAGACTGAGGCAGCGGGTACTGCTTGCCATGGCTATCTACAATCGACCCTCCGGTGAATGTAAACATCTCCGCTTTACCGAAGCGAATGGGTGCGGGATTCTCCGGGACAAGGTATAGAGTTTGCCTCTGCTCCACACCTTCGGTGCCCTGATGGGTTCCAACGCGAGCCACCCACGGCGCAGCTCCGCTATTGGTCAGAATCCGAAACTCGGGAGATTCACCAGGCTGGAACTCCGCAGCCACCAGTCTTGCCATGTCAATCCCCACAAATACGGAGCGGCTTGAATCGTTGAATGCCCGCATAATCTCAAAGGGCTGGTATGCGAAGTGGCTAATCAGCGCTTTGGCCCGAATATCGTAAACGAATTTCTGGTTCATCCCCTGGTAACCCTTCTCACCCATGCAGGAGATGACCGTGTCTGTTGAGGTTGCGCGCTCGATGCGCGCTCCGCAATCCTGAGGTCCGGCAGCGAGCGAGAGCAAGTAGATCCGATCCGCGTGAGCCTTGTCCTGCAGGAACAGACCGAGCTTTCGGTTCTCATCCCACCAAAGATAAGTAGAATCGGAACCCGCCGACCATTCCGCCGTGCTCGCGATTGCGATTACAAGGTCGAGATCGCTGGAGACTTCATTCCGATAAACGATCTTCTCGCTGACAAGAGTGGGGTCTGTCTGGCGAATGAGGTTGGCTATTGCTAGATCGGCGAGAGTAGCTGCGGGAGCCACACTCGACCCCGCAAAAGCGAAGAACTCGAGCAACAAGGACGTGAGGCGGATCGTATATGCTCCGATCTTACTTCAATTGTGACTTCCTTAAGGGTTCATACCTGTCCTGAACTGTGTCCGGTCTGTACCGCGTTCCTCGCAGCCCTATCGCGATGAGCAGGTCTGCCTGCAAACCCTCCGAGCTTCCTCTCAATTCCTAATCTCAACCAGCAGACCTTCGATCTCCGCCTTCTGCTCCGCCGATAGCGCCAGCAGCGGTGCGCGCGACCGTCCCCCATAAAATCCATTGAAATCGCAGGCATACTTGACGCCGCTGATTCCCAGCTCGCCGACGATCCGCTTGTTGGGCCCGGCAATGCGCTTCTGTTTCTCGTCCGCCAGCTTCAGATCGTGATCCTTCCAGGCCAGATACACCTCCTGGCATGCCTGGGGAGCGAAGGCCGCAAAGCCCAGAATGCCCCCGCAAGCGCCCTCCTTGAGCGACGCCAGCATCGCCGAAGACGACCCGCAGAGCACCTGAAATCCGACTTCCCTGCTGCGCGTCTTCAGCGGAGCGCCTGGCGGCGCACTTGCCACGGCCACGCCTCCAGCCAGCTCCGCAGCCGGCACAAAAGTGGCCGCGCCCTCCTGCTTTGGAGCCAACATCCTTGCCGTCACCGCCTCGAAGACCGGCGTCACAGTGAAGGTACGCTTCAGAGCCGTGCGCGTTGCCGCCACGGTGTCGCGAATTCTTTCCACGCTGCCGCTTGAATCCTTGATGCCAATAATGTTCTCGTGCTCCGCCAACTCCGCCACAACCTCGATGGGAATCTGGTAAGGAACGCACTTGGGAATGTTGTAGAGCAGCACCGGCAAGGGAGAGCGGTCTGCCACGCTGCGAAAGTAATGCAGCACCGCCGCGGTCGACATCTGCCCCGCATAGTACATCGAGGTGCGGACCAGAACCGCGTCGTAGTTGTTCTCGGCCGCGGCTTCGGCCATCTCCACTGTTGCTTTCACGCTCTCGCGGCCGACACCCGCGATCAACACCTTGTCTGGCGCTGTGGCCTCCGCGGCCACGCGCAACACGTCGCGGCTCTCCGCGTCGGTGAGCATGGGCGCCTCGCCCGTCGAACCCAGCACCACCATCCCTGCCAGCAGGCTGCGCCCATAGCGGCCCATATTCGCTTCCAGCTTGCGAAAGTAAATCCGCTCGTCGGCGTAAAAGGGGGTGGTTACGGCGGCAAAAACACCTTCAATCAACATGGTTCAATTGTAGTGCCGGAATTGCATCGTAGAACGAAAATGGTCCGCACCGGCTCATCTGGCCAAGTCTTGCCAGTTGCTCTGGGTCGCATCTTGAGAGGATAATAGCCCAAAAGAAGATTGACCTTCAGGAGCTGCACCGATGCAGTCTTTGTTGCTTAGAGATGAAGACGAGGATAGCGGTTCCTCAAGGCTCCTTCGTCAGGCAGTATCCTTCCTGGTCCACGCAGCCATCGCCCTTGGTGTGTGGCTCGCGCTCATGCTGGTTGGCTATGCCGTCAATCCGTCCAGCTTTTCCCAGTTGCTCATTCTGCTGCTGTCGCTCGGTGTTCCCCTCATTGTGGGCTTTATCATCACGCGGATCCGTCAGGACGATATGGCCACGGCCGTCTGGCTGCTGGGCCTCATCTGGTTGATGATCGTCGCGCTTTGGATTGTGGACATGCCCACCCGGCCCAACGAGTGCTTTCAATGCGGCGTTTCCCAAAAGCTCACGCGCACGCTCTTCAGTCTGCCCAGTCCCAGCGGCCTGATCGACGACGATGGTCCTTTCATCGGTACCTGGCCGGCTGCCGCTCTCATCGGGTATTCGATTGGCGCTGCATTTGCGATGCGTCGCAAAGAGGATCGCTAGTCATCATGGAGTGACCGGTTCCAGTGCGCTGTTCGTGGGTTAGGCTGTGAGTCGAAGAGGAACACAGTCCAGAGCCACAAGCGGAGAGGAACCGGCCATGAAGGAAAAGGTACGATTTTTGGGATTGGATGTCCATGCCGAGGCGATCGCGGTAGCGGTCGCCGAGCAGGATGGGGAAGTTCGCAGCCTGGGTATAATCGCCAACCGCGCCGAGTCGGTGCGCAAGCTGATCAAGAAGTTGGGCTGTGCGGAACAGCTGCGGGCCTGCTACGAGGCCGGTCCAACGGGCTACGTGCTGTATTGGCAGTTGACGGAGTTGGGAGTGGAGTGCGCGGTGGTGGCCCCGACGCTGGTTCCGGTGAAGGCCGGCGATCGGGTCAAGACGGATCGGCGGGATGCGGTGAAGCTGGCGCGCTGCCATCGGGCGGGCGATCTGACTGCGGTGTGGGTACCGGATGCCAGTGCGGAGGCGTTGCGCGATCTGGTTCGAACGCGCGAGGCAGCCAAACAGGACCAGTTGCGGGCGCGGCATCGGTTGAGCAAGTTTCTGTTGCGCACCGGGCGGCGTCCGGTCGCTGGGGTGAAGGCATGGAGCCAGCCGTATATGGCCTGGGTGCGGCAACTGCATTACGAGCAGGCGGCGCAGGAGTGGACGCGGCTGGATTTACTGCACGAGGTCGAGCACATGGCGGAGCGAGTGAAGCGATTGGAGGAGGCGATCCGGGAAGCGGTGAAGCTGGCTCCGGCCGGGATGCAGGCAGTGATTCGTGGTTTGCAGGCCTTGCGTGGCATTGCCGAGATTTCGGCGGTGACGGTGGTGGCCGAACTGGGCCAGCTCTCACGTTTCGAGGGCGCGCGGCAGTTGATGGGCTACAGCGGCGCTGTGCCCAGCGAAGAGTCCAGCGGCAAGCGGCAGCAACGCGGCGCGATCACCAAGACTGGCAACGCGCACCTGCGGCGCATTGCCATCGAAGCCGCCTGGAGCTATCGTCTCAAGCCGGCCGTGGGACCTGGGCTGCGCAAGCGACAAGAAGGCGTGCCGGAGGAGATCAAGGAGATAGCCTGGAAGGCGCAACTGCGCCTGCACAAGCGCTACGCCAGGCTGGCCGCGGCAGGCAAGGACCAGCGCAAGATCGTCACCGCCGTGGGGCGCGAACTGCTGGGCTTCATCTGGGCCATTGGCGTAAAGACGGAAGCTGCTGCCGGCCAGGCAATGGCGGCATAACCGGCAAAAAGCAACAGCAACAGCAAGAACAAAAGCCAAAACTTTCCTAAGAAGGAAAAAACAAAAACTTCACAACCCGATGAACATCGTCAACCAATTCGAAGACAGGGCCAGCCGCAGCCGGAGCACGCACGAAGGAGAATCCTCGACCGCTCTATGCGACAGGCTCAGCCGGACTCGCGACACTAGTCCGAGGCAGCTCCCGACGGATCATGACCATGCGGTTCCGACCCGCGAATATCAGACTGATCAATCGTCGCCCATTCTGCCCCGGCTGCTGCTGGCCCTGTCCTCGGAAAAACAAAAACCACCCCACAGCCGTGCAGGGGTTGACAGGTCACTCCATATCAGAGCGGTTTCAGGATAGGTGTGCGCTCTTGCACTTTGTGCCAGGTCGCCCCTTCTTGGGGTCGGGTCGACTTGAGTGCAATGGCTCTGGGTACAGCAAGTCTGAAACCGCTATAGCGTATCTGGGCGGATTCCTAGTTACCTCTGCGTGCCTGGGGTGCCGCAGGTCTCGATTTTGAGATCTGGAAAACGAAAAATCTAAGCGATCGAAGCAACCGGTTTCCTTACACCCCGATGGCCGTGTGCAATTCCTGCAAGGCATAAACCGTGGTGCGATGGCGCTGCATGGCGGCAATGCCTTCCACCGCCGCCTGCGCAGCGGAAATCGTCGTGATGGTGGGAATCCGCGCCAGCACCGCGGCTCGCCGAATCGCCTTTTCGTCAAAGAACGTGTCCTGACCCCGCGGTGTATTGACGATCAACTGAATCCGGTCTCCCTTAATCAGATCGACGACATTCGGCCGCCCTTCCTTGACCTTGAACACTCGTTCGACAATCAGCCCCGCAGCTTCAAGAGCGTTCGCAGTCCCCTCCGTAGCAACGATCTTGAATCCAAGGTCCGCATAGCGGCGGGCCAATTCAACGGCAGCCTCTTTGTCGTGGTCATTCACGGTAAAGAACACAGTGCCCTGGGTGGGAAGCACGTGTCCCGCCGACAACTGGGCCTTGGCAAAAGCCTCGCCAAAGGTCGCCGCCACGCCCATCACTTCGCCGGTCGACTTCATCTCCGGTCCCAGCACCGTGTCAACGCCCGCAAACTTCGACCACGGAAACACGGGAGACTTCACGTAGTAGTGCGAGCCTGTCTCCAGATCCTTGCCTGCGGAAAGCTGCTCTGGCAGCAATTCGCGCAGCGTGCGCCCGGTCATCAGGCGGGCCGCAACCTTGGCCAGCGGAATCCCGGTGGCCTTGGAGACATAGGGCACCGTCCGCGAGGCGCGTGGATTCACCTCGATCACATAAACCCTGTCCTCACCCTGCGCGTCGCGCTGAATAGCAAACTGCAGGTTCACCAGGCCCACAACCTTGAGCGCCAGCGCAAGCTTGCGCGTATAGGTCCGCAGCGTCTCCAGCGTCTGCTTGCGAATGTTGACCGCCGGCAGCACGCACGACGAGTCTCCGGAGTGAATTCCAGCCTCCTCAATGTGCTGCATGATGCCCGCAATGATCACATCCTTCGAGTCGCAAAGCGCATCGACGTCCACTTCGACAGCATCCTCCAGGAAGTGATCGATCAGCACCGGCCGCTCCTGCGAGTACTCGACCGCCTCGCGCATATAGTGAGTGACAGCTTCGGCGTCGTAGCAGATCACCATGGCTCTGCCGCCCAGCACATAACTGGGTCTCACCAGCACCGGATAGCCGATGCGTTCGCCGATGGCCAGTGCCTCTTCCACGCTTGTGGCCGTGCCGCCCGCCGGCTGCGGTATCTTTGAGATCCTCAAGAAGTTTTCCAAAACGCTTGCGATCTTCCGCAAGGTCGATCGACTCCGGTGAAGTGCCGATAATCGGAACTCCGGCCGCACGCAGCCTCTGCGCCAGGTTCAACGGCGTCTGTCCGCCAAACTGAACAATCATTCCGATCTTTGCGCCCGACTGCGCCTCATGGTTGTAAATCGCCAGCACATCTTCCAGCACAAGGGGCTCAAAGTAAAGCCGGTCGCTGGTGTCGTAATCCGTCGAGACGGTCTCCGGATTGCAGTTCACCATGATCGTCTCGTAGCCGTCGTCTTTCAACGCGAAGGCCGCATGGCAGCAGCAGTAATCGAACTCAATGCCCTGCCCGATGCGGTTCGGTCCCGAGCCCAGAATAATCACCTTCGGCGTCTGAGTCGGCGGCGCCTCGTCCTCCTCGTCGTAGGTCGAATAGAGGTAGGGTGTCATCGATTCAAACTCGGCTGCGCAGGTGTCCACGAGTTTGAAGACCGGCTTGATCCCCTTCCCTTCGCGCAGTTCCCTCACCTGCTTGATCCCTTCGTGCCCTTCCAGCTTCCACTCCGTCGCAATCCGCTCATCGCTCAGGCCCAGCCGCTTCAGTTGGCGAAGTTGTTCCGTGCCGATGTTTTCCGGAGTCGTTTCTGAAATCGCCATCTGCGCCAGCGTCACCTCGCGCATCTGGTAAAGGAACCAGGGATCCATCCGAGTCAACCGAGCCACTTCGCGCACGCTCATCCCGCGCTCGAACGCAAACCGGATGTAGCCGAGCCTCTCCGGCCTCGGCGTCACCAGCATCTGCGTCAGCCGCCGCGGCTCCAGCACTTCGGCTCCCGTCTTCTTTCCCGTTTCCAGAGCGCGCCACGCCTTCATCAGTGCTTCTTTGAAGGTGCGCCCCATCGCCATCACTTCGCCCACGGACTTCATCTGCGGGCCAAGGACGTCGTCGGCTCCGGGAAATTTCTCGAACTGCCACTTGGGAATCTTCACCACCACATAATCGATCGTCGGCTCAAAACATGCCGGCGTCTTGCGCGTAATGTCGTTGGGAATCTCGTCGAGCGTGTATCCCACGGCCAGCTTGGCCGCAATTTTTGCAATCGGAAAGCCGGTAGCCTTCGATGCCAAAGCCGAGGAACGCGAGACCCTCGGATTCATCTCAATCACCGTCATCCGCCCATCCGCGGGATTGACGGCAAACTGCACGTTCGAGCCGCCCGTCTCCACGCCAATTTCGCGCATTACCGCAATCGCCGCGTCGCGCATCTTCTGGTATTCGCGATCGGTCAGCGTCTGAGCCGGAGCCACGGTGATGGAGTCGCCCGTGTGCACACCCATCGGATCGAAATTCTCAATCGAACAGATGATGATCACGTTGTCCGCCAGGTCGCGCATCACTTCGAGCTCGTACTCCTTCCACCCGAGCACGCTCTCTTCAATCAGGCATTCGTGTACCGGTGAAAGGTCGAGGCCCCGCGCCAGAATCTCCATCAGCTCTTCGCGGTTGTATCCAATGCCGCCGCCCGTGCCGCCCAGCGTAAAGCTCGGCCTGATCAATACCGGAAACCCGATCTTGGAAGCGAAGTCGATCCCGTCGCGCAGGTTGTTCACCAGTGCCGACTTTGAAACCTCCAGCCCGATGCGGATCATCGCATCCTTGAACAGCAGCCGGTCCTCTGCCTTCTTGATTGCTTCGAGCTTGGCGCCAATCAGTTCGACGTTGTAGCGTTCAAGAATCCCCGCATCGGCCAGATCGACAGCCAGATTCAGCGCCGTCTGCCCACCCACGGTGGGCAGCAACGCGAACTTCCCTGAACCCGGATCCGCGGCGAGCATCGCTGACTCGATGCGAATGATCTCTTCAACATACTCGCGGGTGAGCGGCTCAATATAGGTGCGGTCGGCCAGCTCCGGATCGGTCATGATGGTGGCCGGGTTTGAATTCACCAGCACCACTTCGTAGCCCTCTTGCTTGAGAGCCTTGCAGGCCTGCGTGCCGGAGTAGTCAAACTCCGCCGACTGCCCAATCACGATCGGCCCCGAGCCAATCACCAGAATCTTCTGAATGTCATTTCTGCGTGGCATTGTATTCTTCTACTTCCTTGATGGAGCTGATCTCCGAACTCATCGCGCAGCTTTGTATGCCTTGAAAGACCACGGCTTCAGCCGTGTCGCGAGCAGTCCTAATAAAGTCTCCGGGCTTTAGCCGCTGAGGGATGGGGTCCAACTTCCACCCCGGAAAAGCAGATGAATATGAATACTGTTCAGGCCTCTCACAGAGATGCTTCTTCAGCGGGTTGAGCTGGACGTACCGCACATGAAGCTCGTAATCTTCGCAATCACGAATTCGATGGTCCGAAAAGCCGCGCTGCCAAATCTCCGCGTTCGAACCCAGTTCTTTCTTTGCACGGTAGGAGAATCCACCCTTCACGAACTGAACAGCGCGTTCCAAGGCAATCGACGGAGAAATGAGCAGATGAAAATGGTCCGGCATGAGCACAAACTCGTGAAGCAAATACGAATCGCGATGCGAAAGAAGGTTCTGAAAGAACAGCCTCGCCCAGGGTTCAGCACGAAAGAGTGCACGAGACTCCCACGTCTTCGCCGTAACGAAGTAAGTCTGTGCATTGTTCGTTGCAGGCTCTCGCGCGGGTTTCAAAACCGTCCCTCAGGGGCTAAAGCCCAGATTCCTTCTTAGGTTCTGCGGCACGGCTGAAGCCGTGCCCTTTCAAAACATCAGCACCTGCAACGGGAAGATCCCATCGGAATTCAATACACATCCGCGCACGTGCCATCCATCGCCAGCTTTCCAGCGGATTGAACGAGTCCGCTCATCCCTTCCACTCCTCCATCATCTGCCGGAAGTCGTTGAACAGGTAATGCGAATCGTGCGGCCCCGGCGCCGCCTCGGGGTGATATTGCACGCTGAAAAGCGGCAGTGTCTTGTGCCTCATCCCCTCCAGCGTCTGGTCGTTCAAGTCAACGTGCGTCAACTCCACTTCGTTCACATTGATCGAATCGGGATCGACGGCGAAGTTGTGGTTATGGGCCGTAATCTCCACCTTGCCCGTGGCGTTGTTGCGGACCGGATGATTGCCCCCGTGATGTCCAAACTTGAGCTTGTAAGTCCGCCCGCCCAGCGCCAGTCCGGTTAGCTGATGGCCCAGGCAGATGCCGAACACCGGAACCCGCCCCAGGAACTTCCGAATCGACTTCACCGCATAATCCACCGGCTCCGGGTCGCCGGGGCCATTGGAAAGAAATACCCCATCCGGTTTCATTTCCAGCACCGTCTCGGCGCTCGTTTCCGCAGGCACCACGGTGACGCGGCAGCCCTCCCGCGTCAGCATCCGCAAAATATTGAGCTTGATTCCGAAGTCGTAAGCCACCACATGCAGCCTCGGCTCCTTGGGGTCCTGTTCGAAGTCTTTGGCAAGCAAGGGATCGCCGGACTGGTTGCGCGCATCCGACGAACCAAAGGGATAGGCAGCTTTGGTCGAAACCACTTTGGCCAGATCCGTTCCATCCATCTTGCGGATGTTCCTGGCTCGTTGCACGAGCACGGCCAGGTCAACAACCTCGGTAGAAATTACGCCCCGCATCACGCCGAAGGTCCGCAGATGACGCACCAGCGCGCGCGTATCGATCTCCGCCAAGACCGGAACCGCGTACCGCTCCATGTATTCGTCGGTGACCTGCTCTGAACGCCAGTTCGAGCTGATGGCCGAGAACTCACGCACGATCAGGCCTTCGATATAAGGCCGTGCCGACTCATTGTCTGCCAGGTTAGTCCCGTAGTTGCCGATCTGAGGATTGGTGAGAACGACAATTTGCCCGGCATAGGAAGGATCGGTGGCGATTTCCTGGTAACCGGTAAGGGAAGTATTGAAAACGACCTCGCCCTGGCATTCGCCGGGGTGCCCATAGCCATGGCCACGGAAGACGCGCCCGTCTTCGAGCGCTAAAATTGCCTGCATTGCCTCTCCGAAGAGTGGATTCAACCGATTCTAACAGGTCTTACGGTGGATTTCAGGGCCCGTTCCCGCCGGTTTAGCGCACGACCCCCGCATCCCTGGCAGGCCAGTAGATAAACTCAGCCTTTCCATAGATCAGCGATCGTTCCACAGGCCCAAATTCGCGGCTATCCGACGAGATCGACCGGTGATCTCCCATCATGAAGTAGAAATCCGGGGGCACAATCAGCTCCGCCATCGAGCGGCTGTCACGGTATTTCTCGGGCACATAGCCTTCATGCAGGGGCATGCCGTTCAGCCACACCTGGCCGTGATCAATCCACAGCCGGTCGCCGGGCACGGCAATCACACGCTTGATGTAGCTCTTCTCCGGATCCCGCGGATAATGGAAGACCACCACATCCCCGCGCTCAATCGCGTAAACGTGATACACAAACTTGTTGATAAATAGACGGTCCCGGTCTTCCAGCCGCGGCAGCATGCTGGTCCCTTCCACGCGCACCGGCTGGTAAAGGAACGTAATAATGAGCACCGAAGCGGCTACCGAAACAAACAGGTCGCGTATCCACAGCCCGATCCCGCCCGCCTTCCGGGGCGTACGAACGGGTGCTTGTTCAGGTGCGGGTGAGCCGAACTGGGGATGTTCGGCAGAATTAGAAACTGAAGTATTCTCGGAAACCTTTTGCATCTCTATTCCAGATTACTATCAATCGCAGCCCAGCCCACCCGGCGGGCAAACAACGCGCACCCGTCCAGGTTTTTCGATCGGCCTGGGCTGGTTGGCTGCGGGAACGAGTGCGGGAGCCGTTCCCGGCGCACCAGCGGCAGCCAGGTTCTCCTCTTCGAGCAGCAGTGGCCGCTGCAACTCCATCTCCACCTGCGTTCCGCTGGGAATTTCCACATCCGCGCCCCGTGTGAACAGCGTGACCAGTCCCATGGTTGCAAGCCCGGCGCCCACCCCGCCCAACCCCCCGGCAATGGGATGCCCGCCCGCGATTCCGCCGATTGTGCCAATGGTGGCTCCCGTCGGAATAGCAACCTCCGCCACCTTGCCGGCGTTCCGCGTCTTATCGGGATTCTGCTCCACCGTCCCTTCCCCATCGTTCTTCACTTGCTGATTCTTCGCTCCCGGCAAGCTGTCCACCACTCCAGGAATCTCCACAACCGAGCCGTTGGGAAAGATAATCGACGTAAAGTGCATCTCCAATTGCGACCGGCCCTTCATGCGTCCAGCCCTTGCCACCCGGTCTACCACGCCCTGCACGTAAACTCCCGCGGGAATCATCACCCTGTCGCCAACCACCACTGGGAACGTCGAGGAAAGATAAACGCCATCCCCGGGCTTGGCGCTCTTGGTGTTGACGGCGCTTCGTATCTGCAAAAGCACTTTCGTCCCCGCCGGCACGATGTAGGTTCTCTTCGCAGCAGGCGTCGAAGGCGTATCGGAACTGGGCGCCTGCGCATTGATTGCCGTGGGCGTTGGCGCGGGAACCTGCGCCAGCCCGCTGGAGGGAGAGCTCTGCTGGCTTGCAGACGGAGCGTTCTGCTGGCCGGCAACCTGGACCGCGCCACTCTGAGCAACGCCAAAACCTGACGCAACCGCAGCAACGCTCAAAGCAATCAATCCTGCTAACACTGCACGCAATGGCCGCATCGTTCCCTCCGGACCGCCGCACGGCGCTAAACTCCCTACGGTGCCGAATGCCCTGCCTTCATAGACGCCCCGTCCGCACTCAAGGATAGCTCTCAACGCGGCTAAAGGAGCAAAAACAACGTTGCCCCTGCCACAAGGCTCAATTCGCGATAGGATGCACAACAGCAATGAATGTTGAATCCAATCAGCAATGAATGTTGAATCCAACAAAGGGGTCAACGCTCAGGACGCGCGCTTTGCCGATGCCCGCCGGGTCCTTGAAGAGGCCATCGCGGCTCGCGCCTTTCCGGGTTGCGCCTATGGCGTCCTCGTTGGGGGAGAGATCCTCCTCGAGGATGCCTTAGGCTGTTTCACCTATGAAGACCATTCTCCAGAAGTTGCCCCCAATACCGTCTTTGACCTGGCCAGCGTCACCAAAGTAGTTGCCACAACAGCCGTGGCCATGATCCTGCACCAGCGCGGACAGCTCGATCTCGACACCCATCTAGGCGATCTGCTGCCCTCATTCCTGACCGGCCGTCCGATCGAAGATCGCGCGCGCCGTGTTACGGTGCGCCATCTGTTGGCGCACAGTTCCGGCCTTCCCGGTTACTTGGAGTTCTTCCGCACCCTGCGCACTCCATCCGATCTCATCAGCGCCTGCCTGCAACTGCCTCTTGAAGCCGATCCCGGCACCCGTGCCGAATACTCCGATCCCGGCTTCATTCTTCTTGGCAAAGCCCTAGAGGTCTGCGCGGGCGAAGAGTTGCGGGGCTCAGCTCATCGCGAAATCTTTGCCCCTTTGGGGATGGCTGCCACCTGTTTCTCGCCTCCCCGCATGGATCGAGCGCTTATTCCCCCCACTGAGCAGGACACCACGCTTCGCCATCGCCGGATACAGGGCGAAGTGGAGGACGAGAACGCCTGGCTGCTGAATGGCGTAGCCGGTCACGCGGGTCTCTTTTCAAATGTGCCTGACCTGCTGCGCCTTTCCTCCGCGATTCTCGGTTCCAGCATTGAAAGAATTGATTCAGCAAAATCATCCAACCTTTTTCGCGCCGCAACCGTCGAACTGTTTGCCCAGCGCCAGCAGCCGGAGGGTAGCTCCCGCGCCATCGGCTGGGATACACCCTCTGCCAGCTCCTCCTCCGGACGCTATTTCTCCCGGCATTCCATTGGACATCTGGGCTTTAGCGGCTGTTCCTTATGGATCGATCTTGATGCAGGGATTGCGGTTACACTGCTGACCAATCGCACTTGGCCGGACCGGAAAAGCCAGTTGATTCGAGAAGTCCGGCCAGCATTTCACGATGCCATTCGCCGCGCCCTTTAGCGGCGCGGCGCCTCGTCCTTGCTGCGTAGCCGCCCATCCGATTTCTTCCCCACTTGCTCATTTTGCAGATACAATCAAAAATTGGGGATACACGCGATGCTAACCAGCTCGATGACGCAGGAGACGACCGCCACCCAGCTCAGCGATAACCACAATGACCAGGCGTCTCTGCTTCAACATCTGATTACCGAGAGCCAAAACGAGGCTTCTCAAGGCTTTGACACTAAATCCGCAATCGAAATTGCACGCATCATCAACCATGAGGATGCGAAGGTAGCCGCAGCGATCAAGAAGGCGATACCCGAGATCGCCCAGGTGATTGACCAGGTCGCCCGAAGCCTGCGCGATGGTGGCCGCCTGATTTATGTCGGCGCCGGTTCCAGCGGACGCATCGCAGCCCTCGATTCCTCCGAGTGTCCGCCCACCTACTCCACTGCGCCCGGACAAGTTCAATACATCATGGCCGGCGGACCCAAGGCGCTCGCCTCGGCCGTCGAAGTGAACGAGGACTCTGAGGAATTGGGCCAGCGCGACATTGCGCGCCGCCGCCCCACCCGCAAGGATGTTGTCGATTGGCTTATCCGCCTCCGGCCGCACTCCCTATGTGGTAGCTGCCGTGGCCTACGCCCGCGCCCGCGGTGCCCATACCGCTGCCGTCACCTGCAATTGTGGAACTCCGCTTGCCGAGGCTGCCGATATCGCCGTTGTCGCCGATGTGGGACCCGAAGTCATCTCCGGTTCCACCCGCATGAAGGCCGGCTCCGCGCAAAAGATGATCCTCAACATGATCACCACCGGCGCCATGACCCGGCTAGGCTATGTGTACGAGAACCTCATGGTCAACGTGCACATGCAGAACTCCAAACTTGTGGAGCGCGGAATCCGCATCCTGATGGGCGCCTGCAAAATCGACCGCGAGACCGCGGTCAACACCATCAAGAGCGCCGGCCGCAGTGTCCCCGTGGCTCTTGTCATGCTCAAAGCCAAGAGTCGACAAGCCCGAAGCCGTCCGCCGCCTGGCCAAGTCCGACGGCAATGTCCGTCTGGCCATCGAAGACAACGTCCTCGAGCTCTAGGGTCTATCGACATATACGGGTGCCCCAGGTCGCTGGCATTTGTTAGCCTCGGGTTGCCATTAACAAAGTCTGTGCTCAATGGATCGCAGTTTTATCGCGATGGATGGGAATTCAACCAAGGTCGCGCTCCGTTCCGCAGACCCGGATCGACAATCCCCGAAGAATCCAAAGAACCACGGCCGGCCCTCCCCCAGTTCATAACAGACTCTAGTAGACTTAGCGCAGCATGTCTGCTTCCTCCCACGCGAACCTCCGCATAGTCTTCGTTCTTTCCGCCCTGGCGTTCACGCCCATCGCCAGTATTTGTCGCGCCCAGGGCACCCACCTCTGGACGCAGTCGAAACTCGAAGACTTCGAAAAAGGCACGACCCAGGGAGTCTCCATCCAGAGTGACGGCCACCTGCGTCAGGGGCCCGGGCTGCGAGACATTCTCACGAGCCCTTCCACCTTCGTCTGGTCTGTGGCCGTAGACAAGAGCGGAACTCCTTTTGTCGCCACCGGCTCGCCAGCCTCGATTCTGCGCGTCGGAACCGACGGCAAAGCCTTCACGCTCTTCGAGACCAAGGATCTGAGCGTACAGGCATTGCGGCTTGGCCGCGATGGAAACCTCTATGCCGCCACGCTTCCGAGCGGCAAGGTTTACAAGCTCAAGCCGGACGCCGCCGTCAAACAGAATGACGCCTCAGCCGCCGTGGTTTTTGACTTCTCCAAGCTAGCCGGCTCCGATTCCAAACCGCATTACATCTGGGATCTGACCTTCGATGCCGCTGGCCGCCTTTACATCGCGACAGGAGACCCCGGCGCGGTCTACCGCGTCGATCTGACGCAGCCCGATGCCAAGCCGGAGCTGTTCTTCAAGAGCGACGAAGCCCATATTCGCACCCTGGCCTGGGACGCAAAGGGGAACTTGATTGCCGGTACCGACGGTTCCGGCCTCGTTTACCGCATCAGCCCGGAAGGCAAGGGCTACGTCCTCTTTCAAGCGCCCCGCCGCGAAGTTACCGCGGTGGCTCTCGGCGCGGACGGCGCCATCTACGCCGCCAACGTCGGCGACAAGACCCACAATCCTCTGCCCCCGCTCCCTGTTCAGGGCATAGGCTCCGTAACCGTGACCATCGTCCAGCCCGGAATCGCTGCAAGCCGTCAATGCCAGCACTTCCCTGCCCGACGGCACAGAGATCTACGCCCTCAAAGAAGGCGAAGCGCCGCGCAAGCTCTGGGCCAGCAAGGACGACATCGTTTATGCCCTGGCAGCCCGCCCTGACGGCCTGCTGGCCCTTACCGGCAATCGCGGCCGCCTCTTCCGCATTCAGAAGGATGGCAGCTACGCCGACGTCGCGCACCTCGCTGCACAACAAGGCTTAAGCCTCGCCGTTGTGGAAGGCACAGAAAGCGCGGCAAAGATATTCATCGGCACCGGCAACACCGGCAAGCTCTGCCTGCTCGGCGCCTCTGAAAGCCACGAGTACGCCAGCGATGTTCTCGATGCGGGCGCGCTCGCCCGCTTCGGCCGTGTCGAGGTCGAGCCCGGCTCATCGGGATACGAGCTTTGGACGCGCTCCGGCAACGTCCAACAGCCGGTGCGCGGATGGAGCGACTGGCAGCCCCTCAAGGACAGCGCCATTACCTCGCCTCCTGGACGCTTCCTGCAATGGAAAGCCGTGTTGCAACCCGACGGAATCGTAGGCAGCGTGGGCGTCAACTATCTTCCCGTCAATGCAGCGCCCGTCATCGACGATCTGGTTGTGGCCACCGGCGCCCGCCTCAATCCACAAAATCAAATGGTCAGCCAGCCCGCGACGGTCAACATCGCTTTTCCCTCATCAGGCTCGTCCGCCGATGGAGTCGTCACCGACTCCTCTTCCAGTTCGCCGCTCTCGGCCCTAAGAGACAGCACCGCCGTCACCGTGCGCTGGGCCGCACACGACGACAACGGCGACGATCTCCTCTATTCCCTCTATCTCCGCGGGGACGGCGAAACCGTCTGGCGCCTGCTCAAAGACAAGATCGCTGACAAGGCGTACAGCTTTGACGCAACCGTAATCCCCGACGGCGGCTACCAGGTCAAAGTCGTTGCCTCCGACGCGCCTTCGCACACGCCCGCCGACGCGCTGACCGGCGAAAAAGTGAGCGAGCGATTTGTGATAGACACCACCCCCCCGGCAATCATGGTCCTGAGAGCAACCGAAGCCGCGGCAACTTGCGAGACCGCTCATTGCGTCAAGCCATTCCAGGTCACGTTTGACGCTCAGGATGCCGCATCGCCCATCGCGCACGCCGAATATTCGCTCGACGCCGGACCATGGCAATACATCGAGCCCGTCGGAAAAATCTCCGACTCCCGCACCGAGCATTACTCGTTTCCGATCTCCTTTGACGTGGTCGACGGCAGAATCGCCGAGCACCTCATCACCGTCCGCGCTTACGACCGGTACGACAACGTGGGTGTGGCCAAGACGGTCATTCCCTCTCAGGAAAAGTAACCTGCATGCGATTTGAACTCTTTCTTGCGGCGCGATACCTGAGAGCCAAGCGGCGGCAGGCGGTCGTCGGTGTCGTGACCGCCATCTCAGTTGCCGGAGTGGCTGCCGGCGTGGCTGCGCTCATCATCGCGCTCGCCATCACCAACGGCATGCGCCGCGATCTAGAGACGAAGCTCCTCGGCTCCTCGGCTCACGTCGAATTGATGCGCGTCGAGGCGGATGGCATCCGCGATTGGCGCCCGCTGCTCAATCGATTGCTCCATCTTCCCCATGTCAAAGCGGCCGCCCCGGGCATCTACGAGGAGGTCATGGTCTCCCATGGTCCCCGCGCGGGCTTTGCCCTGGTTAAGGGAATCATCCCGGCGGAAGAGCGCACCGTCAGCAATCTCCTTGACTCCATCACTTCGGGGTCGGCTGCGAGCCTCGATCCCAACCCAGCCTCTACTGACTCCGAAGGCCCAACGGTTCCTTCCCTTATTCTTGGGAAAGATTTGGCCGACCAGATTGGCGTTCAGGTCGGAGACGAGGTTGTCGTCACCAGTCCGCAGGGCGAACTCAACCCGGTCATCGGTCTGGTGCCCAAGTTTCAATCCTTCAAGGTGGCCGGAATCTTCCATTCCGGCTTCTACCAGTACGACTCGGCCATGGGCTTCATCAGTCTGGCCGCAGCCCAGCGTCTCTTCGATGAGCCCGACCTTCTTTCGGTGATCAGCTTCAAGGTGGACGACCTCAATCGCGCTCCCGAAATCGGCCGCGAAATCGAGCAGGCTGCCGGCAGCGGCTTCATGACCACCAACTGGATGGAAGAAAATCGCGAGCTATTTCGAGCCCTTCAGCTCGAGCAGATTGCAACGTTCATCATCATCGCGCTCATCGTCATCGTAGCCGCTCTCAACATTCTCATCGCTCTCACCATGATGGTGATGGAGAAGACTCGCGACATCGCCGTCATGATGAGCTTCGGCGTGGAGCCGGGCCAAGTGCGCCGCATCTTCCTTCTCGAAGGCCTGCTCATCAGCCTCGTGGGAACGGCCCTGGGACTCGTGCTCGGTTATTGCGTCTCCTGGGCCGGCAGCCATTATCACTTTCCCCTCTCTCCAGAGGTTTACTCAATTGACACGCTTCCCTTCGCGCCGCGCCCCCTCGACGGCCTGATCGTCTCCGCCGTCTCCATAGGAATTTCGCTGCTGGCCACGCTCTACCCCTCGTCCGCCGCAGCCCGCATCCTGCCCGCCGAGGCGCTTCGTTACGAGTAGAGATGGCCGCGGCTGTTACTGCGGCGTAATGATTCCGCCCACCGCATGCCGCTTCGGCAATACGATTCCGCGACGATCCACCTCAACTGCGCCGCCAGCCTCACGCAGCGCAACCGGGTTATCCCGTTCAATCGCAGCTCCGCCACAGGCGGGACACCAATCGAGCCGCGCCTCCTGCGCCACCACAGCGTGGCATTGGCCACATATCCATTCCATAACCAAAGAGCCTACACCATGCAGTCGCCGTCGCCCACGCTCCCGGTACACTCTATCTATGTACCCTCCCGTTCGCCTGGTGGCCATCGACATGGACGGCACGCTGCTTCCCGACGTTGCCCAGGCGGTGAGCCCGCGCAATGCGCGCGCGCTGAGGGCGGCGCAAGCCTCAGGCATCACCATCGCCATCGCCACCGGAAGGCGCATCGCCTACACGGTTCCACTGCTTGAAAACCTCGGACTGCGAGCGGACACGCCTCTCATTGCGTCCAATGGTGCAGCGATCCGAACCCTCGGCGGTGAGTTCATCGACCGCTGTAACCTGGAGGCGCGTATCGCCCGCGGCCTGTGTGGACTGCTCAGGCCCTTTGGAGCGGTGGTCTTCACTTTTGACAAACCGGGACGCGGAGAGTTGGCTCTTGAAAACATGGAACAGGTCGAGGGAAGGATCGCTCTTTGGGTCGAGACCAATCGCCACGCGATTGAAATATTCAACCCGCTGGAACTGGCGTTGGTTGACGGCGAGGATCCTATTCAAGGCATGGTGACAGGTGGAGTCGGCAGGATGAAGGATGCGGAGCAAGCGCTCAAGGCGAGCCAGTGGAGCGGCAGTTGCGAGTGCGTCCGCACCGAGTACCCGGCGCGCGATGTCTCTATCCTCGATCTGTTGCCGCGTGGCGTCACCAAGGGCTGGGCACTGGAGCGGCTCGCTGCGCGCCTCGGCGTCAACCGTGCTGAAACCATGGCCATCGGCGACAATTGGAATGACGTGGCCATGCTTGAATGGGCCGGTCAGGGCGTCGTCATGGCCAATGCATCCCCGGAGCTGCGCACCCTGGCAAAAACCCGCGGTTGGGTGCAAACTCTCCACAACCACAAAGACGGCGTCGCTGCCACATTGGAGGCCGCGTTGAAAAGACTGCCCGCCGCAGAAAACGAGCCTGGAAGATCTTGATGAGTCACACCGGTTCCAACTTTGGATGGATGAAGCGCGCAAATCTTTTCTTGGTTGCCCCGTTACTGGTTTTGCCGGCTCTCGCTTTGCTGCCGCGGCCGGCGCAATCAGCCGAGCGCATTATCCTGCGCAACGGATTTGCGATACGCTGTGACCATCACGCCGTGGTGAATGGGCGCGCGCGCCTCTACCTCAGTGCCGGAGAAGACAACTACATCGAACTTCCTCCAGCCGACATCGCACGCGTCGAAGCGGCTCCCGATCCGCCGCCGCCCTCCGACTCTGCGCAAAACTCCGCAGCCGCCGCCCAGCCTGCCCAGCCTCTAGATGCAAAGCTCAACCAAGCCGACCTGGGCGAGATTCTGGCCCGCGCCGGCCACGAGCACAATCTGGACGTCGACCTGCTGGCCAGCGTCGTCCATGCCGAGAGCGGCGGCAATGCCCGCGCTTTGAGTCCTGCGGGAGCCCGCGGCCTCATGCAACTCATGCCCCAAACCGCCAATGGCCTTGGCGTCCAAGACAGCTATAAGCCCGACCAGAATGTGCGCGGCGGTTCCACCTATCTCGACGCCCTCCTCACCCACTATCAAGACAATCTGGCCCTAGCCCTGGCCGCCTACAACGCCGGTCCCGCGGCCGTCGACAAATACCACGGCATTCCCCCTTACCACGAGACGCGGACCTACGTGGCCCGGGTCATCCACGAGTTCAACCGCCGCGTGCAGGCCCGCGAAGCCGAACTCCGCCGCGCAACTCGCTCGTCCGCCACCCCCTGATCCGGCTCCCGAATGCGCCCCTCTGACCCGCGCAATGCCGCATTGAATACCCGCCGGCATTTCCCTTCACACTCCTGAAGGCAGCATGCAATAGACTCGTATCGATAGGAAACGGAGCAAGCTTGAAGAAGAACCAATTGATTCTGGGCCTGGTGGTGTTTGCCGCCCTTGTGGCGCTGCTTGTCTGGGGCCGCAACCGCATTCACTTCGACTTCGGCATTTTTCGTGCCCAACTCGCGGTCGCCGACTGGAAAAGGATCGTGGCGGCCGTTGCGTGCATCTACGCGGCCTATATCGTCCGTGCCGTTCGCTGGGCCTTGCTGCTCCGCCATAACAAGAAAGTTCCTCTCCTCTCGCTTCTCGGAACGCAGGTCATCGGATTTACGGCCATTGCCCTCATAGGCCGCGTGGCTGACCCGGTCCGTCCCTACCTGGTTGCCAAAAAAACTGGCCTGCCGCTCAGCAATCAACTCGCCGTCTATGTCGTCGAGCGCCTCTTTGACGGCGGCTCGATGGCTCTCATCTTTTCATCCGTCATCCTGGTCGCCACCTGGTTCGGAACCCCCGGAACGCTTCCCCATCAGGAGCAGGTTGCCCTGGCCGCAAAGTGGGGACTCACCGCCACCGCGCTCGGCGCGTTCTTTCTCGCTGCCGTGCGCCTTGCCGGCGGCGCCGTCGCTTCGTTCCTCGAAAAGACTCTGGGCGTGATCTCTGCGCGTCTCGGCCATGCGGTCGGAGACAAGATCCGCAGCTTTCATCAGGGCCTCGACATTCTGCGTACTCTCGCCGATTTCGGCTTTGCGGCAGGCCTCTCGCTCGGCATGTGGATGCTCATCACGCTGGCCTATCTTGAGTCGGCCCGCGCCTTTGTCGCCAGTCCGCAACTGGCTTCGATGACTCTCGCCCGCTGTGTGCTGCTGCTCGCCGTCAGCGGCGGCGCAAGCGTGCTGCAACTTCCCATCATCGGCTGGTTCACGCAAATTGGCATCGTCAGCGGGGCGTTGGTCGATTTTCTCGGCGTGGCCTGGGAACCGGCCATTGCCTGTGCCGCTGTGATCCTGCTGGTCTCGTTCCTTGCCATTGTGCCCGTCGGTCTGATCTGGGCCCGCTTCGAGCACGTCAACCTTCGCAAGGTCACCGTGGAGAGCGAGCATGCCGGCGAGGTGTTGACCGCCGATGAACCCGCGTAGCGCGGTTCCACAGTACTTGCAGCCCGCGTAGTCGAAAAACCTGCGGTTGTTCTTCGCCCGCGGGCATCAGCAGTTTTCTTCGATGACCTTCACTCAAGCCGCGGGGGGCTCACTCTCAGCCCGGATCGCCGCTCGCGAAAACCGCAGCGCCTCCGGCCCCACGGCGCCGCCCGTCATCAACATGCTCATCGCCTGTTCCATCGTCAGATCGGTCTCCGTCACCCGTTCCATGGGAAGAATCTGCAGAAACGCCGAAGTCGGATTGATGGCGTTCGGCAACAGCACCGCTGCCAATGGCGCTCCGCTTGTCGAATCCGTCATGGTCCGCGTCAAAAATCCGATGCTCTTCTGCCCCGGTATGGGAAAGTCCACCAGCACCACCCGCTGGCTGGTCTCTTTCTTGGCCATCATGGTGTCAAGCAGTTGCCTCACCGACGTATAGACCTTGGCCACAAACGGCAGCCGTTCCAGCAATGTCTCAAACAAGCTGAAGGCCTGTCGCCCGATCACCAGCGAGGTCACGCGCCCCACCCCGTAAAGCACAATCAGCGTGAGCCCGATGGCCAAAATCGACTGCAGCCAGGGTTGGCTCAGCCAGGAGGCCGGAAAGATCGCCGCATACAGCCGAACTACAGGCAGCCCGGCTTTGGCCAGCGTACTGAGCAGAAAACTGAAGATCAAATAAGTCACAAACAACGGCCCGATCGTAAGAATTCCCGCCAGAACGTTGTTTTGTACGCCTCGCAACCCACGGGCCATGACTCGTTTCACAAGGCTCTCCTGCCTAAGAGGATACGCGAACTTCTGTCCCGCCTGCTCACCCAACGGATGAGCGCAAGTCCCATTTCCGGAGACCGCCGCCCTCCCCGCTGCCGCTTGGGTGTTCCCATAGAGCGTAAAATTAGCTATATATAGGGATTGCCTCGAATTATGCTAAGAGAGAAGGATGTCTATGGAAGATTCAGTGGCCGACAACTTGGAAAGCCCGGAAGCCGCAACGGAGACTCACGAAGCGCCGCAGCCGCGTGCCGTCGGTTCCCCGCTGCCGATGGGCGCTGGCCCTCGGGAACCGCAGTCGCGCAATGAGGTCGATCCCACCCCGCCTCCATCCGCACCACCCCTGGGCCGCTCGCTCACCGGCCCACCGGCTGCCCGGCCCCCGCAGGCCTCGCCCCTTCAGCGGGCCGTCAACGTCTTGCGCGTCGCATTGCCTCTTGTGCAGAGGATCTTGCCGCTGCTCGATGGCAACATCGGCACCGCGGTCTCCAACATCCTCACCCCGCATCCACCGCCGCCCCCACCGCCCCCGCCGCCGCTCAACCTCGCGCCCATCGAGGAAAGCCTCGCAGAGCTCCATACCCAGCACCGCGACCTCCGCGATCAGTTCGCCGAGCAGAACTCCTCGCTCAAACGCGTCGAGGACCAATTGGAGATGGTCCGTGAGGCAACCGACCGCAACACCCTCGAACAGCAGGAGTTGATTGAAGACCTCAAGTCCGTGGGCGGTAAGGTCAACTTGGTCTCAATCATCGCTTTGGGGCTCCTTACCATCTCCATCCTGCTCAACGTGGTCCTCTATCTGCACATCATGCGTGTCCTTCCCTGATGGTCACTGCTAGCCCGCGTCCCCTCAAAATGCCTCGACGTGGGCACATTCCGGCAACAATCCGCTCTCTGCCCACCACCGCCCCTCGGCTTTTTCCACAGCAGATCGTCTCTGTTGATCCCGATTTAAGCCCCACTCTCTCCTGATTCGCCTCTTTCTTTGCCCCATCAATAGACCTTTTGTTCATATAAATACAAATTCGCTCAGTCTTGCTTACTTCAGCCAACTTTGTGACAAGTGATGTTGCCAGTCGTGTTTTCCGGGGGCTAGTATTCCGCTTAGTTGAGCCGGGATATTCATGAATAACAACCCGGAGACCTGATCCACTATGCAGTCTTCCTGAAATCACAGAGCTTCACCAACCTGCGGCGCCTCACGGCGCGCGCCAACGGAGCGTCTTGTCATGGCATGGTATGCCTACTGCATCGGTGAAAAACAAGCATTTCCTGAATTAGCCCGTCATCGCAAACCTGTACCACTGGAATCCGTCCTTGGCGTCAGCGGAAACCAGGTCTTCCTCTATCCCGCCAGCGATCTGGCTGTCATTGTGAGTGAGCACAATCCCCAGGAAACCCTGAATCAGAAGGCCGGCGTTGACCACGCCCGGGTCATCGCGGACTGCTTTCAGCACTCCACGATTCTTCCCTTCCGTTTCGGCACCATCTTCAATGACGATGAAATCCTGCGTAAGTCCGTCCGCTCGAACCAGCGGCAGTTCCTCGGCAGCATCGACAAGCTGCGCGGCAAAACCGAGATGCACCTCAAAATCTTCGTGGACGACTGTTGCAGCCACGAGGTCGAAAAGCATCTGCCCGCCGATAGTGTTGGGCGCGAGTATCTGAGCAATCTGCGCGAGAATGCGGCCCGTGCGCGCGAGCGCCAGACCCGCGCGCGCGCTGTCAGCTTCCAGATGCACAGGCTGTTCATGCCTTTGGATGAGGAAGTGAGCTGCAGGCTCACGGAAAACGGCAAAATGGTGCTCGATGTTGCCCATCTCATCGAACGCAAGTTCGTCGAGCGCTACCAGAACAAGTTCGCCACCACCAGCGCCATGATGCGCGAATGCATGATGCAGCTCTCCGGTCCGTGGCCCCCGTATCACTTTGTCCAGCGCCTCACGCGCCCGGCCCACGCGTCCGCGCATGTGGCCGCACCGCAACCGGCCGCGGTTGCAGCCTCAGTCATTCCGGTTCTGGAGCCGTCTGCAGCCTTGGCCTAGACTAAAAGAGGCATCCGCAGACTCGCTTCAAAGCAATTGACCGGCCGGCACACTCAGAAGCCCCATCATTGTAGATGGGGCTTTTGCTTGCCCAGAGGGGACAGACCCGAACCAAAATCAAACTGTGAGTAGTCATCTGAGAACAGCCATCCTCAGGTTCTTCGTTCGGGCCCTGAGGGAGGGGTTGGGTGAGGGCGGACGCGACTCACAGGCGAGCGGCAATCGGAAGGATCGCAATCGGGAGGATCGCAATCTGGAGGATCGGGGGCGCCTGCGATGGTGATGCGGGGATGGTTAACGAATCCTGATCAGCATCACATCGTGTTCACCGACGTCGGCGGAGAAACTGCCCGTGAACTCGCCCAGATCTTTGTGGGCCCACAAGTCGCGAATGTGCGCCTTGCCGGTGACGCCGATCTCGCTGAAGTTTACGGTGAGGGGGAGCACACCCTGTTCGCGATTAAAGAGGCCAACCACCTTGCTGCCATCGGCCATGGGTTTCATCCAGACCTCGGCCGGGCCTTGGGCGCTGACGCGATGGCCTTGAACGCCGAGCGGATCCTGGTCGACGGCGATGACCTCGGGGTTGATGAGGATGGCGAGCGTGGCCGGGCTCATCTGGGTCAGATCGTTGCCGGAGATCAAGGGCGCGGCCACCAGGCACCACAGGCTCATGTGCAGCCGGGATTCGGCCTCGGTGAGCTTGCCATTGCCAACCTCGAGCATGTCGGGATCGTTCCAGTGCCCGGGCCCGGCAAACTTCTCGAGCCCCGCCTGTTCAAAGCCGATGGCGGTGATGCGCGCGTAGTCGGCGGTGATGTCACCGGTGCTGCGCCACAGGGTTCCACCGACACGCTGGCCCCAGTCCCAGATTGGTCCGCGCCCGTGCATGCTGAAGACGATGGGGCGGCCCGCTTTCACCAGCGCTTCGTGCATTTTGAGAAAGGCCTGGGGAATGTCGGGATACTTGTAGTAGTCGCGTGCGCTGCACCAGTCATACTTGAGAAAGTCCACTCCCCAGGCCGCGTAGGTCTCCGCATCCTCGCGCTCATGGCCGTAGCTGCCTTCGTATTTGGCGCAGGTGAGCGGCCCCGGAGAGCTGTAAATTCCCAGTTTCAGCCCCTTGGAATGGATATAGCCGGCCAGCCCTTTCATGTCAGGGAACCTGCTGTTGGGATGAATATACCCCTGGGCGTCTCGCTCTCCCTCCCAGCAATCGTCAATATTCACGTATTGGTAGCCGGCATCCCTCATGCCGCTGGAGACCATGGCGTCGGCCTGGAGGCGCACGGTGGCATCGTCGATCGCGCACTTATAGTAGTTCCAGCTATTCCAGCCCATCGGCGGTGTGGGCGCCAGCACCTGCGCGCTTGCCTGCGCGGCCAACAGAACCACAGCCAACACTCCCAAAACCGCAGTGGACAAAACAATCGAACCCTTGCCTCCGGCCATCAAATCCTCCCTGGAGCCACACGCTGCGTTCAAGACAGTCCCCATCATCGGGCAGGGGATGTGGATTTCGCAAGATCTCATTTGCTGATTGAAGAACGTCCTGGCGACTTTTTTCTGCCGCGAGGGTGAGAGGTCCATTCATTGCGGTGACTGCGATGAATGGGGCCCAGATTCGTTTCTGTCTGGGTTTGCGGGGGGGGAACGGTCTCCACCTGCGGATGGACGGTTTGGTCGCTCGAATGGGTCAAGACAGGAATTGGAATTCCCGGTAAGTTTGGGATGTCTCCTGAATGTCCTGTGATTTCTGACCTCACGGCGGTTGCCTTTGATTGGGCAACCGCTTTTTTTTAGGGGTCAGGGATCAGGGTCAAGGATCAGCGGTCCGGGGTCAGGGGAAGATTTCGGCGGTCTTCAGAGTGGCGCCTTCACGGTCTTTCTGGGAGACGATGACGTCTTCTGGGGAGACGGGCCAGGGGATGGCCAGGTCGGGGTCGTCCCAGCGGATAGTGCGCTCGCCGGCTGTGGAGTAGTAGTCGGTGACCTTGTAGGTAAAGACGGCGGATGGGCTGAGGACGAGGAAGCCGTGGCCGAAGCCTACGGGGATCCAGAGCATTTTATTGTTTTCGGCGCTGAGTTCGACGGCTACGTGCCTGCCAAAGGTTGGCGAGCTGCGGCGGAGGTCGACGGCTATATCGAGGACGGCGCCATGGGAGACGCGGACGAGCTTTCCCTGCGGCTGGATGACCTGATAGTGGAGGCCGCGGAGGACGTTTTTGGTGGAGATGGAGGAGTTGTCCTGAGCCCAGTGTTCGGGAAGGCCGGCCTCGACGATGCGGCGGTGATTGAAGGTCTCAAAGAATGCGCCGCGGTCGTCGCGAAAGACTGTGGGAGTGATGAGGAGGACGCCGGGGAGGACGGTTTCTTCAATGGTCATGACGGCTCGCTATGGGGGCTACTCGCTTTTGGGGGCGAAATGATGCTCGCGCAAGAGGGACAAGAGGT
The DNA here is from genome assembly GCA_963793885.1 of uncultured Acidobacteriaceae bacterium. Classification (GTDB taxonomy): domain Bacteria; phylum Acidobacteriota; class Terriglobia; order Terriglobales; family Acidobacteriaceae; genus Telmatobacter. Next base: position 869,286 of record CAWCBQ010000003.1, read on the forward strand.
ATTGGCCGTATCCGCTTTTGGCGATGGGCTGGGCGAGCGTTTCAAGCTGGGCGGCGGAGATGAAGCCGAGGCGAAAGGCGATTTCTTCAGGGCAAGCGATGTTGAGTCCCTGGCGGCGTTCGATGGTGTGGACGAACATGGCGGCTTCAAGGAGAGAGTCGTGGGTTCCGGTGTCAAGCCAGGCCATGCCGCGACTCATGATTTCGACGCTGAGCGTGCCGGCCTTGAGGTAGCAGCGGTTGAGGTCGGTGATTTCGAGCTCGCCGCGCGGGGAGGGCTTGAGCGATGAGGCGATTTCGGCGACTTGATTGTCGTAGAAGTAGAGGCCAGTGACGGCGAAGCGGGATTTGGGCTTTTTGGGCTTCTCTTCAAGGCTGATGGCGCGTCCGGCGGGGTCGAACTCGACTACGCCGTAGCGCTCGGGGTCCTCGACCTGGTAGGCGAAGACGGTGGCTCCCTGGGTAAGCTGGGCGGCGGCCTGGAGCTGCCGCGAGAATCCCTGGCCGTAGAAGATGTTGTCGCCGAGAACCAGGGCGGAGGTCGAATCGCCGATGAACTCGCGGCCGATGATGAAGGCCTGGGCGAGGCCGTCGGGGCTCGGCTGCACGGCGTACTGAATCTCGATGCCCCAGCGACTGCCGTCGCCCAGCAGATCGGCGAAGCGGGCGGTGTCCTGGGGCGTGGAGATGAGCAGGATTTCGCGCAGGCCGGCGAGCATAAGGGTGGAGAGCGGGTAGTAGATCATGGGCTTGTTGTAGACAGGCAGGAGTTGCTTGGATACAACGTGGGTGACGGGATAGAGGCGCGTGCCCGATCCACCGGCGAGAACGATTCCCTTCATAGTGCGGTTCGCTCCGAGTAATTCTTTTCGATCCACTCGCGATAGGCGCCGGTACGCACGCTGTCAACCCAGGAGGCGTGGTCAAGATACCAGCGGACGGTTTTGCGGAGGCCGGACTCGAACTGTTCGTTGGGTTTCCAGCCCAGTTCGCGGGAGAGTTTGGAGGCGTCGATGGCGTAGCGGCGGTCGTGGCCGGGCCGGTCGTCGACGTAGGTGATGAGATTGCGGCGCGGGGCGAGCGCGGGCGAGGGGCGCATCTGGTCGACGAGGTCGCAGATGGTGGTGACGACGTCGATGTTGGCGCGCTCGCTGTTGCCGCCGATGTTGTAGGTTTCGCCGATGCGGCCATTTTGGAGGACGGTGCGGATGGCGGCGCAATGATCCTCGACGAAGAGCCAGTCGCGGACGTTTTTGCCATCGCCGTAGACGGGAAGCGGCTTGCCTTCGAGGGCGTTGAGGATGACCAGGGGGATGAGCTTCTCAGGAAACTGGAAGGGGCCGTAGTTGTTGGAGCAGTTGGTGGTGAGGACGGGCAAGCGGTAGGTGTGGTGATAGGCGCGGACCAGGTGATCGGAGGCAGCCTTGGAGGCGGCGTAGGGGCTGTTGGGAGCGTAGGGAGTGGTCTCACAGAAGGCTGGATCGCTGGAAGAGAGCGAGCCGTAGACTTCGTCGGTGGAGACGTGAAGGAAGCGGAAAGCATCGCGGGAGGAGTTGTCGAGCTCGTCCCAGTAGCGGCGGGCCTGCTCGAGGAGGACGAAGGTACCGTGGACGTTGGTGCGGATGAAGGCCTCAGGGGATGCGATGGAGCGGTCGACGTGGCTTTCCGCGGCGAAGTGGACGATGGCGCGGGGACGATGGGTGCGGAGCAGCGAGGCGACGAGCTCGGGGTCGCAGATGTCTCCGCGGACGAAGCGGTAGCGCGGGTTCTGGTCGAGAGGCGCGAGGTTGGCGGGATTTCCGGCGTAGGAGAGCAGATCGAGATTGACGATGACGGAGGGCGTGGCCTCGATCGAGGTGAAAACGAAGTTGGAGCCGATGAAGCCGGCGCCGCCGGTGACGAGGATCAGGTCGTTGATCGGGGCTGGGGGGCTGTCTCTCACGATCCTCAGTATATGGTACAAAACACGGCAGATTTGAGGGTTGCGGGGCTGAAAGGGAACTTTTGAGCAGGGTAGGAACAAAGGAAGTCAAGCACGCAGGTAAATTTTTCGTTATATTAAAGTCAGTACGGCGCCGGACGCGGCGGCGGCTGCCCTTGCAACCCTCTTGAACCATTTTTTGGACGATTTCTCTCCACTGGAATCGCACAGCGGTTGTGTCTTTGATGGCACGACGGCAAACAGAAGGTCAAAAACGGTCACGGAAAAGGCTGCCATGGATACTTCCAACAGTTGTCACAGCACTCCCCAGGCGCAGGGTCTCTACCTCCCCGGAAATGAACACGATGCGTGTGGGATGGGACTGGTCGCGCACATACGCGGGGAAAAGAGCCACGAGATCATCCGCAAGGGTCTTGAGGTGCTCATCAACCTGACCCATCGGGGAGCGGCGGGCTGCGACCCGGAGACGGGGGACGGCGCGGGGATTCTGATCCAGATTCCCCATGCGTTTTTTGAGCGCGAGTGCGGTGAGCTGGGAATGCAGTTGCCGGAAGCGGGCACCTACGGGGTGGCGATGTGCTTTCTTCCCGTGGAGAGGCACAACCGGCTGCAGTGCGAGGGTGTGTTCGAGCGGATTGCGCAGGAAGAGGGACTGACGGTTCTGGGCTGGCGGGATACGCCGGTCAATGGAGATGCGGTGGGGCGCGAAGCGCGCGCATCGCAGCCGTATATTGAGCAGTTGTTTGTGAGCCGGCCGGCGGGGCTGGACGAGGAAGCGTTTGAGCGGCTTCTCTACCGGATCAGGCGGCGCACGGAAAACGAAATTGCGGCTTCGGAGATTGAGGACAAGGAGACGTTTTACGTTCCTTCGTTCTCGTGCAGGACGATTATTTACAAGGGGCTGATGCTGGCTCCGCAGATTGAGAAGTTTTATTTCGAGCTGGCCAATCCCCTGGTGACGAGCGCGCTGTGCCTGGTGCACCAGCGTTTTTCGACGAATACGTTTCCGAGCTGGAAGCTGGCGCACCCCTACCGGTACGTGGCGCACAACGGCGAGATCAACACGATTCGCGGTAATGTGAGCTGGATGAACGCGCGGCAGTCGGTGCTGGACAGCTCACTCTACAGCGGACAGATCGACAAGCTGTTTCCGGTGATCATGCCGGAGGGGAGCGACTCTGCGTCGCTGGACAATGCGGTGGAATTTCTTTACCAGTCGGGCCGTTCCCTGCCCCATGTGATGGCCATGCTGATTCCCGAGGCCTGGGCCGGAAACCCGGATATGGACGAGGACAAGCGCGCCTTTTATGAGTACCACGCGTCGCTGATGGAACCGTGGGACGGACCGGCGGCGATCGCATTTACGGATGGACGCGTGATTGGAGCCACGCTGGACCGCAACGGTCTGCGGCCCGGGCGCTACATTGTGACCAAGGACGACCTGGTGGTGCTGGCGTCAGAGGCCGGAGTGATCGAGGTTCCGGCGGAGGATGTGCGCAAGAAGGGGCGGCTGCAACCCGGACGGATGTTCCTGGTGGACACGGTTGCGCAAAGGATCATTTCGGACAGCGAGATCAAGAAGCAGTTGGCAGGGCGGCAGCCTTATGCGGAGTGGCTGAAGCAGGAGCAGGTGACGATGGACATGCTGCCGGAGCCGCCGCGGGTGATTGCCTCGAATCCCGAAACGCTGCTGAGGCGGCAACGCGCCTCAGGCTACAGCGAAGAGGATTTGCGGATTCTGCTGGCGCCGATGGGCACCAAGGGCGAAGAGCCTGTGGGGTCAATGGGCACAGACGTTCCGCTGGCGTGTCTTTCAGACCGGCCACAGTCGCTGTTCAGCTACTTCAAGCAACTGTTCGCGCAGGTGACCAACCCGCCGATCGATCCGATTCGCGAAGAACTGGTGATGTCGCTCATCAGCTACATCGGGACGGAGCGCAACATTCTGGCCGAGGCGCCGGAGAACTGCCACACGCTGAAGCTGCCGCACCCGATTTTGACGAATCGCGATCTTGAGAAGCTGCGGCGGGTTTCCTCGGGCGATCTGCTGGCGACGACGCTGCCGGCGCTGTTTCGCGCGGCGGACGGCGAGGCGGGACTGCGGCGCTCGCTGGACGAGTTGAGCGCGCGCGCGGCGCATGCAGTTCATTCGGGGTACACGCTGCTGATTATTTCCGACCGGGGCGTGGATCCGACGTATGCGCCGATTCCCAGCCTGCTGGCAATGGCGGCGGTGCACAACCGGCTGGTGCGGGAGAAGACACGGACACAGGTGGGGCTGATTATCGAGAGCGGCGAGCCGCGGGAGGTGATGCACTTTGCGCTGCTGATCGGCTACGGAGCGAGCGCCATCAATCCTTACCTGGCGATCGAAAGCCTGCACGACCTGAAGCGGCGTGGCCTGCTGCCGGACGATGTGACGGCCGAGTACGCGGAAAAGAACTTTATCAAGGCGATCAACAAAGGGCTGCTCAAGACTTTCTCGAAGATGGGCATCAGTACGCTGCAGAGCTATCGCGGGGCGCAGGTGTTTGAGGCGGTGGGTCTGAACCAGTTCCTGGTGGACGCCTATTTCTCCGGCACGGCTTCGCGGATTGAGGGCGTGGGTTTGGACGTGCTGGCGCGGGAAGCGCAACTGAAGCATGCGTACGCGTTTCAACCGCTGACGGAGTCGGAGACCGACCTGGTGGTGGGGGGACAGTATCAATACCGCGAGGGCGGCGAGTATCACCTGCTGAATCCGCTGACGATCAGCAAGGTGCAGCATGCGGTGCGGCAGAACAATCCGGCGACATTCCAGGAGTACACCGATCTGCTTGACCAGCGGAATCACGAGCTGTGTACGCTGCGCGGATTGCTGCAGTTGAAATACGCCGAGAAGCCTATACCGATTGAGAGCGTTGAACCGGCGAAGGAGATTGTGAAGCGGTTCACGACCGGGGCCATGAGTTTTGGCTCGATCAGCAAGGAAGCGCACGAGACGCTGGCGATTGCGATGAACCGGATCGGCGGGATGTCGAATACCGGCGAGGGCGGCGAGGACGAGGAGCGGTTCAAGCGGGACGCCAACGGGGACTTGCGGCGCAGCGCCGTGAAGCAGGTGGCGAGCGGGCGCTTTGGCGTGACCACCAACTACCTGGTGAACGCCGATGAGCTGCAGATCAAGATGGCGCAGGGGGCGAAGCCGGGCGAGGGCGGGCAGTTGCCGGGATACAAGGTGGACGAGGTGATCGCCAGGACGCGGCACTCGATTCCCGGGGTGGGATTAATTTCGCCTCCGCCGCACCACGACATTTACTCGATCGAGGACCTGGCGCAACTGATCTACGACCTGAAGAACGTGAACCCGCAGGCGCGGATCGCGGTGAAGCTGGTTTCAGAAGCGGGAGTGGGCACGGTGGCGGCGGGGGTGGCGAAAGCGCATGCGGACGTGGTGCTGATCTCGGGCGACAATGGCGGGACGGGCGCTTCGCCGCTGAGTTCGATCAAGCACGCGGGGCTGCCCTGGGAGCTGGGACTGGCGGAGACGCAGCAGGTGCTGCTGTTGAACGATCTGCGCGGCCGCATTCGCGTGCAGACCGACGGCAAACTGCAGACGGGCCGGGATGTGGTGATTGCGGCGCTGCTGGGGGCGGAAGAGTTTGGGTTTGCCACAATGCCTCTGATTAGCATGGGTTGCATCATGATGCGCAAGTGCCACTTGAACACGTGCGCGGTGGGTATTGCCACGCAGGACCCGGTGCTGCGGGCGCGATTTACGGGCCAGCCCGAGCATGTGGTGAACTTCTTCTTCTTTATTGCCGAGCAGATGCGGGAGCACATGGCCAAGCTAGGCTTCCGCACGGTGGATGAGATGGTGGGCCGCGTGGACAAGATCGACGCGGCGCTGGCGGATTCGCATTGGAAGGCCAAGGGCATCAACCTGTCGTCGATTCTGTATGCGCCGACGGTGCCATCGCGCGTGGCGCGGCGGCGGGTGCAGGCGCAGGATCACGGCCTGGGCGCTGCTCTGGATCACCAATTGATCGCTAAAGCGGCGCCGGCGCTGGAATCGCGGGCCAAGGTGACGGGGAGTTTTGCCATCCGCAACGTGCATCGCACGGTGGGCGCGATGCTGGGCGGTCTGATTGCGCGCAAGTACGGGTCAGCGGGATTGCCGGACGGAACCATCCACTTCAAGTTCCAAGGCTCGGCAGGTCAGAGCTTCGGAGCCTTTGTGCCCTCGGGGGTGACGCTGGAACTGGAAGGCGACGCCAACGACTATCTCGGCAAGGGCCTTTCGGGCGGGCGGATTATTACGTATCCGCCGAAGACATCGAGCTTTTTGCCAGAAGAAAGCATTTTGGTGGGCAACGTGGTGCTTTATGGAGCGACGTCGGGCGAGGTGTTTCTGAACGGCATCGCGGGCGAGCGTTTTGCGGTGCGCAACTCCGGTGCGGTGGCGGTGGTGGAAGGGGTGGGCGACCACGGCTGCGAGTACATGACCAACGGGACGGTGATTGTGCTGGGAAAGACGGGCAGAAACTTTGCGGCGGGCATGAGCGGCGGCCTGGCGTATGTTTACGACGGGCGGGGCGATTTTGCGGTGAGGCGCTGCAACAAGGCGAGCGTGGACCTGGAACCGCTGGTGCTGGAGGCCGATGTGGAACAGGTGCGCGCGTTGATGGAACGGCATCGCGACCTAACTGGAAGCCCGCGCGCGGCGTGGATTCTGGAACACTGGGCCGACGCCCAGCCGCGATTTATCAAGGTGTTTCCGCACGAGTACAAACGCGTTCTCGGCGTGGCCCGCGTTGAGGAGGTGCTGCATGGGTAAGGTGACGGGATTTCTGGAGATCGAGCGCGAACAGCCAACCCGCCGCAAGCCGAGCGAGCGCATCAGAGATTGGTTCGAGATCTACGAGCCGTTTCCCGAGGAGAAGCAGCGCGCACAAGGCGCCCGGTGCATGGACTGCGGCGTTCCCTTCTGCCACACGGGCTGCCCGGTGAATAACCTGATTCCGGACTGGAACGACCTGGTGTACAACAACCGCTGGGAGACGGCGATCCGGCGGCTTCACTCGACCAACAATTTTCCGGAGTTTACGGGGCGGATTTGTCCGGCGCCGTGCGAGGCTGCCTGCGTGCTGGGCATCAACCAGCCGCCGGTTTCAATCAAATTGATAGAACGCTCGATTGTGGAGCGCGGCTGGGACGAGGGCTGGATTCATCCAGAGCCGCCGGAACACTCGACCGGGAAGCGCGTGGCGGTGGTAGGGAGCGGCCCATCGGGCCTGGCAGCTGCACAACAACTGCGGCGGGCCGGCCACTCCGTGACCGTGTATGAGAAGAACGACCGCATCGGCGGACTGCTGCGCTACGGGATTCCGAACTTCAAGCTCGAGAAGCACGTGATCGACCGGCGGCTGGAGCAGATGCGCGCAGAAGGCGTGAAGTTTGTGACCAACGCGCACATCGGGGTGAATGTTCCCGTGGAGGAACTGACTTCGCAGTATGAGGCGATTGTGCTTTGCGGGGGAAGCGAGCAGCCGCGCGACTTGAAGATTCCGGGGCGCGAGTTGAAGGGGATTCACTACGCGATGGAGTTTTTGCCACAGCAGAACCGGCGCAACGAAGGGGACACGGTGGATGCATCCACTGCGATTCTTGCCACGGGGAAACGGGTGCTGATTATCGGCGGCGGGGATACGGGCGCAGATTGCTTGGGCACGAGCCACCGGCAGGGGGCCAAGAGCGTACATCAGTTCGAGATCATGCCCAAACCTCCCGACCAGCGCGCGGGTTCCACTCCGTGGCCTTTGTGGCCTATGCAACTGCGGACCGAGAGCTCGCATGAAGAGGGCGGCAAACGGGATTGGAGCATCAACAGCGTGCAGTTCACGGGCGATGCCAAGGGGAACGTGAAGCAGTTGCATGCGGTGCGCGTGGGACCGCCGCCGAAGTTTGAGCCGGTCGCGGGCTCGGAGTTCACTCTGGACGTGGACCTGGTGCTGCTAGCCATGGGCTTTCTCGGGCCAGTGCGCTCAGGGATGATCGAACAACTTGGTCTGACGCTGGATAATCGCGGGAACGTGGCCACCACGAACTACATGAGCTCGGTGGACGGAGTGTTTGCGGCAGGCGACATGCGACGCGGGCAATCGCTGGTGGTGTGGGCCATCGCCGAGGGACGCAAAGCGGCGGCGGCGGTGGATGCGTACCTGAATGCGCAGACAGAGGCCGTGCCTCTGCTGGAGCGGGCTACGGCCTGAAGCGGGGACTCAGGTGTGGGACTAAGTTAGACATCTGCTGCGCGTGCTCCCGGTGACGGCCTGCCTCAGGTGTTTCGCTTCGGCCCTCTGGGACGGGGTGGGATCACGTGTCTTCCATGGGCTGCGCTTCGCTTACCCAACGCAATTCTCGGTTCTTCCCTCCGGGAGGATGACACGACGAGACGCAGGTTGTTACGGCTTCGATTGCTGTGATGCCTGGGTGAATGCGGCCATGCTTGCTGTGCGGCGAATTCCGGCACGGCGCCTTGCGGACGCGCTATACTTCCTGACAGATTTCCTGTTCAAGAGCAACTTTTTGCCGAATTGGGTTTCAATTCAGCAGGAGCGCTTATGCAAGTGGACGTTGCCGCTCTTTCCGAGTTGCCGTGTTTGCTTCTGTTGCCGCACGGATTGTTCCCGCAGACCCAGCGCAGCGGGTTGACCGGTTTGAACGCGTGCGTTCCCGCGGAGCCTGAACCATCACAGCATTTGCAGAGGACCCCATCGCTCGCCTGGCGACAACGGGAGACGCTCGCCTATGGGCGGCGGCTACGGCCAGCTTTGGTGCGGACGGTCCATGTGCCGATGCACTCGAATTCTTGAAGGAGAAAGACCATGCCTGTTTCCCGACGCTGTTTTGTTACAGATGCTTCGTGCCTTGGATTGCTGGCGGCGTTTCTGCCTGAGCTGGCGGCCGCGCAGACTGCAGCCACCCAGGCGCCTGCCGAGGATACTCCGCACGATTCGTACGATTTCTGGGGCGGATTCTTCGACTCGGTGAACCCCTACAGCCAGAACTATGGGCAGAAGTCGGCGTCTCGCGGGCCGGCCGATCAGCTTCCCGATCCGGAAGCCGAGACGCAGTATCTGCACTACAAGAGCGACACGAAAAGGCTGCGCTATGCCACCGATATCGAGAAGGAGGAGCTGCTGGACCACGATGGCGACGTGGCCATCAGCATTGCGTTGTCGCAGTACCATGCCGCCACGGGGAATGCAGAGGGCAACGTGCGCGCGGCGCAACTGCGCGTGGATACGACGCAGATTCACCCTTACATGAACATCGTTGCGCCGCTGGCGTGGACGGCGATCGCTTCCCTGGCGCCGGACAAGGCGGGCAAAGTGTCAATGGACCAGCTCGGCTTCAAGACGCCGCAGGCAATGCAGGGCACGAGCAAGATTCTGCTGACGCAAGGCACGGGAAAGATGGCGGTGAACGTTTCGAAGGCCGCAAGCACATCCATCTTTGTGAAGGCGCTCAATGTGATTATGCAGGGAGCCAAGATTGCGGCGCCGCTGGTGTCGCTGCCGGCGATCAGCGTGCCGGCGCTGAGCGCGTTTACGGAGGCGTTGAGCTACTGGGAAGACCGGACGCGGTTCATCATGGCCGGGAACCTGACCACAGCCGTGGCCACGCAACAGGCGCACGCTGACCCAGATCGCGACGACCGTTATATTGGCCTGCTCTCCGGCGATTACCTGATGATCCCGCAGAAGCATACGGATGAACTAGCGAAAGAGCTGCCGAATCTCGATTTGATTCAGGGTTACCTGGTGCGCAAGGACGCCGACCAGAATCTTCCGTTGCAGGCGCGGGCGCAAACCGCGTTGCCGGGCATCACCTACGCTTCGATGCGGGTGAGCGTGATGCCGCTCGAAGCCTCGTACTCAGGAACGGGAACGAGCAAGAACACATCGAGCGCGGATAGTTCGTCGGGCGGCAGCGGTTCGAGCGCGGCAAAGAAGAGCGGCAAGGGAGAGAAGAGCGGCAAGGGAGAGAAGAGCGGCAAGGATGAAAAGAAGGAGAAGTGATGGTGGATGGGGGTTCTTTGCTACGAAGGGCTCGGGAGGGGTGGAAACGGGAAGGAAGACCAATGAATCAGGGTAAGCAAGATGAAGCGAGTAAGTGAGTTTGTCTTGATGGCATGGCTCAGCATCTTGCTGCCGGCCGCAGCGGCAGCCCTGCCACAGACCACGGCGGCAACGCAGCCGCCGACGAAGCCGGTCGGCGAGCAGATCACCGAACACGAGCAGAATCTGGCAGCACTGCGCACGGCCGGGAACACGCGTGCGGAGGTGATGGAGCTGAACGTTCTGGGCGGGCTCTACCGGGAAGCGGGCAAGATGCAAAAGGCGCTCGATAGCCTGAATGAGGCCCTGACCCTAGAGAAGAGCGAGGGCAATCAACCTGCGCTGGCGTTGACTGAAGACATCATGGGCAAGGTGTACATGGACCTTGGTGAGGAGGATAAAGCGCTGGCGACATTGAATAAGTCGCTGCAGATTTGGACCTCGCTGGAGATTCGAGCCGCCGAAGCCGACACGCTGAACAATATAGGCAGCACGTATAACTACATGGGGCGACGGCAGGAAGCGCTCGAGAGCCTGCACAAGGCGATGCAGATCTGGCTCGACATGGGCAATCTGCAAGGCAAGACGCGGATGATGAACAGCCGGGAGCGGCTCCGCGACATTGGACAGTGGAAGGCGCTGAAGGAGATGAACGACGCTCTTTCGCCTGAAATGCGACAAGGGGCGGGCCTGGGCGGCAAGGCGAATACGATGGATCTTCTGGGTCAGACGTATGCCGCCATGAATGAGGCCACGGAAGCGTTCCAATATTTCAACGAGGCGCTGCCCATCTGGCAGCAGATGGGAGAGGAGGCCGGCGAGGCGATGACGTTGAACAATATGGGCCGGGCCTATGCCGATCTGGGAGAGAAGCAGGAGGCGCTAGAGGCATTTAACAAAGCACTGGCGCTGTGGAAGACGACGGGAGCGCGGCAGGGCGAGGCGTTGACGTTGAACAACATCGGGCGGCTTTATCGTGACCTGGGCGAGCAGCAGACGGCGCTGGACTACTACAACCGGGGTTTACTGATTTGGCGCGAAGTGAAAGGCCGCATGGGGGAGGCGTTGGCGCTGAACGATATCGGCAGGGCCTATGCCGACATGCGGCAACCGCAGAAGGCTCTGGAGTACTCAGAACAGGCGTTGCCGATTTGGCGTGAGACTGGGGCCCGGCGCGGCGAAGCGATGACGCTGAACAATATGGGCCGGGATTATCTGGAGTTGGGCGAGGTGGACAAGGCGCTCGATTTCGATCAACAGGCATTGCCGATCTGGCGCGAGGTAAAGGATCCTCGAGGGGAGGCGTTGGCGCTGATGACCATCGGCTGGGTACAGGAAGTGCTGCAGCAGCCGGAGGAAGCGTTGGCGAGCGAGCTTGCGGCTTTGTCTCTGGCTCGCACAGCCGGTGATCCCGAGATCGAGGGAGGGATTGAAACGGCGCTGATGATTGGCTTGCGCGATCAACAGCATCCCGAAGTAGCGATTCTCTTTGGACTGGACGCGGTGAACGCCTTCCAGCAGATTGGCAAGAACATTTCAGGGATGGAAAAGGATTTGCGGGCAAGCTTTGCGCAATCGAAGTCGATGACGTATCGCGTGCTGGCTGAGTTGCTGATCGAAGCGGGGCGCCTGGGCGAGGCGGAAGAGATACTGGATCTTCTGAAGGAGCAGGAGCTGGAAGACACGGTGCGGGGCGTGAATCCCGATGCCGCGCCAAAGGTTGCGGAGTTCCAGCTGAGCGCGGCAGAGCAGAAGGCGCTAAGCGCGATGGACGAGCTCGAAAAGATGGCGGCGCCTTATGAACAGCTGAGCGAGGAGGCTGCCGGCTTGCAGACCAAGACTGCGCGCACTGCCGAAGAAGACGCGCGGCTTAAGGAATTGAACGCCAAAATGAGTGAGGAACGAGCAGCAGTGCTGGCCAACTTCAAGAGCACCATTTCTCCGGAGCTCGAACAGCGAGCCGGTGAAGCGCAGGCAGGCAGCGACAATGCCGCACCGAGTTACTTACAAAACTCACTGACAAAACTGGGGCCGCGGGTTCTGGGCATTCGCGTGCTTCTGGGCGAGAATCACGTTTATGTGATTGTGGTGACGGCGAGCTCGCGCAAGCGAATTGAATTGAAAACATCGTCGGCCGAGTTGCGGGCAAAGGTATTCAGGACACTGAAGGTTTTGGCCTTACGCGACGCCGACCCGCGGCCAGAGTTAACAGAGTTGTACGGATTGATTGTAGCGCCTATAGAAGATGAGTTGAAGGGTCTGGAGAGAACACAGGGCGGCGCGCCAACGCTGCTGTGGTCACTGGACGACGCACTGCGCTACCTGCCGATGGCCGCGCTTTACGATGGCCAACAGTACATGGTGGAGCGGTTCAATAACGTTCTGTTCACACCGGCGAGCTATGGGCATATAACAGATGCGCCGATGGCGAACGGGCTGCGGCCGAGCGTGCTGGCGATGGGACTTTCGAGAAGTTATGGAGGTCTTCCGGCGCTGCCGGGCGTGCTGCCGGAGCTGGAGGCCGTGGTTCACGATGCAGCCGTACCGGAATCACACGGTCCCATGGAAGGCAGGCTGCTGAGCAACGACAAATTCACGCTGGCCGCATTGAAGACAGAGCTGGGCGCGGGCCAGAGCGTACCCGTGGTGCACATAGCAAGCCATTTCGTGGTGGAGACGGGGAGCGGCTCGGAGCCCTACCTGATGCTGGGCGGAGAAGATGCCACGCGCGAGGATGGATACGCATGGAATCTCTCAGAGATGGAAAACTCCAAGGTGAGTTTTCATGGCACGCGGCTTTTGACGCTGTCAGCCTGCAGCACGGCGAAGGACTACACATCAAGGAACGGCGTGGAGATGGACAGCCTGGGGATGGTGGCCCAGCAGAAGGACGCGGAAGCAGTGCTGGCCACGCTGTGGGATGTGAACGATGCGAGTACGAGCTTGCTGATGAGCGACTTTTATGCGCGGTGGTTGAAAAACCCGGCCGACGGAAAGGCGGAAGCATTGCGGCAGGCGCAGATGGCGCTGCTCAAGGGGTCCGCCGCGTCATCGGGCTCGGGCCATGCGCGTGGCCTTGAGACTGAGCACGAAGCAACGGCAACAGAAGCAACGGCAACAAGGCAGGACGCCGGCTACGCACTTCCGTACTACTGGGCTCCCTTTGTTCTGATCGGCAACTTCAAGTAGTGCCGGCGCAGATTCAATAACCAAAGGCCGGGACAACATGGAGGCCGGGCTTGGTTGCGGGCTTGCTGAGAACGTCGAGGTCATCGATGGCAGCCTCCAGCGAGAAGCATTGACGCACGGCTGCGAGGGTAATGACGACCTTGCACTGTTTTCTGAGCTCGGTGACTACGCCTTCAACGCCGGCGAAGACGCCGTTGCGCACACGGACCCTGGTTCCAACAGGAAGGCTGGCGTGAGGCCGCAGAGACAGGCCGGTTGCCAGTCCTGCTCGAATCTTGGCGAGTTCCTCATCGCCCACCCTGTCCCGCTCTCCATCTCCCAACAGGTGAAGGACGCCGGGGGTAGAGATGACAGCGGTTCTGCTTTGCGGGAGGAAGCGCGCGAATACGTATCCGGAAAAAAGCGGGCGCTCGGCAACGACGGTTCTGTCGGTCCACTTTACGCGTTCGGTGTAGAGGGGGAGATAGTGCTCGATAGAGCGCACATCAAGATGCTGCGAAACGCGCTTTTCATGATTTGAAAGGACGTGCAGCACATGCCACGAACTGCTATGCATTGATCGCTCCTTGGAGAAATCATGTGCCAGGGCACAAGAAAAAGCGGTTCAATTGCCGATTGCAGATGCCTGAATTGATTTCGACGCTGCTTTTGTGTGATGCAGCAAGTGGTTCATGGTTTGGCAGATCGAGCGGAAGCGAACGGTACTCGGTGATGGTTGGCCCGGAGCAGCTCTGTGTCGCACGAGGTGACCCGGCGATCCATTTAATGATTTTACAACGCGGGGATGGCGCAAGGGCGCAGGACGGCTGAGAGAAACCACAAAAGTACTCTCGGGCCGAAGGCGCCAGATTTGGGTGAGTTTGTGGAAAACAGACGCGCACCCAGAGATGCTAAGCGGCATGCAAGGCGGCGAGTGGATCAGGAATTGGCGCGAGCATGATCGACCGTCTAAAGACGGAGCGGCGTGCGGCAGCGGTTGCTTATGCCTCATCAAGCAAGGAGTAGATTCAGGCCGGTTTCTTGGCAGAAACGGCCATTCTCATCTCATTTGCAAACACAGATGATTGATGATCCCGCCACAATCCGTGAAGGGAGGGCGACCTAGGCCTTTGCAAGACTCAGAGGCTGCGGCCTGAGCCGATCACCGGTGCGATTGAAAGCGTCCTGATAAAGAATTGGGAAGACAAGATCGTTGTCTTCCCAATTCTCTTTGAACGCTAGCGATTGCGGCGCACTACAGATCCTGGCATTTTGCCAAGCGCCGCAACAACGCCCATCTTCAGCAATACCGGAAAAAGGCAATTCCGGAGGCGAAATCACATGCCACGGCCGAACAGAAAAAACTCCGGCAGTCTAGCTGCGACCAAGCGTGATGATCGTTTGAACCGCTCACACCGGATGCAGTGATTTGCGCAACGTCGATCTTCTTCAGTTCGGGGGCAACCCATTCTTTCCTGGGCTCAACATTAGTTGTTTTCACAAAACTCTCCATCTGTGATTCCTCCTGGGGGATAGGACTTTTACTAATTGAACTCTAATGCATGTCAATGTCGAAAGCAATGTGTAAATCGTAGATTATATACAACCTTGGTACCACCTGTAATGCAACCTAGTAACCTAAACTGACACTTACGGGTCACGCAGGTAACGTGCAGTTACCGGTTGTCACATCTAACAAAAATAACAGGCAAATGATTACTTACAGCGATTGAGCACGGCGCATAAGCAGCTCCCGCATGTTTCACAACAAAGGCCTATGCTCGAATCCGGGAGATTTCGGAAGTTCGCCCACCGGACAGGCGCACGAACCGCCAGGCCCACAGGATGGGACGCAGAGGTATGTACGCCCAGAAGAGACTGTCGGGAAGAGGGATGGTTCTGAAATCCTCGCGATGATACAAGAGCTGCGAGAAACTCTCGCGCAAGGATCTTTGAGGCCGCAACAGTCTCTGATAGCGGCTGAGGCGGAGCCGGCTGCGCGGTGAGTTAAGGGCGGTGTGGGTTGTAGCCTCTTCAGGAGCGTTGAGAGCCTGAAGGGGCATCTCGGCCAGAAGCGATGGAAGGTTGGCCCACGGATTCCCCGGCAGCGCAGGCAACGGTAACCCATGGAGCCGATCGAGAAGTTGCAACCCGGCAAGCACCACTCTCTCCTGGCCAGTTTGGCGCGCGTGTTCTAACGCCGTCTCCCAATCGACCTGGCCCATGGCATGGAGACGGGCCAGATCTCCCAGCCACTTGGCGCGGGACCAGAAATGCTGTCCACCGTGACTGCAAAGGTAGATCACCGTGTCGCTGGGATCCATGGATTGGAAGGAACACCCTTGCCAGACGGACGAAAGACTGCGTGCCCAGCAGGCGCGGGTGAGATCGGGAGTGTCCCACCAGTTGCGCCAATGGAGTTCGAGTTCGATTCCGGTGCGAGCATGAACAAAGCCAAGATGGGGCTCCTGGCGCAGGGCGGCCTGCCATTGACGTGGAGTCATCGAGAACCAGGTTGAATCGAGATGCCAACCGAGCTGATTGAGGCAGGTTTGAGCCTTGGCAACATGTTCGGTTTGCACAGCCAGATCGAGGTCTTTCGACTGACGAAGCGCGAGGTCTGCGTAGAGCGAGAAGGAGAGGATTGGCCCTTTCAGAGGCATGAGAGGAATCTGAGCGCGATTGAAGGCTTTGAGCACTTCGGCCAGCAAGAGGCAATGCCTGACGGCGTTCATGCGGCAGGCATCGCTGAGCTTGTGCAATTGATGTTTTTGAGGCTCAGGCACCGCGATTCCCTGCACGCGGTTGAGCGCTGCCCAGCTCAGGGCCGGTGTGCGGTGACGGCTGTCGACAAGGAAGAGATACTCGGCCCAGTCGACGCCGGCGCCGACGGCTTGACGGATGGCCTCGGCCTGCTGATTTTCGAAAGACTCCGGAGCCAGCCAGGAGGTAGCGATCATGAGGCGGAAGGCCGGACTGGTAGTCATGAGCCAATCGGTATCAGGCATGGCCTATTTCCCGCATCTGGGCAGTCCAGGAGTTTGCATAGGCGCCGCCGAGCGAAACGAGTTGAGCATGTGTTCCGGATTCCACGACTCGCCCTCTGTCAAGAACGTGAATGACATCGGCATACATGGCCGTGGTGAATCGATGGGTAATTAACAGCGCAGCCTTGCCAGCCGTGAGTATTCGAAAACGGCCAAGCCATTCCTGCTCGGCCCAGGAATCCATAGCGCTGGTAGGTTCGTCGAGGATGACGAGCGAGGCCTGGCGGAAGAAGGCCCTTGCCAGGGCAATCCGCTGCCATTCTCCACCGCTGAGCTCCTCGCCGCCAAACCACTTGCCGAGCAGCGCATCAAAGCCTCCATTCAGGCGTTCGATCGGTTCCATCGCTCCGGCGTTCTGAGCGGCTTGCTCGACGCGCGCGTGGTCTGCAAGCCCGTCTATGTCACCAAAGGCGATGTTTTCACGCACCGAAGCATGATAGTGGACCGGGTCTTGGAAGAGGACGGTAATCTCGCGGCGAATGGCATTCTGATCGAAATCCCGCAGGTCTACGCCATCGAGGAGGATGCGGCCTTCATCGGGATCGTAGAAGCGGCAAAGGAGCTTGATGAGTGTGCTCTTCCCTGCCCCGTTGTGTCCGACCAGGGCGACCACCCTGCCGCTTGGAATTTCGATGTCGAAGCCGTCGAGAGCCCGATGAGTTCCTCCGGGATAGGTGAAGCCGACGCGCTCGAAGCGAATGGATTCATGGACGGGCAGCCCCTGCTGGCTATCTCCGCCGGGAAGAAGCGCAGGCTCGACTTTTAAAAAGTCATCGAGGTTCTCTACAAAGAGCAGGCTCCGGTAGATTTTGCCGGCACCCTCAAGGAGCGCGCGGAGCAGAAGCTGGGAACTCTGGAAGGCCTGAAAGCAAAGCAGGAGGTCACCGAGGCCGACCTTTCCGGTCAAGGTGCGTTGCAACATCCAGCTGAGGCCGATGAGACTACCGGCCCAGGCCAGAAGTCCGGCTCCAAGCTCGGTGACGGCGCCCATGCGCACCAGACGCAGGCGCCCCTCGCGCAGGCTGGTTCGCAGGGTTTGGAAGGCATTGCGAAAGAAGGGACCGAGATCGAAGATGCGCTGCTCGGCGGCGGTTGTTTGGTCAGAGATGACCCAATCGAAGTAGTGGGCCCTGCGCAGTTGGTTGGTGTGATCCAACTGCCATTGGTGTTCCTTGAGAGTTTGGCGCGCGACCAAGGCAAGGCCCGGAATGGCGGTAAAGACCAGGAGCAGGGGCAGCCAGCCGGCATAGGAAAATAGGATCCCCGCCAGCACCAGAAAACCCAGACCGTTCTGAACCAAGGAACCGAGGCTCTCGAGCAAGGACAGAGGCTGTGAGATGGCATCGACCTGAGCCCGGTAGAGCAGATCGTAGGATTCGGGATGGTCGTAGAAGGCCATATCCATGCGAATGGCCTGCAGGTGGATGAGGCGATGGACCTCATCCTGGACCCGCTCGGCCTGGACCTCGCGCACCCAGGTGAGGGCGCTGGACAAGAGCTGACCGGCTGCCCACAGGGCTGCGATGCCCAGGGCAGGAGGAGCAATGGAGGCCCATCCGTGGGAGGCCACGAGGCGGTTGACGAGTGTCCTGAGCAGCAGAGCCTGACCGGCGGGAATGAGTCCCTGAGCGACGAGCAAGAGCGCCCAGACGACGGACCACCATCCGGCTGCGCCCCAGACAAGGGCCAGCGCGCGGCGCCCAGCCGGCAATTGGCGGACGAACTGATGAATCTGGTTGATCAGCATGAAGGGCACGCATGCGGTGCAGGGAGATCGGCGGAACGGGAACGGGCCAGGCGGCGAAGAAAGATGCCGACAGCAAGACCGCGCAGGAGGATGCAATCTGCCCTCATCGTTGTGTGCGGGTCGACGCTTGCAACCAGGTCTTCAAGACAGCGATGAAGCAGGGGCATGTCCAGCATCTCCCGGGCCTCGAGGAAGGAATCCAGATCGCTGAGACACTCACGGAATGCCGGAAGATCCTGAAGGATTCGATGACCCGCATCGGCTGCCTGCTGCCCTCTGCGCTTGCCGAGCAACACAGGCTCGGGCATTCGCTTGCGGAAGGCGCGCCTCATCAGGGAGCTGCTTTGACCGCGGCGGCGAAACTGATCGTCCGGAACCCGGAGAAGAAACTCGATTAAGGAAAGATTTACAGTGGGATCCAGGGAGGGAAGAGAATACATGGCCGCAACCTCGTCTCTCATACTCAAGCCGGGCGCGAGGCCGAACTTTGGCAGGAAGAAGCGGAGACGAAGATCTTCCAAGGGAGAAGTCCGGAAAGTAGGATCCCAGCCTTCAGCCCGCATCTGGCCATCGAGATCCAATTCGTCGGCAGCGCGAAGATTGAGCGCAGAATACTCCCGCCAGGGCCTGCCACGGGAAGGATTGGAGCGTCGAAGTGCGTTCAATCGAAGTGCGTTCAATGCAGGCTGGAGCAGTGGCTTCAGGACTTGCCGCTTCAGAGTGCGCCAAGGGTTGGGCTCCCCATAAAGGAATAACCGCCCAGCCGTAGCCGGATGCCCCTGGAGCAAGGCCAGAAGCGCCGATCCATTTCCCGCCCAGGAGACCGTGGCATTGCCCAAATGCCCGTTCAGCAGGACCCCATTCCCGTCGCGAGACGCGGCATCCATGATGGCCTGTATCCAGTAGTTGTTGATGGCCCCATTGTTCGGACCGTCGTGGATGTCCAGAATGTGCTCTATCCCCTGTATGACCCCATAGTTGGCGGCGTCGATCGGAATATGGCGAACATTACTTCCGGCCATTTTGGCGGTCGTGTGAGCCTGATCCCATTCGTTGCCGAACCTCCCCTCATCGGCACCGTCCGGGGGAAAACAAGGCACAGACGTGTAGGCTGTGAGACCCCGGCCCTGGCTGGCCAGCAGCGGCGCTGCCACAGCGGCCACCGACCCTGAGTCGCGGCCGCCAGAGAGCTCCATGGCTACCGGTTTTTCGGTTCGCATGCAACTCCGGACCGCACGTGTGTAATATTCGACGAAGGCTTCTTCATAGTCCTCGTCGCGACGGTAGTTGAGAAATGCGCGATCTTCAGGAGACCAATGCCGCCAGGTGTGCGCACGGCCATCGGGAGCAACCGTCATGGCATAGGCCCCTAACAATCGCTGGAAACCCTTGTAGGCGGTCAGTTGCGCATCGCACTGCCAGGCAACCAATACCTGCGCCAGTCGCATCCGATCCGGCTCCTTGACTACGCCAGGAAGCGCCAGCAGAGCCTTGAGGCTGGATGCGAAGGCTATATAGCCTTTGGCTTGGTGGTAATAAAGGGTGCCGCTGCCGTATGCATCGCGGACAAGCAAGAGACGGCGGCTGCGTGGATCCCAGGCAGCCAAGGCCCAATCTCCCTGGAGGTGCGGGCAAAGCTCCTCGCCCCAGCGGTCAAAAGCCAGACTGACCAGATGACCGTCCGTTGTCTGCAAAGCCTGCTGTGCGGGGACACTGAGCGCCTCCAGGAGGTCATCCCGGTTGTCGAGCCGGGCGGCGCTGACGACGAGGCCGCGCTCCCCGCGCATGGGCTGACGCTCGAAGACGTCTTCGGGATTGACGTGTAGGCTTAGATGGCCCAGCGCTACGGGGCCGGCGATTTGGCAACCCTGGCCATGAGGTCCGTAGTAGGCCATGGCGGCCTTCATTCGTTCAAGCCAGTTTGCATCGACCGGAGCCCCGTCGTATCGATAAATACCGTAGAATCCGCTCAAGGCTGTCTCCGGGCAAAGGTTGTAAAACTCTTGAATTGCTTGTGCCCCGGCCCGCCTGTGACCATGCAGGAACCAAGGCGGAGCCAGGCGTGCGCGTCAAATTTTGACGACTGACCCTGGCGGACTCCAAAACTTACGGTGCCCTCGAGGCCGCGGCGGCGCAACATGCCGGAAGCGGCCAGAGCCTGGGCAAGACAACGGCCATCCCACGGGACCCTCCGCGCCAGAGCGCCTACGGCCCAGCCGATTTCGCTGGCGGTTTGGATTTGCTCGGCGGCCGCAGTGGGAGGAGTCTGAAGTCCGGGGGTTCCGAGCCATTTAGCAATGCGCCTGAACGGCAGGCAAGCCAGGGCGAGGCGCGCGATTACCAGAGCGGCGAGAGCTTCCCAGAGAAGGGATCTTCGGGCAGGTGAGGTTTGCCGATAGCGCTTGAACTCACTCCACACGCAGGAGACCTTCCTCGACCATCTTTCCGAGAAACCCCTGCAGGTCGGCGGCGCAGGCCTCGGGGGTGATTTTGTATTCCTGGACAAGGCGGCTGACCAGCTCAGCAAAGGTGAGGGGCGTTTCGAGCTTCTCCCAGATGCTGCGCGCAGGACCGGCCATACCGTAATAGGCGCCGGCATCGATGCTCATCAGGACGGTCTCTTCATCGAGTTCGGTGGAAAGGATCTCGTGGGCGCGGGATAACCTGTCCTGGGAATTGAAGCTGCGCATGACCTTCTTCTCCTTTTATGCGATGACGGAAAAACGTTCGGCCCATGCGGATTCGAGGAAGCCGACCAAATCATCGATGGCCTGGGGATCGCGGCGGCGGGTGACGGTGACGATGGTGGCCTTCTGCGCTATCTGGCCTGCCAACCGCACGAGATCGCTTTGCGTAGCCTGACCCATGAGGAACTGGGGACGATAGAGATTCTCAAGCAGGCTCTGAATACGATCGAGACCACGAAGCACGTCAAATCGGGAGGCGTCTTGATCGTGGTTGGCGAGAATATGAATGGCGGTGAGATGCGCGGGGTTGGGACAATACCCATCGCCCATGGACACTACAAATTTGTCGACGTTGAAGCGCGCGTTTTGCGGGGTTCCCAGGCGCTGGTAAGCATCTTCGCAGAGCCGGAAGTGGGCCAGCGCGGGAAGAACACGCAGGCCGTCAGGTGTGGTTGCCACAGCGCAGACATCGTCGGAGAGCAGACGATAGCCGCGGCGATGAAACTGGGCTGCCAGCGTGGACTTGCCGACGCCTTGAGCGCCGACAAAAATCATCGCGCCCCACGCGGTTTCGACGGCACTGCCATGAAGCGGAAAGAGACCTCGCTGATAAAGCAGCGCGCCCAGGGCCGAACCGAGGAGGAACAGCCGCACCTCGTCGGGCGAAGCTCCGTCGAGCGGCTCAATCAGGATTTGCTTCCCTTCCTCGACGTGATACTTGGCGACGCCTGGAATGGCCATGTGGAAACCTCCGGGGCTGACCTCGAAGTAGCCATTCCGCAACGATTCGGTCACGGCAGACACAGATGGCAGCATGCGGATGGTCACATCGGGAGCTGCGGAGGGTTCGGGATGGGGAGGCAGTTCCGGACAGATCACCTCTGAATAGAGGCAAAGACCATAAGCCCAGTAAATGTTGAGGGACATCTTCGACCTCGAACTAGAAGAAACCTGAAAATCCCCTCTGCCTGACATCGATCCGGAAGTGCGAAGAGACTAGAGGTAAGAATGCATTCAGGATACAGCAGCGAAGATTCGCGACGGGGGGCCGGCGCTTGTGCCGAACCAGAGTCTGCACGATGCGGCGGGAACGGGAGTTGCAAAATGGAAGGACTAAAGACAACAGACCACGTGACGCCGCTGGCGCGGGTGACGTGGTCTATGGTTCTATCCCTTTTTGTGACAGGTTCGCGGCTGGCTCCTTCGTTGAGTGGAGAGATAGAACAATCTGAGCCCGAGTGCCAATTGGGGTATCCGTCTCATGGCCCCGCACGAAGCTTTGCGGCGGGTCTAAAAGGTGACCTTCCTGCCCGGGAACCAGGTGACCTGGATGGTTGTGGTGGTTACGGTTTGCTGGCCGGGAACATAGACCGGGGCCTTGTAGTGTTCGAGAGCAAAACTGCCTTTGATTTCCAGATCCTTGGCGATACGCTTGACAACCTTGCAATCGATGTCATTCAGCGTGGTTCCACCGGGGACGAGACAGGTGGTGGTCGACTCGCCGACCAGGGCGTTTGTGTCGTTGAGGTCGCAGGATGAGCCGGTAAAGGTCTGGGTGGTGGAGCCGGGAATGAAGTTCTTGCTGGCTTTCTGATTGCGCACGCCCACCTGGATGTACTCATTGCCGCTGAGGTGATAGGTAATCCAGCCCTGGCCTCCCTTGTCTTCGCGTCCGATCCAGTCGCCGAACATCTGTCCCTGGTTTGTGTAGCCTTGCTTCTCGATAAACTCCGTGTACATGAATTGGCCGTATTCGACCTGGAAAGGTGTCGCGGCACGCGGGTCGGTAGAGACTGCTTCGGCGCGGATGTCCAGCCTGCGCAAGCCGGGGACATGGGAAAGATAGAGCCCGGGGCGGAAGCTCGCACGGCGCGGAGCATCGATGGGATTGACTTCGTCGTGCGCCTCGGAGTCCGTGTAGACCGTGAACCAGTTGCGGACGAAGGGCAGCCGGTAAGAGAAATCGAAGGCGGAGAAACGGGCGCCGGGGTCGGCGGAAGTGAACTTATCGGTGCCGTTCGGGGAGGCGGTGCTGATGAAGCTCTTTATGAAAGTGCGGAATGTGACGGGCGAGTGGCCTTCGCCACCAAAGAGCACGGTGCGCTCGAAGCCAAATTCAAGGTTCACGGTGGGCCGGAAGCTGATTTTCTCGACGTGCACCCAGGGGTCGCCGGCGTTGAGGACGTTGGGCAGGCCGGGCGACGGGTTGGCCACATACAGCGGGTTGGCCATTTGCGTGTGACCGCGCAGCGAGCCGATCAAAAACTCATAGCGGAAGGGCCCGGTGAGCTTGGAGAGAAACGGAATAGTGAGAGGCTCGATGCGATTAATGCGGAAGGAGTAGATATTCTCGGCGTTGTTGGAATAGGCCATGCCTCCGCCCATGCCGGGTCCAAGCCAGTCATCCTGCTTGCCGAAGGAGATGACATGATGGGCGTATTCGGCGGAGAGATAAGCTTCGAGGAAGCGTCCCTGCGTGGCGGTGGAAGTGGGCCCCATGGGAATGGTGGTTTGATTGTAGGGAGTGCCAGTGGCGGAGTTGAGATAGGCTGTGCCGTCCACTGTCGAGAGGGCCTCAGCCAGCGAAGCGGAGTAACCGGCAGCCGAAGGCGCTCCCTGAAACTCACCGCGAAGATAAAGGGCGAAGCGCCCCGCAGTGGCGTAGCCGCTGGCGCCGGTGTAGTTATTGAACCCGCTCGCATAGGGGCGGCCGTAGTCGTTGATAATGGTGGAGCCGAGGTGATAGCTATCGCGCAAAGGCGTACCACTGATGGCGCGAACCACGGTGTAGGCGGACTCGGAGCGGGCTATGGCTTTGGGGGCATGGCAGGGGTCGGTATCGTCATCGCGCAGTTCGCGCTTGAGCGAGTCGTAAAGGCCTTCCGCCTCATCTGCGCCAGCCCCCACATAGTTGTCGTCTTCAAGCCGGTCGCCGGCATCTTCGAGCATGTGGCTTACGCTGGCTCGCGTCCAGGGTCGCATGCCCAGATAGACCGTATCAATAAAGCCAAGCGCATAGAGCCGTATGACCGCTGGATAGATCCAACTGTCGACCGGGATATAAGGGGAACCCATGGCGGCCGTTCCGCAGTCTTCCCCGTCATCGACCCAGATAGCGGCAGAGGAGGGAGCCGAGTTTGGCGTTCCCTGCTGTCCTGGCGCATACGTCGAAGCCGCCATCAGGATGAGTGCGGCGAGCGCAGTCGCGCAACGGAACCAGGCCGCCACGGCCGATCTTCTGTTCATGCTCCCAACCTCGATTGATCGTTGAATAACATCGGCGATTCGCGACTCAAGATGAGAACCTTCCAGATTCCGTTCAATGGTTTGCCGGCGCATGAACCGTTCTGCGAAACGGTCAATCAGGCTTTCTGATCGGGAGCAGGAATCATTTCTGCCGGGGCTTTGGTGCTCAGGCGGATGCGTAGGTTTCCTCGGCGATAGGTCAGGAGACAACATCGCATTAACCGGAAGCACTCCGCGCAGGGACAGTGGACAATGCGGAGGCGGCTTCCGTGTTGCGCGCGAGGAATAAGCTGATGTTACCTATCTGGTTCAATTGAGTTAGCGGGTTTTATCGAGGCGTACCAGGATCGGAGATATCTCAGTGAAGTGCTTTAAAGAAGGCGAGCACAGTTCATCGGATCAATCTACGGGCTCTGAATCCTCGCTTTTGACGGAGCGTAAAAACTGGAGCACAAGCGCCCTTACTGGGTGAGGATGGTCAGTGACCCGGACAAACTCACGGACAACAATCCATACAAATCCGGCAAGAGCCGATAGCACCAAGCCGAAGATCAGAAACGCCACGCGATGTCTTGGAAGTCTCCTCTCAGGTAACAGCGGCGGGTCAAGAACCCTGACGGGCACGATATCCTCCGCCTCCCCAACTTTAGCGAGTTCATACTGCTTTGTGAGCGCTTCATAGAGTGCCTCGTCGGTGGTTACCTTCCGGTAGAGGTCATAATAGGTGACGCCCAAGAGGGGAAGAGCACGGACGGAGGGGAAAGCCGGGTTAGCCTCTGCGCCCGTGGTCCCGGCGTTTGCTCCAGAGCCGGCCATTTTTGAAAACTGCCTCTGCAACTCATCGACGCGGTTCTGTGCTCCGCGTACGCGCGCGTTGTCGTCTGTATAGATCGCCTTCAGCCCGGAGAGCTGGCTCTGGGCTAGAATGAGCTCACCTTGCACTTTCTCAGCGGCTTCGACTGTGGCTTCGCCTTGCTTTTGCGGATCCATGGTGGCGTTGTGGCTGGAGAACTGGCTTAATGCCTGGGTGTTGAAGTCCAACTCATCCTTGATGGATTTCAGACGTCCTTCGAGGAAAATCCGTTCTCGGCGGGCCGCGGAACTGCTCAGGTTGTTTGCCAGCTTATCAAGTTCGTCGATGTAGGACTGCGCCATGGCGCGCGCGCGATTTGGGTCCTCGTCTTCCACGGAAATGGTGATGATTCCACTCTTCTTGTCTTCGGAGAACCCGCTCGCCTTGATTAAATCCTTGCGGGCATCCACGTAGAGCTTGCGATGATAAACATTGAGCAGATTGAAGCGATTAATAATATCGTCCTCGACAGTGTCGCTGCCAAGAATTCCGATGGTGGTGGCGCCGGGCGACCTTCCGCTCAACAGTCCGCCGCCGCCCAAATCAGGCATGATCAAACTTGCCGCAGACAAGGAGCCCATCATTGAGTTGAGCATCGATCTACCTGAGAAAGTGGTCGAATCGGGGGGCATGAGCCGGGCAGTGGATTGGTATTCATTTGGCCCGATGAAGGTAAGGCCGACGATGAACGCCCCGCCGATGAGGGTGACCATGGCCAACCAGAGACGACGCTGCTTCACTGCTGCCGCCAGCATCCTAAAAGGGACCTGTATCGGCGGCTTCTCGGCATTGGCGACTTCCTGAATTTGTTCTTGTACGCTACTCAAAGTCTAGTCTCCGGTACGGTGTTGGTGGCATTCCAGCAGAAAGCTGCTGACAAAAGTCTTTCGATGGAGAGCCGTGCCATCGAGCGTTCCCTGCCGAATGGATGCCGACGACCGTCAAATTGCGTCCTCAGAGTTTTCCGCTTAAAGCAAACGGAAGGGCGAGTGCCGAAATAATCTCCGCCGTACCAGCAATGTTCTGAAAGAGCTGGGAGCCTCCGACAATTTTCTGCGGAACGAAGATTGTATCGCCTGGCCGCATGCGTAGACTCATAAAGCTTTGCTTTTGGAAGATGTTGCCCATGGGAACGACCGAGCCGTCGGCACGAATCACGTAGATATGACCCTTGTTACCGGATGAAGACGCACCTCCCGCCTTGCGGAAGTACCAGTCGAGATTCTTTCCAGGGACGTAGCTGATGGCAACCGGGTTATACACCTGGCCGGAAATTGCCACAAAATTCGGTCTCTTGGGTATATAAAGAAAATCTCCTGCGCGCAATTCAATATCTGCGGAGGTATTTTCCCATTTGCTTATATCTGAAGTGATGTTGATGACCAGGCGGCCACTAACAGGAGCGGTGCGGAGGTTGGTCAGAATCTCCCTGCGCTGCTGATCGAGCGACTTCTGCAGATCCTGAACGGTTTGACTGCTGGTATCGGTACCCGGGTTAACCACGGCCGGAGTTTCCTCAATTTGACGAATCATCTGGTCACGGGCCTTAAATTCCAGTTGGCGGACCTGCGTCCGTTCCAGGACAGCGGCGTATGGATAAGCGTCTCCCAGAAAGCCTCCCGCACGCCGGAGCACGTCACTCAGCCGCTCGCCCTCCTGAATTCCGTAACTGCCGGGATGCCCGACCTCGCCACTGATAAGTACCGAGGCACCGATATCCAACCAGCCAGTGAGGCGCCGAATGCTGACTGCATCGCCGGACTTCAAGGCGACATCCGCACTTTTGTCGCCGGCGAGAGCCTTCTGGATGGGAATTTCGGTATGTTTGACCAGGACCGTCTGGCCGTTCTGAACAACATAGCTGGAGAGATCGGCTTGATCCCGATAGGCGCTACGTCTAAAGCCGCCGGCCATCTGTATCAATTCAGTGACCGTCAGCCCTTTGGACATCGGATACCTGCCGGGACGCAGGACTTCGCCTTGAATGGTAACGCTGGGTGCGTCAGCCTCATATCTTCCATAGATACGGACCAGATCAAATGGTTCCAGCGGAGTAGTATCGTTGCCGATAAAAACGTCGGGGAGATTAATGCTGATGGTTACCGGCCTATAATCCGGCGGTTGCAGGCGGACGATTTCAGCGTGATCGGCCGGCTCCGGCAAAACATCCTGATAAGAGCGCAAAAGGTCGTTGATGGTCATCCCGTCGTGATAAGCATACTTACCTGGATGAAAGACATGTCCCTCAAGATAAACTGCCTGCTCGTTGTAGGGTTGGATCTGCCTGATGACGACGTCGTCACCATCTTTAACCTTGAATTCCGCGAGCTTTTGCTGGATCCCGGTCTGAATGTCAGGCAGTTGTAGATTGAACATGGTGCGCTTTTCGTGGGCTTCAATGCGCTGAACATTGATTTGCTTCAGACTGGCGGAAACGAGCAGCCCGCCGGCAAGATCGAGCACCTGGCTTAAATCCTGTTCGCCATTCAACTCATAAATTGCGGGACGATGGACCATGCCTTCCACCGAAACCTGCGGGCCTGCCGGCGGCACGAGGATGGTATCGCCCGCCTGCAGGCGCTCATCATCAGAGCGAACGCCGCGCAGCAGGAAGTCGTAAAGATCCTCCTGACGCACCAACTGAGTTCCGCGGTAATGGCGCAGGATGCGCAGCGAACCGCGATTGGTGGGGCCACCAGCGGCATAGAGGGCGCTCAGCGGCGTCGACAACGCGCTGACGTCATATGCACCGGGTCTCTGCACGTCCCCAACGACGTAGACACGGACCGTACGGAGCCTCCCCAGAGAGATTTCGACATGCTCGCCCTGATATTGCAGGTTCAGAGCTTTTTGAATAGCATTCTGGGCCTGGGCGATGGTCATCCCGCTGATCATAACTGTGCCCACTTCAGGAAGTTCAACCTGGCCACCGCGATCAATGATGCGGAGCAACCGGCCCGATTGGACGCCCCACAAATTGACGGTGATGGAATCCGCGGGACCGAGGACGTAATCCGGGCCCGCAGGAATATCCAGAGGCAACTGATTCACGAGCTTATAAGCATTTTCTGCGCCGATAAGAAATGCGTCGCTGCCGAATCGGCGCAACTTAGCAGGGGTGTTAGGGAACTGGGAATACAAATCCCACAAGGAGGGCATGTTCTGGTAGGGACTGTACCGGTGTTGAACCTGCGGATTGTCAGGACTCTCATAAGGAGGAACCGGCTCGAGCGTTTGCCTCCTGTTTCCCATCTCGTTGGTCTTAGGAGGGCGCATCTCCTCGGCTTTAGGTGAACCTTCAATAAGGAACTGGATGTCAGGACTGTAGCCGCGCCTAATCAATTCCTTGGTGACAATATCGCGGATTCTGGCGTCTTGACGAATGCGCTCATAAACAACTCCATCGGTAATCTGAATTGAGTCATCGCCAGACTGTCTGACCATCATGATCTTGATGCTCTGCCGAATCTCTGGTTCCTGTTCCAGAATGCTGATGATCTGCTCGGCGGACATCTCTTGCTCGTTCGGTGCCTGGGCAGCCTCCTGCGGATTCTGGGGCTGCTCATCCAATGGCGGAATCTGCACCTGACGATTTCCATATTGCTGCCAAGATGGATTCTGACCCATTTGCTGTGAATTAGGATAATTAGGATTCTGACCATTCTGCTGTGAAGAAGGCGTCTGACCATACTCCTGATTCGGGTACTGACCCGTTTCCTGATTCGGGTACTGACCCGTTTCCTGACTCGGGTACTGACCCGTTTCCTGACTCGGGTACTGACCGGTTTGTTGATTCGAGTACTGGCCGTTTTGTTGATCCGAATACTGGCCCGTTTGCTGGTCCGGGTTCTGGCACACTTGGTCATCAGGATTCTGATCCGGATTTTGGTCTGGATTCAGACAGGTCTGTTGGTACGACGTGGAACCGGACTGTTGAGAATACGACTGAGAATTGGACTGATCCCCGTTCTGATCCTGACTCGCAGATTGGGCAGCGCAAATTTGCGCGTTAAACAGAGCGCAAACGAGCAGAACTAATGCGTAGAAAAGCAAGCGACCGCCGAGTGGATTCCTTCGCGATCCGGAGGCAGATATCCAAAGCTTAAGCATCATATTTTGTTGATCCTTCGACGCGTGCGATGCGTCTTTAGCCTACATGATTCATAGCGTTGCAACAAGGGCGGTAAGCGGGCTCCGGTTGCGGAAGAATCCAGGAGCGCTCGAGAGAATTCCCGGCTGAAACTGTGAGGAGAGCAGTCTCTCGGAAGAGCTGCATTCAGAACAATGTTAACTTGCAATGGATGAAGATGATTAGGGGACTGTCTCAGTGACAGGGCACCCACAAACATTGTTATAGATGGAGAGCAGATCTGAGATTCTCTGCTTCTGATTGAATCGGCGCTCGATGAGTTCCCGGGCTCGAATCCCCATTGTCTTCAGTTGTTCCCTATTGTCCCACATCTCACGAGCCCTGCCGGTTAGCTCGTCGACGTTGCCCGGAGTGAAAAGCCGGCCCACTTCTCCATCGGCGACGAGCTCCGGATTGCCTCCGATGTTGGAGGCCAAGACGGACTTGCCGTACGCGAAGGATTCCAGGATGGCCATTGGAGCATTCTCATAGCAGAGAGACGGGAGCACGGTGAAAGCCGAGCTTTTGTAAAGGGCGGCAAGACGCTCGCCCGCACAAAAACCTTCGAGCCAAACGGGAAGCTTGCGTGATTCGATCAAGTCGCGTATTTCCTGTTCAAGCGGACCTTCTCCGGCGATGCGCAGCGGGACATCCAGCTGCTCGATGGCTGCGAGCAGCGTGAGAATGCCTTTCTCCGAGGATAGCCTGCCCGCATAGAACAGATAGTCACCGGGTTCGGAATGGCTCTCGTAGTCGCGCGTTTCAACAGCGTTGGGATGATAGACAGTTCTCGCGCTCGCAATGCCAGCCTTGATGAGCGACTGCTGCATGAACTTACTGGGACACAGAAAGCGGGAGACGCTGTCGTACTTGCCGCCGAAGCGATTGAAATAAGCCTCCACGGAATAGGCCAGAGATCCTGCGGTGCTCTGCTTGTGGCACTTCCAGCGCACGCAGCGCCAATATCCGCCGTCGCTGCAGAGTTGGCAGGGTTTGCCTTGCCGCAAGGCGAGATAGGCTGGGCAAACCAATTTTTGATCGTGCACGGTCATCACAACCGGAATATGACGATTTGTTGCCTCATCAAGGACGGCAGTCGTCAGGCGGCCATAGATGTTATGGCAATGGATTAAGTCCGGCTGAAAATCATCGAGGAACGCGGCAAAGGCCCGGCTAACAGAATTGGAGTACACAAGGTTCACCGCAACTTTGACAAGTTCGGCCGCCCTCACGGTTGAATAGTCAGTAACTTCAGGAAAGAAAGCCTCTGAATCGGCAGGCTCATTTCTTGGGTCCTGGGGTGCAAAGGGGCTAAGTTGATGACCTGCTGCCAGCAGGGACTGCCGATCGCAAAACATGACGCGCTCGCTGCCGCCGCGAAGGTAATAGTAATTGTTGACGAGAGCAATCTTCATAGGCGCCATCCAGACGCTTCAGAAGCAGATAGAACTTACCACGACTATGTTCCTGCTTCTTCGCTGATTCCCGGCTCAGATAGAATGACCCGCGCTTTCTGTCCGACTACTGTGGCACCGTTGGGGACGTCAAAAGTAACCACAGTGTTGGCGCCGACAGTGACGTCGTCCCCAATACTTGCCGGCCCGAGGATGATTGCTCCAGTGCCGGCACAAAATCGATCGCCGATGACAACCGGACCTGGTTTGGCGTGGCCGATTGTTACATTGTGCAAGATGATTGCGTCATCGCCGATCCTGACCTCGCGTCCAATCACAACCCCGAATCCCCCATGGGGCAAATCCAGTCTCAGACCAATCTGCGCAGGACAATCTATGTAAGTTCTGAAGATCAGAATATTGATGTATTTCAAGACGTGCGCAAGGCGGGTGAATCCGTGTGTCCACAATTTGTGGCTTCGATAATAGATCGTCTCGCAACCCCAATGTTTATGCGGCCAGGAGCGTCTGTTCTTTGATTCCATAGTTGTGCCTGCGATGTCATTGGCGACGTAGGCGGCATTAGCCAAGGTTAGTTGGCCTGACTAATTGGACTTTGAGTTCCGAAGCGCCCGCGCTGAGCCGCCTCCTGAAGAACAGCAGCGACCCGGGCCGCCATCGTCGCTTCGTCGAAGTGTGTGGTTGTCGCTATTTGTCCGGAGAGTGCCACGCGCTCGACTGTTTCCGGATCGGCGAGAAGCTTCTCGAGTTTCCTGCTAAGATCATACTCGTTCCCTGCCTCGTAAAGAAAACCAGTTTCACCGTCTCTTATATAGTCCACCACGGCCGGAATCTTAGGAAGCAGGACAGCTTTGCCGAGAGCCATGGATTGCAGAAAGGTCTGTTGCCCAAGGCTGTACTCGACCTTTGGAAGCGGAAGAACTACAAGCCGCGCACGTGCGATCCTGCGCCGCATCTCCTCAATGCTGACACGAGGCACGCACTGCACGCCAGGTTGGATAATGAAATCCGTAGAGGGAACGCCCAAGAGCACAAGGCGCGTTTCTGTTCTGAGGCGAGCAAATGCCCGAACCAGCAGGCTCCAATCTCTCTTTGCATACCCGACGCAGATAATCTCGTCAGCTTCTGCGCACGGTTGAGGTTGAAAGGCAACCGTGTCGACGCCCAACGGAATGAAGTGCGCAATCTTTGCCACCTCGGGATATGATCTCTGATAAAACTCCAACAGATAAGAGTTGTGGCAGATCACGCCGGCAAGCGATTTGACCGCTAATCTGCAAACTCTCACGATCGTACTGTCATCGCAGTCACCGTGTCCTGCGCTGATTCCTCCCACGTCGAACATGACGTGCGGGGGAGACGGCCAACGCGGAAAGAGCGTTTGTAGCAGCGCTATCACCAGGCCCATTTGCCCACCGTGTGAAACCACGAGATCGTAGTTGCGCGAACTTATCCATGCAAGAGTGGCTTTTGACGGGTAACAACGAAACAAGGGCTGTTCCAATCGATCTATGCGCAAGAAGGAACGGCAGTCCAGTGTGTCGACGTCAAGGTTGTAATCGCCGTGCTTGAAAAACCAGTATGGCTTCCCGGGGACACGATAGTCGGGGCTGAAGCGGGCGCGATCCGGTTTTTGCAGATGATCGATAGCCCAGTTTACACAAAAGAGAACGCGCAAGGGCGTGGCCTTGTCTGTGTTTGGATCCAAGTTTCGATCAGGAGACTTTTGAACAGATGGTCTGCGCATCTTTCTCAATCTCCAAAGGCCATTCCGACGGGGGCATGGGACGTCTTGCCGTCCAGAAGCCAGCGATTCCGCGAAACATGGCAAAGACCGCATCCAATCTTCCTGCCCGAAGAAATGGCCCCGCCCTTCGGATAAGAAAAAGCGGGAAGAAGCACATCACCAGAAGCAGATTTTTGCCGCGCGCATACTGATAAACATTGAGCAATCGATTGCGAATCACGTTATAACAAAGAAAAGGCAGACCGGGATTCCGAGCAGAGAAGAAGTTAGTGCGATCATGGTCGCTGTCTTTGCTGCTTCCCTGCGTGCGATGAAGAATGAATGAGCTGGGAAGATAGCGAATCCGTATGCCGCGACGACTGGCCCTGAGGCATAACTCGACGTCCTCCTCATACATGAAAAAGCGCGGGTCGAATCCGACGAGTTGGGTAAGTGCGTTGCGCCGGAAGAATAGCGCACATCCTGTGGCAAAGGTTACATTCCGCTCCTTCATGGCCAGTGCGGCGGTGGTGCTCCCATTCATCCCCGGCGTAAAAGCACTGGCTCTGCGCCAGTCGACTTCGCCGCCTCCGTACCAAAGCACCCCTGGATCGTGCAGGAAGGCGATGCGGGGAACCATGATACCGACATCCCTTTGGGCGTTCATAGCGCGCTCGAGAGTTTCGACCGAATCGCCGGAGACAGTGGTGTCGTTATTCAAAATGAAAACAAACTCGCAGTCACTCTGGTTCGCGGCATGCTGGATTCCAAGATTATTGGCGCGGCCGAATCCCAGGTTTTCGACGGCTCGCAGAATGACCGTTCCCGGCGCAAAACTGAGCGAAGCCTCCAGTTCGGGATCATGGGGAGTGGTGTCGACAACTATGATCTCGACTGGAACCGTCGACTGCAAGAGCGATCGAACGCAGGCGGCAGTGTCGTCAGCCCCGTTGTAGTTTACGAGGATGACGCAGGTTTTTGGAGACTGCATTCCTTCCGGCTCCAGACGATCGATTACCGTTTTGATAAGCCTTCGATTCCGATTCCTCCCAGTGGTGTGTCGAAGCAAAGGTCAGGCTCAGAAACCGGTCCGTACACCGAGGCTCGTCACCTTGCAATTTCTCGCAGCTCGATACGATCGCACATGAGGGTCAGGTTAGGTGTTCTCGGCACCTTTCGGCGCCAGGCTCCATTGAACTCTCCTGCGCCTACCCGATGTTACGACCTTGTGGCCAATGCGTATAAGCGGTGTTTCGACGGCATAGTAGCTCAGATTCGCCATTACAAATATCCCCAGCAAATTCAAGGGCCAAGACTGAAAATAGTTCAACGGATGTCCGGCTAATGGAAACATCGCACGATTGACAAAAAACAGCTGCTGCCAAAGATAGACACTGTAAGAGATTCTCCCCAAGTATCGAAGCGGAGCAACCTCCAAGAGCCTCGCAAACAAGGTGTGCGGGCGAAGCATGGTGCTTAGAATCAGGAAAGGAAACCCGGTTGCAATAATCGCCATTAGCAGCAAATTGTGAAGCAAGGTCAACGAGGCGATAAATGCGAGCGCCGCAAATACCCCCATCACTTGTACCTTGCCTTCAATCCAAACCAGATATTTCTTTCTCCTGATTATCACGGCGAGCATGGCCGGGAAAATCAATCCGGAAATACTGAAATCTGTTCTGCCTCCGGCAAAGGGATGGCACTTAAGATAGAGATGACTTCCTACAATGAGCCAAAGGATGGAGATCGCCGAAAGAACCGCAAGCGTACGCAGTCGCCAGCGAGCAAACAAGACCAGTATCAGAGGTAGAAGCACATAGAAGTGCTCTTCGACAGCCAGGGACCAGAAATGGTTTGTATACAGGTCCGCGTTAATGTAGCCGAAAGATGCCGTGTAAAAGTTTCTGAAGGAAAGCAGTGAACTCGTCCACGACCAGAAAGGCGCGCTCACCACGCCGAACCACGCCAGAAGCGCCAGGCAGAGCAAATAGGTGATGGCAGCCGGCTGAATTCGAAACAGACGCCTGATATAAAAGGACGGCAAGGAGATGCTTCCACTCCTGGCCTCTTCATCGAGCAGCTTGCCGCAAATAAGCAGGCCGCTGATGGAAAAGAATAGCTGTACGCCGAAACGTCCAACTTCCTGGATGGGACGAAGACTTATCGAACCTAGGTAGATAGCAGAAGAGTGATAGAAGACGACCGCCAGGATAGCAATCGCACGCCAGCCGTCAAGGGTGGGGATGTAACCCTTACTTTGCCGGCTCACTTGAAACATCGAAACCTTTCGAGGCGGAACTTCCGTGGTCCTGGATCCAGAGCCATCGAGGCCCGCCGGTTCGGCTTGCCTATTCGAGCGCCTGGATGCGAGTGCTTTCTGGGCGGCGGAACAGAGAGCGCGAAGAGTCGTACGCGCTCCAGGGTCGATGAGCGCATAGAGGCCTACAAAGGTTCCGAAGAAGACGATTGCGGAATCCCCGAGCCCCAGGATGGTCGGCTGCCACAGAAAGCGGTCACAGGTATAGGTTGCGAGCCCGGCTGCCACTACACATATGTAGGGCCGCCAAAGAACACGGATGGCATGAGTTACTCTGAAATTCAGCAACCACGCCATAATAAGCAGGCTCGTGGGCGCCATTAAGAAGACAGTTACACCGGTGATGCCCCAGGCAATGGCGTTGATTCCATTGTGAACAAAGACGAAGAATGCCAGAGCCAGCAGAGCAAGTTTCACGATGCTCAGGACCAACTGGAGTCCGGGACGGCCCACGGCGTTCATCACCGAGTTACTGAAATAGATCAATATCTGTACCGTGCACAAGGTGCTGAATGCGGCAAATATCGGGGCGGCGCCATCCCATTTGTGACCGAAAAGAAGATGCACGAAACCATGAGCCTCAATCGCCAGAAAGCCAAAAATGGGCGCGGATGTCGAAGCGATGCGCTTGAGCATTTTGAGGTAGTGTTCGCCGACTGCAACACCACTTCGTCGAAGACTACTGAAATGGGCCAGGGAGACATCGGAAACGCTGGCGCCCAGAAGCTGCAGCACCGTGATGCCGAGCCGAACGCCGATGGAATAGATGCCTAAGAGAACCGCGCCCAGCCTGATTCCAATCAAGCTGTCGATCAGCCTGGTATGGAGCAGATCCACGGTTTTGACGCCGCAAACCTTGAGGCCGAAATGCATGAGCTGAGCGAAGGACTTGCGATCAACCGCAAAGGACGGACGGAAGCCTGCTACTTCCCAAACAACGACTGCCGAAACCGCCGAATAGACAATCTGTTGACCTACAAGGCTCCAAACTCCAAAGCCAAACAAGGCCATCGTCACAGCAATGATTCCAGATAGCAAGTTAGCCAGAGCGGTGCGAAGCGCGAGGGACTTATAGTCCAACCTGCGGCGAAGAACTGCGACCTGGACGGAAGAAAGAGCGGTAAAAAAGAAGGTAACCGAGAGCACCCGGATGATCGGAGCTAATTTCTCTGCCTTGAAGAGCTGCGCTATATACCCTGCCGAAGATAGAACGATAACGACCAGGGCAAGAGCTGTGACAATGTTGACCCAAAACGCCGTTGACAGGAACTTGGGATTATCTTCGGCCGATTGCACCACAGCGTCGCCGAAGCCTTGATCTATAAACACCTCAGTAAAGCTGGTAACAATGGTAGCGAGTGCGACCAGGCCGAAATCGACCGGCTTTAATAGGCGCGCAAGGACGAGAAAGACAACAAAGGTGATGGCACGAGCCCCCCAATGTTGGGCAAGAGACCATCCGAAGGCCTTGCGAAGCGAGAGAGACTTGGGGATCAAGTAGCTTTCCAGAGAGGGCTGAAGACCATGTATGGATCAAGGAAGGGAGTGCTATTATTCATGTGTTAAAAGATGCTTCAGGCCTGCATGGCGGCAAACACGTTCAAAGTCTTGCGAGAAAAGTTACGTGGAGACAACGGGCCAAAACTCTTCAACGTATTGTCTCATCGCCCGGATGTTCGAACGGCTGGATGCTCCAAAGACGATTGACTGAATATTGGGCTGAGAGCAAACCCACTTGACCGCCTCCTGGGGCGAGATGGCACCAGAGGCAAGGACGGACATGGCCATGGCGCGGAAACGCCGCTCACTGAGAGCACGCTGATAGGCCTCGATCCCGCCGCACATTCTGAATCCGATTTTGTTGATGCTGGAGCACACGATGGGATTTTCAATGCCGGCGTCGTCAAGCAGATCGAGCAGCCTGGGCATGTTCATGGTGATAAAGCCCGGCTCCGCGCCGTAGTGGTCGCGAACGTGCTCCGCAAATTTGCGGAAGGCGCCTTTCATGCCCAGGCCGAGCAGCAGATCGACCACCACGTTCTGGAGAAAGATGACCGGAGTCTCGAGGCCGGCAAACATCTTCATCTCCGTGTCAATGAGGAGCGTAGTAATGCCTTCGATGTCTTTTGTGGCCAGCGAGATTCCGCCCCGGATGGCGGCATTGAGGATGCCTCCCTGCGGGGTGAAGCGCCTTATGGCTCCAAAAATTCCATCTTCAGTGGCGGCGTTGGCATATTTGTGGGCATACGGCATGCAAGGGTAAAAGAGGAAATCCTTGTAACGCTGGCGATCGTTGCGCACATGATCGCCGATCTCGGCCACACGATCGTGCGTGGTGCAGAAGAAGGTGCGAATTCCTTCGCTGTAGGCAGCGTCGAGCACATCGTAGACAGCCTGAATGTCTTGAAAGCGCATGGCCTGAGCACGCGCCTTCTCTTCAGACATGTGGTTCACGCCAAAGAACTGATTGTCGCCAAAAAGCAGCTTATCCATTTTGCTTAGTGCCCTTCATCTCTACTTATAGCGCCGCCGAGGAGAGTTCTGCGCCGGGCCTTCCCTGCTGCGCATTCAACCGGGACGACTGGGTTTCGGCCAGCAACATGGCCAGCACGCGATCGGTCTCGGCTGCCGACGAGAACGAGTTGACATTGTGAGGCTCGCCCGACTGGATGCAGCGGACAAAGTAACTGAGTTGCGCGGAATATTCCTCTCCGCGTATATAGAACCAGACGGGCTCAGTTAGTTCGGTTGTGTACTTCACATTCCAGCCTTTGTGATAGCCGGGTGGAACTTCGGCTGAATCGCGAAGATAGACCTGACATTCCTGACGGTCAGCGCAGATGCGGCCCGCCGCACCCCAGATAGTCATTTTTACACTCATCTTGCGATAAGATTCTTCACTCCAATTGACGGAAAGCTGCGCGCTCGGGCCGTCGCCGCTGAACCGAAGAGTGCTGTAGACTTCGTCGTCGGTCTCTTTCGAGAAGATGCTATTCATCACGGTGCCGGAGACACTTTCAGGTTTTCCGCAGAACCAATTCAGCAGATTCACCGGATGAGCCGCGTAATCGTAGAGGCATCCGCCGCCTTCTTCCTTCAGGGTGCGCCATGACATTCCCTTGGGGCGCAACACCACGGGACCGTAGGCTTCGGCGAGGACATGGTGAACCTTTCCGATGGCTCCCAAATCCAGCAATCGTTTGACTTCACGAAAGGCGCCCACGAAGCGATAGTGATAGCCGGCTTGATTGACGAGCCCCTTTTGCTCAGCCAGGGCGGCCAATCGAGCTGACACTTTCCAATCGAGGCTGAAGGGCTTCTCGCAGAAGATATGTATCCCGCGTTCCAGCGCGGTTTCGGTCATGCCTGCATGCAAGCGGGAAGGTGTGGCGATAATAATGGCATCGGGCCGAGTTTCATTGAGCATCTTCTCGTAATCGGTAAACGTTGCGAGCCCGGAGAGTTTTCCGAGCGCACTCAACATGTACTTTGAGTTATCGCAGACACCCACGATCTCAACGTCAGGATGCACGCGAATCATAGCAAGATGAGAGAGACCCATCTTGCCCAGCCCAACAAGTGCAATTCGAATCATCGGATTCCTATCTTTAGAGAGCGGGCGGACGTCTGCGCTCTCTTTAGCAGAAAGACAGCGTATGAACAGGAGTTATTCGGCGGCGGACGCGATTCTGCTTATATTTCGGGAAGGAACCTGGTCAACAGTTCTTCATATTGACCAGCAACGTGATCCCAGGTGAACTCCTCATTGAAGCGGGCAAGCGCAGCGGCGCTCAGCTTCTGACGGAGCCCCTCGTCAGACAGAAGGCGCGATATCTGAGAGTCTGCGCACTCCGGAGTGTCGAAATAGAGAGCCGCATCGCGCGCTGTCCAACGGTTGTATTTGTTATCGTGGGAAAGAACCGGATTGCCGGCGGCCAGGGCTTCAACCAGCGTTGGACTTGTACCCCCCAAGGTGTGACCGTGCAGATGCGCCTTGGCATGAAAGCGGAGAGCCTTTACGATAACCGGGTCATAGATAGGTCCGGCAAAGATCAC
This sequence comes from uncultured Acidobacteriaceae bacterium, assembly GCA_963793885.1. Taxonomy (GTDB): domain Bacteria; phylum Acidobacteriota; class Terriglobia; order Terriglobales; family Acidobacteriaceae; genus Telmatobacter. Next base: position 907,720 of record CAWCBQ010000003.1, read on the forward strand.
TTCGTCACTTGCGGCGTCGCGGACCATACGGTGATAGGGGTTCACTTCGGGCAGGAATGCGCCGAGCACGACCATTTTGTGGTCGCGCCGCCGCATGGAAAACGCCTTGACCAACTCAAGAATCGAGTTCTCGGGGTTGGTTCTGGCGATCATAGTTGTGTAACGGCCGGGCTCGAGATTCATTGCCTCAATGGGAGCAGTGGGGGCGGATGGCAGAGGGTCGGCACCATAGGTGATGGTGGAAATTTTGCGCTTTGGCGCGCGCGAATAGAGAAAGCGCTCGATCTCGGGGTGATCGGCGATGAGATGATTTCCAAACAGCGCTGCAAACCTCTCATTAGCATAGAGAATGCCTTGCTTCACGATTCCCCATCGAGCGCGCGCCCACTCGATTCCATCCATGTTGATGATGTTAGGAATTCCGCGAAGACGCAACCTATAGTGAAAGATGGCGGTGTTGTAACCGAAGATAAGGCAGACATCGCGGAACTTACAAGCGTGAGAAATGCATAACCAGTCAAAGGCCGAAGTGCCTCTCCATCCGGGAAGGTCGATGGGGATGGTGATTCGCTCGATGCCATTCCAAAAATCTTCTTCCATGGGGCCCTTGCCGGCGCGCTGGCAATAGACAACCACGCGCCAGCCTTTGGCGACCAGAAACCTGGCGATATTCTCCGCGGCCGTTTCGAATCCGCCATAGTTCGCCGGGATTCCCTGGGTACCCATGATACGAACGGTCTTCCGTTTCTGCTGGCCTACATCCATCGAACTTTCCTCAGAAGCCGTTCACCATGGCCGCTAGCTTTCGAGAGATTTATACCCAATGTCTTTGGCATTTGAAGGGAAAAGACCTAGGAACTTGTTGAAATTCGCCTGGTTGTGGCGTCTTTTCTTTCGATTTTCGTAACTACTCGTTCAAAATCTGTTTGAAGTACGTTTCTGGCCGGTGTTTATAGGGGTTTACGAACCTCCGGGAATCATCTCCGAAGCTCGCAACCGTTGTTCAGGCACACTTCTCCCGGAGCATTTCCGGTGGTTGAGCCATCAGTCTCGGCAGCCGGATCAAGTTGTGCGCCGCGCAGCTGAAGACGAACAGCCAGTCCACCTTCTCCAGGCCTCGCAACTTGACCTGGCGCAGCGGGCCGGTTTGCTTCAGCCATCCGAATCCCTTTTCGATCAGCCATCGGCGGCTCAGACTGACGGCATAGCCGGGCTGGCGCGTGGTTCTGCGGTCCAGGTTGCTCGAGCGGCCCTTGTCGTTCTTGGTAACGTGCGGCGTCACGTTCAACTCCCGCACCGTGCTGACGAAATCCTTCGTGTCGTAAGCCTTGTCGGCACCCACCGTGATGCGCCGAGAGCGGCCCTCTTGCTTTTCGGAAAGCATCAACAGCGCCGCATCGCGCTCGGCATAACCGTCGGCGTGCGTCACCATCGCAGCGGCGATCAGACCGTTGCGGTTCTCCACCAGCGCATGCCCCAGATAACTCAGCTTCGACTCCTTGCCGTAGCTCTTCTTGTATAGCCGCGCATCGGCATCAGTGGTCGATTCATGCGTCTTGTTCGATCGCTTCTGACCGTGAAAGTCTCCCCCGTCGCCGTCATCGGAACCGTCTTTCGAGCGAAAGCTCTTTTGCGAAGCCCACGCCTGAATCAGCGTGCCATCGACAGTGAAGTGCTCGTCGGACATAAATTTCTTCGCCAGCTTGTTCACTTCTGCGAAGAACTGCTGCGCCACATCGGAAGTCAGCAACCGATCGCGATTCTTGGAAAACACCGCATGGTTCCACACCGCGTCGTCCATGCCAAGGCCCACAAACCAGCGGAAAAGCAGGTTGTAGTCTATCTGCTCGACCAGTAAACGCTCTGAGCGCACGGAGTAGAACACCTGCAACAAAAGCGCCCGCAGGATGTACTCCGGTGCAATCGATGGGCGGCCGGAGTCGGCATACAACGCATCGAACTCCGGGCTCAACGTCCGCAACACCGAATCCGTCAACTTGCGAACTGCCCGCAATGGATGATCCTGAGGCACTCGCTGCTCCAACGAAACATAGCTGAACATACCGTCCTGATCCCGCTCGTCTCCACGCATGTAGGTTAGACGAATGGCAGCCAACCTCCGACGCAACACGGGTACCTATTTCAACAAGTTCCTAGATGATATCGGCACAGACAGGAAAATCTTGATTAGTCAATGTTTGCGGCAATCGATTGATGCCAAGGAATTTACCGAATCTAAGTTCCGCGTCGAATTCGGAGCGCATGGATCACGATGCGATGAATTTGGTTGCGGCGACGTCGGCATAGGGCAAAGGGTAATCACCAAAGTAATCGCGGAGGTAGTCCCGGAGGGCGACTTGCCACTCGCGCATAAGATCAAGGTTGCGCAGTTTCAATCTATAGTTCACGAGCCGTTCGCAGGGCGGGCGCGGGGCAAAGAAGTCCTTGGCAAAGTGGTCTGAGGAGACGGGGTGAATCTTCACTTTGTCTTCGAGATGCAGCACGCGAATCAGCTCCCGCGCTACTTCAAGGCGGCCTGTTTCTCCTCCGCAGACCATGTTATAAAGGCCGTAAAACTGTGTCGCGGTGACGGCCTCAAGATTGTGGGCGAAGTCGACGGTGTAGGTCGGGGTGCCGAGCTTATCGTTAACCACATTGAGTTCTGTGGCGCCGCCGGCCAGTTGCTTCATGAGGAGATTGATGAACTTCTTGTCTTTCTTGGGTCCGCCGCCCATCATCCATCCGGCGCGAAAGATGAAATGTTTGGGAACGCGCGTCTGGACCACGATTTCGCCGAGATGCTTGGCGCGGGCGTAGACGCCGAGGGGATTGGGCTGGTCCCAATCGTCGTAGAGATCCTTCTTGCCATCGAAGATTCCGGCTGTACTGATATAGACAAGGGGAATGCCGTGGGCCTGAGCCAGGGTTGCGGCATGTTCGACGGACAAAGTGTTTGTCCGATAGGCGTCGTCGGGGTGGGTCTCGCAATACTCGAGGCTGGTGTGCGCGCCGATGTGCATGAGGATTTCGGGCTCATAGGCAGCCACGCTTCTTTCGTACTCCTGGAAATCGCGGAAGTCGCACTTCTCAAGCCATGGTTCATTGGGGTTGAGGTCAGTACACTTGAGGACATGCTTCACGGCAAGCACCTTATGCAGGGCTTCGCCGAGCATTCCTCCGACTCCGGCCAGATAGATTCGCATGCAGATCTCCTAAGGGTTAGGGCGGCGTGACTTAGATGGACTCAGTCATGAGTTATCGGCAGATTCTTGCCAATCATGAGCGATTTATTCGCGCTCGACGCGGCGAATGTCCGCATCGACCATCATGGCAATCGTGGCCTCCATGGACGTTTTGCTTTCCCATCCGAGGCAGGCTTTGGCTTTGGCTGAGTTACCGATGAGAACATCCACCTCCGCGGGGCGGTAAAAACGCGGATCGACGACAACGTAGTCCTGGTAGTTCAGGCCGACGTGCTCAAAAGCTACCTTGCACATGTCTCGAATGGATGTGGTTTTTCCCGTGGCGACCACGTAATCACCGGGCTCCGGCTGTTGCAGCATCATCCACATAGCCTGAACATAGTCGCCGGCAAAACCCCAATCCCGGTGGGCTTCAAGATTGCCGAGACGCAGCTCCTTCTGCCGGCCCAAGTGAATTCTGGCGACACCATCGGAAACCTTGCGGGTGACGAACTCTATTCCACGCAGGGGCGACTCGTGATTGAAGAGGATGCCGTTGGAGGCGTGCAGATGGAAGCTTTCTCGATGGTTGATCGTGCTCCAGTGGGCAAAGAGTTTGGCTACGCCATAGGGACTGCGAGGATAAAAAGGCGTGCTTTCGTCCTGGATCTGGTGCTGAATTTTGCCGAACATCTCGCTGCTGGAGGCCTGATAAAAGCGCGCCTTTGGATTGCAGATGCGGACCGCCTCGAGCATCCTGAGCGCGCCGGCTCCCGTGACCTCGGCGGTGAGGAGGGGTTGATCCCAACTGGTGGCTACAAAGCTCTGGGCCGCGAGGTTGTACACCTCCTCGGCCTGAGATTTTTCAAGGGCGCGAATCAGCGATGAAAGATCGAGCAGATCCGCATCGATAATCGTGATCTTGTCGAGGACATCGAGTTCGCGGAGCCTCCAAAGGGTGTCGGTGCCGCGGCGCGCCACAACTCCATGCACTGTGTACCCTTTGCCGAGGAGGAAGCTGGCTAGATAGGCGCCATCCTGACCTGTGGCTCCTGTAATGAGCGCGTGCCTGGTCATAACGTTCTGTTCTCCATCTCGTTCAAGAGATCTGCGAGGGTTGTTTCGAGGGGAATCCGGGGCATCCAGTTTATGTCTTTGTTGATTCTTTGGGGATCCCCCACCATGCGCCGCTGCTCGCCTGGCCGAAGCCTTGCGGGATCGACTTTGAGTTCCGCCTGAACGCCCGCAATGCTGAGCATCTCGAGCACCAGTGAGCGCACGCTGCTCTCGTGGCCAGAGCAGATGTTGTAGACTTCGCCGTTCAATCCGCTCTCGATCAACATGCGGTAGGCGCGGACCGTGTCGCGGACATCGGTAAAGTCCCGCGTCACATCGATATCGCCGGTAACCAGCAGGGGCGGTGTGCGCTTGTGGCGCATTTCACGGATCTGCCAGGCCACGTCGGCAATCACAAATCGCCGGTCCTGCGCCGGACCAATTTGATTGAATGGCCGGGTAAGAACGATGCGGAAATTCTCAGTTTGACTCCATTGATAGCAGAGCGCTTCAGCAGCCACCTTGCTGACGGCATAGGGACTGCGGGGGCGCAGCGGTTGGGTCTCGCGAGCCGGCAGTTCGTCCTCGGTTACCCTGCCATAGACGTCCGCTGATCCGACATAGAGGAAGGCGCCTTGAAAGCGCATGGCATTGAGCGCCTGGAGCAGATTGAGGGTTCCAAGAAAGTTTGTGGCTATGGTTGCGGCGGGGTCATGAAAGGAGTCGGCGACAGAACTTTGGGCGGCCAGATGGAGGACAGCCTGGGGAGCGATGGCGGCAACAGCGGATCGGACGCGCAGGCTGTCTGAAAGGTCGACCAAGCCATCCTGGTCGGTGAGCGGGATGCCGCCATAGGCAGCACAGAAGTGCTTGCCGATGAATCCGCTGTGGCCTGTCACCATCAGCCTGGATGGATCGAAGGCTGGTTGAACGGTCATGCCTGGGCACCTTACTGCTACGAGAAAGAGATCCGTTATGGGCGTTGCGGGAACATTGGCTCACGGTCTGCGGCCGAATGAGTTTTTCTGTGGAGGTTTGAGTGATCCGACCCATTGCCGAAAGAGCGCACAATGGATGGGGCGCAGACTATTGTACAAAAATCAAGCGAGCGGGTTTTGTTTTGGTCCAAACTCGTGGAGGGTATCGAGGACAAGATCGAGGGCGAGCTGCCAATCGGGCAGGCAAAGGCCGAATGTGTCAAAGAGGCGCCGACAGGAGAGGCGCGAGTTCGCGGGACGCTTCGCAGGCGTTGGGTATTCGGCGGTCGAGATGGGGACCAGGTTGGGGATGGTGATTCCCTGCCCCGGGGCGGCCTGGGTGATGAGTGCTTTGGCAAAACCAAACCAGGAAGTTTCTCCGCTGCAGGTGAGGTTGTAAATGCCGCTGCGACCCTCGGTGCGGAAACCGCTGGAGACAAGCTGCGCGAGCACATCGGCGGTAGCCTGGGCAATGCACTCGCTGGAGGTTGGCGATCCGATCTGATCGTCGACGATGCGCAGCTCAGTGCGCTCGCGGGCGAGACGCAGCATGGTGAGGAGGAAGTTGTTTCCGCGTGCGCCGTAGACCCAACTGGTGCGAAAGATGAGGTGGTCGCATCCCGCGGCCTGGATGGCTTGGTCGCCTTCGATCTTGGTGCGGCCATAGACGCCCAGAGGATTGGGCAGATCTGTTTCGACCCATGGGCCTAGCTTGGAGCCATCGAAGACGTAGTCGGTGGAGTAATGCACCAGCAGCGCCTTGAGCTGCGCGGCTTCCTCGGCCAGCACGCCGGGGCCGGTGGCGTTGATGGCGGTGGCCAGCTCGGGCTGCGATTCCGCCCTGTCCACCGCAGTGTACGCGGCGGCGTTGACGATGACGGCCGGGTTGACGGCGCGGACGGCGGAGCGAATGGAGGAGGGATTGGTGAAATCGACTTCAGGAAAATCCACGACGGTGATCTGGCCCAGGCAGGCCAGCTTGTGGCGCAGCTCCCAACCGACCTGTCCAATGCGGCCGAAGATCAAAATCTTTGAATTATGCATGGTCTTACCCACTTGCAGTGTGACCCCAGGCGCAAAAAGGGGTTGCGTTCCGCGACATCAGAAAGCACCGGGTATTGCTGAAGATGCCACGAGACGCTCTGCCTCAGGCTTCCGACTTGAAGGTGGTGATTTTTGCTTCGAGCTGCTCGACTTTTTGTTCCAGGCTCTTGATGCCGGCGCGGAACTCGTCCAGGTCGCCCACAAGTGGATCTTCACGATGCACACCTCTGAGGACTGTCCGCATGGCATCGCGCGTCAGGTCTGAAACACTACGAGCACCGGTCAGCGAGCAGAGTTGCCGAAGAGCGGTGTACTCCTCTTCGGAAAGCCGGACGCTGATCATGCGTGAGCGCGGTTTCATCACTGTCATATAGATTTCAGACTCCGAACGGAGATAGGAGGCTATCCTTGCTGCTTGCAGGGACGAGGGATATGACAAATCAGTGGGATTGACAGGGCGACGCTGAGAATCGATCGCCGTTCAGCATGGGGATATGGCTGCGTTAGGGCGGGCTTCGCCCCCTTGAGTCCCAGAATTCTTGCGGGACCTTCGAGCTGCCGGGTAAGGCGACCTAATGATTGGAAACGCGCGAACTCAGGAGCGTTGACCGAAGCCAGGGGTGGTCGCCCAGTTGGCCCAATTGAGTTAAAACTTAGCACGTCTCTGTTGGCGACGCAAGCAATAGTGAAAGACAGATGCTTGACACTCTTGGTTCATTCAACTTTTCGCATCTTATTCATTTAGTGAATGTTAAATTAGTACCCTTCCCTGAGGAAAAAGTGGGTGTAATACAAAATATGTAGTTTGCGTGGCGCTTTCAAAGGGGGACTGCCACTGAGGTTATTGGGTCGGAAGAGATGGAAAACGGGTCCCGGGGAACATGCCTTCGAACCCGTGTCGAGCAGGCAGTTCCCTTCTGCAAGGCTTTCAACTTCTCATTCCGGCCGGATATGAAATCTCTTGCATCTCCTGCAGTACCGGAACGGCGCTGAGGGCGCGCATCCTACGTTCTTCCCGAGAGAAACATTACAACGTGGAGTCGGTTCTGCGGTGCTATGAGAGCACCGCAGATAGGAAGATGCTGGAGTTCGCGGAGAACGCCTGGCTCTGCTATGAGAGGGAAGCGGCGGCGAACTCTGCTGTTTCCTGCGACTGCTGCGGTTCGACTTCGTGGCGCACGGCCCAGCCGGCTATGAGCAAGCTCGGGGCTTGCGTCGTCTTGAGGTTGCCGAGGGCGGCGAGGGTGGTATGAAGGACTTGTTGATCGGATTGGGCGGCGTGGGAGATAACGGCGCAGGGAAAGTCGGGCGGCAGGCCCTGCTCCAGCCATTCGCGAGCCAGTAGGGTGAGATAGCGGCCAGGCATGTAGACGACGCGGGTGGCGTCCTGGAGCTCTGGCAGCGGGGCGTGGTTGTGCGATTGCGCGTGGTGTCCGGTGGAGAAGACGACACTGGAGGCACAGGCGCGGTCCGTGAGCGAGCGGCCTAGAGCGGCGGCGGCGGCAAAGGCCGCGGAGACGCCGGGAACGATCTCGATGGGGATGGATTCATCGGCGAGGGCTGCGAGCTCCTCGGCGGCGCGGCCGAAGAGGAGCGGATCGCCGCTCTTGAGGCGGACGACGGATTGGCCATTGCGGGCGTGGTGGATCATGAGGGCGTTGATCTGGTCCTGGGTGATTGTCTTAACGCCGCAGCGCTTGCCTACGTTGAGGATTTCGGCGGTGGGCGAGGCGAGATCGAGGATGGGTTGAGGGACGAGATCGTCGTGGAGGATCAGGTCGGCGGACTGGATGCGGCGGAGCGCCTTGACGGTGAGCAAGTCGGCGTCGCCGGGGCCGGCGCCGACGAGAGAGACCTGGGCGGCGAAGTCGAGGTTCGTTTTAGGTTCAGCCCCTACTGGGCGGACGGAATTCAATCGGCCTGTCCCAGGGCTGCGCTGCGCTTGCGCTGGGCTATTTTCGTCTGCTCCCACCGGGAGCTGGGCGATTTGGCGTGTGGAGCAGGTGGGCGCGTCGCAGATTTGTCGCTGGGCGAGTTCGTGCAGCAGGAGCCGGCGCTGTTCGCCGCGGGCATGGGTGGTGAGGACGTCGCGGCGGAGCTGGCCGAGATCTGCGAGCCAGGGGCCGAGGTCCTGAGGCAGTTGCTCGTCGATTTCGCGGCGGAGGCGCTGGGCGAAGGCGGGGCTTTCACCTGCGGTGGAGATGGCGATTTGGAGATTGCCGCGGGTGACGACGGAGCCAAAGTAGAAGTCGCAGTTGGGGATGTCGTCGACGCTGTTGCAGGGGATGTTGCGCTCGAGGGCTCCCTGATAGACGGCGCGGTTGACGTGGGGCGCGTTGGTGGCGGTGATGACGACAAAGTTGCCTTCGAGATCGGCGAGCTCGAAGGGGCGGAGGATGAGCTCGAGCTTGCCTTCGGCGGCGAGAGCTTTGATTTCGGGACGGGCTTCGGGGGCGACTACGCGGAGCTCGATGCCGGTCTTCAGGAGGGAGCCGATTTTATCGAGGGCGACCGAGCCTGCGCCGACCAGCAGGCAGCGGCGGTTGTCGAGTTTGAGGAAGATGGGAAGTAGGGTCAATTCAGCTCCTGGTTTCGCAGTCGTACCGAGGAATCACGTCCCGGGTCTCAAAATCGAGAGCTGGGACACCATCGAGGTTTGAATTTCTGAAATCCCACCCATTCGCAAGAGGCGCGAATGGATGTGGCACCCAGTTGGTTTCGGACATCATCAATCTGCCGCCATACGCAGGGGTCCGGCGGTGGGGAGATCGCGCTCGACGGGGGCAAGGATTTCGCCAGCCAATTGGGCGCGCAGCTCGTCGTTGGTATGGCGGCCGAACCAGGTGCGGAGGTTTTCATCGGAGGACCGGCCGGCCATGTATTGGCGCAGCAGGCGCTCGATGGCTTCAGGAACGAGCGGGGCCGGGCAACGATAGCCGACGGGACGGGCTACGGCTGCCTGCTGACCGACGGCTCCGCCCAGGCAGAAGTAGTAGGCGTCGGTCAGCTTGCCTTCGTGCTTGATCTTTTTGCCTTCGAGGCCGATGTCGGCGATCCAATGCTGGCCGCAACCGTTGGGGCAGCCGGTGACGTGTAGCTTGAGCTGCTGGTCGAATTGGGGCAGGCGCTCTTCAAGCTCGTCGACGAGCCAGCGCGTGAAGCCCTTGGTCTCAGTGATGGCGAGCTTGCAGAATTCTGTGCCGGTGCAGGCGATGGCGCCGCGCCAGAAGGAGGAACCTTCGACGTGCAGGCCGAGGTTGCCGAGTTCGCGGGCCAGCTCGACGGTTGTCTGGTGGGGAATGTCGATGAAGATCAGGTTCTGGGAGACGGTGACACGGAGCGCGCCGGAGCCGAAGCGCTCAGCGAGCTCGGCGGCGGCTTCAAGCTGTTCGCCGGTGAGGCGGCCGCGCAGGACCGATGCGCCAACGTAGGAGAGCCCCGGCTTGCGCTGGGGATGAATGCCGGTGTGGTCGCGGAGAATGTCGTCGGGGACCTGTTCGGGTACCGCGGGCTGCAGGGTGAAACCGAGGCGCGACTGGAGCTCGGCGAGGAAGCTGTCGGGGGTCCAGCCCTCCTTCATGAAGAGGTATTTGAGGCGGGCGCTCTCACGGCTTTTGCGGAGGCCCTGCTGGTCGCGAAAGATTTCAGCGACGGCGCGGGCTACGGGCACTGCCTGATGCGGCAGCACGAAGGCATTGAGGCGTACGGCGAGGTGAGGCTCGTTGGAGAGTCCTCCGCCGACGCGGAGCGAGTAGCCGACTTCGCCGTTGTGCTGGACCGGCGTGAAGCCAATGTCGTTGATCTCTGGATAACTGCACCAGGAGGGGCAGCCGGTGGCGGAGATTTTGAACTTGCGCGGCAGGTTGTAGAACTCAGGATTGGCGGTGAGCAGGCGGGCGATCTCAAGGGCAATGGGCGAGGCGTCAATGAGCTCGTCAGCGGCGACTCCGGCAAGTGGGCAGCCGGTGACGTTGCGGACCACATCACCGCAGGCGCCCTTGGGCGAGAGACCGATCGCATCGAGCGTCTCAACGACCTCAGGGAGCGACTCGATGGTAAGCCAGTGGAGCTGGATGTTCTGGCGCACGGTGAGGTCGGCGAGGTTGCGGGCATGGGTGCGGGTGAGTCCGCCGATAGCGCGAAGCTGGCTGGCAGAAACGATGCCGTTGGGGATGCCGATACGCATCATGAAGTAGTCGGAGGCGAGGCCTTCACCGCCCTTACCGCCGGTGACTCCGACGCCGTCGCCCTGAGTGTAGATGCCCCACCATTTGAAGTACATGCCCGCCCACTCGGGCAGGACGCTGGCGCGGCCGGCGCGGGCGAAGGCACGCACTTCATTGAAGGCCTCCCAGGGGTTTTTCTCGCGCTTGAGGCGCTCGGCACGCTGGGCTTTTGTCTCTTTGACTACGACAGCTTCAGTCATTTTGTCCTTATTGAGGGGAATCTCAGGGCAATAGAAAACCCGCGACAGGGTAGCTAGATCGCGGGCGACGGGGAAACTTGGATTTGATATTGGACTTTCTGACCCAGGTCACCTGCGCGCGCGAAGCAGCGTACAGAGGCGACAACAGGTCATCAATTCCATAGAAGTATGGTAACCGGAACGGGGAAGAAAGGCAACCGGCTATAAATTTCGGGGATTTGGGGGGAGCGTTCGTTGCACGAGACGCCATGGGAAGTTCGTTCATTCCCAGGTCCGCAAATGCCAGGGTCTATCGATCCTAGGGACCATCGCCCCACGAACGAAGACCTGTCCCCTCACCCCAACGAACAAGAATCGTTCGTTGGGGATCCCGAGTCCGCGGGGAGCCCGGGTGTTCAGTTCCATGACATCCTTTACACATTGTCTCTGGAGATGCTTTACACTTCCGCGCGAGCGTGAGCGAGCGCGGAGGTGCGGAGACGATGCCGTGGAAGAGGATGCAGGTCCGGGAACAGCGAGTGGAGTTTGTAGTGCGGGCGTTGCGGGGCAGTGAGCCGCTGAGCCGGTTATGCGTTGAGTTTGGCATCTCGCGGCCAACGGGGTATTGCTGGCTTGCGCGTTATCGGGAGGGCGGGGTAGCAGCCATTGAGGAGCGCAGCCGTCGGCCGCATGAGTCGCCGACCAAGACCGGTGCGGAGTTGGAGACGCAGGTAGTGGCCCTGCGCAAGAAGTATCCGGACTGGGGCGCACGCAAGCTGGCCGTGCTGTTGGCGCGCCAGGGGCTTGGACTTCCGTCGTCGACCATTCATCGTGTGCTTTTGCGCCACGGTTTGGTGCGCGACCAGGACCGTCACGCGCCCGCCACCATGCGCTTCGAGCGCGATCATCCCAACGAACTTTGGCAGATGGACTTCAAGGGCCCCAAGAAATGGCCCAAGTCCTCGACGGCCCTGTCTGTAATCGACGACCACAGCCGCTACGTGGTGGCGCTTGAGGCCACGGCGCGTCCCGAGGGCAGACTGGTGCAGCGGCATCTGATTCGGGCATTTGAACAGTGCGGCCTTCCGGAGGCCATGCTGATGGACCATGGGATTCCATGGTGGCAGGCGCAGTCGTTTGCCGGCGCCACCTATCTGAGCCTGTGGCTGATGCGCCAGGGCATCACGCTGCTTTTTTCCGGCATACGCCATCCGCAGACGCAAGGCAAGGTGGAGCGATTCCACGGCAGTATGGAACGGGCGCTCGACTGCCGCGGTGTGCCCGCCGCGGATCATCAGTTGTGGCTCGACGAGTTCCGCCGCGAGCACAACCACATCCGTCCGCACGAAGCGCTCCAGATGCAGACCCCAGCCAGTCGCTGGCAACCCAGTCCGCGCTCCTATCAGCCCAATCCGCCCGCATGGCAGTATCCGGAAGGCGCATGGACCTTGAAGATCGACAACCATGGCACCATCGACATCCGCGAACAACCGCACCGCATCTCCAAGGCGCTGATCGGTGAACGCGTCCGTATCATGCCCGTCGAGCAACGCTTCCTGGTATATTACTGCAACACTCTGATCCGCGAGATCGACCCGGCGACCAGGCGCTCAGCGATCATCGGCCGCTATGTGGCCACCCCACATCCGTGCCCATAGGAAAAAACCAAAAAACGAGTTTTCAAGGCATCGGCGATCTATCGTCCGGTGAGCACAAAAAAGCAAAGCGGAGACAGAACCCGCCTGGGACCCATCTCCGCTCTCTCACCGTCTCGATGAGTCGCAACCGGCTATTCCTCGGTCAGGTTGCTCTCCAGCAGAGCCCGCCTCCGCTTCACCGGATGCCAGCAAGTGTAAAGGATGTCCGGAGACAAAATGTAAAGGATGTCCAGGCACTTGACAGCCCGGGACCTGGGGCACCCAGTATTTGCCGAAGTGGCTATGGCATTGCGCTGCCGCCGCCTGGGCATTGGGCGGGGCGGTTGAGGTTGATCGAAACGATATGCAGCTCAGAGGCGACGGGGGTGGTGAAGGTGAACTGATTGATGGCCGCGAGCGAGGGTTCGGGAGTGGCTAGCTGGGCCTGAATCCAGACGGCGCCTTCGGCGGAGCCGGTGGGTGGAAAGGAGATGCGGGTGGGATCGTGGCCGTTGACGCGCAACTCGGCGATGCGGGGTGCGGAAAGGAGATTGGAATAGACGATCTGCACGGGGGCGAACGGCTGATCGCAAGGTGCGCTCGCGAAGGTGAAGGTTTGATCTCTTGTGGGCGCTGAAGCGGAGGTGGTCTTTGCCTGGGCAGCGGGGGCCGGCATAACGCGCGTGAACGTGGCGTCGGCGCCGCGGACGAGGAGCAGGAGGGCGTCGCCCGCCGGCACGGTGGCTTCGTATTGGTGATTGAATGCGCCGAGAGACTTGCCTGTCCATGGGTCGGTGACGGTTGCGGAGGGTTCGGCGAGGCCGAGTTCACTCCATTGGACGGCGATGGGGGCGGCGACTTTGCTGCGATTGAGCAAGAGGACGGCTCGTTCGCCGGGTTTGGCCAGCAGTTTCGACCATACCTCGAGTCCGGGGGCGACCTCGCGCACTTTGACTGCCTGCAGGCCGAGCGGATCCTGGTCGATGGCGACAACGGCGGGGTTGGTAAGGGTGGCGAGGGTGGTGGTGGTGAGGGTGGTGAGGTCCGCGCCGACGAGCAGCGGCGCGCCGGAGATGGCCCAGAGACTCATGTGGATGCGATTTTCAGCGTCGTTGAGGCCGGGCATGCCGATGACCATCATGTCAGGGTCGTTGTAGAAGCCGGTGTGCTGGGCTTCAGGATGAATTCCCTGATCGAAGTTGGAGAGCATGTCTTTGAATGTGGCTTTGCGGCCGGCGTTGGGGGAATTGGCCACCACGGGGGCGACGATGTCGCCGCTGGTTCTCCAGATGTCGGCAGGCGCTCCGCCGACATTGGGCGCCCAGGTCCAGGGGCTTTCTTTTCCCCAGTTGCAGATGGAGTAGTAGAGACGGCGGCCGGTGATGTCGGCGGCATGGTTGATGGCTCGGGCGATTTCAGAGTACTGGACGGCGGGATCGAGGTTCTCCTTGTCACCGCCGCACCAGTCGACCTTGACGTAGTCGAAGCCCCACTTGGCGAACTGGAGGAAGTCCTGTTCGTAATGGTCTTCGCTTCCCTCCCCCGGATAGCCGGGGCCGATGTCGGGCCCGACGGTGCCGCAGCCGTCGAAGCCGGCGTCGGTATAGATGCCCGCCTTGAGGCCGAGGGAGTGAATATAGCGGACGATGTTGGCCATGTCTCCGGCGCGCTCACCGGGAGCCAGCGCAGGCCATTGTTTTGGATCGACGAGGATGTTGCCGTGCTCATCGCGCTTGCCGAGCCACCAGCCTTCGTCGATGTTGATGTACTGGTAGCCGGCCTTGTGCATGCCATTGGCGACGATGGCCCTGGCCTGATTCTGAATGATCTGGGAATCGACGGTGTTAGAGAAGCTGTTCCACGAGGACCAGCCCATGGGCGGCGGAGGGATGGGCAGGTTACGTTTGGGAGCCTGCGCGGTGAGGACGGGGAGGGTGCATAAAAGCAGGATGGCGATGGAGGTTCTTTTGGCGGAACTGGTCATGGGGTTTCCTCGCTGGTCTATGAAGGCTTGGCCGGAACGGGACCCATTATCTACGGCGGATAGGCGGTTGGACAAGAAAAGGGTTTCTCGAAGGGGTTTTTTGGGGGGGGGGGTTCACGGTCAATTGTCGTCGGGAAGAACGATGCGGACGGGAGCCGGCGAAGAGCAACCGCGGATCTTTCGACTTCGCTGCGCTTCGCTCAAGATTACAGGTGGTTTTCTGTTAGCTCGGCAGGGCGAGGGAATTCAGTTCGGCGAGGATGATTTCTACGGCTTTGGCGGCGGCTTGCTCGCCTGCGGGGGAAAGGCTCATGCGGATCGGCTGGTGGGGGTCGATGGTGATGGCGTAGAGGATGATTTCGTGCTTTCCGCCCTGGATGTAGAACATGTCGAGCAGGTCCTTCATGCCGACGTCGTGGGCGGTGAGGGTGGGCGGGTAATCACGCGAGAACTGGGGCGTGGTGCGGGTGACGGCGCCGATGGGGTTGCCGTCGGCGGCCGCATCGACAAGGAGGATGCGGTCGGCGTCTTCGAGCGGGCCGAGCAGCGTGAAGCCGCCAGTGCCGCCGTCGAGACACTCCACACCGGGCGGCAGGGTGTGCTTTTCGAGCTCCCTTACCACATAGACGCCGATGCCTTCATCGCCCATGAGGATGTTGCCGAGGCCGAGGACGAGAGTCTTGATGGGTGGTTCGGAGATGGGGAACCTCAATTAGCTTTTAGCTTTCAGCTTATGGGATTTCGACTGCGGGCTTTCTTGCTTTCCCACCCATCGCAAAAAGCGCGACGGAGCACCCAACTTTCAAAATGTTGGCGGCGGGCTGTTGGGCTTTCCCAGGTCTGAAAATCCAGACCTGGGACACCCAGCATTTTCTTACTCATTCAAACGGGTGCGTTGCTCTCGGTTATTTGCTGCTCTTCTCGCGGTCAAACTTCCATCCGCCGATGATTGAGGATACCGTACCGCGGCCCTCAATGTAGTCGTGATAGAAGGCTAGATAGATATGGACGATGATGAAGGTGACAAAGAACCAGAGGAACAGGTGGTGCCAAAAACGGACGGAGAACTCGCCGCCCATGAGCGGAACAATCCAGGTGAACATGCGCGGGAGCCAGGAGGTGCTCATGCTGGAGTAGAGGGCAAAGCCGGTGATGGTTTGAAAGACGAAGGCCAGGAAGGTTCCGAAGTAGATGAACCCGGCCAGGGCGTTGTGTCCCGTGGAGATGGGCCCATGCATTTTGGTTTCGAGGACGTCCGCCTTGATGACGTCGACGATCTCCTGGCGCTGGGATGCTTTGAGCGGAAAGAAGGCCTTCCACGAGGAGTACTGGTTGCCGACGAAGCCCCAGTAGAGGCGCGCCGAGAAGTTAAAGACGTAGATGAACGCGGCCAGGAAGTGGAGGAACCGCACCCAGCCGAACCAGTACTGCTGATAGGCCTCGGCGACATTGAAGGCGCGGAGCGGGGCTCCAATCAGGTAGCCCGTGACGCAGAGGACCACGAGGGCGATGGCGTTGATCCAGTGATAGGCTCGTACCGGCAATTCCCAGACATAGACCCGCCGATACTCCACCGGTTGCTGTTCGGCGGCCGGTATAACGCTGCCTGCGCTGATATTTGGAGTACTCATGGCCTCACTCGAAAGAAACCTGGTGAAGGTGCTTGCCCTGCGGGTCATAGAGATGGACGGCGCAGGCCAGGCACGGGTCAAAGGAATGGATGGTGCGGATGATTTCAACGGGCTGCTCGAGGTTGGCGACGGGGGTGCCGATCAGCGAGGTCTCAAAGGATGAACGCTGCTGTTTGGCATCGCGGGGCGAACCGTTCCATGTGGTGGGCACAACCAGTTGATAGTTGTCGATGGCGCCGTTCTTGATTTTGATCCAGTGGGCGAGTGCGCCACGAGGGGCTTCAGTGAGTCCCACGCCCTCGGCCTCGGCCGGCCAGCTCTTGGGCTCCCACTTTTCGCCATTGAAGGTGGAAACCTCGTTGATTTTGACCTGCTGCATGAGGCCGGCGTAGAACTCCTTGAGCCAGCTCATGGCCAGGGCCGCATCCAGACCGCGGGCCGCGGTGCGGCCGAGGGTTGAGAACAGGGCGGTGACGGGAACGTTGAGCTTGCCGAGGGTGTCCTTGACGAGATCCTGCACGTCGGTGCGGCCGGAGGCATAGGCGACCAGCAGCCTGGCCAGGGGGCCGACTTCCATGGGGTTGTCTTTCCAGCGCGGCGTTTTGAGGAACGAGTACTTCTGTTGACCCTCGAGGGTCTCGAAGGGCGGCTTGGGCCCGGTGTAATTGAGGTTGGTTTCGCCAGCCCAGGGATGGATGCCGACCGAGTCGCCGCCGTCGTAGGAGTACCAGGAGCTGGCAATGTATTCCTTGATTTCCTGGGTGTCAGTGGCGTTGACCGGATGCACGGTGGAGAGGTCGCGATTGAGGACCACGCCGCGGGGGTACTTGAAGGAGTTGGGATCGCCGTAGCCCTTGGTTGGAAACTCGCCGTAGCTGAGGTAGTTGGTGAGGCCGCCGCCGTAGCCAGCCCAATCCTTGTAAAAGGAGGCGACCGCGAGAAGGTCAGGGATGTAGACCTGGTGGATGAACTCGTCGGCCTGGTCGATGAGGCGGGAGACGAGGTTGAGGCGCTCGGAGTTGATGGCCGCGACCTCATTTATGTTGATGGAACAAGGCACGCCTCCGACGAGGTAATTGGGATGCGGATTCTTGCCGCCGAAGACGGCGTGAATTTTGACGATCTCCTTTTGCCATTCGAGGGCGTCGAGGTAATGTGCCACCGCGATGAGGTTAACCTCAGGCGGGAGCTTGTAGGCCGGGTGTCCCCAGTAGCCGTTGGCGAAGATACCGAGACCGCTGGCGGCGAAGGCCTTGATCTTGTCTTGCACGCCGGAAAAATAGGCGGGCGTGTTCTTGTCCCACTTGGAGAAGGATTGGGCCAGCTCGGCGGCTTTTTTGGGATCGGCCTTGAGCGCGTTGACGATGTCGACCCAATCAAGAGCGTGCAGGTGATAGAAGTGGATGACGTGATCCTGCACGTACTGGGTGGTCATCATGATGTTGCGGATGAGCTCGGCGGTGGGCGGAATGGCGATGCCCAGCGCACTCTCGACCGCGCGCACGCTGGTGAGCGCATGCACGGTGGTGCAGACGCCGCAGACGCGCTCGGTGATGGCCCACGCATCGCGTGGATCGCGGCCCATGAGAATTTTCTCGAGGCCGCGGACCATGGTGCCGGAGCTGAATGCGTCAGTAATGACGCCGTTTTCTACCACTGCCTCAACGCGCAGGTGGCCTTCAATGCGAGTAACCGGATCGACAACGACGCGTGCCATAGTTTCTCACGACTCCTTTTGGTCTTCAGCGTGGACTTCAGCAATCACGCTGCGCTTGCGAACGTTGGTGACCACCGCATGGGCCGCGACTCCGGCCAGGGTGGCGACGCCGACAACCGTGCCCACGGTATCGGCCGTGCTCTCGATGCCGAAGCCTGGGAACGAGGGTAGGTGCTGGTAGAAGGGACCGTTGTCCCAGAAGCCTGCTTCGCTGCAACCGATGCAGCCGTGGCCGGACTGGATGGGATAGCTTGTGCCTTCATTCCACTTGACGACCGAGCAGGCGTTGTAGGTGACGGGGCCTTTGCAGCCCATTTTGTAAAGGCAATAGCCTTTGCGGGCGCTGTCGTCGTCCCAGGACTCGACGAAGAGGCCGGCATCGTAGTTGGGGCGCCGATAGCATGTGTCGTGGACGCGGCGGCCGTAAAACTCCTTGGGGCGGCCCTGGCTGTCGAGCTCGGGAACTTGTCCGAGCACGAGCAGATGAGTGACGACGCCCATCATGACATCGGCGATGGGCGGGCAGCCGGGAACGTTGATGACCGGCTTGTCAATCAGCTTGTGGATGGGGGTGGCGCCGGTGGGATTGGGCTTGGCTGCCTGCACGCAACCGTTTGAGGCGCAACTGCCCCAGGCGACTACCGCAGCCGCGTCGGCAGCGACGGTCTGGAGGATCGATTCCGCGGTTTTGCCGCCGATCATGCAGTAAACGCCGCCGTCCTTGGTGGGCACCGCACCCTCGACGAGGACAATGTATTTGCCCTTGTTGTTCTTGATGGTGTCGTTGAGGCTTTTCTCGGCCTGGAAGCCGGAGGCGGCCATGAGAGTCTCAGAGTAGTTGAGCGACAGGACGTCGAGCAGGGCGTCAACTACGATGGGGTGGGAGGCGCGAATGAAGGACTCGCTGCAGCAGGTGCACTCCTGAAAGTGCATCCAGATGACAGCCGGTTTTTCTTTCTTTTCAAAGGCCGAGACGACCTGTGCGACGCCGCTTTGGCCGAAGCCCGCGACGGTTGCGGCTGCGGCGCAGAACTGCAGGAAATCTCTGCGGCTGTAGCCCTTCTTCTCCATCGACTGCCAAATGGAATTTCCCATGCCTACCTCGCTGTACAGGATCAGGCGATCTCCCCAGGACGCACTAGACGGATCATGGAATATGGAATTCGCCGACTGACGTGGGCAACGGTACGCATTCCAAATAACGGTAGGCTGTGCGCTGCATCACAAGTGTTTTGGATCACCGGGAGGCTTTCGATGTAGAGCCTGGTTATGATCCACATCACACGGATGTTGCGGGGCTATGGGGTGGCGGTCGGTCTCGTGTTGCGGTCTCTTATTTGGTGTGCGGGGCCGGGATGGAGGGGTGGTTGGAGGGCGGGCGATTCCCATGGGCGCCCTAAGAGCAAGCGGGGATGTGTCGACTTGGCTGCACTTCGCTCAACATGACTGTGCTTTTTTGAGACGGATTCTGGATTGAGGGCGCAGCCGCGATCCCAAGCTATAGCGGTTCCACAGTTGCTGTTTCCGAAGCGATGAGTCTAAGTGGCTTTTTATCAATAACATCCATCCAGGATAGCGCAAGAAGGGGCTACAAGTACTGTTGAAACTCACATCTAGGCGCTGGGAACTTGAAGGGCTCCGGTGAGCGAGGCAACGCGTTCGACCTGGTGGGTGCGGCACCAGGATTCGAGGCCGCGGGCGAGGCGTTCGACGGCGCGCGGATCAGCATAACTGGCAGTGCCCACCTGCACGGCAGTGGCGCCAGCGAGGAGAAACTCGACCGCATCTTCAGCAGTGACGATGCCGCCCATGCCGAGAATGGGCAGGTCGACGGCGTGGGCGGCTTCATAGACCATGCGCAGGGCGATGGGCTTGATGGCCGGGCCGGAGAGTCCGCCGGTGACGTTGCTGAGCAGGGGACGGCGGGTTTCAGCATCGATGGCCATGGCGAGAAAGGTGTTGGTGAGGCTGATGGCATCGGCGCCGGCGCCGGCTGAGACTTTGGCCATGTGCGCGATAGAGGTGACGTTGGGCGAGAGCTTAACGATCAAAGGACGGGCTGAGACCTCTTTGGCCTTGCGGACCAGGTACTCGAGCTCGTGCGGATCGGCGCCAAAGGCCATGCCGCCGGCGTGGACGTTGGGGCAGGAGACGTTGAGCTCATAGGCGGCGATGCCGCCAGCCTGGTTGAGGCGGTCGATGACGCGGAGGTATTCGCTGACCGTGGAGCCGAAGACATTGACGATGACCTTGCAGAGCGGGTAGCGGCGCATGGGGGGCAGCTTGCGCTCGAGATATTCTTCGAGACCCACATTCTGAAGGCCGACGGCGTTGAGCATGCCGGAAGCGGTCTGGACGATGCGCGTGGCGGGATGGCCAGGCATGGGTTCGGCCGAAATTCCCTTGGTGACAAAGCCGCCGATGCCCTCGAGGGAGACAATCTCCTCAAACTCGACGCCGTAGCCGAAGGTGCCGCTGGCGGCGATGATGGGGTTGACCAGTTCGAGGCCGGCCAACGTGACTTTCATATCGGGTTTCACGCGGGGCAAAGTTCCTTTGGACCGTGGGTCAAGGGGCAGGGTTCAGTGGCCTGCATCTTTATCCGCTGGCCTTAACGCTTCGGTTAGCACGCGGCCTACGGCGGCCGAGGGTCTGTTGACGCCAGCCAGCGAGGCAAAGGTGACTGCCAGATCGACGGGCGCCACTAGCTCATGATACTCGCCGGGCGCGAAGGGCGCGCCATAGAAGGCCAGGGGGACGTGACGATCGTAAGACCAGGGGCTGAAATGGGTTGTGCCGGCGAATTGGCCAGTGCCCTGCATCTGATAAGCGTCGAGCACCACCATGACGAACCAGTTGCCGTGATCGGCATAGCTGTGGGCCAGCAAAGTGCCCCACTCGGAGGGAGGGAGCTGGCCATTGGCGACCTGCAGGCGGGTGTAGACGTATCGCACGTGGGGCGAGGGGGGCAGGCGCTGCTGGGAAGGCTGGGGGAGATTGGAATGCGAGGCCGGAAGCGGCTTGAGAAAGGGAACGGGGTTGGGATCGAGACTGGCGACAGCGGCGGGCAGGAGAGCTGCGACGGCGTCTTCGGCGGTTTTTTCGTCCACATTCACCTTTTTGAAGGCTCTCAGATCGAGTGTGATGTAGGGCAGTTCAGGACCGGGAAGCAGGTAGTCCTGAGTGAGGCCGTGGGAGAAGCGCTTGTTGAGCTGCTTGTTGACCGATTCGTAGACTTTGTCCATATCGACCGCGTCGCCGTGGATGCCGAGTTTGGCGGCCTCGCCGGCGATGGACGCGACGCCGTGATCGGCGGTGAGAGCGAGCCAGACGTTCTGAAGGCCGATGGTCTGATCAAGCCAGGTGTTGAAGTGATCGAGGTCGCGGTCGAGGGAGAGGATCATCTGCTCCTCGGAGTCAGAGTCGGGACCGAATTGATGGCCTTGAATGTCGTTGGGTGAGAGCGAGACGACGAGGAGGTCGGTGACGCCGTTCTGGCCGAGCTTTTCGCCCGTGATGAGGGCTTTGGCAAAGTCGAGCTCGTAGCTGTTGGCTGCGGGGGTTCTGCCGACGAGGTCGAAGAACTGGGTGGTGCCGACGGCGTTGGCCTCGCGCTCGGCCTGCGCGATGCGGGGGCCGGCGTTGAAGGCGCGGGCCCAGTCCGGTAGATGCAGCATGTAATAGGTGGAGGTGGTGAACTGGCCGCTGTCCTGGTCAATCCAGAAGGCGCCGTTGGCGGACTGGCCGGCGGGCAGAATGGCGGCACGGTCTTTGAGCGAGACGCCGTAGACGCGGGCGCGGCCCTGGGTGGCGAGGCGCAGCTCGTCGCCAAGGGTGGTGGCGCGCAGGTTGAGCGGGGAGGCGCCGACGACCCATTTGGCGGCCAAATCGGATGATCCGGGCATGTTGGCGGGATTGGAGTCGTGGGGAAGATCGACGAGCTGGTAGCGCTCGTCCTCAACCGAGGTGACTTTTCGATCGTAGGAGCGGGCAGCATCCCACCACTCGTTGGTTTCGATGCCGTGGCCGTCGGAGTAGGCGCCGGTGCCGATGGTGGCGTGTCCGGGGGCGGTCTTGGTGTTGGCGTAGTCGAAATAGCAGTCAGTGAACCAGGCGCCCTGGTTCATGAAGAGATTGAAGCCGCTGCCCTGGAATTTGTCGCGGTCGCGGTTGAGATAGTCGCCGCGGAACTGGTCGATGACCACAATGACGATGAGTTTGGGGCGGCCTTGGAAGACCTGGGCGGGGACGGCAGCCGGAAGCAGAGCGGCTAGAAAGATGGCGACGAACAGAGGGATGCGGAGGGATCGGGTGATGCGCATGGCTCGATTTAACCTATGGGTTGTTACGGTTTGCGATCATTCGAGTATTTTCGCGGGCGGAGGGACTTGGCTTAGGCGTCAGGGATGCATGATCCACCAGAGGGCAATGAAAGTGAGCGCCAGGGCGGCCAGAGCCAGCGCCACGATGCGCGACACGGTGCGCAGGCTGACCTGACCGGTGTCGATCTGGCGGAGGGCTAGCAGGGATTGGGTAGGCGGTGGGGTGGCGGCGGTTTGTTTTCCGGCCAGGTCGGCAGGATGGGCGGCGGCTTGTCCGCTGAGATAGCGAAACTCGTTGGGGCGGCGGAAGGTTGGAAACCATCCGGTCGCCTTGAGGACGGTGAAGAATCCGTTGGGGGTGACGGCGAAGCCTCTGCGATTCCAGGAAATCGGCTTACTCATGGCAGCCTCCGCAGGGCGATTGAATCCTTCGAACACTCAAAGGATAGCACCAGAAGGCATCTGTCATCTTGGGCGCAGCAGGCCGCGCTTTTTGAGGCAGAGCGAGAAATAACCGCGGATCTTTCGACTGCGCCTCTGACTGCTGACAAAGTCCGATTGGACTTGAAAGACATCCCTCAGCGGCTGAAGCCGCACTCATCTTGCGATCTCTTGCGGCAGGGCTAAAGCCGTGCCCTTTCACAACCGGCAGTGTGGAACCGCTTTAGATTTATGGCAATGCAGCCCGTGTAAAAATTTCCGTGCTAATTTTGCGCTACACATGATCGTAAGAACCGAGAGTGTTTATGGCTGTGAATGATGCTTTCGCGTAGCCGGCTATCCACCAGAATTGTGAGGCCGCGATGCTTCATCCTCGTAATGGTAATGATCGATCTCCGACTCATTAGGTCGAATGACTCCACAATGTCTGCATCTCCGCCCAAACGGATTCCGGACAAGGGCCGAGATGAAAAACAACTCTCCACACTTTGGGCAGGTCCAGCATGCGATCCTATAGGCGAACAGAAACCACTGTGCAGGTAGTGCAAGCAGAAGAATCACGCCTGGAACCGCCAGAACGTTACGAACTCCCTGATGCCTGTCGCCCACCGCAATGAACAGGAGAAAGAATATGCCGAACCCGGCAGCTAACCAGATTATGCGTTTCAGGAGTCGTCGCCTCTCGGTGTAATAGCTGCTCCATTGCTCGCGGCAATAGTCATCGCTTCTCTGAGCGGAGTTCGAAAGGTCCAGTTGCTCCATAGATTGCATCCTAGCTGATTGCGAAGAGGGCGGCTCGACCTTTGGCTCTATGGTCAGCAATTGGGAAGTTCTTGCTCATGCACATAGCGGCCTGCGTCAGATTTTGTGCTAATTTGTGCTACGGGTGCGCTTATCTCGCCTTTCTCGCCCATTTTGACCATCTAAGAATCAGTAACTTACGTGTATTCAATATCCGGTGGACTCGTGCCTTTTCAAAGCAATTGGCGGACTTACGCACGAGTAAACTCGTGCCGTCTTAAAACGGCTCGTTTTTCAGGCGGTAACCGGCTCGGTGGCGTTGACTTTGACGGGGGTAAGCCAGCCGAAGCGGTCGGGTTTGAGGCCGTTGGCGATGCCGAAGAAGTCTTCGGCGATCTTCCTGGTGATTTCGCCTGGCTTGCCGTCGCCGATCACGATGCGGTCGATGGAACGGATGGGCGATACTTCGGCGGCCGTGCCGGTGAAAAAGACTTCGTCGGCGATGTAGAGCAGCTCGCGGGGCAGCGCCTGTTCGGTGACCGTCAGACCCAGATGGCGGGCGATGGTCAGCACCGAGTCGCGGGTGATGCCACTCAGGGCCGAGTTGGCCAGCGGCGGCGTAAACAGCACGCCGTTGCGCACCACGAAGATGTTTTCTCCCGAGCCCTCGCTCACCAGCCCGTTGACGTCAAGCCCGATGCCCTCCTGGTAGCCGTTGACCTCGGCCTCCATGTGGATGAGCTGGGAGTTCATGTAGTTGGCCCCGGCCTTGGCCAGCGCGGGCATGGTGTTGGGCGCCAGCCGGTTCCAACTGGAGATGCAGACGTCGGCTCCGCCGTGGCCGGCGATGTACTTGCCCCAGGGGAAGTTGGCGATGTAGACCTCGATGGGCGAGCCCTTGGGGCTGACCCCGATTTCGCCGTAGCCGCGCAGGGCGATGGGCCGGATGTAGCAGGGAGTGACGCCGTTGGCCTCGATCAGCTCGACCACCCCGGCGCAAAGCTCCTCAAGCGTGAAGGGCAGATCCATGCGGTAGATTTTGGCCGAGTCAAGCAGCCGCTGCATGTGCTCGGGAAGCCGGAAGACGGCCGAGCCGAGGGGCTGGCCATAGCAGCGGATACCCTCAAAGACGCTGGAGCCGTAGTGGATGACATGGCTCATGACGTGGAGCGTGGCCTGCTCCCAGGGAATGAGGGTGCCGTTGTGCCAGATTTTCGAGGTGGTTTGGATGGGCATGGCGGGGTTCGATCGCTCCTTGGACTGCTGTCAGCGCGTATGTACGAGGGTAACGCGAATCTGAGCGGGCTGTCACGGAAATGGGAGCGGGGGCGTCCCAAGGGGGCGGAATTGTCGATGAGAAGGCGGGTGTATGCTCGATTGCGGGATGAGATGGAAGGCTGGACTTGCATTTGCCGGGCCTGGTGATGACCCGAGATCCCCTGAATGGAGAGACAAAGATGAAATCTAAGCTAGCTGTGATGGCGGCGTTGGCCGTTTTGTATTCAATGGCGTATGCAGCGCGTGCGCAGGAGCCGGGACCTTACAAGGTGGAGAAGATTCAACTGGTGGGGGGCGAAGGGGGGTTCGATTATGTGACGGCGGACCCGGATGGACGCAACCTTTATGTGGCGCGGTCGGGACCGCAAGGGCACATTGGGGTGTTCAATTTGGACACGCTGGCCGAGGTGGGGGACATTCCGGGAACGAGCGCGCATGGGGGAGCGGTGGACACGGCGACGGGCCATGGATTTGCGACCTCGAAGCCGGTGACGATGTTTGACGGTAAGACGTTTGCGATTCTGAAGAAGATCGATGTTGAGGGGAATCCCGATGGGTATCTGAACGATGCCTACAATCACCGTTTCTATGTGCTGAGCCACTCGGAGCCGAACATCACCGTGCTGGATGACAAGGACGGGGCGATTCTGGGAACGATCGACATTGGCGGGGCGCCGGAAGAGGCGGCGACCGACGGACACGGAAGAATCTATGTGGACATCGAGGACAAGGCGGCGATCGCGGTGATCGACGCGGATGCGATGAAGATGGTGGGCAGGTACGACCTGTCAAGCAGAGGCAGCGGATGCGCGGGGCTGGCTCTGGATGTGAAGAACGAGATTCTGTTCGCGGCCTGCCGCGAGAAACAGAACATGGTGATTCTTTCGGCGACGGATGGGCACATCCTCACCGATTTGCCGATCGGGGTGGGATGCGACGGGGTAACCTTCAACCCGGCGACCATGGAGGCGTTCAGCTCGCAGGGCGACGGGACGCTGACGGTAATCAAGGAAAACGGGCCCGACAGCTTCGCAGTGGAGCAGACGGTAGCGACACCGATGCGGGCCAAGACGCTGACGCTCGATACAAAGACGAACCAGATTTATCTGATCACGGCCGAGTATGGGCCAGTGCCGGCAGCGACTGCCCCGGCCAGACCAGCGCCGCCGGGCGTGCCGGCATTTATGCGGGGGCCGAGGCCGCCGATGATTCCGGGGTCGTTCCAGATTTTGGTGGTTGGGAAGAACTGATCAAAGACAGAGAACAAGAGAATGAGGAAACGAGGGGCGGCTTCCGGGATGTTTTCTATCCCAGTGCCTAAAGGCGAGGCACCTCCGCCCCACGGACCAAAACCTGTTCCTTCACCCCAACGAACAAAAGTCGTTGGTTGGGGTCCCGGAACCTGGGGCACCCGGCTAAGGAACGCAAGGTCACTCGGAGAAGATTGGGCTTCGCTCCTCGTCTTTCTGCTCTGTTTTCGCAGCCTTTTGCGCTGCTTTCTCGGCGATGAGGTCCAGTTTCTTCTCTTTTGAACGCCTCGCCTCCGCCGTATCCTCGACCTTTTCCTCTTGTGGGTTGATGAATTGATTCGCCATGATTTCCTCTCCTTTTGGGCACCAGGGATCCTCTTGCCTCAGGTCGGCATCCCCTGAGTATTAGTTGCATCCGGCGAGCGCTGGTTGCACATGACCATGCATTTCTCCGAAAAACATGTCCGATCGAGCGAGATGGGGGGCGGTCCGGCGCGTTATGCGGCCGCGATCAAGCAGCGCCGGACAACCATAAACCCTTGTATCGGATCGAATCTGAAAGCCTGGGGCAAGACCCGGCGGAAGTCCGGGCGTAATGAAAGGAGAAACGATCATGCGTTCATTCAATCGGGTTATTTCTTCAATCTTGCTTGCACCCACATTGGCCGTAGTTGTGCAGTGCAGCGGCTGCGTCGGTCATGCGGGTTACTACGATCCCTATTATCACGACTACCATCCGCGAGGCGGCGAAGTGGCTTATTACAGCCAGTGGGAACATGACACCCATCGCGACCATGTGGACCTGAACAAGCGCAGCAAGGATGAACAGAAGGAGTATTGGGATTGGCGGCACAGCCAAAGTGGTCACAAGTGACCGCAAAACTCGCCGGCATTTCTTCCAGGGAACGAGGGAACAAGAGACCAGGGACTAAAGCCGATTCGGAACAACCTCTTGAGCTTCCACATCTAAATGCGGCTCAGAACGCGGCTCCCATCAGGAACGCCAACCCCAGGCCGCCGGGTTGGGGCGCGCGCCAACCATCGAGCGTGGGTGGCGCCTCAGGCGGGTTTTTCGACGGGGGTTTGCGTGGGTTTGGGTGCGGCGGCGCTGTGTGTGATGGCCCAGGCGATGAGGGCTGCGCCGGCGATCGCGGAGCCCGCGCCGGCCATCTGCGCATTCGATAAGCCCCATAGGACCTTGGGGTTGCGGCGGATAAATTCAACCAGAGAAGCGAGCTGTTCCGCTGAGCACCAGGTACTGGCCGACGATGAGGCCCGTGGCGTGCGGCTTGCCCAGCCGATGCCAAAGCCACCAGCCGATCAGCAGACCGGCGGTGAGCTCGATGAGGGGCGTGGGATAGACGCGGACACCCGGAGGCGTGGGGTCAATGCCGTTAGGAAAGCTCATGCCCCAGGGCCATTGGAGTTTCGTTTCAATGCCGTAGCAGCCGTCGCCGGAGAGAAAGCAGCCGATGCGGCCGATGCCGTAGCCGATGGCCGCCGAAGGGGCGGCGAGATCGAGGGTACGCAGGCCGCCGACCTTGGCCCTCCAGCCCTGAAACACGAGCGCGGAGATGCCGAACAGAAGGCCGCCGAACCAGGCAAATCCCGCCGAATCCCAGAGGACGCGCCAGCCGAGTTCGCGGAAATCGGCGGGGGTGTCAAGGACATGCCAGAGCTTGGCGCCCACAATGCCCAGCACCACGGCAATGGCCACCATGCCCACGGCATCCGCATCAATGTGGGCGCGCCGAAATGCGCGATCCATAACGAAAGCGCCGGCAATGGCGGCCAGCCAAAGCATGAGGCCGAACATGGGCAGGCTGAAATGTCCAATGTGGATGAAAGGTAGCATGTCTTGATAAGTATAGACGCGCAGGCAATGGCGATGAGGCTGCGGCGCGGACGAAATTGCGGCGTTCAAAGGGGTGGTCCGGGCGGTATAAACTACCTGCGACCCAGAATACAGGCGACGCAGGCGGTTGAAGGACAGGCTTGCGCCGGCTATGACTTTTTTCGAGGGGACAGGGAGCGTTATGGATCGCCGGGATTTTTTGAAGACGACTGGAAGTTTGATTGCAGCCTCAGCGGTTCAACCGGTTCTGCCGGCGTATGGCGCGGAAAGCGCGGCTGAGGCCCGGGGGCGCGTGGTGCTGCCCATCAATCGCCGCTGGCGCTATAGCCCGAAGACGAGCGACGCGGCGCATGAACGGGCTTTCGACGACAGCCGGTTTGCGCGCGTGACCGTGCCGCACACCAACGTGCGGCTGCCTTGGCACAGCTTCGACGATAAGGACTATGAATTTGTGTCGATCTACCGGCGGCATTTCCGGCTCCCTGCCGGGGCGCGCGGGCGCAGGGTTTTTGTGGACTTCGAAGGGGTGATGACGGCGTCGACGGTGTGGCTGAACGGTGCGCGGCTGGGCGAGTACAAGGGAGGGTTCACGCCCTTCTCGTTTGAGCTGACGGAGAAGCTGGACTGGGCAGGCGACAACGTGCTGGCGGTGGAAGTGGACTCGACGGAGCGCGCGGACATTCCACCGTTCGGGTACCAGATTGACTATTTGACCTTTGGCGGCATCTACCGCGAGGTATCGCTGCGGCTGGTTTCTCCCACTTTTATTGAAAACATCTTCGCGCAGCCCAAGGACGTGCTTTCAGGCAAGCCAACACTCGATGTGCAATGTTTCCTCGAGAGCGGCACGAAATCGCTGGAAAGCGGGTGGAACCTGGAGGCCGCGCTCTACGACGGAGAGCGGCTGATCGCCAAGACCGCTGGTGCTGTGCCGGCGGGCGAGGATGAGTGGAAGAAACCGGTGGCGCTGCATCTGGACAACCTGGGCGCGATCGAGCTTTGGGGACTGAAGACGCCGAAACTCTACCGCGTTGAAGTGAAGCTCGTGAAAGACGGGCGGGTGCTGGACAGCGAGGAGCGGCGGATCGGGTTCAGAGAGGCGATGTTCACACCGCAGGGGTTCTCGCTGAACGGGACGGTGGTGAAACTGCGCGGGCTCGACCGTCACCAAACGTTCCCCTGGGTCGGACAGGCGATGCCGGGACGTGTGCAGCGGCAGGACGCCCTGATTCTGCGCAAGAAGCTGAAGTGCAATATCGTGCGGACCTCGCATTATCCGCAGTCACGGCATTTTCTGGATGCATGCGACGAGATCGGGCTGCTGGTGCTCGAAGAGATTCCCGGATGGCAGCACATCGGCGACCTGGCCTGGCAGGACATCGCGGTGGACAACGTGGGACGCATGATCCGGCGGGACTGGAACCGGCCCTCGGTGATTCTGTGGGGCGTGCGGATCAATGAGTCGATGGACAATCATAATTTTTACACGCGCACAAACGCGCTGGCGCACGAACTGGACCCGACGCGGCAAACGGGCGGAATCCGCTACCTCTATCACTCGGAGTTGCTTGAAGATGTTTTCACGATGAACGACTTCGGCTTCCCGCTGAAACCGCCAAACCATCCGCTTTACCTGAACACGGAGTTCGTGGGTCATACCTATCCGACCAAGACGATCGACAACATCGAGCGGCTGCGGGAGCACACGGTGCGGCATGCGCGGGTTCACGATCAGTTGGCGTCCAATCCGCAATATGCGGGCGGGATTGGATGGTGCGCATTCGACTACAACACGCACAGCGACTTTGGATCGGGCGACCGGATCTGCTACCACGGCGTGACGGATATTTTCAGGGAGCCGAAGCCGGCCGCAGGATTCTACAAGTCGCAGTGCGACCCGGAGGAAGAAATTGTGCTGGAACCGGCGTTCCACTGGGCGCGCGGGGATGAAAATGTGGGATTCACGAACGCGCTGGTGTGCTCGAACTGCGAACACCTGAAGTTCTATGTGAAGGACAAGCTGGTGGCGGAGGCGGATCCGAACCGGGCGGAGTTTCCGCACCTGAAGTACGGGCCGTTTGCCGCCAACCTGGGCGCCATGATCAACGCCTGGGGCGATCTGCGGATCGAGGGCTATATCGGCGGAAAGCAAGTGATCTCGAAGACCCTGTCAGGGCGGGGCGTGGACCAGAAGTTCACGCTTCTGCCGGACGACACGACGCTGGTGGCCGATGGGGCGGATACGACGCGGGTGGTGCTGCGGGTTACGGATGAGTTCGGCGCGATCCGGCCCTTTGCCGCGGACGCCATCCAGCTGGAGCTGGCCGGACCGGCGGAGATCCTCGGCGACAATCCGTTTTCCCTGGTGGGCGGCACGGGGGCGATCTGGATACGGGCGCTGGAGATGACGGGCAAGGCGAAGCTGACCGCGCATCATCCCTGGCTGGGCGTGCAGCAGGTGGACTTTGAGATTGTGGCGGGGCAGCCGGAGATTGTATGACAGGGCGCACACCCGGGTAAACGAATTTCAAAATTTGGGAAATTGTGTTTTGCGGCGCGGCTTTACAGGCTGCGGAAAAAGTCTCAAGAGAGGGACTGTTTGTCCACCGGGGATTTGTTTAAGAAGCAGGTATGCGCGCGATGAACGTCCATCGATTGCGCCGGAGAAGCTGGTGCGGGCGCTTCTTTTGCAAGCGCTTTACTGGGTGCGCAGTGAGCGCAAGCTGATCGAGAAGTTCTTCGGCCGGGGCAAGCTTGGCCGGGCGCTGCGGCAAGTCAAGCACCGCGGCCTGCGCCGCGTCGACTGGATGCTGCGCATGGATGCCGCAGCTCATAACCTGCGCAGGATGCAAGAGCTGCTGCTGCAACCGGTGTAACACCCCAGGGGATACGTGGGGGGCTGAACCGCAAAAGTGCGGCCTCAGACACAAAACACCAACGCAACCGAGCCCGTTAGAATCGAACCAAACTGCAATGACGGCATGAAAAACTCAGCGCAAGGAAATTTCCGAACCGCAACAACGCGTTTTTCCGCAGCCTGTTGAGCCGGGCCCCTGCAAAGCCCCTGCGGCGAATGATTCCAATTCCAAATGCGATTCCACAGGACGCTGACGAGGGGTGAATTCCTGGAGCCGCCCGTTCTGGTATCCTCAAGGCGTCTGCCGAATCAATACATTCAGCAAGAGGAGTTTCGTGCCAAGTCGCAAAGAAATTCAGTGGTCGGAACTGAGAGTGGGAGCGCTGGTGCTGGCGGCGACGGCCGTGCTGATCGGGCTGATTTTTCTCATTTCCGGTTCCACAGGCGGGCTGTTTGCGCGCAAGATCGGCCTTCGTTGCTACTTTGCGAATGCCAACGGACTGAAGGACGGGGCGCCGGTATCGCTTGAAGGCGTGACGATTGGCACGGTCTCTCATGTGCGCGTGGTTCCGGATCGGAACCCCACCCCCGTCGAAGTGACGATGAAGATAGGCCACGAGTACCTGCATGCGCTGCACGTGGATTCCACGGTGGCCATTGCGCAGGCCGGCGTTCTGGGCGACAGCTACGTGGACATCGATTCTACGCGCGCTTCCGGGCCGCCTCCGCTCGACGGCGCGGAGCTGCACTCCTCCGATATTCCGAGCATTCAGGATGTAATTCGCACCAGCCAGGTTTCAATCAACGACGCACGGACTCTGATTCTCAAGATAGAGACCCTGACGGACGCGCTGAACGGAAAGCACGGGACGGTGGGCGAATTGATCAACGACCCGACACTGGCCAAGAAGATCAACCTGATTGCCACCGACCTGCAGACGATCACGTCGGCCATTGCGCAGGGCAAAGGTACGATCGGCAAGCTGGTGAACGACGATACGCTTTACACGCGCGCCAATACGGCCATCGACAAGCTAAATGACATTGCCACCGATCTGGATGCGGGCAAGGGCAGCGCGGGCAAGCTGCTGAAGGACGACGCGTTCTATAACAATCTGAATACCGCGGTGAGCAACGTGAATCAACTAGTGGCCCAGATCAACTCCGGCAAGGGGGCGCTGGGCAAGATCACGCAGGACCCGGCATTCGCGCAAAAGCTGGACGATACGGTCACCAACCTGAATGAAATTCTGAAAGGCGTGAACGCGGGCAAGGGCACGCTGGGACAGCTTGCGGAGAATCGCTCACTCTATGACAACGCCAACCAGACCGCGGACCAGGCCAAGCAGTTGATCAGCAGCATCCGCAACGATCCCAAGAAATACCTCGTGATCCGGCTCAAGATTTTTTGAGCGGAGGATCGCGTGTTGCGAGGCGTGGCCGCGCGGGGTTTGAGCGGGATTGTCAGGCGGCAGACGCCTTTTCGCGGTAGACGCGCCAAAACTC
The DNA here is from genome assembly GCA_963793885.1 of uncultured Acidobacteriaceae bacterium. Classification (GTDB taxonomy): domain Bacteria; phylum Acidobacteriota; class Terriglobia; order Terriglobales; family Acidobacteriaceae; genus Telmatobacter. The sequence goes on from CAWCBQ010000003.1 coordinate 939,603, forward strand.
CAAGAAGCCTTTGATCCGCACGACCTGGAAGTAATCGTTGGCCAGCAAATAGAAGACCGTGGAAGCTGCCCACGCGATGTGCAGGGCGGAACCTCCCAACTCGTCACTGAAGGGCAGGGGAGCCGCCGCAAAGACCATCGCCAGGACGATGAGCGCGATCTTTACGATGCCCAACACCAGGTTGATCTCAGTGAGCTTTCCGGCGAAGTCCTTTCCCAGCCGGAAGCCTTGGCCGAGCGAGGAGAGCAGGGAGCGGTTCTCAAGGAGCAGCAGGAGCGGCGCAATGGAGAGGACCCAGCTGATCAGAGCCCATGCCGTGAAGAAGCCGAGCGAGATCCAGATGGTCCAGATGGCAAAGCCGACGAGATTGGGCTCACCGGCGGCGCCGATGTGCGTGACGGCAACCCATTGCATGGAACGAAACCAGCCCCAGACGGTGGCTGCCAGAAGCGCGAGCCACGCAGCCTGGAGCGCGACCATGGCGGCGGGCCGGAAGGGCAAGCGCGGATTAAGCCGCATGAGCAGCAGATTGCGGCCCAGGCCGGAGATGAGGGCCCAGGCCAGTGCGGCGAGCGGAACGAGCCAGCGGAGAACAGCCAGCACAGGCTGCTGGTAATAAGCAACCACATTGGCAAGCTGGACGACGGCTACCCAGGGATTCTGGGAATCGAGAGAATTGAATCCGGAAGCCTCAAGGGGGAAGGCCGCAAGGATCCGCTGAGCCTGCACCCAGCAGAGGTAAAGAAAAGGAATGCCGAAGACCCAGCGCCAACCGACCTCAATGGCGGTGAGCGAAGGCGCGCGGAAGACCCAGCCCATAAAGCCAACCAGCGACTGGGTCCCACGGACAGGTGCGGAAGCGGTATGGACGGTCATTTCACCACCAGATTAGCGGCCCTTGCGGGAACGACGATGACTTTGGCCAGGGTTTTGCCGGCGATACGGGATTGCACTTTTTCATCGGCAAGCGCTGCGTCTTCGATGGTTTTTGCATCGGCTCCGGCAGGCACCCGCACCACGGTAACCAGCTTGCCGTTGATCTGGACGGGGATTTCGAGCTCCTCTTCCCGGGCCAATCCCGGATCGCTCATTGGCCAGGGAGCACGGAGGATCGAGCCCTCACAGCCAAGCTCCTCCCACAGTTCGGCCGCGAGGAAGGGCGCGAACGGCGCCAGCAGCAAGACCAGCGAACGCAACAGCTCAGCGATGACCGGCGCGGGCACATCGCCTGCGGTGAGTTGGGCATCGGCGGCCTGAAGCTCGTTGACGAATTCCATGATGGCGGCCACGCAGGTGTTGAAGTGCCAGCGGCCCTCGAAATCAAGGGTAATTCTGGCGATGGTCTGGTGCTGCTTTCGGAGCAGCTTGAGCGCGAGGCCGGTGTGTGCGACTTGAGGCGCTTTGGCGGCTTCGTTGCGGGCTTCATTGCGGGCCTGGCGCACCACGGGGGCGTACTTTGTGGCCAGACGCCAGACGCGACCCAGGAATCGGCTGACTCCGGCCACACCATCTTCCTGCCAGTCGAGGTCGCGGTCAGGGGGAGCGGCGAATAAGGCGTACATGCGGGTGGCGTCGGCGCCGTAACGGGCCACCATGTCGTCGGGCGAAACCACGTTGCCCTTCGACTTGGACATCTTGGCTCCATCCTTGATGACCATGCCCTGGGTGAAGAGCCGGCGCGCGGGTTCGTCGTTGACGATGAGGCCCAGATCGCGCATCACCTTTGTCCAGAAGCGCGAGTAGATGAGATGCAGAATGGCGTGTTCGACGCCGCCGATGTACTGATCGATGGGAAACCAGTATTGGGCCTTGGCGGGAGCGAAGGCCGCCTGCGCATTCTTTGCGTCGGTATAGCGATAGAAATACCAACTGGAATCGACGAAGGTGTCCATGGTGTCGGTTTCGCGGCGCGCGGGTCCACCGCACCGGGGGCAAACCGTGTTCACAAACTCCGGCACGCGTCCCAGAGGAGAACCGCCTTGCTGGGTGATCTGAATCTGGACGGGCAGCAGCACGGGCAACTGATCGTCGGGCACGGGAACCAGGCCGTCCCGATCACAGTGAATCATGGGAATCGGCGTGCCCCAGTAACGCTGACGGCTGACGCCCCAGTCTTTGAGGCGGAAGGTCACCGTGGCCTCTCCAAAGGCACCGCGCGCCGCGGCTTCTTGGAGTAGTTCCTGGGCTCGCGCACAAGTGAGCCCGTCGAACTGGCCGGAGTTGATGAGGACGCCGTCTTCGGAGAGGAAGGGCAACTCCGCCGAGGTTTCAGGAGCTGCCGGGTGGATAACGGGGACGATGGGCAGGCCGTACTTCGAGGCAAATTCGAAGTCCCGTTCATCGTGCGCCGGAACGCTCATGATGGCGCCGGTGCCGTAGTCGGCCAGGATGTAGTTGGCGACCCAGATGGGCACACGCTGCCCGTTGTAGGGATTGACGGCAAAGTGTCCGGTGGGGATGCCGTGCTTCTGAATCGCGCCCAGATCGCCGGCTTCGCGGGCCTTCTTTTGCTGATCGAGCAGCTCATTGACCTGCGCTTTGAGGGAGCGATCCTGGGCGGTGAAGGCTGCCACCAGGGCGTGCTGCGGCGCGAGCTGAACGCTTGTGGCGCCGAAGATGGTGTCGACGCGGGTGGTAAAGACGCGAATTTTCTCGGCGCTGCCTTCGACCGCAAAATCGACTTCGGTGCCTTCGCTGCGGCCGATCCAGTTGCGCTGCATGGTGCGCACTTTTTCAGGCCAGCCGTCGAGCTTGTCGAGCCCATCAAGCAATTCCTGCGCGTAGGCGGTGATGCGGAAGAACCACTGCTCGAGATCGCGCTGCTCGACGAGGGTGTCTTCATGACGCCAGCAGCAGCCGTCGATCACCTGCTCGTTGGCCAGCACGGTGGCGCATTCAGGGCACCAGTTCACCTTGCTTTTCTTGCGGTAGACCAGCCCCTTCTCAAACATGCGCAGGAAAAACCACTGGTTCCAGCGGTAGTAATCGGGCAGACAGGTGGCGATCTCGGTGGCCCAGTCGTAGCCCAGGCCGAGCCTTTGCATCTGCCGCTTCATGGCGGCAATGTTGGAGAGGGTCCACTGGCGCGGCGGAGTTTTGTTTTTGAGCGCGGCATTTTCGGCGGGCAATCCGAAGGCGTCCCAGCCCATGGGGTGGAGGACGTTATAGCCGCGCATCCACATGTGGCGCGCCAGAGCGTCGCCGATGGAATAGTTGCGGACATGGCCCATGTGCAACTGGCCGCTGGGATAGGGCAGCATCTCAAGCACGTAGTATTTCTGCTTGCCGCTTGAAGCGGGCTCGGCCGCATAGAGTTTGGGGTCGGAGGCCCAACGCTGCTGCCACTTTGGCTCAATGGCCGCGGGGTCGTATCGTAATTCTTCCACCATCACAGTTCAAGTGTAAATGGGGGAGACGGATGGGACGAAGGAGCTAGTGGCGAGCCGGCTAGCGAAGGAGGCTCTTGAGCACGCGCAAGTTGCGCTCCTCGTCGCCGGGCTCGTCGACCGGGGTCTCGGCGATGAAGGCTGCGTGAGCGAAGCGCTTGTCGTTCAGCAATCGGCGGAAGGGTTCGACGCCCATGGTTCCCTGCCCGATGTGCTCGTGCCGGTCAAGCTTGGAACCGCACGCGGCTTTGGCGTCATTACAGTGCCACACGCGGACCGCCTCGAAGCTGACGGTTGCGGCCACGGTGACCATGGTTTCCTCATAGCCGTTTGCCGTGACGAGGTCGTAGCCTGCGACGTGGGTGTGGCAGGTGTCGAGGCACACGCCGACGGGCGCAGTGGCGCGGAGCCGGTCAACGAGTTCAGCTACCTGCTCGAAGCTGCCGCCGAGAGAAAACTCAGCGCCGGCCGTGTTCTCGATCAGAATATGGAAGCCAGTTCCCTGCCACGGCAGCCCGTCGATGGCGCGGGTAATCGAGTCCGCGGCAAGCTGTAGGCCCTGTTCGCGCGTTAGGCCTTTCCACGAGCCGGGATGGAGGACGAGGTATTCTGCGCCGAGCACGAGTGCGCGCTCGATTTCGCTGCGAAAGGCAGTAGCACTTTTTTCGCGCACCTCCTCCGACTGGCTGCAGACGTTGACCAGGTAGCTGGTGTGGATGACCAAGGGACCAACATCGAGAGACGCGCGCAATTGCCGCATGCGTTCGGCCTGCCTGGGGTCGACTTTGGGCGCGCGCCACATGCGCGGGCTCGACGAAAAAATCTGAAAGGTGTTGGCGCCGATCTGGCGTGCGCGCTCGACGGCATTAGAAGCGCCGCCAGCCGTACCCAGATGCACCCCGATGCGCATGGTCATGCGATCAGTTTACAGGCCGGTCACAACAGGCATGTGCCGGAAACGGACGTTAAGCCGTAGAATGAGTTCACCGGGCGAGAAGCAGAGATCGGCGGCTGAAGTGGCATTCGAATCGATCAAAATCTCGGCGGGCCCACGGCTGAAGGCAGCCATGTTGCTGGCGATCGTTGCAGACATATTCCAGATTGCCGTCTTCCCGTATTTTGTCGAAGGCGCCATGTCGCCTGCCGACGACCTGATCGATCTCGGGGTTGGAGCGCTGCTGACCGCTCTTCTGGGCTGGCATTGGGAGTTTGCGCCCACGTTTCTGGCTAAGCTGGTTCCCGGGGTCGACATGATTCCCTGCTGGACGATTGCGGTGGGCATGGTTTACCGGAAGTCGAAACGGACCGCGATCGCGATGGAAGGGATCAGCGAGCAAGGCTCGACACCGGGCGGCCCGCGGAACGCTTGAGGGCTGCTCCTCCCACCTGATGGAAGAGAACTATCCATGGGGCCCCGGTGCGCTTCGCTCAACAGAACAACGCGTCTCTTGTTTGGAGTGCGTCGCCGACAGAGCGGTTTCAGGATCGGGATGCCCTTTACGCAGTTTGCCAGGTCGCCCCTTCTTGAGGTTGGGTCGACTTGAGTGCATTGCTTTCTGCGTACGGCAATCCTGAAACCGAAAAAACCAATGGTTCATCAATTTTTTGCGTTGTGCAGGTTTGCTGCAGCCTTCGCTCCTCGGGATTGGGATGTGGATTGATTTACATCCTGCGGCGGGGTTGCGAGGCCCACTCATCGCGGTGAGACTGCATGAATGGGCGCAGATTGGATGGGCGGGGATTTGGTGTTTGGCGCGTGGACGTCGTGGACGGCGGCTGAGTACAATGATCCGCGGGGAAACAAGGGGAGATGGAAGCATCTCCGCTCGAAGGAGAGGAAAATCGATGGGAAATAGATCCAGCTTATGCGTAATGACTGCGGCGGTGATGCTTGTTGGCGGGTTGCTGTGCGCCTATCCGGGCTATGGGCAGAGCCTGACGGGGCGCTGGGCGCTCAAGTTTGGCCAACTGGATAACGGCGAGGCCCAGCGAGAGATTCTGGAACTGACGCAGACCAAGGAGGCTTTGACGGGAAAGCTGACCGCGCTTGGCTTTGTGACCGATGTGCACGGGACGGTGACCGGCAGCCACTTCGAGCTGATCGGCTGGGATTCCACAGAGCCGTTTCTCGAGGGCGACATGGCAAATGGGGAGATGCACGGAAATCAATGGGGAGGCGCATTCGAGGCCCACGCTGCGACGGCTGCCGACGAGTTGCCGAAACTGGTGTATATTGAGCCGCCTGCGCTGGTCGACGTTCCCTATAACGGGCTGGCCAAGACGCCGCCCATGGGCTGGAACAGTTGGAATCTGTTTGCGGGCAAAGTGACCGACCAGATCGTGAGGACCATGGCCGACGCCGTGGTTTCAAGCGGGATGCGCGATGCGGGCTATATCTATGTGAACATCGACGACACCTGGGAGGGAGTGCGCGATGCGGAAGGAAATATCCAGCCAAACCATAAATTTCCTGACATGAAGGCGCTGGCGGACTACGTGCATTCCAAGGGATTGAAGTTTGGCATTTACTCCGGCCCAGGACCGGGGACTTGTGGGGGCTATCCGGCCAGTTATGGGCACGAGCTGCAGGATGCGCGAACGTTTGCAGCCTGGGGCGTGGACTATCTGAAGTACGACTGGTGCGGCGCCGATCGCGTGTACACCCACGATCAGATGCACCCCATCTACCAGAAGATGGGCGTAGCGCTGGAGGCGACGGGGAGACCGATTGTCTATAGCCTGAGCCTTCCCCGCGGCCATGCAGAGCTCTGGGGACCGCACGCAGGCGCCAACCTGTGGCGCACCACCGACGACATCAACGACTCCTGGAAGAGCATGATCGGCAACGTGGAAAATCAGGTGCCGACGGCTCCCTACGGAGGTCCCGGTCACTGGAACGATCCAGACATGCTGGAGGTGGGCAACGGGCACATGACCAACGACGAATACCAGACGCACATGAGCCTATGGGCGCTGGTGTCGGCCCCGCTGCTGGCCGGCAACGATCTGCGCACGATGTCGAATGCGACCAAGGCCATTCTGATGAACAGAGAGGTGATTGCCATCGACCAGGATCCGCTGGGCAGGCAGGCTTCACCGGTAAAGAATGGCGAACTGGAAACGTGGGTGAAACCGCTGGCCGATGGGGGCGCGGCTGTGGGCGTGGTGAATATGGGCGCGACCGCCGCATCGGCCACCGTGCTGGAGCGCGATCTGCACCTGAATGGAGCGGTGAAGACGGCGCGCGACGTGTGGGCGCATCAGGATGTGCAGTTCAAGAAGGGCGCGTATACAGCGATGGTGCCATCGCACGGTGTATTGATGCTGCGCGTCAGCGAGGAGTAGAACGGTACGGAAGAGGAAGCCGCACGCCCACGCAAGCAGCCGCATGGATCTTGCGTGGGAACGGCTTTTATGGAATGGAGTGTGAAAAAGATGCAGGAAACACGGAATGGACGAAGAATGCTGGCGGCCGTTGCCGCAAGCGCCGCGGCGTTGTGCTTCGGTTTGGCTCTGCTGGCGGCCCCGGGCTACGGACAGAGCCTGACCGGACGCTGGGCTGCAACCGGCAAAGTGCTGGATAATGGCGAGATACAGAAGGGGATTATTGATCTGACCCAGAGCGGCAATAAGGTCACCGGCAAGTTCCTCGGGCGCGGCTTCGGAGTGGCCGTGGAGGGCACGGTCAACGGAAGTCACTTCGAACTCTTCGGCGTCGGCTGGAACGAGAAGAAGCCGTTCATCACCGGCGACATCGTGAATGGAGATCTGTACATCATTGGAAGCGAGCCGGTCGACATGTGGCCCGGTAAGCACGTGGCCAAGCCCATCACAGCGGCCGATGAGTTCCCTAAACTGCCCCATATTGACCTTCCGCCGCTGGACAACGTGCCCTATAACGGCCTGGCCAAGACCCCGCCCATGGGCTGGAACAGTTGGAATCTCTTCGCCGGCAAGATTGACGACCAGACCGTCCGCGCCATGGCCGACGCCATGGTCACCAGCGGCATGCGCGACGCGGGCTACATCTACGTCAACATCGATGACACTTGGGAAGGCGTGCGCGACGCCGAAGGCAATATCCAACCCAACCACAAGTTCCCCAACATGAAGGCTCTGGCCGACTATGTCCATTCCAAGGGCCTCAAGCTGGGCATCTATACAGGACCTGGGCCGCGCACCTGCGCCGGGTATCCGGCCAGCTATGGCCATGAAGCGCAGGATGCCAGGACCTTTGGCTCCTGGGGCGTCGACTATCTCAAGTACGACTGGTGCAGCGCGGAGTATGTGTACAAAAACGACGCCTTGCAGCCGGTCTACCAGAAGATGGGCGACGCGCTGCTAGCCTCGGGATACACCATCGTCTACAGCCTCTGCGAATACGGGATGGGCAACGTGGAAAAATGGGGCGCGGAGGTGGGCGGAAATCTCTGGCGCACCACCGGCGACATCGAGGACTCATGGTCGAGCATGATCGGCAATATCGAGACGCAGGCACCCACCGCCCCCTACGCGGGCCCCGGACACTGGAACGACCCCGACATGCTCGAGGTCGGCAACGGCCACATGACTGACGACGAATACCGCACCCACATGAGCCTCTGGACGCTGGCGGCCGCGCCTCTGCTGGCCGGCAACGACATCCGCACCATGTCGCCGGTTACGAAATCGATCCTGCTCAACAGAGAGGTGATTGCCATCGACCAGGATCCGCTGGGCAGGCAGGCTTCACCGGTAAAGAATGGCGAACTGGAAACGTGGGTGAAACCGCTGGCCGATGGGGGCGCGGCTGTGGGCGTGGTGAATATGGGCGCGACCGCCGCATCGGCCACCGTGCTGGAGCGCGATCTGCACCTGAATGGAGCGGTGAAGACGGCGCGCGACGTGTGGGCGCATCAGGATGTGCAGTTCAAGAAGGGCGCGTATACAGCGATGGTGCCATCGCACGGTGTATTGATGCTGCGCGTCAGCGAGCAGTAGAACGGCGCAGGCCGCCGGGCTGGGCTGGAGCGATGGCAAGCCCGGCCCGGTGCTGGCGATTCAGTCTGAACCAGCGGCGCACGGGCACGCGGGAACTCGAAAACCAAAACGATCATCGAAGCGAATGCATGAGGGGAATGCATATTGGTTCATCCATTCCGGATCATCAGACACATTTTGAGGCGCTCCGGGTACTCAATTGAAGACTGTTGCCAGATGTCGCAGCACGAATTAATATGGATGAGCCAATGATCGTGGAGTCCTGGGCTTCCCAGGCTTAACTTCGTTTTGCATCTCTACTCAGTTGCAGAGAAGCGACCTCCTAACTTATGAGAGCGCCGGCGGGGCAGTCTTTCAGGAACGCGCCTCGATCTTGAGGGCGACTTGCAGGACAAATGAAATAGACTCGCTGAGAGCATGGATATTTTGAATTCAAAGTGAATTGGAACAGGCTTAAAGCGAAACTGATGATGGCGGGATGCCTGGGAGCGCAATTCCTGGTCCTTGCCGCTTCTTCGGCACAGGCAAACAAGCCCGCGGCGATGCCAAATCCCGCCGAGGTCCCCGGCAAGTTCGTGGACATTACCGCCTCTTCCGGTATTCACTTTCTGCATCAGGCTCCGCACACTTCGCGTAAGTATTTGATGGATACGATGGGCTCCGGAGTCGCACTGTTTGACTGCGACAACGACGGACGTCTCGACATTTATTTTGTAAACGGCGCGCCTTACAGCGACCCGACAACCAAGGGCACCATCCCGCAGAAGACCGGACCGGAATACTGGAACCGCTTGTACCACCAGAAGAGCGATGGCACCTTCGAAGACATTACCGAGAAGGCGGGTCTGGAGGGAGTGGGCTACGGCTACGGAGTAGCCGCTGCGGATTATGACAACGACGGCCATGAAGACCTTTATGTGACGGGTTTTGGCGGCAATCGCCTGTATCACAACAACGGAAACTGCACGTTTACCGATGTGACGGAGAAGGCCGGCGTGGGTGGCAGCGGCTGGTCATCGAGTGCCGCGTGGGTGGACCTGGACAATGATGGGCTGCTCGATCTGGTTGTGCTGCGTTATGTAACCTGGGATTGGGAAGATTTATATTGCGGTGCGCTGGATAACCGAGGTATTTGTCATCCAGACAACTTTCCGCCGATCTCCATGCTGGTGTATCACAACGACGGCAATGGCCACTTCACCGAGGAGGCAGCGAAGGTTGGTTTAGGCAAGCCCGCCAAGGCATTGGGCATCGCGATTGCCGACTACGATCGCGACGGCCATCTGGACATTTTTGTATCCAACGACTCGATGCCGGAATTTCTGTTCCATAACAAAGGGAACGGCACGTTCGAGGAGGTGGGCATGGAAGCGGGGATTGCGGTGAACGGAGACGGCGGAACCTTTGCCGGGATGGGCGTCGATTTTGCCGATTACGACAATGATGGATACCCGGACTTAGTGGTGACGGACCTGGCAAATCAACAGTATTCGCTCTACCATAACGAGCGCGACGGCACGTTCACATACGCAAGCGATACATCCGGGATCGGCCGCATTTCACTGCTCCATTCGGGTTGGAGTGCGCGATTTATCGACTACGACAACGATGGCTGGAAAGATCTGCTGGTGGCGCAAGGACACGATATGGACACGATCCAGAAGAGTTTTCCATCATTGCGCTACCGCGAGCCAATGCTTCTGGTGCGCAACACGGGCAAAGGGTTTGTTGACGTTTCCACCGCATCGGGGCAAATGTTCCACGAGGCATGGGTGGCGCGCGGAATGGCCATCGGGGATATCGACAACGACGGCAAGATCGACGCTGTTGTGACCACCAACGGTGGCCCCGCACACTTGCTGCACAATGAAACGGAGACCTCCAATCACTGGCTCACACTCAAGCTGATCGGGCACAAGAGCAACCGCGACGGAATAGGCGCAGTCATAAAAGTTGTCACGGCCGATGGGCCGCAGTGGGTTACTGTGACCACGGCGAGTGGATACCTCTCATCCAGCGATCCGCGAGCACACTTTGGACTGGGCGTGCAGAAGATTGCAAAAGTTGTGGAGATTCGTTGGCCGAGCGGCATTATCCAGACCATCAACAATCTGCAAGGAGACCGCATTGTCGAGGTCAATGAGCCTCCAGAGGGGAGCGCACAAGCACCTCTTAAAGAGGCACATTAAGAATTCCTCGGAAGCGGAAACGCAGCGTTTTTTGGTTTTTTGCGTACAGGCTGCGGCGATCACCTGCAATAATCCCAACTATGCGTACGACTGTAACCGCGAAGCGGATATGGAATGGGAGCGAACTGCTCGATGAGCCCCACGTCACGATTGAAGACGGGGTGATCGCGTCGATTGCCAGGCGGGTGGGCGACAAGGTTGGCGGGGACGCACGCGATTTTCCCGAGGCGACGCTGGCGCCTGCATTTCTGGATGTACACATCCACGGGGCGGCCGGACATGACGTGATGGAAGCTACGCCGGAAGCGCTTGGCGCTGTGGGCCGGTTTCTGGCGACGCGGGGAACGGGCAGATTTCTGGCAGCGACGGTGACGGCACCCCTGGATGCGACCCTGCGCGCGGTTACAGGGCTGGCGCGGCTTATCAAGAATCCCGCACTGATGGGAGATGGCCTGCCGGCGGCGCGGCCTGTCGGGATCCACCTGGAGGGACCGTTTCTTTCCCATGTCATGTGCGGAGTGCAGCCGGTTGAATCTATGCTGGCGCCGGACATTGGCGTCTTCGACCGGCTGTATGAGGCAGCCGAAGGCCAGGTGCGGCTGATGACGATGGCTGCGGAGCTGCCGGGTGCGGATGAGCTGATTGCCCATGCTACGGCGCGCGGAGTTCGGGTTTCGTTGGGGCACTCGAATGCGAATCTGGCGGAAACGCGCGCGGCGATCGCGGCGGGAGCGACCAGCGCAACCCATACGTTTAATGCGATGCCACCGTTCGATCACCGGGCGCCGGGGATTCTGGGCGTGATGCTGACCAACGATAGCGTCTATGCGGAGCTGATCTGCGACGGCATTCATACGACTGCGGAGGCGGTGCGGTTGTGGTACCGCGCCAAGGGGCCAGAACGCGGGATTTTGGTAACGGACGCGATGAGCGCCGCGGGGATGCCGGACGGGGAGTATCGGCTGGGCGGATTCGCCGTGCAGGTGGCGAATGGCAGGGCGATGGCGCGGGGCGTGCTGGCAGGAAGCGTGTTGACGCTGGACCGGGCGCTCGAGAATTTTGTCCGGTTCACGGGCGCACCGGTCGAGATGGGGCTGCGGCTGCTGACGACGAATCCAGGGGCCATGACGGGCCTGGGCGCTCGGCTTGCGGTGGGCGAGAGGGCGAACCTGGTGGCGGTGGATGCGGCGGGAAGTCTAATGGCCTCGATTGTGGATGGGCGGATGGCTTATACGCGGCGCCCGAATGGTGCATCGTTCTCAAGAGAGACAATGCAGGCGTGAACAGGCGAAGGTAACCGGCAGTTGTCTCGGCTAGGCCTCTGGATGACAACGCCTGTTTGATGGCAGCGCTTGTTCGATGAGCTGCTTATCGAATGAATGAGCGTCGATTCAGGGGAACGAATCCGATGTTTCCAGATCGCGTTCAGGGTTTGTAACTTCTTCCCTTCCAGCTTACCTGCTTGAGGATGCGGTGCTGAAACCAGCTTCGGTAGAGGAGGATGATGAAGAGCGGCAAGCCCAACGGAGTCAGCACGCAATCGAAGAAGGGGAAGTTGGATTTGGCGACGCGATTGTAGAAGCGGACGAGGGTGCGCACCCAGAGGAGGGCCAGCAGCCATCCGGCGGCGAGCCACTGAAGGCCGTGGGGAGCAAGGCGGGCGTTCCAAAGCTCGACGGCCAGGACGGGCAACCCGAAGAGCAGGAGAAAATCCAAGGCGCGCCAGAGCGCCATCGCGAGGGTGTTGTTAAACAACAGCGCCAGATTCTTGGTCCACCCTTCAATCATGGAGCCTGTGGTGCGGTACATGCGGGTGGCCACGGCATCGTCGGCGTAACGGAAGCGCAGGCCGACGCGGCGATGCTTGGCGAGATAGGCCAGCTCGACGTCTTCGAGCACCTTGTCGGCCACGCTGGCATGGCCCCCGAGGCGACGATAGGCCTCCCGTTCGACCAGCAGAAACTGGCCGTTGGCGGCGGCGATGCGGGCATTGGGATCGGAAACTTTGGCGGGCGGATAAGCCAGCGCCAGTTCGCAAAAGACCAGGGGCATGAGCGAGCGCTGCGCCAGGCCGCGGACGATTTGGCGCGGGGAATAGCTGAGCATTCCCGCCTTGTGGCGCTCGGCCTCATGCATGGCGCGCTTGAGATCTCCGGGTTCATGAATCGTGTCCGCGTCGGTAAACAGGATCCAACGACCGCGGGCATGGCGGGCTGCGGTCCAGAGGGCGTTGGCCTTCCCTGTCCAACCGGGTTCGAGCCTGAGCGCCTCCATGAGCGTCACCGAAGGGAATCCGCGCGCAATGTCGGCGGTGCGGTCGGTGGAGTGGTCGTCGACGACGATCAGCTCCCAGTCTTTGCCGAGTTCGAAGATCTCCTCCGACTGGCTCACCAGCGACTCAAGACACGCGGCCAGGCACTCCTGCTCATCGCGGGCGGGAACGATCACCGTGAGCTCGATCAGCGGTTCCGGCTCCGGCTGAGCGAAGACAGAGCCAGCGATCGTCTTGTTTGCCCACTCACGCCAATCGAGAGGCGCGGTTGCGGGCTCGTCGGAGAGACCAAGGACCGGCTTCCAATTGCCGGCTGGTGCGGCTCCATCCGCATGGGACTCGTGTTGGGTCATTGGCGCGCGCCCTTTCGTGTCGATACTGCTTGCCCTTTCGCATCTGGCCTGTCGCTCCGTATTATAAGGATGTGCGGCTCCCTCGTAGGCTCGACTTTCTGCTTGTTTTTTCGCTGGCCCTTACCGCGGGCTGCAACCGCGGCGCTCATCCGGCGCAGACGGGCAAAATTGCGCCCGATTTCACCGTTTCAGACGGGACACGCAGGGTTCACCTGGCCGATTACCGAGGCAAGGTGGTGCTGCTGAACTTTTGGGCAACCTGGTGCCAGCCGTGCGTGGTGGAGTTGCCGTCGCTCTTGCAACTTCATCACGATGATCCGAACCTGGTGATTCTGGCGGTGAGCATCGACGAGGATCCGGACGAGTATGCGCAGTTCATCGCTCGGCGGCATGTGGACCTGATTACGGTGCGGGACCCTGGCCAGACCGCGGCGACGCTGTTCCATACAGATATGTGGCCTGAGACCTACGTGATCGACCGCAAGGGCGTGATCCGGAGCAAGTATGTGGGACCGCAGGACTGGAATGATCCGGAGATTCGCGCGTTTCTCAATTCGCTCTGAGAGAAATTGGCTCGCGGCGCTGACTGCTCAAATATGTCGATACACGAGGCCGGGCTCAAGGTCCAAGCGCCGCTCTTGTTATGATTCCAATATGACCACGGTGGAGATTTTGTATCGCTACACGACACCCCCTACGGACAGGGTGTCGATTGCGCTGGCCGGCGCGCGCGATGTTTATGGCATACGGCACCTGGAGATCAATTCAGAAGCGCGGAGGCTCCGCGTGGAGTTTGACGCGACCCGGCTGAACAGCGCCGCGGTGACAAAGCTTATCCGTCAGACCGGCCTTCAGATCGCCGAGGAGTTGCCGTTGATTCCGGCGGTGGTGACGGCGCCCGAAGCCTGAGCAGGCTCATTGCACCGCTGCGCAAAGCCTGATAATCTGTCTTAGGTTCCGCATGGAGCCATCCTTGTGCGCCCGTAGCTCAGCTGGATAGAGCGACTGACTACGAATCAGTAGGTCGGGAGTTCGAATCTCTCCGGGCGCACCATTTATCTCTTTGGGCGTACCATTCAAAATCCCTTTCTTCAATCGATTGCGGCCTTTTGGCCGCTTTTGCTTTTTGCGGGTCGTTCCGACGTTTGGCTGAAATTGTGCCCACCCGAAGCCGGTGCTGAAGATTTCTCGACGACTCTTTCGATGGGCTCCGCCTGAGGACGCCCGCTGCTTGAGACTCAGGGATCGACGAGACTTGACGCTGCGCGGCGGTGCGCGTAAGGATATTGCACACACGCGAAGAAGAGGGCCCGATGGTTGGGTAATCGGAGAACATTTGATGCCTGCAATGACTCGACGCCAGATGTTGACCGTCACCGCGCTGGCCGCTGCCGCACCGGGGTTTCACGCGCTGGATGCGGCGCCTATCGGTATCGCTGAAGAGGAAGCGCATGGAGCGGGACGTCCACTCCCGGAATGGATTCGCTACAACCGCACGCTGATTGCCGAAGCCTACAACCCGCCTTTCTATCCGTCGCTCGATTACACGCCGGAAAAGGCTGTATCCATCGCGCTCGATCTCGGCTGCAACTCCATGCGGTTTCCCGCCGCGGCTTACTATGCGCTGTTCCCCACCAAGTCCGGCTTTCCGATCCATCCGGAGCTGAAGGGCGATCCGATGCGGCAGACCCTGGAGATGCTGCGCAAGGCTGGAATGAAGACGATCGCCTATGTCCCGCTCAATCATCCGTTCATGTCAATTGAGTCAAACGATCCGCGCTATGCGGACTGGACCCGGCGCTATGTGGACGGGTCGCCCATGATCACATCGCACTATGGATGGGGGCGATTTTTTGAAGGGTGTCTGAACTCGCACATTTCTGAAATTGCCACCACCCTCACCTCGGAAGTGCTCGATTACGATTTCGACGTGCTCTACTTCGATGGCCCGTACGAAGGCATGGACCATCGCATGGAATTCTGCCACTGCCGGCATTGCCAGACCGCGTATGAAAAGCGGTTCGGCGGCCCCGTTCCCGACCAGCGGAAATGCTCCAAGGAAGAACGCTTTCGCTACATCGGCTGGATGCGCGACGAAGTGGTTCACACGTTCTTTCGCGATCTGCGCGCGATGATTCGCAGCAAGCGCGATGTTCCGGTTCTCTTCAACGACACGGTGTTGCTGGAGAGGCAGGATTGGCGCAGCGATATCACCATCGCGGATGGATTCATGTTTGAGGCCGCGGAGACGCCCGAGGAAAAGCTCTTCAATCTCGCGCTTGGAAAATCCACGGGCGAGGTGATCTGGACGTATCTCGGGCATCACACCGAGTACAACCGCGAACACATGAGCGACAAGTCGGTCCGCGGCTGGTACAGCTACCCGGTGGAGGGCCAGGAGTTGCTATTGGACGGCGCCGTGGCCACGGCCGCCGGAGTTGGATGCGTCTACTGGGGCATGCAACGATTCTTCTATGAAACTGACCCGCCGCACAGCTTTGAGAGCGGCAGGATCGTCAAGGACATCTTCAAATTTCAAGAGACCAACAGAGAACTGCTCAGCGCCCTCAAGGCGCGGCCGCAAGTTGGAATTCTTGTCGGCAGCCAGACCATCAACTGGTACGCGGGCGAGCGATTTGAACTCAGAGCTTATGGCAACTATTACCAGGGGGCTTTCAATTTATTGAAATCGTTCTCAATTGAGGCGGAGCCGTTCCTGGATCGAAGCATGACTCCGGAGCGGCTGTCACGCTATGCAACTGTTTTTGCCGCGAATGCCGCCTGCCTGAGCGATGCGCAGTGCGCAATGCTGCGCGCTTATGTGAAGCGCGGCGGAACCTTGGTGTCGACGCACCTGACCTCGATTGCGGACGAACTTGGGCGCGTACGCAAGGACTTCGGCCTTGGGGATGTCTTTGGCGCATCGGCCGTGGAGGCGACGCCTATTGAATGCCCGGACCTTTATCTGAAGCCCCAGGACGGGAAGGTGATTCCGCAGGATCCGCAGGTGATGTGCACGCGCGTGACGGGCGGCGCCGTAATCGCCGTAACATGGGACCGCGGCAATCGGCGTGAACTCGGTCCCGCAGTGGTGACCAATCGCGTGGGTAGCGGGCGGAGTACTTATATTGCCTCAGGCCTTGAAGCCATCTACCAGGAAACGCGCATGGAACCGGTGCGGCACTATCTCGGTTCCCTGCTGCTGCCGCACCTTGCCGCAGGGCGTCAGTATGAGATGGAGTTCATCCCCGGGGTTACGCCGCAATGGATGGCCTCCGACGGGACCATTGTGCTTCATCTGCTGGCCGACATCGGCGACAAGAGCCACATGCTCAAGGTGCGCGAGCGATTCTATCCGATTGAAAATGTACGCGTGCGGATGCACATTCCCGGAACGATCCGTTCGGTGCGGCTGATGCGCGCGGGTGTGGAGATCGCTGCTACGCGCGATGGAGAGTGGATCAGCGTCACCGTGCCCAGCCTGCTTATCTACGAGGCGATCCGGGTGGACCTGACTTGAGGGCCGTGGCCGCGGGCTCATCCATGCGCTGGGCCATGATTGCGCTGGCATTTGCAGCCACGCTGATCAACTATCTCGACCGCCAGGCTCTCTCAGTGGCCGCGCCTGTTCTGCGCATGCAGTTTCACCTGAGCAATATCGACTACTCGCGGATCTTGTTCGCGTTCATGCTGGCGTACACGGTGATGAACGGTTTCTGCGGTGTGATCATCGACCGCCTGGGGACCCGCGCCGGTTATGCGCTGTTTGTCGGTTGGTGGTCGCTTTGCGCGCTCTTGCACGCCTTTGCCGAGGGGTTTCTCTCGCTTGGCATCTTCCGTTTTCTTCTCGGACTTGGCGAAGCGGGAAACTGGCCCGGCGCTGTGAAAGTGGTCGCCGAATGGTTTCCTGCCGAAGAGCGTTCGCTGGCCTCGGGAATATTCAATAGCGGCTCGTCCGCGGGCGCCATTCTTGCTCCCCCACTCATCGCCTTTCTGGTTTTGAGATTTGGCTGGCGATCGGCATTTGCAGCCGTCGGTTGCCTGGGATTTGCCTGGCTCGCGGTGTGGTTGCGGTTCTATCGAACGCCAACCCAACCCGCGGCGCACATGGCCGCGCCGCCGCTGGTTCCGGTCGGCAGGCTTCTTCGTTCACGTTTTTTGTGGGCCTTCACGATCTCAAAAATCTTCATCGATCCCGTGTGGTACTTCTACATCTTCTGGTTCCCCGAGTATTTGAGCCACGGGCGGCACTTCGATCTGGCATCCATCGGCAGGCTAGCGTGGATTCCCTTCCTAATTGCGGGGCTGGGCAGCGCTGGTGGAGGCCTGATTGCGTCAGCCTTCCTGAGGCTGGGCATGACGATCACCGCAGCCCGAAAATCTTCAGTCACGGTGGCGGCCCTGATGATGAGCATGGCGATTCCCGCTGTTTTTGCGCAGAGCACCACATCCGCCTTCGCGCTCATTTCCGTGGACATGGCCGGCTATACGGCCGCGCTGGCAAACATGCTGGCCATGCCTGCCGACGTCTTCCCGCCTCAAGCGGTGGCCTCTGTCTACGGACTGGCCAGCATGGGCTCTGGCTTTGGCGGAATGATCTTCATGCTCCTAACGGGCTGGTTGGTCGACCGTTACTCGTATGCGCCGGCCTTCGTGCTCTTTGGCGTGATTCCGTTGATCTGCGCAGGGGTCCTCTGGGCGTTTGCCGGCCCGCTGCGGCGCACGGTGGAAGCCGTTCAAGCGTAGATTCTGCGGCAGCGCTCGCGGGGCGGACTCAAAACGGCAATGCTGCCAATCTAATTGGTTGCGCGCTATACTTCCCAATGACGATCTGGAAGCTGCTTCAAAGGAGGTGCTGCTTATGGAACGACGCCAATTCATGAAGGAAGCAACTGTCGGCCTCGGCGCAATTGCCTCCGGCGTGGGACTGAACCTGCCGGCCAGCGCGGAAACGCCGCAGACAACGCATCGCCCGGCGCGAGTGGGGCGCCCTGTGCGCATCACCAGCATCGGATTCAGACCGGGGATTCCGCTCGACAAGATTGCTGCGCTGGTTGACCAGGAAGGCGCGGCAGGGGCTGACTTGATCATTCTGCCGGAGTCCTGCCGCGGGCAAGACGAGCACAGTCAGGAAACGCTCGATGGATCAACGATCTCCGCCATCGCACCGCTGGCAGCAAAGCACCAGACCTATGTTGTGTGCCCGATTGATCGCGTGGACGGTGGAACGCGCTATAACTCCACTGTTCTCCTGGATCGGTTTGGCCATGTGGCGTGCGTCTACGACAAACTCTATCCCGTGTGGCAGGATGAATGCGCCAAACAGCCTCCCGTGCAGCCGGGAAGCACGGTGCAGGTGTATGCCACCGACTTTGGGCGCATCGGCATGGCCATCTGCTTTGATGTGAACTGGACTTCACTGTGGGAAGAGATGGCAGACCAGGGAGCGGAGCTTGTGGTGTGGCCAAGCGCCTACTCCGCGGGCCGATCGCTGCAGGCGCGGGCCATTCAGTACCACTACTACATTGTGAGCGCCACGCAGGTACCCGACTGCATGGTGTTCGACGTTGACGGGACGCTGATGGTTCACGACCGGGCTGACGACGGCGGGGAGAGCAATATCACGCGCGTCGAGCTCGACCTGGACCGCTGCGTCTTTCACCAGGATGTGAATCTGCCCGCAAAGCGGGACAAGCTGCTCAAGGAGCACGGCGACGACGTGGAGCAGGAGCAGTGGTGGCCCATGGAAGGATGGTTTGTGCTCCGCGCCAAGCGGCCCGGCGTGAGCGCACGCGAACTGGCGCGCGCCTATGGGCTGGAGGAACTTCGGCATTACATCAACCGCAGCCGCGTGGAGATCGATAAATGCCGCGGCTGGGAGTTTTCCTGACACGGGACTGCTGTCCGGAATCGAACAGTACGGTGCCACAAGCGGTCACTCCGGCGTCTGCCCGTTCGAACCTGCAAAGGTAACCTTTTTATTATCAACAACATGAGCCAGACGACTCTGGCACGGCACGTGCAAGGTCCCTGATATATGGACATCGCACGACCAGACCTATTGCGAAAAAGGAAGCGTCGGATGCTGCTATGGGCCGGCGCCGGAGCGGTCGCCCTCCTACTGCTGGCCTGGGGAGTGTCGCGCCTGAAACCCGCCGCGCCGGATGTGGATCGCTCCGCCATCTGGACTGATACGGTGAAGCGCGGACCGCTGGTGCGCCAGGTGCGCTCCTCGACCGGAAGCCTGGTGCCGCGCGAGGATTCGATTGAGCTGATCCCGGCCCAGACGGACGCGACGGTGGTGCGGATTCGCGTGCTTCCCGGCGCGCAGATTGCGCCGGACACCATCATCATGGACCTCTCCGATCCGCAGCTCCAGCAGGAGGTGCTGAACGCCCGGTTGGGACTGCAGGCGACCGAGGCCGACTACAAGAGCCTTCAGGCTACGCTCGAAAGCACGCTGATGGACAAGAAGACCGCGGCGGCCCAGGTGGACGCAAGCTATGCCCAGGACCAGTTGCAGGCTCGGACCGACAAGGCGCTGTTCGACCTGGGCGTGATCTCCGGGCTCGCGTACCAGAAGTCGCAAAGCACCGCCGACCAACTGACCTCGCAGCACCAGCTCAGCCAGCAGCAGCTCAAGGTGAACCAGAACGCGATCGAGGTGCAACTGGCCTCGCAAATGACCAGGATCGATCAGGCCAAAGCGCTGCTGGCGCTTTATGAGAAGCAGGCGCAGGCGCTTGAGGTGCGGTCCACGATCTCAGGCACGCTGGCTCCGCTGGCCGCGCCCGTGCAAGTAGGCGAACACGTAACTGCCGGGACTTCGGTTGCCGAGGTTGTACAGAGCGGTAAGCTCAAGGCCGCTCTGCAGATTGCCGAGACGCAGGCTCGCGACATTCAGATCGGCCAGCCTGCCTCGATCGACACCCACAACGGCGTTATTCCCGGCCACGTCACCCGCATCGATCCGGCGGTAGTGAACGGAACGCGCACCGTTGACGTATCACTGGATGGGCCGCTGCCGCCGGGCGCGGTTCCGCAGTTGAGTGTGGACGGCACCATCGATCTGGAGCGGATGAGCGATGTTCTCTACGTGGGGCGCCCGGCGCTGGGCAACGAAGAATCGACCATCAGCCTGTTCAAGATCGATCCCGTCGGCAAGACGGCAACGCGCGTAGCGGTGAAGGTGGGCCGCGCCTCGGTGAGCGATATCCAGGTGATCGAAGGGCTGAACGAGGGCGACACGGTAATTCTTTCCGACATGTCGCGCTACGACAACGTCGATCATGTCCGGCTGGAGTAGGTTCGGCTGGAGATCGGCAAGGCTGAAGCAGGCAAGACGGTGAACGAGAACCGCAACACCCGCGCAGGGAACACGGGAAAACTTGAACCGTGAACGGAAGATCGGCGGCAGGGACCAGGGGAGAGACAAACGCCGCTCCTCATAACTTTGAACCACGATTATGAACTGATCAGCGTTCACCAAACACTGTTTGCGTTGATTCGAGGAGAATGGCATGACATCGAATGGAAGATTGATTGAGATCGAGGACCTGACCAAGATTTTTTACACCGATGAAGTGGAGACGCATGCACTTTCAGGCATTCACCTGACCATCGATCGTGGCGAGTACCTGGCCATGTCGGGGCCGTCCGGGTGCGGCAAGTCCACGCTGCTGTCGATACTGGGCCTTCTTGACACGCCCACCAAGGGCAGCTATCTGCTGAACGGCAAGCCGGTGGAGAACCTGAGCTTCGGCGAGCGTTCGCGAATTCGCAACCAGGAGATTGGGTTCATTTTTCAGAGCTTCAACCTGATTGGCGATCTGACCGTGGAGGAGAACGTGGAGCTGCCGCTCACCTATCGCGCAGGCATGCCATCGGCAGAGCGCAAGCGGCGCGTCAAAGAAGCGCTGGAGCGCGTGAACATGGCGCACCGTCTGAAACACTACTCGGCGCAGCTTTCGGGCGGCCAGCAGCAGCGCGTGGCCGTGGCCCGCGCGTTGGCGGGGTCACCGTCGATCCTGCTGGCCGACGAGCCCACCGGCAATCTGGATTCGAAGAACGGCGAAGCGGTGATGCACCTGCTCGGCGACTTGCACCGCGAGGGTTCCACCATCTGCATGGTGACGCACGATCCCCGCTTTGCCCGCCACGCCGAGCGCGAGGTTCATCTGTTCGACGGAAAGGTCGTCAGCGAAAAGGAACAGGAGAAGCTCGAAGAAGAAGCGGAGGCGTAAGATGCTGCGGAATACGATCCAGGACCTGCGCTACGCGATGCGGCAGATTCGCCGCGCGCCGGGATTTGCATTGACGGTGATTCTCACGCTGTCACTCAGCGTGGGCGTGGCCACGGCGGTATTCGGCGTGATCGATGCGGTGATCCTGCGACCGCTGCCGTTCGCGCATCCGGAGCGCATTGTGGACATCGTGAACCATAGCCAAAGCGGCTACGAGCAACCGGCTTCGTGGCCCAGCTACAGCGACGAGCGCGCGCAAGCGCACGACTTTGTCGCTTTGGCCGGCTATATGGATTACAGCAAAGTTACCGTTGACACGCCATCAAGCGGACCGACGCTTCTCGACAGCGTTCGCTCCACCGGCAATTTCTTCCAGGTGTTCGGCGTGAAGCCCCTGCTTGGGCGCACGTATCTGCCTGGCGAAGAGCAGGAAGGCAAGAACGACGTTGCCGTGCTGAGTTACGACCTGTGGCAGAACTACTTCGGCGGAGATCGCGATTTGCCGGGCAAGACAACCAGGTTGGATGGCCGCACCTTCACCATCATCGGCGTGATGCCGGCGGGATTTCGCTTCCCGCTCAACGAGCGCGACGCGGTCTATTATCCGCTTCACCGCGACCAGCCGTGGATGGTCGGGCGCGGCAACCACTGGCTGCGGACGGTGGGCCGCGTAAAGGAGAGCGCCGGCATCACCGAGGCGCAGGCCGATCTCGGGCGTATCTTTGCCAATCTTGGACGCGCTTATCCCGACACGGACGCGGGCCGCACCGTTCATCTTCAAATGCTCTCACAGGCCGTCAACGAAAGAAGCCGGGGACCGCTGTGGACACTGCTGGCCGCCGTTCTTGCCGTGCTGGCCATCGGGTGCGTGAATGTGGCGGGGCTGCTGATAGCGCGCGGCGTGGAGCGGGAACGGGAGATGGCGGTGCGCACGGCCATCGGCGCGGGACGCCTGCGGCTGGTGCGGCAACTGCTCGTCGAAGGCCTTCTGCTGGGCTTGCTGGGCGCGGGTGGCGGAATCCTGGTTGGCGGGACCTTGCTCGACCTGATGCGCAGCTTTCTCGTGAAGGCGCTCGAGCGCGGCGCCGACATTCATTTCAACTGGGCGGTGCTAGCCGCGGCCATCGGCGCGGCTATCATGGCCAGTCTGGCTGCATCGCTGTTTCCTGCGCTGCTGATTTCGGGCATCGATCCCAACCGTTCCCTCAAGTCCGGGGGCAACGCGGGCGCCGGGCGCGCGCAGCACAAATTGCGCGCGGGCCTTATTGTGACCCAGGTGGCGCTTACCCTGGTCCTGCTGGTGGTGGCCGGACAGCTGATCGGTGTTGTCACGCGCTATCGCCATGCGAATCTCGGTTTCAATCCCGCGCGCATTCTTGCCACGGATATCAATCTCTCGCCCGCGCGCTACGAGGGTCGCGACCCGATCGCCGATTTCTACACGCCGCTGTTGGAGCGCGTGGCGCAGATTCCCGGCGTGCGCGCGGTTGGCGTTATCAATATATTGCCCATCGAGAGTTATGGATCAAATTCCGACATTCACATTGCCGGCCAGCCGCCGTATCCGCCCAATCGAGAGATGCTAGCGGAAAACCGCGCCGTTTCCACCGGATATTTCAATGTATTCGGAATACCTTTGCGCCGCGGGCGCATGCTCTCACCCGCGCTCGACCGGCCGGAGAATGCGGCTCCCACAGTTGTTGTCAATGAGGCCTTCGTAAGGAAGTTTGTTCCTGCGAATCTCGATCCTACGATGCAGCGGACCGACGATGCGGATAAGGAAGAAAACTGGACGCGCATCGTGGGGGTAGTCGGAAATGTTCGCCAGGATATCTACGAGGCCACGCTGGCAGAACGCGACTTCCTGATTGACGAACTGCCTGCTAAAGAATTGCCCAGCATCGACTCCATGTCGTTCGTACTGCGCTTTGACGGGAGCGCCGATGCGATCATCCCAGCGCTGCGCAGCGCGATTCACAACATCGATCCCACGATTCCGTTTGTCGCCCCGCGCACCATGGACGAGATCGTTTCGGAAACACTAGTCTTCGAACGTATGGAGAGCTGGCTGTTCGGCATCTTTGCCGGACTGGCGCTGCTTCTCGCAATGGTGGGGCTTTACGGGCTCGTGCGTCATGAAGTGGAACAGGGCACACGCGATATTGGCATCCGCATGGCTCTTGGAGCTTCGCGGTCCGGCATCCTGGCCATGGTGCTGCGCCGGGTAGGCTGGACGCTCGGCGCCGGCGCCGTTGCCGGCCTGGTCCTCGCCGTGGCCGCGCGCAAGCTCATTGGTATTCTTATCTACTTTGACCCGCATAAGGAGTCAGGGGAAGTTTTCCTGCTCGCGGTGCTGCTGGTTGCAACCGGGCTGCTTGTGGCGCTCATCCCGGCGCGGCGCGCCGCTTCCGTCGAACCGATGCGGGCGCTCAGAGCCGAGTGATTAACTGCACCAACAGCAAAGAAGGAGGCAGACGATGAAGACCCTGTGGCTCGATCTGCGCTACGCGCTGCGCCAGTTGCGGCGTGCGCCCGGCTTTGCTGTGACAGCGGTTCTCACGTTGGCCTTGGGGATCGGGGCGACGACCACTATCTTCACGCTCGTGTATGACGTCATGTTGAAGCCGCTGCCCTATGCGTATCCTGACCGGTTGATCGTGATGGAGGAGCGGGTTGCGGAGTTCCGCGACATTTATCCAGAACTGCCAATGAATGCGAATCACTTCGTCAATTGGCAGCGAAATAGCCGCACCATTCAGTCGATGGCGGTGATGAATCAGGGCTCGATGCCACTGGGGATGGCGGAACATCCCCTGCAAATGAACGTACTGAAAACGACACCCGGCATTTTCTCCGTTTTGGATGTGAATCCGGGCCTTGGCCGCGCGTTCACCGAGCAGGAGGCACAGCCTGGCCGGGATCGTGTTGTGGTGCTGATGAACGACCTGTGGCGAACTCAGTTCCAGAGCGATCCCCGGATTCTCGGCCGGACCATTACGCTCAACGGATTTCCCTACACCGTTGTCGGAGTCATGCCGCCGTCATTTCGGATGCCGGTCGTGGATACGATCGCAGGCCCGAATCCGGATGGCGCGAAGCCCGTGGAAGCTCTCGTGCCTTTTGCTTTTTCAACAGAGCAGCTGGCGGAAACCATGGGCGACTTCAACTATTTTGGGCTCGCCCGGTTGAAGCCAGGGGTCTCGGTGGCGCAGGCAAATGCAGAGATCGACCGGCTGCAGCAAACCATCTCGGCCAGCCTCTCCGAGGACGACAAAGGAACTCTTTCCGCCGTGCTGACTCCGTTCCAGCAAGCTTTGGTCGGCGACAATCGAACGCCCCTGCTCATTCTGCTCGCCGCGGTTGCGGGGCTGCTTCTGGTAGGTTGCTTCAACATCGCGAATCTTCTTCTGGCGCGCGCGGCAGGCCGCAGGCGGCAGATGGCCGTTGCCGTAGCCCTGGGGGCCAGCCGCGCCCAGATGCTGCGCATGGTGATGCGGGAAACCGCGGTGCTTGCTGTGGTTGGCGGTGCATTTGGCATAGTACTGGCGGCGATTCTGGTGCCGGCAATGCAGCGCTATCTTCCCCCGGCGCTGGACTTTCGCGGACCGCTGCATTTGGATTGGGCGGGAGCAAGCTGCGCTCTTCTTCTGGCGGTTGCAGCGACATTGTTCGCAGGCGCAGTCCCGGCCTGGATCGGTTCCCGAACGCAGGCGCGCGATGCGCTGCAAAGCGAGTCGCGCCTGGCTACGGAAACGCGCAGCAGCAAGCGAATACGCGGAACGCTGGTTGCTGCGGAGGTTGCTGTCAGCATTGTCCTGGTGCTGATGACAGGGCTGCTCACGGCGAGCTTAGTGAAGCTGATGCGCATCAACCGCGGCTTCGATGCAGACCGTGTAATGACCGCAACTGTCGATTTGCCCTACAACTCGTACCCCGATGTGAAGTCCCACGCAGCATTCTTTGGCACGGCCCTTGAGCGCCTGCGGCAGCTTCCCGGTGTGGAAGCTGTGGGTCTGACCGGAGAGTTGCCCCTGGCGGGAGATCAGTGGATCGACATGATTCGCGTTCCCGGCGACGCCCGGCCAGAAATGCAGCTTCCTACTGAGCATTTCCGCTGGATCAGTCCCGGTTACATGGAAGCGATTCATCTGCCTCTGATCGCCGGACGGTACTTGAGCGCGACGGATGAAGGCAAACATTACGCACTGATTTCGGAATTGACGGCACGTACGCTTTGGCCGGGCACCAATCCCATCGGCCGCCAGTTTGTTCGCGCCGGCATGACTGAAGCGCCATTTACCGTGATCGGCGTAGTCGAAGACGCACGGACCATTTCGCTAGCGAAAGCCGACCCGATGATGGTGTACATGCCGTACTGGTATCGCTGCGAAAGCGTGGGCGGGCTGGTAGTGCGAACCCGCCAGGATCCGGCGACGATGGCGGACTCCATTCGAAAGGCGGTTTGGAGCGTGAGCCCCGATGTGTCGGTGCCCGTGGTGCGCACCCTGGGGGGCATCGTTGCGGACTCGGTGGCCAACCGCCGCTTTGAGATGGATCTCCTGCTGCTGTTTGCTGTAAGCGCCTTGCTTCTCGCCGGACTCGGCGTCTACGGGGTCGTAACGTATTCCGTCGTCCAACGGGGGCGCGAAATCGGGTTGCGCATGGCGCTGGGCGCGCAGCGGACAAGTATCTACGGCCTGGTACTGCGGGATGGCCTGCTCCCGGTTCTGGTGGGTGCGTTGATCGGCGTTGGCGTCGCGTTTGCATGTGCGCGCCTGGTGGCAAGCCTGTTGTTCCAGGTAAGTGTGTATAATCCCGCGATTGTTGCCGGCGCAGTCTGCATGCTTGTGGCTGTGGGAGCGGCAGCTTGCCTGTTGCCTGCGCGGCGTGCTGCTTCGATTGAACCCATGCAGGCGTTGAGAGCCGAATAATGCGCACTGAAATCACGAATAGGGGGAGAACGCGATGAACGGCTTTTGGCAGGACATCCGCTACGCGCTGCGGCAATTGCGCAAGTCGCCGGGCTTTACGGTCACAGCCGTGTTCACGCTGGCGTTGGGCATCGGCGCGCTCATCACCGTAACGATCTGGACGAATGCGTTGCTGTTCGACCCCTGGCCGCAAGTGCGGGATGCGCGCTCGCTGCGATTTATCGATGCCACCGTGCTCGGTAACGACGGGTACTCGGTGGACTACGACCAGCTTCAATTCCTGCGACAGCAGAGCCATTCCTTCAGCCAGGGCGCGACATTCGAAGGCCGCGACCTGAGCATAGATTCCGCGCACGGAGTGCCCCAGGTCAGCCGTGGCGGCACGGTCTCGTCGAATTACTTCGATCTGCTCGGCGTGAAGCCAGAACTCGGCCGGTTCTTCCAGCCCGATGTCGACGATCGTGTCTACGGCGCGCACGATGAGGCCGTTCTCTCCGACACGCTCTGGCGAACACAGTTCGACGCAGATCCAAATCTTGTCGGCCGCACGATTTCGATCAACCTGCATCCGTTCACGGTCATTGGCGTCGCTCCCAAAGGCTTCCTCGGAATTTACGGCGGGCTTGCCGAAGCCCTCTGGGTACCACTTTCGAGCCTGCGCGATCTTTGGCCCGATTCGCCAGCGAATCCGCTGAAGTTTTATGGGCTGCAGGCGGTCGTCCGTCTCCCTGCCGGCGTCTCCGATCAGAGCGCCGCGGCCGAGCTTCGCATACTGGCCCGGCGATATGCGGCGGCGCAGCACAGCGATAACTACGGCGGCCGGACCTTCAATCTCCGCGACAGTGCGTACATCCAACGCGGCTTCTTCAATGGATTCAGCGAGCAATTGCCGGTGCTCGCGGGGGCATCGGTGTTGCTCATGATTCTGGTGTGCCTCAACATCGCTTCTCTCTTGGGCCAGCACGGGGCGCGAAAGAGGCGCGAGATAGCGATCCGCACAGCAATGGGCGCCACGCCCCGCCGAATTGCCTCGCAGGTGCTGGTGGAGATGGGAATTCTTGCCGGAGCTGGAGCCTTGGTGGGTTGGGCGGCAGGTCTCGCGCTTTCGAAGATGCTCTATCTGCTGCTGCCGAACTTCGGCTACACCATGGCGTTCAATCTGCAAAACAATTTGCGAATCGATATGTTCACCATTGCCATTGCAGTTGCGGTCACATTGATCTGCGGCATGGTTCCGGTGCGCCAGTCACTTCACTTCTCGCAGCAGGAGGCGCTGCACGAAGGCGGGGCGACGGTGGCCGGCTCCGCACGCAAGCGCAGGGGTCAGAGGATACTTCTCGGTTTTCAACTGGGCATCTGCTTCATGGTGCTGGTGTGCTGCGGACTGCTCACGCGCACCGCACTGAACATCTACCACCGCGATCCCGGATTTGACCGCCTCAACACATTGACGGCCACCATCGCCCTTTCCAGAGCAGCCCACAGTCAGGACCGGGCACGCGTGTCTCTGACGGAGTTGCTTGAGCGGCTTCGCCATGCTCCCGGAGTGGCGTCGGCGACTCTTACCACTCATCTGCCGATGGGCGACAACGGCGGCGGCAATACCCGCGACTTCAGCATTCCCGGCTACGTTCCCGCCAAAGGCGAGGACATGGAAGTGATCACTGATTTTGACGGCCCGGCGTTCTTTCACACCATGGGCATCGCGCTTTTGAAGGGCCGCGACTTCGCCGACGCCGACAACTCCACTTCGCCTAAAGTGGCGATCATCAATGAGGCTATGGCCCATCGTTATTGGCCGGGCGGTAACGCGCTAGAGAGCAGCATCGTTGTCGATCGTGTAGCGCGGCAGATCGTTGGCGTTGTTCCCAATTTCACTTACTACTCTCCGAATGACACCAATCCAAGCCCGGTGGTTTTTCTGCCCTATCTGCAGGGGCCTACAGGTTACGGCTACGTCATTCTGGCGCTACGCTCGCAGACGACCGCGGCGGCCGTAACGGGACAACTGCGGCAGGCTGCAGCAGCGCTCGACCGCACACTGCCGCTCGAAGATGTGCGCACGCTCGAACAGGTTGCAGACGACCAATACCAGGGGTTCCGTGCTCCGGCCGAGCTGCTTGGAGTGTACGCCATAGCCAGCGTGCTGGTGGCCATCATGGGACTCTATGCGGTGATGGCCTATTCCGTGATCGAGCGGCATGGCGAGTTCGCACTGCGCATCGCCCTCGGCTCAACGCGAGAGAGAATCTTCCGCCTGGTTCTGCGCGGAAGCGCCGACGTCGCCGTCCTGGGTGTGGTCATCGGCGGCCTCGGGTCGGCAGCAGCGGTGCGATTGCTGCATTCGATGCTCTTTGGAGTCGCGCCGTTCGATCCGCTCAACTATCTTGCGGCAGCGGTCTTGTTGCTGCTCACAATATTCGTTTCGAGCTTCATTCCGGCGCGTCGCGCCGCGTCAATTGAGCCCATGCAGGCGTTGAGAGCCGAATAATGCGCACTGAAATAATGAATAGGGGGAGAACGCAATGAACGGCTTTTGGCAGGACATGCGTTACGCGCTGCGGCAATTGCGCAAGTCGCCGGGGTTTACGATCACCGCGACGCTCACGCTGGCATTAGGCATTGGCGCCAACACGGCTATCTTTACGCTGGTTCAAGGCATCCTGCTGCGCTCGCTGCCGGTCGCGCATCCCGCGCAGCTTTACCGCATAGGCGACAGCGACGCGTGCTGCGTCGAAGGTGGCTTTCCAGAAGACTCAAGCAGCACCGGCGACTTCTCCATCTTTTCCTTCGACCTGTTCGAGGATCTGAAGAACGCATCGCCGGAGTTCGAGCAACTCGCGGCCGCACAGGCCGGCCAAGATCGGTGGAGCGTGCGCCGCGGCAATGCGTTACCGAAGTCCCTGGGTGGCGAATTCGTTTCCGGCAACTATTTTTCCACGCTCGGTCTGAATGCCTACGAGGGCCGGCTCTTTGCCGATAGCGACGACGCGGCCGCGGCGGCACCCGCAACCGTGCTCAGCTATCGGGCATGGCAGGGCGAGTACGCATCCGATCCGTCAATCGTGGGCTCGACCATCTTCATTCAGGCCAAGCCCTTCGTCGTGATTGGCATCGCGCCGCCGGGGTTTTTCGGAGATCGGGTCACCGATACGCCTCCCGATTTCTGGATGCCGATGCAAATGGAGCCTTATATTGAAGGTGACAGTTCTGTTCTTCATCACCCCATTTCGCATTGGCTCTACCCTGTGGGACGGTTGCGTCCCGGCACCAACCTGGGCGCATTGCAGGCCAAGCTTTCCGCAGTGCTGCGTCAATGGCTCTACGCGCAACCGCAGCTCGCGGCAAACGGGCGTGCGGCGATCATTCCCAAAATGCATGTTGTGCTTTCTCCCGCCGGCGGCGGCATCCAGACCCTGCAAATCCAAACCCGCGCAGGCCTGAAGCTGCTCATGATTTTTTCCTCGGTCGTGCTGCTCATTGCCTGCGCCAACATCGCAAATCTGATGCTGGCGCGGGCCACGGGGCGGCGCGCCGACATCGCGGTGCGCACCGCTCTTGGCGCCGGGCGACGGCGCATCTTACGTCAGGTCCTCACCGAGAGCGTTGTGCTCAGCTGCCTGGGCGGGCTCGCGGGACTGGCCGTTGCCTATGCTGGCAGCCGCACGATTCTGGCTTTGGCATTTCCCGACGCCAGAAACGTGACTATCGACGCCAGCCCCTCGCTGCAGGTGCTCGGTTTTGCTTTTCTGGTTTCGCTGGCTACGGGCATTCTTTTCGGAGTGGGGCCGGCGTGGATCGCGTCGCACGCACAGCCGGCCGAGGCCCTGCGCGGCGTGAGCCGCAGCAGCGGAACCGCGCACGACCGCTCTTCGTTGCCGCAAAAGGCGTTGGTTGTTTTTCAGGCCGCTTTGTCGGTAGTGCTGCTGGCGGGGGCCATCCTAATGACCAAGTCGCTCGCTCATCTTGAAGATCAGAACTTCGGCGTCGTCACCGCCAATCGCTATGTGCTGCATTTCGATCCGGCCGGAGCGGGCTACACCGTTGACCGGCTGCCCGCACTCTATCGTCAGATTGAAGACCGCTTCAGCGCGCTGCCCGGTATGGCCGGCATGAGCCTGGCGATGTACAGCCCTCTCGAAGGCGACAACTGGGGTGAGTGCGTCATCCAGCAGGGCCATCCCGCTCCGCCGCCGAACGTCCACTGCAATGCAACGTGGGACCGCGTAAGCAGCCAGTTCCTCGCTTCCATCGGCGTGCCCATGGTGCGCGGCCGCGACTTTACCGAGCAGGACACAGCCACGTCTCCCGAGGTGGCGATCGTCAGTGAGACGTTCGCGAAGCAATTCTTCCCCAACCAGGACCCGATCGGCCAGCACTTCGGCATCGACCCAAAGTACTCAGGCAGCTTTGAGATTGTAGGAGTCTTCCGCGATTTCAAGATGAACGATCCGAGGAAGGTGCACCCCGTCTATCTGCGACCCCTGACGCAACAGTTCACCGGGTACAAGGAGCCGGAGATGAACTCAGGGGAGACGCAATCCATGTTTCTGAACGCGATGGTCCTCGATTTCAGCGCTCTGCCGCCGAATGTAGACTCACTTCTGCGTCACACGCTGGCTGGGATCGACCCCAACCTGACCGTGGTGGAACTTCGCTCCTTTGGTACGCAAGTGGCTGGCAACTTCACGGAGAACCGGTTGGTGGCGCGGCTCACCAGCCTCTTCGGCATCCTGGCGCTGATGCTTGCCTCGGTAGGGCTCTATGGCGTGATGTCCTACTTCGTCGCACGGCGCACGAGGGAGATCGGCATCCGCATGGCGTTGGGAGCTACGCGCTCGAGCGTGGTGGCCATGGTGATGCGCGGTGCGCTTTGGCAGATTGCCGCCGGCCTTGCACTGGGCATTCCTGCCGCGCTTCTGGCCGGCCGCTTCATGGCCAGCCAGCTTTACGAGGTGAGCGGCTACGATCCGCTGGCCCTGATTGGCGCAACCGTGGTGTTAGGCCTTTGCGCGGGAGGAGCCGGCTTTATCCCCGCGCGGCGTGCCGCTTCAATTGAGCCCATGCAGGCGTTGCGCACTGAATAATGCGAATCAACCCACAGGCATCGAGATCGGAGTCACTCGGAAATCATGATCGAATTGAAAAATATTGAGCGCAGTTATAAGTCAGGCTACACAGAAACGTGGGTGTTGCGGCAGATCGGACTCGCCATCCGCGAAGGGGAATTTATCACCGTGATGGGCCCGTCGGGTGCGGGGAAATCCTCGTTGCTGAATGTGCTGGCGCTGCTCGACGATGGCTGGAAGGGCGAATACTGGTTCAGCGAAACCGCGGCGCACAAGCTCAATCGCAAACAGCGCGCCGACCTGGCCCGCCAGCGCGTCGGCATGGTGTTTCAAAGCTACCATCTGCTCGACGATTTAACGGTGGCCGAGAACATCGACCTGCCGCTCTCCTACAAAAACATTCCCGCTAAAGAGCGCCAGGGGATGGTGGCCGACATTCTGGACCGCTTCCGGATCGTGGCCAAGAAAGATCTGTATCCCAATCAGCTTTCCGGCGGGCAGCAGCAATTGGTGGGCATTGCACGCGCGGTGGTGCATGCACCGGCGCTGCTTCTGGCCGACGAGCCTACCGGTAACCTGCACTCCACGCAGGCGCGAGAGATCATGGAGCTTTTCTGCGAGCTCAACCGCCAGGGCACCACCATTGTGCAGGTGACGCACTCGGATGAAAACGCGCGCTACGGCAAGCGCATCGTGGAGTTGCGCGATGGCTGGCTGACGCGCGACGAAAACCTGAAGACCCAACCCAAGGAGGGCGCCGCATCATGACTTCGATCTCATGGCTGCAGTGGATTTCGGCGGCGGCGCTCTGCACGCAGCTTGTTCCCGGCAGCTTTGCTCAGAACCAGCCGCAGGCCACGCCAGCACAAGCCGCACCCGCCGGCGCGGAGACAACGCCAGCTACGCCAGAAGCTCCAGCGCCCGCTACGAACGGCAAGACGGCGACGCCTCCACTGGCGCAACTGATACGGCAGCAACAGCAGCAGCCGATCGCGCCGCAGCAGCCGTTTTACGTGCCGCTGCCGCACTCGCACAACCCTTTGTCACCCTATCGACCCAGCGATGCACCCCCTCTGGATCTCACCAACTCACCGCTTCTGGAGCAGCTCATCCGCGACGGTAAGCTGTACCTTTCTCTGCAGGACACGATTGACCTGGCCATTGAGAACAGCCTTGATCTCGCCTACTTCCGCTATAACTTCCCCATTGCGCAAACGGATTACGCGCGCACCAAAGCTGGCGGCACCGCGAATGGCGTCAATACCGCGATCGTGCAGTCGTCCACGCAGGGCGGATTTGGTTCTTCGAGCACCGGATCCGCGGGCACCAGTTCCGGATCTACCGCCGCGGGCGCAGGCGGAATCGTAACCTCCACGCTCGGCGCCGGAACCACGGTCAGCTCCTTCGATCCCTATCTGAATTTCAGAGGCCTGGTGGATCACACCGTCACCCAGGAGGGCAACGTCTTTGAGGCTGGTGTTCCCACCTTTGAGCAGAACACGATTGAGGGCGTGGCCAATTTCACTCAAGCTTTTCCATTGGGCGCCAACCTGAACGTCAATTACGAGGGCCAGCGCTTTGCGAACAACAGCCCGTACGAGGCCATCAATCCCACGCTCTACTCGAATTTTCAGGTGGTGGTCACGCAGCAGTTGCTCGCCGGATTCGGATTGTCAGCCAATGAACGCTACATGCACATCGCGAGGAAGAATCTCCAGATCACCGACCTTGCATTTCGCGCCCAGGTGATTGCGACCGTCACCCAGGTGGAAAACATCTATTGGGATCTCGTGAATGCCTATGTGGACGAGCAGGTGAAGGAGCGCACGCTGGCCTTTGCGCAACAGACCCTCGAGGTCGACCAGAAGCAGCTAGGCCTCAACGCCATTCCGGCAATGCAGGTTACGACAGACGAGTCGGACGTGGCGGCGAGCGAAGGCGACCTCACCGTTTCGCGCGCCAATCTGCGTCTGAACGAACTGCTGATTAAGAACGCCGTCACCAAGACCGACGATCCGTCAATTGACGAAATGCCCGTCATTCCTATGGATCGCATTGGCCCCCCCGATCCCAACGCTTCGAAACCAATTAGCGACCTCATCACCGAAGCGGAAAAGAACCGCCCCGACGTCACCCAGGATGAGCTTGCCATGCAGGTAGCGCAGATGAGTCTCAAGTCGATCAAGAGCGAGCTGTTGCCGACGTTAAACCTGTATGGCTCCTATGCCGGTACGGGCATTGCCGGCCCCGCAAATCCGAATTGCAGCCTGGGCGCAGCCGATTGCACCTCGGTTCTTCCGACGGGTTTCGGCAGCATGCTCGAGAACACGTTCAACTACTCGTCGCCGGAATATCAGGTGGGTATGAATCTTTCGATCAATCTTCGCAACCGGGTTGCCAAGGCGGATCAGTTTCGCGCGGTGCTGGAATACCGGCAGCGTCAGATCACCTTTGAGGAGCAGAAGAAGAGCATCCGATTCGACGTGCGCAACTCGCAGTTCGCGCTGGAGCAGGCACAGGCCCGCGTCGATGCCGCGCAGAAGGCGCGCGATCTGGCGCAGCGCACTTTTGACATCACCGCACAAGAACAGAAACTTGGCGCCAAGTCCGGTTACGATACGCTGATCGCGCAGCACAATCTGGCTATCGCAGAATCGGCGCTTGCGGCAGCGCAGACGGCGTTTGAAAAGGCGAAGGTGGATATCGATCGCGCCACCGGGGAGACGCTGGAGCGGATGGGCGTCTCGATTGACGATGCGAAATCGGGCGTAGTCACGCATGCGCCGTAGAATCGTTTGAGGGACCTTCGCCGGCGCGAAGACCGGCGTAGTGGAGGCGGATCATCACCATTAAGCAAGAGCGAATCCGGATTTTGGCTGCCGACGATCAGCCGCACATTCTGGAAGCGGTCGAGTTACTGCTCGGGCCGCATGGAATCTCCGTCGATTGCGTACGCTCGCCGCAGTTGCTCATGGAGGCCTTGGGCCAGGCCGATTACAACGTTCTGCTTATCGACCTGAACTACACCCGCGACACAACCTCAGGCCAGGAGGGCCTCGACCTGCTTGGCCGCATCCAGGAGTTCGACCCGCGACTGCCGGTGATCGTGATGACCGCCTGGGGCAACATCGACCTGGCAGTCGAATCCATCAAGCGCGGGGCCCGCGACTTTGTCCAGAAACCGTGGGAAAACGAGCGCCTTCTCTCGCTCATCCGCGTGCACGCCGAGCTGCACCAGGCCCTGCGGCGCGCCCGCCAACTGGAGCTTGAAAACCGCTTGCACCGCGCCGAGGGGATGCCGGAGTTTGTGGCCAGCGCGCCGTCGATGAAGCCGGTGCTCGAGCTGATTGCACAGGTCGGGCCCTCCGATGCCAACGTGCTGATCACCGGTGAGCACGGTACGGGCAAGGAGATCGTGGCGCGGCTGCTGCACGCGGCTTCGCCCCGCGACAGCATGCCTCTGGTCGCCGTGAACGCCGGCGGACTGCCCGAGGGAACCTTTGAGAGCGAGATCTTCGGACACGTGAAGGGAGCGTTCACCGATGCGCGCTCCGACCGCATCGGCCGCTTTGAGCTGGCCAACGGGGGCACGCTGTTTCTCGACGAGATCGCCAACGTTCCGCTGCGCCAGCAGGCCAAGCTGCTGCGCGTGCTCGAGACGGGCGAATTGGAGCGCGTAGGCTCCTCGCACACGCGGCGCGTGGATGTGCGTTTGCTTTGCGCCACCAACGCCCAGCTGCACGAAGAGGCCAAATTGGGCAACTTTCGTGAGGATCTTCTTTTCCGCATCAACACGGTAGAGATTCATGTGCCTGCGCTGCGCGACCGGCGTGAAGACATTCCTCTTCTGGCGCAGCATTTTCTGGCTCGCAACCGGACTCGCTACCGCAAGCAGGTGGAAGAATTCTCTCCAGCCGCCATGCAGCAATTGATGCAGTATCCGTGGCCAGGCAATGTGCGCGAGTTGGAGCACGCCGTGGAGCGGGCAGTCCTGCTCAGCCATGGCGAGGAGGTGGAGCCGTCGGACCTGGGGCTGGCCGGCATGCGGCCGGCCGCGCCGCCGCTTGAGATCATGAGCGACAGCATGAGTATCGATGAGGTGGAATCCCTGCTCATCCGGAAAGTTCTTCGCCGTTG
Organism: uncultured Acidobacteriaceae bacterium; assembly: GCA_963793885.1. Lineage (GTDB taxonomy): Bacteria > Acidobacteriota > Terriglobia > Terriglobales > Acidobacteriaceae > Telmatobacter. Next base: position 975,163 of record CAWCBQ010000003.1, read on the forward strand.
CAACGGTAATGTTTCGCAGGCCGCCGAGGCACTCGGACTCAGCCGGGCGGCGCTCTATCGCCGCATCCAAAAATATGGCTTTTGAACGCGGCACGCGCAACCGAAAACGCTCGGCGCTCCGTCGAGCGTGGCTCTATTGCCTGTTCCTTGCGCTCCCCGCGCTGATATTCACCGCTGTGTTTGTTTACCTGCGCGTGCTCTCCTCTGAGGCCGCGCTTCTGCTCGTTGCCTGCCTGCTGATTTACGTCGCGCTGGTGGCCTCTTCTCTCATCGAGGGACTCATCCGTCCGCTGCAGACTCTCTCCAATGTGGTGGCGTCGCTGCGTGAAGGCGACTATTCTTTCCGTGCTCGCGGCGCCGGCGCACAGGATGCACTTGGCGAATTAGCGGCAGAGGTGAATGCCCTGGCCGATCTGCTTCAGAAGCAGCGAGTACATTCACTCGAGTCCACCGCCCTGCTGGCTCGCATTCTCGAAGTAATGAACGCGCCGCTGTTCGCCTTCGATCGCGAGAACCGGCTGCAGCTGGTGAACGACGCCGGCCTGAAGTTGCTGGCCCTGCCCCATGCGCGCTGCTTCGGGAGCAGCGCGCGCGAACTGGGACTGGAAGATCTGCTGATTGAGCCGGATCAGACGATCCACTCGTTTGCTTCAAAACCCACGCGCTGGTTGCTTCGCAAGGCGGTCTTCCGCCAGGACGGTTTGCCGCACACACTGCTGCTGCTGGCGGATGTGAGCCTGCCCTTGAAGCAAGAAGAGCAAGCCGCATGGAAGCGCCTGATTCGCGTTCTGGGACACGAGCTTTCGAATTCGCTTGCGCCCATCAAGTCGATTGCCGGGAGCTTGCTGGCCCGCGTGAGCAGTCTGCCCGGTGACGATGCCGCAGTGCACGACTTTAGGCGCGGCCTGGGCGTGGTGGAGAGCCGCGCCGATGCATTGCACCGCTTCGTACAATCGTATCGCCGGCTTGCCCAGCTACCTCCGCCACAGCTTCGTCCGGTTGGGCTTGCTCCCCTGATGGAGCGAGTGGTGCTGCTGGAGCAGCGCATGGAGGTGCAGCTGGATGCGGGCCCGGCGGTCACGGTCAACGCCGATCCCGATCAGTTGGAACAGATGTTGATCAACCTGCTGGCCAACGCCGTAGACGCCTCGCTGGCCAACGGCGCGCTGCCCGTGCGCGCAAGCTGGACGCTGGCGGGCTCGATCGTACAAGTGCTGATTGAGGACCGGGGCCTGGGCATCGCCAATGTCGAAAATTTGTTTGTTCCTTTTTACACGACCAAGCGAACTGGGAGCGGTGTGGGGCTGGCACTTGCCCAACAGATCGCTCGCGCTCATGGCGGCGAAGTTCAGCTCGACAACCGCGAAGATGGTGGGGGTGCCCGGGCCACCGTGCGACTGCCCGTGGCGCGGCCATAGTCTCCCTATTTTTTGCGGGGCCTTCGGCGCCGATATTCAATTCCCTTTCTGCCCCATCAAATTGCCGGCTCAATACCGCCTCAATCTCTCCTTGACGCACTAGGAGAGATGAGCTATGCTCTTTCCTAGATTATCGAGGAGAAGCTGGATGGCTAGAGATAGACATGAAAAGCAGGCTGACTTGCTGCAAGGAACCCTGGACCTGCTGATCTTAAAGGCGGTGTCGCTTGGTCACTTGCACGGCTACGGCGTCCTTTTGCGCATTCAGCAGCTTTCAGGCGAGGAGTTGGCGATCCAGCAGGGATCGTTATATCCCGCGCTCTACCGGCTGGAGCATCAAGGTGTAATGGCCAGCGAGTGGGGTGAGAGCGAGAACAACCGGAGAGCCAAATACTACAAGCTCACCCGCGCCGGCCGCGAGCGGCTGGCCGGCGAAACCGAAAAGTGGAACCGGATGGCCGGGATCATCGGAAGCATTTTGCGCGCGACGCCGGAGAGAGCATGAGCCTGCGATCATTCATCGGCCGCGTTATTTCGCCACTGCGCTCGTGGTTCCGCGCGGTTTTTCACCGCAGCGACCTGGAGGAGCGGATGGAGGCGGAGCTAGCTTGCCATCTTGAGGCCCTCATCAATGACCAGCTTCAATCCGGCGTTTCTCCTGAAGAGGCCGCGCGGCGCGCGCGAATCGCACTTGGACCCATGCTGAAGCACAAGGAGGAGATGCGCGCATCCCTTGGCCTCGAATGGTGGGATCAGCTCTGGGCCGACGTACGCTACGCGCTGCGGCTGCTCCGCAAGAGCCCGGCGTTCACTGCAATTGCCGTCGGATCACTGGCATTGGGGATCGGCGCGAATACGGCGATCTTCACCGCGGCGCAACACATGCTGCTCGACCGGCTGAATGTCGCGCATCCCGAGCAGTTGCGGATGTTCTACCTGAATGAGCCTCGCGACAGCGTCGTGAACGAGAAGTGGGGGTGGTGGGATGACCTGCCAGGGGGTGAGCACGTCTCCACATCGTTTACCTATCCGGTGTATGAACAGTTGCGGCGTCAAAATCATGCGCTGGCCGACGTGATGGCATTCAAGCCTTACGGGCGCATGACCGTGACGATTCGCGGCGTGGCTGAAGCGACAGAAGCTGAGATGGTGTCGGGCAACTACTACTCGATGCTGGGAGTGGAGCCGCAGATCGGACGCGGCATTCAAGAATCGGACGATGGGGAGGAAGGAAGCGGGCCTGTGGTGACGATCAGCGACAGGCTCTGGACGCAGCGTTTTGGGCGATCGCCGAGTGTGATTGGGACCGTCATCCAGGTGAACGCGACGCCCATGACGGTGGTGGGCGTGAATCCGCGGGGATTCACAGGCGCGTACTCCGCGCAGGGTTCGCCAGACGTTTTTCTGCCGTTCAGCATGCAGCCTATTGTGGCGCCGCAGGACCTTGAGCCGTCGCAGTCGCCGTCTTTGCTAACAGACAAGAACCTGTGGTGGGTCCTGGTGATGGGACGCACCAAGCAGGGCGTCCCCGCTGCCACAGCCGAGGCATCGCTCAATGTGGCGCTGAACGCCGCGGTGCATGCCACGTTTCCCGTGAAGAACGACAGCCAGATTCCCCGACTGATGCTGCGCGATGGAAGCCGAGGCCAAAATCCGAACGCCGAAGGCTTCGAGAAGCCTATCTATGTGTTGATGGCGCTTGCGGGCCTGGTGTTATTGCTGGCCTGCGCGAATCTGGCCAACCTGCTGCTGGCGCGAGCAGACGCGCGAAAGCGAGAGACCAGCCTGCGGCTCGCCCTGGGCGCGGGCCTGGGGCGCATTGTGCGCCAGATGATGGTGGAGAGCCTGCTGCTCTCGCTGACGGGCGGGACATGCGGATTGGTGCTGGCATGGATGGTGCGGAACTCCATTCCAAAGCTGCTATCGAATGGATGGGCTCCGCCGGCATTCTCGGCAATATTCAGCTGGCCGATTTTCGCGTTCGCAGCGGCCGTATCGATCCTGACGGGCATCGTTTTTGGGCTGACTCCTGCGTGGCAGGCGACGCGTGTGCAGGTTAGTTCAAACCTGAAAAGCGGCGCGCAGACGATTACGCATCGGCGCAGGGGCCTGGCGGGCAAAGCCATTGTGATCGTGCAAGTGGCGCTTTCGATCATGCTTGTGGTGGGAGCGGGACTGTTTATGCGGACGCTGATGCAACTTGACCGAACCCCACTCGGCTTTCGTTCGCACAATCTGGTGCTATTCGACGTGGAACTGCCGGAGAAGCTTTACCCAGAGGCAGCCAGCACGACGCTGTTGCAGCGGCTGGAAGAAAGACTTTCTTCCGTTCCGGGAGTGCAGAATATGACACTGACGAATCTGCCGCTGATTTCTGGTTCTGCGAGCAACACGACCTTTATTCCCGAAGGGCAGCAGAGAAGAGCGGAGGGAAACCCAAGCGCACTGGTGAACAGCGTGGGAGCACACTTCTTTGAGACTTTCGGCATTCCCATCGTGGCCGGGCGCGCGTTCGACGCGAGGGACAGCCAGAGTTCAAGAAAAGTGGCAGTGGTGAATGAGAGTCTCGCAAGGACGTTCTTCCCGAAGGTGAATCCGATTGGCCGAACATTCGAGACAGGAGGGAGCCACCCCGTCACCAACGAAATCGTAGGCGTGTGCGGGGACGCGAAGTACTATCGCGTTCGCAAAAGCGTGGAGCCCACGTTTTACACGCCGTATTGGCAGCAGGGCGATGGCATGCACTACGCGACTTTCGCGATCTCAACCAGGCTGGACGCTCAGGCTCTTGTGCCGTCGCTGCGGGACGCGATGCGGCAGGTTGATCCTAATTTGCCGATGCTCGACCTGCGCACGCAGGACGAGCAGATCGCGGCCAATCTGCGGCAGGAGCGGATCTTTGCAACGCTCACCAGCGGATTTGGCCTGTTGGCGCTGGTGCTGGCCTGCGTGGGTATCTACGGCATCATGTCGTACGCAGTGGTGCAGCGGACAAGGGAGATCGGCGTTCGGCTGGCGTTGGGTGCAATCCCAAGACAGGTTTGGGCGATGGTGTTGCGCGAGGCCTCCTGGATTTCGATTACGGGAATTGCGATTGGGCTCGGCGCAGCTTTCCTGCTGGCGCGCCTTATCCGGTCGATGCTCTACGGTGTGACGGCATATGACCCTATCACGCTCTCTGGCGCGGCGCTGCTATTGCTGATTGTTGCAATGGGAGCAAGCTGGATCCCGGCTCGCCGCGCGGCAAGCGTTCAGCCCGTGGAGGCGCTGCGACACGAGTAACGACGCGGTCTGGATGGCGAAAGAGCCGTTGCGTCCAAGTGGGCGAAATCTTGGCGCAATCGATCAGGCCTGGGACGGCGGTGTGCGGTTTCCGATTGTCCGTGCGGCCTGGTCAGATTCGAGAAAGACGAGCCATGAAGGCTCGCGGGCAAGCACTTCTTCCAACTCCTGCTCGGTCAATACCATGCACGCGGTTGAGAGCGCGTCGGATTCAGCCGCCGTATCGGTGAGCGCCCAGGCGCGGTTTTGCCGCAAGGCAGGACGGCCAGTTCGCGGATCGATAATATGGCTTCCCTTCACCGCCAGGCCGGAGCCGCTCAACGAAGCATGCTGGAGAAAGAATCGTTGCGGAGCATGGTCGTCGCCCAGCCCGCAGGACCAACCGCCAGCATCTTTCGGCGGATCACCCGCGAGGATGCTGCTTCCTCCCGCGACCAGCAAGAACGAGAGACAATCCCATCCACACAGCAGATGCGCCATGCGGTCGAGCGCAAACCCCTTGCCAATGGCGCCCAAATCGAATTCCAGCCGGCCGCTCTCGCAACGAACGGAAAGCTCCTGCGACAGCAAACTCCACTGCGGCAAGGAGGCTTGTGTTCGCAAGGCAGCGGAGGTGAGGCAAAATGCGCCGCCGGTGGCCAGTTCCATCTTCTTGCCGACTTCGATGCACGCAAAGGCGGGCTCGCTTAGACGCATTTTTTCGCCGGGTTCGAGCCGTGCCAGTTGCGCAATGTCGCTGTTGGGGCGAAAGCGGCTTAACTGCGATTCCAGCCGATCGAGAAGATCGAGCGCAGCTTGCGCCGCCTGAACAGCATAGGTTCTTTCTTCATCGGCGATGCGCACCTCGAAGTACGTCGCCATGGCGCGATGGTTGAATTGATGAATGTCAGCCATACGATCTCACTTCGGCATAGGGGACCAGAGAACGATCAGCTCGCCTGGGCGCACTCCGAAAAAATCGGGGTGAAGATTCTGCAATTGATTTCCATACTGCTCCGCGGCGTCGGTGGAGGTGATGTAAAAATCCGCATCTCCCGGTTGCTGGCCCGGCTGCCAGAATCCGACCTGGGAGTAGTGCCGCAGATACCAGGGCAACGGCCAGGGATCGCTCGCAATGACGTCAATGCGCGGCGCGGCGATTGCATTCTGATACGCCACAAGCTCGATCAGAGCAGGCAAGCCAAGCAGATCCTCCGAGGTTTGGGCATAGGCATACGGATTGGATTCTTCGGCTGGATGGACGAAGACGCGCTGCCGTGTATCGTGGCCAATCAAAACCGCGGCGACCGCTCCCACGAGGATGCACGAGACTCGAACAGCCCTTCGAAGAGCGGCATGCTGCGGCCGCAGGCGCCAGAACGAGTCGATCGCCAGACCGGCGAACAGGGCGATCGGCAGCCAGAGATTCAGAGCCAGCCACGGTGTCTTGTAGGGAATCAGGCTGTAGATTGCGGCAAGAAAGAGGGTGTAGAAGGCCAGGAATCCGTAGGGCGAAGGAGCGCGCTTTCTGGCGGTTTGGATGAAGCCGATGCAGGCCAAGGCGCAGATCATTCCGCCTGAGGCGCAGCCGGCGAGAAGGTGGGCATAATACCAGAAGGGCTTTTGATGGCCCTCGCCGCCTGCCCGGGCAATCAAGTTGGGGGCAGCATGCAGCAACCCGGCCAGCGCTTTCCAGTTACTGCCAAACCAGGTGAACAAAACCAGGTTCACGAGCAGAAAGACTAGAGCCGAGGCCACCGAAGCTTTCAGCGGCCACCAACCACCCGGACTTTTTCCGCGCAGATTCCAGAGCCAAAAGCAGAGAGCCGCGGCAAACAACGCCGAGAACTCAAGAACCGCGGTCTCCTTGCATGCGAGCATCAGCGCGGCGCACGCACCCGCCAGCACGGCCTGCGGAACGGAGCGGTTCCTCGATGCGCGCCAACCGGTCAAGATGAATCCAAACGTGGCGGCGGTAAAAAGGGACTCGTGGATGAAATATCGGTCGTAGTAGACAGGCAGAGGAGCGAAGCGGCAAACAGCATCGCGGCGAGGAGGCAAGGCACGAAGCCGAAGATTTCAGCCGCCGCGCCAAAAAGCAGAATCGTAACCGTTCCGGCGAGAACCGTAGTCAGGCGCAGTTCTGATTCGGTCAGGTCAGAAAATGTTTTTGCACCTTGCAATTCTGGCCAGCGGAAGGGCAAGCGCGGCCAGCGCCGGACCGTGGCGGTCCTGCGGATCGTAGGTGAACGTTTGACCAGCCAGTAATTGACCAACGATATAAGCGTTGACGGCTTCATCGGTGTGCATGGGACGCGCACCGAGTTGGGGCAGGCGGAGGGCCAGTCCGAAAAGCGCGACGAGGAGAAAAGCAGCCCAGCGAGTCCACAGCACGGAGGGACTCAGGCGGCTGGCTTGCCCCACACTTCAACCTCAATGTAGTGGTTCAATTTGTTGGTCGTGTTCCCATTGCTGTACAAGCGGACATAGCGGCCCTGCACGCCATTGGCGTCGATCAGCTTGCCCTGATAGGTCTCGATGTAATTCAGATCCTTGCCTGCGCCAAGGCCGAGTTCGTTGTGGAAGTCGTTGTTGAAGATGGTCGTCAACACCCTTGCTGAAGGTGGGATCATCGGAGACCTGCACGACAACATCGCGATAGACGCGCGCCTGCGAATGGAAGTGCCACACCAGAACGGCATAAATATTCGCTCGCCTGGCCAGATCGATCTGCACCCATTGCTTGCCCGGTCCAAGCTCGACCCAGGAACCTTCGTTGCCGTCCTTGTCCCCATCGACGATCATGTCCAGCGTACCCACGTCGGGATCGTTGTCGCTGGAGGTGACTTTCTTGTCTCTGGCCAGATTAATGGTGCCCGCGGGGACATAAAAATCAGGGCGCTTGCCTCTGGTCGGGGGCTCAAGATTGGTGACATTGAGGGGCACCGGCGTACCCACAAACAGAGGCGGCGGCAGTTTGGTCTTCAAGACAACCTTGTCCTGGGCAAGGACAGCGGTGGCAACAAGCAGTACAGCCAGGCAGGGGAAATTTTTTGTCAGCATCTTCATCCTTTTCTCAGGCTTTCACTTCTTCCGGTGTGATGACAAGGCGCGTCTGGGCGGCAATGGCCTCGTTGGCTTTATGGATCACGTATTCGCTGGTAAAAGCCTCATCGCCGGGGCAGTTCAATTTCGCCGTGCCGCGGATGGCATTGAAAAAGTTCTCCAGGTGCGGCTGATGGGGCGGCTTATTGAAGAACACCGGAATTTCATATTCCGCCAGTTGCGCCGTTTCCCGCACGTCCACTTTCGCCGCGTCGTCGGCCGAGGCCTGCTTTGGGGCGAACGTAGCCTTTATCGGCCAGATCGTCCCATGAGACGGCAGTGGCGCGCGCTTCCCGATAAATCGCGCAAATGGATGGGTCTTCCGACATCTTGATGGTGCCGTCGTCGCCCATGAACATTTCAAAGTAGCCGCCGCCGGCGCTGGTGGTCGTCTGCACCTGGTAGAAGGCCCTCGCCACGCCCTCGGCCATCGGATACTCGTAGATGACCATGGCGTTGTCATACCAGTCATGGTTCTTGTAGTAGTCGAGGCCGCCGCTGGCGATGACGGACTTGGGCGTGCCCATCCACCAGTTGAAAATGTCGATCTGATGCGCGCCGAGATCGGACAACGGGCCGCCGCCAAGTCCCTTGAACCAGCGCCAGTTGCGGAACTGGTGCATGTCCTTGTAGCCGTATTTGGCCAGCAGACTCGCGGGCATCTCGTATTTCTTGGGCCAGCCGAAGTCTTCCTTGACCGCGCGGTTCCATTGCGCCTGCGCTGCCGTCAGGCGGCCGCAGAACTGCGCCTCATGCAGCAAGCGGTTCAGCGTAAACAGATAACGCGGGTTGCTGCGGCGCTGATGACCGATCTGCAACAGCTTTCCGGTCTCGCGCATGGTCTGCACCATGGAGCGCGCGCCATCAATGGTGTTGCTCATCATCTTTTCGCAATACACATGAAGGCCGGCCTTCAGGCATGTGTTGGTCATCGGCGCATGGCAGAAATCCGGAGTGGCGATCACCACCGCCTGCAGGTCTTTTTCCTTGGCCAGCAGGTCTTCATAATTTTCGTAGGCGCGGACCTCATTGCCGAGCTTGCCGAGGTAGCGCGCGCCCTCGTTACGGTGGTAATCCCAGATATCGCAGAGCGCCACAAGCCTGACGCCCTCGATATTCAGCAGCGATTCGAGCAGCACCTTGCCTTCTTCGCCGTACCCGATGAGAGCGATGTTGATGGTGTTCAGCGAAGAGGTTTTGGCAGCCGCCGCTTTTTGGCCGGAATCGGACTTGCAGGCGTTCAACAGCAAGCCGGCGCCGGCGACGGCAGTCGTGCTGATGAATTCGCGACGATTCAGGAAGGGATCTACCATTTTTTAAGAACCACAAATCGGTTGTATTCGGCGAGCATGAAAGCCGCGGCGACCAGGCCGACATGGATGCCCAGCCAGGCCACGCCGTCATTCTGGTCGATCAGAACCAGGCCGACCGTCAGCGCGATATAAATCAACGCCTGTGCAAGAAGCGACAACGCGCGTGCCCAGGCCGATCAGGAGCATGATGCCGGTGAGAATAAATGCCGGCCCGAGCATGCGGTCGAAGGCCACCAATGCGAATTTCGGCAGCAGCGGCTCATGGGCGAACTTGTCTCGAAGCGCGGTGGACATGCCGGCGTAATTGGCCAGCGCATAGGACTTGATGTTCACGTTGACCATCACGCCGCTGGCATCGGGCTGGCCGGTCGCAGGATCGATGAGCGGCATCGCCACGGATTGATAGGCGCCAAATTTCTCAATGCCCACAAACAGGGCGCGCACGCCGAGCCAAAGGCGCAAAACCAGAAAGGCAAAGGTAAAATCCCAACTGGCTTTCGGGACAACTCCAGCTTTGTTGCGGTAGAATCAGTCATGTGTTCCCGGTCGATGCACAGGTTCAGCCGTGGATCCCTTGAAAGACTCCCGCAGACAACTTGCGGGAATAATCAAAAGATCCGCGATCAATAAATGCGTTTAGCTCATCTTCCACGGTGCCCGGTATTCGCGGGTCATCAGCTTGCTGGCTTCGCGATCGCCGATGATCTTTTCTTCCTTCACGTCCCAGCGGATCTTTCTTCCCGGTAAGCATGGAGATCAGGCAAAGGTGTCCGGGAATCGCCGAGTGATGCCCCACTTCCACCGGCGTAATGGTGGGTTGGCGGGTTCTTGATGCAGTCCAGGAAGTTCTGCTGGTGATTGTCAGAGATGTAGAGCTTCACCTTGCGCAGTTCCCTGGGCAGGTACTTGCCCTGCTTCCAGGCGGGATTCGAGGCGTCCAAATCCATCGCGATCCACCCACACCCAGCCTTCCGTGCCGATCCACTTCACGCCGCCCTTGATGTCGGGATAGCCGCCGGCGATGGTCATGGTGATGCCCTGCGGATACTTCAATTCAAACCGGTATTTTGGCGCGGTGTTCCAAACCGCCTTGGCTGGCGGCAGTTCGCCGCTGCCTTCAACCTCAGACGGACCGGAGTTGTCGAAGCCCAGGCCCCAGTGCGCGATGTCGCAATGATGGCCGATCCAGTCCATAAGCTGACCGCCGCCGGTGTTGTAATTCCAGCGCCAGGATTTATGGGAGCGCGCCTTGATGTAGGGCTCCATCCTGGACGGGCCGACCCATGTCTCGTAATCCAACTCCGGCGGAGGATCGATAGACCAGCAGGTCCCAGGCCTTGGAGCCGGGCAAAACCTGCTCCAGGCTGGCGACCGTGACGCCCTGGGCAGCCAGCTTGGCCAGCGCTTCTTTTTGTACGCCGTCAAAATCCGAGTTGCCGCCGGGCAGGCCGACTTCCACATGGGTCACCGTGCCGATCAGCCCGTTGCGGACGATCTCCGCGGCCTTATGAAAGGTGGGAACCGAGCGCTGCCATGAGCCCATCTGCCAGATGATGCCGTTCTCCTGGACTGCGCGCACAATGGATTGCTGTTCGGCGATGGTGTGCGCGAGGGGCTTTTCGGAGTAGATGTCTTTCTTGCGGCGCGCAGCTTCGGTGGCGACGATCTCATGCCAATGGTCGGGCACCGCGATCATCACGGCATCGATGTCGTCGCGGGCAAGCAGCTCCCGATAATCGTGATAGCCTTTGCAATCCTGGGTCCCATAATTGTCGTTAATCATCTTGACCGCGGCCTGCAGATGATTCGCGTCGATATCGCACGCCGCCACCACCTGGCAATCATCCGACGCCAAGAAGGACTTCGTATTGTCGGGCCCCTGCCAGCCCATGCCGATCACGCCAAGATTGATGCGATTGTTGGGAGAAGGTGTCGAGCTCTGCGCGGCGCCGAGGCGAGGCAGGATGGTAGGCAGGATCGCTGCCGATCCGGCAGTCTTCAGAAAATCGCGGCGATTGAATCGAGAACGATTGGAGTGAGAAACGAGTCGTATGGACATGACCCATCGTGTATACCACCTTACCCATCTGACCGGCAAGGGTAAATCGGTTTTGGCGAGATGCTCGAAATAAAACTCCATCAAGGCGGAAGCAATAACCATCTCGATTCTCTTACTCATACGGCGCCGGGACGGCGCGAGGATAGTCCATCGATCGCTTGCAGAGTTGTGCTGGCCGCGTAACAATGCTGGGAAGCTTTACGGCTACATCGAATCGACTCTCAACAAGAGGCGATCCCCATTCAAGAAACGGGAGAATGTGGGACCGAAACGAACAGTGATCGAGCTGCGGCGTCACCTGAAGTACCTTTGAGTATTCGGATACCAGGCAGGCTGCTGTCGCGCGGGGGCTTGTGCGCGAGCGAGGAATTATGAAACAGACACGTCGATCGTTTCTGGGCGCGGCATGCGCGACAGGACTTGCACTGCAACTTCGGCCGTCATTTGCATTGCCGGCATCCATTGACCGCTTTCGCTGGCAGCGCGAAGCCAAGTTCGGCATGTTCATTCACTGGGGCCCCTATTCGCTTGCGGGCGTAGAGGCATCCTGGCCGATCCTGACGGGTTCGAGCGAAATAACGGAGGCGGAGTATCGCGCCCTACCGGCGCGCTTTAACCCGGTGAAATTCGATCCCCATGCATGGATCGATCTGGCGCGGAAGGCCGGACAGCGCTACATGGTGTTCACCACAAAGCACCACGATGGATTTTGCATGTTCGACTCGAACTACACGAACTACAAGATCACGAACACGCCCTATGGCAAGGACATTACGCGAGAGTTAGCGAACGCCTGCAACGAGGAGCGGATGGCTCTGGGCTTCTACTACTCGCCACCGGACATGAATCACCCCGCGTATCGGGATACTTCGAAGCCTTCAACGAGCAATTATCGAGGTGAGCCGGAGCGGCCGGAGTGGCCGCTGTATCTCGACTACATGGGGCTGCAAGTGGATGAATTGTTGACTCACTACGGGCCAGTGGCCGAAATGTGGTTTGACTCCGTGGATATGAGCGTGCAGGCAGAGTACGACGGGCAGCGGTTTCTGGACCAGGTCCGGCACCTGCAACCGCAGACGCTGGTCAACAACCGGCTTGGCGTTCCCGCCGACTTTGTTACACCGGAACAGTTCATTCCCAAGGCGATTCCAGTCAAGGGCATCCGGATGGATAGCCCCGACCATAGCGCAGCGGACGCAATGGCTGTAACCGTGCCGCGGCCTGATGAATTTCAGCCGTGGGAAACCTGCATGACCATCAATGGGACCTGGGCGTATCGGCCGAAGGATCGCGATTTCAAGAGCGCAGATACGCTAATTCGCGATCTGATTGAGGTGGTTAGCCGTGGCGGGAATTTTCTGCTCGACGTAGGTCCGCAGCCTGATGGCCGGATTCAGCCGGAGTTTGCGGAGCGGCTGGAGTCGGTGGGCAAGTGGGTGCAGGCCCATGGGAATGCCATCTACGGGAGCACGTACGGCCCGATTCAGGGCCAGAACCAGTACCGCACCACGTCGCGTGGCGGCTTCACGTATGTCTTCGTGATGGATCCGGCGGCCGCGGAGATTCACTTGAAGGGCATGCCGGCAGGGGCGATGCGCGCGCGACTGCTGGACAGTGGGAGGCCGCTGCCTCTGGCTTCGACCGCGCAGGGATTGCGGATCGCGCTGACAAAAGACGCCTGGGCGAAAGGCATTCCAGTGATCGAGGTGGGGAGCTAGTTGGAGGCTCGCCGCAAGCCGGGTTGAGGTTGATCCTCAACCATCAATGCATTCATGCGCGATGGGGGCATCAATGCGCGATGGGGGGCGCGGAGACTGGCGCTACGACCAGCTTTGGGGAGACGGCTACGGTGGTCACTCCCGGAATGGCGGCGGATGCCACCTTGCCGCGGCCTTCCGCAGTGGAGCTGGTGAGGCCGGGAATTCCCACTGGCGCCACTTTGCCAACGGCTCCGGCATGTGAACCGCTTCCGCTGGCGAGCGCCGTGGAGCCGACTGTTCTGCGAGTTGACACGGTTCCGGAGCGTTTGGGGCGATAAGGAGCATTGTTCGTGGTCATCGTTGCCGAGATCGTGGGAGTGGCAGGAGCTGCCGAATCATGGGGTTGTGCCGGCGCGAAAAAGGAGTGGGAGCCTGGATCGGGCATGACGGCCATCAGCGATGAGCTGGTTTGCGCGGCCGGAGCGGAAGCACGGCCGGCTGCCCTTGCGATCGTCCTGGGAGCGGGGGCCGGGGCAGCCTTGACCACCTTTGTGGACTGCTTCGGGGCTGGAACAACGACGTTGGCCGGCTTGAATGCCGACGGCTTTGCCGGGGTGACGACCGGGCTAGACGCATTGAGGGATGGGATGGGAGACGGCTTGGCGATGGTCTGATCCGGGGTCTGGACCGGCTTCAGTTCCGGTGTCGAATCCAAATTTGACTCCAGCTTTGGAGCTGTGATCTTGGGCGGATCGACCAGCTTGGCCTGGACGGGCCGCTTTGTCTCCATGCCCACGAGCAGGGCTCCGACGAGAACGACGACGGCAATGGCGGCGCTGGTTACCAGCGTTGAGGACCGGCCCTCCAGCTCAGGCAACAAACCAAAGCTGGCCAGTCCCGGGGTGGGAGTCAAGGAGGTGTCTTCAGCGTTCGAATCAGGCAATAAGGGCGTCACAGAAGTGAATCTCCACAAGACAGGTTAAGTGTCCACATACTAACTTGGGGGAGCCCATGGGCGACCCGGCAATATTTTGCCGGGAGTCTAGTGTAGCGCAGCTTGTGAAGAAAGCAACAGTTATAGGGCAAGCCGGATTAGAGAGTTTTTATAGGAGCAACAAATTCGAGGGGGGGTACGGAGCCGCGCCGAGGCACCCGCGAGGCGCAGGGAAAAGAACCCATGCTTAACATAATAAGCAGGTTAGAGGGTTAGAACTGGAGAAAATGCGGTTACTGCTGAGTTGCGTGTGCTGCAAACCACTTGGAGGCGCGATCCTGAGCCTGCATTAATTGGTTGGGCGAGAGCTTTTCGGCGGCTTCATCGCGGCTTCTGGCAAATCTCTCGTGAGTGTCTCCTGAACTTGAAGCCGTGGCGAGGTTCAGCCAGAAGTAGGCTTGGCCGTAGTCCTGGGGGATTTTTTTGCCTGATTCGTATAACAGGCCAAGGTCGTGCTGGGCCTTCGAATTTCCCTGGTCTGCCGCCTTGCGGTACCAGGCCGCAGCCTGTGCCATGTCCTGGGGCACGCCGTGGCCTTCCTGATAAAGGCGGGCGAGAGTTGACTCCGCGCCAGGGTCTCCCTGCTCGGCGGCCTTCTTGAGCCAGGCGGCGGCCTGTCCGTAGTTGAGCGGAACGCCGTGACCTTGAGAGTAGAGTTGACCGAGGCTGAGCTCCGCGCCAAGATTTCCCTGGTCTGCGGCCTTGTGATACCAGGCGGCTGCCTGCGCATTGTCTTTTGTGACGCCGTGCGCCTGCTCGTAGAGCGCACCGAGCCGGTACTGGGCATCGGCCAGACCCTGGTCAGCGGCCTTGTGATACCAGGCGGCTGCCTGACCGTAGTCCTGCTGCGTGCCGTGCGCTTGTTCATACAAGAGGCCCAGATTGTACTGCGCGTTTGCGTTTCCCTGTTCAGCTGCTCTGCGATACCAGGACGCGGCCTGCGCATAATCCTGCTGCACGCCATGGCCATCTTTATAGTCAAAGGCGAGATTGTCCTGGGCGTTGGCGTTTCCCTGTTCGGCAGCCTTGCGATACCAAGCGGCAGCTTCAGCGGGGTCCTGGGTTACGCCGTGCCCGTCGTCGAAGAGCTGGCCCAGATTGAACTGTGCATTCGCGTCTCCCTGCTCAGCCGCCTTACGGTACCAGAGGGCGGCTTGCGAGTAGTCTTTGGACACGCCATGGCCTGAGCTGTAAAAACCGGCAAGAGCCGCTTCGGCGGAGGTATTTCCCTGCTCTGCCGCCTTCTGATACCACGATGCAGCCTGGGTAAAGTCCTGGGGCACGCCCTGGCCGGTGTCGTAAAACTGTCCTAGGTTGATCTGGGCAATGGCCAGGCCCTGGTCTGCAGCCCTGCGGATCCAGTCTGCGGCAATGGCGTAATCCTGCGGCACGCCGTGGCCGAAATGGTAAAGGACGCCGAGGTTGAATTTTGCGGTAGCATCGCCTTCATCGGCTGCCTTGCGATCCCAAAAGAGTGCTTGGGAGTAGTCCTGCGGAACTCCCTGGCCGTAGTCGTAGAGCACGGCCAGGGCACACTGACCTTCGGCGTTGCCTTGTTCGGCGGCCTTGCGGAACCAGACGGCGGCCTGCGCGTAATCCTGCTTGACGCCTTTGCCGGAGCTGTAGGCGTAGCCGACCAGGAACTGGGAAGCGGCGTCTCCGGCGGCGGCCTTGGCCAGCAGGGCCGAGTCAAGGCCCACGACCTGCTGGGCCTGGGCCGCGGCAAGGAACAGGCCGGAGACGAGCAGTGCGACGAGAACCGAGGAAACTGCGACGATGCGGCATGCAGGTGCGATTAAGCGGGACCTGAAGCGCTGCGTAGTCTTGGGTGAGCTGTCAAGGATGGGTACAACTTCGCGCGTCGCTTTAGAGTTGTTCAAGCCGCCCTGCAAAGCCGCAATCGCTATCTCAATGCCTTGCATAGGACTTACTCCCTGCTTCTTGATTCTTCCCCAAGTCAATTTCAATCTCCGTTTTTCTAAAACGAATTCAGGAGAGGACAGATGCGCAACAGATTATACAAGTCTCTTGTTGGTTTGCAAGTACTTACAAACACTCCGAGGCTGCAGGCTCAATAGACTCTACCGGGCGTCGTCGCCCCTGGAAGGACAATGCGCCACGGGACCGCTCTCTGGCCGGTAAAGCTCGTCATGGCCAGCAGGCGGCAGGAGAATCGATCAGCTCATAATTTGTAGCACATCCTGTGCAAAAACCGAAGATAATTCAACAAATCGAACGGCTCGGACCGGGGAGATGGGCCGGGTTGGATGAGAGGTCGGGGCACACAACCCGACCTGCGCCTTGCCGAGGCGGCTCACTCGACTGCTGGAAAAAGGACGGAGAGGGTCAGGCTCTAGCTGGCGGGAGTTGCCGGTGTCTTCTGCGGAAGGGGCTTGGAAAGCAGCTCGATGCCTGTAGGAGCTGGGGCCTTCTTTGGAGACGTGCCTGATCTGGTCATCCCAGGAATGCCTGTGGAGGCCACTTTGCCGTACCTGCCTGACGGAGGTGCGCCGGTTACTCCCGGAATTGCCGCGGGGGCGACCTTGCCTAAATTCTTGATGGGGACAGCACCGCCAGCGCCGGGAATAGAGATTGGCGCTACTTTGCGGGCGGGGACGGCAAGCTTACGGGGCGCTGCCCTATGCGGCATTGCGAGACTGGACGCGAGTATGGGCTGCTTGACGCCGCTCGGAGAAGTACCGATCGTGACCTCGCTCGCGGACCGGTTGACCATGGCGATGGACACGGCGCTGGAGTGCGGGCTCAGATGGGCAAGCGCGGCAGGGATCTGGGAAGGCGGAACTTGGGATGGGGGCTCGGGCATGAGAAGCATGAGAGCCGTCTTCGGTGCATCGTACGTGGTTACGCTGGGCCGGACGGCCTTGACCGCGGACGCGGGCGCCTGCGCCGGCCTCGCATGGGTCTGATTCAACTGAAACTCCGGCGCCAGCTCGAAAGCGGGTGGGGGTTTGACCTCAACGATCGGCAGGTCGATTCTGAGCGGAGCTTCGATTTTGGGTTGCCGAGGCATCATGACATTCATTCCGTTCAGGACGGTGACGGCCAGAAGAATGGAGAGGATGGCGGCACAACGGGCAAACCATTCGCGGTGCCCCCCGAGTTCAGGCAGGAATCCCGGGCTGATGATGGTGGGGGAGTAGTCTTGCGGCATGGTCTCAGTCCTCGTGATGCGGCCAGTCCGGACAGGCGAGCAACTTCTGCAGCGAGGGCAGATATCTGCATCCGATAGCGATTCCAGCAACGCCCAGGGAGAAGCGTCTTGTGCATCGGGCAGTTGAATTCTGAAATCGGTCATTCACGCCTGACTCCCTGCGCATCCTGGTGGAATTCAACAACGATGCCTTGAGTTGAAGCCACGCATGTGTCTCAGCCAACAACGTTTCAGCTCAAGAGTACCTGCCTGCGAAACGGGATCAAGTACCTATCTTGGTGCTGTACCAAGACGCTAAACAAGAGTTGGCGGGGCTGGCGGAGTTGGTGGGGTTAGCGGAGTTTGGGCTGGGAACACGGTTCCGCCTCTCGCGATGAAACTGCGAGAGGCTTCGGCCAGGATGTCAATATTTTATTTATCAGTTACTTACATGTGATCCGAAGATGAATGGCTACAGGGCATCGACGGCCCATCGTTCGCGAGGGGCATTCAAGGAAACTACTGGGGCAAGCCGGCTGCCTGGCATTCCTGGTGGCGAATGCCCACCCACTTCTGATAGTTCGGCTGATCGCTGGCCTGGACGTAGGCCGAAGCGACAAAGCCAGCCTGGACGCAGCGATCGGTCTGGGAGCCGGCCTTGACGGCCAACTGGTATTCGGCTACCTGATCATTGACAACTTTGCTGGGGACAGTCTGGGTGTGGGAACTGGCGAAGGAAATGTCAATAAGCCGAGCCGTAGAAAAGCTGACTAAAACGAGGCCGACCATCAAAGCCCACCTTCTAAACTTCATGCTATCTCCTCAATATTCGGCCAATGCGGGCCGCAGGAATTTTGTGACGGTACGAATGCTGACAGAGGCGCACTCCGACTGAGGCGCTTACCGATCGCCGGCCAGAAATTCAATGCTGCGCAGAACCCCAGAACCCACGTTCACTAAACAGTAGGAAAAAACAATCAGGGCCACAATTCCACCAAAGTGGGATGGTTACTGACTTCGGAGATTCGGCCTTGGCGCCAACCACAGAGCGGGAGTCGCGAGGCAGATGGCGGCTATCGGCAGGTTTGCCGAAGCAGTTCCGAGTTGAAGATTGTCGGGCGCACGTGCCGCGGGTCTGCAACCCGGGATGTGCTAGTCATTCGGCGTGCCACAGGGGCCATGCGGGGTTAGGGCCGTTTAGGAAATATGGTGAAATTTTTGAGATCTCTCAAAGCGGGCTGTCCTAGTCTGCGCTGTTGCCTGATCTGCTGGGAGCTCTAAGGATGGAGTGATGGGAAAAGCTGGAGTCGGAGGTGATATGCAGGCGGGTTTGGTTCTTGCCAGGGTCGCGGAGGACAAACAATTAAGAGCAACCGCAGATCTTTCGAATGCGCCTCTCGCGATGAAGCTGCGAGAGGCTTCGCTCAAGATGACAACTTATTTGTTGATCAACTGCTTAACAAGGAAGCAGATTTTGGTGCGGCCTGGATCAATGATTTCATGTCAGTAGAGGCGGAAGTTCACTTCAACGTTCACCTGAACGGGCACAGGCGTTTTGCCGTCCCTCATGGCGGGCTTGAACTTGTATCTGCGCACCGCCTCCATGGCCTTCTCGTCCAGTCCCATGCCCAGCGCGCGCACAATATGCACATTCTGGGGGTTTCCCTGGGTATCGACAATCAGGGAGACCAGGCAGACACCCTGATACTTGGCGCGGCGGGCTTCATCGGAGAACTCCGCCTCAGGCTGGAAGAGGGGAACGGGCGCCGAAACCCTGCCGCCGACCTGCGCCAGGCCGCCGCCGGTATTCCATCCCGAACCCGGCCCATAGCCAATGCCGTTGCCCGAACCGAGGCCGCCACCGCTGCCGGAACCCATACCTCCGCCGTTTCCTGTTCCGTTGGAGAGGACGACGTTGATGCCGCTCTTCATGCCGATATTGGGCAGGTCGGGGTTGTCGGGGAGCTTGATGTCCTTCTGCACGTCGATGGCGGAGGGCATGGCGATCTTGGGCTTGTCGAAGGTTTGCACCTGCGGCGGTACGATGGGGTCCTTCTCAATTTTGGGAAGCTTGCCTTTGCTGGCGTCGATGATGCTTCGGTCGCCGCCACCACCACCGCCGCCTGCCCTGTTCTGGGCCTTGGGAGCGTTCCAATCGCCAACGTCGATTGCGGTGGCGTTCAAGAGGGGCTTATTGACCGTATCGACGATCTTTTTTCCGACAAAGAAGAGGACGACGATCAGGATCAACAAATTGACGGAGGTTGAAATGCCGATGGCCCAGGGATTGGGCTTGACGGCCATCCGGTCGGGCACCGGAATGGGAGTTGAGGTGAGCACCAGCGGAGGCAGCTTGCGGGGAAAGAAGACGTCCTGAATGCTTTCCCACAGGCCTACCCAGACGGGCGGCTCCTCGAATCCCTTGCCCATCAGAGCATTGAGAAGCTCATCGCCGCCGCCGGCGAGCGTTGGCGGCTGGGATTCCGTATCCGGCTGGGTCAGTATTTCGTTTGCCATAGTCGCTGCTGGTTCAGATGAGATGGGCTGCATGATTTCCGGCTCACAAGGGAGCTTACCTACGACCAAGCCCAATAACCCATTATGCTTGACTGGCCCGGCACTTGTCTCGGAAGGAGTTCCCTCTTTTTGCTGAGATGCAGATTCCAGGGATTCATATTGCTGCCTGCTGGCGATTCCCATAAACAATAGACGGGCAGTTCGCCCGGTTTGTTACCCAAAATTCTTTCCTTGTCCATTTACACTGGATAATGAACAAGTTTGCACCATCCCACGGAGTGAAGATGCCCCCTACGCCGGAGCTGAAGGCGACCCTGACACTGCCGCAAACCGGCTTTCCGATGAAGGCCAACCTGCCCCAGAATGAACCTCTCCGGCTGGCCCGGTGGGCCTCGCTCGGGCTCTACGACGAACTGCGCAAGGCGGGCAAGGGACGGCCAGCCTACCTGCTGCACGACGGTCCGCCTTACGCCAACGGCCCCATCCACCTAGGCCACGCGCTGAACAAGGGGCTGAAGGATTTTGTGGTCAAATCGAAGACCATGGCGGGGTTCGACGCGCCTTATGTGCCGGGATACGACTGCCACGGGCTGCCGATCGAAATCAAGGTGGATGAAAGACTGGGACACAAAAAGCTGGAAATGCCCGTACCGGCGGTTCTGGAAGCCTGTCGAGAGTATGCCCAGAAGTATGTGGACCTACAGACCTCGCAGTTCGAGCGGATCGGCTGCCTGGGGCGTTGGGAGACGCCTTACAAAACCATGGCCCGCGACTACGAGGCGCGCACCCTGGAGGCCTTCTACGGGTTCCTTGAAAAGGGCTTTGTGTATCGCGGACTGAAGCCGGTGTACTGGTGCATCCATGACCGTACGGCGCTGGCCGAAGCCGAGGTCGAGTACGAGATGCACACCAGCCCCTCGGTCTACGTTCGCTACAAGCTGACTTCAGACCCGGCTGCGATTGCTCCGGCGCTGGCCGGCCGCAACGTGTGGACCATCATCTGGACGACCACGCCGTGGACTCTGCCGGCGTCGATGGCCGTAGCCTTCCATCCCGACTTCGACTATGTGGCGCTGGCTGCCGGAGAAGGCGCGGAGGCGCCGGTGTACATTGTGGCGGCAGCGCTGGCTGAAAAGGTGGCCACGTCCTGCAAACTCGGCGAGACGACGGAGATCGCGCGCTTCAAGGGGGCGGCGCTGGAGCGCGTGACGTTCCAGCATCCGTTTTTGGAGCGCAGCATTCTGGGTGTGCTCGCCGACTACGTTACTGCCGATACGGGAACCGGCGCGGTACACACAGCGCCCTCGCACGGAGCCGACGATTTCTATACCGGGCAGCGCTACAACCTGGACCCGGTCTGCCGCGTGGATGCGGGCGGACACATTCATTACGACGAGAGCGCGTGGCCGTTTGCGGCTCCGCCGGCCTTTGACGGGCTGAAGGTGTTTGCGGCCAATCCGGTGATAGTGGCCATGCTCGAAGAAAGAGGAGCGCTGTTGGCGGGCACGCTGCTGGAGCATTCCTATCCTCACTGCTGGCGCTGCCATCATCCGGTGATCTTCAGGGCGACGGAGCAGTGGTTTATTTCGCTCGATACGGAGATCGAACCGGCGAAAGGCGGGAAGAAGACCTTCCGCGATCTGGCGATCGAGGAGATCGACAAGGTGGTGTGGGACCCAGCCTGGGGCAAGGAGCGGATCACAAACATGATCGCCACGCGTCCCGACTGGTGCATCAGCCGGCAGCGCATCTGGGGGGTTCCGATCGCGGTGTTCATGTGCCAGGCGTGCGAGAAGCCGCTGCTGGACCATGCGCTGAACGCCAAAATTGTGCGGCTGTTTGAGAATGAGGGCGCGGAAGCCTGGCATACGACGGAGACCGCGAGCTTGCTGCCCTCTGGCGCCGCGTGCGCTCACTGCGGAGGCAAGCAGTTCCGCAAAGAGACCGACATTCTGGATGTGTGGTTCGACTCCGGGGTAAGCTGGTTCGCGGTTTGCGAGAGCGACGCCGAGATGAAGCCGATCTATGCGAGTTTTGAAGAAGGCTCACCGACGGAGGTTTTGTATCTCGAAGGCGGAGACCAGCATCGGGGCTGGTTTCACTCTTCCCTGCTGACTTCGGTGGCATTGCGCGGACGCGCACCTTACTCGCGCGTGGCAACGGCCGGATGGACGCTCGACGAGCAGGGGCGCGCGATGTCAAAGTCGCTCGGCAACGGTGTGGACCCGGTGGACATTGCCAACCGGATGGGCGGGGAGATCGTTCGGCTGTGGGTCGCCTCTGTAGACTTCCGCGAGGACATGGCCGCCAGTGAGAACCTGATGCAGCGGTGCGCGGAGCTTTATCGCAAGCTGCGCAACACATTTCGCTTTCTGCTGGGAAATCTGAACGGATTTTCGCCGGAGTGCGACCGGGTTGCCGAGGCGGAGTTGCTGCCGCTGGACCGTTACATGCTGGCACGCACGCGCGAACTGGCGGAGAAGATTCTTGGCTGGTATGAGGGCTTCGAGTTTCATCGCGTGTACCAGGCGGTGAACGAGTTCGCGATTGTGGATCTGAGCTCGTTCTATCTGGATGTTTTGAAGGACCGGATGTATACCTTTGCGCCGACGAGCCTGGAACGGCGCTCGGCGCAGACTGTGCTGTGGCAGATAACAGAGGCGCTGGTGCGGCTGGTGGCGCCGATCCTGAGCTTTACCGCGGATGAGGTGTGGGAGTATCTGCCGCAGGCAGCGGGGCGCGAGACGAGCGTGCACCTGGCACTGTTTCCCAGGCCGAAGGAGATCTTCTCGGAAGATCCGGCGAAGCTGCTGGAGGAGTGGAAGCAGTTGTTCGCGGTGCGCGACGAGGCGCTGCGGGTGCTGGAAGAAGAGCGGCAGGCCAAGCGCATCGGCAAGGCACTGGAGGCGGAACTTGAAATCACGGCCTCGGGCCCGCAGTTGGCGCTGCTTCAGCGTCACTCGGCGGGGCTGAAGGAAGTGATCAACGTCTCGGCCGTTCATGTGCTGGCTGGGAAGGCGGCGGAAGTGTCGGCGCTGACAGTCAAGGTGCTGCCGGCGAGCGGAATGAAGTGCGCACGCTGCTGGAACTTCATGCCCGTGGTTGGGGATTACGGCATCTGGCAGAATGTGTGCACACGCTGCCAAGACGCGTTGACGGAGATGGGGATTGCCAGGCCCGAGCCCGCGGAGGCAGCCCAATGAAATTTACCGCGCCGCGGCGGCTCGGGTGGCTGCTAGGCCTGTCGGCCCTGGATGTGCTCGCCGACCGCCTGACCAAAATCTGGGTAAGCAATCACATTCCCATAGGCGGCGCCATTCCGGTGATTCCGCGGGTGCTGCGCATTACGCACTGGAACAACGACGGGGCGGCATTTTCACTGTTCGCCGATTCCGCGTCGCCGCACACAGTGCGCTGGGTCCTGATCGTGTTTTCGCTGGTCGCGGCGCTGGTGGTTCTGGCCGCGATGGTTCGCCTGGGCAGCCGCTTTACGCTGACCACGATTGCGCTGGCGCTGGTGTTTGCCGGGGCGCTGGGGAACGTTCACGACCGCATCGCTTATGGTTCAGTCGTCGACTTTATCGAAGTGCATATCTTCACTTATCATTGGCCCGACTTCAATGTTGCCGACTCGTCGGTGGTGATAGGCGCGTGCCTGCTGATGCTGGACTCGTTTCTGCCCGGCAAACATGCGGAAGGCATATAACCCGTTCAAAGAGGATTCCATGAAGAACCAATTTTCTGCTCTTATGCTGCGCATTTTCTTTTTTGTAGCGCCGGCACTTGCCCTGGCTTTATTGACCTCGCCTGGCACCGCCAGCGCCGAGCGGCTTCCTACGACCGTGCTCCCGGCGCACTACGCGCTTACGCTTACGCCCGATCTGAAGACGGCCACCTTCAGCGGCAAGGAAACGATCGACGTGACGTTGAGCGAGCCGACGGACCACATTACGCTGAATGCGCTTGAGATCACTTTCCAGTCGGTCAGCGTGTCGGCGGCGGGCAAGGGATTGAAGGCCGCGGTGACGTTGGACAAGGACAAGGAGGAGGCCACCTTCACCTTTTCTGAAAAGCTCCCCGCCGGCAAGGCCACGCTTACCATTGCTTACACCGGCATTCTGAACGACAAACTGCGCGGGTTCTATTTGTCGAAGGCAGACCGGCGCAATTACGCGGTTACGCAATTTGAATCCACCGATGCCCGTCGCGCTTTTCCCAGCTTTGACGAGCCGGCCTTCAAGGCAACTTTTGATATCACCCTCATCATCGACGCCGGCGACACCGGCATTTCCAATGGCCCCATCGTGAGCGACACGCCCGGCCCGGGAGCGGACAAGCACACTCTTAAATTTCTCACCTCGCCAAAGATGTCGACCTACCTGGTCGCCTTTCTGGTGGGGGACTTCAAGTGCACGGCGGGCGACGAGGACGGCGTGGCGATCAGGGTTTGCTCGACGCCGGACAAGGTGGCCTTCACCCCCTTCGGGCTGGATGTCGCCAAATATATCCTGCACTACTACGACAACTACTTCGGGATTCACTACCCTCTCAAGAAGCTGGACCTGATTGGCATTCCGGACTTCGAGGCTGGGGCGATGGAAAATTTTGGCGCGATTACCTTTCGCGAAAGCGATCTGCTGCTGGACCCCAAGACCGCCTCGCTGCGGGCGAAGAAGAACGCGGCCATCGACATTGCGCATGAGATGGCCCACCAGTGGTTCGGCGACCTGGTGACGATGAAGTGGTGGGACAACACGTGGCTCAACGAGGGCTTTGCCACGTGGATGGAGAATAAGTCAATCGCGTTGATGCACCCGGAGTGGAATATCGACGAGGGCATTGCCGGCGATGAAGATGAAACGCTGAATATTGACGCCATGCCGACCACACGCGCCATCCGCGCCAAGGCGGACACACGCGACGAGATTGAAGAGATGTTCGACAGCATGTCCTATGGCAAAGCCAGCGACGTGCTGCTCACGGTGGAGAATTACGAGGGAGCGGAGACGTTTCGCAAAGGCGTTCACGCCTACCTACTGGCGCATCTCTACGGGAACGCGACGGCGGAGGATTTTTGGAACGCGCAGACGGCGGCCAGTCACAAGCCGATCGATCGGATCATGGATTCTCTGATCGCCCAGCCCGGGGAGCCGATTGTTACCTTTGGCGAGCCCTCGGGCGGACGGGTTTCAGTGAAACAGATGCGCTTCTTCCTGAGCGCCAGCGATAAGGCCGACCCCAAACAGAAGTGGACGTTCCCTGTGTGCTTCAAGACGGGTGCGAACTCGGAGGCGTGCCAGGTGGTTACGCCTGAAACGACAAGCCTCAAGATTCCCGGCAAGGGCTTGTTTTTCGCAAATGCCGAGGCCAAGGGCTACTATCGCAGCGCGTATCCGCCCAATGTTTACGCGGCGTTGGTTTCATCGGTGGAGACGGGGCTGACTCCCGCGGAGCGCATCAGCCTGACGGGCGACGAGTGGGCGCAGGTCCGTTCAGACAAGGCCACAGTTGGCAATTACCTCAGCCTGGCCGAAGCGCTCAAGGCAGATCCAGACGAAGCCGTCATCGAAAGCGTGATTGGCGGACTCGGCGCCATCGATGAGCGCGTGGCGGCAACTGCGGAAGAGAAAGCTGAGCTTGCCGGCTGGGTTCGGCGCACGTATACGCCCGTCTACGCCAAGCTGGGACCGCCTGCGCCCGGCGACTCGCCGAACACGCGCGAGTTGCGCTCGCATCTGTTCGGCGTTCTCGGTTACTACGGCAAAGATCCCGCCGTGCTTGCCGATGCCGATCGCATAACCGAGCAATACCTCGCCGATCCCGCGTCGGTCGATCCAACTCTTGGGCAGACGGCTGCCGCGATTGCCGCGCGCAATGGCAACGCCGCACTGTTCGACAAGCTCCAGAAGGTGTATGAAACCTCGACGAATCCGGAGCTAAAGACGGGCGCGCTCGAAATGCTGGCATTGTTTGAGGATCCGGCCCTCGCCCAGCGTTCGCTGGACTACGCCGTCTCAGGAGCGGTGCGCAACCAGGACGCGGCCATCCAGATCGCCATCTCGCTGCAGGGCGATGCGACGCGTGAACTGGCCTGGGGATTTGTGAAGAGCCATTGGGACAAGGTGCAGACTCTGCTGACACCGGAGATGGGTGAGATCCTGGGGAGTGCCACGGGCAGTTTTTGCTCTGCCGAAGCCCGCGATGACGTGAAGAGCTTCTTTGCGACTCACAAGGTGCCGGCCGGCGAAACCGCGGTAAAGCACGCGACTCAGCGCATCGACGGCTGCATCGAGTTTCGCTCTGAACAGGAGTCTAACTTAAAACAGTGGCTGGCCACGCAACCGAGATCGTGAAGAGAGACTGGATGTGGTGCTACGGCCGGACTCTCCCAGGTCTCAGAATCGAGACTTGGGGCACCCAGCCGGAAATGTGAAGCGAGACTGGCGCGACACACGCTCTACTACAGATCCCGCCAGTTGGGGCCGAAGCCGAGGTCGGCGACCAGCGGGACTTTGAGCTTTGCAACCCCTTCCATCTCCGTGCGCACCAGCTTTTCCACTTCGTCCTTTTCTGACGATGGGACTTCGAAGATAAGTTCGTCGTGCACCTGCAGGATCATGCGGGTCTGGAGCCTGCGTTCAGCCAACTGACGGTCGATGGCGATCATGGCGAGCTTGATGAGATCGGCAGCGGTGCCCTGCAGCGGCGTGTTGATGGCGGTGCGCTCGGCGAATCCGCGCTGGTTGGGGTTGCGGCTTTCCATGTCGGGAATGGGGCGCATTCTTCCGAACAGAGTGCGCACGAAACCATCGCGCCGCACCTGCACCAGCGTTTCTTCGATGAAGGTCTTCACACCGGCATAGCGGACAAAGTAACGATCGATGTAAGCCTTCGCTTCGGCCTGGGGAATGCCCAATTGCGCGGCGAGGCCAAAGGCGGAGATTCCGTAGACGATGCCGAAGTTGACGGCCTTGGCCCTGCCGCGGGTCTCCTTATCCATGGTTTCAGCGGGCACGCCGAAGACCTCACTCGCTGTGAGGGTGTGAATATCGATGTTCTCTTGGTAGGCCCGCATCAGCAGGGGGTCGTCGCTGAAGTGCGCGAGCAAACGCAGTTCAATCTGCGAATAATCGGCTGACAAAAGTTCGGTTCCCGGCGCCGCGGTGAAGGCGGCTCGAATTTCGCGGCCCAACTCAGTGCGGATGGGAATGTTCTGCAGGTTCGGATTGACGGACGACAAGCGTCCCGTGGCCGTGGCCGCGGCCTGGAAGGTGGTGTGGACGCGCGATTGGGCGTCGGCCAACAGCGGCAGGGCGTCAATGTAATTGGATTTGAGTTTGGAGAGATGGCGGTATTCGAGCACGAGGCGCGGAACTTCGCTCTGTTCGGCCAATTGCTCGAGCACGTCCTGCGCGGTGGAAAGATTCTTGCTTTTGCCGCGGCTGGCAGGCGCGGCCAGACCCAGATGGGTGAACAAAACCTCGCCAAGCTGCTTGGGCGAGTTGATGTTGAAACGCCTTCCGGCGAGCTCGAAAATTCTCTCGCCAACCCGTTCCAGTTCCAGGCCGAAGCGTTTGGAAAGATCGTCGAGGACGGCGGTATCGATGCGGACTCCGGCCTGCTCCATGCGATAGAGGACGGGCGCAAGCGGAAGATCAATCTCCCGATAAACTCGCTCGACGCCCGACTCTTTTGAGGCAGCCAGCAGCACGGGGACCAGGGCGGAGATGGCGACGGCTGCGGCGACTTGCGAGACCGGCGCAGGCTGCCCGTGGCGCGCCGCCACATCGGCCAACGCCTGCGTGGCGTGTGTGGGATTGAGCCCATAGGAGAGCAGCATGGTGTCGTCGATTGGGCCGTGCAAGGCTATGCCTTTTTCGTCAAGAAGATGCAGGGATAACTTCAAGTCATGTGTCTGCTTTGGAACGGCGGTGTCTGCAAGCAGCTTGCGCAACTCAGGCGAGGGCGGAAGTTTGAGGGCTCTGCCAGGCTCCGCGCAGACACCGAGGGCGAAGACGGCGCGCTTGCCTTCAGCCTCGGCCAAATCGAGGAGGGATTGCGCGGGCGGCGGGTCTTCCTGGTCGGCTGGCGAGGATGGCTGCGCTGCGTCGAGGGCAAAGGCAAAGCCCTGCGCCTGAGCTGAGCGATAAAATTGGGCGGCCTGCTCCGGAGTTGGTTCTGCGATCAACTCGACGGAGGTGGAGCCCGCTGCAGGCGCAAGCTCGCGGAGCATCGAAGTGAACTCCAGCTCCGTAAACAGTTCGCGGCATGCCTCGATGTCGAGCGCCTGCGTCTCCATTGCTGTGAGGTCGAGGCTGAGCGGCACATGACTGTCGATGGTGACCAGTTCCTTGGAGAGCAGGACGGCATCGCGATTCTGCTCAAGTGACTCGCGATAGGTTTTGCGCTTAACCTCAGAGGCGCGATCGAGAACCGCCTCAACGCTGCCAAATTCGCGGATCAACTCCACGCTTCCCTTGTCGCCGATGCCGGGCGCGCCGGGAATATTATCGACCGAGTCGCCGCGCAGGGCCATCACATCCACAACTTTCTCCGGTGGCAGGCCCAGGGTCTCAGTGACCCCCGCGGGGTCGAGGATCATGTTGTCCTTTTGCGGATTGAGAATCTTCACCTGGGGGGTGACGAGCTGCATCATGTCCTTGTCGCCAGAGACAATGAAGACTTCGTGCGCCTGTTCGGCAGCTTGGCGCGCGAGGGTGCCGATGACGTCGTCGGCTTCAAATCCTACGGCTTCAAGGATGGGAATCTTGAGGGCTTCAAGGGCGCGTCGAATATAGGGGATCTGGCGGCGCAAATCCTCGGGCATGGCTTCTCGATTGGCCTTGTAGCCTTCGTAGCTAATCTCCTCGAAGGCTTGAGATTTGCTGTTCCACTTGCGCAGCGGGCCCATGGTGCGTGCGCGCTCATCGCGAAAGACTTCGCCGCTCATATCGAAGACGGCCGCGAAGTAGCGCGGCGCGAAATCCTGGCGCAGCTTTTTAATCATGTTCACGAAGACATAGGTGGCCGCCGTGGGCAGCCCGGCGCGCGTGGACATGGGACGGCTGTGCTGCATGGCGTGATAGGCGCGGAAGATGAACGACATGGTATCGAGCAGAAAGACGGGCGGTTTGGCTTGGTCAGGCACGCTACAGAGTTTAGCAGCGTTCGATCACTGGACAAACATGCAATCGCCATAGCTGAAGAAGCGGTACCTCTCCGCGACGGCATGGCGGTAGGCGGCCAGTACCGGCTCGCGGCCCGCGAAGGCGCTGACCAGCATCAAGAGGCTGGATTGCGGCAGGTGAAAGTTGGTGAGCAGTGCGCCCACAAGTCGAAACCGGAAGCCGGGGGAGATGAAGATCTCTGTTTCTCCGGAATGCGGCTTGATGGCCGCGCCGGCGGCCTGCAGCGCGGAATGCTCGAGGGTGCGCACAACGGTGGTGCCGACGGCGACAATTCTTCGGCCTTCGCAGGCTGCCCGATTGACGGCCTCTGCCGCGGGGGCGCTCAAGGAATAGCGTTCGCGGTGCAGGCGCACATCGTCCAGTCGGTCAACGCGCAGAGGAGCAAAGGTACCGAGGCCGACGTGGAGGGTGATGCGCGCGGCTTCAACGCCACGTGCGGAGAGCTCGCTGAGGGTCTGATCAGTAAAGTGCAGACCGGCCGTGGGCGCGGCCACTGAACCACGGTCGCGCGCAAAGACGGTCTGATAACGCTCGCGATCCTCGACTGCATCTTTGCGGCGGATATAGGGCGGCAAGGGCATGTGGCCGATCTGATCGAGGATTTGAAAGAAATCGTTCGAGGGCGAGAATTGCAGCAGACGCTCGCCGAATTTTCCGCGTTCGAGGACTTCAGCTTCGAGCAGGATTTCGCCATCGGGAGCGGGAAAGACGAGGCGTTCGCCGATGGCGACCTTTCTGCCTGGCCTGACGAGAGCGTGCCAGAGATGGTCGCCGGCAGGCTCGGTGAGCAGAACTTCGATGCGACCGGTGGGCTTATCATGATCGCGCAGCATGGTGCGGCGGGCGTATAGACGGGCGGGAATGACGCGGCTGTCGTTGAGGACCAGGAGATCGCCGGAACGGAGCAGCGATGGAAGATGGGAGAATTGCGTGTCGCGGAAGGCGCCATCAGCGCGGTTCATTAAAAGCATGCGGCTCGTGCCGCGCCGCTGGGGCGGTCGCTGCGCGATGAGTTCAGAAGGCAGATCGAAATCAAAGTCGGAGACGAGCAGACCGTTCATGTTCTGGCCTTGGCGAGGTGATCGAGAGCGCGCAAACGGGCGCGCTCGATGGCCGCATTCAGCTCTTCGCGCTTGTACTCGAACTCCTGTTCGGGGGTGTCTTGAGGAACCTCGGTGTAGCGAGCCCAACTGACGATGATGCGCGTAAACGGCATGGGGACGAGGAAGCGATCCCAGGAGTCGATGGTCCACGCGTGTTCGGGCTGGAGGTGAAATGCGCCGATGGGCGCGCCAGTCATTTTTGCGAGGTGGATTGGCCCCATTTTTGTGCGATAAATTGGGCCGCGCGGGCCGTCGGCGGTGAAGATGGCCGGCCCGCCGCATTCAATCGCGCTCTTGAGCCCGAGCAATCCTTCGCGCCCGCCGCGGGAGCTGGAACCGCGCACGTCCCGGAAGCCGAACAGGTTGAGAGTGCGGGTGATCAATTCGCCGTCGAAGCTCTGGCTGATAATGATGGTGGCGTGGGTGCGGCGAAAGTACACCGTGCACGGCAACACGCACTGGTGCCAGAAGCAGTAGATCTCGGGGCCTACGCCTTCGCCGAAGGAGAGCGGTATTGCGCTCTCTTCGGCGATCGTCTCAAACCGCCAGGTGAGGCCGACGAGAGAAAACAGCATCCAAATCGCACGCGGAACCACGGCCAGCACAAGGCGCTGGCCCAGTGTGAATCGGGGGTTGGCTTCAGTGGTCACTGTTTCGATTCTAGACGTTGCAGATGCTAGCTGTAGCGCAGCCAGCGGAGCAGTTCGGGGAGCGTGGCGCGCTTGCCGTACATGAGAATGCCGACGCGATAGAGGCGCGATGAAAACCAGAGCGTGGCCCAGATGCTGACCATCATGAGGCCGATGGAGAGGGCAAACTGCCAGAGGGGCGGAATCTCAGAGGCCATGCGCAAAAACATGATGATGGGCGCGGTGGGCGGAAACATGGAGGCCAAAATCGACCAGATGGAATTCGAATCGTTGATGACCAGCACGATGAGCGCAAAGCTGAGCCATGTGGGCGCGGCGGCCAGGGGCATGTACATCTGCAACTCCTGCTCGGTTTCGCAGGTGGCGGCGAGGCCCGCAAAGAGCGAGCTATAGAGCAAGTAGCCGAGCAGGAAATAGACCGGGAACAGAATGCCTTCGGTCCAGGTGAAGTGGACGGCATATTCCCCGGTGAGCAGCGCGGCGGCGAACGGAGAGATGAGGATGGCGGCGCCGGCGACGAGCCAGATGGCAATCTGGGTGAGGCCGACGGTGCCCACGCCGATGAGCTTTCCGGCCAGCATGTCACTGGGCTTGACGGTGGCCAGCATGACTTCAAAGATGCGCGAGGTCTTCTCCTGAATAATGGACCGGGCCACATTGAGGCCGTAGATCATGGTGGTCATCGACAACAGCAACGCCATCACATAGCCCTTCCAGAAGGACGCTTCCGCGTTGGTCTTGACGATGGAGCCGTCCTTTTTTACCTGAAAAGACTGAATCGGTATGCCCTTGAGCGCAGCATCGGCATCGGCGGTATTCATACCCGCGCCGTTGAGGCGCTGGTCAACCAATCCGTCGTCGAGGGCTTTCTCGAGCTTCGAATTGATGATGAAATCGCCCGAGGACTGGGATGTGTACGTGGCCTTGGGCACGCCTCCAGACGCAGCGTCGACGGAAAGGACTCCGTCGATCGACTTGGCTTGAAGCTGCTCAAGGAGGGCCGCGCGGGTATCGGGGTCATCCGGCACCACAACGTCCACGGTTGCTTTGCTTTCTGTGTCACTCATGAGCTGGTTGCGGATGGCGACGGCCAGCGCGGGGTCAGTTGCGGTGATGACCAGGCGCTTGTTGTCGCCGAGGCCAAGGCTGGCGAGATAGCCGACGCCGATGATGACGGCGAACAGAACCGGCAGACCGATAGTAGACAGTCGGAAGGCGCGGCCGCGAATCTGCTCAAGATATTCGCGCTTTGCAATCAGGAGCATGTTATTCATCGGCCTTGCCTCCCACCGTCTTGATAAAGATTTCTTCGAGCGAAGGCTCGACGAGCTCAAAGCGATAGATAACCGCCATGGAAGCGGCCAGGTGCAACAGTTCTTGCGCATCGCCGTGCGGCTTGAGGCGAATTTCGGCATGGCCGGAGAAGTTTTTCGCCTCGGCAATTTCTTCGCTGTTGAGGAAAGCGGGGTCGCCTTCGAACTCGACGATGACGCGATTGCGCTCATAACGGCTCTTGATCTCGCGCACCCTGCCGGAGAGCACGGCCTGGCCGTTATTGATGAGGCAGATGGAGTCGCACAGCTTCTCGACCTGGTCCATGCGATGGGTTGAGAACAGGATGGCCTTGCCCTGATCTTTGAGTTCGAGCAGGGTCTGCTCGACAAGCACGGCATTCACCGGATCGAGGCCGCTGAAGGGCTCATCCATCACGACAAGGCCGGGATCGTGGAGCAGAGACGCGATGAACTGGATCTTCTGCTGCATGCCCTTGGAAAGCTCTTCGGTTTTCTTGTGGAGCGCTTCAGCAATCTCCATGCGCTCGGCCCAGGCGATGGCGCGCTTGCGCGCTTCCCCGGCCGCAAGCCCGTGCAGCCGGCCAAAGAAGACCAACTGGTCGACAACTTTCATTTTTTTATAGAGGCCGCGCTCCTCAGGCAGGTAGCCAACGCGCTCAAGGCTCTTGCGCTCGAAGGTTTTGCCGAACAGACTGACCCGGCCCGAGTCGGGGATGGTGATGCCCATCATCATGCGAATGGAGCTTGTTTTGCCGGCGCCGTTTGGCCCCAGCAGGCCGAACATCTGGCCCGCATCAATCGAAAGGCTCAGGTTATCGACAGCAACTTTGTTCTCATAGGCCTTGGTGACTGCCGCGAGCTCTACGACTGGCATGGGTTCTCCTGCGACATTCATTCTCCAGATCGATTATGGGCAAGCCAACGGGACTTACCAACGAAACAAACCAGGGGAACGGACCATAGAGCAGTGTAGCAAAGAGGATGGCACTGGGATTTTGCGCCTCTCGGGAGCAATCGATGGGTGGGAAAGACTTAGAGAATCAGACTGCTGACAGAGTCCGATTGGACACGCAAGGCATCCCTCAGCGGCTAAAGCCGTGCCTTTTCAAAGCGAGGCTTTGAGCAAGATGTTTCCAGAGTAAACTCGTGCCCTTTCAAAAGCGGCGCGTTTTTTCAGCGAGCTGAGAGAATGGTTGCTGTTTCGCAGGCGGATGGGGCGGAGGTTTCTGTGGTTGGGCTGGGGTCCGGGTTCCCAGACTGGCACTTTTCCCAGCTCATGGCCAACCGGGGATCGAAATCGTCTACGATGGGACGATGGCGAGGCGGCGTACGACCAAAGAGTGATTCAATGTGTACCAAAGACGCACAGCTGGCTCGACTTAGGGCACCTACAGTAACAATAGCGGTCGGGAGAGAGAAATGTCGACTTTGCTGCAAGTGAAGAATTTTGATAACGACTTCTTAAGATCCGAACATTCTACAGACCCAACGCAAAGGCCGGAGTCCGTTGCGGAGCTCGGGATTCGTCAGGCGGTTCTCGACGACATTGTGTTGAAGACGCTTTGCCTGACCGGCCCACTCTCCATCTTTGCGCTGGCCGACCACGTCCATCTTGGATATGAAGCGACGAATGAACTGTTTTCCAGGCTGCGCGCGGAATCGCTGTGCATGGTGAACGGCATGGTCGGCAATTTTCCCCGGGTTGCGCTCACTTCCCTGGGAAGATCGCGCGCGTTGGAACTGCTTTCGCAGAATCAATACACGGGCGCTGCGCCGGTATCGCTGGAGCGCTATGTGGAACAGGTGCGCAGGCAGAGCGTGCAGAACGTCGAGGTGCATGCCGCCGAAGTCGAGCGCGCCTTTGCACACCTTGTAATCGACGACGAGACTCTGCGCCAGTTTGGCACCGCGCTGAATTCGGGCAGCTCGATTTTCCTCTACGGCCCCCCGGGGGTCGGCAAGACGACCATGGCGGAGGTTTTATCGAACGTGATGGCCGAGGATGAGGTCTGGATTCCTCACGCAATTGAAGTGGATGGGCAGATTATCAGCGTGTACGACAGCGCTGTTCACAAGGCTGTTCAGAGTCTGGAGCGCGACAACCATGACAACCGCTGGGTGCGATGCCACCGGCCGGCGGTGAAGGCGGGCGGGGAGCTTACGGCCGAGATGCTGGACCTGCAATTCAACCCGGTTTCAAAGTTCTACACGGGACCGCTGCAAGTGAAGGCCAATAACGGCGTGCTGATTATCGATGATTTTGGACGACAACGGATTCAACCGGAAGAGTTGCTGAATCGCTGGATTGTTCCGCTGGACCGGCGAGTCGACTTTCTGACTCTTTCGGGGGGAAAGACGATTGAAGTGCCGTTCGAGATGCTGGTGGTGTTTGCGACGAATATCGATCCGGAGCAGTTGGTGGATCCCTCGTTCCTGCGCAGGATTCAGACGAAGATCAGGATCGGCGCGGTGACGGAGGAACAGTTCGCTGAGATTTTCCGCCGCGTGGCCATCGACAAGCAGGTGCAATACGATCCGCAGATTCCCGGCGAACTGATTGAATACATCCAGGCCACGCTTGGAGAAGAGTTGAGATCGTGCTACCCGCGGGATATTGTGAACCAGGTTTGCTGGGCGGCGCGCTATGAGAGGAAAAAGCCCTACCTGGACATGGCTTCATTGACGCAGGCGCTCGAAGCATACTTCCCGAAGAAGGCTGCTCCGACAAATGGCAGGGAGCCGCTGGTCTTTTTGCCGATGGAGAAACGGCTGGGCTATCGCACGGCCTGACCGGCGGCTGCACCACCCTTGCCGCCTGCTTCCGCACGCAACAAGGATGGGAGCCGACTTCCGCACGTCGATTTTCTATAGAAGCTTCATGGCGTCCGGGTCCCAGTTGACCACCTGGCCGCGTTCCATACTGAGATTGCTCAACAGGGCAGCTCCGGCGGCGCGAAAACCGAAGACCGCATCTTCGACCACCGGCTTGCGCGTGCGGACCGCCGCAAAGAAGTTTTTGAAATGGTCGTAGCTGTCGCTGTAACCCCTTGGAGCTTGAAACTTCTCAACGCCCCCCAGCGATTCCGTTCCCGAATGCGGCGGATACTTGCGATGGTATTGTTCGAGGATCTGGTTTTGCATCGCGTCGGTGAAGGTATCGATGGTGTAGCCGGGAGCCTGTTCGCGCGGCACGCGACTGAGGGTCACGCCGTCGCCGCCAATCTCGATTGTGCCTTCGGAGCCGGTGAAGAGGAGACCCTCGCTCTCCTCGCCGCCATCGACGAAGTTGACGCGCAGGCTCAGGTTGAATCCCTCGCGATAGTCGAACAGACCGAGCATGACGTCGGGCACATCGCGGCCGTCGTTCCAGAAGCGCAGGCCTCCTGTCGCCATGGCGCGGTTTGGCCCGTGCGAGCCAGTAATGAAGTGCGCTCCGCTGAAAAGATGGACGAAGAGATCGCCTGCCACGCCGCTGCCGTAGGCCTTCCATTTGCGCCACTGGAAAAAATGCTCGGGATTGAAGGGAATCTTGGGAGCGGTGCCCAGGAATCGCGGCCAGTCGCAGGTTTCTGTCGAGGCATCGAGCGGAACCGTATAGTTCCAGGCGCCCATCGCCGAGTTGCGGTCCCAGCGCGCGGTAATCAAGTTGAGCTTGCCGATGGCGCCGGCTTCAAGAAGCTCCTTGGCCTTGATATAGAGCAACGAGCTGACGCGCTGGCTGCCGATCTGGATGATCCGGTTGTTGGCGCGCGCGGCTTCGATCATCTGGGGACCGTCCTCGTAGAGATGGATCATCGGCTTCTCGCAATAGACGTCCTTGCCGGCCTTCATGGCGTCCACCGAAGCCCGCTTGTGCCAATGATCGGGGGTACCGATGATGACCGCGTCAACATCCTTGCGCGCCAGAATCTCGTTGTAGTCGCGGGTGGTGAAGATGTCGTCGCCCCAGATCTCCTTGCTGTGATCGAGGCGGCCGTTGTAGCAGTCTGCCACGGCCACCAGTTTGACGCCCGGCACCTGTACGGCAACCTTTGTGTCTCCCTGGCCCTGGCCTCCCGCGCCGATCAGAGCAATCTGGATGTGATCGTTGGCGGCAACCGGCTTGCCTGATTCATTTTGAATGGCGCCTAAGGCGTGAACCCTGGCGCCCAGCATGGTTGCTGCCGATGCGGCCCCGACGGCTTTGAGAAAGCCCCTGCGATTCAGACTGTGCATTTCGTATCCCTCCGGCGAGTGAATTTCCACCGCATATAAACATACACGGCAGGGGCGGGCACACGAGCCCACGGTCCCGAGTGATTGTCTCTGCGGCGCGAGGGCATTTAGCATCCTGAGTGTGAGCGGCTTAGACACTCCGGCGATGTATGTGCGCGGCGTGGGTCCCCGCGTGTCAGAGATGCTTGGCTTGAAGGGCATCCAGACCGCGGAGGATCTGCTCTACCACCTGCCTTTCCGCTATGAGGATCGGCAAAACCCGCGCAGCCTGGATGAACTCGTGCCAGGCGAGATGGCCAGCGTGATTGCCGAAGTGCGGGGCTCAACGCTGTTGCGCACCCGCAAGGCTCCGATTTTTGAGCTAACCGTGGGCCAGGGGCGCTGTGCGCTGAAGTGCGTCTGGTTCAACGGGACGTATCTGAGCGGCAAGTTTCACGCAGGGCAGACCGTGGCTGTTTACGGCAAAGTGGAACCGTCGCGCTCGAGCAGCAACTTCAAGATGATCCAGCCGCAGTTCGAGCTGTTGCCGGATGCGAGCGACGACGCGGAGACGCGGCTGCTTGAGGTGGGACGCATCACGCCGGTTTACGAATCGCTGGGCGGCAACAAGCTGACCTCGCGCTGGCAGCGGAAAGTGATCTTTAACCTGCTGGAGACGTTGCGCGGCGCGGTGCCGGAGTGCCTTCCGCGCGCACTGCTGGCGCGGCTTCAGTTGCCGGACCGCGAGACAGCCCTGCGCGACGTGCATTTTCCGCCTGAGGGAACGCCGTGGACGGAGTTGCAGGGCTCGGCCACACCTGCACACCGGCGGCTGATTTTTGAGGAGCTGTTCTTTCTGGAGCTGGGCCTGGAGTTGAAGCGGCGGCGCATGAGAGAACGAGCGGGAATCGGCTTTGCGACCACGGACAAGGTGCGGGAAGCCATCCGCGAGGTACTTCCCTTTCATCCGACGGCTGCGCAGAAGCGGGCTTTGGGCGAGATCGTGGCGGACATGCGCGGCCCCAGCCCCATGCGGCGGCTGCTGCAGGGCGACGTGGGTTCGGGAAAGACGATTGTGGCGTTTCAAGCCATGCTGGTGGCCATGGAAAACGGCTACCAGGCGGCACTGATGGCGCCGACCGAGATTCTGGCGACGCAACATTTTCTGGCGGCGCGTAAGTTGCTGGAGCGGTCGTCGCGCAATCCGCGGATTGTGCTGTTGACCGGATCTCTCGACGAAGACCGCAAGCGCCATATACGCAGCCTGATCAACCGCGGCGAGGCTCAACTAGTGATCGGCACTCACGCGCTGATCGAAGAAAAGGTGGAGTTCGACAAACTGGGGCTGGTGGTGGTGGACGAGCAGCATCGCTTCGGTGTTTTGCAGCGCTTCAAGCTCATGAAGAAGCCGAATCAACCGGAGCCCGACGTGCTGGTGATGACCGCGACTCCCATACCGCGCACGCTGGCGCTTTCACTCTACGGAGACCTTGACCTAAGCGTGCTGGACGAGTTGCCTCCGGGGCGCACGCCGATTGTGACCCGGCGCGTTTCTGATGAGCGTTCAGCGGAGGTCTGGGAGTTTGTGAGAAAGCAAGTGGCGCAAAAGCGCCAGGCCTACGTCGTCTACCCGGTGATCGAAGGAACCAAGGACGACCAGCCGGAGCGGGATTTCCCGGACGATCCGGAGAACGGGCCGGAGAATGGGCTCGAAGGCAGAGTTGAAGGCAGGCTCAGAGGCAAGATTGAGAGCAGGATTGATCGAGCGCCGAAGGCCGCCCGCAAAGGCAAGACGGCGGAGCTGTTCCCGATGACTGCGCAGGAGGCAAGCCCAACGGCAAAATCGGGACTGAAATCGGCGGTCGACATGCACGAAAGACTGCGCACAGGACCGCTGGCCGGGCTGCGCGTGGGACTGTTGCATGGCCGACTGGAAGCCGACGAAAAAGAGATCATCATGCGGCGGTTTCAGCGCGGGGAGATTGACGTGCTGGTGGCCACAACGGTGATCGAGGTGGGCGTTGACGTTCCGAACGCGACGGTGATGGTGATCGAACATGCGGAGCGATTCGGCCTGGCGCAACTGCACCAATTGCGCGGCCGCGTGGGACGCGGAGCCGCGAAAAGCTACTGCATTCTGATGACCGGCTCGCGGGTGTCTCCGCTGCCCGAAGAACGGTTGATCGCGATGGTGAGAACCCAGGATGGATTCGAGCTGGCTGAGCTCGACCTGTCGATGCGCGGGCCTGGCGAGTTTTTTGGAACGCGGCAAGCTGGGCTGCCGGACTTCAGGGTCGCCGACCTGGTGCGCGACCGCAAGCTGCTGGAATCGGCCAAGCAGGAGGCTGACCGGTTTGCCAACCACACTGACGCTGAGATTGCCGAGCCCGAGCGCGCACGGGTGTGGGCACGCCTGAAAGCAGCCTGGCAACGCCGGTATGGACTGGTGGAGGCAGGATGAGAGTGCAATGATGACACCGGAACGAGAGTGTATTTACAAAGCGCGGGTTGAAAGTGAATTTATAATTTGATGCTCGGGGACCGGACTATAGGTTTGGGAGAACGACATTGAAAGAACAGCATCTGATCCTGGGAATTGGCGAATTGCTTTGGGATGTTTTGCCGGAGGGATCGAGGTTGGGCGGGGCGCCGACGAACTTCGCCGTGATGGCAGGGCGGCTTGGCGACCACGCGACCATTCTGAGCCGCATTGGCCGCGATGACTTGGGGCGGAGAGCGGTAAACGAGCTCGATCCGCTCCCGGTGGACACGAGCGGCATTCAAGTGGACACGCGGCATGAGACGGGCCGGGTGACGGTGACGTTCGATCGCGGCGAACCTCATTACACGATTCACCAGCCGGCGGCGTGGGATTTTCTGGAGCTTACCGATGCGTGGGTGCAGCTTGCGGAACGTGCGGATGCGGTTTGCTTCGGATCGCTGGCGCAGAGGGCGCAGCCGTCTCGGCAGACGATCCAGACACTGGTTGCCGAGTGCGCTGAGAGCTGCATACGCGTGTTCGATGTGAATCTGCGGGCTCCGTTCTACTCGGGCGAGGTGATCGAGGAGTCGCTGGAGCTGGCGACCGTGGTGAAGATGAACGAAGATGAAGTGGGGCGGATCCTGGGGCTGCTGGGGCTGCCCGCCACAGGGGGTCCTGAAAAGGAGCGGATGCGTCGGAGCGCGGAGCGATTGCTCGAAGAGTTTCCGACACTGGAGATGGCGGCGGTGACGCGAGGCGGCCATGGAAGCCTGCTTGTGCGCCGTGAGGAGTGGAGCGAACACGCTGGCTTCGAAGTGAAAACAGGGGATCCGATCGGCGCCGGGGATGCGTTTACCGCGGCTATGACGCACTACCTGCTGCGGGGGGCGGACCTGGTCACTCTGAATGAGGCGGGAAACCGATGGGGGGCGTGGGTGGCGAGCCAAACAGGCGCAATGCCGGAGCTTCTGGAGGCGGTAAGGGCCGGAATTGCGGCGGCGATCGAGAGCTGAGCGAAGCAGAATTCGACGGCGACGGAAAGAGCCGTGGAAGAGAGGAAAAGCGGGAGCTGAGAAAACGATTTCCAGATTGTCAAAGGGCGCTGGGGCAAATTAGTATGGCGTGGTTATGAAGACATTCGCTTTTGCGTCCGCAGTTCTCGCTGTTGCCTTGATGCCGTTGGGTCTTCTGGCCCAGTCGCCTTCCCTTTCGATTCAAGTGGACCATCCAACGGCCAGGGTGAGCCCAACGCTCTATGGGCTGATGACCGAAGAGATCAACTACTCCTACGACGGGGGCATCTATGGCGAGCTGGTGCGCGACCGGGTGATTGAGAACGCCTGGGACGGGCTTGGGCATTGGCCGATGGTGGCGCGGGGCAAGTCGGTGGTGTCGGTGTCGCTGGACGAGTCGACGGGGCCAAGCGCGGATTTGCCACGGAGCCTGAAGGTGAGCGTGACTTCGGCCTCGGCGGCTGCGCCTGCGGGGGTCGAGAACGGTGGCTACTGGGGAATCCCGGTGCGGCCGAACACGATCTACAGCGGATCGTTTTATGCGCGGACCGACAGTGCCGGGCTGGCGGTGACGGTGAGCCTGGAGAACGACCCGACGGGCGCGACGGCGGCCAAGGCGACAGTAATGGGATTGACGGGCGAGTGGAAGCAATACAGCTACACGCTCAAGACCGGCAGCGTGCCGGTGACCTCGAACAATCACCTGATGCTGACCATCGACAAGCCGGCGACGGTGTGGTTTGACCTGGTGTCGCTGTTTCCGCCGACCTATGATGGGCGGACGCACGGCAACCGCATCGACATCATGGACAAGCTGGCGGCCATGCACCCGAAGTTTCTGCGGCTGCCGGGCGGCAATTACCTGGAAGGCGATCACATTGCCGACCGGTTCAACTGGAAGAAGACGATCGGGCCGTGGACCGACCGTCCCACGCATGAAAGCCCGTGGCAATACCGGTCGTCGGACGGGATGGGGCTGCTGGAGTTTCTGGAGTGGTGCGAGGACCTGAAGATGGAGCCTGTGCTGGCGGTGTATGCCGGCTACTCGCTGATGGAGGAGCATGTGGACCCGGGAGCGGCGCTGGAGCCGTACGTCCAGGACGCGCTGGACGAGATTGAATACGTGACCGGAGGGACGGACACCAAGTGGGGCGCCGAACGGGTGAAGGACGGACACGCCGCGCCGTTCCTGCTGCATTATGTGGAAGTGGGCAATGAAGACAATTTCGACCGTTCGGGCTCTTACGACGAGCGCTATGCGCAGTTTTACAAGGCGATCAAGCAGCGGTATCCGCAACTTGAGATTATTGCCACGGCCCCGATCAAGAGCATGAAGCCGGATGTGCTGGATGAGCACTTCTACATGTCGGCGGAGCGGTCGTTCAGCGAGGCGCACCACTACGACTACACGGATCGCAAAGGGCCGAAGATTTTTGTGGGCGAATGGGCGACGCGGGAGGGCGATCCGACGCCAAACCTTGAAGCGGCGCTGGGCGATGCAGCCTGGCTAACAGGGCTGGAGCGTAACAGCGACCTGATTGTGATGGCCAGCTACGCTCCAATGTTTGTGAATGTAAATCCGGGCGGGATGCAATGGGCGACGGACCTGATCGGCTACGACGCGCTGAAGAGCTACGGATCGCCGAGCTACTGGGTGCAGGTGATGTTCTCAGGCCACCTGGGCACAGAGGTGGTGGCCAGCACACTGAACAATGGCGGGGCGCGGCTCTACGCGTCGGTGACGCGCGATGCGAAGCAGCACAAGCTGATTGTGAAGGTGGTAAACGCCACGTCGGAGACACAACCGCTGGCTATCAGCCTTGAAGGGGCGGGCAAGGTGTTGGCGCAGGCGAAGCTGATCACGCTGAGCGGCAAGACGCCGAATGCAACCAACAGCATTACCTCTCCCGACGAGGTGATGCCGGTAGAGCGCAGGGTTGCGGTGGCGGGACCGAAGTTCAAGGAAAGCTTTACGCCTTACTCGATCAACGTGCTGGAGCTGAGTTACTGAGCGGGTGAAGGTGCGCCGCGCGCGGCAATGAGGGCGCGCACGAAGTCCGGCGTGGAACCGCAGCAGCCACCGACGAAGGAGGCTCCCGCTTGAGCGAGGGCCGCGTAGTGGGAGGCGAAGTGGGCGGCGGTTGTGGCGTAGTGAAGAGCGGTGCCTTCGATCGAGGGCAGGCCCGCGTTGGGCTTGATCCAGATGGGCAGCTCACACGCCGCGTGCAGGCGCTGACAGATGGGCACGGAGAGCTCGACGCCCACGCCGCAATTGGCGCCGACGGCGTCTGCTCCGGCTTCGGCCATGGCGGCGGCCACGGCTTCGGGGGTTGCGCCCATCATGGTGCGGTCCTTGTTTTTGCCGGAGGCAAAGGCGAAGGAGACCAGGACAGGAAGGCCGGTGTGGCGCGCGGCTTCAACCGCTAGGCGCGCCTCCTCGATGTCGCTCATGGTTTCGATGAGCAGGGCGTCGGCGCCGGCCTCGGCCAGGGACCGGGCCTGCGCCGCAAAGGCAGCGGCAACCTGCGCGGCATCGATTTCGCCGGACATGAGAATCTTTCCCGTGGGACCGATGGAGGCAAAGACCAACGCCCGCTTCCCTGCTGCCAGCTTGGAGATCTCCACTCCGGCGCGATTGAAGGCGTCAAGCTCGGCGTCTGAGTGGGCGCTCATGGCAACATGGTTGGCGCGGAAGGTGTTAGTGAGAATGACCTGGCTGCCGGCCTCAACATAGGCGCGCGCGACATCCTCGACGCGGTCTGCGTGGGTAAGGTTCCAGGTGTCAGGCGTGACACCAGAGGGCAGACCGCGCGCCTGCAACTCGGTTCCCCAGGCGCCATCGGAGATGAACGGGCCTGCGGTGAGCCACTCCGCGAGGCGGCTCATGCGAACCGCCCGTCGAGCACTGTGAGCGGAGCTGGTTTCAGGTTCTTCGTAGAATGCTGTAGAGGATTGCGGGCTTTCATGGAGGACTCCGTCAGGCATTTGTGCGGCGCTTTGGTTCTCCGCTG
Source organism: uncultured Acidobacteriaceae bacterium (assembly GCA_963793885.1). GTDB lineage: Bacteria > Acidobacteriota > Terriglobia > Terriglobales > Acidobacteriaceae > Telmatobacter. Next base: position 1,017,617 of record CAWCBQ010000003.1, read on the forward strand.
GTTGGAATGATAGATGACAACGCTCGACCATTGCAGCGGGGCGGCGTTTTAGCGGTTTCAGGCTATCGGCGGGGCGCGCTTCCAATGCGACGGGGGCCTCAATTAGAGTTGGGTCACACGTGATTATTAACCTGGCCAGACGCGCGCATGACCACAACTGGGAGCTGGATCCCATTACGCGGTCTCTGTTGGATACTGACTTTTACAAGCTGCTGATGTTGCAGTTTATCTGGAAGAACTTTCGCACCACGCGCACCACGTTCACGCTTTTGAATCGGACGGAATCAGTGCGCCTGGGCGAGATGGTGGGCCTGCACGCGTTGCGCGAACAACTGGAAGCGGTGAAGACGCTGCGGTTTCACAAGTCGGAGCTGATCTGGCTCGCGGGCAATACGTTTTATGGACGCAGGGGCATCTTCGAGCCCGCGTTTCTGGAGTGGCTCGAGCGTGACTTCCGGCTATCGGAGTTTGAGCTTGCGGAGCGCAATGGGCAGATTGCGCTCAGTTTCAGCGGCCTGTGGACCGAGACGACGATGTGGGAAATTTATGCGCTGACGGTGATCGACGAGCTGAAGACGCGCGCCAGTCTGAAGCGGCTGAGCGAATTGGAGCTGGACATTCTGTATGCGCAGGCCAAGACAAAGCTGTGGGAGAAGATGGAGCGGCTGCGCGGAATTCCCAAGCTGAATATCAGCGACTTTGGAACCCGGCGCAGGCACAGTTTTTTGTGGCACGAGTACGTAGTGAAGGCGATGAGCGACGTGCTGGGCCCGGGATTCAAAGGCAGCTCGAATACTTACCTGGCCTATAAGCACGATCTTGAGGCCATTGGAACGAACGCGCACGAGTTGCCGATGGCGATGGCGGCGCTGGCTAAGAACAATCAGGAATTGAAGACGGCGCAGTACCGCTTTCTCGAGTTATGGCAGCAAAGTTACCAAGGTGAGCTGCTGATCCTGCTGCCGGACACGTTTGGGACCACTCAGTTTTTGGAGAGCGCGCCGGCGTGGGTGGCGGACTGGACGGGCCAGCGCATCGACAGCAAAGATCCGTGGATTGCTGGGGACGAATATATTGCGTGGCTGGAACGGCACGGGCGCGACCCGCGCAGCAAGCTTCTGATTGCCTCGGATGCGCTCGATGTGGATCAAATCCTCAGGCTTCATGCTTATTTTGGTGGGACGCTGCGGAACGGCGCCTCGGCCGCAAATTTTGAGCGCGCCAGCGACTTTCTGGATGAGAAGCGATGGGTTCCGGACCAGCGGATTCGTTTCAGCGCGGGCTGGGGAACGTTCTTGACCAACGACTTCAGGGGCTGCAATCCGCAGGGCGATGAGGGATTCGATCCAGTGAGCCTGGTGTGCAAACTGAGCGAGGCGGAAGGCCGGCCGGCGGTGAAGCTCTCGGATAATTACGGGAAGGCGCTGGGGGATGCGAACGAGATTGCACGCTATCGGCGGGTCTTTGGAACGGCGGGCGTTTCGGATTTGCCGGTACTCACGTGACGACAAAAAAACACAGGCTGAATGGGGTGGGACCGGAAGTCTTCAAGAGATTGCGGCGGGCGGTGCAATGTGTTCGATAGGACGGTGAAGGCAGGCGGGTACGCGAGCCAACTGCGTCGGGAACTGGCTCTGCGCGGACGAAAATATGCGCGGGGACGTGCGCATGAGCAGAGCTACGGCAGCGCACCCGTGGTTGTGTTTCCGCCGGAGAATGGGCGGCACGGGAATTTTTTCGATACAGCGTATGAAGCCATCGCGGGACGGCCGGAGTGGCTGCGGCGGTTCGACAAGATTCATGCGCAGGCGGGGCGGTCGCTGCCAAAACCGCCTGATCCGGCGCGGCGTTGGCGGGAACTGGATTCGTCGATGAGCTCCGATGCGCTCCTGATGAATGTGTTTTGCACGCCGGGAGTGGTGGAGTCGCCTGCTCTGCGTAATGCGTTGGGGATCGAGGACGACGCGGCGCCGGTTTTCGGATGGAAGGCGCGCGTTCCTTTGACTATGGGGCGATTCGATCGTACGGAAGTGGACATGCAGCTAGGCAGCCTGCTGGTGGAGGCAAAGCTGACAGAGGGTAACTTCCAGACGCGTGAGGCTCGGATCGTGGAGGCGTACCGGGATTTCGATGAGGTCTTCGATCGCGAGCTGCTGCCGCGTGTGGAGTTGACTTTGGTGAGGCGCAAAGAGCCGGTCGAATTTCCAGAGGCTTATTCGCAGGAGTTCGAGGGCGCGATCGATACGACGTTGCCTCTTGCGGCGCTGGGAGAGTTCGAGGCCCGTTCCCCGTCGACGCTGGCTGCGGAAGAATTCAATTCCAAGCGTGAAAGCGAGCGCGGGTATGCGAACTATCAACTGATACGGAACGTGCTAGCGGCTTATGCGACGAGGTGCAGGTTTTGCGTGGTGCATGATGAGCGCAGGCCGGATTTGCGTGAGGCATGGTTCCAGACGATGGCGGCCGTGAAGAGAGCGGATTTGCGGGTCCGTTTGATGGTGCTCACGTGGCAGGAGCTGGCGGCTTACTTACCCACGGCGTTGCAGGAGTTTCTGGATTTGAAGTACGGGATTGTTGCGCCGCGACTAACGGGATCGCTGGTGGATGATGCTGCGGAGTTCGATTAGACTCGCTCGATGATTTCGAACCTTTCGCTGCTTCGCCGGGCGCAGGTTGCCGACCTGGATGAACTGCTCAAATTAATATTGAGACGCGGGTGTTGTGCCGCAAAGGAATCGGGGGCACCGATCTTCATCTGATCGCTTCCGCCCTCCTGGAAGAGCCGCTTCCGATCTGGACACGGGACAGGCGACTTAGTGAAGTTGCTTCGTCATTTGGGATTCGATCGGATCTGGCTTGAAAGGGATCCTGGTTTGCGGCCGCGTATGGGGGCAGGTTCGGTTTGCACTATCCCAAAATCGGGACCTTGGGCCTCCGGCATTGGCATAGGAACAAGCGAACGGAGAACCAGAGCAGGCCTGTTGCCTGTCAATCAAAAGAACCCGACGGTCGATGCACGCCAGCTATAATCTTCAAGGGAGTTGAGCGGCAAACCTACCTGCTCCCTTTCAGCAGAATCAAGATTTTTCAAGCCGAATCGAGGAGCGCACGTACCCATGTCTGAGGCCATCAAACCTATCAACGTTGAAAACCTGAAAAAGCTGGTGCGGACGGTTCCCGATTTTCCCAAACCGGGGATTCTGTTCTATGACATCACCACGCTGTTGAAAGACAAGACCGGCTTTGCCCAGTTGATTGACGCGCTGGCGGCACATTATCTGGAGCGCAAGATCGACCTGGTTCTGGGGATTGAGGCTCGGGGATTCATTTTTGGACCGGCGCTGGCTTACCGGCTGAATGCGGGATTTGTGCCGGTGCGCAAACCGCGCAAGTTGCCTGCCCCGGTTGCGCGCGTGACTTATGACTTGGAATACGGCTCGGACACGCTGGAGATTCACCTGGACGCGATTCAGCCCGGGCAGAGCGTGGTGCTGGTGGATGATCTGCTGGCCACCGGCGGCACCATGGAAGCAACCATCAAACTGGTAAAGCAACTGGGCGGAGAGATCGCGGGACTGGCGTTCGCGGTGGAGCTGGACTTTCTGAAAGGCCGGGAACGGTTCTCGGAGTACGACGTGTTCAGCCTGCTGCACTACGACGAGTAGAGAGGTTCATGGCGGCCCTCAGGGACGCCGAACGCTCGCCGCGACCCGTGACCTGGGGCACTCCGCTATTGTGCCGGTTCCTTGATCGCATCAGACTCTCCTACGCTGGCATCATCAGCGCTGGGCTCGTCGGTCGCCCGTTCGCCGAGGCTGGGCTCGTCGACAGTTGGTTCACCATCTTTGTTGCTGTCTTGGAGCATCTGGGCATCGGCAAAACGGTATCCTACGTAAACGTCGGTGAGAAGATAGAGCGGGTTGGAGGGATCGTCTTCGATCTTTTTGCGCAACTGGCGGACGAACGTGCGCAGGTATTCAACCTCTTCGCGGCAATCGGCTCCCCATACGGCGGTCAGCAGCTTGGCGTAGGTGACCACGCGTCCCGCGCGGCTCATGAGGCAATGGAGGATATCGAATTCCTTGCGGGTGAGGTGCACGGCCTTGCCGCGTTTAGTGACGTTTCGCTTGGCCGGCTCGATACGAATCTCCCCAATCTCGATGGGCGCGTCTTCAGCGCGGGCGGGCGCGCGCACGCGGCGGATCGCTGCCCGGATGCGGGCGATCAGCTCGCGGGTGCTGAAGGGCTTGGTGACGTAGTCGTCGGCGCCGGACTCGAGCGCTTCGACCTTGTCTTCTTCATGGTCGCGGACGGTGAGCATGAGGATGGGCAGCCTGGGCGCAAAGGCGCGAATGCGAACCAGTGTCTCGATTCCGCCGATGCCAGGCATATTCACGTCGAGCAGGACGGCATCAAAGGCTGCGGCGCGCAGCAACTGCAGGGCCTCTTCTCCGCGCGAGGCTTCGGAGACCTGAAATCCCAGTTCAGCAAGGGGCGGGCGCAATGCCCTGCGGATGGCGGGCTCATCGTCGACTATGAGAATGCGAATTGCGGGCTGGTTGTTCACGTTCTCCCCTTTTGGGTTGCATCCGGAATGGCGGCAAAAAATGTGGTTCCCTCGTCTTCGTCGCTGGTGACCCAGACATAGCCGCTGTGAATCAGCGCGACGCGCTTGGCAACGGAAAGGCCGATGCCGGTGCCGGAGGCGCGATTGGAAGAGTTGGAGGAGCGGTAGTAGCGATCGAAGATGCGCTCACGGTCGGCCATCGGAATGACGGTGCCGAAACTATGCACTGAAAAGATCAGTTCATTCTTGTCGTGCACGGCGCGAATGGTGATGGTGGTGCCATAGATTGAGTACTTGCAGGCATTGTCGACGTACTGGGTGAGGAGCATGACCATTAATTCGCGATCGCAGAAGAGGACAAGATCTTCATCTTCGAGATCGACGACCACCTTCATGCTTGCGAGGCGCTCTCTGAGCGTGCCGAGCACGGCTTCGATGAGCGATCCGACGCCGACGGGCGTAGGGTGAATGGTGATTTCTCCCGCGTCGAGGCGGGCGGTAGTGAGCAAGCGGGTGGTGAGCTCGCTGAGGACGCCTGTCTGTTCGTCGATGAGCGCGACGAGTTCGGCCTGACCGGGCGAGAGGCGGCCCATTTCCTCGAGGCCGGTGCTGGCGGCGCGAATGGCGGTGAGCGGTGTTTTGTAGGCATGCGCCAGACTGTCAAGAACGGTGGCGCGCAACTGCTCTGTGCGGCGGTCGGACTCGATGCGGCTCTCATTGGCAAAGGCGCGGTAGCGGTCAAAGGTGATGGCAATGAGCGAGGCGATGGCATTGTTGGTGAGAGGGCTGGTTTCGCCGCGCACCACCAGGCTGCCGATGGGCACAGTTCCCAAACGCACCACGCGGCGGCCCAGGCCGGTCTCCGGGTCGTCATCCGAGGTCTCAAAGTAGTAGACGTTCTGCGCAAGCTCCTGGGGATCGACGGACCAGATTCCAGCCTGATAGACGTTGTGCAGGTCGGCGTCAAATACGGCAACCGCTTCGAGGGCGAATATTTCGTGGACGAGCTCGGCCAACTCGGGCCCGGGCTCGACGTGGAGATTCATTTGCAGGGTACGCCGGGTGAATTCATAGAGGTCATGCATCTGACCTCCCCAGGACTCGGCCTCGCGGGCGTTTCCTGTTACCCGCGAGGACAGGCGGCTCACGATGAGAGCCACCAGGACGAATGCCAGCAAGGTAACTGTGTTCGCCGGATCTTCAGCGAGCTTGAGATTGGGCTGGCGCGCCGTGAAATAAGCGTGCAGAACGACGGCGGAGAGCGACACGATGACCGCCTGCCAGAATCCGCATAACAAGGCCGTCGGCACCACAATCAGCAAATAGAGCAACAAGGCAACGGGAAGCAACCATCCCGACCAGTCCGCTAGAACCGCGACCAGGACCACGGCGACGATGCCCAGCGCGCACTCCAGCGTGAACAGGAGCGCGCGCGACCCCGAACCGCGCGGGCCTCTGATCCCAGAGATGGTACGGGCAGGAATGGAAGTTGCAGACAAAGGGGACCCACCTTTTGACAGCGCCTTATCCCGATCAACTGGTGGAGCAAGGGAGGTGCAAGAAAATCTTAACAGGTTCCTGATTTGATTTTCGCGGATCTTCGTGGCAGGTGCGCGGCAAGGAGGCGAAATGTCTGTTTCGAACTGTGACCAAGGCGGCAACCTGTTAAGGAATTTGGAGTGAAGATTCAGCACATGAAGAATCTTTGCATCTTCCTCATGGCATCTTTATGTGATCTTTGCGTAACTAATACCAGTACGCTGCAACCGAAACCAACCCGGGAAGCAGCACCCCACGATTACCAACTGTTTCCCGGGATATCCATCGGGCCGGGGAGCTTCATCGGGTCTTGCAGGTGTAGTGTGCGCGAATGAGCACGGACAACACACCGCCTACGACCCCGAGCCTGCGCCTGAATTCATTGCCAGTCATTCCAAATTCGTTATATGGAGGATAGTGCTGATGTTTTCAAAATCAAAACGCATACTGCTATCGATGGCCGGAGCGGCCATGGCGACCGCGCTGCTGGCCGGTGCGCAAACCCCTGCCCCGGCAGCGCCCCCGGCCGCGGCTGCAGCGGCTCCCGCCGCCGCACCCACACCCCCAGCTCCGCTTTCGACATTTGTATTGACGGGGCCGCTGACGTGGCTGCCGCCGGCTACCTTCGATGCCGGGCCGTTGGGTAAGTTGTCGGCCAACGGCATTATTACCGGTTACTCGCTCTTTCAGGATAATTACATTCCGGGAGACGCTGCCGAACAAGCCACTCTGAGCAACGGACAGGTGTTTATTCAGAAGGCAGACGGAAATTTTCAGTGGTACGTCCAGGCCGGTGCCTATACCCTGCCGACCCTTTCAGTTCCGTTTCTTAACGCCGAAGATACCGTAAAAGCTACCTACGGTCCGGTTCCGGTGGCCTTCATGAAGTTTCAGGCGGGCAAAACGACGCAATTCGAGATCGGCGAACTTCCCACGCTGATGGGCGCGGAGTCCACATTCACTTATCAAAATTTCAACGTTGAGCGCGGCATCGTCTGGAACCAGGAGAACGCCATCAATCGCGGCATCCAGATCAATCAAACCCTGGGCAAGTACCTGACCGCCGAGATTAGCTGGAATGATGGTTACTATTCCAACCGCTACTCGTGGCTCTCGGGCTCAGTGGTCTTTACGAAGGGAACCAGCACGCTGGTGTACGACGGAATGGGGAACCTCGGGCAAACCGTCTTTGAAACTTCGGCTACGCCCATCCAGAACAACGGCTCGATGCACGCGGTGATCTATACCTTCACCAAGGGTCCGTGGATCATTTCTCCGTACTTTCAGTACGGCACCTTGCCGACCAACCCGACGGTCGGCGTCATCAAGGGCACGTCCGCAATTGGCGGCGCATTTAACCTCAGCTACGCGTTCAAGGACGGCTTCTCGATCCCGGTGCGCGTGGAATATCTGACCAGTTCGGGGAGCGCCACCGACGGATCGGTCAACTTGCTGGGCTTTGGACCTGGCAGCGCAGGCACTACTTTTACGGCGACGCCAACCTACCAGAAGGGAGCCATGTTCGTCCGCGGCGATATTTCGTGGGTGGGGGCATCGAACTACACCTCGGGATATGTCTTTGGCCAAGGCGGAAGTTCCGCGGACCAATTCAGGGGCGTGCTTGAATTTGGCTTCATCTTTGGCGACAACATCTCAAAATAGCCTGGAGGCGCAGAGCCTGCGAGCGGGAAATTGAAGAGTCCCGCCTCTGAGAGCTTGATGCTCGGTCCCGAGTCAGGGGAAACGAGAGGAAAGACTTCAGAATCGGGACTCTTCATTTCATCCTTATCGATGCGACCTTAGGATTTAGCTAACTCGCTGGACTAACTCACATCGGCCCGGATTGCATTCGAGATACGGGCAAGCCATTCGAAATTCCCGGGGGCAACCACGGGGAGCCGACCTAAGAAAGACATTTCATCAGGAGAATGCTCATGGCAGAACAAAAAGCACCAGAAATGCAGGCCACTCTGGGACTTACCGGGTTGACCAGCAACGCAATGGCACTTATCGCCCCCGGCGCCTTCCTCTGGCTCACGTTCGCAATTCAGGCAAACACCGGAGTCTCGGGTCAACCCTCGACGTCACCCGCCATGTGGATCGGCATCTTCGCCGCTCTCCTTCTCTGCCTGGCGACCGCGGTTGCCTACGCGGAGATTTCAAAACTGTATCCGGGCACCGGGTCCAGCTACTACTACGCCGAGCAGGCCATGCTGAGCCACGACGCGGCCTTCAAGTACGCGCGTATCTCGAAGTTTATTGTCGGCTGGGGCTCGCATCTTTATTACTGGGTGTATCCGGGCGTGATGGTGGCTACGACAGGAATTTTCTGCGGTTACATCGTCGGCTTCCTCTACCCGAACGTGATGAGCGGCTCGAATCCCGGACCGCTGTTCATGGCGATTGTGGCCGTGATTTTCTCCTTCTTCGTCGCGTGGATCGCATCGAAGGGCGCGGGCGCTTCGACTGCCGTGAATATTGCGATCAACGTGGTTCAGATTTCAGCCCTGGTTGTATTCAGTGTATTGGCGCTAGGCTATCGCGCCAGCCATCCGTCGGGCACACCGGGCTTCCAATACGATAGCCAGACGCTTTCCACCTATACGTATCAATTTGCTACCGCCAAGGATGGCTCGACAATGCGCGATGCCAGCGGCAACCCGCTGCCGTTACTGGACGGCGCGGGCAAGCCGGTTCCGTTCCAGATCACCTATCCCACCACGGACGCAACCGGCAACTTCCTTACCCACCCGAGCGCCGCCTCAGTGGTTGTGCCGCACAAGTTGAGTTACATGTTCATCCAGGCCACGGTCGCCATTCTGATCCTGGTCGGATTCGAGTCAGTTACCTCGATGGGAGGCGAGGCAAAAAATCCAACCAAGCATATTCCCATCGCCGTCATCTCTTCGCTTCTCATCCAGGGGTTGATCTGTTACCTGTTTGAGTATTTCGCTGCAAATTATTTCTTAAATTCGGGGTACTCGATGGCAAACGCATCGAGTTCGGCCGCGCCCATCGGCGACATGATGATCATGGTGGGCGACGGCCTGCTGGGCCAGGGCCATGGCAAGTACTTCATGCTGGCCGAGGCGATCACCGTGTTCTTCGCGCTGATCGGCACCACACTGAGCTGCATGAACACCGGAGCACGCGTCACCTATGCCATGGGCAAGGACGACGAGGCCCCCGAGCACTTCGGCATCCTGCATGCCGGATCGCTTTCGCCGCGCAAGGCCATCTGGACCCTGGCGGCCATCTCAGCCGTCATTGGCGTGATCGCTGTCTCGCTGTTGTTCGGCGATGCTGCCGCACCCACCGACGCTACGATCGCGGCGCTGCCTCACGGGTTGTTCTCCAGTTGGGGATACTTATCGCACGACCAGTTGGCCGGACTGCCCAATTCGCTGCTGACGATCACGCTCACGTCCAACTTCGGCACCTTCATCCTCTACGCGCTGAGTTGCTTCCTTTGCATCGTTGCCTTCCACAAGCGGCCCGACTACAGCTTTGTGAAGCATCTGCTGATTCCCGGCTTCGGGTTGATTGCCAACCTGATCTGCATGGGCTTCTACCTGGCAGGTCCGATCTTCGGCCTTGGCACCTTCAAGGAACCCTTGCTGGCGTTGGGCATCTCGGCCGTGTGGGGCATCTACGGAGCCATCTACTTCCTGCGGTCGTCTAAGGCAAAGGGCAAAACAGTGCTGCTCACGTCAAGATAGCTAACTTCTGCAACACGCTAACTCAACCACAACCACTGGGTGGAATCTCTCCTTAGTCGCTTCAACGGGACGAGGAGGGGAGAACCACCCAGTGGTCATTTGGAAGCGGATGCTTCAAAATCGTTAACAACCCATCTTCCCTGAGGCAAAGGGCGGATGAATCAAAGCGGCGGCGCTCATGTTGGATGTACAGTTCGGACAGGCAAGCGATTTCGGCAAGGTTCGCACCAACAATGAAGACGCGATGGGATCGTTTATCCCCGCTTCCCGCTATCAGGCCCGGACTCATGGCTACCTTTTCGCAGTGGCGGATGGAGTGGGGGGCATGGACCTGGGCGAGATCGCATCCTCCAAGGCCATAGAGGTGATGACCGAGGAGTTTGCAAGCGCGCAGGCAGGAACGATGCTGATCAGCCTGCTGCCACGTCTCGTTCAGCACGCCAATGCCGCAGTGCACGATTGCACCCTGGAGCAGCAATACCGGGGCAAGAAGATGGCGACCACGCTGGTGGCCTGCGCACTCCGCTACGATCAGGCCATTGTTTCGCACGTGGGCGATTCACGGTGTTACCTGGTGCGGAACGGTCAGGCGCGGCAGGTGACACAGGATCATACGCTGGTGAGCGAGCAGCGCAAGATGGGATTGATCTCCGCCGAGGATATTAAGGATTCCGACGCGCGCCACGTCCTGATTCGGTCCCTCGGACCGGAGATGTTTGTTTCGCCGGACACGACGGCGGTGACGCTGCAGGCAGGGGATGTGCTGGTTCTCTCGACCGACGGACTGCACGACGAGATGGACGAAGCAACCATTGCGGCCATCGTGAGCCAGAAGAAGAATGTGGATGAGATTGCGCGGGAGTTGGTGACGCGGGCCGTGGAAATCGATGGCGGCGACAACACAACGGCGCAGGTGATTCGCGTCCGGTCTGTCGAACAGGTGGGCATGTACCGGGGCCGTCCTTACAGGCTGCCGTCGTAAGACGAACAGAGGGCGCAAAAGACTTATGGTTTCATTACCAAACTCGCTCAGCTTCCCGATAAACTGAAGAAGTCTTGATTGAGGGAGTTCGCCGTACGATGGGTATTCTGGATATAGTGGAAGCCGGCCAGCAGATCGATTCCTACCGGATTGACGCACCTGTAGCCCGCAGCGGGATGGCCTCGATCTTCCGCGCGACGGACCTGCGCGACAACCGTCAAGTGGCGCTGAAAATTCCGCACCCCGACCTGGAAGCCGATCCGATTCTCTTCGACCGCTTTCAGCGGGAGGCGGGTATTGGAGAAAAACTGAACCATCCCAAGGTGATGCGCGTCTTCGGCGATGCTAAGCGCTCGCGCATTTATATGGTGATGGAGTGGTGCGAGGGCCGGCTGCTGCGCCAAATCATGGACGAAGCCAGACTTCCGCAGGACCGCGCCATCCGCATCGCGATCGGGGTTCTGGATGCGCTGGATTACATCCACTCGAATGGCGTGGTCCACCGCGATCTGAAGCCAGAAAACATCATGGTGGATGAGAACGACAATATCAAGCTGATCGACTTTGGCATCGCCAGCGACTCGGCTGCGCGCAGGCTTACCTATGCCAACTTTACCGCGACGCTGGGGACGCCGAACTACATTTCGCCTGAACAGGTGAAGGGAAAGCGCGGCGATGGCCGGTCGGACATCTACTCGATGGGCGTAATTCTTTATGAGATGCTCTCAGGGAAGCTGCCCTTTGGCGGCCCTTCGCCGCTGGCGGCCATGAATGACCGACTATTGAATCACCCCATGCCGCCCAGCGTGGCCAACCCTTCCATCTCCCCCCAGTTGCAGGAGGTTCTTTACCGGGCGCTGGAGAGAGATCCTAAGAATCGGTATCCCCATGCGCGGGACTTTGAGCACGATCTCGAACATCTGGACCAGGTGGGCGCAGAGGACCGGGAAGAGTTGCGGAACTGGCAAAAGCGAAAATCTCAACTTTCGCGCAAGATCCTCTACTACGGCGCTCTGGCGATGATTCCAGTGGCTGTGCTGCTGCTGATGGTACTGATTTCCCGCCACCATTGAGCGCCAACTTCGGAAAGATTGGGTCCACGAAAATCCTCACGAGATCTTTATGCGTGAGGCTCTAGGATCAGTTTGAACAGCCACTCGTATTTCCAACCGACGCGCTTTTACGCCTAGAGGAGAGCAATGACAAAGTACAAACTCGAGTACATCTGGCTTGACGGCAAGAAACCTGTCCCCGAGCTTCGCGGGAAGACACAGCTCAAGTCATTTGAGAAGCCGCCTACACTCGCCGATCTGCCCCTTTGGGGATTTGACGGCAGTTCGACCATGCAGGCAGAAGGCAGCAAATCCGACTGCGTGCTGAAACCCGTGGCTCTCTATCCCGATGCAGCGCGCAAGGACGGCTACCTGGTCTTATGCGAAGTGATGCATCCGGATGGCACACCGCACTCGACCAACGCCCGTGCGACGATTGAGAACGATCCCGACCTGTGGATTGGCCTTGAGCAGGAGTACTTTCTCTATAAAGAAGGCCGGCCACTTGGCTTCCCCAAAGATGGCCACCCTACGACTCCCCAGGGGCCTTACTACTGCGGTGTCGGTTACAAGTACATGGGCGACATCGCCCGCCAGATCGTGGATGAGCACCTGGATCTCTGTCTTGCCGCCGGCATCAACCACGAAGGCATCAACGCAGAAGTCGCCAAGGGGCAGTGGGAGTTCCAGATCTTCGCCAAGGGCTCAACGAAGGCTGCCGACGACTTGTGGATGGCTCGCTACCTGATGTTCCGCCTGTGCGAGAAGTACGAAACGGATTTCGTGTTGTATTGCAAGCCGATCAAGGGCGACTGGAACGGGTCAGGCATGCACACCAACTTCTCGACCAAGTACATTCGTGAAGTGGGCGGAAAGCCGTACCTTGAGGCCCTGATGAAGGCGTTCGAGAAGTACATCCCGGAACACATCGCGGTCTATGGCCCGGACAACCATCTGCGCCTGACGGGTCTTCACGAAACCCAGGCCATCGACAAGTTCAGCTATGGTCTCTCTGACCGTGGCGCTTCGGTCCGGCTGCCGGTGAACTTCGTCAAGCACGGGTACAAGGGCTATCTTGAAGATCGGCGTCCGAACTCGGAAGGCGACCCGTACCAGATCGTCTCCCGAATTCTCGAGACGATCAACACGGTTGCGAAGCCCTAGTGTCTATCTATCTCCGCTACGCAGAAACCCCCGGCCGCCTCTGCAGCGGCCGGGGGTTTGCGTATTGATCCTGAATTTCCTCGGCCAGCGCCTGGGCAGCAGCGAGGCAGTCAGCGCGGTTCACATCGAGGTGGGTCACCAGGCGGATCAAACCGGGACCAAGGGCGCTGACAAGAATGTTGCGGGCCTTGAGCCGGGACACGAGGTCGGCCGCCGCGATCTTTCCGGTTAATTTAAAGATCACGATGTTGGTCTCGACCGCATTGAGATCGATCGAGACTCCCTCAAGGTCTACAAGGGTCTCGGCGAGCAAACGCGCATTGGCGTGATCTTCGTGCAGGCGCTTCGGGCCGTGCTCGAGGGCGATCAGACCAGCCGCCGCGAGAATGCCCGCCTGCCTCATGCCTCCGCCCAGGGCCTTGCGGAAAAGGCGCGCACGATCCATCAGTTCGGAGGAGCCGGTCAGCATGGATCCCACCGGCGCGCCCAGCCCCTTCGACAGACAAAACATCACCGTGTCAAAGCCGCGGGTCAGCGTCTTCACGTCTACACCGAGCGCCACGGCAGCGTTAAAGATGCGCGCTCCGTCGAGGTGCAGGGGCAGGTTGTGCTCTTTGGCGTGCTCCCAGATCTCCTCGAGCACGTCAACCGGCGTACAGGAACCTCCGGCCAGGTTGGCGGTGTTTTCAATCTCGATGAGGCCTGTCGCGGCCCTGAACGCTCCACGCGAATAGATGGCAGGCTCGATGTGCTTCCAGGTCAGAATTCCGCGCTCCGCGGGCACGGCGCGCACCAGGCAACCGGAGAAAACCGCGGTCGTCGCCATCTCCCAATCCAGAATGTGGGCGCGGGATTCGGCTATCACCTCCTGGCCCGGTTGAGTCAGCAGGCGGATTGCAACCTGGTTTCCCATGGTGCCGGTGGGAACAAAAAGCGCGGCCTCGCGGCCAAAAATCTCGGCTGCGCGACGCTCGAGCAGGTTCACGGTGGGGTCTTCGCCATAGACGTCGTCGCCCACTTCGGCCGCCGCCATCGCCGCACGCATCTCGGAGGTCGGACGCGTCACTGTGTCGGAACGCAGATCGATGAGTCTTGCCAAAATCTTTCCTGCCTTGCTTTTCTTGGTGACCGCAGATCGCATGGGATGATCGAAGACCCTGATCCCTGGTCCCTATTCCCTGCTTCTAAGGAATCTGCGCCATCGGCAATTCGATTACCGGAGTCCGCTTGTCATCCCTGGCGGCGTACGCCCAGAGGCCGTGAAAGTTCTGCCTCAACCCGGGCTGGGCCTTCAACAGAGCGCTGAAGACGGCAATCGCCTCGGTGCGCTGGGCGGCTGGATCGGTGACGCCCGTCGATTCGTAGGCGACTGCCAGATCGTCCTGGTGCAGGCTCGGATCAAGAAAGACTGCGTCGATCTTCCAGGTGCGATCGCCGACGGCAAGCGACAACGGAAATGCTGCCTGGGGGGGATTCTGAATTTGCGCCTGCTCCTGCTGCAGCTTTTCGAGGTTGGGAGACGAAAGAAAGTCGACGGGCAGCAGCAGGTAGCGCGCCGCATCATAGGAATACCAGGCGCTCCACGGATCGACCTGGGCAAGGCCGCGGGCGCGCGACCAGTACCAGACGCCGTCGTGTCCGTCGAAGATGCCCTGGTGGACGGAGAGGCCGGCCAGACGCCATTGAGAACCGTCCCAGGCCAGGATGAGGCCTAGTTGGCCGTCCAAAGGAGCACCGGTAGCTTCGGCCAAAACCACCGCGTAGCGGCCGGGAGGCAGTGCATGCATGGTGATGCTGATGGTGAGCGTTCCGCTCGCGTTGGAGCAGAAGAACTGGGTGTCCGCGGGCGCGGTCATCGTGGAAGCGTCGAGCAGATAGAGACTGCGGAGTTGAATCTGCCCGCCTTTGACCAGCGGCGCGGCCTGCTCAACGGCTCCGCGAATGCCGTCCCACTCGGCCGATTCCGCGGGCAGCAACGCAGACTGCAAAGTGGAAAAATTCTGTTGGAGCACGGACTCGGACAAGCGGCCGCCCATCGAGGTCAAGGCGGCGCGATCGGGGGCCGAAAGCTCGGCCTGCGCGGTGCATGTGGCTGCCTGGCTCGCTACCGGCACGCACAACATGGCCGCTACAGCCAAGACATTCCAGCGGAGACGCATGTTCCCAGTTATCCTCTCTGGCCGATGGAACGTGATTTCGAGCGTCCATGGACTATTGTTAGTCTAGTACAGTGGGACGGTAGCGACCTTGGCGACAGGCTGCCGCAGGGTAGGAGAGCCAATTTCGATGCGCATCAACCTTCCGGCAAAAGCGCAGGTTAGACGAGGCCCACAGATGAGTCCGGCGCATTGCTGGCTGGCCGGCTCGCTGATTGCTGTGCTCCTTGCAAGCGGTCCTCTTCTCGCCTTCGGCCAGCAGGCTGCCTCGGGAGCGTCTTCAACTCGGCCGACGTCCGCAACTCAAGCGGCCTCCGCCACTCACACGACCTCCGCAAATGCACATACGACGACCCACGCGCGCAAGCGGCCACTGTCGGCGAAAGGGGCTGCCCATGCACACGCGGCTTCCGACAAGGCGGCTGCTGTGAAAGATGCGCCGGTGGTGCCCAAGCCTCCGGCGTGGCCCGCCAATGACAGTCCCTCTGCCGCCACTGTGCAATGGAACAGCCATGGTCTGCGCATAGAAGCTTCCAATTCGAGCCTTGAGCAGATTCTGAAGGATGTGGCGACGGCCACCGGGGCGCGGATCGAGGGCCTGGATGCGGATCAGCGCATCTTTGGAGCGTATGGACCAGGCACGGCACGCGATATTCTTTCGCAGTTGCTGGATGGCCTGGGATATAACGTGCTGATGATCGGGGATCAGGGCCAGGGAACCCCGCGTGAAGTGGTTTTGAGCCCACAGTCTGCGAGCAATGCGCACGCGGCTGCGGCCGATAGCCAGACCGCTCAAAGCGACGAGAGTGCCAATGCCGCGGAACAGCCTCAGGAGGAGCCGCCGCCGGAGATGCGCAACGGCCTTGCGCCGGGGGCGCCACCGCGCACTCCTCAAGAGATTATGCAGGAGATGCAGCAGCGGCAGGAGCAGCAGCAGCAGCAGCAGCAGAACGCGAATCCGCGGTTCTAGGAACTTGTTGAAATTCGCCTGGTTGTGGCGTCTTTTCTTTCGATTTTCGTAACTACTCGTTCAAAATCTGTTTGAAGTACGTTTCTGGCCGGTGTTTATAGGGGTTTACGAACCTCCGGGAATCATCTCCGAAGCTCGCAACCGTTGTTCAGGCACACTTCTCCCGGAGCATTTCCGGTGGTTGAGCCATCAGTCTCGGCAGCCGGATCAAGTTGTGCGCCGCGCAGCTGAAGACGAACAGCCAGTCCACCTTCTCCAGGCCTCGCAACTTGACCTGGCGCAGCGGGCCGGTTTGCTTCAGCCATCCGAATCCCTTTTCGATCAGCCATCGGCGGCTCAGACTGACGGCATAGCCGGGCTGGCGCGTGGTTCTGCGGTCCAGGTTGCTGCGAGCGGCCCTTGTCGTTCTTGGTAACGTGCGGCGTCACGTTCAACTCCCGCACCGTGCTGACGAAATCCTTCGTGTCGTAAGCCTTGTCGGCACCCACCGTGATGCGCCGAGAGCGGCCCTCTTGCTTTTCGGAAAGCATCAACAGCGCCGCATCGCGCTCGGCATAACCGTCGGCGTGCGTCACCATCGCAGCGGCGATCAGACCGTTGCGGTTCTCCACCAGCGCATGCCCCAGATAACTCAGCTTCGACTCCTTGCCGTAGCTCTTCTTGTATAGCCGCGCATCGGCATCAGTGGTCGATTCATGCGTCTTGTTCGATCGCTTCTGACCGTGAAAGTCTCCCCCGTCGCCGTCATCGGACCCGTCTTTCGAGCGAAAGCTCTTTTGCGAAGCCCACGCCTGAATCAGCGTGCCATCCACCGTGAAGTGCTCGTCGCTCATAAATTTCTTCGCCAGCTTGTTCACTTCTGCGAAGAACTGCTGCGCCACATCGGAGGTCAGCAACCGGTCGCGGTTCTTCGAGAACACCGCGTGGTTCCAAACCGCGTCGTCCATGCCAAGGCCCACAAACCAGCGAAACAAGAAGGTTGTAGTCGATCTGCTCAACCAGCAACCGCTCTGAGCGCACCGAGTAGAACACCTGCAACAACAAGCGCCCGCAGGATGTACTCGGGAGCAATCGAAGGCCGACCGGAGTCCGCATACAGTGCATCGAACTCTGCGCTCAACGACCGCAACACCGAGTCCGCCAACTTGCGAACTGCCCGCAATGGATGATCCTGAGGCACTCGCTGCTCCAACGAAACATAGCTGAACATACCGTCCTGATCCCGCTCGTCTCCACGCATGTAGGTTAGACGAATGGCCCAAGACCTCCGACTCAAAACGAGTACCTATTTCAACAAGTTCCTAGATGCATCCGGCACTCGAATTGAAGTCTGCGCTTGCATCGTATCGATATCCCAGGTGCCCAAGGGCTAGGCACCAGGGCCGCCTGGATCAGGATGACAGATTTGTTGGATGGGGTCGAGCACTACAGGACGCGGGCGATTTCCTGTTGGGGCTTGACTGGGGCTGGGCGTCTTTGCGGGCGGATGAGTGCGAATCCCAGGCGTAGAATCCCATAAGCCGCGAGGATTCCGAACGCCATCGACCCTACCGATGCGCAAATCAACATCGTCAAATTCAGCAAATTCGACATCGATCCCACCCTGGTTCAATGGATTTGACGTCCGCCACGCGCGCGTACGGTTGAATGAAACCTTACCAGAACTATTATAAAGGGTTAGAGGCGATTCTTCTCAAAAGAAGCTGCCGCGTTGACCCCCTTTTCTATTGACCAATAGAATACTCTCAGGGTGCAAAAATTCGGTGACATACCTCACACCACCCTTGAAAGCGCGACCTTTCAAAGACTCTCGCCATGGCCATCACTCACATCTCGGTGCGCGGGGCGCGCCAGCACAATCTGCGCGACATCTCGGTGCGGATTCCGCGCAACACGCTGACGGTGGTCACGGGTCTTTCCGGCTCGGGCAAGAGTTCGCTGGCCTTCGACACGATTTACGCGGAGGGGCAGCGGCGCTATGTGGAAACGCTGTCGGCTTACGCGCGGCAGTTTCTTGACCAGATCGAGCGGCCCGACGTGGACTCGATCGAGGGGCTGAGCCCGGCCATTTCGATCGAACAGAAGACGACCAGCCGCAGTCCCCGGTCCACTGTGGGGACGATCACCGAAATCTACGACTACCTGCGGCTGCTGTATGCCTCGGTGGGGACGCCTCATTGTCCCAACTGCGGTCGGCCTATCGCGCGCCAGTCCGCGGAACAGATTGCGCAGCGGATTCTCGAACTTGGGCGCGGCGAGCGGGTCACGGTGATGGCGCCGATCGTGCGCGGACGCAAGGGCGAGTTCAAGGAACTGCTCGATCAGCTCGATCAGCAGGGATTCCGCGCGCGGGTGGACGGCGAGATGCGCGATCTGTCAGAACCGCTGCTGCTGGACCGGCGCAAGAACCATACCATCGAAGCGATGGTCGACCGCATCCTGCTGAAGCCCGCAGCCGCCGATGCGCCCCCGCCGCCGGCGGGCAAGCCATCGATGGAAAAACGTCTGGACCAGGCGGTGAGCAAGGCTCTGCAACTGGCGAATGGACTGGTTTTGGCTGCGGTTGCGGGCGGCGAAGAGCAACTGTTCTCGTCGTCGATGGCGTGCCCCGACTGCGGACTCGATGTGCCCATGCTGGAGCCGCGCAGCTTCAGCTTCAACTCCGCCTTCGGCGCCTGCCCGGAGTGCCACGGCCTGGGCTCGCTCTACGACCTCGATCCCGCCAAGGTGATTACCGACTGGTCAAAACCGCTGTTTGATGGAGGACTTGGTCCCGGGTCTTCTTCGCAATACCTGCTCAAGCTGGTTCACCTGGCTGCAGAACGCTACAAGATAGATCTCAAGCTGCCGTTTGAAGACCTGCCGGTGAAGCAGCAGCATGTGCTGGTCTATGGGCCACCGAAGAATGAAGCGCCGCGCACCGGGTTTCACGGCATTCTGGACTTTCTGCGCGACAGCATCGACGAGGCACGCAGCGAAGGCTACCGCGATTACATGATGAACTTCATGTCGGCCACGCCGTGCCCGGTTTGCCGTGGCAAGCGGCTGCGGCCGGAGTCACTAGCGGTGAAGATCGGCGGGCTTTCGATTGCGGACTTCACTTCCCTGCCCTTGAACCGCGCTCTCTCCGCGGCCATCAATTTGAGCTTTACCGCGCGCGAGGCGCTGATCGCCGAGCGCATTCGCCGGGAAGTTGTGGAACGGCTGGAGTTTCTCTGTGCGGTGGGCCTGAATTACCTTTCTCTCAATCGCAACGCAGCCACGCTTTCAGGGGGGGAGGGCCAGCGCATCCGTCTCGCCACTCAAATTGGTTCGCGGCTGCGGGGGGTTTTGTATGTTCTCGACGAGCCTTCGATCGGCTTGCACCAGCGCGACAATATGCGCTTGATCCAGGCACTTGAACGGCTCCGCGACCTGGGCAACACGGTGCTGGTGGTGGAGCATGACGAAGACACCATCCGTCACGCGGACTACGTGGTGGATCTTGGCCCGGGCGCGGGACGGCTGGGCGGCTCGGTTGTGGCCGAAGGCACGCCGGCTGAGATCATGGCCGCGCCGGAGTCGCTGACCGGCCGCTATCTCTCAGGAGCCGCCACCATGCTGCAGCGGAGCAAGCCGCGCCCGCTGACCGGAAAATGGCTGGTGGTGACGGGGGCACGGGAACACAACCTCCAGGATCTGACCATCCGCATTCCGGTGGGGATCATGACGGTGGTGACCGGTGTAAGCGGCAGCGGCAAGAGCACGCTGATCAACGACATTCTCTACCGCTCGCTGGCCAAGACAATTTATGGCTCCCGTGAGGAGCCGGGCGCGCACGACACCCTCAGCGGCGCCGAACAGATCGACAAGGTGGTGCGCATCGATCAGTCGCCGATCGGGCGCACGCCGCGCTCGAACCCCGCGACCTATACGCAGGTGTTCTCGCCGATTCGTGACCTGTTTGCGATGCTGCCAGAGAGCCGCGAGCGCGGTTACAAGGCCGGGCGCTTCAGCTTCAACGTGTCTGGCGGGCGCTGCGAGGCCTGCCAGGGGGATGGCCAGCGGCGCATCGAAATGAGTTTTATGCCCGATGTCTACGTGCAGTGCGAGGTGTGCAACGGGCGGCGCTACAACCAGGAAACGCTGGCCGTGAAATTTCATGGACATTCGATCGCCGACATTCTGGACCTCACGATTGAAGATGCATTGCCGGTGCTCGCGGACGTGCCGCAGGTGCGGCAGAAGCTGCAGACGCTTGTCGATGTGGGTCTGGGCTACGTGCACCTGGGGCAAAGTGCGACGACGTTGTCAGGCGGCGAGGCGCAGCGGATGAAGCTGGCGCGCGAACTCTCGAAGCGGCAGACCGGGCGAACGCTCTATCTGCTGGATGAACCCACCACCGGTCTGCACTTCGACGACGTGCGCAAGCTGCTGGAAGTGCTGCACAGGCTGGCGGATCTTGGGAACTCCGTGATCATCATCGAGCACAACCTTGACGTGATTCGCAACGCGGACTGGGTTCTGGATCTTGGGCCTGAAGGCGGCGAAGACGGAGGCCGCGTGGTGGGCGAAGGCCGGCCGGCGAAGATTGCCGCCACGCCGGGCTCGTATACGGGACAATTTCTGATGCGGTATTACACGGCCAGCAATGGGCGGCTGGCGAAGGCTGAACCTGAAGAGGATGTACTATCGGTAGCAGCGGGCGGCGAATCGACTGGCGGCGGCGGTTCCGTGAGAGCGGCCACGGCGGATCATCCTGCGGCGGCAGGCTCGAGGGCGACGGGTTTGACTGAAGAGAAAGCATCGAAACCGCGCACACCCCGGAAGAAAAAGACGGGGCTGCCATGAACGATCTGCCCGGGCATGAGCCCGAGGATGACAGCGGCAGCGTTTTGCTCCCATTGGAGGACTCCGAGGCGGAGGCGAACGCGCATGTGGGCACGAACGCAGACGTTCACGCATCTGGCGATAGGACGGATCCGGAGCCGGAGATATTGGCACCTCCTGCGACCTTGGAAAGCTCACTTTCTGCTTTGGAAACACGGAATGACCCAGCGGTGGATCAGCAACTCCTGTTCCAGTCCTGGTACCAGGGGCCGGTTCGCCGGCCGGTTCGCATTCCGCATCTGGGGCATGTGGCGATTCTGGTCGTGTTTGCTTTCTTTGGCCTGATCGCAGCGACACTGATGATCCGCTGGGGTATTTCTGTTCATCTTTACGGGGTTTCGTCCACCCAGACGGCCATCACTGAAATTCATTACACGCTGGGCAGCGAGGTGATTCTCTACCTGGTCACCCTCGGCGCCTGCCTGCTGTTTTTCCCGCTGATCTGGAATAAGGGCTTCTTCGCCGGAGTGCAATGGAATGGCGCCATCGCCCTGCGGCTGCGCTGGCAGCTTTTCATTACCGCCATCCTATGTTTTGGGCTTGCTCTGATCAACAGCCTTCTGCTGCCGGGCCCGACCGATGCGCCGATCGACAAGATTTTTCGCGCTCCCGGCGCGGCGTGGCTGCTATTCGCCTTCGGCGTGACCTTCGCGCCATTCTTTGAAGAGATGGTTTTCCGCGGCTTTCTGCTGCCGGCGCTGTGCACGGCTTGCGACTGGGTGAACGAGAAGACCACGGGCGCGCCGGTTCGGCCGCTCGACGAAACGGGCCAGCCTCGCTGGTCATTCAACGCCATGGTGATCGGCTCGATATTCACCAGTCTCCCTTTCGCCGGTATGCACGCGGCGCAGACCGGCTATTCCTGGGGACCGTTTCTGCTGCTCATATGCGTAAGCCTGGTTCTCTGCTGGGCTCGGCTCAGCACCCGCTCGCTGGCGGCTAGCGTGCTGGTGCACGCCAGTTACAACTTTCTGCTTTTTTCCCTCATGATGCTGGGCACCGAAGGGTTCCGGCATCTGGATAGAATGTGATCGAGAAAACCATGAACCTACCGTCTTACGCACAACAGTTGCTGGCATTGCTGTCCCGCACCAGCTTTCGGCTGGGGCAGTTCAAGCTCTCCTCGGGAGGGTTCAGCGACTACTACATCGACTGCCGGACAACGACGCTGCACGCCGAGGGCGGACGGCTTACCGGACAGGCCATTCTGGAATTGCTGGATGAGAACGGCGTCAAGGCTGAGGCCGTGGGCGGGCTGACACTGGGCGCGGACCCGATCGTCTCGAACGTGGCCACGGCCAGCGCATGGCGCGCGGTTTCGCACCCCGAGTCACCGCTGTTGCATGGGTTTCTGGTGCGCAAGGCTGAGAAAGCTCATGGCACCGGCCGGCGAATTGAGGGGTTTTGCCGCGAGGGGGCGCGGGTGGTGATTGTGGACGACGTGTGCACCACCGGCGCATCGACGATCAACGCGATTGAGGCCGCTCGCGAGGCGGGGATGACGGTGGCCGCGGTGGTCTGCATTGTGGAGCGTCAGGAAGCGGGCGGACGTCCGGCGGTTGAGGCTGCGGCCGGGGGCGCGCCGTTTCTGAGCCTGTTTACGGCTGTCGATGTTCGCGAGGAACATCTTCGGCAGGGGGTTTGAGAGTGGAGAGATCCGGGTTGGTGGGTTGAGTGTTGTGCCTTCCCACCCATGAAACGATGAAACTGTTTCATGGATGGAGCACAGGGATCCATACAAGAACAATCGGGTTAGAATCCCGGACTTCCTTGGTGCAATGGAAAGAGGGCCAGTTCGAGATGCGAACTGGCCCCCCGGGACCCGCATGGATATGGAGCATGCGGGGTATAAACGGCATCAGCTGCTAATTTCCTGAACCCTGGTTTGAGGCAGACTGGGAGTTCTCCACGGGTGCGTTGGAGAGCAATTGCACTTGCACGCGCCGGTTCTGCTTGCGACCTTCGGCAGTGGTGTTCGGCGCTACTTCCTGATCCTTGCCGATGCCAATCAGGTAAAAGCGGTGCGCGGCAACGCCATATTTTGACGCCAGGTATTGCACTACGGCATCGGCGCGGCGCTGGCTCAGGTCATAGTTGTACTGGGCTGGCCCGGTCGAATCTGTTCCACCCGTCACTTCGAGAATGTAGCTTTTTGCCGTGCCCAGCGAGGTGGCGAATGAGTCGAGTTGGGCCTTGTCGTCGGGGGTCAGCACCGCTTTGTCGAAACCAAAGGTGACCGAGACATCCGAGACCTGCTTGTACTGGTCGAGCCCCTTCACGACGCCGTCGAGAGAGTCGGCGCGGTGCACCGCTTCATTGGCCGCGACCTCTGCTTCGCCGGCAGACTGACTGGCGCTCTGCGCATTCTGGGTGGCGGTATCGGCCGACCCCTGCGCGTGGCTGATGCCTGCCTGCGCTCTGCTGTCGACATCATGAATCTGCTGGTTGTTGGCTGCCGTCTTGCTGTCGAGTTCGTCGGTGTGCTCCACCAACGGGGTTGTCTGCGTGCGAACGTAGTTCTTTGTGGCGCATCCGCTCACGCCTGCCACCGCCAAAACTGCCGCCATCCAAAGGTATCCAGATTGTTTCATGGGGTATTGTCCCTGCCATCGCCCGACAGGCCTGCGGACTGTAAACTGCAGGTTACTGCGGGGATGGTTTCATCCTCTCGCGGATGAGGATGCACCTGGGCTGCCACTCGCCTTTTTTCCGTTAGGTTATTTAAATACAATGAGTTGCATGTTTTCCTCGATCAGGGTCCCGATCCGCGGACCGTGTATGTTTTACACGGTTGGGTAAGGATTGCGCGGTTGCTGGAGGGTGAGGATGGCCGGAAACCGGGGCTGAGCGCCGGGCTGCGGGGGCCCTCTGCCGGTATGCTGGGAATGGCCCTGACGCGCGCGACCCCGCCCCATGGATCTCTACGAGAAAATCCGGACCCTGCCCACACAGCCAGGCGTGTACCTCTACAAGAACGCCGAGGGCGAGGTGATTTATGTGGGCAAGGCGAAAAATCTGCGCTCGCGGGTCAGGTCTTATCTGCTCGAGGCTTCGCAGGCCAACGCCAAAACCGGATCGCTGATGCGCGAGGCCGTCGATCTGGATTACATTCTGGTGGCCAATGAGCATGAGGCGCTGGCGCTTGAAAACAACCTGATCAAGCAGCGCAAGCCGCGCTTCAACATCCTGCTGCGCGACGACAAGACGTATCCCTACGTGAAGCTCACATTGGGCGACAGGTTTCCCAAGGTTTTTGTCACGCGGCGTCTGCGCAAAGATGGGGCGGCTTACTACGGTCCCTACTTTCCCGGCAATCTGGCTTATCGCGTGGTGGAGCTGATCCACCGCAGTTTTCTGCTGCCCAGTTGCAAGGTGGATCTGTCGCGCTACCATCCGCGCGCTTGTTTGCAGTACTACATTCACCGCTGCCTGGGTCCGTGCGTGGAGGGGTTGACCACCCCCGCCATCTACGCGGACGCGGTGCGGGACGCGCAGTTGTTTCTTGAAGGGCGGCACGCGGAGCTGGAGCGCACGCTGACTACGCGCATGGCGGCTGCCGCCGAGCAGGAGCAGTTTGAAGCCGCGGCGCGTCTTCGCGATCAGCTCTCGACGGTTCACCAATTGCGGGAGAAGCAGCGCATCGCGACCACCGAAGAGGGCGATGACACGGACGTCTTCGGCTACCATTTTGAAGATGGCTCGCTGGCGGTGAACCTTTTCCACGTGCGCGCCGGAAAAATCGTCGACCGCCGTGAATTTTTCTGGGACGATTTGCCGGAACTGCTTGAAGTGGCCAGCGCTGAGGATGATGGAAACGAGCAGGCGGCAAGCAGCGATCAGAGGGAATCGCGGGCGGCCGAAGCGCCGTTCCATGCGGGCAAGGTCTTCAGTGCGCTACTGAAGCAGCTCTACATCGACCAGCAATATGTTCCGCGCTCGATTCTTGTGCCGGCCGACTTCGACGACCGCGAAACGCTGGCGGGGCTCCTGAGCGAGCGCACCGGGCATCGGATTGAAGTGGTCGTTCCGCAACGAGGTGAAAAGCGCTCGCTGGTGGATCTGGCCAGCCAGAATGCGAAACAGTCCTACACGCAGCGATTCCGGGTTCTGGAACCTTCGCGCAAAGCCATCCAGGAGGCGCTGGCCGACGTGCTGATGCTGCCGGAGTTGCCGCGGCGCATCGAGTGCTTCGACATCTCCCACATCCAGGGCGCGGAAACAGTGGCCTCGATGGTGGTGTGGGAAGACGGCAAGATGAACAAGGCCGCGTATCGCAAATTCAAGGTGATGACGGTCGAGGGCGTCGACGATTTTGCTTCGATGCGCGAGGTGGTGGGACGCCGCTATCGGCGCGTCAAAGAGGAGAAACAGGCGATGCCCTCGCTGGTGCTTGTGGATGGCGGACTGGGGCAATTGCACGCCGCCGCCGAGGCATTGGAATCGCTGGGCCTGACCTCGCAGCCTCTGGCCTCGATTGCCAAGCGCGAAGAGGTGATTTATGTCTACGGCAGCGAGGATGAGCCTGTGGTGCTCGACCGGCGTTCGCCGGTGCTGCACCTGGTGGAAACCATTCGCGACGAGAGCCATCGGTTTGCGATTGGCTACCATCGCCAACGCCGGGCCATGCGCGACCGCGACTCGGAGCTGCTGAACATTCCGGGAGTCGGTCCGCAAACGCGGCAGCGACTGCTGACGCACTTCGGCAGCCTGCGCGATGTGCAGCAGGCTACCGCGGAGTCGCTGGCCGCCGTGGTGACCCGGAAGACGGCGGAGACGATCTGGCGGCACTTTCACCAAGAGGTGGGGTCCCATGTGCCCAAGGGCTAGACTCCACCCCGCGAATTGGGGCACACAGCGACATCGTCCCTACGGGATTCAAGGCAATTGGGGGATGCGGCCAACTCCACGCTGAAGCGTGGGGCGCCCGGCGCGGTAGCGAGGAGCGGGAGGTGTTGCGGGACCTGGGGCGTCCGCCCATCAGTGTTGTGCGTTCATACCAACAACACCGTACCCCGAGTTAGAATCGCATTGGGCATCCACGGAGGAGTTCCGAGCTTTGCAAGCAGCCAACCCTGAAATTCCTGTGCGGGATTCATTGCGCACAGCCTTGTTACTCGCTTTTTTGTTTGCGGCACTTACATTCATCATCCATCTGGCGAGTTCGCTATGGGGAGCGCATCTCGGGTACGGATACTTTCGCGACGAGTTCTATTTTCTGATTTGCGGACGGCGCCTTGCATGGGGTTACGTTGACCAGCCGCCCATGGTCGCTCTGCAGGCGAGATTGGCCGAGATGCTGTTTGGCCTGTCGCCTACCGGCATCCGCATTCTGAGTTTCGCGGCGGGCGGCGGAACGGTGGGGCTTACGGGACTGCTCGCCTGGCAATTGGGCGGACGCCGCTGGGAGCAGATCCTGGCCATGACCGCAGTGCTGGCTGCGCCGGTGTTTCTGGCGACCGCAAATTTCCTCTCCATGAATTCGTTCGAGCCCTGTTTCTGGATGGCGTCGCTGCTGGTGCTGCTGCGGCTGGCCGATGGGAGCGCCGGTCCCCGCGCATGGCTTCTGTATGGGCTTCTGGCGGGGCTGGGCATCGAGAACAAGCATTCCACCGTGTTCTTTCTGGTGGCCATGCTGGCTGGGCTGCTGCTCAGTCCCGAGCGCCGCATTCTTCGCTCACGCTGGTTTGCCGCGGCACTCGCTCTGCTTATTCTTCTGGCACTGCCGAACTTTCTATGGCAGTGGGCGAATCACTTCCCCACCTATGAGTTTTTGAACAGAGTGGCCCACTCCGACAAGGTGGTGCGGCTGTCGGCGCTCGAATTTCTCTGGTTGCAGGTCGACCTTCTGCTCTTCTCGACCGCTCCACTCTGGATCGGCGGGCTGGTGTGGCTGGGGTTTGCGCGCCGGGCGCGCCAGTGGCGCTTTGTCGCATTCGCCTACATGGTGTTTCTGGTGATGATGATGGCCCTTCATGCCAAGCACTATTACCTTGCGCCCATGTATCCGGTTCTATTTGCCGCCGGAGCCGTCGCTCTAGGCACACTGACGCCGAGCAAACGGCCTGCGATCATCTACACCGTTGTTTTGGGCCTGACGCTGATTTTTGCCACCGGCCCACTGGTACTCACCATTCTGCCGCCGGACAGGTACAACGCCTACACGAAGTACTTTCCCCTGCAAGGGGCCAACGCCGAGAAGTTCAGTGGCCCCTTGCCGCAGGTGCTCTCAGACCGTTTTGGCTGGCAGCAGATGGTGGAGGGGTTTGCCGCTCGATACAACGCGCTGCCGGCTGAAGAGCGGGCCCGCACGGGCATCATTTGCACCAATTATGGCGAAACCAGCGCGGTGAACGTGCTGGGACCCAAGTACGGGCTGCCGACCGCGATCAGCGGGCATCAAAACTACTATTTCTGGGGCTGGAACGGATACACGGGCGCATCCATGCTGACGCTTGGAGATAACCGCGCGGACTACGCGAAGGACTACGACGAGGTCGTCGATCTAGGCCCCTTCGACGCGCCTTGGACCATGGATAGGGAGCATCGCCATTTCTTCTGGCTGCGTCACCGCAAGCGCCCCTATGCCACCGACTGGCCGGAACTGAAGAACTGGTACTGATGGAAGAGCCCTCGGTCAACACCGATGATCTTTAGAATTGGACCGTCGAGACATGAACCTTAAGCCGGACGACAAAGACCGCGAGAAGGTACGCATGGATAAATGGCTGTGGGCTGCGCGGTTTTTCAAAACCCGCGCACAGGCCAGCAAAGCCTGCGACCTGGGCAGGATCGTCGCCAACGGAATGAAGGCCAAGCCCGCGCGCGAGGTGCGTGGCGGCGACTTGTTGCAGGTTGAAAATGAAGGCGGTGTTTTTGAGGTCGAGGTTCTGCTGCTGAGCGAGATGCGCGGGCCGGCTGCGGTTGCGCAAACCCTCTACCGCGAAACGGAAGCCAGCCGCGAAGCGCGGCTCAAACTGGCCGCAGAGCGCAAGGCCATGCAGCAATACGCACCGCTGCCGGAACGCAAGCCTTCGAAGCGCGATCGGCGGCGGATTATTCAGTTTCGAGGGAGAGGGTAGGCGCGTCTGGTGTCTGAAGAAGTTCGTTGCGTAAGCCAAGTGCCCAAACGATGGTCCTTCGACTCAGTTTGGCGCACAAAACGAACCAAACCGCAATGACGGTACGAAGAACACAGCGCAAGGAAATTTCCGAACCGCAACAACGCGTTTTTCCGCAGCCTGTTTAGCCGAGGAGGCGCTTGACCTTCTCTTCGATCACGTCCTGGGGCACGTAGCCGACAATCTGATCGGCAACTTTGCCGCCCTTGAAGAACAGGAGGGCGGGAATTCCGCGAATCCCGTAGCGCGAGGGTGTGGCGCCATTCTGATCCACATTCACCTTGGCCACCTTCAACTTGCCCGCATAGGTTGCTGCAACGCCATCCACAATAGGGCCGATGGCCTTGCACGGACCGCACCAGACGGCCCAGAAATCCACCAGTACCGGCTGCTCGCTTTTCAGCACTTCCTGATCAAATGTTGCATCGGTAACTTCCAGAACTCCCGCTCCAGCCATGACTCTCCTTGCGCAGCCGTATTTTGTCTCAGTGTACAGCAAGCGGCGCCTCCAATCTGATGCGCGGGGATGGTTCAAAGTCGCAAGACGGACGCACGCAGCCGGCGGAGCGGATTCGGTGCAAACGCAGGGCGATGAATTTGAGCTTTGGATTGGAAGTTTGAGGCGTCTAATCTCAGGTGCGGATCGCGGTTTCAGCGCAATTAGAAGCGCCCGGATCCGGTTAGGACCACGGGCGCTAGAGCAGCCCTCCCCCAGAACTGCCCACGCTGAGAATTTAGGTGTTCACTTGATAAATAGCAAGCAAACTTAGGTAATATTATTGGTAACTAAGAGGTGGTGACTGCACAGAAAGTTACCGGACTAACCGAAAAGTTAACCTACTGATAACGTCTTTCACTGGCACATTTGGACTGGTATTCCACAACTATTGCCAGGCAGCGTCCGTTTGGTCACTTGCCCCCAAAGGCTCAAACCTGCAGATGAGCAGTTCCGCCTCATCCGGGCTGCTAAAAGCGCGTCGAATCGCTCTGGAAGCCTGCTCGAGGCTGGCCTCATTTTCGACAATGACGAGGACCGCGGGACCGGCGCCACTGAGCGCCGCGCCCAGGATGCCATGCCTCCCAACCAGCGGCAACAAAAGGGGAAGAAGCTGACAGATGGGGGCGCGATAAGGCTGGTGAATGCGGTCGGCCATGGCGGGGGCGAGCAGGTCAGCGCGTGCCTGCGCAAAAGCGAGGCCGAGCACCGAAACAGATTGCAGATTGGCCACCACATCGGTCAGCGGATAGCTGGCCGGAAGCACAGCTCGGGCCTTGCTGGTCGACAGCGGGACCGCAGGGAGGGCGACAATGGCGCGCCACCCGGCAGGAGGAACCACCTTGGCCGCATGGACGGTGTTTCCCTGGCAGACTGTGGCCACAAACCCGCCCAGCCAGCATGCTGCGACGTTATCCGGATGGCCCTCGAGGAGGTAGGCTTCGTCGAGGATGCGCTGTCTGGTCCAGCCCAGTTGGCCGAAATGAACAGCCAAGGCTAGCGCGGCCAGACGTCCGGCTGCCGACGATCCGCAGCCCATGGCCAGGGGAATGGCGTTGCGCATGTCGATGGCCAAGGGGACGATGGGACGTCCGTTGGCGAGCAGCAACCGCTTGTAGGTCTCAAGAACGAGGTTGTCTTCGATGCGGCCGCAACGCTCGACATTGCGGCCTGTGGCAGCAATGGAAAATTCGGCTGCAGGCTGGGCCTCGAGGTCAAGATGAAAGTTGAGAGCGACGGCAACCGCGTCGAATCCCGATCCCAGGTTGGCTGAGGTCGCCGGGAGGCGCAGGCGTAAGGCTCCCGTGGATCGTTCGATTGTGCCGCTCATTCAATGCTGCCCTTCCCAGCGCTGTCTTTCAAGGCCGCCAGGACGGCGGCCGGGGTCGCGTCCACGACCACCGCATTGCGGCGGAGGATCTCGATTTCCTTTTCCCTGCCCTTGGACTCCTCTTCGCTCAACAGTGTTCCACGATGGAAGTCGATGGTGTAGTCGGCGTCCTTCAAGGTGTGGCCGGTAAGGACCAGGACGACGGTTTCGTTGGAGGCGATGGCGCCTTTGGCAACGAGCTTTTTGAGGCCCGCGAGGGTGACGGCGGAGGCGGGTTCGCAGCCCAGCCCCTCGGCGCCAATCTCAGCCTTGGCGATGGCAATCTCAGCTTCGGAGACATCGAGGCACCAGCCTCCCGTGTCCTGAATGACGCGGGCGGCTTTGCGCCAAGAGGCAGGATTGCCGATGCGGATGGCGGTGGCGCGGGTGTGCGCCTCGACGGGTTCGAGCGTGGCTCCGTGATTGGCTTCAAAGCTGCGCACCAGCGGGTTGGCTCCCTCGGCCTGGATCACGGAGATGCGGGGCATGCGCGCAACGAGGCCCAGTTCGTGGAGCTCGCGAAATCCCTTGCCCAGCGCCGAGCTGTTGCCAAGATTGCCGCCGGGAACGATCAGGTGGTCGGGAACGTTCCAGTCAAAGGCCTCGGCGATTTCGAAGGCCGGCGTCTTTTGCCCTTCGAGCCGGTAGGGATTGACCGAGTTGAGCAGATAGATGGGGGCTTGCTTGACGATCTGGGTCAACAGGGTGAGACAAGCCGTCGAAATCCGCCTTCAACTGGCAGGTGACCGCGCCGTAATCCATTGCCTGCGAGAGCTTGCCCCAGGCGATTTTTCCATCGGGAATGAGAACGAGGCTGCGCAAGCCGGCCCGGGCGGCATAGGCGGCCATGGCTGCGGAGGTGTTTCCCGTGGACGCGCAGGCAACCCATTCAAAGCCCCGCTCGCGGGCCACGCTCATGGCCGAGGTCATGCCGGTATCTTTGAACGAACCGGTGGGATTCATGCCCTGGTGCTTGGCAAACAACTGGTCGATGCCCAGCGCCTTGGACGCACGAGTCAGGTGATAAATCGGAGTATTGCCCTCGCGCAGGGTGACGGCATTGCCGAAGTTGTCAAGGATCGGGAGCAATTCGCGGAAGCGCCAGACGCCGGAGTTGTCCATGGCCTCAGATGAGCTGCGGCGCTCGCGCCAGAGCCACTTGAGCGCACCGGGGTTGGGACGGTCAGGACCCTTGCGCTGAACCCAGCCGGGGTATTCCACTTCAAACAGATCGCCGCACTCCGAGCAACGGAAGTCGGGCAAAGCATCGGGGCCTGCGATGCGCGCGCCGCAGCCAAAACAGCGTAACTGGTGCAAATTGTCGTTCATATCCTGGTGATAGCCTACCAGCGTGGAGAGAATTTTGCAGAGAAGCGCCCAGAGAGCTGGAGGTCCAATCGCGATGTTTTCGATCTTGAAACCGAACAGACTCCTGCTTGCCGTGCTCGGGGTTGGGCTCGCGGCGCAGGCGCAGACCCCCTTGAGGGTGGCGGCGGCGGCTGACCTGGAGCCGGTGCTGCCTCCGATTCTGGAACATTTCCGCCAGGCTACGGGCATTCGTGTTGAAGCCACGTTTCAGGCGTCGGCCATGCTGACCACGCAAATTCTGAACGGCGCACCGTTTGACGTGTTTCTTTCGGCGGACTTGGGTTATCCGCAAAAGCTGCTAGTTGCCGGGGTCGCGGACACGGCCGGATTAGCAGAACCGTCCGGATTGGCGGATCGGTCGAGGCCGATCACCTACGCGAAGGGAACGCTTGTGCTGTGGGCGCACAAGGAGTCGCCGCTGCCGCCGCCATCGCTCGATCTGCTGCGCAACCCGGGGCTCAAGCGGCTGGCGATTGCCAATCCCGAGCGCGCGCCCTACGGCCGGGCAGCCGTGGCCGCACTTACCAGTCTAAAGCTCTACGACGCCCTGAAGCCGGAGCTGGTGACGGCGGAAAACATCTCCCAGGCTGCGCAATTTGCTGACTCCGGCAACGCCGATGCCGGGCTCATCTCACTCACCTCCGCGCTCACGCCGCGCATGGCCGCTTCAGGAACTTACTTCGTGATTCCGCGCGACCTCTATCCGCCGATTGAGCAGGGCGCGGTAATCGTGAGCAAGACAACGCAGCGCGCGTCGGCACGCAAGCTGCTCGATTACCTGCTTTCGGCGCCGGTGCAGGCCGAGCTTGCCAAAAGCGGGCTCACGCCGGTTCACTAGGGTCTGAAGATTTCAAATTTCCCAGGTCTCAAATTCGAGACCTGGGGCACCCTGGCCTCGTAGCGTAATTACGAGACAACCTGGTCATGGTATTGGAGACGATGGACTGGCAGGCGTTCGCTCTCACACTCAGACTGTCATCGGTGACCACGGCGATCCTGCTGGCCATCTCGATTCCTCTGGCGGCGCTGCTTGTATTGGGGCGCGGGCGCTGGCTGGCTGCACTTGAAGCATTGGCTGCGCTTCCGCTGGTGCTGCCTCCCACCGTACTGGGATTTTTTCTGCTGGTGCTGCTGGGACCGCACACTGCTTTTGGGCGGGGGATCACGGCGCTGCTCGGGCATCCGCTGGCGTTTTCGTTCGATGGCCTGGTGGTGGGGTCGGTGATTTATAGCCTGCCGTTTGCGGTTCAACCACTGGTGGCGGGATTTGCGGCCGTGGAACCGGCTTTGGTGGACGCGGCACGGCTATTGGGCGCTGGACCGGTCCGCGTGGTGCGCAGCCTGCTGATTCCTCTGGCGCGGCGCTCGCTGGTGGCCGCGACGGTGCTGAGCTTTCTGCATACGGTGGGAGAGTTCGGGGTGGTTCTGATGCTGGGCGGCGACATTCCCGGCGCAACCCGTACGCTCTCGATCGTGCTTTACAACCAGGTGGAGAACTTCGACTATGCCGCGGCGGAGCGCACGGCTGCCGTGCTGCTGGGACTGAGCGTGTTCGCGCTCGGGGCCATCTACCTGACCGGACAGATGCGCGGAGGCCGCCGTGCTTGAACTGGCGCTGACCGCACTGCGCGGAAACTTCACGCTCGAGGTTGAATGCCGCCTGGGCTCGGACTGGACCGTGATCTTCGGATCGTCGGGGGCCGGCAAAAGCACGCTGCTTCGGCTGCTTGCGGGACTGGACGGCAATGCGGGTGGCAAAACAACGCGCGGGCGTGTCGTCCTCGACGAAAACATTCTCACCGACACGGCTCGCGGGATCTGGCATAAGCCAGGACGCCGAAAGACTTCGCTGGTCGCGCAGCAACCTTCGCTCTTCCCTCACTTCAGCATCGAAACCAACGTGGCCTATGGAATCAGCGGGCTTGACCGCGCCGCTCGCGCAAAGCGCGTGAGGGAGATGCTGGAGCTGGTGGACGCAACCGGGCTGGTGGACCGACGGCCGCGGGATTTGTCCGGCGGCCAGGCGCAGCGGGTGGCGCTGGCGCGCGCATTGGCGCCGGGTCCGCGGCTGCTGCTTCTGGACGAGCCGTTTTCAGCCCTGGACGGGGTTGCCAGCGACGCGCTTATCGGGCGGCTGCAGGCGTGGCTGCGCGCCAACAAGGTTCAGACCGTTATGGCCACGCATGACGCCGCGGACGCCTTCGCCACCGGGGCCGAGGTGGCTCTGTTGCGCGAAGGGCGGCTGAAGGCACTGGGCCCTGCAGAGCAAGTGCTGGCTGGCGAACGGCTGCGCGTTCTGGATCGGCTGAACGAACGTCCGCTTACTGTGGAGTAGCACCGCGTCGAGACAGGCAGTCCATCCTGAGGGCTGTTCATCTGCGTCCTGACGGCTGTTTATCCTTGAGAAAATCAATGTAAATGTGCGGACCCGAAGAACAACTGCAGGTCTTTACCCTGCGCCTCTCGCGATAAGACTGCGAGAGGCTCCGCTCAAGATGACAGTGAAATTATGATGTGAGCTTCTGGGAAGGGAGACTGGCTCAGAACCCGACGAGGACTGGCTCCATCTCGAGATGAATGCCGAATTGTTCCTCAATCGTTTTGTAAATTTGATCGGCGAGCGCCAGAATGTCTTCGGCTGTTGCGCCGCCGCGGTTGACGAGCGCGAGTGTGTGCCGCGATGAGATGCCTGCCGCGCCCATCGTATACCCTCTCGCGAAGCCGGCCTGCTCGATCAGCCAGGCAGCCGGAATTTTTGCCTTGCCTGGGCCTGCCGGAAATTGAGGCGGATACTTTTGGCATACCTTGGCGATCTGACGCACCTGCGCTTCGTTGACCACGGGATTCTTGAAGAAGCTGCCGGCGCCGCGGCAATCGGTGTCGTCCTCGACCAGCAACATTCCCTTGGCGTGGCGAATTTCGCGGACCGCGGCAGCGACCTCGGCAAGGTTGGCCACTGAGCCCGCGATGTGGCTGTCCTCGATCGCTCGCTTCAGATCGGCATAGCGGAGCGTGGGAGCGCCGCCTGGGGTGAGCCGGTAGTCGACCCGCGTTACGATGTAGCGCCCGCGATCGGCGGTGTTGAAGCGGCTGCGGCGATAGGCGAATCCGCACTCGTCCTGAGAGAACTCGCAAAACTTCTGTTGTTCAAGGTCGAAGGCCCGCACGTGGCAAATTACGGAGGAAACTTCCTGCCCATAGGCACCCACATTTTGAACCGGCGTGCCGCCTGCTGTGCCGGGAATTCCGGTTAAGCATTCGAGCCCGGCGCAATTCTCTTCAATGCTGCGCTGTACGCAGTTCTCCCACGCCTCGCCAGCGGCGGACCGAAAAATCTTATGCGGTCCGTCGTCAACGACGTCAATGCCGCGCAGATTCACACGCAATACGAGGCCGTCGAAGCCGGAATCAGAAACCAGCAGATTGCTGCCTCCGCCCAGCACGAAGAGCGGCACACCCTGCTCCCCTACCCATGCGGCGGCGGCGACGATATCCTCTTCGCTGCCGGCCTCGATAAAGAAACGGGCAGGACCGCCTATCCCGAAGGTCGTAAAGGGCGCGATCGAAATGTTCTGGTGGATATCCAAAGAGCAAGAGTACAGGATTTGATCGTCTTCGCAATCGATTTAATCAGGCGTGGCGCTTTGTCCTAGTCTCAGCGCGCCTGCTGGAAATTTCAGCCGGGTAGCCACGACCCTTGAGAACCCGTAGAATAACGACAGGCAACTTCCCTGCCGGAGGCACTATGTATCCAGAACTGATGGTTATTCCCATGCGCGAGGAACTGGTGCGCGCGGGTATCGAAGAAACACGGACGGCCGAGGACGTGGAGGCGGCGCTGGCCCTGCCGGGCACCACGCTGCTGGTGGTCAACTCGATCTGCGGTTGCGCGGCGGGCAAGATGCGTCCCGGTGTGCGGCTGGCGCTGGGCAACTCGGCCAACCTGCCTGACCACAAGATTACCGTGTTCGCAGGCCAGGACCGCGAGGCCACAGAGCGGGCGCGCAGCTACTTTGAGGGAAACCCACCCACTTCTCCCGCGGTGGCCATTCTGCGTGACGGCAAGCTGGTCTATCTGATGCAGCGCTTCGTGATCGAACAGGCCACGGCTCAGCAGATTGCCGGCGAGCTGGTGCGCGCGTTCGACGAGTTTTGCGCCAGGACGACGGCGTAGAGCTGCGACCATTTGGATTTTTGCTTTCCCAGGTCTCAAAGGCGAGAGCCATTCGGCTAAGCTCAGGGCAGGTTCTGGGGCACCCAGCGGCGGTGAGGCGTCTTTAGCTTCCCAGGTCCCCAAGAGCGAGGGACCTGGGCACCCGGCATCCGGATGCTTCTCTGGGCGAGTCCGTATTCCGATGGAAGCACGGTAAATCCCGCAGCCGCGTCAGGTTGCTCCACCGCCTGCTCGAACAAGCCCCCGCCGCCGGTTCTGTTGCTGGCAAATCACCGATCAAATATGCGGCAGTCCCGGATTTCCAACTCTACGGGAGGATGAAATGCCGCACCCTGACAGAGAACGAATACCTGAAGCCGCTGGTTTGACTCAGTCGCCTTCCTGGGCTTTGGCCAGGGCTTGCACCTTGCTGTGTTTGATGGAGTAGCCGAAGTAGATCACCAGGCCGACCAACAGCCATCCGATCATCACCGTCCAGGTAATGAGGGGAAGGTTGGTCATGAGGTAGACGGCGGAGATCATGCCCAAGATTGGGACCAAGGGCACAAGCGGGGTTTTGAAGGGGCGATGCAGGTGGGGATGGCGCACGCGCAGAACCCAGACGCCGGCACAGACAATGGTGAATGCCAGCAGGGTGCCGATGTTGACCAGCTCCGCAAGCCTGTCGACGGGGAGAAACGCAGGCAGCATGGCGACCACGACGCCCACGGCAATGGTTGAAATCCAGGGCGTGCGGAAGCGGGGATGAATCTCGGAAGCCCATTTGGGGAGCAGCCCGTCGCGCGACATGGAGAAGAAGACCCGCGACTGGCCGAGCATCATGACCAGCATCACGGTGCCGAGGCCGAAGACGGCGCCGATCTTGACCAGCAGCGAGCCCCAGCTAACCCCGGTGGCGTCAATGCCCAGGGCAACGGGCGCAGCCACATTCAGCTCCTTGTAGTTGACCAGTCCGGTGAGCACGAGCGAAACCAGGATGTAGAGGATGGTGCACACCACGAGGGAACCGAGAATGCCAAGCGGCATATCCTTTTGGGGATTCTTGGCTTCCTGGGCGGCGGTTGAAACGGCGTCGAAGCCGATGTAGGCAAAGAAGACCGAGGCGGCGGCCTTTGAAATGCCGCCGAGACCGAAGTTTCCGTGACCATCGGCGGGGGGTATGAAGGGATGCCAGTTGAGCCTTGCCACTTCAGGATGGCGGAGGAGAAAATAAGCGCCCACCACCAGAAAGACGCCGACCACGCCGAGCTTGACCATGACGATAGCTGAGTTCAGATTGGCCGACTCCTTGATGCCGATGACCAGGACCACGGTGACGAAGAGGATGGCCAGAATCGCCACCAGGTTGAACAGGCCGGTGGTATGGGGCAGACCGGCATCAGAGACACCGGGCGGCAAGGACATGCGTTGCATCCATTGCTGGTGGTAGAAAACCAGCGGCGTACCGGGAGTGGCTGTGAGCCGCGGGGGAAGATAGATGTGAAACTGCTGCAGGAGGCTGTTGAAGTATCCCGACCAGCCGGAGGCGACGGTGGCGGCGCCAAAACCGTACTCGAGGCCGAGGTCCCAACCGATGATCCAAGCCACAAACTCACCGAGGGTGGCGTAGCCGTAGGTATAGGCAGAACCGGCGATGGGAATGATGGAGGCAAACTCCGCGTAGCAGAGGCCGGCAAAGGCGCACACCACTCCCGCCATGACAAAGCTGAGGGCGACGGCGGGTCCGGCATGGAGAGCCGCTGCCTGGCCGGTGAGAACGAAAATGCCGGCGCCGATGATGGCGCCTATGCCCAGCGTGATGAGGTTGACGGCGCCGAGGGAGCGTCTCAGGGTGTGCTCGCCTTGCTCACCGGCTTCTTTCGAGAGCAAAGACATGGGTTTGATGCGCAGCAGTCTGGACATGGATGAGGGACTTCCTCCTCGGGAGCCGGTTAGGTTTTCAATTCACTTCCGCTTGAGACAGTGTTGGCTTGCGCCGAGACCAGAAGAGATAGACGGGAATACCCAGCAGGACCAGCACCAGGCCCGGCCATGTGTACTGTGGCTTGTACCGCAATAATACGATACAGATGCCTGCGGCCAGCACGATGTAGAGCGCGGGCAGCACGGGATAGCCCCAGGCCTTGTAAGGGCGCGGCGCATCGGGCTGCTTGAAACGGAGCACAAACAGGCCGGCGATGGTGAGGATGTAAAAGACCAGTTCGGCAAAGATGATGTAGTCGAGCAACTGGCTGTAGGAGCCGGAGACGCAGAGCAGCACGGTCCACGCGGCCTGAATCATCAAACCCGCCACCGGGGTTTTGTAGCGCGGGTGAAGCTTGCCCACGGACTTGAAGAAAAGGCCGTCGCGGCTCATGGCATAGAAAACGCGCGCGCCTGCCAGTGTCAAACCGTTGGCGCAGCCGAAGGTGGAAATGAGGATGGCTCCGGCCATCATCCAGGCGCCGCTGGAGTGAAAGATCTGGCCCAGGACGGCGGTAGCCACGCGATCTTCCGCAGCGTATTGAATGCCGCGCGCGGCAATGGTGGCGCCGTTGGGATCGCCGTGCAAGGGCAGAACGAGCAGATAGGACAGCGAGACCAGAAAATAGACTGTGAGCACAAAGCCGGTTCCCATAATCAGCGACAGGGGCAGATTGCGCCTGGGGTTCTTTACTTCGCCGGCGGTAAAGGTGATGTTGTTCCAGGAATCGGCCGAGAACAGTGAGCCGACCTGCACCACCGCCAGGATGACGACGAGGTTGGCCAGCACGATGGGTCCGCCGACGCCCACCTGCACGGGATGAAGCGAACTCCAACCGGCGTTCTTAAAAAACTGGCTGAGGCCCGGGCCGAAGTTGGCCTGCCAGGCCTGGGCGGTGCGCCCGATGGTAAACGCGAGAAGAATCAGCGCCGCAAGCGAGAGCGCCTTGGCCGAAGTAAAGATGTTCTGGATGGCCGCGCCGAGCGCCAAGCCGAAGATGTTCACGATGGCCAGAAACACCACAATCACGATGCCGGTGAGGTTGGCGGTGCTGACGCCGATCTCCATGTTGCCCAGGACCATGGGGCCAACGCGCAGAGCCGGCACATGAGCAATGTGCCACAGCCAGTGGGTGGTCGAAACCCAGGGGAAAAATACGCCGAGAAACTTTCCGAAGGCCACGCAGACGGCGGCGATGGTTCCGGTCTGGATGACGAGGAACAGGGTCCAGCCGAAGAGAAACCCCCACATTGGCCCCAGGGATTCGCGCAGGTAGACGTACTGGCCACCGGCTTTGGGCATCATGGCCGCCAGCTCGCCGTAGCTGAGCGCGCCGATCATGGTGAGGATCGCCGTGACCACCCATGCGCCCAGAAACAGGGCCGGGGAGCTGGTGCCGCGGGCGATGTCGGCATCGACGATGTAGATTCCCGAGCCGATCATGGAGCCGACGACGATGGCGGTGGCGCTGAAGAGGCCGAGGGTTTGCGCGAGCCGGGGAGTTTCGGCGGGTTTGTCGCGTTCTGGAATGGGAGCGGGGTTTGGAGTTGTCACCTGCAGGATTCTTACAAAATTAGCTGCCGCGTGTCTCCAGATTCTTGCAAGGCGCGTTAATTTGGATGGAGTTGCAGGCGATTGCGCGGTTGGAACCCAGAGATGAGCACGGGGCTCAACCGAGAAGCGCCTTCCATTTGCGAAACTCGGCTGCCGGGTCAGGGTTTCTGAAGATGGCGGCGGAGACGGCCACCGTGGTGGCGCCGGCGGCCAGAACCAGCGGTGCGGTTTCGAGCGTAATGCCGGCAGCTGCCGTCAATACGCGGGCTGGGCCAGCCTGTTCGCGCAGCCTGCGCACACCTTCCAGTCCGATGGGAGGCTTTGCGGTCTGCTTGGTGGTGGTCGTGTAGACGGGTCCGATGGCGAGATAATCCACCGGCTCGTCCAGAATGCCGGGCAGGAGGCTGTCGCTGCCCCCGAAGGCGCCGACGATGCGGTTGGGGCCAAGCAGGCGGCGGGCCTCGGCGGGGCTGATGTCGCCGGCATCGACATGCACACCGTCAAAATCAACCTGATCTACGAGATAGGCTCGGTCGTCGAGAATCAGCTTCACATTCTGCACGGGCATAACAGCACGCAGGAACGAGGCATCCGCCAGAACCTCGGCGTCGCTGCCGGTCTTGTTGCGGTACTCGAGCAGTGTGACGCCGGCGTCGCGCATGGATCTGCCCACCCGACGCAGATATTCGGAGCGGCCAACGGCCGGAATGGTTGAAGCATCGAGGATCGGATAGACTTTTGGAAAGGAAAATGCCATTAGGCAAGGGTAGTCCGGGGGGCCTGCCATTGTCAGCTCTCAGTTGCCAAGTCGAGCTGGAACTGAAGTTTCCTCGCGCTTATGGAGAAGGCACTTTAAGTTCCGCCGTTCCCGCCGGCCTGGCTCGATTGCCCCTGCATTGACAACCGAGAGCCGGCAAACTCCCCCTTAACCTACATCTCGTCGGCCGAGGGGCCATAGGAGCCCGGAATTTTGGCGTCGAGCAGGCGCAGGTAGACGCCGAGCTGGGCCCGATGGTGCACCATGTGGCTCATCACCATCTCGCGGAAGACCTGATGGCGCGGCTGATCGATCCAGACGTGTCCGCCGAAGATGAACTGCCAATGCGCGTCCCACTTTCCCGGTGTGGCCGCGGCGATGGCTGCGCGCACCGTGGGCAGTCCACGGTCAAACTTTTCAAGGACCTCGGCTTTAGTTGAAGGTATGTATTGCTCCCATTTGTGATCCGCAGGAAGATCCAGCTTGTCCAGGGTTATGGTATGGAGCGCCCAGTCGCCTGTCATGTCGGTCAGGTGTCCGGCTAAGCGGCCCAAGGCCATGGATTTGGGGTGCGGCTTGTAAGTCAAGTCTGCGTTCGCCGGGATAGCCTCAAGCATTTTGCGGGTCTTGGCCGTTTCGCGGTCGTATTCGGCTAGCAAGTCTTTTTGAAAGTCCATTTGCGCAACCTCCCGAGTTGCAAGGCAAGGATAGACGAAGATCGATGAATGGGCGAAGAAAAAGCGATAATATGGCTCAAAATTCTGTGGAAAACCAGGCAATATCTTCAGCAGGGGAAACCAAACCACCGTGTTTTGTGATGAACAGGGCGTGGCACCAGAGCGAAGAACAAGCTCTTAGGCAGTGGCTTTCTGCCGATGCGCCCTGGAGCTCCGGCTGGGCTTCAGGCCTCTATTTTGGAAGCGCGAAGGCGATGTACTCTCCGCCGACCGGCCCCTTGGGATCGCGGCCGCCGCTCGAGGCAGTGACCACGAACTGCCGGCCGTTGACCATGTAGGTGGAGGGTGTGGCGAGGCCAGCGAAGGGCAGGGTGGTCTCCCAAAGCAGCTTGCCGGACTGGCTATCGAGAGCCCTGAACTTGCGGTCGTAGACGGTGGCGCCGATGAACACGAGCCCACCCCGGGTAACGATGGGACCGCCATACAGCTCCGAACCCGTATTGCGGATTCCCTGCTTTGCGAGTTCGGGATATTCACCCAGCGGAATCTTCCACAGGTACTTGCCGGTTTTGAGGTCGATGGCGTTCAGGGTGCCCCAGGGCGGCGCAATAGCCGGGTAGCCATCGGGGTCAAGGAACTTCCGGTAGCCGGTAAAGATGTAATCGTCCT
The DNA here is from genome assembly GCA_963793885.1 of uncultured Acidobacteriaceae bacterium. Taxonomy (GTDB): domain Bacteria; phylum Acidobacteriota; class Terriglobia; order Terriglobales; family Acidobacteriaceae; genus Telmatobacter. Next base: position 1,058,780 of record CAWCBQ010000003.1, read on the forward strand.
GTGCTTCGGTGGGCTTGGCGGCTGCGGTCTCAACCTTATCGCTGCGGCTCGAAGCCGAGGATGTCATCTCCGCCACGCCGCTGGAATTTGGGGTGGGAGCGTCGGTGCGCAGGTAATCCAGCAGGTTGGCCATCGCGGGATCGCCAATGTTGGGAAACGACGGCATTCTTCCTTTGCCGCTTTTGACCAGCGCGGCGACCTGCGGATCGGTCATGGAATGGAGAATGCCGGTGAGCGCCGGAAATGCGGGAGGCGCACCGGCACGATTGACGCCGTGGCAGACCGCGCACTGGCTCTGGTAGAGCTTCGCCCCGGGGCCTGCGCCGAGGGCGGCAGGGGTAAGGCCGCCGGTCCATGCCATCTCGGTCGAACCGACATAGAGCACGCCGGTGGCCTGGTCGATGGCCGCTCCACCCCATTCTCCACCGCCGTCGAAGCCGGGAAAAACCACCGTCTGCCGACCGACGGCCAAGGGCACAAACTGGCCGTCGCTGCGAAAGGTGAGAAACTCCTTCACCGCCCAGGCGTGCGCTTCGGGGGTGCGGGTGGTGAGCATGTCCTCGGTGAGCCGCTGCCGGCCAAAGGGTGCGGGCGCGTCGGGCACGGGCTGCGTGGGCGAGGTCACTTCACCGGGAACGCTGCTGGCGGGGAAAGGATGCTCGTGGATCGGAAACAGGGGCTCGCCGGTGAGACGGTTGAAGACGAAGACGTAGCTCTGCTTGGAGATCTGCGCCAGCGCTTCAATGGTTTTGCCGTTCTTGTGGAGGGTGAAGAGGGCTGGCTGCGCGGGGAAGTCGCGGTCCCAGAGGTCGTGATGCACTCCCTGGAAGAACCAGAGGCGCTTGCCAGTGTTGGCGTCGAGGGCCAGCAGGGTATTTGCGTAGAGATCGTCACCCAGGCGATCGCCGCCGTAGAAATCCATGACCGCGGAGCCGGTGGGGGCGTAGACGATGCCGTGCTCGGCGTCGAGCGCCATCCCGGCCCAGTTGTTGGCCGCGCCCGCGTTCTTCCAGGCATCCGCAGGCCAGGTCTCAATTCCCTGCTCCGTGGGACGAGGAATGGTGTGGAAGGTCCAGCGAATGGCGCCGGTGCGCACGTCGAAGGCGCGAATATCGCCGGGGGGCGCGGGATGAGTTTCAGGGTTGCGCCCACCGACGATGATGAGGTCTTTGTAGACGATGCCCGGGGTGGTGAGAGCGATGGACTGCTGGAGGTAGTTGCCGCCACGATCCTCGGTGAGGCCCTTGCGCAGATCGACGCGGCCACTCTCGCCAAACGACGTCACGGGGGTTCCGGTGCGCGCATCGAGGCAGTAAAGAAAGTTCATGACCCCGGCGAAGATGCGCTGCTGGCGGCCATCGGTCCAGTAGGCGAGGCCGCGCGCTGGTTGTGTACCGGCGATTCCAGAGTCGAACTTCCATTCGAGCTTGCCGGTGGCGGCGTCGAGGGCCACCACCTTCTGCGTGGGGGTGTAGGCATAAAGGGTGCGGCCGACGATCAGCGGATTGTCCTGCAGTCCGCCCTTTTCGCCGGTATCGAAGCTCCATGCAAGGGTGAGCCGATGGACGTTGCTGCGATTGATCTGCGCCAGGCGGGAGTAGTGATCGGCGTCGGGTCCGCCGCCATAGGCCGGCCAGCCAACCATACCCTGCGCCGCACAGAGGCTGGACAGAACTGACGAAAGAAAAATGGCTGCAACGGAAGTGCGGGACGCTGCGCCCCTCATTCTCAGCCCAGCTTTGCGCAACAATGCAGTTCGAATCATGATCCTCATCGCCGGCACCCATGACTTAGAGCGGTTCCACAGTACATGTAGCCATTTCTGGCGATCTCCGAGGTGGCTTTTTCTTGATAAAAAGACCCTTAGCCTCATCGCTTCGGGATACAGCAACTGTGGAACCGCTGTAGACCTCGATGCCGAAACCAAACGACTTTACCATGCGGAAATGCAGACGGTAAAGGCGGAGCCAGAGTGGGCGGCGGAGTTGGGGGACCCGCTGATCGCGATAAAACTGCGATCCACGGGACACAGCTTCTGTTTTTCCGCGGGCGGCGTGACTGTTATGGGCCGTGACTGTTTTAGGCGGGGCAGAATCTAGCTGGTTGCTTCTGTTCTCGCGGCGAGGAAGCGGTCCATGAAGCCGGTGTCGAATTGGCCGGCGCGGAAGCTTTCATCCTGGAAGATTTCCTGATGGAGGGTGATCGAGGTCTCGACGCCCTGCACCACGAACTGGCTCAGCGCGCGTTCCATTTTGGCGATAGCCTCGGCGCGGTCGCAACCGTGAACGATCAGCTTGGCGATGAGCGAGTCATAGTAGGGGGGGATGATGCCCTCCGCATACTGGGCCGTATCCACGCGCACGCCGTTGCCTCCGGGCACATTGAAGGCGGTAATCTTGCCTGCCGAGGGGGTGAACTTCCTGGGATGCTCGGCGTTGATGCGGCACTCGATGGCATGGCCGCGGATCTCGAGCTTTGAGGGCAGAATCGCGTCAAGCCGATCGCCGGAGGCGATCCTGAGTTGCGCCTTCAACAGATCGACGCCAGTGATGGCCTCGGTGACGGGATGCTCGACCTGGATGCGGGTGTTCATCTCGATGAAGTAGAGCTGATGATCGGCATCCATGAGAAACTCGACGGTGCCGGCGTTCTGATAGCCGATTTCGGCGAGACACCGGCAGAGCGTGCGGCCCAGGTCTTCGCGCAACTTCGGCGTGACCTGCAGCGAGGGAGCTTCTTCAATGAGCTTTTGATGACGGCGCTGGATGGAGCACTCGCGCTCAAAGAGGGATGCCACGTTGCCGTGCTCATCGGCCAGCATCTGGAACTCGATGTGGCGGGGATCCTCGATAAACTTTTCCATATAGAGGTCGCCGTTGCCAAAGGCATTGGCGGCCTCGGCGTTGGCGGCGTGAAAGAGATTGGGGAGTTCGTCGGCGCTGCGCACGATCCTCATGCCGCGGCCCCCGCCGCCAGCCTTGGCCTTGAGGATTACGGGGAATCCAACTTTTTGGGCCCAGGCCTGGGCTTCGTCCACAGTGGGAAGAATGCCGTCGGAGCCGGGCAGAATGGGCACTCTGGCCTTCTTCATTGCCTGGCGCGCCCTCTCTTTTTCGCCCATGAGCCGGGTGACCTCGGGCGGCGGTCCGATGAACTTGATGTTCGAGGCGCGGCAGACTTCGGCAAAGTTGGCGTTCTCGCTCAACAGGCCGTAGCCGGGATGGATCGCATCCACGTCGGCAATTTCAGCCGCTGAAATGACGGCGGGGACGTTCAGATAGCTGTCGTTCAGGCGCGGAGGGCCGATGCAAATGGCCTCGTCGGCAAAACGGACGTGGAGCGCATTGCGGTCTGCCTCACTGTAGACAGCGACCGTGCGCACGCCGAGCTCCCGGCATGCGTTCAGGACCCGCAAAGCGATTTCGCCACGATTGGCAACCAGAATCTTACGAAACATTCAAAACCCTTCGGCGTTCTCCGAGGTCCCCGAAAGTGAGGGGCCTGGGACACCCGGCATTGGTAGAGGAACAAGGGGTGAGAGCGCTAACTCAGCCGGACGGTGAAAAGAGGCTGCCCGAATTCGATGGGCTGGCCGTTGGTGACTAGACACTTGACGATTTCTCCAGCGGCATCGGACTCGATCTCATTCATCAGCTTCATGGCCTCGACGATGCAGATGACCTGTCCCTTTTCAACCCGGTCGCCGGGGGCGACAAAGGCGGCGGAGCCGGGCGAAGGCGAACCGTAGTAGGTGCCGACAATGGGAGATTTGACGAGGTGCAATCCGGCCTCGGGGTCGGCTGCGGGCTGCGCGGCCTGCGCAGCAGCCGGTTCGGCCACGGCAGCCGCGGCGGACTGGGCAGCGGACTGAGGGGCTGACGCCAGCATCCGTGCCAACTCCCCCAACCCTGGAGGTGCGGTCTGCTGCTGGTTGAACTTGAGGCGAATCTTCAAATCGCCACGGTCGAGATCGAACTCGGCAACTTGATATTGCTTCAGGAATTCGATCAGTTGTTTCAGGTCTTCAATATCCTGTGGTTTCATCCGCTCCTTAACTCTCCCACGTCACCGTGGTTCGGGCTCGCAGTGGCAAACTAGCCGCCCCGGGGTTCAAAGTTCGATCAGAGCCTTCGGTGCGGGGGTGAGCACCTGGCCTCCAGTTGCGGTGACGACTACCATATCCTCAATCCGAACGCCAAAACGGCCGGGCAAGTAAACTCCAGGTTCGATGGTAACAACCATACCGGCGGCAAGTCTGGATTTTTGTCCAGCGCCGATCCGCGGCGGTTCGTGAATCTCCAGTCCAACCCCGTGGCCGGTGGAGTGGGAAAAAGCCTGCGCCAGGCCCTGGCTGCGCAATACTGAGCGTGCCGCCTCGTCCACCTCACCGCAGGTTACACCGGAGCTGACCGCAGCTACGGCCGCCTGCTGGGCTTCAAGCACCGCGTAATAGGTGGCGCGCTCGTTTGCCCCGGGCCGTCCAAGGTAGACGGTACGGGTCATATCAGAGCAATAGCCTTTGAGGATAACACCGAAATCCAGGGTCAGAAAACCTTTACGAGGCAAGACCGCAAGCGTGGCTCTTCCATGGGGCAAGGCAGAACGGACGCCGGAAGCGACAATGGTTTCAAACGACATGCCCTCAGCGCCCATGAGGCGAGCCTGGTGTTCGAGCTCCGCGGCGACATCGAGCTCTTTGATGCCCGGCCGGATGAAACCAAGGAGATGCTCGAACAGCTTGCATCCCACCTCCGCGGCTTCTGTCATCACCGCCAGTTCTTCCTGGTCTTTGATTCGGCGCAAGGGCTCGACCAGCGGGGCGGGTAAAGAGGTGAGAAAGGCCTTGCGCAAGCGGGACGGCAGAGCGGCTTTCCACTGCGCCAGTTCGGCAACGGTTGTCAATGCGGGATCGAATCCGGCCATCTCCACACCAGGCTGCGCGGCCAGCCATTGGACGGCGGACACTGCCGGAGGCCCTGAGACGATATCGACCTGCGCGTCCTGAACCTGTTGGCGGCCTGGGCCGTATAGCGGCCGTCGGTAAAGAGGCGCGCCGTGCGGCTGGTGAGGGCGAGTGCTGCACTTGAGCCTGTAAATCCAGAGAGATAGCGGAGATCGGGAAGGTGGGTGACGACGAGCCCGGGGAGCTTGGCGCGCGTCAGTTTTCGGCGCAGGGCGCCGATGCGGCGGAAGTGGTCCACCCGGAAAGGATAGCAGGGGCCGAATCGGATAGAGAGGGGGCCAGAATTCCCCGTTCACTTGCGCTGTGTTATGCCCTCAGCCTGCCGAACGGACGGGCTTCTTCTGGTGAGGATCGATCTCACTTTCAGCGGCCTGCATGTCGGACTGACGATCCATCCACTCGTCCAGGCGGGAACGCTTGAATCGCCAGCGGTTGCCTAGTTTGAAGGCAGGGACAAAGGCGTCGGAAGCGTATTTATAGAGGGTGTCGGGAGAGATGCCGAGATAGTCGGAGGCCTGACGAATATCCATGACCTCGCGCACCTCGGGGACAAGTAGGTTGGAACGTGCCGCAGAATTGCGCATATGAAACTCCAGACCGGCGAAAGGTAAGAAAGTCGAACTCCGGCAAATCTGCCGGTAGGGTTGTATTTAACGCGGAATCACCTGTGATTTCAAGGGATTTCAGGCAGTTAACGGAAATTCATCTGCTTTTCGCCTCCTGTTCCGGTAAGGGGAACAGACCATGCCGTGTGCAAGACCCAGCCAGTTGGGCCTGACCGAGGTTAAGCCCCAAGCACTGGGGCTGTTAGGACGGATGGTGCAGGAGGGAGAGATTGAGGCTGAGGCTGGCTGGGCCAGATCGAAGGTCCCCGGGGAGGGATGTGAGGCGACGGCCTGAAGTCGGTTACATCGACTTGCGCCACCAGGGGGATTGCTCGTCGCTCAGGAACTTGGTTTTTGCCCCTCGGGAAAGGTAGAAATCGAGGACGTCGTCCTTGTGGAAGGTGGAGCAGTCGGGCCAGGAAGCGTCCTTATCAAGATGCGTCTCGGTCTGGTGCGTGTCAATGAGCGTGATCTCGTCCGGCGTGCATTCGACTACTTGCTGGGCCTTGAGCGCGAACGTGGCGCCGGGCATGGGATCGGGAGGAAGCTGATTGACGTACTCCGTCAGCAGCAGGATAAAGACGAACGCGGCTGCGAAGATCGCAATTTTTTTCATGAGCGGGAAACGGTCCTGGGAGGGCGGGGTTGGACAGCAACGGGGAATGCGCGGGGTTTAACTAGATTTTGTTCCAGCAAAGCGCCCCTCCGGAACCAATGTAATGCCATCCCGGCCGGAACACAAGCCTGCAACCCGTTGAGGGCGGCCAGGGAAAACCAGAACAGTTCCCGAATCAAAATGGACCTCTTGAGGGAACCGTGATGGCTGCATCGAGATCAACGGCGCGTCCCGGCGGTGCATCTCCACCACGAAAAACCATGGAAGCATCCGCGGCAAAGAACAACCGCGGACCTTTCGGCGTCACCCCTCGCGATGAAGCTGCGAGAGGCTTCGCTCAAGAGGACAGGTGCTCTTAAATAAACTTCGTACCCAATAGTGATTTGTCGACTTGGCCTGGCCAGCTTGCAATTTGGAGCCGGCTCCGCCGTCTCAGAGCTGGCTGACGATTGATTTCAGAGGCTAGTTTTGGTCGTCGCGGCGATGCAGAGTGGGCTTGTCGTCGGAACTATCGTCGTCCGCTCTGGGTCTGGCTGCCGGTGTCCCGTGCTGGCGCGGCGCAGCGAGGGCCTGGTGACTCCCTTGGTATCGGTGAGGCGGCGCTTGTTTTCAATGCGCGCCAGACGGGCCTTCACATCGTCGAACTCCGAAGTGGTGACCATGTATTCATCTCTGGCCGGGCAGGATGCGGGCGATCTCCTCCTGCGTGTGCAGGATGCGGTCAGGCGTCTGCGGATGGTCGGCAAAGACTTTGGCGACGGCGCCGGGCTTGCGCTTTTCAAGCGCCTGAATCTTCTCGAAGAAGGTGATGAAGGCCTGGGGATCATAGCCGGCGCGGTACATGTATTGCACGCCCAGGTAGTCAGCCTGCGACTCGAATTCGCGGGAGAATTTCATGAAAGTGATGGGGATGCCGATCGAGGCGGCTTCGTAGATGCCGTATCCCGTCCAGCCGCCGATGAAGATGAGGGGAATGGTGCCCAACTGCGCGTAGTTCATGCGCGTCATCTCGCGGACCGCATGGTGGGCGCAGACATGAGCGGTCTCGTGGGCCATCACGCCGGCCAGCTCAGCTTCTTCGTCGGCGTTCAGAATCAGCCCGGAGTTCACATAGAAGAAGCCGCCGGGCAGGGCAAATGCATTGATCTCATCCGAGTCGATGACCTTGATGGTGAAAGGCACCTTGCAATCGGAGTTTTTTACGATGTTCTGGCCAATGCGATTGACGTACTCGTCGATCACCGGATCGGTGATGAACTTGGAGCTCTTTTCGATCTCGTCGGCATAGGTCTTGCCCATCTTGATCTCGGTGTCGGTGGAGTACCAGTTGCCCAGGCCACGGGCGCCGATGTCGCGATTGCCTACCGCGTTGACGTCCTCAATGCTGCCGGGCTTGACTTTGCCCATTTCGCTGCCGACCGCGACCACTTTGTCGGGATCGACACCCTTTGCGGGTATGTCCCCGCCCACCGGGGTCGTTCCAGGCGCAGGCTTCTTTGAGGAAGTGGTATCAGGACTGTCGCTGGCTGCCGGCTGTGTGGTCGAGGCCGGGGTGGTCAGGGCTGCGTACTTGCGGGCGGGGCCTGCTTTGCGGACGGCGCGGCCGGAATATCGCCTCCAACGGGGGTTGTGCCGGGCGCCGGTTGGGCTGTGGGCGCATTGGCGGGCGTCGAATCAGACCCGGCGGACTGTGCCCCCATGAATGTGGCCAGCGCCAGCACGAGTGCCGCCAGCACGAATCCTGCCAGCACGACTGTACGAAAGCCGTTGATCTCTGCCTTCATGACCTCACCTCCGGCGCGAGGACTCGTGTGCCCTATCGTCCCGCAGTTCCGCACTCTTTAGACGTTAGTATCTGCTGCTTTGGTAACAACGGGGGAAGAATAATTCGGCCAGGAATGGAGTCCAGGGTTTGCTGCGCGGAGGCAGAGCCTGCTTTCCCCGCTCCATCCCACTGAATTAGAGTGGAAAACACGCGGTAGCAGAGGAGGGTTTTTGCGCCGGACGATCTTGAGCATGGCCTTGGCGGCCTTTGTGGATCGATGCAACTGGTTGCGCAGGCGGGCATTTCCATTCCGCTACCAATTGCTTCGCCGGCGCCGACAAAGGCCGCAACTTGCCATGCCCGCCCTCCGCCGTGACCACCGCTGGTCAGTCCGCAATTTTCGACGCAACCGGGGTGGGATCACCGTGGTGCTCGACAAAGGCTGGCGGGTTGGCATTACGGCCAACCCCGCTGCCAGCTCGCCGGAGTTCGACGACTCCGGGTGGGCCATCCGCAATGGCCAAGGCATCGATGGCGGACGTCCCCGATGAAGATCAGCCGGACAAAGGCATGGGCAAAAATCGCGGGTATCCAGGTTCCGCCGGGGGTTCCGCCGGAGGTTCCGCCGGGGGTTCCAGGCGGGTCCGCGCCGGTTTGCGTGGTTCCGGCTCCATATCAAGCTGGCTCCCGACCACGGGCCACTTTCCCTGCTGTCGAAGTGCCGGTGTCTGCAAAACACATCCCTCGGCATCGGCTCGGGCGGACCGGGCGCGGACGTGTTCGCCAACGGGAAACTGATCAACCCGGAGGGACCGCACGGCGACGCGCCGCAGCACTACCAGCAGATTTCGCGCCTCTACGATCTGAACCTGCCGCCTCCCAAACTTCGCTCGTCCTGGTGGTGCGAACCATATACGTTCCCTTCGGGTACGGTTCATATACGGCTTTTTTATCGGCCGCAGTTTGAGCCTCGGCAATCGGGACGACCTGGACCGCGCGCTGAAAATATGGACGGCGCAAAGCCTCTTTGAGCGCTTGCCGCGGCTGGTCGGTTCCATCCTGCTGCTGGTTCTGGCGCTGTTTCTGCTGGCGCTCTACTTCGGCCAGAAAGGCCACACCGAGTATCTGTGGCTGGCCTTGCATGAACTGCTTCAGGCACCCATCGGGTTTGTAGAACTGGCGGGAAGCTCTGCGCGTCTTGACAGCCTCTGGTACGCCGCCGTTGCAGTGCAGTTGCTGCTCATCTCGGCTTACTCTACTTCGAGTTTCTGATTGCCTTCCTGGCAATCCGCCCCAAAAAGAGGTACATCCAATGGCAAATCAGGCTGCTGCGCTATACCGCGCCGATCCTGGCTGGAGTGGGTCCCACCCTGCTGTTGGTGGGCCATAACCGCGCCATCGGAACGGTTCTCGCCATCTTCCTCGTCTTCAGCATCCTCTGGATTCTGGGTTGGGGGCTGTTCGTCTTTGCCACCCTGATCGCGGCCACGTGGCGGCGCAATTTTGAAGCGGGCTTGCTCCTGATTCCCCTGGTGCTGTCCGGAGTGGGAATGATCGAGCCAGTGCTCACCTCGGCCATCAGCGATTGGAACGGACGACCTTACAGTTCGCCGCTCACGATTCAGGCCGGCCCCATTCCCATCCGCTTTGCCTCGATCGCCGACTTCACCGGCATGCTGGTGATCGTGCTCATCATCTTTGTGCGGTTCCTGCGCATTCACCGCGACCAGGAACGAGCCACAAACGAACTGGCCGCGGCACGCACCGTGCAAGAACTCATGATTCCGCACGAAAAGCTCGCGACTCCAGGCTACGAAGTGAACTCTGTCTATAGCCCGGCAAACGAGGTTGGAGGAGACTTCTTCCATGTGCAACCCGCCAGCGACGGCGGGCTGCTGGTGGTGATTGGCGATGTGGCGGGCAAGGGTCTGAAGGCGGCGATGAACGTTTCAATGCTGATGGGCGCGCTGCGGCGGACACAGGAACGAAGTCCGGCAAAGATTCTTGAGTCGCTGAATCGCGTGCTGACGGGCAGCGACAGCCTGGCTACCTGTCAGGCTGTCTGGTTTGGGGCCGACGGGGAAATCATGCTGGCCAATGCCGGGCACCTGCCGCCCTATCTGAACAGCCAGGAGATCGAACTGCCAGGCGCGCTGCCGCTTGGCGTGCTGCCGGAGATCCATTGCGATGAAGCTGCGCTTCTATCTGCATCCCGGCGACCGAATGCTCCTGTTGTCGGATGGGGTGGTCGAGGCGCGGCGTGCTTCAGGAGAACTGTTTGGATTCGACCGCGTTCACAATCTCAGCAATCAGTCGGCCTTCTACGTTTCCGAAGCTGCCAAGAACTTCGGACAGCAGGACGACATTACGGTGCTGACCATTCGCCGGCTGGCGCAAACCAAGGCTGCTTGAGTCTAGGCAATCGATGAGGCCCGCGGCGGGCGCAAATGCAATGGAATCGCGCCATCGATCCCCTGCCGGGTTGACGCGGCTCCCGCGTTTCTGGTCTACTTCTTTTAATTCGATGAATCATCGTTGCTCCAAGCCGAGCCTTCCGATCGCCGTCGAAGGCGTGCGCCCCGCCCCGGCGCTTCGAATTATGCGCCCCATCGCACACGCGGGAGATGGAGCCTGACGGAAGGATTTCGCAGTTGAGCAATACTCAGGCCACCACCCGCAAGCGCGGCTGGTGGTTTTTTATTTCCGGTCACTTTTTCGACGCCGTTTTTTCATCATTCGACAGCAGGCTCGAAAGAGCCCAATCAAGGAGATTCTTTTGGAGTCTGTTACGCTCAGCGGCATTCAAGCGGCACGCGCGCGGATCGGTGAGGCCATTCACCGATCACCATGCCACCGGTCGCATTATCTTTCAGAACTTACGGGCCTGCCCCTCTACCTGAAGCTGGAAAACCTGCAACGCACAGGCTCCTTCAAGGAGCGCGGCGCGCTGAACAAGCTGCTGACGCTGAGCGAGGCGGAACGCAAGCGGGGCGTGATCGCGGCCAGCGCCGGCAACCATGCGCAGGGGGTTGCGTTTCACGCGACGGCGCTGGGCATTGGCGCGCAGATCGTGATGCCGCTCGCTACGCCACTGGTGAAGGTTGCGGCTACGCGTTCGTTTGGGGCCGAAGTGATTTTGCACGGCGCCAGCTATGACGAAGCCTCTGAAGAGGCGGAGCGGAGGCGAGTTGCGGAAGGGCGCACGCTGATTCATCCCTTCGACGACCCTGAGGTGATCTCAGGCCAGGGAACCATCGGCCTGGAACTGCTTGAACAGGTGCCGGACATGGAGGCAATCGTGGCGCCTATCGGCGGCGGGGGCTTGATTGGCGGCATAGGCTGCGCCCTGAAGGAAAACAACGCGAAAATTCGCGTGATCGGCGTGGAATCGGAAAAACTTCCGTCGATGCTGCGGGCGAGAGAGGCAGGCGCACCGGTCACTATCGCTCCCGCGGCCACCATCGCCGACGGCATTGCCGTTCGCCGCGTGGGCGAGCTCACGCTGCCGCTGGTCTCACGCTATGTGGACGAGATTGTGACGGTGGACGACGAGGAGATCGCCAGCGCGATTCTGATGCTGCTGGAGCAGGAGAAGACGCTTGCCGAGGGTGCGGGCGCGGCCGCACTTGCGGCCATCGTTCAGGCCAAAACCAACCTGCGGCCTCGGCGCACCGTGGTGATGGTCGGCGGCGGCAACATCGACGTAACGCTGCTGGCCAAGATCATCGAACGGGGGCTGGTGAAAGACGGGAGGCTGTTGCGCATCCGCGTGTACCTGCTCGATCGGCCGGGAGCCCTGAACCAGCTCACGCAAATACTGGCGCGCGAGCGGGCCAACATTGTGGAAACGCTGCACAACCGCGCCTACTACGGCGTTAGCCTGGGCGAAACGGTGATCGATGTTACGCTTGAAACGCGCGGCGCGGCCCACATTGGGTCCATCAGTGACGCCCTGCGCGAAACCGGCTTTCGCTTCGAACGCATTCAGTAAGGAACCGCATGTACACGCCGAAGTTCAACCAGGTCTCGGATCGCGCCCTGCTGCTTGAGGCCATGCGCACGTGGTCTTTTGCCATCCTCTTTGGAGCTAAATCGACAACCGTGCAGGAGACCGAGCCAATGGCCACGCATCTTCCGCTGGTCGTGAAGGACGAAGGCGAGCACGGCCTGCTCGAAGGCCATTTTGCGCGCGCCAATCCGCAATGGAAATCCCTGAGTGGCCAAGAGACGCTGGTTGTCTTCAACGGACCGCACAGCTACGTCTCGCCCACGCTTTACGTCGAGGAGCTATCGGTTCCCACATGGAATTACATCGCCGTCCACGCATATGGAACGCTGTCGCTGGTTGAAGACGATGCGGGCAAGGAGGCGCTGCTCGAGGGCTTGATCGAGACGCATGAGCCGGCTTATGCGCAGAAGTGGCGCGCGATGCCCGAAGGATTTCGACGCACCATGCTGGCCGGGATCGTCGGCTTCCGCATTCCGATTGCGCGCATCGAAGGGAAGTTCAAGCTGAGCCAGAATCGTCCTGAGGCTGACCGTCGCAACGTGCAGGCGAGCCACGCCATGGGCGACCAAGATCAGCGTATGCTGGCGGCATGGATGACGCGCTTGACCGGGTAGCCCGCTGATGCTGCTCGGCTTGAAGACCGTCGCTGCGAGCGCGGCGCCTGACCAGGGCGGTATACTTCTCCCGATCTCCTGGGAGGTTGACCGGCTCATGCGCAGCGTCGTTGCAGCTTCACCATTCTGTTTGCGGCAGCAGCCGTCTCTGCGCGCCCTCCAACACTCCCCTTCATGGAAAGCGAAGGTGGCCGCAAGCATGCCGCTGCTCGGCCATCGCAACTGGATTCTGATTGTGGATTCCGCCTATCCGCTGCAGAGTTCGCCGGGCGTTGAGACCATCGAGACAAACGCTGGACAGATCGAGGTCGTTCAAGATGTTTTGAAGATGATCAACAGCTCGATTCACGTCCGGCCGGATATTTATATGGATGCGGAACTGCCTTTCGTCCCGGATCAGGACGCGCCGGGAGCCTCGGGCTATCGCAAGCAGATCGCGGCGCTTCTCAGCAGCTACCCGATCGAGTCGGAGCTTCACGACAAGATCATCGCCGAGATTGGCAGCACGGGCAGCCAGTTTCACGTGCTGGTTCTCAAGACCAACATGACCATCCCTTATTCTTCAGTCTTTATCCGCCTGGACTGCAAGTACTGGAGCGCGGACGCCGAGAAGCGCCTGCGGGTGAGGATGAGTGCCGAGCCTTCTGCCGCACATTGAATCGAGCGTGGAATCGAGCGTGCGCGGGCCACTGATGGATGGCTCTCGCGGAGGCAAGAGACTTTCCTCGGGAGCTGACGCTCGTCGTTGATTCGACGGATTTTAGGCAGGGCTAATGCCGTGCCCTTTGAAAGCCTCCGCGGCGAATGATTCCAATTCCAACTGTGTTGGCCTGGGGTGGGGCGGGAGGCGGGTGCAAGCTTATTTGGATTTTGGTACAATCGTTGCACTATTCCAGGCTATCGAACATAAGAAGGGAAACGCCCATGCCCAAGTTGAAAAGTGTGTCTCGCCGAAGCTTCATACGCACAACCGCAGTCGGCACCGCGGCTCTCCCGCTTCTGGATTTGCTTGGTCTGGAGGGCGCATTCGGTGAAAGCACTGACGGCAAGTCCGCGATCTTCCGCGTGAACAACTGCCCAGTGCACGACGATCAGTTGCGCCATGTGGGCGTAGACGCCTTATTGCACTTGATGTCGACCAATGGAGAGCCATTTTACAAGAGCGACAGAATCAGCCCTCTCAGCGGACCCCAGGGTTTGATTTCGGCAGACGACGTCGTGATCCTCAAGGTCAATGCCCAGTGGAAATGCCGGGGCTGCACGAATACCGACATGCTGCGCGGCCTGATTCACCGCGTTTTGCAACACCCCGACGGCTTCAAGGGTGAGGTGGTGATCTTCGAGAACGGGCAGAACCGTCCGGCTACCTTCGATGGAAAACATAACGACGATAACAATATTGAGTACAAACCGTTCCCTGAACTCATCGGCAAGATCGCGATCAACGCGGAGCAGCCCAGCCTGACGACGATTGAATACCTCGTGAGCACCGTCTTTGCCGGGAAACCGGTCAGCGCCTTGCTGATGGACCCGCACATGAACACATGGATCGGCGACGACGATCACACGACCAACGGATACCGCCGGGTGGGCGAAAAGGGCACACATTGCGTCTCCTATCCCTGCTTTACAACGGCCCAAGGGAATCGGATCGAACTCAAGGAGGGCCGCTGGACGGGTTCGGGCTATGCAGAGAACCTGAAGCTCATCAATTGCGCCGTGCTGAAGGATCATAGCGGCGATATCGGAATGACCGGCGCTCTCAAGATTGTTTACGGGACGCTTTCAATGGGAGACGGCACATCAGCCAACCGTCATTATGTCGACCTCGGCTCACAATGCGCCAAGATGTGGACGCAGGTCCGTGTTCCCGATCTGAACATTCTGGACTGCATATGGGTCAGTTATGGATCGACGACGGTCAACGGGCAGTCAGTCAGCGGCTGCATCGGCTATCCGCCCTCGATCACCAGCCGCCAGAACACGCTGCTTGCGGGACACGATCCAGTGGCGATGGATTATCACGCCAACAAGCACATTCTGCTTCCTCTGGGCGGCAACAATGTTTTGAACCACGACCCCGATCATAATCAGCGCCTAGTGAGCGTCTATCGGCAGGCACAGGATACGCTGAATGAGGCAGGTGGAATTCGGGGAAAAAGATCGCAGAACGGCGACCAGAACATCCAACTGATCGTTGACACCGCAGATAATCCGGTGGTTGCTCACGCGTGGAAGGCCTATAGCTAGGGGACGGGTCCGTTCGAACAGAGCGGGCGTTGCCCCTTCGGCGGTCTCGCCTTGTTGAGATGGAACCGGGGAATAGCTTTTCGTTGGTTTAGGGATACGCGGGGGCCAATCCCGCGGAGGCGACGTTGGGCTCCGGTCCGCGCGCATGCAGACGGGCGCAGCAGACCGATTCGCGACTTATCGGGAGATGGTTTTGGCGGATCTTACGCCTGGGTTGCAATGGCTGACAGGCTGCGCTGGCTCCACTTGCCTCGCGTAAAGTCAGGGAACTCGACCGGAGAGCTGCCCCGGGCGACGGACGTGACACTGAGCGGAGCAACGGCAGACCAGGAAGCGGCGTCATAGACATCCAAGTCCGGCGCCAACCCATCTTTTACGCACTGCAGCAGGCGGTAGAGCATGATGTAATCCATGCCGCCGTGACCGCCGCTTTTCCTGGCCATGTCGCCTTCCCGCTCCCAGAGCGGATGCTGATACTGCTTGAATGCGTCGATCGAACCAAAGGCTTCATCCTTATTCATACCGTCAAAGTAGATGCGGGGAGGATAGTCCTCGAAGAGGCCCTTGGTGCCGGCGATCAGGTTAATGCGATCGTAGGGATGAGGCGTTGAGACGGCGTGCTTGACCGTGATGGTGAGGCCCTTAGCGGTCTTGATGAGCGAGGTGTTCAGGTCGCCGGTAATGTAGTGCTCAGCCCAGCGGGGATCGCCGGGCTCGAGATGCTGTTTGCGGTAGAGGTCGAGGCCTCGATGGGGCGAGCTCATAGAGACGAGGTATCCAAAGCGATCGCCGCGCTGGATGCCCATGTAGTTGGCTACGGGGCCCAGTCCGTGGGAGGGATAGAGGTTTCCATCGCGCTGCGTGTGCTCGGCCCGGCGCCACAGGCCCTCCCCGGCATTGGAGAACAGCTCCGCGCGCAGATCGTGAATGTAAGCACCTTCGCCATAGAGCAGATCGCCGAACTCGCCGCCATGGATCATGCGCAGGATCAGGGTCTCGTTGTATCCGTAGCAGCAGTTCTCGAGAATCATGCAGTGCTTGCGTGTCTCCTCGGAGGTATTGACGATCTTCCAGCAATCCTCGAGGGTGGTCACGCCCGGCACCTCAATGGCTACGTCCTTGCCGTGCTTCATGGCGGCGATGGCCATCTCGGCGTGCCAGCTCCAGGGTGTGGCGACCAGGACCAAATCGACGTCGCTTCTGGCCAGGAGAGCCTCGTAATGGTGGGGTCCGTTGGTGTAAAGTTCGGGCTTTTTCTGGCCGGCAGCTTCGACAAGAGAGGCAGCGTGTTCGGCTTTTTCGCTGACGATGTCGCACAAGGCCACGACGCGCGCATCGGCGCCGAGCAGGTTGCCGAGCAGCGAGGTGCCGCGTCCGCCGGTACCGATCAGGGCCACGCGCGGTTCTCGCTTGTCAAAGGGAACATCGATCATGGTGCGATGAAGCGGGGCATTTTCAGCATCGGCCAGAGTTGCCGCACTGAGCGTCATCGCGCTCATCTGCATGAACCTGCGCCGCGTCCACGTCTCCAATCCAAGGTCGAGCTTGTTGAGATCCATTCGTTCCCCTCAGTCTTGCAGATTAATTGTGTGATTTGCTTCGACTGCGAGACTAAGGACTGAGGCGGCCCCTGTCAAGACTTGAGGTGGGTCGGGATGGGATCCGCTGGCTTCATTACACCCGAGCGGCGCATCCTGCGCGGTTGGGCGGAGGGATATCTCAAGTGATGGCGAGCGGGTGAGAGTTTGAAGTTCGAAGCAAATCTCGAGCGGCAGCTTCGACCTGGCCCGGAATGAGAGGGCTGTTGGAAGTGGAGAATGAGCAAAGACAAAAGCAACCGCGGGTTCTTCGACCCAGTTTGGCGCGAAAGACGCGCCAAGCTGCGCTCAGGATGACCGTTCATTTACTGTACGAACGTTGGACTCGGGACGCTAGCGGTTCGCGAAGCCCGACGCCACGCCGACTGCGTGCGCGGCGATTCCGATGATCGGCGAGAGCACCCAGAGCCTGGAATCCTGTTTTTTCAACTTGTAACTGGTAAAGGAACCCAAGCCGACAAAGGCGAAGTCGACGCCGAACTGGCCCGCGGCGGAGGAAGGCATCAAGGGATTGCCCTCATGGCAGTGATTGTCGGCGATGCAGTGCTGAGTCATTTCGACGTCAAAGACAGCCATGCCCAGATGCAATCCATTGAGCACGAAGAATCCAGTGCTGAGGGTCCGGGGAGGCTTGACAGCGGGAGGCTCGAGCACAAGTGCCGATGACGAGGATGACGCGGAGGACGATCCATAAGAGCGCATGGCCGCGGGCTCGTTGCCGAGCGCCTCGAGTTTTGCGGACATTTGCGCGTCCTTCTCGATCTGCCTGAAAGGAACGTTAACGTTCTGTGCGGAGCACGCCAAAGCTCCGATAGCCATTGTGAAACCCAGCATTGTTCCGTGAACTGTGCTCATGCTGTCCTCCAGCCGGGGCCGGTTTGCGTCTGGAGGAGTCATCGACAGAGCAGAATGCGGGGTTAAAAGTGTCTGACTGAGCGCAAGGGAGGATTAGAACTGTCTTTGGCAGGCCACAAGATTAGAAGGCACCGACTTTCGGGCCTGCATCGCAGGTCTTGAAGCCCTGCTTGCAATGGGAAGATCGCTGTGACATACAATGGGGCATTGCCCGTCGTGCCCATCAACGCGGACTCCGGGTCCCATAGCCCGGCAGTCACAGGAAAGCGGTCTACGCAGATCGTGGTTGCCGCGTGCCTGTTTTTGGTGCTGATTTTTGCCACCACAACGATCTTTATACGAGAGACCTGGGAGCTTCAGTCGTTCCAGATCGGCGTGTTTGCGCTGCTTGGCGTGTATCTTGTGGCTGGAATTGGACGGGGGCGGGAACACATCGCCGGCGGCCCGGTCGCGGTACTTGTCTACCTAATCCCGTTTTGGGGTCTGTTGCAGTTCCTGGCGCACACGACCGCTTCGAGCATTGAGACCCGCACATCGGTGCTGCGCTGGGGCGCTCTGGCGGGTGTGTTCTTTCTTACCCAGACGGTGGCAGGCACGCGGACAGCGCGGCGCAACATCCTGAGCGCGTTTTTGATTTTCGCGACGGCGATGGCGGTGCTTTGTCTTGCGCAGCTTTTTACGTCAGGAGGCCTGGTCCTGTGGCTGTTTCCGACCGGGTTTCCGGACGTCTACGCGACGTTTCCATCCCACAACAACTATGCGCAATTTGCGGAACTGGCCTTGCCGATCGCATTGTGGCGGGCGCTTCGCGAGGGCTGGCGGTCCTGGTGGTATGTGATTGCCGGCGGCCTTCTGTATGGATCAGTGATCGGATCGGCATCTCGCGCCGGCACGGCTCTGTGCACGGCGGAGTTGCTGGCGATGATGGTGATCGGACTGGTCAAGCTGCGGGATCCGGAGACAGGCCTGCCCAGCCGCTCGACGACGGCCATGCTGGTGATGGTTCCGGTTCTGGCGGCTACATTCACATTTGCGGTTGGATGGGAGCGGGTGTGGCAGCGGTTTCAGGAGAACGATCCCTACCTGGTGCGCAAAGAGTTCATGCTGGCGGCCGTGGACATGGCAATGCACAGGCCGCTGATCGGCTACGGCCTGGGGACATTCCCGGAGGTCTACCAGCGCTACGCGATCAAGGACTTTCCGTTTTACGCCAACCACACCCACAATGACTGGGCGGAGTTTGCCGCCGACGGCGGATTTCCCTTTTTGCTTTTGGTGCTGATTCCCTTTGGGGTTGCGGTGCCGCTGGCATTTCGGCATCCCTGGGGGCTGGGATTGGTTTCGGTGATGCTGCACGCGTGCGTGGATTTTCCGTTTCCGCGGCCCGCGGTGTCGGGGTGGATGTTCCTGCTGCTTGCACTGCTGCTGATGACGCGCATGCCGGACGAGACGGGTCAGCGCATGGGCAAGCCGGCCAAGCCCGTTGGCGGACCTGCTCCTGCCTGAACGCCCGTGGCACGCTATGAGCGCCGGCTGCGGCTGCGCTCTTTCAGTCCCTCTCTAGCTGGTCAGCGTGTGCACAAAACTCGTCATAAAGCTTAGGAAGGCCCAGAACAAGGCGAAAGCCAACCCGAAAGCCACGACGATGATCGTTCTTCGTATAATCCGCTTCCTGGTTCGGGAACTAATGCGCAGCCTGGATCGCGAGCCGCGAGTTGATCGGTCAATCTGAGTCCCCCCGAAGCAGAGGTTGGAGAGGCATAGAAACGCGCATGGCAACTGCGGCAGCGCAGCGCTTCCCTTCCCCAAACTCGCTGGAAGACATCGGCCCAGCGGGTGCGTCTGGAAACTCGGATGTCAGAACTGTTGCATTTTGGACAAATCATTGCTTTGGGGACGTTTGAATTTGAGCCGACCGCACATCAAGCATACCCGAAATATGGGGCGTCCCGAGCGTGCGCTGATAGGCAAGGAGCAACCGGAGGATGGAAGCTCCAGGCGGGACGGTGAAGGTCAGCTTTGAATCCGTGGGATCGTTGCTGGACAGGTCGTCCGATTCCGCGAGGACAAGGTTTGCCTTTGCATCGAGGATCTGCCAGCGGATTCCCGTGGCCGGAGGGATGTCGGAGGTGCTGTACGCATAGGTCAAAGTGTAATCACCTGGGGAGAGAACGACGATCTGCTCGGCAATGGTGCAGCCGTCTGGCTCGCTCCCCGAGAATTCTGTCTCGAGCCCTGAAGCTCCCGGCCAGGAATGAAGGCCCTGATACTCCGGCAGGGCCCAGTCGAAACTGACGGGCAGGGGTTCGCGGAGGAAGGCGCCATTGTTGGGTACGGTTAAGTCGGCAACCATCCAGCGCTGCTGAAGGAGCAGGCGCCACAGGGCAGTGGCCTGACCCGCGTCATTGAGGGCAACCAGCCGGTCAATGACCACGAAGAACAGCGCTCGATCCGATCTCGGATCGCCGGCGCGGATCAAGTGGGGGGCGATGATGGCGATGGCGTCGGGCTGATCCTTGGCCAGGAGAAAACTGACGTATTGGCGAAGAAATTCGGGCTTCTCGTTCAGGAGTTTCGCAGTCAACGTTTGGGGATCGGGGGAGACGCGCCAGCACAACTCGAAGAGCGACCGAATGTCGTCGGCGGGCATATCGGCCGCGCTGTGAGCCCAAGCCCAGAATGCCGGCAGATCATCGCGGCGAAGATAGTAGTTGGCAAGGCTCCAGCGGGGCATGTAGGTGTGATCGACCGCATAGGCTTGGAGAAGCTGCTTTTCTGCCCGGCCGTAGTCACCATCGGCTTCGTACTGCAGCCCGAGTTCGATGTCCGCCTGGGCGTCGAAGCGATTGAGCCGCAGCGAGGTGGTCAGGAGCTGGGTTGCATGCGCCCGGTCAAACTGGGCGAGACGCATGTAATATTGCCAACCGTCCGGCGCCCAGCGAATGGCCTCGCGAATCGAACGCTCGGTGTCCTGTTGGAAGAGGTAGTCGGCCCGCGCCAGGGCGACCGAGCTCCAGATTCCGCAGCAACATGCTCCCGCGAGGACGATACGCAGTGCGTACCCTGCCGAACGACGAAGATGAGACATCATGGCCAACCCGCAGCATACCATCCGCATCAAGGGAACAGAAGGAAGTTGTGCTCTCGCTTCCGGGTTTCGGTTTGGGTGAGTGGCTGAGGGTTTTGGAGAAGCCCGGACATAATTGGTAAAGCATGTGCAAAAATTGCGGCCTTGGTTTAAGTGCAATAATACGGGGTAGCTACCGTGATTTTGTATTACCGATGTACTGCATAAACTGCTGATTTTAAAGAGGGCAGAAGTTGCAGTCTGCAAGAATTTGCGATATAAGGGAGAACAGGTACCGCCGGCGTGTGCTTGCACCACCAGCAGTGAGGGCAAACGATGTTGAGGAAACTGCAGCTTGCAGTAATTCTGTCGTGCATGTTGTCCTATGCAGCGGCCGGGACCATATCAATAGGCACTGCCAGCGCGCGCGGAAATATGCGCGTGGATCACTACATGGTCGAGGGCAATGCCACACTGTTTAATGGTTCTGTGGTTGAGACCGATAAGGCCTCAGCCGACCTTCGGCTGAACAAAGGCGCCACAATCACCTTATCCAGCGGTTCCCGCGGGACCATGTACAGCGACCATGCAGTGCTGGAGCAGGGAGAGAGCGAAGTGGCAGCCTCGAGCCCGTTTCAACTTCAGGCGAATGGGCTGCATGTAACTCCGAACACGCCAAATTCGCGCGGAGTTGTTTCGCTGAAGGCGGACAAGACGGTAGAAGTGGCTTCGCTGGACGGCAGTTTCGGTGTCACAAACGATCATGGGGTTCTGTTGGCAAACGTAAGCCCGGGCCGCGTGGTCTCATTTGCGATGCAGGTGGGCGCAAACGTCGAAGAATTCTCGGGCGTTGGGTTGGTCACCTTTGAGAACGGCACCTACTATCTGACCACCGACGAAAACGTGAAGTACGTCTTGACCTGCAAGGATCTACACAGGTTTGTGGGCGATAAGGTTGAAGTCTCAGGCGCTTTGCAAGGCCCCGCCGGGCAGCCGGCGGGAGGTGCAGGCACATTGCTTTGCGTAAAGACGATGGACATTAACGGTGGAGAAGGTTTGTCGACGGGCAAGAAGTGGCTCATCGCCGGTCTGATTGTAGGTGGCGCCGCGGCAGCCGGAATCGCACTCGCAACCAGAAATAGTTCACCGCCAGCTGCAAGTCCTCGATAACTCCGGGGACGACCAAGGCTCCCGAGCGGCAGCCTCTTTCAATTTCAACTGGTTCCCAAACGATGCTCGAGAAAGACGAAAGCATCGTTGCTGATTGCCGACCGTCCCAGAGAATTTGCCTTGCCCCCAAGTACCACCCCGCTTCGCTGCATGGGCGTTTTGATTGTTCGGTTTCTGCAAGTCTGCTTCCTCTTCCAAAGCCTGGTTCGGGACCACTGAAGCGGTTTCAGGATAGGTATGCCCGATTGTGCTTCGTACCAGGTCGCCCCTCCTTGGGGTCGGGTCGACTTGAGTGCAATGCCTTTGGGTACAGCAATCCTGAAACCGCTTTGATCCTCAATCACTGTTTCTTGCAAGGAAACGTCATACATATGACATTTCGTTGTCGTACAAGAGGCAATCATCTGAAGGGGCCTACGCAGAAAAATGACCTAAAATGAGACACTTGCGGTGAGGGAAAAGAGGCCAAATCTGTCTAACTTCTGTCTCACATTTTTCTTGTATCTTTCATGGATAGGTGTTATTTTCGCTTATATTCTAAATGCGACTAGATTTGAATATTGCGCTGTAGATTCCCAGTCGGGCAGCGCCAAGTCCCAGGAGCTTCACACTGCTTGATCTGAGGAGTGTGGCTGGCATGCCATGAAGTCCCTTGAGTCGCATGGGACAAACGGGGGCGAAGCCTGCCCTGAATCAGCTCCTTCCGTTCGATCCGCAAAGGATCCATCGAGACGTTAGAGCAGTTTTCAGGATGGGTATGCCCGTTGTGCTTCATGCCAGGTCGCCGCTCCTTGAGGTCGGGTCGACTTGAGTGGTTTGCTTCCCGTGTACGGCAATTCTGAAACCGCTATACTCGCTCCCATCGTTTTGATTGGTCAGCCCCTGCGAGAAATGACCAGCGTCCTTCACCTACCGTTGTATCCGAATCCGACATGACAGTCTTGAATCCTCGTTCACGCATGATCAGTGTCCGGCTCTCCGAAGAGGAGTACCTAGCCCTCAGACGCCTCTGCACAGTCACCGGTGCGCGAAGCGTATCTGACCTTACCCGCGACGCAATGCGCGTGTTGCTAAACGGCAATGGCGCGAGTGGAAAGGATGTCCTGGGTATTCACGTGGACGAGTTCCGCGCCCAAATGAGGAGCCTGGACAGGAAGATAGAGCAACTTGCAGCAGACGTCACATCGATTAAGACCAACGGGAACCACTGAGTGATATCACCGAACCTCCGGCGGGATAGAGATGGACGATGCAGGCCACAGGACAGAACGCCGGCAGCCTGTATCAGGGAGTCAATAATGAGGTGCATAGCAGTTATTTTTCTGGCAATTGCCGTCACGGGTTCCGTTGCGGCGCAGTCGGTGAGTTCAAGCAACGTGGGTGCTGGGGCGTCTGCCTTGAGCGAGAGTCCGAACGTGCCAGCCGATAAGCTTGGACCGCAGGACCTGGTGGGCATTACGGTATACGATTCACCGGAGTTGACACGCTCGGTTCGCGTGGATGAAGACGGCACAATTCGGCTGCCGATGGTGCGAAAGCACATCCAGGCGGCAGGACTCACTGCAGACGAGCTTGAAAATGCCATCACGGCAGCGCTGGTTGATGAGCAGATATTGGTAAGCCCCGTGGTGAGTGTGTCTGTGATCGAGTATCATAGCCGCCCGATCACGATTTTGGGAGCGGTCAGGACGCCGACAACATTTCAGGTCATTGGCAATGTAACCTTATTTGACGCAATCTCACGTGCAGGTGGACTTGCCGATAATGCCGGGACGGAAGTATTTGTAAGTCATGCACCGTCGAGCGTGAGCGGCACATCAGTATCCCTTACCGAACGAATTCCAGTCAGCTCTCTTCTGGATGCCAACAGCCCGGAGGCCAACATGAGGCTGGAGCCCGGCGACAGCATAAGGGTTCCCGAGGCCGGGCAGATCTATATAGTCGGGAACGTGAAGCGTCCAGGGCCGTTCACGATTACTAACAATTCAGAGATGACCATTCTCAAAGCAATGTCGATTGCGGGCGGTTTGGACAGCTTTGCCACGCGAACTGCTTACATCTACCGCGTCGATGAGATTAACGGTCACAAGGAAGAAATTCCGATCAACCTGAAGAAGATTTTGGCGCGTAAGTCCCCTGACGTGCCACTCTACGCAAACGACATGGTGTACGTTGGGAACGAGCCAGGTATGCGAGTCAGCGCCAAGGTGCTTGAAATTGCCGTGGGCGTTGGCTTAGCCGTCACCGGCTTGGTGATCTACGTAACACACTAGGCTATCTGAAGAGGATCTATGCCAGAACAAGCGAGAGTTCCAGAGTTCATTCCCCCAGGCCCGCCGAATCCTATGCAGGCGGTGGCTTACTATGCACCGGTAGCGCCGCAGCAGGAATTTGAAGCGGAAGCGCCTGCAGTTCCAATATCGCACTATCTTTGGATTTTGCGCAGGCATCTTTGGAAGATCGTCGCCTTTGTTGCGACCTGCGTTCTGGTGACGGCAATCGTCTCCGCGCGCCTGCAACCGATTTACCAGTCCACGGCCACGGTGGATGTCGACTTTCAGGCTCCGTCGGGAGTTGTCGGGCAGGATTCCACAAACGCGTATATCGACGACCCTGGCACATTTCTCGCGACCCAGATCAGACTCATTCAGTCGGACGCAGTGCTGCGTCCGGTTGCCGAGCAGTTCCATCTTCTGAACTCCCCCTCACAATCAAAACAGGCGGATTCGACGACGGCGCAGCAAATGGCGACCGCGCCGGTTACCTTGGGTCAACTCCAGGTTAGCCAGCCGAGCGACACCAATCTTCTACTTATCAGTTATCGATCCACTGACCCCCGCCAAGCCGCGGACATTGCCAACGCAGTTGCGAACTCCTTCCTGGCACACGCTTACAACATTCGCATTCGGTCTTCAGCCACCTTGTCGTCGTTTATGGAGAAGCAACTCGATGAACTGAGAGCTAAGATGGAACAGTCCAATCTTGCCCTCGCACAATTTGAGAAGGATCTGGACGTTGTCGATCCGTCGGAAGATAAGTCAAATATTTTGTCATCGCGCCTGCTTCAACTGAACTCGGAATATACTGCTGCCCAGATCGACAGGATCAACAAGGAGGCGGCGATGGAGGCGATGAAATCGGGCTCTCTTGAGGCTGCCGAGCTTTCGTCGCAAGGGGAGGCACTGCAAAAGCTCGGCGATGATGTAAATCAGGCTCAACAGCACTTTGCACTGGTCAAGTCAACGTACGGTCCCAACCATCCGGAGTACCGTAAAGCGGCGACCCAACTCGCCGAAGCGGAGAAGCAGTTTGAAGATGCGCGGAGCAGCATCGCTCAGAGGGTCGCGACTCAATATAGTCAGTCGCAGGAGCGGGAGCAAATCCTAGCGAAGACCGTGGCAGATACGAAGGCGGAATGGGACAGTCTCAATTCGCGTTCATTTCAGTACAGGCAGTTAAAGCAGGAGGCCGATGCAGACAAGGCTCTATACGATGAATTGGTAAAGAAGATCCAGGAAGCGGACATCAATGCAGGTTTTCAAGATAACAACATAAGCATTGCCGATCCTGCACGGCCGCCATTGCATCCTATTTATCCCAACGTAAAGATGAATCTAATGATGGCGCTTCTCGTTTCGACGCTCCTGGGGATCGGTACTGCTGTACTTCTGGACTCGATCGACACGACGCTTCGCGACCCCCAGGAGGCCAGCCGCTTCCTCGGAGTGGATGTCATCGGGACCATGCCGGCTGACCAGGCTGCCGCCCAGCTTCCCCGACCCGTGGGGCCGGTGCAGTCAGAGGCAACCCTCGCAAAGGCAGCTTCAAACCCCAATCGGAAGGGATACTATAGTTCAGCCTCCGACTTTGAGGAGTCGGTTCGCACGATACGCAACACCATTCTGCTTTCTGACTTCGAGGGACGTCTTCGCTCGATCGCTCTGACGAGCGCCGCACCTTCGGAGGGCAAAACGACCATCTCCGCACACCTCGCGATCGCAAATGCCGATCGGGGCAAGAAGACGCTGCTTGTGGACGGTGATCTTCGGCGTCCGAGCCTTCACTCGAAATTCGGCTTCACGCCGCGCGTCGGATTCTCCAACGTGCTGACGGGCGAGATGCTCTGGCAGGAAGCGGTTCTGTCAGTTGAAGGAAAGCCAAATCTGACTCTGCTTCCGGCGGGGCCCGGTTCCCATCGCGCGGCCGATCTCATCGGGCCGCGACTCTCGCCTCTTTTGGACGAGTTCACCAAAGAGTTTGATCTGGTCATCATCGATTCGCCGCCATTGCTGGGCTTTGCCGAGTGCCTGCAGATAGCGACCGCAGCCGACGGAGTGCTTATTATCAGCCAGGCTGGAGAGACGAGACGCAAAGCTGTTGCTGCCGTAATTTCGGCGCTGCATAGGATACGGGCCAATATCATCGGAGTTATCCTGAATCAAGTGAGTCACAATACATCTTCGGGTGGTTATTCGTACTACGGGTACTACTACGGACGCTACGGATACGGTAATCGCGAGAAATCGGAGTAGAGCCGCTTGCCGAAGGCGAGATACTGACTCAGCTTTTGACCGTACTTGGGGCCGACGTCCATTGCCAATGGCTCGAATATCTTGCGATTCCAGTTCGCAGACGACTGGCCGGCACGACTCGTCCGCAGCACCGCACCTGATTGAGAACGCGCTCTTGACGACCGAACAGACTCAAATCTCAACATCCGCCGAACCGACTGTACGCATCCTCGGCTCGCACGTCCACCTTGTTTCGGCGGCGCGTGCGGCCGACCACATCGATCAATGGATTCAGATGCGGGATGGCCGTTGCCGCCAGGTAATCGTGACCGGATTCCACGGACTGCTCGAGGCTCACAGAGACCCACGTATCCACTCGATTCTCAATGCGGCGGAGCTTTGGGTTCCCGACGGAATCGCACCGGTCTGGCTGGCTCGGCTGCGCGGCCACCGGAATGTTGTGCGCACACCGGGCATGCAAATTATGCATGAGTATCTGAAGCGCTCAAACCGAGAGGGCTATAGCAGCTATTTTTACGGCGACACGGAACAGACTTTGGCCGCGTTGTGTAAAACAGTCGCGCGTGAGTACCCCGGTCACAGGATCGCCGGCGCCTATTCCCCGCCCTTCCGCCCACTTACGCCGTCAGAAGAGGCGGCGATTCTGGAGCGCATCAACGCCGCGCGGCCAGACGTTTTATGGGTCGCACTGGGTATGCCGAAACAGGATATCTGGATTCACGACAGGCTGCAGCAACTCAATGTGCCGGTCGCCATCGGTGTCGGCGCAGCGTTTGCCTTTGTGGCCGGAACCGTTCCGCGCTGTCCTGAGTGGATGGGCCGCGCCGGCTTCGAATGGGTGTTCCGCTTCCTCAAGGAGCCCAGCAAACTCTGGCGCCGCGATCTGCTGGATGGTCCCCGTTTCCTGTTCCACGTGGGAATGGAATTGATCCGAAACGAGAACCGCGACTGATGGTGCTCCAATCCATTCCGAGCGAGCCTTGCGATGCCGAGTCTCCTGCTTTAGAGGGCCCGCCAATAATGGCAAGGCGCGCCGGGATCTTTGCGCGAATGCTCCACGGAACGGGTGCAGGGGCGGTTTCATACGTTCTTGGAATCGTAAGCAACCTGCTCCTGCTACCGCTTTACCTGCGCTTCTGGTCGGTGGCCGAATACGGCGAGTGGATGGCCCTTTACTCTGTTGTGAGTTATCTGGTCAACCTCGACTTCGGAGTTACCAATGCTGCAGTCAGCGCCGCGACGATAGCTTACGCACGCAATGACTGGCAGTCTTTCAAGCGCATTCAAGGAACTGCCTGGGCCGCCTCCCTTGTGATCGCTGGATTCGGTGGTGTTGTGGTTGCGGTGCTCATGCAATTCCGTTTGGATAAATGGCTCGGTCTGACTATGCTTGGCCAACGTGATTCCAAACTCGTGTTTTGTGGCTTGGCTATCTCACTTCTAGCCAACATCCCGGGCCGACAATTGATAGCGGTCTACATTGCAATCGGGGAATTCGTGACATACCAGTGGCTCTACAATGCTTTCGTGTTTCTGACGTTCATTGCCACCGCAGTTGCATTGCGTTCAGGTGCAGGCCCTGTGTTACTCGCCGGCGTCGGCGCGATAACCACGCTATCGACGATCGTTATTGCATTCTGGCTGCTGAATCACCGAGGCCAACGCATGCTGCCGCACTTAAGGGACTCAGATTGGAACACGGCACGAACCCTGGCAGCGCCCACAGTACAAACGGGGCTTGCCATGTTTGCTTCTGCTTTAACGGTTCAGGGTCCTATCGTCATTCTGAGCCGCATGTTAGGCGGGCCAGCAGTGGCACTGTTCACCACAACCCGTACAATTACCAACCTCGTGCGGACAACCGTAATGCTTCCGCGCCTGCCTTTGCGACCTGAGCTAGCTGCGGCTTCAGCGCATCCCTCCAAAGAGGGACTGCGCAGGCTCTTCCGGCTGGCGGTCGCTATGGACACCATAATCGCGATCAGCTTGTCCGCCGTGCTTTGGGCTAGCGGTGCGTGGCTCATCCGGTTCTGGTCGCGCGGTCACATTCAGCCAGACGCAATGCTGCTGCATCTGCTGCTGATTGTCGTGGTACTGGAAGGGTTTCTGCAGATCCTAACCAATGCCGGATGGGCTACGAATCGTATTCGAGGGGTGTCGTTCGGGCTCCTCGCCAGCGCCGCAATCTCATTGATTCCGGCCGTCCTTCTTGTCAAACGGCTTGGACCTTCGGCTATTCCAACCGGTGCTATTGTTCCACTCATTGCTATCATGATGCCTGTGGCGCTGCTGAGCGCGCACCGCGAGGCGCACCTGTCCCTACGATTTGTAATCTTGCGGCTTGCGGTTCCCTTTTTCGCCATTGTCGCCTTCTTCGCAGTCTTTCCTGCCTGGTTTTCGAGTCTGAATCTTACTCCGGAATGGCTTTCGGCGGTGATTTCATGCATGACGATATGCGCCGTGGTCCTATTCGCGGTCGCCGCCATATTTCTTACTCGTGACGACCGCCAAGTGCTGCAGAACCGGATCATTCTGTGGCGATCAAAGAAGAATGGAAGTAATCCCCCAATCCTGGCTGCTCAATGAGACCTTCGCCCAAGGAGTCTTTATACAGTCACCTATTTTTGAGCGATGATGTGTTGATTTCGTTTGGCGAGCGCCATCTTATAAACACGTGAATAACCTAGCCGGTTTGGCGGAGGCTCCTTTGACATGGCTCTGTACCTTTCAGCCCGGATCGCGCGCCCAGATGTTGGCTACTCGCGAAAAAGTCTCATCGAACTCGATGCGCTTTTGTTGCCTTTGATTGAGGAGTTCAAGTTCCGATCAGCCAAGCTTCCGTCTATGCGGTGCATTGTATAGACTGCCCGTAGTGGCTCTCTGCTTGCGTAAGTCAGGCAGACACCTGCTCAGAAGGAGATTCCCACAGATACCGAAACCATGTTCGGCAACTTCGGACAACTTCATTCGGAGTTGACAATCCCGATACGGAAGTCCGAGCCAATCTTGGTGAGTGAATAACAAGATGTCAGGAGGGTGTTTCATGTGCTTAAGACTCTAGTAAAAAACACTCTGAAGCAATTCGATATTGGTATATTGAAGTATAGTCGCCTCCAAATACTTGAGGGGCGCAGCAGAGCCAGCGATGACATTGAGTTGCTCCTAGAACTGTCTGACCGGCATACCGCTCAACTACTAAGATTCTTGCACGATTCGAGGTCGGACCTTCGCCAAGACCTCTTCGTCCTATCCGAGCTGGACTTCAAAAGGGGCGGATTTTTTGTTGAGTTTGGGGCAACTAATGGGGTGGCTGGAAGCAATACTTTCCTTTTGGAAAACGACTTTGGATGGGACGGAATTCTCGCCGAACCCGCCAGGCGTTGGCACAAGGATTTAAGAGAGAATAGGAATTGCACCGTCGAAACGAACTGTGTATGGTGCGAATCGAACTCAACTCTTACTTTTAATGAGTCGGATTTCGGGGAGCTCTCAACAATCGACTCGTTTTGCCAATTGGACTCTCATCGCCGAGACAGAAAGCGTGGAAGAAGATACGAAGTCACGACAATCTCGCTCGAAGATATGCTTAATAAATACAACGCTCCACGAGACATTGACTACTTATCTATTGATACCGAAGGCAGTGAATTTGAGATACTCGCCGCATTTAACTTCGACAAGTACCGGTTCAGGGTAATTACTTGTGAGCATAATTTCACGCCACAGCGCGAAAAGATATTCTCCCTGTTAAGCGCACATGGTTATGTTCGGAGACTCGAGAGAGTCTCAATGTTTGACGATTGGTATGTGAGTGGAACCTGAGTTGATCCAGCATCCAGGCCTCGGATGGACTTCCCAACGGAGAGTGCTAATGACCGATCTTTCAGAAGGAGACTCGCCGATTCCCTACCTGTTCTTTCGACGGACGCTTCGCCTGCCCCGGCGGCTTGTTCGCGAATCCATTATGGTCATTCAACTCATCCAGTTTTTCTTGATTAACAGGTTTGGGAGTAAGGCGGTTACTGAACCTGGCGGGCCAGTTGTTTCGCTGACTACCTACTGTGGGAGATGCAAGAAGGTTTACTACGCGATCGAGTCGATTGCGCATGGGCAGACTCGGCCCTCGCGGTTGATTCTGTGGATCGATGATGAGGTTTTGCTTAACAATTTACCTGCAACCATTCGCCGCCTGCAGAAGCGCGGGCTTGAAGTCAAGTCCAGCAGGAACTATGGCCCGCACACAAAGTATTACCCATATTTGGAGTCAACGGACACATTCGACGTTCCCCTTGTCACCGCAGACGATGACATGTTCTATCCAAGATACTGGTTGAAGAAGCTGGTTGAAGCGAATCTGAAATATCCCAATATCGTGAGCTGCTATTTTTCCCATGTGATTCCCTTGAGCGAGAATGGATTTGAGAGGTATCGGAACTGGGAGCTGTGTATTTCCACGGATCCGAGCTTTCGACACCTTGCTGCCGGCGTCACCGGCGTGATCTATCCTCCAACTTTCCTGGCGGTGTTGAAACATGCAGGAACTGCTTTCGAAACCTGCTGTCCAAAGGGAGACGATCTCTGGCTCCATGTTCAGGCTCTTCGGTCTGGGCATAAGGTTCGCCAGGTCCTTCCGCGCTTGCCCTATTTCGCATTTCATGGCATTCCTGGAACTCAACAGACTGCTCTTTGCCATGAGAATGTAGATCACGGAGATGGGAATGACCGGCAGGTGAAGGCAACCTATACAGAAGCCGACTTTCAGATTCTCCGGAGCGAACGGAGCACTCTACACGCAACGAATGACTAAGATGCGGGTTATCAATCTGCTTACGCCGTTCCGGTCCGGCATCTATCAATTCCACTGCAATTTACTGCCGGGATTAGTTGAGCGTGGATGCTCGGTGACCTGGCTCTCTTCGGGTTCCTCGCATGCACATCTAGTCGCAGCCGGAGACGCAGTGTTCGGCGATGGCGAAGTTGTTGCGCCGGATACCGATGACATGGTCGTTAGAACGAGAGCTTTGGTCGAGCGCGTAAGTGAGATCTCTCCGGACGTCGTCATTTGTCCCGCCCTGGGTGACCCCGTTGAGCTTAACGCGATTCGATATCTTTCTACCGCGATACACAGGATTCTTATCCTGCACGCAACTTCGCTGGCAACTTATAGGGGTGCTCGAGCCGTTCGCGACCATGTAAACGCCACGGTTGCAATATGTCCCCGGATCGAGCAGGACCTGATCTCCACTTACAAATTTCAGCCAGACAAGTTGCATCTAATACCGCATGGAATCGACATTGCCGCATATTCGAGTCGCGCCCTGAGCGATAGCATGAATGGTCACGTCAGAATACTCTTTCACGGCCGTGTTGTTGACGAACCGAAAGGAATATTCTGGCTCCCTGAAATACTCTCCGATCTCGCGCGTCACACAGATAAATGGGATTGCACCATTAGTGGAGATGGACCAGACCTTGCAGAACTCAAGCGGCGGTTCGCTCAAACGAGATTCTCGGATCGAATCAACTTCACTGGCTGGACCGCTCCGGAAGATGTGCCCAAGCTTATGAGCCAGCACGACGTCTTTCTCTTTCCAACAAAGTATGAAGGCAATCCTATCGCCCTGATCGAGGCGATGGCCAGCGGATGCGTACCAGTCGCGTCTCGCCTGCCCGGAGTGACCGACTGGATCATTGAGGATGGCGTAAGCGGATTTCAGTTTCCGGTTGGAGGGATTCAAAGTGCTGTTCGACACCTTTTGTGGTTGCTCTCGAACCGGCCTCAGCTTGGGACACTTCGCTTGCAGACACGAGAGTCCGTAAGCAAATACAGCCTGGACCGGATGGCAGAACAATATTTTCGATTGCTCTGCGAGGTTCAATCTCGGCCGGGGCAGATCCGGCCAGCGGAGCATTTGGACAAATGCGAACTTGCGAAGGGTTTGCGGCCGGCATGGTGGTACCGGTTTCCAGATCCAATTAAGGCCCGGCTTCGGCTCCTGCGAGAGAGGGTTCGGACATCGGTCAGGGTTCCGTGATCAACTGAGTCTCAGCGCGCAATCAATCATCCGCTCGGGATGATTTTTCGGATACGTATTTTGGGGATTTGATGAACCTTTCGCACTCAGTTCACGACTCACACCATTTGAGCTTAGCAGTTGGCTCTAGCCAGAAGATCCTTTCTCCATATGAATCAGCCCTCGCATAATTGGCTGCTTACACTCGTCAAGTTCTCCAATGGACGAAACCATGGTTAGCGCGGCTCACAGTCCGAATCTTCAAGCTCCTTTAGTACACCGACCAAAGGCTGTGATTGGTCACCCGTACATGGGGCGAGGCGGTTCAGAAGCGCGCGTGATGTGGCTAATCGAGACTCTGAAGCGGGACTTCGATGTAAGCGTGGTGACGACCGGGGGATGGGACCTAGCAGCACTGAATGAGCATTACGAGACACGGGTAGGCAAAGATGAGGTCACGGTCCGGATCGCACCCGTTCCTTTCACAGCACAGCCACTGCGCGCTTCGGCCCTGCGGGGTGCATGCTACCAGCGATTTGCCCGTCAAGTCGCGGGTGAATACGATGTCCGGATTAGTGCGTACAATCTGACCGACTGGGGCTTGCCCGCGATTCAATTTATCGCCGACTTCAGTTGGCACAAGGAGCTTCGCAATTCGCTCGATCCTCAAGCGCCAGGCCTGATTTACCGGGATACGATTCTGCGCAGAGCCTATCTAAGAATCGCTGCAGCCTATGGAAGAACCTCTGGCCGGGATGTTCTACAGGAGGATATGGTAATTGCTAACTCGCACTGGTCTGCTGCCCTTGTGAAGCGGAATTGCGGCGTGGACTGCGCGGCGGTCGTGTACCCATGTGTGTGGGCGGAGTTCCCATATATTCCATGGGATGAGAAGGAACATGCCTTCGTAATGCTTGGCCGCATTGCGCCTGAAAAGCAAATCGAGCAGGCGATCGCCATTTTGGAAGCAGTGCGGCAGCGCGGGCACGCCATCAGGCTCTATCTGTGCGGGGAAATTGGGAATGATCAATACGGGCGGCGCATCGCGCGGCTCTGCCGGGAGCGTGCCGACTGGATTTTAGAGGAGGGGCGGGTTTCCGGTATCCGGAAGGCCCGGCTCCTCGCACGTTGCCGGTTCGGTATCCAGACGCGCGCGGCAGAGCCGTTTGGCATCTCCGTTGCGGAGATGGTCAAGGCGGGCGCGATCGTGTTTGCTCCCAACGACGGAGGACAGAAGGAAATCCTCGACTCCCCCGACCTGCTGTTTGCGGGCACGGACGACGCGGCGAACAAAATCTGCGCCGTCTTATCCAGCACAGAGAAGCAAGCTGCTCTAAGTGACCATCTAGCGGGACGCTGCGAGAGGTTCAGCGCCGGAAACTTCATGAAGGTGACGCACGAACTGATAACGGGAGCACCTTGCTATTGGCAATCTGTTGAAAGACCCCGCAAACGTTTGAAGGTTGTGATCGGCCATCCCAAACTGGGATATGGGGGCTCTGAATCCGTGGTGATGTGGCTGATCGAGGCTCTAAAGCCCAACTTTGAGGTCACTGTCGTGACTACAGGAGGCTGGGATTTGGCTGCGCTGAACAGCTATTACGGCACTCGGGTAAGAGAGAACGAAGTGAAGGTTCGGATCGCCCCCGTTCCGCTTGTGACGCAGATGCTCAGTGCGGCGGCGCTGCGCGGCGCATGTTATCAGCGATTTGCACAAAAGATCGCCGCGGAATACGATTTGCGCATAAGCGCCTACAACCTGACCGACTGGGGTCTGCCAGCGATTCAATTCATAGCCGACTTCAGTTGGAGCAAGGAACTTCGCGAATCCCTCGATCCCCCATCCCCGGGACTGATTTACCGGAATACGATGGTGCGCCGGGCTTATCTCAAAATTGCAGCAGCTTATGGAAGGCCCTCGGGCCGGGATGTCCTCCGGGACGATCTGGTGATTGCTAACTCCCATTGGTCCGCTGAGTTAGTGAGGCAACATAGCGGCGCGGACTGTGCGGCAGTGGTGTATCCACCGGTCTGGGAAGAATTCCCCTATGTTCCTTGGGAAGAAAAGGAACAGTCATTCGCAATGATTGGCCGTATTGCCGCGGAAAAACGGATCGAGCGGGCGATCGAGATACTGGAAAGAGTCCGGCAGCGTGGATATACAGTTAAGCTTCATCTTTGCGGCCAGATTGAAAATGACTTATACGGGAATCGCATCGCCCGCCTTTGTCAGGAACGGGCGGATTGGATAATTACAGAGGGACGGGTGAGTGGCGCAACAAAGGCTCAAATCCTCACCCAATGCCGCTTCGGAATCCACACTCGCGGAGCAGAGCCGTTTGGTATCTCCGTCGCCGAAATGGTGAAGGCAGGAGCGATTGTGTTTGCTTCCAATGACGGGGGTCAGACAGAAGTGCTCGGCTCCCCCGAGCTTCTGTTCGGGGGAGTCAATGACGCCGTTGAAAAAGTCTGCGCTGTCTTATCCTGCGCAGAGAAACAGACCGCTCTGCGCGGTCATTTGTCAAGGCGATGCGAAATATTTGGCGCCACGACTTTTATGGAGGCCAGCAAGGTGGCCATCGCAACGTCATTCACCAAGATCGACTCGGGGTTCAACGCACGAATTGGCCGCCTCGATTTCGGCAAAACGAATGGAGACAATCCCGCACCAAGCCGCGGATGCACGGCTCTGAACTCTGAGTGCGGTGATAGCGAGACCCAGAGCCAACCGGTATCGAGTCGGGACAACAGGTGAAGCTCCTAACTCCTTCCGCAGAATCAGCGCGACGCCCGAGAGACATTTATGTCTGATCTGCTTGTGTTTATAACGGCGACTATCAACTGCGGCCGGACACCTCACGTTAAACGAAATGATCCAGAAGATAGGGCACGGGATTACTTGAGAGCCTTCGAGGCATGGCTGTCGCTTCACTGTAATGCCGATATTGTTTTTTGCGAAAACTCCAACGCAGACCTCTCCAGGTTTCATGAAACTGCAGCGAAGCACAAGGACAATACAACGGTTCGATTCATATCATTTGCGGGGAATGATGGAGCGCAGGATAAAGGCAAGGGGTATGGAGAAATCGAAATGCTTCGATACGCTTTCACTTCCCTGCCGGACTTACGGGACTACCGCTATATTCTGAAGGTTTCGGGACGCTACCAGGCAAAGAATGGCATTGAGCTTATCGATCGGATCAGGAGGATGTCAGCCGACCTGATTTGCGATATCCACGCGAACCTGACCTATGGAGACACAAGGACTGTCGCATTCACACCTAGTGTCGCACTTACTCATCTCCTGCCCTACCAGGAGGAACTTGACGAATCTCGCGGAGTGATTATTGAACACCTTATGGCACGATGCCTTCATCGCACCTTGCTGGCGGGTGGCCGTTGGGCGCCATTGCCATGCACACCAATCTGCGATGGCATCTCAGGCAGTTGGAATACGCCGCAACGCGATACGCTGCTTTATCGAATCAAGCAGGACATTAAGCGCAGGCTCGCGCAGTGGATCTATCGCTTTTGATGGCTCTTTAAGAACCTTGTTGGTACCAATACCCTGACAAAGGCGACGGGGAGAAATTGGCGAAGGATGCGATTTGACTCGACCTTGCAAACACAATCATCCACACAGTCCGCCGGTGAATGAATGAGGATCGCATTTGTCTCTCTCTATGAGGCCTATCCGCCCGCCTCGGGCGCGGCGTACGTTACCTACAATTGTGCCCGCTTAACACCATGCACTGCTCTCCTCGTTCAATTTTCCGACAGATCGACGGTCGAACAGCATGCGAACATCACCATTGTCAGCTTGCGGCAACATGCATCCTCGCGGGCTGCGAAGCTGGCCCGCATGCCATTTGCCATCTGGAAGATACGGAGCGAGGTCGCCAAGTTCAAGCCCGAACACGTTGTGCTGGAGGGAGCCTCATGGGCCGTATATCTCTCATTTCTGGCGATCGTCCTGCGAAAGACTTTGCCGGATGTGAAACTTATCTACCATGCTCACAACGTCGAGTATCTCCTTCGGCTGGAACGTAACAGTCGAATTGTAGCCGCGATCACTAAGTATGCTGAGAAACACATTCTTTCGATCTGCGACCGAAGCTTCGCCGTTTCAAATGAAGACTGCCAGCGGTTTTCCTCACTTTACGCGATCACGCCTTACCTTCTTCCGAACGGAGTTGATTGTAGCGTGGGCAATGCCGAACCGGCCTTCATCGATATCATAAAAAGGAGATTCTTAATCACAGATGAATCGATCCTCTTCATGGGTCTGTATGGATACCCTCCTAACACGGAGGCGGTCCGCTTTCTTATCGAAGAAGTAATGCCCGAATTGCACCGACAACGACCCAATGTGCGCCTTGTAGTTACAGGCGGAGGTCCACCCTTGTCGCCATCCTGGATGATTAATACCGGGGTCATCCCACGACGCGACCTTGACGCAGTGCTCTATGCGTGCCGAATTGGGGTTGCACCGATCTTCAAGGGGAGCGGCACCAGGCTGAAGATTCTGGAGTACATGGCTGCTGGACTCCCCGTTGTGACCACGAAGAAGGGCGCGGAAGGCCTTGGCCTCGAAGGCGATAGGCATGTTCTATACGCTGAAACTGCGACAGAATTCAAGGAGGCACTTCTTCGCCTTCTTTTGGATCAGCCGTTAGCTGAAAGCTTGTCAACGGAAGCCACAAAGCTCGTCAGAGCGAGATTTGACTGGGTGCCACTTCTGTGTCAGTTTGCCTCCCAACTTGAAATTCTTTAGGACGTTTAGGGAGGAGTTACTCACGATAGCTCGGGATGGTGTGCTTCGGTTCCAGCCGGCAAGAGTTACCATCATGGTTTATCCCAGGACCTAAAAGAAAACGCGGAGACGGTTTCCGCAGATTCACTGCGTCCTATCTACCAATTTGCTTGTTCAACAACAGAGCACCATGCAGACGTAATTTGTCGGATTCCCAACTACCCATAGATTTCTGTCAATCGCTCTCGAACTGTCCACTTCTATGATGAGGAACTTTCGCCCAACTCGGGTTCGATCAATTTGGGTTCGACAAGCACCCGTAGCGGCACTGGTGCTGTGGATTTGTTTATGGCTCAATCTGAATACTGGCTACAATGAGCCTCCGAGTTCGTACCGCATTGCGGACTGGCTGTTATTCATTCGAGGTTTGCTCCCGTTCGTGGTACTTCCCGTCGCCGGCCTTCTTCTTCTTCGACGTGGAAAGCTCCATCTCCCGAGGCGCTCACCATCTCGTCTCCTTTTGATCTATGGGGCCTTTGCGGCCTTTGCGACCGTCTTTTCTCCTTTACCGTTTTGGGCCATGTATTGGTCGTTTGCGTTCCTTGCCACGATACTTGCAGCTTGGACTTTTATTGATCGATCTGACCCTGTTGATTCCTCCAGACAATTGCTCCAGATTACATGGGTGGCGACGTTCATTGTTGCGGCGATCATCGGTTATCAGGCTCGTGGTGTGGTGTTCGGGGAGAAAGCTGGACTCGACGTTTTGACTGAGCTGAACGGGCTATCTCGGTCATCCGGGGTCGCCCGATGGGCGGCTGTGCCTGGACTCGTCTGCCTCGTAAGGGCTTATCACACTCGCCGTTCTAGCCTGATTGCGTTCTTCCTTGGCGCCGCAGGAGTTTGCTTCTTTATTGTTTACCGAATGGAATCGCGAGGAGCGGTCTTTGCCGCTGTGGCCGCAATGCTCTTTGCTTTGCTCGTCTCGTCCCGAATGCGCCGCTATGCGCTTCCATTTGCTGCCGCGGCCATTGTCTTGATCTTTCTCTTCGATTCTCCGACAACCGTATCGAATAATGTTGCCACATACCTGAGACGAGGACAGGATCGAGAGGAGTTCCTCACGATGACCGGACGGACTCGTGCATATCAAGAGGCTCTCGTCGCGATTGAACATGCTCCGTTCTTCGGGCGCGGTCAATGGGCCGACCGAATGATTATTCGGACCCACGTTCATAATTCATTTCTTCAGGCATTGCTCAATGGCGGCATCTTCGGTGGCATTCCCTACTTTGCTTCCTGGTTCGCAGGATGGTTCCTCTTCTACAAGCTTCAAAAGAGACGCGAATTGCTGAAGCCGAGTGATCGCATTCACCTGCTGGAGTGTGGCACCGTGATGATGTTTTTCACAGTTCGCGCCATGCCAGAAACCACAACGGCTAGCTATGCGGTTGATCTTTTGGTCATGGTTGCTGTGTATGTGTATCTTGAAAGCCTGACGCTACAAATGAACGCTAAGCGAGCGCCGCAACTAATTCGACCATACTATGTGGCATCTCCCATGGTGAATAGGCCGAGAACGCAGGTCCGGATTGGGGTAACTCGTCAGATATGATCCGTCTGAAAATACTCGCCGTTGCTTATGCCTGCAACCCCAGCAAAGGATCTGAATCGGGCGTAGGGTGGGGATGGGTGAATGCCATTGCGGCGAATCACGACGTAACTGTAATCACGGCAGATTACAACGCAGCCGAGATCGAAAAGTATGAGAAGGAACGACAAGATCCCGCCTTTAACCGCCCGCGCTTCTTATATGTCAAGAATCGTCCCTGGCATTATCGCCCTTGTGCGATTTGGCTACAGATAGAGGATTCCTTCGCCAAGCCGCTAATGAACATCGCTTATCAGGACTGGCTTAGATGTGCTTTTGAGAATGCTCGGCGGGAAATTGCCACAAGCCACTATGACCTCATACATCTTGTTACCTACGTCGGATGGAGATTCCCTGGAACATTCTACAAACTCGGTGTTCCATTTGTATGGGGGCCGATCGGTGGAATGAAGAATACACCCTGGCGCCTGTTTCCAATTCTCGGGTTTAAGGGCGCACTCTACTATGGTGCGCGTAATGTCATCAATTCAGCGCAACTAAGCACCCTGCAGGGACCCAGGCGCGCATTACGAGCTGCCGGTGCAGGAGTAATTGCTGCTACGTCGGAGATTCAAGCAGAGTTATGGAATCGCTTCGGGACAAAGAGTCGCGTGATTTCCGAGGTGGGTCCACCACAACTTGAAGCCGAGAACCCAAAGCCACGGGATAAGAATGATCCCTTCAAGATCTGCTGGAGCGGCCAGCATCTGCCGGGAAAGGCTCTTCATCTCCTGCTTCGCGCAGCGGCTCGCTTGCCAAAAGATCTCAGGTTTAGCCTCGAAATCCTTGGCGATGGACCGTACTGCAGAGATTGGCGATCCCTGGCTATTCGACTCAAGATTGATGAACATTGCCATTGGCATGGTTGGCTTTCGCGCGACCAGTCCTTGGCCGTAATGAGAGAATCGCACGTTTTCGTGATTACCAGCATCAAGGATCTGACTTCAACCGTCGCGGTCGAAGCAATATCGCTTGGCCTTCCCGTCATCACTCTGGATCATTGCGGCTTTGCGGATCTTGTTACCGAAGATTGCGGCATTAGAATATCTCCCAGATCCACGAAGCAAATTGTCTCTGAGTTAGTAAAGGCGGTTTGTACTCTTTACTGGGACGAGAGCATGCGCACGCGCCTCGCGCAAGGCGCGATCCGCCGGAGCTGCGCGTATTCCTGGCGAGTTAAGATGGAGGCGCTTACTGAAATTTATCGCGCGACTGTCGCTTCGAGTGGCCTCATGAATGCAGAAGCACCGCGGCCCGAGAGCAGTTTAAGCAAGAGCTCCGGAACTGTAAAATCGACGGTAGTCTAGTCACCCAGGCTTGGAGCGCGTCTCGATGGGAAGTAGAAATCTAAACAGTGTCGAGGACTGCTCGGCTATGTCGACTAACGGAGACGACTGAGAACGCTTAGGTCATGGACAATGGAATGGCTTTGCGAGATAGGACTGTCGCCGCCGTCATCCTGAATTGGAACGGTGGTGACGATATCCTCGCATGTTTGAAGAGCGTGTTTGAGTCGACCCATAAGGCACTTGAGGTCGTAGTCGTAGATAACGGCTCGGTGGATGGATCCTCGGACTCGATACGGCTTCGATTTCCCCAAGTTCACTTCATCGTTAATCAGCGTAACCTGGGCTTTGCGAAAGGAAGCAACCAAGGTATGGAGTGGGCGCTGGATCGCGGGATTCCATATATTCTCCTTTTGAACGGCGACGCGCGCCTGCATCCGGATGCGATCGGCGAGTTGCTCGCGGTTGTTGTTGGCGAGAATAACTCGGTTGTAGCTTCTCCCCGGA
This sequence comes from uncultured Acidobacteriaceae bacterium, assembly GCA_963793885.1. Lineage (GTDB taxonomy): Bacteria > Acidobacteriota > Terriglobia > Terriglobales > Acidobacteriaceae > Telmatobacter. Next base: position 1,099,035 of record CAWCBQ010000003.1, read on the forward strand.
TGTATCTTGGTGGATCAACTGACCAGGCTAGCCGCCTCTGGTTTGTCTATGGCACGGTGAAGCTATGGGCCGGCTTGTTTCAGAACCCGGCATTCAACAAATTCGATTCACCCATTTGGTCGCAGCCGAGAGAGATGGAATATGCTTCGGGATGCTGCATATTGATTCCTGCATCGATACTTCAGCGAGTAGGAATGCTGGACGAAGCGTTCTTCGCCTACTGTGAGGATATCGATTTCTCACTTCGTATCCGAAAGGCTGGCCTTCGATTGCGCTATGTTCCCACCGCGCATCTGTGGCACGGGAGTCATCAGACAACAGATCGAACGGGGACCGCTATATATCGGTATTTGTCAACTCGTAACAATCTGTGGGTCGTTCGCAAACATGGTTCATGGTTTGAGTTAACAATATGTCTCTGTATCTTACCTCTGCGCTCCTTGGTCCGAATCCTCGGAACGAGATGTCGTTACAAATGGGACACGGTCATCGCTGAACTGAAGGGAATAAGAGATGGGATCTTGTCGCGAATAGAGTCTTAGTCACACCCTATCCTATATTGGATGTTCTTATGCATATTCTCTGAAACGAACGTCAGTCGCCCAATAGGACGTTGTAAAGCGATGGGCTCTTCAAGTGCGCCTTTGAGAATTGAAATCGACAGCGGTGGCGTTTGTTTCTCCTCCGTGATGACCGCCATCTATTCCGTTTCGCTTGCAGCCGTGACTTGGCGTCATGAGATGTGGCGCGACGAGTTGCAGGCCTGGCTCATTGCGCGGGATAGCCTTTCAATCTCGGATCTTTTTCATAATCTCCACTACGAGGGCCACCCCGCGCTCTGGTACCTTTTGCTCTACCTTCCCGCTCACCTATCCTGGAATCCGGTGAGTATGCAGGTCATCAATTTCCTGCTCGCCGTTATCAATGCCTGGCTCATCTTGTCGGCAAGAGAGTTGCCCTGGTATTTTCGCACTCTTCTCGTGTTCGGCTTTTTCTCCTTTTTTATGTATGGGGTCGCGGCACGCAGCTATATGCTGTCGCTGGTCCTTCTGTCGGCTGCATCTCGCTGTCTGCTCGGCCGTTCGAAACATCCGATATTGGCGCTTGCATTTCTCGCACTAGCGATCAATACCCATGTGTTCGCGATTCCACTCGTCGCCATCCTTTATCTATCCTTGTTTTGCTTTGGCACAGGAAATAGCTGGAAAGACCTCGTCACACCGTTCCGTAAGGCCAAATTCTGGGCGACGTCTTTGATCCTCCTCTTGAGTGTCGCAGTCGCTTACCTCACAGTGCGCCCACCTCCTGACTTGCGCAGCGCGTACACGGATGGGAGCAATGTTTCGTTCCTCAATTCGTTTCTTTCTTCAACCGGCGGCTCCTGGGTAGCGTTTGTCCCAATCCCCAGATCATATATGCCCAAACGCTGGGTCAATCTGTTCGCTCCGGATCATCCAACACTTCTTGCGGCACTAATCTCGATCATCTTATTACTTCTGCTGACGGCTTCGTTCCGAAGCGCACGGAGCCGCTTCATTTTTCTCGGTTCCGCGATTCTCCACTTAATTGCGTTCGCAATCACAGTGCGTTCGCCGCAACCCTGGCACTACGGCTATATGTTCGTCGCCTTTATGCTCGCTCTTTTGTGCGACTCGTATTCGGAGACGTCAAATGAGGCAAAGGCTTGGCTTCCGAGTCGATTCTCCGTCGCACTGATTTTAACAATTCTGGTGTTTCAATCGATCGCCGGGCTCGGTGTGTCGGCTAAGGACCTCTCCGGCCCCTTTTCAGAAGCTAAGGAAACAAGCGAATGGCTACAGCGGTCGGGATATAGCGGCAATCCCCTCATCATAGACCCCGATACAGTTGGTCCAGCCCTTCTCGGCTATATGGAGCGACAGTCTGCTTACTATCCAGCTTGTGGTTGTTTTGGTTCATTCGTGAAGTTCAAAGCGGATTGGAACTCAAGCCGGGAAATCAGTGCCCAAGATTTGAATTCTATCTATAAGTCATCGAAATTGCCAGCTGTCTTTGTTACAGACAAGCCGCTCGACCAAGGGAGATTGGAATATCTCAGGTTACGTCCACTTCATTTGTTTGATCGTCATACGATTTTTTCCAATGAAAACTACTTTCTGTATTTGCAGGTTCTTTGATAGGAAACGTGTCATAACGACTCGCTGTAGCTGATCAAAACGACCTAAGCATTCGTCAGGCAAGCACTGACGATCTTATTCAGCTGTGAATACCACCTCGTTACTGCGGGCTTCTTGCCCGACTATAAGATCCTGTTGAGGGAAACCAGAGCACAACCATGTATTCCCTACTATTTCTAGGCTTCGTATCGCTAGCATTGTCTTTGCTCCTGACGCCACTGGCCAGGAACCTTGCGTGGCACTATGGACTCGTGGATCAACCAGACCAGCGGCGCAAGATACACGGCTCCCCGATTCCAAGGGTCGGGGGGGTGGCCATATTTGCAACGGTTATCGGTGCTTATGGCTTACTTCTCATTGTGCGGTTAAGCTCGGGCGCGATCGTCTGGCAAGATTTGCCTCTTGTTCTCCGCCTTCTGCCTGCGCTGGTTATCGTATTTGGAATCGGGCTCGTCGATGACATTGTTAGTGTTGCTCCATGGATAAGACTCACAGCCGAGGCTGTTGCTGCAACTCTTGCATGGGTTGGCGGGATTCACGTGAATGCGGTTTACGGGTACTCCTTCTCCGGGGCGGTTCTTAGCTATGTGGTAACTGTCTTGTGGATCGTGACCTGTGCGAATGCGATCAACCTTATCGATGGCGTGGATGGACTTGCGGCCGGCGTCAGCTACTTCGCTTCAGTCACCATGCTGATCGCGGCCCTGCTCGAGCACAACTTTCCTATGGCCCTGGCAGTCGTTCCCCTTACTGGCGCATTGCTGGGCTTTCTTCGCTACAATTTTGCGCCTGCGAGCATCTTCCTAGGCGACTGCGGCAGCCTTACCCTGGGATTCCTGCTTGCCTGCTTCGGCGCGGTGTGGACCGAGAAGTCAACTACGCTGCTTGGATTGACCGCACCCTTGATGGTTCTCGCTGTGCCGTTGCTGGATGTCGGTCTCGCCGTCGTACGCCGCTTGCTGCGCGGGCAGCCACTCTTCGTAGCTGACAGCGCACACATCCATCACAAGCTGCTTTCGCGAGGATTTTCTCCCCGGCATCTTCTCTTCGTGATCTATGGCATATGCGTAGTCGGCTCAGGAGCATCACTGTTGCTGACAATTAATCACAATCACGACCGTGATTTCGTGCTTATTCTTGTCGTTCTCGCGGCTTGGCTGGGACTTCAGCATCTTGGTTATACCGAATTCGGCGTCGCGAAGAGGATGGTCTTTGGTGGGACGATTCGCAGTGTACTTAGCGCACAACTCGCCCTAGACGCCTTTGAGCAGGAACTAAATGCGAACTCGACACTCGGTCAGACCTGGGATGTGCTTTGCCGGACTTGTCCCCAGTTTGGGTTCTCAGGAATGGTATTAGATCTCGATGCAGAGCAGCGCCTCTGGGGTAATCGCGCTGGATGGCAAGCTCGAATTGACTTTCCAGGTCATGGACATATAACTGTATGGCGTGAATCGGACGCCAAAAGTCAGGGCGCAGCCGCCGTGCTGTTTATTGACTGTGTCTCACGTGTCTTTACTCAGAAGCTAATCAATCTGGAGTTGGTCAATGACGAGTAATGGGGGGCGCATGCTGACGGGGAAGCGAATAACCATAGTCTGGTGCGTGCTCATCAGCGGAATTTTCTTAATCTCGATTGTGCCGGCGGGAAGCTGGATTTATCAGTCTGTTGCGAGCTTTTATTCAGACCGCTGGATACACTTCCTTACCTATGCGTCAATAGCGGCGATCCCGGTGGGGACGTGGAAGAAAAGACCTGGCATTCTCCTCTCTTTTCTTCCAGCAATCTATTGCCTGGTTGTCGAGTATGTGCAGGGGCAGGCTCCCGGACGAATCGTAACAACACACAATGTTACTGCGGACCTGTTTGGCATCGCTGCTGGAATTCTTCTTGGTTTGAACATCCGTGTAATGCGCAGTTCAACAAAGACAAACGATCATGCGAACTCCGATACCCCCCGCTCGATTCTGTGTTGAGTCAGAGCTTTTAGCGCCTTTTATCTCAGTACATCAATGCTTGTGATCCTGAGACTAGAAATCAAAGTGAGGTTCCGATACTCAAATGATGTCCTGGCATACCTTTCGTGCCGATAATCCACGCCCCTGGTTTAAGGTGAGCGCATGGACTATCTGCCTGGTGGTGGCATTGTGCGAGCTCTGGTCGGGACGATACTACACAGACCCTGACGGGATCTCCTACCTCGATATGAGTGACGGCGTGCATTTGCTCGATTGGCACATGATGATTAACGCCTACTGGAGCCCACTTTACCCATTCTTAATTGGCGTAGCCAGGTGGATTATCAGTCCCAGTGCTTACTGGGAACTGCCTGTCGTCCACCTTTTGAACTTTGTCATTTTTCTCGGGACGCTGATGAGCTTCGCTTTCCTGCTCACCCAAGCCGTTCGGAGCCAAAGGCAGCATGATAGGCTCAACGTCAACGATATTACGGACCCTCTGCCCGAATTGATTTGGACGCTTCTTGGATATAGCCTCTTCGCCTGGAGCACATTTGTGCTGATCAACGGGATCAGAAAAGCGAACCCCGACCTGGGCGTCGCGGCATGCATTTATTTGGACGGCGGACTCTTGCTCCGGCTTAGCACGAGAACCAATAAGGTGACGACTGCCCTTTTACTCGGTCTGACTCTCGGCCTTGGTTATTATGTAAAGGCAGTCCTGTTTCCGTTGGCCTTCGTGTTTATGGCGGTGGCGTTTTTCGTTGCCGGAGGTTGGCGAAGGGCGATAGTTCCCACGTTGCTTATGTTGCTGATCTTCGGCTTAATCGCTGCACCGCTGGTGATTGCGACCTCTAAGTCGACCGGTCACTTGACATTTGGCGATAGTGGATCGAATAACTACGCCAGGAATGTTGACGGAGAGAAGACCCTTCCGTTTTATTCATCTTCTCCACCTGAATACCTGGTTCACCCATTAATTCTCGCCCATTATGCGCCTGATGTTTATGAATTCGGCCAGCCCTTCAAAGCAACTTATCCGCTTTGGTATGACGTTTCCTATTGGGACGCCGGCTTTAAGAGCGGCTTCCATTTAAAGGCGCAACTTCTCGTATTGGTACAGAGTGCAAAGGAGATATTCATCACACTCATCCTGCCCGCATTCGGTGCTATCGTGGCTTACTTTGTCCTTTTGCTGAGAGGCCAGACTTTAGCAGTTAGTTTACGAAATGTGCTGAAGAGTTGGCCGTTGATCCTGCCAGGTGTTGCTGGATTAGGCTTGTATTCGCTTGTAGCTGTCGAGCCGCGTTACGTGGCGGCTTTTGCGGTGCTGATATGGATCGGTCTATTTTCAGGAATTCGTTTGAGAAGAACCAATCAGGCTATCAAGCCCGCAGCCATCACAGCGTCGATCTTCGCGGGCTGGCTGATGGCGATCGTAGCAGGATTCGCGGCCTATCACCTGGTGCGGCCGCTTCAAATTCTTCGCGGTCAGGGGGGAATGTATTATCGAGTGGCGGAAGCTCTAAATGCAGAAGGGCTGGAGTCTGGGCAGGCCGTTGGCATCGTTGGCTCTGGGTGGGATGGAATGATGTGGGCGCGGGCGGCACGACTTCGGATTGTGGCTCAAATCATTCCTGAGAATGCGGACGACTTCTGGCAGATGCCAAACCCTCAAAAAGAGGCCGAGGTCTATGAGGCGTTTGCGAAAACCGGCGCAAAGGCGGTTGTGACGGAAGAGACGCCGCCCCCCGGCGATCTCGCAAGCTGGCAAGGAGTTGGTGGCACCAAGTACTATGTGCATTTTCTGGTCGCGCCGACTGGAAGATAGATTCGAGAGCCCGGTTCATATTGTCGGCTACTAACTTGACTGATGCTCTTTTTGGAGCTTCACTGCTTTTCTATGGATGGTGTTCCCGGACATTCGATCCGCACGCTCTGTGTGAGGCGCTAAATCATTCTGGTTCGTCGCTTTTTTTCGACTGGCCTGTGCACTCTCAGTACCGTAGGAATTGTTACCAAGATGGCTCCTCACTAGCACTTAACTGGGATTGACATGGTTCAAACCTATTCAGGATCATGTAAGGCACGTGGCTGCTACTCGATCGAGCGGCACGTCGGGGCCCGATAATCAGACTCGCCTTAAGGAGACAAAGGAATCTCATGCCGAATTCAGTTCCCATCTGCGTAATCGGGTCAGGTTATGTGGGCCTAGTGGCGGCGGTTTGCTTTGCCGAAATGGGCCATCGTGTCATCTGCGTTGACAACGACGAGGCCAGGATCAAGACCCTGCAAGACGGCGGAGTTCCAATTTTTGAAGAGCACCTGCCTGAGCTGTTGGCAAAGCACAAGGAAGGCAAGCTGGAGTTCACATGCAATCTGACGGAGGCCGTGGGCAGATGCGAAGCAATCTTTATTGCCGTGGGCACGCCGCAGGGCGATAACGGAGCTGCCGATCTCTCTTATGTGGAGGCTGTGGTCGCGGAGATCGCGCGGGCCATCAACGGCTACAAAGTGATCGTGGAGAAGAGCACAGTACCGGTCTATACCAACGAATGGATTGACCGCGTCCTTCGGCGTCACCGCGTCGACGAGCAGAGTTACGACGTAGTTTCGAATCCCGAGTTCTTGCGTGAAGGCACAGCCATCAAGGATTTTCTCCATCCCGACCGGATTGTTGTGGGCGCCGGAAGCGAGCGCTCCGCGAACGTATTGCGGCGCATTTATGAGCCGCTGACGGGAGGCAGTTACTACGATCAGCCCGGAGCTTTGGCCGGGCCTTGCAGCGGTGCCCATCCGGCCACGCTGCTTGTGACCTCAGCGCAGAGCGCAGAGATTATCAAGCACGCTTCCAATTCGTTTCTGGCGTTAAAGATTTCGTTTATCAACGCGGTGGCCAACTTAGCCGAGGCTGTGGATGCGGACATTGAGGATATCGCTGCAGGCATCGGTCTCGATAGCCGCATTGGCCCCAAGTTTCTGCACGCGGGGCTCGGTTATGGAGGCTCCTGCTTTCCCAAAGACGTGGCTGCGTTCTACTGGGTGGCAAAGCAATATGGAGTGGATTTGCAGATTCTCCAGGAGATCCGCAAGATCAACCTTACCCAAAAGGAAGTTTTCTTCAACAAGATAATGTCGACCCTGTGGACGCTGCGCGGTAAGCGGTTGGCGGCACTCGGGCTGGCATTCAAGAGCGGCACAGACGACGTTCGCGAGTCGCCCGCGATCGACATTATCAAAATGGTGCTGAAGGCGGGTGCACGGATCACGGCCTACGATCCCGCGGCCAGGGAGAGCGCAAAGAAAGTGTTGCCTCCGGCTGAGAACCTAAGCTACGCGGACGATCTCTACGAGGCAGCAAAGGATGCGGATGCGGTGCTGATTCTGACTGACTGGAGAGAGTTTGCCAAGATCGATCTGGCGCGGCTCAGCAAGGTTCTCCGTTTTCCAATCGTGATTGATGGCCGCAACCTTTATTCTTCACAAGAGATGCTGGATCACGGGTTCACATACGTGAGCGTGGGGAGGCCGGCGAACCGACAGGAGAAAAAGGTCAAGGCACCTACACAGGACGTGCAGGAAGTTCTTTGATCGGGGTTAATCAAGCCGTAAGAACCAGGGCGCAAGGTTCCGCATGACGGGTCGATAACTTACCACCCAGATTTACTGGTTCTGGAAGCTTGAGCTTATACTTTTGAATATGCGCGTGGTCGTCACCGGCGCCGCCGGATTTCTGGGTTCCCACCTTACCGATCGCCTGCTGGGCGAGGGCCACACTGTTTTCGCCGTCGATAACCTCTGCACGGGCTCCCTCGAAAACCTGGCTCACCTGGCGAACGTAGCGCGCTTCCGGTTCGAGGAGCAGGATATATCGAAGCCCTTCGACCCAGGCCCTGTCGATTACCTTTTCAACCTTGCTTCCCCTGCCAGTCCTCCGGACTATCTTCGCCTGCCGATCGAGACTCTGCGGGCCGGGTCCGCAGGGGTGGAGAATACGCTTGAGATTGCTGCGCGCCATGGCGCCGGCTACCTGCATACTTCGACGTCAGAGTGCTACGGCGATCCGCTGGAGCATCCGCAGCCGGAAACTTACTGGGGCAACGTGAACCCGATCGGCCCACGGTCTGTATACGACGAGGCGAAGCGTTTTGCGGAAGCGCTGGTGATGGCCTACCACCGCACGCGCGGGATTAACACGCATTTGGCACGCGTCTTCAATACTTATGGCCCACGACTTCAGGCGCGCGATGGCCGCGTGATTTCGAATTTCATGATGCAAGCGCTTCGCGGCGAACCGCTGAGCATTTATGGAGATGGCGGTCAGACCCGCAGCTTTTGCTACGTCGATGACCTGATTGACGGTATTCTTCTTTTGTCGCGCTCCGATGAGCATCTGCCGGTCAACATCGGCAACCCGGAAGAGTTCACCATCCTGGAATGCGCGCAAGCCGTGCTGGAAGTTACCGGATCAAAGAGCGAACTACGCTTTCAGGCTTTGCCGGAGGACGATCCCACGCGCCGTTGCCCGGACATCACATTGGCTCGCGCCAGATTGGGGTGGGAGCCGCGGATTTCCCTCAAGGAGGGGCTCGTGAAGTCACTCGATTTTTTCAGGAGCAAGGCTGAATCGCACGCGAAAGCAGCGAAGAGCCGCTGATCGTGAAATTGCCCGGCGTGATGCGCCTTCCCATCAAATGCATCGTCGTCCGTCAGCCGCATTCGGATCACGCGACTAACTGAAAAGAGCGTCGTCCCACGATTGCGCTTCGTCCCACATGGGCGTGGGCTCGAAGTATCCCGTGCCGGGTTTCAGGTGTTTCCTCAGCTCGTCATCGTTCAACGCAATGCCAAGTCCGGGCGTCTCCGGCACCTTGATAAATCCCTTGTTGATGATGGGCTTCTCGATTCCTGTGACCAGGTCCTGCCAGAAGGGTACGTCCAGAGAGTGATTTTCGAGCGCGAGGAAGTTGCGCGTGGCTGCGGCGCAGTGCACGCTTGCCATGCAGCTCACCGGCGTTCCCGCAAAATGCATGGCCATCGGCACACCATAACGAAAGGCCATGTCGCCGATTCTGTGCGTCTGCAGAATTCCACCGGAGGTCGCGAGGTCGGGATGAATCTTGTCGACCACGTGATTCTTGCACAGGGTCTCGAAGTCAGAAATTTCGTAGATGTCTTCGCCGGTCAGAGTGGGCGTAGGACTGGCGTCGGTGATTTCCTTGAGCAGATCGGTGTAGTACCAGGGGATGACATCTTCAATCCATTCCAGATTGAACTTTTCATAGGCTTTGCCGAGCCGGATCGCCGATTTCACACCGATGTGGCCAAGATGATCCATTGACAGGGGCATCTCATAGCCAATGTTTTCGCGCACCGCGGCCACATATTCGCAGAGCCGGTCGATTCCTTTGTCGGTGACTTCAGTCGCAATAAAGGGATGCGGCTGACTTGCCTTCTCCCACTTGTCGAGGCCGGCCGGCTGCATCACGGTGTCGGGGATTCCCTCCAGGACGTTGATGCCCAGATCCATCTTCATCCAGGTAAGGCCCATCGCCTTGCGCTCTTTGGCACGCCGTCCGTACTCCTTTGGATCGAGCGACTCCGTTGTATCGGCGTAGATCCGGATCGAGTCGCGCCATTTGCCCCCGAGCATCTGGTAGACAGGGATGTTGTAGACTTTGCCGACAATATCCCAGAGCGCCATCTCCACAGCGCAAACACCGCCCGCCTGGCGCGCGCCGCCTCCAAACTGAGCAATCTTCTGAAACAGGTAATCGACCCTCAGGGGATTTTCGCCGACGATGCGGCTCTTCAGGACCAAGGCGTATTGCGGGCCAGCAACGTCGCGCACCTCTCCCAGTCCGTAGACGCCCTGGTTGGTGTCAATGCGGATGAGGACGCAGGGGCTCGGCCCCGGTTTGACGATCACCGCATAGCGCATGTCGGTAATTTTCAAGGTTGATGGACTTGAAGCCGTGTTAACGTTCTTGATCGCTGGCTCCTGGGCCTCCGCGGCTCTTGAGAGAGCTCCGCCGGCCAACATGGCCAACGAAGATTTGAGCACGCTGCGACGGTTTACGTCAGGAAAATTGTCCTTGGGCATGGCCGCATTCCATTGCGAGATTTTTTTACCGTCCCATCTTACTCCCGCACTCGCGGATGTCAATTGCGACGAGGATTGAAGGATCAGGGAAAGGAAATCCTCGATTGTGCATCGGGCGGACCGGTTCGAATTGAGGCTGAAGCATGCACCGCTGTGGACTGAGGAGCGCACTTTGTGGAAGAATCCTTAGAGCGGTTCCACAGTACTTGTAGCCACTTCTGGTGCTATCCGAGGTGGCTTTTTCTTGATAAAAAGCCACTTGGCCTCATCGCTTCGGGATACAGCAACTGTGAAACCGCTGTAGCCGCAGGAGATTTCGATAGAGGGGAGCGCACAAACATGACATCCGGCATCTCGCGAAGAGGCATCCTGAAGGGAATGGCGACGACGGCACTGGCGCCTGCTCTTCTGCCCATAGCAACCGCGGCGCAGTCTGAGGGCAAACCGTGGTGGCTTGGCGACGGCATGCCGCAGGAAAGCGCGGGCACACCGAAGATTGCCTGCGGCATCAGCCTTGGAAAAGGCCTGACTGAAGAGTCTATTCGCGGAGTGGTTCAGATCGGCGTCTATCACGTGCTGAGCGGCGGCCCGGCGATACCGTGGAGTGCGAGCCAGCTTCAGCCCATGGTCGACAAGCTCAAGGCAAGCGGGGTTTCGCTGGGCAACCTGATGATCGGCGGCTTTCCACACACCATCTACGGCCAGCCCGGGCGCGATGAGGAGATTGACAAAATCCGGCAGTCGATCCAGGCCGCGGGACAGGTGGGCATCCCGGTTGTGGAATACAACTTCTATGCGCACCGAGCAATGGAAGGCTACTACGAAGAAGTTGGCAGAGGCGGCGCGGGGCTGACCGGCGTGGACTATGACCGGATGCAAGGTTTGCCGCCGCTGCCTGAGGAAGGCGCACGAACACTCGACGAGATGTGGGCCAACATCACCTACTTTCTGAAGGCGGTGATTCCTGTTGCAGAGAAGGCAAATGTCCGGCTGGCCCTTCATCCCAACGATCCGCCTTTTCCGTTGAGCCGCGGATCGCAGCAGATTATGGCCACACTCGCTGGATGGAAGCACCTGATCGAAATTGTCGATAGCCCGTCGAACGGGATCACCTTCGATTGCGGCGTCACAAAGGAGTTGGGCGAGGATCCGGTTGCGGTTTGCCGCTACTTTGGCTCCCGAGACCGCATCAACCACATGCACTACCGCAACCCGCACGTGATGAAGCCCTACGTGAAATACGACGAGGGATTTATCGATGAAGGCGACGTGAACATGTTTGCGGTGATGCGGGAGTTGGTGAGGGTGAAGTACGCGCGCGAGGTCTATCCTGAGCATCCTCGCGGGCTTGATTACGACCGCGCACGCGGGCCCATCAGAGGCTATCCGGGCGGAGGTGGTTATGCAGGCGACCTTTACGACATTGCCTATGCGAAGGCCATGCTACAGGCGGCACTGGTGGTCGAACGAGCAGGATAGCCACGGCGCCGCAGTTCCCGTCTTGCGACCGGTGGCGAACTCAGCGATCGGCGTGCTCTTTTGACCTGGCGAGCAGAGTGTCGAACTCGTCGCGCGACATTTTCAATTTGTCAGGATGAGCGTCGATCCATTTGACAAGCCCGTCATACTTTGCAAGGGTCCATCCCCCTTCAAATTCCGCGCCGTTTTTACCTTCTCGATTTAACTCGAAGTTGTAGTCGTCTTTGAGAGAGGTGAATTCCGCAGAGCTGATGGCTTCTTCCGCAAGGATTGCGGGGATGAACAGAACTCCTTCTGTTTTGGCCAGTACCAGGTCTCCCGGCAGCACCACTGCACGTCCGATGCGAATGGGCGCATTGATTGAAGTCAATTCCATCTGCGCCCATGCCGAGGGATCGTAGCCCCGATAGAATCCGTTGAAGTCGGGGATTTCGCGGTTTTCTTCCTGGTCACGGATGCCGCCGTCGAAGACGAAGCCGGTATGGGTGTGCGCAGCAATCCCGTTGCCGAGATTGGAACCGATCAATGTGCCCTCGATGATTTTTCCGAATCCATCGGCGACGTAGACGTCTCCAATTTGCAGTTCGTTGATTGGCCACATGTTGGTGCCACCGACACGGCCCTCAGCCTTGCCCTCGGCGGTAATGGCCCTGGTCATATCGGGCCGAGTGGGCATGTACTGCGCAGTAAGAGCGCGGCCCGCGAAGGGCTTTTCAATGTGCAGAGCCTGCCAGCCCGATTCGAACTGATTCTGATATCCACGCGCGCGAAGAAATTCCCAGACGTCTTCAATGGACTGGTCGACCGCTCTCTTCAGCAGCGCGTCGGGCAGCTTTGGGCGTCCATCGGCGAATCGATCGCCCTTCCAGTCAGAGGTGTAGAAGAGCATTTGATCGCGCGTCATTTTCACCTGGCCGAATGCAGGCGATATGCCCAGCAAGGCGAAGGCAAGTAACGTGGCACTCATCAGTTTTTTCATGGAGCTCTCCAGGTCCGAAATCAAAGTTCGCCGCACGCCCGCCGGCAGTCGGCGTCGTTGTGCGACAGCGACCGAATTGTATCATTCTCGTTGCGAGGCCGTCCTGATCGCCGGCGCATCTGCGGCTGTTGCTCTGCATCGAAACAAAACGGCATTTTCTGGATGGAGTGAAGCAAGGCGACCGCATCAGCTTAAGGAGAACTTTCCATCCGACAGGTCCTGGTTGGCTTGCGCAAGACTTTCTGGCCGTCCAAGATCGCGCCAGTAACATCCATCTGCCGGAAAGGCGATGATTCTCTCACCCTGGGCTGCAAGGCGCAGATAACTGTCGAAGATGGGAAAAGCTCCTTGCTCTTGAATCAGGGCAAAGAGGCGGGGTGAGATGACCTGGATGCAGGCATAGGCAAGCTCCTGCATAGAGAGAGCGGGCCGGACCAATTCGACTTTCGCCGTTTGCCCAGTTCGACGGCCGCAGAGCCGGCCGTGCTCGTCGAAAAGCAGATAGCGCGTCGTCTCGCGATGTTGGACCGCCAGCGTTACGAGGGCGTCCTGCTCGGCGTGCAACCGCATGATGCGCCCGAGATCGATGGTGCTGATGATATCGACATTGTGCAGGATGAATGGTTCATCCGAGCCGCCGGAGTTGAGAAAGAAATGGGCGGCATTTTTCAGGCCCCCGCCGGTGTCAAGCAGAACATCTTCGCGAGACACCTCAATATGCATGCCGAAATTGCCGTTGGCCTTCAGGTAGCCGGCGATCATGTCCGCATGGTGATGGACGTTCACAATGACGTCGCGTACTCCAAAGAGACGCAAGCGCGCCAGGACAATCTCGAGCATTGTGCGGCCGGCAACTTCAACGAGCGCCTTGGGGCGATCGCCGGTAAGCGGCCCCAGGCGCGTACCCAGACCGGCCGCCAGAATCATCGCCTTCATCGGCCGATCTTCTCCAATTCAATATGCCGTACCACGACTTTCACCCTGTCCATGACTTCAAAATGCATTGCCAACTGCTCCGCCAGATAGACGGAGCGGTGCCGGCCCCCGGTGCAGCCGAAAGAGACCATCAGGCTGCTGAAACCGCGGCGCTGATAGGTGCTTACACTTGATTCCACGAGCGAGAGTGCGCTCGAAAGATAGCGGTGGACAGCGTCCTGCCGGTTGAGATAGTCGATGACCGGCGCGTCTTTACCAGTCAACTGCTTGAATTGCTCTTCGCGTCCGGGATTGGGAAGGCTGCGGGCATCGAAGACAAAGCCACCGCCGTTCCCTGAAAGATCGACAGGCTTTTCACCATGAAATGAGAAGCTGAAAACACTTATCGTCAAAGGGGCGGCGGAAGAAGCAAGATCCCGAAGTTTCTCTGCTGCCGACATGCCTTCGAATGCATCCATCAACGCAGGAAGCTCGATGGGCAACTTGACGTGACCTGCCAGCCAGCGCAGATTTTTCAGAGCGTAAGGAACACTCTGCAGAAAATGGACCTTGCGTTCATAAAATCCTCGGAAACCGTAGGCGCCAAGTGCCTGCATGATGCGTACATAGACGTACGCGTAGTAGTGTTCCATGAATGCTTCGCGCGTGATTTGTATGTAACTGCCGAGGCACCCGAGATAGTAGTCAAGTAACTCCTGGCGCAACTCGGGAGGAAGTTCGGCTTTGGCATCGTAAAGAAGGGAGGCAATGTCGTATTGAAGGGCGCCCTGGCGGCCGCCCTGATAGTCGAGGAAGAACGGCCGGCCTTCCTGCAACATGATATTGCGCGACTGAAAATCACGATAAAGAAAATAATCATGACCGGCGCTCAGCAGGAATTTGGTCAAGCGGCCGAAATCATGCTCCAGAGCCTGCTCGTTGAAAGGAATGCCGGCGAGTCTGAGAAAGTAATACTTGAAATAGTTCAGGTCCCAGGCGATGGACTGGCGATCGAACCTTGCGCGCGGATAGCAGACCTTGTAGTTCAGATCGCGGCCAGCTTCGACTTGAAAGCCCGGTAACGCGGCTACAACCTTGCGATAGGCTTCAATTGCCGGCGGAGCGATGAAATCGCCCGTGCGGTTCCGGCCAAGGAACTCAAAGAGCGTCGTGTCTCCCAAATCCTGTTCAAGGTAGGCGCCCTGGCTTAAATCTTCCTCATAGATCTCCGGGACCGGCAACCCATGTCGCCGAAAATGCCGGGAAAACTCGAGGAAGGCGACATTCTCCTCACGTACGGAGTAAAGAACGCCGATGGCGCTCGATCCCCCGCCACTGAGCCGGACAATAATGCGGCCCGAACCACCGAGCTGACCCTGAAGCGGCTTAACGTGTTCGGCCGGCAAATGGAAATGCTGCTCGAAAAGCCTTTCCAGAATGTCCATGAATGTCTTTCCGTTGTAACTCAGACTCAGTCTTAACGATACCTACCCAAGGGATCGGGTGCAAGCCACTTGAGGCTACATTCTCTCATTGTCGGGCGATCATGAAGCGGCCACGGACCCGCACACTGCGGGAGGGCGGTATAATTGCCGCGCAGATCACGCAGAGCAGAGTCGCAGCCTGCCAAGTGCATTGAGCTTAGTCATCCCGGTTCTCGCAGATATCTTCGAAGTCATGAAAAGGAGAACGAATGAAGAGAATCCTCGTGAATGGCGCCGGCGGCTTTATTGGCGGCCACATGGTCAAGCGCTTGAAAGCCGAGGGCCATTGGGTTCGCGCCGTTGACATCAAGCAGCATGAATATGCGGCGCTCCCCGCGGATGAGTTCATTCTCGGAGACTTGTGCAACCAGCAACTGGTGGCCGATGCAGTTCAGGGCATCGATGAGGTCTACCAGTTTGCCGCGGACATGGGCGGGGCGGGCTACATCTTTACCGGAGAGCACGATGCCGACGTGATGCACAACTCCGCCACCGTCAATCTGAATACACTGCATTTTGGCACCAAGGCCGGCGTGCGGAAATTTTTTTACTCCTCCTCCGCCTGCATCTATCCGGAGTACAACCAGATGGATCCTTTGAATCCCAAGTGCTCAGAGGATTCTGCTTACCCTGCCGCACCGGACAGTGAATACGGCTGGGAGAAGCTTTTCAGCGAACGGCTTTATTTGTCCTATATGCGAAACTACGGTGTTTCAGTCCGTGTAACTCGTTTTCATAACATTTTTGGAACAGAGGGGACCTGGACGGGCGGCAAAGAAAAAGCTCCGGCCGCGCTGTGCCGCAAAGTCGCTGAAGCTGAAGACGGTGGCGAGATCGAGATATGGGGCGATGGGAAGCAGACGCGTTCGTTCCTTTATATCGATGAGTGCATTGAAGGCGTTCGCCGGCTTATGGAGTCGGAGTTTACAGGCCCGGTCAACATCGGTTCAGAGGAGATGGTGAGCATCAACCAGCTTGCGGAGATGGTGATGGATGTCGCCGGAAAAAAGCTCACGATCAAGCACGTTTCCGGCCCTTTGGGTGTGCGCGGCAGGAACTCTGACAATCGGCTCATTACAGAGAAGCTGGGTTGGAAGCCCACGCGTCCGCTCCGCGAAGGACTGGAGAAGACCTACCGTTGGATTGAGAAACAGATTGCCGACTCGCGATTGGCGGCGGTGGGCGGTTCAGCATTCGACCAGAGCCGTACTTGAAGAAGGGGTGGAATCCCGGAACTGACCTTCGAAAATCGGTGGCCAGGTTGCCCCTATTACCGATGATCTTGCCCGAAGGACAATGTGGTTGGGAATCGATCCGATTGTTATAGAATGGCGCTACGGATGAAATTCCCCCGCCACGGCACCGACCGCGATCAAGACGTGGTCATTGAAATAGGCGGCATCCCCATTGCACTGAAAACAACTGACGCCGAGTTTGTACGCCTTCTGAGGGGCCGTTATGGTGATTACATGAAGCTCGGAGGCAAGTCCGACTTCACATTCCGCGTGGAGCTGGTTAAACCAGGCGTTTTCGATCCCGACGCCGATGTGAAGGTGTGGCTGGAGGATGGAGAATGGCGGCTGGAGCGCGGCGATTTTCGGGCCAGGTGGAGTCCAGAGCGGCGCCAGGGACTGATTCATCAGTCGGCCAATCCATTCTCGATCGACTCCGTTCTGCGCATCACGCATACGCTCCTGCTGGCGCGGACGGGAGGGTTCCTGCTGCATGCCTCCAGCGCGGTGCGCAATGGCAAGGCGTACCTGTTCTCCGGTTTATCGGAGGCAGGCAAGACTACGATCGCCAGGCTGGCGCCACCCGATGTGGCACTGCTGACGGATGAGGCTTCATACGTGAGGCGCGTTGACCATCAATATCTTGCCTACGGCACTCCCTTTGCGGGCGAGCTAGGCGAGGCCGGGAAGAACATCTCGGCTCCGATTGCCGCAGTGTACCTGCTGAAAAAGGCGCAGGAGAACCGGATTTCGCCTGTTGAACCGGCTGAGGCCACGCGGCTTCTGTTGCGGAATATTCTTTTCTTTGCGCAGGATGCGGAGTTGGTGCGCCTGGTTTTTGAGGCGGCCTGCGCTTTCGTGGCGGCAGTGCCGGTGTATGAACTTTCGTTCTTCCCTGACGAGCGCGTCTGGGAGTTGATTGGGTGAAAGATGCCTCAGACTGAAACATATGTTGCCAAGAGTACGGCCATCGCGGCGCGGGTGCTGGGTGATGAAACCATCATCATGTCGACGGTTGATTCGACCCTCTTCATGCTGAATCCGACCGGCACGGTTATTTGGAAGGCCGCGGACGGCAACACTCCCCTGTCGCGCATCATAGAAGAGAAGGTGTGCGCGGAGTTCGATGTCCCCGTCGAACAAGCCTCAGCGGATGCTCAGGAATTTATTGACGAGCTGGCCATGCATGGCATTTTAGTTGTCTCGGACCACCCGATTCCCCAGTAAGGAGGTTCCATGAGTCTGCTTGAGGAGATGAACCAGAAGGCGACCGCGCAGGGCATTCCGTTGAGCGCGCATCTCGATATTACCTGGAAGTGCAACGAACGGTGCGTCCACTGCTACCTCGACCACGGCGGCGAGGGCGAGATGACATTCGCCGAGATTAAGGATGTGCTGCAACAGCTCGCCGACTGCGGGACATTTTTCCTGGCCATCAGCGGCGGAGAGCCTCTGCTGCGGCGGGATTGCTTTGAGATTCTGGAATACGCGCGGGGGCTTGGCTTCAATGTGAAGCTGAAGACCAATGCGGTGATGATTGGGCCGGCGCAGGCGGCGCGCATCAAACAACTCGGCATCGAGCAGGTGCAGATCAGCGTCTATTCGCACCTGCCCGAGGTTCACGACGCGGTCACCAAGGTGCCGGGATCGCTGCGCCGCACGCTGGCGGCCATTGGCCACCTCAGAGCGAATGGCGTGAAGGTCTCCATCACCAATGTGCTGATGAAGCAAAACGTTACCAACGCAAAGGCGGTAAGGCAACTGGCCAAGGAGATGGGCGTCGAGTTCGTCGTCGATCCCACGATCACGCCCATGCTCAATGGCGACCGCTCCGTACTGAACCTCGGCATTTCAAGCGAGGAACTCGAAGAGATTTTCCATACTGAAGAATTCGTAGGCAATGTGGGCGAGTTTTGCGCTCCCGTTTCGGATGCGGATGAGGACGTTTTGGAAGGCTACAGCTGCAGCGCGGGGCACACGCTGGCTTATATTTCTCCGTCCGGCGACGTATTCCCCTGCGTGCAGTTTCCCATGCCCTGCGGGAACCTGCGCACGAAGGCCTTTCGCGATATCTGGTACCGGTCAGAGGCGCTGACCGAGCTCCGGTCCATCAAGGTAAGAGACCTTCCAACCTGCTCCCATTGCAGCCATATGTCCTATTGCACGCGCTGCCCGGGGCTGGCTTACATGGAAGGCAACATGCGCGGGCCGTCTCCCTCCGATTGCGCAAAGTCAGAGGCGCGGACGGGAATCAGCAGCGCCTGGCAGATCAGCCAGGGGCATCTGACCCCGCATTCGTCGGCCAACCTGGTTCAGATCAGGGTGGCGTAGGGCGAGATCGTCAGACCTTCCGGGACGTTGCAAATCTGTAGGCCAGGCGTAGAACCCGTAACGCCGGGTAGAGCGGCGCCAGCATCCTTGGCAGCCTGAACGCCGCGAAGTCCTCCACCGCGGGACAAAAGAAACTCCCTGCCAGCAAGCGCAGGCGATCCGCCAGATCCTCACCTGAGGTACGCTCCAACATCCAGCGAAGGCTGGATGTTGTCAGTGCCGGGCTCGGTGAGGGCCAAATCTCCCTCTGGATGCGATCGGCCAGCCGCGCCACATGCCCATCCCGCTCAATCCGCGCCCTCAGATCCTCCGGGATCTCGGCCTCCCAGTGTGTCCCGAGCAGCCGCAGGCTCACATAGACCATCCGCCTCGTGTTTGAGTCGCCCAAGTGGCTGCGCACTATCTCCCAGTCCAACTGCGGGTGGACCTGGAAGAGCTGCGCGAGATCGGTCATGTGGGATAGCTGCTGCCATCCGTGGTGGCCCGCGTGCAGACACAGCGCCACCGCCAGATCCTCCGCAGAGAGCGTCGGGAGTTCCCCTCCCCAGAACGGCGTCTTCACCGCGCGCCGCCAAATCCCCTCCATATCCAGCGAGCGCGCCTTGAACCGCTGCATGAGCCGCCAATGGAGATCCAGATCAACTCCCCCCGCAGCCGTAAACGGATGCTCAAACCCCCACCGGAACGACGCCGCCTGCTGTGTCGCCCTCAGCCCCAGCTTGTCGTTGAAGCCGATCTCCGCCAGAGCATCCCGCGTCGCTTCCACCTGCTGCGGCCGCACCAGGATGTCGAGATCGCGAAACGCCCGCAGCGCGCTATTGCCGTAGTAGTCCTCGGCCAGCAACGGCCCTCTATAGGCAAGGTGCTCAATCCGGCGCGCGCGGAGGTGGGCTGAGATTTCTTTCAGTCTGGATGCCAGAAGCAGGTTGCGCCCGGCAATTACCTTGGAGTTTTCGCGCAGGGTTTGCAGGGCGGTGGCGGGTACAACTCCCTCGGCGAATGCGTGGAGATGATGGAAGAGCAGCGGCTCAAGGCCGTGGTGGGCTGCCAGCAACAGCAGAGAATCCCAATCGAGAGGTTGGGCGAGGAGATCGCTGAGGGCGCTCTGCGTCTCCGCCGGCAAGTGGACCCGCGCGACAAGAAACAGCAGATCGAGTTCCGGCGAATTCTTGCAATCTGCGGACAAAGCAACGCCTCGTCCCTGATTCTACCGGCTCAGTCTTTTCAAATTAGATTGTGCTGAAAAAAGAGCCGGCGGAGCGCCGGCCTCATTCCCCGCCAACCCGCAGCGCGGTCGGATCGGCAACGGGTCCTTGCGTCTCTCCCGTCTTCCACACATGACGGTGCACATAAGCCGTCCCGCGACGCAGCAGCCGCGACCGGCGCAGGATCCAAGCCACAACCCGCTGCCAAAATGCCTGTTCAATCCGCACGCTACGGCCGCTGCGGCGGATGCTGACCACCTGGCCTAGAACATCGCTTGCCTTCACCGGCGGATCGAAGCTGAGGAGCGAATCTCCGCGCGTAATCAGGTGATCGCTCGCAACACGCACAATCCGATGCAAAGTAAGATTTTGCTGACGACGGTGCAGGATAATTTGCCCCGGCCGCAGATCGGCAAGGTCGCATCCGCGCACCGTGACCAGATCGCCCGGCCACACGGTGGGCAACATGCTCGCGCCGCCCGCTCGCAGGCGAACCTCGCCTTGCGCGCCAGCGACTTCCTGCACAAGCTCGCACCACACGGAGCGGCGTTGCTGCCTCGGCATCCATGCGCGGAAAGATCTAGGAGGCCTTGCGGTTGGCGCGGCAGGACTCCTGGGTGAGCCCACTTTGCCGCAGGAGAGCGCCATGGTTTCGAAAACGCGCTCATGCCGCACTTCAGGCTTCTGGTAGGGCTTCTTGACAGAGGCCTTGCTCTCTGCCGACTGAGTTGCCTCATTCTTGGGGTTCGAATGACTCATCATCCGGCCATCATACCGCGTTTGTGGTCCGTTGTCATCGTTACTCTGGGCGCGGGATACGAGGGGGATGAGCGGTTCCAAGGCAGGCATCTCCATTCCAGATCCCCAGGCCGGGGCTCAAGGCACCCGGCCGCAAGACGAGGGCATTGGCCAAGGCGGGGCTCAGCGATGGACTTGCATCCTCACTGTAGTCCTGACTGCGAGGCCTGAATAGCGCACCCACCCGTGCCGGCCCCCGTTGTCCCGTTGCCTCCGCAACTCTGGTTGGCAAGCGGGGTGAAGTACACCTGCGACGTACCCGTGGGGCTGCTCACCGAGTTATCTATGACTATCCCGCTGGTGCCGCTGGCTTCCAGGGCGGTTTTCAGGGTAGCTTTGCTGGTGCCGAACCCCGATGCGCTTGTTACGTCGAAAGACATCAGGCAGCCAGTACCGGTCGGACAGGATATCGGGGTAGTCGTTTTGTTCGTCCCGGTCGCGCTCAGGAAAATATAGTCAGTCGGGGAGTTGTCAAACTCCGTCACCGGAGAGCAGTTTCCGGCTAGGGTCTCAATCGCCGGACCGGTGACCGGAGTTCCGATCGTGGTGCTGCCAGTTCCAGAGATGGGTATTTGGTATAGAGTCGGGGTGGCGCCGCCGGAGCTGAGGCCGCATACGTAGAGATTACCGGCTGGGCTGGCGGGGCTGGTGCTCGTAAAGTAGATGTTGTCGAAGGTTCCGTCGTAAATGTTCGAGCTGGTGGAATTAGACCCGCCTAATGTTTCCTCCACGCCTGTGGTAGTTGCGGCAAAAGAAGGTGATGTGATGAATTGGTAGACCCCGGCAAAGCAGGGGTTGCCCCCATTACAGTGGGTGTTGTTATGATCGTTGCCAACGAAAACATACGCACGACCGGCTGTGAGTCGAGCATGGGGGCGTCAACGACCCCCGTACCTCCGTTAATAAGCGCCCCGGAAGTTACGATGGTGCCGCCGGCACTTGGGACGTAGATCAGGGTTCCGGCGGAAGAGCCCCGAAAACGTTGCCGGAAGCGGGTCGAGTACAGGGCTGGAAAGTATATTTCCGTTACTCATCGTCTCGGGCCAGGGCGAGGTTGTAATCTCCGCCGGTGAGCCGGTGAATATGCCGGAAAATTTGTGCAGGACGCCGGAGTTGTCGCCCACGTAAAGCACATCGTTGGTGTAGTCGTAAAAAGGCGAGGAGTTTGTGTCATTGTGGGTTCCGCTGAACCCAATCGTTATCTGGCAGGAGGTCGAGCCGGTCCTGCAGGTCGCGTAGTTGCTTCCCTGCAAAGAGGTGTATTGACTTGCCGGGATGGACGGAACGGACGCGGCCGAGGGGTTTCCCGCGCTTGAGCCTTCGCCGGCTTTCCACTTAAGGACGACCAGGCTGGCACCGCCGGCTGCGCTGTGGACAAAGGCAAGCTGGGAGCCGTCCTCTGAAATCACAGGCGATGTTGATACGGTGCCTCCGGTGTTATAGGCCCAATAGACCTCCGGGTGAGCACTTCCTGAGCAACCGGTGTAAATATTGTCGAACGCAATGATGCTCGCCTGCCCAGCTGCTCCGGCGGAGCCGGTGGCTCCGCCCGACCCTGCGAGGCCCGTATTGTAGGCAACGAAGTCCGGCGTCGTGTCGCTCGCACAATAGGCGCTGGTGGTGAGGAAGGAAAACTTGGCTGGGAATTGGTTGGCCCCGGCCTTGGCGAGTGGACCCATGCTCATTCCCCAGTCGCCCTTAATTTCTGTCGCGCCAGGGGCCGGGTTTCCGTGCTTATCTCTTCTTTTCCTGTCGTGCCCGTCCCATTCGTGCTCTTTGCGATCCTTGGCGTCCAGCGCGACCAGGGCTTTCCAATAGGCTGCGTCCTGGCCCGAGGGCCCCTGCGCCGGGAGGCCCCGCTTGAGCTGGTGAATGACGTAGCGAGGATCGTTGACGATCCTGTGCCACTGCTCGTCCCTGCCATTCCGGATGGCGTCTTGCTCAGTACCAGGATTGGAGAAGACAAGGTGGTGATGGCTCCAGTCGTCGGGCAGGCCGGTGATCCGGACGTAATTGGAGTTGATCGTCACGGAATCCTGCGCCTGCGCCGGCTTGCCATAGGCGGCCAACATGACAAACGCCGCGGCGATGATCGACAACTTGAAAGAAGGACGACTGGCACTCATCATGGCTTGAATTCTCCGATCGTGCACGGTGACTTTGACATCGTTGGATGCGCTGACGGACGGAAGGGGAACCGGGTGCGGATTGGAACTTTCCCCTTCAGCGCCGGCGCGGGCCCAAGGACTGCGGGAAGCACAAAAAGACAGGCTGCCGGCAAGGGCAGCGGATAGCTTGAATTGTACCCCCGTCTCCTCTCGAATCAAGTGGAAATCAGGGTGGGCGCACACCAAAGTGGGACACGAAAGTTATCGATGGTAACCATGGCGGGAGGCGGTCGTCAGACGTTCGGCATACATCGATAAAGAAGACGGGGAGTGAGATGGGGATGGAGCGGGGGAGAACGAGCAGAGGTGATTGCGGGGGCCGTGCCTTCGCCGGTAGACTGGAGCCTGAGGTTGCTTGCGGGGTAGAGGCGCTGAAGCGCTGGTTTTTGGAGTGAAGGCCGGGCAGGCACAGGCCCGCGGATGGGGAGCGGATGGGGCCGGAGCTGGGAGCAATCTACAAATTTTTGATTTAGAGTAGTTTACAGCGCGGAGAGGTGGCAGAGCCCGGTTGAATGCACCTGACTCGAAATCAGGCATAGGGGTAACTCTATCGGGGGTTCGAATCCCTCCCTCTCCGCCATACAGTCTAAGTTATTTATTTTGTTCAACTTAACTTCGATGAACAGCCCTCTTTTCGGGCCATTTCTGTCACTAGATGCATCCAAAGAATCTCCTAAGTCAGCCCCATGTGGTGAGAAATAGAGGCCTTTTCTCTGGCTTGATGACTGGAAGTCCCCTTTTCTGGAGAGATGCCACAGAGAGAATCCGGGGGCTCCTCCTCTCGCCAGGCAGTCTACCCTTTAGATTGATGTTTTACCAGCAGGCAAAGGGCTGTGCGCGAACATGTATGTGCCTCACTGCAGGCAGGCACTCGGATCTTCGGGGAAACGTCAGGGACTGAACCCCCGTCAGTCTACTGTTTCCAGACCCGCTCGTGAAACCAATCCTAAGCAGCGGCCGCGTGTGCGACACGTGTGCCGGATTCCCGTCTTAGGAGACAAGAATGGTACGCAAGATTGGTCAAATCGTTCGCCGTGGACCCAGCACATGGCTGGTCCGCATCTACGATGGCCGCGATCCGGAAACCCAGAGGCGCATATACTGCTTGACGCGACTGCTCATAGGGATGAACCGGCGGCCGGACTCTGTTTTGCTATCCAGCGTGAAGATCGTCCCGGCATCGAAGTCCACGTTCTCCACCCGCATGCAGTAGAGTTCGCGGGCATTGCGCATTCCTGTGTCACGCATCACCACGATAATGTCCTTCAGCGGCTGGTCGGCCAACGCTGACAGCCTCCTTTCCGCATCGTCGTTGAGACGGAGTGACCGGCCGTGTTCCTTGAAGAGCGCAAAGTTTAGAACCTCAAAGACCAGCTTGTCCTCCTTGGCTTTGGAATACATCCTCCGCAACGTCCGGAGCACGTTGTTGCCATTCGAGGCCGATCCGGGAAACTGCAGCTTTTCGACCTCGTCCTTGGTGATCTGGTCCATGCGCATTCCGGCGATCTTCGTCTGCTCCAATAGTCGCCAGCCGTTCCTGTAATAGCGGCGGCTGTCGGCCTCGAGCCGTCACGTTTCCACCCATTGAAGAAAATCCTTCGAGAATTCACGGAGTGTGGGCGACTTTTTGTCTAGCGGGTCGCTGCCCTTGATTACAGCAGCGAGTTTGAGAGCAGCGGCCTTTTGCGCTCTCGTTTCGTTGGTTTCTTTGGTTGATCCGCGGTAGCGCTCGCCGCGCACCGTGAAGTCATACCAGAAATATTTCGACTTGTTCTTTCTGAATAGTTCCACGAGAACACCTCCAAGCAGCCCGCACGGAAGCAACTCGTGTGTTCCGCCGCACGGATCCGAGCGGAACAACAACATCGTACATCAGCTTGACTTCGATCCCAATAAGGTGGAGGCGTTCTTGCGCGACGCCAGCACTCGATCGCCGCAGCCGTGATTCGTGATTGCCGTCCGCATCGTCAGTAACGGTGCTGTGGCTCGTGGCGTCGAGCGGTTTTTCGACGCAGCTTTGATTGAGCCCGATCAGACATCGCTAATGGTTGCGGAAAGTCTTAGGTGCCGATGGTCGACGCTGGCGATAATCTCCCTTATCATTCACTATCCCGGCGAAAGGCAGCCCGCACGCTTCAATCCGGCATTGCCGTCGTGGCGGTCTACCGGGCTGCAATGCCATCTAAAGCGGAGCGAAGGACCTGCAGTTGCTTTTAATTCGTCGGCCTGCCGTCTCTCGAAGTCCAAACCCTCTCAGGATCCTTCTAGACTATGTTTCAAAAGGGAGATTGAACCTCGGCACACCGCGACAGCCTTTTGAAACGGCCGACCCATTGAATAACCGGCATTACTGTTCCGAGAGGCTCCGCAATTCATGCCTTCTATCTCGCTGAAAGCAAAAGGAAAAATTGTATGAAGAGAGCCGTGTCAAAAGGTTTGGGCTACGAAACAAAAAGATCAGTCGCTGAGTGGAATTGGAATTGATAATGGTCCAGAATGAAGCTATCCGAGATCTTGCAGACTGTTCCCACGAAGAAACGGGCTGCCAGCGATCGCGGGTTATGATTCCAACATGACAGAGGCTGAAGCAGGGCGGATCTCTCGGTGGGCGATGGAGTATGCCCTGAAGCCGTGCGCCATAGCCGGCTCCTTTGTATCCGTCGCGTTGTTGTGGACCTTTCCGCTTCAACACGTCATCGCATACCCGTTTGTCTTTCTTTTCTTCGGGGCAATCATGGGCAGCGCATGGTTTGGCGGCTTCCTCGCCGGCTTCCTGGCCGCTTCCTTTTCGACTTTAATCGTCACCTATTTTTTCGTCCCGCCGTATTTTTCGATGGCCGTGGCCAAGGACTCTCAGAGTTTTCTGGCGGCGTTCATTGTGTGTGCCATAGCCATCACTATTGTGAGTTCGGCGAGGAAGAGGGCAGAAAATGCGATCAGAGTTGCTCGCGACCAGTTGGAGGCGAAGGTGCAAGAGCGAACGATTGAGTTACAGCAATCGAATCGCGAGATACAGGAAAGCGAGCGTCAACTGCGAATCCTTACCGAGGCCATCCCACAGCAGATATGGCGAACTGACGCTGCGGGAGGCATCGAGTACTGCAACCAGTACTTGTGTGACTACCTGGGCCTGGGCCCAGCATCGTTGCGGGGAGAAGCATTCTTCAATGTGATCCACCCTGAAGACAAACAGCTCTTCCGCAAGGGATGGCAGGAGGCTCTGGCAAGTGGCGACAGGTTCGAGATCGAAGCACGGGTGCGGGCCGCGGACGGTGGTTATCGTTGGTTTCTGGTACGAAGCATTCCGCAGCGTTGGGAAGACGGCCGAATCGCACGCTGGTACGGCATACACATTGACGTTGAGCAGCAGCACCGCGCGCAGCAAAATCTTGTCCAAGCGCAGGAAGATCTTGCGCGCATGCAGCGTTCATTGAGCATGGCCGAGATGGCGGCATCCATAGCGCACGAACTCAACCAGCCCCTTACGGCTCTTGTGACGCATGCGTACGCCTGCAGGGAATGGCTGCAGGCCAAGCCCGCAAACCTTGAGAAGGCCTCAGCGACTGCGGACAAGATCATCCAGGAAAGCACGAGAGCCAGCGTTGTCGTAAGCCGTGTGCGCGCTCTGTTTCAGAAAGAAGCACAGGTGCGAGAATTGACCAGCATGAATCGCCTGATCCAGGAATTAGCGCGACTGTTGCGGGACGAGGCGATCCGGAAAGATGTTTCTATTCGCCTCCTGCTGGCGCACGATCTTCCGCAATTGGAGATGGACCCGGTGCAGATCCAACAGGTGATCCTGAATCTGGCCATGAACGGCATGGACGCCATGATGCAGGTTGCCAAACCGCGCGAACTCATCATACGGACAGAGAGGCGTGGCGTCGGCGAAATCCTTGTTGCGGTGGAGGACCATGGTCCGGGCATTGCACCGGAGATAGCGGCAAGGATGTTCGAACCTTTCTTCAGCACCAAGCCTCAGGGAACAGGGATGGGACTGGCCATCTGCCGCGGCATTATCGAAGCCCACGACGGGAAGATTTGGGCGGAAAACTCGGTACGGGGCGGCGCCACCTTACAATTCACAGTGCGGTCGCAATCATGACGGAAAAGCCTGATGCCTCGGATGGATCGAACGGGAAACAGTCTTCATCGTTGATGACGATGAATCAATTCGCGAGGGGGTTTCCAATCTTCTCGAAGCGGTGGGAATCAACGCGAAGTGCTATGCCACCGCGGAGGGATTTATGCGCTCACTGGTCGGATGCAATGGCGGGTTGCCTGCTTTTGGATGCGCGGCTTCCCGGAATAGGCGGCGTTGAGTTCCAGGAGCGATTGCGGAAGTCCGGCGCCAAAATCCCGATAGTCTTTATGACGGCGCACGGGGACATCCCGATGGTACGCAAGGTGATGAAGGCAGGCGCTGTGGAGTTCCTGACAAAGCCGTTTCAAAAGGATGAGCTGTTGCGCGCGGTCGAGCAGGCACTCGCGGCAGACCGAGCCCGCCGTACGGAAGATGCCGTTGTTGATTCGATCCGCGCGCGCATTGACTCGCTCACTCCGCGCGAGCGCGAAGTGATGGCGCTGGTGACCGCAGGCCTTTTGAACAAGCAGATCGCTGGCGAACTGAATCTGAGCGAAATCACCGTCAAGATGCATCGGCGCCAGGTGATGGAAAAGATGCGGGCAGGCTCGCTGGCGGAACTCGTAAAGATATGCGAGCGGGTCAGACCGCCATTGTGATGGCGCGGCTCAACCGGATCGTAATTACCTTCTCGCGCCCAGGGCCTGTCGCACCCTCCTGAAAAGGCGACGCCGACTATATCAAAGTATAGGTTGTATTTCCTCTGCCAGAGATCTACTGTTCCTCCGAACTGCCCGGTGACAATCCTAGATTGCCCTAGATTTGAATGTTTCGCTAGCCGGGCAGCGCATGAGGAATGCAGCATCGGACGGGTCATCCTCGCCATCTTACTTTTGAACTGCATCCTTATATGATCCTTATTTCGAGCACTTTTGACTATACCAAAGGATAGATTGAATTCCTGCCGCTTGAGTTCTAACCTCACTCCATAACAGCTTGGCAATGGCCGCGAACAAGCTCTCGTCGGGCACCATCACGAATTTCCAGAGCCAATAGTAATTTCACTTCTGCGGCCACTTTCCGGCTCTGCACTTGAACTCATTCTTCGTTCATAGCACTGCTGCAGCCGGGCTGCAACGACGCTACCGTTGTACCCGTAATTGACTATCCACAAGGTTATCGATCTCGCGGAGGCGAAATGAGTACTCAGGCGCTTTTGGTTGAAGTTCTACTCTCAGCATTTTTTGCAATCGCGTGTTTTCGTGCGCGTTCCGGTTCTTCCGATGTTCGAGGGCTTGCACCCAAAAGACTCTTTGTCCTCACTGACCGAATAGAGCGCTGAGAGTCTCGCGCTGGCAATGGTGCTCCATGGTGATGCTCTTGCTCCTGGTGCGGATGCAGCATGGCGCCCCGATGGTTGCCGAGCTTACTGTCCTGACCCAGTTCATCGTTTTCCTGGCGTTGCCGACAGAAAAGCAGTCGCCGCAAAAGCACGCCCTGCAAAAGCCTCTACGGGAGGTTCTACGCCGCTCATGAAAGAGTTGCTGCATGCCGCAGACTTTCTAGGCAGGGTGCGAAGAAGATTACGCTTCGGCGCCCTATCTCGGGAACCACTGCTATTGCTGCGGTTCGAGTGGAAGGGAGACTCAGTGGGATGCGACTGGCTAATGCGCCCACCCGATCAGTGGGACCAGGATCTTCCGGCACATCTGGCCAAGGAGAACCAGACACTCCAGGCACTGAGAGATGCATTGAGCTTGCGCGAAGTCATATTTGAGTCGTTTCCTGCTGTGATCAATGCTGAACTGCGTATGTTCCGCGCCGACGCCGAACACCGGCTGGAACTTGTGATGACTGGCAAAGTGAACCGATACAGCGATGGTTTTGAGCGCGTTGCTTCAGTGGCCATGCGGGCCAGGTTGTGCGGCTTCCGCTTCATTTTGAAAGCGGGCGAGATGGGGAGCATGAGTTCGGTCTCCGCTGAGTTGACAGTGATCTGCCCCGGCCAATTCGCTCGCTTCATAGGTTTGATTGCTGCCGGGACCGGAGGACAACTTGGGCTCGTTGGCGGTTTGTTCAGCAAGCGTAACTGGTAATCGGATTCCAAACTTGAATCAAGGAGGGTAGTAATGGCGGCAACA
This sequence comes from uncultured Acidobacteriaceae bacterium, assembly GCA_963793885.1. Taxonomy (GTDB): domain Bacteria; phylum Acidobacteriota; class Terriglobia; order Terriglobales; family Acidobacteriaceae; genus Telmatobacter. Next base: position 1,128,069 of record CAWCBQ010000003.1, read on the forward strand.
ACATCGCAAGGCAGAGATTTCACGCTATTCATGGTGGGGCTGACGACAGTCTGTGCCGGAATAGCATTCTTTTCATCGGGGGCGGGCAAGGTCGCGCTCGTACTCGGTGCAATCATCTTCGTGGTTGCTCTTTTGGGGTTCTTCAAGATCAAGCCGCTTGAAGGCAAAACCGGGATAGGCCCGCAACCCGCCGTGATGAAACTGATCGGCGTGGCGGTCGTGCTGCTAGGCTGGTTGACGGTGCTCTTTGGATTGCACCTGACATCCAGCCGTTAGCGGTCGAATGGTGACTTCGATCCTCGGTCTGGCTATCTCGCTTGCCGGAATTTTCTACGTTCTGGCGCCCGCGGTCAGCAAGAACGCCATCTGGAAGGTCTGATGGCTCCACACAAATCTCCCCTTGCGATCATCAACCTACACATGGAGCGAAATCTGATGAGAATTGCACGCTTTGCAACTTGGACTTGCGCCCTGGCAGTTGTACTCATGGCAGGCGCAGCGACCGTAGCTCGAGCTGACGCTCCGCCATCCGCGTCGGCTGCCGAGTTGAAGGACGCCCTCTCAAAGGCGCCCACAACCGCAACCCTCGCCAATGGTGATCCAGGAGGCGCGCTTACCGGTACGGTCAACGACGTGCCCGTGGGCGATGCGAAGACCGGCCTCACTCTTGGCGACGTCGGCAACCAGGTGGGCCAGAACAAGATCGCGATCAACTTCGTATGGACCCTGGTCACAGGCTTCCTGGTCATGTTCATGCAAGCCGGATTCGCGATGGTCGAAGCGGGTCTATGCCGCGTGAAGAACGCCAACCACACCTACATGATGAATTTCTTCGTGTATGCGTGCGGTTTATTCGCTTATTGGATCATCGGCTTCGCCATCCAGATGGGCGGTGCCGCGGGCAATGGGAATCTGGGTGGGCTGCAATCCCTGAATACAGAGCACGTGCTAACGCTTTTTGGCACCCACTGGGGCATCTTCGGCGAATGCGGCATGTTTCTTTCAGGCAGCACCTATGACGTCGGCGTCATGGTCATCTTCCTATTCGAAATGGTCTTCATGGATACGGCGCTGACCATCGTTACCGGCGCAGCCGCAGAACGATGGAAGTTCCTCGCCTTTGCAGTGTCTTCGGTGCTGATGGGCGCGTTTACCTATCCCCTGTACGGTAATTGGGCCTGGGGTGGTGGATGGCTCTCGCAGCTGGGCACCAACATGGGGCTCGGAAAAGGTTACTGCGACTTTGCCGGATCGGGCGTCGTCCATGCGGTCGGTGGAATGACCGCCTTGGCTGTGGCTATGATCGTCGGTCCGCGCATTGGCAAATTCAATCGCGATGGATCGAGCAACGCGATCATCGGACACGACATTTCCGCCGTGCTCATCGGATGCTTCATTCTGGCCTTCGGTTGGTTCGGATTCAATCCCGGCAGCACTCTCGGCGCTTCCGCCGCGGGCAACCTGCGCATCGGCGCTATCGCCGTTGATACCATGCTGGCCGGTTGCACGGGAACCTTCGGCGCGCTGCTGTACATGTGGGCGCTGAAGGGCAAGCCTGATGCCTCCATGAGTGGCAATGGCCTGTTGGCTGGCCTGGTCGCAATCACTGCACCCAGCGGTTTCGTCAGCACCTTCGGCGCAGCCGTCATTGGCTTCGTCGCTGGCGTTCTGGTCTGCCTCAGCGTCGTCTTCGTTGAGAATTACCTGAAGGTCGACGACCCGGTGGGAGCGATTTCGGTTCACGGTACCTGCGGGCTGTGGGGCGTGCTATCAGTTGGCCTCTTTGCCGACGGAACCAGCAACTATGGTGGCTCATGGAATGGCGTTACCGGTTCCGTTACCGGCCTGTTCTATGGAGATGCCAGCCAATTGGTGGCGCAAATCGTTGGCGTCGCCACCCTGGTCGGCTTCGTGTTCACCTTCAGCTTTGTCCTGAACTGGATACTCGACATCATTGTTGGGCAGCGCGTTTCCATCGCGACGGAAGTTGCAGGCCTTGACCTTCCTGAGATGGGGCAACTTGGATATCCGGAATTTGTATTTGCTCCGGCTCCGGATTTCATGGTTGCTGCCGATCGAGCCGCTGTAGCCGTAGCTTAGTTCGCAAGGAGCATTCTCCTGTGCAGCAAGGTAGAACTGCCATGGCCTTGCTGCACCATTTTTCAAGAAACGGACCAAAGTACGATGGAGCCTTTCCAATGACAATGCCGCGCGAATCCATCCAGGCAGACGAAGGCAAGCTCTTTCTGGCGCCTTCTGCTTCAAATCCTCTGGCTCTTCCCGCAGTGCTGGGCCCGGAAGCTACCATCCATTTGCAACGTATGTTTCGCGATCCCCGCGTGCTCGAGCCTGAGGAGCGCAAGGACCTGATCGGCTGGCTTCGCGAAGCGACGCAACTGACACCTCACGTGCCAGAAATCAGGGTAATGCTGGGCATGGCACTTTGTGTTGATTTGCAGGCCCAGGAAGCCATGGAACAGATGCGAGAGGCAGTGCAACAGGCCCCGGACAGTTTTATCGCAAGACTCAAGTTTGGCGAACTCCTGATGCGCCTGCGCATTTGCGATCAGGCGGAGGAACATACGCAGGAGGCAGCGCGTCTAGCGTCAAATCCAGTGCAGTCTGATCTCGCTCGCCGCCAAGCGGCAACCATTCGAACCATGCGCCGGGAAGGCGTCGAGCGAGGTGGATTCGCAAGTCTGCGCGCGAAGCTGACTCCACGCCGCGGCAAATCAAGGAAACAGGACTCCCTACCCGTTTTGGCCGCTTCCAAGTAGGAGAGGATGCCCGAAACCCTGCAATTGGCGTTGCTGATCGCCATACTTCTTCCCGCAAGCAAGCTTGCAGCTTCGCTTTGTACACGTTTCAATATTCCGGCGATCCTGGGAGAACTTCTGGTTGGAGTCGCCGCCGGTCCAGGCGCACTCAATCTGCTCCATCTCAGCATTTTCCAGGGAACGGATGCCACAAAAGCATTCTTGTTGTTGGCGCAAGTCGGCGGCCTGGTTCTGATGTTCATCGCAGGTCTGGAAACCGACATCGAACGCATGCGCGAGGCGAGCGTCACGGCATTCCTCGTGGCTTTGTCCGGGGTCATCTGGCCGTTTTTTCTGGGAGCCGGCGCAGCGCACGCCCTCGGACTGCCCTGGAACAGCGCGCTGTTCCTCGGAGGCGCTCTGACGGCTACCAGCGTTTCCATTTCAGCCAGAACCCTGATGGATGCTGGAAAGATGTCGTCGCCTGAGGCCTCCGTCATTCTCGGCGCCGCAGTCATCGACGACGTGATGGGCCTGTTTGTTCTTGCATTCCTTGCCGCTTCTACAACAACTGGCACAGCAGATTCCTTTGGTCTGGCCGCCCTGGCCTCCAATTGGTTGAGACTGCACTCTGACACCGCGGCGACTCATCCCCTCTTGGTTCAAATGTCGCTCATCGCTGTTTGTGTGACCGTCTTCTTTGTCATCTCCTACGGTGCGGCAAAGCGTTGGCTCGACCCGCTCATCGTGCAGTTGCGCCGGCTCTCCGCCAATGAGTCGGTGTCCAGCTGCGTTCTGGGGTTGGTTTTGGTTTACGCCATCGCGGCGGAATGGCTCGGAAGCGTGGCGGGCATCACGGGAGCCTACTTGCTGGGATACGTCTTCGCGGGGTCTGAATACAAGGCCGACATTGAGCGGACCTTTTATGCCATAGGGCACGGCCTTTTTATTCCACTCTTCTTTGTCTCCATCGGGCTGTCGAGCAACTTCCGCTCTCTGGGTGGACATTGGCTGCTACTCGGGGCCATTTTCTTGATCGCCGTTGTCAGCAAATTGCTGGGATGCGGCGTGGCTGCCCTGGCGCGCGGCATGGGGACGGTTCGAAGCTTTCGAGTTGGCTGTGGCATGGTGTCTCGGGGCGAGGTCGGCTTGATCGTAACCGCGATGGGTGCAGCGTCCGGCGTGTTTCACGAGCCGGAGGTGGCGGTCATGGTTTCCGTCGTTCTGTTTACGACGCTGCTTACACCTCTTGCCTTGCGTGGAGCCTTTCAGATTAAATGTGCACAAGACGACGAGGATGAGGAGCTCGCAATATACGAGGCGCTTCTACAGTCGCCCGCCAACAGTTCAAATCATTCGGGAAGCGGTCAGTAACTGAGAGGTGTCGCTATGATCCGGTTCTTTATGAAAATTCGGCCGAGGAGGATGCAAAGATGAGATTCCCAATTTGTTTATTGTCTACCGAGTATTTTGAGCTGAAGACAGGCAGTTGCGGAGCGAACGCTGAGTGGCTAAAAGCATGAAAGAGATTTCGATCGGCGACCAAATCGATCACTACCGCATCGATGCGTTGGTTGCTGCCAGCAGCCATGCTTCGATCTTTCGCGGAGTCGATCTAAACAACGGCGCAACGGTTGCGATCAAGGTGCCATTTGTTGAACTGGATATGGATCCGGTGTTTTACGAGCGATTCCGGCGCGAACTGGAAATCGGCCAGAAGTTGAATCACCCAGGCATCATGAAGGTTCTGCCCAGCGAGCACCATAGCCGGGACTACATCGTAATGGAGTGGATCAATGGCCGTCCGCTCAGCGTCATTCTTGCCGAGCAGGGCAAGCTTCCCCAGGACCGCGCCATCCATCTTGCCATCGGAATTTGTGACGCGGTGGCTTATGCGCATTCTCACGGTGTCGTTCATCGGGACCTCAGGCCAGGGCATATCATGGTCGACAGCAACGACCACATCAAGCTCATCAATTTCGGGCTGGCCTCGCAGGTCGCGGCCAAACGCATTACGTTCACCAGCCTTGCCCCCGAGATGAATACAGTCAACTACGCTTCGCCTGAAGAGATCAGGGGACGTCGCTGCGACGCTCGCAGCGATGTCTATTCGATCGGAGTCATCCTCTATGAAATGCTCACCGGCCAACTGCCATTCGGCAAGGCCAGTTCTCTGGCGAACATCAACGAACGCTTAGTCAAGGCCGTTCCTTCGCCGCGTAAGATCGAGCCCTCGATTACCCCACAGATGCAGGAAATAATCTATCGTGCGTTGGAGCCCGAGCCGGTCCATCGCTACGCCAGTGCTCATGAATTCGGTTACGACCTCGCTCATATGCAGGATGTCGTTGTCCAGGATCGAAACAGCTCTCGCAATATGGGTAGAAAAACAATGGTTTGGACGAAGAACATTCTGATTTATGTCGTCATCGCCGCGATACCGATCCTTCTTTTTGTGCTGATGATGTTGTCTGCGCATCATAGATAGACGTTAAGCCTGGCCATGATTTCATCAAATCAGGATAATGCCACGAATTAGAGTTCGAGAACAGGCCGGCGTTGGCGTTCGAAAATGAGGAAAGGAAATCGTTCGAAGCTCGGATAGTGGGGGCGCGGGTTGAAATAGCTGAAGATGGCAAGGTTAGCGGCATTGGCCCCTGGATTGTCGGGCACGCCGCAAGTTTGATTCCAGATTCCGTTTCAAGATTGAGAACTCAAACGCTCGTCTTGACAAGCTTGGTAATGCGGCCCGTCCGGTTCCAGTCAGACACATAAATATCTCCGCTGCGGTCGATGAAGCAACCATGAGCCGCACTGAAGACCGTGGCCGCTATATCGCCCGGCGGCAGCGCATAGTTGGCCCACTGAGACTTTTGTGGATTGTCCCCGAGGAACGCTACTGGAGTGTTGTCTCTGTCAAGGATGGTGACGCGGCCTTCCAACTCGGAGATCACCGCATACTCTCCCTGAAAACTCACCTGGCAGGGCCGCCTCAGATGCAGAGTGATGGTGCGCACAAACTTTCCGTCGAAATCAAAATGGCAAAGACGGCGGTTTTCCCGATCCGCCACCAGCAAGAGCGGCTGATCGTATCGCGTGTCCACCGCCAGTCCATGATTGCAGTTGAAGAATCCATCCGTGCTGCCCTTTCCCGCATAGCTGGCGCGGAACGAACCGTTCTTATCGAATCGGAAGAGGCGCGAGTCGCCATAGCCGTTGGCGATGAAGATGGACCCATCCGGCGCGGGAACAGCCGCAGTCAATCGCCATTCGTTGGGCTCCTTGAACCCGGCCTCGGCAGGAGCCGTGATCTTCTGCACCACCGTGCCGTCCGTCTTCATTTTGACAAACAGCCAATTCTCCCGGGGTGTTCCCTTTTGCACCGTACAGTAGAAAAACTCATCCCCGCCTTCTTCAGCGTGGACGATCGAGTGGACTTCGGGATATTCATGGGCGATAGTCTTCAGCAGCACTCCATCGGCGCCATAGACCAGAATTCCGGTCTCGCTTTGGGTGCTCACATAAACGCGGCCCGCGTTGTCCGCCGCGATACCGCCGTGAGTTCCGCCGAACTGGGTGCCCGATGGCAACTGCCCCCACCCCCGCACCACCTCAAACGTCCATTCTCCGTTCCCTGTCTTCATGATCGAGGCTCCTGCTTCCGCCTGGCTGGTCCCCGCTTGCGCTTCGGCGGGCTGCGGGGCAAGTGCGGCGAGCGCGGCGGTGCCCGTGAGTGTGCAGAATTGCCGCCTGCTGAATCCATTTCCCTCATTCACCCTGGGCTTCATGGTGTGCTCCTCGTGTTGGACAGCGCCAAATTCCCTGCAGATTCCGGCTGAGCCGGCGTGTTGTAAAGGTAGACGTGGCGAAGAGACTTGATCGTGCCGAGTTGCGCTGCGGCCGCCTTCGTCACTTTGGTTCCGCTTAGATTGATGTAATTCAATTCCGAAAGAGAACCAAGTTTTTGAAGTCCATTGCCCGACACAGCGGTTCCTTCAAGATGGAGTGCGCGCAGATGGGTAAACGTGCTCAGGATGGCAAAACTGGCATCGGTCACCGCGGTGCGATCCAACTCCGCTTCAACAATATAGGGAGCGAACTTGCTGAACTGGGCCAGTTGCGCGTCTCCAAAGTTTGCGGCCACATCAACTGTATTCAAAATCAATCCGTCGGAGGGCTGCCTCGAGACGGGTACCAGTTTTGCACCCTGGCCCACCGCCATCCGCTGGATCTCATCCATGAACGCGCTGTAGTCACCGACCGGGTGCGGCGGCAATTCCGGGATATCCTCGCGAATCAGCACTCCTGCCAGTTGCCTGGCCGTGGGCGAAGCTCCCTGTTGAATCCACGCCCTGATCCAGCCGATCTCTTCCGGCCTGAGCGGAGGCCTTCCTTCGGCGGGCATGAATTGCTTGTGATCCGGAGGCAGTGTCACGCGCACCAGAAGCGCGCTCTTGTCTGGTTGTCCAGCCACGATTACCGGACCATCCTTGCCGCCACTTATCAGTCCTTCATAGGAATCCAGGCGCAGGCCGCCCTTGACTTTGCCTTCTCCGTGACAGGCCACGCAGTTCGCATCGAGGACCGGGTTGATGTGGCGCGCGTAAAAAGAACTTGCAGGAGGTTTCGGATGCAACAGGCCAAACCCAATCAGCAATTTGAGCGGCGCAGGCATGTATTCGGTAAGGTAGTTGCTGCCGTGGGTCAATGAGCCACCCTGATCGGCAGTCCACGTCAGCACGAGAAGCACACAGGTGAGCAACGCAGGATAGAACCTTGTTACCTGACCTGACGACCACGCAGGCCTGGCCAAGACGCAGAGAAGCACGCAGATGGTGAGCACGATGCCACCCCACATGTGCCTGCTTACGCCCGCTCCCGTATCACCGCTTCCAAATGCCAGCAGGTACCCGAGCGCAAGAGCGCCAAGGCAGCAGGCAAAGCTGAGCAAGAGAACAAACTCCGCAGCCTCACGAAGCGCAGGCCGTGAACGGCCCACCACCTCAAGCACGGGAAGCAGCACCAGCAGCCCGATGGGAAGATGGACCAGCAGCGGGTGGAATCGCCCCAGAAACTGCTGCCAGTCAGCGTGCGGTTTGCCATTCAGCACAAGAAGAAAAGGCAACAACAGCAGGCCGATGCTCAAGGCCAGCGAAGCTGACCACAAAACCCGGGTCCGTCTGCTGGATGGAACGAGTTGGCCGGCGAATGCGGCCAGATCTTTCACATTCATCACGCCAGCAACCCGGGAACGATATTGGCCGGCACGGGACCGGTCAGCTTTTGGTCGAGCCCCTGAAACTTGTAGGTCAACTTGTTGTGGTCAATCCCCAGGCAGTGGAGGATACTCGCGTTGAAATCGCGCACCGTGACGGGATCCTTGACGATGTTGTAGCTATAGTCGTCGGTCTCGCCGTAAGTAATTCCCCTGCGAACACCGCCGCCGGTCATCCACGTGGTGTAGCACCGCGGATGATGATCGCGCCCATAGTTTTCCTTGCTCAATCCGCCCTGGCTATACACGGTGCGGCCGAACTCGCCAGCCCAAACGACCAATGTGTCATCGAGCAATCCGCGCCGCTTCAAATCGGTCACCAACGCATAGCAGGCCCGGTCAACTTCCTGGCAAAGTATCGGGAGCACCCCGGTCACATCAGCGTGCACATCCCATCCACGTTTGTAAATTTGCGTGAACCGGACTCCGCGCTCGGCCATGCGTCGCGCCAGCAGGCAGTTATATGCAAATGTCCCCGGCTCTTTCGCATCGGGACCATAGAGATCCCACGTGGACTGCGGCTCCTTGCTGAGATCCGTGAGCTCGGGCACAGAGGCTTGCATGCGGAAAGCCATTTCGTATTGCGCGATCCGCGCGTTTGTTTCCGGGTCTCCTATCTCGGCAAGCGTCTGCCGGTTTATCTGCTCCACTGCATCCAGCATCTTGCGGCGCACCTCGCGATCCACGCCATCCGGATCGCTCAAATAGAGCACCGGATCGCCGCCCGATCGCAATCCGACACCCGCATACTCCGACGAAAGAAAGCCGCTGCTCCACAGCCGAGAAGAAACGGGCTGGTTATTTTCCTTCGGGTTCGTCTTCGTCTGGAGCACCATAAAGGTAGGCAAATTGTCGTTCATGCTTCCCAGGCCGTAGGAAAGCCATGCGCCCAGGCAGGGCTTGCCCGCATTCATGTTGCCGGTGTTCATCAGCATGATGGCCGGCTCGTGATTAATGGCCTCGGTGTTGGTAGTTTTGATGATCGTCAGGTCATCGACCATGCGGGCGGTATACGGCAGCAGATCGCTCACCCAGGTTCCGGTCTGGCCATAGCGCTGAAACGCCCAGTGAGAGGGTGCGATGGGGAAACGCGCTTGTCCCGCGGTCATGCCGGTGAGTTGCTGGCTGCCGCGTACCGAATCAGGAATATCCTGGTTGTAGAGGGCTGCAAGGTTGGGCTTGTAGTCCAGTAAATCCATCTGCGGCGGGCCGCCCGACATGAACAAATAGATGGCGCGCTTCGCCTTTGGAGCAAATTGCGGCAACTTCAAATCCGCAAACGGGCTTGATTGCTGGCCTGTCATGTCCGCCGCATGCGCATCGCCGATCAGTCCGCGGCCGGCCAACAGACTGGAGGCGGCGGCCCATCCCAACACCTTGCCTGAACGCCCCAGAAATTGTCTGCGGGTTTCAAGTGCGGCCCATGCCTGCTTTAGCCCGGCAGGAATCGGAAGGTCCAGTACATTCGCCTGATGCTCGGTATCCGTGCAAAGCGGGTGCTGCTTCATTCGGCCTCCTCCATCACTTGTTCACTGTCTCGTCCAGGTTGAGCATCTCGCTTGCCACCATCGTCCATGCAGCCAACTCCGGCTCAGGAATTGACGGATCACGAGGCTTCTCTCCGACGGACACAAGTTTGCTCGCCGCAACTGGATCGGCCGCATAGTGCTTTTCCATGTCGCGAAGCGAGCCCTCCAGAACCGCGGCCATCGGTCCAGGGGGATCATGCGAAAGCAGTATCTCGCTCAGCATGTCGATGCGCTGCTCCGGCTTGCTACCACCCTGCTCAATTACCCTTTGCGCCAAGGCACGCGCAGCCTCAACCCACTGCACGTCATCCATCGTCACCAAGGCCTGCAGCGGTGTATCCGTGCGTTGCCGGCGGGTGCACACCACGTCGCGCATTGGCGCATCGAAGGCATCCATATCCGGCATCATTGCCATGCGCTTCCAGTAGGTGTACATGCTGCGCCTGTAGAGCGCCTCCCCATGCTGCTGGGTGTAGACAACCGTATCGCTCGACGGATAACTCACCTGCTCCCACACATTCTGAGGCTGATAAGGCTTCACGCTTGGGCCTCCGATTTTGTTCACCAGCAGCCCGCCGGATTGAAGCGCGATGTCTCGAAGCATTTCGGCATCCATCCGGAATCGCGGCCCATGCGAGAGCAGTTGGTTCTTCGGATCCATTGCCAGTTGTTCGGGTGTCGACTTCGCGCTCTGCCTGTAGGCCGCAGACATCACCATCAGCTTGTACATGTGCTTCATGTTCCAGCCGCTCTCGCGAAACTCCACGGCCAGCCAGTCAAGCAGTTCGGGATGCGACGGCCGCTGCCCCATGATTCCAAAATCCTCGGTTGTTTCCACCAGGCCGGATCCAAACAACTCGTTCCACATCCGATTGACTGTCACGCGCGCCGTCAGAGGATTCTCCGGGCTCACAGTCCACTCCGCCAATGCGAGGCGATTGTGCGGCTCACCCGGAGGCAAGGGCGGCAGAAAGTGCGGCGTGTTCGCCTCCACGCGTTCCGTCTGCGCCGTATAAATACCACGCGTCAAAATATGCGCATACGCGATGGACGGCTTCTCTGAAGACACCTGGGTCAGGTCGCCGCCGGCGGATAGCTTGTCCAGCCTCGCATCCAGTTGCTTCATCTGGCTGTAGAGCGACATTGCAGGCTTGTCGACATTCTGGAAATAGAATTCGCAAACCGCGTGCCACTCGTCTTCGTTCCACTGCTGCATCGGCCCGCCGGCCAGCTCTGCAACGTAATCTTCAAGTGGCAGCCGCTTCACTTCGTCCGCAGTGAGCGCCCGCGCGTACAGCCTCACATCCTGGTAGCGCGTATCCCGCAGCGGATTGGCATCAGGGTAGCGATAACCAAGTTGCATGGGGGCCTGCGTGCGGATTGTTTCATGGCCCAGCGCATCAGCAACCACGCGCGTAGCCACGGGCGTCCCATCCACATAGAGTTTGATGCCGGAGGCCTTTCCAGAGCCGTCATAAGTAAAGAACACATGGCGCCAATCGCCGTTGACTTCCAGCGGATCGACACTTGTCACCTTGATGGCAATCCGCGGCGTCGGATCGGCGGCCATGCGCGGCTCCGGCTTTTTCGCCGGCTTGGGCTTTTCCGCGTCCTTCTTGTCGCCGGGTTTCTTGTCTGGTTTTCCCTTCGCAAGATCCTTTGCCGTCAGGTCTCCCGGGGTTGGATAGCGGAAGAATTCCTTGAGTGGGGCCGGCTTCTTTCCCGGCGCGATCTCGGGCGGCGGTTGGTCTTTGGGCATCTCGTTGATGAGCTCGACAATGATCATGCCGTTTTCCATCGCGAGGTCCCACCCGCGGCCGTGCTGGGTCGTGTCCATCTTCGACAGCAATGTGCCCGAAGTTGCTTCTGTTGTTGTGCTCGGTGTGGAGCGCGGCATGAACCAGCCACCCGAAGAGAATGCCTGGTTCCACTCGTAATCGCCAGTCTGCCCAAGCATCACTCGTCCGCTTCCATCCAGACGGAAATCAGGCCACAGCCATGTGGTCTCGCCCCATTGCGGCTTTGACTTGTCAACGCTGAAGCTCGCCGGCTGCGCATGGGGCGCGCTGTTTTTCAAGACTTCGCCGCTTCCTTCATCGAAGCGCAAGCGCAGCATCAGCTTATCCGCGGACACGGGTTGCGCCTGGCCCTGCCGGGACCCTATCCATTTCTCAACCAGCGCGCGCTCGTTCAGCCGCTCCGTCCTCAGTTGGCTCTCAAGCTCAGATCGCTTTGCCAGTACCTGGTTGTAAGCCTGCTGATTCTGAGGCTTTGGAATCCGCACCACTGGAGCCCATACCGGCCTGTCCCCATTGAACGGCTGCTCGTCGATGTTGTTGAAGAACGCGCTCAGGGAGTAAAAATCCTTCTGCGTGGTGGGGTCGTATTTGTGATCGTGGCAAACAGCGCATCCCACGGTAAGGCCCATGAAGGCCGCACCGTAAGCCTCAGTGCGTTCTCGTGTCATGTTCACGCGCAGCTCTTCGGGAATGGTCCCGCCTTCATTGCTGCTCACGCCCAGCCGCACATATCCGCTTGCGATCAACGGGTCAAGATTCTTTGCCGGCATCAGGTCCCCGGCGATCTGTTCCATGGCAAACTGATCGAACGGTTTGTTGCTGTTGAAGGCCCTGATCAAATAGTCGCGATACGGCCAGATGTGACGGCTGTTATCGTAATGCAACCCGTAGGTATCCGTATAGCGCGCATAATCCAGCCAGTACCTGGCTCGCTGCTCGCCAAAGCTCGGCCTCGCCAGCAGCCGATCCACCAGGTGCTCATAGGCATCGGGCGATGGATCTTTCTTAAAGGCGGCTGCCTCTGCCGGTGTCGGCAGCAGCCCCGTCAGGTCCAGGGTTGCCCTTCGGATCAGCGTCGCCCGGTCGGCCTCAGGCGAGGGATGCAAGCCTCCTTTTTTCATCCGTGCCAGGATGAACGCATCGATCGGCGTCTTCACCCACGGGTCGTTCTTGACCTCCGCGGGCAAGGCCGCCTTGACTGGCCTTTCGAACGCCCAGTGCGGGCGATAAACCGCGCCTTCCTTCACCCACTCCTTCAGGACAGCGATCTCCTCGGGCTTCATGGGCTTGGCTTCGCCCTGCGGGGACTGCGGCATCAGGTGGTGCGGATCCTTTGATTCGATCCGCTTGATGAGTTCGCTTTGTTCCGGGTGTCCGGGAACGATCGCATCCGGGTGTCCGGGGCGCTTCTTCAGCGCCGACTCACCCAGATCAAGCCGAAGTCCAGCCTTGCGCATCTCCGGATCGGGCCCATGACAACTGAAGCAATTCCGCGCCAAAATCGGCTGTACATCCTGGTTGAAATCCAGGTGCCTTGCGCCGGGAATCTCCGCTTGCCGGCTGTGGCAACCTGTTGTCCCCCAGAGCAATCCCCAAGCCATAAGCGGCAGCATCGCCATGGCACATGGACCCGGCCTGCTCTTACTGATCCTCCAGGGAAGCAAAGGTTGCCGCCTCATCCTCTCCAATCGCATGCATTCCTATTTCCGCCATTGGCGGCGATTCGAAACGAGCCGATTTACAACTTTGGCCGCCATCCGCAACCTGAACGCCCTGGGGCAGGCGCTCCGACCTCTGCGCATGAAAGACCAATCTCGTGCCGGCACTCGTCGCGCATAAGAATTTCATCTTCCCGCCAGGATTGTCCAGAGAGAAATGCGTCCCTTCCATTTGGAGTACCCCGCAAATTCTGTTCCACACCGTCCAGTGCTATGACGAACAGATATAGCCCGCGCCAGCCTGGGCTGCGACAATCGTCGTATCAGGCGCCGTGCCTGGGAAATTGGGGGTTGGGAAGAAGCTCGGGAACGGCCTTGCCGAGGGATGATGGAGGTAATCTGGTTGTCCAGGCAGGCGCCGCAGAGCGGGTTGCCGGTGGTATAGACACATCCCTCGGCAGCCGGATTGATGAGAGGCGTGGTGGGAAACTCCATGCTGAAATTTCCCCCCAGCATATCCGCAGTGGGAACCATCTTCTGGAACGGTGTCTGTTTGGGGAAACGAAAACCTTCATAGGTGGTGAAGAAAAAGGTCTTGTCGCGGCCATTACCCCAAGATCCGGGCCATCCGGAACTTGAGTCATTTTGGCGGTTGGGGCGCCCCGGAAGCTGATAATCGGCTTGCCGGCTGAGGGCTTCTGATGTGGGAGCCCGGGATATGAGAATGTAAACTAGGCATTTCAGAGCGGTTTCAGGACAGGTATGCCCGATTATGCTTCCTACCAGGTCGCCCCTCCCTGGGGTCGGGTCGACTTGAGTGCAATGGCCCTGGGTACAGCAATCCTGAAACCGCTGTAATCCCGTTCCGCGAATCGGAGATTTTATGGGAACATCACGCCGCAGGTTTCTGGCCGGATGCGCCGCCACCGGCACCGCTGCACTCACCGATCCCCTTGGCTTCGCTGCTCCGTATCGCGCCAGCGTCCATCGCGACGACTCTGCGAAGGACGCAGACCACCATGCTTCCTGGGCCGGGAGCGAATCTGGGACACTCAGGATTCCCTCTGCCATGCCGATGGGTTCCGGAGCGCCGCTCGGCGGCATCGGCACCGGCTTTGTTGAAATTCGCGCCGACGGCTGCTTCCACGAATGGCAGATCTTCAACTCCGGCCCGTGGGCGATGGACACCCGCTCTACAACGGCGCCGCCCCCACCCGGCCCGCAATATCTGCGGTTTCTGCTCCGGGTGAAGAAAGCCTCGGACGAGGTCGCCGAAGTCCGTCGTCTTTACCTGCGCTCCGACGAGAACAACCTGTACAGCCTGCCCTTCGCTCAGGACGTGCAATCGATCGAGTACCTGGCCGCCTACCCAATGACCGGCCTCAGATACATCGATTCCACAATCCCCGTGCGAGTTTCCGCGCTGGTCTTCTCGCCTTTCATCCCCGGTAACGCCCGCGAATCGGCGACGCCTGGATTTCATGTCGTCTACACGCTCGAGAATCCTGGCGATGAGCCTGTTGAGGTATCGCTCGTGGGCTTGCTGGATAACCCACTGGCCTCTGCGCTGCCGGACCGGCGCCTGAGCAATCAGATTTCGCAGAATGACGGCGTCACATCCCTCTTTCTCGATACCGGTGCTCAGACCGATTTTCCGTCCGGTATCGGCAACATGTGCTTCTCCGTCACCGGAGGAGAACCCTCCTGGATCTCCGGCACATTCCGCGAATATCTGCTGTCCGGCCTCTGCCGATGGGAGACTCCGCGTCTGAATTACATGCTGCTGGACATCATGCAGCCCCTTGCGGCGAGTGGTCGCCTGCCCAACACCAAGCGAACCACCGATCCCGGCATCGGACTGCCCACCGCCTCTGAAATCGACTCCGCTTCTGGCGACCAACTCAGGAAAATAATGGACGGCCTGAGCTCTGATGCCTTGCTGAGCCGCGTTTTCACTGATGCCGCTTCCAGTGTCTCCGGCGCCAGCGACAGAGAACTCCTCAACGAAGTACGGAAGAATGTCTACGACAAAGAAGGCAAGCCTCGCCTTACCTGGGGAGCTGGGGCACTGGCATCCACTGTGCGTCTCGCGCCCGGACAGAAAGCTGAGATTCGCTTCACTTTGAGCTGGTATTTCCCGCATCACCTTACGGCCGATGGACACGAAATCGGCCACATGTATGCCAACTGGTTCAAGGACGCCGCCGACGTCAACCGATTTCTCTGCGTCCGCTATATCCAGCATCGCTCTGTGACGGATAATTTTGCGCGCACTCTTTGCGACACGACTCTCGGCGATTCGGTGGCGTTCTCCTGGTCAAGCCAGCTCTCAACCCTGGTTTTTAACACCTGGTGGAGCAAGAGCGGCGAATACGCCATCTGGGAGGGCCTCGGGTGTTGTGGCCTCTCGACGACGGACGTCGATTACCAGGGGAGTTTCCCGATCGTAGCCCTCTTCCCGGAACTTAAGCTTTCGCAGATGCGGCGGATCATCACGCGCCAGAACCAACTCGGCCAGGTGCCGCACAACTACTCCGGCAGCTTCGACGAAATCGATGCCCAGGGCTTTGGGCGCGTGGATATGAATCCGCAGTTCGTGATGATGGTGTGCCGCGATTACCTCTGGACCGGGGATCGTGATTATCTCGCGTCCCTGTGGCCGCACGTCGTTGGCGCCATGGCGTTCACCCAGTCCCTCGACAGCAATGCCGACGGTCTTCCCGACCGTGACACCGGGTTTCAAACGTACGACCAGTGGAGAATGCGTGGAACGCCCTCCTACATTTCTTCCCTTTGGATCGGCGCACTGCGCGCCGCAGTCGTGCTGGCACAGGCCATGGACCAGACGGAACAGGCGGCGTCGTGGAATGCCACACTTTCCCAGGCTTCTCGAAGCTTCGATCGAATGCTCTTCAACGGCGACTATTACAGCCTTTGGGTCGATGGCAAAACACGAGACGAGTTGTGTATGACCGATCAGATTTCCGGGGAATGGTTTACCCATCTGATCGGGCTGCCCACGACGGTGTCGAAAGAGAACCTCCAGCGCGCCATGTCCAGTGTTTTCCGCAACAACTTCAACCCTGAATTCGGGGTGCACAACGCCACCGCGCCTCGACGCGGTTTGGAACTTCTCACTCTCAACAATCTCCAGGCCGGCGGCGTCTGGTCCGGGATCGAGTTCGCCTTCGCCTCGCTCCTCATCGACCATGGCCATTTCACCGATGGCGTCCAGATCGTGGAAGCCATCAATCGGCGCTACCTCCGCGCGGGCCAGCCCTGGAACCATGTGGAATGCGGCGGCCACTATTCCCGCGCGATGAGTAGCTGGAGCACCATGCTGGCCGCTGCCGGCTTCAAGCCTGATCTACCCAACAGGAGCCTCACGTTCACGCCCGCCGCACCCGGCAACTTTCGAATTCCGTGGGTCACAGCCTCCGCATTCGGCACCTTGAGTCGAGCGGGGCAAACTCTGTCGCTCTCCTGCAACCAGGGACAGCTTGAACTGAGTGCGCTGATTCTCCGCGAGCCCGCGAAATCCATACGTATTGGCGGCCGTGACGTTCCTTCAGGCGCCAGCGCGACAGAGAGCGGCGTGAAAGTCAAATTCGCCAGGCCGGTGATCGTGAGAGCTTCTGAAGCGCTGGAGATTGCAGAATAAGCAAAGCG
Organism: uncultured Acidobacteriaceae bacterium; assembly: GCA_963793885.1. Classification (GTDB taxonomy): domain Bacteria; phylum Acidobacteriota; class Terriglobia; order Terriglobales; family Acidobacteriaceae; genus Telmatobacter. The sequence goes on from CAWCBQ010000003.1 coordinate 1,144,755, forward strand.
TGACTGTCGCGCCGGCCTCTAGGAGGCGAGGCCTGGCGCAAAGCGCAATAGAGCATACCGATCCTGAAACCGGTCACTCCATACTGACTAGGACTCTTCCGGCAAGTCTGTCAGACGCAGCCGCACTTGCTGAGCAGTGGTGGCCGGCGCCGCGTCTGATCCCGTGAAGTTACCCCAGCCCAGATCAGGATAGGACCAGAAGTTATAGAGGCTCATGGTAACTAGTCCATCCGGCAAAACCGCTGCGCGCACAGCGATGTCCGCGTTGGCTTCTGCACGCACGCGGACGTTTCCACCGGAGTGAATGCAGGAGGCGTACCAGATATTCTCTTTTAGAGAGCGAAAATCATTCGATGCCTCAGGGGCTTGGCCTTCTTTACCCCACAGGAAGAAGTCGCCAACGTCTTGCGACCACGCCCATTCGGGCTTGACGCCGTAACGCAGCGCTGCATGGTTGGGCTTCTTCAGCGCTATGCCTTTGGGGCGCGCGATGTGATCCTCGGGGTAAACCGACCATAACGAGGAGCGTTTCCATGCGAGTTTCTCTACCGATGGCGGCAGAACATAAGCGATGCCCAACTGCGGATTTCCGTGGCTTTGGCTGGGGAGACGATACATGGTTGTCATCAGCCCCGCTCCGTCGATAGAGATCTCAAACTCTATTGGAATGCCCTCAATTCCTTCTCCCTGCTTGCACTCGCCGGAAGTGTGAATCCTGACGAAGTCTCCGTCGGGAGCGGCTTCAAACGCTCCCAGCAGCCAATTCTTCGTCAGCGGGCCATCTCCCAAGTCAAGATACGGACCACCCGCGATTACCAGCCGCTCGTCGAATCGCGCTTCTGCGATCAGCCCCGTTGCCTGGCTGAATGCAATGGTGAAGCGCTCTCCAGCCACGATGACGCGATCCCCGGTCCGGTCGAATTTCAGGGATGCCGGTTTGGGCGTGGGAGTGGACGGTTTCAAGATGCCAACGGGGATTCTGAACTGATCGATCATGGAGCCGCGAACAAGAAAATCGAGTTGCAGCGTGTCTCCCGGTTTCCAATGTCGCGGAGGGATTTCCAGGTATCCGGATTCTTTCGGCGCGAGGTCGAGGCGCGCAGCCTGATTAGCCGCCGACCCGAATGACCAGCGGATCTCAACTTCATTCAGGTTTGTGTGATCAAAAGCATTGCGAATCGGAATAACGAGCGCGTTTCCATCTTCGGGAACCGGTACGGGCCGATCTTCGATACGAATGGGGGAGTAGGCCTTCCTGGTGAGCCAGTATTCCGGCTTCTCACGTCTCCATCCATCGATGACGCCCCATGGGCCGTATCCGACGGGCCCATCGGGCAGCAGAAATATTTCGTCGATGCCTGCCCAGATGGATCCACCGAGGCAGCCGTCCGATGAGATAAATTTCTCGCCGAACTTCGCGATGCTATGCCCCCAGAACGCGCGAACACCAGGGTCGCGCCGCAGCGTCGGAAGGTTGTAGCAGGGAACGTGAGCAAACTCGTCATTGAGGAGCGGGCTCGCGCTGCTGGCCAGGTCCGCGTTCACGCCGACATAGTGCTTGCTGTAGATGTCAACAGGTAGGGGCAGCGGTGCCGTATCGGGATAGCTGAAGATCGTGGGACGACTGGGGTCGTGCTCCGCGGCGAACCGGCTTTCGAGCGCAAAGTTGGTTCCCCACTGACTCTCGTTGCCGAGCGACCAGAACAATACTGACGGATGATCGCGGTCGCGGACAACCATCTCTTGAAACTGGCTAAGAAATCGAGCCGTAAATTCCGGGTCGGAAGAAGGACCATTCTCGACATTCGACCAACAGACAGCGGTCTCTTCTTCGAGGTAGATTCCATGCCGGTCGCAGGCATCGAGAAATTGCTCTGATGGCGGGTAGTGCGATGTGCGAACAAAGTTGATGTTGCCTGCGCGAAGAAGCTTTGCGTCGAGTTCGTCGAACTCGGCCGGAACTGCCCGGCCGTGGATGGGGTGAATGCTGTGACGGCAGACGCCGCGCAGCTTCACCGGCTTTCCATTGACCAGAAGGTGGTTCCCGGCGCGTTGAACCGTGCGAAATCCGATCCGGCGCTCGATGGTTTGGGCGACCGTTTTGCCAATTACCAGCGATACCTCGAGCAGGTAGGTATTGGGATGTTCGGCGTCCCAGCGCTTTGGAGAGGAAACCACAATGTCGGCAATTATCGGTTCGCCATGCAGGCCGAGCGGGATCGTGTCAGGTTGTAAAGTTGCTGCTTGGCCAGAATCGTCAGTCACCTTGAACGCCAGGTGCCCCGAAGGGATATTCCCGGACGATAAATCGGCAGCGAAATGGATATGCCCGTCCCGGTACTCGGCGTCGAGAGCCACTGTCGCGGCAAAAGAACGAAGGTGGTTGCGCGGCGCCGCGAACAGGCGCACATCGCGAAGAATTCCTGCGATGGGATGCTTTGCATAGTAGCTGGCCTGGGAAATGTCGTCGTGCCGGTCTGTAATCCCGACCACGAGTTTCGCTTCTTCACCCGGCCTTACATGATCGGTGATTTCGCAATCCCACGAGGTAAAACCGCCGGAGTGATCGCGAACGTAGACTCCATTGACCCAGACACGCGCATAGCTGTATACGCCGTCGAAACGGAGAAAGATCCGCTGGTTGGCGTAGTCGGCGGGAATGGGGAGTGTTCTTGCGCACGGATATTCGCGATCGGGCACAACAGAAAATCCCTGGGTGGCGAATTCGTTGGGAACGGCCATCTTCTTCCAGGAAGACGTATCCTGTCCGTTCTTCCAGAACTCTGCCGGGGGGGCCATGGTCACAAGCCAGTCGCCGGCTAGATTCAGCACCGGTTGGCGGACGCCGTCGACCGAGGAGGGTAAGGGGATCAGGTCCGGAGCGGCCGCATCCGCCGGGACGGTGCTGTTGAGGATACTTGCGCCGTGCAGACGTCGGGCGTTCGCGGTAAGGCATAGTGCGCCGAGGGTTTCAACAAATGTCCGCCTATCCACTGAATACTCCTCCTGTGGCGTGCGAGCCGGGTGCCGGGCACACGCGAGAGCTGCAGGTACAACCAATACTATTAGTCCGACCAGAGGTTAAGACCCATCGCATCCAGGTGTCAAGACGTGGCCATAACCCGCCCCTGAAGGCAGTCAGTCGAGGAGCTGACGGACTGCTCACTTCTGCCTTCTGTAGCCGCCCGGCCGAGAAGACAGCGGAAGCCGCGAAGAGCGATCCAGCAGCACGCCTGCTTTGGGCTTTGCCGGAGGACGCTGGGCCGTCAATCGCTTGCGGTCCGAGATCAGGTCAAGACCAACTTGATGAAGATGCTCGAGCATGGCTTTTTCTGCTTCATCGCCGTCGCCCTTCAGAATGGCGTCCACAATCGCGTTGTGGGCATTGAGCATCTGGCTGCGGTCTTGTGCGCGCGCTCCGGTGATCTGGCGGCTACGGTGAAGCAGCCGTGTCAGGGCGCTGTTCAACTCACTCAGAATGGGATTTCCGGCAGCCTCAATAATGGCTGTGTGAAGAAGCAGGTCGCGTTGCGCCACGGCATCCCAATCCTTGGCTTCCTTTACCTTGATGCGCTGGGATTCGATGCGGCGCAAATGGGATTCGACGGCGCGTGAAGCGGCGAGCTTGGCTGCTTTGGGCTCGAACATCTTCCGCACCTCGAGCAGGTCGAGCATACTGAAGTCCCTGGTGCTCAATTCCACTTGCGCGGGCCATCCGGCGCGCAAACCTTCCATGGATTTCAGATAAGTTCCATCCCCGCGGCGGCTTTCGAGCACATCGAGAATCGTGAGCGCCTTGATGCTTTCGCGAATCGCGGGCCGGCCGACGCCCAGCTTCTCAGCGAGGGCGCGCTCGGTGGGCAGGGCCATACCCGGCGCGTAGTGGCCGCTTTCGATGAATGACTTCAGCAAGGAGAGGGTCGTCGCGGGCCCGGTACCGCGCCGCTTCTTGTTCACCACCAATTGGTCCGACCTACTCGCCCGATTCATCGTCACTGCGCGCCGACCTTTCGAAAATGCCATCATCAGGAGAGCTTTAGTTGAACCTATTGTAACCCTGGACAGGAGCAGCGAGACATTTTCAACTCGCTCGAAGGCTTTCGATTCCGGGGCTTGCACCGGGCTTCGGACCACATCGCGCAGGCCGGCGCGGTGAAACGCGGGCGCCCGCCTTTGACAGAATCCCTCTTTACCCTCGACAATGCCAGGAGATTGAAACTTGGTCTTACCTGATAGCATATGTCCTGCCGGAAGTCTCGCCGCGGGGATCGGAGTCCGATGCGGATTACTCAAGTGAGGAGTTGGCTGCTCGAAGGCATCAAGTACAACTGGGTGTTGCTCAAGATCTATACCGATGACGGCATCACGGGCATCGGCGAAGGTACAAACTGGCCCGGCAGTCCGCTGGTGCTGGAGGCCTGCCGGCACATCGGAGAAACGATCGTCGGCGAGGATCCGACGCGCATCGACTATCTGTGGACGAAGTTATATCGTGACTTCAACTGGCTGGGACAGGCCGGCCCCGCGCTCTCCGCAATCAGCGCCATCGACATCGCGCTTTGGGATATCGCGGGCAAACGCGCCGGACTGCCGGTTTACGACCTGCTGGGCGGCGCTTACCGAAAACAGATCAAGCTCTATGCCAACTACTGGTTCCTGGGCGGCACGGGCACTCCGGCTGATTACGCCGAGCAGGCGCTGAAGGTAAAAGAGCGAGGCTTTACCGCGTGCAAAATGGACCCGTTCGCGCACCTCAGTTACTGGTATGGGGACGACCTGTCTGATAATCTTGGCCTCACCGAGAAACAGAAGAAGCTGGCGATCGAACGGCTGGTCGCGGTGCAAAGCGCGGTCGGCCAGGAATTTCCCATCGCCGTGGAGACGCACGCGATGATGAACGGCCCCACCGCCATTGAGATGGCGCAGCGCATTGCCGACGCGGGAATCAACTGCATGTGGTACGAAGAGCCCGCGGGACCCGAGTTTCCCGACGAGATTGCGGCCATTCGCCGGAAGATTTCGTTGCCGGTGTGCGTGGGCGAGCGGCTGCACTCGCGTTTCATGGTGCGCCCGATTCTTGAAAAGCACGCCGCCGATATTCTTATGCCCGACATCGCGCGCTGCGGCGGGATTGGGGAAATGAAGAAAATTGCGACCATGTGCGAGGCCTTCAATGTGCCGATTGCTCCGCATAACCCAAATGGCCCCTTGTCGACAATTGCCTCCGCTCACGTGATGGCATCCATACCGAACTTTTTTCTACAGGAATTCATGGTGACCGATGTGCCCTGGCGCGACGAAATCCTGGACAAACCGCTGCCTGTGCACAATGGTGTCTTTGAACTTAGCGGCAAGCCGGGTCTCGGCTTCGATCTGGTCGAGAAAGAACTCGAAAAGCATCCGGGCGTCACTCAGCGCCGCCCTGGATTTTACGTGTGACAGAAAATGGCGGGCAATCGATGCAACCCAAAACCGACCACGAATTATTCCAGCAGATACGCACAAGCCTCTTCACCGCAATCATCGGAGATGTTCTCGATCTGCATGGGTATCATCATCAATTTCTGATGCCGGAATGCCGGCCTCTGCGCGCCGGAATGCGCGTGTGCGGACGCGCCATGACGGTGTTTGAAACCGATGTTGACGAGCCTGTCGATCCACCCTTCGGACTCATGCTCAAAGCGCTCGACTCGATGCGGCCGGACGAGGTCTACCTCGCGGCGGGGTCGTCGCCTCACTATGCGCTTTGGGGAGAGCTGATGAGCACGGCCGCCCGAGCGCGCGGAGCAGCCGGAACAGTGCTGGCCGGCTACACCCGCGACTCCAATGCAATCCTGGAGATGGATTACCCTGTTTTCTGCTTTGGAAGTTATGCGCAGGACCAGAGAGGGCGCGGACGCGTGGTTGATTTTCGCATTCCCCTCGAGATTCATGGGGTTAAGGTCAATCCCGGCGACATCGTTTTTGGCGATATGGACGGCGTGGTCATTCTGCCCCGGGAAGTGGAATCCGCTGTGATCGCGGAAGCACTCGAACAGGTGAGCAGGGAAAACACAGCCAGGAAGCTTTTGCAGGCTGGAGTTTCGGCTGAAGCCGTGTTCTGCCAGACAGGTGCGCTGTGAGCTTTCCGAACCGCATCGGGACTCGATGGCAATCCCGCTGTTCCGAAGAGGCTGGATTCCCTGCCTGTACGAAGGGAGCGACGCAATCGTGATCGGCGGCGTTGGACTGGTAGTCGTTGCCGCAATTCTGCAGGGTGTATTTCTGCTGCCGATGGCGCGCACGCGCCACTGGCAATGGGAGCATACCTGGCTGGCCTTTTCACTTACGGGAATGATCCTATGCAATTGGGCTCTTACGTTCCTTTCGCTGCCGCGGCCAGCGGCGCTGTATGCCGCTGTGCCGGGGCGAGAACTGGCAATCCTGGCGGCGTTTGGATTGGCTTGGGGCTGCGGAGCGGTCTTATTCGGCCTGGGCATGGACATGCTGGGGCTCACTCTCGGCTATCCGCTGATCATGGGACTTAACGCCAGCGTGGGAACATTTGTGCCGCTTTTGTGGCTGTATGGAAGCTCGATGTTCGCGGGCCGCAGGCTGTTGATTGCAATAGGAACTGTGATCGCGATTGCTGGAGTCTCCGCATGTTCGCTTGCCGGCGCGCGGAGGGAATCAGCCGCTCATCGCACAAGCATCCTCTCGCATTCACGATTTGTTCCCGGCCTTCTCATCGCCGTTGCCTCCGGTTTTCTATCCTGTTTGCCCAACGTTGGTCTCACATTCGGAACCAGCACGCTTCGCTCGGCGCGGAATCTCGGCGCGTCTGCCGCGTTCGCGAGCAACGCCGTGTGGTTCATCTTCTTCAGCTTAGGGGGAGTGGTTAATCTTGCATACTGCTGCTGGCGGATGATGCGCAACCGCAGCATGGGTGCACTGTTCGCGCCCCGCGGGATGGCAAATTGGGCCTGGGCCCTGTCTATGGGCGCAATGTGGATCGGCAGCTTTTATCTCTATGGAATCGGCACAGCGAAGATCGGCCCGGCCGGCGGCTCCATCGGCTGGCCGATTCTGATCACACTCTCAATCGGCGTCGGAGTCCTCTGCGGGCTGGGTAATGGCGAGTGGCGCGGCGCACCGGAAAACGCGAAGATGCTGTTGTGGGGCGGCCTGGCGCTCATCGTCCTGGCGGTTCTCATCATTCCCTTCGGAACGGCCTCGTAACAAAAGAAAGGAATCGCGATGAGGTACACGGATAAAGCTGCAATCGTCACCGGAGCAGGCTCGGGAATTGGCCGAGGCATCGCGGAGTTTCTTGCCGAAGAGGGAGCCTTCTTGCTGCTGAACGATATTCGCGGGGAGGCCGCGGAGGCATCGCGGAAGATGCTCGCCGGTATGGGCTATCGAACGGAGATCGTGGTGTCGGATATCAGCACGCCCGACGGAGCGGCGATTGCAATCAACGAGGCCATCCGGCACGCAGGGCGCATCGATCTGCTGGTCAACTGCGCTGGCCGCCAGATTGTTAAACGGCTCGAAGAACTGGCGCCGGAAGAGTGGGACACGGTGCTCGATGTGAACCTGAAGGGCGCTTATCTGTGCTCCAGGGCCGCCATGCCGTATCTGTCCGAGAGTCGCGGCGCCATCGTCAATATTTGTTCAGTGCATGCGCACCTGACCGTGGAAGGGTTCACGTCCTACGCCGCTTCCAAGGCTGGTATTGTGGGGCTGACGCGCGCCATGGCCATCGAATGCGCGCCGAGGGGCGTGCGCGTAAACGCACTCAGTCCAGGCACTATTGACACGCCCATGCTGCAGAACTACTTCGATTCTTGCCCCGACCCGGTCCGGGCGCGCATGGACTTTCTCAAGTTCCATCCCATTGGACGCTTCGGAACGCCGCGCGATGTCGCGGAAGTGGTTGCTTTCCTTGGAAGCCCGCAGGCGGGGTTCATCACAGGCACTGAGATCGTTGTCGACGGTGGCATGACCGCTCAACTTTTTAAACAGTAGCTGCGGATGACAATCCGCGCCCGCGCCTCCGAGCAGCAGGTAGACAGGTTCGTTACGGTCCAGCCAGTACAGGGTGAAGCCAGCAGCACGGCGAGCAGCAGAGTTGGGGATGCCGGCAGGTTGCCGATCTGCGTCCGGTTTACGGCATCCCATGCCAGGCGCAGCATGGCATCGATCGCAGTCAATCCGCAGCTCAATATGCTAAATTCGATCAGTCAGGCCACCCATGGAGGGATGGCCGAGTGGTTTAGAGCGGTTTCAGGATAGGTATGCCCGAATGTGCTTCGTGCCAGGTCGCCCCTCCCTGGGGTCGGGTCGACTTGAGTGCAATGCCTCTGGGTACAGCAATCCTGAAACCGCTATAGGCCGCACGCTTGGAAACCGTGTGGGCTTTAACGAATGCCGTGGGATCGAGCCGCGCTCTCTACGCCAGATCCCCAAATGAATGTCCTAGAATCAACATAAACGCGGGCTGAACCAAGAGCATGAACACTTCGCAAAGTTCGGTCAGAGAGATTGAGATCATTGGCGTACCTCTCGATCTCGGTCAGCAGCGCCGCGGTGTCGACATGGGGCCTTCAGCACTGAGGGTGGCGGAGCTGGCGGCCAAACTTCAAGATCTCGGTTTGATGGTTACGGATCGCGGCAACGTCTCTGTGCCTGGGGCCGAGACGAAGGACCGCGGAGACCCCAACGCGCGTTTTCTAAGAGAGATTGCAGAAACCGGCGCAGTCGTTGCTGACTGGGTGGCAGCGGCGCTTGCCCGAAAGGCCACGCCTGTTGTGTTGGGCGGAGATCACTCGGTGACTGCGGGCAGCGTGGCCGGGGTGGCGCAGCATTTTCGTGCACAGCGACAGGCCATCGGTCTCGTCTGGATTGATGCGCACGCCGACATGAACACACCCGAGACATCCACTTCCGGCAATGTGCATGGTATGCCTCTCGCGGCCCTGGTCGGCCTGGGTCCGGACGCATTGAGCAATTTACTCGGCTGGTCGCCAAAGGTACTCGCGAAGAATACCGTCCTGATCGGTGTGCGGGATATTGATAAGGTTGAACGCGAGAATATTCGTCGCGCTGGAGTGGCCGCCTTCACCATGCGCGACGTGGACGAGCTTGGTCTTCGCGCCGTCATGGAAAAGGCCATTGGAATTGCCTCCAGCGGCACCGCGGGCTATTACGTCTCCATGGACATGGATTGGGTTGATCCTGAGAAAGCTCCCGGGGTGGGTACACCGGCTCCCGGCGGTGCAACTTATCGCGAGGCCCATCTTGCCATGGAGATTCTTGCCGATGATGGCGGCATCCTGGGCTTCGATCTGATGGAAGTGAACCCCATCCTTGACGAACACAACCGCACAGCAGACCTGGCTGTCCAGCTCATTTGCTCGGCCTTCGGCAAAAAGATCCTGTAAAGCCATCAACTGTTGATTCGTTCTGCGCCACATCCTCATTGGCCCACGCCGATGCCTGCTCGACAAGGATCAAGGCCTGCGATATATTAGCCGCGTGCTTGCGGATCTCAAACTCGGCGTTGAATACGATGGCCTCGTGTACCTGGCGGATGCCGCTCAGAATCTACAACGAATCGAAAGCCATCACCACGTCGAGTTGGAGTTGAACCTGGTTCTGCAAGGAACAATTACCTATGTCATGAACGGCAGCCGCTTCACATTTTCACCCAGAACATTGCTCTGGCTCTTCCCCGAGCAGGAGCACCAGATGGTCGATAGATCGAATAACGCACAATTTTATGTTGTTGTGTTCAAGCCGTCCCTCATCGACAAATCCTGCCGCACTGTTTCCTATGAAGGCCTGAAGTGCACACCCACTCCACAGGACAGTATTCTGAGCACGCTGCTCGACCCGAAATCCTTCGACTTGATTTGCAGAATCATGGATTCGCTTATGCAAGGGGCCTTGGATTCCGATCTCCTTAACCGCGAGGTCGGTTTTGGGCCCACTTCAGATTTCCACTTCCGTCATCATGACCCGGACGCGCTGAACGCGGGACTTCACTACCTGCTCTTGCTTTGCTGGCGCAGCCAGCTCGCAGGAAAAGCAATGAATCATTCTGTAGCCTTGCATCCGGCTGTGCGCCGTGCCCTTAAGCTCTTGAGCGAATGCGATGTGGACCTGACCCTGGGGAAATTGGCCAAGACCTGCGGGGCAAGCGAATCCTATTTGAGCAGGACCTTTCATAAGCAGATGGGCGTTTCGTTGAACCGATACCGCAATTCACTCCGTCTGTCGCGGTTTTTTGAAGAGTATCGGCAACCCGATCATAAAACACTGGCGGAAGCTGTCTTCGCTGCAGGTTTCGGCAGCTACGCGCAGTTCTACAAAGTCTTCACGCAGGCATACGGTCGCGGCCCAAGAGATTGTTTGGCGTCCAGGCCCGGCGACCAGTCAGACGAGCAGTGAGCCGAGTGGACGAATCGATGCGTTCGGGTGCGGGAACAAAGCGCGCCGCCCCCCAAAAGCCAGATATATACATCGCTACAGCACTCATCTCGCCCCATTGAATTCATGCACCGCATCGATCATTGCGACGATGTTTTCCACTGGTGTTGCCGCTTGCACGTTATGAATGCTATTGAAAACGAAGCCGCCGCCCGGCGCAAAAATCTCGCACCTGCGCAGCACTTGCTCCCGAACCTCGGCCGGCGTTCCAAAAGGCAGAACTCGTTGCGTATCGACCCCGCCGCCCCAGAAAACCAGGCTGTCTCCGAAACTTGCCTTCAGTTGTTCGGGCTCCATTCCGGTTGCCGAGCATTGCACGGGATTGAGGATGTCGAATCCGCATTCGATAAAGGACGGCAGGAATTTCGAAACTGCGCCACAAGAATGTTTGAAGCTCTTCCATTGCGTGTGCGCGTGGATCCAGTCATTCACTTGCTTGTAGTAGGGAAAATACAAATTGCGTAAAGTCTTGACTGAACAGAATGCCGAGGTCTGCGTGCCAAAATCTGTACCGCAGACAAATACCGCCTGCACGCTGTTGCCGATCGCTGCGTAAATGCGTTCAAGATTCTCAATGGCAATCTCGCATTGCCGATCAAAAATCTTGTGAATATAGTTCTGGCGGCTGCTGGTGGAAACATACCACTCGGCAACATCGCGTATTCCCTTGGGATGCTTGAGGCCGGGCGCCGGAACAAGAGCGATATCACCGAACGCCGTTCCACCAAAGCTGCCGATGGCACCCAGGCCCGTTTGCGCCGCAGCCTGCGTGGAACGCACAAGGTGGTCAAGATCTTCCTGCTCAATGAAGCCAAATTCCTCCAAATTGTCTTCGGGATTCAGTGTTTCCTCTTCAAACGGTTCCTGGCGGACGATGCAATCGAAGAAGTAACCGCCATTCGGCATACGTCCACTGGGTTCTACCGTTGTGTCGCCTTTGGGGTAGATCAATGTATCGCCATGGGTGTCGATGGTTACGTTGAAATCTTCAGGAACCAGCACTTCCAGTCCATTGAACTCCCAGCTCTTCCAGCGGTCGATTGGGAATCCGAACATGGTATTGCGCGCGTAAACACCCACGACGTCGAGTTCCATCGCTTCGCGCAGGTCCTCATCCAGCATCCCAAGCATTTGAAATGGCTCATGCACGCGCACCGGCCGCTTTTCCAGTCCATAATGGTCGCGCAGCGCAGCGACGCAGCTAACATGCACACCCGTTACGGGAGTTCCACCGAAATCGATGGGGATGCGATCAGGCTCTTTGTGGTTTAACGCGTTGATCAGGCGCTCACGGTTCTTTGTTGTTTCTGTGGTACCAGCCATCTTCTTGCTCCCCTCGTCAACAGGCCGTGCCTATCTGCTGTTTGTCGGCCGGCGTCTCCAAGCCGTGTCGCAATTGTTGTTGCATTTCACCTTGGAGTTCGGGGAAAGTCATGCAGTTCGCGAACTCATCCTGAAAGCCGGGGTCGCCGGCAAGACTCATATGCTCGACCCTGGGCAAGTCTGGTTCCTCTTTCGACAGCAGCATCATCTTGGCGCCTCGCAGCGCGGTATTCCCTGCAGCGCGCACCATTGCCTGAGGCACTTCGAATAAGCCGATGCGGATCGCGCTCTCGATCTGCAGATAATTGCCGAAGGCGCCCGCGAGATAAATGCATTTGAGATCGCTGACGTTTGCATTCAGGCGCTTGAGCAGGAGTTTGAATCCCGAGGCGATGGCGGCCTTCGCCAACTGCAGTTCGCGAATGTCAGCCTGGTAAAGAACCACAGGGCCCGAGACCGGAAAGAGCTTGGAGCCGTTGGCCACACGGCCTGAGGATAGAATCGCCCTGCCGGCAAGCCCTGCTGCAACCGCATCCACCAGGCCGCTGCCGCAGATGCCTCTGGCTTCTACGCCTCCAATCACGGTGGCCTTCAATCCCCCGTCGGAGAGCGACACGTGGGCGATGGCTCCGGTAGTCGCGCGCATCCCCATCCGGATCGCGCCCGCCTCAAAAGCCGGGCCCGCTGCCGTGGATGCGCACACCACGCCCTGGCAGTTGCCGATGGCAATTTCTCCGTTGGTGCCCAGATCTACCAGCGCGACCAGGTCATCGCTGCCCGTCATGCCGGTGGCCACAATGCCGGCCAGGATGTCTGACCCCACAAAGCCGCCAAGGCAATACGCAAAGCAAACCGTACAAGCCTCAGGCAATTCCCAGCCCAGTTCCGACGGCCTGAAAATCTGCGCGCCCAGATGGGGCGACTCAAACGGCGCATGCGCAAGTTGGTCAACCGCGCGCCCTGAGAACAGGTGATGCATCACCGTGTTGCCGACCAGGATAATCTCGGTAATCTCCTGCTCGCGTCCCCTGGCGAGATGTGCAATGATCTGCCCCAGGGTTGTGCGCAGCACGGTGGTCAAATCCGAACCTTGCAAGACGGCGCGAATCCTGCTCATCACGTCTGCTCCGAAGCTTGCTTGCGGATTGAGCTCGGTCTCGACCGCGACAACGTTGCCCGTGTTCATATCGACCATCTGTGCAGCGATGGTGGTGGTGCCAAGGTCGATTGCAATTCCCAGGCCCCGCTTCCCTGCTCCAATCAGCGCCGCGTTATCGGTGAGGACATCCATGTGCCACTGTCCGCACTCGAGCGTCATCGAAGATTCCGAACGCGCCTGGCAAGCAAGCCTCCATCCGGCCGCCAGTTGTTCCGTTGTGAAGATCTCAAGGTCCGGCGCGGTGACCGGCAGGTTACCCGCCAGCACGCGGATCCCGCAACCACCGCAAAGGCCCGTTGCTCCGCAGGGAAATTCAACACCATGCGCGGAGAGGCTCGCGATGAGCGGAGAACCGCGCGGCGCCTCGATTTCAAACGCGAGAGGCTCCAGCCGGATGCGCACACGGTCTGCGTTCATACAGCCTCCATGATCGATCCGCTCATGTCGCCTCGCACGGTCCGGCCCGGGGGAACAATCAGAAAGTCCTCCGCATCCCACGTTCCGTTGATCAGACGCTCGAGCATCGTAAGCGACCCTTTGACTTCTTCGAAGGCCCACCGCTCTTTCTCTGCTTCGGCGCGAGCCAGGCGCCGGTCTTCATCATCGGGTGCAATTCCGGTGGAGATGTAGGTCAGCCGCGCGTAGTGCTGGCGAAATGCATTGAATTGTTCAAAGAGATAGTTGCCGTTTTCTTCGCCATATTGAGCGATAAGATCCTCGCGGCTTCGCCGCTCTCCAAGAGTCTTTTGGGCGGATGCAAATGCCGGTTCCAGCGTCTGGCCCGGCGTCTGAAACTCGATCCAGCCGGCAGAGCGATAGTAGGTGCCGGGATGGTCATCGAAGTAAGCCTGATAGGCGCGATGGCTCCCCATCAGCAGACCGATGCAGTCATGTACCCGGGGAAGGACGAGCTGTGTCTTTCCCGCGCGCAATCCATCCGTGCCTCGGCCGCAGAGCGCGTATCCCAGAAGAATAGCGTCATAGCTCTCCCTGTCTGCCGCATCGATCCGCTCCTGCAGGTGCGGACGCATGCCGACTCCCAGGTCGTGCAGGCCCATGGTCACGATCTCCACATCGATCGAGTGCGGCGACCGGGTGAGGACGTCCTCCATCTCTCGCGTAAAGACCTGGCAAACGATCGCTTTGAAATGCATGATTCGCCCTGTTCAGATCTCTTGTAACCGGCGCAGGATAACGATCTTGCCGCCCAGTGCCGGCCGCCCTATAGTTCATAACAGGCTCTAAAGCCCATAGCTCGCTTTGTCGTAGAGGCCGCCATACACTTCCTCCATCTCGATCGCAAGCGTTCTTTCATCCGGCGGAAAAGCTTCCAACGCCTCGTCCATGCGCGTAAGCCACTGCTGCTCCTTGCGGGAGATGTTGATCTTTTGCCGAGCGACGCCGTCCTTGAGAATCTCTACGGCTGCGCGGCCTGCCGCAATCGTCCGGTGATAGTGTGTGCCCGCGGCAACGATTGCGCCAGCGATCCGAATGGTGGCCGCGGGTGAAAGCACGGCTGCCTGCGGGCTGAGCCATTCATCTGATTTGGTCATCCAGTTGCGCATCTGCAAGGCGCCGCCTTCGCTGGCCGCCGCGGTATTCATCAGCCGGCAATCGTAGGCCAGTAACTCCGTAAAGGCTTCCGGTGCGCTACCCGAGAGCAGGCGTACGTTCTGCACCGACTCGTTGCTCCATAAATCGCACATGGCCGCCGCGATGTTACCCACTGGGCTGAAGTGGGCACAACTGGCTGACTTGCCTTCCATCGAGATCGGGTACCCGGTGATGGCCTTGATCACCGGTCCTTCATAGGCGCAATCCTTTGACGGGCCTACGGCTCCCTGCTCGAAAGCGGCGAGGCTGCGCACCGAACTCATCACCCGCACCACCGCGGCCAGCACCTCCGGCAGCATCTTCTGATGAGCCAGCTGCATGGCGGTGTTGGCAAAGCCGCAGGCGGAATCGGCGCCGCTCACGGTCCCCGGATGCGCGGCGCAGATCGAGCCAATCTGACGCCACAGCCAGGACATGTCCCGCGGAGCAAGGACTCCCAGGGCAAAGACGATGCCGGAGAAATCTCCATACATCAGCGCATGGTCGTGAACTTCTTTGCCGCCGATGGACTCGATCGACAGAATATCGGCGCCCGCCTCGGCACACAGTTCCAATGACCGTCTGAGCCGCTGCCATGGTTCCCCGGTGCGCATCAGAGGCGGCTTCTGCTGATCGCGGATGTCGGTAGGCGTGACGCGCAGGGCGCAGCCAATATGATGCTTCTCGTGGAAGGCAGTCAGGTGCCGCTTCAAAACTGCTGTAATCTCCGCGCCCCACTCCGGCCGATCGGTCATGGCCGGCAAAAGCTCAAACTCCAGCACGATTCCCGGAACGCCCAGGGCGACCGCCCTGCGCAAAATATGGCCAGCCATCTGCTCGTAATGAGCCACCACATCGGCCCAGGTGTCTTCGGCAATGTTCATGGGCGGCAGGGTGAAGTTGACTTCGGGGAAGACCGTGCCTCCGCCGATGGTCAAGCCCAGCCCGCACGAAAGAGGATGCGGGCTCACTCCGTACAACAAACCGTCCACGGCGGGAATTGCCAAGGTGGAATAATGTTGCTCTATATGCTCCACTGGCAGCTCACACCTCCGCCAGGAGGCTTTTGACCAGGCCCACGGCGCCGCTCGCGTTCTCGCTGTATCCGTCGGCGCCAATCTCCTTGGCGTATTGGCTTGTCACCGGGGCGCCGCCGATCAGCACCTTCACCTTGGTACGCAGGCCGGCTTTTTGAAGTGCATCGATGGTCGTTTTCATCGCGGGCATGGTCACCGTAAGCAGCGCCGACATACACACAACGTGAGGCTTGAGTTCTTCGACAGCTGCCACGAAGTTCTCCGGCGAAACATCGCTGCCCAGATCGATTACCTCGAATCCGCTTCCTTCCAGCATCGAAGCAACAATGTTCTTGCCGATATCGTGAAGGTCGCCCTTCACCGTCCCGATCACCGCCCTCACCGACATCTTTTGGCCTGAGGCTGCCAACAGCGGTCGCAGCAGGCTCATCGCGCTCTTCATGGCGCGCCCGGCCAGCAGAAGCTCGGGAACAAAATATTCCTCGGCCTCGAACAGCCGTCCTACCTCGTCCATCGCCGGCACCATGGAGCCCGCGATCAGCTCCATCGGCGGAGTGCCCGCCGCGAGCGCTGCCTCCGTGGCGCTGTGAGCCTTCTTCGCATCACCGTTCAAAATTGCATCGTAGAGTTCGTTCAATGGCGCCATGTTCCCTCTCCTCAGAGACTGCTTCAGATTCAGCAACCGACACACCGCACGCGCATAACGGGCATCCGTGCCGCACTACAACAAAGACTAGCCCTTTTATGGTGACTTCGCTGCATATTACAGGATCTGTGAGCCTGCGTCTTCTCGATCCGTGCCCAAAACTTGTCAAATCGTGTCAGGAATTCCGGATGCTTTCCTCCTCAATGCGCCCCTGAGGCGATAACTCAACGGATTGGCATCGGATCTCAGACATCCGTTGGGACGAATTTTAGGGTCAGGCCAACCTCCGATGGAGCGCCCGCCAGGAAATGCCCATTTTTGAAGCCTCCCATCAAGGCGTCCTGTCGCTCGGCGAACTCAACGCTTCCGCCCGGTTCCAGTTCGTCCAGTAGGCTTCAATTTCTTCCAGGTGCTTGTTCCTGGTCTCCGGCACATAGAGCCAGGTGAACAGCCCCTGTGCAACCGACATCAGCGCGAGGAAGCCGAACGTGGCCGCCTTGCCCACCACGTGAAACGCATAGGGAAAGAAAAGGACGACGATCGCATTGGCCACCCATTGAATCAGTACAGGAACGGTCATTGCTGTCGCTCGCACATCATTCGGGAATATCTCCGGCACCAGGGTCCAGAAGACTGGCCCGATGCAGGAAGCAAAGAATGCCAGGTAGACGAGTATGAGAATCAGAACAATGACTCCGTGAAAATGTCCTGTCAAAGCCGCAGCCACCAGGGATAGAAGGGCAAGCCCCATGCCCAGAGATCCAGTGATGTAGAGCGGCTTGCGTCCATAGCGGTCGATCATCCAAAGCGAAACGATGGTAAAGAGGAACTCCGTGACCCCAACAACGAAGGTGGATGCCAGCGCGCCATCCACCTTCCAGCCCGCCGATTGAAAGATCGCCGGGGCATAATCGATGACCGTATTGATCCCCGAAACATGAATGAAGATGGCAAGACCCGCGCTGACTCCAAGCGCGCGGCGAACCCCGGGGCGTAGAAGTCCGCGCCAAGCACGGGACCCTTTGTGCAGCGTCGCCTCAATCTCAGTAATCTGATCTCGAGCGGTGTTTGTTCCCCCAATTCGTTCAAGCACAGCAAAGGCTTCGGCCTGTCTGCCACTCATGGCCAGGAAGCGGGGTGACTCCGGCGCCAGCACCACAAAAAGCAGGAACACCGCGGACGGTATCACGCCCGTGAGGAACATCCATCGCCAGTTGTTCGGGCCGGTATTACGAAGAAGATAGTTGATGGCATAGGACACGATGACGCCAAGGATGATCGACATCTGGTAAAAGGTACCCATGCGGCCTCTGATCGACGGCGGAGAGACCTCCGCCACATACATGGGAGAAAGAAGCGAGACCCCGCCTACGGCTATGCCTCCCAAAAGGCGCGCGCTCACAAAGGCGGTAAAACTGGGTGCCAGGGCCGTGGCAATTGACGTCATGGCAAACAGCAGTGCCACCAGCACCAGCAGCCTCTTGCGCCCAAAACGATCGGTAAGTTTCCCCGCGATAAAGCATCCCAGAACACAGCCGAACAGCAAGGAGCTGAATGCCCAGCCGAGTCCGAAATCGCTCAACGCAAAGTCCCGGGCGATAAACGGTCCCGCGCCCGCGATAATGGCAATGTCAAAACCGAACAGCATTCCCCCCAGCGACGCGGTGCAGGCCAGAAAAGCAACATAACGGAAATTGATCGATGCGGTCATTCAGTCACTCTTCGCCTAGCTTCAAGAAAGCAGGACAGGGCGAGTTCTTTGTAGAGAAGCGCTTGAGCATAACGGTCGGATTCCTCGGCCAACTCGCCGTTGGGGCCGGGAAACATGCGGGCATAGTAGTGCACGCCCGGCAAAAGCTCCGGAGCGAAGATGAGCACGTCGCCTCGATCAGCATTGCGCAGAAAGCCCAGCATGGCGCGCGTCCAAAGCTCCTTGAAATGGTCGAGATAGTTGATGGCGCCATGAGCCTGCCGCGGCCTGGAGATGAGATCGGGACCAATCGGCACCTGCATGCAGCCGGAACTCGCGATGCGTCCATGAAGAAAGCCAACACGCTCAAAAATGGGTTCCATGAAGGCGAGTTTCGTACTCCAGTCTCCGTACACAAGTTCCTGCCCGCAGTAGTAATGACTGAAGTCGCCGTTGAACCGAATCTCCGGAAAGCGCCTGGCGATCTGAACCGTGCGCCACAAGTCCTGGGTCATTGTAGCGCGGTGCGTCTCGACGAATATGGGTAAACCGTGCCTTTCGCTCGCGGAGAGTATAGCCTCTGTAAGGTAGGACGCTTCATCGTCATCTTCCAGTCCCCAGCCAGCATGCACCGTCAGGCAAAGATCGCCTCGCGCAGCGTGCCTGGCGGTGATCGCGTCTGCCTCCGCCGGAGTGTTGATCCGGTCGAGACCGCAGTGAGGCAGTGGCGCGCCCGCAACCGGAGGCGCATCCGTCGTAAGTTGCACGCCTTCGAACCCGTCTTCCAAAAGACGCTGATAGCGTGTCAGACCATCGAGGCCGGGCCATGCGCCGCCCACCGGCAGATCCGCGAGCGTATCGAGATTCATGTAGACACTGAGCCTGGGAGCCGCTCTGGAACCGTCGTTGAGCAAGTGGGAACCGGACATCGTTCGCGCCTTTTCTAGAACTCGTCGTATGCAATCTGATCGCTCGGAACGCCCATTCCAGCCAGCATCCGCTTGCACGCCTCGATCATCATCGGGGGACCGCAAAGATAAAATTCAACCGCGCCTGGGTTGACGTGCCCGCTAAGGTACTTCGCAAAAACCACTTCATGGATGAAGCCCGTATGCCCTGTCCATGCGTCCTCAGGCAACGGCGAGGAGAGCGCCACGTTGAAGGAAAAGTTGCGATGCTGCCTGGCAAAATTTTCAAAGTAATCTTCGTAAAAAATCTCCTGCTTCGAGCGCGCGCCGTACCAGAAGCTGATTTTGCGGGCCGTGTGCTGCGTCTCAAGAAGATGAGCCAGATGTGCGCGCAACGGGGCCATGCCGGCCCCGCCGCCGATATAGACCATCTCGTGCTGTGTGGGCTTGATATGGAAATCTCCAAATGGGCCGATGGCAGTGACGATGTCACCCGGCTTGAGCGAGAACACGTAGCTGGAACCGGCGCCGGGCGCGCACTCCTGGCCGGGCGGCGGGGTGGCGATGCGCACATTGAAGCGCAGCGCACGCTCCGTTTGCGGATTGCCGGCCAATGAGTAGTTATTGCGGCGTCCTGCCGCCGGGTTGCGCGCTACAAGGTCGAAGACGTGCTGGTTCTCCCACACCGTCCGGTACGGCTCGGGAATGTCGAACTCACGGAAGCGAATCGACTCGTAGACGGGAATATCGAGTTGCAGGTAATCGCCGGGGATAAACGCTGCCATCCCGCCGCCGTTGACAGGCTCCAGAACCAGTTCCTTGATGAACGTAGCAACGCTGCGATTGCTCACCACGCGGAACTTGAAGCTCTCCTGTAACCGTGCGCCTGCCCCTCCCGCATGAGCAACATTGATGCGGATGCTGCCGTTCAGCTCTTCCACCGGATACGTGGCCAGGCCGCGACAGATGGGCGCGCGGGCGGGCGAACCGTCAACAAGATTGAAGCGCCCGTTGTGCTTGGGACACTCGATGATGCTTGCCTTCACCAGTCCCGCGGAAAGATGTGTATTTCCGTGGGTGCAAAATCCATCCGTTGCAAACAGCCGCCCGTCCTCATTGCGGTAGAGTGCGTAGGTCTTATGAGCATCATCAAAACGGATGGCGTCGGCACGGCGCAATTCTGTCGCCCCGCATACCTCGATCCAACCCTCGACATCGGGCCCCGTCCGTGACCGAAAGCAATCTTCGCGCACGAGCGCCTTCGCCGGCGGCAGCTTGCGCTTCACGTGATACGCCGGATCCTTCAGTTGCCTGCGCAGGGTGCGGACAATCTCACTCCATGCCGCGGGAATGCTCGCGTACGGCGTCGGGCAATCCTCCTTTACCGCCGCATGCAACCGCGGCAACGCGTGGTAAGGAACCAGCGGGAACATGTGATGCTCGACGTGGTAGTTCATGTTCCAGTAGAGGTAACGGTTGACCAGATTCATGTAGACTGTCCGGCAGTTCAGCCGATGGTCGAGCACGTTCTCTGCCAGGCCCGCATGCTGCGTAAGTCCATAAATGGGCATCAGCCACGAGCCGAACAAGTTCGCCAGTCCGACGAACATCAACGGAAGGATGCTGCGCTCAAGAACTGAAAGCGCAATCACCATCGCGTAGATCGCAACGTAGATGCGCGCCCTGCGATAAATGTCGGGAAACTCCGATGCGGGGATGAAAGTTTTCTCCGCGGCCGACATGCGGCCGAGCGAGTGCTGCACAATGCTCCTGAAGTACGCTGGATAAACACTCAGATTGAAGAACTTCATGATGATTTCAATCAGGTCGGGCGGAAGCGGCACCGCGATCTCCGGATCACGGCCGACGATGATGGTGTCGCTGTGATGGCGGTTATGGCTCCAGCGCCACACCGTGGACTCGCGCATCACCATGAACGACGCAATTTCGTAAAGCGCGTTATTCATCCAGTCGCTTTTGAATGCTGTGCCATGACCGGCCTCGTGCCAGCGCGAGTCGGAGGTGCTGGCGTAGATCACACAGTAGACAAAATAAGGAAGCACAGCCCACCATGTGCCCCACAGGCGATACGTCGCATAGGCCGTGCCGACAATCAGTGCAAACCAGAGAATTGTGTCGCGGATCGCGGGCCCATTCCGGCGTTCGAGCAACTTGCGCAACGTCTCGCGCGGCACCGGGCATTGGTACCAGTCCGCTTCAGCCAGGCCTCTCTCCACTGCCAGCGTCGAGTTCGCGCCCGTCAGGCTGTAATCGCTCTTGATCAGGGGTTCGGGGAAGAAATTCGCGTTGTGGCTCATAATCGGTTCACTTGCCCTTTAGAGAATTGACGCGCGTGTTCACAATCGATCAACCGGCGCAGTGGAAAGAGTATGCAGTCGTGTGGCGCTCCACTCGCCCAGGCCGCAGAACAATGTCGCCGAGAGCCGGAACATTGACCCCGTCGGGATAGCCGTGACATTCAAGGCAGACCGCCGCATGACGCAAATAGCCCGCACCGGACTTGCCAACCAGCGAGCCATCGAGATAGCTGGAAGTATAAAGCTGCAAGTACGACGCCGTCGTGGAAACATCCAGCACCCGTCCGCTCGCCCGATGCGCCAGGCGCGCGGCGAGTGCAAGTTTATGACCGGCGCCGGCATCTCTGCGGATCAGATACAATTCGCCGTGGTTCTTATCGAGAGGCAGGATGGCTTCACCGAGACGCCGTGGTTCGCGTAAATCATTGCCGTTTCCCGCGACGGATTCAAGCCTGCCCAGAAGTGTGTGCCGCTCATCGCTGGGAACCAGTTCGTCCGAGAAGATCTGGAGTTCATGATCGGCGATGGAGCCGGCCCCTTCTCCCGCCAGGTTGAAGTACGAGTGATTGGTGAGGTTCACCGGAGCAGGCCGGTCTGTTGCCGCCTCCGTCTCGATGAGGAATGTGTTGTCTCCGGTGATGGAATAGGTGACGCTCACATCCATATTTCCAGGGTAGCCGTCTTCGCCATTCGGGCTGCGATAGCTCAGCCGCAGCGAGGGTTCTCCGCCGGCGCGATCGACAGGCGTCGCCGTCCAAATCCTCTTATCGAACCCTTTGATTCCGCCGTGAAGATGGTTGGGCGGATCGTTGCGCGCCAGCGCGAATGTCTTTCCGTCGAGCGTGAAGCAAGCGCCAGTGATACGGCCAGCGACGCGGCCCGTGATGGCGCCGAAATAGGGGTGACCCGCCAGGTAAGATTGCAGATCGTTGAAGCCCAGCACAACGTCATCCAGCTTTCCATCGAGGTTTGGCGCCAGCAGCCTCCTCACGATGCCCCCGTAGGTGATGATTTCGAGCACGAGGCCGCCCGGTCCTGAGAGCGTCCAGGACTCGACGGATTCTCCACTGGGAAGAAAACCAAACGTTCGTGAAGCGAGGGCAGGGGCCATGGGTCAGCGGGTGACTCTCGATTACATTAAGAGACCTGCGAAATGATGTCTTCTCAAGAATCGCTAAAGAGTTATCGAAACTTGCCCAAAAGTGGACCAACCTCATTCCCGGCGTTCGGTTCGATTCCGCATGAAGGTCTGCTCTAGCCCGGCTTGCGGCGGCTTTCGTGTCTCTGGCGATCGACGACGAACTGCAGCAGGTAAAAGAAGACGAGGATGTTGGCCGCGAGCAGGGCGAAGCGGATAGGCGTCTGGCGGCGGAAGATCTCGAAGATCTCCCAGGGCAGGAACGAGGCGGTGATGATGAGGGTGAGGTATTCGCCCCAGGCCTTTTCAAGATAGAGGCCGAGGCCTTCGGCGGCGCTGAGGGCGCCGTAGGTGAAGGCAACCAGGCCGATGCGGCGCAACTCGGGATCGCGGACAAGAGCGGCTTTGTCGAGGATGAAATCGACGAGGCGGGATTCGGGATTGAAGCGGAGATGGCGGGCCAGCTCCGCGACCAGGTCGCCGACGTCCTTATGCAGCAGATGGTGGGCGCCCATGCCGATGAGGAGAAAGAGCATCGCCTGCATCAGCTTGTAGGCCGCAATGAGCATGAGCCATTTGTTGTGCTGGCTTTGCCAGCGAAAGATTTTTGACGGGAAGCGGCTCATGGTCCTTTGGGGGAACGGGATCAAACTGTGTGACTGTTCTCAGGTTAAATGATGGGCCGGGGCTCGAGCGAACGCGCGCCCTGTCAAGGCCGGTTTCGAGAGGGCGGAGGCAGCGGGCTGCACCGCGCTTTACCGCGGGGAGGCCCTGAAAGGTACGATCGAATGCATGATCGAGCATTTCGAAGCAAGCCAGTGGGTGCCGTATCCGGTGGAGCTGGTATTCGCATTCTTTGCCAATCCGGCGAATCTTCCCCACCTGATGCCGACGCCGCTGGAGACGCGGATCGAGGACGCGCGTATTGTGCCGCCTCCGCCGCGGCCGTTGCCTGCCGATCTGTCGCGGCGCTTCAAGAGTGTGGCCGCGGGCACGGGTTCGGAGATCATGATCAGTTTTTATCCCATCCCCTGGGTCCCGCGGCGCATCAGTTGGCAGGTGGTCATCGTTGAATTCGAGTGGAACAGCCATTTCGTCGACGCGCAGGTGCGGGGGCCGTTCACCGCATTCCAGCATCGCCATGGGATTGAGGCGCAGTTCCGCGACGGCGCGGAGGGGACACTTGTGAGCGATGCGGTGGAGTACGAGCTGCCGTATGGACTCATCGGGCGCATCGGCGCGGTGATGGTGCGCAGGCAACTGAGGCGGGCCTTTGTGTACAGGCAAAAGCGTTTGCCGGAAATTCTGGCTGTGACGGCAAAGCAGGCGGTGAAGCGGAAAGGCAGGGACTAGGGAACGGGGACCAGGGACTTTGCGGCATCAATATGATTCACAGCCCCTGCCGCGGTCCATACGAATCGGGAAAAGTAATGCAGGCGCTAATTTTACTTATCGGGCGCTGACGGAACTTCGAGAGCGGCGCGGTCCCAGTGGGCGCAGTTGGCGGCTGCTTCGTAGGTGGTTTGCAGGAACTGGAGCAAGGCCGCATCGGGATCGGGCGACTGGCGCATGGCTTCATAGGGCAGCACGAACTCGCCGAAGTTTGGATTGAACGAGGCGATAGTGGGCGCAATGGCATAAGTGCTGTGGCCGGGCGGCTCGGGATAGGCGTAGCTGTAAAAGAAGGGCTCGATGCCGGGAGCGCCGGGCCAGAATCCGCAACTGCTCACTTCGTGCGAATAAGCGTCGCGGGTGACGCGGTCGGGCAGTCCGGGCATGCTGGGATGCGGAGGCGCGGTGCGGCCGGAGAAACGCGTGCAGGCCAGGTCGAGCGCGCCCCAGAAAAGATGGATGGGACTGACCTTGCCCTGAAAACGCGAGCGGAAGAGGGTGAAGACCCGCGTGCTTTGCAGCAGAATGCGCCAGTAGCGCCTCACAAACTCAGGGTCGTAACTCTGGTGCACGGAGTCCTCGGGAAACGGAATGGGCTGAGCGATTTCGCACGGTGTGGGCCAGATGCGCACCGGACAACCGATGGTTCCGAGAGCTGACATGAATTCGCGGTAGAAAACGGCGACGGTCATGGGCCGCAGAGCGACGGTGGCGCGCGCGCCGTCACCGGTTTCGAGCAGGAGAACGTGGTCCACAAAATCGAAGTCGATCTGCAGCATCAGCGCGCCATAGGGCATGGGCGTGGTGGTGAGCCCGCGAATGGTGGGGTAGAGCGTCACGTTCCAGCAGTGGTTGATGGGCGGCGTGAGCGCGAGCCGGACTTTGCCGATGATTTGCGTCCAGAGCTGCAAAGTGGCGCAGGTTTCGCTCCACGCCGCCTGGGGCAGCGACGGCCATAGATCCGAGGGACGGGTTGACGCGGAATCAATCGGCAGCATAGGTCCTCGCAGCGTTCATCCTATTTTGTCAGCGCAATTGGTGTGAGGGCAATCGGAATCTCGAAACCTGACCTTACGATCGTCTTAGGTTGCTTGTTGCGGAACTGCCAATGCAATGGTTTGCCGCGTCGATTTCAATTTTCGGTGGGGATTCTGGCCGCATCGTCGACGACCACGACCGGCACATCTGCTTTTTGGCTTTCGATTCCGAGGCCCAACTGGTCTTCGAGAGCTCTCTTCCACGCAGTAAGGGCGTCCGTACCCAACTCAGGATGCATGTCGACGCTGAAGTCGAAGATGCCATCGAGGCCGGTCTTGTCGAGAACCAGAATTGGCGGGCCGCCGGCCTTTACGGGAACGCCGGGATCCTCGGCAGCCGGAATCGAGAACTGTACGGCAAGCAGATCGGCGAACTGGCGCATGCTGCCGCGGAAGTGAAATCCAGAGGCCGGGTTGACCGGTTGCACCTCGGCAACCGCGCGAATTTCAGGGCCGGCCTTGGCGGCCACCAACGCGTACACATACATCTCCCGCGTTTCGGCGTGGGCGATTAACTTGAAGCGTTCGGCGAGAAGGCTCTTGAGCATGGCGCGCATCTGCTCTCTCGTAGTTCCTTCGGCTGTGCGCGCACCGATGTCATATTCATTCTGGCCCATCCAGCCGGGCCCAACAACCTGGTTGAGCTGCACGTTCCAGGCTTCCGCGATGAGGCGCTTCAGCGTGATGTTGGTGGCGTTGAAGCCTGCGACCGTGAATGCGATTTGATTGTTGTAGTCCGGACCGAGGGTGAGGTGGCTCGGCCTGACCGACGCCACATCGAACGCCGGCGTTTTTGCCTGAGAGCAGGCAAAGGCCGTCGAGATCGAAAGCGCGAGAATGGGGATAAGCCGCGGGATGCGCATGGCATTGAGAATAGACGCGTGAAATCGAATCGGCAATGTCAATCTGTGGCCTGGAGCAGTGGCTAAAAGCGCAGAGGGCCGACGATCAACACATGACCTTTGGCACGACCTCTGGCGCGACATTTGCTTGAAGGGCTTGAGACTCGGACGCTAGGATACAGTGAAGGTGCGGGACGCACGGAAGGCGCTGGTTCCGGCAGAAGGAGGACGGATGCGGATGGTTGCTTTGGTGGCCGGCGTTGCCTGCATTTTTATTGTGCTGATGGATGCCTTCCAGACCATCATTCTGCCGCGCCGCGCCACGGGCCGCTTTCGCCTTACCAGGATTTTCTACATTGTGACCTGGAGGCCGTGGGCCGGTGTCGCCAAGCGGTTGGGAAATCTGCGCAAGCGGGAGACGGCGTTCAGCTACTACGGACCACTGTCGCTGATTCTGCTGCTGATGGTATGGGCGGGGGCGATGGTGGTGGGTTTCGCGCTCATCTTTTATGCTCTCGGCAGCCCGCTCAACGACGCGGTGCGGCAATCGCCGATTCGATCGGACCTTTATGTGAGCGGCACCACGATTTTTACGCTGGGACTGGGAGACGTGACGCCGCAGAGCGAGCTGACCCGCGCGATCGTTGTGCTTGAAGCCGGGACCGGATTGGGTTTTCTGGCCGTGGTGATGGGCTATTTCCCGGTTCTTTACGGCGCATTTTCTCGCCGCGAGGTGAGCATTTCGCTGCTGGATGCGCGGGCCGGATCGCCGCCCACCGCGGCCGAGCTGATGCGCCGCCATTCGTATGAAGGAGCCGAGGAAGCGCTCTCGATCCTGCTGCTCGAGTGGGAGCGGTGGTCGGCGGAGTTACTCGAAAGCCACATCTCCTACCCGCAGCTCTGCTACTTTCGATCGCAACACGCGAATCAAAGCTGGATCAGCGCGCTGACGGCGATTCTTGATACCTCGGCGCTTCTGATTGCCGGCGTGAGGGGTCACGAAGCGCGCCAGGCGCAATTGACCTTTGCGATGGCCCGCCATGCCATGGTGGATTTGTCGCAGATTTTTTCGCTCAAGCCTATTGATGATGGGAGGGACCGTCTGCCGGCGGAGCGCTACGAGCAACTGTATCAACTGCTGTGCGCAAGCGGCGTGAGCGTGTGCCGCGACGGCAAATCCTTTGAAAGACTGCGCGACATGCGCGCGCTTTACGAGGGCTACGCCAAGACGCTGAGCGCATATCTTTCCATGCCGCTGCCGCCGTGGATGGCGGACCAGCCCCACAAGGACAACTGGCAGACGGTGGCAAAAGTGCGCGCCCAAACCGAGGCGGCTAACACGGCTTCCGACGCGCAATCGCCGGCCGATCGCGTGGCGCGAACCATCGCCGGGCTGGCCGACAGTCATCACGATTTTTAGATCGGCCCCCGAGACGAACGTTCATGCAAGCGTCAATGGGCGAAGGCAGCAGAGGATCCGAAGAGCAACCGCAGGTCGTTCGACTGCGCCTCTCGCGATGAAGCTGCGAGCCGCTTCGCTCAGGTGACAACTCGTCATTTTTGCTCAATCGCGCTTCAGATACCAGGGAATGTTGATGACCACGATGCGCCGATTGCCGCGCACCAGCAGCACCACTTTCAACAGATCGCCGCGGCGGTTGTGGAGCAGGTTCTCCCACCAGTGGCGCACCACCAGCTCGGGAACCAGCACGCAGACTTTTTTGTAGTCGGTCTCGCGCTCGACCGAGAGCACGTAATCGACGACCGGCGCGAGGATGTATCGAAATTGCGAGGGGAGCCTGACGAGCTGAGGCACACACTTGCCTGCGTTGCGCAGCGGAGCGGCGATGTCGCGCTCCCACTGATCGCAAAAGGGGTCGGGCCCTTCGGTGGTGACCACGTGGACGCAGCGTATGTCGTTGGACATGGAGAGCGCGAAGGAGAGCGCCTTCTCTGAGATGCGGCTCCAGCGGTCGATGGGCAGGACGACGACGGGCTCGGTGATTTCGGCGGGAACGATGGGGCGGTCGAGATCGGTTTCGCGCG
The DNA here is from genome assembly GCA_963793885.1 of uncultured Acidobacteriaceae bacterium. GTDB lineage: Bacteria > Acidobacteriota > Terriglobia > Terriglobales > Acidobacteriaceae > Telmatobacter. Next base: position 1,172,354 of record CAWCBQ010000003.1, read on the forward strand.
CGACCTCGCGATAGTGGCTATGGACGGAGCGCATGAAGACGATCATGACCACGATGAGCAAAGCCGTGATCCACGCGCCCTGGGCAAACTTGGCCACCAGCACCACCAAGGCGGTTAGGCCGGTGGCCACCGCGCCGAGGCCGTTGACGCACATGCGCAGACGGGCATTGCCCTGGCGCTTCCAGTGCATCACCATGCCGGCCTGGGAAAGCGTGAAGGCCATGAATGCGCCGATGGCGAAAAGCGGGATGAGCCGGTCAGTAACGCCGCCAAAGAGGATAAGCAGCAGCGCGGTGAGCGCCACCAGAACGTAGATTCCCCAGGAGTAGAGCAGGCGGCGGCCGCGCAGCAGAAAAACGTGGGGCATGTAGTTGTCGAGAGCGATGGCGCGGGTGAGGCGGGGAAAGTCAGCGAACGCGGTGTTGGCCGAGAGCGCGAGGACCACGAGCACGGAGCCGATGGTGACGTAGTAGAACCAGCCGTGGCCGAGAACCGCGCGGGTGAGCATGGAAAGAACGCTCTCGTAGCCGGGGCCGTCAGGATTGGTGGCGGCGATGCCGTAAGCGCGGCAGAGCAGCGCGATGCCGGCCAGAAGCACAGCCAGCAGCACAATGATGATGGTGAGGGTGATCTTGGCGTTTTTGCGGGTGTCGTCGCGGAAAGCCATGACGCCGTTGCTGACCGCCTCAACACCCGTCATGGCGGTGCAGCCGGAGGCAAACACCTTGAGCAGCAGCCAGAGACTGACGGCGGTTGTGGCCGCGGGCAACGTGGGCAAGGCGGTGACAGGATGCGGATGTCCAGAGCCGGTGAGCACATGCCAGGCGCCAACGGCGATGACGATGAGCAGCGTGCCGGTGAACAGATACGTGGGAATCATGAAGACCACGCCGGTGTCGTGCACGCCTCGCATGTTGACGATGGTGAGAATGAGGAGCACGAGCAGGCAAAGCTCAAGCGTGTGCGGCTGCAAGCTGGGCGCGGCGGAGATGAGCGCGCCGACGCCCGCGGAGATGCCGACGGCCGCGGTAAGAACATAGTCGATCATGAGGGCCGCGGCGGCCAGCAGTCCCGCGCCCTCGCCGAGATTCTGGCTGGCCACGGTGTAAGAACCGCCGCCCTGCGGATAAGCCTCAATGGTTTGCCGGTAGCTGAAGTAGACGATGACCAGCAGGGCGACAATGGCGGAGCTGACGGGCACGATATAGTGCACGCCCATGATCCCCAGCGGGATGAGCAGCGTGAGAGCCGCTTCAGGGCCGTACGCGGCGGAGCTGAGAGCATCGAGGCCGAAAACGGGAATGCCGGCGACCGGGCCGATGTGCTCGGCACGCTCCTCGCTGGTGGCCAATGGCCGGCCAAAGAGAAAATTGAGTGCGTTGCTGGATAAAGCCATGTGGTTTTTGTCCGGCGGCCATTAGATGAAAGCGGGAAAGGGCCGTCGAAGGCATTGTCTCATGAAGACGAAACAGGGCGTATTTGGTCAACCTGCCAGTTTCACCAGGCGAATCCTGGACGCAGTCCGCGGCGGACCGCACGCGCGTGGCTCACGCGTCTCCCGCACGTCCGCAGCAATCGCGCCGGGCAGCCGGCATCTTCAAATCAGGTCGGTCCGCCCCGATAGGCCCAACTCCTTCACAATCTTGCCCACGTCCTGCGAAAGGTCGCGGCGCACAATCAAGAGCGCATCTTCGGTATCCACAACCACCAGGTTCTCCACGCCCACCAACGCGACAAATTTCTTGGGACTGAAGACGTAATTGTCAGTAGCTTCAATGGCCATGTGTCCGCCCGCGTCCGCCACATTGCCCTCGGCGTCGCCGCGCAACCGGGTCTCAAGCTGGTACTCGTAGAGCGACGCCCACGAGCCCAGGTCGTTCCAGCTGAACTCCGTCGGCAGGCAGTGCAGGTTCGACAGATGCTCTCCCTTGGCTGAGCGTGGTTCCAGCACCGCGTAGTCCACCGAGATGTTTTCGCACTTGGGATAGAGAGCGCGAAACACCTCCTCGAACTGCGGAGTGCCGTAGGCGCCGGCGATGCTCTCCAGTAGTGGCGCCGTCTCCGGCAGGTGCTCGCGCACCGCGTCGGCCAGCGTGCGCGCCGACCACAGAAACATGCCCGAGTTCCAGTAGTAATTTCCCGCGGCCACAAATTCCTGGGCGCGGTTCAGATTGGGCTTCTCAATAAACCGCCGCACGTGCAGCGCCGTCTCGTCCTTGGTCCAGTCGCCCGTCTCGATGTACCCGTAGCCGGTCTCCGGCCGCGACGGCTCAATGCCCAGCACCACCATGTTCTCCCCCGCGGCGGCCAGGGCAATGCTTTTTTGCAGCGCCTTCAGAAAGCGCGGCTCGTCGGCGATCACGTGATCCGATGGGAAAATGCCCAGCACCGCGCTGGGGTTTTCCCGTTCAATCAGAAACGCCGCCAGTCCGCAGGCCGGCGCCGTATTGCGCGCCACCGGCTCCTGCACAATGTGTTCCGCGGGCAGCCCTGGCAATTGGTCGGCGATCTCCTGGGCAAGATACTCGTTGGTGATAACCCACGTTTTTTCCAGGCCCGCAAGGGGCTTCAGCCGCTCCACGGTCTGCTGAATCATGGAGCGTTCGCCGTCCAACGCCAACACTTGTTTGGCGCGCGCGCGACGGGAGCGGGGCCAGAAGCGTGTACCGCTTCCTCCGGCCAAAATCACAGGGCGAAAATCAATAGGCTTCGGCATCGAAAGCACATCCTACCGGACCGGCACCACGTTTGCACAGTGATAAATTGCACATTATGCGGCAGAAAAGCCCCGCCTGCATCGCAGGCGGGGCTAAATTGCATTTGCACCCCAAAATCGGGGTTTCCTGGCTGGACTCCCGGCCGTCTTTCTTACTTCAATCCGGTCAGAAATTCGCCCATGCGCCGCGTCCCTTCGTCGATGTTCTGCTTGGTCACCGGGTAGCTGATGCGCACATGTTCGGCGGTGCCAAACGCCTCGCCCGGCACCGTCACCACGTGGGCCTCGTGCAGCAGCCGGGTCGCCAGTTCGGTGGCCGTCCGGATCCCGCCCTTCCCCAGGTAGGCTGACACGTTGGGGTACACGTAAAATGCGCCCTCGGGCTTGGTGCAGGTCACCCCGGGAATCGCTCTCAGCCTGGCCAGCATGTAGTCCCGCAGGTCGATGAATTCGGCGCGAAACTCGCTCACGCATTCCTGCGATCCCGTCAGTGCGGCGATAGCCGCCTTCTGCACAAAGCTGGTCGCGTTCGACGTGGACTGCGATTGCAGCTTGCTCAAATTGGCCACCACCGGCTTCGCGGCCAGCGCAAATCCGGCCCGCCAGCCCGTCATCGCATAGGTCTTTGACAGCGACCCCAGAACCACGATGTGCTCCTTGGCCCAGGTGAACGAACCGCCAGAAACCGGCTTGCCCGCGTAGTTCAGGTACACGTAGCACTCGTCAAGCAGCAGGTAGATGCCCCGGTTGTGGGCCAGGTGCACAATCCGCTCCAGGTCCTCGGCTGAAACCACTGAGCCGGCCGGGTTCGACGGCGAGTTCAGAATAATCGCCTTCGTCCGCGGCGTCACGGCCTTCTCAATGGCGTCTGCCGTGATGCGAAAGCTCTCCGCCTCGCTGGTCTCCAGAAACACCACCTTGCCCCCGGCATACTGGATGATGTCTTTGAAGCTCACCCAGTAGGGAACCGGCAAAATCACTTCATCGCCGTGGTCCACCAACACCTGGATGGTATTGAACAGCGCCAGCTTGCCACCTGTGGTAAAAATCGCCTCGTCGATGCCGTAGTCCGAGGCAAAGTCGCACGCATGGCGCTCCACAATGGCTTTGCGCACGTCCGGGATGCCCGGAACCACGGTATACCGAGTGAAGTTGGCGTCGAGGGCCGCAATGGCCGCGTCCTTGATGTGGCGCGGAGTTGAGAAATGGGGCTCGCCGGCCCCAAAATCCACCAGGTTGGCGCCCTGTGCGCGCAGTTTGGCAGCCTCGGCGGCCACAGCCATGGTCGCGGAGACCTCGATCCGACCAATTCGGTCGGCAAATACTTTAGCAGTAGCTGAAATTGTCATAGCAGTTACTATCTTTACAGATTTTGACTGCAGCGCAAAATCCGTCCGCCGCCCCACGCAGAAATCCAATCAAAAGAGACTCTATCGCCCTGAGCATCGTGACTCGCCTGGGCGAGCTAGGTCCTCACAGGCCATTTTTCTCGATCGGGCAGCTTTGAAAGGTGCGGGCTTCAACCCGCACGTTAAAGACCCGGTTGAGACGCGGGCTTTAGCACCTGGGGGACGTTTCACTTGAGATCGCGCCACTGATTAAATAGTTAAATAGACTATTCAGTCTGTCATCAGGGGCGAGCAAAGCGAATCAAAGGCTCCGTGGCTGCCTTTTAGCCACTCGCCCGGCACCACCTCACCTCGCCAAAGAGCTCGCTTGTTCCGCCGCTCCCTGCGGTTCAGGAACCCTGATTCCCGGGGTCCGCCGCCTCCAGTTCCGTAACTTCCTCTTTCTCCGCATCCGCCCGAACCTCCGGCTCGCTTTCTCCATCATCGGCGCGCTCAAACTGCGCCACCACCCACGCCCAATACCCGAGAAGCGTCTTCTGGCAAGCCACTTCGGCCCGCCATGTGGGCATTCGGAAAACAGGATGTTCGCCCCATTCGCCGTCCGCGGCCAACACGTCATATTTTTCCTGCAGTTGTTGGGCGTCGAGCGCCTGGTCGATCGCCATATCGGCGGATGAGGGAATCTCAGAGGAAGGGGGCATAGCACTCCAGACGCCGGTGGCCGCACCGATCACCCTATCGTTCCGCGGTCGAAAAACCGGCCAGATACAGGCAACAATCTACACCGTTCCTTGTTCAGGGGGCAACCGGAGGGCCCAGCTCCCGATCCATCCGAGGCGCAGATCAGGAGCCGTGATTGATCCTCGCCCGCAGCCGCTTCAGCACGTTCGGCGGCACCAGCCCGCTCACATCGCCCCCGAAGCTGAAAACCTCTTTCACCATCCGCGAGCTCACAAACGAGTAGCGTCCCGCCGGCTGCAAAAACACAGTCTCAATCTCCGGCGCCAACCGCCGGTTCATCAGCGCCATCTGGAACTCATGTTCGTAGTCGCTGATGGCGCGGATGCCGCGCAACACCGCCGTGGCTCCCTGCTGCCGCGCAAAGTCCACCATCAGCCCGTCGAACGTGGCCACCGAGACGTTGCCCAGCGAACTGGTCGCCTCTTGCAGCATCTCCACCCGCTCCTCCACCGTAAACAGCGGATTCTTGACCGGGTTCACGAGGATGGCGACCGAGAGGTGGTTGAACAGCTTTGCGCCGCGCGTAATCAAATCCACGTGACCGTTGGTCAACGGGTCAAAGGTGCCGGGATAAAGGGCATTCACGCTCATCGGGGCTCTGCACAAATTCTAGCAGTGGTGGCCGGCCGCCTCGACAGGAATTGATACACCACCTTGGCCTGCGGGCAGCATCGTCATATGACCGCCTGCAAGAGAGACTTCCGCGGCGCCATCAAGGACGGCAACTATCGTGCCCAGCACCGTGCAGACCGACACCACCGCAACCCTGACCCCAGCCGCGCAGGAATTCTTCGCAATCCCGCTCCGGACCTGGCGCGCCACGGCTTCGCGTCCTCGATCGTTGCGAGACGTCTGTCCCCGGTTCGCTTTGCACCGAGTTTGACAGATTCCATCGCGGACCAACCTCCGCCCCACCCCATTAAATTCCGGCCAATCTCGCCCGACGCAAGCGTAGTCCGCGGACATGCGACATTCCCACAGAAGCTCAGCCATCCAACCGGTATAAACTTGACGGAAATGGAAACCACGGGTTGCGGTACTGCTATCGTTACGCCTTTTCGGACAGACGGCTCGGTCGATGAGCCGGCGCTTTGGGCGCTGGTGAACTGGCAGATCGAGTCAGGCATTGACTTTCTGGTGGCCTGCGGGTCAACCGGCGAGGCCGCCACCCTTGAAGAGGATGAATGGCTCAACACGGTCCGCATCGTGGTGGAAGCCTCCGCGGGCCGCGTCCCGGTCTGGGGAGGCTGCACGCACAACAACACCAAAACCCTGCTCCGCCAGGCTTCGCTGCTCAAGCGCGTGCCCGGGCTATGCGCCGTGCTCTCGGCCAATCCCTACTACAACAAGCCCACGCAGGAGGGCCAGTTCCAGCATTTTCTCGCTCTGGCGCGAGAGGTCTATCCACTGCCCGTGTGCGTCTACAACGTCCCTGGCCGCACCGGGGTAAACCTTGAGCCGGAGACCGTCGTCCGGCTGGCCGCCGCGGCCAAAAACATCCAGGCCATCAAGGAAGCCGCCGGCAAGCTGACGCAGTTTGCCGAGTTGGCCCACATCCTTCCCCGCGGCTTCAAGATCTTTTCCGGCGACGACAACCTCACCCTCGGGGCCATCAGCGTGGGAGCCCACGGACTCATCAGCGTGGCCTCAAACGAAGCCCCCAGCGAGGTTGCGCAGATGGTGCGCGCCGCACTTAACAATCATTGGGCTGACGCCCGCGAGTTGGAGCGGCGCTTCGCGCCACTTTTTGAAGCCAACTTCTGGGAGTCGAATCCCGGTCCGGTCAAGACCGTGCTTCACCTGATGGGCCGATGCACCGATCACGTGCGCCTGCCGCTGGTGCCGCCCACCGCGGCAACCCGCGCTCGGCTCGAAAGGCTAGCCGGCGAAATGGGCCTGCTCAAGCACGTGCCCCAGCCAGAGGGCTTGCGCTCCGAGGTTTATTGACCGTTCCAACCCGCTTCTTCGATTCCCTGAAGAGCTTTTTTGAGCGTTTCTCAACTTTTTGCGTCTTTTCACGCAACTTCGGCATCCGCCCGGGGTCTACTACAAACAGCCGCGGGTGAATCTTCTAAATAATTATGCCTGCGGCCGCACGTGAATTTCGGCGATGGCTCCGTGCGCGAGCGCGCTCTGTATTGATTGTTTCTCCCTCTCTCTGCCGAAGACCAGTAGACGCCTTGCGGGTTTCCGTGCTTCTATGCCTCGCGCCGGGTTTACACTTCGGTCGATAGTCGTCAGGCGTCAATACAGGTGAGAGGCAGTTGGCCCTGCCCACTCGGCACTCGCTCTGCATAAGTTGCGGAGCATCGCAAAGAGCGGAGAACCCGATATGTCCCCTAAGTCACACGACAAGCCTTTGAGGCTGGCTCTTCCTTTGCTGACCGCTGCCGTGATCCTGATTTCTGGTTGCGGCAGTGCTTCGACCCTCAACTCCTCAACCCAAGTCGGCCACCTCCGGTCCGGCATTTGTCGTAGGCACTGACGCTCCCATGGCAAGCGTGACCTCGTTTGCCGTCCAGATTCAGAGCGTTGAATTGACTGACAGCGCCGGCGATACGGCGTCGCTCATCAGCGGCACACCCACCGTCGATTTCGCCCGATTTAACGGCCTGCAGACGCTGCTCGACATGAACGATGTTCCCGCAGGCACCTACACCGGCGTCACCATCAACCTGGGCACGGCAACCCTCGGGTTCCTCAGCACCGCCGCCGCGCCGCCCTCCATCACCACTGAAGCTGCAACCCTCACCACTTCCACCGTGAGTCTGACTCTGAACCATCCGCTCACCATCACTACCGCCGGGGCCCCGGTTGGCCTGCGCATGGATTTCGATCTCAAAGATTCCATCCAGGTGGATTCGAACGGCAACATCACCGGCACCGTGGATCCGACCTTTAATGTCCGCACCGTCGCGCGCACCGACGCCGGCGGCTACATCGACGAATTGGTCGCCGGAGTTGTCAGCGTAAATCAGACCGGGCAATCCTTCATCGTGCAGGGTCCCCACGGCGAACAGTTCACCATCAACGTTAGCGGAACCACGGAATGGGACGGCGGCGCCAGCCTGAGCGCTCTGAACACCAGCAGCATCGTGCAGGTCTCTGGAATGCTCGATCCCGCCGATCAGACCTTCGACGCGGACGAAGTCATGGTACTTTCCGACACTGGCTTCTACGCGGGTGGCCTGGTCACCTATGTAACCCCGGCGACGGGCGCAGCCACCAGCTTCGACCTCTATGTGCGCGGCCTGCTGCCAACCAGCACCGGCGTCCAACTGGGCCAGATTGCACAGGTCAACTTGACCGGCTCCGAGCTTTACTCCATCTACTGGATGCACAATCCATTTACGCAGTTCCTCTTCAACTCCAGCGCCCTGGTGGCTGGCCAGCATGTGGCCGTTGGCGGTCCGGCAACGGGAGCAACCAATCCCGATGCGGTTACGGTCGACCGGGTCTACGCTGCGCAACTGGGGCTTTAACGGCACCGTCGTTGCCGGCAGCCAGAGCGCCTCCAACGGCACCATCCAGATGCAGGTCAACGGCTTTGCCGGTATCCTGATTCCCCAGCCGATCACGGTCTACTTTGGACCAGGCTCCGACTTCCGCTTTGGATTGGGCGCATTTACCAACCTGGCCGATGGCACCAACATCCGCGTGGTCGGCTTGCTGCTCAAGAATCCAACCACCGGCAACGTCATACTGCTGGCGCGCCACTGCGACGGCTTTGACCTCACTGACACGGCGACCGCCCTTTTCTAAACAGAACCTGGCGATTGTTGAAAGCATTCTTGCGCCGGAGCCCCCAATGGCAGGGCTCCGGCGTTTTTTTTTTATCGGTTCATAACCGGCTCGAAGCAGGCGTCCTTCAAAAAAGATCGGCGATCGGCGGAAAGGTCAACAACAGGCTTAAGGCCAGCAGCACCAGCGCCACGGTGGTCACGCGGGTCACGGCGACAGTCCGCATCCGCCAGCGCATCTCCAGAATCACCCACATCAGAATCCACACCGCGATTGCGCAGGTGGTCACGCCTGAAAGGGGGCCGGTGGGCTTGTAGAAAACCATCATGTTCTTGAGGCCTGCCCATTTGTCAGCCGCGATGGCCAACAACGCAACCATCAGGCTGCCGATACCGGCCGCCAGAATGGCCGCGGCGCCGGAGCCGTTGGAAGGATGGGCGGAGTCGTGGCTGGTTGAAGCCGTCTTTGCATTCATGGCTTCTCTCCATGCATCAGTTGGATCGTCCCGCCGCCCTCGACCGGCGCGTGCTTGTCCAGCATCGCGCCGAAAAATCCCGCAATGCCCGCGGCAACAAAGGAAATCAGCACAAAGCTGAGCACCGCGGAGCGGAGCTCAGGATGCCGCCTCAGATTGCGCCCATATTTCATGAACACAGCCGCGGCCATGGTAATCGAGATCGGCGCCAGCCACGCCACATGCTCCTTCCACTCCATGCCGATCGAATGCCATCCGATCGTCGCCGGGCTGCCCATCAGCAGCCGCTGCGGAAAGCCCGCCAAATCGGCGGTTCCCGGCGGCGGAACCGCCCGGTACCACGGGTAAATGATGTAGGCGCCGGTCAGCACCGCAAACCACGCCAGCGCGGTCATCCCCAGCAGATAAGCGCGCAGAAAGGCGTCGTCCTTCGCCGTGGGCGGCGTTTCGGCCGCGGGCGAGTAGTGCCGGACGAGTTCCACGATTGCCCCTGTGCAGGCCAGCAAATAGAGCGCGCCAAAGCCCATGCCGTGAATCATGGTCAGCAAACCTCGCACCGTAATTTCCATTCGCTCACCTCGTGTTTCGTCGAATCTCGATTGCATTTGCCGTGCGCAGTGGACTCGGGCGGCCTAGAAACCGCTTTTGAAAACCTGCGCCGGAAACATTCCATTTCGCGCCGCCTTCTGGTCGTCTTCTCCCCACGTCCAGTACATGCCCACGTAGGCGTAGTTCTCGGTTTGTCCTGCGACTGAGTGCCCGTAAGCAAACAGAAACTGTTCGCCGGGATGGTTTTTGAAGTGATAGTACCCGCCCAGGTCGATCATGGTTGACGATTCGGTCTGCGCCGCGGCAAATCCTTCGCTCCCGTGGGCAAAAACCTCGGCTCCCAGTTCAAGCCTCTCGTTCAGCACCTTCTTCACCAGAAAACCGGCGTAAGGAAAGTTGCGATAACCGGTCTGCGGCACCACCTGGTATCCCCCGCCCCCGTCAAAGAGCCATTTTCCGCTGTTCTTCTGCAGCCAGATGGGCAGCTTGTACCAGATCTTGCCCACCCCAAGCCCTTTCGTAAGACTTCCGGTCGGCATCTCGAACATCGTGAAAGAGCCGATCTGGGGAACGTGTTTGCTCTCCTTGATAAAGGCGATCTTCGCGCCCAGCTCCACGTCCGTCAACCCAAAAGCGCTAGGCCCGGAGCCACCCGGCAGATAGACAGGATTATTCGACGGCGCCACCTCGCCCCAAGGCAGAATGGCGTGAATCTGCACCCGAGGAATCGCGCCCCAATTAAACTCGAAGGCCGGGCCGGTGGAGTCAATCTCTGCAGTAGTACCGTCCACGCCGCCAAAAATGTAGAACTCGTAGTGATGCAGATCTACCGGAACCGGATCGTCGGTCTGGTACGGCGGTCCCTGCGCGCACAGATCTATGGCGCACAGCACAAGACAGAAAACCGGCAGCAGCCTCAGCAAGCGGCGACCCGCCTTCTTTGACGATTCATTCTGAGCCGGAAGGAAGTGCATGGTGGGGAAGATCCGTCTACTGCACACTTTATATCGAATTTCGATACTAGGCAAGGCGAAATTGTTCTGACGGAGCTATATTAAATTCTGTGACGAATCAAGGCCGGGAGCTCTTTTACGGGCTCATTCGCATTCACGTGCTCGTCCATGCCACGCACGAACCCATCTTCGGGATGGCGATGATGGAAGAACTTGCGCATCATGGTTATCGGATCGGCCCCGGCACTCTCTACCCGCTGCTCCACGGTTTGGAGCGCGCCGGCCTGCTCAAGTCCGCCCTCAGCAAGGTGCAAGGGCGTCGGCGACGGTTGTACAAAATTACAGTTGCGGGCAAAAAGGCTCTCGGCAAAGCCACGAAGAAGGTCGATGAGCTGCACCGCGAACTTCACCAGGACCATCCGCGCAAAATCACCTGAGCGCCCGTGAATAACAGGCTCCCGGCTCGATGCGGATCATCCCGCTCGCATGCGGAGCATTCCTGCCGAACGGTCGTCTTAGAGCGGTTTCACAGTACTTGTAGCCATTTCTGGCGCTATCCGAGGTGGCTTTTTCTTGACAAAAAAGCCACTTAGCCTCATCGCTTCGGGATACAGCAACTGTGGAACCGCTGTAGCTCCGCAATTTCCATGCGGCCTTAACCGGCGATCTGTTTCTTCACCAGTTCGCTGACCGCGCGCCCCTCAGCCCGCAAGCCCGCAGCCTGCAACCTGGCCTGCACCGCCTTCATCACCAGGCCCATCTCTTTCGGCGCAGGCTTCTGGCCCAGCGTGCCTGCCACTTCGCCCACCGCTTCGGCTACCAGCGCGTCGAGCCCGGCCTGATCCAGCGCCTTGGGCAGGAACTCCTCGATCACCACAATCTCGGCGGCCTCAATGGCCGCCAGCTCCGGCCGGTTGCCCTTGGTGAACTGCTCAATCGAGTCCCGCCGCTGCTTGATCATGGTGGCCAGCACCTGCTCTGACTCCGCCTGCGTCAGCGGCGCGCGTTTCTCGATCGCCTTGTTCTTCACCGCGTTCTTGATCAGCCGCAGCGTTCCCGTGCGCACGCTATCGTGGGCCTTCATGGCCGCAACCACCTGTTCGCTCACCTGAGCTTCGAGTGCGCCCGCATCGATCATAAGCACCTTCCTAAAACTTCAATTTTAAATGAACCCCACGTCTCGCCGAGCCTCGTCCCCGCTTTCGCCGGGGTTGCCTGGCGCGGCACCCCGTTTGCAGATTCGTTTTTGCACCGCCAAACTCAATTTCGCTCACAAACCGCTCACCGAGGAACTTCCGTCTTCGCACCGCATTTATAAGAGTGAGGTGAAAAGCGATGAGGCACATGTTAAAGACGATCGCGCTATTGGGAATCGCAGTCATCAGCGCGCCGGTCTTTGGCGCCGATCAAGCCCGCCCGGGCACGGTGAACTATATCGAAGGGGCGGCCTATCTACAAGGAAAGCAGTTGAATCCACACGATGTTGGAAGCCTTGAGATGGCTCCCGGCCAGGTGCTCCGAACGGGCGCCGGCAAGACCGAAATTCTGCTCAATCCGGGTGTCTATCTGCGGGTAGACGACCACAGTGCGGTGAAGATGATTTCACCCGACATCACCCCGACCCAGGTTGAGCTCGACCGTGGCCGAGCAGCCGTCGAGGTCGATCAGATCTTCCCCCAGAACGATCTTGAAGTCACCGATGGCGGCGTAACCACCCATCTGGCCAAAACAGGCTACTACGAGTTCGATGCCAACCGGCCCACCGCATTGGTCTTCAAAGGCGAGGCCGTGGTGGACGAAGGCGATGGCAGATACCGGACTCTGAAAGCGCATCACGAGATGGCGCTGGTTGAGGGTGCGCGCGCAAAGCCCTTCAGCTTCAATGAACAGGATGCCGAGGACGGCCTCTATCGGTGGAGCAGCCTGCGCTCACAGTATCTGGCCGAGGCCAACTACCAGATCGCCGGGGGCTACGCGGGCGTAGCCGGGTTCTATCCCGGCTGGTATTGGGATCCGTATATGTGGGACTACACGTTCATCGGCGCCGGCCCCTTCTGGAGCCCATTCGGATTCGGCTTCTATCCGCCCTGGTGGGGTGGCTTCTATGGGGGCGGCTTCTACGGAGGCGGCTTCTACGGCGGCTTCCATGGCGGCGGCTTCCATGGTGGCGGCTTACATGGCGGCGGTTCCATGGCGGTGGCTTCCACGGTGGTGGCGGACGGCGCTAACCAGCCCGTCCGTTTCCGCACAGGCGTAGCCCGCCTGAGCCCTTCGACCCCCGAGAGAGCGCGGATCAAGAACTCCGCGCTCCCTCCCGCACCACCCGCGATTCTGGGGTATCAGTCATTTTGACGATCCATTTCCTCCACAGCGAAATCCCGGCCCCTTCAAAATAGTTTCAAACTGACCCAATTCCCGACTTCGCCCGCCGCTGACCGCCTGCCTGCTTCATTCTCCTCATAAATCATTCAATAAAATAAAGTTAAATAAGAATCCCAACCCACTTCTTCGAACGGCCCAAGCCACCAGACCTCCGGCTTTCAGCCAAATCCCTCAAAGATATGCACAACTTTGAATACAAAGCAGACCACATAAACCACAGAATTGTGTATTCTGTGATTGCAATCATCATTTGCTGACCGGCGCTGGAACTCGCTCTCAACCAGTCCCGGCCCTGAAACGAGGAGATACATGATTCGCAAAACGCGCTTGTTCACCCCCGGCCCGACCCCCCTGCTGCCTGCCGCCCAGTTTGCCATGGCCGCCGCTGACATTCACCACCGCACGCCCGAGTTTCGCGCCCTGTTCACCAAGGTTCTGGCTCAGTTAAAGGTCTTTGTCGGCACCAAGAACGATGTGCTGCTGCTCTCGTCCTCAGGCACCGGCGCCATGGAAGCCTCCGTCTCGAATCTCACCTCGCCCGGCGACCGCGTGCTGGTGCTCACCGCTGGGAAATTTGGCGAGCGCTGGACCGGCCTGGCCAAGGCCTTCGGCTGCGAAGTGGATGTGCTCTCCGCGCCCTACGGCGAGACTTTCGATCTGGCCGAAATCAAGAAAGCCATCAAGCCCGAGCATCGCGTGGTCTACATGCAGGCCACGGAGACCTCGACCGCGGTGCGGCACGACGTCGAGGCGATCGCGAAGCTGGTCACGGCCAGCGACGCGCTGCTGGTGGTGGACGCCATCACCGGCCTCGGCACCACGCACTTCGACGTCGACGGCTGGGGCATCGACGTCCTCATCGGCGGATCGCAGAAGGCGGTCATGATTCCTCCGGGTCTTGCCTATCTCAGCGTGAGCGAGCGCGCCTGGGCGGCCATGGAGAAGTCGAAAAATCCGCGCTACTACTTCGACTTGCGCAAGGAGCGCAAGAATGCCGCCAAGGGCGAGAGCGCGTACACGCCGGCCGTGGCGCTAATCGCCGGTCTCGGCGCGGCGCTCGACTACATTGCCGGCCAGGCGGGCGGGGATCTCGAGAAGGGCCGCATCGCGCTCATCGACAATGCGCAGGTCAACGCCGAGGCCACGCGCGCCGGCCTCGTTTCGCTTGGCTTCAAGCTGTTTGCGCCCACGGCTCCCGCAGCCGCGGCTACGGCCGTTGCCGTACCGGAGGGCATGAACTCGGGCGACGTGGTCAAGGCGCTCAAAGCGCGTTTCGCCCTGGTCACCGCCAACGGGCAAGGAGAGATGCAGGGCAAGATCTTCCGCGTCGCGCACCTCGGCTTCTTCGACTACCTCGATACCGTAGCCTTCCTCGGCGCCATGGAGCACATCGCCAAAGACACCCTCGGCCTGCCGGTCGTCTATGGCCAGGCAGTCGCCGCCGCGCAACAGGTCTACGCAAAAGCCAGCAAAACAGTGAGTGCGGCGAGCAGTGATCAGCAACCACTGACCACTGTGCTCGCTGCCCACTGTCCACTTGTACTTCAGGAGCTCTTATGGCTGAACTAACTTTTGGAGAAAAGCTGCTGATCGCCCGCAAGCAGCTCGACCTCTATCAATACCAGATGGCCGAGCGGCTGGGCGTGCACGCCAACTCCATCACCAAGTACGAGCGCGGCGAAGGCAAGCCGCACGCGTCGGTGGTGCGCATGTTCGATCTGCTCTGCGAGCAGCAGGGCATCCGTTTTGATGAGTATGAAACCACGCGGAAGAGCAAGGGAGACAAGATGAAGATCGTACTTGCAGAAAAGGTTTCTCCGGCAACGCTGGCCGTGTTTGCGGCCGAGCCGGAGTTGTGAGGTCAAGACGCACGACCAGTTGCCCGAGGGATTGGCTGCCGCTCTCGCCGATACCGACGCACTGGTGGTCCGCTCCGCCGTGCAGGTGGACGACGCGCTCATGGAGAAGGCGCCCAAACTGCGCGTCATCGGCCGCGCCGGCGTGGGCGTTGACAACATCGATGCCGAAGCCGCCACCCGCCGCGGCATCGTGGTGATGAACACGCCCGGCGCCAACGCCGTGGCCGTCGCCGAGCTCACCATCGGCCTCATGCTGGCGCTCGCCCGCAAGCTGCCCGCCGCCAATGCCTCCATGCACGCCGGCAAATGGGAAAAGAAAAATCTGCAGGGCGCCGAACTGCGCGGCAAGACGCTCGGCATTCTCGGCCTCGGCCGCGTCGGCCTTGAAGTAGCGAGGCGTGCGCGCGGCTTTGGCCTCGAAATCATCGGCAGCGATCCGTTTGTTTCCGCCGCCGTGGCCCGCGAGGCCGGCATCAAGCTGGTCACGCTCGAGGAACTCATCGCCGGCTCTGACTACCTCACGCTTCACGTGGGCTTGACACCCCAAACCACCGGCGTCATCAATGCCAAAACCCTCGCGAAGATGAAGAAGGGCGTGCGCATCATCAACTGCGCGCGCGGCGAGCTCATTGAAGACGAGGCGCTCGTTGCCGCGCTCAAAAGCGGTCAGGTGGCCGGAGCGGCGCTCGATGTCTTCACCGTGGAACCGCCGAAGGAGTCGCCCTACTTTGCTCTCGACAACGTCATTCTCACCCCCCACGTCGCCGGATCCACCGGCGAAGCGCAGGAAGCAGTGGGCATTCAGATCGCCTGCCAGGTCCGCGACTATCTCAAGCTCGGCGTCGTGCAAAACGCCGTGAACCTGCCCTCGCTCTCCCACGAGGAATACAAGGTGCTCGCGCCTTATATCGATATGGCCGGACGCCTCGGCGCGTTTCTTGCCCAGGCCGGCAAAACCGGCATCGAGTCCATCGACCTGGTCTATGGAGGCGCGCTCGCCGACGCCAAAACCGACCTGGTGCGCAACGCCGCCATTGCCGGACTGCTGCAGGGGTCTGAGAACGTGAACCGCATCAACGCCGCGGCGGTCGCAGAAGAACGCGGCATCCGCGTCAGCGAACAGAAGTCCGAGACTCATCGCGGCGGCGCGGCCACTGTGCTCACCGTCGAGTTGCACACCGCCAAAGGAACCAGCCGCGCCAGCGCCACTGTAATTCACGGCGAGCAGCCCCGCCTGCTCGAGTTCGACGCCATCGATATCGAAACCCCGCTTGAAGGCAACCTGCTGGTCTGCCGCAACCTCGATGTCCCCGGCGTCATCGGCAAAATCGGCACCATCCTCGGCGAGCATGGAGTCAACATCGCCAACTTCGCCCTAGGCCGCGAACGCGCCGGCGCCAAACCCGTCAAGGCGCTGGCTCTCGTGCAGGTGGATGCTCCCGTCTCAGACAAAGTGCTTGAAGCCCTGGGCACGATCGCAGCCCTGCTCGAAGCCCGGCCGGTGAGCCTGCCTCACGCGGAGCTCTGATCGCTGGCCGAGCCGGCTGAGCCGGCTGTTCGCAAATGAAAAACCACCGCGCGAAGCGGTGGTTTTTCAGTCCCTTGTTGAGAATCTTGAAGGGAAGCAAATCTACGCCCTGCTCAAGTAAGCGCCCTCGCTGGTATCCACGCGAATCTTCTCGCCTTCATTAATGAACGCAGGCACCTGCACCACCAGCCCGGTCTCCGTCTTCGCCGGCTTGGTTACGCTCGACGCCGTCGCTGACTTAAGTCCCGGCTCGGTCTCCACCACTTCAAGCTCCACGGACGAAGGCAGCTCAATGCCCACAGCCTGCCCGTCGTGATAGCTCACCTTGATGCGCAGATTCGCCGTCAGGTACTCTACCGCATCGCCCAAGGTCGAGCCTTTCAGTACAGTCTGCTCAAAGTCCACGGGGTTCATAAAGTAGTAGTCGTCCCCATCGGCGTAAAGGAACTCCATGTCCACTTCGTCCACCACCACCTTTTCAATGGCGTCGGCAGAGCGGAAGCGGTGTTCGAACATGGCGCCGGACTTGAGATTCCGCAGCTTGGCCTGGATAAAGGCGCGCAGGTTGCCGGGCGTGCGGTGTTCCACCTTGAACACCAGATGAAGCTGGTCGTTGTGCTTGATGATCATGCCCGGACGCATTTGTGTGGCGGGAATCGCCATAAAGTTTTAAAGCTCCTTGCTGATTTTGCACGCAGAGTGCAATGAATTCTGGCCTTGGCCCATCTTCCATTGTAGCCCAGAGGTCGCACGGCGAACCGCGCCCGCGCAGGCCACCGCCGGCACTTCTGCCGCTGGCCGCATTTCAGCTATTTTGCCGGCCGCCGCATGCGTCGCCGCCGTCAGATTACCGCCGCTTTCTCCCCGCCCATGTGTTCTGATCGAATGCATGGCAGTGAAGGCAAAGGGCCGCTGGCTCTCGATCGCGGGATTGCTGGCGCTCAGCTTCCTGTGGTCGCTCGGCCCGCTCAGGTCCGATCTGTTTCCACATTCGGCTCAGGGGCCCCCGCCGCAATTCGAGAGCGAGGCCGTGCAATTTGCGTTGCTGGCGCTGGTGGCCGGCACCTTCGCTCTGGCTCGCAGAGTCCCGTGGTCACGCGGCCGCGAAATCCGGGTCTGCATCCTCGTCGGCCTGGGCCTGTTCGCCGCGCCGGACATATTGGTCTACGCGGCAGACGGCATCGTTTCTTCGCTCACGCGCGTGGCCCTTTTCTCCCTCACGCCGGTCTTCGCCGTGGTCCTTGAGCCCTATTGGGGAACGGACTCCCGCCCGCCCGCGAAGGCCGGCTTGACAGGCGCTTTAATAGCAGTGCTGGGGACGTTGTGCGTGTTTCCTTTGGCCGTTCCCGCCTCCATCGGCGCGGGCGCGGCCTTTGTCGGGCTCATTCTGGCGGCTGCCCTGGTGGCCGCGGCCAACTGCGCGGCGGTGCGGATGGCGTCTCACCACTCCTCTGAACCCATCGCTCCCATGGCTGCCATCGCCGGCGCCACGGCGGCCGTTGCGCTGGCCCTTGCCGGCGCATTCACTCCGCACGCCACTTCCGATTGGGCCGATCTGGCCCATGCAGACTCACTGGCCTGGCTTTGGCTCGCACTGGTCCCGCTGCCGGGCCTTCTGCTGCTGTTCTGGCTCCTGCGCCGCATGAGCGCCGCAGCCATGACCACCCGCTATCTGCTGACTCCGCTCATGGCCATCGTTGTCGAAATAGCCCTGATGCGCCCCGCAGTCAGTTCCCTCACCTGGCTGGGATTGCTTCTGATCGCTGCCGGAGCGGGATGGCTTGCGCTGGACCCCGGCGAGCGCACTCAACCTGATCCGTTGCCCCTCAACCTGAACCGCGAATAAGGCCCGCAGGGACCCGCGTAAAAGCAGTCTTCGAGCCCTTGAGCCCACGCAGCCAGGCAGCCGCCTACCGCGGCGCTTCGTACGGCTCAACCTTCAGAAAATCCGAAAGAATGCCCCGCTCCTGCGGAGTAAACGTGCTTTGGTAACGCGCCGAGTTCAGCACCATCTCTCGCTGGTCCAGAGGCACTCCGCGCAGCGTCTGGAAGGCCTGCTTCATCATGATCTGGCGTCCCGGCGGCAGGGCAGCCCAGTCGCGGCCGGAGCGGTTGATGCTCATCCGTTCCTCAGGCGAAAGCCGTTCCAGCATCTCATTCCGCGCCAGACGCCGTTCCCGCTGCTGCTCGGGCATCCTGTCCACCTGCCGCAACTGCTGGGCCAGCCGTTGCTGGTCCGCGGGCGCCAGCCGCCTGAAGCTGGGATAGCTCTGCAGCATCCGCTCCTGGTCCTGGACAGTTACATTCCGGTGCTGATTGAGCCAGTCTTCCAGGTGCCCCCGCGGCGCATTGGCTGCATTCGCCCCCTGCCCGGCGTAGGCAGGCCGCTGGCCTCCGTTATACCCCGGCTGTCCATAACCGCCGGCCCCATAACCCGGCCTTGCCGCCGCTCCCGGATATGCCTGCTGAGGGTAGGGCCGCTGAGGATACGCCTGCTGAGCACGCTGCCCATAGTTTCCCTGGGGCCGAGCCTGCATCTGCGCTCCCTGACGATTCGCCATCCGGTCGTTGCCGCCTCCCTGGGCATTGGCATCGCGCTGTGCCGCTCGGGATGCGTTGGGGTGCTGCCAGCCGCGCGCCCAGCCCATCGGCAGGCACACCAAGAGCAGCGCCGCGGTCAATCCTGCGGTGTGCATCGTTCGCGCATTGTGCACCCACTTCACGAGTCTCTCCCTCGGCCACCAGCCGAAAAGTGTGAACCGCTAGTCGCCGTCTGGCTGCGTGCTCGACATCGACTCCAACTGATCCAGTATCTGGGAATTGCTGTCCAGCAACTGCAGATCGTGCACCACCGCCGTCTGCGGCTGAGCCGGCTGGTTTGGCTGATTCCAGTCCGAGACGCCCAGGTACGTACCGCCACCCACCAGAAGCATGACCGTCAGGGCCATGGCAGCCAGCGGACGGGTGTGGGCAACCGCCCCATACCGGAACCCCGCGCGCAGCCCGGCCATCTTGCGTGCCAGCCAGCCTGCCGGCGCCGTCTCCCGCTCTTCCCGCATCCGCGCATTCAGCCGCGTCACAAAGTAGGGATTCGGCTCCGGAGCCTTCCACTCGTCCAGCAGCGCCATGGTCGCCTTCAGCGCGGCCAGCTCCTTCCGGCAACTTTCACACTCCGCAACATGCGTTTGAACCTTGGCAGGCGCCGCCGCCGGATCCAACAGCAGATCCGCCAGCTTCTCGCTCATCCCACTGCAATTGTTCTTCATCGTCTCCATGGTTGCCACCCCTGCTTTCCGCCGGTGTCGCCCGGCGTGTCTCCACTTACACAAAATCCTTCAGCTTGTCCCGCAGCGTCTGGTAGGCCCTGAACAGCAGCGACTTGGTCGCTGACTCGCTCAGCTTCAGCACATCCCCGATCTGCCGGTAATCCATCCCCTGGTACTTGTGCATCAGCACCGCCATCCGCTGCCGTTCCGGCAGCGCCATCACATGCGTGCGAATGGCCGCCATGCGCTCATCCCGTATCAGCTTTTGTTCCACCGACGGTTCGTCGTCGGCCACATCCGGCGTCGTCCCGGTCTCTGCGTCCGGCATATCCAGATAAATCGTCTGTGCCGACCGCTCTTGTTTGGTGTCTCGCGCGTGGTTCACAGCCAGGTTGGTCGCGATCCGGTAAAGCCAGGTCGTAAACCGTGCCTCGGCACGATAACTGTCCCGGGCTCGAAAAACGCGCAAAAACACTTCCTGCGCCAACTCTTCGGCAACTGCCTGGTTGCGCACGATCCTGAAAAGGAAGTGAATCACCGGCCGGTGGTGTTTCTGCACCAGGAAATTAAAGCTCGCTTCGTCGCCCGCGGCCACGCGCAGCATGATTGCCGCGTCGCTTGCCGGGTCCAGCTCCGCGTGTGCGGCCGAACCGCCGTCCGGTCTCGCCGGTGAGCCCGCTCCCAAGGCCGAGTTGTCCAGGACCATGGTTGCCATGTCCTCTCGAACACTATTTTCGCCCGAAGGTTGCGCTCCGCGGTCATTTTCCTGGGCTAAATCGCTGTTTTTTGTGGCAGTTCGCTCGTTGGCTGCCCCGAAAACGGGCTCGACACGGGGCTTCAGCCCCGGCACCACTCCCCCTACCAGCCCGGAACGCGCCGCCGCCTCCCCTTCGCTGGGGAACTCCCCATCGTGACGCATCGGTCTTGCTTTCCAGCGCATCGCCCCGGTTTCCCGCCGCATCGTCGATTCCGCACCGGCCTCCAGCCAATTCTTCCCTGCCCCTGCCCATCCCGAGACGCCCTCGAAGCGCCCGCACCGAGTTGGCCGTCAGGTTGGCCGTAAAGCCCTGCTGGTGTTACTCTAACCCATGGAACGGCCCGCAATCGCAGCCTTTTCCATCCCTCCCCGGGCGCTTAACTCAGCGGTAGAGTGCCACCTTCACACGGTGGAAGTCGCAGGTTCGAATCCTGCAGCGCCCACCAGCCAACCCATTTTTAATCAATATGTAAAGAGAAGTCACTCTGCCCGCCAGCGTGCATGTGAGTCGCGCCGCCCGCCGCATCTCCGAAGTCGGGTTCTGCTTCACCGGTCGCCGTTGAATTCATGGACAGCATCGATCATGGCGACGATATTCTTGATCGGCGTTCCCGCCTGAACGTTGTGAACGGCATTGAAGACAAATCCGCCGCCGGGCGCGAAGATCTCGCAGCGGCGCAGAACCTCCTCGCGCACTTCGGCCGGCGTTCCAAAGGGCAGCGTTTTTTGCGTGTCGACCCCTCCGCCCCAGAACACCAGACGATCTCCGAAGATGCTCTTCAGTTTTTCGGGCTCCATGCCTGTGGCCGAGCACTGCACGGGATTGAGGATGTCGAAACCGCACTCGATAAACGAGGGAAGAAATTTCGAGACCGCTCCGCAGGAATGTTTGAAGGTCTTCCACTGCGTGTGGCTGTGAATCCATTCATTCACGCGCTTGTAGTAAGGAAAATACAGGCTCTCGAATGTCTTTACCGAACAAAACGCCGAGGTCTGTGTGCCGAAATCAGTGCCGCACAGGTACACCAACTGAATGCTGTCGCCAACCACCTTCGCAATGCGCTCCAGATTTGCCAGCGCGACGTCGCACTGGCGCTCGAAGACCTTGTGAATGTAGTCCTGGCGGCTGGATATCGACACATACCACTCCGTGACGTCGCGTATGCCCTTGGGATGTTTCAGCGACGGTCCCGGCACATTGGCGATGTCGCCGAGAGCGGTTCCGCCAAAGCCCGCACACACTCCGAGGCCCGTGGCAGCCGCGGCATGCGCCGAGCGGGCCAGGTAATCGAGATCCTCTTCCGACACATCGCGAAACTCCTCACAGTTATCTTCAGGATTCAGCGTCTCTTCGTCGAAGGGTTCCTGACGCTCGATGCAATCGAAGAAGTAGCCGCCGCTCGGCATGCGGCCGCTGGGAGCAACCGTGGTATCGCCCTGGGGATAGATCAGGGTGTCGCCTCTTGCGTCCACCGTGGTTGTGAAGCCCTCTCCCACCAGCACGTCGAGCCCATTCAAGCGCCACGGCTTCCACTTATCCAATGGAAATCCGAGCTTTGTCCTGGGGGGAAACACCCCGGTAACATCGAGCCCCATCGCTTGAACAAGGTCCTGGTCGACCAGGGCCAGCATCTGAAACGGCTCATGGATACGCACCGGACGCTTTTCCAGCCCGTAGTAATCGCGAAGCTCCGCCACGCAGCTCGCATGCATCCCGGTGACGGTGGTTCCTCCAAAATCAATTGGAATCCGATCCGGTTGCTTGTGGTTCAACGCGGCATTGAGCCGTTCACGGCTGGCATGTTTTTCGACCACTGTACTCAACTGTGCTCCTCCCATGAACTACGCAAGTACGGTCAACTGATACAGGTTCGCCGGCGCTTGCGGCGGATCGGTCAATTGCCTCGATTTGCCCGGCACGGCCGCGTAGTACTCGATATTCCCGTCCCCTGCTGAAAATGGACCCAGGGCCGCGGTGTACACATTGCGCCCTGCATGAGCGGCATTCGATGCAACCCAATTCAGTGTGCCCCCTTTGCGCGTCCATAGCTTAACGGCAACCACTCCCTCTTGCCCAGGAGCGTTGATAAACACACGAAGCGATTCTCCCGCCTTCAGCAGCGATGGCCTCGTGGGAATGAAGAGCCGCGGCGGGTTGGCGCCTTCCGGTGTGATCGCCGCGGCATAGGCTTGTTCCATCTCCGCCGGTAACTCGGGCAAAAACTCTTTGACTGAGAGCCGCAGCCTTTCGAGCGCGATCCGAACCAGCTTGTTCTGCATCGATGCGAGTTGCCCGAGGTCGTTGCGCGTGGCAATCACAGACTGGTACTTGACCATGGTCTGGCGCACCAGCGGCGCAATCGTGAGCCACAGCGGAACTCCCTGCTCGAGCACCATCGCACCCGCCTCGTCCTGCTTACCGGCCTGCCTGAGTTCCACTGCCTGCTTCAGAACCGCATCCAGCTTGTGTGCCGCGACATAAGCATCGCAGTAAGGCGCCATGAAACCGACAAAGCCTGCGAAGTAGCCTATCCTGTCCCGTTCCAGTGGCGACTGGGCCCGGTCCGCGAGTTGATCGAACCGCGCGGCCGTCTCACGCTGGGTTGATAGAAGCGCCAGGTTGGGCAGCGCGGCTGCGTACTCAAAGGCTTCGTCGTAGTCGCCGGTAAGTTCAAGGCTATTCGCGAATCCCGCCTTGTCATAGCTGCCCAGAAATGTGGACGAAATGGCGTGCTTGCGGTCGCAATCATCGAAGAGCGCCGCAAGTTCCTCCACCCGGTTGCCAGACGCCTGTGTCGCGCAGAAGCTGCGGTAGTGATCCTGCGCGTTCAATTGGCGATTCCAACTGGCGCGTGCAAGATAGGTCGCCGTGGGGTCGATGACGCGATGCCGCCAATGGATTCCAAGCACGCCTTGACAGCCGAGATCCTGGGCCCGCCGCATGTCCGTCTCGAAGCGGCTCGCGCGAAACTGAGGAAACCACATCGAAGGGTCGTCCTCAATCCACGGAATGGGCCAGCGCTCGCGTGCTCCCAGCTTGCCAAAAGCCTCGTGAACAGGGTCCCATCCCAGCGTATCGCTCAACGCCGAGAAGACGATGTCCTCAGGCAGGCGCTGGTGCAGCGATTCGAAATGACGCGCCACTCCGCCCCAGCCGGCCAGCACCAGCCGCTTGTCTGGTGCGTGACGCTTCAAGAAGTCATGAGCCTGGGCAAAAGGCGTAACGGAGAGCGTGACCTCCTTGTCGCGGCTCTGCCAGTTCGCATCCTCATCCTGCCACAGCCACACATAGTCCACCGTCGGATAGCGTTCCAGCAGATCTCCAAGCCGCCGTTCCAACAGGTCGCGCGCTGTCCTCGATTCAATGAACCCGCCGGGATGTGAAAGCGCTTCCGGTGGCAGCGCGCGTACAATTTCCGCCGGGTTCCGGTACGGTTCAAAACCAATGCCCGTGCGGATGCCAAGCTCCCCGGCAAACTCGAAGGCTGCACGCAGCATCGCCGTGGTGCGCGCGGCAATCTCCCAGTTATCGGCCGCCAGGCGCGTCGCATCCGCGCCGAATGTCTCACGATCGAAAAACTGTGCCGCCCCCATCTTGAAGGTCGAGGTACGCTGCGGCAGGTAACCCCAGCTTGCCATCGCTGTGCTCTCGAGCGCCGCGCGATGTCCGCTACCCGCAAAATCATACGAGAGATAGGATTCCGCCATGGGCGCAGGTTCGTTTTCCGTATACACATGCATCCCGAACATGTTGAAACGCATGCGCAGCATGGCGGCAAAATATGCTTTGAAGTCCTCATCGTTATAGACGCTGATGCAATTCAAAAAATCGGGCCACGGCAAAAGCCCGCGCACCGCAAAAACCGGCGAGGCCGCCCAGGGAAGGCCTCGCGCGGGCAAATGCAACTCCGCCTGCCGATCGATCGGCGCCATGCCGCCATCGATTCCGAACACCATGCCCTGCTTCTCCAGAAAGTCGAAGACGGCAAACAGCAGCGCCTGTTCCGAAGCGGCTCGCAGCATAGCGCCCGCTGGTGCTGTGGCCACTTCATACTCCTCGTCGCCTTTGAACCCCGAACGGTCGATGGTCAGTACGAGGACGATGGTGCCGGAAGCAATCGCGCCGTCTGCCTGCTTTGCCTGCACGGTTGGGAACAGCAGATGCAACCCCGTCAGCAGCTCCCTCTCCGCGAGCCGTGTCTTCAGGCTGTCGGCAGCTTGCAACCGAACCGCGATGCGGGCTGGCTTGATGGTTTGTCCTGAAACGCCATCGAGCCCCAGCACGCCGCCCGCGGAAGCCAGCGCGCCCGCTTTCAAAAAGTCTCTGCGATCCATCATCCATGCCCTCCAGCTCTAGCGTGGCGTCTCTAAAGTGCGCATCATCATTACATCGTCCTCCCGAGCATGCTGACTCGCGCCGGCAACTCAGGTCAGCAGATGCCACTTCTCTCGATCGGGCCGCTTTGAAAGGTGCGGGCTTCAGTCCGTTTGTAAAAACACCCAATAAATACGGGGGCTTTAGCCCTTGAGGGACTCTTCCCTTCAGACCGCACCACCGATTAAATTGAGCCTATTGAGTTTGTCCTCCTGAACGAAGCGGCCACTCGAGATCTGATGCGAACTCCCGACTCGGGTCATTAGCTGCTCCACCATGAGGAGATCTCTTCCAGGGAGCGATTTTTTGTCTCGGGAATGTTAAACCAGACAAACCACGCCTCAAGGACGCAGAAGCCGGCGTAGAAAAAGTAAGGCAGGCCATGGCCGAAATGCCGGATCAGGGTACGGCTCTGGTCCAGCATCGGAAATGTTTGCGAGACCACGAAGTTGGTGCTCCACAGGGCAATACAGGCCAATGCCATGGCGCGCGCCCGATAGTGCGCCGGAAATATCTCCGACAGCACAACCCACGTAACCGGACCGAGGGACAAAGCAAAGCAGGCGATGTATCCGAGCACAAAGATCAGCAGCCATGCGCTGGTGTCGGAACGTACGGCCGCGGCGCCCATCGCCAACATGCATATGCCCATCCCCAGCGACCCCGCGATCAGCAGGGGCTTGCGCCCGGCCCTGTCCACCATGGTCATTGCAAGAATCGTGAACACCAGGTTGACCGCGCCCACCAGAACCGTCTCGAGGAGCGATGTGTCTCCCGAATGAGTGATATGGCTGAAGATTTCCGGCCCGTAGTAAATCACCACATTGATCCCGGTGACCTGCTGCAGGACGGCCAGGGCAATGCCGAACCAGAGCACCTTGCCCGGATGTTCATGTGTTGCTTCCACGATCCCCGGTCCCTGGTGAAGATCCTCGAGGACCCCGCCGCCGATACGGAGCGCGATTGTCTCCGCCTCGTCCCGTCGCCCTTTCATCAGCAGAAAGCGGGGTGTTTCCGGAACCATGAAAAGAAGTGCGAGCAGCATCAGAGAAGGGACAAGGCCAGAGGCGAACATCCAGCGCCATCCGGCTGTTTCATTCCACTGGGCGGTCCCGCTCCGGTGAATCACGTAGTTGACCGCGTAGATCACGAGCATGCCGGACACAATGGCAAGCTGGTTCATGGCCACAAGCCGCCCGCGCCATCGTTTCGGTGCGATCTCGGCAATGTAAAGCGGGCTGGCGATCGATGCCGCGCCAATGCCCACTCCGCCCACGATGCGAAGAGCGATGAAGAAGCTGATCGACGGGGCGATGGCCGTACCGATGGCTGACACAACAAAGCAGAGCGCGGAGATTTGGAGAATCTTGTGGCGCCCCAGCCAGTCTCCCCAAAGGCCGGCGATTGCCGCTCCCAAAACACACCCGGCCAATGCCGAACTGGCAGCCCATCCAGTCTCTGCCGCGCTCAGTGAAAAGTGGGCCTGCAGGAGGCCGATGGCGCCGGAGATCACCGCGGTGTCGTACCCGAACAGCAGCCCACCCAACGCCGCCACGCTCGTTAACAGGACAAGATACAACCATCCGGACGCCCGGCTCCGGCGGCTCTCTGTCTCAATCGAGTGAATCACAGTTGGTTGCCCGGCGCGCACGTCGGCCGCCTTTCCTCACTGCTCAGCGGCAACTCCTTGTGCCAGGCTAGAGAGCATCGGCGCGGCATCTGCGAGCAACCGTTCCGCGACGCAAACCCAGTGGCTGACGTCCGCACTCAGCATTATATCCGTCATGCGCCTGACCAGCCGGCCGGTATTCCACGCATTGCCAAAGAAGCGAGAACGACTCGCTTCGCGGCAGCAGGCAAACTCCCGTGCTGTTCTTCAGGCGCACGAGCCATGAGTCCGATCGCACCATGCCTGCTTCACAAAGTCTTATCTCTTAGAAATATGTGCCGCACGGCCTTGCATTTCCATCGTTACCGGCCTCTAATCTCGTACCAGTGAAAGCGATCAAACCGAACTTCGAGCCAGGCGACGCCGGTAGGGCCGCAGTGGGCGCGCAGGCTGCTCTGGCGCTCTGCGGCTTCACAGCCGTGACGGGACAGATCGTGCTCATGCGCGAGATGATCCAGGTCTTCAACGGCAATGAGATCTCCCTTGGGATCCTGCTGGCAACGTGGCTGCTATGGACGGCGATCGGGAGCGGCTTGGCCAGCATCGCGGGGATAGGCCACGTCAGACCGCGGCGGCCGGTTGCTGCGCTCGAATGCGTACTGGCCCTAAGCTTGCCGGCGGCCATCTGGGCCTTGCGCGACGCGAAATCTTTTTTCCAGACCGTGCCCGGCGAACTGGTGGGGCCACTGCCTATGCTGCTAACCTGCCTCGCGTGCCTGAGCGTGTTTTGCGCGGCATCGGGGGCGCTCTTTGTAGCGGCGGCGCGATTGGCCGCGGCCGAGGGCGGCGTTTCATCGCACGTTGCCGCGAGCATAGCGTATCTGCTGGAAGCTGCTGGTGCGGGGCTGGGCGGCATCCTCGGCAGCGTGGTCCTGGTGCGCTTTTTTGAGTCCTTTCAGATTGCCGCCATGGTGGGGTTGCTGAACCTCTGCCTGGCGGCGGCTTTGCTGCTGCGGATGCGGCGCGTGCATGTGGCAATGTGGGCGGCTGCAGTCACGCTGGCTTCAGTTCCCCTGCTGGCCTGGGTTGCGCCGCAATGGGACCGAGCGGCGGAGGCCCGCCTGTGGCGCGGCTTCAACGTGGTGGGCGAGCGCAACTCGATTTACGGCAATTTGACCGTGACTCAAACCGGGATCCCCAGCGACAGGTCTTCGTCGATGGGGTGGAAAGCCGACGCGATTGAAAGCGGCGAGATCCGTTCCATGTGGGAGAACGGCGCGATTCTGGCCAACGCGCCCGATCCGGCCGCGGCCGAGGAGGCGGTGGATTATGCCCTGCTCGAACACGCCGCACCGCGGCGGGTGCTGTTGATCGGAGGCGGCGAGAACGGCGCCGTGGGTGAGGCGCTTCAGCATCCTACCATCGAGCGGCTCGATTACGTGGAACTGGATCCCGCACTGATCGGCATGGCGCGGCAGTTCTTTCCCGCACAGACCGCGGCATTCGACTCCGGCCCGCGCGTACGTCTGCATTTCCTCGATGGCCGCCGCTACCTGGCTGAGAGCAACGAAGAGTTCGACGTCATCATCGTCGATGTGCCTGACCCGCAGACCGCGCAGTTGAACCGCTTCTACACGGCGGAGTTTTTCGGCATGGCACGTGCGCATCTCAGCCCGTCAGGGTTGCTTGCGTTGGAGCTTCGCTCGCAGGAAGAGGCGATCAGCCCGGATTTGGCCGACTTTCTGCGCTCGATCCGGCGCACGCTCGGAGAGGTCTTCCCTTACCAGGTGGCGATACCGGGAGAGACGATCCACTTTTTCGGCGCCATGCAAGCGGGCGTGCTCACGCGCAACCCTGACGTTCTGGTTACGCGGCTGCGCGCCCGGCGGCTGCACACGCAGTATGTGCGCGAATACTTCATTCCCTACCGCATGATGCCCGATCGCATGGAGCAGGTGGACCGCGAGCTGCAACCCGTGGCCTCGACGCAGGCAAACCGCGATTTTGAGCCCGTAGCGTATGGATTCGACCTTTTGCTGTGGAGCGGGCAGTTCAAGTCGGGATATAGCGGCTGGTTCCGCGCTGCGGAGCACGTCCCCTTCCGGCGCGTAGCGAGTGGGGTGGGGCTGCTGCTGGCGCTTGCCGTGGCGCTGTTGGCGTTTGTGCCGCGACGCGAGCGGAGAGCGCGCCTAGCCGCCGGGTCTTGCGTGGCTGCGACGGGATTCACGCTGATGGCATTGCAGATTTTCCTTCTGCTCGGGTTTCAGGCGGTTTACGGGTATGTCTACGCGGAGATGGCGATTCTGATTGGTCTCTTCATGGCGGGGATCGCGTTGGGAAGCCGGCTCGCGATGCGCCGTGGCCCCGCGCCGCACTCGAGGACAATCGCCGCGTCGCAGCTTTTGCTCGCCATCGCGGGCCCGGCGCTGCTGCTGCTGGTTCGCCTGGCCGGGGGCCTTCCATCCCCAGCGGCGTGGGTTACGGCGCAGCTCGTTTTTCCGGCGTTGGCGGCGCTTGCAGGCATGCTGGGCGGATTTCAATTTGTCCTCGCCGCCGGAATCTTTCTGCGTGGCCGCGCTGAGCGCTCCGGGCTCGGCGTGCTCTATGCCATCGACTCGCTCGGCGGATGCGCGGGAGCGCTGCTGCTGAGCGCCTATCTGATTCCAGTATTCGGCTTTTGGAAGACGGCGTGGCTGGCCGCGGCAATCAATTTAGCCGCGGTGTTGCTGGCGGCCCGTGCCGGTGCGGAGACGAACGCTGCACGCGCATGAGCGCCTATGGCTTGTGCTCGCCGAATACCACCGCGGTAAAGCTGAAGATGTCGGTGTTCTCCTCTTTCCAGCAATTCCGGTTCATGCCCGCTTTGGCGCACGTCTGCTCGAGGAAGGTCTGCCGGTCCCACTTCTGCTCGACGGGAACCTGCGGAAGCAGCAGACCCTCTGAATCTCCGTTCTTCATCAGCAACCCGTCGCGGCCAACCTTGATCTGGTCGATGTCGGTGACGCGGCGCAGTGGCGACAGCACTGAGATTTCGTAGGCCAGCCGCGGCAGCTCAGCGGGGGTGACGGGCTGGAAGCGCGGGTCGCGCACCGCGGCCAGCGTGGCCGTGTCCCGCACCGTCAAATAGAGCGGCTTAACGGCGGAGGTATAGCCGATGCAGCCGCGCAGTGCTCCTCCCTCGGTAAGCGTGACGAAGGCGCCGTACTCGCGATTGAGCGTTTCACCGGCCTCTGGCTCGGGCGTATAAGGTTCCTTTTTCTCAATCATGAATTCGACTGACTTGCGCGCCAGCGCCAGCAGGTTGGCCTTTTCGGAGTCAGTGAGCAAAAAAGGCGGAGCCGTATTGGACGTATGCGCCGATTTCACAAACAGGTCGGCGCTGTAGCCGACGACGCGCGAATGATCGCCGCTTGTATCGCCGGAGTTGGCATACCTCAGCACCTCGGCCTTGTTGGCGCCCATGCGCTCGGCGTAGATCATGGCGGCCACAATCGGCGCGCCGCCGCAGGCCTCCCACACGCGCGTCTCAAAATTGCGCGACATGCTCAGGTAGTCCCACGCCTCGAGCGCGTGCAGAGTTTTGTGATCGATGGTTTCGGCATCGCCGTAGGGGTGGTAGTGCGAAAGATCGGAACTGGCGAGAACCAGCGTATCGCCGTCCTTGCCATCGTTATGGATCATCTGCGCCAGGGCCACGCCCAGCGCGCGGCTGCTCTCATAGCTCTGATCGCCCATCACAATGGGAACCAGCTCAAAGTTCCCGAGCACTTTCTGCAGCCAAGGTAACTCGACCTCGACGGAGTGCTCAGGGGCGTCTGCGGTCGATTGGTGCCCTTTGTCGGAGAGCTGCATCGTCGGGCTCATTTTGGCCAGCCGGTGGGCGAACTCCTTGTCGACCGGGACCAGGCCGAGAGGCGTCGCGTAGGCATCGCCGCCGTAGATCGACGTGAAGCCGAAGCCAACATAGTGCGACGGAGCGATAACCACCACCCGCGCGTACTTGTGCCCTCGGAGAGCGGCGTAGGTCCACGCAGCGACAGGGCCGGAGTATGGATACCCGGCGTGGGGCGCGACCGCGGCGAGGATTTCGCCGTCAACCGGTGGTGGCGCGGCCTTCCCAAGCAGATCGTCGATCATCTGCGAAAGCTCCTTGGGGTCGGCGGGATAGAACGAGCCCGCAACCGCGGCTTGCCTGACCTTTTGTTCGGCTGCGCCCGATGCTGCGCGAACGGGCAGAATGGGTGCGGTCACCATCAGTGCAATGCATTGTGTCATCAACCAGGCCATGGGGTAACTCCTTGCGAACTTCATGGATCGGAACCTCCTGGGCACGCCTAAGTGTGCCAGACTCCCGGGATGAAGTGCCGGCAGAATGGGCAGGTGGAGTCTTTGCGGATGAGCATCTGGCCGGCCGTGAACCCGAGCCGCTCCACCAGCATCTTCCGGCATTCCGGGCAATAGGTGTTCTGCGCCGGATGGCCGGGAACGTTGCCGATGTAGACGTAATGCAGTCCTTCAGCGTCGGCGATAGCCTTGGCCCGCTCCAGCGTGGGGATGGGCGTGATGGGAAGATTCTTGAGCAGATACTCCGGATGAAACTGCGTGAAGTGCAGCGGAACGTCGGGTCCGAGATTCGCTTTGATCCACTGCGCCAGGCCGCGAAACCCGGCGTCGTCGTCGTTGAGCGTGGGCACGACGAGGTAGACGATCTCGGTCCACTTTTTCATCTTGCGCAACGTCACGAGGGAATCGAGCACAGGCTTCAACTGGCCGGTAACAACCTTTGCGTAATAGGACTCTGAGAAGGCTTTGAGGTCGATCTTGACGGCGTCCATCTTGCCATAGGCCTGCACGAGCGAGTCGTGCTGCATGTATCCGTTGGAGACGACGATGCTGCGCACGCCGGCTTCGTGGCCCGCATCCGCGGTGTCCATCAGGTATTCCGCGAAGACCACCGGCTCGCTGTAGGTGTAGGCGATGGTGGGGCAGTTGTATTGGCCGGCGAGCGCGGCCACCTGGTGCGGGGAGATGTATTGGGCGGGAATCTGCTCCGGGCGCGACTGCGAGATATCCCAGTTCTGGCAGAACTTGCAGTTGACGTTGCAGCCGGCCGTGGCGATCGAGAAGGCGTTGGTCCCGGGCAGGTAGTGGAAGAGCGGCTTCTTCTCGATGGGATCGATGTGTGCCGCGCAGACGCGCGAGTGAACCAGCGTGTAATACGTTCCGCCGCGATTTTCGCGCACCCCGCAATAGCCGCGCTCCTTGTCGCCCACGATGCACTCGCGCGGGCAGAGCTTGCACTTGATCTTGCGGCCCGGCTGCTTCTCATAGAACTTTGCTTCGAACGTGAATTGCATGTCGCTCTGCGCCTGCGCGCCAGAGGCCGCGGGGATGGCGGTGGCGGCTGGGGCGAACTCGCCCGACACCAGCGCGGCCCCCGAGGCCAGAGCGCACTTCAGAAACGATCGTCGCCCGAGCGGCGCCTGCTCCATGCACTCCGTGGTAACGAACTTGCTCTTCATGATGCGCCTCCAGGTTGCGCCGCCTAAACCTCAACGACCGCGATGCGGCTGGGATCGCAGCGGCCAATGCGATGCTCTGAGTCGGCCGCGGTGGCAATGTAGCGCGGCGCGCGCTTTTCGGCTTCGAGAGTTTTAAGCCCCATCTCCGCGCGCTTGCGCTCAATCATCTGCCAACCCGTGTAGTCGAGCGCGACTGCATCCTGCGACACCAGCAGGCTGTTGCACAGCCAACTGTGCTCCGGCTTGAATCCCGGACCGCCTTCGTACATGGCTGTCGTGGCGTCGCAAATCGTGAGCCGCATGCGCGTGCGAATCTCCGGCAGCATGTTCAGGTCGGCGACATAGGGATTGCAGCCGTTGGGGTGGTACTTGTTGGGATTGTGAATCGCGCCGTACATATTTTTCAGGGCGATGGTGACGCCGGCGCCGTCGTGATCCTTGAGCACCGGGAGATTGATCAGCACGCTCGACGAACGGGTCAGAATTTTCGAGAGCCGTCCGCCCACGCTGCCCCAGGCCGAGAGTTCGTCCTCATAATCGACGCGGTCCGTACCATAGCACTGCACGCGGTCTCCGCCGATCGCGATTTGAAATCCCGCGCGCTCAAGTTCTTCGCTCTCCCGGTCCCAGACCACGATGTTCGAGGACCTGACACCGGCTTGTTGAAGCTGATCGCAAACCGTCTCCACAAGCGCGACGCTGGTCGAGATGCCGCGCCCGCCCAGCGTATTTACTTTCAAACTGACCGTGGCGCCAGGGTGAATAAAACGCCGCCACGCCGCGGTCTTGTCTTCGGGTGTTGCCGTGGGATGGTCCGAGTCGAAAACAGCCTGCATGGCCCGGTCAAGCAGCGCTTTGAGGCGTTGCGGGTCGACGCCGGAGCCCTTGCCGCGAAGAAGTGGATCGCGGGCAACAGCGACACGGGATCTCGCTGCAGTCTGCTCTGCCGGCGTAAGCAGGCTGGCGCCGGCCCCGAGCGCCACGGCGCCCGTCAGGCACTGCGCGAGAAAGTTCCGCCGGCTTGAGCCGCGAGGGTCCGTCATAAACCTGGCTCCTGCGCGTCGTCTTTCTGGATGCGTGCCCGCCGCAAGAAGCGTGCCGGGGATGGGAGAATCCTGGGCAGTTCAGCAGAAACAGCTCAAACCAAAAAGGTTAGCCCCGGAGCGAATCTTCGGCGGCTTTGGGCGCGCCGTCCTACCGTATGGTTAACGCAGTCAGCCGGGAAATGCAGTGATGAGCAGCACGGGTGAGGCCCCTGGCGCTGTGTCCTCGTCGATGGTTCTTTGTCGATGACGTGGAAAGTCGGACAACCCGCTCTTGGGCACTCAACTTACGCAACCAGCTTCTGAGCAGGTGCTATCTTTCCCTACCGCAGCGTCTCTACCGGCGCCGGATCCATATCCGCATAATCCTGGTTCTCGCCGCCCATGCCCCACGCGAAGCTATAGGCCCGCGTGCCCACGCCGGCATGAATCGACCATCCCGGCGACACCACCACGTCCTTGTCGGCCAGTACCAGGTGCCGCGTCTCTTCCGGTGGCCCCATCAGGTGCACGACCCGCGCATCCTCGGCAACATTGAAGTACATATAGACCTCCGAGCGCCGCATGTGCGTGTGCGGAGGCATCGTGTTCCAGTTGCTGCCCGGCGCCAGGTGCGTCACACCCATCACAAGCTGGCAACTGCGCGCCCCTTGCAGATGGATGTACTTCGAAATCGTCCGCTTGTTGCAGGTCTCGACGCTGCCCAGCTCCACCGGGCTGACCTCGTCTTTGCGCACCAACGTCACCGGGTACTCCGCATGAGCCGGATAGCTCAGCAGGTAATACGCCGCTGACTTCGCCTTGTCCCTCGAGGCAAAGCTCACCTGTTTCGAACCCTTGCCGATGTAGATCACATCCAGGTTGTTCAGTTCGTAGCTCTTGCCATCAACGCTGACCGTCCCCGCCCCGCCGGTATTCAGCACGGCCAGCTCCCGCCGCTCGCAAAAGTACTCGGCGCGCAGTTCAGGGTAGGTGGGCAGCACCAGCGCGCTCTCTGTCGGCATGGCAAAGCCCACCACCGCGCGATCGAGGTCAACGTAGTTCACAATCAGCTTTCCCGGTTCCGAGAGCCCCTGCAGCAAAAACGTCTCGCGAATCTCAGCGGTCGTCATGCGCGGATAGCGCACCGGATCGGCCATCATAACCGTCTTCATGGTTTCAACCTGAGCTTTCTTTTTCGCCGGTGCGGCACTCGGTTCACCCACCGTTTCTGCCCATTAACGCAGCCGCATGCCTACCATTTTACTGCGGCGCCCGTTGCGGTCCTACCTGGGATGAGGAACCTGCTCGAGCAGCCAGCGAGCCAGTTCCACGCCTCCGGCATAGTTGTCATAAACCGCCGGCAGCTTCCGTCCATCCGTGTATTCGTTGTACAGCCAGGGATCGACGAACGCGTAGACGGTTCCCTTGCCGTACTTCGCCGTCGCCATAAAAATGTCGTTCCCTTCCTTCAGAACCGCAACCGCCGGAGCCTTGGTTGAGATCGTGCAAACATCCTTCACATAGAGAGTATGCGGTTCGTTAAAGATGGGCCCCTTGCCGTCAACAACAATCTTCCCCTGCTCCCAATTGGTGCCGATCACGTGCTTGCGCAGCACGCTGTTGAAATGGATGCCGAAACTCTCCGAGACTACGTTGAAGTGATCCAGGTCCGCGAACGACGTGTCATTTTCGAAGATCGCAAGCACGCCTCCAGCCTTCACCCACGCCGCAATCTGCTTCGCATCTTCTGCCGCCGCATAATGCGGATGCGGGTTCTTATCCGCGTTGTCGGGGGACACAATCAAGTAAATCTGTGCGTGGCCCAGGTTCGCGATCGTCGGCTCCGCGTCCAACTCTTTCGTCTCCGCGCCGAAGTTCCTGAAGATGTGGCCGAACAACGAGTATCCCGGCATATCTTCGGTATTCCACTTGTAGTGGAATTCCACCTCCTTCCCAAAGGCATCGGTCCGCTGCTGCGAGTTGAACCATCCGTCCACCAAAACCGTATCTCCGCGCCCCAGCTTGGCGTTCTTCGCGTTCTCCATCTCGCTCGTTGCCAGCAGAAACGCGCCTATGCCCTTGGGGTCGTCGCTCACAACCTTCTCGCCGATGTAATAGCCGTAGCTTCCATCGCGGTACGGCTCGCCTCCCAACCCCGCGGACTGCACCGTCGAGGTCAGCGAAACATCGTCTCCCGGACCGGTCTTGATGAACCTGGCCAGAATGCCGCGATACCCGCGCTCGGCATGGTCAAGATAGCGCTCCGGCAAATAACCCCGCCGCACCCCCTTGGCAAGTGCATACACAAACATGCAGGATGCCGACGATTCCAGGGTATTGCCCTTTGCGCCGCCTTTGTGGAGCACCTCGTACCAAAGCCCGCTCGCCCCGTCCTGGGAACGCGCCACCGCGGTCGCATCGCGCTGCAGGTAGCCGATCAGTTGCTGCTTCCCCGGATCACCGTCGGGAAAGGAGTCGAGCGTATCCACCAGCGCCATCATGTACCAGCCCATGCCCCGAGCCCAGAATTCAGGCGAGTCGCCGGTGGTCTTGTTGGCCCAGCGCTCCTGTTTCGACTCATCCCACCCGTGGTACAGCAGGCCGGTCCTCGCGTCCCGCGCATGCTCCTCCATCAGCGCAAATTGATGCGTAATGTCGCTGAACATTTCAGGGTGGTGAGAGATTGCGGCGTATTCGGCGCGGAAAGGCGCTGCCATGCAGAGCCCATCGAGCCACATCTGGTTCGGATACTGCTGCTTGTGCCAGAAGCCGCCCGACGCCGTGCGCGGTTGCCGGTCCAGCTGCTTTTCAAGCAGCATCGCAGCCGTCAGATACCGCTCGTCCTCTGTCACGCCGTACAACAACAGAAGCTGGCGCCCCAGCAGTATGTTGTCCAGTGCGTTCTCATCCGCATTCATTGTCGGGATGGATCCGTTCGGCTCAACAAACTGATCCACCGCGCTCTCGATGTAGTTGAAGTAGCGCGGATCTGTTGTATTCAACCACACGGCGTCAATGCCTTGAAGCAGTATCCCCAGCTCGTAGTTCCACGTCCAGCGATCGCCTTCGGGCGCGAACCGCCCCTCCGGCCAGCGTGCGATCGCCGCATTCGCCGCGCGCTGCGACCAAAGTAACTTATCCTGATGCGCGGCTGTGGATGCACCGCCCGCCGTTGCTGCAATAGCCATCACCAGGGCAACAACGCGCGAACTTTTCATCGGGACTCCGGATCTTCTTCTAACCAATTTTCTGGCTGTTCAGGCCAAGCTTTAAAGACGCGCCGAACCTGGCCGTGTCCACTGCGACGTGGTTCGCTCACTTGCGGCCGTTCCGCGCTGCCTTTCGATCCGGAGGCCGTTCCATCCCCTGCGAGACTTGAGCCTGGATCAGGTGCCGCTCCATCAGTCTGCGCGCCTCCTGCGGCTTGCGCGACCGGATCGCCCTGTAAATTTCGCGGTGCATCTCCGCCGATTGACGCATGTCGATCGATCGCTCCACCGTCTTGCGCCGCTTGTCATAGAGCGCCGAGGTGATGGTCTCGATCAGCGCCGCAAGAATTGGATTACCCGAGGCCTCCGAAATCAAGCGATGAAAGTTGATGTCGTGAATCAGAAAATCCGCGGGGCTCTCGAGGGCCGCGAACATCTCGGCAACCTCCTCAGCCATCGCGGTAAATTGCTCATCCTTACCTCGCTCCGCCGCAAGCGCTGCAATGTTGCTTTCAAGAATGATGCGGGCCTCGAACATCTGCCAGGTTTGAAATCCATGCAGCGCCGCCATCAGGCTCAACGACGACTTGCCGACCTCGGGCGGCCCGTCGGCCACAAACGTTCCCACCCCGTGCCGGATCTTCATCACTCCCATCGCCGCCATATACCCAATGCCGGTGCGCAGGCTGGCGCGGCTGATCTTCAGCTTGCGGGCAAATTCGCGCTCCGGGGGGATTTTGTCGCCCGGCTGCAGCGTGCCGCTCTCGATAAGGGAGCGAATGTGGTTAACCACCTTCATGGTCAGGTGGGTATTCGGTTCGTCGGCCTTCATCCGCGAAATCAATCTCAGCCACCTTCCCTGAACTCTGAAAATCCAGACAGAATGAGCTTATCACCGGCAATTTGCATTCGATTTTCAAATCTTCGTCTCTCCAATCAACTCCCCGCGCGTGCCGGTTTGTGTATACTTCTGGTCTGACCTCATCGCGGAACCCAGCGGCATCATCCTGTAGCCCAGAGGTAAAATAGCAACCATGCTTCTCCATGAAGACCGCCTTTTTCCGGCCCAGCCTGAGGCGCGCAAAATCGCCAGAGCGCTGTATTCCCAGATAAAACACCTGCCCATCATCAGCCCTCATGGGCACACGCAGGCTTCGTGGTTCGCTCTCAACGCACCGTTCCCCGATCCCGCGACGCTTCTTGTGCAGCCCGATCACTACGTCTTCCGCATGCTCTACAGCCAGGGCGTCTCTCTGGACGACCTGGGAATCGGCCAGCCGCGGATCGAGGATCCACGCAAGGTCTGGCGGATCTTCGCCAGCCACTACTACCTCTTTCGCGGAACGCCCACGCGCCTGTGGCTGGATTATGCCTTTCAGGAGCAGTTCGGATTAGAGCAGCGGCTTTCAGAAAAAACCGCGGATCACTACTTCGATACCATCGCCGAAAAGCTGCGCACCCCCGAGTTTCTGCCCAGGGCCCTTTATGAGCGGTTCAATATCGAGGTGCTTTCCACCACCGATTCGCCGGTCGACACGCTCGCCGATCACCGGGCCATTCGCGCTTCGGGCTGGAAGTCGAGAATTCTTCCCGCCTTTCGGCCCGATCCAGTGGTTGATCCGGAATATCACGGATTTGCGGGCCTCATTGCCAAGCTCGGCGAGCAGACCGATGAGGACACTTCGACCTGGAAAGGCTACCTGCGTGCCTTGCGCAAAGCCCGAGCCCGCTTCCGCGAACTTGGTTGCACCTCCACCGACCATGGCCATCCAACCGCCCAGACCGCCGACCTTCCCTTCGCTGAAGCCGAGGAGCTGTTCACTCTGGTTCTCTCTGGCCGTGCCGACGCCCGCAAACAGGAGCTGTTCCGCGCGCAGATGCTCACTGAAATGGCGCAGATGAGCCTGGAAGACGGCCTGGTCATGCAGATTCATCCGGGCAGTGTGCGCAACCACAATCGCAAAATCCATGAGCGCTTCGGCCGCGACATGGGCGCCGACATTCCCGCGCCGACCAATTACGTGAACGCCCTTCGGCCCTTGCTCGACCGCTTCGGCAACGAGACCCATCTCACCATTATTCTTTTCATGCTCGACGAGTCCACTATCAGCCGCGAGCTGGCTCCGCTCGCCGGTCACTATCCCTGCTTGCGCCTGGGGCCCCCGTGGTGGTTTCATGACAGTCCTGAGGGAATGATGCGTTTCCGCCGCCAGGCGACGGAGACCGCGGGCTTTTACAATACAGTGGGATTCAACGACGACACCAGGGCGTTTCTTTCCATCCCCGCGCGGCACGACGTGGCGCGGCGCATCGACTGTGCGTTCCTTGCCAATCTCGTCGCAGAGCACCGTCTGGACGAAGACGAAGCCTTTGAAGTGGCGCATGAGTTGGCCTACTCGCTGGTCAAAAAGGCCTACCGGCTCTAAGTCTCAACTGGCCTGAGACCGCGCTGGTTTTCATAGGTACGAGGAGGCCCGCCGGCTCATCTTGCGCCCCACAGAAGTTCGCGAAAGAACGGTAAATGAACACCAGAATCCATCGCATAAACCGGCTTTGAAAGGGCACCGCTTCAGCCGTGTGGCACAAGGCCCAATTTTTCTGTGGGCTTTAGCCCCTGAGGAATGGTTCTTTACGCGTGTGGGGCATTGATGAGACCGCTTCCAGGGATTGGGCAGTGAGAATTTTGAATGAATCTTGAAGCTCCATCCGTCGCCCGCAAGGACCAATCGCTCGGCGCAAAGGTAGGCAGCGTGCGCTGGACCGTTTGCGCCATGCTGTTTGTCGCCTCGTCCATCAACTATATGGATCGCCAGGTCATCGCCATCCTTGCGCCCACCATTCAGCACAGCATCGGCATGACGGAAGTTGGCTACAGTCACGTCGTGGCTGCCTTCCAGGTCGCGTACATGCTTGGCATGCTTGCCGTCGGCCGGTTCGTCGACAGGTTTGGCGTCCGCCTCGGCTACATCTGCATCATGGCCGTCTGGAGCCTCTCGGCCGTGGGCCATGCCCTGGCCAACTCGGTGCTCGAATTCGGTATCGCACGTTTCTGCCTCGGCATCGGCGAATCCGGTAATTTTCCCGCCGCCATCAAGACCGTGGCCGAATGGTTCCCGCAAAGTGAGCGCTCGCTTGCCACCGGCATCTTCAACTCCGGAACCAATGTCGGCGCCATCCTCGCGCCCATTGCCGTGCCCTGGGTTGCCGTGCACTATGGCTGGCATGCTGCCTTCCTCATTACCGGCGCCTTCAGCGCCACATGGATTCTGGCCTGGTTCTTTATCTATCACAAGCCCGTGGAACACCCTGGTCTCAGCGCAACTGAGCTCGCTCACATCAACCAGGGCCTGGTCGAAGCTGCTGCGCCGGCCACCCCCTGGCTAAAGCTGCTCACCTTCCGCCAGACCTGGGCCTTTACATTCGGCAAGTTCATCACCGATCCGGTCTGGTGGTTCTATCTCTTCTGGATGCCCAAGTATTTCAGCTCCAACTTTCATCTCGGCCTTTCCCAAATCTGGTTGCCCCTGTTTGTGGTTTACAACGCATCCACCGTGGGAAGCATTTTTGGCGGCTGGCTCCCCGCGCCGTTTCTCCGCATGGGACTCAAGCAGAATCGGGCGCGCCTGGGCGCCATGCTCTTCTGCGCCTGCCTTGTGGTTCCCATTCTTCTCGCGAACTATACCCATTCCGAGTGGATCGCCATCGGCCTGTTCAGCTTGGCCGCGGGCGCCCACCAGGGATGGTCCGCCAACCTCTTCACCACCGTCTCTGACATGTTCCCGCGC
The DNA here is from genome assembly GCA_963793885.1 of uncultured Acidobacteriaceae bacterium. Lineage (GTDB taxonomy): Bacteria > Acidobacteriota > Terriglobia > Terriglobales > Acidobacteriaceae > Telmatobacter. Next base: position 1,212,195 of record CAWCBQ010000003.1, read on the forward strand.
AGCGAGGTTGCTTCCGTCACCGGCATCGGCGGCACGGCCGGCGCGGCCGGAGGCGCGCTCATTGCGCTACTGGCCGGCGTTGTTCTCCAAAAGACCGCCAGCTACGCGGTCCTCATCGGAATCGCCTCCAGCGCCTATCTCGTGGCTCTGGCCATCATCCTGCTCCTCGCGCCAGGACTGGAGAAAGTTGACATAACTGCATGAGTCTCTATTGCTCCATCGGTAGCGTCGACACCGACCTCCCTCCGCAGCAGCTAAACAGCCTGGTCGCTGATAGCCTGGCCCGGCTGGGAGAACGCCATCGCGTCCTCGCCGTGCCTCCCGACCAAAGCCGCGAGCACTCCCAAGCCGGCCAACTCACCGGCTTCGTCTACAACTACTATGGCGACCGGCTCAAGGCCGTTCTTCCGGCGATCGGCACGCATACCCCCATGCGCCCTGACCAGCTTGCGCACATGTTTCCTTCCGTGCCGCCGGAGCTGTTCAAGGTTCACAACTGGCGAACCGACGTCGAGACCCTCGGCGAGGTCCCCGCCGAGTTCATTTGCGAGCAGTCTGAAGGCCAGCTCGACTACGCCTGGCCCGCGCAGGTCAACAAGCTGATCTCCTCCGGCGGATTCGACATTATTCTCTCCATTGGCCAGGTTGTGCCCCACGAAGTCATCGGCATGGCCAACTTCACCAAGAACATCCTCATCGGAACCGGAGGCCGCGAAGGCATCAACCGCAGCCATTACCTGGGCGCGGTCTACGGCATGGAGCGCATCATGGGCCGCGCCGTCAATCCGGTGCGCAACGTCCTCAATTACGCCTCCGAACATTTCCTCCGGCATCTTCCCATCGTCTACGTGCAGACCGTCGTCGGCCGCAAGCCGGATGGCAGCCTCGCCGTCCGCGGTCTCTTCATCGGCGACGACATCGAGTGTTTTCTGCTGGCCTCGGAACTCAGCCTCAAGGTCAACTTCGAAATTCTCGACAGGCAGATCGCCAAGGCCGTTGTCTTCCTCGATCCCAGCGAGTTTCACTCCACGTGGATCGGCAACAAGGCCGTCTACCGCACCCGCATGGCCCTCGCCGATGGCGCTGAACTCATCATCCTGGCCCCCGGCGTGCACGAATTTGGCGAAGACAAAGGGATCGACAACCTCATTCGCAAATACGGCTATCGCGGGACTCCTCACACGCTGAATGCGGTCAAGGAGAATCCCGACCTGGCGGCCGATCTCAGCGCCGCCGCGCACCTCATTCACGCTTCCTCTGAAGGCCGCTTCAACATCACCTGGTGCCCAGGCCAGCTCAGTAAGGAGGAAGTGGAAGGCGTCGGTTTCTGCTACGGCGACCTGAACGAAATGACCCGGCGCTACGATCCCCAAGAACTCAACCAGGGCTGGAACCAGGTCGGCGCGGAAGAAGTCTTCTTCGTCGGCAATCCGGGATTGGGATTGTGGGCCCATCGCAGCCGTCTCTAAATCAGGAGCGAAATATGGAGAACAAAACTTTGAAGCTGAATAAATATTCCGTTGGAACCGGCGACAGATTCGCTCATCAGGCCAAAGCGCAGTTGCAAGCCTGCGTCAAGGCCCTCGATCAAGGCGTCGAGGTGGTGCCCGTCTGGAACAAGTCCAACCGCGAGCACATGATCATCGGCTCCGAGCCGGCTTCCGTGCGCCAGGCCGCCGATGCCGCCGTCAAGGCGCTCCGCTGGAGGCTCCCCTACTTTTGCGACGCTGACCACATCACCATCGCCACCGTCGACCGGTTCCTCAATCCCTGCGACTTCTTCACTATCGACGTTGCCGACTTCATCGGCCAGCCTCCGCAGCCAGCCGATATCGACGCATTCGTCAGGCGCCATCCTGAACTACTCGGCAGCATTCAATTGGCTGGCGTGGACGAAGCCCTCGAAATCACTGCGCAAGATCTTCGCCAGGCCGCCGAAAAGTTTCTCGCAGCCGTCAAAAAAGCCGGCGAAGTCTACCGCAAGATCGAGAGCGCAAAGGGCGCCGGCAACTTTATCCCCGAAGTCTCCATGGACGAAACCGACCGCGCCCAGAGTCCCGTCGAATTGCTCATCATTCTGGCCGCCATCGCCGATGAAGGCGTTCCCGTCCAGACCATTGCTCCCAAATTCAGCGGCCGCTTCAACAAGGGCGTGGATTATGTGGGCGACGTGGCCCAGTTCGACCGTGAATTCAATCTCGATATCGCCGCCATCGCCTACGCCGTCCAGCAATTTGGCCTTCCCGCCAATCTCAAGCTCAGTGTCCATTCCGGCAGCGACAAGTTCTCCATCTATCCCGCCATTCACGCCGCCATCAAGCGCCACAATGCCGGCGTTCATTTAAAGACCGCCGGAACCACCTGGCTTGAAGAGCTCATCGGCCTTGCCGAAGCGGGAGGTGACGGCCTGGCGCTCGCCAAAGACATCTACGCCGATGCCTTTGCTCATCGCGAAGAGCTCTGCCAGCCCTACGCCACCGTAATCGACATCGATCCATCGAAGCTTCCTTCGCCCGATCAGGTTCGCCAATGGACTTCGGAGCAGTACACCTCCGCATTGCGCCACGTTCCCCGTGCTGCCGCCTACAACAACAGCCTCCGCCAATTGCTCCACGTCGGTTTCAAGGTTGCGGCGAAGAGGGGCCGCGGCTACCTTGATCTGCTCGATGCCAATGAATCCGTGATCGCGCGCAACGTGACAGAGAATCTCTATAATCGCCACATCGCTCCTGTCTTTCTTGGACGCAACGCCTGATCACCGCGCCGGCCGTCACACTTGGCGAGCCGCATTTCAACCATCATTTCCCAACGTTCGCATGGAGAAGTCATGACCACTGAAATCCTCAGTCTTGAAGGCAAATGCGCGGTCGTCACCGGAGGCACCTCCGGCATCGGACGCGCTCTCAGTCTCGGGCTCGCCGATGCCGGCGCCGATGTGATCGCCAGTGCGCGCCGCCAGCACGAGTTGGACCAGACCGCCGACGCAATTGAGGCACGCGGCCGCAAAACCCTGCGCCTGGTTTCCGACGTTTGCGATCGTGCTTCCCTTGAAACCCTGCTCGCCGCGGCCCTCGACCGGCTCGGCAAGGTCGATATCCTCATCAACTGCGCCGGCAAAATCAAGCGCACACCCACCCTCACGCTTCCTGAAGAGGAGTGGACCGATATCCTCAACACCAACCTGACAGGAACGCTCCGCGCCTGCCAGGTCTTCGGCAAACACATGCTCGATCGCGGCTATGGCCGCATCATCAACATCGCCTCACTCAATAGTTTCGTAGCTCTCAGCGAAGTGGCTGCGTACGCGGCCAGCAAGGCCGGCGTCGCTTCCCTCACCCGTTCCCTGGCCGTCGAGTGGTCAAAAAAGGGTGTCACCGTCAATGCCATCGCCCCGGGAGTCTTCCGCACCGACCTCAACGCCAAGCTGCTTGACAGTTCGGAACGAGGCCACGAACTGCTGATGCGTACGCCCATGGGCCGCTTTGGAAAAACCGAGGAACTGGTCGGTGCCGCGGTCTATCTCGCCTCCGACGGCGCGTCTTTCGTCACCGGACAAACCCTCGTTGTGGATGGAGGCTTCCTGGCCAGCGGCGTGAATCAATAACCAGCAAGATGCGCGCCCTTCGCCAGACAAGACGCCGAGAACGCTTCCGAGCGTCCCGAGTCAAAAATTCATAACATAAACGAACTATCATCCTGAGGTTAGTTTGGCGCGCTTTTTTGCGCCAAACGCAGTCGAGCGAGCCGCGGTTGCTTTTGTCTTTGCTCTTTCTCTACTTCCCAAAAAACTCAAGGTCAAGCCGAAGCGGCCGCTCGAGACATGTGCTTCAAATCTCAGACTCCGCAGCCTACGATTCGCGAAGATCCTTCACTGGCAGCCGCACAATAAAACGCGTGTTCCCCGGTTCCGACTCCACTTCGATGGTGCCGCCAAATTTCTGCGTCACAATCCGATGAACAATCTCCAGGCCCAGCCCCGTGCCCGATCCCTGCGGCTTGGTGGTAAAGAATGGCTCAAAGATGCGCGGCTTCACGTCCTCCGGTATCCCCGCGCCATGGTCCGTGATGCTCACCGCTAGCCAGCCTGCTCCCGCTTCGTTCCCGCCCCCAGCCGCGGGCTCATTCCACGTCGCAATCTCAATTGCGCCCTTCTCTTCAGAAGCATCCACCGCATTGTCGATCAGGTTGGTCCACACCTGGCTCAGCGCCGATCCCCGAGTCCGAATCGTCGAAGGACTCGCCTCGAACCGCTTGTCCACCCCAATCTGTTTCATCCGCAATTTGTGGCCAAGAATCGTCAGCGTGCTCTGCAGTCCGTCATGCACATCCAGCTCTTTCTTCGGGGACCGCTCGTCGTAGGCAAACTTCTTCACCGCCATCACCAGCTCCGAAATGCGCGCGATGCTCTCCTCGATCGCGCACACCAGCGATACGCTTGAAACCAGTCCCTCCAGCCAGTTCAGCGCATCTGAAAAATTCTCCGTCTCGAAGGCTTCCCTGGCGCAAGCCAGTTCCTTCTGGTCAAACCCGATAGTGACAAGCGCCGGCCCGATCGTGAATGCGTTTTCCACCCCGGCCGCCTGCAACCACTGCGACATCGCCTCTTCCGCATCCGACTCGTCCATGCTGCTCATCGCCGGACCATGGCAGCTCTGCACCGCATGCTCGAGCAACGTGCGCATGCATTCCAGTTGAAGTTGAGTCTTGGGTTTCTCCACCATGCGGAGGCTCAGTTCCTGCAGCCGCTTCAGGTTCCCGCGCAGTTGCGATGCAGCCCGCTTGGCCGCCGCCCCCGGGTTGTGCAATTCGTGCATCAAACCCGCCAGCATCGTCCCCAGCGAAACCAGCTTCTCGCGATGAAGCGCCTCTTCCTGGTAGGTCTGCAGCCGCTGGGCCATATTTGCCAGCACAATTTTCCGCACCGCCGGGCAGCAAGCAAGCAGCTTCCAGAACTCCTGCTCCCTGATCCGGATCAGCAGCGAGTCCCGCGTCGCCGTAATCAGAAACTTTGACCGCTCAACGCCGCTCAGAAAGGCCGTCTCGCCAAAACTTTCGCCGGGGTGCGCCACGCCCACCAGGGTTATCGACCCGTCCGTCTCCGGCCGCTCGGCTCGTGTTTCCCCGTCAAGCACCAGCCAAAAAAAACGCCACGCCTCGCCCGTTTCCACCAGCACATCGCCGGCCCTGGCGCTGACGCGTTCAAGATTGTCCACGCCGGCCAGCGCCTGCATCAGCAGCTCGGCGCTTATATCGGCAAACACGCGAGTCCGGTGCAGATCCTCCACCACCAGCCGCAACGGAACCAATTCGATCTCCAATGTTTGTCCGCCCGTGCTCATCTTGGTTTCTCAGCCTTCTTTTCAGAGCCTGTCATTGCTGGCCCTAGAATCCCGCCAGATACTGGTGAATAAACTGCACCGCGATCGACCCTTCGCCCACCGCCGAAGCCACCCGCTTTACCGAGCCGTGCCGCACATCGCCGGCCACAAACACCCCCGGTACGCTGGACTCCAGAAGATAAGGTTCGCGCGGCTCGCGCCATCCCTCCGGCGCTTTGCCGGCGCGCGGCAGGTCCGGCCCGGCCAGCAAAAATCCCTTTTCATCCCGCAAGATCGATGCCGGAAGCCATGCCGTACCCGGCGCCGCCCCAATAAACACAAACAGAGACACCGCCGGAACCTGCAGTTCCCCCTGCGAGTTCTTCAGTTTCAGCGCCTCCAACCGCTCCTCGCCGATGGCTTCCACCACTTGCGTGTGCGGCGCCACCACAATATTGGATGTGCGCTCGATCTCATCGATCAAATATCTTGACATTGTGGCCGAAAGTCCATCGCCCCGCACCAACATCGTCACCTTGCAGGCAAACTTGGCAAAATGCAGCGCGGCCTGCCCGGCAGAGTTGGCGCCCCCCACCACAAACACCTCCTCGTCCTTGCAGGCCGCCGCCTCCACCAGCGCGGCGCCGTAGTAAATGCCCCGTCCCATCAGGCGCTCCGCCCCCGGAATCTCCAGTTTCCGGTATTGCACCCCCGGCGCCAGCAGCACCACATGCCCTGAAACCTCCCTCCCATCTGCAAGTTGCACAAAACGGTATTGCCCGTCGATGCGCAGCGCGGTAGCCCGCTGGGTGAGGAACTCGGCGCCAAACCGCGTAGCCTGCGTGTGCGCGCGCCGCCCCAGATCGGCGCCCGTCACCCCCGAAGGAAACCCAAGGTAGTTCTCGATCCTTGATGAAGTGCCGGCCTGCCCGCCAGGCGCTTCCGGTTCAATCACCAGCGTCCGCAAACCCTCGCTGGCGCCATAAACCGCCGCCGCCAGTCCCGCCGGACCGGCGCCCACCACCACCATGTCATAAAATTCCTCTTTCGCCTGGACCCGCAATCCCACCCGCGCCGCCAGCACCTCCAGCCCCGGATCGATCAGCGAGCTGCCATCGGCAAACAGCACCACCGGAAGCCGGTCGGCATTCAGTCCAGCCTCCTTGAGCAGCTTTGGCGCCTCCTCACCGCCGGCTACGTCCAGCCACCGGTAAGGCACATGGTTTTGCGAAAGAAAATTGCGCACCTGGTGGTCGTTGAGCGACCAGCGATGCCCAATCACTCGCAACCCCTCAAAAGGCGCACGATAGCCCGCCTGCCAGTCCTCCAACAGATCGGTCAGCACCGGGTAAAGCTTCTCTTCCGGTGGGTCCCAGGGCTTGGTCAGGTAGTAGTGAATGCGGGTGCTATTGATGGCCCGGATGGCCACTTCCGTATCCGCATAGGCGGTGAGCAGCACCCGCCGCGCCTCGGGATAAAGCTCTCTGGCCTTCTCCAGAAACTCCACCCCGGTCATCCCCGGCATGCGCTGGTCGCTCACCAGCAGTGCCACCGGCTCCTGGCGGGTCTTCACCTGCGCCAGCGTATCCAGCGCAGCCTGGCCCCCGCCCGCCCGCATCACCCGGTAGGTTTGCCCATATTGCCGACGCAGATCCTGGACCACCGCCTCCAGAACGCTCGCGTCGTCATCCACCGCCAACAGAATCGGCCTCGCCATATCGTCAGTGTAGAGCCTTCTTCCCTGTCTCGAACATCGCCTTTTTGACACCGACCCTGCCCCATGCCCAGGAAGCAGATGACCACCACCTTGAACCTCAGAGCGAAGTTCTCCTATGCCGGGTGGCTGGCCTTTGGGCACTCGGGACAGTCGCGAATCCCCTGCCCCCGAGATCCATGCCCCAAATAAACTGTCATGCTAAAAATAATCTGTCACCCTGAGCGTAGTTTGGCGCGTTTCTGCGCCAAACGCAGTCGAAAGATCCACGGTTGCTTTTGTCTTTGCTCTTACTCCACTTTCAAAAACACTCAAGGCCAAGTCGAAGCCGCCGCTCGATACATCCTTCGAGCTTCCGACGCACTCGATCAGCGGTTTTCAATCGTATGCAACAGATCCACGATCTTTGTCGCGGCAATGTGCTGGTAGTCGGGAGTCAGCAGCCCATAGTCTTCAATCGCATCGTACTTCCTCGACGCGCCGCTTGATTGGGTGCCGTTCAAAGGCCAATAACTCCACGACAAATGGTTCTCCTTCAAATAACGGACGAACAAGGTGAACCAGGTTGAACCCGCGCCGGGAGGCAATCTCTGGTCTGTGCCGAACTCGCCTATCCAGATAGGCACTTCAGGTTCGGCGTGGAGCAAAAATCCGGCTCGCATGTCATAGGCTTGCTTCAGATCCTCATATGCCGCGTAAGCGCGGTCGTCCATGTTATACGCATGCGGGGAGTAAACAAGTCTGTGCTCGACACTGAGTTTCACCGGCAGCTTGTCAACGCCTATAAAGTTTGTCGAATAATCCGGCCCCTCAACCATGATCAGCAGCAGCGGGTTGACCGCGAGAACCGCGTTGCCTCCCCGCTCCGCGGCGGCATGCCAATCCAGCTTCGGGTCAGCGCCGCCCCACGCTGCGCCGCTGCGCAGCTCGTTGCGCAGGTCCGCTCCCACCACCCATGGCTGGCCCCGGTAACGGCCCGCAATCCTCTGCCAGTCCGCGAGCCACTGCCTCTCGGGATAGTCACGGTTGTACCAGAGCCCGTTGCCATCCGTGTCGCTGCAACACCAGTCTGCGCGGCTCATGTGATTATCGAGAATGACCATGATGTGCGCCTGCGCCAGTGCGGCGATCACGGCATCCATCACCTCCATCGCGTGCTTTCCCTTGAACTGCGGATTTGCCTGCACGGCATAGTCAGGCACCCGCGGATTGCGTTCCAGCGTCTCGTTGGCCCAGGGCAGCCGAACGGAGTTCACGCCGATCTCCTCAATTTGCCTGATGACAACCGCCAGCGGCGCGTGATCCAGGCCTCCGGCCACGAAATCCTGTTCATCAAAACCGTACCAATTCACCGACGTGAGCCGGACCGCGTGTCCCCGAGCGTCCAGAATCTGATAACCGCTGGTGTGCAGTGGCGGCCTGATTTGATTCGGTTGGGCGAGCGCTGAAACGCGCGCGCCCGTGAGACAGAGAGCAGCAAGCATGAGCGCTCTTGAGCCTGGTATTGAAATCATGTGCAGCAGAATACACCACCGTCGGCCAGGGGATCTTCAAGCCGCGCTCCCGCCATCAGCGCAGCCATCGCCTCAACGCGAGGCAGAACGCAGCAAAATCGTTACTATCTACACACAACACTTGGGCACAAGCCGCGTGCCCTGGGGGCCTGGCCTTTGGGTACCTGGGATAGGCGCGAATCTCCTGTCCCCGAGGTTCATACCCAAAATGAACTGTCATCGAGAGCATCCTGACTCGCGCTGGCGGGTCAGGATGCTGAAGCGAACAGGTTTCTCGATCGGTCAGCTCTGAAAGGTGCGGACTTCAGCCCGCACGTAAAACACCCAATAAAGACGCGGTCTTTAGCCCCTGAGGGACTTTTATCTTCAGACCGCGCCGCTGATTAAATTGAGGCTGTTCCGTCTGTCGTCGATGAGCGCAGTGGAAGGATCCGCGGTTGCTCTTGTCTTTGCTCTTACTCCACTTCCAAAAACACTCAAGGCCAAGTCGAAGCGGCCGCTCGAGACATGCTTCGAACTTCAGACCCTGCGCACCTAGCCCTGTTTTCGAACCCTCAGACCGCAGTTCCAACGGCATCTTCCTCACCGTCGCAACCGTGTTCCAACGAACTTTCCGCGATGCCTCCACCCCCCGGGCTATGGTATAGTCGCCAAAAACTGAGTCGAGACGCGGATTCGTCTTTGCAACGGTGGGGAAAAACGTTTGCCTTCAGAACCTTCCTACAACTATCGTCCTGACATCGATGGCCTTCGCGCCGTCGCCATTCTCTCCGTGGTGCTCTTTCACGCCAGAGTGCCCGGCATCCCCGGAGGATTTGTCGGCGTCGATGTGTTCTTTGTCATCTCCGGCTTCCTCATCGGCGGCCATATTTACTCCGACCTGCAAGAGAACAGGTTCAGTTTTCTCGAGTTCTACAAACGGCGAGCGAAAAGAATTCTCCCGCCTCTCTTCGTTGTTCTCGCGATCTTGATGCCGGCCGCTTTCTTCCTCATGTCGCCTTACGAATTCGGGCGGCTGAGTTCGCGAGCGCTGGCCACGGTCCTGTCCCTCTCCAACTTCCTGTTTTGGAGAAAGGTCAATTATTTCCAGTCGGTCACCGAGAGTGAGCCGCTGTTGATGACCTGGTCACTCGGTGTCGAGGAACAGTTTTACTTCGTCATCCCCTTGCTGCTGGTCCTGCTGTTTCGTCTCGGCCGCCGAGTCCTCTTCTCCGCCATCGCGGTCGTCCTGGTTGTCTCCTTCGCCTGGTCCGCTTTTCAGCTCTCGCACAATCCCGTCGCCTGCTTCTATCTGCTGCCCTCCCGCGCCTGGGAACTCGCCGTTGGCGTCCTGCTCGCGATCTCATGGAAGCCCTTGCTCCACCGCAGGTGGCTCGCCTCGGCGTGGATCGCCAATCTCCTCTCCGTATGCGGCATACTGCTGATCGTCTTCTCCTGCTGCCTTCTCAGCACCGCAACTCCGTTTCCCGGTCCCGCCGCGGCAGCCCCGGTTTTGGGCGCGGCCATGCTCATCCTCAGCCATCCAAGTTTCCTGAATCACCGCATCCTGGGCTCCGCGCTTCTGTCCTATATCGGCCGAGTCTCCTACGCGTGGTATCTGTGGCATTGGCCGCTGCTGGCCTGTCTCCGGCTCTGCATTGGCGACCAGTTGCCTATCGCCCTGGCCCTGTCGGCGCTGCTGCTCTCGTTCTTACTCGCCGTGCTCTCCTATCACCTGGTCGAAAAGCCCCTGCGCGCCTCCCGCCGCGCCGCCGCTCCGTTGCTGATGCGCTACGCCGCTGTGAGCCTGGCCATGGCCGCGGTCTTTCTCTTCATTTATAAAAAGAATGGCTTTCCGGATAGGTATCCCCAACTCACCGCGCAGGAGCACCTCGACGACGCGCTCAGCTCCAATCCCTGCATCATGCAGAGAAACAGCCTGACGCCGCCTTCCGCCTGTTACGATCCCACCCTGCGCCGCGACAAGCTGCTTCTTTGGGGCGACAGCCACGCAGAGGCCTTGATGCCTGCCGTCAAGACAAAAGCGGAGGCTGCCGGATATGTTTTCTCTTCCCTATTGCACACTGGATGCCCACCCCTCATCGGCGCCGCGCGCTATGACCACGACGACCCCAACTACTATAAGTATTGCCTCGCCTTCAACAAGCAGACCCTGCACTCAATTGTCAGTGATCCTGCGACAAAAGTGGTTGTCCTTGAAAGCTGGTGGGAATCCACCTTCGATTCTGAAGGCACGCGCCAGCTCGTCAAAGACGGGGTCGGCCCCCAGCCATCGCGCGATGACGCCGCCGACCTGCAACTCCTCGACGAATCTCTTCGCCAAACCTTGCAGACCTTGCTGGCCGCTCACAAGAGCGTAGTGGTCTTCAACGATGCGCCCACCTTCAAGCGCCTGCCGGTGTTGCGCCTGCGCACGTCGCAGAACCGTCTTCGCCTCAGCCTCTGGCGCCTGCTGGGAAGAACGGACGACCCCGATCCCGGCTTCGATCTTCCCAGCGACGCCGATCCGCTGCATTCCAGTGTCCAGCAAATCGTGCGCCAGGACGCGCTAGCCGAGCCCAGCGTGGAATTTTGGGACCTGCGCAAATCGTTGTGCGATTCCGCTGACCGGTGCCGCTACCGTGAAGGAACTCAGCTCTATTACATCGACGATGCTCACCTCAGCCCTTTGGGCGCCGAAAGAGCTCTTGCGGGCTGGACCCCACCGCGTCCCGAGTAGCTCGCTCTGGAAACACGCACCTCGCCCTCCCTTCGAATGCACCCTCAATCGAGCGCTCGAATGTCACTTACCTTCCATCCGAAGTTTCCAATCACTCCGCAGACGAAGCGCCTCCGGTTAAGTTCGCCCCTGGGAATTCATCTGCTTCGAGCACCCTGCGCGTCAATCGTCAAATGGCGGATGCGTGTCAAATCGCAACCGCGCTCCACCATACAACTCTCAATGCCGCAAAGAACCTCAACCTCTGAGACTTCCTGCGGCGGGCCACTGTGCTAGACTCTCGACGCACACAGAGCGCGCCCGCTTGCGCTCTGCCAATCGCACCCGAGCCTCTTTGCTCCACACGCCGAACCTTGGCCAAGAGCAGCCTGTGCCGGTTCACCGGAGCCTGCCGTGCCAAAGATCGAAATGCCTCTCGTCCCTTATTGCCGCCGTCACGCCGCCCAACTTCTCGCCGTTGCCGCTTCGCTCGCCGTGCTGGTCTGCGCCCCGTCCCTGCGCGCACAGCAGCTCGCCGCTCCCGCCCATGCACCATCGCACTTTCAGGAGCCCGCACCGCTGAATTTCGACGATCACACCGGCTTCGTACAAATCTTCGACGGCCATTCGCTCGCCGATTGGGAAGGCGATCCGGAGATCTGGCACGTTGTGGACGGAGCCATTGTCGGCGAATCCTCAGCCCAAAAGCCCGTCTCCAACACTTACATCTGGCGCAAAGGCCTGGTCATCAAGAACTTCGATTTAAAGCTCGAGATCAAATGCGAAATCAGCGGAGGCAGCGGCATCCAGTATCGCAGTCAGACGGGGCTGCCCTTTCCCAGGCCCCTTCATCCCGGCGAAAAACCGCGCAACCTAGACTGGATGATGACCGGCCCGCAGGCCGACTTCTGGTTCCCCGTCAATCCCATGTCCGCTTCCTACTCCGGCCAGTTCTATTCTGAGAACACGCCCCTCGGCATTCTGGCCTGGCGCGGAGAAGTGGTGAACTCTGCGAAAGATTTGCCGCCCGCGGTGCTCGCCAGCACAGGCGACCGCGACGAACTCGGCGGCTACATCAGGACCAACGATTGGAATCAGTATGAGATTGTTGCTCGCGGCGGCGTCATGATGCACATCATCAACGGACACCTCATGGCGGTGTTCATCGACGACGATCCCGCCTCTTCCAACAATCAGCCGGGCAAAATCGGCATCGAGCTCGAAACCACGCCCGCCCGCGTCTCCGTTCGCAACATCTGGATTCGCAAATTGCAATGAACACGGGATGCCTTTAGAAGGACAAGACGTTGCTCCACCGTCGGATCGGCGGTTGCCCCAGAGCCTGCCCTGAGCGAAAGCGAATGGGTCCCTGGCCTTTGGGGACCCTGGCCTTTGGGGACGCGGGTTTAACAATTCGGCAACTTACTTCTGCATCCCGTTTAACCTGTCCAGCGTCCGTTTCAAGTCGTCCAGCTTCTGTCCCGCATCCGCCAGTTTGCCCTGCGACGTGAGCTGCTGATAATCGGAGAAGTCTCTGCTCGCCTGCGCAATCAGCGAGCCCAGGCTCACGGCAGGCTGCGGCGCCCCGACGGCTTCGGGTGCGGCCTGAGGCGCCTCAACAGCGCTCAGCGACGAGGACTCCTGAGCCGAACAGCGACGCCAGAGCGGCCTCGAACGTCGGCGCATAGGCCAGCCGGTCCTGCAGCGCCAGCACCACCAGGCGCAACTCGGGCATCGGGCTGCGCTCGGCCTGCAGATAAATCGGCTCCGCATACAGCAGTGCCTTTCCGCAGGGAATCACCAGCAGGCTGCCCCGGCGCACATGCGAGCCCTGCTGGTTCCACAGCGTCAACTGCCCTGAAAGCTGCGCGTTCTGATCGATGCGCGCTTCAATCTGCTGCGGCCCGTCCACCAGCCGGGTCTTCGGAAAATCGTAGACCACCGCAGTGCCGTAGTGTTCCCCGTCGCTGCGCGCCGCAATCCAGCCGATCATGTTGTTGCGGCTGAAGGGCGTGAACGGTAGAATCTCCACAAATTCCAGGTCTGTTTCTCCCGGCAATTTCATCAGTACAAAATTCGGCAGCATCGCCTGCGCGGTTTGATCGCCCGCGTCGCCCATTCCGGTTTCCGTGGCCACCGTCCACTTGTCTTCGCCGTTGTAAAAAACCTCCGGATCGGTCATGTGGTAAAGCCCGTACACTTCAGCCTGCAGGCTCAGCAGCAGCTCGGGGTAGCGCACGTGCTTGTGCAGCCAGACCGGCATCTGCGACGCATCCTTGAACAGGCTGGGAAAAATCTTGCGCCAGGCCCCGATGATGGGATCTTCCTTGTCGAACACATAGAACGTCGTCGTGCCGTCATAGGCGTCCACAACCACCTTCACGCTGTTGCGCATGTAGTCGAGCGACTGCCCGTCGACGCTGTAGTCCGCCGAGTAGGGATAGCTGTCGGACGAGGTGAACCCATCGATGATCCACGAAAGCCGGCCATTGTCGCCCACCACAATATAGGGATCCTGATCGAAGGTCAGAAAAGGCGCCAGCGCGGCCACGCGATCGCGAATGTTGCGCCGCATCAGCAGCCGGCTGTCCGCCGTCACATCGTCGCTGAAGGGCAGTTTGGTCAGATCCCCACGGTCGAACGCCAGCAGGATGCGGCGCATGAATCCGCCCACCACAATGCCCCCGTCGCCCTGGTACGAGGTCAGATTGTTGGTCTGCCCTTCGGGATAGTTGAACTCCTGCTGGCCCGTCTTCACGTACACGTCGGTGTTGGTCATCTCCCCGAAATAAATCTCCGGCCGCGTCACGCTCAGCCCCGGAACCGTGCTCTGCACCGGCATGTTTGAGAGCAGCAGCGTCGGCAGCCCCTCCGCCGTGAACCCGTTCACCGGGTTCATCGTGATACCGTACCCGTGCGTGTAAATCAGCTTGTCGTTGATCCAGTTGCGGCTGCTGTCGGGCAGCTTGTCCAGGTTCAATTCCCGCACCGCCAGCATCACCTCGCGCAACGAGCCGTCGATCGTATAGCGGTCGATGTCGATGTCTGGAAAATCGTAATAGGTGCGGATCTCCTGCACCTGGCGCAGCGTATCCTTGAGCGCCTGCACGTCCCAAAGACGAATATTCTGCAAGGTGGCCTGATTGTTCGCCGGATCGGCCGCGCCCGGTGTGATCTCGGCGGGAAACTCGGTCTGCATAAAGCGGTCGAGTCCATAGGCCTGGCGCGTCATCTGGATATTGTCGGCGATGTAGGGCCGCTCACGATCCAGTTGGTTGGGCTTGACCACGAAGGTTGTCACGTACCAGCCCGCCAGCCCCACCGCGACATAGCAGATGGCTCCCGGCGCCACCGCCGCGGCAAGCCATCGTCCCTGTGGGCGCAGCACTCCCGAGGCAATCGCAATCGCCGCGCCCAGCACCAGCGCCGCGCTCACAATCAGCAATCCGAAGATGTTTACATGCGCGTCGGTATAGGTCACGCCGTCGAAAATCGTGTGATGCGCAAACAGCAGCTCGAAACGGCTGATATACACCCGCAGTGCAACCACCAGCAGCAGAAATCCACCGCAGAGCGAGAACCCGCGCCACGGCAGCGCGACGGCGCTGCTCAGCCGTCCGCCCAGCGCCCGCGCTCCGCCTGACACCATCAGGAAAACGGCCGCGGCAATCGTCGAAATCACCGCCAGCGACAGCAGCCATCCGGTGATGATCTGCCAGGCCGGCAGCGTGAACAGGTAGAAGTTCAGCCCCCGGCCGAAGATTGGGTCCGCCATGGTTCCCGCGGCAGCCGGCGCATACCAGTAGAGCGCCAGTTGCGGCCATTGCGCTTCCATCGCCGCGCCCGTCACCAGCGCAATCAGCAGCGATCCCGCAATGCCGATCACGCGCAGCACCGTCGCTACCGGCAGGTTGAAACTCTGCCCCGCGAACAGGATCGTGTGGGTCGCCGGCAGGTCCTCACGGTGCGCCCGCTCGAGGGCCAGAAACACGCCCAGCAGAATCACAAAGGTCACCGCCGCGAAGCCCGCAAACACGCCCCACTCCAGCCCGAGCGTCGTCCAGAACACCTGCCCGTAGCCCAGAGAGCTGAACCACAGCAGATCGACCCAATAGGAGATCGCGGTCCGGCTTGCCAGCAACAGCACAACTACAATTGCGAAAAGAAAAAGAAGTTTCCGGTTATGCTTCCGTGGCGGCTGAGGCTGAGAATGAAGCGGCCAATCGATCGTATCGGGCAATTTTTCCACCCCACTTGGAGGCCAATTTCATGCTGGGCTGCACAGAGTCTTCTCAATGCGGCTGTTTCGAGACCACTGCTGCTCACCCGGCGTGAACCGGCGCTGCCTCATCTACTCTAGTCTCCCCGGCTCCAATTTGAAACAGAACAGCAACAGCCCTAGCCGCTCGCACTCCGCATTTCAGCGCGATCTTCCGCCCCAGGCCAGGTGCAGTTTCAATTGCCTCAGGTTTTCATAATCGATTCCAGAGCGCTCTAGCAAAGGCCGACTCCCCAATCCCGCCGAGTCTAGCATTAGCCAAGTCCCGGTCACGCCTAGCCCTCATATCTCACACACTGACAGGTGAAGGGGAGGCTCTGCGGGTAAAGAAAATAGTTGGAAAGGCCGTCTTTTCTGTGTCATAACTGCGTTGTCGAGCCGGGTTATGGCCGAGGAAAGGGCGGCCTTTCTTATCTCAGAGTGTAATCAGGCAGTCTTCTCTTTCGCGGCCCATTTTTCGCGTCTTGTGGAAGCCAGTTTCACGGCCGGCCAGGTAACCAGCTACGGCGCGGCGTTGTTGTTGAGCGTCAACGGCTACCCAAACAGATTTTTCCAATTCCGCCGCGCAACCGGTCCGGCGGAGCAGTATCCATGACCCAACCTTCGGCACTGGAAAGAGTCCTCCGCTCAAGTGTTGGACCGCATCGAGGACCACTTCTTGTAAGGAAACTACTCGCCGAGCCGGCCCTGTCCCGCCAATGCCCGCAAGAATCATGCACCGTGAGAAATGGCGGCCGAAGCTAGGGACTGAGGGAACAAGGAGGCAGGAGTTCGAGATCAGGGCTGTACCGATTGTGCTAAGGTTCAAACCGTGAACGAGGGCGGCCGGGCAAAGGGCAAAAACGGGGGTCGGCGGGGGCGGCTGTTGCCGGGGCTGGCGGTGAAGGACGGGCTGATGCGGCACCCGTTCGACCTGGAGTTCGGGGTGCGGACGAGCGGGCTGGTGGCGGGACGGCATCTGAAGAGCGGGCACCGGGCTGACCGGCATAATACAGCCTACTTTGGGGTTGCACCTTCGGTGTTCCGGGAGATGATTGCGCGCTGGCGGCGGTTGAAGCCGGCGGGAGCGATGGATGCGTTCACGTTTGTGGATGTGGGCGCGGGGATGGGGCGGGCGATGCTGCTGGCCGCTGAGTTCCCTTTTCGGGCGGTGGTGGGTGTGGAGCTGAACGGCACGCTGGCGCGGATTGGGCGAAGAAACATGGCGCTTTGGCGGAAGGCGGGACGGGCGCGGGCGCCGATGCGGATGGTTTGCCGGGATGCGGTGGAGTTTTCAATGCCGGCGGGACCGTGCGTGGCGTTCCTGTTCAATCCTTTTGGCGCGCCGGTGATGCGGAGACTGGCCCAGGGATGGAGCCGGAGCTTTCAAGGACGCGCGGGGGAGCTGGACATTCTTTATGTGAACAATGAGCAGGGCCGGGTGCTGGAGCGGCAGGCGGGCTTTGCCCGATTGTTCAGCGGCGAGGTGCGACGGTCGCGGGCGGATGCGATTGCCGACCACAGGATTCTAGCCAACCAGGAGGATGGCGAGTACGCCGTGACGAATTGGGAGGACTGCTCGATTTACCGGTGGGTGGGCGATACGGTTGGAAGAGAAAGGAATTCGCCGTAGATTGCCATCAGGATGCTTCTGCTGCAGCTGGAGGGCTGACGCAATTTCACAATTCCTCAGGAGCTAAAGCCCTCGTCTTTAATGGGCGCTTCAGGTGCGGGCTGATCCGCACCTTTCAAGGCGGCCCGATCCGGAGAAATATGTTCCGCGGAGCTAACCGGCGGCGCGCGTCAGGATGCCCGGGACGACAGTTTGTTTATGGTGTGCGTTTCGGACTCGGGAGATTCGGACTCGGGAAATTGATGCGCTAGGGGGCGCGCAAGGCGTTCGTCGATTCGACAAATGTCTGGATTTCGAGGTCAACGCTGGCGATTTCGGAGCCGCAATCGCGGCGGCTGTTACGGGTGCACTGGCAAAGTTCGGTGAAGCGGATATGGCCATTCTGGCTTAGCTCGAGGCCGGCGCCGATGAGTACGCTATAGATGTCGACGCACGATTGGCGCTCAAACTCGAAGAGCATGCAGATGGTTCCGGTGTCGTTGGCGCCGCGGCTCAGCACCCAGCCGCCGCAGCCAAGGATTGCGCCGGTGAGGGCCTGGATCAGACGCGCCGGCTCTTCGACGGAGACGGCCTTCATCTGCATCGCCCACGGAATGCTCATCGATTGCCCCGCATCATTGGCCAGCATGGCGCCTCCCACTGGGCTTATCGGAGATGGAAGGAGCGGGGTAAAGTATGTGCAGGAGTTGCACGGCGGATGACCGGCTTTGAGACATCCGTGCGCTCCCATTGTTGCGCGGGTCATGGGATGGCGGTCCGGAGGCTGGCGGGCGGGCGTGGGCTGCAGGTGGAAGGGCAGGAAATGTTGTAATTTGGTAACCAGCATGATCATAGGGTCTGGCATCGATATGGTTGAGATTCGGCGGATACAGCGCTCGATGGACCGTTATGGAAGCCGCTTTCTGAACCGTGTTTATACTGGCGCGGAGCAAGCCTATTGCCTGCGCAAGCGCAACGCCGCGGAGAGCTTTGCAGCACGGTTTGCCGCCAAGGAGGCTGGAGCCAAGGCCCTGGGAACGGGGATCAGCTACGGCGTGAGCTGGCTGGAGTTTGAAGTGACGCGCGCGGCGAGCGGCAGGCCCAGCCTGCAGTTTCACGGCCGAGCGGCCCAGATCGCGGCGCGACTTGGTTTTGCTTCGGTGGCTCTCTCGCTGACGCACACGGCCGAGCTTGCCGCGGCGAGCGTTGTTCTGGAAGATGGACGCTGAGGAGGAGAACGTTTCAGGTCTCTTCCGGCGGGATTGTGAATGTGCGGTTGGGCTTCGTCGTATTCCAGGTGCCCGAGAGCGAGGCACGTGGGACACCCGGCCCGGCGTTACAGGCTGTGGATAAGGAGCAAGAACGATGGGAGTGCCCGTTCCGATCGACCGAGCGGATCTGGAGTTTGACCATGGCGGCTTCGATGCCGCCGCGTTTGCGGCCCAGGCACTGAGCAGCCGGCGGGCGCTGGCCGCGGTCATCGACCACTCCCTGCTGAAGCCGGAAGCCACGCGGGCGCAGGTGGAACAGCTTTGCGAGGAGGCAGCGCGGTATGGATTTGCCTGCGCGATGGTGAACCCGGTGTGGGCGTCGACGGCGGTGCGCAAGCTGACCGGCACGGGGATCAAGGTTGGCGCGGTGATGGGGTTCCCGTTTGGCGCATCCCTGGTTTCAACCCAGCGCCAGGAAGCGGCGGCGCTGATACGACTGGGCGTGCGCGAGCTGGATATGGTGATGCCGATCGGGCAGTTGAAGAGCGGCAACTACCACGCCGTGCTGCACACCATCCACTCGGCGGCACACCTGGCCCACCACCATGGCGTGCTGCTGAAGGTGATTCTTGAAACGGCGCTGCTGACGATGGAGGAGAAGTTGCGGGGGGCGGAGATCGCTATCCAGGCGGGAGCGGACTTCATCAAGACGTCGACCGGCTTCGCGTCGAGCGGCGCGACCGTTTCCGACGTGGCCCTGATGCGCGGCGTGGCAGGAGGCAGATGCGGGGTGAAGGCGTCGGGCGGCATCCGCACGCTGGCCGATGTGAAGGCCATGCTGGAAGCCGGAGCGAATCGGATCGGAGCCTCGGCCTCGGTGGCGATTCTGCAGGAGTTGGCAGCGGAGTAGCGACGAGGACTGAGGGACTCGTGACTGAGAGACCTGTGGCTTAAGGACTCGTGGCTTAGGGACTCGTGGCTGAGGTACCAGGGAACGCTTTCGGGAGGCGCGGCTTTGATTCCTGCTCTCCCGGGCGCCCAAAGGCCAGGGACCCGTTCGGCTTGGCCCAGGGCAGGCCCTGGGGCACCCGGCAAACCCGGCTTCACAGGTCCAGATCAAAGGAACAGGCTATTGAAACCTCGCGCTTCGCCTCTGGGCCCTAGTCACTGCTTCCTGACCCCTGATCTCTTGTTCCCTTGTTCCCCTGGTTCTCTTGTTCCCCTGGGTCCCTCGTTCTCTGCTTCCTGACTCCTGAATTTCAGTTATGATTCCCTTCGACACTTATGAGTGAAATTCCCCCATCTCCGCCGCCGGGCACCGAGTTCGAGGGCGACTATCGCCCGGCGAGCGATTTGCCGCTGGAGCCCATGAATCCGCGCGTTGAGCCGGCGGACGTGGTTTACCTGATGAAGCTGACCGACGCGCTGAACACGACTCTGGACCTGCAGACGCTGCTGAGCCGGACGTCGGAACTGGTGCGAGCGGTGATCCACTACCGGATCTTCGCAATTTTTCTGCTGAACGACCGCACGCACGATCTGCGCATGCGCTATCAGCTCGGGCACACACCGGAGGTGGAGCGGACACGCATCCCGGTAGGCAAAGGCGTGGTGGGCCAGGTGGCGCTGACGCGGCAGCCGGTGCTGCTGAATGACGTGAGCACGGCGGAGTTTTATATCAGCGCCAATCCCGAGGTCCGCTCGGAGCTGGCGGTCCCGCTGATCGCCAAGAACCGGTTGATCGGCGTGATGGACCTCGAAAGCACGGAAGCCGGCTACTTTCGTCCCGAGCATCTGCGGGTGTTGACGGTCACCGCGTCGCGGATTGCGCAGGCCATCGAAAATGCACGGCTGTATGCGCGGGTTTCGCGCCAGGCGAACACGCTGGAGGTGCTGAATGAGATTTCGGCGGAGCTGGCCTCGATTCTGGAACTGGGCCCGCTGCTGGAGCGGGTGGGGCAGCTTTTGCGGCGTCTGATCGACTACCAGATGTTCACGATCATGCTTCTGGACGAGAAGGGCGAGACGCTGATCACGCGGTACGCATGGCGGTTCGGGTATGCGCACGCGCCGCTGCGGCGCATCTCGGTGACCAGCGGACTGGTGGGCGCGGCGGTGCGCGAATGGCGGTTTGTGAATGTGGCTGACGTGCTGAAGGACCCGCGCTATGTGCCCATGAACGAAGAGACGCGGTCGGAACTGGTGGTGCCGCTGTTCTACAAAGGGCGCGTGATCGGGGTGCTGGACCTGGAGCATACGAAAACGCATTTCTTTACGGAAGAGCATGAGCGGGTGCTGACCACGCTGGCGGCGCAGGTGGCGATCGCGATTGAGAATGCGCGGCTCTACCAGGCGGTGCGCACCCAAGAACGGCAGTTGGAGCGGGACATTGCGATGGCGCGCGAGGTGCAGCTCCGGTTGTTACCCGCAGAAGCGCCTTCGCACCCGCACGCGGAGATGGCGGTGCGCTTTTTACCGGCGCGGACGATTGGCGGCGACCTTTACGATTTTTTGAACTACGGCGCGGAGCGGACGGCCATCGTGGTGGGGGACGTGAGCGGCAAGGCCGCGCCAGCGGCGCTGTTCGCGGCACTGGTGAGCGGCATTATGCGCGCCGCGGCCGCACAACATCCCGCGCCAGCCGAGATGCTGAAGATGCTGAACGACGCCTTGCAGGAGCGCAAGCTTGAATCGCAGTACGTGACCATGGTGTTTGCGCTGTGGAACGACGAAAACCAGACGCTGACGGTTGCCAACTCCGGAGCGGTGCCGCCGCTGTTATGCCGCGACGGGCAGTCGGTGAACGTGCAGGCGGAGGGATTTCCGCTGGGTCTGTTTCCCGACGTCAGCTACGAGGAGTACAACGTGGCCACGCGGCCCGGAGACGCGATCGTGTTTGTGTCGGATGGAATTCTGGACGCGGAAAACGAGAAGGAAGAGATGTATGGCCAGGAGCGACTGGCGGGGTTGCTGTGCGTGCATCGCGACCTGCCCGCGCTGGCGATCGCGGATGCGATTCTGGAGGACGTGGCGCGGTTCCAGGGAGCGAAAGATCGCTTCGACGATGAGACGATCATCGTGCTGCGGGTGCGGTAGCGGTTGCGGGGCAAACGCATTTCAAAATTTGGGAGATTGTGTTTTGAAAGGGCAAGGACTGCGCCGCGCCGACCTAAAATCTAACCAAACTGCAATGACGGCACGAAAAACTCAGCGCAAGGAAATTTCTGAACCGCAACAACGCGTTTTTCCGCAGCCTGTGAAGCCGGGCCCTTGTTGCAAAGCCCCCGCGGCGAATGATTCAAAATGTGTTTGCCCTGACCGGTGCACCCCGGGTGAATGTGCTATAAGGTTGAGCCATGATCCAAACAAGAATGTTCTTCGCCCTGCTGCTCGTTGCCGCGTCTTCTGTTGCGCTCTTCAGCCACGCTCAAACCCTGGCTCCGACTCCGCCGATGGGGTGGAACAGTTGGGATGCGTATGGGCTGACGATTAACGAGGCCGACTTCAAAGGCAACGCGTCGGTGCTGGCCGGGATGGCGCGCTACGGCTGGAAGTATGCGGTGGTTGACGAGGGTTGGTACATGGCCAACCCGGATGGAAAGAGCGTGGAAGACGATCAGTACCTGTGGAACGGGAACGGGTTGCTGATTCCCGCGCCGGACCGGTTCCCTTCCGCCGCCGATGGCGCGGGATTCAAGCCGCTGGCAGACTGGGTTCACACGCAGGGATTGAAGTTTGGGCTCCATATTATCCGCGGGATTCCGCGCCAGGTGGTGAAGGCGAATCTGCCCATTGCCGGGACCAGCTTCACGGCTCAAGATGCGGCCGACACCACGAGCCCCTGCCCCTGGGATCAGGGCAACTGGGGGATCAAGGACAACGCGGCCGGACAGGCTTACTACGACTCGATGATGAAGATGTACGCGGGCTGGGGACTGGACTTCATCAAAGTGGACTGCATCAGCGACCGGCCCTACAGGGTGACGGAGATTCGCCAGATTGCCGAGGCAATCAAGAAGACAGGACGGCCCATTGTGCTGAGCCTGTCCCCGGGACCGGCGTCGCTGAAGAACGCGGTGGAGTTGGGCAGCTATGCGCAGATGTGGCGGATTACCGACGACCACTGGGATGTGTGGACGGCGACACACGCGCCGGGGCAGGGCGAGTTTCCGTTCGGCATCAAGGATGAATTCGATCGGCTGGCGGCATGGTCAATTTATGTCAACCCCGGCAACTGGCCAGACCCGGACATGCTGCCCTGGGGCTGGCTGGGGCCGCATCCTGGATTGGGCGAGGCGCGGCGATCGCGGGAGACGCACGACGAACAGCAGACCGAGTTCACGTTGTGGGCCATTGCGCGGGCACCTTTGATTGTGGGCGCGAATTTGACGCGGCTGGACGACTTTACGCGCTCGCTGATGACCAACCAGACCATGCTCTTCATGAACCAGAATGTGACCTACAGTCATCCGGTGGATGTGACCGGGCTGGCGGGGTTTGGGCATGCGCGGGTGTGGCGGGCAACGATCGACTCGCCGGGAGCCAGGAATTACGCGGAGTTTTTTGCTTTCTTCAACCTCGACGACCAACCGGTGACGCTGAAAGCGACGTGGAAGGAACTGGGTCTGGATGGAAGCAAATACCAGGCTGAGAATGTGTGGACCGACGACGCGTACAAGGAAACGAAGGAATTGAAGATGACCCTGCCCGCGCACGGAAGCACAGTATACGAGGTGCAATAGCGGGTTTTCGAGGGATTTGCAGCGAGATTCCCAGGCCTCAAAATGCGAGGGACCTGGGGCAGCCGGCAGCAGAGGGATTTTTAGAATTAGTGATTTTCAAGGTCTCAGAATGGAGACGTGGGGCAGCCATCAGCGAACGATAGTAATCTGGCGGCCTGCTTAACGTATGCGAAACTGAAGAGTCAGGGAGAGCTGCCCGAAGGGACGACCTCCCCGGCAGAGGCGCCTCATGCCTATATTACGTTCGACCTTTATTGCGCTCTCACGCAATCGTACTTTACGCAATTTTTGTGAAAACACCCGGATGGGCGTGCGGCTCAGCTCGCGTTTTGTGGCGGGCATGCAGATCGAAGACGCGCTGCGCGTGGCGGAATCGGTAAACCAGCAGGGGATGGCGGTGACGCTGGACTCGCTGGGCGAAAGCGTGACCACGGAATCGGAAGCGCACCGGGCCGCCGACATCTACCACCAACTTCTCGACGTGCTGGCTACGCGCGGGCTGAAGGCCAACATCAGCGTGAAGCTAACGCAGATGGGGCTGGAGCTTTCGCCGGCGCTGGCCGAACAGATTGCCCTCAGCCTGGCCCAACATGCGCACGCCGCCGGCAACTTTGTGCGGATCGACATGGAGGACTCGCGGCTGACGCAACCGACGCTCGATATTGTGAGACGCGTGCAGGCACACGGAGACGCACGCGAGGCGATCGGGGTGGTCATCCAGGCCTATCTTTACCGCTCGCAGTCGGATGTGGAACAGCTTTTGGCCGAAGGCATCCGGATACGGCTTTGCAAGGGAGCGTACAAGGAGCCTGCCGACGTGGCGTTTCCGCGCAAGGCGGATGTGAACAGGAACTTTGTCCGGCTGAGCCAGATGCTTCTGGACAGCCCTGTTTTCAATGGCCTGGCGACCCACGATTCCGCCATGATTGCCGCGGCGAAAGGATTCGCAAAGGAGAAAGGGATTGACCCCAGCCGTTTCGAGTTCCAGATGCTTTACGGCGTGCAGCGCGACCTGCAGCGTCAACTCGCGAAGGAGGGGTACAACGTTCGGGTGTACGTCCCCTTTGGAACGGATTGGTACCCATACTTCATGCGCAGACTGGCCGAGCGGCCCGCCAATGTGATCTTTCTGGCGAAGAACTTCTTCAGGAACTAGAGCAGGGGATGCGCGGCCTACTCAGCGCCGGAGAGAGGCTCGCCTTGCTTTGCGTGCAGGCGGCGTCTCCTTATCAAACAGTTTGAGCCGCACGTTGAGCATCGCCAGGGATAATAGCCGAACAATGAGGCGAACTTTTTGAGCAGCGAGCCTTCCCGGGGCTTGCGCTTGAGGGAATGATTTTGGCACCGGGGACACCGGAGGCTGTGCCGATGCGGACTGTGCTGTTCCGCGACCGGTTCGAGGACCTGGTCTTCGTTCTTGGCCGTCAAATCCGATTCCTTATTGTTCAATGGTTAGATTTCAACAAGGATAAATCCCTTTTGCTGCATTTGAACAGGGAGAATATTCATTTCTGAACCACGCTCAGCAATGAACCTGGCCCCGCTCTTCAAGGGGGTTCAGGAGAGGTTCTTTTGACAATAAGACTGATGGCTGGGAGAAGGAAGGATCCAAAAGGAAGGATCCAGGCTGCCTGGGGAGGGACGACCGCGGCGTGCGAGGGCGCCGGTGGGTCTATCCTGCGAGCCTCGCCAGGCCCTGCCGGGCCAGATCCGCAACTGCCTTTGCCAGAGTGAGGGAATCATTCAGCGACTGAGGCCGCTCCAGGCGGATGCCACGTTTGGCGGCGTATTCGCGGAAGAGAATGTCCACGTCAAAGAGGATTTCGACGTGATCGCAGAGAAAGCCGATGGGCTGGAGGATGAGGGCCTTGATGCCTTCGGCGGCGATCGAGTCGAGGGTTTCTTCGACCGACGGTCCGATCCATGGGCCGCCGCTGGCGCCCTGGCTCTGGAAAGCAAACCACCAGCGAGGAATTTCGGGAACCAGCGCGGCCACCAATTCGGCGGTGTGGCGGGCCTCTTCAGCGTAAGGGTCCGCGCCCGCGCCGGGCCAGAGACGCGGCTGCCGATCGGCGTCAGCGGGAGGCTGAATGGTGCGCGTGGGCACACTGTGGGCGGTGAACAGCACGGGGACGGATGAGCCTGTTTCCTGGGTCAGCCTGGCGAGAGCCGGACGAAGACGCTCGGCGAAGGCCTGGGCGAGCAGCGGATGGCGCGGCCAGGCGGGCGTGAAGTCGATGCGCAGACCGGCCGCCTCGGCTTCGACAGCACGGCGGTAAAGGCCCACGCTGGTGCGGGAGTTGTGAGGCGCCATGCAGAGAACGGCTGCTTCTTCAATGCCGTCGGCGCGCATCTGGCGGACCACGTCGGGGATGTAGGGACGCCAGTTTCTCATCCCGACGTAGACGGGCGGAGGGGTGCCGGATTGTGCGAGAAGTTGGTCTGCAAGGAGGGTCTTCGCGAGTTCGGCCTGCTTAAGCGTGATCTCCGTCAACGGGCTGCGGCCGATGAGGGAGTAGCGGTGCTGAATCTCATCAACGACGGACTGCGGCAGAGTTCGTCCGCTGACCACGTTGCGCAGGTATTCGGGAATCTGCTCGACGGTTTCAGGGGTACCGTGGGCGAGGAGCAGGACGGCCTGTTTAGCCATTGGCGGGCTCCAGCCTGAACTGCCGGACCATGCGAACGACGGCCTGCACATTTTCAACAGGAGTGCCGGGGACGATGCCGTGACCAAGGTTGAAGATGTGGCCGGGACGGCCGGCGGCGGAGCGGAGAATCTCATTGACGCGCAGTTCGAGCAGTTCGACGGGGGCAAAGAGCGTAATGGGATCGAGGTTGCCCTGCACGGCGTGGTTGTAGCCGACGGCGCGCCAGCCTTCATCGAGGGGCTGACGCCAGTCGAGGCCGACGACGTCGGCGCCGGTTGCGGCCATGTCCGCAAGCAAGCCCGCGGTTTCCACGCCGAAGTAAATGACCGGCACGCCCATCTGCTGAACGGCGCGAACCAGGCGTTTGGAGGCTTCGAAGGCGTATTCGCGATAGTCGGCGAGGCCGAGCGAACCGACCCAACTGTCGAAGATCTGGATGACGTCAGCGCCAGCCATGCACCTGCAGGCGGCAGTACTCTTCAAGAACTTTGACCAGCTTGTCGAGCAGCAGGCGCCAGGAGAGCGGGTCACGATACATCATTTGCTTGGTGTGAATGTAATTGCGTGAGCCTCCGCCCTCGATCATGTAGCTGGCCAGGGTGTAGGGCGCGCCGCAAAAGCCGATGATGCCGAGGGAGT
Organism: uncultured Acidobacteriaceae bacterium; assembly: GCA_963793885.1. Lineage (GTDB taxonomy): Bacteria > Acidobacteriota > Terriglobia > Terriglobales > Acidobacteriaceae > Telmatobacter. The sequence continues at coordinate 1,238,552 of CAWCBQ010000003.1, forward strand.
CGCGAAAGTGCGCGGCGACTTTCTCGATGGCGCGGGCAACGTAAGCCAGCTCGGCAGCGCGGTCGGTGCGCAGGGCGCGAACGTCCTCAGCGGTGCGGACAGGGTGATGGACGACGGGGCCTTCGCCGGCCTGAAACTCGAAGGGCAGGCCCATGGGCTCGAGCGGCAGCAACAGATCGGCAAAGATGATGGCGGCGTCGACGCCGAGCTTTTCAGCGGCGGTGATGGTGACTTCGGCGGCCAGATCGGGCTGCTTGCAGATTTCGACCAGGGTGTGATGCTTGCGGACGTCGCGGTACTCCTGCATGTAGCGGCCGGCCTGGCGGAGAAACCAGACGGGGGTGCGGTCGACGGGCTTGCGCAGGCAGGCGCGGACAAAACGGCTGCCGGCAAGAAGCGTGTCGGGAGTGGCGTCGGAGTTCGATGCTGCGGCGACGGGGATGGGTGGTTCCATCGTTCAATTCTAAAGGGACGAGGAGAGGAAGCTCAGTGGGCTGGAAGCGCTAGCTATCGCCAGCGAAAGATGCGCAGGGCGACGGCGAAGGGGACGACGAGCCAGGCGAGCAGGATGGCGACCGGCGCGGCGAGGTGGTTGAGGCCTACGCCCTGCAGCATGTTGGCGCGGAAGGCGTCGTTGGCGGCGGTGAGCGGCAGGGCGCGCACGAAGGGCTGAAGGATGGCCGGAAATCGGGAGGCGGAAAAGAAGACACCGGAGAGAATCCACATGGGCAGCATGACGAGATTCATGAGGCCCGAGGCGGTTTCCATGGTGCCGGCGCGGGAAGAGACGAGCAGGCCCAGAGCGGAAAAGGCCATGGAGGTGAGCACGCAGAGAAAAGCAAGTTGCCAGAGCGATCCGCGGAACGGCACGCCGAACGCAAGGCGGGCAAAGCCCAGGAAGGCCGCGACCTCAATGACCAGCATGATGAGGCGGGAGAGCAGGAAAGAGGCTAGATATTGCCAGCGCGGCATGGGCGAAGCAACCATGCGCTTGAGGAGTTTTTTCTGGCGCGCCTCGACGATGGAGAAGCCGAGACCCCAGATGGCGGAGCCCATCAGGTTCATGCCGAGCAGGCCGGGAATCACAAAGTCGATGTAGCGGGAGCCGGTCTCATGGATGAGCAGATTTTCGGCGTGGACGGCATCGCGGCGGCCGGCCGCGATCTGAATGGCGCGATCGGCAAGCAGGCGGGCGGAACGGGCGTCGGGATTGGTGTCGTCATAGCGGTAGGCGACGCCGTCGGCCTCGGGAACGGCGAGCAGGAGAATCGAGCCCGTAGCCAAAGCGCGGACGCCGGCCTGCTGGTCCATGGTGGTTGCGGTGAGTCCCTTATCGGCTGCCAGGGCCTGGGTGAGCTGCGGGGTGGTGGCGGCCACGGGATAGACATCCGCGGGACGATTGCGGAAGGCGATGCCGAGGCCCGCGGCAAGCAGGATGGGGAAGATGAAGATCCAGAAGATGGCCTCCGGCTCGCGCAGGATAAGCCGGAAGCGCACCGAGGTCAATTGGTACAAGCTGCCGAGGCGGAGCTTACTCATCGCGCAGGTTCCTTCCCGTGAGGCGGACGAAGACGTCTTCAAGCGTGGCCGAGTGGGTGCGAAATTCGCTGAGATGGAGCCCCTGAGCGGCGAGCGCGGCAAAGATGCGCGGGACGGTGGTGTGCAGTTCGGTTACGGAAAGCTGGTGCAGCGAGGCGTCCACACGATGAGACTGCACGCCGGGGATGGTGGTCAGGCGCGCCGGATCGAGCTGGGCTGGATCGAGCTGGGCATGGTCGAGCTGGGCTGGATCGAGCTGGGTTCTTCGGGATTCATTCAGGCCGCTCTCCGTGTGGCTGACCGCAAACTCGACGATGTCTTCGCCGCCAATCGACGCGATGAGCTGCGGCGGGGTGCCGAGGGCGATGACGCGGCCATGATCCATGATGGCGACGCGGTCGCAGAGGCGCTCGGCCTCCTCCATGTAATGGGTGGTGAGGATGATGGTGCGGCCGGCCTGCTTGAGCTGGTCGACCAGGTCCCAGAGATGGCGGCGGGCCTGGGGGTCGAGGCCGGTGGTGGGTTCGTCGAGAAAGAGCAGTTCCGGGTCGCCCACCAGGGCGCAGGCCATGGCCAGGCGCTGCTTCTGGCCTCCGGAGAGACCGCCGACCCTGGAATGGCGCTTCTCCTCAAGCTGAGAGGTGCGGATGGACTCGTCGATGGAGATGCCGCGGCGAAAAAAGCTGCGAAACAGGCGGAGCGTCTCCTCGACGGTGAGTTTTTCAGGAAACTGGGTTTCCTGGAGCTGGACGCCGATGCGCTGGCGCAGTTCGCCGGCCCCGGTGCTCCAGTCGAGGCCGAGCAGCTCGACTTTGCCTTCGTCGGGCCGGGTGAGCCCTTCGCAGATTTCGATGGTGGTGGTCTTCCCCGCCCCATTTGGGCCGAGGAGGCCAAAGGATTCTCCCGGTGCGACTTCGAGGTCGAGCCCGTCGACGGCCTGGACGTCGGAAAAGGCCTTGCGCAAGCCGCGAATCAGCAGGGCCGGGGTGGCCAAAGAGCCGCTTAGGGGATGGATTGCCGCCGCCGTCATCGCACCAGATTACCGTATTTGTTCCAGGCACGTGTGAAGGATCAGGGCGTTGCCGTGGGCCAAATTGCGGGTAAACTGGATGTATGGCTGAAATTCATCGCAGGAAAACGCCAACGGTCAAAATCGGGCAGGTAAGCGTGGGCTGGGAGGTTCCGGTGGTGGTGCAGTCGATGACCAACACCGACACGGCCGACATTGCGGGAACCATCGAGCAGGTTGCGGCGCTGGCGGCGGCGGGTTCGGAGATTGTGCGCGTCACGGTGAACAACGAGGACGCCGCGGCCGCTGTGCCGGCGATTGTGGAGGGCCTGGACAAGCGCGGCGTGACGGTGCCGATCGTGGGCGACTTCCACTACAACGGGCATCTGCTGCTCAAGCAGTATCCAGCCACGGCGCGCGCGCTGGCCAAGTACCGCATCAATCCCGGCAACGTGTCGGTGGGGCGCAAGAACGACGACAATTTCCGCATCATGGTGGAGTGCGCAGTCGAAAACCATAAGCCGGTGCGGATCGGCGTGAACTGGGGTTCGCTGGACCAGTCTCTGCTGACGCGGATGATGGACGAGAACAGCAAGAAAGCGGAACCACTGCCGGCGCGCGACGTGATGATGGAAGCGATGGTGGTGAGTGCGCTCGACTCCGCCAAGGCCGCCGAACACTACGGTCTGGGGCACGACATGATCATCCTGTCGGCCAAGGTGAGCGGAGTACGCGACCTGGTGGACGTTTACACCAACCTGGCTGCGCGCTCGCGACTACGCGCTGCACCTGGGGCTGACCGAGGCGGGGATGGGAGCCAAGGGGTTGATTGCGTCGACGGCGGGCCTGGCGCCGCTGCTGCTGGCGGGCATTGGCGACACGATCCGCGTAAGCCTGACGCCCAAGCCGGGCGGCGACCGCACCGAAGAGGTGCAAGCCGCGCAACAGATTCTGCAGTCGCTCTCGATTCGCAGCTTTATGCCGCAGGTGACCAGTTGCCCCGGCTGCGGGCGGACCACCAGCACCTACTTTCAGGAGCTTGCGGAGCAGATTCAAAGCTACCTGCGCGCCTCGATGCCGGAGTGGCGGAAGGCGTATCCCGGCGTGGAGGGGTTGAAGCTGGCGGTGATGGGCTGCGTGGTCAACGGGCCCGGCGAGTCAAAGCATGCGAACCTCGGCATCAGTTTGCCGGGAACGTTCGAGGAGCCCAAAGCGCCGGTTTACATTGACGGCAAGCTGGCGCTGACGCTGAAAGGCGACACGATCGTGGCGGAGTTCAAGGAGATTCTCGACCGCTACGTGAAAAGCCACTATGGGCAGGGCGCCAAGAGCGAAGAGCTGGCGGGAGTGCGGTAAGACACAACGGACAGTGAACAGCGGCCGGAGGTCAGTCAGGGGTCAGGCGTCAGGGATCAGGGGCGAGTGAACAGGGATCAGGACTGTGCCGTGCTCTCTGTTTGATTGCCATCCGTGTCCGCGCGCACTTCGCTTTCCCGCGGATTCGCGCTAATCTTGCTCACATTCCCCGGGGAGAGTGGCGATGACGTTGCGCCGGATTTGCTGGCTTGCGCTTTTGGTTCTGTGTGCGCAGGGGCTGGCGTTTGCCGGCGGGCAAAAGCCGTGCGTGAGCGCCGACGAAGCCACGAAGATGCTGAACAAGGATGTGTGCGTCTCGGCGCACATTTATGACGTCGTGGAACTGCCGGACGGAATGCGCTTTCTGGATGTATGCGCGCCGGAGACGCCGGACGCGGACTGCCGGTTCACCATCGTGAGCCTGTGGGAGGACCGCGACGAGGTGGGCGAGCTGCGCAAATACAAGGACATGGACGTGCGCATCCGGGGGATTGTGCAGCCGATGCATGGACGCGCGGGGATGGTGCTGAGCCACGCGCGGCAGTTCCACGGCGGTCCGCCGAAGTTCAGGCCCAACCCGCTGCTGGCGCGGGGATTCGATGCCGGGGAGAACAGGCCTCCGGTCGAAGACCCTAATTTGGGCAACTACTTATTTGGCTGACCAAAAGTGTCGGCGACGATTATATTTGAGTTGTCTGCTGCTCTTTGAGCGGCGGACGTTTGGAGCGATGGCCGAGTGGTCTAAGGCACTGGATTGATAATCCGGCGTACCTGAAAGGGTACCGGGGGTTCGAATCCCTCTCGCTATTAGAAGCGCCAAGGTGATTTCTCCCTTGGCGCCTTCTTATACATTGTTAGTCTTTCGCCACTCGGCCCAGCCTTTTTCATTTGAACTCGACCACGCTGGAAAATTCCGCAACAAAAGTGACATTTCGTTAAATACCGGACTTCCCAAGGGGATCAGATTCTTGTCTTTGCCATTCTTGTCCTTGGAAAAGCATAAGTGCAGTCCGTGCATAGGGTCTTCGTTATAGACCGATGAGATCAAGCATCGTACCTTCGCCTTGTCGCGTGCATCTCTTCTCTGCCAAGTTGCGACTCCAGCGCATTTGAGCATCTGGTCAACGCAGGCAGATTCTTTTGGGTAAATTGCTTCCATTGCCGGGATTAAGAGCGATTCCATACAACCGCTGGCATCCGAACCTTGAGCCGGATAAGGCTGCAAGAGAACCGCCACAACTGGTTTGTTTTGCTTGCGTGCAAGTTCCATTGGACTCGGGGGAATCGGAAAATCAATTTCTTTGAGTTGATTTCTTATCAGAGTAAAAGATCCATCAGTCAATTCATCCGTGTCCCCCATTAGAAGAACGGCTTTGCATTTTTGAAACGCAGGGTCCGTTGACATCGCCAGAAGCCGTGAGCCAAATCCACCAATCCCGCCAACGAAGTCGAAGGTAAGGCCGGTTATCCCCCTGTTTTCACAAAGGTGTTCCAGAAATGCCTTGTCTCTATCCCCTTCTCCCAAGACAACATGTGGGCCTATCACAATCGGACGCGGAATCTTCTCACCTCGCTAGCGCACTTCAAAATCCTGACTTGTTGCGGCTTCAAAGGCGTCAGCCTGAATTCTTCTAACTACATGCTGGCCAGATTCATTTACCTCTGCCCGGAGTAGCTGAGAAACTTTGGCAAGCCCATTCGCCGCGAGTATAGGAGAAGCAGCTTTCAAAAACTCGTAGCTGTGAGTTGAAACTATAAGTTGAACCTGCTCTTGCGCAGCCAGGTCAACGAGAGACTGCCAGACGCGGGCAATGTCGCGGAAATACAATCCCGACTCGAATTCATCGACGATAATAGTTCCCTTTGGATTCGCCAAAATGCCGAGAGCAATCGTCACAAATTTTGCTACGCCGCCGGATAAATCGCCGATCGGTAGTTTTTCAGGAAGATCACCCGTGGCTACACAAAGAGTCGGGTCACCCGCAATGAGCTCTAGAGACATATCCCGGACCCGAGGGTAGATTTCGGTGATTTTCTCGATCAGCGGCGTGATTTTGAATCTGCGACTCAGGGCGGAAAACGCAGCGCTGGTTTCAAATGAAGTTGTGTTGATCGCGTTGTAATAAACCAAGGGAGCAACAGGCGCGGTCCCCTCAATATCGAGCTTTCCCTCTTTGAAGGAAAGAGACGTGTTGTGGACGCGGCCCTCGATGATCCATTTGAAATTGATTGGAGAGAAGGTGAACGCATGTGGCTCGTTGCCATCCAGTTCAAGGCCCGATTTCTGAGAGTCTGAGTATGAAATCTCGACTCTTCTTGAGCCTGTAACATCGTCGTCAAAATTAAGGACTGCTCCCTCGTCTTGATCAAAGTTGTAGAACAAGTCTCTAAAAATTGACTGATAGCCTTCTCTGGTTCCACTCAAATTGAGATTGCGAGAAAACCCTCTCCAATTTCGGATACGAAAATAAATTTCGGGTGAGCCGCCGCCAAGAAGAAACATGGATTCCAGCAGCGCAGTCTTGCCGCTACCGCTCTCTCCCACAATGATGTTGAATTGTTTGAGGGAAAGGTCAAGCTGCTGGTAACACCGAAAATTTCTCAACTCTAGGCGTTTTATCATGACGTATTTGGCGTCCTCGATCTGTGTAGGTGACAGTTGACTGTGGCACACCACGGCGTTATCCTCATTTCTGAGGACACACTGTGGCGAATCACCCGACGCCTTCGGCCAAGAATGAGACGGGCGATTTTGCCGGCAAATCTGTACGGCATACCGAAATGATCGAAGGGCAAGAGGCGTTTGATCGATTTCGAACAGCCGTTAAAGCTACACTTACAGTTCCCAAAAGCGCTCTGCCTCCCAGCCCATTTGGAAGGTCAGGGAAAACGAAGAAGCATTAAGTCTTCCTCCTCTTTCCCCGTTGTTGACGCTTCTTTTCTTTATCAGTTAACCCACGTCCCACTGTCAATCTTTTTCCCAGTCAGACTATCCCAAGTAAGTCTTTTCCCTACAACTTGAGTGCAAGCCAGAACAAACCTGTCGGCATCGGTCAGGGGGTTATCCCTTGTCGCACGGTTGTTGTAGCGATAGCTCTGCTCATCCAGATACCGGAACAGATGAAATGGTTCCACACTCACGTAGGTACCGCTGATGCCCCGCTTGAGCAGGGACCAGTAGTTTTCCAGACCGTTTGTGTGGATGCGGCCATTGACGTACTGGACGGCATGATCGACAACCTGATGGGCATAATCCTCAGCCAACCCACTGTAAGACATCAAAGCATCGGTATAGAGGGCGCTGCCAGCCTGTACGTGCTTCCTAACGTTGCCCTGTAGCGAGCCACGGCGCACGTTGGGGACCACGGCAGTCCGAACCTTGCCGCCGCGCTCCAGAAGACCGATTACAGCCACCTTGTCTTTGCCGCCAGTGCCGGTGATGCGACGCTCACGCTTGCCGACATGCATGTTCCGAGCCTTGCCCCCGATGTAGGTTTCGTCGGCTTCGACTTCGCCAGACAGCATCGAATCGAACGAACCCTGATGCAGAGCAAAGCGGATTCTGTGGGCCATGTGCCAAGCTGACTTTTGAGTGATTCCGAGCGAACGGGCGATCTCCATGCTGCTGATGCCATTCTTGGCATTGACCACTAGCCACATCGCAGGAAGCCACTTCTCAAGGCCCAGGGCGGAGTCTTCAAAGATGGTCCCAACCTTCAAAGAGAATTTTGCCTTCTCGTGCTTGCCGTAGCACTTGTACAACCGAGCGGCGGCAAGGTAGGTAACCTTGTCAGAGCCACAGCGGGGGCAAAGAACCTTGCCATCGGCCCAGCGCAGATCAATCAAGAACTGGCGGCAATTGTCGTAATCGGCGAAGTAGAGGATGGCTTCTTGTAATGTCTTTGGGCTGTCCATATTGAAAGTATGCCCGAAAACTCTTGGTCAGTCAAGTAAATAATTACCCTAATTTGCGCTCGCAAGGGAGCGGACGGGCGTTTATGAATTCGAAGGATCGGGAGACGCGGACAGAGAAGTAGCCCGCCCCCCGGGAAGACAACGGCAGACCTTTCGACTTTGCTCCCGATGACATTTCATTTTTATTTGGCAATAGCCCAAAGGAGCTTAAAAGCGCTCAAAAGCGCGATGAGCGTGGATGCGGGCTCTTGTCAGACGGGCTCTTCCAGTGGAGGCGCGAAGCGGGCGCCTGTGCGCAGGATGAGGGCGGAGATGACCAGGAAGATGAGGGTTGCGCCGAGGCCGATGCTCAGGTTGGAGCGGTCAGAGATGGCGCCGATGATCTGCGGGGAAAAGGTGTCGCCGAAGAAGTGGATGCAGAACAGGTTGATGGAGATGGCGGTGGCGCGCACCGGCGCGGAGACCGAGTTGACGATGGCGGCGTTAAGCGGGCCGGTGTTGAGAAAGAGAAAGAACTCGGCGAGAAAGAGCGCGGGAATGGTGAGGGGGCGCGGGCCGAAGAAGACCAGTGCTCCACAGGGCAGGGTGAGCAGCACGCTCCAGAACGAGATCAGGTAGAGGGCACGGTGGTTGGAGCGGAGCCAGATCTGCGCCAGCCATCCCCCGGTGAGGGTTCCCGCGATGCCGTCGACGACGGTGATGGCGCTGACGGCGAGGCTGGAGTTGGCCACCGAAAGGCCGACGGAGCGATGGAGAAAGGTGGGCACCCAGGCGGAGATGCCGCCCATGGCAAAGGTGAGCGTGGCCAGGCCCATGGTGGCGGTGAGGAAGGCGGGGTTGCGGAAGAGTCCGAGGACCGTGGAGCGATCGGCCGTGCGGCGCAGATGGTCCGATGAGCCGCGCACCGGCTCCTTGCCCAGCCCCATGTAAAGCGCGGCGATGACGAGGCCGGGAATGGAGCAGATGAGAAACGGGGCGCGCCAGCCCCAGTGGGTTCCCAGTTCCCCGCCTGCCAGATAGCCCAAGGCCGCGCCGACGGGGATGGCGAGATAGAAGATGGAGAGGATGCGATTACGGTCGCGCTCGGGATAGAAGTCGGCCAGCACGGCGGGGGCAAAGATGCTGAAGGTGGCCTCGCCTACGCCCACAAATCCCTGGCGGATGTAGAAGGTCCAGTAGCTGTGCACCCAGACGGTGCCGAGCGTGGCCAGGCTCCAGAGGATGGCGCCGGTGATGATGAGGGGCTTGCGTGCGTAGCGGTCGCCGAGCCAGCCGGTGAGCGGCGCGGCGCACATGTAAAAGAAGAACATGGCGGTGGTGAGCGCGCCCATCTGCTGGTCGGTGGAGTGGAATTCACGCTGGATGAGGGGTTGAGCGCCGGGGAGAATATAGCGGTCAACGAAGTTGATCAGGTTGAGGCCGATGAGCAGCAGAAAGGTGCCCAGGGCGGGGTTGAAGCGGGAGCGGGGCGATGGAGAGGCTGTCGGCATGTGCGTAGGAATGTGATCTCGGCGCGAGAAGTACAACGAATACCACAGAGGACGGTTGCCGTTCAGCTTTTCTGGCCCGGGTCATTCGGGCCTGAATCATTTGAGACTGGCTCAGGCGGTTGGACGAGGGTATTTTGCCTCGACCGTGGTGCCGATGCCGCCGCGGGGACGGAATTCGCCGCGCACCACGGCCCAGACCGGGTCGCAGGCTTTGACCACATCGTTGAGGACCTGGTTGACGATGTTTTCCTGAAAGATGCCGAGGTTGCGGTAGGTGAACAGGTACTCCTTGAGCGATTTGAGCTCCAGGCAACGATCGCGGGGCATGTAGCGGATGGTGAGAAGGCCGAAGTCCGGAAGGCCGGTTTTGGGGCAGACGGAGGTCAATTCGGGGTCGTCGATGAGGATTTCGTAGCCGGGAAACTGGTTTTGCCAGGTCTCAATGGCGGGAAAGCGGAAATCGAGGCCGGCTTTGGCGTGCTCGTCGGTGTAGCGCGGGTGATTGCGGGATTCAGGTGCCATGACGACATTGTACGAGGGAGCGGGATGTGCGGGGGTGTGAAGGAGGGCGCATCGGCTGCGGATAATTTTCTGGTGCGCGGGGCCATGTTGTTGAGTCTTATATACTGACTCTGGTTAGGTAAATGGTAGAAGCGAAAAAGAAATCATACCAGCTCCGATTGTGGTTATGGAGGAGCTTGGCGATCGTGCTGGTGCTGGTGTTCTTCGCGACGCGGTACTTGCTTCGGGGCCGGCTGGAAGTGCGCGCAGCCGCGGTAGATCACGAGGTGTTGCGGAACACGATCAGCACCAACGGCAAGGTGGAACCGGTGGTGAATTACCAGTTCTACAGCCCAATTGCGACGACGGTGAAAGCGGTATACGTACAGCCCGGCGACAAGGTGCGGGCAGGCAAGCTGCTGATGGTTCTGGACGACATGGATGCGCGCGCGCGAGAGGCCGGCGCGGAGAGCGGCGTGAAGTCAGCCCAGGCAGCGCTTTTTGCGGCCACCCATAACGGAACCCAGGAACAGCAGCAGATGTCGGCAGCGGACATTGCGCGCGCCCGGCTGGAGAGCGACCAGGCCCAGCACGATCTGGCGGCGCTCGAGAAGCTGCAGGCGACCGGGGCGGCTTCAGCCAGCGAAGTGAACGCGGCGCGGGAGCGATTGCAGACGGCGGAGACCAGCCTGAAGGCCTCAGAAGAGAGCGCCAACGACCGCTATTCGCCGCCAGAGGTAGCAAGGGCGCAGGCCGCACTCGCCGAAGCGGAGGCAAACCTGGCAGCAGCGCGCGAGGTGGTGGCGCAGACAGTGATTCATGCCACGGTGGCGGGAACCGTTTACGGCGTGGATGGAGCGCGCACGGAGTTTGCCGAGCAGGGGAAACTTTTGCTGGAGCTCGCGGACCTGACTCATGAGCAGGTGCGGGCTTACTTCGACGAGCCGGACATCGGACACCTGGCAGCGGGACAGAAGATTGTGATCAAGTGGGACGCCAGACCGGGGCGGGAGTGGCACGGACACGTGGTGCGCGCGCCGGTAACGGTGGTCACCTACGGGACGCGGAACGTGGGCGAAGTCGTGGTGAGCATTGATGACGCCGACAGTGTGCTGCTTCCGGATACGAACGTAAACGTCACGGTGACGACCTCAAGCGAACCCAATGCGCTGAGCATTCCACGGGAGGCGTTGCTGTCGCGCAATGGCCAGGCTTACGTGTTCAAAATTGTGGGCGACAGCCTGGTGCGCACGCCGGTGACGCCGGGCATCGTGAACCTGACGCGGGTGGCGATTCTGAGCGGGCTGAAGGACGGGGACACGGTGGCCACCGGAACCACGAGCGGACAGCCGATGCAGGAAGGCGTTCCAATCAAGGTTGTGCCTTGAGCTGTGCCTTGACCTGTGTCTTGACGCGAGTCGGCGCGGTCGGCCATGGGGTTGGCGCTGGGAATGCCGGGGGCCCTGATTCCGGCAGCGTCTGCGCAGGGAGTGGGAGTGGGCGCGACGCTGGCCCAGGCCAACCAGGCCTTGCAAGCCGGCGAAGCAGACAAGTCACTGGGGCTGCTGAACTCGCTGCCGCAGGGCGGGCGAGATTTGGCCGAGGCGCAAAACCTGGCTTGCCGGGTGCACTACGCGCTTGAGGATTGGAATCAGGCGGCCGACGAGTGTGAGCAGGCCGTGCAACTGGAGGCGGGCAACTCCGTCTATCACGATTGGCTGGGCCGCGCGTTGGGGGCCAAGGCGGACCGGGCATCGTTTCTGACCGCGTATTCGCTGGGCAAACGGGTGCGCGTGGAGTTTGAGACAGCGGCGCAGCTGGATCCGCGCAATCGAGAAGCGCTATCAGATGTGGGCGAGTTTTATGAAGAGGCTCCCGGCATTGTGGGAGGGGGCATCGACAAGGCGGAACAAGTGGCCGCGCAACTGGAGAGACTGGATGGAGCGCGGGCCCACGAGTTGCTGGCGGAGATAGCCGAGCACCGCAAGGACTACGGCACGGCGGAGCGGGAGTGGAAGGCGGCGATTGCGAGGGCCCAGCATCAGGCTCCCTACTGGGCGTCGCTGGCCGGCTTTTATCGGCGCAGGGGACAGTGGGAGGAGATGGAGTCGGCGATCCACAGTGCGGTGAGCGCAGAGGAGCGGGACAAGCGGTCGCCCGTTGCGCTCTACGACGGGGCGGGGCTGCTGATCGTGACCCACCGGGACCCGGGACTGGCGGCAAAAATGCTGGAAGATTATCTGGCCAGTCCGTTTAAAACCGAGGAGGGCCCGGCGTTTGAGGCGCACCTGAGGCTGGCACGGCTGAAGAAACAACTGGGCGATGAAGCGGGGGCGCAGCGGGAGCTGGCGGCGGCGCTCGCCCTGGCCCACGATTACAAACCGGCACTGGACGAGAGATTGTGACAGGAAATTCGCAGGTGAGAAGAGGACACAAATCGAAGGCAGCCTGGAGAAAAGCCGCGGTTGGGCTGGTTCTTGGGGGCGCGTCCGCGCTTTTGCCGTCCCAGGTGTCGTTGCACACCATCGTGGATCTGGCCCAGCAGAACAGCAGTGCAGTGAAGCTGGCCGATGCGGATGTTTTGAAGGCACGGGCGGAGCTGTCGCAAACCAAGGATGTTTTCATGCCGTCGTTGACGTTCGGATCGGGCCTTCCCGCGTTTCCCGAGGTAGGCTTTACCGGAAATCTTCCGACGATCTGGGATGGGACCGTGCAATCGATGGTCTTCAGCTTGCCGCAAATCCGCCACATCCAGGCGGCGCGAGCGGGATTAAAGGCAGCCCAACTGAACGAAAAGGATGAGCGGGAGCAGGCAGCGCTGGACGCCTCGACGGCCTACATCGAGTTGGACTGCGTGGATCGCGAACTGGACTCTGCACAGCAGCAGGAGATCTATGGGAGCAGGCTGGTGGAGATTGAGCAGCAACGCGCCGAGGCCGGCGTGGATCCATTAAGCGATCTTCTTGAAGCTCGATTGACGGAGGCCCAGCTAAAACTGAAGCGCCTGCATCTTCGGACGCGCGCCGGCACGCTCGCCAAGCAACTGAGCACGCTTACCGGATTGCCAATGGCTTCGATTGTGCCCGATCCGGCCAGCATTCCGGAGATTCCAGCGCTGACGGCCGACGAAGCGCCACGAACGGTGCCGGGAGTCGAGTCAGCGCAGATGCTGGCTCGATCGAGACAGAAGGCGGAGAAAGCCGACGCTGAAAGTCTATGGGTTCCGCAGATCGCCTTCGGCGTTCTTTACAACCGCAACACGACGCTGCTGAATTATGTGAATGAGTTTTACAATCGCCCTCTTCCGACCAACGACTTCAGCTCGGGCTTTAACATTCAGTTGCCGGTGTTTGATCTGCGGTTGCGCGCCAGGGCGAAGGAATCAGCGGCCGATGCGCTGCGGGCCAAAGTTGAGGCCGAGCAGGCCGAGCGTCAGAACGACGTGCAAATTGCGACACTCAACGGGACGTTGCAGGAGTTGGATGCACAGGCCGAGGTGGCGGACCTGAAGCGGCAGATTGCCGAAGAGCAGTTGAAGACGGTGCTGACGCAACTGGAGCTTGGGAACGGGGCGGAAAGCGGACAGAACGCGACGCCGCAACTGTCTCCCAAAGCCGAGCAACAAGCACGGATCAACGAACGGCAGAACTTTGATGTGGCGCTCGAAGCCGGCCTGGACCTGAGCAAAGCCCGGCTGAACCTGCTGAGAGCCCTGGGGCACATGGAAGACTGGCTGAACGAATTGCATGGGAAGTGAGGAGGGCCGTGGCTGGAGCCTGCTATGAACTGTGGAGTGACCGGTCCATAATTTGCAACTGACTCCAGGCGCCTCGATGCGCGTAAGGCCTTCTAAATCAATGTCTATCGGGAGATGCCCTGCTGCTCAGATAATTCTCTGGAAAACCGCTGAAAAACTGGCCTGATGTTAGAATTAAAGGGATGCCTATGCCTTTGAAAACGCTTCTCCTGAATCCGCCTTCGTTCAAGAATTTCGACGGTGGCGCAAGTTCGCGCTGGCCCGCAACGCGCGAGATTGAGTCCTACTGGTACCCGGTCTGGCTGACCTACCCGGCCGGCCTTCTGGAGGGTTCGCGCGTGCTTGATGCGCCGCCGCACCACGTCTCCGCCGACGAAACCATCAATATTTGCAAGGATTTCGAGTTTCTTGTGCTGTTCACGTCGACGGTGGGCTGGTCAGGCGACCAGCGGCTGGCCGAAGCGATCAAGGCAGCCAATCCGTCGATCCGGATTGCGTTTGTGGGACCGCCGGTGACGACCGATCCCGACCGCGCGTTGAACGAATGCGCGGCCCTGGACTTTATCTGCCGCCGCGAGTTCGATTACTCGGTGGTCGAGTTTGCCCAGGGCAAGCCGCTCGGCGAGATTCTGGGAATCAGCTACAAGCAGGACGGCAAGGTCGTGCACAATCCCGATCGGCCGCAGATTGAAGACCTGGATGCGATGCCGTGGGCTACGAAGATTTACAAGCGCGACATGGACGTGACGCGCTACAACGTGCCCTTCCTGCTGCACCCCTACATCGCTCTCTATTCCACGCGGGGCTGCCCGGCGCAGTGCACGTTTTGCCTATGGCCGCAGACGCTGAGCGGCCATGCGTGGCGCAAACGCTCCACCGACGATGTGGCCGCGGAACTGGCGTGGGCCAAGAAGAACTTCCCTGACGTGAAGGAGTTCTTTTTTGACGACGACACCTTCAACATTCAAAAGGCGCGCACAATTGAACTGTGCGAGAAGCTGAAGCCGCTGAATTTGACCTGGAGCTGCACATCTCGTGTGACGACTGACTACGACACGCTGAAGGCGATGAGAGAAGCCGGCTGCCGATTGCTGATCGTGGGCTTTGAGTCCGGGGATCCGCAGATTCTGAAGAACATCAAAAAGGGCGCAACCGTGGAGCGCGCCAGAGACTTTGTGCGCGACTGCCACGCGCTGGGCCTCACCATACATGCCGACTTTATTCTCGGCTTGCCCGGCGAGACGAAGGAGTCGATTCGCAACACGATCAACTTTGCGAAAGGCCTGGATTGCGAGACCATCCAGGTTTCAATCGCGCATGCGTATCCGGGAACGGAGTTCTACGAGTTCGCCGCCAAGAACGGATTCATCACCAACGAGAAAATGGAGGACGGGGGCGGCCACCAGATGGCGCACATCGAATATCCCGGACTGCCGGTCGACTACGTGATGGAGATGGTGCACCGCTTCTACGATGAGTACTACTTCAGGCCCAAGGCAGCTTTCCGCGTGGTGTGGAAGGCGATCGTGAACCGCGATATTCCGCGGCTTTACGTGGAGGCCAAGTCGTTTATGAAGCTGCGTGCTCAGCGCAACAAACAGGTGAAGCAGACGCGCAGCCAGCAGGGCAAGCCGCCGGCGCCCGTGAGCGCAGGGGCATAACAACGCTCGCGGCTAATGTGATGCATTTCTGCGTGCAGCGGCCGATCCAAGCGTTGATCGGCCGCCGCACGATGAGCCTTCAATCCACCTTCACTTCAAAAGAGTCGCGGAGATGGAACACCTGTGGCCTGAATCGTGGCGTTGTTCACGACGATGCCTAGCTGAACGATTGAGTTTCAAGAATTCGGGACTCCCGACAGGGAGCCCGAAGTACGAAAAGATTTGAGGATATGTCACCTTCATTGACTTTTTCCATGATTGCCGTTCTGGCCCTCATCGCTGCTGGTTTTTGCTGGAAGACCGATGTTCGCCGCCGTAAACTGCGCCTTGATTTCAGTTCAATCGGGAACCTGCTCTCCTTTCTGGACGTCGGCGCTGTGTCCATCGGCGTTGGGGTCGCAGTGGCTCTCCTGATGGTTTCGCCACACGGTGCGCCATCTGACATCCTGATTACCCCGGCAACGCTTGCCGTTGCTGCCTCGGTTGTCGCGATCCTGTTTCTTTGGTCTGAAGGCAAACGCCAGATGCAGTTGCAGCGGCCGGCGGGAATTGTCTTTGCTGAAGGAGCTATGCTGCTTGGCATATATCAGGTCGTCGCGGCATTGATTTTTCACGCCGCCTGGAATTGGCCCCTGGTGCTGAGCATCGCCCTACCAATCCTTATCGGCGGCTTCGTCCTGGGAAGCATACTGCCCCCCTTTCTACGTGGACATGAAGAACATCGCATCCTCGACAGGATTGATAAGGTCGGTGAGTACACGCAATCGGAATACGTTGCCCCCACACCGGAATGCCCCCATCCGGACAGATGGCACATGCTCGACGCGCAAAGCGCGGAAGCCGAGGTACTGGATTTTCTCAAATCGTTCATTATGACCGTGAAGCCGGATGTGGTCTTGGAGACCGGCACCTTTGTCGGCCACAGCGCCATGAGGATGGCGGAAGGCATGAGAGCCAACGGCTTCGGCAAGATCATCACCATCGAGTACGATCCCCTGGTCTTCGCCAAAGCAAAACAGAATATCGATGCCTCCGGATTGGGCGAATGGATTGAGTACCGCAATGCCTCCAGTCTGGACACCGTTGTTGAAGGAAGCATCGACATTCTGTTCAGTGACAGCGATCTGAATATTCGCGAGAGCGAAATACGCCGCTTTCTCCCGCAGATCAAGCCGCGCGGCCTAGTACTGGTGCATGACGCGAGTTCCACCTTCAAGGTGGTGCGCGACGCGGTTCTGCGCCTGGAACAGGAAGGCCTGCTTTCGGTCGTCCTGCTCTCGACTCCACGCGGAATGGTCATCGCTCAAAAGCGCGAGGGACGTTCGTAATGAAGTTGAAGAGGCGAATCGCCCTGCTCTCGTAGACAGCTCGACTTCAACTTTGTCGACTTACCCAGAAAGTCAATCTGACGATGGCTCAAAACAAGTTCTCGGCGTGGCAATATATGATTTTGTTGCTGATCGCCATTTGCGGCCCTTTGGGTGACACCTTTTTGTCCCGTGGCATGAGCCGCTATCCTTCCATCTCCCTGCATCACCCAGGTTCGATCGTCGCTGCAATCTTCACCCCCTGGATTGCCATGGGCATACTGCTGCTCATTGGCTTCTTCGCCAGCTATCTCACTGCGCTCTCCTGGGCTGACCTTACCTTCGTGCTGCCAGCTACTGCCTTTGGCTATGTGTTCATTGCTCTGCTGGCCCGCTTTTGGCTGCACGAACCCATATCACTCGAACGATGGATAGGAATTGTGCTCATCACGGTGGGCGTGGGTTTCGTTTCGCAAGGCCCCTCGTTGACCGAACTACCCGCGACCGGCGCGCAATCGGGGGCGATCGATGCCCCGGCCGAAGTGACGGATGGGGAGCAGGGAAAATGATGCTGGCTCACTCCACCTCTCTGGCTGAAACGCATCCCGGCCCCTGGGAAGCGACCGCGATGATCGCCACGATTGTGCTCGCCTCCACCGTTGGTGAGGTCATGATCGCCGCAGCCATGAAGTCCCTCGGGGACCTGGATGAGATTCGCGCCCGTTCGGGACTGATGGGCGCAATCCGCGCTGTCCTTTCTCGCCCGCTGTTCTTTGCCGGGGTCACCTTTCTGGCATTGAACTTCGGCGCCCTGCTCTACGCACTGAATCATCTGGACCTGAGCCTGGTGGCCCCGGCCTCAGCCTCGCTCACCCTGGTCACGAATGCAATTGCCGCCAAGATTTTTCTCAAAGAGAATGTAGACCGCCGGCGTTGGACCGCGGCAGTTCTGGTTTGCATTGGGGTTTACTTTCTGGCGCACTGAGAAGAGCCAGGAACAGGGACTGGGGAACAGGGGCTGGGGAACAGGGACAAGGGACTGCCAGAGACCAGGAACCAGGGACTACCAGGCTCCAGGGCTGGCGGGTTTTATCCCAGGACGACTACGGGTTGAAAGAGCGTGCCGGCGATTCTTTTGGCGATGCCGACTAGTTCTCGCTGGCCGGCGAAGACCTTCACCATGGAGGACTGGGAAAACTCGGGCAGGTTGGCCTGGGCGCCGTTGCGCAACCGTCCCAGAGCCTGCGCATCGCCGGTGACGGCGGGCATTTGAGGCAACAGGGTGCGGGGATGCAGGCACAGCAACTCAAGAGCTTCAGGGTTGCCCTTGAGCGGTTGCAACTGGTCAAGAGTGTGCGCCTCCGCGAGGGTAAAGACTCCCGCTTTTGTGCGGCGCAGTTGGCTCAGATGGGCACCACAGCCGAGCGCATGGCCCATTTCATGGGCCACGGAGCGCACATAGCCGCCAGCGCTGATGGACATGGAGAAAGACACTTCAGCGGCTTCAAGGGCGAGGATCTGAAATGCGGCGATATGGACTTTGGCAGGCTTGAGATCGACGCTCCTGCCTTCGCGTGCCAATTTGTAGGCGGGGGTTCCCGCAATTTTCTTTGCTGAGTAAGGAGGCGGCATCTGCTCGGTCTCGCCCATGAACGTTGCGGCCGATGCGCGCACCTGTTCGAGCGTCAAGGCTGCGCCCAGTGCAGGCCAGAGGTCGGGGCCGGCGGGCTGTCCTTCTTTGTCGTAGGTGTCGGTCGCGAATCCGAAGCGGAAGGTTCCGGTGTAGGCCTTCTCGGCGGAGGAAAAGTATTGTGCGAGGCGCGTATATTTGCCGAGCAGCAAGGGCAACACGCCGGTGGCCATGGGATCGAGCGTGCCGAGGTGACCAATCGACTTTTCGCTGGTGATTTTGCGCAGGCGATTGACCACATCGTGGCTGGTGATTCCCGCGGGCTTGTCGATTACCAGTAAACCATTCACGCTTGCTGCCGGGTCTTACTAGGGTTGGCGGACCAGGGACAGAAATTCGGTGCGCGTCTCTTTTTGGCGGAAGCAGCCTACCATGGCGCTGGTGACCGTGGAGGAGTGCTGCTTCTCGATGCCACGCATCATCATGCACAGGTGGCGTGCCTCGATGACGACGCCAACACCCTGGGGCGCGATGGCCTCCTGAATAGCGTCGGCGATCTGGCGCGTGAGGCGCTCCTGCACCTGCAGACGGCGCGCAAAGACCTCAACCAAGCGGGGAATTTTGGAGAGCCCAATGACTTTGCCCTTGGGAATGTAGGCGACGTGCACCTTGCCGAAGAAAGGCAGCATGTGATGTTCGCACAAGGAGAACATCTCAATGTCTTTGACGATGACCATCTCGTCGTATTCCACATCGAACATGGCTTCGCGCAGGATGCGGGCCGGATCTTCAGCGTAGCCCTTGGTGAGGAAGGCCATGGACTTCTCTACGCGGGCGGGGGTGGAGATGAGACCGTCGCGGCCCGGGTCCTCGCCCAGGCGGCTGAGGATTTCGCGATACATCTCCTGGGTGCTGACGCCGGCGAGGCCCTCGTCGACCGGGACTGCTCTGCGCATTGGCTTGCTCACTGCTGCGATCGGCTGTGCCATTTTTTTGATCCTCTCGTATTGGGGAAGAAGAACTACCGCGGAGTTTGAGGCTGTGGGCGCTTATGACGCGCCTAGTTCAGGGGTTGGGGTTGAATCCGCCCGCGTGATGGCATTCGAAAAAATTGTTCTCGGTCTCTTCCACGCGCACATGCTCGAGTTGACCGGCGGGCAGCGCATCCTTCAACAGCCAAAAGACCGCTATACATAGATTCTCAGTGGTCGGCACGCGATTGGCAAACAGCGGATCGAGATTCAAGTTCATGTGGTCGAAGCGATCGGTTACTTTTTTTTGTACGACTTGATCGAGCGCCTTGAGATCGACGACCATGCCGGTTGCGGGTTCGACCCGACCGCCGACCAGCACTTCAACGACGTAGTTGTGGCCATGGCCGTGGGGGTTATTGCACTTGCCGTAGGCTGCCTGATTCTGCTCCCGCGTAAGGGAGGGGGCGTGCAGACGGTGGCTGGCGCTGATGGTGTAACGGCGGCCAAAATATGCCTTTGCGCTCACAGGCCACCCCGGTACTCGGCAAAGATTTCGGGGGTCTCATAGATGCGGACCGCGGTGAGGCGGGCGCCGGCCGCGGACTGGATGGCAGGCTGGATGCGGTTCCATGCGGCTATGGCGATGTTCTCAGTGGTGGGCATGAGTTTGGAATCGGCAAACTCCGGGACTTCAAGATTGAGGTGGCGATGGTCGTAGGCGGATAGAACATTCTGTTCGATGACGTCCTTGAGCCACTTGAGATCGACCACAAAACCTGTGACCGGATCGGGTTGGCCCTGAACGGTGACCTCGAGCGTGTAGTTGTGGCCGTGGCCATTGCGGTTAGCGCAGCGGCCGAAGACCTGCTGGTTCTTTTCCGGCGTCCAGTTCTGGTTCCAGTAGTAGTGCGAAGCTGAAAAGGTCGCGCGCCGGGTTAGGAAGATCATTTCGACCTCTCAGTAGAGGGATGCGGCAAGAGCGGCATTTGGTTCATTGTGTCTTAATCCTCAAGGAGCTTGGATTGCGTGACGGCGGGCTGGGGCATCGGCGTCCAACTTCAAGAATATCTCCATAGGCGTGAACGAAGAACATCGTCGGGGTCTTCGACTGCGCTGCGCATGGCTCCTGATGACAACGCACTTGTGATTTGACCCTCGTGGATAGCTCGACGTCAGTTTCCGGCAGAGCAGACACACGCATCAAATGCCCTGGCGGTGTGGTTTTGGACCGCGCAAACGTACTGCGGCCAGAACGGGCTGAGTTCGCGGGAGAGGTCGCCGACGAAGTAATCGCGAATGTAGGCCTGGCTTTCGGCGGTGCTCGCGTTCGCGTCTGCCTTGAATTGGGCGATCAATTTGCCGAGCGTTGCGGAGGAGAACTCAGGCTCGTGGTAGGTCTGGGCGTAGTCGTACTCTTTAGCCCATTTGGCGGCCACGCCGGTCTGGTTTGAAGCGGCAATCACCTCGTAGTCGTCGAGAATTGCGGAGGAGGGGTTGACGCGGGCAACGACAAATGAGGGATTGTTGCCGTCAACGGGGGAGATGGACGGAACTATCTTGATGGCCACGAGGCGCGGTTCCGATTGCGGCGGTTCGGCGGACTCGGGCTTGAGCAGGCGCATTTCATCCATGTGCGTATGGGCGAAGATTCCGAGCCGCACCACGTCGGCATACTGGACGAGAAGATCGGCCATTCGATCGGAGGACAAGAACTGGACCGGCGCGGCTCCATTGCAAACATCTCTGAACTTCGAGGCTGTTGAGTAGGGGTCGATGCCGGGGGGAATGTGGCCCATGACCCAGGCCTTCTGCCCCGACTGGCGCGCCTCGGCCAGTTGCTGCTCGAGCCAGGCCATTTCGACAGTGGCGGGGGTGGGGTCAGCGTTTCCGGCACAGGTTTTGTAATCAGGAGAGAGAAATACATCATTGACCACGATGAGGCGGGTGGCGCGCATGGGCGGCGCCATGGTCAGGCTGTAATACCCTCCCGCTTCAAACTGGTTGAGTGCGTTTTGCCGCTCGGATGGGGGTAAGGCTTGCGCAATGATCTTGCCGGTCTGGGCAAGGAACCTGCTTCCGGCATCGAGTTGATAGTCGCCGCAACTGGTGTCGTGATTGCCGAGGGCCACGTAGACGGGCAAGCCGGGGACGGATGCGCGCAGTTCCGCGACGACGAAATCAATAGTCTTCAGGACGAAGGCCTGATCGTCCTCGGGCGTGGAGGCCGGAAAGAGCGCGTTGAAGCGGCAGTTGAAGCCGTGGGCAATGAGGTCGCCGCTGACCATCATGAATTGCGCGCCGGGCTCGCGGGAGCGCATGGCCTCAAGGCTCGAGCGAAGCAGCGCATAAGGCGTGTCAACTCCTCTGGCGTGACAGCTGCTCTGCAGCGCGGCGAAGGCTTGCTGCTGATCGGGCGAGGGAGGGGCGGAAAGGATTTGCTTCCACGCAGCGACAGGCGCGGCGGCCAGCTGATGCGCTTTGGCGGGGTCGTGAAAGGGGTCGAAGTGGACGTCGCTGATGAAGAGAGCGGGAACAGTGCGGCTGTCGGGCTCGACCGGCGCTGACGCGTGGGCTTGCGCTGACGCGTGGACCTGCGCAGGCAGAGCGCTTTGTGCGAGCGCGGCGAATGGGGACGCGAGGCTAATCGACACGCAGGTTGCAACGAGCACCGAAAGGCCGGCAGAAAAGCGAAAAGAAAAGGGGATGGAGAGATTCATCGTCGTGGCTTAATAGTACGGGATCTGGCAGCAGGTTTCGCCGGCTAAAGGATCGCGCGAATATGTTGATCGCGACGGTCAGTTACGGAATGGACCGCGAACACCCGATGGGCTGCCGAATTGCGGCGGGCGGAGACAGTGACTGGGCGGAATCCTGTTCTTCGATGGTCGCCTCGGATGTTATTCTCGCCTCGTGCATCCTCGCCACGCCCTACAAATTGGGCTTCTGCTTCTGGCTAGCTCGATGGCCTATGGCCAGCAGCCGGCGCAGCAACCTGCACCGACTGCAGAACAGGCTCAAACGCAAGTCCTGGTGGTGCGCGGCATCGGGAACGGGATTGTGCCTCTCGATGGCCCATGGCAGTTTCACCTGGGCGATGACCTGAAGTGGGCGCAGGCCTCGACGGATGACTCGCATTGGGAGACCATTCTTACCGACAGCCCGTGGGGCGCACAGGGGCATCCTTCGTATACGGGATTTGCCTGGTATCGCCGCCATGTGACGATTGTCCCGACCCCGGGCGATTCCGGCCTGTACAGCGTCTTCATCCTAGACCAGGAAGATGCGTATGAGCTGTATTGGAACGGGAAGCTGATGGGGCAGTATGGGAAGCTGCCTCCCCACGCGCTGTGGTATTACCAATCTTTCCCCAAGGCAATCCCGCTAAGCGGCGACCCATCGGGGGTGCTGGCGATACGGGTGTGGAAGGCTCCGCTGGACGCGTTCGATGCGGCGGAGGAAGGCGGAGTGGCAACCCCGGTGGTGGGGGATCCAAACACCATTGCTCTGAGAGCGGATGCGCGCGAGTGGGAGATCATCAGCGGCGACCTGTTCGACTACGGGCTGATCTTGTTGCGCGTATTTATCGCGCTGCTTTGCGTGGTTCTGTGGTACCGCAACCGCAACGAGCATTTGTTCGTCTGGGTTGCGGTGTATACCGCGGCGCCGGTTGCCCTGGATATTCTGAACCGGCTTTTCCGGATTCCCTTCCCCTGGAATGTTGCGCGATCGCTGAACCAGCCGATTTATATGCTGTACCAGGTTTCGCTTTGGTTTCTTCTGGTATGGCTGTTGCGTTTGCACGAGAGTGCGCGGCTGGTGCGCTGGACAAGGACGCTTGCCTGGGTGGCGATGGCTGCGGGGATCGGCGATGGGCTGCTGGCCTTGTTCTGGGCCTACGCCACTGTTTGGATGCAGTGGGCCGACGGACTGCTGAGCACGTTTATTGTTCTGATCCAGGCGTTTCCGTATGTGGTAATTTTCCTGGCTCTGCGGCACAAGCAGGATGCGTCCCGCTGGACGGTGGCGATGGGCGCGCTGGTGTTGCAGCTGATCTACAGCCTCGAAGCGGCCTCGGCACTGGGGCGGCGCTTTACGCACTGGTCGTTCTTCGATTTCATCAACAATCCTCTGTTTCATATTCAGGGTGTGTACTTTTATCCGGAGAAGGTGGTGTCGCTGGGGTTGTTTGCGGCGATTCTGTACGCCGTGTACAGATACGCGCTGGAGCAGCAGGCCCGGCAAAGCCTGATGGAACGCGAGATTCTGAGCGCGCGGGAAATCCAGCAGGTGCTGGTGCCAGAGACGCTACCCGCCGTTGAGGGCTATGCGATAACGAGCGCCTACCAACCGGCTTTGGAGGTGGGCGGGGATTTTTTCCAGATCATTCCCAATTCTGACGGCACAACGATTGTGGCCCTGGGCGACGTGAGCGGCAAAGGGCTGAAGGCGGGAATGAATGTCTCGATGATTGTGGGGGTGCTGCGCGCGGAGGCGGGAAGCACCGACCCGGCGAAGATTCTGGCCTCGCTGAACCGCTGCCTGGTGGGACGGATGAGCGGCGGGTTCGCCACGGGGTTTGTGTTTCGCCTGGACCTGGACGGAAACGTCACATTTGCGAACGCCGGCCACCTGCCGCCCTACCTCAATGGCGAGGAGTACGCGCTGGATGCGTCACTGCCGCTGGGACTGATCGCCTACTCGGATTACACGGAGACGAAGATGCATTTGGAGCCGGGAGACCAGCTGAGCGTTTACACAGATGGGTTGCTCGAGGCTACGAGCCCGACGGGAGAGCTGTTCGGCTTTGACCGGATGAAGGCGCTCTTCGCAACCCGGCCGACAGCTCAACAAGTGATGCAGGCCGCGCTCGATTTTGGCCAGGAAGACGACATCACAGTGCTGACACTGACCCGTCTTGCCGCAGGCGTGGAATCCACCACGTCGCTGTCTGCCCCGGTGCTGACGCCCGAGGCCTCAGAAGAGTAGGAGCTGCGCGGAGAGATCAGGACGGCGGAGTCAACGCAGAAGAAGGGCGGTCCGCGAGCCGGAGGGTTGTCCGGAGCGCGGGCCGCGTATCTTTAGTGCTGCTACCTGGGTGCGACCGTGTAGGGGATGACGATTGAGCTAGTATTTCCTGCGCCATCCTGGGCATGCACTGTGAGGCTCTTGCTGCCGGCTGAGCTGGTGTTAAGTTGAATCTTCAGCTTACCGGTGTTGTAGGTGGATTGCGTTGCGAAACGGTTCGAGCCGCAGAGGACCACGCCGGAGCCTGGTTCGGAGTCAGTGCAAGTGAACGTGGCGTAAGCGGCCGGACCACCGACCTTGGGCGTCCCACTGATGCCGTCATTCACGATTCCAGGAGCCGTGGTGTCAATGTTGACGGGGTAGGTGTAGAAGTTGGTGGACCAGATGCCGCTGACCGGGGCCTCAGTGAACTGCAACTCCTGGGTACCGGCGCAATCCTGCGCGTAGTAGTGGAGCAGGTACTGGCCGTCGGGGAGAGAGGCGAGGGTTACCGGACCCGGCGCGAAGTTCGGCTCTGTGGTTGTGGTGGGAAGGGGCGATGTGCAGGGCGCGCTCGTATACAGGACAGAGTCGGCCACAATGGGCTCATTGATCGGCAAGGGGAGATTGGCGGCGGTTGTAATGCCATAGGTGAGGCTGGCGATGGGGGCGGGAATGTAGCTGCCCGCGCTGGGAAGAGGCTTCAGCCTGCCGTTCACGAGAACCGAGGCGCCCCTGGTGAAGTTTGGCGCCTGCGTGTAGAAGTAGACCTTGGGCGTGGATGTGTTGACCCAGTTTCCGGGCCATGCGCCTGCGACTAAAACCGAAGTATGGTCTTCCGGCACGCCATAGACACTGATGAAAGTGGAGTTTGGATTTCTGGTAAGTCCCTGGCCGGCGAATCCGCCGGGACCGCTGAAGCTGATAAGCAGATTTTGTGGGCAAGGCACGGTCTGCAGGCTCGAAGCAGGGTCGAAGGTGCAGGTTCCGCTGGCCGGTGGCGCCGGGGTATTGGGCCACTCGTCGCTGGCCATGAGGAAGCCGATGCCTTCATTCACGACGCCGTAGGGTGTGACGATACTTTGCAGGCTGAAGGGAGGTCCGTCGAAGAGGTCCTTCACTACTTCATTTTCGACTTCAGAAGCAGGGCAAAGAGCACCGGCAGGAGTGGAGTCGTAGGGGGTGGTGCATTTGAGCGTGTAAAGTTTGCAGGCGGGAGTTACGCCATCGGCCAGCACCTCGCCGGTGTGGATGAGGCAGTTCGAGGTGGCGAACGATGTCCTGGGCACAAAGTCGGACTGGAACAGAGATGCGGCGACCGGCAAATCCCCTGTCCCCGGAGTGGATACAGTCTGGGAGTCGGGAGTCAGTGTGTTAGTAGCTGCGCTGACGTCGTAGACGAATCCGACTGTATTTCCGCTGTTGGCATTGAAGGTGAAGGTCTGCGCGGAGTTGGTGTTGGTTCCAGTGGTGATGGTATTGCCGGACACCGTGGCGGGACCAGTGACCGCACCGATGGTGCAATTGGTGGTGAGGAAGATCGAGGAGCTGGTGAGGAAGTAACCATCACCATAATCGGCCAGAGCGAAGGTCACCGCCTGCTGTTGAAGTGCGGTGTTGGAGGCGCCAGGCGCGAGGAGAGAACTGATATCGATCGGTGCAACTCCTCCACCGGCGGCAATGGTCTGCCCCGTGCCTGGTACAACGTAGGTGTCGGGGTCATCTCCATCGAGCGGCCCAGGATTGGGCAGGGGCAGACTAGGGTTAAACCCCGCTGTGGCAGGATATCCATACCCATTGAGGTTGAAACAGTTCTGGTTTGTATCGGTGGGCGAGGTGGGACCAGGAGCGCCTCCCTGGTAGTATCCGCCGGTGCAAACATTCGTGGTTGTCCCAGGTGATTGGTTCAGGGGCGTTACGGTAACGAGGAGGTTGTTATCGACGATCAGGTTCCCGCCGGGCACCAGGGAATTGCCATTCATGACGGGCACTGTCCCCGCGGAGTTCATCAAGGGGCCAGAAAGTTGTGCATATGGAGACGCGCCGCAGAACAGATTGATCGTCGAAGTGCTAAAGAGATCCGGCGTCGTGTAGCTCGCGGACGGTATTGAATCCCTCAAGTCAACGGCCGAGAACACCTGGGTGCTTGCGTTCTGGGCAATCGATACCCGCGCGAGGAGAATGAGTCCACTTGTGATGGCGAGAAGCCGGACGGAAAGCTTGACGTTCATTGGATGGCGCCTCCTTGGGCGTTGTTAGTGGCTGAAGATCAGCCTGTAAATCGGCTAGCATCACCGGGCAAACCGGGGAAACGACCTGTGTGCCCAACCGCTTCAAATGGACTGTCGAAGTAACGGCCAGAGGCCGAATTCGATCGATGCAAAGAGCTCTCGGCGTTCATCTGCGCACCGTTATAACCGGCTGTCAAGTGCAGCCAAGCCGCCGGCTTCGAACGCACGAGACTTCCCTCCAGAGAAGGAAAACGGACAAAGGAGAACAACCACCATTCTGCGGGGACCAGGATTGCGTGGGCGATGCCATGGCTCGCGGGGGGGGAAACGCGATGACACCAACTTTTTGTTAGCTCTATAGTTATCTAACTCCGCGGGGGCTGTCAATAACACGCATGCGCAAAGTGAGATTCTGAAAAGTAACTCAACTTGGTAACCTAAGTTCAGAAATAGTTTTCTCATGAGAATTCATCTGACGTTCATTCAATATTCATCGAATCGGCCAGATTTATTTCATATACTCGGGTGATTATGGCCATCGACGGTCCCCTCCAAGTTGAACGTGTAGACGGCAAGAAGCCGGGCACCATGATCATTCGACTCACCGGCCCGCTCACGCTGCGCAACATCTTTGACCTTCAGACGGAGTTGCGCAACGACGAGGCGAGACCTTTGACCATTCTGGATCTGACGGGCGTGCCGTACATGGATTCGGCGGGGATGGGTGTGGTGGTCAACTATCATGTCCATTGCCAGAACAAGGGCGGCAAGTTGATGACGGTTGGAGTGAGCCCGCGGATCATGGACCTGTTGAAGATCACCCGTGTTGACCTTGTGCTTCGGATGGCGGCCACGCCGGAAGAAGCGGAAGGTCTGGCCTAGGAATCAAAAAATCGACTCCTTCGGTGCACTCAACGGATTGATTGAGTCTACCTCTCCGCGCATATCTTGAATGACACGCCTTCAGTGTGCATGCCCAGTGACTGTCCCCAGTATTCATGGGGGTTGCGGCGGACCGCGACGCGGCGGAAGCTGAGAGGCCGCACGGCCGGGATGGAATCGTATACAATTCGACACGCAGAGAGGGCGAGGTTGGGCCTGGCTTGCTACGGTCTTCTGGCCTGGTGGAGTGAAGTTTCCCTGCGGAATGGAGAAAAACAATGCGAGAAGGACGAAATAGGCGAGGGGTGTTGGCAACGGTTATCGCAAGCGCCGCTGGGTTGATGTTCTGTTTGGCGTTGCTGGCGGTTCCGGGATATGGCCAGGGCGTGACGGGCCGTTGGGTGATACCGGGCAGAACCCTGGACAATGGCGAACAGCAGAAGACGATTCTGGAGTTGAAGCAGGACGGCAGCGCATTGACAGGAACATTGGCAACGATGGGCTTCTCTGCCGATGTGAAAGGGACGGTAACGGGAAACCACTTTGAACTCTTCGGGCCATGGGGTCCGCAGCGGCCGTTTCTGGTGGGCGACCTGGTGAATGGCGAGTTGCATGGCAAGGAGGGCGGCCGCCGCGAAATCGTGGCAACACCTGCCGGCCCGGAAGACACTATTCCCACAGTGGCCTATATTGCGCCACCGGCGTTGCACCAGGTACCGTACAACGGACTGGCCAAGACTCCGCCGATGGGTTGGAACAGCTGGAATCTCTTTGCCGGCAAGATCGATGACTCGACAGTGCGGACCATGGCGGACGCGATGGTTTCCAGCGGAATGCGCGACGCGGGCTATGTCTACGTCAACATCGACGACACGTGGGAAGGCGTGCGCGACGCAGAGGGAAATATCCAGTCCAACCACAAGTTCCCCGACATGAAGGCGCTGGCGGACTATGTACATTCCAAGGGACTGAAGCTGGGAATATATTCGGGACCCGGGCCACGGACCTGCGCGGGCTATCCGGCCAGTTATGGACACGAGGCGCAGGACGCGAATACATTCGCATCCTGGGGCATCGACTATTTGAAGTACGACTTGTGCAGCGGGGGAGGAATCTACAAGAACGATCAACTGCCGGCGGTGTACCAGAAGATGGGCGACGCGCTGGAAGCGACGCACCGGCCGATTGTTTTCAGTCTCTGTGAATACGGGCTGGACAACGTGGAGAAGTGGGGCGGGGATGAGGGCGGAAATCTGTGGCGCACCACGGGCGACATCCGCGACGCATGGCAGAGCATGATCGACAATATTGAGAAGCAGGTACCGACGGCGCCCTACGCGGGCCCTGGCCACTGGAACGACCCGGACATGCTGGAGATCGGCAACGGGCACATGAGCGACGACGAGTACCGGAGCCACATGAGCCTGTGGGCGCTGACAGCATCCCCGCTGCTGGCGGGCAACGACATCCGCAGCATGACGGATGCGACCAAGGTTATCCTGCTCAACAAGGAAGTGATTGCAATCGATCAGGACGCCCTGGGCAAGCAGGCTTCTCCGGTGAAGAACGGCGATCTGGAGACGTGGGTCAAGCCGCTGGCTGACGGCGGCGCGGCCGTGGGCGTGATCAATCTTGGCTCGTCCGCAGCGCAGGCCACGGTGAAGGCCGCCGACCTGAACCTTGCCCACAAGGTGAAGAAGGCGCGCGACCTTTGGGCGCACACGGACGTGAAGTTCACCGACGGAGCCTATACGGCATCGGTACCTTCGCACGGCGTGCTGTTGCTCCGGGTGAGCGCGAAGTAGTCTTGACGCGCGGCGGACGTCCGCATCCATGGGCACAGCCGGTGAAGACGATCCGGCATGACCTGTGGATGAGTTACAAAACTATGTCATCCTCTTTCTGCGAAAGCGAAAGAGGATGACATTTTCCATACGATGGATGCTCTTGTCGAGGAGTTGGCCAACTGCGCCTAATTGCGGCCTTGCGTGCATCTCGAAATTTCTCTGCTGAAGCCCTTGGTTGACGGGGACAGACCAGGGCTCATTCAGCTTCGAGCATCCGGATGCTTCTTTGGACGAGTCCGTATTCCGATGGAAGCAGGGTAAACCCCGCAGCCGCGTCAGGTTGGTCAGGTTGCACCGCCGCCTCCTCGAACAAGCCCCCGGCGGCGGTGAGGCGTCTTAGCTTCCCAGGTCCCCAAGGGCGAGGATGTCCAGGCACTTGACAGCGAGGGACCTGGGGCACCCGGCAGAGCCTGCCTCCGCTTCACCGGATGCCAGCAAGTGTAAAGGATGTCCGGAGACAAAATGTAAACCATGTCCCGGGACTTGACAGCGAGGGACCTGGGGCACCCGGCCGGACTGATTCCGCTGTTCTGGCTGGGATAGTTGGGCAAGGTTGCGGATTATATCCACCCCTCCCTCCCCTCCCCCCCCATATTCTGGGTAGAAGTTATTTATTTTCAGTAGGATAGGCAGAGGCTCGGGCCGCAAAATCTTCATATCATTAGGCTTAGCCGCAGAATCCTCACAGCAAACGGGTTACGGGCGATTGCGGGTTACTTCTGGCGGTTTTCCGGGTGATTGCGATGGAAGGCAGACCCATAAGCCGCAACGCCTTGTTTGTCCCTGAGCGCTGAAAAATTGCTATGGAACGATTCTGCGCCAAGCGAAGCCAATTTTCTGCAATTCAGGGTGGAAATAAGCTGCAATAACATACTTGACTAATGAAGGCCGCTGCTGCGGCCTTCAACGTGCCGCCCTGCTCAATTACATATATGGCCGACTGCTCTCGACTAGGAACGGTCAGTCGGGCATAATGATGGCCGCTGCTGCGGCCTTCAACGTGCCGCCCTGCTCAATTACATATCTGGCCGACTGCTCTCGACTAGGAACGGTCAGTCGGGCATAATGATGGCCGCTGCAGCGGCCTTCAACGTGCCGCCCTGCTCAATTACATATCTGGCCGACTGCTCTCGACTATGAACGGTCAGTCGGGCATAATGAAGGCCGCTGCTGCGGCCTTCAACTTGCCGCCCTGCTCAATTACATATATGGCCGACTGCTCTCGACTATGAACGGTCAGTCGGGCATAATGATGGCCGCTGCAGCGGCCTTCAACGTGCCGCCCTGCTCAATTACATATATGGCCGACTGCTCTCGACTATGAACGGTCAGTCGGGCATAATGAAGGCCGCTGCTGCGGCCTTCAACTTGCCTCCCTGCTCAATTACATATATGGCCGACTGCTCTCGACTAGGAACGGTCAGTCGGGCATTCTGGTGATAGTCCATTCGATCCCTCTGGGAAATCTGATTCGTCGCAGAACCAGCTTCTCGCAGTCCGATCGAATGGACAACCTGTTGAAACTTCACAGCCGGAGCCCATCAAAACAGATTCATGGGTACTGACGTAAATGGCGATGCAGGCAAGCCGTCAGCATTGAAGAGATTGCATTGTGGATTCGATGCCCAGCCGTATCGAACATACACGGGAGCCGGAATCTCAGGGCTCGAAACGACGACTGTGTCCCCTTCAATGGCCGCTGCCGCGGATACAAACTTTCCGTCGCTGCCGGCTAGCTCAAAACCCGTCAAGTCCCCACCCTTGGCAACAAGTCCGCTGCCGGCGTGGTCGAACCAGACATGCATTTGACCTTTTTCCGGCACCGCTTGGCGAAACAACGGACCGGAATCCTCGATGTGCTCGCCGTAGGAGAGCGCGCGCGCCCATAGCGCCAGCCTGTGGCCTACGTCCTGCTTATCGCGCGGGTGGACGTTGGTTGCGTCCCCTACGTCCACGGTCACGGCCATGCCCGTATTGGCGAGAGAGAGGGTGCGTCGCTGCGCATCGCGAACAGTAGGCCAATCGTCGGATGAATTGAAGTTCGCAATCTGTACAAACAGAAACGGGAAGTCTCCCTGGCCCCATTGCTTGCGCCAATCGGTGATCATGGTCTGGAAAAGACGGCCGTAGATTGGAGCGCGCGCCTTGCCGGTATTGCTTTCACCCTGGTACCAGATCACGCCGCGGATCGGGAACGGGGTGAGGGGTGCAATCATGGCATTGAAGAGTTGGGCGGGCGCGGAGAAAAACGCCGAGCGGGGATCGTCGTAAGGCTTAGGCAGGGCACCTTGACTCACGGCCTCCTGATAGGCGCGCCGCATGAGCGCGATCTTCTGCTGCCTGGCAACTTCGCCATCTGCTTGCGGAGCCCAAGCGGCGAGTACGGGCATAAGAGCCGCGTCAGCGGTGAGCGCATCCATGCTCGTCCAAGCCTCGGCCGGTGTTCCGCCTACATCCGATTCGATCAGCCCAACGGGGATATTTTCCCTTTCGAGGATTTCACTGCCGAAGAAATACGCGACGGCAGAAAAGTCCGCAACGCTTTCAGGCGTAACCGCGGTCCAGGTGCGCGCTTCGGCATCTGCCATCGGATACTCGGCGTGCTGCATGTCGACGTGAAACAGGCGAAGAAGCGGGTATTTTGCCTTGGCAATCTCGGAATCCATGTTATTGACGCCGAAGCGCCAATAGTGGTTCAGGCCCATGGGGAATTCCATGTTCGATTGTCCCGACGCCACCCACACATCGCCGACCAAAATGTCGTGAAAGGCGATCTGGTTCTTGCCTTGAATGGTCAGATCGAACGGGCCGCCTGCTGCTCCCGGAGGAAGGTAGACACTCCACTGGCCCAACGCGTCAGCAACAGCACTTGCTCGATTGCCACGAAATTCAACATCGACCTGCTCCTGCGGGTCCGCGTTCCCCCACAAATGCACAGGCTTATCTCTCTGGATTACCATGTGCTCCGCAAGGACGTTGGGAAGTTTGACTTCAGCTCGAGCACTGCAGAGCGCCGCGGAGACGATTGCGGCCAAGAACAAGTTTCGGATGCAATTTGCAGTATGCATGCCACCCCTCTGGTCAGGTGCCTGCCCACTTGCAGAGAGCCATGAGCCCCACTCTTTGCGCTCTATGGAAGGCAGGCATCTGAATACTCAGTGACTATATCAGAGTTGAAATCAGGCATACTCGCAAGGGGATCGGGGGATCGAATCGCTCCCCTGGTGGGGAGTTTTGCCTCTCCCTCACTCCAGAGGAAGATCACCTGCTTCCTATCAGCCGCATCCCGCCGAACTGATTTCTATCCAGCAATCCATCAGTCCATCAGTCCATCAATCCATCAATCCGTCGCTCTCGTTGCGTTTTGCCGGCAGGATGCCTTGGAACTCAATCGGTGAGTTCAATGCGGAGAACGATGGCATTGGTGTCGACCGCGGGGCGC
The DNA here is from genome assembly GCA_963793885.1 of uncultured Acidobacteriaceae bacterium. GTDB lineage: Bacteria > Acidobacteriota > Terriglobia > Terriglobales > Acidobacteriaceae > Telmatobacter. The sequence continues at coordinate 1,271,097 of CAWCBQ010000003.1, forward strand.
AGGGCTTGCGGCACTTCGATCACAACCTTCCCGGTGCAATCCTTGCGTGTCCACTTCAGATCCTGATCGGCGCCAAGGAGCCGGATTCGTGCGGGGTCATTCAGGATCAGGTGCTCAATCGTCACCGTACCGTTCCCCGGCCATCCCTTGTGGATGGCGTACAGATACCGCCGGTCCTTGCTCTGTGTAAAGCGGGTACCGTCCATCTGGCTGGCGACGATCCAGGGCCGCGTCCCGTAGATAGCCTCGCCATTCATCTTCAGCCACTTTCCGACATCGGACAGGCGGGCGAGAATGTAATCCGGCATCTTCCCCGTTCCGTCCAGATTCACGATCAGCAGCAGATTTCCGCCTTCGCTGACGATCCGCGCGAGCATGTCAATGAAGTCCGGCAAGGTGAGAACATTCGTGTCCGTGTCCTGCCAGTTGTACCCGAAGGACTGGCTGATGCCCCGGTTCTCTTCCCACTTGTGGACCAGGCGCTGCTGGAGGTCGCTGATCGAGCCGTATTCGCTGCAGAAGAAGTCGCCCAGGTCTGAGCGCGTGCCAGCACCCATGCGGTCATTGGCCGCAACCAGCTTGCGTCCCGCCGCCTTGTTGTAAAAGTAACTGACGATCTCCGGCGATCTCGTCTCCCGGATGTCCGTGTCCCAATCTCCGTCGAACCAGAGAATGTCGGGGTCGTACAGATCAATGAACTCCTTGGCCTGCGGAATAATGTAATCCCCGAAGAAATCCTTGACGGGAATCTTTCCCGTGATCCTTTTGTCGATCACTTTGGGGTCATAGGGAACGATCTCGTGGGTGGCTCCTTGATAAGGGGCCCAGCTCGACTGGCCCCAGACGCGGACCACCTCTTTGCCGTTCTCGAGAATCGGATACTCCCACTCTTCAAGCGAGAAATAGAAGCCGAATTTCAGGTTCCGCTTGCGGCATGCCTCCTTGAGCGGCCCAATCAGATCTCTCTTCGGCCCCATGGCGAGGGCGTTGCGCCGGGTATAACTGCTCGGCCACAAACAGAAGCCGTCATGGTGCTTGCAGAACGGCACCACATAGCGCATCCCCGCGTCGGCAGCGGTTTTGCTCAGAAACTCGGGGTCAAAGTTATTCGCCTTGAACAAGGGAATAAAGTCGTCGCGCTGGAAGTTCGCCCCCCACGTCTCCTGGTGATACTTCACCGTGGCCGGATCGTTGTACATATTGAGGAGATACCAATCCGGATACATCGCCCCCTTTTCCTTCCTGGGCGCATATCCCGCAACTGAATACAGGCCGAAATCGATGAACATACCAAACTTGGCATCGTCAAACCACTCCGGCGAGATGTGACGCTGTATCGACATCACGGACGGATCATAGGGCCTCGCGGTTTCGTCAGCCTGGCGCTGGGCATGCTGTGCGTTTGCGGGCTTGACCGCGCCGGCAAGAGCGCCCATCAAGCCGAGTTTGCCGAATTGCCGTCTGTTCATGAATCCCTCCTCAAACGCCCGCATGCGCGGGTGCTTCCTGATAGCCTCGCTTTCCGCAACGCCTCAGTTCAGATTGCTGCGATCACGTTGCCGCGATCGCGTGTCGAACTACTCATGCGCCGTTGAATAGAGGTGCACAGGAAACTTCTGCATTGTACGCGGCGAAGCAAAAATAGACCGCAAGCCGGCGCGTGAGCGCCGGTTTGCGGCGGGGTAAAAGTGGACCACCCGCCAGATTCAGGCTTCACAGACAAACTGGCCCAGGAGAGTGACGAAAATGAATCGCTGCGCGGAGGAGGGGGTTTGCTGTGAGATGTGCTTGCCGCCACTTCCTGCTCGCGCCGGATGCTCCCACGCTGGTATCTTTGAGACATGCCTTGCCTCACTCGGGCCCACGATCTTTGCACCCCAACGGGTCTCAATTTGATCTCCGCGGGGTTTGTGGGTGAAGTGGGCGTTGCGCGTTATTGATTCAAAAAGTGGCCCCGTAGCTCAGATGGATAGAGCAGCAGTTTCCTAAACTGCGTGTCGGCTGTTCGAATCAGCCCGGGGTCACCACTGAAGCCTGATTCAATTCAGCTTTGATCGTCATTGCCGCATACATTCAGCTTTGATCATCAGTGCCACATACATTCAGCTTTGATCGTCAGTGCCACATACGTTCAGCTTTGATCATCATTGCCAGGTGCGTATTGAGGGCTGAGATCGAGTTGTTGACTTCGCGCTGGTTTGCGGCTATAAAAGTTGATGTCATGGAAGTTCGTTCCATGGCGTCACCGCCGCTCAGAGATGAACGGCTTAGTTCAACCCACAATCGCCAGGATGCTCGGGAAGGCGGTGAAACTCCGCCACTGCCCCGCAACTGTGAGCGCCCCTGCGTCAGCCACCGTCGATCATGTCGTTGGTTGAAGGCAGGATTTCAGCCAGGGTTCTTCCGCCGTTCGCGGGGAGCCGAGGAAACCACTGGAGACGGGCCCAAGGCCGGTCTTTGGGAAGGTGGCATGAGAAGGCGCAAGTCAGGAGACCGGTCCCAGCGACTTGAACCGCTTTCACGTTCCGAGGGGAACGAAGGAGCCATCATGTCTGCATTCTTGTCTTCGCGCGCCTGCCAAGGGCGCGGTTTTGCGTATGCGTTGGCCGCAATCCTAATTCTGCTTTTGAGCACAGCGAGTCACGCTGCTTCGATCCGCGGCGTGGTGACCGACAGGAGCGGCGCCAAGGTGACGGGCGCGAACGTGTCTCTGTTGAGCAATGGAAAAGTGGTGGCCGCGGCGGTTTCAACGGCCGATGGAAGTTTTGAAATTCTGACCGGTGGCAGCGGCCGATTCTTTCTGGTGGTGTCGGCGAAGAGCTTTCGTCAGTTGCAGACTCCTGATTTCTATGCCGGGCAACTGGACTCGATTGAGCGCAACGTGGTGCTGGAGCCGGAGTGGGTGCGCGAGTCGATCGTGGTGACGGCGAACGGAACGCCCACGCCGCAATCCCAAACCAGCGCGGCGACGAGCGTGCTGGAGCCGATGGACCTGGCGTTGCGCGACGACCTGGTGAGCGCGCTGCGGTTGATGCCCGGCACGGTTGTGGTGCAGGAGGGCCAGCGCGGCGCGCAGACTTCGCTTTTTGTGCGTGGCGGCAATTCAGACGCGAACAAAATTCTGATCGACGGTGTGAGCGCCGGCGATATGGGTGGACGATTCGATTTTGGACCACTTTCGACGACCGCCGTGGAGAGCGCCGAGGTTTATCGCGGACCAAATTCGAATTTGTACGGGGCAGACGCGGACAGCGGTGTTGTGAGCCTGACCACGCAGCATGGGACCACCAACTTCCCTTCCCTTCTGTTTGAGGGCGACGCGGGGAACTTGAACACGTCGCGCGAGCAGCTCGAAGTGGCCGGCGCGCACAACAAGATCGATTACCTGGGCGCATTCAGTTGGCTGCAAACGGCAAACGATTTGCCGATGGACGAGTACCATGTGGCCGCAACGACGGCCAACATCGGCTGGCAGCCGAGCGGCAACACGCAAATTCGCGCCACGCTTCACTATGGAGTGAGTGCAACGGGAGTTCCCAACGCCTGGGACTTTTATCACGTGGCTGATGACGCTACGGAGAAAGACCAGGACCTTTACGTGAGCGGATCGGCCGACAACCAAACGACGGCCGCGTTCCATCAAGGCGTGCGTTACGGCCTGACCCGCAAACGGGAGCAGTATAGCCTTTGGCAACAAGACGGGAACGGGTCCTACGATGCGCACGGGGACAGCCTTGGGCAAGGGGTTACGATCACCGGGGCAAACGGGTACTCGGTCATGGGACAGGCGGTGCTCGACTACGCGCAAACGTATCCGTATCAATATCAGCTTGCGTCGAATCGCGACCAGGTCTCTTACCAAGGCACCTACATCTTTACGCCGCATTTGACGGGGATGGCCGGGTTCCATTTTGAGAACGAGCGCGGACTTGAGAATGTGCCCAGCTACGGAACGCATGAGGTGGCCGAGCGCACGAATTACGACTACCTGGCGGCGGTGAATGGGGATTTCAAAAGCCGGTTTTTCTATACGCTTGGCGGAAGCCTGGAACGCTACTCTCTGTTTGGAACCGAGACTTCGCCGCGCGCGGGGATTTCGTATTATGCGGTGCGGCCGCGCAAGGGAATCTTTACCGGCACGCGGATTCTTTTCAATTTTGGCGATGCGGTGCGCGAACCGGCTCTGACGGATCAGTTCGGATCACTGTACGAATTTCTTGTGAGCAACGGGTACCAATCCGTTGCGACGGAACTGAACATTTCTCCCTTGGCCGCACCCAGCGTGCGCACCTATGAAGGGGGCATGGAGCAGGGTTTTTTGAGCGACCGAATCGTCTTCCGCGCCAGCTACTTTCACAATCAATTTGGCAGGGAGATCGAGTACGTGGGCGGAGTGCTGCTGCCCAATGTGATTCCGGGACTGACCGCGGCCGAGAAACAGGCGCTCGAGACGGCGCTTGGCTACTACTACACCGACGACTACGGCTTGACGGTGAATACCGAGGCCTTCCGCACACAAGGGATTGAGACCACGGTCGAAGGCGGAATTGGACGGTCGATCTTTATGCGGGGCGGCTACACCTACCTCGACGGAGTGGTGCAGCGCTCCTTCGACAGCGACAACGAGGCGCTGTTGGGGGGGTATGCGCCGACCTACGACGGAATTCCCATCGGCGCCATCTCGCCGCTCGTGGGAGCTCGACCCTTCCGGCGTCCGCCGCACTCGGGGTTCCTGACTGCGAGCTACGCCCATCAGAAGCTGACAGGCGTCTTCACCGCGGCCTTTGCCAGCCGCAGCGACGACTCAACCTACCTGGAATATGCGGACGCCGAGGGGGGAAACAGCCTTTTGTTGCCGAACCGTAATCTGGATCATGGCTATGCCAAGCTCGACCTGGGCGGGAGCTACCAGTTACTCCCCTGGCTCGGCATCTATATCCAGGGGGAGAACCTGCTGAGCCAACAGCACATTGCGCCGATCGGCTATCCGAGCCTGCCGGTGAACTTTCGGACTGGATTGCGGATCCAGTGGGGTGTGGGAAGCGGCCACTGAGGCTCCCTTCCCAGGTTGCGGACAAGAGAGAACGAGAGGCGAACCAGCTCAAAAAGAGCGAGTTAGGGGCTGAAGGCCGCAGACGATTCCGTGCAAGGCAGGCCGGGGGTTGAAACCCCGACCTGCCCTTCGCGGTGAGCTTTTTAAAAGTCTGTTAAGGGCCGGCGGTGTGAGGGAAAGTTCTCTTCGTGGATCTAAAGTGCCTGGATTTTCATGGCATCAAGTTACTAATTTGCAGGATCGAAGTTACTTTCGTGTAACCCCTGGAGCTGTGGATTTTTTGTTGAAAACGTGATCGGGATCAAATTACTATTGATTTCCCCAAGGTCGGTTGTTTTCTTGTTTTGAGGTGAATCAATGGCCTGTCCAAAGTGCCACTCTGGCTCGATTTCGATTATCCCGGCGGAAATTCGCCTGTATCGCAACAGTCCACGCACGTTGAGCCATCCCCCGATGACGCCTTCCCCGGATGTGCGCGTGTGCCTGGATTGCGGGTGGTCGGAGTTCTCGATTCCTCACTCCTGGCTCTCAGCCGGGTGGTTGCAGTCGTTACGTCCGCCGGTTGCGCCGGGCGGGACTTCGATCACGTCAAGCATCATACGGGCAATTTCAAACTAACTCTTCTCTGCGCCGAAGATGCGGCGGAAGAAGTGACCCACCTTAGCGAAAAATCCCGGTTTTTTGTGGACCGCAGGATTAGGAGCGGGAGAATTTGCAGCGGTGTTTTCCGCCGGTCCAGCGGAGGCAATTGCCGGTTGCGGTACGTGGTCGGCACCCTTGTACATGAGCGGCTTGGTTGGCAATGTGTTCGAAGCATCCTGGTCCACGGCGGGTTCCGGGTTTGGCATGGGCGCAAGGCCCTCGCTCTGGGCCAGCGGAAACTCGTTGCCCTGGGGCGCGCCGGGCGGGCAACCGCAGGACTCCTTCTCCTGATCCACGACCTCGTGCAGACTGCCGTGCTGAAACATCACGCGCTGACCGGGTTGGACGCGATAGACGCCGCCTTCAAAAACGCTGGAAACGAGCACGTAGGGCGCATTTTCGCCTGAGTTGTCGACGCAGGTATCACCCTGCTGTCCGAGGCGCACCTTCACGTCCGACGAGCCGGGACCACCAAAGAGGATTCTGAAATCGGGGGTTTGAAGAATATCGGCGTTGCGCGCCGTGGCTGCGCCGGCGGCATAACTGATCTCAATGGCGCCGTGATCCATGGCCATGAGGAGGCCGGGGCGCTGGCTGGTGTCGGGACTCATCGGCACTCGTCTTGGGACTCGTATCGGGACTCGAATTGGCACCGGTGTCGGCGGCAAGCTTGATGGTCGTTGAGGCACAGACCAGAAGCTCACCGCGATGGGGCAGAATGACGCGCGTGGTTTGGCCGGCCGAGGTGATGGAGCCACTGGCGGCAATGATGGCTGCGCCGCTGGTGACCTCGACCGCGCCGGTGACGGTTGCAGCCTTGGCCAGATTGCTGACGTCAGTTGAAACAATCGCGATGGGACCATTTGGTGCGGTTTGTCCCGGAGTGGCGGGCGCGGCGCCGGCGGCTGTTCCGGTTGGGGAGCTTTGAGGAGTTTGCGCAAGGATTGCGGAGATAACCACCAGTGGGATCAGACCCATCCCGCGTAAGAACAAAGTCAGGAGGCGCGTTTCAGGTCTTCGGGGCTCAACCATGGCGGTCACATTTCCAGAAAGTTGCGAATCATCTGGTGACCACCGTCGGTCAGGACGCTCTCGGGGTGGAACTGCACGCCTTCCACCGGCAAAAAGCGATGGCGGAGGCCCATGATGACCGAGCCGGGCGCGCCATTCGATTCGGGAGTGCGCGCGGTGATCTCAAGGCCGGCGGGCAACGAGTCTTCGGCGACAATGAGCGAGTGGTAGCGGGTGCAGGTGAGCGGTGTGGGAAGGCCCGCAAAAATGCCTTTGCCGTCGTGCTCCACCGGGCTGGTTTTGCCGTGCATCAGGTTGCGCGCGCGGACCACCTCACCGCCAAAGGCCTGTCCGATGGCCTGATGTCCGAGGCAGACTCCGAGGATGGGCACCTTGCCGGCCATGTGGCGGATGAGGGGCACCAGTATGCCAGCCTCACCGGGAGTGCAGGGGCCGGGCGAAAGAAGAATGCGGTCCGGGTGCAGGGCCTCAACTTCGTCCACGGTGAGCTCGTCATTGCGGCGCACCACAACTTCCGCACCCAGTTCGCCCAAGTACTGGACGAGGTTGTAGGTGAACGAATCGTAGTTGTCGAGGACGAAGACCATGGTCAAATCCAGTGTAGCGCGAGGGAGTGGAGCGGTTTGCTGCTCTGTCGATGCCGATGGCCGCGGTTGGATGGGCCGCAGGTTGCATCGCGGCGCTGCATCTGCAAAACTGGCTCTGGTCTCTGACTGGTGATTTGCGAGAAGAAGGGGTCAGAGACCAGACCGGTGACGATGGTTCTTCACTTTCTCATTCAAGGCCGCGTGCAAGGCGTGGGATTTCGCTGGTTCGTCCATCGGGAAGCCAGTGAACTGGAGCTGCGCGGCTGGGTGCGCAATACCGAGGACGGCGATGTGGAAGTGGTGGCGTCGGGGACGGTGGCCGATCTGGCTGAACTGCGCGCCAGCCTGCGCCAGGGACCGCGCGGCAGCCGCGTGGATCGCCTGGTTGAACACTTCCTCGACGATGCTGAAGCAGAAGGTCTCGATTCGTTCAGAGTTGACGGGGCATGGTAACGACAGGTGGGATCGATGGGCCTCGGTCCTCGAAGCCCGCACATTTGCGGCGCGCCTGCCCCGGAATTAACATACTTGACTAATGATCTCCAATCCGCGATGCTCGAGGGCGCCGTGACAGGGCAGTGCGAATTAGTGGCCAATCTTCACTACGTTCCGCCAGCGGTCGGCAAACAACTCAAATTGAGGCACTCCGTCGAGCGCAAACTGAGGGGGCCAAATATATCCTCGTCTGATCGCAGGGAAGAACGGCTTTCCCAAACCTTCAAATCCGCCAAGCGGTGTAAATCGCGCGTTCCCTATTTGCTTGACTGCCAAGACTTGAAAGACGAAGCAGCCGAGGGCACACGTACACGAATACATCAGACAGTGATCGGAGGGGGACGCTTCACCTTTCATGTAGGCGGTCTTGAATTGCCCGCCCCCTCTGTGATTCTTAATTCCACAGAACCACATGTTCACGATGTTGGGAATTGTGTGGTTCTGTCTGAATGCGTATCGTTTGCTGGATACAATGGAATGCCACCAGCCGTTACACAGTTATGCGCCCACCTGCTCGAGGCTGTGGGGGCCGATCATCCAGTTGACGCCGCTGACCAAAAAACAAATCAAGGTCGTGGAAAAGACGTTGAAAGGAAAAGTCAAAAAACCGACTTTCCCTTTCAACTTGCAAATCCCGCAAACTGCGCGGGATTCGCACTTTACCACCGCCTCGGCTGCTACTGACTATTAACTAAACAGAACCGGACATTTCATTTGCTCTCAAAAACGGACATTTTCACTTGCTAACGACACTGACGGATAGGCGACTGTCGTTGGCGACAATTCGGTCGCAGCCACGTCCGAGGCGCGCAGAAATGCCGCATGCAGACTTGTTAGGACCGATGCTTGGAGGCGGCGCGTTAGGCGATCTTTAGAGACAGAACGTAACTGGAGCCGTATGATTGACAGGCACCGAAATTGAGGCAGCCATGGGGTCCAGTTCGAATCGCTCCATTCTAGCTCGGCCTTGGGCAACGGCTGCAGGACTCTCCGTCCTCTTGTTGATTACACCGTCACTTTTGAACCTCGCCATTGTGATGTGGGAACACGCTCGCAACCCGGTGCCCGGTGCGTTTTACGACGTAGACGGAGTCCGGATGCATATCGATTGCACAGGCTCGGGATCCCCCACCGTCGTTTTGGAGTCCGCAGCAAGTGCGTCGTACATGCTTTGGAGGAGGGTTCAACCAGAAGTTTCAAATGTAACCCGCGTGTGCTCTTATGATCGAGCTGGCCATGGATGGAGCCCAGCACGCGAGGAACAACGAGATGCGAAGACCATTGTGCATGAGCTTCATTCATTACTCGACCAGGCAGGCGTTCAGCGGCCGTTCATTTATGTTGGGCACTCTGCGGGCGGGTTGTACGTTCGGGAATACGCCGAAGAATACCCCGGCGAATTGGATGGGGTCGCGTTGTTGGAGGCCAGCTCTCCACAGCAAATTGACGAGCTGCCCGGGTGGAGAAAGTCCTGGGAAGAAGACGTCCTCGATCGAAGCCGCACATTGTGGAAAGACAAGCTGAGGCAATGGTCGGGTTGGGATCGTGTGCTTGGGAATTGCCAGATTACAGTGTCTGAGCAAGACATGCCTTACATTGGTCAGTACCAGGCCTTGCAGTGCCGTCCGGGCTATGTTGATGCAGACGATTCCGAACTGCCGGATTTCGATACATCCGCGAGAGAGGCCGCGGGCCTTCGTGAATTCGGCCGGATTCCATTACTGATCGTTTCGCGAGATCCGTCCAAGGTTTCTACCGGCGCTCCCGATCGAATCGCAAACGAGCAGGTGTGGCAACAGGAACAGGAATACGCGAAGCACCTATCTCCACTCAGTTGGAGGATTGTCGCCAAAGGATCTGGGCACATGGTTCCCTTGGACCGGCCCGATCTTGTCATCAGCCAGCTCATTGCACTGGTGAACGATGCGAGGGCTGATGATGTTCCCAACCCCGGAACTACTTTGACGAAGTAGAGGGTTGAACCACATAGTCCTCGGAAACGTTGCTAAGGTCCAGAATCGTGGTTGCGACCGAATTGTCGCCAACTCAGACAACCGTCTATGCGGAAGTTACCTTTCGGTAAACATTCCGCACGCCTCAGGCGTGGATAATGCTGCTTCTTCGCAAATTCATCCACTGGCGGGATTCCGTTGTACTCGGTGGGGGCATAACTTTGCAGCTACTGGCGGAATAAAAGTGTATCGGGTGGGGGGATTGATTGTATCCGGCATCGTTGGCGCTTAGAGAAAAAGGGCACTCTATCCCTTTGCGAATGGTCAAGAACAACGGCGGTCTTAAACGCGAAGAGAGCCATTGATTGAGCACGGTTGAGATCAATTGGAATTTCCATTTCCCCAGTAATGAGCGGGGTTAGTGCGGGTTTGGCATGGTGGGCTTCGATCTCGCTCATCCAGCCGTTATTGCAGGACTCACAAACGACCTTCGCTGTCCAATCCAATGAATCAGTCTCGAACTCTTTGCGTTCTCTCGGGTCGCCTTTAACAAGCCACGCTTTTCTTCTTCCAGGGAACAAAACGTTCATCCAGTCGCTAGCAATGTGCTCGGCGGACAATTTCCCGGTGTGAGTACAGAATGAGCATTCGCCCATTTTTTCCTCTCGAAATGCGCTATCAGGGCGCCGTGAAGCCGAAGCCGCAGTCTCCCGAATACAAGGCATTTGAGAATCTGCCAGGAAAAGTTCTCAGTGTTCCGAAATCAGAAATCAACGGGCGCATTGAAGAAGACATTAGAAGTCATCTCATAAATGTCAGCCGACCATCGAAGACGTCCCTCAGGGGCTAAAGCCCATCGGTTTTGGCGGCTTTTTGCGGCACGGCTGAAGCCGTGCCCTTTCAAAACAGGTTTATGAGATGACATTAGTCAAATATATTATTGCGCCTGCCCCAGGGCGGCTGCATGAACTTCGTACGACCCCAGGGAAACTCCGCGGCGCCTCTTCGGGACAAAGCACTGAGGTTGTCGCAGCGGTGGGTTCCGCTGATGGTGGTGCCTTGCGCCGGGGGAAAAAACTGCGGGATGGAAGTTCACGCCCGTGGATCCATCCCGCACAGGAGACTGCCGGGAAGCCGCTGCCTGAAGCCTGTTTTGAACGCCGGAAAAGTCTATTTCGATAGTTTGTCGAGGGCGAGGTTGAGGTCGAGGACGTTGACGCGGGGCTCGCCCAGAAAACCGAGGTCGCGGCCGGCAATGTGCTGAGCGATAAGCGCGCGCACCTGATCCTCAGAGAGGCCGCGGGCTTTGGCAACCATGGGGGCCTGGTAATAGGCGTTGTCAGGGGTGATGTCGGGGTCGAGGCCCGAGCCGGAGTAGGTGACCATGTCGATGGGGACCGGCTTGCCGGGATTTTGCGCGACCAGCTTGTCGATGTCGCCCTGGATGCGCTGGACGAGCTTGGCGTTGGACTGGGCGAGGTTCGTTCCCCCGGAGGACGTGGCGTCGTAGCCGTTGCCGGCGGCCGAGGGACGGGGATGAAAGTAGCGGTCGGAGGTGAAGCTCTGCGCGAGCAGTTCGGAGCCGATGACCTGGCCGTCTTTGAGGATGAGGCTTCCGGCCGCCTTATGGGGAAAAAGAAGGGCAGCGATGCCGGTGACCACCAGCGGATAGCCGATGCCGAGCAGGAGGGCGGTGACAAGGGTGAACAGGATCGAAGTCTTCCAGACGGAATGTTCAGCCGAAATGGGCTGGACGGCGTGGATTGCGGATTCTGTTTCGGCGATGGTGGTGGCGTGCATTTTGAAACTCCTTTTGGAAACGTGGGTCAGAGGTCAAGGATCAGGGGTGAGGGGTCAGGGGTCTTGAAATCAAGATTTCCAACCCGAGACCTGAGACACCCGGATTTCTCCTAATCGTTCAGTTCAGTACTCGTTGACTTCAGCACTCGTTCAGTTCAGTACTCGTTCATTTCGGTGCTCGTTCAGTTCAGTACTCATTTGATTCAGCGCCGTTCAACCCCCGGTCCCCAAAAGCCAGGGACCCATTCGCTTTCGCTCAGGGCAGGCTCTGGGGCACCGGAGGTTCTGCTGGTTATGAGGCCATGTGCAGGGCTACGAGGCACAGGTCGATGGCTTTGATGCCGATGAAGGGGACGATGATTCCGCCCACTCCGTAGATCAACAAGTTGTTGCGCAGCAGGATTTCGGCGGCTTTGGGCTCGTACTTGACGCCTTTGAGGGCCAGCGGAATCAAAGCCACGATGATGATGGCGTTGAAGATGACGGCGGAGAGAATGGCGGACTGCGGGGAGTGAAGGTACATGATGTTGAGCACGCCGAGAACCGGGAAGACGCCGGCGAACATGGCGGGGATGATGGCGAAGTACTTGGCCACGTCGTTGGCGATGGAGAAGGTGGTGAGTGCACCGCGGGTCATGAGGAGCTGCTTGCCGATCTCGACGATCTCGATGAGCTTGGTGGGATTGGAATCGAGGTCGACCATGTTGCCGGCTTCTTTGGCGGCCTGGGTGCCGGAGTTCATGGCCACGCCCACGTCGGCCTGGGCGAGGGCGGGAGCGTCGTTGGTTCCGTCGCCGGTCATGGCAACGAGCTTGCCCTTTCCTTGTTCGCGCTTGATGAGGTCCATTTTGTCTTTGGGCTTGGCCTCGGCGAGGAAGTCGTCGACGCCGGCCTCGCGGGCGATGACGGCGGCGGTGAGGGGATTGTCGCCGGTGATCATGATGGTGCGGATGCCCATGGCGCGGAGGCGGGCGAGGCGGTCTTTGAGGCCGCCCTTGACGATGTCTTTGAGATGGATGACGCCGAGGGCGGTGGCGTTTTCGGCGACGACGAGGGGAGTGCCGCCGGCGCGGGCGATCTGTTCGACATGGTCGCGGACCTTTTGCGGCAGCGCGGAACCCTGGTCTTCAAGGAAGCGGGCGATGGCATCGACGGAGCCTTTCCGGATACGTGTGCCGGTCAGGTTGACGCCGCTCATGCGGGTCTGGGCCGTGAAGGGGACAAACTCGGCGTGAATGCCGCCCAGATCGCGTCCGCGCAGGTTGTACTTTTCCTTGGCGAGCACGACGATGGAGCGGCCCTCGGGAGTTTCGTCGGAGAGCGAGGCCAATTGGGCTGCGTTGGCCAACCGTTCAGCGCTCACGTCGGGGGCGGTGAGGAACTCGGTGGCCTGGCGGTTGCCGAGGGTGATGGTCCCGGTTTTGTCGAGGAGCAGGGTGTTGACGTCGCCGGCTGCTTCGACGGCGCGTCCGCTCATGGCCAGGACGTTGTATTGGACGAGGCGGTCCATGCCAGCGATGCCGATGGCCGAAAGCAGACCGCCGATGGTGGTGGGAATGAGGCAGACCAGGAGCGAGACGAGGACAAAGATGGTCTGCGGCGCTTTGGCGTACATGGAGAAGGGCTGCAGGGTGACGACGGCGAGCAGGAAGACGATGGTGAGACCGGAAAGGAGAATGCTGAGGGCGATTTCGTTGGGCGTCTTCTGGCGGGATGCGCCCTCGACGAGGGCGATCATGCGGTCGAGAAAGGTTTCGCCGGGATTGGAAGTGATTTTGACCTTGATCCAGTCGGAGAGGACCTTGGTGCCTCCGGTGACGGCGGAACGGTCGCCGCCCGCCTCGCGGATGACGGGGGCGGACTCGCCGGTGATGGCCGACTCGTCCACCGAGGCGACGCCTTCGATGACTTCGCCGTCGCCGGCGATGTAGCTGCCGGCGACAACATAGATGATGTCCCCGGCGCGGAGCAGGCCGCTGGCTACTTCTTCAAGGCTGTTGTCGGGCAGGTAGCGCCTGGCGATGGTTTCGCCCTTGGCCTTGCGGAGGGTGTCGGCCTGGGCCTTGCCGCGACCCTCGGCCATGGCCTCGGCGAAGTTGGCAAACAGCACCGTGAACCAGAGCCAGAGGGTGATCTGGAGGTTGAACGCGAAGCCGGCGCGATGATGGAGGGTGTTGTCAATGAGCAGCGCGGTGGTGAGCACGCTGCCGACCTCAACGACAAACATCACCGGGTTCTTGACCATGCCGCGGGGATCGAGCTTGCGCACCGAATCGAGCAGCGCCTGGGTCATGATGTCTAGGTTCCAAAGACTCTTTTTTTCAGCCATGATGTTCTTCCTTTAGCTCTCAGCTTTCAGCTTTCAGCTCTAACCTTCTGGTTGGGGAAGCCCACGAAATTGTGGTTCCAAAAACGGTTGATCCAATGAACCTACGGCTAAAAGAGTTGGCCTGCGTGCAGCTGCAGGTGCTCAAGAATGGGTCCCAGGCTCAAAGCGGGGAAGAAGGTGAGCGCGCCGAGCAGCAGGACGACGCCGACCAGCAGTACGGCGAAGAGCGCCGTGTTGACGGGGAAGGTTCCAGGCGAGGGGGGCACGCTTTTTTTCTGCGCGAGATTGCCGGCCAGGGCGAGAACGGGAATCATCATGAGCAGGCGGCCGATGAGCATGTCCCAACCCATGCAGACGTTGTACCACCAGTTGGAGCCGAGACCAGCGAAGGCGGAGCCGTTGTTGCCGGCGCCGGAGGTGAAAGCGTAAAGGATCTCGGAGAATCCGTGCGGACCGGGGTTGTTGGTGACGGAAAGACCGACATTGGGCAGCAGCACAAAGATGGCAGTGAAGGTGAGGATGACGAGCGGAAAGATGAGCGCGTAGAGCATGGACATCTTGACGTCGTAGGACTCGATTTTTTTGCCGAGGTACTCGGGGGTGCGTCCAACCATGAGTCCGGCGATGAAGACCGAGAGCACGACAAAGATGAGCATGCCATAGAGGCCGGAGCCGACGCCGCCGAAGACCACTTCGCCGAGCATGATGTTGGTGAGCGGGACCATGCCGCCGAGGGGGGTGAAGCTGTCGTGCATGCCATTGACGGCGCCGCAGCTTGCGTCGGTGGTGATGGTGGCGAAGAGGGCGCTTTGGGCGATGCCGTTGCGGACTTCCTTGCCCTCCATGTTGCCGCCGGGGGCGGTTGCGGAGCGGGCTTGCACAGCGCCGTGAATGAGGGGGTGGGGCTGCGCTTCGGCCCAGTAGCAAACGGTGAACCCGGCGGCGAAGAGCAGGAACATGGCGGCGAGCACGGCCCATCCGTGGCCTGGAGAACCGGTCATGCGGCCGAGCGTGTAAGTAAGGCCGGCGGGAATGATGAAGATGGACAGGATCTGGAGGAAGTTGGAAAACGGGGTGGGATTTTCGTAGGGATGGGCGCTGTTGGCATTGAAGAATCCACCGCCGTTGGTGCCCAGCATCTTGATGGCTTCCTGGGAGGCGACGGGGCCCTGGCCGATGGTCTGAGTTAGAGAAGGCTGGGCAGGACTCGTTTGTTCCAGCGTATGGGCGACGGTGTATTTGTTGAGGTTCTGGGGGACACCCTGGGCGACCAGCAGCAGCGCGTAGATGAGCGAGGCGGGCAGCAGGATGTAAAGAGTGGTGCGGGTCATGTCAACCCAGAAGTTGCCGATGGTCGACGAGGTGGTGCGCTTGATGCCGCGGATGAGCGCGACAGCTACCACGATACCCGCCGCCGCCGACCAGAAGTTGTGGGTGGCGAGACCTGCCATCTCGGTGAGATAGCTCATGGTGCTCTCGGGGGTATAGAACTGCCAGTTGGTGTTAGTGGTAAAGCTGGCGGCGGTGTTGAAGGCGAGATCGGGACCGACATTGGCGAGCCCCTGGGGATTGAAGGGCAGGATAAGCTGCACGCGCTCGAGGATGTAGGTGAAGACCATGCCGGCTGCCGCGAAGCCGAGCATGGCAAAGGCGTACTGGCGCCAGTTCATCTCGCTGTCGGCGTTGACGGCGCAGAGCTTGTAGAGGAGGCGCTCAAAGGGGCGCAGCACGGGGTCAAGCCAAGTGCGCTCGCCTTCGAGCACGCGTGCGATGTAGATGCCCACCGGGCGCACGGTCGCAAGCAGGACGACGCAGTAGACAGCAAACTGCAACCAACCATTAGCGGACATGTCAGAATTTCTCCGGGAACAGCAGGGTGAGGGTGAGATAACCCAGCAGCAGGACGGATATGGCAAGGGCAATCACAGTGATGAAGTCGATTTGCATGGGCTACCTCAACTTCTGGCATGCCTTGACGTAGAGAAACGCCACGGCAAAGAAAATTACGGTGAACAGCATCATGACGAAATCTTGCATTCGAGGTCCCTCAATTCGTGGCCGGATTTTCTGAATGCCGGCTTGGTGCTGGAAGGCTCGCGGCCCGATGGATTGGTTTTAACGTAGAAAACAGATCCCCAGGTGCGCGGTCCAGGAAAACTCTCACAACCAAGACCGATTGTGGCTTGACCCAGGTTTGAGAGACAAAAGGATTTTCTAAATAAACCGTAAGGATTGAGGGGAGCAGCCTTCGCATGGCGGGACGGGCGCGTGGGGATGGCGGACAAGTGTGGTGCGGAGGGGCACTGGGGAGGGACTATTGCTGATCGGCGCCGAGGCCTTCGGGAATAAAGCGATAGCCGACCCAGGGCTCGGTTTGAATGTACTGCTTGCCGGTATCGGCTTCGAGTTTCTTGCGCAACTGGCCGACAAAAACGCGGAGATACTCCGGCTGATGGGCCGACTGTGCGCCCCAGACGGCGGTGAGGAGGGCTCGATGGGTTATGACCTTGCCGGCGTGACGGGCAAGGTGAGAGAGCAGTTCGAATTCCTTGGGGGTGAGATGGACGGGCTTTCCGAGCAGGGTCAAGCTGTGATTGCCGAGGTCGATGACGAAGTCGCCGGCCTCGATGGCGGTTTGTCCGCGTTCGGGCGCACGGCGGAGATGGGCGCGGACGCGGGCCAGGAGTTCCTGAATGCCGAAGGGCTTGGTAACGTAATCGTCCGCGCCGGCGTCGAGGGCCTCGACTTTGGAACGCTCGTGCTCGCGCACGGAGAGGACCAGGACGGGAACGGCGGAGTTGACGCGGATGGCGCGACAAAGCTCGACGCCGCTCATGCCCGGCATCACGAGGTCGGTAATGACCAGGTCGGGCGGCCAATCCTTGAAGACGTGCAGGCCTTCCTCGGGGTCGTTGGCGGTGCGCACGTCGTAGCCCTGGGATGAAAGCGAGGCACGCAGGACGCGCGTGATTTGCGGTTCATCGTCGATGACCAGAATTCTGCCGGGCATGGGAATCCTCTTTCAGCACCCACAAAGGGAAGATTACATCATTCGCGACGGCGCGTATGATTTCGGTGATGCTCGCTGCAACGAAGCTGATGGAAGGATTACCGGACTCCCGAGGGGTGATCCACTGGATTGTGGCCACGGCGCTGGCGGCCGCGACGACCTTCGTGCTGGTGTGGTTGGGCGCCAACTCGGCCACCGCGGGAATGGTGTTTCTGGCGCTGGTTGTGTGGTCGGCAACCCAGGCGGGGATCGCACTCTCGGTTTATATTGCAGCGCTGTGCGCAGTTTCGTTCGACTACTACTTTCTTCTTCCTTACCGTACGCTGCGGCTGCGCGGCGCGGAGGAGTGGATCGTGATGTTCACGTTTGCCGCCTGTTGCCTATTGGTGAGCCGGGTGGCGGAGCGGGCACGGCGGCAGACGCGGCAGGCCCAGCAGCGGCGCAGAGATGTGGAGCGGCTTTACGAATTGAGCCAGGAGATGATGCTCCACGAGGATGCGGAGGGATTGATCCGCGAGCTGCCCCGGATCATCGAGCGCATTTTCTCTCTGAATGGTGTGGTTCTTTACGTACGGGACTGGGACGAGTTCTACTCTTCGACCGCGGAGCTGCCGATCAGCATTCGCTCCAGCCTGCGGGCGATGACGCAGTCCCCGACTCCGACGGTTGCGATTCCAGGCGATTTGAGCGCGAGGACGCTGATGGTGGGGATGGGACCGGTTGGCTCGATTGCATGGCGTCCGGCGAGCCTGTCACATGAGATTTCGACGGCGGTGAGCGCGCAGGTGGCGATTGCGATCGCGCGCTCGCTGGCCATTGAGGCCACAGCGCGCTCAGAGGCGGCACGAGAAGGCGAGCGGCTGCGGACGGCGCTGATCGATTCCCTTACGCACGAGTTGCGCACGCCGCTGACCTCGATCCGCGCCGCGGCCTCGACGCTGCTGGAGGCCAAGGGAATGGACGAGATGAGCCAACGAGAGATGGCATCGGTGATCGACGAAGAGGCGGCGCGGCTGGACCGGTTGATTGGAGAGGCCGTGGAGATGGCCGAGATCGACGCCAACGTGGTGGAGATACAGCCGGCCCCGCAGCAGCCGCGAGCCCTGCTCGACCAGGCGCTTGAGGAGTCGCGCAAGGCGCTCCACGGGCACCGCGTGACGATTGCGGCCGAGGCACCGGGTGAGACGGAGGAGCCGGCCTGGTTCGATCCGCACCTGGTGGGGCGGGTGCTGCGCCATTTGCTTGAAAATGCGGCGGCTCATACGCCTGCGGGAAGCCATGTGACGTTGAGTAGCCGGCGCAGCGGCGATCAGCTGGAGTTCTGCGTGGAAGACGATGGTCCCGGGATCGACGCACAGGACCTGCCGTTGATTTTTGAGAAGTTTTACCGCGGCAAGCGCAGGTCGACTAAGGCCAAGGGGTCGGGGATGGGCCTGGCGATTGCGCGCGCGATCCTGGCCGCGCATGGCGGAGGGATTGAAGCCAAGAACGTGGAAGGCGGCGGGGCGCGGTTTCGCTTCTGGGTGCCGCTAGTGGAGAAAGAGCCGGGCGGCGAGGGGTGAAGGACGTGAGCATACCGGGGACATGCTTTAAAAACAGACCGGAGACATGATTTACACCATGGCGGAGAACAGTTGGCTTTCCCAAAGGCAAGCTCGGCATGAACAACCCCGATAGAAATCGGCTGATTTCCCCAAATTGACTTCGCCCATCATACTGGCCGCCGCACACAACCGACGAAAAGCAGCAAGAGCAAGCCATGGAAATGCCGGGGTATGGAAAGCATGGAAAGCCGAAAGGCCGGCTTTCCACCCTTCCCACGCCCCTTGGAAATCCCAGCGGGGATTCCCACATTCCCACGGCTACGGCGACGACTATCATGGATCTGAAGACCGGCAAAGCCCGCCGAAAACCCGCAATCAGAGCCAATCTCAGCGCAAGGGGCTTGTAAACCATGTCCCCGGTCTAAAACGTAAAGGATGTCCCGGTACTCTCAGACGATCTCCCGTTCAGGGACGGCGGAGATGGGCCTCAGTCCGGCTCTTCGCTCCAGTCGCAGACGATTTCGCAGCGCTTCTGCGAGCTTTCAGCAGCCCATTCGAGGAGGCGCAAGACCCGCCATCCGTCGAGGGCGCTGACTGGAACCGGCGCTTTGCCGAGCAGGGCGTCGCGGATGCCGGCGTAGAAGAGCCGGTAGTCACCCGGGACAGGTTCAACGGGGCGGGAGACCGTGCCGCCATCGATGCCGATATTGAGCGTTCCCCAGGCGGATGAGGGCTCATGGCCCCAGTTTGGATCGTCAATGCGGGTGATTTTGTTGAGGGCGGCTTCCTGCGGATCGAGACCCGACTTGAAGTAGTTGCCCCTGGTCCCGCGAAGGTGAAAGCGCGGCGCGGCGGGCAAGGAAAGGCTGTTGGCGCCGAGGGTGACGATGAGGCCGGGATAGCGGAGACGGAGGTTGAAGGCGTCGACGGCGCCCGGGCCGTCGCGCTCGCGGCTGACTTCGGCGCTGACCGCCTCGGGCTTGCCGAACAGGACCAGCGCCTGGTCGCCGAGGTGAGAGCCGAGATCGAGCAGGACGCCGCCACCCTGGGATGGGTCTTCTTTCCAAAGGCGGTCTTTGGGCATGTCGGGACGCCAGCGGTCAAAACGGGACTCGAGGGAGACAAGCCTGCCCAACGGACCATCATGTAAAAGTCTTGTTATTGTTTGAAAATCGCTGTCCCAGCGCCTGTTGTGGAATGGAGCGAGGAGGAGATTTTTCGCCCTGGCCAAAGCGATGAGCTGGGCAGCCTGGGCCGAGGTGGTGCACATGGGCTTGTCGACGACAACATTTTTTCCAGCTTCGAGGATCTGACGCGCGAGCTCAAAATGGGTGCCGCTGGGAGTGGTGACGACGAAGAGACCGAGAGAGGCGTCGGCGAGCATCTCTTCGAGCGAGCGAAAGGTAGTGATGCCGGGGTAACGCTCCGCTGCCTTGTTGGAGGTGCGCTCGAGGACAGCGGCGAGCACGAGGCCCTGGACCGAGGAGACGAGCGGGGCGTGAAAAACGCGGCCGCCCATGCCGAAACCAACCAGACCTACGCGAATCATTGGATTTCCCCCTTGAGGAAGTTGGCGCGTTTCAGAGGTTAAGACCCCGGGCAGACTGCCGGCAGAGTCTGATTGGACGCGAAAGACATCTCTCGGTGGCTAAAGCCGCGCTCATTTTACGATCTTTTGCGGCCCGGCTCAACACAAGTGTGGGGACAGGTCCCAAGGGCGCGGCCTTCGAGGCCGAAAGCGGAGCCCAGCTTGCGCTTGATCCATAAAAATGGCTATGCCCCACCCTTGCGACGGAATCGAGTCGAAAAGATGGGGCACAGGCGTTTGCACTTCGTTCTTACTTGGGCGACGCAATGCGAACCAGCAGCACATCGTGGCTTTCGATTTCGATGGGCATGCCGTCGGTGAGCGTCACATCCTTGCCTGTCCACAGGTTCTTACCCATTTGCGGGCCGTGCAGCCCCAGCTTTGCGAGGCTGAGGTGGAAGGGGTGGGTGGAGTAACGGCTTTCGCCGAGGTCCAGCACCGCAATCGCCATCGCTCCGCCGGAAAGGTGACGTGCCCACACTTCCAATTCGCCATCGGCGTAGACGCGCGTGCCTTCGTGGCCCAGCTTGTCCTGGTCAATCGCGATGACATCCTTGTTGGTGAGGATGTCCTTGATGGCGGGCTTCATGTTGGGCAGATCGTTGCCGGCCAGCAGCGGCGCGGCCAGCATGGCCCACATGGAGAAGTGGGTGCGGTTTTCGGCCAGAGTCAGATCGCCGTTGCCCACTTCGAGCATGTCGGGATCATTCCAATGGCCTGGTCCCGCGTACTTGGCCAGCCCCGCCTGCTCGCTGATAATGTCGTAGATGCTGTCCCAGTTCGGCTGCACATCGCCTGTGGAGCGCCACAGGTTGCCACCGATCGCAGGCGCCCACTCCCACGGCGCATCGACACCGTACTGGCAAAGCGAAAAGACGATCGGGCGGCCCGAGCCCTGGAGCGCCTTGCCCATTTTTGCGTAGGCTGCGATCATGAGCCGCATCTGTCCGGCGTTGTCGTTGGGAGCCTTGGCAGCCATCACGTCGCCGAAACTGCACATGTCGTACTTCAAGTAATCGATGCCCCACGAGGCGTAGAGCTGGGCATCCTGAACCTCATGATCGAGGGACGCTGTGAATCCGCCACAGGTTTTGGGTCCGGGGCCGGAGTAGATGCCGATCTTGAGTCCCTTGGAGTGGACGTAATCGGCCAGCGCCTTCATGTCGGGGAACCTGGAATTTGTGTGAAGAACGCCATCTGCGTCGCGCTCGGCCTCCCACGTGTCGTCAATGTTCACGTAGACATAGCCCGCGTCCTTCATGCCCGTCGACACCATCTGGTCAGCCGCGTTGCGGATGTCCTTGTCGGTGACTTTATCAGCGAAGAAATTCCAGCTGTTCCAACCCATGGGCGGCGTTGCGGCCAGGATAGGCGTTGGAGCGTGATGAGCCTTGGCGGGGGCGGCTGTGGTTTGCGCTGCGGCGGTTAACGTTGTGAATCCAATGACGGCAAACAAAAGTGGAGCGGAAATGCGCATGTTTCACCTCTGAAAATGTTTTCTTTTCAACCACTGTGAATGTTCGTTTCGACAAAATCATGGGGCTGCAAACCTGGACCCTACTGCCCTCAGGAAGGATTCAGGTGATCAACCGGCAAGAAAAAGCAGCTCGATGCAGCAGCTCTTTTGCTTCAACCTGTTCCCAAGTCGCCTGGGCGCGTATTTCCTGGCCGGATTACCCCCCGGCAACTGTACTCGGTTAGGCCTTGGACGCGCAAAGCGTATTCCACAGCAAACTGCTTACATGCGTACGTGCAGCGAAGAGGACGAAGTGGAAGCGGGGATGCACATGCTTGAGTTCAAGCAGGAGGCGGCGTGGCAGTGCCGCGTGGCAAGGGGGCCCGAGAACCGTCCCGGAGAGCTTTCGGGGCAGCGCCAAGGAGCTCCGCTCCCGATCGAGGAGGCTTGTGGTACATTTTAGAATTCAGAAACGCCAAGAGAAGATTCAGGCGCAGGATTCCCAAACATATATTCTGGACCGCGGCTGTTTTTTGAGGGAAAGGGATGGCCGCGCCAGGCCGATCCATGATGGAGGATTTCTAATGCGCGTCGCAAGCTTTATGCGCGTCTCAACCAGCGTGCTCGCCATTGCATTGTGGATGACGGCAACCTGGATGTCAGGAGCTACGGCCTCCGCACAAGCGGCCGCAACCGATTCCGCCGCTCCTCCTTCGGCGACTTACAGCCAACTGCAGCAGCAGCTCGCCAGAGGCTGGAACACGTGGGACGTGAACAGCGTGATCACACAGGTTCTGCTGCCGGAAGGGCTGGCGATCCACCTAGGCGTCAAGCACAACTCGACCGTGGCGGGGGATGATTTTCTGCCGGACGCGCTGATCGGGCGGCGCACACCCGGCGCCGAGGAGGTTTTTCCAGGGCCGCACTCGTGGAAGGGCAACTATACCGACCTGCGCGTCACCTGGAGGGATCACACCTGGCGAGTTCAAAGCGCATGGGATGGCGCCGACGAGGTTCTGCTGGTGTCTCCGCTTGCGTCCAAATTCGACGGCGCGCTGCCGCCCAGCGTAGTTTTTTCAGTGGACTTTTTATGGAACCGTCCCGGCACGGTGCTGCGCCATACAGACTTTATTGAGACGCATGGCGCATCGGGTTCTGTGCCGGTCTATTGCACCTGCACGCAGCCTGGCGTACCGCAGGTTGACCCTTCCACGGGCATTCCAGTCGGCGCGCCGTACTTTTCCGCTATCTTGAGCGGGCCGGTAGGCGTGAGCACCGGCCGGCGACGCACGCTGGCGGAGATTGAGGCCGCAGTCGAGCGGCAACATGCGGCGTATACGCAATCGATCACGTCGGCGGGGCAGAACGGCCCGCTCATGGACGCGATTGAGACCACCCTGGGCTGGGACACGATTTATGAACCGGGCAAGCACCGCGTCATCTCCCCTGTGAGCCGCTTGTGGTGTCAGAGTTTTGGCGGCTACGTTCTGTTCGATTGGGATACGTTTTTCGCGGCCACGCTGGCCTCGATTGGAGACCGGGAACTGGCGTATGCCAACGCCATCGAAATTCTGCGCGAAGAGACGCCGCAGGGGTTCGTACCGAATTTTGCGCGCCCCGGATCGAAGAGCTACGACCGCTCGGAGCCGCCGGTGGGCGCGATCACAGTGCTCGGTCTCTATAAGCAGTTTCATGACCGCTGGCTGCTCGAGGAGACCTTTGAGCCGCTGCTCCGCTGGAACCGCTGGTGGAGCGAACACCGCGATATACAGGGTTATCTTGCCTGGGGCAGCGACCCTGAGAATGCGCCGGGCAATCCCGACGATCATTCGGTAGGAACGCGGGCAGGGGCGATTTTGGAATCGGGTCTGGACAACAGCCCCATGTACGACAACACGTTTTATAACACGCAGACGCACGTGCTCGAATTTGCCGACGTGGGCCTGATGAGCATGTACATTGCCGACTGCGACGCGCTGGCCGCGATGGCCGAGGTTTTGCAGAAAACCGAGGACGCCCAAGAGTTGCGGGATCGCAGTACGCGCTACCGTAACAAGCTTGCGACTCTCTGGGACGACAAGGCGGGCATGTTCCTCAGCAAGGACCTGCACAGCGGCGAATCCAGCATGCGCCTGTCGCCGACAAACTTTTATCCCCTGCTGGCCAAGGCAGCGACACCGGAACAGGGCCGCATTATGGTGCAACGACATCTGCTCAATCCCAAGGAGTTTTGGGGCAACTGGGTGATTCCGTCGATCGAGATCGACGATCCTGCCTTCCACGACCAGGATTATTGGCGCGGGCGCATCTGGGGCCCGATGAACTACCTGGTCTACCTGGGCCTGGAAAAGTATGACGATGCGGACACCCGCCGCGAATTCGCGCAGAAGTCCTACAACCTGTTTCTGAAAGAGTGGACGCAAAACGGGCACGTGCACGAGAACTACAATGCCATGTCAGGCAGCGGAGATGACGTAGGGAGCAGCGACCGCTTCTACCACTGGGGCGCGCTGCTGGGCTACATCGAGTATGTGGAGCGAAATCGCGACGAGAAAAATGCGCAACCTGCGCGGTGAGTGATGCGGCGCGGCTGTTGAGTTCTTCGCTTCCCACCCATGACGACGATGAAACGGTCGCCATGGTGGGGCACCGATCCTTGCTGGCGGGTTGACGTTCCGTTGTTGGCGGGTTGACGTTCCCTCGCTAGCCGGCGGTTAAGCGTAGATGCCGCGCTGCCTTATGGTGAAAGCGACGCGATCGATGGCAAGCATATAGGCTGCAATGCGATTGTTGACGTTGTGGGCTTCGGCATAGCGGACCACATCGTCGAAGCTGTCGCGCAGGATGGTTTCCAATTGCTCGTTGACCACGGCTTCTTTCCAGAAGTAACCCTGGCGATCCTGCACCCACTCGAAATAGCTGGCGGTAACGCCGCCGGCATTGGCCAGAATGTCGGGCACGATGAAGATTCGCTTTTCGGCGAGGATATCGTCGGCGACCGCGGTGGTGGGGCCGTTGGCGCCCTCGACGACGATGCGCGCCTTGATCTGGCCGGCGTTGCGGCTGGTGATGACGTTCTCGGTTGCGGCGGGGATGAGGATGTCGCAGTCAGAAACCAGAAGCTCCTCACTGGGCATGGCCTCTGCGCCGCGGAAGCCGAGCGTGGTGGCGTTGCGATATTTGTACTCGACGAGTTGATGGATGTCGATGCCGGCCGCGTTGTAGAGACCGCCGTCGGTTTCGGCGATGCCGACAATTTTGTAACCCTGCTCCATCATCAGGCGCGCGGCATTGGAGCCAACGTTGCCAAAGCCCTGAATGACGACGCGGCATCCTTCGATGGGCATCTTCAGGTAGCGAAGGCTTTCAGTGCAAACCACCAGGACTCCGCGGCCGGTGGCCTCAATGCGGCCGCGCGACCCGCCGATGTTGAGGGGCTTGCCGGTGACCACGGAAGTGACGGTGTGGCCCATGTGCATGGAGTAGGTGTCCATGATCCAGGCCATGGTCTGCTCGTTGGTGTTGACGTCGGGAGCGGGAACGTCCTTCTCGGGTCCGATGAAGTCGATAATTTCAGAGGTGTAGCGGCGGGTCATGCGTTCGAGCTCGCCCTGACTCATGGATTTGGGATCGCAAATGACGCCGCCCTTGGCGCCGCCAAAGGGGATGTTGACCACCGCGCACTTCCAAGTCATCCAACTGGCGAGGGCGCGCACCTCGTCGAGCGTGACGTCGGGGGCGTAGCGAATGCCGCCCTTGGCGGGTCCGCGAGCGATGTTGTGCTGCACCCTGAAGCCGTTGAACATCTCAATGCGTCCATCATCCATGGCCACGGGAAAATGAACGATGATCTCGCGCGCAGGCGTCCTGAGCAGCTTCCACAGACCTTCATCGAGGTTGAGCTTGCGGGCCGCGAAGTCGAAGCGGGCGCTTTGTGCCTCCCAGGGATTAATCTCCTGGTCCAAAGTTAGTGCCGGATTACCTGTTGACATATAATTCTCCACTTTCAAGCTGACAAATCCGCAAACTTGTTGACTCTAGGCTACACGTCCGCCGGAGTCAAGCCAACCGGGACCTTTGCGGTCAACCCCTTCCGGCTTCGAGCCTGACTTGGGCTGGTTCCGTTTCGGCTCTGCAACAGAGAGGCTGCCAGGCAAGCTATGCCTTCTTGCGAGCAGTTACACTGGAGGCTGTGAAAGCTTCTGTGCATCCTGTCCAACCCAGCCGCAAGGAGTTCCAGGCGCTTGCCCGGGAACACACGCTGGTGCCCGTCTGCCGCGTGCTGACTGCCGACCTGGAGACGCCGGTCTCAGCATTTTTGCGGACCGCCTGGGCGGAACGCGAATGTTTTCTGCTGGAATCGGTGGAGGGCGGCGAGCAGGTGGGACGCTACACCTTCATCGGGCTGGCGCCTTTCAAGCGGATTGTAGCCCGCGGACGCGCGGTGACGATTACCGAGGGAAAGAAGGTTACCGAGGTCGAAGCGGACGTGTTTGCGGTGCTGTGCAAGGCGCTTGGAGGCCACAAACCGGCTCGGCTGCCGGGACTGCCCCCGTTCACTGCCGGGGCGGTGGGCTATTTTGCCTACGACGCGGTGCGGCAGATCGAACGGCTGCCGGAGTTGGCCAAAGATGAGCTGGGAATTCCCGACGCCTGCCTGATGTTCTTTGACGAGGTGCTGGCGTTTGACCACGTACGCAAGGAGATCTGGCTGGTGGTGACGGCCGATGTGTCGCGGGGGAAGGCCGCCAGCGCCTACGGGCGCGCCGTTCAACGCCTGAACAAACTGGAGAAGCGGCTCTCTCAACCGCTGCCCAAGCTTGCTGTGAGCAAGAGGCCGGGGGGGGCGGGAAGAAGCACCTCAAGGTGAAGTACCGCACCGCAAAGAAGGATTATTTGTCGGCGGTGGTGCGCGCCAAGGAGTACATCGCCGCCGGCGATATCTTCCAGGCAGTGTTGTCGCAGCGCTTCGACGTGGAGCCGGATACGGACAGCTTCCAGGTGTATCGCGCTCTGCGCACCGTCAATCCCAGCCCGTACATGTTCTTTTTGCGCTTTGCGCCGGAGGGACCGCTGGGGGGCGGTGCGGTAAAGGCGGGAAAGAGGTCGAAGAAGCTGAAGAAGCCGATGGCGCTGGAGCTGGCAGGCTCGTCGCCGGAGTTGCTGGTACGTGTGCATAAAGGCAAGGTGGAGTATCGGCCGATTGCCGGAACGCGGCCCCGCGGGGCCACGGAACGAGAAGACCAGGCGCTTGCCGAGGAGATGATGCACGACGAAAAGGAACTTGCCGAACACGTGATGCTGGTGGACCTGGGCCGCAATGACGTGGGCCGGGTGAGTGAGTTCGGCAGCGTCAAGGTGGATCGGCTGATGTTTGTGGAGCGGTACTCGCACGTGATGCACATTGTGAGCTCGATCGAAGGCCGTCTTAAGCCGGAGTTGACCGCCGTGGATGCTTTGCGCGCCTGCTTCCCTGCCGGCACGCTTTCGGGCGCGCCCAAGGTGAGGGCCATGGAGATTATTGAAGAACTGGAACCGGCGCGACGGGGCACCTATGGCGGAGCGGTGCTCTACGCCGACTTTTCAGGCAATCTGGACTCGTGCATTGCGATCCGGTCGATGTTGTCGGTGAGCGGCAAGGGCTATGTGCAGTCTGGGGCGGGGATTGTGGCGGATTCAGTGCCTGAGCTGGAGCATGCGGAGTCGATCAACAAGGCCCAGGCAGTCATTCGTGCAATTGAGCGGGCGCGGGAGCTGTAACGCGCATTCGATGGTAGAGCCGCGATTGCCTGGGGCATGAGGCGGAATCGCGCGGCGAAGCAGAACGACAATCCAGATTCGATCGGCGAGGAGTATTTCACGTGAATTTGTGAGCATGGGATGATCACCCCAGATTGAACAGGACTTTTACCTAGATACTTTTTCTCTGCCAAACTCACACAAAAAGGCCCCCATCCGAAGATGGAGGCCTTTCAGGTTGTTGCATTTGCGCCAAAGGCGCGTTTGCCTGGACGGCCAGTTCTAGTACATGCCGTCCATGCCGCCGCCGTGGCCGCCGGCCGGAGCCGCTGCCTTAGGTTCGGGAATCTCGGCAATCAGAGCTTCGGTGGTGAGCAGCAGGGCCGCGATCGAGGCCGCATTCTGCAGCGCGGTGCGGGTGACCTTGGTGGGATCGATGACACCGGCCTTGACCAGGTCTTCGAAATTGCCGGTCAGGGCGTTGTAACCGAAGTGCTGCTCCTTGGACTCGAGGACCTTGGCGACGACCACGGCGCCCTCTTCGCCGGCATTGGCGACGATCTGGCGGAGTGGCTCTTCGAGGGAGCGGCGCACAATCTGCGCACCGATCTTCTCATCGCCTTCGAGGGTTTTGATGAGGGCGTCAACGGCGGGGATGGCGCGCACCAGGGCGACGCCGCCGCCGGGGACGATACCTTCCTCGACAGCCGCACGGGTGGCGTGGAGCGCATCCTCGACGCGAGCCTTCTTCTCCTTCAACTCGGTCTCGGTGGCCGCGCCGACCTTGATGATGGCGACGCCGCCGACCAGCTTGGCGAGCCGTTCCTGGAGCTTTTCCTTGTCGTAGTCGGAGGTGGTCTTCTCGATCTGCGAACGGATCTCCTTGACTCGGCCTTCGATGTCGGAGGCCTTGCCGGAACCGTCGACGATGGTGGTGTTGTCCTTGTCGATGGTGATGCGCTTGGCCTTGCCGAGATCCTCGAGCTTGACGCCTTCGAGCTTGATGCCGAGATCCTCAGTGATGGCCTTGCCGCCGGTGAGGATGGCAATGTCGCCCAAAATCGCCTTGCGGCGATCGCCGAAGCCGGGAGCCTTGACGGCCGCAACGTTGAGGGTGCCGCGCAGCTTGTTAACCACGAGCGTGGCCAGGGCTTCGCCTTCCACATCCTCAGCAATGATGAGCAGGGGCTTGCCGCCGCGCGCAACCTGCTCGAGGAGGGGCAGCAGATCCTTCATGGCGCTGATCTTCTTTTCGTAGATCAGGACGTAAGGCTCGTCGAGAACAACTTCAAGCCGCTCGGCGTCGGTGACGAAGTAGGGGCTGAGGTAGCCACGGTCAAACTGCATGCCGTCGACGGTTTCGAGGCCGGTGTGCATGGTCTTGGACTCTTCGATGGTGATGACGCCGTCTTTGCCCACAACCTTGACGGCATGAGCGATGATGTCGCCGATCTCCTGGTCGCCGTTGGCGGAGATAGCGCCGACCTGGGCCACGGAACCTTCGTTGACAGGCTTGGACAGCTTGCCAAGGGCTCCGCCCTCGGTCCACTTGCCGTCCTTGTCGCGGGTGCCGATGACCGCGGTCACGGCCTTCTCAATGCCACGCTTGAGGGCGGTGGGATTGGCGCCGGCTGCGACTGTCTTGACGCCTTCGCGGAAGATGGACTGGGCCAGAACGGTTGCCGTGGTGGTGCCGTCGCCGGCCACGTCGGAGGTCTTGGAAGCAACTTCGCGAACGAGCTGAGCGCCGACGTTCTCGAGCGGATCTCTCAGTTCAATCTCTTTGGCCACCGTCACGCCGTCCTTGGTGATGGTGGGCGATCCAAACTTCTTTTCGATGACAACGTTGCGTCCCTTGGGGCCGAGCGTTGCCTTGACTGCATCTGCCAGCGTGTTGACGCCGCGCAGGATTGCTTGACGGGATTCCTCACCGTGCAGAATCTGCTTTGCCATTTTTCTCTCTCCAGTGATCAGTGAACAGCGTTCAAGGATCAGTTTTTGGGGGTTCTGTTTTGAGACTTGGAATGACTACCGTGGCCAGGATGGAAGGGGTCGCGGTCTGTTCCGACCACTGTTCACCGGCCACTGCATCACTACTTCTTGACGATGCCGAGGACTTCTTCTTCGCGCATGATCAGGAATTCCTCGCCGTCGATCTTGATTTCGGTTCCGGAGTACTTGCCGAAGAGGATTTTGTCACCGGCCTTGACGTCGAGCGGGAAGACCTTGCCTTCGTCGTTGGACTTGCCCTTGCCGACGGAGATGACCTGGCCCTCCTGGGGCTTTTCCTTGGCGCTGTCGGGGATGATGATGCCCCCGCGAACGGTCTCGCCCTCTTCCATGCGGCGGACAAGAATGCGGTCATGGAGCGGGGTGAATGTGGTTGCTACGGATGTTGATGCCATTGCTTCGCTTCTCCTTCACACGCGGACCGGGTTGAGCCCGGGCAGCGGGATTTGAGTGATTGACTGCGGAAAACCTTGGAAACCGGCGCCAGGCTACCAGGAAAAAGGGCAACCGAGGAGCCGGTCGAGCAGTTGTGCCGGTGGTATGCTAGCACTCCCGTCTTCCAATTGCTAACGATAGCGGGCAGATTTGAGGTTGTCAAGGGCATTTCCGTAATAATCTTAGCTAAGTTCACTCATATAGTATGCGTGAGAATCAGAAGGAGGTTCCGCGGTGGTTTGCGGCTGGTTTGAAGCTGGGGGCCAGGGGGCTTAGCGGGCTGTTCTGCGGGTGATTAGATTGGTTAGAATGGTAGCCATGTTTTGTCGATCGCTTTTCCGCTTCAGCGTAGTTTTGGCCGGGCTTGGTCTGGCCGCCTGTTCGATGCATTCTGCAGCGCAGGATAAAGATTCCGAGCGCGGCCGGAAGGTACAAGGCTCCCCCACCGTCGGCGCGGATTGAAGTCTCAGTGGTCCGCGATGCGAGCGGCAAGCCGATAGAGGACGCGGCTGTGGTCTTTCATCCGATGGAGGGCGAGAGAGATAGAGGCGGAATGGAGTTGAAGACCAACGAGGA
Source organism: uncultured Acidobacteriaceae bacterium (assembly GCA_963793885.1). GTDB lineage: Bacteria > Acidobacteriota > Terriglobia > Terriglobales > Acidobacteriaceae > Telmatobacter. The sequence goes on from CAWCBQ010000003.1 coordinate 1,301,345, forward strand.
CGGCAAGACCGTAATCGACGTGATTCCCATTGGGGACACGGTGCGCGTGCAGGTGATTGCGCGGGGCTTTCAGACCTATGGTCAGGACTACAAAGTCAATAAGGCGGAGATGAGCATGGAAATCCGCTTGAAGCGTCCGGGGGAGCAGTACTCGATTTACAAGACGAAGGACGATACGGCGGATAGCGGAAAGAGCGCGGATGGAGACAAGTCCGCGGGCTCAGAAAAGGGCGGCGCGCCGGCAGCCCCTCCCGCCGGCGGCAAGTCTCAGAGCCAACCGGACGACAAGGCGAACGCGCAGGGCAGCCCGAAGCAGGCGCAGCCCGAGCAGAGCCAGCCTCAGGCAAACCAGAACTAGGATGCCGCGCTGCATTGAAGCGCATTTGGGATTGCGCGCGCGGGCGTGCAAGTGAATCCGGGAAGTGCGAGCGGCGATGCCTACCCAACCCCTGAGCGGCAAATCGGCACTGGTGACCGGCGGGGCGCGCCGCATCGGTCACGCGATTGCGCTGGCATTGGCGAAGGCTGGAGCCGACGTGGGCATCACGTACCGGAGATCACGGGCCGAGGCCACAGCAACAGCACAGGAGATTGAAGGTTTGGGACGGCGCGCCCTGGCGACGGAATGCGAGGTGCGTTCCGAGGCTTCAGTGCGCAAGGCAATCGAGGAGTTCATCACGCAGTTTGGCAGACTTGACCTGCTGGTGAATAATGCCGCCGTGTTCGATTCCGCGGCGCTGGAGGAGATGAGCCTGGAACAGTGGGACGCGGCGTTTGAGACCAACACGCGCGGGCCGTTTTTGCTGGGGCGCGCGGCGCTGCCGCATCTGCGCGCCAACGGGGGCAGGATCGTGAATATCGGCTCGCTGGGCGGCATGCATGCCTGGGCGGGCCACGCACACTACTCTGCATCGAAGGCGGCGCTGCATATGCTGACCGGGGCGATGGCCAAGAGTTTTGCGCCGGAAGTGAGCGTGAACTGCGTTGCGCCGGGCTGGATCGAATTTGGATCTCCGGAGATGGACGAGAAGCTTACCGAGGAAGCGCGGCGCTTTGCTTCGCGCACGCCGATGCGTCGCAACGGAACGGCGGAGGACGTAGCGCAGGCCGTGCTGTTCTTCGCCACGGGGCCGAGTTTTATTACCGGGCAGGTGCTGGCAGTAGATGGGGGACTGGGTCTATAGCCGGGCTGTCCGTGACGATTGCACGTGCCCATGACGATTGCCGTTGCCCTGGCTGTCGGAGTGCGGAGCCCATTCTTCCGCTTAGAAAAGTTCATCCTCACCTGCGCCAACTGCTCTTCGGGTTGTCTGGGAATGGAGGAGCTGTTGGGATTCGAAGTCAACTCTACGGCTGGGCAGATTCCTTACGCGTGAAGATGCGAGCCCATAGTTTTTTTGCGGCGGTTTTGGGCGCCGGCTCGGAGCCGTTGGCGAGACCCTTTCCGTAGCGCCGTGGATTGAACTTCAAGGGCACGCGCTCGAAGAGACCGAGCGCCTCGGGCTGCAGGGGCCAGGGCGAGGCATCGATGGCGGCCATGGGATTGGTGACGCACAGCCGGCGGGCGGTTTCTTCTCCCACGCACTGAGCCACATAGTCATACGCGCCCTTAAGATGGGGCGGACGCCAGGTGAGGCGGTGCGCGTCGGTGGCGAGAAAATGAATCCAGTTGCGATGCAGGAGCTCGTTGGACAGGTCCTCCGCAATTTTGCCGCAGCGGCCGTAGAGTGCGTTGGCGGTAACCTGAACGAGGCATCCCATGCGCATCCAGTCGGCAAGCAACTCGGGATTCTGCTGCACGGCGGGATAGCGTTCAGGATGGGTAACGATGAGCGTATAGCCGACCGATTGCAGCCGCAGCATGGCATCGGCATGGTGCGGCGAGATCGCGGTGTTGGGAAACTCGATAAGCAGGTATCCCTTGCCGTTGATGGAGTAACGGAGGGGATCGGAGTAGGCGGCGAAGATGTTGTCGGCCGACATATGGAAATCGCAGCCGAGGCTGAGCTGCACGACGCCCTTCAGGAGATGGCGCAACTCATCAAAGCGTTCCTCGACGATCTCGGTGCGATAAGGGAAGCTGTCGCTGGCATGGGGCGTGCAGACGATGTGGGTGATGCCGTCGCGAGCCGCTTCATGGGCCATGTCGAGCGAGGTCCTCACGTCGGGAGAGCCGTCGTCTACCCCGTAGATGAGGTGGTTGTGAATGTCGATCATTTCACTGCCAGGGCCTCGAGCATGGAGGCAAAGATCTTCCATCCGTCGGCGGAGCCCAGGAGTTGTTCACTGGACCTGTCGGGATGGGGCATCATGCCGAGAACGTTTCTGCCCGCGTTGAGGATGCCGGCGATGTTGGAGAGGGAGCCATTGGGATTGGCAGTGGCGGTGATTTCAGCCAGGGGCGTGGCGTAGCGGAAGGCGACGCGATCTTCTGACTCGAGGCGATGCAACTCGTCGGGCGAGCAGAAGTAGTTCCCTTCCATGTGGCCGATGGGCATCTGCAGTACCTGGCCCTTGACGAGTTGATGGGTGAAGGGGCTGTGGACGGTTTCGACGCGGAGATGGACCTGCTTGCAGATGTACTTGAGTCCGGCGTTGCGCATGAGCGCACCGGGAAGCAAGCCTGCTTCAGTGAGGATCTGGAATCCGTTGCAGATGCCAAGCACGAGGCCGCCGGCGTCGGCGAAACGTTTGACGGACTGCATGACCGGGGAGAAGCGGGCGATGGCGCCGGTGCGCAGGTAGTCGCCATAGGCGAAGCCGCCGGGCACCAGCACAGCATCGACACCTTGCAGGTCTTCAGAGTCGTGCCAGAGGAAGGTGACGGGCTGTTGGGCAATTTCGGCGATAACGTGGTGCGTGTCGTCGTCGCAGTTGGAACCGGGAAAGACAAGAACCCCGAATTTCATGATTTCAGATTACCAGTTTCGCGCAGGCGGGAGGGTGGATTTCGCGGCGGTGTTGAGAGGCAGTAAACAGCCTGCAATGTTGGCATGCATGCGGCCCGAAAGTGGCCGAATGTTCGCTTGAAAGGTTGCGTTTTTCAAGGATATTCACCAGCGAGGGTGCGTGATTTTGATGGTACGGCTGCAGAGAATTACCCGAATCAGAGGGAGGGGTTGCAGGAGGGGGGCAGGACAAAGGAGCTGGGACCAGGCGGGGTACAGTTTTGCAGTTTTACAGTTTTACAGTTTTACAGTTTTACAGTTTTACAGTTTTACAGCGGCTGTACGGGGTTGGAGGGCCGGTCTTTAAGATTTTTATTATGAGGGTGTTACGAGGGGATTTTGGTTTTTACAGCCATACAGGCGCTGTACTGGGTTGAATCTTGGCTTGTAATTCTTTTGCAATGAATAATTTATATAAATTCCACAGTTTCACAGTCAAAATCTTTTTTTTTCCCATGTCATGTAAGGGTGTCAGATCAGCGGAGGGCGGCTTCACGGTTTTGGCGGGGCGGTCTCTGAGGGTTTCCGCTTTGCGCGGGCTACCCTCGCGCTTCTCGTCCTGAGAAGCCTCGAACGCGGCCCCATGCACGGATGGGGCATAACTCTCCACATCCAGTGAATATCCATGTCACAACGTGAAGGTTTGGGACGCCCGGCGGCGGAGGGGGCAGCGGGCAAAACGACGCCGCCGATTCATGAGTGATTTTGAGACCCCCGCATTGCGGCATGGGGCAATGAAGTTGTGGCCTGACACTAGAAGTCATCTCATAAATGTCAGCCGACCATCGAAGACGTCCCTCAGGGGCAAAAGCCCATCGGTTTTGGCGGCTTTTTGCGGCACGGCTGAAGCCGTGCCCTTTCAAAACAGGTTTATGAGATGACTTCTAAGACAGCCCGTTGCTACCGCACGTTGACTTTAACTTTCGAGTTTGAACCTGGTTTCTGCGAGGTGGTAGAGGCGTCGCCAGACGAGGCGGTTCATGGTGACGACCATGAGGGAGATCAGGATGGTGGCCAGAAGCAGGAGGGAGAAATGGCCGCTGTCAGTGGCGGCGTCGATCTGCGCTCCGAGGCCGATGGTCTCGAGCGTGCGGTCTTTGACGTGGGAGTACTCGGCCATGACGGAAGCATTCCAAGCGCCGCCGGAGGCGGTGACCATGCCGGTGATGAGATAGGGGAAGATGCCGGGCAGGATCAGCTTGGTCCAACGCTGCCAGCGGGTGAAGTGGAAAAGCTCGGAGACCTCGCGCAGATCGGAGGGGATGGACATAGCTCCGGCGATGGCATTGAACAGGATGTACCACTGGGTGCCGAGCAACATCAAGACAATTGACCCGATGCCGAGTCCGCCGCCAATTTTGACGAGTCCGATGAGGAGGATCGGGAAGAAGGCCGTAGCGGGGACCGAGGCCAGCACCTGGGCCACGGGTTGCACGATGCGGGCGAGGCGCGGACTGAGACCGATGGCGACGCCGACGGGAATGGTCCACGCGGCGGAGATGAGCAGCGAGGCGTTGACGCGCAGGAATGTGGCTGCGGCTCCCTCGAGCAGCAGGCGCAGTTCCGGCCAGGTGACTGTGCTCAGCATGAAAGCGGCTTTTGTGACTCCCCAGCAGGCCGCTGCGATGGCCGGTAAAGCAAAAATCCAAAGCAGGGGCGAGCCTTTGCGCTGGTCCTGGTCAAGAGGCTGGACGACGCGACACTCCGGGCTGCGCGCCAGACGACGGAAGATGGGCTCCTCGATTTTGGCAAAGAGGCGGCCGGGAACCGTGCTGAACAGGTTGGAGCGGCGCAAGAGTTCGAGGATGGGCGAAGTGACGCGGTCGGCCGACTCGACCTGCTCGAATTTGAACTTGTCGCTCCAGGCGATCAGGGGTCTCCAGACAAGCTGATCGGTGGCCACGACGATGAGCACGACGGCGGCGATGCCGCTGATGAGGGCGCGGGTGTCGCCTGCGTACGTGGCCGTCTGGATAAAGCTGCCCAGGCCGGGCAACTGGAAGTTGCGGTCGCCCATGGTGAAGGTTTCACAAAAGATGAGGGCGAACCAGCCGCCGGCGACCGAGACGATAGAGTTCCAGACCAGGCCGATGGCGGAGTAGGGCATTTCAAGCTGCCAGAAGCGCTGCCAGGCGGAATAGCGATAGATGCGGGTGGCTTCAATCATCTCGCGAGGGATGCTCTTGAGCGAGGAATAGAAGCTGAAGGCGAGATTCCAGACCTGGCCGGTGAAGATGAGCAGGATGACGCCCATCTCGATGCCCATCTGGTGGCCGGGCACCAGAGCGACCATGGCCAAGACCACAGGAGGGAGAAAACTGAGGACGGGAATGGATTGGAGGATGTCAAGGACGGCGACCATCAAAGGCTCGACGCGTTTGTTATAGGCCGCGATATAGCCGTAGGAGATGGCAAAGGCCAGGCTCAACACATAGGCCACGGCCATGCGCACGAGGGAATAAAACGCATAGAGCGGGAGCGCGCGAATGGAGTTGGAGATGGGGACGACGGGGACGGGCTTGGAGAGCCAGTAGACGCCGGTGCTGACGACGGCCGTGAAAGCCGCCATGGCCACAGCCGCCACGGCCAGGTCCATGAAGAACGGCCAGGTGCGCGCGGTAACGAGGGAGCGTGCGAGAGGATGCTGGATCTTCACTTACGGTCCTCGCTACCGTTGGGGCCAGGTGGGGCATCGCTGGGAGTGGGGGCGGCGACTTCTTCGGCGACTTCTTCTTCGGGGGCGTCGGGCAAGATGAAGCGGCGGCGGCCGGCGTCGTAATCGAAGAGTTCGGCATAGCGTCCCCAGGCAACGGCGGTTTCCATCTGGCGCAGGCACTCCTCCTCGCTGAACTGCTCGTCGAGCATGTCGAGGAAGAAGTCCTCCGGGACGGTGTGGTCGCTTTTGGTTTCAAGGGCGCGGCGAATCTGGCGCAGGAGCAGGACGTTTTGAATTGCGGCGGCGCGAAAGAGCTCCTTTTGCCGCAGGATTTCGGAGTTAGCGAATTCTGCGCCGTTGGGGGTGATGGCGGCATCGCCTTCGTCGACGGTGAGGAAGCCGAGCAACTGGGCGGCGTCCACAATGGGGAGCAGGTCGTCAATTTCGAAGGCGAGGTCGTCGGCGAGGTGATAGATGTCGTCGCGGCCGCCCTTGTCGAGGAGCAGTTCAAGCAGGCCGGCGACGCCGCCGGGCCTTGCGTGCGGCAGCATCTGGTAGTGCATCTGGCGCTGGTCGCGTACGAGCGGCACGGCAAACTGCCCGGGCGCGTCGACGGGCACGACGTCGGGTCGGGTAAGGACTTTATAGATGTAGTCCACGAGCTGCGTAAAAGGCTCGGACTTGCGATCGCGGGGCTGGGCCAGTTGTACGCGGAAGTCGGTGCGGATGTGGCCGGGATTGCGGCCGAGGACCACAATGCGATCGGCCAGCAGCACGGCTTCTTCAATGTTGTGGGTGACGAGGAAGACGGCCTTGGTGGGCATGGTCTTGTTGGCCCAGAGCTCAAGCAACTCGCTGCGGAGGTTCTCGGCGGTGAGGACGTCGAGAGCAGAGAAGGGCTCATCCATGAAGAGGACTTCAGGCTCGACGACCAGAGCGCGTGCAAAGCCGACGCGCTGCTTCATGCCGCCGGAGAGCTCTTTGGGATAGGCGGCTTCAAAGCCGTCGAGGCCGACGGTGTCAAGCATCTTCATGCTGCGGGCGCGGCGCTCATCGGGATCGACGCCGCGCGCCTGCAGGGGTGCTTCAACATTTTCAAGGACGGTGAGCCAGGGGAAGAGGGCGAAGCTCTGAAAGACGATGGAGACGTTGATTTCAGCGCCGACGATGGGCTGCTCGTGCCAGAAGACCCGGCCCGCGGTGGGGGTGGAAAGACCGCTCAACATGCGCAGCATGGTGGACTTGCCTGAGCCGGATGGGCCAAGCAGAGCAAGGATTTCGCCGGGCAGGATGCTGAGATCGGTGGCCGAGATGACCTGGATGCGATTCTGGCTGGGCTGCGCGTAGTATTTTTCAACTTTTTCGGCGCGAATGATCGCCTCGGGCGCGACAGCCGCGGGCTGGGCCTGGTTGGGGAGGTTTTCTGCCAGCATGGGTAGTTCTCCGGATTGCATCGCCCGCCGAGGTGGGCGCAGGCCATGGTTCTAAGTATATGTTTCGCGTGTTACCTGGACATGAACGAACGGGCGGCCGGGTGCGCGTACTTAAGCCATTCCGGAATGCGGAGACCGTGAGTGGCCGGAAAGCCCGAGAACGGCGGGACGCGCCCAAGCCGAGAGTATCATTAGGAGCAGCGTTCAACGAGGCATGCGCCACCTCCCCGATCGAGCCATGGCGGCATGTTCGTTGCAAGTTGCGTTGCATCCTTCTACGTTGAGAGTTGCGTTGCATTCTTCGAATTGATATGCACAGGAGCCTATGCCCGAAACCAAGACTCGACCGAAAGTTCTGGTTGTCGACGACGAACGCGTGATCGCCGATACGCTTGCCATGATCCTGAACCAGAGCGGATTTGAGGCCCGCGCCATTTATTCGGGCGAGGGTGCTCTCGAACTTGTCTCCACCTTTGAGCCGGACATGTTGATCTCGGATGTGATCATGGCGGACCTGAACGGCATCGACGCGGCGATCCGGATTCGGGCGCTGTTGCCGCAGATCAAGATTCTGCTGTTTTCAGGCCAGGCGGCGACTGCCGATCTGCTGGAAAAAGCGCGAGCCCAGGGCTACGAGTTCGAGATTCTCGCCAAGCCGGTCCATCCCCAGGATCTGCTGAACAGGCTGCGGGGCTGAGGCCGAGGGTGGATCGGCCTATACGGGTGCGCGGCCTATTTGTCGATACACACTAGAAGTCATCTCATAAATGTCAGCCGACCATCGAAGACGTCCCTCAGGGGCTAAAGCCCATCGGTTTTGGCGGCTTTTTGCGGCACGGCTGAAGCCGTGCCCTTTCAAGACAGGTTTATGAGATGACTTCTAGGGCGGTTCCACAGTACTTGTAGTCTCTTCTGGCGATCTCCGAGGTGGCTTTTTCTCGATAAAAAGACCTTAGCCTCATCGCTTCGGGGTACAGCAACTGTGGAACCGCTTTAGCCGGCGAAGGGCGAGGGAGCGACGAATTCCATCTCATACTTTTTGAAGATGGCTGCATCGAGCGGGGGCGGATTCGGAATGGCGGTAGCGCGGAAGAAGTCTTCCATCTTGCCGGCCGGCGTGTAGGCGATCAGCATATGACCAGGCTTCTGGCCGGTCGCGGAAAAGGTGTGTGGAATTCTGCGCGGGCCGAGAACCGATTCTCCGGGGCCGAGACGTGTGCGCTGGCTGCCGACTTGAAACAGAACCTCGCCTTCCATGACATAGAACCACTCGTCCTGATAGAGATGCAGGTGGAGAGGCGGACCGCCCTTGAGGAGATTCTCATGTTCAATCACGAATAAGCCTCCGCCCGTTTCGCGAGTCCCGACTTTGAAGCGAATGCGGCTGAACCCAAGCGAATGCGATTCGCCGAAACGATCCTGATCCGCGGCGACCACATGAATCCCCTGAGTTGACAGTGCGGTCGAAGCCTGGGCGAGGACAAGGTCGTGGAGTCCGGCGGCGGGAAGCAACGCGGCTGCGTTTTTGAGGAAAGAACGGCGCTTCATGGGGGATCTCCAAATCTGGATGGAATTGAGGGTGGGGAATGCCTCAGGCAATCTATACCACAGCCGATCGATGACGGAAAAGGCGAAGGGTACGCAACGCGGCGAGCCCGTGAGAGTAATCCGATCCTCATTACGGAAGTACTGAATGGTCGTATTTTGATTTGCTTTTCTCAAATATCCCCGATACTCTCAGAAACTAATCTACTGTTGTTCTTTTGTACTTTCGCGCACAGCAAAGTTTGTTGACGCGCATTTGGTTCCCTTGGATATCCCCGTCTAGGAGCAACTATGCGAGTGGTGCGCTCATGCGGCCCTCTGCCCAAAGCCGTGTTTTTGGGGACGCCTTTCCTGCTTTTCGCCGGACTGATGGCAGGTTGCGGCGGCGCGTCGATCGCGGTGGATCTGAACTCGATTGCAGCGATTTCGGCGCCTACCAGTACGGTTCGGGTGAATCAGACCCTGCAGCTCTCGTCGAATTACCTGTCGTCAGGACAGGCGATGACCTTCGCCGTCAATGGAGTGCCGGGAGGCAATGACGAGGTCGGGACCATCAGCAGTGCGGGGCTTTACACGGCACCCGCGATTATTCCGACTCCTTATACGGTTCAGCTGACGGCCACGATCGCAAAGTATCCGGAGGCGACGCCGGGGTTGGTACAAGTGCAGGTTTGGAATCCGATTCCAACCTTGGGCACAGTGGCTCCGGCAGGCTTCTCGGAAGGGACGACGCCGGTAACGGTGAGTGGGACGCAGTTTGTTTACGGGGCGCAGGTGAGCTGGAACGGCGCACTGGTTCCGACGACCTATGTGTCAAACACCGAGCTAGTTGCGGAGATCGCCGCGCCCACTCCCGGCAGCTATCCGCTGGCGGTGACCAATCCGAATCCTGGATCGGCCAGCACGCCGCCCCTCACCGTGAACGTCGGGCCCGGGCAGGTGGTCTTGCGACTGGAGCCCAACACGGGAACGGACGTGCGCGTATCGAACACTCTGAACTTCGGATTGTCGGTGAATGGGACCGATAATCCCGCCGTGACACTGCAGGTGAACGGAACGGCGGGCGGCAACGCGGTGGTGGGGACCGCGGTGTCGAACACAGACGGCTCGATTACTTACACGGCGCCCGCAGTGGTTCCAACGCCGAGCAACATCGTACAGCTCACGATTACCAGCGTCGACAATCCCGCGGTTTCGATTGCGCAGAATATCTCGGTGATGAATCCGATTCCAATTCTCACCTCGGCCGCGCCCATGACGTTTAATCCGGGATCGGCAACCATCGTACTGACTGGCCAGAAGTTTATCAGCGGCGCAGCGGTGCTGGTGAACGGATCTGCGGCGCCAACAACATTCGATGGTGGAACGCAGTTGACGGCGACAGTCGATTTGACGGAGCCGGGAAATCTCGATCTGCAGGTTTTGAATCCAAGCCCGGGACCTGCAACCTCAGCGGATCTGATTGCGACCGTGAATGGCACGCCACCGGTTCCCGTGGTGAGCCCGCAGGATGCGGCGCGCTTTCTTGATGAAGCCACCTTTGGCGCAACGGACGCCGACATTCACGATGTATCAATGAACGGCTACCAGGCGTGGCTCACGGAACAGTTTGGCATGCAGCCGACACCGTCAGAGCCGGCGGTGGAACTGGCGTTGATTGTGAATAATCCGCCCTGCGCTGTGGGCAACGTGACCTGCAATGCGGCCCTGTTTGTGGAAAACGACACGGATGAGAACCTGGTGCAGGGGGCATTCTGGCAGCAATCGCTGACGGCGAGCGATGAGTTGCGCCAGCGGGTGAAATACGCGCTCTCGCAACTGTTTGTGATTTCAAGCAATAACTCGACTGCGATTCAAAACATGCCGCGCGGCGAAGCGAGTTACTACGACATGCTGGGCACGGACGCCTTTGGAAACTTCAGGCAATTACTCCAGGATGTAACTCTGAGTCCGATGATGGGTCAGTTTCTTTCCATGCTGGGCAACGACAAAGGCAACGCCACCACCGATCCGGATGAAAACTACGCACGCGAGGTGATGCAGCTTTTTACCATCGGGCTGTGGCAGTTGAATGACGACGGGACCCAGCAGCTTGACTCGACCGGGAATCCGATTCCGACTTACGCGAATGCCGACGTGATGGGACTGGCGGCGGTCTTCACGGGCTTCGGTTGGAACATACCGGGCGATAACAGTGACAACGCGTGGTCAAACTGCTGCGTCTACGTTGGCACCGGTTTTGGGGAAGAGCTACTGCCCATGCAGAGTTTCGCGAGCCACCACTCGACGGTGCAAAAGCAATTTCTCGGCGTCACCATACCGGCCTCGGGGAGCGCGGACCCGAATGGCGACCTGACGATCGCGCTGGACACGTTGTTTAACCATCCGAATCTTCCTGCCTTCTTTTCGAAGCAGATGATCCAGCACCTGGTGACCAGCAATCCGAGCCCGGCCTACGTGAACCGCGTGGCGCAGGTGTTCAAGGACGATGGAACCGGGGTGCGGGGCAATCTGCAGGCGGTGATTACGGCGATCCTGCTGGACACGGAGGCGCGCAGTTCGGCGACCGACGTTGCGAATCCGCAATTTGGAAAAGTGCGCGAGGCACTGCTGCGGTACACGGAGTGGGCGCGGGCTTTCACGGCGCAATCGCGGACCGGCTCCTTCGACCTGGGCAGCACGGAAGATCCGATTTATGGATTGGGGGAGATGTGGCTTCGTTCGCCCACGGTCTTCAACTGGTTCAGCCCCGGCTATACACCACCCGGCACGACCCTTGCGACGGATGGACTGCTGGCGCCCGAAGTGCAGATGACCAATGTTTCCACGGTCGTGGGGTACATCAATTCTTTGCAGAACGCGATCGGCGGAAATGCGGCTGGGGGGCCTGACGTTTTTTCGTCCTACGCGACGGAGATGAGTTTGGCGGCGACGCCTGACCAGTTACTGGACCGCATCAATCTGCTTTTGATGGCGGGCCAGATGAGCAGCACGCTCTACAGCGAGATTCTTAACGCGATCGCTTCGATCCCGATACCGAGCGGAGACCAGAACGCGATCAATGCCGCGCTCTTGAGCCGCGTGCAAACGGCAATCTATCTCACCGTGGCGTCGCCCGACTTCGCCGCGCAGCAATAGGAGCGAGCCATGTGCAAATTTCACCAATCCAGGCGGCAGTTTTTGAGGACCGCATCGATGGCCTCGATGGCCGGCTTCTACGTGAGCCCATTTTTTCTGGAGCTCAACTCAGTGGCCGCAATGGCCCAGAACAGCGGGGGATCGGATTATCGCGCGCTGGTGTGCGTCTATCTGCAGGGCGGCAATGATGGCCATGGGACGGTGATTGCAACCGATGCCGACTCCTATGCGGCGTTTACGCAGGCACGATCGGGCGCGCCGGGGCTTGCGTATCCGCTGAGCGCGCTGCTGCCGATCACGCTGCAGACACCGCAGAGCGGGCGCACCTTCGCTCTGAATCCAAGCCTGACGGGGGTGCAGAATCTATTCAACGCGGGCCGCGCCGCAATCGTTGCGAATACCGGCACGCTGGTGACACCGGCTACGAAGACGCAGATCGACGCCAACTCCGTCGCACTGCCTGACTCGCTGTTTTCGCATTTCGATCAGACGGCAGCATGGCAGGCGATTGCTTCGAACCTCGGCAGCGGCGAGCATATCGGGTGGGGCGGCGCGGTGGCCGACGCTATCGAGGCGATGAACATGAATTCCAATTCCATGTTTACCTGCATCTCGACCTCGGGCAATGCACTGTTTCTGGCCGGGCAAACTTCGTTTCAACTGAACGTGACATCGGCCGGGCCGATTCCGATCTACGGATTGGCGAACCCTACGTTTGGGTCGCCCGCGGCCAGCGACGCACTCAATTCCGTGCTGACGGCCGAGGAGACAAACCTGTTTGCGCAGGAGTACGAAGTCATCCTCAATCGCTCCATGCAGGCGCAGTCGATGCTGGCGAGCGCGATGGCTCCGGCCGGGGTGGGAGGAGTGGCCAATCCGCCTCAGTACCTCGACCCCGTATCGAGCAAGCTGATGGACAACCCGCTGGCTGCTTCGATGCAAACTGTAGCGCGGATCATTGCGGGGCGGGCGAGCCTGGGGGTGACACGGCAGATCTTCTACGTACAGCTGGGGAGCTTTGACACGCACAACAACCAGGCGCAGATTCATGCGCAGCTTTTGACGCAGCTTGGGGCGGCCTTTGAGTATTTCGACGGATTGATGGTGGGCATGGGCCTGAGCAACCAGGTGACCTCGTTCACAATCTCCGATTTTGGACGGACACTGACCTGCAACAGCAACGGCACGGACCACGGCTGGGGCAGCCATCATTTTGTTGTGGGCGGGGCCGTGCAGGGGCAGAACATGTACGGTCAGTATCCGGTGGTCGGCGTGGATCAGGCCAATGATCTGGGCGCGGGAAGGTTGATTCCGACCACCGCGGTGGAGCAGTACGCGGGCACGCTTGCGAGCTGGTTTGGCCTGTCGGATGGGCAGATAAGGACGGTGTTCCCCAACTTCGGCAACTTCGGCTCCAATCCATACATGGGTTTCATGGGGTGATGGGTTAGGAGATTGCCTGAACCAGGGGGCACAAAAAAAGGCCACTTCGCGGGAAGTGGCCTTTGCGTTTTCTACGTGGATCTTCAGAGTTGCCTATCACCATCAGACAACGCTTGATCACGATCGTTCGAGATGGGTTATTGGTATTTGGGGTCGGACCGCATTCCGATAAGATGAGCCGGGACACCGGCCCACACCTCTTCCACTCCCGTTGTTCGCAGAAGCACAGCATTGGCGCCAACAATGGTGCCAGCGCCCACATGCAACACGCCTGAATTACAGAGGATCTTCGCGCCAGGACCTATCAAGACATCGTTACCAATATGAACGCCTTCGAAGCGAGATTGCTCCGCTTCACGAAATGTATCTCCGCGCCCGATGGTGACCCCTTGATAGATTTTGACATTGTTGCCGATCACGCAGGCTGGATGAAGGACGACGCCGAATCCACCGTGCACAAGTTGAAAGCCGCTGCCGATCTTGACGGAAAGCGGTATCTCGGATCCCAGCGCTTTAAGAAGGATGTAGGCCAGGCGGCCGACAATCGGCCATCTGCGCGCGTATACCAGATGAGTGCAAAAGTTTCTTTTCATCAACCTTACCCTTTGGCTGGGCTCCCGGTCCGCCCCCACCATAAGTTACAGGGATATCCAGCCGCGAGCGAGCGCGCAATTCTTCTGGACATTTCTTGCCACGTTCTGAGCCGCGAGCGATCCGGTAAAGAAACGGAGTGGCTGAAGATTTTCGCGAGTGCGGCATCAAAGCTTTCCGGAGACAGTGGATCGAAGATATTCGATTCTGGAAGCAGTTCGGTTGCGCACCCTGCGTACTGGGAGCAGAGAACAGGTGTACCCGCCCACATTGCTTCGTTCACAACCAAGCCCCAGACATCCTCCATGGTGGGGAAGACGACCACGTCGGCGGCCCGGTAGATCTCATTCAGCGCGGCCTGAGGCTGATTGGGAATCATCTGAAAATGCTCGATCGCATTCTCCCGAGCCATGTCGACAAGGCGGTTCCGCTCCGGTCCGTCACCGACAATAGCCAGCGTGAAATCAAGCCCGCGGGCCGCAAAGCGCCCGCAAGCCTCAATCAATTTGTTCAGTCCTTTTCGCCGGGTAAACTGGCCAACCGCAACGATGACAGGGTGAGGAGCACGCTCAAACCAAGAGCTATGCTGGTCGGGAATCTTGAGAAATGTTTCCTGAGGAACGCAATTCTGAATCTGGAGAACGGAGTGACGGGGAATTCCCAAGGATTGAAGATACTCCGTCGAGGTGGCGCCGTAACTGATCCAGTGTTTTACGTGGCAAGCGAGGAATCTCCTCAAGCTTCGCCTCCATCCGTTCGCGTGCTTCTCAGAATGCGGAGTGCCACCCCACCAAACCCACACTTGCGCGCCGGCCAGCTTGCCATAGATCAGCGCAATCGCGGTGCGCAAGCCCATCTCGTTGGTCAGCACCACGTCTGGCCTGAAAGACAGGAGCCGGAAAAGCAATCCCGGGCTGAGGTGCAGGTAAGCCGTATCCGAGATGCCGGAGACGCCCGTATGCTTCCGGATTGGGATCTGAAGGGTCCAGACTTTGCGTGTCTTGAGCGATGGCAGAGTTTCAGTCTTCCAATGCCGGTTTGGCTCGGTGCCACCATGCAACAAGAGCGTATCGAAACTCTTGGCAAGATGCAGATAGATGGGAACTCTATACGGAGCGATCAGATTTGTCAGGATCGCCAGTTTCTTTCTTGGCAGATTGATGGAGTGATTGCCGCTGTAATTCAAAGGAACCTCTGGAATGAGTAAGCTATGGAATGAGTAAGCTATCGATTGGGGGGTTGGTGCTCTGCTTCAGTATTCCTGGTGAGCAGCGTTTGAGGCGCCAAAGCTCGCGGAAGATTCTTGATTGACTCTCATGCTTCGCAGCGCTGACTCGTATATCTCAGAGAGGAAGACATAATTTGCTTCTGCTGTGTATTTTTTAACGAACTCACGCCGGGCACATTGCCGCAGGTCAATCAGACGGTCTGGATGAGTAAAGGCCCATTCTGCTGCTCTGGCAAGGTGATCGGGGCTCCCAGGCGGGAACAATAGGCCGGTGACACCCTGCTCGACGAGCTCGGCCATCGATCCAAGGCGCGAGGCAATGATGGGAAGTCCCGCGGCGAGCGCTTCCACAATGACCATTGGAAACCCTTCGTAGCATACCGATGGAAGAATCAACACAGTGGCATGAGCCATCGCTCGAGACACTTCTTCTCTGCCGGCCGGTCCCAGCCATTCAATTCCATTGATTGTTGAGGCCGCGCTCCTGACCACGGAGCCCAAAGGGCCATCGCCCATGATCTTGAGCGGCCGCTTTGTGGGCAGTTGTTGCCAAGAGGCAAGCAGGGTATCAATTCCCTTCTCCGGCGACAGCCGCCCAACATACAAGGCATACCCGCCATCTCCGGCACCCGGCCCCGGATCGACCGCAAGGAAGTTTGGCTTAACTATAATTTTGCCGGCAGGCAGGCCACCCTCGATAAACTTGGCGCGCGCGAATGCGGTGAGGGCGACGAAGCGGGCCACGGTATGGTCCCATGTTTTAAGCATCCGATGGATCGCCAACATGGATGCGACCACTGCAGTGCCGGTCTTGCTCTGACGATAGCAACTGTGTTGTACCGCGGGCCATGGAACGATCTTTCCCAGACAGTCATCACAGGGCGTCGCGCCTCTCGAAAGGGTAAACCCGGGGCAGAGCAACCTGTAATTATGCAGCGTCTGGACCACCGGAACTCTTGCCTGCCTGCACACATAATGAACGGACGGCGACAGGCGCGGGAAGAAATTGTGGACATGGACGAGATCTGGCCTGAACTGTCGAATGCGATCGTGCATCAAGCGGGCGCCCGTAAGCGAGTATGCGCACTGCAAAGCCGTTTTAGCAGCCACTAATTTGCCAACGATGTTGTCATTATCCACCTGCAGCAGCTCGACATCATTTCCTTTTGCGCGCAGCAATGATATTTCCGCCCGCACGACGGCATCTTCGCCCCCCGCAGACTGATAGTGGTTATGAACAATAAGAACTCGCATAAGTCAACCAATGACACTTTGCTAAGGAATTAGTGGAGTAAATTGATGCTCGCCTCGGGCTTCGACCTGGCCATGATTTCCAGGTTGGCCGCGATCAGGGAATAATCTGGTTCGCTACAAACCGGCCGTTTCGATGATATTTACCTGGTTCAATCCGCATTGATGCCGCTGCGGCGAGCCGGCGGCCGCTTCGGCAATCATCAATGCGATATCGGAAGATTTATAGGTCATCCTTACTTGCTCGTCGTTAGCAGGAGCCGGTCCAGAGCAGTTATACAAGGTGAGTGCATTTTCCTGAGTGCCGGGCACCGTTAAAAACAGTAGGGCGCGAGAGCCGGTCTGCCTAATCCTGTACCCTGCCCGTATTGCCTGAACGTGGAGCCAGATATCATCTGCTCTTGGACAACAGAGGACGAAACCTGCTCCGGCCTTTTTCAATTCGGCGAGAAACTCAGGTGGATAAATGACTCCGGAGACTCCTTTTGCAAAGTGATTGAAGCGTGCCTGTCTCGATCTACAGTCGGGCCACTCCAGATACCTGGCGATGGTCGTGCATTTAGTGGACACGACGCCGGCTCGATAGCAACTGATTTCATCAGGATGCTTCCGATACGAACGATGCAGCCGCTGCAGCCAATAGGGTGGATAGATCATGTCATCATCCGCAGTGACCAGCGGGAGATCGAAGGTCTTTGCGGATTTCAGATAGGGATAGTACTTTGTATGCGGTCCGAACCCTTCCTCGCAGACCTCGACTTCAAGCCCCCGCCGCTGAAGTCTTCTGATCGATTCTGGAAGTGCCGACGAGGCCGTCTCTTCGCCAATCCACAGGATCATTCTGGAGGGCAGAACGGTGCCTCCTGCAATCGACTCAATAGCCAGATGAACCGTTGCCAGCCTTGCGCCATGGGTTGTAAGCGAGACAACGGGACCGTCTGCACGCACGACGCTCGATCGGCTAAACCGACTCCTCAGTTCAAGTCTGCCGGCGACAATGCGAATATAACATTGACGAAGTGGATGAATTACCGGTCTTAAGAGCAACTTTAATTTTTGATCTATTGTCATTTATTCCAGACTTTGAGCAGACTTTATTACACGTTGTTGTCGACGAGCGCATGGACACTGCGCCTGGGGAGCAGAACGCCGCCCCGTACAGCTTCGGCGTCCTCATGGTCTGGGCTTTCGATTATTTGCTCTATGCGGATTGGCTGCGCCACTGTTGCCGCGCTAAAGAGTACCAGGAACAGCGTGGAGGGAACGAACCAGTCTTCAACAAGATTAAAGAGAAAGAATGCCCCCAACAGCAAAATGCCCCAGATGTGATCGCGTCCGTCTCCATTTCTAAAGAGCCGAAGAGCCCGCCAGAGAGTGGAGAAAAAAGAGAGGAGAAAGAGCGCGACGCCAACAAGGCCGAGATCGAGCCACAAATCGAGGATCAAATTATGGGCGTGAGGAACCTGCCAATTGGACCGCACTTCGATGAAGTTAGAAGGGCCATGGATTCCCTGCCAGAATGCGCCGTACCCGTATCCGATAAGCGGATGAATTGCGATCAGCTTCAGGACTAGATTCCAGAGCGGTACACGGCCCGTCAGCGTTGCATTGCGGCCCATAAGACTCAGCAGAAGGGACCCTTGCTGCGCTGCAAGGACTGCAATTCCGACGAGCGCGATGAAAAACGCGCCCGCCACCGGGATCAGCGTCGAGACGTGCAGGCGAGGCATACGCGAAAGCAGGGCAAGCAGGAGCACGATGGCGAGGGTGACTTCGGCGCCGGCCGATCTCGACAGGAACGTCATTACTATGCCAAGGAAGAGGGCGGTGGCCAAGAGCAGGCGGTTTGCCTCTCTCGAAGACCAAAGACTTGCGCAACAAATACACAAGAGAACCATCGCTGTTCCAAGGTTGTTCTTGTGACCGAAGACCCCGCGCCAACTGCCTGCAATCCCGGGATCGGTGACGATGCCGTATTGCGGGAGGAAGACAGCGACAACTGCGCTCAGTGCAGCAAGAATGATCAATGCAAAGAGGAGCATCCGCATTTGCTCTCGTAACGAGAAAGAGGTCCCGAAATAGAGACCAAACAGGATGCTGAAGACGGTGATCATGGTTCTGACGATCGTAGTCTCGGAGTTGCCGGACCAAGCGGCAGAGGCAGCCATCCATGCCACCAGAGCGGCGAGCCAGAACTGCGGGACTATGAGACGCGTTGATTTGCGGAGACGAAGCAGGATGAAGAATAACAGTCCGAGCCAGATTGCGACGCGCACCGACTGCGTGTAGACGTTGGAGAGGTTTTGCGGATTCAGGTTGTCATTCTCTCCCGTAAATACCGGGAGAATTGCGCCGCTGAAAAACATCAGGGCAAGCACGCAATAGAGCTTTTCAGCGGAGTTCAACATGAGGCTAGCTTTCCAAAGTTGTTTCGGGCGCCGCTCCCGCAGCACCAAGGGAGTAATTGCAGTGGTGCCCGCGACGGCATTTGAAAGAGATGGCGGAGTACATCAGAGCCGCCAGCAGGCCGTCCGAAGCCAGACTGGAGCCGGCAGCGCCGCGCCATCCGTACGCCGGGATGATCCAGAGGTTGACAAGCACATTGAAGACCGCAACTACGGCCTGCATCGAGGTGCGAGTCCCCTGGTGTCCTGCGCCGGTAAGCGCGTTGGCCATGAAGTAATGGAGAGTTTTGAGCAGCGGCAGCAGGGCGAGCCAGCGAAGCACTTCCGCAGTTCGAGCGAACTGCGGCCCCAGAATCATGGGTAGTATCGGCGCGCCCATGAGCATTGCTACGGCGGCGACCAGCGAGTAGATCACAGAAGGGCGCGTAAGACGAAGGCCATAAGACCGGGACGCCTGAATGCCCTCCGCACCGTGCCTGAAGAACCTGGGGTAGGACGCACTGAGCAGCGATTGCACAGGCGCGAAAGCGACGTCAATGACGCGATAGGCGGCAGCGTAGACACCTGCCGCGTCGAGGGAAACCATGCGTGAGAGCATGGTCTTATCAATATTGTTATAGATCGATTGCGCGGAAAGGCCCGCGGAAAAGTAAATGCCTTCGATAAATTCGGAACCGATTCTTCGCAGGGCGTGGCGGGGAGGGCCTGCCTGCTTACCCAGAGATGCGAGCGCGAACACGGCCGTTGCCGCAGTGGCAAGAGCGTAGATTTGAGTCCATGCGACGGCCGACGGGTGCGGCCGGATCAGGAGGAGTACGACAATTCCAATGAGTCTCGAACCGCTGATGAGAACCTGCAACTGTGCCGACTTGCTCATCATCTCGATAGCCTGAAATGCGGCCGCCGCCAGGTCAACCAGCGGGAGCAGCACGAGGTCGGAGATGCCCACGAACAGCACGCTCGCGACGGCCACGGAGCCAGGCAGAAAGAGCCTGGCCAAGCCAACAACAATCACCAGAAAGGCAACTCCACTCGCACAAATGAGGATGAGTCCATTTCCCCAATATGCCGGCAGAACGCTTCGGTTCCGCGATGCATTTTTAACGAGCAGGTTGGCAGCACCAAAGCCGGCAAAAGGCGCGGCAATTGCCACCAGTGCAGTGATGGCAACGAAAGCGCCGTACTGCTGAGCACCGAGTCCCCGGGCAATGAGCACAAAGTACAAGCCCTGAATGACTATCCGAACTCCATAGCCGCCGAACATCCAACCTGCATTCTGCACGAGGGTGCTGGTCCGGACTCTGCGCGGCAAATCGACTTTCATCAATTGTCTCTTGTAACTCCGCGACTATACGAACTTATAGCCAACGGTTTTTTCATTGTCCGAGTGGAGATCTGATTACGCTCGTCAAGCTAGAACCGATAGATGGCTGCCGAGCCAGCCTCTGCCACGACGGAAGAGGCGCTAAGTACGAAGTTTTTGGCAAAGCTGAAGGGGACATAGATAATGTCGTCCGCAATGAGCTGCATATCCGGCACCTTGCCCTTCTGCATCGCATTCAGAGACAGGGGAAGCTGGGTATAGCCCTGGCTCGTTTTGCGAATGAGCATGGCATGCGATGGAACGGAGGTGTGATTGACTCCAGCCGCCATGGCCACCGCTTGAAGCACCGAGATTTTAAAATCGTTTGTGGCCATGGGATAGCCACCGGGCCTGCCGACATCGCCCATAACATAGACGACGCCGACTTTAGGTATGACAACCCTGTCTCCCGGATAAACCGTAACCTGCGCTTCAAGCGCTGCATCCGCCGAGTTCGAGAGGAGGTAGGTGATGCGCTCATGGGTGGCGCGGCGTTCGATGGTGACTCGACGATCAGCCAGTTCGGTGACTCCGCCGGCCATCGCCAAAACATCCAGAACACTGCGCCCGGTTGAAATCGGATAGACGCCCGGGGTGCGGACCTGCCCCAGTACGGAAACCGAGAGCGTCGCATACTGCGCAACGTTCACAGTCACGTGCGGATGGTTCAGAATGTTCGCCTGGACGAGAGTCTTTTCGATGACGGCGGCAGCCTGTCCAGGAGTCATCGAGCCCACACTGACGCTTCCCCCCAAGACCAGTGGGACGTCGCCGGCGTCAGTGACGCGCACACTTTGATTCAGGTCAGGGGTTTCGAAGACCTGAATCGTCAACACATCGCCAGGACCAATTGGCAGGCTCTCCTGCTGGGCCAACAAAGGAAGCGCCAGAACGGATATCAAGAGAGCGCAACTAAGCAATTTCATCATTTGCATAGCTCCCCATGTAATTCGATTGCTTGTAACCGTAGTACCCGTCAAGCACGCCGGAACGCGGACTTACAGCATTCACAACGACCCCGACACTCCTCTTGGAGTGCGCTTGCAAAATGTGGTTGGCGCGTCGAAGGGCGGTTCGCGAGGTCATGCCAAGGCGCGCAACCTGAATCGTCATATCAACTCTCTTGCTGAGAATCAGCGCATCGACAACCGGGAGCACCGGCGGACCGTCAAACACGATGATGTCGTACTCTTCGCGCCAGGCCTGCGCCAGACCCTTCATTCGCGGTGAACCCAGCAATGTGGATGGAAAGGGCGGATGAGAACCGGCCGCCAGCATAAAGAGGTTGGGGATCTGAGGACGGGCGATGGGATGGGCCGTCTCTCGATCGCTGGTAAGGAGCGAGCTTAACCCCTCAGTGCGCAGCAATCCCAGCCGCCGGCCCAAACTCTGATGACGCATGTCGGCCTCGACGAAGAGCACCTTCTTCCCCTGCAGGGCAAAACCGGCAGCAATATTCGCGCTGAGCGTGCTTTTTCCTTCTCCCGGGATTGCACTGGTCACAAGGAAGACTTTGGACTGCTCCTCACTGGTCAAGAGCAACAGACGGGAACAAAGAGTATTGATGCTTTCGCTATAGGGAGTTTGTGGAGAGCAGACAACCTGCAATTCGCCTTCGGTACCAGGAACAGCCTGAAACATGGGAATGAGGCCGATAAGTGGAATGCCGAGACGCTCAATCTCCTCCGGTTCCTGGAGCCGGTTGTCGACCCTGTCTGCAATGATCGCCGACGCCGCCCCGAGCAACATGCCACAGCAGACAGCCGCAGCCAGGTACAGCGGTACGTTTGGCACCGATGGCTTTGCGGGTGTAAGTCCCTTGTCGACGACGGTGATGTTTGTCGACTGCAAGCCCTGAAGCAATCCCGCCTCTTCCAGTTTTTTCTGCAGATCTTCATAGAGAGCGGTGCTGTCGACGGCCTGCTGGCGGACTATTGCGTATTGGATGGACTTTTCATTGAGCCGATTGGCATCGGCCTTTTGAGTTTCGTATTCCTTGCGCGTGGAATTCTCAGTTGCCAGGGCGATATCGTAGTCACTCCTGGCTCTGCGAGCCAAGCGATCGGACTCTTCGTGAATCGCATTGTCGATCCCTGCGAGACTTGCGTTTTCTTCATCCAGCTTTGGATAGGCGGCACCGAACTTCACTTTGTCCTGCTGAATCTGCGCACTTAGAATTCCCTCCTGGGTGCGGAGATTCTGGATCACGATAAGAGAGTTGTTGGTTCCGTTGGTTCCCCCGCTCGACAAAGAGTTTCCTGCCAAACCGGAAAGCGATTCAGGATCCCCGGACTTGACCGCCTGGAACACCGCACCCTTCAGAACCCGGTTTTGGATGGACTCCGTGAGCGCCACCGTGTCTTGTTGCAGCCGGTCGAGGACACCGGAGTAGGCCTGTTCGTGGCCGGCCGCGTCAGTGGCGCCGAGACTATAGACGCCGGAGTCGCTTTGCATTGCGGCGACCTGCGTCTGGAGGTCCACGCTATTCTTACGCAGTCCATCCATCTGCGCGCTCAACCAGTCGGAGTCCTTTGCCGTGGCCTCGGAGCGAGTGCGATAGGTGTAGTCAATCAACTCCTGCGCAAGGGTGTTGGTTACGTCCGCAGCGGTCTTCGGGTCAGAGCTCAGATAACTGATATCGATAAGGCGCGTACCGGGAACCGCCTTGACATTGAGGCGATGGCTGAAGATTTTGAGAAGGTGGCTGCGCAACAGAGGCGAGTTTTCAGGGGTTGGATTCACGGTGCCCGTGGAGGCATCAGGCAGCGACCAGCCTGATAACCACTCAGGCAGACTGAAGCGCGGCTGAAAGTCGTAGGTGTTTTGAAGCCTGAGCGCATTGATGGTCTGGAGAGCGAGGCGATCGGATTTGAGGACACTCACCTGCGTCTCGATGTTGATATCAGTCTGCAGTGGGTCCGCCGCATCGCTTGCGGGCACAGACCCCATCAGACTGTCCAAGCCAAGAGCGTCAGATGATTCCTTTCCGATTTGGATTGTCGCGGTAGACTCATATCTCCTGGTTTTCACGATGCAAAGGACAATTGCGATTGCGAGCGAGACAGCAACGATGCCCCAGAAGATTCGCGATCTTCTGCGGAATATCTGATAAAGCTCAAGGGCTGTCATGCCGTCATCCGTGGAGTTCTTCATAGCTGAGACAACCTCCTTTCACGATTGCGTTGTCACCGCTATCCGTAGAGTTGCTGGGTGTGCGGCTTTCTGCCGCCTGTGTCGAATCGGCGCCCGAGCATTTGCAGGGCGATGAAGCCCACAAAGAGCGGGTTCAGGAAGACGTATCTCTTCCACAATCGGGACGGTTCGCGACCAAGCCTGTAAAGCCACTCGAGGCCGCGGTCCTGCATCCATCGAGGGGCCTGCGGCAAACTTCCGGCGTGAAAAGCAAAGGCTGCCCCAACGGCGAGAATCGGCAACGCCAGCGCGCTTCTCAGCTCGAAGGTAAACACCTCTTGCCTGGGGCAGCCGAGTCCGACAAAGACGATCGCCGCGCCAGACCTTGCTATTCTTTCGACCAGTTGCTCATGCTCATCCGCCGACAGCCGACCAAACTTCGATGGCTCAGCTCCGGCGATCAAGAGGTCAGGAAATCGCTCACTGAGGCGCATCGAGAGCTCCCGGACAACATTCGCGGAACTGCCATAAAAATAGACCGGGAGGTTCTTCGCTGCCGCAGCTTTACATACCTTGAGCATCAGATTGGGCCCGTAGACGCGGTCTTGCAGCTTGCTGCCATAAAGGAGATTGAGCGCCCAACGCACCGGTTGGCCATCGGGCACAACCAAGTCGAAGCTATTCAAGCGGTACTGGTGCTCAAGATCGGTGACTCCGGTCATGACTCCATGGACTGCGAGCGCCGTGACTGCCAGAGGAAGGGACAACGTTGCTGCCGTGATAACCCTCTCGACAGCGGCCTCATAATCCAAAGCACTTACCATGATACCCAGTACATTTTTCTTGCCGAGGTTCAACATATGGCAACTCCTGCCAATGATTCCTGATGCCAGCGTTCACGATTGACAACGTAGATTTCTTCAAGGATGGTGGAAACGTCATACCGGTATTTCCAGGAGGGATAGTGACTTTTGAAACGCAATACATCGCTGATATACCAGATGTGGTCGCCGATCCGACTCTCGCTGACATACTCATAGTTAAGCTTTTTAGAGGTTATGCGCTCGCAGATTTCGATTGCCTCGAGCATGGAACAGTTACTGAAGCGCGAGCCGCCCATGTTATAGACTTCGCCGAAGCGCGGAGCGTGGAAAAAATGATCAAATGCTGAAATGAGGTCGGCGCTGTGGATGTTATCGCGGACCTGCTTGCCTTTGTAACCGTAAACGCGATAGGGCGCGCCGTTAGCGCAGCACTTCATGAGATAGGCCAGGAAGCCGTGGAGCTGCGTGCCGGAATGATTTGGGCCGGTGAGGCATCCACCGCGAAAACATACGGTATGCATGCCGAAGTATCTTCCATACTCCTGCACCAGGACGTCGGCGGCCACTTTAGAAGCGCCAAAGACGCTATGAAGCGACTGATCGATGGACATCTCCTCTGGAATGCCGTTGGACCACTCATGACCCGGAGCTATTTCCCAACGTTTTTCAAGCTCGATGAGGGGGATCCGGTTGGGCGTATCTCCGTAGACCTTGTTTGTGGAGGTGAAGATGAACGCGGCGTCGATGGCGAACTTGCGCGTGGCTTCGAGGACCACCTGAGTGCCAACGGCGTTCACGCTGAAATCGACAGGTGGATTTGAGGCAGCCCAATCGTGGGATGGTTGAGCAGCGGTGTGGACGACTAACTCAATGTCTTTTCCATAGCGCCGGAAGATGCGGAAGATGGCATCCTGATCGCGTATGTCGACGTTCTCATGGGTGTAGTTGGGCACTTCCCTTTCCAGGCGCTCTTGCATCCAGGCGGTGGACGCTTCCTGGCCAAAGAAGACTTCCCGCATGTTGTTGTCGATCCCGATCACGTCCATGCCTTCGGCGGCAAAATGTCGAACGGACTCGGATCCGACGAGTCCGGCAGAGCCGGTAACAATTGCGACACTCATTAATGCACCTCGGTGGTTTAATTTTGAGATCACTTAAATAGATCGCGCTAAACTCCGCGCATGGCGAAGACAACGGTGTGGAGAAGAATCGCAATATCCATGAAGAAGCTGCGATTCCGAATGTAGTAAAGGTCGTACTGGATATTTTCGTGAATCCTGAATTCTCGATCGGCGCTGAGTTGCCAGAGCCCGGTAATTCCAGGAGTTACATGCAACCGCTGCCGTTGCAGGGAGTTGTATTGATTGACGATGAAGGGCATCTCAGGACGCGGTCCCACGAGGGACATTTCGCCCTTGAGGACATTGATGAGCTGGGGCAGCTCATCGAGGCTGGAGCGGCGCAAGAAGCGTCCAATGGAGGTAATGCGCGGGTCGTCAGAGTGATTGGGCGAGAGTTCGTAGGCGGGCGAGTCAACGTGCATCGACCTGAATTTGTAGAGATTGAAAAGCTTGCCGTTGAGGCCCACGCGCTTCTGGCAAAAGAGCGAGGGGCCCGGCGAGTCGAGATGCACGAGAATGGCGATCAGCAGCCACAACGGGGCCAGGCACACCATTAAAGCGAAAGCACCAAGGAGATCGAAGGGACGCTTGGCCGTTTGGTAATACCAATGCTTTGCGGGGCGTCCGACAAGACTGAGTAGGGTGCCATCGATGTCGGCATGTTCGGTCAAATACTCAGTCTCAGCAGCATGACCGGGAATGAACGCAAGCCTGGCATCGGCTTCGCGAGCGACTTCTACGACGCGGGCAAACTTTTCGCTGTCAAGGTCAGGGATGGCGATCACCACGAACCTGCATTGATATCGCTCGAGCAGTTCCCTTGTGATGGGCGCCGAAATAACTCGGAGAGAGTGGCTGTGCCGGTAACCATATTCGAAGACCTTCCGCCCATGCAATTCAGAGTTATCGTCAATGATGGCGACCGGGTTCAGGCCCAGTTTGGGGGATCGAGTCAATGCCGAAAACATACGGCGTCCATTGGAACCTGCGCCGTAGATGAGGACGTTCTGGATACCGAGCCCTTTCGATCGCAGAGCGCGCACAGCGAGAAAGAGAAGCTGCTTTTCAAGCACCTGCAGAAGGGGTACGGAAACCAAGGCAAAAGCAAAAACCCCGCGAGAGAAGATGTGACTGGTGAAAAAGGTTACGGGAAGGACGAGGAGAAATGTCTGGGCCGAAACCCGCAGCGAGCGTTCCGTCTCCTTGATGCGCAGCAGGCTGTTTCCACTTTGATAAGCGCCGTCGCGGTCGAGCAGGATGACGAAGAGGGCAGCCATGGCAAAGGCGCCCAGCCACACCATCCGATCGGGATACTCGAGTCTATTGCCGAGTTCGAGGAAGTGGTACGCGGCATAACCGCCAACCACGGCAAGAGCGACAGTGAAGCCATCCGCGAGGACCTCAACGCAGGTGAGAATCTTCTCGAAGTGACTGCGCATGGAGACAGAGCTGCCGAGATGTGAACGTGCAGCGTTCTCATCCGGCGAGTCTGTGAGCAACTGCGAAATGCCGATACCGATCGTGGTCATGGCGCATCCATGGAATTGCGGGAGCGAGGATTAGACAACTTGTGCTTCGAGGGCGGGCGCGAAGACGGACGTGGCTGAGTGCGGCGCCGGATCGAGCACGCCAAGCCAGAATGTGGAGTAGCGTTCGATGGTTTCGCGGCTGCTGGAGCGGGAGTGCTCGTAGCCTTCGATCAGCATGGAGATTTCAGGCTGGGCAGCGACCATAAGCGCGATGGCCGCGGTGATCTTGGCCGGGTTCAGTTTTCGGATCCGGCCTGCATCAATATTCGATTGAAGGTAATTTACGATGGCGTTGAAGAGCGGGGCCAGGAATTCATGACAAACCTTCTCGGCCTTGCCGCCATGTTCGAGGTATGCCACGGCAACCAGGCGAGGCAACTCCGGCGAATAGACAATCGTGTCTACCAGGAGGCCCAGAATCTGGGGTAGCGCGCGATCGGGCGTTTGATATTTCAAAGCTGAGTCGAGTGAATCGAGGCGCAGCTTGACGGTTTTGAAGCTGGACGCGAGCGCCGACCAGAAGATGTCTTCCTTTGTCTTGTAGTACCTGTAGACCGTAACTTCGCTCACGTCCGCGAGGCGGGCGATATCCTGCGTCGTGGTGCCACGGTATCCCTGTCGAGAAAACAGGGCAACGGCGGCGTGGGTGATTCTTCCAGGTACCTCTGAGGTCCGAATTAAGGGAGTCATTGTGAATTCCTTTGTGATGGCAACCGGGAAAAGGGCCGTCGGGCCCGAGGTTTATCAATCCAGAGAGGGATGCGGTTTGAGAGTTGCTGCGAGCAGACAAAAAGCCTGTTATGAAGGCGGGACAACCAGCGCCGCGAGCCAATTTTTCTCAGATCGAGGTCCAAGCCGCGCCAGGTAACGGGTGTACCTGCACGACGGACAACAAAGAAATGAGGAAAATTGCCCCCGGCACGCGATAAATGCGTGCCGGGGACGGGGTGCTGGCCGTCCCACGGTTCATAACAGGCTGTGGGTACGACCGGATTTCGGATGCCCGCATGGGAGCTTGCGACAGCTTATCGAAGCGGGCTTGAGTTTTTCAGCAGCCACTTGAACGGTGGCATAAAGGCTGATGGTTGCGGGTGGAGCATGGGAGCCAGGAGGAATGCGGCTTGCCGTCAGGATTTTTTCCTGGAGGCAGACGACGCGTCCATTCGAGCTGTTGTGTGGAGCCCTTGCCTGCCGGATCGCAGATTGCGTAAGGCTTCGCCATGCTGACTTAGTAACTCACTGAAACCTAAGCAGACTTCTCCCCTGAGGGGAGCCCTGAACAGCAGCTTCCTAAAACGATTACCTGGAAGAGTGAGAGAATCTTAAGTCGGTACTAAGGGAACCTAAAGCGACAAGACATGCCGAGTTGTGGAAAAACGCGACATAATGTGCCAATCTGGACATTCGGGGCCTTGGGATTCTGAAGGGGGCGGATTCTGCACAAAGGTTGGTGCTAACAGTCCCATTTTGGTCCACGCGCATGGGAGTGACTGCACCCATGGGGCGGATTTCGCGGCAGATTGCATCCGTTTTTCTGCCAGGCAACGGACGGGCGGCGGCCAGGACTGCATACGCCCCTCGAGGGGGGCCAGACAAGCTGCTCTAAAGAGGGGCTGAATTTAGCCGCAATTATCCGCGCAGGAAGTCTTTGGCTTTCTGGATGAGGACGTCGCGG
The DNA here is from genome assembly GCA_963793885.1 of uncultured Acidobacteriaceae bacterium. GTDB lineage: Bacteria > Acidobacteriota > Terriglobia > Terriglobales > Acidobacteriaceae > Telmatobacter. The sequence continues at coordinate 1,329,627 of CAWCBQ010000003.1, forward strand.
CTGACGTCGGAGATGGCGTTGGTGAGCGGAATCTGCTTGGGGCAGGCTTCAACGCAGTTCTGGGCAAAGCCGCACTCCTGAATGCCGCCGTCGCCGGCCAGGGCGCGCAGGCGCTCTTCCTTGAAGACCTTGCCGGTGGGGTGGTTGTTGAAGAGCTTGACCTGAGCGATGGTGGCGGCGCCGACAAAGCCGGTATCCTCATTGAACTGCGGGCAAACCTCCATGCAGCAGGTGCAGGAGATGCAGTTGGAGAGGGGATAGTTGGCCTCCTGCTGCTGCGGAAAGACGCGGGGCCCGGAACCGAGATCGTAGGTACCGTCGACGGGCACCCAGGCTTTGACGGCCATAAGGTTGTCAAAGAGGACGGAGCGGTCGACCTGGAGATCGCGGACAAGGGGAAACTTGGAGAGCGGCTCGACGCGGATGGGCTGTTCGAGGTTGTCAACGAGGGCAGAGCAGGCCATGCGGGCCTTGCCGTTGATGAGCATGGCGCAGGAGCCGCAGATTTCTTCGAGGCAGTTGGAGTCGTAGGTGATGGGGGTGGTTTCTTTTCCGGCGGCGGTGACGGGGTTGGCGGCGATCTCCATCATGGCGGAGATGACGTTCATGCCGGGGCGCCACTCGAGTTCAAATTTCTCCCATACGGCGGGCGCATCGGGGCTTGCCTGACGCTTGATTTCCAGGGTTACGGTTTTGGTTGCCATGATCCCTTTCCTGACGAGTTGTGCCGTATGATCGGCCCTGCCTCGGGGGCTGAGGCCCCAAAATTCATTCTTAAAACTCGTTACGGCACGTGACCCTGAGGTTATCCCGGTTCGCGCCCTGGTACAAAACTATTTGGCGGCGTCGTAACGGCGCGCACGCGGCTTGATGTACTGCGTATCTACTTCTTCATATTCGAACTTGGGGCCGGCTACTTCGCCGGTGAAGCTGGCCTTGGTGGTCTTCAAAAACTTTTCGTCGTTGCGATCGGGGAATTCGGGCTTGTAATGGGCGCCGCGGCTCTCGTCGCGAAGGAGTGCGCCCTGCACCAGGGTGCGCGAGAGCTCGAGCATGTTCTTCAACTGGCGGGCGAAGGCGAAGCTGGTGTTGGCCCACTGGCTGCGGTCGCTAAGGTTGACCTTTTTGTAGCGTTCGAGCAGCTCGACGATTTTTTCATCGGCCAGTTTGAGGCCTTTGTTGTAGCGGATAACGGTGGCGTGCTCGGTGGTGGTTTGGCCGAGCTCGCGCCAGAGGCGGAAGGGATTCTCAGTGCCCTCGTTCTTGATGAGCCTGGAGTTGATTTCCCCTTGGCGAGTGAGCTCTGCGGCGTGGCCGCCATCGCCCTCGGTGGCAGGAAGGCTCTTGGCATAAGCGAGCGCGTTGGGACCAGCGCGGAAACCGCCGAAGATGCAGCTAACCAGCGAATTTGCGCCCAGGCGGTTGGCGCCGTGGTACTGGTATTCGCACTCGCCGGCGGCAAAGATGCCGGGAATATTCGTCATCTGGTTGAAGTCCACCCAGAGGCCGCCCATGGTGTAGTGCATGCCGGGGAAGATCTTCATGGGAACTTCGCGAGGATCGTCGCCGACGAACTTCTCGTAGATTTCGAGGATGCCTTCGAGCTTGCGGTTGAGGGTTTCGCGGTCGATGTGGGTGAGGTCGAGGTAGACCATGGGCTGGCCGTCGATGCCCAGGCCCTCTTCATAGACGACTTTGTGAATGGCGCGGGTGGCCACATCGCGCGGGACGAGGTTGCCGTACTTGGGATACCACTCCTCAAGGAAGTAGAAGCGCTCGGCCTCGGGAATCTGCTTGACGGGACGGGTGTCACCGGGGGTGCGCGGAACCCAGACGCGGCCACCCTCGCCGCGAGCCGACTCGGACATGAGCCGCAGCTTGTCTTCGCCGGGAATGGAGGTGGGATGGACCTGAATGAATTCGCCGTTGGCGTAGAATGCGCCCTGCTGGAAGATGGCGGACTGGGCAGAGCCGGTGCAGACCACGGAGTTGGTGCTTTTGCCGAAGATGGCTCCGATGCCGCCGGTGGCCAGAATGATGGCGTCGGCGACGAAGGACCTGAGCTCCATGGAGCGGAGGTTGAGAGCGGTGATGCCGCGGGCCTGGCCTTTGGAGTCGAGGACGGCGGAGAGAAACTCCCATCCCTCGTACTTGTTGACTTTGCCCTCGGCCTCGTAGCGACGGACCTGCTCATCGAGGGCGTAGAGCAACTGCTGACCGGTGGTGGCGCCGGCAAAGGCGGTGCGGTGATAGAGGGTGCCGCCAAAGCGGCGGAAGTCAAGCAGGCCCTCGGGGGTGCGATTGAAGGGCACGCCCATGCGGTCAAGGAGGTCGATGATGGCCGGCGCGGCCTCGCACATGGCCTTGACGGGGGTCTGGTTGGCGAGGAAGTCGCCGCCAAAGATGGTGTCGTCGAAGTGCTGGGCGGTGGTGTCGCCCTCGCCCTTGAGGTTTTTGGCGGCGTTGATGCCGCCCTGGGCGCAGACCGAGTGAGAACGCTTGACGGGCACGATGGAGAACAGGTCGACGGTGCCCCCGGCTTCAGCGATCTTGATAACCGCCGCCAGGCCCGCCAGGCCTCCGCCAACCACGATGATTCTGGGTGCTGCCATGAACAAACTTCCTTTCCGAGGAAAGCGGGAAAACAGCTAAAAGCTTTCAGCTAAAAGCAGGACGCCGGATGGTTTGGCGCACTAAAAAACAATGTCGGCTCCCGGTGCGCTCGTTGTTGCGGCAGGGATCGGGTTTTCCGGGACGTTTGGATACTTTCCGCCCACGAAGGCCCAGATGCTCGCGAGCCCCATGACGGCGATCAGGACGCCCCCCGCGAGGCAGACGTAGCCGAAGCGCCTGCGGGCGGTTTCACCGGGGGTGATGCCCCACTTGGCGGCAAACAGCCACACGCCATAGGCGAAATGCCAGCAGATGGCAATCATGGCGATGACGTAGATGGCGACCATCCAGGGATTGGAGAGCTCGACCTGCACCTTGTGGAAGGCGGCGTAGGGGTTCTCAGGCAGGCTGATGCCCATGAAGCGCTGGCGAATGACGTGTTGGAGGATGTAGGCGAAGGCGATGAGGCCTGTATAGCGCTGGGCGAGGTACATCCAGTTGCCTGCCCAGGGGTAGTAGACGATGTTGGATTTGCCGCGCAGCCAGATGTAGACGCCATAGCCGGCGTGGTAGAGGATGGGCAGGAAGATGAAGACCCATTCGAGGACGCGGACCAGGGGCAGGCTGTTGAGGAACTTGACCTGGGCGCCATAGGCCAGCGGTCCTTTGAGAGCTTCGAAGTTCGACAGCAGGTGCTCCAGCAGGAAGGCGCCGATGGGGATGATGCCGAGCAGGGAGTGGAGCTTGCGCCAGATAAAGGAGGTACCCTGGCCGGCGCGCAAAGGCGCTACGCCGCGACGGACCGTGGGCGTGGCAGAAGATTGAGCAGTTGCCATGGAAATGTAGGCTCCTAAAGGCTGCAGACCGAGGTAATTGCGGCAAGGCTGTTCCAGATTGAGAGACAGAAATCTCTCTCGATTGACTCAAGCATTATTCGCGGCGTGGATTGGGTCCGTCAAGGCGAGGCTCTGCGAGCCTTTCACCCTGCGGGAGAGTTGTTAGAGGAGCAGGGGGAGGAGGGCTTCAATGGCGCGGCCGCGATGGCTGAGGGCGAGCTTGGTTTCGAGGTCGATCTCGGCCATGGTGCGGGCCAGGGCGGGGAGATAGAAAAGGGGATCGTAGCCGAATCCGCCGGTTCCGCGGGGAGCTTGGAGGATGAGGCCCTCGACGGCGCCTTCCGCAGTATGGAGCGGGAGGCCGTCGCGCGCGGCCACCAGGACGCAGCGGTAACGAGCCGTGCGCCGGGGGGCAGGGACGGCGGCGAGACACTGCAGGAGCACGATGTTGTTCCAGACATCGGTGTTGTCGTTGGCGTCGGGGGAGTCGGTGAGGCCGGAGTCGGCGGCAAAACGGGCGGAGCGGACACCGGGCGCGCCGTCGAGGGCGTCGACTTCAAGGCCGGAGTCGTCGGCGAGGACGAGCTGGCCGGGAGCGAAGCGGGAGTAGTAGACGGCTTTGAGGGTGGCGTTGGCGGCAAAGGTTTCGCCGTCCTCCTCGGGTGCGGGAATGGTGTCGGCAGCGGGCAAGGGATCAATAAAGATGGAATAGGCGTGGGCGGCGGTGCGGAAGTCGCGGAGCTTGCCCTGGCTGGTGGTGGCGGCGAGAAGGCGGAGAGCCATGGAGTGAGTGTAAGGCCGAAAGCGAGTTTGACAAGGGCATCGTGGCTTGACTAAGGTGGTTCCGCTTGTAACTTATTTCATTTGAGGAAATCCGGGCGGTGGAGTGAGGGTTGGAGGGTGCGGTTTTTGCGCGATGCGCAGCGGGAGCTTGCGGTTCCCGACTGGGACTTAAGCTTTGCAATGTTCCTGGGAGCGCATGCGCACCAAGAACCAACGCAGATCTTCCGACTACGCTGCGCTTCGCTCACGATGACAGGTTGTTTTTTAAAGCTGCGTTGGCTTTTTCGCTGCGCTGTTGGTTTTTAGCGGCGTTGCACTCTATTTTGCTGCGGCAGTTTTGACGCGCTGGATCAGGATCAACAGATTCAAGTTTGCAGGTGAGGGGAAACATGAAAGTCCGAGAGATAGCTTTAATTGCGGTTGGCCTTTGCGTGACCGCGGTAGCTTGCTTTGCGGCTACGACGGATGTGGCAGCGGGTCCGATGGCGTTGCGCGTGGACAACCTTAAGACGCCGCTGGGGATGGACGACCCGGCGCCGCGGTTGAGCTGGCAGTTAAAGGACGCGACGCGTGGAGCGAGGCAGAGCGCTTACGAGGTGCAGGTGGCGCGGCGGGCCGAGTTGCTCGGCGAGAACAAGCCGGACGTCTGGGACAGCGGGCGGGTGGAATCGAACCAGTCGATGAATATTGCCTATGCGGGTCCGGCCATCACGGCGAGCACGCGCTACTACTGGCGAGTGAAGGTTTGGGATGGAGCAGGCAAGCTTTACCCGGCACGCGAGACGAGCTGGTGGGAGACCGGGCTGCTGACCGCGGAGGGATGGCGCGGGAAATGGATCGGATTTGAGACGGCGGAGGAATCCGCGGTGCGCAACGCGCCTTCAGTGTGGATCGCCAGCCCGGATGCAAAGGCGCTGGCCAAAGAGAAAGGCGCCGAGCAGCGGTTCGCTTATTGCACGACGGTGACGCTGACGGGACCGGTGCGCAAGGCCATCCTTTACGCGGCGGGGGAGGATACAGTCTCAGCGTGGATGGACGGCGCCGAGGTGCTGAAGGCAGAAAAGCTGCCGCCATGGGGCCAGATGCCGTGGAGGAAGTACGTCCGGGCGGATGTGACAGACAAGGTGACGGCGGGCGCCAACACGATGGCGATTGAAGTGGTGCATTACGTGGTCAATCCCAACGGAATGGCGACGGAGGATGCACCGCCGATGATGGCTACGCTGGTGGTGGAATACGAGGATGGGCAATGGGCCAGTTTTGCGAGCACGCCGGTGTGGAAGACGGCGGTGCATGCGGCAACAGGGTGGGAGCAGAAGGGCTTTGACACTGCGGGATGGAAGTCCGCAGTGCGGTTTGCACCAGACCCGGGGTCGGGCGCCGATCCGCTTCACGCACCGTGGATTCCCGACTCGGTGAAGGCGCTGCGGCGCGTTTTCACGGTGAACGCGGCGGTGAAGTCGGCGCGGATTTATGCCACGGCGCTGGGGGCCTACGAGCTTTTCCTCAACGGCAAGCGGGTGAGCGACGATGTGCTGGCGCCGGGCTGGACCGATTTCCGCCAGCGGGTGAAGTACCAGACCTATGACGTAACGGCGCAGGTGGCGAGCGGCAGCAACGCGCTGGGCGCGCTGCTGGCTCCGGGGTGGTACGAGACGCCGCTGGAGTGGTTCCAGCAACCCAACAATTACGGCATAACGCCTCCGGCGCTGCGGGCGGAGTTGCGCATCGAGCACAGGGACGGGAGGGTGGAGTGGGTGACGACAGACACAGGCTGGCAGGCGAGCCAGTCAAGCATTCTGCACTCCGAGATCTACGACGGGGAAAGCCAGGACGCGCGGCTTGCGCAGGCGGGATGGGATACGGCGGCTTTCGCGGGACGGGATTGGCAGAGCGCGGCGGTGATCGATCCGGAGGCGGTTGCGATTGAGGCACAGGACTATGCGCCGATTCGCGTGGAGCGGGAGATGGCTGCAAAATCGCTGACGCAGCCGAAGCCCGGAGTCTATGTTTACGACTTTGGTCAAAATCTGTCGGGCGTGGAGCGATTGCGGGTGCAAGGACCGGCGGGAACGAATGTGCGCCTGCGCTTTGCCGAGGTTTTGAATGGGGACGGAACGATCTATACCGACAACCTGCGCACCGCCAAGGCGACGGACCATTTTATTTTGAGCGGCAAGGGAGTGGAGGAGTTCACGCCGCAGTTCACCTTTCACGGATTCCGGTATGCGGAGCTGACGGGTGTGCCGACGGCGCCGCACATTGACTCCGTACGCGCACTGGTTCTGCACACGGCCGCGCCGTTCACGGCAAAACTGGAGACCGGCAACGCGATGGTCAACAAGCTGTGGAGCAATATCTTGTGGGGCCAGCGATCGAATTTTGTGGGCATACCGACGGACTGTCCGCAGCGGGATGAGCGGTTGGGCTGGATGGCGGATGCTCAGGTGTTCTGGCGGGCGGCCAGTTACAACATGGACCTGGCGGCGTTTGCGCGGCAATTTGCCGAAGACATGCGCGGGACCCAGACCGGGACACCGTACTACGGCGTGTTCGCGCCGGGCACGGCCGAGCAGACGTCCGGCTCGGGTGCGGGATGGAGCGATGCGGGTGTGGTGATTCCCTGGACAAGCTGGCTTGAGACCGGGGACACGCGGGTGATCGAGGAGAACTGGGCGGCGATGGAGAAGTATCTCGATGCCATCGCGGCGGCCAATCCCGACGGGCTGTGGAAGAACGAAAGCGGCACGCACTTTGGGGACTGGCTTTCCCCGGAGGGCATGACCGACTACACGCTGATTGCAACGGCGTACTGGGCCTATGACGCGACGCTGATGGAGGAGATGGCGCAGGCGACCGGGCGCAGGCAAGAGGAAGCGAAGTACGCGCAGCTTTTCTTGAAGATTCGCGGCGCGTTTGAAAAGCAGTTTGTGCATAGCGATGGATTTGTGGCGGGAGCGGACCATAGCGAGAATTCGTTTGGGGTGATCGACAATCCGGGCGCGCAAGCCAAGGGCGGCGACACGCAGACGGGTTACGTGCTGGCGCTGCACATGAATCTGCTGCCGGAAAATCTGCGCACGGCGGCGGCAACGAGGCTGGCGGACAAGATCGAAGCCAACCACGGCTTGCTGGGCACGGGCTTTCTGGGAACGCCTTACCTGCTGGAGGAGCTGACCAAGGCGGGACACGCGGAGTTGGCCTTCAAGCTGCTGCTCAATACCGATTACCCGTCGTGGGGCTACATGGTGGAGCACGGGGCAACAACGACGTGGGAACGCTGGAACGGCGACCAGATGCGCGGCGATCCGAGCATGAACTCCTATAACCATTACGCCTATGGCGCGGTGGCCGACTGGATTTACCGCTACGCGGCGGGTGTGGATGCGACGCCGCTGGATGCGGGCTTCCACACGGTGGTGCTGCATCCGTCGTTCGACCGGCGGATGGGGCAGGTTTCGTTTGAGTACGACTCGGGGTACGGACCGATCGATTCCGCGTGGACCGTGCAAGGGAAGAGCGTCGAGTGGCGGGTGACGCTGCCTGCCAATACGATGGGCCGGCTGCCGCTGAGCGGGAATGAGGCCTCGCGCTACAGGGTTGATGGCGTGCCTCTTGCCGAGAGCAAACTGGCAAAGGCAACTGCAGGCGGATTTGAGCTGACGGCGGGCAGTTATAGGTTTGAGGTTGGGCTTGAAAAGTGAAGCCTCTTCCTTTGCCGGTGGCCGAAGGGGCGATTCAGCAGACAGGCTTTGAAACTGCGCGCAGCCGGCAGGATGGGTCCGGCTGCAGGCATGGAGAAACGGAGAGGGAATGCCGGTAACAATCCTGGTTGGAATTGGGTGGCACATTCTAGGCGCGGCGATGGCCGCTTCGTTTTACGCGCCGATCGAGAAGGTCAGAAACTGGTCGTGGGAGACCACCTGGGCCATCGCGGGATTTTTCTCATGGATATTGCTGCCGATCGGCGTAAGCCTTCTTCTGCTGCCGGATTTTGGAGGGTTTTACGCGTCGATGGGTTCGCCGTTGCTGTTAAAGGTGGCCCTGTTTGGCGCCATGTGGGGCGTGGGCAACGTGAGCTACGGGTTGACGATGCGGCACCTGGGAATGTCCTTGGGGATCGGCGTGGCGATCGGCGTGACGCTGGTGGTGGGAACGCTGGTGCCGCCGCTGATTCACGGGCAAGGCGCGATGCTGATCTCGACGAAAGGCGGACTGCTGACCATGGCGGGTGTTTTTGTGGCGCTGGTGGGCGTGGCGATCGTCTCCTATGCCGGGCATCAGAAGGAAGTGCAGCTGGGCGCCGAGGTGCGTGAGTTCAACGTGAAGCTGGGACTGGCGCTGGCGGTGATGTGCGGGATTTTTTCTTCGGGCATGTCGTTCGCGATCGATGCGGCGCGGCCGATGGAAGCGGCGGCCAAGCTGCTGGGGGTGAATCCACTGTACGCGGCGCTGCCAAGCTACGTGATCATCATGGGTGGCGGGGCAATCGTGAATTTGAGCTATTGCTTCATCCGTCTGGCGGCGCTGAAGCGTTTGTCCTTGCGTGCCGACCTGGGCCAGCCGCGGCCGACACTGGCGAGGAATGGGCTTCTGGCGATGACGGGCGGCGTGATGTGGTACCTGCAATTCTTCTTCTACGCGTGGGGCGCGGCTCACATCCCGGTTCGGCTGGCGTATGTGAACTGGATGCTGCACATGAGCATTTACGTGCTGTGCGGGGGGCTGGTGGGCCTGGCGCTGGGCGAGTGGAAGGGCGTGGAACGGAGACCGGTTCGCCTGCTTTGGGCAGGGGTGCTGGTGATCATCGCGGCGGCTAACCTGGTGGGGTTGGGGATGGCCTCGTAGCGATCGGGAGACCCGGGCCTCAGGCGGGAAGCGGGACGAGGCCGTCGAGGCGTTGCGCGATCAGGTCGTGGCGGAGTTGCTGCGCGGTGTTGAAGAGAAATCCCCTCATACCGAGGGCATTGGCGGCTTCGACGTTCACGGGCCGGTCGTCGATGAAGAGCGCCTGGCCGGGCTCGACGGCGAGCGCTTTGAGAACGTGGTGATAGATGGCGGGATCCGGTTTGACCAACCCTAACTGAAAGCTCCAGACCAAAACGTCGAAGCGGGCGAGCCAGGCGAACTCGCGCTTCATTCTTTCGAAGACGCTTTCTCCCATGTTGGAGAGGATGGCGGTGAGAAAGCCGCGCTGACTGAGCTCAAGCTGCCAGGCCAGCATGGCTTCGTTTTCGGTGGTCCACATGACGGCATCAAGATGGGTCAACTGCTCGAAGGCGGAGGGCGGCAGATGCAGGCCAGCTTCGCGGGAAAACTTTTGCCAGAAGGCGTTGGCGTTGATTTTGCCCTCATCATAGGCGGGACGGCCGGCCCAGTAGAGGGTTTCGAAATGGTCAGCGGTGAGTCCCGTAATCCGCAGCATAGCGGCATAGGCGCTGGGCTCCGGCGGGGCGGATAACACCTTTCCATAATCGAAGACGACGGCACGGACAGCCGAATTGCGGTCCAGTTCCTGGGCCAATGCTCCTCCCTGTAGACGCCCGTGTATGGTGGTGAAAGACGCCTCTGCTTATTGTGCATGATCGAGGCCGGCGGGTGCGGTGAAGGGACTGGACTCAAGCAAGAATTGCCGGGGAATATGCGGTTTTCAAAGAGAACGGACTGGAATACGGAAGAGAGCGAGTTGGCGCGGGCCCATCGGCTGCGGCTGGCGGCCGGGCTGCCGGTGGCAGACCTGACGGTCTCGAATCCGACCCGCTGTGGTTTCCGGTACGACCCCGCGTTGGTCGACTCTCTGGCCGACGCGAAGGCGCTGGACTACGATCCGCAGCCGAAAGGAACGGCCCAGGCGCGGGAGGCGGTGGCCAAGTACTATGCCGATGCCGGCGTGGAGATTTTGAGCAGCCAGATTGTGCTGACGACCAGCACCAGCGAGGCCTATAGCTTCCTTTTCAGGCTGCTTTGCGATCCGGGGTGCGCGCTTGTTGCGCCTCAGCCGAGCTATCCGCTCTTTGAATACCTGGCAGGGCTGGACGATGTGCTGATCCAACCTGCGCCGCTGGTCTACGACCAGGGGTGGCAGATTGAGCCGGAGGGGATGCGGCGGGCGATTACGCCAGAGACGCGGGCCATTGTGCTGGTGCATCCGAACAACCCGACCGGCCACTTTACCAAGCCGTGGGAGGCCGAGGAACTGGCGGTTATGTGCCGGGAGTTTGGCCTGGCGCTGATTGTGGACGAGGTCTTTCTGGATTACGGCGTGGCTGGAACCGGCAGAAGTTTCGCGGCCGGGCTTGAGGGCGTGGATGTGTTCGTGGTGAGCGGGCTGAGCAAGATTGCCTGCCTGCCGCAGATGAAAGCGGCGTGGATTGCGGCGGCCGGGCCGCACCAGGAACAGGCTCTCGACCGGCTGGAGGTGATTGCCGATACGTTTCTCTCGATGAATGCGCCTGTGCAGTGCGCGCTGCCCAAGTGGCTTGAGGGACGGGCGACGATCCAGGTGCAGGTGAGGGCGCGCGTGGCAGCGAACCTGGCCGAGCTGGACCGGCAGCTTACGGAGCTGCCCGTGGTGCAGAGGCTTGAAGTGGAAGGCGGCTGGTATGCGGTGCTGCGGATTCCGGCGCTTGAACCGGACGAGCGCACTTGTCTGGCACTGCTGGAACGCGGGGTCTGGGTTCACCCGGGGTACTTTTTCGGAATGGCCGAGTCGGGTTGGCTGGTGCTAAGCCTGCTGGGACCAAAGGCGGATTTTAACATCGCAATCACCCGGTTGGTTCAATTTTTTGAAACGAACCATAGGAGTAACGTAGGTAAGCTGCCGGCTAAAAGCAGCACTTGAATTGATAGCTCTATCTTATTTATGAATATAAGGTTAAGCGTGTGCAAACTGTTTCACATTAACGCAGAAAGGGGTTGGCGCGGCGCTCCTGGCCGATGGTTGTGGCGGGACCGTGGCCGGGCAGGACCCTGGTTTCATCCGGCAAGGGAAGCAGACGGTTGTGAATGGATTCGATGATCTGGGCGGAATCGCCTCCGGGCAGGTCAGTGCGACCGATGCTGCCGGCAAAGAGCGTGTCGCCGGCGATGAGCAGTTTGAGCGGGGCAAAGTGGAGGCAGACGGAGCCCTGCGTGTGTCCGGGCGTGTGCAGTACCGTGGCGGAGTAGTTCTCGAGGCCGACACTGCAGCCGTCGATCAGGCCGCCGTCGGGGGGAGCGGTTTCAGGGGGCTCGATGCCCAGCCAGGCGGCCTGGGCTTCAATCATTTTGAGCAGCGGCAAGTCGTTTTCGTTGAGGAAGATGGGCGCGCCCGTCAGGCGCTTGAGGCGGAGCGCGCCTCCCACGTGGTCAATGTGGGCGTGGGTGATGAGAATCTGCTTGAGGGTGAGGCCAAGTTCAGTGAGGCGGCGATGAATGCGGCCGATCTCGTCGCCGGGGTCGATGACGATGGCTTCGCGGGTCTGCTCGTCGCCGAGCAGGGTGCAGTTGCAGGCCAGCATGCCTACGGGAAAGGTTTCGAGGATCATGGCTTGATTGTAGAGGGATTCGTGAGGGGCGGGACGGGGCCGCAGAGCGCGGACGGAGTATCTGCGCAGTTACTTTCACCCGGCAAAAAGAATTCTTGCGATTCGCTTTTTATTCGCTATAATGCGTGCATGGCTGTGACTCGTAGGCAAAAAGAGGTTGTGGACTTCCTGGAGTCGTTTGTGGCACGGAACGGCTATTCTCCTTCGTTTGAGGAGATTGCGCGGGGCATGGGGCTAAAAAGCCTGGCGACTGTGCACAAGCACATTACCAACCTTGAGAAGAAGGGTTTGCTGGACAGGGTGCATAACCGCAGCCGTTCAATTGACCTGCTGCCGCCGGGATCGCGTACGCGCTCGAGTTCGAAGCTGCCGCTGGCCGGGCGCATTGCGGCGGGGATGCCGGTGGAGGCCTCGGAGACGTCGGAGACCATCTCACTGCACGACGTGGTGGGGAATCGCGACGTGTTTGCCCTTGAAGTCCGCGGGGACTCGATGCGGGACGAGCACATTATCAACGGCGACTACGTGCTTGTGGAGCGTACGCGGACGGCACGCCAGGGCGAGATCGTGGTGGCGCTGGTGCATGGGTCCGAGACCACGCTGAAGCGCTTTTTTCCGGAGGGCAACGTGGTTCGGCTGCAGCCGGCCAATGCGGAGATGGAGCCGATTTATGTTCCTGCGGCGCAGGTGGCCATCCAGGGACGGGTACTTGGAGTGCTGCGCAAGTACAGGTAAAGATCTGATAATAAGCATGATATATATACTTTTTCCAATGGAAGTGTAGGGATTTGAGACACTTTATGCCCGGGATCTGACATCCTTATTTAGATTTGCAAAGGATTTGTGGAGCTGGAAGCCAGGGTTGCAGAGACTGGCCAGGCGAAGAAGCAGATGCGGGGGCCTCCGGCGGGGATCGAAGGAGCCCGGCGTCTAGACTTGCCGAATCCCAAACCCATTGCTCACATGCTGCTGTGATCTCAGGCACAGCCGGAACAATACTAACGAGTTCACAGTTTCCCACGGACCTCGTCTGGGGAGAAGTGCGTACGAATCGCTCCTGATTTTGGAGCGTATCGTCCTATTTCGCCAGGGTTATCAAGCGTAGTCGGCGAATGCTCTTTTTCTTTATTTCTTACTCCTCTCCTCAGAGCCAGTCCCGAAAACAGGGTGGGGAGGAATTATGCCAGCCGCCGCTATTGAACCCGTCATCGACGTTCTTGACGCTCACGAAAAACTGCTCATCGACCAGGTCATCGCCAAGTTTCGAGACCATCCCGGCGCACTGCTGGGAATCCTGGAAGCCGTCCAGTCCGCCAATCCCCATAAGTATCTTTCGATGGCCTCGCTGCGCTACATCGCCGAGGAGACGGGCGTTCCTCCGGCAAGAATCTACAGCGCGGCCACGTTCTTCGCGCTGTTCAATCTTGATCCGCAGGGCGACAACGTGATCTGCGTGTGCCGCGGCACGGCCTGCCATACACGCGGTTCCCGCGATCTGCTGGACAAGGTCTGCCTCGATCTCGGGCTGAGCGGCCACGAGGTCAGCGAAACCAGCGAGGCCGATAAACTGGCGCTGACCACCCCCGACCGCAAGTTCACCGTCCGCACCGTTGCCTGCTTTGGGCAGTGCGCGCTGGCGCCGGTGGTCGAGGTCAACCACCACATTCTCAGCCATGTGAACGAGCGCACGCTGCAGCGCGAAGTGAAGGCATTGACCCAGGGGAGGAAATAATGCCGCGAATTCAGGACATTGGCGCATTCAACGCGGTTCGCGAGTCCGGGCTTGGCCAAGCTCATGCCGGCTGTCCCGCGCCTCACCGTGGGCATGGGAACCTGTGGCCGCGGCAATGGCGCTGAAGAGCTGTTTCACGCCCTCAATGGCGCCATTCAAAGCAGCGGGCTCGATGTGCAGCTCACCGGCGTAGGCTGTTTCGGCTCCTGCTTTCAGGAGCCGCTGGTCAGCGTTCGCCTTCCCGGGAGCTCCGCTGGTGGTGCTGCATCGCGTGCAGGCCAACGATGCCGGGCGCATTCTCGAGAGCATCTCCACCGGCGTGATGCCACGCCGATCTGATCTATTGCAAGATCGAGGAATGGGATCACATCACCGGCTTCGGTCAAGTACGGGCAGGGCTATCCTGAGATCGCTCCCTGGCACGCCATTCCGTTCTTCAAGGGCCAGAAGAAGATCGTTCTCCGCAACTGCGGACTCATCAACCCCTCCGACATTGAGGAATACATTGCCGTGGGCGGCTACCAGGCTCTCTACAAGGTTCTCATCGACGGCCGCAAAGACGCGGTGATCGAGCAGATCAAGGCATCGCGGCTGCGCGGGCCGCGGCGGCGCCGGCTTCCTTACCGGAAACAAGTGGGATTTTCTGGCCAAGGCCAAATCGGACATCAAATACATCATCTGCAACGCCGATGAGGGCGACCCCGGCGCGTACATGAACCGCAACGAGATCGAGGGCGATCCACATTCGCTGCTTGAAGGCATGATCATCGGCGCCTACGTGATGGGCGCGACCGAAGGCATCGTTTACGTGCGCGCCGAGTATCCGCTGGCGGTGCGGCGCCTCAACCGCGCCATCGAACAGGCCCGCGAATACGGCCTGCTCGGGGCCAACATCCTCGACCGCGGATTCAACTTCAACATCGAGCTGGTGCAGGGCGCGGGGGCCTTCGTCTGCGGCGAAGAGACGGCGCTGATCGCCTCGCTTGAAGGCTTCGCCGGCCGGCCGCATCCGCGGCCGCCGTTTCCCGCGCAAAAGGGCTTGTGGGGCAAGCCCACCAACATCAACAATGTTGAGACCTGGTGCAACATCGCGCCCATCGTCAGCCGCGGAGCCGCCTGGTTTGCTGAGAGCGGGAAGCGCCAAGAGCCCCGGAACCAAGGTGTTCTCGCTGGTGGGCAAGATCCAGAACACCGGGCTTGTCGAGATGCCGCTGGGCACGCCGCTCAAGAGCTTCATCTACGACATCGGCGAAGGCGCGGTGGCCGGCCGCCGGGTCAAGGCGGTGCAAACCGGCGGACCTTCCGGCGGCTGCATCCCAGTGGAGATGCTCGACACGCCGGTCGATTATGAGTCCCTGGCGCAGATCGGCTCGATCATGGGCTCCGGCGGCATGGTGGTGCTGGACGAAGACAACTGCATGGTCGACGTGGCCCGCTACTTCGTCGAATTCACCCACTCCGAGTCCTGCGGCAAGTGCGTTCCCTGCCGCGTGGGGTTGAACAAGGCGCTGACGCATCCTCAATGCGAATCACCAAGGGCGATGGAACCTCGGAGCACTTGCGCGCTGCTCGACGAACTCGGCCGCATGGTGCGGGAGTGTTCGCTCTGCGGCTCTTGGCCAGTCCGCGCCCAATCCGGTACTGACCACCATCCGCCATTTCCGCGAAGAGTATGAAGACCACATCGTGGCGCACCGCTGCCGCGCCGGTGTCTGCCAGGAGCTGGCGCTGTCGCCCTGCGAAAACAGTTGCCCGCTGCGCATGAACATTCCGCGCTTTCCTCGAGCTCTACCAGGAAGGCCGCCTTGAAGACGCATTCGAGTCGGTTGATTCTCGACAATCCCCTGCCCGCCTCCACGGGCAGAGTCTGCCAGCATCCCTGCGACAATCGCTGCCGCCGCCAGTCCTTCGATGAAGTGGTGAACATGCGCGAGGTGCACCGCTTCATCGCGGATCAGATTTACCAGTCCGACCGCTTCGAGCCGATGGTCCAGCGAATTCTGGCGCGACAAGCTGCCGCCGACAGGCCGCAAGGTGGCCGTGGCCGGTGCAGGTCCCACCGGCCTCACCGCGGCCTTCTATCTGGCCATGCTGGGCCACGACGTCACCATCTTTGAAGAGCGCAGCGAGGCGGGCGGCATGTTGCGCTTCGCCATTCCCGAGTACCGGCTGCCCAAGTCCGTTCTTCGCCGCGAACTCGATCTGATTGAGCGCATCGGCGTGAAAATGGTGTTCAACACCCGGGTGGGCTTCGATATTCCGCTCAACGAACTGGCCGGCCAGCTTCGACGCGGTATTTCTCTCCATCGGAACGTGGAAGGAGTCCTGGCTCTATCTGCCCGGAACAGAGCTCAAGAACGTTTATCCCGGCGCTGCCATTCCTGGAGTCCGTGGCGCGGAACGATAAGGTCGCTGATCGGGGTCGAAGGTTGCGATCATCGGCGGCGGCAATGCGGCCATCGATTCGGCGCGAACCGTGCTGCGCATGGGCGGCAGCGCCACCATTCTCTATCGTCGCGAACGCAAGGACATGCCGGCCATCGACGAAGAGATCCAGGCGGCCGAAGAGGAAGGCGTGCACTTCGTCTATCTGGCCGCGCCTCACCGCATCATCGGCGGCGCGGACGGCAGCGTGAAGGCAATCGAGATCGTAAAGACGCGCCTTGGCGAGTACGACAAATCCGGCCGCCGCCGCCCCATCCCCACCGACGAAGTGCAGCGATTCGAATGCGACAGCGTGATTCTGGCCGTGGGCGAAACCTTCGACCAGGACTTTTGCCGCGCCTCCGGCCTCGCGCTTAAAGAAGAAGGCACGCTGGCGGTCGATCGCTTCACGCTTGAAACCAGCCGCCCCGGTTTCTATGCCGGCGGCGACGTCATCACGGGCGCATCGAACATGTCCAACGCCATGAGCGGCGGCAAGCAGGCGGCGCGCAAAATCGACGAGCGTCTGATGCCCGAGCAGGGAAGTCAGGTCCCGCTGGGACAGCCTGTTTCCCAGACTTCGAATACAGCCGCCAGGCGCCCGGGCGAGCCGAGTCTCAGCCGCCGCCACGAGGCGCGTCTTTCTGCCGGCGCAGGCACGGGCTCACTCGCAGCAGGAAGTGGTGGCCGGTCTCAGCCCGCAGGAGGCGCTTGAAGAATGCCGCCGCTGCCTGCGCTGCGATTTACGAATCACCGCGACCGCGGAGTGAGGCCGATGGACGACGAAAGGAGCAGCGCCGTTGCCGAACAAAACAATTTCCGTCCGCATTGATGGTGAACTGGTGACCGCGCACGAGGGAGATACCATCCTCGAGGCGGCGCGCGCCAACGGCAAGCAGATTCCCACGCTCTGCTATCTGAAGGGCCTCAGCGCGGTGGGTGCATGCCGCGTGTGCATGGTGGAGCTGGCCGGAACTGACCGCTTGCTGCCCGCCTGCACCACGCCCATCCAGGACGGCATGTCCATCAGGACCTCCTCGGCCAAGCTCACGCTCTATCGCCGCATGGCAGTCGAGCTGCTGCTCGTGGAGCGCAACCACATCTGCTCGTCCTGCGTCTCCAACGGCCATTGCGAACTGCAGTCCATGGCCCAGTCGCTGGGCGTGACCCATGTCCGCTATGCCTACAACAACCCCCGCCTGCCCGTGGATATGTCCCACCCGCGCTTTGTTCTCGATCACAATCGCTGCATCCTGTGTACCCGCTGCGTGCAGGGTTTGCGCGGAGGTGGAGGGTGCGCATGTTTGGGAGGTGTCCTCGCGCGGCATCTACTCCCGCCTTGTCAGCGACCTGAAGGACGACTGGGGCCACGCCGACAACTGCACCGGCTGCGGCAAATGCATCCAGGCCTGCCCCACCGGCGCGCTGGCTGAAAAGGGCTTCGCCGTCCACGAGATGGTGAAGCAGAGCGAGGTCGTCACCCGTCTGGCTGCGCAACGGCGGCCAATCCAAAAGCGTCAGTAGCAGGCCGTACCTATGGCGCATTAAAGTGCCGGTCGACTAATGCCAGCGCCCTGTTCAGGCCGACTCCGGCCAATGGCCCAGTTTGGCGCCTGGCTAACCCTCAGTTAGTCCTCAACCTGCCCGCCAAAATCCAATTACATTTGTCCAAGCCGCTTATCCCGTAGAATCAGGAAGGGCCGGCGGCGATTGCTGCCGGGAGAGGCACCAGGTACCGATGAGCGAACAGGAAACAGGGACTTCCCGCCCAGGCGCCGAGACGGTTTCACCGGCATGGGCCAGAATTGAGCGGGCGCGTCACCCCCAACGGCCTTACCCCATGGACTTCATCGAGCGGATCTTCACGGATTTCAGCGAGATTCACGGGGATCGCGCCTTTGGCGACGATGAGGCCGTGGCTTGCGGCATGGCGCGCCTCGGCGGCGAAGAGGTGATGGTCATCGGCAACCGCAAGGGCGGCACCACCAAGGAGCGCGTTAAGCGCAACTTCGGCATGCCCCATCCCGAGGGTTACCGCAAGGCCCTGCGCTGCATGCGCATCGCCGAAAAGTTCGGTCGCCCGTCATCAGCCTCATCGATCTTCCCGGCGCCTACCCCGGCCTGGGCGCCGAAGAGCGCGGACAGGCTGAAGCCATCGCCCGCAACATCTTTGAAATGGCGCGACTGCGCGTGCCCACCATTTCAGTCATCAGCGGCGAAGGTGGTTCGGGCGGAGCTCTGGCCCTGGCCGTCTCCGACCGCGTTCTGATTCTTGAAAATGCCCTTTACTTCGTGATCACGCCCGAGTCCTGTGCGGCCATCATGTGGCGCGACGCATCGCACAAGCAGCTGGCCGCTGAGGCCATGCGCATCTCCGCTCCTGAGGTTGCCGCCCTGGGTTGCGTGGACGAGATCATCTCTGAACCGCCAGGCGGCATCCACACCGATCAGGAAGCGGGCACCGGGCCTGCTGGGCCGCGCACTCAGAAGCATCTGGCCGAGTTGAAGGCCACGCCCATCGATACCCTGGTGGCCATCCCGCCAGCGCAAGTTCCGCAATATCGCGCAGTTCTACACAGAAGCACGTAGAGCGGCTCACGCACTACAGGACGATTCACCGCTGACACAGACGAGATTCTGCTGCCCGAAACGGATGGATCATCGTCGGACTCCAAGACGGAATATGCACCATAATGCCGCGAGTCGCAATCTCGTGTTGCCGCGCACCGACTTACTGCGTCCGGAGGTTGCCGATGAGCGCTCCCAAGGCCGCGGCAGCCGCATGCGCGCCTACGTGCAGTTTCTCGTTGCGGTTCTCTATTTCTTTCTTGCGCGTTCGCTGGCTCGCCCGGAGCGCCGCGACTGGTTTCTGACCAGTTGGTTCCGCTGGTCGAGCAGGCTACTGCTGGCATTCCTGCTGTTGTGGGCTACGCGGCATCTGGCTTCTGGCTCAATCGGCAACTTTCGCCCGATCAGCGCGCAGGGATTTCCGCGTGCGGCCAGGCTGGCGCGGCGAAATTGGACTGGGTCTGGCGACCGGCTGGGGCCTCGCCGTGGTCTGCGTGCTGCCACTCGCGCTCGTTGGCGGGATTGCCGTCTCAGTCTTCACGCACGCCTCAGCCTGGGGCTGGCTCGTGGCCGATGCCGTCTTTCTTCGCCTTGCACAGCGCTGGCCGAGGAAATTGCCTTTCGCGGCTACGGGTTCCAGCGCTTTGCCGTTGCCGTCGGCCCCATCGGCGCTTCCTGGGCTTTGCCGCCTACTACGCCATCGTCCAAGTCCCTGGTGCCAGGCTCCAGCCGCGCCAGCTTTTTCGTCTCCGTGGCTCTGGGCCTGCTGCTCTCTGCGGCCTATCTGCGCACTCGGGCTTTGTGGCTGAGCTGGGGAATCAACTTCGGCTGGAAGGCCAGCCGCGCGCTGCTTTTCGGGCTTGCCGTAACGGCGTAAACAGCCATTCGCCCGTCGTCCAGGGCGACCCCATGGGACCCTTCTGGCTTACCGGCGGCGGATTCGGCCTCGAAGGCAGTTGGATCACATTCTTCCTCCTGCTTCTGGCCCTTCCCGTCGTCTTCCGCATCACCCGCGATCTCGACTTCCGCTACAACGCCCCCGTGATCGTCCCTGCAGGCATCCCCGTGGACCTTGATGCCGCCGCGCGCGCCCAGCATGAGGCTGCCATGGGCGATGCCGCGCCGGCTCCTCCGGCCCTCATCCAGATCGGTCCGGCCTATACGCCGCCGCCAGCCTCAGCCGACCGCAGGATCCTGAAAAGCCCTCCGACCACCCTACTCCCAGATCTCGAATTGCACCTGCTATCGTCATCGCTCCCGGCTTGCTTTTTCACCCGGAACGGGGCTATCGTTTGCTCAATGCTGTTGGTGTGCATGGGAGGCTCCCATGAACTGGCATTCCTTTCCCCGGGATGCGTGCGTACCACTGACAATCGAATGCAAGCACCGGCCGTGACCGGCACCTCCGGCGGGTGCCTACAGCTTGCGCGTTCGCTGCGCTGCTGGCGACTGCTGCGGCCTCGGCTCAGGTCATCACCATCGACACCAGCGGCAAAACCAAACCCACCGCCAACGCCCCGGTCGACCGCCGCTACGCGCAGATCAAGCCCCACCAAGATCCCGCTTCCCACGGCCGAAACTCGACGCCAAGGCCCGCATGGAGTTGATCCGCGACCTCCAGTCCGAGCAGGGCTTTGCCATGCGTCCCTTTCCGCGCGGCCACAAGGGGCTCACGCTGGTCGCCAACGGCAAACTGGAGCCTGCCGGCGAAGCCTATCTCAACATGGTGATCAGCCAACGGCACCTCCGCCAAGCCCGGTGACCGGCTGGTGATCACCGACGTCAAGATTGACCATGCGAAGATTATCTTCGAGCTTAACGGCGGTCCTGACTTGAAGCATCGATTTCTCCGCCACATCTCGATCGGCATGGGCGGACCCGACATGGATACCCCGGTTGTGCAGGACAACGGCGAGGAGGCTATGGGCTCGCGTCTCACGCTCTCCTTTGATGGACCGCATTCCCGAACTGACCGGCGCCCAGGTCAAGGCGCTGCTCGCTCCCCTGATCTCCTTCGACGTGAAGACTCCCATCCAGGCGTTCACTGACACGCTTCCCACCCCGCTCAAGGACGCCATTCTCGAGCCATCAAGTGATGGTGGGCATGAGCACCGACATGGTTCTGTTTGCCAAGGGCCAGCCGCAGACCAAATCCCGCGAAATGGAGGGCCAGATGCCTTTCGAGGAGTGGATCTACGGCAAGCCCCCTCAAGAAGTGGACTTCGTCCGCATCAACGGCAACCGCGTGATCCGCGTTGAGATTGCCAAAGTGGGCGAGCCGCTGGCCATCTTTACCCAGGACGTGGTTTCAGGGATGATGCGCACCGACGGCTCACCCGTCATGACCGCCGAAACGCATACGCGGGTCGTCAAGAGAGGGTGACGTGGAGCGCGACCCCGATAAAGAAGAGGCCGCGCCGCCGCCCAGCCTTCGCAATCCCGGCGAAAAGCTTCCGCAGGATCCGAACGTCGTACCGTCCACGAGCCAGAAGGACGTGGGCGTCATGAAGCCTGTGCAATTTCCAAAACCAAACCCGGATACGCAGCCCGGCGCCAACCCTGACAGCGTCCCTGACACCCAGCCCGACGCCTCGTCAACGCGTCACGCCCCCAACGACTTCGCCCGCGCCCGTGAAGACGCCGTCGCCCGCCGCTGGCACCGATCAACCCAACTGACCAGCCTGCCCGAGCAGCCAACTGCGGGCGTGGCTGCCCCCATGCGCCAACCGCTGGACTCCCGTGGCGGCGCCGGGCTCACCGAATTGCTCTGATCCGCACCCGCCTGCTTTGAGAAGACTCCGTCGCCCTCATGTAAACTTGAATCAGCGAGTCCCGCTCCTTCCAGGCAATCCCATTGCGATGAGGGCAGCCCATGACCGCGCCGTTGAAGCCGCGCGCAAGATCCTTGCGGATGTGTGCAGAGACAACCCCCTGAAGGAGAAACACCCCATCCATGGCAAAAATCGCAAAAACAGGTGACCGCAAAAAGGTAATGGACACGACGAAGTCGACCGATTGTCCCAAGTGCAGCAAGCCCACGCGCATCGTCAAGCGCGTAAAGGACCGCGAGCGCGGCGTTCCTGGCGGAGTCTACATCTCCTGCTCGGCCTGCGATTTCTACGAGAAACTCTAAGCTTTGCTTGAGATTGATTCAGAAGCAAAAGCCCGGCATCGCGCCGGGCTTTTGCTTTTCTTGGGGCCTGCGGCCGCCACCTGTACATTCTCATGCCGCAGGAGCACGGAAGAGGCTGCAAGACCGATTTACTGCTTCATTGTGCGCACATAAGCAATCACGGCGTCCACGTCTTGCGACGGAAGACGGTGCCGGAAACCGGCCTCATCGACCTCCACAGGAGGCATCGCGTTGCTGCCCAGGGTGATCTGCTTCCTCAAGGCCTCGTCCGAAAGGGATTGCACCTTTGAAGAGGTAAGCTGGGGAATTGACAGGCCAAAGAACTTGTTCGCAGCCGGATTTCCCCTGCCGTCCTCCCCATGACATTTGGCGCAGGTTAGATCGAAGGCTTGCTTTCCCGTGTAGCTGTGGTTCGACTCCATGAGATCCCCTGACAACACGGTCCGCTGGTCGCCTTTGGGAATCGACCGCACAATCACACCGCCTTGACCCGACATCCATACCTCGGAGAGGATCAGGCCCTTCTTCGATTTGTCAAAGACCAGATCACCACCCCGGAAGAGCTCATCCGGCCCGTTGCTCCAGGCCAGGATGTTCACTCTGACCCCGGCGGAATTGCCTGATTGCACCGTCAGCCTTGAAAACGTCTCATTGCGTGCTGAGAAGGTGTAGAGACCCGCTGGCAGCACGGTCGAACCGACGGTAAATTGAGTCGGAACATCGAGACGGATGGAGAACGCCCCTTGTCCGATCGCCAGGCCGGCTGCGAAAAACATGATGACAACAAGCACCACAAAATTTCTCGCGATTGCGCACTGCACTTTGACTCGTTCCATTTCTTCGCCTTTCTCGTGCTCTCGTTCTGTTACGGGGGGAAGAGGATCACCTGATGAACCCAGGTGGTCCAGTCTGCGGAGAGAGATGTTAGAAACGATGAAGCTGGGAATTGGAGACTATTTGGACCGGGGGCTCAGCCAAAAAGGAGAAAGATGGATTTGTTTATACAAGAACCTCGAACGAATAAGCAATACAAATTCGCGACTTGCCGAAAACACGAACAACATCAGCCGATTTTTTGGAACTGGCCGCGATTTTTTGGAACTGGCCGCCTAACTGGCAGCCTTGATCGCCTCGGCCATCTCCCGCAGTACCGCTTCCACCGCCTCGACCGGGTCAGTTGCCTGCGTGATCGGCCGCCCCACCACCAGGTAGCTCGATCCGCGTCTCAGCGCCTCGGCGGGGGTTGCGAGCCGCCTTTGATCGCCCATCTCAGCCCCGCCTGGACGTATGCCGGGAGTCACCAGCACGCCTTCCGGTCCGGTGAGCGAGCGGAGGTTGGCAACCTCCTCGGGTGAGCAGACAAAGCCGCGAATCCCGGCGTCCATGCCCATCCGCGCCAGGAGCTCGACCTGTTGGGCGGGTGAGCGCTCGATTCCAGCCGCCTGCACCTGCGCCTGATCCATGCTGGTGAGCACCGTCACGGCCAGCAGCCGCGGCGGATCGGCAAAACCGGCAAGCGCGTCCCTGGCTGCGGCCAGCATCGCCGGACCCCCTGCGGCGTGAACATTGACCATGCGCACGCCCAGCGCCGCGGCGGAGCGCACCGCCCCGGCCACGGTGTTGGGAATGTCGTGAAACTTCAAATCGAGAAAGATCGAGTGCCCCCGCGCCACCAGCGGCTCCAGAACCGCCGGCCCAGCCGCCACAAACAGCTCCAGCCCCACTTTGAACCAGCGGCAACTCGATTCAAGCTTGTTCACCAGTTCGATGGCTGCAGCCGCATGGGGCACGTCAAGCGCCACGATCAGCCGCTGCCGCGCCGCTTCCATTGGATCGGGTGGAGGCTGTGCCGGAGGCATAGAGGAAGCAAACGAAGGATTAAGCCGTTCGGGTATGGGCATACCTGCATCCTAACCCAACTCCAACTGCGGTGGGATTGGTTCGCCCCGCAGGCCCCAATCCGCTAATCTGGTTCCAGTGGCTCAGCGCCGCCGGCATCCTGGAGGTCAAAGGTTGAGGTCGAGATTCCACCGTGTGTTAAGGCTCGCGTTGGCATTCGGCATCCTCGGCACATCCGCCCTCGCCTGGGCGAACACCGTCGACACCAACCCCATGAACTACGATCCCCAGGTGCGCGAGGCCTTCCAGCACTTCTACAACCTCGACTTTCCCAGCCGCCGTCTCCCGCTTCGAGCACTATCATGCGGAGCATCCCGGCGATCCCCAGGCCACCGCCTACCTGCTTGAAGCGGAAGTCTTTCAGGAGCTCTACCGGCAGGACCTGCTCGACACCACCTTCTATGCCAACGACGGCTTTCTCACCGGCAAGCACGCCACCCGAGAAGATCCCGAGGCGCGCAGCCGCATCATGGGCCTTGCCGACGAGGCCATTCGGGAGTCCGACTGGCGCCTGAGCAAGAATCCCAACGATGTCGACGCGCTTTACGCGCGCTCCTGGGCGCGCGCTCTGGAGTGCACCTACCTCGCCATGGTCGATCGCGAGTTCGGCGCCGGCTTTCGCCTGGCCACCAAAGCGCGCGCCGATGCCAACCGCGCCTTGCAGCTCGACCCCAACTACATCGACGCCAAGCTGGTCGGCGGGAATCTATGAATACGTGGTCGGCGCCTTGCCCTGGCCCTTCAAGTTTCTCATCGGCTTTGCCGGCATCACGGGCTCAAGATCCACAGGGATGGCCATGCTGAAAGACGCAGGCAATCGCGGCGTCAGCACCAGCCTCGAGGCCCGCACCGCTATAGCACTCTTTCTGCGCCGAGAGTCCCGCTATCAGGCGGCCATCCAGGTGGTACGTACCCTTGAGAATCAGTATCCCCACGACTTCCTCTTCCGTCTCGAAGAAGCCAATCTGCGCAAGGACGCGGGAGAAGGCATGGCCGCCGTCGACGGCCTATCGCGCGCTGCTCGCCGACAACGAGAAACCGGGATACTTTTCCGACGCCAAGCTGGAGCTCGCGTACTTCGGCCTTGGCGACGCCCTGCGCGGCCAGCGCCACTACGCCGAAGCCGCCGAGTCCTACGAAAAGGCCGCCTCCGCACCGAACGTCGGCCCCGAGCTCAAAATTCGCTCCCTTGTCGCCGCCGGGGAGTGCCGCGACCTGAACGGCGAGCGCCCTCTGGCCATCACGGACTACCAGGCCGCCATCGCCGCCGGCCCCGGACACCTCCCGCGCCGACACCGCTCGAAGGCACCTCCGCACCCCTTATGTCGGAAACTGAGCTCTTTCGCACGGTCCACCTCTTATCCCTGGAACCTTCCCAGCCCCGTTTTCGTATGATTGAAGTGCATGGCCTTTGTTTAAGGAGGAGCCGAATATGTTCCATTATTGTCATCAATGCGGAACCGGGTTGCCCCGGTCCGCACGCTTTTGCTCGAGCTGCGGCGCAGTCATTCCTGTGATGCAACCCATGCCTGGACGGCCGCTGCTCAGGCCTCGCGCAGGCCGCCAGATCGCCGGCGTCTGCATCGCCCTGTCGCTGGCCAACGGCTGGGATGTCGCCGTCATCCGCATCCTTACGATTCTCGGCTTCTTCGTTTCCGGAGGATTCGTCGGCATTGCCTATGTGGCCGCGTGGATCGGTATTCCCGAGGAGCCGTTGATCCTTCCCCAAACCAATCCTCCCGTGCCGAATCCTCCAGGCGTATGAGCCCTTCTTACGTGTCCGCCGCAACCCGGCTCACGTTCAGCGACACCGGCGCTGGATTGCCGGTGGTCTTTCTGCACCCCACGCCGCTCGATCGCGATTTTTGGCGTCCCCTGGTCAAGGAACTGAAAGGCGAACTGAGAGGCGAACTGACAGGCGAACTGACAGGCGTCCGCGCCATCGTTCCCGATCTTCGCGGCCACGGCGGCTCGGAGCTGGGCGCATCGCTGCCCATAGGCGGCTTTGCCCGCGTTCCCGACGCGCCGGTGCTCACCATGGCGCAGTTGGCCGCCGATATGCTCGCCCTGCTCGACCATCTCGGCATTCCCGAGGCTGTTTTTGCAGGCTGCTCGATCGGCGGCTACGTCTTGCTTGAGCTCTGGCGAAGGGCTCCCGGCCGCATGCGCGGTCTCGCCTTTATCTGTTCCAAGCCCCAGCCCGATGCCGAAGTCAATCTCCAAAAGCGCGTCGCCAACATTGCCCAGGCCCGGTCCGGCGGCGTCAGTGCCCTGTTGGACGGCTTTGCTGAAGTCTCCATCGGCGCAACCGCGCGCAGCAACCGTCCCGGAATCGTTTCAGAGCTTCGCGTCCGCATGAACCTCACGCCTGAAACAGTGGTTGCCGTGCAGGCAGGCCTCGCCACGCGGGCCGATTCACGAGCCACGGTAGCTACAATCGACGTTCCTGTGCTGGCCATCGCCGGCGGCGAGGATACCGCCGCCACTCCCCAAGAAGTGGAAGCCTTTCGCGCCGCGCCCGGGGGATGCGCGTTTCACCTGCTGCCCGATGCGGGCCACTTTGCCGCCTACGAGCAGCCGCAAGTGATAGCCGCCCTCCTGGGCCCCTGGCTCGAACAATTCAAATTTTGAAATTGCCGCTGCAGTTGCAGTCAGCTCAGCGCGCCGCGCGATCCATCATCGGCATCTCAATCACGGTTCCATAGCGCGAAACCGCCGCCATCAGCTCTTCGACCGCCTGCACGTTTTTGATGCCGCCCCGCGCCCCGGCCGCCATGCAATTCAATGCCGCCGCCGCACAGGAGAAGTCCAACTGCCGTTCCAGCGGCCACTCCTTCAGCAGCCCGTAGATGAACCCCGCGCGGAACATGTCTCCCGCGCCAGTCGTATCCACCACCGGTACGCGATACGCGGCGCTGCGATAGAACTTTCTTCCGTCCCACGCCATCACGCCATCTTCGCCCAGCGTAGCCGCGCTCAGGCGGCAGTTGTAGCGCGCCTGCATCCTGCGCAACGCGCTCTCCAGATTGTTATCCTTCATCAGGCGGCAACTGAAGTCCTTGCTTCCGATGATGTAATCAACGTTGGCAACCAGGTCGTCGACGCCCGGGTAGACCTCATCCAGGTCTGCCGTCACTGGAATGCCGGCCTTGCGCGCCCAACTTGCAGCCAGCGTGGCCGCCGCGGTCTCGTGGCCGTCCACATGGAGCACGCGCGCATTCACGATCCACTCGCGCTTCAGCTCTTCCGGCCTGAGAGCCATGCTCTCATCGCGCCGGCACATGATTGTCCGTTCTCCACCGCCATCCACGATGATGAGCGACTGCGGGCTCACGCCCCCTGAAACCGTGATCAGCCGCGCCTCAACCCCGGCGCTGTCAAAGGCCTCGCGATGCAGGCACGCCGCATGGTCGTCGCCCAGCTTGCCGACATACCGTGTGCTCAGTCCCCAGGTCTGGCAGGCCACCACCGTGGTGGCCACCTGGCCTCCCGGCCGCACGCTGGAGTCGCTATACTCCATCTTCGACCCGCGCTTGGGATAATCGGACAAAGGAATCAGGGTATCGGTGGCATTCAGCCCGACGCCCACCAGGTCAACTTTTGCCAACTCCGTCATGCAGATATTGTACTTGTCCAGGAAGTGAATCCCCTGGTCATCGGTCACTTTCCGGAGCGCCTCAGGAACGCTATCTCAACCAGTATCGGCCAGCCCCATCCCTCCAATGCTGTAGGCTCAAGAGAGCAGATTCGCATCCGGAAACCATTGTGCCCACGTCCTCAATGCCAGCTTCGCGCCCGTTCCACCATCCCCGGCCAGGCAGCCCCCTGCACTGCGGCAAGGTCTCGCTCGAATTGCTCGCCCGCCGCTACGGAACGCCGCTTTACGTCTACTCCGCCGACCAGATCGCCGAGCGCCTCGCGCTTTTCCAACACGCCCTCGCGCCCCGCGAACACCTGGTCTGTTATGCGGTCAAAGCCAACTCGGCGCTCGCCATCCTGGAGCTGCTCGCCCGCCGCGGCGCGGGCTTTGACATCGTCTCGGGCGGAGAGTTGCAGCGCGTCTTGGCCGCCGCACCCGATGCGGCCAACCGCGTCGTCTTCTCCGGCGTTGGTAAGACAGCCGCCGAAATAGACCTCGCCCTTGGCGCCGGTATTCTCGAGTTCAACGTGGAGAGCGAGGCGGAGCTCGAACTGCTCGCCCGCCGCGCCCGCAAGCTGCAACGCCCGGCCCGCTTTGCCCTGCGCGTCAACCCTGACGTGTTTGCCGATACTCACCCCTACATCTCCACCGGCCTGCGCGAACACAAGTTCGGCATCGACATCCGCCGGGCCCTCGCAATTTACAAGGGCGTTGCCCGCAACAAATGGCTTGAGGCCCACGGGGTGAGCGTCCACATCGGTTCGCAGATTCGCTCTGCCCAGCCCTTCGGCAAGGCCATGGAGCGCGTTCGCAAGCTCGTCGATCAACTTGAGCGCGAGGGCATCGTGCTCAAGTCGATCGATGCGGGCGGAGGCCTCGGCATTGACTACCACGGCGGTGTCTTCGATGCCTCGGAGAAGGTCGCCGAATACGCCGCGGCCCTCCACCATGCGCTCGCCGGCTTTGAAGGCCGCCTGCTTATTGAGCCCGGCCGTTTTCTCGTCGCCCAGGCCGGAGCGCTGGTGGCCCGCGTCCTGGCCGTCAAACGCAACGGCAAAAAAACCTTCGTGATCACGGACTCGGCCATGAACGACCTGATCCGCCCGGCGCTTTACCAGGCCTATCACGAGATCGTGCCCGTGCGTGCGCGCCCCGGCAGGCCTCGCGGAGTCGATGTGGTCGGCCCGGTCTGCGAAAGCGGCGACTTCTTTGCCCACGACCGCAAGCTCAGCCCCGTCGAGCCCGGCGATCTGGTGGCCCTGCTGGATGCAGGCGCCTACGGCATGGCGCAAAGCTCCAACTACAACACTCGCATGCGCCCCGCTGAAGTCCTGGTTGAAGGCGCGAGGAGCAGGCTCATCCGCCGCCGCGAAACCATCGCAGACCTGCTGGCCCCCGAGACCGGCCTGCCCCAAACCTAGCGCCGGTGGTCACAAGCAGAATCATTGAACTGTCGAGACTCGTCTGTCTGGGCTCGTCTGTCTGGACTCGTCTGTCAGGGCTCATTTACCGAGGCTCATCCTATGATGGCGATTGCGGTTGCAGTCTCTGTGTTCGGCATCAATTCCGGCGCAGCGTTCGCGGCGGTCATCGGGCCGCTGGTCGAAGTACCTGTGATGATCGCTTTGGTGAACCTGGCTTTGTATTTCAAGCTGTGGAATTGGCCACCTTAGACAGCCCCAGGCGCAGAGCCATCAGACTCGGCGATTGCCTGGAAGCCTGGTGCGCAGGATGGATGCGCTGCCGGCGCCGGCCGGGTGGAGAGCAAGCAGCGAGAACGGCGTTCTGTGAACTCCCGAATGTGCACGGC
Source organism: uncultured Acidobacteriaceae bacterium (assembly GCA_963793885.1). Taxonomy (GTDB): domain Bacteria; phylum Acidobacteriota; class Terriglobia; order Terriglobales; family Acidobacteriaceae; genus Telmatobacter. The sequence goes on from CAWCBQ010000003.1 coordinate 1,358,591, forward strand.
ATGAGGAATTTCAAGGCAACATCATCACGGCAGGCTGTGCATGTTTAGAATCATTCTGTCCGGAAAGACAAGATAAAAATTCCGGATGAAAGGACCCCGATGAGACCGGCCAGCCTCCTGCAAGACGCACAGACCGATTCCCCGCTGCCCGATGTTCCGGGGAGCACGACCCTCGATCGCCGCCATTTCCTCGCCCTGCTCGCAGCCGCCGCGGGAACGCAGATGGTCCACGCGCAAAGCGCCGCCGCGGAAGCCAAGCGCGATGTCTACATCGTGCCTAACTTCCACCCTGCAAGCTGCGGCTGGCTCACCACGTTCTCCCGCGAACGGGTCTACTGCGCCAACAGCTACTTAACCCATCTGGACCGCGTGGATACCGATCCGCATTACGCATTCGTTCTTTCTGAGATCAACAATCTTATCGCCATCCTGAACTTCCGCCCCGAGCGATTCGCGGATTTGAAGAAGCGCGTCGCAGAAAGGCGAGTGGAGCTGGTCAACGGCATGTTCCTCGAACCGACTATCAACATAGCGGGCGGCGAGGCCCTTGTGCGCATGGGCGTTTTGGGATTGCGCTGGTACCAGCAGGTCTTCGGCCTGCGGCCCCGATACGCCTGGACGATCGATGTGTGCGGCACCCACGAGCAGATGGCGCAGATCGCCTCAGGACTCGGCCTGGACGCAATGGTCTACACGCGCAGCAACCCGACCGGCAAGACGCTCTTCTGGTCGGTGTCGCCCGACGGCTCGAAGATTCTGACATTGAGCCCCGGCCACTACAGTGAGGCCGAGCCCATTTTTTCAAGCAAGACAGAACTCAGCGGGGAACAATTGCTGCAACTCGAGAGCTTGTTCGCATCGAAAGACAAGATCACGCCCGCGGGAGCGCCGGTTCTGGTGCTGGGCGGCGGCGACGATTACTCCTGTGCGCCGGAGGTGAAAGAGTATCCCTCCCTGCTGCTCGAGCAATGGCTATCCCTCGCCTCAGAGAGCCTCATCCGGTTCGCGACGCTCAGCGACTACGTCGATGCCGTGCTTCCCGGTATTCGCTCCGGCGAGATTCTGATTCCAACCACGCATGCGGGCACGGCCTACAACTTCGATGCCTTCTGGATTGAAAACTCACCAGTCAAGACTCTTTACCGCCGCAACGAGCAGAGACTCCAAGCCGCGGAGATGCTCTCCACCGTAGCGAGCCTGCATGCCGCGCTTCCCTACCCCGTGAAGGAAATCTACGACTCATGGATCCTGATGTGCCTCAACATGGACCGCAACAGTCTATGGGGCTCTGCCGGCGGCATGGTCTTCGTCAGCGATAACTCATGGGACGTGCAGGACCGCTTCAACTGGGTCGGCCAGACAACGGCGCATCTGCTCGACGAGGCCGGCCGCTCGCTGCTGGCGCCCGGCAACGCCGTCAGCCTCTTCAATCCCCTCAACTGGAGACGCACCGATCCGGTCGTCCTCGCGCTGCCTGCGGGCAAGAGCCTCAAGGGGGTGGCCTGCGAAGCTCTGCCCGACGGCTCGGTCCTGTGCAGCGCTTCGCTGCCTGCCTTCAGCGTCGGCGGCTGCAAACTCTCTGGCGGGGCGCCTGCCTCGCCGCTGGCGATTGATCCATCGGCTCCCATTGATACAGCGCACTACACGGCGAGGATCGACCTGAAGACCGGCACGCTCGCGAGTCTCCGCCTCAAACCCTCAGGCCGCGAGCTGCTCGCCGGGCAGGCCAACGTCCTGGTCGCCGAGCGGCCTGCCAGGGAGGAGCGGAGCCCAGCCGATTTCATGCCACCGCGCGCCGAACGCACGCGCCTTGGCTCCTCCAGCGACGGCGATTCTGCAGTTCGCGTCGTGGGCGGCCCCGTAGCCACTACGGTCGAAGTCCGTGGACGATTCTTCGGGGACGGCGCGCTCATCCGGCGCATGCGTTTCTATCGCGAACATGCCCGGATTGACTTCGAGACCGAACTGAACGATGTGCCAAATTACACCGTAGTCGTCGCCGAGTTCCCGCTCGCTGAGGACGTGGCCGAGGTCCGTCGCGGCATTCCCTACGGCTTTGCGCACAGCGGCTGGTCCCGCCCCATCCCCGATCTGCCCGGATGGAACAAGGGCATCGTTCCCGCCGTGCGATGGATGGACTTCGAATTTGCGGGCGGAGGCGGCGTGGCCCTGCTCGACCGGGGGCTGACAGGGCGCGAGATCAATGGCAACACGCCCATCCTTTATCTACTCAACGCGGAGGATGAATACCACAAGTTCCCCAACCCCTGGACCAGCGGCAAGGGCAGCCACCTTCTGAGCTACGCACTGTTTCCCCATGTCGCGCCCTGGGCGCAGGCAGCAGTTCCGCGCCGCGCCTGGGAGTACAACCAGCCGCCGGTTGTTTTGGCCCAGACTGCGGCCCAGCCGTTCCGATCGTACCTGGAAACTTCAGACAACATCATCGTTGAGGCCCTGCGCCGCGAGCAGAACCACATCGAGATGCGCTTCGCCGAGTGCCTTGGCCTGAAGGGGAATGCCACCGTAAGGCTCTCGCTGCCCCATGGTCCGGTACACCTGACCGACCTGATGGGCAATATCAAGTCCACCCTCACCGGCGACAGCGTCTACACCATCCCCGTGGAGCCTCAGCAGATTGTCACGTTGCATTTTGAGACAGTGAGCGCACTCCGCGTGCCCGAGCCAATTACGGCGTGGGATGAATTTGTTCCGAAAGAGAAGCTCGCAGCTCTCCACGCCTACGACCCTCATGTGAAGGGCCATCCGCCCTTCGGCGGCGGAAGTTTAGAATTCTGAAACGGCCTGGCCCCCATCCCAGGGAATCCGGCACGTGAGGGACCTTGAACTGCGAAGGTGGAAGTGCATACACTGGTCCGTCGATCTTTCATTCCGGACAGGGTGTTTGAAGGTTCTGTGCCTCCTTAAGAACCGGTCCGATTTCTGTGAACAACACACGGCTGCACTGATAAAGGAGCTCTCGATGAAACGCTCTTGGTTGAACGCACTTTATCTTGTTCTCTTCCTGGACGCCTTTGCGTGCCTCAATGTGGCAAAAGCGGCGGCGCAGGTAAACACGGGAGCATCGAGACCTCCGGCCTTTCAGGTGGATATCCCCGGAGTGATAGGCCGATCCGATGTGATTCTGGGGAGACCGAATCTGGCTCCCGGGGAAGCAATGCCTCTCGGGAATGGCAGACTCGGTGTTGCCGTCTGGTCCGCCGAAGGGCTTACGGCTCAACTCAATCGCAATGACACGCTGCCGGGGCGCCTGTCGCCGGGTCAGCTCATTCTTCCGGGCCTTGTGGCTCTCACGGGCGCGCAAGACTATGCTGGACGGCTCGATCTATTCCGAGGCGAGTTCCATGAAGAGGGCGGAGGCATGTCCGCGACGGCCTTTGTGGAACCAGACACTGATGCCCTGGTCGTGGATGTTGCCGGAGCCAACCCGAACCGCCCGCAAACCGCAGTGTTGAAGCTGTGGCCACCGCGCGCGCCCCATGCCGCCGCCGAGGGCAACTTCGCCTTCCTTGCAGAATCCTGGCTCGATAACAAGAACCCCGGTTCTTCCGGCCGCTCCTTTGGATCGCTGGCCGCGATTACCGCCGAGGGGCGCGGCGTCTCTGCCGTTGTTACCGATCCTTTGACCATCACTCTATCCTTTACTCCATTTGCCGACGGCCATTTCCGCGTCATTGTTGCCGTTCCACACTACGAGGGCGCGGGAAGCGCATCCGAGATTGCTCACCGTGCGCTGATCCCCGCGCCGAATTCTGCCCACCTTTCGTGGTGGCGCGATTTCTGGACGCGTGCAGGGATGATCAAGATCACCTCAAGAGATGGCGCCGGCGAGTACATGGAGAATCTCCGCAACCTGTATCTCTTCGTTGCCGCAATCGAAAAGGGTGTGGAGTATCCCGGCTCGCAGGCCGGCATCGCCGACATGATCTCTTCCGCGCAGGATGAGCATCGCTGGGATCCATCCGCGTTCTGGCACTGGAACCTGCGCATGCAGGTGGCAGCGAACCTCGGCGCCGGACTGGCGGAGCTCAACGCAACCTACTTCAATCTCTATCGGGAGAATCTGGCGAATATTGAGCATTGGACCAGGATGCATATGAAGGGACTCCCCGGCAGTTGCGTGCCAGAGACCATGCGCTTTGACGGCGCGGGCATCGAGTATGAATCGAGCTGGCAACCAAGCGCAATCGGCATGAATTGCGACGCGGGCTTCAAACCCTATTACAACGCGCGGACAATTTCGACGGGCGCCGAGGTTTCGCTCTGGATCTGGCAACAATACCTGGCCACGAATGACCGCCGGTTTCTTGCGGAGAACTACCCCGTCATGGCCTCCTCGGCACGCTTTCTTCTCGCCTATCAGAAGATGGGTGCTGACGGACTGCTGCACACAAGCCCTTCCAACGCGCATGAGACGCAATGGGATGTTACCGATCCGACGACCGACATCGCGGCAATCCTGGCTCTTTACCCTGCGACGATTGAGGCCGCCAATCTTCTCGGCGAGGATGCCGACCTGGTTCGCGAGTTGCATTCAGCAATGCTCAAAGTGCCACCCTTGCCCCGAACGCAGGCCGTCGCACCACACGCGCTGGTACCGCCTTCAGAGAGCGCGGACGCGGCCGACGTGATCGCGGACTCCTATTTGCCCGGAGCCGAAAATCACAACATCGAGAACATCGGTCTCGAACCCGTCTGGCCCTACGGCATTGTCGGCGACACCTCTCCACTGCATCAACTAGCGCTGCGGACGTTTGAGGATCGTCCGAACATGTCCTCTGTCGATTGGAGTTTCGATCCCATCCAGGCCGCGCGTCTCGGCCTCGGCAGTGAAGTGGGTTCGACACTGACCGAAACCACCAAGAAATTTCAGGGATTCATCAATGGCATGTCGAAATGGGAGGCCGGCGCCAGAGAGTTCTACGTCGAGCAGACCGGGGTGGTCGCGGACACGCTTCAGGAAGCCCTGGTTCAGGACTATGACGGCGTAATCCGCGTCGCACCCGCGATTCCGCCGGGATGGGATTTCGAGGGCAGCGTCTATGTCCGCGCGAAAACGAAGGTAGACGTTCAAACGCGCAATGGCATGGTCATCGCAGTCGTGGTCGAAGCCGGAGAAACACAATCGATACAAATCCGCAATCCATGGCCCGACAAACCCGTCGATGTGATCTCTGCAAAATCCGGCAAGCCGATTATCTCGGGTGCAACAGGGCCGGTCATCACGTTCCCGAGTGTCGCGGGCATCAGCTACATCCTGCAAAGCCAGGAGGCAGTGGGCGCAAATACACTCCCTGTCACCGTGAGCGGGACTCGTGCCACTGTGGCAAAGAAGCTCGGCCCTGTTCAGATAGGCATCTTCGCGGCGGACAAATAACCGAAGGCGCCTATCCGCGCGATGCACTATGCGACGCGATGCCGCGATCAGGGCCGATAGCGGTCTCGGCCACGAGGATTTCTCGGGCCCGCCCAGCAAGATAGGGACGACGAGGACATGGTGAACTCGTTCCAGAAGATGTTGTAGTTAGTGTTGTAGTTATAGCCCTCGAGGATTACCGAGGCCAGGGCAACGTCAGTAAGATCGTAGGCCGGGGTGCTTGCGGAGACACCTCGACGGCTTGAGAGATCGTTGACCGAGTATTCGAAGCCGACGCCCGGAACCATGGTTATGGTCAGTTTGACCCAACTGTTGTAAGTGAACCCCGGCGGGAGGCCGATGTATTCGAACGCACTGGTCACGTTGTTCCAACCGTAGAATCCCGCAACTCCGCCATTCGGGTAGTAGCCCGAGCCTTGCAGATCGCTGGTAATCGGTCCCTGGAATTCAATGATCGGATAATCTCCGACATTGCCGGTGGCGTCGGATGTGACGGCCCAGAAACCGGCCATGCGCGCGTTTTCCGTCTGCCAGGTGCTGGGCACATAGAGAAGAATCGAGGTGGAATAGGTGTTAGCGATGAGCTGGTAAGCGCGGCCCTGCGTATTGTAAAACGAATCCGGGGCCTGATAACCGGAGGCGTAGATGGACTCCTCCAGCGTGTTTCTGGTTCCATCCGGTGCAATTTCAGGGGAACTAAATGCGCCCGGCGCAAAGCGGTCAATGTACCAAACGCCCGGGGCCGCGGTTGAGTTGTCTGCTGTAACCACAGGAGTGGCAAAGTTGACCTTTACACTTTGTGCCTTTGCGCCCGTCGCGATCAAGATCATCGCTACAAGAGACAGATACCTGGCAAGTTTCTTTACGCCGTTCAGTTTACTCATCACAGGGGAACCTCCGTCGGTTCAGAAGCGGCCCCATCATACTTTGTTGTGAAAGATGAGAGAAATGCCACTTATAGCCACGAAAGTGATCCCACTAATTGGGCACTTAGGAGTTATACGACAGGCTGGCGAGAATCCATGGCCGGTTTTCCAGGGAGGTTTTGGATTAAAGGTCAGCCTATAGCGCTCTGACTACACAGGTTGCCCCGCAATTGACGCGGGGTTTGCCCGGAGTGCAGCCAGACAAGGCTGGAGCGCCGGTTGACACGGAGTTATCGCTTGGATCGCCTGGGTGATTTGGTTTTCGCTGTTGACTGTTTTGATTCCCGCTCGCTTTTCTGCTGGGTCGGCTGCTCGATTGCCGGGGAGTTATCTTCCAGCACGGGTGACTCGACTTCGCCGCTCAGGGACGCGGAGGCCGGTGAGAAGAATGCGTCGATGCGATAGCCGGCGACCTCGGCGGTGACCAACGCTTCGTCGACGGTTTTGCTGAGCTCCTCAACGGCAGCGCGGCTGGGAGCGGGCTCGGCGGCAAGGCGAAGGAGCGAGGGCATAAGCAGCCACCAGAGCAGCTCTTCATATTGCTCGCGGACGAGATAGAGGTGGCCTTCGGCTTCGTGGACGCCGGTCAGCCAGCGCACATCGGGATCAAGCCATAGGGCGGGTGCGAGCGCCACTTTTTCGTCCTCGGACCTGGACAGCTCATCGTCCCACTGCTGTGAGTTCGAGGCATCCGGTTTCTTCTTGCGCGAGGAGTCTGGGGAAGCCGAATTTTCCACCGCTTGCGTGACTGGTTCCTCATTCTTCCCGGATTGAAGAGGTGCATCGCCGGGCTTGCCGACGCCGGCTCCGGTGAGCAGCACAACCTTGATGCGGGCGGCGACGCGCCAGTGCTCTTCACCTTCGAATCCGAGCGCCGCGAAGGACTGGGCAAAAGGTTCGCGGAGGCGCAGACGGTCAAACAGGTCGAGGGCCACGCGCTCAGGATTCTGAATATCAATAGATTCCGCCAGCAACTCGAGCGCGCACCAGGCGAGAATCGGTCCCCACATGGCAGTGGCCGTGAGCTGCGGACTGGGGCTGGGCAACACGCGGCGGGCGGCTACGGTCCAGGGCTCCGGGAAGAGCGCCTCAGTGGCGGGAATGCGCATGGCTGCGCGCAGCCGCTGGCGGAAGGCGGAAGCCAGCAAGCCGGGGTCGGTGGGCAGGTTGTCGATGGAGGGCCGGTCGTGCTCAGGAAGACGCGCAAGGTAAGCAGCCTGCGCGGCGCGCAGGAAAATCTCGCAACGGCCCCAGGCCTGATCGAAGAATTCGCCGCGCTCGCGCTCGAGGTTGGCGCTTTTTTCAAAAGCCAAGGCGCGGGGATGTTCCGCCCGATCGGCGAAAAGGCGCACGATGGCCGGTTCCAACTGGCGGCGGAGGGCATCGTGGACGGGGCGCAACTCCATGTTGACCAGCGCGTCTTCAAGGTTGGGCACACCGCCGCCGTTTAGAAAGTCACAGAGGCGGTCCCACGGGTACTCGGTCGGTGGAGCGCAGCGGACGCCAATCGAGAAAGACGTGGCACTGGTAGGCGTGCAGTTGGAGCGTGAGGCCGCGCTCGAGCAGATCGCCGGCGCGGCGCAGGTATTCGAGGCCGGTGAGGGAGTCGCGGAAGGCGAAGACAACTCCGGAGCCGGAGCTCTCACCGAGGCCCAGGCCCTCACGCAGACGTTGCTGGCGGAGTTGGCCTGAGCCCTTGTCGGCGTAGGCCGCGGAGTAGTCGATGGTGCCGTGCGCGTCACCGTAGCGGTTGTTGTAGACCACCAGCGCGCGCTCATCGCCGTTGCGGTTGGAGTAGGCAAAGACATTTTCGTCCACCGAGCCGCCGGGCTGGAAGAAGTCATAGAGCAGGAAGTTGCTGCTTTCGGCGAAGAGCCAGCGGCGCTTGAGCAGGGGCGCGACCTCGCGCTGATGGCGCTCGACGAGCCAGTGGATCAGGCGATTCGTCGTAGCGGGGCCAGCGATACTCCATGCCGTACTTTTCAGTGAATCCCTCGATCTGGCCATGACCGAACATGGGCAGGCCGGGCAGCGTGGACATCATGACGGCGACGCCGAAACACTTGTCGCCGGTGCCGAACTGATCGACGGCCGTGCGTTCGTCGGGGTTGCTCATGAAGTTGACGTAGCGCTTCATGATGTCGGGATCGAACTCGAGGGTGTTCTTGATGACGGAGCGATACTTGGCGTTTTCCTCGTCGCGCATCATGTTCATGAAGGCGCTGTTGTAGACGCGATGCATGCCCAGGGTGCGGACGAAGTAGCCTTCCATGAGCCAGAAGGCTTCAGCCAGCAGCAGCGTGCCGGGGACTTCGGCGGCAACGCGATCGACGACCTCGCGCCAGAACTCGTGGGGCATGCAGCGGTCGAATTCTGCCTGGCTCATGCCGATATTCGGCACGCGAGGGAATGGCGCCGCTGGAGCCTGGGCCGGGAAACCAGAGGCGGTGAAAGTGGCGCTTGGCCAGGGTCATGGCGGCATCGAAACGGATGACGGGAAACAGGCGCGCAACGTGGAGGATGGTCTGGATGACCTGCTCGCGGACGGCCGCATTAAGGTAGTCGAGCTGGGCGGTGTCGTTCCAGGGAAAGCTGGTGCCGTCGTTGCCGTGGTAGATGTAGCGGGTTTCTCCGCTGGCGCGGTCGCGGCGACGGAAGACGACCGCGGCGTCGGACTGGGAGAAGTAGTGATCTTCAATTTTGATTTCGACGCGGCCGTCATGGGAGAGATCGGGACCTTCAAAACTGTAGGCGGGATAGGGCGGGTCAGGCCGGGAGATAAACCACTCCGGGTGCTCGATGACCCAGGGCGAATCGATACCCATGTGGTTGGGCACCATGTCACTGGCGAGGCGCACGCCGTGGTGGTAGGCGCGGTCGCGCAGATTGATGTAGGCGGGCTCGCCGCCCAGATCCTCGGCAATGGCGTAGTCGAAGAGCGAATAAGCCGAAGCCACGGCGTCGCGGTTGCCGCAGAGCTGCTTGATGGTGCGGGAGGCGCGGCTGCGTTCCCACACGCCGATGAGCCAGAGCGAATTGATGCCGCGATCGGCCAGCTCCGCCAGGTCCTCATCGGGAATTTCGTCAAGGCGGCCAATGTGGCGGCCATACTTCCTGCTAAGCTGCGCCAGCCACACATAGGTGCTTTTGGCGATGAGAACCGCGTTGGGCATCCAGGCCGTGTCCGGAGAAAACTTCTCGTACTCGTTGGCGGGGTCGCCGAAAGTGGGCACTTCGGAGTGGCTTACGATGGACGGCCATTGCTGCTGACCGCTCTCACGATGGCGGCGCGCGGCCTCGGCAGCGTGCAGCGGCGGCGGGGTTGAACTGCATCCAGATGGCCAGCTCTTCCTCTTGAAGAACATCCGCGGCGATCTGCAGCAGGCGCTCGAGGCTGTCGCCGAGCAGCGGCTTCCAGAGGCGGCGGATAAGCGTGAGCTGCTCGCTCAGGGAGCCGGGCGAATCGACGGCCGGCTCGCGTAGAAGGTCGAGCAGGTTGACCGGTTTGGCGTCGGGAAGCGGGATGAGCGGGCGGGTGGCGAAATAGTCCGGCATCTGCTGGGTCACCTGGCGATAGACGGTCTTCTCCGCCAGGGTGCGGTCTTCGAACAGTTCCTCGAAGGGACGGAACGCCTGGTTGCGGTTGGCGGTCCACAGCAGCAGCAATTCTTCAAGCGCGGCGGCGCGGTGAGGCATGGCGCCGGTCTTGCCGGCCAGCCATTGGCGCGGGGTTTCAAGGCCGCGGATGATGCTTGAGCCGGGAAACTGCTCGACGAAGGCCAGCAGCATGGCGTCCAGCGCCTCAGGGCCGACGTGGGCGGAAAACCAGTCCAGGGCAGAGGTCATCACCTCGGGATCAAACTGCTCGCGGTAGCGCGCGATGAGCACGTGGCTGGCCTCGTCGATGAGGCCCATGGCGTAGAGCTGCGCCGGCATGGACGACGCGGCCGGGATGATTCTCCGCGTCGCGCACCTGGTTCATGCGGTAGGCGAAGTCGCGGCAGGCAGCCATGTTGGCGAAGACGACGTTGCCCGTATAGGAAAAGAGAGACTCAGCGAACTGGTAGCGCTGGCGCGCATTCTGCGAAATGTGGAATTCCATCATTGGAAAACGCGCTCCCTGGGTTTCCTAACCTGCCTAACAGCCAGTGCGGCCCTGATCTCGGACGAAGGCGGGCACACCACCAATAGGTAAAGGTACATCAACCGGGATAAGGCCGTCGGAAATTCTGATTTTAAACCGGCTGCATGGCCGCCGAATTCGCGAATTGACCCTGTACCCGATAATCTGTATTGCGGAGAAGACTGGCGTAGCGCCAGGGTGCAGGGACCAACCCGGTGTGAGCCACGCCTCGCCGCGGCTCGGGTCAAGGATCGGGGCCGGGGCCGGGGTCGGGGTTTCAGAACCAATTGCAAGGCGGACTCCCCGATGAGGCTGCCGGGAGGCTAGCATTTTCGACGTTGGCAACATCACCGCAGCGCAAATCACGACCAGCATTTTGGCGATTCCGGCCTTTATTCCGGCGACCGTTTGTACTGGCTACCTGGCGGCCTGGATCACCGACCTTCACGGATTTCGGCAGCGCTCGTTGGTGGAGCGAATCTTCTGGAGTGTGCCGTTGTCCGTGGCCATCTCCACCATTGCCTCGGTATTGATCGGCAAGTTTTTTTCGCTAACCGCGGTGGTGGTGTTTCTTTGGGCAAGTGCGGCGCTCTCGCTGGCCATGATCGGCCGGGAAGGCCTCGAGTTGCGCCGCGCGGGCAGGAAGTGGACCGTCGGATGGCGGCCGTTTGGCGGCACAGCTCTGATTGTGGCGATTGCCTGGGCGGCTATTGCGGTGTTGTCGCTGGTTGACCTTCAGAGCGGCCACCAACTCTTCATGAGCGTCACCATCTTCGATCATGGCGCGCGGATTAACTGGACTGAGAGCGCGCTCCGCACGGGGGTTCCGCCGGCCAACCCGTTCTACTTCTACAAACACACGGCCCCCATGCGCTATTACTACTTTTGGAACGTGGTGTGCGCCTCAGTGGCGAAGATGGCGCATCTGCCTGTGCGCGGCGTCTTCATTGCGAGTTGCGTGTGGTCGGGATTTGCCCTGGCAGCCCTCACCGGGCTTTATCTGAAGTATTTTCTCGAGGTGGGCGCGCGGCTGCGCAGGCAGTTCCTGATCTCGATGGCCCTGCTCGCCGTGACGGGGCTCGATATTTGCGTGATCGCCTGGAAGGTTTTCCTGATGCACCAGGTGCCGCCCGCCGATCTTGAATGGTGGTCTTACGGACAAATAGCAAGTTGGCTCGATTCCCTGCTTTGGGTTCCGCATCATATCGCCAGCCTTGTGTGCTGCATGTTCGCATTCTTGCTGGCGTGGATGGCCGGCAAACAAGGAGGGCGACCTCGCGTTGCAAGCCTGGTGCTGATCTCCGCGGCACTGGCGAGCGCCTTTGGGCTCTCGATCTATGTTGCATTCGGGTTCTTCCTGGTGGCGTTGACCTGGGCGTTCTGGCAGATCGTCTTTGAACGGACGCCCCGCCCTTCTTTGTTGCTGGGGGCAGGCGGCGCGGGCGCCACCCTGCTGCTGCTGCCGTATCTGTGGGAGTTGGAGCACGGCCCCGCCGCGGGAAGCTCGGGCGCACTTGGAAATGCGGGCGGCGTTTTTATGCTTTCCGTCCGTCAGATGTTCCCCGCGGATGGCGTGCTTGCGTGGCCTTTCTTTCAGCACCTCGCGGCCGGGCATCCATTGACCGCGCAGACCCTCGCCAATCTGATTTTGCTGACGCCCGGTTACGTCTTTGAACTGGGATTCTTTCTGGTTGTCTTTCTCATCTACCTGGTTCCTGCCTGGCGGGGCAAAGCGGCTCTATCTGCCCCGCAACGGTCGCTTGTTTTTATCGCCGCTGCCAGCATGGGGATGATCTCCATTCTGCAATCGCGGGTTCTGGCAACGAACGATTTCGGATGGAGAGCGGCTCTGCTGCTGCAGTTTCCATTGCTGCTTATGGCATCGGAGGTGATGACGGGCTGGAGTGCGGCGAGCCGTGGATCCGGTTTGGCGGCAGACGGTCCGGGCCTGGCGTACAACATTCCGCACTGGCTTCGATCCATTGTGGCTGTTGCGCTCATCGTGGGAGTCATCGGCACCGTTTGCCAGGCGGTCCTGCTGCGTACCGCTGTTCCACTGTTCGAAGCCAGTATGCGCGCGGCCCACTCCCCCAAGAGCGGCAAGATCCCCCACAATGCCTACATCTCGTTCATCGGCTATGCCCAATTGGACAAAGCGATTCCGCTGGATGCCGTGGTGCAGTTTAACCCGGTTCTCAAAAACGCCTATTGGACAGCACCGGATTTTCTCGGCGTTAACCGGCAGACCGCGATTGCCGGCGACACGAAACCGTGCGGCTCCGACCTGGGCGGCGATGGCAGCGGCTGCCCCATCATGGCTGCCTCCATCGATGCGCTCTTCAACGGAGCCAGTGCGGACCAGGCACGCGCGACCTGCAGTCAATTCGGCATTCAGTACCTGGTGGCCCGCATTTACGATCCGGTATGGAACGACAGGAACAGTTGGGTGTGGACGCTCAAGCCTGTGGTGGCCGACGAGGAGTTCCGTGCTGTCGATTGCCGATAATGAACGCAGGGAAGGAGAATCGCAATCGCATTGATGAAACCGGCGGCATATCAGGCAACTGGAGTCCCAGAGCCGGAGAATAAGCGGTTTTACCCCGCTCTCGACGGGCTCAGGGCGTGCGCAGTCCTGATGGTATTTGCGCAACACTACGTCTTGATGCAAATCCCAGGAATCTGGCAATGGGGCTGGGCCGGCGTCGACGTGTTCTTTGTGCTTTCCGGCTTTCTTATCACAGGCATACTCTTTGACACGAAAGACAGTGATCACCGATTCAGGAACTTCTACGTCCGACGCACATTACGGATTTTCCCGCTCTACTATGGCGTCCTGTTGTTGGTGTTGCTACTCACGCCATTCATGCATTGGAATTGGAACATTACCTGGGCTTACTGGCCCTTCTATCTCCAGAATTACGTCCGCTTTTTCTACTCAACCAGGTTTGCGGAAAGTGGCGGAACGTTGGAAGCGCTTGTCTCTCCTATCATTTTTCTGCATCAACCCATCAGGGTTTTGCTGGGCCATTTCTGGTCGCTGGGCGTGGAGGAACAATTCTATCTTGGGTGGCCATTGGTCGTGTTCACCCTAAGGAGTCGCATAAAGCTTCGAAACATCTGCCTTGCTGTCGTAATAGCCATGCCGTTTATTCGATTGGTTACGGCATTTTTCCTTTCCACGACCCTGGCAAATACGGAGTTCTTCTATCGGGTTACCCCGTTTCGGATGGATGCGCTGCTACTCGGCGGCCTGCTCTCACTCATGATCCGCGGCCCCGAACAGTCGTGCCTGAGGTGGCTGGTTCCCTGGCTAGGTGGTATCTGTGTTCTGCTTTTGATCATTATGCCAATCGTTACGCCAATGGTTGTTCACCATCCGGTTCCACACGGTGCAACTTCGCCCTGGATGGAGACATTCGGATTTACCGTGGTCGACTTGTTAGCAGCCTGCGTCATCTGGTTCTGCCTGCAAGGCGGGTCATCGATCTTCAAGCTCCTCTCAACCAAGCCGCTGCGCAAACTTGGACAGGTGAGCTACGGCTTCTATGTCTTCCATGACATTCCGCATTCGATCTACAACTCCGTAGCCATTTCGCTTGTGGGTAACAATGCATTGGCCGTTTTGCTCTTGGCTGCCACGATCGCGCTCGTTGTTACCCTTGCCCTTTCCTTCTTGAGCTACCGCTTTTTCGAGCTTCGATTCCTGCGATTGAAGGACCGATTTGCACCTTCCTAGAGATGTGGAGTGTGACGCTCAAGGCCGGTTCGACTGAGGTCACTCAGAACCAGCCTATGCTAAACTTTGGGTCGATACCGACCAGACTTGCCGCGAAACCAAGAAAGCCCTCTGGCGCTTCGGAGTGGAGCTGAATGACCAAGAAGCTGATCACCATCCTTACTCCCTGCTACAACGAAGAGCTGAATGTGCGCGAGGCTCACCGGCGGTTGCTGGCGATGGCGGCTGGATTTCCCGAGTATCGCTTTGAGCATCTGTTTATCGACAATGCCTCAAAGGACGGTACAGTTGCCGTGCTGCGCGCGATGGCTGCCGAAGACGCGAGCATCAAAGTGATCGTGAATGCGCGCAACGTGGGGGCAGACCGCTCGGGAATGCATGCGTTTTTGCAGGCCCAGGGGGATGCCGTCGGAAGCATGGCTGCCGACATGCAGGACCCGCCCGAGTTGTTCGCCGAGATGATTCGTGAATGGGAGAAGGGAGTTCCCATCGTTGCCGGGATCAAGAATTCGAGCGATGAGAGCGGGCTGATGTACGGCATCCGCACGGCGTACTATCGGCTGGTGGCGCGGCTCGCCAACGTCGAGGTGCTGGAGCACTTTACCGGGTTCGGCCTCTACGATCGTTCGGTGGTGGAGCAGATCCGCGCCAACTTCCGCGATCCCTATCCTTACTTTCGGGGCATGATTGCGGAGCTTGGACTGCCGATTGCAAGGATCTTTTACAATCAGAAACGCCGCGAGCGCGGCATCTCCGGCAACAACTTTTATTCGCTCTACGATCTGGCGATGCTGGGGATTACAAACCTCTCCAAAGTGCCGTTGCGCATGGTGATCTTTTGCGGCTTTCTTTCAGCCCTGGTCAGCTTTGGGCTGGGGGTCTTCTACCTTGTGTACAAGCTCATTTTTTGGAACAGCTTTAGCGTGGGGTCGGCTCCCATGGTACTGGGACTGTTCTTTCTGGGATCGGTGCAGTTGATTGCGCTGGGCATTATTGGCGAATACGTGGGTTCAATCCACACCTTTGTGCTGAATCGTCCGCTGGTGACCGAGAAAGAACGTATCAACTTTTAGGTTTTAGGCGCCCTCACTCCCCATGAAACAGCACACTCACACATCGTTTCTACAACTGGTGCGCTACCTTCTGGTGGGCGGATTCAATACAGTTTTCGGCTATGGTGTTTTTGCGCTCCTGAACTGGCTCTTCACCGGGCTGGGTTCTTACAGCTATATGTATGCGGCTGTTCTTGGAAATCTGATTGCGATCACAGTGGCTTTTCTGGGGTACAAGTGGTTCGTGTTCCGCACGCGCGGCAATTACCTGGTCGAATGGGTTCGCTGTGTTGGGGTTTACGGCAGCAGCATGCTCATCGGCTTGATTGGATTGCCGATCCTGGTTACGATTCTTCGCCACCATTTGCAGAGACCGGAACTGGCGTCGTATATCGCAGCGGCTATTCTGACTGGGGTTACCGTGGTGTTCAGCTTTGTAGGCCACAAGAACATTTCGTTTCGGCAGAAGCTGGCCGGCGATGGTGCGAAACCGGACTCGGACACGACGCCCACGAAGATCCGTTGATGGTCTTTACTTGCTGTACCATGCGGCAGTGCGCTGAATCGACTCTTCGAGCGTGGTTATTTCGCGCAAGGCCAGCAGCTTTTCGGCGCGATCGATCGAGGGCACGTAGCGCGCGGGTGCTGCGCCGGGATCGGCCTTTCGGGCGACGCGGATTTCCCTTCCCGGGCTGAGCGTTGCGGCCACGATCTTCGCGAGTTCCAGAATGCTGACGTCGCGCGCCGAGCCAACGTTGAAGGGCAGGAGCGAAGGCGCCTGAAACAGAATCGTCCACAGCCAAATGGCGAGATCGGCAGCATACAGATACGAACGCCTCGGCGTACCGTCGCCCTGAATCTGAATGGGGCGGCCGGCAAGCACATCGCCGATGAAGTTTCCGATTGCAAAATGCTGATCGAGCGGCAGGTGAGGCCCGCAAAAGGCCCAACAGCGCGCGATCTTGCACTCCAGGGCCGATTGCTTCTGGTACAAGGCGCACAGGAGTTCCGCAGCCCGCTTGCCTTCCGCATAGACGCTGGCCGGGTCCAGTGGGTCGGGGGCGCCGGCGTAGGTTTCCGGCACGTGGGTCAGATCGCCGGGCTGCTTGCCATACACCGCCCCCGAGCTGGTGAGCAGAAATTTCTGGGCACCGTGCGCGACGGCGAATTGCAGAGTGCGCTCTGTACCGGCGGTCATGGTGGAAAGCAGGTCAAACGGCGCTTCTAACGGCGGCCTCGCCCAGGTGTCTGTCGCCGCATGAATCACGTACCGGAATTCGCCGTCGGGAAACGTGAAACTGCGCACATCGCCGGCATGGAGCGTTACCGCCGGATCGGAAGCCAGATGCGGACACTTTTGGGTAAATCCGTCGGGATTTCGCGTGAGGATCGTCACTTCAGCGCCGAGGCCGAGGTGTTGATTGACGTGACAAAAGCTCTCAACCAGCCAGCAACCGAAGAAGCCTGTTCCGCCGGTAAGGAAGAGGCGCTGCCCGCGCATCTGCTGCCACAGCGAACTGGTTTGAGCGAGAACCAGATCGAGATCTTGCTGTGTGACTCGATTTGCTGGCACGGCTAGTCCTCAAATGGCGGTGCGTACTGCGCTAGAAATTCATTCGGGCAGCGGCTTCACAATCATGTTGGCCAGAAACTCTTCGCGGGGCAGGAATGGGAATAGATCTTCGAGCGGCTTGGAGACGAAGGAACCGTCCGGCTTCTGGTAGGACTGCAGGCGCGGGGCGCGCATCTCATCCGGGATGACGTGTACGTCGACGATCACCGGACCTTCCATGGCGAGCACACGTTTGACATCTTCGCGCAGGTTTTTCTGATTGGGAATCACGACAGACGGGATGTTATAAGCCGCTGCCACCCGGGTCAGGTCGGGAATTGTAAGGCCGGTGCGGCTATCGCAGCCAATGTTGGGCTTGCCGAAGTAGCCGGTCTGCGAAGCACGGATAGAGGCGTACCCGTCGTTATTCAAAACGAAGAATTTGACGGGCAAGTGCAGGCGGGAGGCTGTCTCCAGTTCCTGAATATTGAATTGGAAGCCGCCATCGCCATCGACAAGAATGGTGCGCCTGCGCCCACCGCCAATGCAGACGGCAAGAGACATGGGCAGGCCGTAGCCCATGGCTCCCAAGCCGGCGGTATGGTAGATTCGCTGGCCGTTGCGCGTGGGACAGGCGAGCAGGAAAATCTCGATTCCGCTGCCGGAACTGCCTGAGACCAGCAGGTCGCTCGGATCTGACTCTGTACCGATGACCTCGGCAAGATGAAAGATGCTCACTTTGCTGTCAGGGTTGCGGTGCTCGCTGGTCACGACGGGATAACGGGTCTTCCAAGCGGCGCAACGCGCGTCCCAGGCGCTGTGGTCGCGCAGGCGAATGGATTCCTTTTGCCGCAGGAGCTGCTGCAGAAATGCCTGGGCGTCCGCACAGATGGACTGCTGGAGATAGGGATCGAGCTTGGCCAGCTCGGCGGGTTCAATGTCTACGGCAACTTTGTGGGCCTCGCGGGCAAGATTCTGCGGGGCATAGCCGGTGATGGCGAAATCGAGACGCACCCCGACGGCCAGCAGGAAATCACAATTTTGCAAGGCGAAATTGGCTCCGCGGGCAGCCACCGAACCAGGCCGGCCGACAAAGGTCGGCTCGTCACTCGGCACCATGTCTGCCGCACACCAGGTGGCCACGGAGGGGATGCGCAACAGATGGCGCAGCTCTTCAAATTCCGCGGTTGCGCGCGCCAATCGAATGCCATTGCCGGCAAACAGCAGCGGCCGCTCCGCCTGGTTCAACTTTTCGATCAGGCGGCTGACCTGCTGCGCCAGGTTGGCATTGCTCTGACGCTGTTCCAACTCCGCCGGCTCGAAGCGGCGCAAGGCGGATGGATCTTCAATCGGGGACGCCTGAACATCGAGCGGAATATCGACCCATACGGGACCGGGACGGCCGTGGAGGGCAAGGTAGACAGCCTTCTCCATGTGATAGCGAATGTCATTGGGTTCGAGCACCGTAACGGCGTACTTGGTGATCGGCTTCACGATGGAGACGATGTCGACTTCCTGCACGCCAAGCTGGCGCATGCCCAGTGGCTGCCCAGCCTTGTCGAACATGCGATCGGGGCGCTTGACCTGACCGGAGACGAAGAGTACAGGGGTTGAGTCGAGCCATGCGCCTGCGACTCCGGTGACAGCGTTTGTGCCGCCGGGACCGGTGGTGACCATGCAAACGCCAAGGTGGTTGGTGACCTTGGCATAGGACTCGGCGCACATCGCACTGGCCTGCTCATGCGAGTTGCAGACAGGCTCGATTGCAGGCTCTGCGCCGAGCGACTGGTTGAGATGCATCGCGCCGCCGCCAGTGACCAGAAATACGTGCTTCACACCCTGTTCAGCGATGAAGCGCACAACGTAATCAGAAAGCTTCATGAGTTAACCATTGCTTTATTAGAAACAGCTGTTGAGATTCAAGGTCTGGAAAAGACTTCCTGGAGGCGCAGGCCCTGCGCCGTGAAGAGCACTTCGATCAGTTCACGGACGGCGCCGTTGCCTCCGACGTTTTTGGCAATGAAATCCACGCAAGCGAGAACGTCGCGTGCCGCGTTCGCGGGAGCGGCGGAGAACCCGGCAATCCGCAGCGCGGAGAGATCGTTCACGTCGTCTCCCATGAAACAAATCTCCACGAGTTCAATGCCGGAGGAGGCGGCAAACTCGCGCAGGGCGGCGGCCTTGTCGCGGCAGCCTTTGACGACATGCTGGATGTGCATTTTGGCGGCGTAGCGATCAACGAGCGGACTCTGTTCGCCGGAGATCAGCGCCAACTTCAGTCCGGCGCGGCGGGCGAGCGAGAGGCCCATGATGTCAGCGAAGCAGAAGCGCTTCCATTCTTCGCCGCCAGGTCCCCACCAAAGGCCGCCGTCGGTGAGCACACCGTCTACGTCCATCGCCACGGCCCGGATATGCTCCGGGCCACCTTTTGCGGAACGAGCTTCAGTCATGCCGCACTAGACCGTTGCGCCGACGCGGCGGAGTTTCTTGATGATCGGCATCTCGCGTTCGAAGACGCGCTTGATTCCGTCGCCCTTGGCCTGCTCCCACAGCCGAATATCGCGCACCAGACGGGAGATGCCATTCGGCTCCAGCGAGGCCGCCTGATCGGATCCCCAACTGGCGCGATCCATTGTGATGTGGCGTTCAACACAGCATGCGCCCAAGGCCGCGGCACAGACGCTGGTAGGAATGCCGGTCTCATGTCCGGAATAACCGACCGGCACGCCATAGCGCTCCGCCATCGCGGGGATGGCGCGAAGATTCAGCTCGTTGTAATTGGCGGGATAGGTGCTGGTGGCGTGCAACAAGACAAGATCGTTTTTGCCCAGAACCTCAACGGCATGATCGATCTCAGCGTAAGTACTCATGCCAGTGGACAGGATGACCGGCTTTGCTGTTTTGCGGATGTGCTTCAGCAGGGCGTCGTCGGTGAGAGAGGCGGAGGCAATCTTATAGACAGGCAGGTTGAATTTCTCAAGAAAATCCACCGAGCCCTCATCCCACGGCGAAGCGAACCAAAGCATTTTTACCGACCTGCAAAATGCTGCGAGCTCCTCGTAGTCTTCCTGCTCGAATTCCAGGCCGTATTTCAGATCCCCGTTGGTTTCACCAAACGGATTCTCGCGCGGCTTGGCAAGCTCCTCGGGGGTGTACACCACTTCAATGGTGCGCTTTTGGAACTTCACGGCGTCGCAGCCGGCCGCGACGGCTACGCTTATCAACCTCTTGGCAAGATCGATGTCGCCGTTGTGGTTGATGCCAATTTCAGCAACGATGAAGCAAGGCTGATCGTCGCCGATCAACTTATCGCCGACTCTAACAGTACTCATGGGAAAATCCCTCCTGGGTGACGCTCGTGCAAGTGCCAAATCGCTTCATGTTGCGGTGGTCCTCATGGCTCACTTGATCTGCGCGTAAGACGGGCGCTGGGATTTTAACGCCGCTTCGGGCTGCTGAACAAATTCGGTAATGGCTGCAGCGACAAAGCGAAGCATTTCGGTGGTCAGGCCGGGATACACGCCTATCCAAAATACGTTATTCATCACGAAATCGGAGTTGGGCAGGCTCCCGACCGCGCGGTACTCGCAGAGCTCATAGGCGGGCTGGCGCATCAGGTTGCCACCGAAAAGAAGCCTGGTGCCGATCTTGTTTGCGTCGAGGGCGCGGATTAGCTGCTCGCGCCCGAAAGGTGCGTGTTCGCGAACTGCGATCGGGAAGCCAAACCAGGAAGGATCGGAACCCGGCGTGGCCTCAGGAAGCAGCAGGTGGTCCTCGAGCGGCTTGAGCGCAGAATGCAAATAGCGGAAATTTTGCTTGCGGCGCTCGATGAATTGGGGCAGCTTGTCGATCTGAGAGGCACCGAGAGCGGCCTGCATGTCAGTGGTCTTCAGGTTATAACCGACATGGGAGTAGGTGTACTTGTGGTCATACCCGCAAGGCAGGCTGCCCAGTTGCCAGTCGAAGCGCTTGCCGCAGGTGTTGTCTTTGCCGGGATCGCACCAGCAGTCGCGGCCCCAGTCACGGAAGGATTCGATGAGTACCTGCAGATCGGGCCTGTCGGTGAGCACCGCGCCGCCTTCGCCCATGGTGATGTGGTGCGCGGGATAGAAGCTGATGGTTGCGATGTCGCCGAAGGTGCCAACCTGGCGTCCCCTCCAGGTAGAGCCAAGCGCATCACAGCAATCCTCAATCAGCCACAGGTTGTGTTTTTTGACAAACGCCGTGACAGCATCGAGGTCAAAAACATTGCCTAAAGTGTGGGCGATGATGACAGCTTTGGTCTTCTCGCTACGGGCAGCTTCGAGCTGGCTTACGTCAATTTCGTAGGTGGGCAGAGAGACATCCACAAAGACCGGAACGAGGCGATTCTGAAAGATTGGATTGACCGTGGTAGGAAAACCGGCAGCCACCGTGATGACTTCGTCGCCCGGTTTGAGCCGGCGATCGCCGAGTTTTGGAGAGGTAAGCGCGCTGACGGCGAGAAGATTGGCAGAGGAGCCGGAGTTGGTGAGCGAAGCACAACGGACGCCGACGAAGCGCGCCAGTTTGCGCTCGAAATCCTCAGCAAAGCGGCCGGTGGTGAACCAGCAGTCAAGCGCCGAATCCACGACGGAAGCCAGATCGCCGCCATCGATGACTTTGCCGGACACCGGTACGGGCGACTGCCCCGGCTTAAACTCCGCAGCAGGAAAAGCCTCGGCAAAATACCGCGCGGAAAGGTCGAGGATCTGCTGGCGAAGCTCTGCCGCTTTGTTGGTCATCGTGCGCCCATTTAGCTAGCATACAAAATCGGAGGTCGCCGGTGTAATGTATTAGTCAGTGAACAGCATGGCAAGAATCCCAAGAATCAATGGCCGTTTGGCGGCCGTTTGGCGCGGCGGGCAGCGATCGTCTTGCGGGAGTTGACGAGATTGATATGAAAGCAGTTATTCTGGCCGGTGGACTGGGAACACGACTCAGCGAAGAGACCGGCACACGCCCCAAGCCGATGGTGGAAATTGGCGGCCGGCCCATTCTCTGGCACATTCTCAAGATCTATTCGCAGCACGGCATCAACGACTTCGTGATCTGTTGCGGTTACAAGGGCTACATGATCAAGGAGTACTTTGCCAATTATTTTTTGCACATGTCTGACGTTACTTTCGACATGCGCGCAAACCACATGCACGTGCATCAGAGTGTTGCGGAGCCGTGGCACGTGACTCTTGTGGATACGGGAGACAACTCGGGCACGGGAGGACGGCTTAAGAACGTTGCCCAATACCTGGAGGGTGAAGACGCCTTCTGCATGACGTATGGGGACGGCGTGAGCGACCTCGACATTACGGCGTCGATCGCCTTCCACCGGAGCCACGGCAAAATGGTGACGGTGACAGCCGTGAAGCCTGCCGCTCGTTTTGGCGGGCTGGATATCGATGGAACGACCGTGGAAGCATTCCAGGAAAAGCCGGAGGGCGAAGGGGGATGGATCAACGGCGGCTTCTTTGTCCTCTCCCCGGCGGTGATCGCTGAGATCCCCAGCGAAGCTTCAGCGTTCGAGGGCCAGCCACTGGCGAAGCTGACCGCAAACAAGCAGGTGGAGGCATTTTTTCATCACGGATTCTGGCAGCCGATGGATACGCTGAGAGAAAAACAGAGACTGGAAGAGCTCTGGACCAGCGGGAGGGCTCCGTGGAAGACGTGGTGAATCCGTGGCAGGGGAAGCGCGTTTTCCTGACCGGTCACACCGGGTTCAAGGGCGGCTGGCTCTCGCTCATGCTCGCCAGGCGTGGAGCTCAGATTCGCGGCTATGCGCTTGCGCCATGGACGGAACCCAATCTCTTTAGCGCGGCATCGGTCGGCGGAGTTCTCGATGACATCCGCGGCGATATTCGAGACTTCCCCAGTGTGACCGCCGCGATGACGGAGTTTGCGCCTGAGGTAGTTTTCCATCTCGCGGCGCAGCCGCTGGTTCGGCGCTCCTATGCGGATCCGCTGGCAACCTTTGCGACCAACGTGATGGGGACGGCGCATGTGATGGAGGCCATTCGAAAAACTCCGAGCGTGCGCGCGGTGGTTTGCGTGACGACCGACAAATGCTACCAGAATCAGGAATGGGTCTGGCCGTATCGCGAGACCGACCCGCTGGGCGGATATAGCCCTTACGCTTCAAGCAAAGCCTGCGCCGAGATTGTGAGCGCGGCCTATCGCAGCTCCTTCTTCCCAGTCGATCGATTGGACGACCATCATGTTGCAGTGGCTACGGCGCGTGCCGGCAATGTGATTGGGGGGGAGACTGGTCGGAAGACCGGCTTGTTCCGGATTTGATCCGCGGATTTCAATCCGGGCAGCCGGTCCTTATCCGGCAGCCAAACGCGATACGCCCCTGGCAACACGTGCTCGAACCGCTGCACGGCTACATGCTGCTGGCCGAAAGACTGCTCGCGCAAGAGAGGCAGTTTGCAACCGCGTTCAACTTCGGCCCGAGCGACGAGGATGCGTGGCCTGTGGAGCGTATTGCAACCAAACTCGTGAAACTGTGGGGCAAGGGCGCTTCATGGATCCGCGATGCGATCCCAGGCTTGCACGAGGACCACACCCTCAGGCTGGACAGCAGCAAGGCCCGTGCGGAACTTGGTTGGCAGCCGCGGCTGAAGATTGAATCCGCCCTGGAATGGACCATGGACTGGTACGGCAGTTGGCAACGGGGCGCTGCCATGGAGCAGGAGACGATGGCTCAGATCGCCAGGTATGAGCAACTCACGCACTGATCTGCCTGCAGGCCGCCTGCTGAAAAACAAAAGAGACGAATCACCGGATTGAGCCTCCTCAGCCAATGCAGGCTGGGGTCTAATCGAGTGCCTTGTGAAAGCGGAGGATGGCGAGGGTAAGGAGGCTGAATCCCAGGCCTGCCATGGCTGCCATCTGCGGCCAAAGAATGTCGATCCCTACGCCCTTGAGATAGATGCCGCGCAAGACCACCAGAAAATAGCGGAGTGGACTGAGGTAGGTGACGTCCTGAAGCCACATGGGCATGGTGGCGATGGGAAATCCAAATCCTGAAAAGACGATGGCGGGCATGATGAAGAAGAAGGCGGTGACCATGGCCTGCTGCTGCGTCGCGGAGACGGTGGAGATGAGCAGACCCACACCCAGCATGCAGAGAATAAAGAGCACCGAACCCAGGAACAAGACGGAGATGTGGCCGCGAAACGGAATCTGAAACCAGAGCGTGCCAAGGGTGGCGATGAGCGTGACGTCGAAGAGGCCGATGAGGAAAAAGGGCAGCGTCTTGCCGAGGATGAACTCGACGGGCCGGATGGGCGTGACCATGATCTGTTCGAGGGTGCCGATTTCGCGTTCGCGGACCACAGCAAAGGCGGTGAGCGTGATGACCAGGACCAGCGTGAGGCTGCCGATGACGCCGGGAACAAAAAACCAGCGGCTGCTCAGGCCGGGGTTGTACCAGGGGCGCTGTTCCAGTTCGACGGAAGGAATTTGCTCGATGAGTTGCGGCGCGATGCGGCCAATGCGATCGCGTTGATATTCGCCGGCAAACCCCAGCGCGATTTGGCTGATGTAGCTGGAGGCGATGAGCGCGGTATTCGAGTTGGTTGCATCCACGATGACCTGGATGGGCGCGGTCTGGCCCTGGAGCAGCTTTTGAGCGAAGCCGGCGTCAATTTCGAGTCCGACGGTGGCTTGTCCGCTATCAATGAGCTCGTGAATCTGGCTGGATCGCGTAAGTTGGCGCTGCACGTCGAAGTAAGGACTGGTTGTGAAGCGCGAGATGAGGTCGCGGCTTTGCTGACTCTGGTCAAGATCGAGCACGACGGTGGGCACATGATGAATGTCGTAGGTGGCGGCATAGCCGAAGATCAGCATCTGAATGATAGGCGGACCGATGAGGATGAAGCGCGTGCGCTTGTCGCGGAGGACCTGGATGAACTCCTTGAGCAACATTTGTTTTAGCCGTCCCAGCATGGAGTTTCTCCTTTACTCGAGCCGCTTGTGGAAGGAGCGGGTTGCGACGAACGTCAGCACGACGGCGAAGATGGCGAGCGGGACCAGGTCGGCGTAGAGCATGGACATGGGCGTGCCTTTGAGAAATATTTCCTTGAGCACGGAGACGTAGTAGCGCGCCGGAATAATGCGCGTGATGTATTGCAGCACCACCGGCATCTGATCGATGGAAAACAGGAAGCCCGACAACAGGAATGCCGGAAGAAACGTGATGAGCAGCGCAATCTGGCTGGCGGCAAACTGGTTCCTGGCGAGCACGGAGATAAGGAAGCCGAGTGCCAGTACGACGATCATGAACAGTGCCGAGCTGAAGGCAAGGGTAAGGTAGGAGCCGCGAAACGGCACATGGAACCAATTAATAGCGATGAGCGCGCAGACAGCTACGTCGAACATGCCGATGACAAAATAGGGTGCGAGTTTGCCCAGCATGATTTCCATGGCGGTCACGGGGGTTGAAATCAACTGCTCCATGGATCCGCGCTCCCACTCGCGCGCGATAGTAAGCGAGGTGAGGAATGCGCCGATGACCGCCATAACCAGGGCCAGGACGCCGGGAATAATGAAGGCGCTGCTTTCAAGGTCTTCGTTAAACCAGGTGCGGGTTTCAACGCTCACCGGGGCAGGTTGGATGGACTGGCCGCGAGCCCGCAGCCAATTGAGCTGCAGGCCGGATGAATAACCCTGCACGACCGCCTGCGCGTAGCCGATGAGCACGTTCGCCGAATTGTCGTCAGTGCTGTCGACGAGCGCCTGAACCTGCACCGGACCACCGTTGGTCAAGAGCTGGGAAAAGTTCCAGGGAATGACGATGCCCATTCTGGCGCTGCCGTCGTCGAGTGCGCGGATAATGGCCGGATAGTTGTCGACCACGCGCGCAATATGAAAATACTCGTTCGACTGGAAATGCTTGAGCAGGTCCTGGCTTTGCTGGCTGCCGTCCTGATCGTAGACGTAGACCGGCAGGCCCTTCAGATCGAGGCTGACGCCGTAGCCGAAGAGAAGCATGAGTGTGACCGGCATGATGATCACGATGCCGAGACTGCGCGAGTCGCGCAGGATGTGCGTGACCTCTTTGCGGGCCACTGCCAGAAGGCGCGTGAGGCTCATGGCTTGCCGTCCTTGCCGGCCGCGGGCGCCGTGGTGAGGGAAACGAAGACATCTTCGAGAGTGGGGCGAATCTTCTCGATGAGGCTGACTTTGACGCCGCGATCGCGGAGATACTTTTCGATGAGCGGACTGGCAGCTGCAGCGTCCTGAACAACAAGATGAAGCGCGTTGCCGAAGACGGCGGCGTCCATCACATCGGGGGCTTTTTGCAATGCTTCAACCGCGAAGCCAAGGGGCTCGCACTCGATAAGCAGCAGCTCGCCTTTCATGGAGTCGCGTTTTAACTCGGAAGGCGTGCCGAGAGCCACGATCTTGCCGCGAAAGATCAAGGCAAGACGATTGCAGTATTCGGCTTCTTCCATGTAATGCGTGGTCACGAAGACGGTGACGCCTTCGCCGGCCATGGTGTGGATGAGGTCCCAAAACTGACGCCGCGAGATGGGATCGACGCCGGAGGTGGGCTCGTCCAAAAACAGGATGGGCGGTTGATGCAGGACGGCGCACCCGAGCGCGAGGCGCTGCTTCCATCCGCCGGGAAGCGTGCCGGTGATGAGGTTCTCCTGGCCCTTGAGGTCCGCCATCGTCAGGGCCCATTCGATGCGGTTCTGAAGCATGGAGGAAGGAACGCTGTAGAGGCCGGCGAAGAGGCGAAGATTTTCAATCACCTTGAGGTCGTTGTAGAGAGAGAATTTTTGCGACATGTAGCCGATATGCTGGCGGACAGCCTCGGGATTGCGCCCCACATCGTAGCCGGCCACCTGGGCACTGCCGGAAGTGGGCTTGAGCAAGCCGCAAAGCATGCGAATCGTGGTGGACTTGCCGGCTCCGTTGGGGCCAAGAAAGCCAAAGACTTCACCTTTGCGGATGGTGAGGTTGAGGCGGTCGACGGCCACAAAATCGCCGAAGCGCTTGACGAGATTCTTGACAAGCACCGAGTTGGTGATCGCCGGATTGGGAATCGCCGGATTGGGGAGTTGCGCATTGCGTGACTCAAGCATGGCGCGCCGTTCCGCCGGCGACCGCATCGACGAACAGGTCTTCGATGGTGGGAGCAACCTGTTGAATTGCGTCGAAGGCGATGCCGGCTTTGGTTAACCGTGCCTCGAATTCGGGAATGCGGCGCGCCGCATCATCCACTACCAGGTGAATGCCATCTCCGGTAAGCACAAGGCTCGAGATGCCGTCGGCTTGCTCAAGCTCTTTGCGCAGGCGGCGGGGCTCGGCTGAAGTCACCGACAGAACGCCCTTGCCCATGTGCGCTTTGAGGTTTGCCGGCGTGTCACAGAACAGCAGATTGCCCTGGTGCATGAGCGCGACTCGATGACAGCGCTCGGCCTCATCGAGATAAGCCGTCGAAGTGAGAATGGCAACGCCTTCCGCGATGAGCTCGTAGAGGATGCGCCAGAAGTCGCGGCGCGAGACGGGATCGACGCCGGTGGTGGGTTCATCGAGAAGGATGACCTTGGGGCGATGAATGAGCGCGCAAACCAGGCCGAGTTTTTGCTTCATGCCGCCGGAGAGCTTTCCGGCCATACGCGCGCGGAACTCGCTCATGCCCGCGGCTTGAAGCAACTGCGTTGAGCGAAGTTCGCGCTCCGGCTTGCGAACACCGAAGAGGTCGGCGTAGAAGCGGATGTTTTCGTCGACGCTGAGATCTTCGTAGAGGCCGAAGCGCTGGGGCATGTAGCTCAGGTCGTGTTTTGCGCCTTCAGGATCGCGCACCACATCGCAGCCGGCCACAGACGCGCGGCCCGCGTCGGGAGGCATGATGCCCGCCAACATGCGCAGCGTGGTTGTCTTCCCTGCTCCGTCGGGTCCGACCAGGCCGAAGATCTCTCCGGCGCGCACATCGAAGCTGAGCGCATTGACAGCGCGCACGCCAGGAAAGCTCTTGGTGAGCTGGTCGGCAACGATGGCTGGCGGGATCGCGGACGGGATCTGGCCGGACAGGACCTGGGCGGACTGGATTTGATCGGTCATGGTTTTGGCGCGGGAGCGGCCGGGGCGGCAGCGGCCAGTTGAATGTGCGCGTCGGCGGGCATGCCGGGCTTGAGCTCGTGATCGGGATTGTCAACGTCTATCTTGATGCGATAGACAAGCGTGACACGCTCTGTATCGGTCTGCACGCTCTTGGGCGTGAACTCAGCGTCAGGAGAGATGAAGGAGATGCGCCCGTTGTATCGCTTGCCTGGATAGGTGTCAGTGGTGATGGTTGCCTGCTGGCCCCAGTGAATTTTTCCAAGGTCGGTTTCAGCAATATAGGCGCGCAGCCAGAGGTGGTCGAGATCGGCGAGCGATACGACGGGAGAGCCGGGCGAAACGACCTCTCCGAGTTCCGCCTGGCGCACGGTAATGACGCCGGTCGAAGGCGCGCGGAGGGTTGTGTAACTCTCGTTTATGCGGGAGAGACCGAGGTCAGCATTGGCCTGGGCAAGATTGGCGCGGGCGATGGCGATATCTTCCTTGCGGCTGCCTTCCACGGCCTCGTTCAAACGCTGCTCGGCCGCCTTGAACTTGGCCTCGGCGCGCTTGAGCGCGGTTGCGGCAAGGTCGCGGTCCTGCGCTGCGATTTCATCTTTGGCGAAGAGCTGCTGGGCACGATCGCTGTCGAGTTTCTTCTCTGCCGAGATCGGCCTGGGCATCGGCCACAGCCTGCTGCGGATGCCTTAACTTCCTGCTCGCGGGTTCCGGCGAGTGTGAGCGCGAGGTCGGACTGGCGCACGATGACGCCGGTCTCATCGATGAGGACCTTCTGCCTGAAGTCGGCATCTTCAAGACGCGCCAACAGAGCTCCCTGCTCGACCTGCTGGCCTTCCTCGACAGGCAGATCGACGATGCGTCCCTGCACTTTGAAGCTGACCAGGCTCTCGTGGGCTTCAATGTTGCCGGACAGCGTGAGCTGATTGGCGGGCGCGGGCTTTCTGGTCAAGCGCGGATAGAAGTAGACTCCGGCGGCAATGGCCGCGGCCAGCAGAATCACAATCGGTATGAGTCGTTTCATGGCGTCCATCCTCGTGAGCAAAACCGTTAGATGAGCAAGGTACGTTGGACAGCCTCTTCAATGCGAGGCGGTCTAGGGGTTGCTCATGAACTGCAGAATGTTTTTCTCGGTGTCGCCCAGGGCGCGGGCGAGAGCAAACTTTGCATCCACATGGCTGGAGACGGCCACAATATAGTTCTCCTCGGCGCGGGCGAGTTCGTCCTGGGCGGTGACCACCTCAACGTTGTTGGCGGTGCCCGCTTGAAAGCGGTCCTGAGACAGTGCGGAGTTCGCGCTGCGCCAGTTCCTGCCCCTGTTCGCGCGACGCTGACCTGCTGCGGCTGCGGAATCAAGATTGAGAAGCGCTTCGCGAATGTCTTCGTCAACGCCGCGCTCGAGATCGGCGATCTGATCGTCCATGCGCTTGATGCGGCTCGGCAAGCTGCTCTGCCTCGCCGTCACGATCGCGATCGAAGACAGTGAAGTCGATTTGGCCTTGAATGAGGCCGGTGGTTTGAACGCTGCCGATGCTGCGGCCAAGCTCGCCGATGTTTCCGTTGAGACTGAGCTTGGGATAGAAGCGGGCGCGGCTGGCGCGTTGCTGCTCGACGAGGCCTGCGTTGGGTGGCAAGGGAAAGATAATCGGCGCGCGATTTGAGCGCCGCGGGCAACAGGCTATCAGGCTTGAGCCTGCGGGAGGACTTTGATAGCTCAGCGGTTCCGCCAGTTCAAGCGGCGTGCCGGGATTGAGCCGAGATTGCGCGCCAGGGAAAGCAACGACAACTTGAAGTCGTTTTGCGCGACCAGCAATGCCTGCTTGTCGTTGGCCAACTGCACCTGGGCGCGAAGCACGTCGACGCCTGTCGCCGTCCCCGCGTCGTGCTTGTCCTGAGCGAGCTTGAGCAGCGCGGTTCGAGTCGGTCACCCGCGATTGCGCGGCCTCCACACGAGCAGCGGCGGACTGCGCCTGAAGATAAAGCGCGGCTATCGAACGAACAATGAGGTCGCGCGCATCGCGCTCATCCATCTTGCCGGCATTGACCGCGAGTTCGCTGGCTTTGAATGTGCGATAGCTCGCGAGGTCAATCACATTCTGCTGCGCGTAGATGCGGAAGTCGTAGTTCGAAAAGGGCCCCACCACGTTCGGAAGGGGCAGACCCGGCACGGAGATACCGAATGCGCGCAGATTGCGATTCTGATAATTGGCGTAAGTTTGCGCGTTGACGCGAGGAAGCAAGGCTGCCGCCATGCTTCGTTCGCGCGCGCCCTTGGCCTCATCCACGCGCGTTCCGGCGACCAGCACATTGAGGTTGGCCTGAAGAGCCTTTTGAATCGCATCCTGCAGCGTCAGCCTGTAGGGCGCGGGCTGCGCCTGTGCAGACGCAGCTCGGGATCGGGACTGCAACAGGCCTGCAAGAAGGATTAGAAGAGCGATTTTGAATACCATCCGATTTCATAATGCCTGCTTCTTGCTGGAGACTGCGATCGATCTCCAGAAGTGTTGAAAGCTGTCATCAATCCATGATCCGAGCGCGGGCTTCTGGTGCAAGAGACCACAACAAAACAGTTCCCATCACCGCCTGAAGGAATTGCATGGCAATTTTCTCTTTCTTCAGATTTGGGTTGATTTCGCCGCGCTTCTGGCCATGCGCGACACTTCCCCAATGGTCTTACGGCCTGCGTGCATGTTTCGTTTCAGGATTTCTCTTACGCTCTCGCTGGCCAGAAAGGAGGAGATGAGTGCGCGGGCCAGGCTGGGGCTGCGGCCGGGCTCCTCGGAAAGTCGCCTGGCGAGCCGGCCCAGTACGGTTTGAATCGGCAGTTTTCCGAGCGGACGCCGTGATAGCTCGGCTTCGCTGATTTTGCCCAGCTGAATCTCAGCCATCACGCCAAGGACATGGTCTTTGGTTTCAAAGTAGTTGAAGAAGGTTCCCTTCCCTACGTCGGCTGCTTCGGTGATGTCTTCGACAGTAACGTTAGGCAGGCCGCGCTCGGCAATCAGAGCAAGTGCGCAGCGAAACAGGCGCAGCCGGGTTTCGCTGGCGCGGCGCTGGCGGCGGCCTACGCCCTGCGGGCGGGAGGGACCAGCGGCAGAGCCAAACGGGTTGGGGAGGTTTGATAATTGACCATCGACCATAAGCGAATCTGAACCGTTATTGACCAACAGTCACATTATCCGTCTCTCGAACTACACTTGTCAACGGCATGTGCCGGCAGCGATTGCTCCATCACGAAAAAAGCCCGCCAGGCAGACCTTTTCCGGATAGGAAAATCGTCACGCCTGCCACGGATAGGGTTAAGCTGCGGCGCATGGCGGCGGAGAGGAGCGCGGCAAGTGCCGGTCACAACTCGGCGAGAATCAATCCGGTGGAAGACTGTCCTCCCGGCACGGTGTTAGTATTCATGGACGTCGAGGGAAACCTCAGACGATATCGGCTGAACTGGAGGATCTATGAACCGCCTTCCAAGATTCGCACCGTGGGTTTTGTTTGCGCTCGCAGGTTGTTTCTGCGTAGCAGTCTGCCACCAGAGGATGATCCCCATCCTTCCGACTGTCAGTGCCGCTGTGGCGGGCGCCCAGGACCAGGCGCCTCAGGATCAGGGGCAGGACCCGGCAGCGGTGAATATGGCGCCATCGGGGCCTTCCTACACAACAGAGGCCCCACCACCCGACCAGGCGAGTGCTCCCGGGCAGTCTCCGGATGATTCAGGCTATGCGGAGCAGCCCACCGCGACGGCGCCGGAACCGCCGCCAGCGCTTCCCGACTATCAACAGCCTCCGCCGCCGGGCGATGGGTACCTGTGGCAACCCGGCTATTGGGCCTGGGGTCCAAGCGGCTACTACTGGGTGCCCGGAGCGTGGATTGAGCCGCCCTACATGGGCGCACTGTGGACTCCGGGGTATTGGGGATTCTACAGCGGCCGCTACATGTTCTATCCCGGCCACTGGGGCCAGCACATCGGCTTCTATGGTGGGATCAACTATGGCTTTGGCTACATCGGTCTCGGGTACGAGGGCGGCTACTGGAACCGCGGCCACTTCTTTTACAACCGCGTGTACAACAACGTGAATGTGAGGTCGGTGCACAACGTGTACCACTACAACGCCGGCAATCGCGTCAGCAGCCTTGCTCGTGGAAACAGCAATCCGCATACAAGCTACCGTGGCGGAAACGGCGGCGTGCAAGCAAGGCCGCAGCCCTCGGAAGGGGCGGCGTGGCATGAGCCGACAGCTTCGCGCATGACCAGCCAGGTGCAGCACGCGCAGCAGTTCCAGTCGAATCGCGGGCAATCTGCAAGCACGAATCACGGCCGGCCCGCCACAATGGCCATCAGCAAACCGCTACCGGCTGACCGCAATGTGAAACCCACGGTGCGAGCACAGGGAAATTCCACGCCAAACCGCGGAGGAAGTGAGCGAGAAGAACACAAGTAGGACCGCGCCATAAGCACAAGGGGATGGCCTGCGCCAACGAACAGTGGACACGCGCGCGCATCGCCGCACGTTCTTCAATCCCTGCTTCAGCGGGCCATGTCCGCCTGTCGCAAGAGGCGATGGAAGGGGCCGGCAGCCTGGATCCGGCCTCATAAGCTGACTTTGTCGACGCGCCAACCTCATGGAACTGCCTGGTTATCGTGTTCCATTCTTCCGGGGCGGTCTTTGTTGCTATTGATGGGACCGGCTGCAGCAAGTGGGGGCGATCCCTGGCACAGTCTCACAGCTCCACAGCTTTCGAGAAAGCGCCAGATGTCTTCAGAAGGGGGCTTGGTGGGCAGTGAGGGACTCGAACCCCCGACTTCCTGCTTGTAAGGCAGGCGCTCTAACCAACTGAGCTAACCGCCCACAGATGGCCGGCCGGCCACAGGGGATGATTTCAATGATAGCAGCGGAGATGATGGAAATGGGTCGGCAGCCGGATTCAGCCGTTCGCCAGTCGCGGCACTGGGCCTTCGGGGCATAGAATCTTCGCGGCATGGGCCCATATTGATAGACTCAGCCGGTGAGCCGTCTTATTGTGAATGCGGACGATTTTGGGTTGACCCAGGGCGTGAACCGGGCCGTGCTGGAGTTGCATGAGGCGGGCGTGCTGACCAGCGCAACGCTGATGGCCCGAGCCGGGGCTACGGATCAGGCGATTGAGACGGCGCGCGGAGCAGGCGGGCTCGGCGTGGGCTGCCATGTGGTCCTCGTCGATGGAAACCCGACTTCGCCGAAGAATGAGATTCCTACGCTGGTGAGCAGGAACACGGGAAGCTTCAGCAGCTCCCTGAGCTTATTTTGGGCGCGGCTGGCGGCGGGGCGGATCAGCGCGGCAGAGATCGAGGTTGAGGCGGCGGCGCAGATTGCCCGGCTGCAGGAGCGCGGCGTGCGGCTGACGCACATCGATACGCACAAACACACGCATATGTTTCCGGCGGTGCTCAGGGCCGTGCTGCGCGCGGCGCACAAGGCGGGGATTGGGGCGGTGCGCAATCCATTTGAGCCGGCGTGGGCCATACGGGCGACCGCCGGGGCGCCGTGGGCGCGGGTTGCCGAGGTGGCCGCACTGCGCAGGCTCGCGTCGGCTTGCCGGCGGATCATCGCCGAAGAGGGTTTTCTGACCACGGATGGGACGATCGCCGTGGTGGGAACGGGGGTTCTGAATGCGGCGACCATGCGATCTCTGCTCGGGAATCTGCCCCAGGGGACCTGGGAGCTGGTGACGCATCCGGGATACAACGATGCGGACCTTGCCAAGGTGAGAACGCGGCTGCGGGCGTCAAGGGATGTGGAACGCGAGGCTCTGATGGCGGTGAAAGAGTTTGATGCGATTGAGCTGGTGAATTTTGATGGGCTGCGGCGCGAATAGTGGAACGTGCGTCGTTTAACAGGGTAGCAAGACACAAGAAATGACTTGCCAAAACAACCAAGTTTTTGCCGTTACAAGCAAAGCCTTGCCGCATTCAAATTCACTCGAATCAACGAAAGTGCAGATCCATAGATCGGGATTTACAGGCAAGAGCTTGCCGTTTTTCACGGCGCGAGGCGAAAAGAACCGATGCACACTGTTTACCGATGTATACGTCCGTGTGGGCGACGATACAGGGATGACCGGAAACAGGTCCACTTGGGGTGCACGGCCTGATATTTTTCCCTCGATGCCGACCAAATTCAAGAGAGAGCCCGAGACTATTGCTCTGTTACTATCAAGCAAACGAGCCAGACAATGACTCCGCTATCCGCCTATATCCTCATGTTCGCCGGCGGCCCAATCACCCGCTTCGAGATCATTTTGATCTCGCTAGCCGTAGGGGCTGTCATGCTCGTGGCCATCTGCTGGCAGATTATAGATAACTGGATTGAACGCACTCGCGGCCGCAACTGGCCGACGGTCTCCGCCGTCATTGACATTGTGAGTGTTGCCTACATCGAGGATGATACCCCGGGGATGAAAGCCTATCCCGACCTCTCCAACTACCTGGCCACGCTCACCTACATCTACCACAATCCCGAAGAGCAGATGGGCGACTACAGCCGGAGGTTTGGCAGCGAAAGCGATGCCAAGGCCTGGGCGAATTCCTACAAAGGCGAAACCGTCAAGGTCCACGTAGACCCCCGCGACCCGACGCGCTCCGTGCTGCGAAAAGAAGACCTTTAGGCGGCTGGCTGTCGCGCGCGCCAAAATTTAGCCTGTTCAGGGGCTCCGAGAGAATCACCGTCTATGGGGAAGTTTGGGCCGCTGGCTGGATCATGGTGATCGGGCTCATTTGAAACTTCCCAATCGGCGACGATACAGACAGAACTAATCGACATCTAACCGCGTACCCTTCCCGAAAGGGTAATCATTTACGATTGCGTAGGATAAGCGCATGGAGCACGTCCAAACTTCGTTGCGGTTCTCGATATGGGCATTGGAGGCGATGAGTCTGCCCCCTTTAGTGATCGCACTCGCGCTTTCGGGGACCAGCCTAGTATGGGCTGCAATCAAGCAACGACCGTTTAGAACGCGACTCTGGAAGCCGTACCACTGGTTCGTAATCTGCCATCTGCTCTTCTTCGCGGCAGCCATTTTGGTCGGAGTACTTGGGGCAAATCCGATGGGTAATCCAACCCTCCCTCACCCTCCCAATCCATCCGCAGAACGTTGGTTGGATGTTGTGACGTATGGGTCTATCGCCTCGTGTGGGTTCTGGATTTGGCGGATGAAAGGCTTTCGCTGGTACGGAACCAGCCTGATGGTTTTGGCTGAGACGATCACATGGAGCGCTTTGTTCATCGCGGGTATGTCGGTATCAGGCGACTGGTTATAGAGGCTGTTGCCTCGGTTTCGCCCGAGTGACCGCCTATCCGGAAGTAGCTCTTTTTTAGCTGAGAAACTGCGGCCGAAAGGCAACTGCAGATCCTTCGCTTACCACCCCAAACTGAAAAACGTTTGGGGCCGCTTGCGCTCTGGATGACAGTGTTTTTGTGGGTAGCGATCTTACTCGGGGATATGGATCGTTAGAGGTCTCGAGGATTAAGTGAACTGCGAGCCCACCCTTCGCAGAAAAAAGCGAAGGATGGGGCACCAAGGTTTCGGATCGCTATCGCATCACCGCCTATCCGGAAGTAATTCTTTTTGGGCTGACAGGGTGCTGCCGAAAGAACAACTGCAGATCCTTCGTCGCTTCGCTCCTCTGGATGACAAGCGTAAATGTGAGTACCACCTGAATCACCTCCAGCTCGTCAGTTACCTTCTAGACAACTTCCATTCAGGGTCCGCGCGACACGTCCTAGGGCTCGGTCATCTACAATTTTTGGAAACAGGCAAATGTTTGCCGTTTGGCAAAGTTTTGGTTGTTTTGGCAACAACTGGTTTTTCAAGAAGGGTTTATGCGAATTGGGATCACGTGTTACCCCACCTACGGCGGATCGGGCGTGGTGGCGACGGAGTTGGGCATTGAACTGGCGGCTCTGGGCCACCAGGTGCACTTTATCTCGTATTCGCAGCCGTTCCGGCTGACCGGGCGGGACGAGGGGATCTATTACCACGAGGTTCCGGTATCGAACTATCCGCTGTTCGAGTTCCCGCCTTATGACCTGGCGCTGGCTTCGCGGATGGCGGAGGTGGCGGAGTTCAACGAGCTTGATCTGCTGCACGTGCACTATGCGATTCCGCACTCGGTGAGCGCGCTGCTGGCGCGCCAGATGCTGGCCAGCAAGGGGCACCGGCTGCCGTTTGTGACCACGCTGCACGGCACCGACATAACGCTGGTGGGCCTGGACCGCAGCTACCTGCCCATTACGCGATTCTCCATTCAGGAGAGCGACGGCGTGACGGCCATTTCAAACTATTTGAAGGAAAAGACGATTGAAAGCTTTGGCGGGACGGGCGAAATCGAAGTGATTACGAACTTTGTGAACTGCGATGTGTACACGCCGTACAAGGAGGAAGCCGTGAGGGCGGCGGCGCGCAGGCGGCTGGCATGCGAGGATGAGGCGATCTTGATGCACCTGTCAAACTTCAGGCCGGTGAAGCGGGTTACGGACGTGGTGAAAGTTTTTGCGCGGGTGGCGAGGGAGATTCCGGCGCGGCTGGTGCTGATTGGCGATGGGCCGGAGCGGTCGGCGGCGGAGTGGCTGGCGCACGACCTGGGCATTCACGCCCGGGTTCTGTTCATGGGCAAGCAGGAGCGGGTGAACGAGCTGCTGCCGCTGGCCGATCTGCTGCTGATGCCGAGCGAGTTGGAGTCGTTCGGTCTTGCGGCGCTGGAGGCGATGGCGTGCAAGGTGCCGTCGATCGCGACGCGCGTGGGCGGGGTTCCTGAATTGATTGACGACGGCGAAACAGGCCTGCTCTTCAAGGTGGGCGACGTGGAAGGGATGGCCGAGGGCGCTTTGAGCTTGCTGAGAGACCGGGCAAGGCTGGAGGGGATGCGGGAGGCGGGACGGAAGACGGCACAGAAGCGATTCTGCGCTTCACTCGTGGTGCCCCAGTATGTGAAGTACTACGAAAGAGTGCTGGGAGGCAGGGACTGAGGAGCCAGGTCCTATTCCCCGCTGCCTGTTCCCTGCTCTTCCGATTCCCGCTCGAAGGTTGGCTGAAAATTCAGGCGCCGCCAAAACTCGCCCACCAGCGCGACGGTTTCAGGAGCGGTTCTGTGCGTAGTGCGGAGCAGCACCTGGCGAGTGCCGGCAGCGCAAAGGGCACGGGCTTCGGCAACGATGGCGATGCACTTTTCGGGACGGTAGGTGCAGTTGGCCAGGTCTTCGATAGAGAGCCGGGTGGTGGGCGTGGCGAAGACGGTGTGAGGCGGGGCCATGCGGTCGAGAAGCCAGAGGATTTCGAGCTTGGATTCGAGCTCGTCGGGAACGCAGTCGATGACCAGGTCGGCGTGGCGGACTGCGTCTTCGATGGTGGAGACGAAGCGGACCGCGGGCAGCGAAGAGAGGTTGAGCTCAAGGCGAATGAGTTCCTCTGCGTGGTGGAGGTTGCGCGGCATCACGTCTTCGAGGAGAACGGTGAAGCCGGCGCGCGCTGCTTCGAGCGCGAGCCAGCGGCCGAGCGGGCCTGCTCCGATGATGGCAATGGTGGGCATGGGCCTCTTTATTGTAGGGGTTGCGGGCGGTCTACCCATGGCGCATGACTCAGCCTATGGCTGGTTGACGTTACCTAAAAGGGGTATTGATGCTTGCCTGAAAACCCGATAAATGTGAGAGGAGAGAGGATCAATACGGGAATTTCAAGGAAGTGGGCCCAAAAGAGATTCTCGACCATGATTCCATGCGTCTTCTTGGGCAGCGCGTACAAATCGGTTGGGTGGCCGCGATCGCAATCGCGGTGTTGGGCGTGGTTTCAGGCACGGTCATCGGCTGCGGGCTGGTGATGTTTGAGGCCCGGGTCTGGCTTGAGTCCTACTCAAGGCAGGCGGCAGTGCAGGCGGACGCCTCAGTTTCCGACGCACAGAAAATTCTGACAATTCTGAAGCAATCGCCGTACGCGCCCTGCTCGGAGGATGAGATCGCGTACTTGCGGGGCCTGGTGTTTCAGTCGCCGCTCGTGACAGACGCGGGGCGGCTTGCGGGGGGTAAAGTAGCGTGCACGGCCACCGGGGGCCAGGCTGCCTCGGCCGCGTTGCTGGAGCCTCAAGTGCGGCTGAAAGACGGTTCGGTGGCATTCGGCACCGGGACAGCGCAAAGGGATGGTGGCCCGGACAGGAAGATGCTCGAGCGGGACGGGGGCTATGTCCTGTTTGACACCCAGATGCCGACGGATCCATCGCCGATCCCGATGCATGTGACCGCGACGATGAGAGACGCGGCGGCCAAGGTGAGCTTCGGCACGGGCCTGAAGAAGATCGGCAGGATCACCGAAGGCCAGGGACGGATAGGGAACATCCTGTATGTGACGCGTTGCACGGCGCAGGGCCTGAACTGCGCCTCCGCGTATACATCCATTGGAGCGGCGCTGGGGGCCGAAGCCAGCATGCTTTCAACCAGCGCCTATGTAGGAGCATTGGCGGGCATCCTGATGGGGATTGCCTTCTCGTTTCGGTTAGAGCAAAACCGGGAGCTGAAGCATCAGCTTCGGCGGGCGGCGGAAGGCGATGAACTGACGGTTGCGTATCAACCGATCGTCGATCTCGAGACGCGGCAGATTGTGGGAGCCGAGGCGCTGGCGCGCTGGAAGGATGAAGAAGGAAACGAAGTGGCGCCGGATGTGTTTGTGAAGATCGCCGAGGAGTTCGGATTTGTGGGGGCGATTACCAAGACCGTTCTGCGGCGCACACTGCACGACTTTGGCGACACGCTGCGGGAGCGGCCCGGCTTTCGCGTCAGCATCAATGTGGCGGCTGCCGACCTGGTTGATCCGGAGTTTGTGCCGATGCTCGAAGCATCGCTGAAGCAGGCGAGGGTGAAGCCGCAGAACCTGGTGATCGAGCTGACGGAGCGGTCGGCCGGCGATAGCGCGGCGGCCATGGATACGATTCGCTCTCTGCGCAAGCTGGGCCACAGCATTCATATCGACGACTTTGGAACCGGGTATTCCAACCTGGACAAGCTCTTGTATTTGTTTGCCGACACCATCAAGATCGACAAGGCCTTTACGGGAGTGATCGGCACCGAGTCAGCGGGCGCGGCTATTCTTCCGCAGATTCTTGGCATGGCCCAATCGTTGAACCTGGAAGTGGTGGTGGAAGGCGTGGAGACCTATCGCCAGGCGGACTACTTCAATCCCGGCCAACAGAAGATCTACGGGCAGGGGTGGCTCTACGGGCGTCCGGTAACGGTGCAGGAATTTCTGATTCTTCTTGCCAATGAGCAGACGACGATCCTGACCAGTCCCGAGGAGGCCAGCGCCTTTACAACGCGACCGGGAACGCTGCGGATCGTGAGCCAACAGACCGCCTGAAGGATGGCCAATTCCCCTTTCAATTGAATTGTCCGCGGCGATTTTACCGCCGCGGACATTCATTTTTGCGGGGGTGGGCGGACCTTCAGGGACGGGGATCTCTCAAATCGCAGAAGCTATAGCGGTTCCCTATAGACTTATGGGTTCCTGAGCGCCAGTCTCCGTAACAATGTTGGGCGCTCAAGTGTGTTGATTTTGAGGCCCCGGACGGCAAGACACCGCATCGCGACTTACGAAATCACGCGGTCATCGACCTGAGGCCTGCCTTGACCCACCAAGGCACGCCTTGCGCCAGGGGCTACTTGGCGGAGAGAGCTTCAGTTACGTCAGCGGCGTTGGGACGTGCCTGGACCAGGTGCTCGGCGACGCGTGCGCGCTCTTCGGCGGTGAGGGTGGGGATGGTGGCGAGGACGCGGCGCAGGGTGACGGCGACGTCGTCAATGTAGTTCATGAGGCGGATGGCTTCTCCGGAGAGGGGCATGGCGGACTGTCCTCGATCAAGCTAAAAATCAGGTTGCGCCTCAAGGGGCAAGTAAACCTTAGACGTGCCTCACTTGGCTGGGGTGCTGATGGGGGCAGGCGTTGTGCTCTGCAGGACCGAATGCACGTTGCTGGCGCGATTGTAGAGGACGACGAGGCCGATGGAAGTGCACATGAAGATGATGGCCGACCAGGTCGTGAGCCGGGTGAGGACGTTGGCGGCTGCGCGGGGCCCGAAGGCGGTCTGCGAACCCTGACCGCCAAAGGCGCCGGCGAGGTCCGCAGAGCGGCCTTGCTGAATGAGGACGACACCGATCAGAAAGAAGCACACGATCAGGTGGAGAACGACGATGACGTAGAAGAGAATATGCATGCGGTGACTGCTTTCCGTGTCTGCCTGGCGAGCCCGAGTTGAGGTGAACGGAGGCCGAGCAGGCTTGAATTCGAAGAATCTGGCGGCGAAACGAGCGCCTGATTGGTGCGGAGGAGGGGACTTGAACCCCTATGCCTTTTGGGCGCTAGCACCTCAAGCTAGTGCGTCTGCCAATTTCGCCACCTCCGCACGAGGTGAACCTTACAAGTATAGCAAAAGGGCGGGGTCACGAGGTGGGGTGCGGTGGGGACAGCCGGGTGGGTAACC
Organism: uncultured Acidobacteriaceae bacterium; assembly: GCA_963793885.1. Taxonomy (GTDB): domain Bacteria; phylum Acidobacteriota; class Terriglobia; order Terriglobales; family Acidobacteriaceae; genus Telmatobacter. The sequence continues at coordinate 1,398,959 of CAWCBQ010000003.1, forward strand.
GGTATAGACTCACAGGCAGACTTATGCGCGGACATGGACAAAAGACAGTAATTTTGAGGGCCGCAGTCGTGCTGTTTGAGGCTGTGCTGATTCCGGCGGCGGGAGCAGCTTCGATTGCAGCCGCACAGGCGAGCTCAAAACCGGCGGCGAGGCTTGCAAAGACGATGACAAACCAGAGCACAAGCGCGGCGGCGGCCAGAACCGTGGCTCAGAGGGCCGCGACCGTGCACGCCTCGGCGATTGTGGTGGATACGCACGCCGATACGCCGCAGCGGTTCCTCGATGAACACTTCGACATGGGCGACCCGCTGAATGGCGGAGAACTGAACCTGGCGACCGCAAAAAAGGGCAACCTGGGAGCGGAGTTTTTCTCCATATGGGTGGAACCGGAGGCGAACAAGGGGCATGAGGCACGGCGAACGCTGGAGCTGATTGACGCGGTGAAGCAGCAGGTGGCCCGGCACCCCAAAGAAATGGAGCTCGTGACGACCCCGGCGGGGATTGAGTACGCGCACCGCGAGCACAAGCTGGCTGTGTCGATGGGCATCGAAGGCGGGCACTCGATCGAGAACTCGCTGGGGCTGCTGCGGCAGTTCTATGCGCTGGGCGTGCGCTACATGACGCTGACCTGGGCAAACTCCAACGGCTGGGCCGACAGTTCCGGCGATGCGGACGACAAAACGGTGGCGCATACCAGGGAGGGGCTGAGCGAGTTCGGCAAGGACGTGGTGTATGAGATGAACCGCCTGGGCATGATGGTGGATGTCTCCCATGTCTCGGACAAGACCTTTTACCGGACACTGATCATTACGCGGGCGCCGGTGATCGCGTCGCACTCTGGAGCGCGGGCGCTGTGCGATGCGCCGCGGAATATGACGGACGACATGCTGCGGGCAATTGCGAACTCCGGCGGGCCGGAGTCAAAGGGTGGCGTGGTGCAGGTGAACTTCTACTCGGGCTTTGTGTCGCAGGAGTACCGGAACGCGCAGAAGGCGATGGAGCCGGAGGTGAAGGCGGCGGTGCAGGCGCTGAAAGACAAGGCGGATAGCGAGGGAAAAGTAGCAAGCGAGGCGGAGATCGACAAGGTGAAGCGGACGTATGCCGACAGGATTCCGCGGCCGCCGTTTTCAGAGCTGATTGACCAGATCGACCACATTGCCAAGGTGGCGGGAATCGATCATGTGGGTCTGGGATCGGATTTCGATGGGATTGACGGACAGTTGCCGCAGGGAATGGATTCAGCCGCGGATTTGCCGAAGATTACGGCGGCGCTGATGGAGCGAGGCTACTCCGCCGAGGATTGCAGAAAGATTCTGGGCGGCAATCTGCTGCGGGTGTTCCGCGAGGTCGAGGCCGTCTCAAAGCATCTCCAGACCGAAGACCGTCCACGGATCACGGTAAAGCAGCCGTTTGAAAAAAGCGGGAACTAAGGGACCTTCCCGTTTCCAGTTTTTGTTTGTCCGGGGATTGGAGACAAGAACCCAGGACTCCAGAGTTCTATACTGACTCCTGACCGGAATTCCTTTCTGGAGACACACATGCAAACGAATTATCGCTTGGTTGCCGCGGCATTTGCCGTGGCCTTGCTGGCATTTCCTGCCCTGGTTCGCGCGGCGGACGATTCAACAGCAGACAAGACTGAAGTAGCAGACAAATGCGCAGACAAGTGCTCGGACAAGGCCGCCGACGCACCTTTGCCGCCGGACGCGACGACGCAGGGCGAGTTGACCGCGGGCGGGCAGCACATTGCCTACACCGCGATTGCCGGTACGCTAACGGTAGGCGCAACCGACCTTGAGGATGCGCAACTGGGAATGGACGGAAAGCCGCAGGCGGGCAGCCAACTGGCGTTGAATGCACCGAAGAATCGAAAGGACGCCGAACCCACGGCGCGGATGTTCTACGTGGCCTACTTCAAGAAGGACGCAAAGGCCGAAGAGCGGCCGATCACGTTCTTCTACAACGGCGGGCCGGGCAGCTCGACGGTATGGCTGCACATGGGTTCGCTGGGCCCCAAGCACGTGGTCACCAACACCGACACGCACATGCCGGCGGCGCCCTACAAGATGGTGGACAACGCCAGTTCCCTGCTGGACGTGAGCGACCTGGTTTTTATTGACATGCCGGGTACGGGGTTTGGGCGGCTGAACGGCAAGGGTCCCGAGAAGGCTTTCTGGGGCATCGATGAGGACGCCAATGCGTTTGCGCGCTTCATTGCGCGGTTCATCACCAAGTACAACCGCTGGAACTCGCCCAAGTTCATCTTTGGCGAGAGCTATGGGACGACCCGCTCGGCAGTGCTGGCCGATCTTCTGCAAAACAAGCAGAACATCGACCTGAACGGCGTGATCCTGCTTTCGCAGATTTTCAACTTCACCACAGACATCGATACGCCGACGGGCAACCCAGGCGTGGACCTGCCCTACGTGCTGGCGCTGCCCACGTATGCGGCGACGGCCTGGTACCACAAAAAGCTGCCCACGCAGCCTGCCGCGCTGGAGCCGTTTCTGAAAGAGGTTGAGGAGTTCACCAGCGGGCCTTATGCGCACGCGCTGGCACTGGGTACCGACATCGGCGCGGAAGAGAAGCAGGCGGTGGCCGAAAAGCTGCACGCCTATACGGGGTTGCCCGTGGCCTATCTGCTGAAGGCCGATTTGCGGGTGAGCGGGCTGGAGTTTGAGAAGACGCTGCAAGACGACAACGACCTGACGACGGGACGGCTGGACACGCGGTTTTCAGGCCCCACAATCGATCCTCTGAGCGAACAGGCGGACTACGATCCGCAAAGCGCGTCGATTTCGTCGGCGTATGTGTCGCTGTTCAACGACTACGTGCGCAAGGATCTGAAATATGGCGAGGGGCAGACGTACCTTCCTACGGCGCTGTTCGGAACCACGGAGTGGGACTTCAAGCACCGGGACAATTTCGAGAGCGTGAACGTGGCGCCGGACCTGGCCGAGGCCATGAAGACCAATCCGCGGCTGAAGGTGATGGTGAACGGCGGGTACTACGATTTGGCGACGCCGTTTTTTGCCGCGCAGTACGAGGAGAAGCACCTGCCGATTCCGAAGTCGCTGGCCGGCAACATCGAGTACGACTGGTACGAGTCAGGGCACATGGTTTATGTGCGAGACGAGAGCCTGAAGCAATTGCATGACCGCGTGGCGGCTTTTATTACCAAGACGGACGCGGGTCAGTAAGGCAGAAATATCTTCTTCAGAGATGGCCCAGACCTCAAACGAGACCTGGGCCATTTTGTTTTGCAGGATGACCCTGGTGGAAAACTCACCCTGTACTTTCGCTCTTTATTCGCCTATAGTGGTTTCATGTTCCCGGGAGTGACAACACGCAAGATCTTTGTGGTTACCTGCAAGCGCTGCCGGCGGGACGTTCCGGCGGGCAAGAGCGAGTTCCCTTTTCAGTCATTTGCCGTAGAGTGCCCGCTTTGCGGCGAGCCGCGCCGCTATCTTCCGTCGGAGATCTTTCTGGGCAGGCCGGACCACCTGGTGGAGCACCAGAATCGCACCGGGGCGCGGTGATGTTCGACCCTGACGCAGCAATGCCGCGCATCAACCGGGGGATGGTATACCTGGGCGCGTGCCTGATTGCCGGCATCCGGCTGGCACGCGAGAAGCAGGTGAACGTGCGCGTGACGCCGACCGGAACGGCAATCAACGAGAGCGTCGAGCTGGCGTTCGAGATTTACACGAAGGTCTTCCGCAAGGTGCCGCAGCAGCTGGGGTGAGATGGGGCGGTTCGTGAGGCGCGGGGGTCCGCAGGAAGATTACGAGGCTTCCGCCACTGGAGCGGGGAGCGCGGCATTAACCTCGCTGGCGCGATCCAAGGCGGCCTGGACGTTGGGCATGATGTTTTCGCGGCCTACGCGGTCAAGAAAGCGGGGAGCCGGTGAGGAGCTTGGACGGCTGCTCCATAGCGCCGCAGAGGATGAGGGTGCGGCCTGAATCGTGCAGGCGCCTGGCGAAGGTCTCGATGGCATGGATGCCGGTGGCGTCGATGGCGGTCATGTTGCGCAGACGCAGGATGACGATGGGCTCGAAGGCGTCGATGTTGACGGTGGCTTCGACCAGCTTTTCAGTGGTGCCGAAGAGAAATGGCCCGTGGATGCGCAGCAGCGTGACGTAGGGCGGGACGATGCGGCCCTGGAGGACGTGAGGCATGCCGTCGCGGATGTACTCGTCGGTGACGGGCGAGACGGTGGTGGTGTCGGCGACGCGATAGATGTAGAGCAACGCGGCGAGTGTGAGGCCGACGGCGACAGCGACGGTGAGGTCGGCAAAGACGGTGAGCCCAAAGGTGACCAGCCAGACGGAGATGGCGGCGAAGTCCATTTGCAGGATGGCGCCGATCTCGTTCCACTCGCCCATGTTGTAGGCCACGACGAAAAGCACGGCGGCGAGGGTGGTGAGGGGAATATAGACTGCGAGCGGCGCGGCAGCGAAGCAGAATGGCGAGCAGCGTGAGGGCGTGGATCATTCCCGAAACAGGGGAGCGGGCTCCGGCGCGGATGTTGGTGGCGGTGCGGGCGATGGCTCCGGTGGCGGGGATTCCGCCGAACAGCGGCGAGATGATGTTGGCGAATCCCTGGGCGACCAGTTCGACGTTGGAGTTGTGGCGATCGCCGGTCATGCCGTCGGCAACGACGGCCGAAAGCATGCTTTCAAGCGCGGCCAGCATGGCCACGGTGAAGGCGGCGGGGATGAGGGGCAGAATGTGTTCGGCGTGAAAGTCGGGGATGGCGAATGGAGGCAGGCCGCGAGGAATGCCGCCGAAGCGGGTGCCGATGGTTTCGACGGGAAGGTGAAAGAAGACGCTGACGGCAGTACAGAAGAGCACGGCAACGATGGAGGCGGGCACGCGTCGCGTGAGGCGAGGCAGCACCAGCAGAATGGCCAGCGTGCCGAGACCAAGCCCGAGCGCGGATGGATTGAAGCTGGCCCAGTGAGAGGAAAGAAGCTTGATGCGGGGAAGAAACTCGCTGGGAACGGCGGGGGTGCGGAGGCCGAAGAAGTCCTTGATCTGGGTGGAGGCGATCAGCATGGCGATGCCGTTGGTGAAACCGATGACGACCATGCGGGGAATGAAGCGGACGGCGGCGCCGAGGCCAGTGAATCCCATGATGAGGAGAATGATTCCGGCCATGACGGTGACCATGGCAAGGCCGGGCATGCCGAAGCGGGCGACGATGCCGGCAACGATGACGACAAAGGCGCCGGTGGGCCCACCGATCTGGGTGCGCGAGCCGCCGAGGGCGGAGATGAGGAACCCGGCGACCACGGCCGTATAGAGGCCGGCCTGCGGCGTGACTCCGGAGGCGATGCCGAAGGCCATGGCAAGCGGCAGAGCGACAAGACCCACCGTGACTCCGGCGAGCAGGTCGTGGAGGAACATCTGGCGCGTGTAGGCGCGCAGGGCCAGAATCGACTTGGGGAGATTCGGATTGCTTAAGGACATGGGGGGTTCACCCTTATTTTACGTGAAACCCGCTTTTTTGGGGGGTGCAAGGGCTATTTGCGGGATCGGGAGAGGGATTTGAAGAACCGCAGGGCATGGATGCCGGGAGCGTAGTAGTCCTCTTCCCTGCCCTGGGGCAGATATCCGTGTGCCTGGTAGAGCCGGATGGCGGAGGCGTTGCTTTCCGACACGTGCAGCCAGATGACCTGGGCGCGGACGTCGCGGGCCGAGGTTTCAAGTTGCCGCAGCAGCCTCGTCGCGATGCCGCGCTTGCGTTGGGCGGGATCGACTTCGATGGTCTGGATGTAGGCGATGGTCTCCACAGGGTCGGGGATCCAGACGACGATGGCAAAGCCAGTCATCTGCCGTTGTTCTTCGGCGATCCAGGTGGCTGAGTCTGGACTTTCGACGAGTTGGCGCATGTAACTGCGCGCAAAGCGGAAGGGCGGCTGAAAGCAGGCCAGCTCGATCGCATAGAGCTGGGCGAAATCGTCCGGACGGTAGAGGCGGTAGACCACAAAGGAACTATAGCGAAGGTGAAGAGCCATCCCGGATGAGGATGGCTCTTGGGTGAGTTCGCCGAGGTTTTCTTCTAAACCTTGGCTTCGAGGTCGGCGATGACGTCAAAGAAGCGCTGATCGAGGCGGCGATTGTGGGCGATGGCTTCCTTGATGGTGATGTCAGTGATGTCGGTGCCGTGAAGGACGGCGATGCGGCCCCACTTCTTGTCGTGGACCATGTCGATGGCGTGGAGTCCGTAGCGCTGGCCGAGGACGCGGTCGTAGGCGGTGGGCACACCGCCGCGCTGGGTATGCCCCAGATTGACGGAGCGGGTTTCGAAGCCGGTTTTTTTCTCGATAAGGTCGGCCAAGGCTTCGCCGATGCCGGAGAGGCGGGCGTGGCCGAACGAGTCAACCTGCGCGGAGCCGATGACCTGGCCGACTTCAGGCAGGTGGCAGCCTTCGGCGACGACGACGACGCCGTAGTGCTTGCCGTGATCGTAGTTGTACTTGAGCAGTGCGCAGACGTGGTCGATGTCGATCTCTTTTTCGGGGACGAGAATGACGTGGGCGCCGCCGGCAACGCCCGCGGCATAGGCGATCCAGCCGGCATCGCGGCCCATCACTTCAACGACGATCACGCGATTGTGCGAGTCGGCGGTGGTGTGGATGCGGTCGACCGCTTCAGTGGCGATGGAGACGGCGGTGTCATAGCCGAAGGTGGTGTCGGTGCCGTTGATATCGTTGTCAATGGTTTTGGGAACGCCGACGGAGGGCACGCCGTTTTCGCTGAGAAAGAGGGTGACCGACTGCGTGTCGTCGCCGCCGAGGGCGATGAGGGCGTCAATCTTGTTGAGCTTGAGAACTTCCTGCACCTTCTCAATGCCGCCGGGGATTTTTTTGACGTTGGTGCGCGAGGAGTGCAGGATGGTGCCGCCCTTCAACTGAATACCGTCGATGTTTTCGAGGGTAAGCGGGATGAAGTTGTTATCGAGCACACCGCGCCATCCATTGAGGAAGCCGATGAACTCGTCACCATAGTGGTTGATGCCTTTTCTCACCGCGGCATAAATGACGGCATTCAATCCAGGACAGTCACCGCCGCCCGTCAACAAAGCAACTCGCATCGCAAAGTCTCCTCGTAACAAATTCGCTCGGCGTGAGGCCGGGCTGGAAATATTTTCAAGTGAACCGGGCGACGAAAAGGGCTGGGGATGGCCGGTTTCGACGCCATAGACAGTGTACTCCAGCGTTGTAAAGCGAAATCGTGACAGCGCTCACCGCCTTCAACCTCCGGTTTCCGGCTGTCAGCCTTCACGATGCGCGCTTGAGCCGGCCGAGCCTTGTGCTTCGAACGAGTTTTTTTCTACCGGGTGGCGGCGGGATGATTCAATAAGGGTATGCCCGGAATTGGAGCACTGCTGTTATTGGGTTTTGCCAGTCTCGTTGTCGTTGTTCTGTTGGTGCTGCTGCAACTCACCCGCCTGGGATTTCTGATCCGCACGACGATTCCGGACCGGCCTCGCCGCCGCATGTTCATTGCCTCCTTCGCCTTCTTGATTACGTTTGTCGGCGTGCGGGTACTGGTGCACCGCATCGTCAACCACGAAGGCCACTTCCAGTGGGTGGTGGTGCGTGGGATGCACATTCACCACCTGGTCTGGGGAATTCTGATCCTGCTGCTGGTGGGCTACGGGTGGCTGATGGACCTGGGACACTCGCACACGCCGATTTCAATCTTCTTCAGCCGGTTGATGGCGGTCAGCTACGGAGTGGGCGCCGCGCTCACGCTGGACGAGTTTGCGTTATGGCTAAACCTGGAGCCGGACGCCTACTGGATCCGCGAGGGCCGCGTCAGCATTGACGCGGTCATCCTGTTCGGCAGTCTGCTCGCGGTCGGAGCCTGGGGTGCGCCGTTTTTCCGGGGCCTCAAAGAGCTGGGACGCAGAGGCCTGCTGTTCGGCAAAGACCTCGGACGGATCGGCTCGCCTATTCGCCTCGTGCGGTTGCTTCGTCCTCATAAAGCGAAGCAATCACCTCCGCGTATCGCTCCGTGAGGACGCGCCGTTTCAGCTTCATGGATGGGGTCAGCTCACCCGACTCCTGTGTCCACTCTTCCGCCACCACCCGAAAACGCTTGAGGGTTTCAAAGTTGGCCAGCGTGCCGTTGACCTGGCGGACGATGTCACCATAGAGGGCGATGACTCGACTGTCAGTGACCAGGGCGTCGCGGGATTGTGTGTCAATGCCGTGATGGCGGGCCCACTCTTCAAGAGCCAGGAAGTTGGGAGAGATAAGCGCGGAGATGAACTTGTGCCTGTCGCCTACCAGCGCCGCCTGGGCCACAAACACGCTGTTCTTGAGCTTGTTTTCGATCGGCTGCGGCGCCACCAGCTTGCCTCCCGAGGTCTTGAGCAACTCTTTTTTTCGGTCGGTAATGAAGAGAAATCCGTCTGCGTCGAAGTGGGCGATGTCGCCGGTCTTGAACCAGCCATCCGCGTCGAGACACTCGGCATTGGCCTGGGGTTTTTGCCAGTAGCCTGCAAAAACAGAAGGGCCGCGCACCAGCAGTTCACCGTCTTCGGCCAGTTTGAGCTCCACGTTCGACAGCGGATAGCCGGCTGAGCCCATGCGATGGCGTAGCGGCGTATTCAAGGCGAGCACCGGCGAGGTTTCGGTGAGGCCGTAGCCCTCCCAGAGGGCAATTCCGACGGAGGCAAACCAGCGCGCGGTGTCGATGCCCAGAGGCGCGCCGCCGGAGACGAAGATGCGGACCCGGCCGCCGAAGGCCGCGCGGACCTTGGAATAGACGAGTTTTGACGCGAGCTTCCAGAAGGGCGAGGAGGGCTTGCGGCCGTCGTAGACGGTGTCGCCATGACCGGCGCCCAGCGCAAGGGCCCATCCCAGCAAGCGCTTCTTTACAGGCGATGCCGCAGCCCGCTGCTCGACGGCCTGGCGGATTTTTTCATAGACACGGGGCACGCCGACGATGACCGTGGGCCTCACTTCGGACATGGCCTGGGGCAGCTTGTCGAACTGAGAGCAGTAGGCAACCTGCGCGCCGGAGTAGAACATGACGTAGTCCAGCGCGCGGGCAGTGACGTGAGAGAGCGGCAAAAAGGAGATGCAGGCGTCGGTCGGGCCGAAGTTGAAATCGACAGCCGCGTAGGACTGATTGGCGCCAATGTTGCCGTGGGTAAGAGCCACGCCCTTGGGCTCGCCGGTGGTGCCAGAGGTGTAAATGAGGGTGGCCAGATCCCTGGGCTCGACGGAGGCGACCAGGGCGTCAAAGACGGGATCGCGTTCGGAGCCGCGTTCATCGGCGCCGGCCATCAGCGAGCTGAAGGCGATGGCGCCTTCGGGAGCGGGCGCATCCATGATGACGATGCAGTCGAGCTGGGTGAGAGCGCGGACGGAGTTGAGCTTGTCAAATTGCTGGCGCGTGGAGACGACGGCGATGCGGCAGCCGGCGTCGTTGAGGAGGACCGCGATCTGCTCGCCGGTCAATGTGGGATAAATGGGCACATCCGCGGCGCCAATGGCGAGCGCGGCGAAATCGGCAATGGCCCATTCCCAGCGATTTTCAGCAGATGAGGGCAATGCGGTCGCCTTTTTTGGCTCCCCAGTGAAGGAAGGCAGCAGCCAGTGCGCGAACCCGCTGGTAGATCTGATCGGAGGATATGGGTAGCCAGTGGCCGAACTCGTCCTGCCAGAGGATGGCACGGGGGTTTGCAGCCGCGGCGATTTGGCGAAAGAGGTCATTGACGGTGGAGATGGGAGCGATGTTTGACATTGGTTTGATGGAGCAGGCCCAATTCCATTTTGCGAACCCGGAAGCGTTAACGCTGGGCCAGTGGAGAGTTTAACAGCCCGGACGGGACCAAGGGGGCAAACGGCTAGAGGATGCAGTTTTGGACTCAGGAAAGTTACCGAGGATTGTATTTTTATGCACAGTTCATGTATATTTATACGGGTGCGGTTGCCGTTACGCGGACCGCGCCTTTGACTTTTCTTGAGGAAGCGGCGATGAAGACGCAGCGGTTGGATGTGATACGAGAAGTGCTGGCGAAGTCCCTGGTGGCCAACCAGGACGAACTGCGACGAAAGCTGCGGCGGCGCGGCATTGAAGTGACGCAGGCTACGCTTTCCAGGGACATTCACGAGCTGCGGCTTTCCAAGGGGCCGAGCGGCTATTCGCTTCCCAACGGACACCGGGCGACGAGCGCAGCAGCGGCCGCGGAAGATGACGCGCCGCCAACGATTGAAGATATGATAGAGAGCTTCGGGCTGCGTGCCCGGCAGGCGATGAACCAGGTGGTTTTGGGGACGGTGATGGGCGGAGCGCAGCCGGTGGCCGCGGCGCTGGACCATGCGGGATGGCCGGAGGTGGTAGGCACGGTCGCCGGCGACGATACAGTTCTGGTGATTTGCCCAGACGTGCGGCGCGCGGCCGATGTGGAATCAAGATTGAGGACGATGCTGGAGTCATGAAAGAGACAGTGCAGACAGCAGTGATAGGGGTGACAGGGTACGCCGGTGCCGAGCTGGCGCGGCTGCTGCTGCATCATCCCCGCCTGAAGGGCAAGCCGCCGGTGTTTGCGGGGCGTGTGGATGCCAAGGATGCAGCCCGCGGCGGCGTTCCACTCGGTGAGATTCATCCTGAACTGGTAGACAGCAAGGGCAGCGGCGATCTGAAGCAGGAGCCGTTTTCGTGGGAGCTGCTGAAGACCCGCGGGGCCGAGGTTCTGTTTCTGGCCACGCCGCATGAGCAGTCGCGCGAGTGGGTTCCTGAAGCGCTGGAGCGCGGTCTCCGGGTGATCGATCTGAGCGGAGCGTGGAGGCTGACAGAAGCGGCCAATCGCGCCGTGTATGCCTTTGAAGACGACGGCACCGAGTTGGCGGACGGCGACGCAAGCAGAGGCTGTTTATGGGATGCCGGAGTTGCATCGCAGGCAGATAGCAAGGCGCTCGCTGGTGGCGAATCCGGGATGCTACGCGACCTCTGTGATTTTGCCGCTGAAGCCGCTGGTGGCAGCGGGGCTGGTGGAGTTGGAGCACGGGATTGTTGCCGATGCCAAGAGCGGCGTGAGCGGCGCGGGCAAGGCGCCGACGGCGAAGACGCATTTTATGCATGCCGCGGACAATCTTTCGGCTTACGGCGTGTTTACGCATCGGCATACCGGCGAATTGCTGGAGCAGATCGGCGTCGATGCAAGCGAGATCGTTTTTACGCCGCACCTGTTGCCGATTCCGCGCGGCATTCTGGCAACGATATACGTGCACTTCAAAGAAGTCGCAGACGCGCGCCAGCGTGATCGAGGTTTACAAGAAGTTTTTTGCAGGCAGCCCGATGGTGCGGCTCTATGAGAACGGTCTTGCCGCAGATTCAGAACTCGGTGCGGACCAGCTATGCGGACATCGGCTTCCAACTGGACGCGAGCGGGACGCCGCGCGGTGATCGTGAGCTGCCTTGATAACTTGTTAAAGGGCGCGTCGTCGCAGGCGGTGCAGAACATGAACGTGATGCATGGCTGGGGCGAAGGCGGAGGGGCTGGAATGAAGTACGTGGTCAAGCTAGGCGGCGCCGGCCTTGAGAATCCCGGCTTTGCTGGATAGCTGCACGCGCGCCATCGTGGAGTTGGTGCGCGACGGCAACCAGGTGGCCGTGGTGCACGGCGGCGGCGTGCAGCTGACCAGGACGCTGAAGGCACTGGGCAAGCAAAGCGAATTCATCAACGGACTGCGCGTGACCGATGCGGAGACGCGCGACGTAGCGCTGATGGTGCTGGCAGGCAAGGTGAACAAGAGCCTGGTGGCCGCGCTGGGTGCGCTTGGGCAGCCGGCGGTGGGCTTGTCGGGCGGCGACGGATTGCTGTTCCGGGCGCGCAAAAAGCGCACTGCTCCCGATCTTGGCTTTGTGGGCGAGATTGCGGCCAGCGATCCGCGCTGGCTTGAGGCCATTTGGCAGTTGAATGGCGTGCCCGTCATCTGCTCGATGGCGCTGGGCTTTGACGGCGAGTACTACAACATCAATGCGGACGAAATGGCGGCGGCTTGCGCGGTGGCCTGCGGCGCCGATGCGCTGGTGTTCCTCACCGATGTGCCGGGCGTGAAAGACGCCAACGGCGCGGTACTGCGATGGCTGAGCATCGATCAGATTGCCGAGATGGCGAAGAGCGCCGTGATTACCGGGCGGCATGTTGCCCAAGCTGGGCGCGTGCCGCGAAGCACTTTTGAACGGCGTGAAGCGCGTAAGAATTTTACCCGCGGAGGCTGCCGGTTCCCTTCCCGACCTGTGCAGCTCGCCGCGTAGCCCACGGCACCGAAGTGATGGTGGCCTGAGGAGAGAATGGACGTGACAAAACTCGATCAGATACGTGCCGCGGAAGCGCGGCTGTTGCTTTCAACCTACGACCGGAGCCCGGTTCTGTTTGTGGGCGGCAAAGGCGTGCACATCACAGACGAGAACGGCGATCAGTACCTCGACCTGCTGAGCGGCATCGGCGTCAATGCGCTGGGATACGGTCATCCGGTGATTGAGGAGACGATTGCGCGAGCAGAGCCGAAAGCTGATTCACACCTCGAACCTCTTCTACCACGAGGGACAGGCGGAGCTGGCGCTGCGGCTGACCGAGCGCACGGGGATGGATCGCGCGTTTTTTGCCAACACCGGCACCGAGGCGTGGGAGGGCGCGCTGAAGCTGGCGCGTGCTCATGCCGGCATGCTGCGCAGCGAAGGCAAGACCATCGGCACAAAGTTTCTGGCGCTCGAGCAGAGCTTTCATGGGCGCACCTTCGGCTCCATGTCGACAACGTACAAGGAGAAATACCGCGAGCCGTTTGCGCCGGTGGTGCCAGGCGTGGAATTTGTGAAGCTGAACGACGTTGCCGATCTGCGCGCGAAATTCTCGCATGAAGTGTGCGCGATTCTCGTCGAGGCGATCCAGGGCGAAGGCGGCATTCGTCCGCTGACGCAGGAGTTTTTTGCGGAAGCGCGCGCGCTGGCGAGCTCGACCGGGGCACTGCTGATTGTGGACGAGATCCAGGCCGGCATGGGGCGCACGGGCAAGTGGTGCGCATATCAGCATTACGGAATCCAGCCCGACGTGACCACACTGGCCAAGCCGATGGCGGGAGGCATTCCGCTGGGCGCGGTTCTGTGCACTGAAGAAGTGGCGCGCTCGTTCCATCCCGGCATGCACGGAACAACATTCGGCGGTGGACCGCTGGCCTGCGCGGTGGCGATCGCCGTGATCGACGAGATCGAAGAAGGACGGACTGCTGGCCAATGCGACGGAGGTGGGCGACTACTTCCAGAAGCAGTTGCGCGCGCTGGCAGGCAAGCATGACGCGATTGTGGACGTGAGCGGCAAGGGGCTGATGGTTGCGGCTGAGCTGGATTCAGCGGAGTTAGGCAAGCGCGACCGTGGCCGAGATGCTCAAGCGCCGCATTCTGATCAACTGCACCAGCGACACGGTACTGCGCTTCCTGCCGCCGTACATCCTTGAGCGCGCACACGTGGATACAGCGATCAAGGCGCTCGACGAAATTTTCAGCGAATATGCAGACAGCGGCAGGGTGCAGCGGCATCCGCAGGAGGACACCAACGTGGCTAGCAGAACGACAATGGAACCCGGGCCGTGAAGCAGCGTCCGGTCGAAAAGGACGCCGATATTCTTGCCGCGGCGGCGCGGCTGGCGGGCGAGGATCATGTGCTCGATCGCCGATTTGTCGAGCGCCGAAGTGCGCGCGATTCTCAAGCTCGGTCACGACGTAAAGCGCAATCCGCGCGAGTACCGGCATGCGCTGGACGCCAAGCAGATGGTGCTGATGTTTGAGAAGGCAAGCCTGCGCACGCGGCTTGCCTTTGAAACCGGCATCAACACCATGGGCGGCAACGCGATCTTCGTTGACCAGACCAGTTCGCCACTGGGCGAGCGCGAGGCGATTGCCGACGTGGCGCGCAACGTGGAGCGCTGGGTCGACGTGATCGTTCTGCGCACCTACGCGCACGACACCATTACCGAGATGGCGGCAAATTCGCGCGTGCCGGTGATCAATGCTCTGTCTGACTTCGAGCATCCCTGCCAGGCGCTGGCGGACTTTATGACGCTCGAAGAGCATTTCGGCTCGGTAGCCGGGCTCAACTTCACCTATGTCGGCGACGGCAACAACGTGTGCCACTCGCTGATGCTGACCGGCGCGCAACTGGGCGCAAACGTCACCGTCGGAACGCCGCGCGGCTATTCGCCGGACATCGAGATTGTGACCAAGGCGCGCGAGATGCCGAGGCCAACGGCTGCGAGCTGCGGCTGCTGCAGGATCCGCAGGCCGCAGCCGAGGGCGCGGACGCCATCTACACCGATGTGTGCGTGAGCATGGGCATGGAGCACGAGTCGACCAAGCGCGCGCCCATCTTCAGGCCGTTCCAGGTGAACGAAGCGCTGATGCCGAAGGCCGCGCCGAATGCGGTCTTCATGCACTGCCTGCCGGCGCGCCGCAACGCGGAAGTGACGGATGCGGTGCTCGACGGCCCGCAGTCGATTGTGTTTGACCAGGCTGAAAACCGCATGCATGCGCAGAAGGCGTTGCTGCTGCTGCTGCTCGGCGGCCTGGCGAACGTGGCGAAGTTTCAGTGGGCAGGGACTGAGGGACTAGCCGAGTTGTTAGTCGATTGCTTCCTGTTCCACAAGCATTTTTGAATGACTAACGCTGCGGCGAACGAAGCTGGCAGCCAACTGTCCACTGTTCACTGTCATGACATTTCTCTGAGGTTCCCATAGCATGTCTGCAATTCTCGAATCATTGCCCATCGGAGAGAAGGTCGGCATTGCCTTCTCCGGCGGGCTCGACACTTCTGCCGCGCTGCACTGGATGAGGCAGAAGGGCGCGATCCCTTACGCGTATACGGCCAACCTCGGCCAGCCCGACGAAACCGACTACGACGCCATTCCGCGCGCGGCTCTCGAATACGGCGCTGAAAAAGCGCGCCTCATCGACTGCCGCGGCCCGCTGGTGCGCGAAGGCATCGCCGCGCTCCAGGCCGGCGCCTTCCACATCACCACCGCCGGCGTGCCCTACTTCAACACCACGCCCATCGGCCGCGCCGTCACCGGAACCCTGCTCGTCGCCGCCATGAAGGAGGACGACGTTCACATCTGGGGCGACGGTTCCACGTTCAAAGGCAACGACATCGAGCGCTTCTACCGCTACGGCCTGCTCGTCAATCCCGAGCCTCAAGATTTACAAGCCCTGGCTCGACGCCGCTTTCATCGACGAGCTCGGCGGCCGCGCCGAGATGTCCGCGTTCATGCAGCGGTCAGGCTTTGCGTACAAGATGTCCGCGGAGAAGGCCTACTCCACCGACTCGAACTTGCTGGGCGCGACGCACGAAGCAAAAGACCTGGAGCATCTTTCTTCTTCGGTCAAGATCGTCGTTCCCATCATGGGCACGGCCTTCTGGCGCGACGATGTCGAGATTCAGCGCGAAGAGGTCACGGTCCGCTTTGAAGAGGGCTTTCCCGTCGCGCTCAACGGCCGTCAATTCGACGACCCGGTCGAACTTCTTCTCGAAGCCAATCGCATCGGTGGCCGCCATGGCCTCGGCATGTCCGACCAGATTGAGAACCGCATCATCGAGGCCAAGAGCCGCGGCATTTACGAGGCGCCCGGACTCGCCTTGCTCTTCATCGCCTACGAGCGCCTCATCACCGGCATTCACAACGAGGACACCATCGAGCAGTACCGCGACAATGGCCGCAAACTCGGCCGCCTGCTCTACCAGGGCCGCTGGTTCGACTCGCAGGCCATCATGCTGCGCGAATCCGCGCAGCGCTGGGTCGCCAAGCCCATCACCGGCGAAGTCACGCTTGAGCTGCGCCGCGGCAACGACTACTCGATCCTCAACACCGAGTCGCCGAACCTCACCTTTCATCCCGAGCGCCTCAGCATGGAGAAGACTGAATCCACATTCTCTCCGCGCGACCGCATCGGCCAGCTCACCATGCGCAATCTCGACATCACCGACACGCGCGAAAAGCTTCTGACCTACGCCGCGGCCGGCCTGCTCAATCTCAGCACAGGCAGCGAAATGCCCCTGTTGAGCAGCGCCTGACAAGAAATAGGAATGAGATCGCCCGAGGAACGCCTAAATTAATGTCGAACGAACAACAATCCGGCAAAGATGTGGTCGGGCCGCTTTCGCGAGCCGCTCGATGCGGACTTCGAAGCGTGGCAGCGGTCGATCGTTTTTGACTGGCGGCTCTTGAACGAAGAGATTGCCGCCAGCAAGGCGCATGCGTCGGCTCTTATGCGCCGCCGGAATCTTGTCCGAAGGTGAAAGGGCGGAACTGCGCGCGGCGCTGGATGCGATTGCCGCGGCGCATGCAACAGACGCGGGCAAGGCCGAGGTGCGCAACCACGCGACGGCCGAAGACATTCATCACTTTGTGGAGTTGAAGCTGGTGGAGCGCGTGGGCTCGCTGGGGCTGAAGCTGCACACCGGACGCAGCCGCAACGAGCAGATCGCGACCGATCTGCGACTCTATGTGCGAGCTGAGATCGAAGCGGTGGTTGAAGGGCTCGCGGCGTGGGCCGCGTCGCTGTTCGAGCAGGCGCGCAAGGCCGGCGAAGCCGTGATGCCGAGCTACACGCATCTGCAGCGAGCTGAGCCGGTGCTGGTGGCGCACTGGCTGCTGGCGTACGTTGAGATGGCGCTGCGCGATGCGGACCGGCTGCATGATTGCGCGGCGCGGCTGAACTATTGCCCGCTTGGCTCGGGAGCCGTGGCTGGGGCAACGCTGGCGCTCGATCGCACGATTGCCGCCGAGGAACTTGGATTCACGGCGCCAACGGCGAACTCGATGGATGCAACCAGCGATCGCGATTTCATCCTCGAATATCTGCAGGCGCTCACGTTTGTGGGTTTGCATCTGAGCCGTTTTGCCGAGGAGATCACGCTGTTTGCGACGGCGGAGTACGGGTTTGTCAAGCTGCCGGAAGCATTTTCAACGGGTTCGAGCGCGATGCCGCAGAAGAAGAATCCCGACCTGACGGAGCTGATGCGCGCCAAGGTGGGCCGCATCAACGGAGCGGCGCAAGCAGTGGCCATGCAGCTGAAAGGGCTGCCCCTGGCCTACAATAAGGATATGCAGGAGACGCAGGAGCCGGCATTTGCCGTGAGCTTTGTCGCGGCCGATGCTGAAGCTGGTGGCGCGGTTTACCGCGGCGCTCACATTCAATCGCAACGCATGAATGAGGCGGCGCAGGCGGGCTATCTGAATGCGATGGCCGCGGCAACTTACCTTGTGCACAAGGGAGTTCCCTTTCGCACGGCTCACGAAAAGATGGGCAACGCGGTGCGCTTTGCACTTGAGAAAGGCGTGGAGCTGGAGGAGTTGAGCCTGGAGGAGTTGCGTGCCTTCGGTCCCGAGTTCCAGGAGGATTTTTTTGCCGCGATCGCGCTGCATGCGACGCTAGACTGCCATGACGTGACCGGCGGGACTGCGCGCGGCCGCGTGCGCACGGCGCTCGACCTCGCAACCAAGCGCGTTGCCGTCGCTGGCGAAGAAGAGCAATGTGGAGGCTGTTCATGCTGGTGCGTAAGGCATTGCTGCAGGATGCCTCCAATGTCTACGACCTGGTGAACTCGCTCTCCGGCGACGGCACGCTGCTGAAGCGCGCGTTTCGCCGAGATCTGCGAAAACATCCGCGACTTTACGGTAGCCGAGTCAGACGGCGGCGTCTTTATCGGCTGCGGCGCACTGCATTTTTACGGACCGCATTTGTGCGAGGTGCGCTCGATCGTGGTGAAGCCCGAGGCCAAGGGACAGGGCGCCGGCGGACGCATTCTCGGCTCGCTGATCGAAGAGGCCGAAGGGCACGGGATTCAGTCCGTGTGCCTGTTCACGCGCATTCCCGACTTCTTCTTCAAGTACGGATTCCGCACGGTTGAAGACAAGATCCGAGCTGCCCGATAAGGTCTTCAAGGATTGCCAGAATTGCCCGCGTCTGCATCGATGCGATGAAGTGGCGATGGTGCGCGGACGCATTCCGCGGATGTCGATCCTGGGTCCCAAGGAAGAAGCGCAGGAGCTGGTCCGGATTTCAGGGTAGCGGCCTGGCTAACTCTTTTTTTGCAGGATGGCCGCGGCGACAGCAGATTGACCGAAACTTAGGCCACCGTCGCCTGGACTGACCTGGCGATGTGTGTAGACGGTGAAGCCTTCTTCTTCGAGGCCGGAGCGCAAGAGCCGAGTTAGGCGCCGGTTGTGCATGCATCCACCACTCATCGCCACCTGATTGATCCCGCTCTCGATGCGCGCATTTCCCGCTGCGTTGATAAACCCGTCAGCAATCCCCGCGTGGAACCGGGCGGCAATGCGACTCGCAGGTACGCCGCGCCAAAGGTCGTTCAGAATCGCCTTCCACATCAAGTCCGTTCGAAGCACCGCCTCGCTAGCATCAGCCTTCTCACCCTCCCACAATCCGCGGCACATAGTCCCCCTGTTCCCGCCGGTCCGGCTCAGCATCTGCGATTCCTTCCAGCTCAATGGCCGCTTGGGCCTCGTAATCCACGGTGCGGCGGCCAAGCACCACAGCCGCAACGGCATCGAATAATCTTCCCAGGCTTGAGGTCTCCGGCGAGTTGATTTTTCGCTCGATCATCCGGCTCACCACCCGCGCGTCGCCAGGCTGCACACCAAGCAGCTTCAGGATTTGTTCGGAGTTCACATCAAATCCTGCCGCATGCAACGCGCCGAGCGCCATCCGCCACGGCTCTCGCACCGCCGCATCCCCGCCAGGCATGGGTACATACTCAAGATGCGCGAACCGCTTGAAACTGGCAGGATCGGGGCCGTCGAGACGTGCGATGAGCACTTCCCCGCCCCAGATGCGGCCGTCGGTACCGTACCCGGTGCCGTCTAGGCTCAAGCCGATCGCCGGACCTTCAAGACCGTGTTCAGCCATGCACGCAGCGATGTGGGCATGGTGATGCTGCACGGCAATGAGAGGCAGACCACGCTCAGCAGCCCACTCCTGCGCCCACGACGTCGACAGGTATCCCGGATGCAGATCGTGGACCACGGTCTCGGGCTCGATCTCGAACGTGCGCATCAGGTGATCGAGCGATTCGCGGAAGAAGTTGAGGCCGGTGAGGTTTTCGAGGTCGCCGAGATGCTGGCTCTGGTAGACAAAGCGTCCGTGCGCGAGAGCAAAGACATTTTTCAAGTGTCCGCCGACTGCGAGCAAGGGAGGGGCGTCAAGCGGCAAGCCAACGGCGAGCGGGACGAAGCCCCGGGCGCGTCGAATGAGCTGCGGCGCGCCGTCGACTATTGCAGTGACCGAGTCGTCGCAGCGCTGGAGGATTTCGCGGTCGTGCATTAAGAAGGCGTCGGCGATTTCGCCGAGGCGAGAGCGGGCTTCATGGTTGTCGATGGCGATGGGCTCCTCGCTTAGATTTGCGGACGTCATCACGAGGGCGCGCAGCCTGCCGTCGGCGAACAGAAGATGGTGCAAGGGCGCGTAAGGAAGAAAGATGCCGAGCCAGGGTATGCCGGGAGCGACGGAAGGTGCGATGGGGTTGGGGTCGCGCTTGCGAACGAGGACGATGGGGCGCGCGGGGGTGGCGAGGAGTTTTTCTTCGGCTTCGGTGAGATCGCAGAGGGCGCGGGCGGCGGAGAGGTCGCGGACCATGACGGCAAGGGGCTTTCCGAAACGGCGCTTGCGCTCGCGCAACCGCATCACCGCAGCTTCATTTGTGGCGTCGACCGCAAGGTGGAAGCCGCCGATGCCCTTGATGGCGAGGATTTTGCCGTTCGACAGGAGACGGATGGTTTGTTCGACAGGGTCGGGTGAATCTTCAGAGTCGTGTCCCTCAGGGGCTAAAGCCCCCATCAGATTCTGGTCCTTCACGGCACGACTAAAGTCGTGCCCTTTCAAAGCGGAGAGGTCCTTGCGCTCTCCCACCAATTCCGCAGAAGAACGCGGAATGGATGGGGCACCCGGCATTTTCGCGATCTCGTCCGAAAATGGGCGGCCGTCGGCGGTGACGAGGGCGAGTTGCGGGCCGCAGTCCCAGCAGGCGTTGGGCTGCGCGTGAAAGCGGCGATTGGCCGGGTCGTCGTACTCGGCCTGGCAGGCGGGGCACATTTTGAAGCGCGCCATGGAGGTCTGCGGACGGTCGTAAGGAATGCGTCGAGTGATGGTGAAGCGCGGGCCGCAGTTGGTGCAGTTCAAGAAAGGATAGCGATAGCGGCGGTCGGCGGGGTCGAGCAGTTCGCGCAGGCAATCGGCGCAGGTGGCGGCATCCGCGGGAATCCCGGTGGAGACGCGGCCCAGCACTTCGCTGGCCGCAATGCGGAAGCCGGAGTCGCCCGTGGGCGCTATTGAGCGCACGGTGATCGCGTCAATGCGCGCCAGCGGCGGTGGCTCTCGGCGCAACCGGGCGACAAACTGGTCGACCTGCGCCAAGCCGCCCTCGATCTCGATCGTCACGCCGTCGGTGTCGTTCGAGATAACTCCGGCAAGACCCTCTTCCTGGGCAAGACGATAGATAAAGGGACGAAAGCCCACACCCTGCACCACGCCGCGCACCAAAACTTCCCTGCGCTCTATCTCGTGCTGTTCTCGTCTTTGGTTTCGTTCCTCGGTCAAAATTGCGCCTCGTTGAGGGGATGCGGCGTCGGAGTCCAGCATAGCGCATGCACATGGCGCGTGCAGATGAGCCCGCGGCCACGCTCCTGCTAAGCTTCAAAGCGTGGGAACTCTATGGATGGCGCAAGGCCGGCGAACAAAAATGGCATTGAAGGCCATGGGCCTGCTTTCGCTGTTCTGCGCAGCAGGGGTGATGGCGACCGCCGTGCAGATGGACAGCGCGGGGATACTGAAAAAGATCGACGCCGCGGTCAAGACGCGCGTTGACGGCATCGCGGCCTACACCGTTACCGAGCATTATGCCGTCTTCAGGAACAACGACGAGACGCATCCCGCGGCCCAGATGACGGTGGAGACGACATACAAGCAGGAAACGGGCAAAAGCTACGCGATCCTTTCCCAGAGTGGCTCGGCAGTGATACGCAGCCTGGTTCTTGGCACGATTCTTGACAACGAGAAACACGTGAACGAGCCCGGCGTGCGGGAGGGGTCGTGGTTGACCACGGCGAACTACGAAATGACGGTGCAGCCGGGCGGAATCCAGAAAAAGGACGGCCGCGATTGCATTGCACTGACGCTCGCGCCACGGCGCAGGACGCCGTACCTGCTGGAGGGAACCTTGTGGGTGGACGCCACCAGCGGCAACATCGTCAGGGTCGAGGGAAGATCCTCGAAGAGCTCTTCGCTGCTGACCGGGCCCACGCAGATGATGCGCCAGTACACAGATATTGATGGCTTTGCTGAGGCCACGCATGCCCGGGCCGAGTCAGACAGCTTTCTCTTTGGACGAACCGTAGTGACCATCGACTACAGGGATTATCAAATCCAGGTTCGGCACGGGCAGTGACGACGCGTTGATCGTTGGCTGGCACGGCCGGCACGGATCACTAAGGATTTCTCCGGCGATTGCATGAGTGTTGCGGCTACCGCCTACGGCGGCCTGAAATCCAGGGATGATCGGGCCACTTTTTCACAGGCTTGAAAGCGATTGACGGCGTGCGAATCGAAGCGTGGGACGAGTTGGTGATAAAGCTCACATTTTCAGCGGGAAGCGGCAGAAATCAACCCCGGAAAATTTACATAAAATCTCGCTCCGGTGACCATTGTCACCGATATTCGCAGCTTCAACGCGTAGAAGAGTAGTAGACACCCGAAGCGGGCGCAAGGTTCAATATGCTCTCGACAGGATGGCGAAAAAAGTGGGAGGGAATCGTGCCAGCATTCACACCGCCGCCGCTGCCCAGCGATGATAAACGATGGAAGATCGTGAACGGCACCATGCGCAAGAGCGGATTTGCGCGTCATGCGCTGATTGAGACGCTGCACACGGTGCAGTCTTCGTTCGGTTACCTGGATGACGATGCAATCCGGTTTGTGGCGCGCTCGTTGCGCGTGCCTTTGAGCCAGGCCTACGGGGTGGTGACGTTTTATCACTACTTCAGTCTGAAGCCGCCGGGCAAGCACACGGTAACAATCTGCGCCGGGACAGCGTGCTACATCAAAGGCTCTGACAAGCTGGTAGCCGAAGCCGAGAAGCGGCTGGGGATCAAGCAAGGGCAGACGACGAAGGACGGGCAGATCAGCCTGATGACGGCGCGTTGCGTGGGCGCATGCAGCCGCGCGCCGGTGGCGCTCTATGACGGCGCAGTGGCGGGCGAAGCGGCAGTTGAACAGGTGCTCGAGCAACTGGAAAGGTGGGCGGTGGAATGACAATCGAGGAGCTCGAACAAATAGCAGAAAGTGTGCG
Organism: uncultured Acidobacteriaceae bacterium; assembly: GCA_963793885.1. Lineage (GTDB taxonomy): Bacteria > Acidobacteriota > Terriglobia > Terriglobales > Acidobacteriaceae > Telmatobacter. The sequence goes on from CAWCBQ010000003.1 coordinate 1,421,334, forward strand.
GCTGGAGAACGCGAAGTTCGATTACGAGGTGAACGTGTGCATGGACCTGGCCTGCGCCAGCCAGGGAGCTGAAAAGCTGCGCGAGGCACTGGTCCAGGCCGCGGCGGCATCCGGCAAAACGGTGCTGGTGCGCCGCACCGGATGCATGGGGCCGTGCTCGTCGGGGCCGCTTGTGAGAGTAGATCCCGAGGAGAGGCTTTATAGCCATGTGAACGCGGGTCACGCGGAGGCAATTGTCTCAAGCCTGGGCGGTGAGGCCGTGCCGGGGCTGCAATGCGAGTTGAACGAACATTTCGACAAGCAGGTCCGCGTGGTGCTCGAGAATGCCGGGCACATCGATCCGGAAAAGATTGATGACTACATCTGCTGCGAGGGCTACAAGGCGCTCATGACGGCGCTGCTTGAAATGACGCCGGGCGGGGTGATCCACCGCATCACCGAGAGCGGATTGCGCGGACGCGGCGGCGGCGGTTACCCCACCGGCCTGAAGTGGAGCACGGTTGCCAAAGCCGGCGGCGACCTCAAGTACGTGGTCTGCAACGGCGACGAAGGCGACCCGGGCGCATTCATGGACCGCAGCGTGATGGAGGGCGATCCTCATCGCGTCATCGAAGGCATGGCCATCGCGGCCTACGCGGTGGGCGCAAGCAAGGGATTTATTTATGTGAGGGCCGAGTATCCTGTCGCCGTGGCGCGGCTGACGACTGCACTGCGCGAGGCGCGGAGGCGCGGCCTGCTGGGCTCGAACATCGGCGGAACGACCTTCAACTTCGACGTCGAAATTCGCCTGGGCGCCGGGGCTTTCGTCTGCGGAGAGGAGACCGCACTGATCGCATCGATCGAGGGCCGGCGCGGGACGCCGAAGCCGCGGCCTCCCTACCCGGCCGTCAGCGGGCTATGGGGCAAGCCAACGCTGATCAACAACGTGGAAACCTACGCCAACGTCGCGCCCATTGTGCGCAATGGCGGCAAGTGGTTTGCGAACATGGGCTCGGAGCGGAGCAAGGGCACCAAGGTATTTGCGCTGACCGGCAAAATCGCCAACACCGGCCTCGTTGAAGTGCCGATGGGCATCAAGCTGCGCGAGATCATCGAAGAGATCGGCGGAGGCGTACCGGGCGGACATACCTTCAAGGCGGTGCAGACCGGCGGGCCGTCGGGCGGCTGCATTCCGGCTGAGATGCTCGATATCGGGGTTAGCTACGACGCCCTGCTCAAGATGGGTTCCATCATGGGCTCGGGCGGCATGATCGTGATGGACGACACTTCGTGCATGGTGAACGTGGCGCGGTTCTTCATCGAGTTCTGCATGACCGAGTCCTGCGGCAAGTGCATACCCTGCAGGGCAGGCACGGCGCAGATGCATACGCTGCTGACGCGCATCTGCGAGGGCAGCGGCACGATGGAGGACCTGGAACTGCTGGAGGATCTGTGCGCCACCGTCAAGGAGACCAGCCTTTGCGGCCTGGGGCAGACGGCGCCCAACCCGGTGCTGAGCACACTGAAGTATTTCCGCAACGAATACATCGAGCACATTGTGCACAAGAGGTGCCCGGCCGGCGTTTGCGCAATTGAGACAGGCGTGGAGGTATTGGCATGAGCGAGGCCGTAGAGGTTAAAACACTCATCATTGACGGTGAGGAAGTGAGCGCCCTGAGGGGCCAGACCATTTTGGAGGTTGCGCGGGAGAATGACATCAACATTCCCACGCTGTGCCACCTGGAGGGTTTGAGCGACGTGGGCGCGTGCCGCCTGTGCCTGGTGGAGATCAAGGGGAGCAACAAGCTGCTGCCGGCCTGCGTGGCCACGGTCTTTGAAGGGATGGAGGTGAGCACCAACACCGAGAAGTTGAAGAAGCATCGGCGCATGATTCTCGAAATGCTGTTCGCCGAGCGCAACCACATCTGCTCGGTCTGCGTGTCGAACGGTCACTGCGAGTTGCAGGAACTGGGTCAAGAGCAGGGGTTGACGCACATCCGGCTGCCGTATCGAAACCCGGAGCTGACGGTCGACGCTTCGCACGAGCGTTTCACGGTAGACCATAACCGCTGCATCCTGTGCACGCGCTGCGTACGGGCCTGCGCTGAGATTGAAGGCGCGCACGTGTGGGACGTGATGGGGCGCGGCATCAACTCAATCGTGATTACCGACCTGCATGAAGAGTGGGGCAGCTCAACCTGTACCCGCTGCGGCAAATGCGTGCAGGTATGCCCCACGGGAGCCTTGTTCGACAAGAGCAAGATCGGCTCCGATCATCCCAAATATCCTGACTTTCTGCCTTATTTGAACCTGATGAGGGAGGCGCGATGAGCAAATTGAAACTGGCAACAGTGTGGCTGGACGGCTGTTCGGGATGTCACATGTCGTTTCTGGACATGGACGAGCGGCTGATCGAGCTGGCGGAGTTCGTCGACGTGGTGTATAGCCCGATCGTGGACGCCAAACAGTTCCCCGACGAGGTCGACATCGCGCTTGTCGAGGGCGCCGTGGCCTCGGTCGACGACGAAAAGAAGATCAAGAAAGTCCGCGCTCACTCGAAGATGCTGGTGGCCATGGGCGATTGCGCGGTGGCGGGCAACGTGCCGTCGATGCGCAACCCGATGGGGCCGGCGGCGATCCTGGAGCGGGCCTATATCGAAAATGCGAGCGCGCAACAGCAGATTCCCTGCGTGGTTGTGCCCAAGCTGCTCGAGGTGGTGCGGCCGATCCACGAATTTGTGAAGGTGGACGTGTTTCTTCCCGGTTGTCCGCCTTCTGCCGACACATTTCACACGGCGCTGACGGCGCTGGTAACGGGCGGACCGCTGGATATTTCAGCGCTGACGCGGTTTGGAGCCTAAGTCATGAGCCAGACGATCACCATCGATCCGGTAACGCGCCTGGAAGGGCACGGAAAAATCACCATCCACCTGAACGCGCAAAACGAGGTTGAGGACGCGCAGTTTCACGTGACCCAGGTGCGGGGCTTTGAGCGTTTTGCCCAGGGGCGGCCGTATTACGAGATGCCCAGCCTGATGGCGCGCATCTGCGGCATTTGCCCGGTGAGCCATCTGATTGCCTCCGCGAAGGCGTGCGAGGCGATCATGTCGGTGCGGATTCCGCACACGGCGGCGCAACTGAGGCGCATGCTCAACCTGGCGCAGATGGTGCAGTCGCATGCGCTGAGCTTTTTCTATCTCTCCTCGCCCGACCTGGCCCTGGGCATGGAGTCCGACCCCGCGACGCGCCACATTTTCGGCGTGGTGGCAGCGAAGCCGGAGTTGGGTCGTGCGGGCGTAGGCCTGCGCCGCTTTGGCCAGCACATCATCGAGCTGCTGGGCGACAAGCGCATCCATCCGGGATGGGTGGTTCCCGGCGGCGTCACAGAGCCGTTGGCCGCGGCCAAGCGCGACGAGATTCTGGCCATGCTTCCCGAGGCCTATGCCAACGTCGGCCTGGCGCTGGCCTGGTACAAGCAGATCGCCGACGGCTTCAAACCCGAAATTGCCGTCTTTGCCAATTTTCCCTCGCTCTATATGAGCCTCATCAATGAAGACGAGTCCCTCGAGTTTACCGACGGCGCCTTGCGGCTGATCGATGCCGAAGGCCAGACGATCGAGGAAGGGATCACCGCCAGCCGGTATACCGAGGTGATTGGCGAGGCCGTCGAGCACTACAGCTACACCAAGTTCGCTTACTACAAGCCGCTCGGGTATCCGCAGGGCAGCTATCGCGTGGGTCCCTTGGCTCGCCTCAACATCGTCAAGTCCGCGGGCACCCCGCAGGCCGAAAAAGAGTTGGCCGCGTTCAAGCAATTGGCCGCTGGACCTGTTTCAGAGCTCCTTCCACTATCATCACGCGCGGCTGATCGAAGCTCTTTACGGCATTGAGAAGATCGAACAGATCCTCGCAGATCCCGCGATTCTCGACAAGCATGTGCGCGCCAGCGCGGGCGTCAACCGCCTTGAGGGCGCGGGCCAGGCCGAGGCGCCGCGGGGCACCCTGAACCACCATTACAAGGTGGACGAGAACGGCAAAATCACCTGGGCCAACCTGGTGATTGCAACCGGGCAAAACAATAACGCCATGAACAAGGGCGTGCTGCAGGCGGCAAAGGCCTACGTGAAGAACGGAAAATTTACCGAAGGCATTCTCAACCGCGTAGAAGCTGTGGTGCGGACATTCGATCCATGCCTGAGCTGCTCGACGCACGCCTTCGGGCAGATGCCGCTGGTTCTCACGCTGGTATCGCCGAAGGCGAGGTTGTGGATCAAGTCGTACGCTGAGTACGATAGGACGATGAAGCCTGTGGGAATGGTGCAGCCCGCTGGAACGGTGAAACCCGCCAGGGCCCGATGTCTGATTCTTGCCTGCGGAAACACGCTGCGCAGCGATGATGGCGTCGGGCCTTGGCTTGCTGCGTGGGCCGAAGAGCGATTTCGACCCCCAAGCCGGAGTCCGTGTGGTCAGCCGCCAGCAATGGACGCCGGAGCTGGCTGAAGACGTCGCCAGCGTAGAGACTGTGCTCTTTGTCGATTGCGCGGTGGACCTCGAGCCTGGAACCGTGAAGCTGGTCGATGTTGAGCCGGCGGACGGAACACAGGGGCTGGCTACGCATCACCTGGGCGCGGCAGAACTGCTGGGCCTGGCGCGCGCGCTCTTCGGTTCCCTGCCTCGCCGGGCGTTGATGCTCACCGTGGGCGGGGGCTCGACGGAACTGGGCGAATTGTTCAGCCCACCGGTCACCGCGGCCCTGCCGATTGCGAGCGCAAAAATGGAAGATGCAGTTGCGCGGCTCATGCGCGGCGAATGAAGACCCCTATTGCCGCGCGTATCCGGCAAGCTTGAACGAATAAGCGTAGTCGCCTTTCAGGGCCCCTTGAAGAGCAATGCGCATTCCCCCGCTCTGAACCTTTGCGCCGAGTTCGCTGCTATCCCCAAGCTGGGTGATCGACACATTTGATTTGGCCGGTAGGTCGGCGATCGTAATGGTCCCAGCCTTCGGTTTTCCGATGACCGTGACGTAAACGTCGTCGCCCTTGCGCGTGAAGCGCAGATCGTCTCCTTCAACACTCTTGCTCGTTGCGTGCGTCCAGGGGGTGGTGTCGTAGATGGCTTCGCCGTTCTGTTTGAGCCATGAGCCCAGCGCTTTGAGCCGCTCCATTTGCACGGGAGGGATGGTTCCGTCGGCCTCGGGGCCAACGTCGAGCAGCAGGTTGCCGTTCTTGCTGACGATGTCGACCAGCAGCGCAATCAGATCCCCGGGCGCGATGGTCTCTGCTTCGCCTTCAGCGCGGTTGTAGCCGAAGGAGCGGCCGAGCCCGCGGCACTCTTCCCATTTTTTCGGGCTGATCCGGTCGAGCTTCTGGTACTCGGGCGATGTGAAGTCGGAGTGGGCGATGCCGAAGCGGTCGTCGATCACGCCGTCGGGCACGGCGTTGTAGTAGTCGGCTTCCACTTGCAGGGCGTTGCCGGTTTTGGGCCAGTCGATGTCGTTCCAGAGCACTTCGGGATGGTAGCGGTCGATGAGTTCGTGAATCTGCGCGAAGGCGTATCGGCCGTAGGCTTCGGTCTCCGGTTTGACGGCCTGGTAGTCGTTGGCGGTCATGATGGGACCGGTGTTGAAGGTCCAGTCGTAGCCGCCGGAGTAGTAGAGCCCCATGTGCATGCCGTGGCTGCGAACCGCGGCCGTAAGATCGCCGACGATGTCACGCTCGGCGTGCCGGCGGTCTTCAGGCAGCGTGGGGCTGGGATTGGGCGTGGTGCTGGGCCAAAGCGTAAAGCCCTCATGATGCTTCGAAGTGAGAACCACGTACCTCGCACCGGCCTCGCGAAAAATCGTTGCCCATTCATCGGGATTCCATTTTTTCGACTCTCGATTGAAGATGGGAGCGAAGTCGTAGTAGCCGAAGTTGGCGCCGTAGTGCTCGCGATGGTAGGCCTGCGTGGGCGAACCGGGGATGCGCATCACGTTGAGATACCACTCGGCGTAGGGATTGTTGACGATGTAGTTGGTATTGCTGAAGTCGTGGTTCGGATGAGAAAGAGGCGCCCAGCCGGGAACCGAATAGAGGCCGTAATGAATGAAGATGCCGAGCTTGGCGCCGGCATACCACTGCGGAAGCGGATGGCTGTCAAGCGACGCAATGGTAGGCTGATACGGGCCGGTGGGTTGGTAGGGAGCAGTGGCCTGGGCGGCGCAGAAGAATCCGATCAGGACAGAGGCGACAAGGACGACAACAGATCTTTTGCAAGCCATTTGAAAACCCCCGCATCTTTTCAATTCAATTTTGCTGAACACAGCGAATCCCGGCACCTGCAACAAACCGCTGCCGCCACTCGCACAATGCTATGCTGCGCCTGGTAGAGCGGATTGCTGCCACCGAAGTTCTGACGAAATGGATAGTATCATCCCCGCGCGAGGCGGGCGGCCCGTTCCTGGCATCTTCAAGGGTGGGCCCGATCCAGGTCTACGGCCGAGCCCTTCATGGCGACGGCAACGGCTCAGTGAATGCCGTGCTCATTCAGCCACAAAGTGTACTTCTTGTCCTCATGCAGCATGTGATCTTTGAGCCAGTCGCGGAAGGAGCGCATGATGACGATGCGCATTTTCTTGCTGCCATTTCTGAGCTGGTCGATACGCTCTCGTGCGCGTTGCGCGTATTCAAGGTGCAGGGCGCGATGTTCAGCCAGCCCGGGGTACCCGGCGGACTCCATCATCGATTCCTCCGTGGCAAAATGCCCGCGCCCAAGTTTGAGCAACCTGTCCAGCATCGGGGCTGTAACGTCTTGCCCGCGACCGCTCAACATTGCGGCATGAATCTCGTTCATCGCCCGAACAAACTCCGCATGTTGATCATCCAGAAGGTTCACGTTCACAGAGTATTTCTTCGACCATTTGAGTAGCGCCATTCTCTCCCCATCGGGTATCTGTAAGTCCTCTATCGGCCCATGGGTAGATTGCATTAGAAAATGCCCTGAATAGCGGGACTTCGGATTCATCCAAGCGCGCCAGGCAGAGGCACAGACAGCAACGGCGGCCGCTCTTGAGCGCGGCCGCCGTTGGTGTCAGGGAGAGCCCGGTGGGTTAGAAAGCAGCCACTGTTTGCCGCAGACTGTAGGAACTGAGCGTCTTGATGTAATTGCCGCGATCGAAGGGGGATGTGTCGGGGACAGAACGGCGGCTGAGACAGCCGCGCGTTTCGGCCAGCGACGTGTACTCGCGCTTTTCCAGCCAGTAGCAGAGGTCGGCCAGAACGCGGCCGATGTGGTCAATGCCGTGGATGTGGAGCGCGGAGACCATCATGGCGACGCTTCCGCCGGCCATGATGCTTTTCAAGACATCTTCAGCGGAGTGAACGCCGCCGGTAATGCCAATGTCAATGTTGAGCTGGCCGTAGAGGATGGCCGCCCAGTGAAGACGGGGCAGCAGCTCAGAGGGAGTGGAGAAGTGCAGCGTGGGCCGCACCTCGAGGCCTTCAATGTCGAAGTCGGGCTGGTAGAAGCGGTTGAACAGGACCACCCCGGAGGCGCCTGCATCCTGAAGCCGGGCAGCGAGATTCGGAATGCTGGTAAAGGACTGAGACAGCTTGACGGCCACCGGCACCTTGACGGCCTGGCAGACGCTGGAGACGAGATCGAGCAGTTGCCGCTCAAGCTCAGCCGAGGTCTGGCTTGCATCCGTGGCCAGGGCGTAGGTGTTGAGCTCGATGGCGTGAGCGCCGGCCTGCTCCATATCCCGGGCAAACCGTACCCAGCCGCCCGAGGTCGCGCCGTTAAGGCTGGCCAGGATGGGAATGCCGACCGCCTCGCGCACACGGCGCAAGTGCTCGAGGTAAACCTCGTGGGTCATGCGGTAGTCGCTGAGGTCCGGAAGAAAGCCCAGCGACTCGGCGAAGGAGTCGGTGCCGCGGGAGAGATCTTCGTCGAGGGTGCGGGATTCAAGCGCCAGCTGCTCCTCAAACAGCGAGGTGAGCACCACGGCCGCGGCGCCCGCATCCTCCATGCGCCGCACGTTGTCAATCGACTCCGACAGGGGCGTGGACGCAACCACAATCGGGCTGCTCAGATTGAGGCCCAGGTAGTGCATGGACAGGTCGATCATTCTTCACCTCCGACGGACGTGGCCGCCAGTTTGTCTTCGCTTTTTTCCTGGGGAGCGATGTTGGGCGTCTCGCCGCGGCCGGGCATGGCTGCCCTGCCGGAGTAGACGCGCCACTGGCGCTCCACATCGTCCTGCGCCTCCTCGAGCAGATGAGCGGCCATCTCGGGGTTGCTGCGCGCGAGCATGGTGTAACGTGCCTCGCGATAGGCGTATTCCTTGAGCCGGATGGAGGGGGCCTTGGAGTCAAGCTGGAAGGGATTCTTGCCGGTCTCGCGAAGCGAGGGGTTATAGCGCATCAGCGGCCAGTAGCCTGACTGGACGGCGAGCTTTTGCTGTTCGAGACCGTGAATCAGGTCGTAGCCGTGCGCGATGCAACTGGCGTAGGCGATGATGAGCGACGGACCCTCGTGCGCCTCGGCCTCCTGGAAGGCCTTGATGACGTGGGTGTCGTTGCCGCCGAGGGCGACCTGGGCCACGTAGACCGAGCCGTAGCTGACTGCTTCCATGGCCAGATCTTTGCGGCTGTTGGGTTTGCCTGCGGCGGCGAACTTAGCCACCGCGCCACGCGGCGTGGCCTTTGACATCTGCCCGCCGGTGTTTGAGTAAACCTCGGTGTCGAGCACCAGCACGTTAACGTTTTTCCCCGAGCCCAGGACGTGGTCCAGACCGCCAAAGCCGATATCGAAGGCCCAGCCGTCTCCGCCCAAAATCCACACGCTCTTGCGGACCAGCGCATCGGCGATGGCCAGCAGGTTGCGCGCGTCCGACGAGTCGTTGCCGGCCAGGCGCGCGCGCAGCGCAGCTACGCGCTCCCGTTGCTGGTTGATTTCCGTCTCGGTCTTCTGAGTGGCGTGGAGCAGTTCGGCAGCCAATTCCACGCCGATTGCATCCGCCATGCGCTCGACCAGCAGCTCGGCAAACTCCTTTTGCTGATCGAGGCCGGTTCTGACGCCAAAGCCGAACTCGGCATTGTCTTCAAACAAGGAGTTGGACCACGTTGGCCCGCGGCCCGCGGCGTTGAAGGTGTAGGGCGTGGTGGGCAGATTGCCGCCGTAGATTGAAGAGCAGCCGGTGGCGTTGGTGATGTAGAGCCGGTCGCCGAAAAGCTGCGTCAGCAGCTTGATGTAGGCCGTCTCTCCGCACCCTGCGCAGGCGCCGGAAAACTCAAACAGCGGCTGCAGAAGTTGCAGGTCTTTGACCTGGGTGTGCGACAGCCTGGAGCGATCCACCTCGGGCAGCGAGAGGAAGAAGTCCCAATTCTCGCGCTCGGATTCGCGCAACGGCGGCTGGGGGGCCATGTTGATGGCCTTCCTGCTCGCATCGCTCTTGTTCTTCACCGGGCAAACGTCCACGCAGACCGCGCACCCGGTGCAATCCTCGGGAGCCACCTGCAGCGTGTAGTGATCGTTCTCCATGCCCTTCCACTTGGGCTTGGCCCATTGCAGGGTCGCAGGCGCGTTGGCAGCCGATTCCTGGCTGTAGACTTTGGCGCGGATGACGGCGTGGGGGCAGACCATCACGCATTTGCCGCACTGGATGCAGATGTCCTTGTCCCACGCGGGGATGAACTGCGCAATGTTGCGCTTCTCCCACTGCGCGGTGCCAGTCGGGAAGGTTCCGCCCGCGGGAATCGCGCTGACCGGGAGCAGGTCGCCCTTGCCGGCGGCGATCTGACCGAGCACGTTGCGCACGAACTCCGGCGCCTTTGCCGAAATGGAGGGAATCAGGTCAAAGTCTGACGATGCAGCGGCGGGCAGCTCGACTTTATGAAGATGAGCGAGGGCCGCATCCACGGCAGCGAAGTTCTTGGCAACTACGGATTCACCACGCTTGCCGTAGGTCTTCTTGATGGCCTTCTTGATCTGTTCGATCGCCTCTTCGCGGGGCAATACGCCGCTGATGGCAAAGAAGCAGGTCTGCATGATGGTGTTGATGCGGGTCCCCATGCCAGCTTCGCGCGCCACCGTGTAGCCGTCGATCACATAGAACTCGATCTTCTTCTTCAGCATCCCCTCCTGCGTGCTGCGCGGCAGCTTGTCCCATACTTCCGCGGCCGAGTAAGGCGAGTTGAGCAGGAAAACCGCGCCGGGCATGGCCGCCTCAAGCACATCCATTTTTTCGAGGAAGCTGAAATTATGGCAGGCAATAAAGCTGGCCTGGTTAATGAGGTAGCTTGAGCGGATCGGGTTGGGACCGAAGCGCAGGTGAGAGGTGGTCATCGAGCCGGACTTCTTCGAGTCGTAAACAAAGTAGCCCTGCGCATAGTTGGGGGTTTCGCTGCCGATAATCTTGATGGAGTTTTTGTTGGCGCCTACGGTACCGTCGGAGCCAAGACCGTAGAAGAGAGCGCGGACGGTCTTGGGATCTTCGGTAGAGAAGGCAGGATCGTAGGAAAGGCTGCTGTGGCTCACGTCGTCGTTGATGCCGATGGTGAAGTGATTCTTCGGCGCCGGCTTGCCCAACTCGTCGAGGACGCCCTTGACCATGGCGGGCGTGAATTCCTTCGACGACAGCCCATAACGCCCGCCGATGACTTTGGGCGCTGCGGCGATGGGCAGGTTGGCTGCGTTTTCGCTGAGCACGGTCAGGACGTCCTGATAAAGCGGCTCGCCCAGGCCGCCCGCTTCCTTGCAGCGGTCGAGCGTGGCGATCGACTTGACGGTGGAAGGTAGTGCAGCCAGGAAGGCCTTGGCGTCAAATGGCCGATAGAGCCGGACCTTTACCAGGCCAACCTTCTGTCCCTGCCGGACCATGAGGTCAACGGCTTCCTCAGCCACTTCAGCGCCGGAGCCCATGAGAACGATGACGCGCTCAGCGTCGGGTGCGCCGTAATAGTCAAAGAGCCGATAAGCACGGCCGGTCTGCCTGGCGAAACGATCCATGACGGACTGCACGATTCCTGGTACTGCATTGTGGTATGGGGTGCAGGCCTCGCGAGCCTGGAAGAACACGTCGGGATTCTGCGCCGTGCCGCGGATGATGGGCCGGTCGGGCGTCAGCGCGTTGTTGCGGAACTGAACCAGGTACTTGTCATCGACCAGGGCGCGAATCGTCTCATCGCCGATGGGGAGAATCTTGCCCACTTCGTGGGAAGTGCGGAAACCATCAAAGAAATGAATGATCGGAATTCTGGCTTCGAGTGTGGCGATCTGCGCCACCAGGGCGAGATCGTGAACCTCCTGCACGGAGTTGGAGGCGAGCATGGCCCAGCCCGTCGACCGGCAGGCCATCACATCCGAGTGGTCGCCGAAGATCGAGAGCGCGTGCGTGGCCAGGGTGCGCGCCGTCACGTGCATGGTGGCCGGAGTCAACTCACCGGCGATCTTGAACATGTTGGGAATCATCAGCAACAGGCCCTGGGAGGCGGTGAAGGTGGTTCCGAATGCGCCGGCCTGCAAGGCCCCGTGCAGGGCTCCCGCCGCGCCTCCTTCGCTCTGCAACTCTTCAACAATGGGCAACGCGCCCCAAATATTTCTCTTCCCCTCCGCGCGCCATTGATCGGCCCACTCGGCCATGGGCGACGAGGGGGTGATGGGGTAGATGGCGACCACTTCGGAGAGACGATAGGCGACCGAAGCCGCGGCCTCGTTGCCATCGAGAATTACCATTTTCTGTTCACTCATGCGCTTTGCCTCATAGAGCGGCCCTTGAAGGAAATCGACCGCTAAAGTGAGTCTCAGCCCCCTAGCTGGGTGCAGCAGTGATGGGTGACACAGGGAGGCACGAATTTACCGCATTGTGAAATGAGTTTCACAAGATGACAATAGAGACAGCCGGACTCCCCAAAGCCTGCCCTTAGCGAAGCCCAGATGGATCCGATTTTGTGACATGAATTCCATGAATCGGGTCCACCGCCTCTGAGCCATTCAGTGCTCTCTCTTCACGAATCCCATCGCCCAAATTCCCATCCAACACCCATGCCCCTCATGAAAGCTCAGAAAGACGGCAAGCGATTCCTGAACCCTGTCCCGACCACGGTCGGCTCCATCTCCATGATGTTCAAGATCATTCCGGAGTTCTTTTTTGGCGCCGCGGCACGGTCGCCGCAATCGCCGCCCGGACCATTTCGCACCGACCCACGCGTCTACCAGATGCGCCCTGCCTCCGGCCTGCGCATCACGTGGTTTGGCCACTCCACTTCGCTGGTCGAGATCGACGGCGTCCGCGTCCTGATCGATCCGGTATGGGACGAGCGCTCCGCGCCAACGCGATGGGCCGGACCCAAGCGATTCTTCCCGCCTCCACTGGCGCTCGCCGATCTGCCCCCCATCGACGTCATTCTCCTCTCCCACGATCACTACGATCATCTGGGCAAAGGCACAATTCGGCAGCTTGCGCAGATGGAACGCCTGCACTCCGCGCGCTGGATCGCACCCCTCGGCGTGGGCAAAATTCTCGCGGAATTCGGGGTCGCGCCAGCCCGCTGCACTGAGTTGGACTGGACAGACAGCGTGACCGCAGGCGCGCTGACGATCACCGCGCTTCCCGCACGCCATTTCTCCGGCCGCAGCCTCTTCAATCGTTTTCAAACTCTGTGGGCGTCGTTTGCGCTCACGGGCCCTGAGCACCGCATCTACTACGGCGCGGATTCAGGCGAGTGGCCCGGCTTCACCGAAATTGGCGAGCGCTTCGGTCCCTTCGATCTCACCATGCTTGAAATCGGCGCCTCGAACCCGCTCTGGGCTGACATCCACATGGGCCCCGAGGGCGCGGTGCGCAGCTTTGGAGCGCTCGGCGCATCCGGTTTGCTGATGCCCATTCACTGGGGCCTCTTCGACCTTGCTCTCCACCCCTGGACCGAACCCATCCAGCACATCTTCAATGTGAAGGGCCTGAAGCTCTGGTCCCCAACGCCGGGGCTTCCCTCCGAGGTTGTCTCGGATAAGGAGATCCGCTCCGAATGGTGGCGCTGAGTCCACGGGTGAAGCCGGACGCGAGAGACCTGTGACTCATTCGTCCTTCACCCTGGAGACCTTGGCCACTCGCCCTTCGATAGCAGCGTCCCGATTGGGTTTGTTCCCTCAGTGGAAGATTAGCGCGACAGTGCACCTGCGTTTTCTTGACACTCGACCAGCGTAGGCGCATAGACTTACCTTCGGAAAGAATTAGCGTCTCCTCCGAACTCCAGCGAGGGTTGCTGCGAATAGAGTCATTGGGTTCAAAGAGCGGCGATCTTCCCGGCGAGAATGCCCCTCGGCTCGTGGCCGTTTGGGCTCTTCGAATTCGTGAAATCTTCAACAGCTCCTATTCCAGAACACGGAAAGAAAGTATGCTTGCATGAAACGTCGTGAGTTCATCAAGAGTGGTGCGGCGGTGGCAGCGGTTTCGATGACAGGCCTCCGCGCCAACGCGGCCTCGGGCCAGCAGATTCGATGGGTTCGAATGTCGAGCGTCCGTGGTGAGTTGCCCGTACCCAGTACCTCACGTGAGCAAACTGGCGATGTGATCGGGCGCTTCGACAAGGATTCTCCCGCGACGGACTTTGTGGTGAGCTTTCGTGTATGCGGACCGGCTTTGGTCTGGTATCGAAGAATGCCCTCTGGAAATTGGGGCCGCTACGTCGTCGAAAAGGACTATGTGCCTCTCGAAGCCGGTGGCACCGCGTATGACGTGGATGGAGACGGCCACACCGACATCATCTTTGGAGAAGACTTCGAAGGAGAAAACAGCGAAGGAAACAAGGTGTACTGGTGGGAGAATCCCTACCCGAACTTCGATCCAGATGTGCCATGGAAACGTCACATCATTAAGGATGGCGGGGCCACTCAGCACCACGACATGATCGTTGCCGACGTGGAAGGGACCGGTAAACCGCAGTTGTACTTCTGGAACCAGGGGGCGAAGACGTTGTTCATGGCCAGAATCCCAGCGGACCCGCGTACCTCCGGTCCATGGACTCTGACGCCGATCTATTCCGGCAATGCCGGCGAAGGAAATGCAGGCTTATGGGGCTGGACCCCTTATGCCGAAGGCATGGATGCCTACGATGTGGATGGCGATGGCAAGTTGGATCTGCTTGCGGGTAACTATTGGTTTAAACATCTGGGCGGCGACAGGTTCAAGCCAACCAAGGTTGGAGAAATCGGTGGCAGGATTCGAGCCGGAAAATTCAAGCCCGGAAAATATCCGCAGATTGTGATTGCTCCCGGCGATGGCAGCGGACCTTTAATGATTCATGAATGCATGGGTGATCCCGAGGACGAGAAAGCCTGGGTCGGTCGTAAGTTGCTGGACGAAGATATGAAGCACGGCCACACGCTCGATATCGCCGATATCGATGGCGACGGTCACCTGGATATTCTGACGGCCGAGCAGGGTAAGTGGACCACGGCGCCAACAGTGCTGGATAACCCGAATGCGCGGGCATGGATCCTCTACGGCAATGGCGACGGTACCTTCCGTACAACCTTATTGGACCAGGCGGAAGGCTGGCATGATGGCAAGATCGCGGATTTTGATGGTGATGGAGATTTGGACTTGCTGCAAAAGCCTTACGCGTGGAGTGCGCCACGGGTCGACATATGGCTCAACAACGGAACTGGACGCGTTCATTCATGGAATCCGAAGACCGCGGCCACAGTAAAGACACGGCGTTTTGATCACGCTGTTGGCATGGAGTTATGGACTTACCGCAGCCTGCTGGGCAAAGATACGGCGGGCACGCTGGATCAAATTCGCAAGTTGGGATTCCGGGATATCGAGACGGCTAGCTTTTATGGCCGCACCGCCGAGGAATTTTCCAGCCTCCTCCGGCAAAAAGAGTTGACTTGTTCGAGTCTGATTGCCGAGCATGATCGCTTCTCGAACGATCTATCGGGAGTGATTCGCGATGCGAAGGCGCTAGGCGCAAGGTATGTCATTACGTCTAACATCCCGCACTCCGGGGAGCTGACCGCGCAGGACGTGCATGCTGCGGCAGCTAGCTTCAATAACTGGGGGACGAAAGTCAAGGAGTACGGTTTGCAGTTCGGCTACCATCCGCATGGATTCGAATTTGTGCATACACCCAAGGAAACCCTCTTCGACGTTCTGATGAAGGAAACCGATGAGAAGTATGTCACGTTCGAGCTGGATGCATTCTGGTTCGTTCATGGTGGCGCCGACCCGGTTTGCTATCTGGAGAAGTACCCGGGGCGCTTCGACTTGATGCATCTGAAGGACATGGCGAAAGGAACAACGACAGATTCAACTGGCCGTGCTCCCGATGAGACAAGCGTAGTCCTCGGTAAAGGCCAGCTGGATTGGGCGGCTATCTTCCATATGGCAGACAGAGCGGGGATAAAGCTCTACTACATTGAAGATGAGAGCCAGATTGCCCCACAGCAGGTTCCAGAAACAAAGGAATTTCTGGAACATCTAAGTTATTGATGGTCTTTCGTAGAGAATCCTTTGTGGCGTACGCTGAGCGGGTTTGACGATGCCTTGCACATCGCTCGCCTTCACACAGTGCGTGTGCAGAAGTCCGTCCTGGTATGTGGATCTGTTCGCACTTGAAACGATGTTTCGCCGACGGGGTAAGTCGGCAAAACAGCCGCTTATCATCAAAGCGCACCCGTTCTTCCTGATTCGATCCTGCGAGGGACAAGCCAGGAATCCAGGCAAACAAAGACTGATGGAATTTTGGCGATGCACAGCACTCGGCATGAAAAACTTCAAATCACGTTGCATGAGCCGAAATGGTCGGGGCTGGATTCAACCATCCGGGGAGATAAAACGGAGATCCCGGTTGATAGCGTCCCTGCAATGAAAAGGAGCGCAGTGTGATGCTTGCGACGGTTTCAACGAAAACAACGATCTCCCCGTTTCTGTATGTGATCGCCGGAGTGACAGCCATTGCGGGTTTTTTGTATGGCTACGATACGGGAATCATCTCCGGTGCCTTGCTGCCGATCACGAGCGAGTTTCACCTGGGCCACCGGATGCAGGAGATTGTGGCGTCGTCGATCCTGGTGGGCGCAGTAATTGGATCGCTTAGTTGCGGCACGATCTCGGAACGCATCGGCCGCAGGCGTACGATCATGACGGTGGCCTGCGTGTTCTGCGCCGGGTCGTTTTGCTCGAGCATTTCGCCAACCCCCCAACTGCTGGCCCTTTCTCGCATTTTGTTGGGTTTTGCGGTCGGTGGGTCGTCGCAGGTGACGCCGATGTATATTGCCGAGCTTGCGCCCCGCGAGCGGCGCGGCAAGCTTGTCATCTCGTTCAATCTCTCCATTGGTGTGGGCATCCTTGTGGCCAACATCGTCGGTTTCACGCTGCAAGATGTGTGGACGTGGCGATGGATGATCGCCGTCGCCATGGTTCCCGCCATGGTTCTTCTGTTGTGCATGTTTTGGCTGCCAGAGAGCCCGCGCTGGCTGGCGGAAAATGTGTCAATCGATGCGGCGCGCAAGGCTCTGGAGCGGGTACGCGAAAACCCGGCCGAGATTGACTACGAAATCGGCGAGATTCGCGACGTGGTTCTGGAAGGCGGAAGCGGGAAGAAGACGAGTTGGGCGATGCTGGCCGAAGCGTGGATAAGGCCAGCGGCCGTGGCAGCTTTCGGTGTCGCGGCATTTACGCAACTTGGGGGCTTGGAGACGATGATCTACTACGCGCCTACGTTGCTTTCAGGCGCAGGTTTCGGCAAGTCAGCGGCTCTGCTCACCGGCCTCAGCGTGGCCATCGTCTTTGTGACAATGACAGCCATCGGGCGACACATCGTGGACCGCGTCGGACGGCGGAGACTGACGCTGGTGATGGTGCCAGGAACGGTTGTGAGCCTGATCGTGCTGGGCATCCTGTTCCGCATGGGGATGGCAAAAACCGCGCATGGCTCATGGATTCTGGTTGCGTGCCTGCTCATCTACATGGTGTTCAATGCAGGCGGCGTGCAGGTGATCGGCTGGCTGATGGGATCAGAGATGTTTCCACTTGCAATCCGCGGGAAAGCAAGCAGCGTGCACGCAGCCGTTCTGTGGTCTTCGAACCTGATCATCACCTCGACAGCCCTGAGCACGGTAGCACTGCTGGGAATCGGCGGAACGATGTGGGTATACGCGGGGCTGAATTTCCTGTGCTTCATGTTCGTGTGGCATTTTGTGCCGGAGACGACGGGGCACAGCCTTGAAGATATCGAAAATCATCTGCGCGCCGGAAAGTTCATGGAGCTAAAGATGAGGCGTGCAGATCATGGTCGCTTCCCAGAGACTCCGAGATTTGACCCGCTTTAGCCTTCACAAGCGCGGCCAGATGAGTGATGCGCTCGTTGGGGATTTGTGAAGTCGCACCGGCAATGCTGATGGCCGCGACGGCGATGTTGGCAGAGCCGAAGATGGGGGCGCCGATGCAGCGAAAGCCGATTTCCCCTTCTTCATCTTCGAAGGAATACCCAACCTCCCGCACCTTCTTAAGTTCCCGCGCCAGCCGCTCTGGAGAAGAGATCGTATTTCTGTTGTTGCGCGCCATTGACCTGCCTGCAAAGCTGTGGCCTGAGATGAAGTCATCCGAATACGCCAGCAGAGCCTTGCCCACACCGGAACTATTGGCATCCAGTCTCCTGCCGACCCAAGTGGCAAGACGCAGCATTCCTGGCGCCTCCGCCTTTTCAATGATGACGGCTTCTGCACCTTCAAGAATCGCCAGGTGCGCCGTCAACCCGGTCTGTAGCATTAGTTCTCGAAGGAACGGCCTGACTTGCTCGCGAAGATCCAGATTCTCAAGAGCCATTTTGCTAAGGCTCACCAATTTGAGCCCAAAACAAAATCTGCCGGTCAGCTTGCTGTTCTTCAGATATCCAGTCGCCTCGAGAGTCTTGACCAGCACGTGCGTCGAACTCTTGGGGAGACCGAGTCGCCTGCTGATGTCAGAAAGAGTCAATCCGCGCTGCGATTGCGCAAGCAGTTCCAATATCTTCATCGCGCGCCCAACGGATGGTACGGAGTAGCCACTCGACAATGGTTCAACCTCCCGTGCCGTTCAGCATACTGGACGAGGCACTTCCTCCAGTGTAAAGAGCCGGTACGGAACAGGGAATCACAAATCAAGGTTAGACAAGGATTTTCCGACAAGAGCCAATGTTTTCAGCCGGTTTCAGAAACTGACGGCACGCGGCTTGCCGGCGGCAGGTTTCAGTCGAGGGTGTCCTCTGGAACCGTAATCGGCATTCTGCGCTCATCGATTTCTTGCCCACTCTTCTAACTGACCCGTCTCCATATCATCGAGATATCTCCCGACCAGATCGCAAATCTCATGATATTCGCGGGTTCGGACCAGTACGACCCAGTACGGCCCGGGAACGGCTGCGGATGTCAAGCGTTCAGCGGGCAGGTCATTGGAATAACAGAAGTGTTAGTGCCAATCACCCCATCCCGACCACGCCACCCGGCTCGAAATCTGCAGTGAGGCAGCATCCGCGATTCCTGGGTTGTTGTGCTTGCTAATTCACATCGTTCACGCAACTGTCTTCTTTCAAGAAGAGGAACAATCCACTAGCCCCGCTTACCAACGACGCCAGTTTGATTCGCCGATTTCTCAATCGCCTCTCCGAGGGCCTCTTTCACCTGTTCCAGCGTCAGATCGATGTCCTTGACCGTGTGTGCAGCGGAGATTGAGCATTGCTTCGGCGGCAGCGGAAACACATAGATGCCACGCTCGACCAGCAACGTCCGGAGTTTAGCGTCCAGTGCAAAGTTGTGATTGGACGCGAGGTCGTGCCAGTCCTTGGGCAGGTGATCCATGAAATACCAGCAGAATGCCGAGCCTTGGCGTGCCACGACAGCCGGAAAATCCAAGGTTGCAAAGATCTCTTCCAATCCGCTCTGCATCCTTTTGCCCAGTGACTCTGTGTGCCGGTACACTTCTCCATCGTTCGACACCAGCCGCTCAATAGTGGCGATTGCCGCAGCGGTAGGTACCGGATGGGCGTTATAAGTTCCCGCCAGCAAAACGCGGCGAGTTGGTGAGGGATCCACGAAACGGTCCATCATATCTTTTCGGCCGCCAAGTGCGGCGATGGGATAACCGTTTGCGAGCGCCTTGCCAAAGACGATCAGATCGGGAACGACATTCACCATACTGGCATAGCCGCCCAAGGCGTGTCGAAATCCTGTTTTCACTTCGTCGAAAATCAATACAAAACCGAACTCATCGGCCAAAGCACGCAACCCGGCGAGATATCCCGGTTCCGGCTTCACGACTCCTATGTTCTGGAGGATCGGCTCGGTGATCAAGGCGGCGACCGAGTTACGCTCGCACACATAACGGACTGAGTCCAGATCGTTGAAGTTCACACTGTGAACGAGTTTCTGATGCTCAGTTGGGATTCCGGCACTGATGGGCCAGAATGGGTATTCGCCAGGCGAAACTCTGCGGCCAAGCTCATTGAGGGGAGTCATCAGGTTACAAGCCACGTCATTGTGCCACCCGTTGTAGCCGCCCTGGATGCGAATCATGTGATCTCGGCCCGTGAAGGCCCGCGCCAACCGAATCGCTTGATAAGTTGCCTCGCTTCCGCTATTGAGCAACTGCACTGACTTGGCACTGGGCACATGCTGGCACACAAGTTCCGCGAGTACACCTTCCATGATGGTTGTGCCGGCGCCAAACAGGCTTGAGCCATCCTCCAATGTCCGGACCACAGCTTTGGTTACATAGGGATCATTGTGCCCCAGAAAATGAGGTCCGAATGCAGCGTGGTAATCCAGATACTGATTGCCGTCCAGATCCCACATTTTGGCCCCTTCCCCCCGGCTGAATGTGATTGTAGGATCGGTAGCACGATTGACGGAAACGACTCCCCCAGGAATGAACTGCCGATTGTGTTCAAGCAACTTTTCTGATCGCGTTCTGCTCTTCATCATTTCTCCAGTTGTCTTTCATGCCACATCGAGTCCATGTGAAATGCCGATCGCTCGTCTGAACAGATCAACATGGTCCCCCGATCTCATCTTGTCGCGCCTGCCTGTCTGCCGGATAGCTTCTGGATCGCGACAAGTCAACTCATCCTGTGCCATGCCGATATTCTTGTATGCGGTACGTTCTTCCCT
Source organism: uncultured Acidobacteriaceae bacterium (assembly GCA_963793885.1). Taxonomy (GTDB): domain Bacteria; phylum Acidobacteriota; class Terriglobia; order Terriglobales; family Acidobacteriaceae; genus Telmatobacter. The sequence goes on from CAWCBQ010000003.1 coordinate 1,441,440, forward strand.
CCGAGAGGGACGCGCGTCACGAATAGACCCACGCGAGACCCCGGCGGCACTGGATCGAACGGAACACGCGTTGCCGTGGCGACGATCCCGGTCGCGGTTGCTGTCATCACCACGTGAGCCCCGCCTATGCTGGCCCCGTTGAGTCGCTGTCCGCAGATGCCTACTAATCGCAACCTGCATTTGAGCAGCGATTAGATCGCATATCGAAGCCTCAACAGCAACTGGCACAGGCCGACATACGGCGCGATTACGCTAATGTTCAGCTTAGGTGACCCACTTATACAAGCTAAATTGCAGTACAGTTCAACATGCTGGACGGATTCTACCGAGGTTACCGTGATGAATTGCACCTGCGAGTCTTTGAGTGGCCGCCCGCATGAGTGTCACTCAAATCACCCACAAGGGCTTGAAGGCCTGGGCGAGTCGCTGGCCTGACTATAAGACGTGCTGAAGTTCGCAAGGGCGCAATTTCCATCGGCTTAAACCAGCATATGCTTGACATGATTCCTTACGCGTCCTCGCTGGATGTTTCCGGGGCTATCCAATATGCTGAACACTAACAAGGGATATTTTGGAATTGCTGTTGATCCCGCCGCAATAGAGCGTGAAACTGGTTTCGGTGCACTGCTTCAGGCCAGGGCCGCGATGCTCCAGGCGGGCATTGCCAAGAGGGGATTTGGATGAATCGGATAGGGGTCGCGTTGGTGTTTGGTTGCCTTCTTGGTTCGATAGCATGCGCGGAGCATAGTCCGCTGCTTCCTCGGCCTCAACAGGTGCAGTACGGTTCCGACGTTGTATCGCTGCGGGAAATGCGGATCGAGTTTTCCTCGCCACCTAATAACGAAGATCAGTTCACGGCCCTGCAGCTGAGCGCGTGGCTCCGCGTGAAGACCGGACGCGAGGCAACGATCGAAGCTTATGGTAACAACGGCGGCGATAAAGGCTTGACGATCATGCTGGATCGCGAAGGCTCCAAAGACGAGCCGCTCGCACTTCCCGGAGACAAGCCAGGTCCGAGTTCGCAGGAGGCCTATGAACTTTCCGTGACGCAGCAGGGAGTGACAATTCGCGCCCGCTCCTCAGCGGGAACATATTACGGCGCGCAGACTCTGCGGCAGCTGGTCGAAGGCGAAGGCGCGCAGGCAGTTATTCCGGTCGTGGAGGTTCGCGACTGGCCATCGTTGGCGTTTCGTGGAACCATGGTGGACATCAGCCATGGCCCGCTGCCGCGCGAGAGCGAGATCGAGCGCCAGCTCGATTTTCTAGCGCGTTGGAAGGCCAACCAGTATTACATCTACAACGAAGACAGCATAGAGTTGACGGGCTATCCCTTACTCAACGCGGATGGCCGCCTCAGCAAGGACGAGGTACGCCGGATCGTTGCTTACGGCCGCAAGCGGCATATCGACGTGATTCCAGCCCTTGATCTTTATGGTCATCAGCACGATCTTTTTCGAATTGAGCTGTACTCTGGTCTATCGGACCTGCCGCATGGGACCGACTTTGACGCTCGGAATCCAAAAGCACTGACATTGTTGGCTGACTGGGCAAGTCAATTCGCAGATATGTTTCCAAGCCCTTTTGTCAGCATCGGACTCGACGAGATTTTCCAAATCACGGCTGCCACGCAATCAGGACCCATCGCCGACCCGACTGCTTTGTTTGTGAAGCAACTCACGGCTGTCACAGACATGTTTGAGAAACATGGAAAACGAGTGATGGCTTATGGCGATATGCTCGTGAAGTATCCGCACATCATTGACAGCCTTCCTCCGGGGCTGATGGCAGTGGCATGGCACTCAAGCTCGGAAGATCCGACTTATAAGCGCTATCTCGCCCCATTGGTCGCCCACCATGTTCCTCATTTTGTGCAGCCCGGAGTGAAGAGCTATGACCAGATCACTCCCGACGACGCCACGGCCTACGAAAACATTGATACGTTTCTTGCGGCTGGGCGGAAGTCAGGCGCGCTTGGCTTGATTAACTCAGTGTGGTCCGATGATGCGCAACTGCTGTTACGGATGTCCTATCCCAGCATGGCGTATGGAGCGGCTGCGCCGTGGCAGGCCATCCCCATGGACCGAGCGACTTTCTTTTCAGATTACGCGCAGCAAATGTATCCCGCGGTGGTTGCTCCGGAGATAAGTTCGGCGCTCTTGAACATGGCCGAGGCCGAGACAGATATCCAGAAGGTCCTCGGATGGCAATCGATGTCTGGCTTCTGGGAGGACCCCTTTTATCCAAGCTTCTATGATAGTAAGTCCCCGCATCGCGAGGATCTGCATCAGACCCGGCTCCACGCAGAGCAAGCCGAGACGGCTCTCTATCGTGCCCAGGCCCTGGGTGCGGACCCCGCAACAGTAGACAGCCTGATGATCGGCAGCCAGCTTCTGGATTATTCTGGCGAAAAGTTCCAGACGCCGCAGGAGTTGGCGACGATTTGGGATAACTTTGGAGGCAGGCGTCCCGATGAGGACACATGGTGGAACGAGTGGGGATCGCGGGTGACCTATTATGACCATTCGTACCTGGCGGATCTCGTCGACCGGATCACCGGCCTGAAGCCGGCGTATCGAGCAGAGTGGCTGCAAGAATATGAACCCTATCGATTAGGCGCTGCGCTGGGCAGGTGGGATGCGGAAGCCCAGTACTGGCGTACTGTTAACGACAAATTGCAGCATTTCAGTGACTCCACTCACTTGGGGGATACGCTGCCGCCGCTCGATCAGGTGATCGAAGGCTCGGCCACTTCCTGGGCATCTAAACCATAGGCGCGCGTTTAGCTTTTGGATTTGTGAATATCCTTCGCCCACATTCTGGGCGCCGCAATACAACCGGGAACAGGCCGCGCTCAGAATGCAGAAAACACGATAGATTCGCGCCGATTCTCGTTCGTGCTACGCCTTCGGAAGAAAAGCCAGGCACATGGGAGTTCCCAAAGGCTGATATTTTCCCGTGAAGGTAAGGCGCCCGGTATCTCTGCTCACACGGAAAGTCGTAATCTGGTCACTTCGCTGGTTGCAAACATAGAGATGCCTCCCACCTGGGTCCGTGGCTATGTGGTTGGGGTAATCTCCCTGAGTTAGAGTATCTTCAAGATAAGTCAGCGTCCCATCATGGCCGACCGTGAAGGTTCCGATCGAGTTATGCAGCCTGTTCGCCGCATAAAGAAAGCGGCCGGTGGACGAAAGCAAAATCTCTGAACAAAAATTGGTTCCCGCAAAACCGGGCGGGAGGGCCGAGACAGTTTGCCGGGAGACAAGGGCGCCCGTTGCCGGGTCATAGTGAAAGAAGACAATCGTCGAAGCTTCTTCCTGAATGGAATACATCCAGCGGCCATTGGGATGAAAAACGAAGTGTCTTGGTCCGTCCCCCGCCGGAAGAGTCACATACGGAGTAGCCGCGGGCGTCAACTGGCCGGTCGAATGGTCCAGCGCGTAAACATAAATTCTGTCCTGGCCCAGGTCCGTCTGCAGAACGAAGCGGTTTTGCGGATCAGGATGGATCATATGCGCATGCGGCGCATCATGCCCGCTGATGGCAAAGCTTCCCGGCGGCCCGCCTGCGGCCTCATCGGGCCCAAGATGACCCTGATCCTGATGCACAAAACATGCAGCAGCGAGTGATCCGTCCGTTTCGATAGGAAGGACCGCGATGGTGCCGCCGAAGTAGTTCGCGACAAACGCAAACTTCCCCGTCGCATCCACGCTCATGTGAGTAGGCCCGGCTCCGTGCGAGCTTACAGTGTTGAGGTGCCGAAGCTCTCCGGTGCTGCTCTGCACCGAGAAAGCGCTCACCGAGCCACTGTTTCCCTCGTAGTTCGAGACTTCGTTTACGGCGTAGATATAGTGTCCTGACGGATGGAGACTCAACCATGACGGACTTGCGGTATCTGCTGCAAGTCTTAGCCGCTTGAGCTCTCCTGTCTCGCCGTCGGCTTCACATAAATAGATCCCCTTGCCGTTGGCGGCTCCGTCGACCGGCGCAGTGTCAGTGCCCACATACGCAAACGTGCGCAGGCTCGATGCAGGTTGGCAGAAATCAAACCTCGAAGCGCTCAATCCGGCTCCGAAGGTCACTGTGTTTCGTAGAAATTTCCTTCGCGAGAGACACCTGGGTTCGGAAAGCATCCGACCTCCGCAAGCAATGATGTGCGTATTGGTTATTGGTGGAGAGCCCACGAGGGGAGAGGGTCCTCGATCACTTCGTTCAGTTTCGGCAAGGAATCACCCTCTTTTGTGCTGTCGTTAAAGTGCCGGAGTTTCTCGTGAACTCCGCGCCAGTATTGATACTCCGCATCCCACCTCCCCAACGCGGAGCCAAGCCGGTAGGGAGAATACTCCTCAAGCCATTCGGCCTTGTACTCGGGCCGCAGATCGGTTATTCGATCCATAAGATCTGTTACGTACGAATGGTCATAATGCGTTACCTGCGATTCCCATTCATTCCACCACCTATCCGGGTCAGGCTTCTTCGACCCGAAACTATTCCAAATAGCAGTCATGTCAAGCGGGGCCTGGAACTTCTCACCCGCGTAGTCGAGAAGCTCACTCCCGATGAGCAGGCTGTTCACAGTGTCCGGATCGACACCAAGGCTCCTGGCATGCAAAAGAGCCTCTTCTGCTCCCTCTGCATGCATCCGGGTCTGGTGCAGATCTTCCCGATGCGCCTCGAGTCCTCTGTAGATGGTCGGAAAAAATGGATCTTCCCAGAGACCAAACATCGACTGGTCACCAAGAACCTTTTTGACGCTTGTCTCAGCGGTCGTGATATGGCTCAAGGCCGAAGCAATATCCGGAGCAATCACGGGTGGATACATCTGCTGCGCATAGTCGGAAAAGAAGTTACCCCGGTCCATTGCAACGCTCTGCCATGGTGCGGCTGCGCCGTAGGCGATGCCCGGAAGCGACATGCGGAACAACAACTGCGCATCATCGGCCCAAACTGAGTTGACCAGTCCTATGGCTCCCGACTTTCGTCCCGCAGCAAGAAACGTGTCGATGTTTTCGAATGATGTGTCGAAATCCGGTGCAATGTCGTCATAGCTGGTGACGCCTGGCTGCACCACGTGTGGGAAATGCAGAGTCTCAAGCGGGCCGAGCCAGCGCTTGTAGGTCGGATCTTCCGATGTGTAATACCACGCGACCGCGATCAACCCCCTGGGTAGCTGAGGGATGACTTGCGGGTACTTGACCATGATGTCGTCATAGGCCATTACCGTCTTTCCGCGCTGTTGGAACAGGTTTGCAACGGCCGTAAGTTGCTTCACAAATAGCCCTGCGGGAGCGGCCGCAGACCCAGTCGCATGCGTTGCCGCCTCGATTTGAAAGGTCTCGTCAAAGCCGATACTCACAAACCGGCTTGGGAAAAGGTCCGCGAATTGGTTTACCCAGTCCGTCAGCAGTTTCGCAACCGCTGGATTTGAGGCATCGAACTCCGTCCCATGTGGTTCGTCGGAGAGTTGCGAATATTTTTCGATCCGAAACAAATCATGCTGATGGCCATATAAGTCGAAGTTGGGAATTACATCGATGTGCCGGTCCCGGCCATATGCCACGATCCGCCGTACCTCATCCTTTGTAAGCTGTCCACTTAGCCCCAGCAGCGGATAGCCCGTTAGTTCGATGCTGTCCTCGCTGTACAGGTAATACTGGTTTCCCTTCCATCGAGCCAGGAAATCCAACTGACGCTCAATCTCTTTCTCGGTGGGCAGCGGCCCATGGCTGATATCCACCATGGTTCCCCGAAAGGCCATCGACGGCCAATCGTGAATCTCCACTTCAGGGAGCACCGCTGAAGCTCCCTCGCCTTCGACCAATTGCCGAAGCGTCTCTGCCCCATAAAAGATGCCCGCCGATGACCGCGCATGAATCTTCACGCCCTGCTGGCTTACCGTAAGATCATAAGCTTCCCGCGAATTCTGACCGGGCTGTTCTCCCGGCTGTCCTAGCGGCTCGTCCGTCGTCCCCGTGCGGTCCAGGATGATTGGCAGCGCATCATTTCCCGCGTTGCCGAACGCACCGATGGCGGCATCCAGGCCAGTGCGTTGGCGGATCCAGGATCGTAATTGTTCTGCTGCGAACTGATCTGCCTCATCCGGCGAATCGGGAAGCATAACTCGAACATCGTGCAGCGAGACACTTCCCTGACCGTATTGGACCTGCTGCGGACGGGGCAGAAGTGGATTGTGCTCGCCAATTGCAAAATAGCATACCGCCAAACATGCCAACATCGATATCCATTTCTTTACGTCCATGATTTCCTCTCGGGCACAAAAGTTTTCGCGTTATCCAGCCGCGTCGGATCCATGATGCGGCGCCGGAATGCTGCATCGTGGCAACCTGCAATGCAGTCAGTCTCTCGTAAGACGGCTCAACAATCAAGAATAGAAATATTGCACGCAGTCTTCACGTTCAGCAGGTTGAACACCTATTGCAATCGAGCGCAAACTGCTCAGAATTCAGTTGACGTTGCCTCGACCCGCGACTCTCCACTCGTCGAACATTTAAGCTCCAGAGACAAGATACACCAGATCCTGTAAATTGATGCACGGGTAGATATCGCGTGGAACAGCTCTGATCCGGTCGCCCAGGCGAATGGAATTTCGATTCAGAACCGTCAAGGGGGCCCCACAGTCGTCAGGCGTAACTGCTTCGGCGCCGAGGGAGAGATGATGGCTAAGGCAACAGTCCGCCACGGTGCGAGGATTTCGATCGAGTGTATCGGCCTCAATCAGAACTGCGGGCGTTTCGATCTGGTCGATCTTCATATTCCTCCGAGCAGTTCCAATCAGGACACTACGCCGCCATTGACAGCAATTCTGCCTGCTCTCCATACCTGCCGGATCCCCTCGGGAGGCACTGCAGGCGCTTCATACGTTGCCTCAGTGTGAATTGCGTCAGGATCGAAGATGGTGATATCTGCCACGTAGCCTGGAGCTATGCACCCACGCCCTTCCATTTTGAAAATTGCCGCGGGCCGCGCGGTCACCTTGTGGATAGCCTCTTCGAGGCTGAGCCATTTCCGCTCGCGCACCAAATCGCCGAGAAGCAGCGGGAAGGTTGCATAGAGCCGCGGATGGGAACGACCGCGGGTATAGACCCCATCGGTCACCACAGTTGCAAGCGGATGCGTCAGCAAAGCGTGAAGGTTTTCCCGGGATTGGCAGTGCTCGACGATAGTGACCTCCCCCTCCTGCTCCAGAAGAATGTCCATCACCGCGTCCTCGGGCGTAGTTTCCCGTTCGCCTGCAATGTCTTCGATCGACCTTCCGACCAGCCCTGCCTCATTCCTTCCAGCCGCTGTAATGACCACCATGCTCCAGCGCGCTTCCGGCTTGATGGCCGGCCTGATCTTCTCGCGCTGAAGAGGATCGGCAAGCCGCGTGAGCAATTGAGCGATGCCTCCATCAAGCGCTGTCTGCGGCAGCAGTTGCGTCAGCACTGTCGAACCCGCGAGCCATGGATAGGCGTCAAAAGATACATCGACACCCTCGGCCGATGCGTCTTCAATGGCGGCAATTGCGCGCTGTTGCAAGGGCCAGAAGTCTTCGCCGGCCGCCTGCAGATGAGATATCTGCAGCCGGCAGCCGGAAGCGCGAGCAATCGAGATCTGCTCCTCGACTGCATCGACAAGGCCCGCGGAATAGCTTCGCATGTGCGTCGCATACACCGCTCCCCGTCGGGCTGTGATCTTCGCAAGCGCTGTCAGCTCTTCTGCCGATGCGCCGGACCCGGGAGAATACATGAGACCTGATGAGAAACCCGCCGATCCTTCGTCCAATGACTCATTCAGAAGGCCGCAAATCGAATCGAGTTCGGCCGACGTGAGCTGCCGACTGTTGTTTCCCGCAACTTTGATCCGCATCGACCCGTGACCCACAAGAGACGTAACCGTAGCCACTTTGGATTTTCTTGCGCTGCGAAGATAGTCGGAGGCGGATTCCCATTTCCATTCGTCATCGCCGCAAAGGATACCGTTTGCGAAGTCGCGCAGCACCTTTGCATCCTGCGAAACCGGATAAGGAGAGAAGCCACAGTTTCCCACCACCTCAGAAGTCACGCCTTGCAGCAGTTTCTCGGTGCGATTTTGCAGGAGCTGAAGATCGGAATGGCTGTGCGCATCGATGAACCCCGGTGCGATTACATGTCCCGTGCAATCGATTACCTCGTCCTCAAGCCCAGAATCGCGTCCAGAGATCCTGTTCTGGCTATGGCTGACTGAAAGAATGCGGCCATTTTGCACGATGACGTCTCCGCTGAAACGAGCGGCCCCCGTTCCGTCGACAATCACGCCATTTTGCAAGACGATACGGCCGGAATGCATCAACACGTCTCCTTGTGCACAGGATCTGCGGAATATTCCGCTTTTGCCGCCCCACACCTTGCAGGTTCGCCGTTGCCCTCAAGTTTCGTTCGTATCGATCGCCAGCCCCTGGCCACAGTCCGGATCTTGCGGTTGAGGAAGCAGCACTCGCTCGCATATGCAGGAAGAGAAACGGCGCATGCGCCGGAGCCCGCCACAAACTTGAGCAACAGACAGAGGCCTTTCAGTTCAACCCTGCCGTCGTTCGCGAGTGGTGTTGGGACGATCGGGACAATGCCGTTAGTCTCCACTTTCTGCATTCTGCATTATCCCTCTCATTCGTTGCCGCTCTTCGTATACGGTGACCAGGAAGCAGCTGAAAAAAATGAGCAGACCACCCGTTACCAGCGTGATCGTTATCCGTTCCCTCAAAAGAATCGATGAAAACAGAAGGCCGAACACCGGCAAAAGGTAAACAGACAATGCTGCCTTCATCACTTCCACCGCCTGGATGACTGAAAAATAAAGCAGCATCGATAGCCCCAGGCTGAAAACCGCGATCAGGATAAGACTCCACCAGACCGAGGGCGCTAGATGCCCTAGCTGCCTCCATCCACTGCGGTCGAAGACCAATTCAATCAGCAGGAGTTCCAGATCGGCGATCATAAACGTCCACACCAGCAGCTGAGGCGGTGACAGATGCGAAAGCGCGCGACGGCTATAGGAGTTGTTGAATGCGCTTCCAGCGCAACTGGCAAGCACAAGCAGATTTCCGGCCAGGTAATCCGGCTGGAAGAGGTGAGCATCCCGGAAGTCGCGGGAAGATATCAGGAACACCCCGCATATCGCGATCGCAAAGGAAAGCCAGCGCAGTCTGGTCATTCGCTCGTGAAGAAAAATAGAAGCGCTCAGGGCCGTCAGTATCGGAACGGTCAGGGATAGAACACTTGCGTTTGAGGCGAGGGTCCGTTCCACGCCCAGAACAACACAAAGCTGCGCCGGCAAAACGCCGACCGTCGCGAGCAAAAATACATCAAGCAGGATGCTGCGATTTTTGATCCGAAAGATATCCTTATTCAACCCGGAGAAAGGCAGCACCAGCAGCGTGGCAATTGCCAGGGGAACCAGCGTGACGAGCACGGCGCCCAACTCCCGCGTAGCTATCCTGGCGCCGGCAAACTGGAAAGCCCACATGGCGTTGACCGCAATCAACGCTGCAAAGGCAAGCATCGGGCTTTTTCCGATGAAGCCGCGGGAACTTCCTGGTGCAACACTGTCTGCGGAAAATTGGCCGGAGGCGGTATCCATCTGTGACCGATGCTACGTTTGCATCGAATAGCAGTCAATGATCAAAGCTCATCACTCAGGAGGCCTGTCCATTCTGTTGAACAGATAATCTGAACGTTGGGCACTCTCCCCGGCGCCAAAGGCCGGCAATTGGAGACTCCGATCAATGCGCGCGTGAAGTTGAGCGGTCGAAAGCATCTCAGGGCCGGGTTGAACTCGAACGCGAGGCGGTCAGTGTTCTCTTGGCGCATCCCGCGATTGAATTCGCGGGATGCGTCAAGAATCCCTAGCGCCAGATGCGCAGCATCACGACTCCGCCCTGGGGCACCGTGAAAGTGTAGGAATCGTGCAAAATACCAATATCCTTGTGGGCCCAAAGGTCTCGAACATGAACCGGGCCGGTAAAGCCGACATCTTTCATCAGCAGCGTCGTGGGCTCCGCTTCATCGTCTGTAACATAGTTGAAAATCGCGACGGCCTTGGCTCCGCCGGTCAATGGTTTCACCCAGACTTGCGGCGGACCGATGCGATGTCCCTGGATTCCCAGCTTGTCCTGGTCAACCGCAATCACTTCCTTGTTTATTAGAATGCTCTTGGTGACGTCGTCCATATTGGACAGATCGTTTCCGGCAATGAGGGGCGCAGCCAACATCGCCCAAAGGCTCATCTGCGTGCGATATTGATCGGCGTTCATGCCGCCATTGCCGATCTCCAGCATATCCGGGTCGTTCCAGTGCCCCGGGCCGGCAAACTTTTCCAGCCCCGCCTGTGAAAAGCCGATCAGCGACATGCTCCGATATAGATCGCGGATGTCATCGGTGGTGCGCCACAGATTAGCGCCTACCGACGGTCCCCACTCCCACACCGAGCCGACGCCGTATTGGCAAAGACTGTACACGATCGGCCTGCCCGTCTTCACCAGCGCTCGATGCATCTTTTCGTACGCCGCCTTCATCATCGCGTTCGCAGTCTGCGGATCCTGTTTGGGATCATGAAGCTTCATCACGTCCATGTAGCTGCAGAGATCGTACTTCAGGAAATCCACTCCCCAGCGGGCATAGGATGCGGCATCCTGCTCTTCATGGCCGTAGCTGCCCTCGTACCCTTCACAAGTCTTCGGTCCGGGAGACGAATAGATCCCCAACTTCAAACCCTTGGAGTGAACGTAGTCAGCGAGCGACTTCATGTCAGGGAATTTTTGATTGGTCTGGATGTTTCCTTGTGCGTCGCGTTCCCCTTCCCAGGTATCGTCGATGTTGACATAAACATATCCGGCATCTCTCATCCCGTTTGCCACCATGGCATCTGCCGTTGCGCGCACGTCAGCATCCGTGACCTTGGCGGCAAAGTGATTCCAACTGTTCCATCCCATGGGAGGCGTGGAGGCCAGGCCGTTGGTTGGCGCTTGCGCCGCTGCCGATGCAAGCCCCATCAAAGTGATTGCGGTGAGGCAAAGAAATAATCTGGACCGATCGAAAAGCATTTTCATGGCTGCCTTAAGCAAAACAAGGTTCGAAGTGCGTGAAGTCGAATGCCAGTCGCTGTTATGACGGCGAGAATGGAACACCTGCCCGACGGGAAAACCCCGTTCAAGCCTTCTAACCCGGAATTCGAGCAATCGCATCGATTTCCACCTTCAACCCACCCCACAAAACCGCCTGAACGGTAGTGCGCGCCGGCGCGATCACCGGAAAATACTGCGAGTAGGCCTCATTGAATTCATTGAAGTCTTCAATTCTCGCCAGGTAACAGGTGCACTTGACAACGTCATCGAAGCTGCATCCAGCCTGCTTCAAGACCTTGCCGATGGACGCAAGCGTTCGCGCGGTCTCTTCGCCTGTACTCCCACTAATCACCTCGCCGGTTTTCAGATCCTGGGACGCATGACCACTCACATAAAGCCATCCGTCACAAATGATGCCCGCGGAATACTTGCCCGTGTTTGCTGTCTTTTCCGGATGATGCACTGCAGTCTTGGTCATAGCAACAAAGGGTCCCTTCCTATGGCTGCGAATCGGCACGAATCAAAGCGTCGATCACTCGTACCTTCTCACTTCGATATGAGTGTGTCAATCCTGCATCGATGCGGCTCGCTGAGAAACCGTTCAATAGACTGAATGGTTGCGTCGTCAGCCGGCGCGGTCCGCTGGTGGACGAAACGAATCTCTGAACAAGCCGACGCATCTGCAATTTGCCTGGCTGCGATCCATCAACATTGCAGCCCGCCATGTGAGCGGCTATCTTCGCACCACCGCGCCCCCTGGAAAGCAGCGGCTGGTGGAGGCGCCCATAAATTGGAAGTTGCCGTCAACCTGGAGCCGATCAGCGCCGGATTCGTTTGAATGCAACGATGCCCTGCTTCCAGCAGGGTGTTCGCCCGGCTGTCGTCCCCTGGGCTTCGCCGCGTTTGTGACACGGGCCTCGAACGGTCTCCTCACGGCTCACCCACTATAATAGGAACATCAATCTTCTCGCTGCCCGGCAACCAAAGGTCACTCTTGGCCGGCCTTCGAGTCACTTGCAAACAGAGGCATCTTTCCGCATGAATAGCGAAGAACTTATTCTCGTCACCGGCGCAACCGGCTTCCTGGGTGTGCGCCTGGTGCGCGAACTGCTTGAGCGCAACCCGGATGCCACGCTGGCGCTGCTCATCCGCGACAGGCCCGGCCAGTCAGGCGAACAGCGCGCCAATCTTTTTGTGCCTGCTTCTGAGCGCGCGCGTGTTCAGGTTTATTCCGGCGACGTAGCCCAGCCCAACTGCGGCCTCGCGCCCGCGGCGTACCAGAAGCTCAGCTCCGAGGCAACCCGCGTGATTCATTCCGCGGCCACGGTGCGTTTCGATCACTCGCTTGAAGAGGCCCGCCGGATCAACGTCGAGGGTACGCGGCGCGTGCTGGACCTTGCCGCCGCCGCTCGCGGACTTCGCAGCCTGGCCTATGTCGGCACGGCCTATGTGGCCGGCGAGCGTTCCGACCTTGTGCACGAAGATGAGCTCGCCATCGGACAGGGTTATCGCAACACCTACGAACAAACCAAGGCTGAAGCTGAAGCACTGGTGCGTTCGCGTTTTGGCTCACTACCCTGCGTCATTCTGCGTCCAAGCATTATCGTGGGCGATTCGCAAACCGGCGTCACTTCAAGTTTCAAAATGATGTATTGGCCGCTCAAAATCTACGCGCGCGGACTGTGGCGTACCGTGCCCGGCTATCCTGACGCAGTGCTCGACATCGTGCCCGTGGACTTTGTCGCCGCCGCGGTGGCGCGGGCCGCCTTTGACGACGCCGCGCACGGCGCTACTCTTCATATTTGCGCCGGGCCACAGGGCAGCGCCACCATCCAGCAGATCGCTCAGCGCGCCATGGAATACTTCAACGCGCCCCAACCCCGTTACGTCGATCCAGGATTCTTTTTCGCCGTGCTGCGGCCGCTTTTGTTTCTTTCTCTATGGGGTCGTAAGCGCCGCGTGCTTCGCGACGGCCGGGCCTATCGCGACTACTTTACGATGCGCATGCAGTTTGACACCACCAATGCGGAGCGCCTGCTCGCGCCCGCCGGACTCAAGCCACCCCACGTGCTCGACTATCTTGATCGCCTCTTCAATTACTGCGTATCCAGCGATTGGGGGCGTAAGCCGGTCTCTGCCCAATGAACATCGTACGTTCCTATCGGCTGTCTCGCGACCGCAGCGTCACCGTCGCCAATCTCCTCGACGAGTTGCTGGCGCGCAACGGTGACAGCGTGGTCTCCATCGAGAAAGACGGGCCTTATCAACTCTCCGAGCTGCACTCTGAAGTAGTCGCCTTTGACGCATTTCTCCGTGAAACCGTTGGGCTGCGGCCGGGCCAGCCCGTGGCCACCTATCGCAGCAATGACCGGCGCTGCTTTCGCTGGTTTTTGGCCATCATCCGCGCCGGCGGCATTGCGGTTCCGCTCAACCCGATGCTCTCACTCAATGAAGTCCGCCGCATCATGGCTTCCAGCGGCATTGAGATTCTGGTGACTGAGAAATCGGTCTTTGAACGCAGCATCGGCCAGCAGAGCGCACTCAATGTTCAAACCTGGATTCAGTCGGATGATGAGACCGAGACGCTGGATGGATTCCTGCGCGCTCCTGCCGAAGGCGCTCGCGCCGAAATCCCGTTTCCTCCCACCGCCATCGACCCGTCGGCAACCGTAGCTGTTTTTCACACCTCTGGCACCAGCGGTTTCCCCAAAGGAGCAGCCCTTTCCAGTCGTGCGCTGCTCGGCGGACGCGCATCCACCGTCTTTGCCGGCCTGGTCCTCGGTCCCCGGGATTTGGCGTTTATCGCATTGCCATGGTCCCACATCATGGCCGTGAGCATCGCGCTCTACGGCCTCATGGCCGGGATCCGTGGATGTTTTCTCGATCATTTCGACGTCCAAGGCGCGTTGGATCTGATTGAACGCAATCGTGTCACGGCAGTGGTCGGGGTGCCCGCGATGTTCGCGCGGCTGGTCAACAGCAACCCTGATCCTGCCCGGCTTAAGAGCGTGCGCCTGTGGCTCTCGGCCAGTGATAATCTCCCCTCTGAGGTTCGGCAGAGCCTTAGAAAATTCGGCGCGCTGGTCCGGCTGCCAGGCGGACGCCGAATTCCCCCGGTGCTCGTGAATGGCTATGGCATGGTGGAACTGGGAGGCCTGGCCATGATGGGAGTCGAGTTCTCACTTTTGCCTGGCATCGGCGATCTGTGCTTCCCGGTGCCGCCATTTCAAATCCGCGTGGCCGACGAAAGCAGCCGCACCCTCCCAGCCGGCGTCACCGGTGAGTGCCAGATCCGGCGCCGCGGCCTCGAACCGCACTATTGGAACGACAAGATCAACGACCAGGAACTGATCACGAGCGATGGCTGGCTGCGCACCGGCGACCTGGCCACGCGCAATCACTTCGGCATGATCCGCCTCGTCGGACGCATGAAGGATGTGATCAAGTCGGGCGGCTATTCCGTTTATGTCCGCGAACTCGAGGAAGCCATTGCTGCTTATCCTGCCGTAGCCCACGTAGCCGCATTCGGTCTGCCGCACAAGGAAAAGGGCGAGTTTCCTGCCGCCGCGGTGGAGCTGAAAAAAGGCTCATCGGCCAGCGAAGAGGACCTGCTGGATTGGTGCCGGCAGAACCTGGCTGCTTACAAGGCTCCGCGCCGAATTTGGATTGTCGAGTCCGGCAGTTTGCCGCGCAATCACAACGGCAAACTGCTGCGGCGCTCTCTGCAGGAACACTTTACTGAAGTAATCGGCCGGGGCTAGAGCTGTTCCACAGTACTTGTAGCCGTTTCTGGCGCTATCCGAGGTGGCTTTTTCCTGATAAAAAAGCCCCTTAGCCTCATCGCTTCGGCACACAGCAACTGTGGAACCGCTCGAGCCGACGCAAAAGCGCGCGGAGGCCGCATGAAGGATGGCGGAGGCTCATTTGAGCTCTTACTTGCCGGCCCTGGGCGCCAGCACATCGGAGAGTCCCTCTGGCGTAAACAGCTTTTCGTCGGGCCTGGTGTTGAACTTCACATCGCTGATCGATAAAACGGTTCTGGTGCTGTCGGCCACGGTACGCATCTCAGTGTACCGCGCCCCCCAAACGCCTCCGGCCCGCTTGAGATCGGTGGCGTGAAGCACGCGTACCTTTCTGCCCTGCGCATCGTACATCTCGGCAAAAAGAATTACCGGAACATCCTGCGCAACCCAGTAATAAATGTATTTATATTGAGACCTCGAGGCATCCGTCGGCCTCGCTTCCAACTTATAGCACTTGTGTCCATCCACCGTTTCGGTGTCGTCGATCATGCGGTAACTGAAATCGTCAAGCGCGTGCTCGCCGATATCTTCAAAGCTGAAATCTGTCCCAATAAAGCTCGCCGAGCGCTCCTGCTCAACAACGCTGCGCACGCGCTGGGTAGCGGGCGTATAAACATATTGCCTTTCCTGCGCGCCCTGCTCATCGATTGAAAGCAACGCCACGCCGCGAATCTCCTTAGGCGCCGTAAAAACTACCAGCGTTTTGCTTTCTCCTGGTGAAGCGATGCGGCGAAACAGAAAGTCCTTCTTCGCGCTGTGCCCCTGGTTGTCGAATACCTGGAAACTTGCCTTCATGATGATGTCGGGACTTGCATCCTGGCGGTAAACATCCTCCATGATCTTCCGTGCATCGGTAGCCCCACCGGCCGCGAAGGCGCCAGCGGAGAAACACATCGCCGCGCACAGCCCGACAAGCATCGCCGGCTTTAGATTTTCGAAGCTGCGCCCCGCCACGCTATTCATAGCCAATCGCCTCAATCACCGGGGCCTCCATCGCATGCCGCGCAGGAATCCAGCCGGCAAGCAATGAGACCGCAACCACGGCCGGAAACGACTCCAGAATCAGAAGCCACGGAAAGTAAAATGGCACGTCATAGCCGGCCAGAACAGTGGATACCGTGTGCGACAAAAATTGGATGTTGAACAGCGCTGCAATCGACACCCACGACCACGCCGACCACCGAAATTGATACAGCCTCAAGCATCACCATTTTGCGAATCTGGCCCCTGTAACCGCCAATCGCGCGGATAATTCCGAATTCACGGCGCCGTTCCGCCACTGAGATAATCAAGCGTATTGGCAATGCCCACAATCGCGACAAACACCGCAACCACAAGCTGCATGTAATTCAATATGAAAAACTTGTCCACCAGGGTTCCGATCCAGTCCCGGAATTCCACGTTGGTGTAGACAATTGCGTGCTCTTGCCCCGCCGTCAATTGTTCAATCTTGTGCTTCACTGCGATTGCGTTTTGCCCAGGCTTCAGGGTCACATCGATAAAATCCACCGCATCGTCGTTCCAGTAACGCTTGTAGACAGACCTGTCCATAAAGATTGTGCCTTTATCCGAGCGGTAATCCTCGACCATTCCAAGAATGGGCAAATCGAGCGAGCCTGTCGGCGTGTCGAGGTGCACCCAGTCTCCCACTTTGCTTCCCCACCGCGCGGCGAAATTCTTTGAAACCAGCACACCTTTGCCTTGCGGCAGCAGCTCTCTTTGAGTCTTCTTGTTGCCGCCAAGAACCGCCGCGGAGGAGCGCGTCAAGAAAGGAGAACAAATCCGATCCACTCAGGGCCGCCGTATCTCCCCGATAAGGAACAATTGTAAAGCGGATGTTTTCGATCCGCTTTACTTCCGGCAGCGCCGCTATGCGGTTGCCCAAGTCCTCGCTGAAATGATAAGACGTAGACCGCAATAATGTGGACGTGGATACGAACAGGTCCGCATTGAGCATGGCGTTGGTCCAGCGTCCAATCATGTGCTTGTAGCTCTGGATGTAGGCGGCGGTCGAGTACACAAACATGAGGCCAACCATCAGCGCGCCCACCGTTGCGGCGCTACGGCGCGGCGATTGAATCATCGCGTCCACCGCCAGTGCTCCTTCCGACCCGCCCAGCCAGTCCATCGCCGGCCGGATGGCGCGCGCCGCCCAATGCACCAGCATCGGCAGCAGGATCGTGAGCCCCAGAAGCTGTATGGCGGCATAGGAAAACTGAAACACCATCCCCACGCCCAATGGAGAGTATTCAATCAGCAGCATGCTGATCAGCAGCAGCGCGGCGCCCAGGGCAACCCGTCCCCATCCGAGCGCCGACTCCTTTTGCCGCGACTCAATGTTGTGCAGCGCAAGAATGGGATCGAGATAGGAAGCAGCCCGGGCCGGCATCCACGCGCCCACCAGCGACGCAGCGACGCCGAGCGCAAGACGAAGCCAACACCATGCTCCAATGCAGTTTCGGCGCCACGGCGATGGAGACAATTCCATAAACCGAAGCTGCCACCGAGCCCATCACCTTGTTCGCCACGGTTGCAATGTAAAAGCCGGCGACGATCCCGACGCATGAACCGACCAGCCCCATGCACAGCGCCTCGCCCAGGAACATGGCGTTGATATTTCTCCGCTCCACGCCCACGGCGCGCAAAATGCCGATCTCTTTCCAGCGCTGATTCACCGCAATCGTGAACGAGTTGAAAATGATGTACACGCCCACCAGCAGCGCAATAAAGCTGGTAATCATCATTCCCAGGCGCATCGCGGTCACGGCGTTCTCCAGCGCCTGCCCCTTCATCTCCGGCCGCACTGCTTCAATTCCGGCCGGCAAGCGCGCATGCAAACGCTGTTGAACCTCGGCCACCGGGATCCCGGGCGCAGTTCACCAGGTCGATGCGATCGAAGTTGTGGCCGCGATCGAAGACAACCTGCGCGGAGTAGATGTCCATCACCGCGATATTGCCGCCGAAAACCTCTCCCACACCGGTGGGCTTGAATATCCCCTCGACGATGAAATCCATTTTGCCGTGCGAGGTGAAGATGGGAAGATGGATCGCCAATCTGCAAACCGTGCCGCTCGGCAAATGCACGCGAAAGAAGAATGGAATTCGGCTGCGCCAGGTAGGTGAGCGGATCGGCGATCTGGGTCTGCGACTGGTCGAATTCATATTGCCGCAACTGCTGGTCGCCCGTCGTATCCACGCCCAGGATGAGCAGGTTTCCTTCATCCTGAATTGCGGTGCGTGCAATCACTTCGATCACCGGCTCGGCCAGTTGCACGCCCGGCGTGTCCCGCACGATGTCGAGGATTTTCTCGGGGAAGCCCGTTTCACCCGCGGTTACTTCCAGGGTCGATTTTCCGGCTAGCCGCTCAACGGTCAGTGTCAGCGAATCCAGCAGTGCGGCATTCGCCGTACGGATCGCAAAAAACACGGCAACGCCGAGAGCAATCCCCAGCGTCGTCAAGGCGACCCGCAGCCGGTGCGTGCCCCACTGCCGCGAGGCCACTTGCCATAGCGCCGAAATCATCATGTTTCTCTGGCGGGCGAGCTGCCTGACGGACCATCCCGCACAATCTGGCCGTCATGAAGCGTAACGATCCGGTTGCAGCAGCTTGCCGCCTCGGCATTATGGGTCACCATGAGTAGCGTGCTCTGGTATTCCTGTTGAAGATCGTCGAGCAGACGAAGAATCTCCTCGCCAGTCCTTGAGTCGAGATTGCCGGTTGGCTCATCCCCAAGCAGCAGCGGAGGACGAAAGATGAGCGCCCGCGCAATGGCCACCCGCTGACGCTCTCCTCCTGAAAGTTCATCGGGCCGGTGAGCGGTTCTGCCCTGCAGGCCAACGTGGCCCAGCATCGACGCCGCTGAGCCTTCCGCTTCCTTTTTTGACAATCCCTGCAGGCGAAGCGGCAAAGCCACGTTTTCCAATGCCGTGAGCGTTGAAAGTAGATTGAAAGTTTGAAAGATCATGCCGATTTTTTCACGGCGCAACCGGGTGCGCGCGTCATCGGTGAGGCCTGATAGCTCCACGCCCTCAACCTTTACCGAACCCGACGTAGGCTCATCGAGGCCGCAAACCAAGTTGAGGAGGGTGGACTTCCCCGAACCCGATGGCCCCATCACGGCCACCCTCTCAGCGGGTCCAATATACAAACTGATGTTATTTAAAGCGAGGACGGTCTTCCCTGCCCCATAGCTTTTTATGACGTTCGTCAGCTCTATCATTTAGGATTCCCGTCCATGAAGGCTATCACATTCGGGGCTCTTATTTCTGTCTGGACGCATTCGGTCTGCATACCTTGGCGGCTGATCTGCCGGCAAAGAACTCGCGGCGAGCCTCGACCGGGACCAACTCCCCTGCCGCAGTTCAAACCTCGATCTCCCTATGTAAACTGAAATCGACCTGGAACCCCTTGCCCGCGTGACTCGGCCGGCAAGAGGCCGTGGCATTACCCTCTGCGAGGTCGAATGAAATCAAATCGTTCTTCGCGCCGCCCGGCTGCACCTCAATCGGAGGGCCACTCCGGATTAGTGTCCTCGATTGCTTTCATCGCCGTTGCCTTGTTGGTCGTCGTTGCCTCCTTCTATCTGCTCAAGACCAATCCAGCTACTGGAAAATGGGCACAGGGCTACGATCCGCTCGGCCGGTGGTGGTTCTCCACCGCCTGTGCTGCCTTGCCGGTCGTTGTACTGCTCGGCGCCATGGCCGTGCTGCGCCTCAAGGCGCACGTTGCGGCCGTTGCCGGATTACTGACCGCGCTCGCGGTCGCCACCGCTATCTTCCACATGCCCATGCGCCTGGCGCTCACTTCGGCAGTTTACGGCGCAGGGTACGGAGTCTTTCCAATTTGCTGGATCATTCTGCCTGTTATTTTTCTCTATCAGCTCACGATCAGGACTGGCCGCTTCGTGACGCTGCAGCAGAGCCTGACCAACATCACCGACGATAGCCGCTTGCAGTTGCTGCTCATCGCCTTCGCCTTGGGCGCCTTGTTTGAGGGTACCGCGGGCTTCGGCACTCCCGTAGCCGTTTGCGGCGCCATCCTCATCAGCCTTGGATTCCGCCCTCTCGAAGCTGCCGGCTTGACCCTCATCGCCGATACAGCTCCAGTCGCCTTCGGCGCCCTGGGAATCCCGATCGTCGCCTTGCACGCGGTTACCGGCCTGGACGTGAT
This sequence comes from uncultured Acidobacteriaceae bacterium, assembly GCA_963793885.1. GTDB lineage: Bacteria > Acidobacteriota > Terriglobia > Terriglobales > Acidobacteriaceae > Telmatobacter. The sequence continues at coordinate 1,461,509 of CAWCBQ010000003.1, forward strand.
CGTGCTTTCAAAAATCATCGCCATCATCCTGGCGCCCTTCTGCCTGCTTGTTCCCTTCTGGCTGATCTGGGTCTACGCGGGCTTTCGCGCCATGGTTGAGGTCTGGCCCGCGATCCTGGTCGCCGGTTTGACCTTTTCGCTGACCCAGTACCTAATGGGAACCTTCAATGGTCCGGGCCTTGTAGACATCGTCGCAGCCATCGCAACGATCGCGGTCCTGGTTCTGTTTTTGCGCTTCTGGAAGCCGAAGCGCGTACTCAACGCGATGAGAGAGGACGTTACCGGGCAGGCGACTCAGCGATTCGACCACAGCCTCTCTATGACTTTCAAAGCATGGTTGCCTTGGCTGGTGCTGAGCGTGGTGGTTTTCGCGTGGGGGATTCCGCAGTTTTCGCAGTGGGCTGACCGGGTGTCAACATTCAAGATCACCGTCGTCGGACTGCACAACATTGTGCAGCGCATTCCACCGGTGGTGCCGATGCCCACTGGCGAGCCCGCCATCTTTAACATGAACCTGCTCACCGCGACGGGAACGGGAATCTTCTTCGCGGCGATCCTGGCAGGTCTCATGATGGGTCTCGGTCCGGGATCTCTGGCCTCTGAGTTTGTAAAAACAGTTTTCAATTTGCGGTTTACCGTCGTGACGATTGCAGCCATGATGGCCCTGGGTTACATCACCCGTTACTGCGGGCTCGACGCCACGCTCGGGCTGGCCTTTGCGCGCACCGGAACCCTGTATCCCTTCTTCGGCACGCTGATTGGCTGGCTAGGAACGGCAAGCACCGGCTCTGACACCTCGGCGAACGTGCTGTTTGGCAGCCTGCAAAAAATGACGGCGCAACAGATCGGGATTTCCCCGTCGCTGATGGCTTCAGCCAACTCCGCGGGCGGCGTCATGGGAAAGATGATCGCGGCGCCCAGCATCGTCGTAGCCAGCACGGCCACGCAGACCTATGGCCAGGAGGGAACGATCCTGCGCTTTGTCTTCCTGCACAGCCTGGCCCTGGCGTCTCTCGTAGGCGTCTTCGTTTTCCTGATGGCCTACGTAGCCCCCTTCACACGGCTGGTGGCTCATTGAGCGCCTGCGTTCACCGTGTTCTGGTTGAGGCGCTACAATCGGAAGTTGAAAGCGGAATGGAAAACCCCCTGTCTTCTCTTGAATGTGCATCTGGAAAAGGCGGAGGAATGAGAGGCGCGCCCTTCCCCTGCATGAACTGAAATGCTCAATGCCTCGCGGGAGCCAGACCGGCGCAACCATTCCGTATTTCACAAGAGCCCACACCAGGAGGATTTTTTCAGTGAATACATTCAACTCGCTTCGTCGCGATTTTCTGCGTACCGGCGGTCTCGGCGCGGCCGCAGCCGCAATTCCCGCAGTTACTTTTGCGGCCGACAAACAAAAGGCCATGGGACCAGGAGCGGGCCTGTTCGACGTCCGCAACTTCGGCGCCACCGGGGACGGCAAGACCCTGGATACCGACGCAGTGAATCACGCCATCGAAGCGGCCGAAGCGACAGGCGGTGGAGTTGTAATTTTCCCGGCGGGTATGTATCTCTGTTTTTCAATTCACCTGAAAAGCAATGTGCATCTGCACCTGCTGCAAGGCAGCGCCATCGTGGCCGCCGACTCCCCGGCTCCCGGAGAGCAAACCGGCTATCGCGGAGGCACGTACGATGCTGCCGAACCCAATACCGAGTGGGATGCCTACCAGGATTACGGTCACAATCACTGGCACAACTCGCTGCTGTGGGGAGAGAACATTCATGACTTCAGCATCACAGGCCCCGGGCTCCTGTTCGGCAAGGGGCTCAGCTTTGGAGGAGGCCGCCAAGCGCGCGGCGATTACCCCGCCTATATTGCTGAGCAGCAAGGAGTCGGGAACAAAGCGATTGCGCTGAAGAATTGCCGCAATGTTATTTTTCGCGATTTCTCGGTGCTCAAGGGAGGGCATTTTGGGCTGCTGCTCACCGGGGTGGACAACGTCACCATCGACAATCTCAAGATCGACACCGACCGCGACGGCATGGATATCGATTGCTGCCAGAACGTGCGCGTGTCCAACTGCACGGTGAACTCGCCCTGGGACGATGGCATCTGCCCCAAGTCCAGTTACGCTCTCGGCTACGCGCGTGCCACCAGGAACGTGACCATTACCAACTGCCTGGTGACCGGCTGCTACCAACTGGGCTCGGTGCTGGATGGAACCTTCAAGCGCTTCCCCGCGAACGCCCGGCCCTATGGCACCGGCCGCATCAAGTGCGGCACGGAGTCCAATGGAGGATTCATCAACATCACGATTTCGAATTGCGTCTTCGAAGGCTGCGATGGCTATGCCCTTGAATCGGTGGACGGCGCACTGCTTGAAGACATCACGATCACCAATACCACCATGCGCGAGCTTGGCTCGGGAGCCATGTTCATGCGCCTGGGAAAGCGGCTTCGGGGCCCCAAGGACACTACCAGGATTGGCACGCTCAAGCGAATTCTTGTGAGCAATTTAGACTGCTATGGCGCGCCCCAGCGGGGATGCTCGATCCTGACCGGAATTCCGGGCGCGCCGATTGAGGATGTGAAGTTTTCAAACATCTACATTGAGACGGTTGGCGGAGGAACGGCGGAGATAGCCGAGACCCAGGTGCCGGAGCTTGAAGATGGGTATCCCGACCCGGGGAGATTCGGAACGACTCCGGCTTCGGGGTTCTTTATGAGGCATATGAAGAACGTGGAGATGAGCCACGTGGAGATAGCCAACACCACGCCGGATGCGCGGCCGGCGTTCTACCTGAGCGACGTGGAGCGCGCCGACTTCTTTGCCGTGACCGCGCCGCGCGGCGCTGGCGGAGCCTTCGCGCTCAACGATGTGAAGGATCTGCGCATGGGCTGGAGCCGGGCAGCGGACGATGTCACGCTGAGCAGCGTCGACAGCAAGAGGCTGTGAGGCGCGGACCCGTCCGGCGGGGTGAATTCGATGGACGTGGGCTGGGACCAGGCGGGGTACAGTTTTACAGTTTTACAGTTTTACAGCCGCTGTACGGGGTGGGAGGCCCGGTTTTTAAGACTTTTATTATGAGGGTGTTACGAGGGGTTTTTGGTTTTTACAGCCGTACAGGCGCTGTACTGGGTTGAATTTTGGTTTGTAATTCGTTTAGAATGAATAGTTTATATCTTTTCCACAGTTTCACAGTCAAAATCTCTATTTTTTTCCCCACGTGAGGGTGCCGGATCGCTGGCCTGGCGATCGATCTCGGGGGTGACGCTGACGGTGATGTTGCGAACGGTGCGCATGGTTTTTTCTGAATCCCAGGGAGCGGGGTGGGGTGTTTGTCTCTTATGGATAGTGTGCGCCGAGGGCGGGTAATGATCTGCAAAGCGGGGGTCGGGGGGCAGGGGGCAGGGTTGAGGTCTTTGGCATCCCCGGTCCCCGAATGCGAGGGACCGGACTCCCTCATCTGTGTTTTGGAAATATCCCCGGGTCGGGGCCACCCGCCCTGCGAATCATCCGTTGTTGGCCGGAGTGATATTCTGCGAACCGAACACTTATGTCTGATCTTTCTGCGTTTGCCGAAAGCGTTTGGATCGTCGAAGGTCCGAGTGTGCGCGACATGGGTGTCATGTTCACCACCCGCATGACGGTTGCCAGGCTCCGCGATGGCTCGCTTTGGGTGGATTCCCCTGTTTCTGTACCCTCTGAAACGCTCAAACGCATCACCGACCTGGGACCCGTGAAGTATCTGATTGCGGCGACACCCAGGCATGTCTGGCGGCTGTCGGCGTGGCACGCGCTGTTTCCTGAGGCGCAGCTCTGGGCGCCACGTCCCACCCCATTTACCTTGAAGAAAGGTTCGTTGCCCTTCGCCGGAATTCTGGGCGACGAGCCGCTTGAAGCCTGGAAGAATGATTTCGACCAGCTCGCCTTCAAGGGCAACCCGCTCATCGAAGAAATTTTCTTCTTTCATAAACCATCGCGCACAGTCATCCTGGATGATTTGATACAGGTCCACCCGATGATGGAGGGCAGGCCGTTTCGGAATTCCCTGATCAGGCTGGGAGGTGTTGCGTACCCGCATGCAGGCGTGCCGTTGGACATCAAGCTAACCTTCATCCATCGAAACCTGGCGCGGCAGTCGCTCAAGAAGCTGCTTTCCTGGGATTTCGACAGGTTGATCATCGCTCACGGCCCCTGCATTGAAAAGGACGCAAAGGCATTCGTGGAGCGTGCGTTCCGATGGCTCGCGCTCTGAGGTCAGAGGCCGGGTTGTCACGGTCGTGCATTTCCAGTTGAGAATCACGCATCAGCCGTTTTGGTCTGGAGGCAGGGCAATGCCGAAAAAACTCCTTCTCTTTGCACCCTGCGCCTACAATCTGGCGGAGACGAGCCGGATGGTCGAGATCGCCAAAGGCATCGAGCGCCATCCAGCAGCCAGCCAAGTCTTCGATATTCATTTCATCTCCGACGGCGGCGACTTCGAGCGCATGATCGAAAAGCACGGTTTTGCGTTGACGCGGATGGAGCCCCGCCTCACGAGGGAAAAGATCGAGTTCATCGCCAAAGTGGACCGCGGCGAGAAGTTTGCGCCCGCCTTCACTGACGCCGAACTGATGGAGCGCGTGGAGAACGAGTTGGCCTTTCTCAAGCAGATTAAGCCTGCCGCCGTGATCACAGGCTCTTACGTGACCATCCCGGTGACGTGCCGGGTTCTCGAGATCCCTCTCGTCTGGGTGGTGCAATCGACATGGCTGCCCGATTTCTTTTGCCACGGCGCAGGCATGACAGATCACCTTCGGCCCGCTCCTTTGAAAGCGGTCACAGACTGGTCCGTGCTGCAGTTCATCAACTTCTGGATCAGACACGGGTTTCTCAATGGCGTCAACCGCACCGCTAAACATTTCGGGGTTCCGGGCTATGACTCGATCTTCGAGTTCTGGCGCGGGGACATCACCCTGGTTGCGGAGCCCCCCGAGTTTTCCGGTGCGAAGCTGCCACCCAAACACACTTTCATCGGGCCCCTCATTCCGCAGGATGAATTCGCCCTGCCCAAGGAGATCGCCGCCATTCCGAGAGACAAGCCGCTGATCTACTTTGCCATGGGAAGCTCCGGCACACCCGGGATCGTCGCGAAAATCGTCGAGAGCTTCGAAGGCAGGCCCTATCGCGTGATCGCCCCGGTGAAGTTTCTGCTTGAGCAAGTTTCCGGAGTGCGCATCCCGGCGAATGTTCTGGTCACCGACTGGGTCCCGGCGCTGCAAGTGAATAAGCTGGCCGATCTTGCTGTGATCCATGGAGGGATCGGCACGGTTATGGTCGCCGCGTTAGCGGGCAAGCCCGTGGTCGGCGTAGGAATGCAGATGGAGCAGGTCGCAAACCTGGCATGTCTTGAGAGGCTTGGATTTGCGATACGCGTCGGAAAATCGCGCGACCCCTCCGCGAAGATTCAAAGCGCCATTCAGAAGCTCATGCATGATGAAACTGCAAGGGTAAAAGCAACTGCCTTCGCCAGAACCATCGCGCACTGGGACGGACCAAGGACTGCGGCTGAGACCTTGCTCGAACGCTACGGCGGTTCCGCATGATGTTCCTTTCAGGATTTTTACTGGGGGTCGGCAAGGCTCCGCTGATCGGCTCGCGCAGAATACTCGGCTGACGCCAACTGGGCAATGTGCTCATTGAGGGCGCTTTCAGGGACTGCTGGCTCCGGTTGGACGGTCGGCTGCTCGGAAGTTGCTCGTTGGGCTGCATGCGGGGCGGCGGTCTCCATTTCCAAGCTGATTCAGCGCGCCGGTGAGAGGTTGGAGAATGCGCAGCAACAAAAGCCATGGAGAGGTTGGAGAACGCGCAGCAAAACAAGCCATGGAAATGACGGAATGTGGAAAGCATGGAAAGCCAAAAAGCCGGCTTTCCACCCTTCCCACACTCCTTGGAAATCCCTTCGGGATTACCACATTCCCACAGCTCCGACGACGACTGGAATATGTGTCTGGACCGGCTAACCCCACCGAACAACCCGCAGCCAGAACCGCTTTCGCAAGAGGGTTGTCAACCATGTGTATGGACCGGCAAACCCCGGCGAAGACCCGCAGTCAGGGCCGCCTTCGCCGCAAGGGGGTTGTAAAGCCTGTCTCCGGTCTAAAACGTAAAGGATGTCCCGGTACTCCCACTCTCCACATCCAGCGAATCTCCGATGAGGTGCTGCGGAGCGAAGAGGGCTCGCTTTATCCCGCGCTGCATCGTATGGAACCCTCGCGCTGCTCGTGTTGAGCAAGCGTCACTTGACAGATCAAGGAGAGAGCAGTCTTCATCTATAGATGACTATGGGAGTGTTTCGCAATGGCTAAAACGAAGAAGGATACCCTTCAGGGGACGCTCGCGCTGCTCGTGCTGAAAAGCCTCGAACGCGGCCCCATGCACGGGTGGGGCATAACTCTCCACATCCGGCGAATTTCCGATGAGGTGCTGCGGGTCGAAGAGGGCTCGCTTTATCCCGCGCTGCATCGCATGGAACCCTCGCGCTGCTCGTCCTGAGCAGGCGTCACTTGACAAATCAAGGAGAGAATAGTCTTCATCTATAGATGGCTAGGGGAGAGTTTCGCAATGGCTAAAACAAAGAACGAGACCCTTGAGGGAACCCTCGCGCTGCTCGTCCCGAGCAAGCGTCACTTGACAGATCAAAGAGACAATAGTCTTCATCTATAGATAGCTAGGGGAGAGTTTCGCAATGGCTAAAACGAAGAAGGATACCCTTCAGGGGACCCTCGTGCTGCTCGTCCTGAGCAAGCGTCACTTGACAGATCAAGGAGAAAGCAGTCTTCATCTATAGATGGCTAGGGGAGTGTTTCGGAATGGCTAAAACAAAGAACGACACCCTTCAGGGGGCCCTCGCGCTGCTCGTGCTGAGAAGCCTCGAACGCGGGCCCATGCACGGATGGGGCATAACTCTCCACATCCAGCGAATCTCCGATGAGGTGCTGCGGGTCGAAGAGGGCTCGCTTTATCCGGCGCTGCATCGTATGGAGCAGGCGCGCTGGATCAGCTCCGAGTGGGGAGTGAGCGAGAATAATCGCCGCGCCCGCTTCTACAGGCTCACTGCATTGGGCAGGAAACAATTGAATGCCGAGCGGGAAAACTGGCGGAGGATCACCGGCGCGGTCGCCCTCGTGCTGGATACGGATGGGGCATAACTCTCCACATCCAGCGAATCTCCGATGAGGTGCTGCGGGTCGAAGAGGGCTCGCTTTATCCGGCGCTGCATCGTATGGAGCAGGCGCGCTGGATCAGCTCCGAGTGGGGAGTGAGCGAGAATAATCGCCGCGCCCGCTTCTACAGGCTCACTGCATTGGGCAGGAAACAATTGAATGCCGAGCGGGAAAACTGGCGGAGGATCACCGGCGCGGTCGCCCTCGTGCTGGATACGGATGGGGCATAACTCTCCACATCGAGCGAATCTCCGATGAAATGCTGCGGGTCGAAGAGGGCTCGCTTTATCCGGCGCTGCATCGTATGGAACAGGCGCTCTGGATCAGCTCCGAGTGGGGGGGGTAATGATCTGCAAAACAGGGGTCAGGGGTCGGGGAATGCCCGTGGCTAAAGCCATTCCTATCGAAGAAGGTATTCAGGGGCCTGAAGGCCCCTGCTCCCTCCGCCGGAGATCTGTCGATTTCTAGTGTTCCGGGCGTATCACCGCCTATGTGGAACTTTGCCGGGTTTTTGCCGGGTTGAGTTCTGGCAGATCGATCTTTCGGCTGGCCGGCAGCAAACCGCTCTATCAGCACCTTTTTCGTGGTGGCGGGATTGGATTGTACGGGGTGGCGGGATAAGAGTGAATTGTTAACCGTGCAAGGGCCGACATAGCGTTGTACGCAGTGGGGGCATTCGATTGTGACCGACTTCTCCGCCTGGCGCGGTTCCCGGGCAGGGTGCAGGCGGGGTTTGGGCGACTCTTCGGAGAATCGCTGGCCGCACCACAGCATTCCGATTGCTTCCGAGAAGCCGACATTGCGGGACCAATCCGAATTCGGTGAGCGCATTCACGATTTTGCGCGTATCGAGAAACACTCCCGGCAACATCGTCACTTGCCAAGCCGAAAGCGGTGCAAAGGCCTCACTCCCAGCGAAAGACCTTTGCCGAAAGCGCCGTGCAAACAAGAAACATCAGGGCCAGTGCCGCTACATCGCTCCCGTGTTTCCACCATCCGTCGCCATTCCAAATCCCTTGCAGCAGGCGAACGGCATAAGTGAGCGGCAATACCTTGGCCACGGCCTGGAATCCGGGCGGTAGAAGGTCAATCGGCACAAACAGACCTGAGAGGACGATCATGGGGTAAAGGATGACGGCGCCGATCGGCTGCGCAAACCGCGCAGTCGGCACGATGCTGGCGATGAGAAAGCCGATTGACGAGATGCTCCACGTGGTGATGAGCAGGGCAATCATAAAAGAGAACAACGGAGCATGAACGCCCGGCGGGAGGTAACGCTTGCCGGCCAGAAACATCAAGAGCAGCGTCGCCGCAGTGAGGATAAGCTTGACGACGACGTGGGCGGTAAGGATGGTTTGCGGGCGCAGAGGCGTGGCGCGAAGCCGCTTGAGAATGCCGCCCTCGCGATAGATGGAGATGATCGTGACGAGCGAAAGTACTGCGCTCACTGCAATCAGAATCGATACGAGAACCGGTACACCCGCGCGGGAAAAACTGCTTACGGCCAGCGAGGGCGGCGAGAGCCTGTTTTTGGCGAACCGGCCCAGGACCACGAACAGCAGTACCGGAACCACGATGGAGCCAAACGCGCCCATCGGCTCGCGCATGAAGACCTTGACCTCGATCCACGTCAGTTTCCACAACCCGCGCAGCATCGTTTTTCGCTCCTACTCGCGAATGGAGTGACCGGTAAGTTTGAGAAAGACATCTTCGAGGTTAGGAAGAATGGTACGGAAATCAGTGACCCGGATTCGATTCTCCGAGAGGCATTGAATGACGTCAGTCACCAGGTCGTCTCCCCGGCCGCGAATGGTGAACCGCAGTCCAGCGTGGGTGACGGACGCAACCTTCGGAATCGTGTTGAAGCGCTCTTCGGCGGTTGGGTTGTGGGTGTCGAGAATGACCGTTCGTTCCGGACAGTGACGGGCAACGAGCCGTTCCGGGGCGTCAATGTCGATGATCCGTCCATGCTCGATGATAGCCACGCGGTCGCACAACCGCTCGGCCTCCTCCATGAGATGAGTCGTCAAAAAGACGGTCTTGCCTTGTGCGCGCATGCCACGGACCAGGTCCCAGATCGCCCTCCTGGCCTGTGGGTCAAGCCCTGTGGTCAGTTCATCGAGAAAGACAACCTCGGGATCGTTGATCAATGCAAGAGCAATAAACAGCCTTTGTTTCTGGCCTCCGGAGAGATTCATGAACCAGGCGCCGCGCTTGTCGGAGAGACCGAGTTGTTCGAGCAGCCGCTCGCCATTGACTTTCTTCTTCCGATAAAGCGATGCCCACAGGTCTACTGCCTCCCAAACCTTGATTCGTTTCTGCAACTGAGCCTGTTGCAGCTGAACCCCAATTCGCTCCTGCAGCTTGTAGACCTGGCGGAACGGATCGAGGTCGAGAACGGAAATGGCGCCGCGGTCGGGCTTGCGAAGGCCTTCGACGCACTCCATTGTGGTGGTCTTTCCTGCGCCGTTGGGACCGATGAGCCCAAAGATCTCCCCTTCATTTACCGTGAACGACGCTTCATCGACAGCCACTGTACGGCCATAGGTCTTTCGAATTGCGGAGACTTCGATGACGGTGCGCATAAGGGGTGCTTTTGGAGGCGGCAGATTCGCGGACCCTGAACCGGAGTGTAAATCACTCGCCGGGATTGCAACGTCGAGGTGGACAGCGAGGATCCTTAGACAGCAAGTGAGGTCAGTAAGAATCGTTTACAAGCGGTCAGGATTGGTCCATACCGCAAAGTCCGTTAGTATTCGCGAATCTGTATGCGCATGATCCTCGGTTGACGACATCAGGCCAATGCACTCATTGACCGTGAGTTACGCAGTGTTTCGAGGATTACTCCCGCCATACGCCGATTGCGACGGGAATCACCGAGAAGTGCTGTATCGCGGAATCCCTGTCGCCATGCCGACTTGTCGGTACCGACAGCCCATGATGAAGACGCTTTCTATCTTCACCAAAGCGGCGGCTCGCAATGGACACCGGCATTCTGCCTGCAGGTGCTATAGTTTTCTCCATCGCTCCACGATGAGGTTATGCACATGATGAATCGCAGGATGTTTCTCATGAGAGGGGCTGCAGCTTCGGCTCTTCTCTCCGGCACGCGGTATCTATTCGCCGATCCGCTTGGTCTGCCGATTGGTTGTCAGACCTATCCTGTGCGCAAGTCGATCGGTACGGACTTCGCCGGCACCATGAAGGGATTACGTGCAGCCGGGTTCACGCAGATTGAGCTGTGCTCGCCCTACGGTTACGAAGAGTTTTCCAGCCTCCAGAAATACAAGCCACAGGAATTGCGGCGCATGCTGGAAGACTGGGGACTGGGCTGTATCTCCGCGCACTGGTCGGCAGATGAGCTGTTTCAAAAGGCGGATCAAAGCATCGCCTATGCGCAAGAGTTCGGCATGACGCAGATGGCGATTGCCGCGCTTGGACCCTGGGCCCCGAGGACGACGGAGACAATCGACGATGTGAAGCGCTACGTCGAGCCCTTCAACGCCTTCGCCGAAAAGGCTCATGCCGCAGGCATCACCGCATTGCTGCACAATGAAGGCTTCGTCTCCGAATACATTGATGGCAAGCCGGTCTACGACATGATGATCGCCGACCTCAATCCCGCCACCACCAAGTTGCAGTTTCAGGTGTCTACCTTGCAGCAGGGCTACGATGCAGTGACCTACTTCGAGAAGTACCCGGGCCGCTTTCTCTCCATGCATTGTCAGGACTGGGTGAAGGACTCCTCCACCAAGTCCGGCTTCCGCCAGGTTCCCTTGGGCAAGGGCGTCGTGGATTGGAAGGCGGTATTCACGGCTGCGAGAACGGGTGGCGTAAAGAACTACTTCGTTGAGCTTGAAGAGGATCCATCGCTGATGCCGCTGAGTGTGCCTTTCCTGAAGTCCCTGAACGTGTGAGGCGAACGGGATCTCTGGATCGGAAACCGAAGTTCACGTCCAAGCTCAATATTCGCGTGAGGTCACGATCCCCGGCTGTGGCACTGGATATCGGCCGCCGGCATCAGCAACCAATGGCGCTGGGGAATCCATGGTGAACTTGTCTGTGTCCTGCGACATTTCGAAGTCGCTGTTGAGCATCTGGTCAAACGTCACTTCCCGGCCGGTGTGGGCGGCCATGCGGCCCATGCTCGAAACCAGGCTGGCTTCTACACCGCGCTTCACCTCGTTGTAAGGCTTATCGTCTCGAATGGCGTCCACCAGATCATTCCATTCATTTTGATAAGGGTCCTTCTCCTCCGGTTTCACCTTGGATTCCCAAATCATCCTGGTGGTCAGGTCCTGGCTTGCATACAGGCTTGACGGCTGCCCGCAATCGCCAGCCTTCGAGGCTATTGCCGACCCTTTGGTGCCTTGCAGGTAACTGGCATAGATCTGTTCGCATCCGGGGATGGTGCGCCCGTCGAAAAAGAACCTGGTGCCATCGGAATAGGTGTATTCCACTGAGTATGTGTCGAAATTCTGATCCACATACATGATTCCTTCAGGACTGGAGCGGTACTGCCGGCCGCCCAGCGCCTGCGCCTTCACGGGCCACTCGTTCTTCATCCACCCCAACTGATCGATCAAGTGGATATAGAAGTCGTTGAAGCAGCCGCCGCTAGCCCAGATGAAACTGTGGAAGCGCTGCACCTGGTAAAGGAGGTCGGTGATGCCGGCCGGTTTCGGAAGCGAATTAAAATACCCGCCCAGCCCGTGCATCCGGTAGCCGCGTTGCAGAATGATCTCGCCAATCTCGCCATCGTGGACGCGCCTGGCCAGCTGCTGCATCGCGCGGTTGTGACGCGACATCAACCCCACACCGACCTTCAGGTTCCTGGCCTGGGCCTCGCGCCCCAGGTTGAACATGCGTTTGCTGGTGGGCCCGTCAGCTGTAAGCGGCTTCTCCATAAAAACATTCAGACCCTTCTGGATAGCGTAGGTGAAATGTACCCAGCGAAACGCCGGCGGCGTAGCGAAAATGGCGACGTCGCCGGGTTTCAAACAATCCATCGCTTTCTGATAAGCGTCGAAGCCGATGAACTGGCGTTCCGGCGGCACGTCCACCTGGCTGGCAAACTGCGTCTGCAACTTGTCCAGGTCCTTCTGCAGGCGATCCGGGAAGATGTCGGCCATGGCCACCAGCTTGACAGGGCCGCGCTTGACGGAAAGTGCGTTGGCTGCTGCGCCGCCGCCGCGCCCGCCACAGCCGATCAGGGCCACCTGGATCACGTCGCTGCCGGCAGCGTGGACAGCGGGAATGGCCACGTTGGCCAAAGCCGAAACCGCGGCTAACTTGCCCGTGTTTTTGATGAATTCACGGCGCGACGCCGTGGCTTGCAGGAACGATTTCATGGCTGTGCAATCTCCCTATACCCAGGTTTACTTTTTTGAGGGCACGCAAAAAGCATCGAAGAAGCGGTACGTCATTCCAGCGCGGGTTGCCCGTCGTCAAGCATCATCTCATTTCCAGGCAATAGCGGTCGACCGACTGAATCGCTCTCTTCAAGAGTGATTCGGCCGCAACGGTCCGAAGTGCTACCGGAAGAACCTGAGAAGAATCCGTCTACAGCAGTTCGAGAGATGCTGTATCCGGACCGCACTGCTGCCGAGTGGCGTTTTCCTCAAACCGGGGTCCCCACGAACGGCTCTAAGTTCGTGGGGTGGAGAGCCTGCCCTGAGCGAAGCCGAATGGGTCTCGCCTTTGGGACCTTGAAATCCAAACAGTCCGTTTCACGGTTTTTTGACCGGAACCATCTACAGTGCGCGACAACATCCCACAAGCCGACTTCGCGGGAGTGATGCTGCATGCATCATGTCAAGCTGCATAAGTTCATCGAACTACCGCAAAGGTTCGATCAAGACTCTCCGCTCCGGCTCGAGCACAGCCAAGCGAAGAGTCTCAATTGCGGTCTTGCCTATCGGACGATGAGGGTCACGACCCCCGAACTCGTCGCCTGGTGAGTCTGAGGCACTTTGCTAGAACCGCCGCCCCCGCCTCCCCCACCGCAGGCAGCAAGCGTTGCGGCCGCCCCGGCTAGAAGAATCAGGCCCATGCAAGCACTAAGCCACACACCGCGCGCTGCCAGATTTCTCCTGAGGAACACAAGAGGAAGCAGCAAAAATGGCAGCAGAATCAATCCCGAGGCGGCGCCGGGCTCGGTTACCGTAAAAATGACTGTGATCTGGTAAGTGCCCGCCGGTGTGTTCGGGGATGTTGTGATCGTTATCGAATTTGTTGCAGCGGAATAGCTGCACGTCGCTCCAGGAGGTGGATTCAGGCAGGATACACTCGGGCTCGACGAACCAGACGGCAGCGTCACCGGATAGCTGGCTGGAGTGCCGGGAGTCACAGTGGCCGTGGGAGTGGTAAAGGTTGTGGTTCCTGATCCGGCGGAGTCCACCTCGAACTTAAATGCGTTGGATGTTCCCCCGCCCGGTGATGGTGACTGCACCGTAATGTTGAAAATTCCCGCCGAAGCGATCTGAGCCGCCGGGACCGCTGCGGTGAGTTGGCTGCCGCTCCCGTACGTCGTGGTCAAAGCGGTGGTGCCCTCATAGACGGTGGAATTTGGTACGAATCCCGAACCGCTGACATTGAGCGTGAGCGCCGCACCGCCGGCACTGGTGAACCCAGGCGAGATGCCGTAGATGACTGGTATGGGATTTCCCGGCGGACCGATGGTGTAGGCAGCGCTGGCCAAGAGGCTTGCGGAATAGCCGTTCCCGATTGCAATGGCTTCGATGATCTGAGAAGTACTGACCGAGATCGGCGTGCTGTACACGAGCGAGTTGGCGGTTGGCGCCGATCCGTCAACGGTGTAGTAGATGGTGGCGCCTGCGAGCGTGTCGCTGATCATGACCGTCTGTGTCGAGGTGTAAGACCCGGTAGGTACGCCGAAAGTTGGCGGGGGCGCCGGCCATACAACGACCGGCGGTTTGTACTCCCACAAGTCGTTGAGGTAGCTGTTCAGGCCGCCCGCGTCAAGGCCGTTCCCGCCAAAGAGCCATAGATTCCCGCTGGCATCGGTCCAGCTGCTTGCATAGTTTCTGCCCCCGGGAGTGTTCGCCGCGGCAGGCGTTCCCATCGTTCCGTAGGTGCCATGCTGGTTGATTGTGGGGTTCCCATTCATCCAGACCCATTGTTGCGAGAGAGGGTTGAAGGCCCAAAGATCGTTCAGGTACAGGTCAGGACGAGGGGTGATATCAGGATTGTAGGCATCGCTGCCAAAGAGCCAGAAATTGCCGTTTTTATCGGTCCACCTGCTTGCACCAGCCCGGTTGCCGGGGGTGTTCGCGGGGGCAGGAACACCCTCTGTGCCGTAGACGGTGGTCGTGGGACATAGCTCAGTTAACCAACAGGTCGCCGATGTGCCTCCGGCAAGCCACACCCATTCTTGCGTTTGAGGGTCAAATTCCCAAAGATCGTCGAGATAGCCAGTAGTGGAGCTGGCATCGTACCCATAGCCTCCATAGAGCCAGAAGTTGCCGCTGGCGTCGGACCAACTGGTCGCGATGTAATTGCTACCGGGATAATTTCCAGCAGCAGGGGTGCCCTGGGTGCCGTACACTCCGAATATTCCGGTCCGCTCGCTCTCAGGGGCTCCGCTCATCCATGTCCAAAGATTAGTGGAAGGATTAAACTCCCAGAGATCGTTGAGAACGGAGCCATTGCCGTACCCTCCAAAAAGCCAGAAATTGCCCTGGCTGTCGGTGGAAGCGGTGGCCTGATACAGGCCTCCCGGAATATTTCCGGAGGCGGGAGTGCCCAGGGTTCCGTATACTCCGGATTCGCCGCAGTCCGTCTGATACTCAGCCTGGGATGGGCAGCCCAACGAACTGGTCCCGCCCATCCAACTCCATTGGCCCGTGGAAGGCGTGTATTCCCACATGTCGTTGAGAAAAGCTGGATGACCGGCATCGTAGGTGCCATTGCCGGAGTCAAAGCCATAACCCCCAAAGAGCCAGAGATTGCCGCTAGTGTCGGTCCAGGTCGCCTGCAGCCAACGCCCTCCGGGAATGTTGCCGGCGCCTGGCGTTCCCAAGGTGCCGTAGACTCCGGGCTGACCGCAGGCTACGGTGGTACTGCCGGCACAGCTGGCGGGTAGCGTGCTGCTTCCGCCCATCCACGCCCATTGGCTTGAGGTGGGGTTGAATTCCCAGAGGTCGTTGAGGAACCCCCCGTTTCCATTCGCATCTTCGCCCACGCCCCCGAAGAGCCAAAGATTGCCGTTGTTATCGGTCCAGCTGGCTGCGCCTTCGCGGCCACTGGGGACGTTTCCAGATGCAAATGCTCCGAGTGTTCCGTACGCGAAGGGCGCTTGGCAACTGTCCGCACCGCACGTGAGGTTTTTGCTTCCGCTTATCCACGTCCATTCGTTCGTTTGTGCCTGCGCAGGCGGACACACAATCCCAACGGCCCCGAGGACCAGGCAGAACATCGCCAGACCGATGACTTGGCGGATCCGGGTCAATAACCGGGTCAATGACCCCGCAGCCGCACTTGGTCTTTTTTGAAGACCAGACGCAACTGAAAACGAGTGAGGATTCATAGCGTTCCTTTCGATCCATGCCTGGTGCATCTGGCCCGAATTCATTTGCCCGAAATCTTCTCTTTGGCTGCGAATCCCTCGAATTGTACGCCCCCGAGGGGAATTGAGGCCACAACCTCTATTCAAGATCAAGAGACAGGGTGATCCCGTCCAGGTCTCGATCACGTGGTCGATGTGTCGTTCCCCGTCGAACTCCCCGTCAATTCTTCCCCAAGAAAATTTCCCCCGGCACCGAATTGATCGAACGGTATCACACGTGAGAGATTGCGAGCCAAGTGCCCTGCAACGGACCTCTCCAAAACGCTCGGGTGGCCCACGTTTCGGGCAGCTGGGTCAACATCGAACCAGGCGCCCCGGGGCTCGTCTTTGGAGCCTTGGGTACCATGAACCCCTCCCACCCGCCGATTACTTCTCATAAACGGGCTTCTCGACTGCGATCCTCGCCATAAGCCAGGCCGCGGATTCCAGTCGCCATGCCGACCTCTCGTTACTAATCACCGGTCAACGAGTGCATCGGCGATTTATCATTCTTCCAGAATGAGTATCGGTAAAGTGAAGCGCGTTCTTGTTTTTCAATCGTGCGCGACAATCAAGCCAAGGGCCTATCGACGGCCGGCACATCATACGGCCAGGTGCGGAGAAATCCGTCCGGAAAAAGGTCCTTCGTGGAACTCCCAATAATGGAAACGCGAATCATTGCGCAGTGCGTTTATCCGCTACTGCCTTACACCCGCAAGTCAACGGAGACGCAAGCTCGATGAAGAGATTGAAAATGCCCGCATGGCCCCTTGCAGGCGGATTGATTGTTTTGCAGATGATCCTGATTGCGATCATCGTTCATGGCGAGTCGCTCACCTTCGATGAGGGCGACCATATTTTCGCCGGCTACATGATGTGGCATAGCGGCGACTACGGTTTGAATCCCGAGCATCCGCCGCTGGTGAAGCTGGTGGCGACTCTGCCTCTGCTGCACAAGGACCTTTGGGTGCCTACGCTGCAACACCGATGGTTCAAGGCAGAAGCGTACGGGGATGGCCGCGATTTTATGGAACGGAATGATGGCCCAACGCACGGCCTGCTCTTTAGCATGCGCCTGGCGGCAGGTGTCTTTGCCGTGGGCCTCTCTGTGATGGTGTTTCTGATGGGGAGCGAGCTCTTTGGCGAGTCCGCCGGCTTGCTGGCTTTGCTCCTGTTGGTCTTCGAGCCCAATGTGTTGGCCAACAGTGATCTGGTCACGACCGATATGGGAGTCGCTTGCCTGCTTTTGGCCACAATCTATTGCTTCTACCTTTTTGCAAGGCAGCCATCTGTGATTCGTCTTTTGCTGACCGGCTTGGCCGCTGGACTCACGCTGTCGGCCAAGCACAGCGGAATTTTGCTGGCTCCGATGCTGCTGGGATTGGCGCTGGTAGAGATTGCCTGTGCCGAGCGGGGACGGCGCAAGCGAATGGCTGGGACACTGTTTGGCGGAATTGCAGCCATCGGGTTCCTCGGCGTCGGGGTGCTCTGGGCTTTCTACGGTTTTCGCTATGCGGCCAGACCGGCGGGACTGGTTATGAACCCGACGCTGAGCGAATACGCTGCACCCCTCACGGGAATGAACAGTTGGGTGATCGGACATCTCGCCAACTGGCGCTTGCTGCCGGAATCCTACCTGATGGGGTTAACTGACATCCACTATGCAGCGCTGCAGTATCCCATCTTCCTGCTGGGGCACGACTATGCGCACGGTGTCTGGTGGTACTTTCCAGTCGCGCTGTCCATCAAGACCACTCTCGGCTTGATCGGCCTGCTGGTTGTGGCCGGTATTGCGCTCATCAGCAGGCGGCTCAGGCAGAGAAGAGAATTGGCGTATCTGTTTGTGCCTGGCGCTATCTATCTTGCCGCGGCGATCGCCAGCGGTATGAACATCGGCACGCGTCATGTCCTGTTCTTGTATCCACTGGCCGCGTTGCTGGCAGCAGCGGGTCTGACAGCGCTCGCGCAGCAGAACCGACGCTGGATGTGGATCGGTGGAGCCTTGGTGGCGTGTCATATCGTTTCGGTCATGGCTGTGTTTCCGGCAGAGATGGCGTACGGCAACGAAGCCTGGGGCGGAACGGCAAACACGCACAAATACCTGAGCGACTCCAGTGTGGATTGGGCGCAGCAACTGCCGCACGTCAAGCAATGGGTTGACGCGCATCCCGGCGAGGAATGCTGGTTCGCCTATTCCGCTTATCCGGTTCTTCGTCCGCAAGCCTACGGCATTCCCTGCCACCCGCTCCCCACTGCCCACACCGGAGATGAGTTCCTGCCGGTTGACGTGCCAGCAACCATCCATGGGAACCTCCTGTTAAGCGCAGACGATCTGGAAGCCTGTGACTGGCCAAGCGACCAGTTGAATGTCTTCGAGCGATTCCGGTGGATGCCGATGGCAGAGCAGATCGATCACAGCGTGTTTGTGTACCGTGGCGATTTCGATGTGCATGAAGCGGCGGCGCTGGCAGCAGTCCAGAAGGCGAATATCCTGCTGGGGGAGAACAGACCTGCGGAGGCTTTGGTTGCGGCAAAAAAGGCTGTCGCTTTGCAGCCTGAGAATTTGCTCGCGCAAACGGCCCTGGGAGATGCCCAGGCAGCATCAGGCGACAAAGAGAGTGCACGAGCCGCCTGGCAATTGGCTCTGGCGGCAGCGCATCGATTGGAAGCCGATGCCCAGCCGCTGTATGTGCCGGATTTGGAGAAGAAGCTGCAACCTTGACTTCGTCATAACATAAGCCGCGAAGTTTTTCTTTACATCCGAAGTTGATTGGGAAGTTGGCCCAATTGCAGACTCTCCGTGACGTTCCAGAAGGGGTCCTTTCGGAGTCTTTGCCGGCAGCCTTGCGGTGACGACTCTGCGCGGGATAACCCGGGCAAGGATGATTCTCAAAAAAGGAGAATCCGGCTAAAAAAATATTTCGTCGTTCGGGCCAAAAGATGGCATATTGACTTATACCCCGCCTGATTCGGACGCTCCAAAAAACGAAATACCGGCTTCAATTCGTGACGTTTCTAAATTCATGATGGAGATTCCGGATGAAACCTGATCGTTTTTTCTACACCACCTCCGCGGCTGTTTTCCTGGTTCTTGTGGTCATCGGTTTCCGCCACTACATTTTCGGTGGCAGGCTCTTTGACGGCACTCCCATCGAGCCGGCGATGCTGGCGGCAATCGTGGCGCACAGCTCGGCAGTTTTTGCCTGGTTCCTTCTGTTCTTCGCGCAGGCGCTGCTTATTTCCACAAAGAACCGCCGCGTGCACATGAAGCTTGGCTGGAGCGTTCTGGCGATTGCCCCGATCATCGCGGTGACTGGGCCGTTTGTGGCTATCCGCTCGACACGCCTGGACAACCAGACTATTTTCGACTGGCCGGCCCGTTCGTTTCTGCTGGTGATGCTTTCGGAGATTGCGCTGTACGTGGTATTTGTTGCCATCGGGGTGGTCAACCGCAAGCGGCCCCGGATTCACCGTCCCATGATGATGATGGCCTGCCTGGCGATTCTCAGCGGAGCCACCGGGCGCATACCGCTGGTGAATTCGATTTTTGGGTTTCACCAGTGGATGGCCTTGTTCGGGCCGGTTGTCGCCCTGGGAGCGATTCTGCTGCTCGTGCGCCTGGCGCTGACGCGCAGCTTCGAACGCGAGTTTGCGGTGGGCTTTGCCGCCCTGCTCCTGGTCTCTCTGGCGGTGTCAAGACTTGCAATGACGGACGTGTGGGTCAACTGGGCTGGAATCATTTTGAAGCAATGACGGAGTTCCACATTCATAGGCTGGGGGACTGGATTGAGCGGCGAAGGATTCCAATTCCAAATGGGTTTGCCCTGCGGCCGCCTGTGGTTTCAATTGACGGCTTGTTTCCCTTTCTCTTAGCATTCTCGGATGACCTACTTGAGAGCGGCAATGACCGCGAGTCTGCTGTTTCTGCTGATCGGGCCGACGATGCTGGCAGACTCTCCCGCTGGAGATGGAGGGGTGGACCTTCACCTGAAACTGCGCACCCGGATCCAGCCCTTCAGGGCAAGCGACAGCTGGACGCCCGCCGAGTTTGAGGAGACGTTTCCCTCGACGAAGACCGCCATCATCATCACAGACATGTGGGACAAACATTGGTGCCGGGGCGCGACGGGGCGCGTGGGGGAGATTGCGCGCAGAATGGAGCCGCTGCTCAACAAGGCGCGCGCTTCGGGAGTTCTGATTATTCATGCGCCCTCCGAGACCATGAGTTTTTATGCGGGCACGCCGGGGCGCAAACTCGCCCAGGACGCGCCGGTTGTTCAGCCTCCGCCAGAGCTGGCGCTGGCCGACGCGCCGTTGCCGATCGACGACAGCGACGGGGGCTGCGATACGCGCGGCGATAAGGAATACACCGCCTGGTCACGGGAGACGCCGCTGTTGACGATTGCACCGGGGGACGTGATCTCCGATAGCGGGCAGGAGATCTATAACGTGCTGCGGGAGCATGGCATCAGCACGGTTTTCCTGATGGGCGTGCATGCCAATATGTGCATTCTTAACCGGCCGTTCGGAATTAAACAGATGTCGCGCTGGGGGGTACGCTGCGTGCTGGTCCGCGACCTGACCGACGCCATGTACGACTCCTCGTCGCGGCCCTTTGTTTCTCATGCTGCGGGCGTGGAGCTGGTGATTGAATACATCGAAGAGCACTGGGCGCCGACGGTGACGAGCGGCCAGATTCTGGATGCGCTGACCCGGTAGCAGGGGTCAGGAAGCAGGAGTCAGGGATCGGGAAGCAGGGAACAGGTCTGAAAATCCAGACCCGTTCGGCTTCGCGCAGGACAGGCTATGGGGCAGGCTTTGGGGCAGGCTGTGGGGCACCCGCGCACCTGCACCTGCTACTTGTTCGAGGCGTGCGCTTCCGCATGATCGGCGGATTGAGCGCCCTGGGGCAACGCCCAGGCAAACATGACGCCTCCACTGCCGGCAAGTACGTACTGCCTGCCATCCAAGAGATAGGTGATGGGCGAGGTTTGCATCGGCGCACCCGTTTGCGCGTGCCATAGAGTGCGTCCGTCGCTGGTGGCCAGCGCCAGGATGTCGCCGGTTGAGTCGCCGGTAAAGGTCAATCCCGCGTCGGTGGTGAGCACGCCCGCACCCGAACCGCCGGCTCCGACCTGGTGGCTCCAGCGAATTTTGCCAGTCTGGTAGTCGATGGCTTCAATGACTCCCTTTCCCCAGAGCCCGTAATCGGCGCCTGCCCAGCCGTAGTTTCCGTCGGCGGGTTTGGTGAAGTAGATGCTGTAACTGGGATGGGCGTCAACGATGAACAGTCCTGTCTTTGGATCGAAGCTGGGGGAGCGATAGTTGGTCATGCCCCCTTCGTCGGGAGCAATGAAGCGGCCATCGGGCTTGGGCTCCTTGTCAGGATTTGGAATGGGGCGGCCCTCCTTGTCGATGCCCAAAGCCCAGTTGGTGGGTCCGAAGGGAGCCGTCAGGAGGCTCTTTCCGTTGGTGCGGTCAAGGACAAAGAAGTATCCATTGCGCGAACTCTGCATGAGCATTTTTGTGGGGCGGCCATGGAAGTCGGCGTCCACCAGGACCGGCGTTTCGACCGCGTCCCAGTCGTGGGTATCGTGCGGGGACACGGAAAAACCCCAGGCGAGGACCCCGGTGTCAGGGTTGAGGGCCACGATGCTGCAGGTCCAGCGATTATCGCCGGGCCGGGAAGCGCCGTTGAGGACAGGGGTCGGATTTCCCGTACCCCAGAAGATGAGGTTGAGCACCGGATCATAGGTTCCGGTGACCCAGGTCATGCCTCCGGTGGTGCCGTTAGGCGTTCCCGCGGGGGTGGTGGCATCCCACTCCCACTGCACGGCGCCGGTGTCAGGATCGAAGGCCCGCAGAAATCCCGGCAGATTGTCCATGTCGCCGCCCACGCCGGCAATCACATGATTCTTGACCACCAGGGGGGCCATGGTGGACCAGTATCCGCGCCTGACGTCCCCGAGAACCTTGTCCCAGCGCACCGTACCATCTTTTGCGTTGAGGGAGATGAGGTGAGCGTCCGGAGTGGTGAAATAGAGCCAGCCTTTATACATGGCTACGCCGCGGTGGCCAATATGTTCGCCGATGGTGGTGGGATGATTGAAGTGCCAGACGAGGTGTCCGGAGCGCGCATCCACGGCCCAGATGTTGTCAGGCACGGTGAAATAGAGGATGCCGTCGACCAGCAGTGGCGAAGACTTGATCTCCGCCGGCTGGTCAGTCTGAAACGCCCAGGCCAGACTTAAGTTGGCGACGTTTTGGCGGGTGATCTGCGTCAGGCGGCTGTGACGCCTGCCGGAATAGTCTCCATGATAGAGGGGCCAGCTATCGGCAGGCGGGTTCAACAACTGGGCGGGCTCCAGATCCTGCGCCGCCAACCTGTGCGGCCCCGCGGCGAGTGCCAGGAATGCGCCTGCCGCGAAGACGAGTGCAAATTTAAGAAACTTCATGCCGGATTGAACCTCTCAATGCGCTTTAGAGACTGCGTTGCGACCTAACGCAGGGTTTGCAGGTATGCCATCAGATTGTGAATATCGTCGTCAGTGTATTTGCTGAACAGATCCACGTGCGCCAGGACGGGCGAGTCGACTTTGAACTTGACCGCGCCGGCCGGCCAGGACTTGTAGGTTCCGCTTGCGTCGGTGAGCGCAACAGTAAATTCGTTGAGAAAAGCCAGGGTTCCGGTGATCTTTTTTCCGGAGGGAAGCGTGACGGTCACCGTGCTCTTTGCGCCCCTGGGATAGAGCATTCGTTCTTCAAGCTGCAGTCCCTGGTAGCGGTTGGCGACGCCGGCAAGATCTCCGCTGGGGGAATGGCATTTTATGCAGCCGCCGGCCCCGTTGAAGTACGCAATGCCGGATTGGACGTTGCCTGTTTGAAGATCGGCGACGTCCACTCCGCTGCGGCCGCCGTGCATGGCTCGCGCCGCAACCACGCGGGCGCGGATGAACGCCACCAGACTGGCCAATTGCGGATCGGAGAGCTGAAAGGCAGGCATTCTCTTGTCGCCGTTCATGCGGCCTTCGCGCACGACCGCCGAGATCGCGGAACCATCGCGATCTGCCAGCACCAGCTTCGACCTGGTCAGATCCGGACCTGTTTCTCCTCCCATGGCATCGCGGCCGTGACAAAAGGAACAGTTCTGCTGAAAGAGAGCGCCACCGGCCGCCGCTTCAGGAGACAGCTCAGGGCCTTTGCGCGCCGTGGCCGCGACGGAGGGCGGCGGAGGCTCGGTCTTCGCGGTTTGGGGGCCGGCCTGCGCGCTCGAACTCGCCTGGACGGACGCGGCGGCAAACACTGCGCGAACAGGCGCCTGGATGAGGGGGACGGCGAAAAGCAATACCGCGGCAACCGGGAATGCGACGCGCCAAGAACTCTTCACAAGGGATGATGCTTTCATAACGAATCGACGCTCCACTTTTTTTGAACACAAGTACATAGGGTATCGAGAATCTCAGCCGGCAATTCCCTGCCGACCGGTTGGGGCCGGCACCGCGCAGCCCATGCCGGCTGTTTTCACAGGGGCTACGCCGGACAATGGGCATTGGGGTCTATCAGGTTACTCAGCTCGGGCGCAAACGTAAACGTGCCGTTGCCATTGCCCAACATGACTTCATAGGTATCGTCATCCTCATTGGTGACCACCAGGTCGGCGATGCCATCGCCGTTAAAGTCGGCTGCGGCCAGGCGGAACAGTTGTCCCCTCATGGGCAGAGCAAAGGACCATGCGGGGCGGAAGGAGCCATCGCCCGCGCCAAGCAGCACCGTGACGGCATTGGAGAGTGGATCAGAGACGGCCAGGTCGAGAATGCCATCGTGGTTAAAATCGCCCATGGCGACCGAATGCGCCGCACCGAGATGAGCAATTGCGCCGGCAGGAAGCAGGTTGCCCTTGCCATCGCCGAGCAACTCAAAGAGTGTGCCGTCGCCGTCTGCCACGATCAGGTCAGGATTGCCGTCGCGATTGAAGTCGCCAACGATGATGGACTGGGGATCGAGGAGCGGCAGGGGAGTTGAGGCCGCCGGTTTGAAGGAGCCATCCGCCTGGCCGAGCAGGACGACGAGAACGGAGTGGATGGCGAGATCGCCCGAGGCCGATTTCACCTCGGCCAGATCGGCGAACCCGTCCCGGTTGAAGTCGCCTGCCACGATCAGAGGGAAAGGATTGCCTGGATCCTCGTCATTTGCATCGATGGGAACGCCGGCTGCCGATGCACCCAAGCGCACATCCTCAGCGCCACCAGCCCAGAGGAGTGCGGGCGCAACCGACAGGACCGCGAGAATGAAAGCGATCGCGATCGGGTTGCGGGTGGAACGAATCACCGAAGA
This sequence comes from uncultured Acidobacteriaceae bacterium, assembly GCA_963793885.1. Lineage (GTDB taxonomy): Bacteria > Acidobacteriota > Terriglobia > Terriglobales > Acidobacteriaceae > Telmatobacter. The sequence goes on from CAWCBQ010000003.1 coordinate 1,485,601, forward strand.
AAATCTCCTCACGAGAGGTTCGCCTGGCAGCCAAAAGCCGGACCATCTGGCGAGTTCACCCTATGACGGTGAGATGCAGCGCAGGCTGCCCAGGCAGCTTAGAGGACCTTCGCGTTTCTCACCGGCGGGGAAGACGCCGGGGGTGTTTCGAGGTACTCAGGGTTGCACTGCCCAAGCCAGTCCGTCGGGGCCGGGGATGTCAACGTGTCCCACGGCCTCAAGTGAATTCAGGTCGATGGCGGCAACGTAGCCATCGCGTCCGCAGGCTACGTAGGCCCGCTTTCCGTCCGGCTGCATCTGGATGCCGCCCGAACCATGCACATCCGCGAGGCGTTTCACTTCCTTGCGGGTTGCGGCGTCGAGCACCACGACGGCCGAACCGGCCGTGACCAGCACCAACTTGCCGTCGGGGGTGAACTTGAGGCGGTTTGCGCCGCTTACGTTGGCCTGGAGTGTCGCCGAGACACGCCTGGCAGCAAGGTCGATGATGGAGATGGTGCCGTCCTGGGCATTGGCGACCCAGGCTTCTTTGCCGTCGGGGGAAACATCGAATCCTTCGGAGCCGCGGCCAACGGGGATGACGGTTTCATTCCAGTCGCCGCCGGGAGGGGATGGCGGAGGGCCACCGAAGCCTGGGGGGCCGGAGCCAGGGCCCATGCCGGGCGGAGGACCCATACCGGGCGGCGGACCCATGTCGGGCCCGGAGCCCATGCCGGGTGGAGGCCCCTGCATCATGCCCTCCGGCCTTTCTGTTTCGTCGAGGATGGTGACCGTGGCCGAGCTCACGTTGGTGGTGACGATGCGCTTTGCGCCGGGAAAGACGTAGAGCATGTGAGTGCGGTTCTGGCCGGTGCCCATGATCCAGTCCACCTTGGCCGCCGCGGGATCGTAACGGCCGATGGCCTTGGCGGCTTCAGCGGTAAACCAGACCTTGCCCTCCGCGAAGAAGAGCCCGTGCGGTCCGCGCAGGGGGCCCAGATCGATGGACTGCAGGGGCTTTTGAGCCACCAGGTCGATGACCGCAAGAGTATGAAAGGCGCCGAATCCGTAGTTCGAGACGTAGGCGGTTCGGCCGTCGGAGGAGGCGGTGACTTCATGCGGGTCGTCGCCCACGGGAATGGCCGCCACCACCTTGAGGCTGACGGGGTCAATGATGGAGAGCGTGTGGTTCTGCTTGGAAAGGGCCAGCAGAGCGGGGTTCGGGGTCTGCTGCGCGCAGGCGAGCCCGGTGAAGGCTGAGGCGAGAACGAATAGCACGAGAATTCGCCGTAACCGCATCGGCTCACGCTCCTGAATTGAAGGCTTGTGGGGATCCGCTGAATCAATTTCGATTCGTCCGCATTGTATCGCCTTTGGGGTTGACCGAGCGATAGAGTCTACCCGGCTGTGGGCCCTCGACCGGAAAACCGATCGGCCTCCATCCCTGCTGAGGGGATGTGAAAGAGACCGCCAGGCACAGGCTAGAAGTCATCTCATAAATGTCAGCCGACCATCGAAGACGTCCCTCAGGGGCTAAAGCCCATCGGTTTTGGCGGCTTTTTGCGGCACGGCTGAAGCCGTGCCCTTTCAAAACAGGTTTATGAGATGACTTCCAGGGTTGTTGCGCAGGCGGGCGTGGTGAGTATACTGGCATGTCTCGGAGATTCGACAGGAAAGCGCTGCGGATTTGATTGAGCGGCGCACTGCGGACGGGCCGGGCAAAGTTCACAAGGCAGGATGCAGGACAGGAGATGAGATGAAAACCTTTTCACGCCGCGATGTATTGAAGACCAGTTTGCTGGCGCCGGCCGCCGTGGCTGCCGTCCAGGGGATGGGGCCGTTGAGCGCCGCCATGGAGGTCTCCCAGGAGACCGAGCTCCCGGTTCCCGAACGATCGGCACGCGCACTTGCGCTGCCGGGCGCGGGGCGCGAACGGCTGCTGCTGGATTTCGGGTGGCACTTTCACTTTGGAAATGCCGACGAAGCGAGCAAGGACTTCGGATTCGGGAGCGGAGAGAGCGGCAACTTCCAGAAGACGGGCAACTTTCTTCCTGCCGGGTCGATCGCCTTCGATGATGGCGATTGGAAGACTGTGGACCTGCCGCACGATTGGGCCATCGACCTGCCTTTCAAGAACGACCCGGAGCTGGAAAACAAGGGATTCTATCCGCTGGGCCGCAACTACCCGACGACGAGCGTGGGATGGTACCGGCGCATCTTCGAGCTGCCAGCGGAGGATGCGGGCAAGCGGCTGAGCATTGAATTCGACGGCTCGTACCGGGAGACGATGGTGGTGTTCAACGGGTTTTACATCGGCCGGCACAGCGGGGGCTACGATCCATTCACGTTCGACGTGACTCCGTTTGCGAATCCGGGGGGAAGAAACGTGCTGTTGGTGCGCGTGGACGCCACCTCGAGCGATGGCTGGTTTTATGAGGGCGCGGGGATCTACCGGCATGTGTGGCTGGTGAAGAGCAACCCGGTTCATGTGAAGCAATGGGGAACGTTTGTGTCCGCCGAGGTGGGCGACGACAAGGCTACCCTCTCGATCCGCACCGAGGTGAACAACTACGCCGAGAGCGCGCAGAACACGCGGGTGATCTCGACGATTCTCGATCCCGCCGGCAAGGAGGTGGGGAAATCGACCTCGGCCCCGGCATCGATTGCGCCAGGGGAGGACCAGACCTACAAGCAGGAGATCACATTGAGCGGGCCGCAGCTTTGGTCGCTCGAGGAAAGAAATCTCTACAGGCTGGTGACGGAGCTCAGAGCGGGCGGCGACCTGGTGGATCGCTATGAGACGCCGTTCGGCATTCGCACCATAAAATTCGACGCGGAGAAGGGGCTTTTTCTGAACGGAAAGTCAGTCAAGCTGAAAGGGACCTGCAACCACCAGGACCATGCCGGCGTTGGCGTGGCGCTGCCGGACGCGGTGCAGTACTACCGGGTACGCAAACTGCAGGAGATGGGTTGCAACTCGCTGCGCACCTCGCATAACCCTCCCACGCCGGAGTTGCTGGATGCCTGCGACGAACTGGGCATGCTGGTGTTCGATGAGACGCGGATGATGTCGTCGAACCCCGAGGGGCTTAGCCAGTTCGGCGACCTGGTGCGGCGCGACCGCAACCGGCCCAGCGTCTTCATGTGGTCCATGGGCAATGAAGAAGGCCAGGCCAACACGGAAAGAGGCGTGGGCATTCTGACCGCCATGAAGGCCGTGGCCACCGAGTTGGATGGAACGCGACCGGTGTCGATTGCGCCTGCCGGCGCGATTGGAACCGGCGGCCTGGTGGAGTGCGATGTGATGGGCTACAACTACATGGACCAGCAGGCCCTGGCGTACCACAAAACCCATCCCGATAAACCCGTGATGGGCACCGAGACGGTGAGCGCCGTGGGCACGCGCGGCATCTATATTACCGATGCCTCAAAAGGCTATGTGGGCTCCTACGACCCCTACACGACCACGGGCCGCGCCTCGGCTGAAGGCTGGTGGAGCTTCTGCGATGCCGAGCCCTGGCTGGCAGGGGGTTTTGTGTGGACGGGCTTCGACTACCGCGGCGAACCCTCGCCCAACGGCTGGCCGAATATCAGCTCGCAGTACGGGATTATCGATACGTGCGGGTTCCCGAAAGACTCGTTCTTCTACTACCAGTCGTGGTGGACCGGCAAGCAGGTTCTGCACCTGTTCCCGCACTGGAACTGGCCCGGCTATGAGGGCAAGGAGATTGCGGTCTGGGTGTATACCAACCTGGACAAGGCGGAGTTGTTCCTCAACGGCGTGAGCCTGGGGATGAAAGAGGTAAAGAAGGATTCGCACCTGGCGTGGATCGTGAAATACGCTCCCGGCACGATCGAAGCGCGGGGCTACAAAGGAGACGAGCAGGTGATGACCGCCAAGCGGGAGACGACGGGCGCGGCGGCCAAACTGGTTCTGACGCCGGACCGGCACGAACTCGGGGCCAATGGCGAAGACGTGGCCATGTTTGCCGTGGAGGTAAAGGATGCGCACGGCCGCGTGGTTCCCATCACCGATAACGAAGTGACGTTCCGCGTCTCGGGCCAGGGAAAACTGCTGGGCACCGGCAACGGCGACCCCACCAACCAGGAGCCGGACTATGGCTCCACGCGCAAGGCCTTCGGAGGGCTTTGCATGGCGGTGATCCAGGCGAGCAAGACGGCCGGGGACCTGACGGTGGAGGCAACTTCGCCGGGGCTTGCCGCGGCCAGCGCGACGATTGCCGTGAAAGCCACGGCGCTGCGTCCCCAGGTCCCGGTGTGGGAACGCGTGATCCCCACAGGTGCGGGCGTCAGCGGCTTGTGGAGACCGGAACCGCCCAAGGAGCCTCTGAGCGGCATGATGGCCTTCTTCGCGGGCGATCCCAACACGGTGTTTTCGCTCGAACAGAATGGCAACACGCTGACCGGCGCCGTGGAGGGCGGCGGCATCACCTTCACCGGCGGCAGCGACAGACCCGCGCCCATCACCGAAGGCAAAGTGGACGGCAACAGCATCAGCTTCAAGGCCGGAAACAGCACCTATAAGGGAACGCTGACAAATGACCACATCGAGCTCGAGCGGGTGATCGAGATGCCCTTCAGATTACCGAAGGCTTCTGAAACGTCGGCGGCGCGGCCCGCCATCGGGCCTCCACCGGACGGATCGGATCCCTCGTTCAATATGCCCAGGCACATACCCAGAGGCGTTCCGGTGATTCTGCGCCGGGCAAAACGCTGAACACCGGCCTGCGAAGATTTTGACTATAGCGGTTTCAGGATTGCTGTACCCAGAGGCGTTGCACTCAAGTCGACCCGACTCCAAGGAGGGGCGACCTGGTACGAAGCACAATCGGGCATACCTATCCTGAAACCGCTCTGCAATCTTCGCCCTGCGTTTTGCAGGTTGCTGACTCAGGATCGAGCTTTGTTCGCCCACACGGGGCCCGAGGGGACAGAGCTCGATCCGGATCACAGTGAATACCTGAAGCGACTGGAATTGAGGCGGGAACGGGCTACATCGAGTGTGCGATGGCCGCGTTTGCCAGAACTGTGAATGCGTTTGTCTCCGGAGCGGTGTCGCCGCCCCCGTTGGTCCGCTGATACATGATGATGCCGAACATGTCTTTGGCTGGATCGCCCCATCCATACGTGCGGAATGCCCCGCCTTTTGAGAAGGCGCCGATGGATTGGTAGCGGAATGTTCCCACCATGTCCTTGACCACGCCGAAACTCAGCCCCATGCCCAAGCCCGGTGAAAACTCGACATTTTGCAGGTCTCCGGTTTGATTGGTGATCATGGCGTCGACAGCGGCAATGGAGAGAATCCGTTTCCCATTCAACGTTCCCTTGTTCATCAGCATCTGGTAGAAGCGCGCCATGTCGGTGGCTGTCGTCATGGCTCCGCCTTCAGGCGACGGCACCTTTGCGGCCGGGTCGGGAGGCTTGGCGGCGCGCACCAGCTTGCCGCTTGCATCCAGGGTATAGAGCACCGCCAGGCGGTTCTGCTTTGCGGCAGGGAGAGAAAAGTAGGTGTCGGTCATGCCCAGCGGTTGAAAGAGACGGCCGGCCAGAAACTCCGCATACGGTTTTCCCGAACAGACCTCGATGATGCGGCCCAGGATGGCCATCCCGATCTGGCTGTAGATCCACTTGGCGCCGGGCTGGGCCAGCAAAACGGAATGCGCGCCGGCATCGACTCTTTCAGCGAGCGACTGGAATGGTTCGGAATTGGATGGGCCTTGCCCCGGAAGGCCGGAGGTGTGGGTGAGCAGGTCAAGAACCGTGATGGGCCGGCTGGCGACGATCGGGCCGCACCCCTGGCTCGCCTCCTGCTCTCCGCAGGGATTGACCTTGATTCCCTTGTATGCGGGCAGATATTGCTCGACCGGATCGAGCAGTCCGAGGCGCCCTTCATCCACCAGGATCATGATGCCGGCAGCGGTAAAGGACTTGGTCATGGACGCGATGCGGAAGATCGTATCGGTGCGCATGGGAATCTTCGCTTCGAGATCCTGGTAGCCGACGGCTTCAAGGCCGGCAACGTGGCCATGCCGCGCAACGATGGTGACGAAACCAGCCGCCCTTCCCGCTTCAACGAAGGCCTTCATCCGGGCGGGAATTCGAGCCAGAAGCGCCGGGTCCATACCGGCCGCGGCAGCATCGGTCTTGTCCGGCGTAAACACGTCGGAGCCATAGGCCGCCAGAGTGCACGCCAGGAACGCGCATGCGACGGTTGCGGATTTCAGAAAACGATGACAGTTTCTCATGTGCATTCCTCAGACCAGGCGCAAAGGTTGCGAGCCGGAGCGGTTCTCAAGGCGATAAAGCGTCTTGCGTTTCGCCGTCCTGCGTTTCGCGGTATTGCGTGTCGTAGAAGGCGGCTGCAATCTCAATTCCCGGATGAACGTGTTCGTCCAGAGTGAGCGCTTATGAATTCTTCCATATTCCGCGCCCATGAATCCGGCATCCGGCATCCATCCTAATACGAACCTCGCCGGCCCGGCTTGCGATCTCAGTGGGACAAGCAGCAAAATACCGGCAGGGCGACACCGTTCGCCGCCGGAGCGGGCACGCTGGGAAACGGAGCCAGAAGAGCACCGGCTGCGCTATTCTTGCTGGTGCAGGTGAACCCGGCCTGGACACACGCGGAGTTTGGAATGGGTGATTTTGTTCTGGAGATCAACGGCTCGCGCGTCCCTGTGAATGCCTCTGCTGAAGAGACCCTGCTTTCGGTCTTGCGCAACCGCCTCGGTCTCACGGGGACCAAGTACGGGTGCGGGGAGGGCCAGTGCGGAGCCTGCACCGTGCTGATCAACGGCCGCCCGGCCCGCTCCTGCCTGGTTTCCGCTGCCTCGGCCGCCGGGGCCAGGATCGTCACCATCGAAGGCCTCGAGCAGAACGGCAAACTGACGCCGGTGCAGCAGGCGTTTCTTGACGAAGAAGCCTTTCAGTGCGGCTACTGCACCTCCGGCATGATTCTGAGCGCCACTTCACTGCTGAACGGGACAGAGAACCCCACCGAAGAGCAGATCGCGGCGGCCATGGAGGGCAACGTCTGCCGCTGTGGAACCTATCCGCGCATTCTGGAAGCGGTGAAGCGCGCCTCGCGGCTTGAGGCCCATGGAGGCACACGATGAAGCGCCTCGATGTGCCCGAGCTTGAACCTTTCCAGGAAGAATACTGGCGCCCGTCAGGCAGCCTCGAGTTGGACCGCCGCGACTTCCTGAGTCTGCTGGGCGGAGGGCTTTTCGTCTGTCTCACGCACGGCCGCGCGCAGGCACAGGAGGCAGGCCGGAACTTCGGTGGCCATGAGCTTCCCAAGGATGTGAGCGCATGGCTGCACATTGCCGCCGATGGCCAGGTCATGGTCTTCACCGGCAAGATCGAGACCGGTCAAAACATTCGCACCTCGCTCGCGCAACTGGTCGCCGAAGAGCTACGCGTTCCCTTTGACAGGATCACCATGGTCATGGGCGACACCGATCTCACGCCCTGGGATATGGGCACGTTTGGCAGCCGCACCACGCCCACCATGGGCCCGCAACTGCGCACCATGGCTGCCGCCGCGCGCCAGATGCTGCTGGAGATGGCGGCCGAGCGCTGGCATGTGGACCCCGCTTCACTGAAGTCAGGCGACGGAAAGGTGACCGATCCGGGGAGTTCGCGCGCATTCAGCTATGGGGAATTGACGGGCGGCGAGAACCTGTTGAAGATTGTTTCCGGCGAAGAGAAGCTGACGCCGGCGAGCGACTGGACGATTGCCGGGACAGCCGTTCCCAAAGCCGGAGGCCGTGACTTTGTTACCGGGAAGCACAAGTATCCTTCCGACATCGAGCGGCCCGGGATGATGTTTGGCGCCGTGCTTCGTCCGGATGGCTTCAATGCGACGCTGCAGTCGCTGGACACGAACGCGGCGGAAAAACTGCCCGGAGTGACGGTGGTGCGCGACGGTGATTTTACCGGTGTGGTGGCCGGCGACGCTTTCAGCGCGCAACGCGCCGTCTCTGCCATCGAGGCCAAATGGAGTGTTCCCTCGCAGCCTTCGAACCAGACACTGTTCGACTATCTGAAGGCCAATCTCGAGTCCGGCCGCGATTCAAGCGGGGAACGCGCCATTGGCTCCGTGGCGCAGGCCATGACCGGGGCCGACGTCAAAGTGGAAGAACAGTACACCGTCCAGTACATTGCGCACGCACCCCTTGAGCCGCGCGCCGCGGTGGCCGAATGGGACGGCCCCAACCTAACCGTTTGGACCGGAACCCAGCGTCCCTTCGGGGTTCGCGACGAGCTGGCAGAGGCATTTCGCATTCCCGCGAGCCAGATCCGCGTGATCCAACCCGACATGGGCAGCGGTTACGGCGGCAAGCACACGGGCGAGGCAGCCGTGGAAGCCGCTCGTCTGGCCAAAGCCGCCGGCAAGCCCGTCAAGGTGGTGTGGACCCGCAGCGAGGAGTTTACCTGGGCCTACTTCCGCCCTGCCGGGCTGATCGAGATCAAGGCAGCGGCGCGGCGCGACGGAACGCTGCTGGCCTGGGAGCATCACAATTACAACTCGGGCTCCGCGGCCATCGAGACTCCTTACACCGTTGCCAACCAAATCATCCAATACCATGCGGCCAGGTCTCCTCTGCGTCAGGGCTCCTATCGCTCGCTGGCCGCCGCCGCCAACCATTTCGCGCGCGAGTCCCATATGGACGCCCTGGCCCTCGCAGCCGGCCTCGGCCCGCTCGAATTCCGTTTGAAGAATCTTGCCGACCCCCGGCTGCAGGCGGTCTTTGAGGCAGCCGCGGAACGCTTCGGCTGGAGCCGTTCGAAATCCACTGCCGAGCGTGGGTTCGGCATCGCCGGGGGAACCGACAAGGGCGGTTACGTGGCCACATGCGCTGAGGTCGAGATCGATCCGGTCACCAAAAAGCTCCACATTCGCCGCGTCGTGCAGGCCTGGGAGTCGGGCGCGGTCACAAATGCCAACGGCCTGCGAAACCAGAATATGGGCGCCATCGTGCAAGGCATTGGCGGCGCTCTTTTCGAGAGAATTCTGTTCGCCGATGGGCGCATCCTCAATCCCCATTTCGCGCAGTACCGCCTTCCCCGTTTCAGCGACGCGCCGCAGATCGAAGTGGTTCTCATCGACCGCAAGGATCTGCCCTCGACGGGAGCGGGCGAAACCGGCATCGTGGGCATTGCGCCCGCCATCGGCAACGCCATCTTCGCCGCCACGGGAGTGCGTCCGCGGCAAATGCCCATGGCCCCGCGCGCCGGAACTCCGGGAGTGCCTGACTCTCCCTTCCTGAGTTGATGCGCGGATCGCAACCTCGACCTCCGGCTCGCTTGCGCGTTGCCGAGCGTAGAAGTGCCCGAGTTCCAAAAGTGCCAGACCTGCCTAGTCTGTGGAAACGACCCTGAAACATCCCGAATCGAGAGCAATGACCTCGTGGCCGCTGATAAAACGCGCTACCGGAGGAGCAGCAAGCCTGCGACCCCTGAGGCCTGATGGGTGAGAGAAACCATCGCCGATATTCGTTACTGCCAAAGGACGACTTAGACGTATGCCGGACGGAATGGAATATAATCCCGGCTGTGTTCGGCAGAGAACGAAATGATTCTTTCAGATGATTGAGCTTTGCCGTGCGCATGTTCCTGAAGGCTGAGGCCATGAGATCCGGATGCCGTCGCGGGAATCCTCTGGTTGCGCGAAAACGACGGCGGCCCTTCATTTTCATGCGCTGCGATGCACTTGCAGGGAGGATCGCCGGAGCTGAGCAAACTTGCCCGGCGAGGGTCTGGAAGCGGACGCCCGAATCCGGGCTCGTACCTTTTGCCGGGGTGAAGATGCTGAAGCTAGTGAAGTCGATGATGGCGTTTTGCGTGTGTGCGGCGGGTGTTTCTTTGCCGTTGATCGCTGCATCCGGTCCCCGCAGCGTGGAACTGAGCAACAATTGGAAGCTGGTTTCCGCACGGGACGTCCGCGCGGGTGGAGAAGCGGTTTCGCAGCCGGATTTTGATGTTTCAAGCTGGCACCCGATCGTTCACATGCCGGCGACGGTTCTGGAGGCGCTGGCAGCAGACGGCACTTACCCCGATGTCTATGTGGGGATGAATCTGCTCAAGACTGTGCCCCAGGATCTCTATCTGCAGGACTGGTGGTATCGAACCACTTTCGAGGCTCCCGCGGATCAGCCCCGATATCAACTGGAGTTTCCGGGCATAAACTACCGCGCCGAGATCTGGCTGAACGGCCACATGGTTGCCGACAGCGAGCATGTGGCCGGCATGTACGCCGCGCATGAGTTCGATGTGACGGAGTGGATCAAGCCGGGCGCGCCCAATGTGCTGGCCGTCAAAGTCACTCCGGAGCGGCTCGTTCAGGATGTGAGCGGCGTGGAACTGGCCGATGCCTGGATTGACTGGATCAACGGAAAGTATCTTGGCTACAAGGGCCCGGAAAAGGTGGGTGTCGCCTTGCACTCCTGGGTTCCCGATCGCAATGCGGGAATCTGGAAGCCTGTTTATCTGGACATGTCAGGGTCGGTCGCCATCAGCCATGGGCTGGTGGACACAGTGCTGCCGCTGCCGCGCACCGATTCCGCGCGCCTGACTGTTTATGCCGACGTGGAGAATCTGACGGACGAGCCGGCGACGGGTGTGTTGAGCGGCATGATTACGCGCGCCGGCAAGCCCTCGGTGCGTATCGAGCAGCCCGTCAGCCTGGGCGCGAAAGAACGGCGCGAGGTGAGCTTTCAGCCGCAGGACTTTCCTCAACTGGTGATCAAGAATCCGGACCTCTGGTGGCCCTACACCATGGGCAAACCTGACTTGTACGACCTTCAACTGGAGTTCCGCGAGAGCGCGAAGGTGTCAGGGGAAGCGCACATCCGCTTCGGGATTCGCACCATCACGCAGCATCGCGACCAGGATGAACAGTTTCCCGCGATTGGCACCGGGGGCAGCTTTTACCTGCAGGTGAACGGCAGGAATTTTCTTGCCCGGGGAGCGGCCTACGCGCCCGACCTGCTTTTCCGCGACGATCCGGAGCGGGAAGCGACGGACATCCGCTATGTGAAAGACATGGGGCTCAACATGCTGCGCTGGGAGTTGAAGATCTCAAGCGAGCATATGATCCAACTGGCCGATGAGCAGGGCGTTCCTCTGATGCTGGGCTGGATGTGCTGCGCGCAGTGGGAGCATTGGAGTGAATGGAGCGCGGAAGATCATCGTGTGGCCGTAGAAAGCATGCGGTCGCAGATACTGATGTTGCGCGCGCACCCCTCGGTGTTTATCTGGTCGAACGGCAGCGATGGCATTCCGCCGTCCGCGGTGCGGAGCCAGTACTACCAGGTGCTGACCGATCTTCACTGGCAAAACGCGATTGTGGACACCGCCTCAGGCCTGGGGTACGGAAAACAGGAGTGGAGCGGGATCCACATGCAAGGCCCCTACGCATGGCGTCCGCCTTCTTACTGGTTCAGCGGCAAGTTCGCGGCGGCGCGCGGAGCCTGCGCGGAACAAGGCGACAACGAACACATACCACCTTACGAGAGCCTGAGGAAATTCATTCCCGCCGACAAGCTCTGGCCCATCAATGAGGCGTGGTACTTTCACGCCGGCGGCAGCCCGGGAAACAACACCCTCGCCAGCATTCAGGAGGTCGTGAATCGGCGCTATGGCCCATCGGCGGATGCGGAAGAGTTTGCCCGCAAGGCGCAACTGGCGCACTACGAAAACACGCGCGCGCAGTTTGAAGACTTCGCGGCCAACGGCTGGGCCAATCACAAGATGAGCCTCTATTGGATGCTGGACAGCCATTGGCCATCGTTCTTCGGCAATCTGTTCGATTATTATTTGAAGCCGGGCGGAGCTTATTACGGGGCCAAGAAGGGGCTTCGGCCGCTGTCGGTGGTGTTTGACTACTTTGCAACCGGGGATCACAGCAAGGCGAATATCACCGTTGTGAACCAGACGCCGGAGAGGCGCGCGGGGTTGCGCGTCAGGGTTCGCATCTACGATCTCGATGGGAAGGTGCGCGACGACCGCAGCGCCGCGGGCATTGAAGCAGCATCGGGCGGCGCCGTCCACGCGCTGGCCTTGGGGCGCCCGGTGAACATTACGCCGGTGTATTTTGTGCGCTGCGAGCTGTTCGACCGCGCAGGAGCGTTGCAGGCGGAGAACGTCTACTGGCAGTCCACGAAGGACGATGACGCGGGCGATCCGGCCAAGGACAACATCTTCAAGGTGACGATGGCAAGCTGGGCCGACATGACGGCTCTCAACACGATGGACCCCGTCAAGCTGGAGATGAGCGCCACAAAAGCAGTGAGCGGCGGAGAGACTCATGTGACCATCCGGTTGAAAAATCCCACCGGCAAGATAGCCTTTTTTGAGCGCGCCGAGATCACGTCGACCGAGGGCGGCGACGAGATTCTTCCCATTGAGTACGATGACAATTACGTGACCGTCTTTCCGGGCGAGAAGGTTGAGATCCATGGGGTCGTGCGGCAGGCCTCGGGCACGCCCGCGTGGGTCAAGCTGGCAGGTTACAACACGGCCAGCGAGACGGCGCCGATTCCACTGTCGCAATAGCCTGAGCGCGAACAATGCCTGCTTACGCGCCCCACAGGAGCCGGGCCCGCATGGTGCCGGCGCGCATTGACCGTTATGAGTAGTACTACCTGAATCAAAGGAGAGTTTAATGAAACGCTTCACAATTTTTGCCTTCGCTCTTTTGCTGATTTCGATACCGTGCACTCGCCTGGCCGCACAGGCGAACGGGCTGGCGAAGACGCCGCCGATGGGTTGGAGCAGCTGGAACCTTTTTGGTTGTACTGTGACGGATGCCGACATTCGGTCCGCGGCCGATGCGATGGTGTCGAGCGGCATGAAGGCCGCCGGATACACCTACGTGAACATCGACGATTGCTGGGAGGGCCAACGCGATGCCCAGGGGAACATCCAGGGCAACCAGCGATTCCACGACATGAAGGCGCTCGCCGATTATGTGCATGGAAAGGGGCTCAAGATCGGCATCTATTCTTCACCGGGACCGAAGACCTGCGGAGGGTTCGAGGGCAGTTATCAACACGAGGACCAGGATGCCAGAACCTACGCGGGATGGGGCATCGACTTTCTCAAGTACGACATGTGCAGCGCCAGAAAGATGTTCACCAATGAGGAATGGCCCGGCGTCTACAAGAAGATGGGCGATGCGCTGCAGAAGAGCGGCCGGCCCATCGTCTACAGCATCAGCCACGGCGACAATCAGCGGATCTGGACGTGGGCCGCGTGGTCGGGCGCCAATATGTGGCGCATTGGAACCGATATCAACCCCAATCCGCAGGTGATTGAGCATTTCGCGTTTCTGGAGGGAGGGCTGGAGCGTTTCGCGGGGCCCGGCCACTGGAACGATCCCGATATGCTGGAGGTGGGCAACGGAAAATTGAGCGTGGATGAGAACCGTCAGCACTTCGGCCTGTGGTGCCTTCTTGCCGCGCCTCTGATTGCGGGGAACAACCTGGCGGTGATGCCTGCCGATGTGCGCGAGATTTTGACCAACCGGGAGGCCATCGCCATCGATCAGGATGCAGCCGGAGTGCAGGGCAAGCTGGTTTGGCAGGAAGGCCCGGTCAGCGTTTGGGTGAAACCCCTGGCGGACGGCGGCAAGGCGGTAGGGTTGGTCAACATGGGCGAATCTCCCAACGAGATCCAATTTTCATTTCGCGATGCGGGTCTTCCCCAGTGGGCCGCACTCCGCGACGTCTTCGCGCACCAGGACCTCGGTGTCGTCGAGGACACGTTCAAAGCCACCGTCGCCACGGGCGGAATCCTGCTGCTGAGAGCTCAGCCGGTGGCGGATGGCAGCGGCGGCAAGAGAAATTAGCGGCTGACGCGACGAAACAACCGTGGTGATCAGAAGGGGTGACCGGGGGAGATGAAGATGAAGCCGAGGTTCGTGAAATTCACACTGAGGGACAGTGCCCACTGTGCGACCGATAGAGTTTCGCGGCGCGATGCGCTCAAAATGGGCGGTTCCCTGCTTGCCGCCGCTGCTTTGCCGGGGTGGGGCATGGAAACTCATCCAACGGCGGTTACGGTGGGCGATCCCAGCCATCCATCCACTCTTGCGGCCGAAATTGCGGATGCTTACAGCAAGGGTGCGCGGGAGATTCAAGTCAATGCCGGCGTCTATGTGCTTCCCGCCACCGGGAAGAACAGCATTGAATTGACGAACTGGAGCAGCGCTGCGATTCGTTGTAAGGATGTCACCCTGGTTTTTCAGGAGCTCAAGCATCGCCCCATCCTGCTGCGCGGGTGTACGCATGTGACCATCGAGGACGCAACGTTGCAGTTTGCCACGCCTGCCTTTACGCAGGGAAGAATCACGGCCATGGGCGAGGACGGGAGCGGCAGGTATGTGGATTGGAAGATCGATGCCGGCTACACCTCCGCAATTGACCCGCGCAAAGTGAGTTTTAACGTGATTGACGGGAATACCCGTCTGCTGAAGGTGGGAACGGGGGACTTCGGCGCGAGCAATTGCGTGGCCCGCGGCACCGGCTTCTTCCGCCTGCGCAAGATCAACGGCTTGATCGGGGGCGCGGCGGTGAATGACTGGCTGGTTTGCCGCGCCGATAGGGGCGAATCCATCATCCAGTTGGATAGCAGCAAGGAATGCACCATGAAACGGATCGTCTTGAAGAACGCGGGATTCGCGGCCTTCTTCGAGACCGACGGCGATGGCGGGCATCACTACATGGATTGCAGGGTGACGCGCGGACCGCTGCCGCCAGGGGCAACGGAAGAACAACTCATCTCCTGCGGGGCAGACGGCTTTCACTCGAATGGCACAAGAGTGGGACCGACGATAGAACGCTGTGCATGGGATGGCGTGCTGCTGGATGACTGCATCGCGATTCACGGCAGGCTGCAAAAGGTGATACGCGCCGACGGGAACAAGCTCACGCTGGAAGCGGGAAACGATGGACGCTTTGCAGTCAATGAGCCGGTGAGGATCTCGAGCAGCGATGGCTTTCTTGGCGAGGCTCGATGCACAGGCATGCGCACTCTCGATGCGCCTCAGCGCTATTTGGAACTCACGCTCGATAAGGAGCTTGCCGCACCGGCCAATTCAAGGGCGGGAAACCCGGAGCGGTGCGGCAGATCCTACAGAATTCTGGATTGCACGCTGGGCAATACCCGCTCGCGAGGAATTCTGGTGAAAGGCGATGACGGCCTGATCCAGGGTTGCACCATCGATGGGTGCGGGATGTCGGCCATCAGCATCGGACCGGAATTTTACTGGGGCGAAGGGGACTATTGCTGGAATGTGACGGTGGCTCACAACACGCTTCGCAGGAATGCGCTGCGCAACACGGCCACCCCCGAATCGAAGCCCGATATCTCTCAAGGGGCCGACGGGGTGATCTTCGTACACGGCGAAGGGGCAATCGGCAATCGCAATATCAAGATCACCGGCAACAGGTTCGACCACAATTACTGCCCTTACATGATGAGCATCGCCTGGGTTGACGGCGTAGAAATCACCGATAATATCATCGATGCGCCATCACCGCTGCCATTAGCGAGCCCGGGACATGTGATCAGCCTGCACGACGCGCGCAATGTTGTGCTCAAGGGAAACATCTACGCCGATCCCGGGCCGTCTGTAGTGCAGGCGGTTTATCTCGGCAAGAATGTTGAAGGGGTCACGGGAAACGGCCCATCCGGAATTCAACTGACTCAAAAATAGCAGAGGTCTCAGGGGAAGTTCGGAGGAGAGCTGGTGAGGATGAGAAGGCCGGTGTTGATGATGGCCGCATTGTTTGCGGTGCTGGGCGCGCGATCTATTGCAGTGGTTGCCGAAGAGCGGGTTGTGCATGTGGAAGACCTCGACGTCAGCAAGATCAGCCAGACCATCGAACGCCCTCGCGACACTGGTCCTCACTCGGCGGTCAGCATTGGCGGCGTCACGTTCGAGCGCAGCCTTCCCACCCGCGCCAAGAGCAGGTTGTATATAGAACTAGACGGCCAGGCAGAGCATATTTCCGCAATGGGCGGCATCAGCGATAAGGCCAGAACCAGCCTGGAGGTTTTTCGCGGAATCGTCGGTGAAGTGGAGTTCCTCCTCTACGGCGACGACAAGCTGCTGGCGCGCAGCGGCAAGCTGAAGCAGGGCCATGCGGCGGCGCGCCTGGAAGCAAATCTGGCTGGCGTCCATGAGCTGCTGCTGGCCGTGGACGGACCGGACGGAGCTTTTGCCAATTGGGTTGATACGACCATTGCGTATAAAGGTGCGACCCCGCGCACCTTGTTTTCGCCGCAACAGCGCGCCATGGTGCGCATCGCATCGCAGCCCGACGAGCCGCTCATTCACGGAGCCGCGGTGACGGGCATTCGCCCAGGCACACCGTTTCTTTATGTCATCGCGGCAACCGGGAGACGGCCCATGAGCTTTGCGGCCAGCGGGCTTCCTGAAGGATTGAAGCTTGACCCGGAGACCGGGTTCATCACCGGTGCGGTTTCAAAGCCCGGCGAATTTCCGGTTACGGTGACGGCGCGGAACGCGTTGGGCCAGGCCAAGAAGACGTTGTGGATTGTTGCGGGAGACAAACTCGCACTCACGCCGCCCATGGGTTGGAATTCATGGAACGTGACCGAGGGATTGATCAGCGAAACGGTGCTCGAAGAGATGGCGGACGCCATGGTCAGCTATGGATTTCGCGATGCCGGTTATCAGTACATCGATCTCGACGATGAATGGGTGGCCAGCCGCGATCAGCAGGGCCGCCCGGTCGTGGATCCGGTGCGATTTCCGCACGGCTTCAAGGCGGTTGCTGACTACCTGCACGCGCGGGGCTTCAAGGTGGGCGTTTACTCGAGCCCGGGATCTGAAACCTGCGGCGGCTATCCGGGAACCCTGGGGCACGAGGAGATCGACGCGAAAACGTGGGCATCGTGGGGAGTGGATCTGCTGAAGTACGACTTCTGCAGCGCTCCCCCTGAGCGGGCACACGAACTTTACAGGCAGATGGGAGAGATTCTGAGCAAGGCCGATCGCTCGATGGTTTACAGCCTCAGCGGGCCGCCGGCGAACTGGGGCGCGGATGCCAAAGCCCAGATGTGGCGCACCGCGGGCGATATCCGGGATGATTGGCACCTGAAGGGCGGAGGAGGAATGATCGATTGCTTCGACCGGCAGACCCTGGTTGCCGGGTATCAGCACCCGGGCGCGTGGAACGATCCCGACCTGCTGGTGATCGGCATCTATGGCAAGGGCGCATCGTCGAGCGACCTGGCAGCCAAGGGCCTCAACGATGTCGAGTACCGGACACAAATGAGTCTGTGGTCCATGTTGAGCGCGCCGCTGCTGGCCACGGCCGATCTGCGCGTGATCAGTCCTGCTGCGCTTGCGATTCTCACCAATCCCGAGGTGGTCGATGTGGATCAGGATCCGGCGGGACGCGAGCCTGTGCTTGTTTCCTGGCAAGGCCAGCCACTTGCCTGGCCTGACGAGGCGGATAAGGCCCATGCCATATCGGCCGCTCCCTCTCACTTCGCCGGCGAAGTGTGGTCAAAGCAGATGGCGGACGGCTCGATGGTGCTGGCGCTTCTGAACCGAAGCGCGCAGCCGATGACCATTACGGCCCAATGGGCCGATGCCGGGCTGCATGGCAAACTGCGCGTCCGCGATCTTTGGCTGCGCAAGGACGCAGGCATCTTCACGGATCGATACCCGGCCCTCGTACCCGGTCACGGAACCGAACTGATCCGCGTCTGGGCGACACAGTGAGCTTTGGTTTATCGCAACGTTTTTGTTCGGCCAGCGATGCGGCTTCAATCCGCATTATGTGAAAGCGGGGATTGGGCGTCGTGATGCGCCTCCCGTACGTATGCCTTGATGGTGGCCATCTCAGGACCGGCTGAGCCCCTCGGGCTTATGCGGTAGGGTCCCACCGAGGCGGGCACGATAAAGGTCTCAGCGTAATGCACGACGAACGGTTCGAAGGCCCCGGTGGGACTCTCGACCACTGCCTCGTTTCCCTCGACCAGGTTGAGCACATGCAGATTTCCATGCGTGTGGTGCTCGACGGGGGCGGTGAACCAATGCCTGCGTGTTTCGATGAACTCCAACGCGTGCAGGCCGGTTGCTTCTTCGCGCCATCCATCGCCAGCCGCCACGGGTCTGACCGGACTGACCAGATTTTCGCGCACCCAATCGGTGGTGCGGTCCCACTGGATGTTGGCCAGACCGTGGTCGAGGTGGATGGGGCGCGGCTTGCCATCCATCCCCAGCCGGTTCCAATCCCACAGCTTGAAGGTGAAGATGTAGGGAGTGGCGCTGATCTCCAGCACCATTCCATTGGCTCCCGAGCAGTGGATTGTGCCCGCGGGAATGGAGAGATGGGAGTGCTTCCGGACCGGCCAGAGATTGACATACTTCCCGGCTGGAAAGGGCGCGTCCCCAGCCTGCGCTGCGCGCAGATCGCGCTCCATTCCCCGGCGATCCACACCCTCTTTGAGGCCCAGATAAACCACTGCGTCCGGAGCCGCGTCGAGCAGATAGTAGCTCTCGTCCTGGGTATAGGTCATGGCAAATTGCTGGCCTATGTAGGCGAGTGTTGGATGAACCTGGAGCGAGAGATTTCCCCCTTGCATGGTGTCAAGAAAGTCAAAGCGGATAGGGAACTCGGCGCCGAAACGGCGAAATATCTCTTCGCCCAGCAACTGGCGCGGATATTGATGCACCAGGGTGAGCGCGGGCAACTCCACCGCCCGGCTGCCGAAGCCAAGGCGCAAACTATTTTCTTCCGGAACGCAATCGAAGCACCATGCGAAATTGGGCGGGGCGCTCGACAAGTCAAAGTGGTTGCGCATCCACTGGCCGCCCCATGGCCCGGGATCGAAGAACGGCACCACGCGAAAAGGCCGGCTGCAGGCCATCCGAAGCCCGCTGCGATAGTGCTCTCCTCGAATCATTGCGGGGGTGTTGGGGAGATTCGAATCCAGGTAGTAGTCGATGCGCTCGAAAAGACTGACCCTGTTGCTATCCGCGGCACGCCAGTCGATAAAATAGGCGCGCTTGTAAAGCTCCGCAGGCGAGGCTTCGGCGTTCCCTGCCCCGAGATTGCCGATGAGGTGTGCGCGCTGGCGCCGCTGAATCTCCCAACGCGCCAGATCCGCATACACCAATAGATCCCACTCGGCGGCAATCCGTGCCGCGCCTGGTCCGAGCACCACGATCAAGCCCTCTGGAATTGCCTGCAACTCCGTGCGCAAAGCCGCAATGCGCTGATCGGACTGAAAGTCTTTGAATGTCCACGCGTGCATCCTGCCAAACACGGGGTCATCGCCGAGATAGGGCTCAAAGAGTGCTGTCAGCTCCTCGGGCTGCTTGAGCGCACGCTCTGCCAGAATGCAACGATTCGCATTTATCCGTGGCAGCAGTTCCCGCTCAATCTCATCCAGATCCGTTCCCGGATAGCACTCGATGACGACGACACACCGGGAACGCTGACCCATTGCATCGCGAAGCACCGCGGCAATCTCATCCCATCCGGCGGCGCAGTCCGCGTCGTTTGCGGTGACGGCAAGGGTTGGCGATTTGTCGTAGTTGCTGCGCATCGGCTGATTCCTGTCCGCAAGCAGCGGGATGGCGCCAAAGAGCGCGGCATTCACTGCGAGTTCCGCAGGGACGATCGAGAGGGAAGGCCCCGGTGTTGTATTGGCATTATAGGTTGCCCATCAGGTTGGAGCCGGCCATGGCACACGTTGCCGAGCCGTTCGGCGGGAGCGCACATCGTCTGTTCACTGAAAGCCGGTTTTCACGCGCAGCCGGTCACAGATGGACGCGCCTGCCGGGGCTCCGCGGTTCCAGTTGCCGGTTGGGAACGTAAGATGGATTGGTGAATCGGATTGAGCGGGCCGGCGTGGATTCCGATGGATCTTCGGGAAGCGGCAGTCGCTGAAGACGCCACGAACGGCGGGCCAAAGGGGTAGACAGATGGATGGGATCGAAAAGCGGTTTGGGGCGACGGTGGGAATGCTGGCGATTGCGGTGCTGACGCCTCTTCTGGCTGTTCCCGGCCGGACCGAACAGCGGGTGAGCTTTCGCGCCATTGATGCCGAGCCGCTGGATAGCGTGCCGGCCCATGCCATGGTGCTGCACGACGACTGGTTGATGCGCGACGAAGCCACGGCCGGCAGCGACGGCGCGCGATTCTCAAGCACCGCCTTCCATCCGGATGGCTGGTACCCGACCTCTGTGCCAACCACCGTTCTCGGCGCCCTGGTGCGGCGGGGCGTGTATCCCGATCCCTACATCGGCGCCAACAACGACAAGATTCCCGACGCCAGCACGCCCGGAAGCCCGTTTAGCAAGCCCTGGTGGTTCCGGCGCACGTTCACCGTGCCGGCAGGCGAGCAGGGCAAGACCATTTGGCTGCATCTGGATGGAATCAACTATCGCGCGGCCATATGGGTGAACGGCAGCGAGGTGGCTTCAGAACAAGAGACCGTGGGCATGTTCCGCAGGTTTCGCTTCAACGTCACCGGGCTCGTGCATCCGGGCAGGCAGAGCGCGCTCGCCGTGCGCATCTTTCCCGATGACTACGCGGGCATTCCGGGCTACCGCCGCCCCGGAACCGATGCGAAGTTCGAGCAGAACATGACCGAGATGAGCGCCCTGGGCTGGGACTGGGTGCCCCCGGCGCGCGATCGGAACATGGGCATCTGGCAGCATGTGTGGATCGAGTCCTGCGGTCCGGTAGCGGTGTGGGATCCGGCTGCCTTCACCAAGGTCGAAATGCCCGGCGGCAAACAGGCGGCCCTTACCGTTCGCACCATGGTGGAAAACGCCGCGCCCGTCGCCGAGTCAACCGAAGTGGTTGCGGAGATCAGCCCCATCGGCTTCGAAGAGCCGGCGATTCGCGTCACCAGGCACGTCGATCTCGAGCCGGGGAGCACCCAGGAAGTGATTCTGGCGCCAAGCCAGTTTCCCGCGCTGGTGATGAAGAATCCGCGGCTGTGGTGGCCGAACGGCTACGGCGATCAACCACTTTACCGGCTCACGGTGGAAACGCTGGTTGGAGGCAAGCTCAGTTCGCGCCGGGAGAGCCAGTTCGGCGTGCGCACCATCGGCTACTACTATCGCCCCGCCGAGTTTGCGCACACCCTGTCGCCTCCCGCCGACGGCGAAGATACCGCCGACTATCCGCCCCTCAAGACCGCACGGGTGTTCACCGTCAATGGCCGGCCGATCCGGATGGCCGGCGGCTCGCTGGTTCCTGACTTCCTGCTCACCACGAGTGCGCAGCAATATCGCGACCAGGTGCGCCTGATGACCGAGGGCAACCACACCATTGTTCGCGTTTGGGGCGGGGGCATTATTCTTCCCGACGTCTTTTATGAGGAGGCGGACCGCCGCGGCCTGCTGGTGTGGCAGGATCTTGCCCGCAGCTCCTTTGAAGTTGCGTGGAGAGTCAAAGAAGCGGACGTACCCGCCGTGAACAAGGATCTTTACCTGGCCAATATGCGCGATACCATTGAGCGGCTGCGTGGGCGCACTTCGCTTCTGGCCTGGTGCGGGACCAACGAATCGGCCATGCCGACTGACATCGGCATGGCGCTGCAAAATGACCTGCTGCCCTCGCTCGACGGCACGCGCCCCTGGATTCCCAGTTCCAGCACCGAGCCGCCCTGGGCCACTGAGCCCCTCGGCATGCGCAGCTTCGGACCCTATTTGATGCAGAGCATCGCTTTCTACTTCGACCATTACGCCCACGATCCCAATTACTTGTTCAAGGACGAGATCGGCCTGGAATCGCTGCCGCGGTTGAACAGCATTGAGAAGGCTGTACCCAATGCCGGCGAGTTAAACGCCGATGGAAGCTGGAAAACCAAGGTTCTGGAGGATCATGGTCTGCCGGACAAAGACCTGACGCCGCTGATCACCGCCGCCATCGGCGCCCCGGTATCGTTGGCCGACTTTGCCGCCATGTCGGAGTTGCTCAGCGCGCAGTCGTATCGCGCCATCTTCGAGGCCGCCAACAAAAACCGCCCGCGCAACCCCGGCACCATGGTGTGGATGACCAACGGCGCCTGGCTCGACTGCATGTATCAGCTCTATGACTGGTACCTGCATCCGACGGCCGGCTACTTTGCAGTCAAGTCCGCGTCAAAGCCGCTGCATGTGCAGTATGCGGCCGACGACCACACGCTGCAGGTTGTGAGCACATTGCCTGAGAGCCTGACCGTGCACGTGAAAGCCACGCTCGCCTCGGCGGATGGAACCCGGCAGGATTTGAAGGAGTACGATGTTACCGCGGCAGCCGATGCCACCACACCCGTGGGACCTCCGCCGCCGGACGTGGCGGACGGCAAGCTGCACTTTCTGGCGCTCGACCTCAACGATGACAAGGGCAAACAACTGGACCGTCTGGTGACCTGGACGCAGAACGACGAACATTGGAATGAGCTGCTACATCTTGCTCCGGTGCGGGTGAGCTTGTCGGTGGTCGGCGCCGTCCACGAAATCCACGGCGAAACCGAACTCAAAGTGCGGGTGGTTAACCAGGGAAGCGTGCCCGCTGTCGATGTATGGATTGAGGCTATCCGCGGGTCGCTCGGAGAAGAGATTTTGCCCAGCTTCTGGAGCGACAACGCCCTTACTCTTCTGCCCGGCGAGGAGCGGCTGCTCACCGTGCAATTTCGAAGCGTAGAGCCGGAGGCGTCCGCGCTTCGGCTCATGGTGGAAGGCTACAACGTGCTGCCCGGGGAGTTCGCCACCGCGCCGCAACAAACGAGCGGAAAGCTTCAACTCGAAGTCGTGGATCTGGCTCGCACGGAGAAGAACGGGCAGCCGGCTGTGGACGTCAAGGTGGCGCAGAAGGGCGAAGACGGTCCGCGCTGGACCACGTGGCCCCTTGAACTGATGGTCGACGGCCGCAACGCGCGCACCTTTCGCGTGGCTCTCAAGAGCGGCAAACCGGAAGAGGTTGAAATTCCGCTAAGCCTCGGCGAAGGGAGCCACCGAATACAAATTGGAGACAAGAGCCTGGAGGTCGAGGCGGGCCGTTAGAGCGGTTCCCACCTCTCCAGAGCGTGGATTCCTTAGCAAGATGCGGCCCGTTCGATGACATGAACTTCCTTAGCGGAGGGTCAGGCTGCTTTTGAGCGGCAGATCCCGCGACGAGGTTCCCACCAGAAGCTGGTACGTCCCGCCGCGGTGAACCCATTGATGCGTGGCCACATCGAAGATCGAGAACGACTCGCGGCCGATGGTCATCGCCGCCGTCTTTGTCTCTCCCGGCTGCAGCTCAACCTTGGCAAAGGCGCGCAGTTGATGAGGCGGCTCCTCGTTGGCGGCGGGATGGGCAACGTAAACCTGCACCACTTCAGCGCCCGCGCGCTTGCCGGTATTCCTGACGTCGACCTTCAGCATCACCTCTCCCTCGGCGCCCTTGGCGGCCACCAGGCGGCTGAGCCGGAAGCTCGTGTAGGACAACCCGAAACCAAATGGGAACAGGGGCTGCGTCTCTGTCTTGTCATACCAGCGATACCCGACATTGAGCCCTTCGCTGTAGGTGGAACGGCCGTCAACCCCGGGCCATTGTTCCTTTAGCGAAGTTGGAATCGCGGTCGCCGTGCGAGGAAAGGTCACCGGCAGCTTTGCCGAGGGATCCACATCGCCGTACAGGATGGCGGCCAGCGCGTGTCCATCTTCCTGCCCCGGATACCAGGCCTCGACGACGCCGAGCACACGATCCACCCACGGCATGAGGACCGGGCCGCCCGTATTCAGCACCACGATGGTTCTCTTGTTCGCCGCGGCCACGGCTTCGATCAGCGCATCCTGATTCCCCGGCAGTTCGAGGCCGGGCCGATCGGCGCCCTCCGTCTCCTCCGTTTCTGCAAAAACAATCGCCACGTCCGCGCCGGCGGCTACGCGCGCCGCCTCCGCCGGATCCGACCCATCCGCCGACGTAACCCTGCCGCCGGAGACGGCTCGCGCGCGGATTCCATCGAGCGGGCTCACCACATAAGGAGCATTGGCCCCGGAGCTCCCTCCACCTTCCACCTTCGGCGCAACCGTCCCCGATTTTCCGATCACCGCAACCGACAGCGTAGCCGAAAGCGGAAGGATGCCCTCCTCATTCTTCAGCAGGACAGTTCCCTGCTCCGCAATCCTGCGCGAAAGAAGATCGTGCTCCGCGCTGCGTGCATTCCCTTTCCACGTACCCGTCTGCGCCTTGTCAAACAAGCCCTGGCGGAACATCGGCACCAGGATGTTGCGTACGTGGCTGTCGAGAACCTCGATGCTCACATCGCCGTCCGCGATCGCCTTCTTCAGTTGGTCGCCAAAAAATTCGCCGTCCGGCATCTCCTGATCCAGTCCGTGGTTGGCCGACGCCACCGTGGAATGAGTCGCCCCCCAGTCGCTCATCACCCAGCCGTTAAATCCCAGTTGATTGCGCAGCACATCCATCAGCAGGTACTGGTTCTCGCACGAGTAAACCCCGTTGGTCTTCACATAGGCGCACATGAATGTGCCTACATGCCCTTCCCTTACCGCGGCCGCAAACGGAGGCAGGTAAATTTCCTGAAGCGTCCTTTCATCGACGCGGGAATCCTCCACAAAGCGAGCGCTTTCCTGGTTCATGGTCAGGTACATATTGGCGTCCGCGATCGGGCCCTCACTCTGAATCCCATTGATCTCGGCCACCGCCATCTTTCCATTGAAGTAAGGATCCTCGCCGTAACTCTCAAACGTGCGCCCCCAGTTGGGCACGCGGATCACGTCAATGGTCGGGCCAAGAGCCACATTGGTTCCCTTGATCCACTGTTCCCGGCCAAGTGCCCGGCCAAAAGCATTCATGATGTCCACGTCCCACCCCGACGCGGCGGCAATCGGCGCGGGAAACAGCGTGATATCGTGGGCGCCGTTGCCAACCGCCGCGCGTCCATCCGCAAGCCTCAGCGCCGGAATCCCGAGCCGCGCATTGCCCGGCACATACCCCACATATCCCTCGATCGCCAAGGGACACCGGGGCGTCCAGACCTCAAGGCAAGGCGCCGCTCCGTGCACCATGGTGAGCTTCTCGTCGAGCGTCATCACCTTGAGCAACAGATCGGCTCGCCGGGGCGCGGAGAGAGCCTTGTTCATCCACGGGCGCTCGATGGAGATTTTCGCCCCGGCCTCAGCCTTGCTTGCAGGAGAAGTGAACCCACCCGGCTGCGCTTCAGCCCGCGCCGAAATCAGAATGCACAAGGACATTGTGCTCAGAACCAACCAACCTGCTTTGCTTTTACGGCCTGCAACGAGCTGCCAATCCACCACGAAATACCTCCGCCGGCTCCACAGCCGCATCGGTTTGCACTGCGTTTTCCTGCTGCAGTCTGGGGCTTGAGCCCACCTTTTGGGTTTGTCTTTTCTTGCGCACCATTTAACAGCGAACCATCACCGGCGTCAATCGAGACCGGCACTGCGGAATTGGCGGGATGGCGGCGAAACGCAGAGAAGGCGCGGCCCAGATCAGCCTCAACCAGCGCCTGACTTTCTTATTTAATTGGCTAATTCGGCTGCCCCCCATGGATTCATGTCCATCGATTCCACATGACTTACATTGCACTCTTTGAAACTACCCCGAAGCATACTCCCTCCTTTGTGTGGATCGCCCCGAACGCCTACGAACTGTGTTGGACAGCGCCCGCGGCTTTGCTGGCGGCGGCTTACACGGCGGCGTTGTAGGTACGCAGCGCTATCAACGAGCATCATACCGGCTCCTTTCGAAGGGGCCGAACAGAAGGCGTCCGATTTTTTCACGCAAGACTTCCTGCGTGTCTTCTGTCGAGACACGATCGTCGTAAAGCGTAACCTCCAGGGACCCTTGGCCTGGGCCAACTATCAAAATCCTGGTCTGAGGCCACCGCTGGCGGATCAGCCGGCCAGAGGCGGCAAGCTCGATTGTTGAGAGTGCATTATTGAGAATGACGAGGTGAATAATTTCCAGACTCGGAATCGTCCATAACTCTCGATAGTTGGCGACAATTGAAAGTGTCAGGTTCGGTTCTCCGAGCAAAGCACAACGGACGGGATCGCCTGAGACTCCTGGACCTACAATCAGGACGTGACTGCCTCTTTGACTTGAGGACCCGTCAGGATGTTCGCTCTTTCCGGCCTCTTTACTAAAGGCATCATTATCTTTTCGAATCGCGCTCACGCCAGGGACCCTCGCTCGGCCGTCTTCACTTGCGACCCATTAAAGCTCTGGCGAGCCTTAAGCAATTCTGAACAGTTTCTGACGTTTCGGCACACTCACAAAATGCCATCGCAAGGCTCCTTGACCAAGAGGCTCGCTCATTTAGAGCGGTTTCAGGATAGGTATGCCCGATTGTGCTTCGTGCCAGGTCGCCCCTTCTTGGGGTCGGGTCGACTTGAGTGCAATGCCTCTGGGTACAGCAATCCTGAAACCGCTATAGGATCAGCGGGGGATGTGGACGGTAAGCTCGGACTGCGGACTGGATGAAGCTGCATTTGCCTGGATTGCATTTTATGAGTGTTCGTCAGAAGATCCACCGGCGATCGGCACTCGAATGCAGAATTTGGCACCACATGCCTCCCCCGGCTTCACAAAGATTCTGCCGCCGTTCGCCTCGACTGCCCATTTGGCAATCGGCAGTCCCAGACCCGCGCCGCCTGCATCTCGAGTTCGTGCCTCGTCGAGCCGGAAGAAGCGATCGAAGATTTTCTGTCTTGCGTTCTCCGGAATTCCTGGTCCTTCGTCTTCGATGTCGAGATCGGCGTATTGAGCGGCTTGTGAGCTTCCATCATCCGCCTGCAGCGCAAGCCGGATCGCACTGCCGGGAGGCGAATACTTGACCGCGTTGTCGAGAAGATTGACGACAGCCATCCTCAATAAGTCATAGTCTGCCCATATATTGATTCTCGAGTCGCCATTTACGGAGACTGTCTGGTTCTTTTCCTCGGCCAGGACGCCCACGACGGCCGCCGATTCGTTCACCAGTTCCATAAAGGGGAAGATGGTTCGATGCAGTTCGATAGCACTCGATTCGGCATGAGCCAGAGTCAGCAGCGAATCAACCATGGAATTAAGTTTCGCAACCTCTTCAAGCATGCTCCCAATAATGTCCCGATACTTCTCGGCGCCATGCTCCTCCTGGAGGCCGACTTCTCCCACGCTGCGCATAGCGGCCAACGGAGTTCTGAGTTCATGCGCTACATCCGAGGTGAAACGTCGCAGATTCTCAAAGGACTCTTCAAGACGCTTGAGGAGTTCGTTCAATACACGCGCCATGTGACCAAGTTCGTCATCTGGATTTCTGACGGGAATCCTTTCGTTAAGACGACGCGCTGTAATGCCCTCGGTGAGTTGCGCCATCTGTTCGAGTGGATCGAGAGCCTTGCCGGCCACGCGGTAACCGCCAAGCCCTGCGGCGATGAGCGCGGCCGGCAAGACCAGCCCCAGCAGTCCCAAGAGTTCGATTGTCCGCAGCCGAAGCAGTTCGGTGCTATACGCAATGCGGATGAGCAGAGGGGTTCCCCCGATGGAGTGAACGTGGCTGATCGCCAAAACGTGCGTTCCATCGGCAAGCACCAGCCTTCGAGGACTGAAGCCGTCGACGCCTTCCCGCGGATTTGGCGAACCGCCCAGCCGATTTCCTTTGAGTTGGCTGCTGCGGAACAGCACGCGTCCGTCCGCGTCAAGTACCTCCATCATCCGGTCAATCAGCAGTCTCGACTGCGGCCGATTGAAATACTCCTGGTGGAGCGAGAGTTTGCCTTCTTCATTGAAGTAAAGAAGGCCTTGCACCGTCTCAATGTCCTGGACTTCTGCGTGATAGAGCTGGTCCCTTAGTTGCCAATACTGCACGATACATGCAACGCCGATGTAGGCGGCAAGCACGCCCCCGAAGATCGTCACGTACCAGAGCGTGAGGCTCCTGCGGATTTGATTAGGCCAGAATGTCATTTTGGTTCCTCGTCCATACGAAGAACAAAGCCGACTCCGCGCACAGTATGGAGAAGTTTGGCCGGAAAAGGGTCGTCAATCTTGCGACGAATGCGCGCGATGTGGACGTCGATCACATTGTCCATCGAGGTATAGCGGACAGCTGTTTTCCATACATCCCGAGCAACCATTTCGCGAGAAACAACAGTCCCACTATTGAGCAGGAGATACTCCAGCAAATCGAATTCCCGCCCCGTGAGATCGAGCAGTTTGCCACCTCGAGTTGCGACCCGTCCTCCAACGTCCATCTTCAGGTCGGCAAGCTGCAACTCGGATTTGGATGAGGGAGCCGCTCTGCGCTGGAGCGCCCGCACACGAGCAAGCAGTTCCGGGAAAGCGAACGGCTTGACCAGATAGTCGTCCGCTCCGGCATCGAGACCGCGCACGCGGTCCTCGATCGACCCCTTTGACGTGAGGATGAGAACAGGCATTCTGTAACCGCATCGACGAAGTTCACGGAGAGTTTCGAGGCCGCCCTGCCGGGGCAACATAAGGTCCAGGAGAACCACATCGATGGAATGATTGTGCACGTCCTTCAGTCCCGCTTCCCCTGAATGTGCAATCGTTACCCGGTATCCGCTACCGGAAAGGCCCTCTGCAATCGCGTCGGCAAGCTTACGTTCGTCTTCGATGACAAGAATGTGGAGCGACTCGTCTGATGCAGCCATGGTCTCCACTCTAGATCGTTCACCGGCACTTGAGCGAGTTGCATGGCCAAGACTTCAGAAACACTTCAGATTTGCTTAAGGCGGCCCTGTGGTGTGATAAGGCCGACGGAGAGGAGGGTGCGGAGTCTCGGACGGGAAATTCGGCCTAGTCCTGAGGGAGCTTGAACATCTCAACCGGCCCGCTGTCTTAGGCCTGATCCGGGGAAGGTCCAGCATTCGATCCGGCTCAAAACATCGCAGGCGATTAGTACGGAACCGACCAAGTGAACTCTGCGCCACCTAATAGTGCGCGGTCGGGAGGAATCATGAACTTTGTATGGATTGCCGCGATGTGTGGGTTTTGCGCTCTTGTCGGAATCTCGGCGGCGATCGGAAATCAGAGAGATCCGCGGCATGGCAAACAACCGCAGAGAGTTAAAGCACAATCATGTGCAACTGCAGGACAGCATCATTGAGAGGAGTACACATGGATTCGCCCGGTGTTCTTCTATTTTTGTCGGTCATCGCCCTCGTAGGTTTTGTGTGCCTTGACCGAAATGACCCACAAAGGGAGTGGCATGGTTGAAAGCAGCAAGACAATCGAGGATCAACCAATAAGAAGCATCGTGCTCGCAACGGATTTCTTTGAAAGTTCCCGGCTGGCTTTGGATTATGCTGTCGCCTTTGCGCATCATTACAGTTCAAAGCTGACGATTGTACATGCCATCGAACTTCCCCCAGCAGCGCAAGAAGTCGAGGTCCTCTATCGGAGAACAAGCGTTACGAGGGAGCAAACTCTTTCCCGGTTGGTGGCGCTGGCTTCTGGAGTGCGACGATTGGGTATCCACACTGAAATCGATCTTCGAGAGGGCGAACCATGCCCCGCAGTTCTCGATTCTGCAGCTGACAACAATGCTGATCTATTGGTATTGGGCACCCATGGCATATACAGAGGTCTGGAACACGTTTTCATTGGTTCGAATGCCGAGAAGATCCTGTTGTCGGCGGCGTGTCCCACACTGACCGTCGGTAGACACGTAATGGCCGGCATTGGTCTCGATGCAAGGTTCAGAAGGATCCTGCTCGTTTCGGATTTGTCGCCGGAATCTGTCGCTGCAGCAAAATATGCAGTCTCTTTCGGGCAGGAGCTGGGGATCGAGATAGAGATTCTCCCATTAGCCCCGGACGACGAGCACGATTCTGAAAAGGTTCGCGAGATAGCAGAGAGATATTGTGCAAATCTTTGTTTGCCATCAATTTCAATTCAAGAGTGGTGCGATCCCGCATATCTTCAGAAGGCAATGACTTCGGCTAAGAAGGTTCTAGAGCGGGCGATGACTTGCGCCGATGGTCTTCTGATACTCGGAGTGCATGGCGAATCATCCTGGAAACGCCACATCCATGCCTGCTTCGCGTTTGAATTGGTTGCAAGGTCCGCTTGCCCCGTGATCACCGTTCACGAACGATGGAGGGCCGGAGAGCCGGCCCATGTGCCTAAAGGTTCGGTGCTGCAATGATCCATTACACGGAGCTTGTATTCAATGCAGCCCGAGACAGTAACGGCCACACAGCCGACATTCCGTGATGGCGCGTTCCTATGGAAGCAGCGCGTCTGGGAAGCGTAACCCTCATCGCATTGGTGTTCTGTTTGGAGGCACTCAAATGCTAGTCTAGGAACCTGGCCCTATGGTCGACTGTGAACTTCCTTCCCCTCGCTGGAATCACAGGAGCGGCTACTGTCATTCATATTCCAGTATTAGTCCTGATCGCTTTGGCTGTGATCCATGAAATATGGGTTCATCACCGTATCCGCTCTGAACTACGACGCGCGCATTGACCGCGAGACTGAGAAGAGGCTTACATGAGAGAAAACGTATCATCCAAACAGGAGCAACAACGAAATGCATAGGCCACTCAACATTCTTTCTGCCGCGGTCGCACTTTGCGCAGTATCAGGCATCTCGTCTTGCCATTCAGGAGGGGGCGGCTCCGCTGTAAACGCCGCTGCGGCTCCATCAGCCCGTGTCGCTGTTGCTCAGCGCGGCGACATCGCGCACGTGCTCACCCTGGCCGGGCAGTTTCAGCCCTACCAGGTGGTCGATGTTCATCCCAAGGTGAGCGGCTATATGAAAAGAATCAACGTCGACATTGGCGACATTGTGCACCAGGGAGAAACCCTCGCCGTTCTCGAAGTTCCGGAGCTGAAAGCCCAGCTCGAACAATCCGCCTTCCAGCTCAAGGAAGGCCAGGAAGAGATCAATCGTGCTCAGCAGGAGATCAACCGTGCAGTGGCATTAAATTCTGCCCTTCATGCAGATTCGGTTCGATTGCAGCAGGCGGCCGATACGCGTCCAGGCCTCATTGCGCAGCAGGAGTTGGACGACGCTAAGGCAAAGGATCTTGATTCGCAGGCGCAAATCGACGCTGCCAAAGCCGCTATGGCCGAGGCACAACAGCACGCCGAGGCAGCGCGGGCTGAGAACGAGCGGGTACAGGCGCTCGAGAATTACACCACGGTTACGGCCCCCATAGCGGGAGTCGTCATCTGGCGCTACGCCGACACCGGCGCCCTCATTCAAGGCGGCACAAACTCCAACGACCAGACTCTTCCAATAGTCCGCCTCTCTCAAAGCAGCCTGCTCCGGCTTCGCATTCCAGTTCCAGAGGACGACGTGAAATACGTGCACGAGGGCGATGAGCTGCAGGTCCGCGTCGATGCCATCAATCGATCGTTTACAGGCAAGATTGTGCGCTTCACGCGGAGTGTGAACTTTGAAACTCGCACCATGGAGACCGAAGTGGACGTAGAGAACAACGATCTCTCTATCGCTCCCGGGATGTACGCCAACACCGCGCTCCAACTTGGGAGCGTCAGGAACGGGGTCACGATTCCCGTTGAAGCGCTGGTGCTGAACGCCCAGCAGCAGGAGACGGTGTACGTGCTAGGCCCGGGCAACCACATCCACATTCGCGCCGTTCAGGTGGGCTTGCAGGGATCGAAGCTGGAAGAGATCAAGTCCGGGCTCAGCGCGGGTGACCGGGTGATCCTGGGCGGACAGGACAAATACCACGAAGACGAAGAGGTGCGCCCAATCGTTGCCGCGACGCCCGCATCGGAAACCACGCAAGAGTCGGGGGGCATGATCGACCTGAAGGCCGGGACCACCGGAGGTGATCGGTAATGCCACGCTTCGCCCTGCGTTATCCCTTTTTCATCCTCATGCTCTGCCTGGTAGTGATGCTCGTCGGAACAGTGACCGTGGCGCACATGCCAGTGGACCTTTTCCCACCGATCGATATGCCTGTGGTCGTAGTGGCTACGTTCTATAACGGTATGCCGCCGGAGCAGATCGAAGCCGATATCACCAACACCTTCGAGCGCTTCTTCACGCTGGCCGCCAACGTGGACCACAGCGAATCGCGCTCGCTCACCGGCGTGAGCCTCATCAAGATCTACTTCAAGCCAGGCACCGATCCCAATGCGGCGTTGAGCAACATCGCCAACCTTGCGATGGCCGACCTGCGCCGTTTGCCCCCCGGCACGCTGCCTCCCGTGGTGCTGGGCATGACCGCTTCCACGCAGCCGGTCTGTCTGGTGACGCTCAAGGGCGAAGGCCTGAACGAAACCCGCCTCAAAGACCTGGCGCAGTTCCAGGTGCGCAATCAAATCTCCAACGTGCAGGGCGCCTCGGTTCCTCAGCCCTATGGAGGCACCTACCGCCAGATTCAAATTTACGTCGATCCGCTGAAACTCGAAGCGCGCAACCTCAGCCTGAATGACGTCGTCACAGCGGTCAATAACTCCAACCTGATTCTTCCGGCCGGTGATGTGCGCATCGGCTCGAAGGACTTCAACATCTACGCCAACAGCCAGTTCCCTGACGCTGACGCGATGAACGAAATGCCGCTCAAATCGGTTGGCAACTCCTCGGTGCTGGTGGGCGACGTGGGGAAAGCGGTCGATTCCGGCGCCTTGCAGTACAACATCGTGCGCATCGACGGCCAGCGCTCCGTCTACGTGCCCATCTTCAAGCAGGGCGGCGACTCGAACACCATCGAAATCGTCGACGGCATCAAGGCCGCGGTCAAGAAACTCGTCGATATCCCCGACACTCTCAAGACCGCCGTGGTCTTCGATCAGTCGGTCTTCGTCAAGCTGGCTATTGCCAACGTCACCCGCGAGGCGGTCATCGGGCTCGTGATGACCGGCGTGATGATCCTGGTGTTTCTGGGCAGCCCGCGCGCCACCGTCGCTGTGCTGCTCGCCGTCCCGCTCTCCATGCTGGTCTGTCTGCTGATTGTCAACTTCATGGGCGGCTCCATCAACACCATGATCCTGGCCGGGCTGGCGCTGGTCTTCTCGCGCCTGATCGATAACGGTGTGATTGTACTCGAGAACATTTATCGACATATGGAGATGGGTAAGTCGCCTCCGGTTGCCGCGGCGGAAGGCGGCACCGAAGTCTCAATGGCGGTGCTGGCCGCTACATTCACAACCGCCATCGTCTTCTTTCCCGTCACCTCGTTCAGCGGCGTGAGCAAGTACATCTTTACGCCGCTGGCGCTGGGAGTTGTGTTCTCGATCTTCGCGTCCTACTTCTTCGCCATGACGGTGGTGCCGCTGTTTTGCGCCAAGTTCGTTCGCCTGGACCCGCTCGGCGAGGAACACGAGGGGGGTCGCGATGCCGTGGAAGGAAGCAAACCCTCGTTCTTCAAGCACTTTCTTGTCGTCTTTAACGGCCACTTCCAACGGCTTCTCGATCGCTATGAAGCGCTTGCCTACAGAGTGCTGCGCAGGCCGGCATTTGCCACGGCGGTCATGCTGGGCGGGCTGGCTCTGATTCTGGCCGTGAGCTTTCCGTTCTTGGGCCGCGCTTATTTTCCGCGTACCGATCCCGGCCAGTTCATCATCGACGTGCGCATGCCCAGTGGCACGCGGCTCGAAGTGAGCAACGACTACATCGCCAGGGTCGAGAACATCATCCGCAGCGTAGTGAAGCCGAAAGACCTGGGCATGATCGTCTCCAACATCGGCGTCTATCCTGACCTCTCGGCCATCTACACCACAAACGCATCCATGGACACGGCCTTCGTGCAGACGAGCCTCAAAGAGGACCACAGCATCGGCAGTTATGAGTACATGCGCAGGGTGCAGGACGAACTTTCGCGCCAGATGCCCGAACTTTTCACCTATTTCCAGGCCGGCGGCCTGATCGACGGCGTGATCAACCAGGGACTTCCGGCGCCCATCGACATTCAGATCAAGTCGAATGACATGGACAGCGCCTACAATCTGGCGCGCCAGCTGGCCACGAAAATTCAGACCATCCCCAACGTGAGCGGCGTCTACATCCCGCAAAGCATCAACTACCCCGGCCTGGCGCTGAACATTGATCGAGAGCGTGCAAGCCTCATTGGCTTATCGGCGCGGGATGTGGTCGACGACGTGATCACCGCGCTCACCTCTGACGGCATGGTCGCGCCGAGCTACTGGATCGATCCGCACACTGGCAACAACTACATGGTCACCGTGCAATACGCCAACCAGTGGATCGACAACATGTCACTCGAAGACATGAAAAACATCCCGCTGCGTGGCGTGCGGCCAGCCGGCTATACCCCAATGCAGGAGAGCCAGGAAGCTGATCCCGCATCATCGGAGCCCATGCGCGGAGATCATGCCGCAGGCTACGTGCCATTGGGCGAGGTGGCAGATATTTCCCAGATCAATACGCCAACAGAAGTCGATCACTACCAGATTCGGCGCGTAATCGACATCTATGTCGCCACCAAAACCGAGGCTCTGCAGGGCGTGGGAGCGAAGATCAACCGCTTGCTGGCCGATACCAGCCACGACCGTAACACAGTGATCGACATGCGCGGAGCCGTAATCAGCATGAACGAAGCATTCCACGATTTCGGCATCGGCCTCATCATCGCCGTCCTGTTGGTCTACCTGATTCTGATGGCCCAGTTCGCTTCGTTCATCGATCCCTTCATCATCCTCCTGGCCATTCCGCCAGGCCTGGCGGGGGTCGTTCTCATCCTGCTTTTCACCGGCAGCACGCTCAACATCATGTCGCTCATGGGCGTGATCATGATGGCTGGCATCGTGGTCTCCAACAGCATTCTGATCGTCGAGTTCGCCGGCATTCTCCACAAGCAAGGGAAGCCGCTGCTGGAGGCGACCGTCGAGGCCTGCCGCGTTCGTCTCCGTCCCATTCTCATGACATCGCTGGCCACTCTGCTGGGAATGATTCCGCTGGCGCTCGGTCTCGAGGCCGGCAGCGAGCAGTATGCTCCCCTGGCGCGCGCCATCATCGGCGGACTGACGCTTTCGGTTATCGTGACCGTATTTCTAGTTCCAGCCGTGTATCTCCTTATCCATGGCCGTGGCAAGCAAATCGCTTCAGTGGCTGGGGGAGCTGACCATGAATAAGCACTGGCCGATTACGCATCTCGACGTCGCCGGCTCCGCCGTATTTGCTGCTATTGTGCTGGCACAGGCGGCCGGAGCGCAGGTGCACACAGCAAACGTTGCCCAACGCGCCGGCCGCGCAAGTGTTTGCCGTTCTGGCGCAAGCTCAGGCAATGCCTGCGAGTCCGCCCATGGCGAGTCAGCAAACGCCTGCGGCGCCGGGGGCAGCCACGCCGTCAGGCCCTCAACTCACCATTGCGCAAGCGGAGCAGATGGCCCTGAAGAACAACCCCAACATCAGCGTTGCGCGGCTGCTCGCGCTGGCGCAGGCGCAAGTGACGAGCGAGGTGCGGTCGGCAGAATTGCCCACTGCCAGGGGTGACTTGACGGCCGTAGGCGCACACGAGAATAGCCGCATCACGGCTGGTTATCTCAGCAATCCCTCGATCTATGACCGCGCGGCGGGCGGACTCACCGTGAGCCAGCTAATCACCGACTTCGGCCGCACGCACAACCTTGTTCTTAGTGCGCAATCAAACGCCAAGGCGCAACTCGAAAGCGCGCGCGCCACGGAGCTCGACATCACGTTGACCGTGGATGAGGCCTTTTACCAGGCTCTCACCGCACAGGCCGTGCTCAAGGTGGCGCAGCAAACTGTGTCCCAGCGCCAGGCCACTGACGACCAGGTCGGGGCACTCACCAAAGCTAAAATCCGCTCTGACCTCGACCGGAGTTTCGCCGACGTGCAGCTCTCGCAGGCCAAACTGCTGCTGCTCGACGCCACAAACAGCGCGCAGGCTTCAATGGCCGCACTGAACAACGTACTCGGCTCCGAACAAGACCAGCAGTATGCGCTTGTGGACGAGACCGGCGGCAATCCTCCGCCGGTTCCAGACAATTCTGAAACCATGGTGCAGGCGGCATTTGCAGCGAGGCCCGATCTCGCCGCCCTGAACGACAAGTTC
Source organism: uncultured Acidobacteriaceae bacterium (assembly GCA_963793885.1). Classification (GTDB taxonomy): domain Bacteria; phylum Acidobacteriota; class Terriglobia; order Terriglobales; family Acidobacteriaceae; genus Telmatobacter. The sequence goes on from CAWCBQ010000003.1 coordinate 1,521,629, forward strand.
ATTGCGGCTCGGCATTACAGCACGGCAGAGCGAGACCTGTGGATGCCGACGATCTCGGCGATGGGCGCCGCGGGTGGCACTCCGGTGCGCGCAGACCAGATCTTGTCCTCCTGGTATGGCACGGCGGGCGCCAATATCAGCATCCCCATCTTCAACGGGTTCCTCTTCAATGCCGAGGAGAGAGAGGCAAAGCTCCGAGCCCAGGCAGCACAGGAAGATGTGCGCAACCTGCGCGATACGATTGCTCGCGACGTGCGCACCGCTCTACTGAACGCGCAGACTGCCTATCAACGCATCGGCGTCACACAGCAGCTGCTCGACCAGTCGAACTTCGCCCTCGACCTGGCTTCGGCGCGGTACAAGATTGGCTTGAGCGGCATCGTGGAGATCAGTGAGGCGCAACTCAATCAGACGCAAGCTGAAATCGCCGATACGAATGCACGCTACTCTTATCAAACAGCGCTTGCGGTAGTGCGTTACGAGATAGGGCAGTGAGAAACCTGGCTTTCGTAGCGTGCCATACGTAGCCAGCCAGCAGAAGGATCGAAATCGTCAGACCCGCCAGCATTTCTGCCCCGTTCAGCGTATGTTCGCCAAAGACTTCAAGTACATAAGAGAGCAGCGCAATGCCAGACCCAAACAGAATCAATCCACCCAGATCCAGTGGATTCCGATGCTCTTCGCGGTAGTCCGGAAGATGCAGGTAGACCATGAGAAGACCGAACAGCCCTATCGGGATATTCACAAACAAGATATCGAGTCCTGGACCATGTGAACGCCGACGAGGCTAAGCCTTCTCCAAGGGTCACTCTTCCGAAGGCCGAAGCGAAAGCCGACCAGCCGAAGCCGGAAGAAAAAGCCTCGCCGACGCCGGAAGCCAAGGCGGAACAGCCTAAGATTGAAGACAGAGCGGATCAACCGAAGCCGGAAGTAAAGGCTCCGGCGGCGCCTGCTGCCAAGGCAGAAGCACCCAAACCTGAGGCCAAGGTTGACCCGGAAGCCGACGTCAAGGCACCATCTAATCTGGCTTCGCAGATCGCCGGGCGAGCCTACAAACTTTACCAACATCGAGCGCCCGATGGTGGAACAGCCGTTCAGGATTGGCAGAAGGCGGAGCAGGAGCTTCGGAAAAGTGGGACCAACGGCCAGCCGAAACCGGAGGCCAGGACGGACGAAGCTAAGCCCCAAGCCAAGCTCGAGCCGAAGCCTGAAGCCAAGACTGAGCCGCAGCCCGAAGCGCCAGACAAGCCGCAGCCCGAGGCAACGCCCCAACTTGTTAAGCGCGTTCATGAACTCTATGAAGAGCTAGGCCGCGAGGACGTTCACGCCGTTCAGGATTGGGAAAAATCGCATCCGGAACTTGAGGAACATGAAACCCACAAATAATCAGACACGAGCAACGAGGCGGCGATGACCGGAAAATTGAACATAAAAATTAGTTCATCGGATTTTCGCGTGCCACCAGACAAAAAGGTCAACCTCGGCAAGTGGCCGACGAAGGTCGAGCCCTATGCCAAGTCGAAGAAGCAGTATAAGGAGCTTCTCGACCAACACATTGAGAAGCTGAGCTCGCAGCAGCAGCTTCACTACGCATCGCATCGCTATGCGTTGCTGCTGATCTTCCAGGGCATGGACGGCGCGGGCAAAGATGGCGCCATTCGTCACGTCATGTCGGGCGTCAATCCAGAGGGTTGCGAGGTTTTCAGTTTCAAACAGCCCAGCGCGGAAGAGCTCGATCACGATTTCCTCTGGCGCACGACGTGCCGCCTTCCTGAGCGCGGCAGGATCGGCATCTTCAACCGCTCGTATTACGAGGAAGTGCTGGTGGTTCGGGTACATCCGGAACTCCTTCGCAGACCAGGGACTTCCTCAGAACTTTGCGACGAGAAGAACATCTGGAAAAAAGGTATGATTCCATCGGGGACATGGAGAAGCATCTTCATCGCAATGGAACGAAAATTGTCAAGATATTCCTCCACCTCTCCAACGAAGAGCAGCGAAGGCGATTCCTGGCGCGCATCGATGAGCCGGACAAGAACTGGAAGTTCAGCACGTCTGATATTCACGAGCGGAAGTTCTGGAAACATTACATGAGCGCCTACGAGGAATGCCTTCAGGCGACAAGCACGCATCATGCGCCGTGGTATGTTGTACCGGCCGACGACAAGGACAATGCGCGGCTCATCGTCTCCCAGATCGTTCTGGATGCGCTGGGAGGACTGAAGATGGCGTATCCGAGAACCACCGAAAAGCGCCGCCTCGAGCTGCAAGCGATCAAGAAGCTGTTGGCGAAATAACGCCAGGAACCCATCGCATGCAGGATCGAGCAAACCAATGCATCAAGGCCCCCACCGCGCTGATACCAGTTGCGCACAGATAGAAAGGAATTGTGAAAATGGCCAGCAAAGAACCCCCTATCAAAATTGAGAAAGTTGACACGCCTCAATCGTTCAGCAAGAACTTCGATCAGACTGGCAACTCCTCCGGGTTCATCTTTGATGTAACTCTGTCAACTGCGATCGCTGCAAACGGAAAAGTAGAAGCACAGGCCCCAGTTCCCAAGGGTCCGCTTTCGCCCGAACTACTCGACAAAATGAATCGGTACTGGCGGGCGGCTAACTACCTGTGCATCGGCCAGATCTACCTGTTTGAGAATCCTCTTTTGCGTGAGCCGCTCAAGGCCGAACAGATCAAGCCACGTCTCCTGGGCCACTGGGGAACATCGCCCGGTCAAAACCTCATCTACATTCATTTGAACCGGCTCATTAAAGAGCACGATGCGGATGTTATCTACATCTCCGGCCCAGGACACGGAGGCCCTTCGCTGAATGCCTGTTCTTATCTGGAGGGTTCTTACACCGAAGTCCACCCTGAGATCACACACGATGAAGACGGCCTGCGGCTTATGTTCCGGAAGTTCTCGACGCCGGGCGGCGTGCCCAGCCATTGCGGACCGCACGTACCGAATTCGATGCACGAAGGGGGCGAACTTGGCTATTCGCTGGTCCATGCATTCGGCGCGGCCTTCGACAATCCGGACTTGATTGTCGCATGCGTCATCGGTGACGGCGAGTCCGAAACCTGTCCACTGGAAGGCAGCTGGAAATCGGTCAACTTCGTCAATCCTGTCCGGGACGGCGCGGTTCTGCCGATCCTTCACCTCAATGGATACAAAATTTCAGGGCCAACCGCCCAGGGACGCACCAGCGACGCCGACTTGAAGGCCCTTTATGTCGGACGCGGATACAAGCCCTACTTTGTAGAGGGCGATGACCCGGAGGTCGTGCACCAACTTCTCGCTCAAACGCTTGAAGATTGTTACGCCGAGATTCGGGGAATTCAGCAGGAAGCCCGCAAGAACGGTTTCAAAAAGCAACCCGTCTGGCCCATGATCATCTTCCGCACGCCCAAAGGATGGACATGCCCGAAGGAAGTGGATGGAATTCCGGTAGAAGGCACATTCCGTGCGCACCAGGTCCCGCTGGCAACGGTCAAAGACAATCCTGAACATCTCAAGATCCTTGAAGCCTGGATGAAGAGCTACAAGCCAGAGGAACTCTTCGACAAGGACGGCAAATTCATTGAGGAACTGGCAGCTCTCGCGCCTGTGGGCAATCGACGCATGGGCGGCAATCCCCACGTGAATGGAGGGCGCGAGCTGATCACCCTGGCGCTGCCCGACTTCACAAATTATGCGCTTGAGATCCCCGGCCCCGGCCAGGTTCTGGCCGAAGCTCCCCGCAAGCTGGGAGATTTCTTCCGCGATATCTTCAGAACGAATCTGACAAACTTTCGCATGTTCTGCCCCGATGAATCGAATTCCAATCGCCTGAACTCCATCTTCGAGGCAACGAAGCGTTGCTCAATGGCCGAAATTGTTTCGATCGACGATGAACTGGGTCCGGATGGCCGCGTCATGGAAGTGCTGAGCGAGCATCTATGCCAGGGATGGCTGGAAGGCTACCTGCTGACGGGCCGTCATGGCATGTGGTCTTCCTACGAAGCCTTCGCCCAGGTGGTTGATTCGATGACCACTCAACATGCCAAATGGCTGGAGCAGTGCCGCGAGTATCTTTGGCGCAGGCCGTTGGCGTCTCTCAATGTCCTGCTCACAAGCCATGCGTGGCGCAACGACCACAATGGCTTCAGCCACCAGGCAACCGGATATGTCGACAATGCACTGGCGCGCAGGAGCGAAGTGATCCGCGTGTACTATCCACCGGACTCCAACTGCCTGCTCAGCGTCTTCGACCATTGCCTGCGCAGCCGCAATTACGTGAATGTTGTCACCTGTGGCAAACAGCCGCAGCTTCAGTGGCTGAACATGGATGAGGCTCTCGAACATTGCTCGCGCGGCGCATCCACATGGAAGTTTGCAACCAACGATGAAGGCGGGGAGCCCGATGTGGTGCTGGCGTGCGCAGGCGATGTGCCAACAATCGAGACCTGCGCGGCATCATGGCTGTTACAGAAACATGTGCCCGGGATCAAGGTACGCGTTGTCAACGTTGTCGACTTGATGACCCTGATGTTCCCCGACAAGCATACGCATGGGATGGACGAAATGTCGTTCAATGCGCTCTTCACTGAAAATGCGCCGGTGGTGTTCGCCTTCCACAACAATCGCTGGCTCATTCACACCCTGGTTCACGGGCGCGCCAACGAGGGCCGCTTCCATGTGCACGGCTATATGGACCGCGGTACGACGACAACACCATTCGACATGGTGGTTCTTAATGAAATGAGCCGCTTCCATCTTGCACTCGATGCGTTGAAGCACATCCCGCGTCTCCGGCTGCAAGCCGAGAAAGCCATCAACTTCTTCAACCAGGAATTACAACGCCATCACGACTATATCCGCGAAAACCTGGAGGATATGCCTGAGATCAGGAACTGGCAGTGGACGAAGGACTTCAGCGATGCCACCGCTCCGGCTCCGCTTGCCAAGGGGCATCCCGAGAAGGCGATGTTCACCGACAGTTAGGCACTATTCGGTTGAAATCAAGGCGGAGGCCGCCATCGCAAAGAGGTTGCGATCGCGGTCTCCGCTTCTTGGACTCGCTTCACAGGGGGAGAAATTGAACGATCCGAAGTCACCATCCGATTGGTTCAAGGTTGATGGAGTTGATGAGCTAGTCGAGTTGGCGCTCAATCTTCACTGGTCCTGGAACCATGCTGCGGACGAGTTGTGGAAAGCGCTCGACAAGGACCTCTGGGCAGGCACGCAAAACCCATGGGTTATCCTGCGCACGGTCTCTCGGGAAAAAATCAAGGCTGCCTTAGGCACGCCGCAGTTTCGACAGAAACTTGACAGTCTGCTCCAGCAGAATCGGGAATCCTATCAGGCAGACGCGTGGTTCCAACACAAACATCGCGACGCCGCACTCTCCACGATCGCCTACTTCAGCATGGAGTTCATGCTAAGCGAAGCATTGCCCATCTACTCGGGCGGTCTTGGCAATGTAGCGGGCGACCAGATGAAGGCCGCCAGCGATCTGGGTGTTCCGGTAGTCGGCGTCGGCTTGCTTTATGGGCAGGGATACTTCCGTCAGGACTTCGATTCGGAAGGCCGGCAGCAGGCGCTTTATCCAGTCAATGATCCGGGGCAGTTGCCCATCCGGCCACTGCGACAACCGAATGGCGAATGGTTGCGGTTGCAAATTCAACTTCCCGGCTCGAAGATTTGGCTTCGCTGCTGGGAGGTATCTGTTGGAAGGACAGAGCTGTATCTTCTCGACACCAACGACTTTGCCAATACGGCGGCTCATCGCGGGATTACCAGCGAGCTTTATGGTGGCGACGCAGAGATGCGCTTGAAGCAGGAGATTGTTCTCGGCATCGGCGGATGGCGCCTGTTGCGCGCATTGGGTCTTACGCCCGAGGTCTGTCACCTCAACGAAGGACATGCGGCATTTGCGGTACTCGAGCGAGCCCGCTGCTACATGGAGGATCACAAGAAGCCGTTCGATCTTGCCCTGAACATCACGCGATCCGGAAACCTATTCACTACGCATACCGCCGTCAGTGCCGGCTTCGACCGCTTCGATCCCGCGCTTATTCGCACCTATCTGAGCCACTACGCGGTCGATGAACTCGCAATTTCGGTGGACGATCTGCTCGCCATGGGGAGACAGAGCCCGGAAGACACTACAGAGCCCTTCAACATGGCCTATCTTGCAGTCCGCGGCAGCGGGCAGATCAACGGCGTCAGCAAGCTCCACGGCGAAGTGAGCAGGCAGATCTTCCAATCCTTGTTTCCTCGATGGCCAAGGGAGGAGGTCCCGATAGGGTCGGTAACCAACGGCATTCATGTGCCTACATGGGATTCAGCCGAAGCCGATGCGCTATGGACCTCCGCCTGTGGCGCAAAGCGTTGGCGTGGAGATCGTCCGGCCGAAGAGGCCGTCCGCCACATCCCGAATCAGCAGCTGTGGCAACTGCGAACATCAGGGCGAAAAGGCCTGATCGAACGGATGCGGAAGCGGTATCAGTGCCAACTCGCCGCGGAAGGTGCAGATCCTTCGGATGCCGCCGGCATTTTCGATGAAAATGCGCTGACCCTGGGATTCGCTCGGCGCTTTGCCACGTATAAGCGCCCCAATCTTCTATTGCACGATCCAGAGCGGCTGGTGCGGCTGCTCTCCAATCCGCAGCGCCCGGTTCAGTTAATCCTTGCTGGGAAGGCTCATCCTCAGGATCTTCCGGGACAAGATCTGATCAAACAATGGAAAGACTTCATCAAGCGCCCTGAGGTTAGAGGACGCGTGGTCTTCGGGGCAATACACACGAGGTGGTCGGCAATCGTGCCGTTATCGAGAGAGTGCCGCAGTATGCAGGAAGTTGTGCCTGGTCTCAGGCCGGCATAGATATGGCTTCCTTGCTCAGCATCGATGACAACCCAGGCTTCGGTCTTTGCGGTGTCGCCGGCAGGAATCAGCTCAGGGTGCGCAGCGCTCGGATGCACCTGCACTGAGAGCATTTCGTGTGCGTCCAGAAACTTGAGCAGCAGCGGAAAGCGGGTGAAGCGCGAAGACAGCTCGCCCATCAGCTGTATGCGAAACTGCTGCATCATTTGTCCAAGTGTCTGGCCCTTAAGCGGTCCATTCGCAACCAGGCTTTGGTAGTCGGTGCGGTCGCTCAGCACCCACGCTTCGCCGATAGGTCCATCGCCCGGAAGCGGCGCGGAGATCAAGCTTGCCAGGCGACGACCGCCCCACAAACGATATTGATAGATCGGTTCGAACCGCAGAGGATATAGCTGCGTTTTATCCATTGTGCCCGTCTTTCACTATCGACAGCTTCAATTCTGAGAAGGTGTTATTGCGAATGCCATGGACCTGCTCACCCGAGTAACACCGTATTGACGCAGCAGGCGAGGCGGGATTCAATTCGCGGCAGGCGCCGGCATCGCAGATTGCCGATGGCCATTGGGAACCCAGGCCAGGTCGCCACTAAACACGTAGACAGACAAGGCCGCGGCCATCAGAATCGCGCCTACCCAGAAGCGCCAGTCTCGATGCATGCGCCGCCAATATGGACCCGGACCCGGTTCGCCGCCGTCGCCACTATTTCCTTCATGGTTGTGCTTGTTTCCTGTCATTTTGTCTCCATAGCCGGGGAATACACGCACCTATGCTCATGTGCGATTGCCGCCACTGACGCAGCCATTCATCAGGGCTTGACTTCGACCGAATCCCACCTCAGCAGAAAGCTGCGCGCGGGTGGCAGAGTCCTGCGCGGATTGATTGGGAAGATTACTTCTTCGGTGGCTCCTCCTTTTGCTGTTGTGGCGCCTGACGCTGCGGAGCGGCCTGGTGCTGCTGCTGTTGCTCGCGTTGCGGCGCTGCCTGACGCTGCTGGTGCTGCTGCTGTTGCTCGCGTTGCGGCGCTGCCTGACGCTGCTGCTGCTGTTGCTGTTGCTCGCGTTGCGGTGCTGCCTGACGCTGTCGCTGCTGCTGTTGCTCGCGCTGCGGCGCTGCCTGGTGCTGCTGCTGTTGCTCGCGTTGCGGAGCCGCCTGACGCTGCTGCTGCTGTTGCTCGCGTTGCGGCGCTGCCTGACGCTGCTGCTGCTGCTCGCGTTGCGGAGCCGCCTGACGCTGCTGCTGCTGTTGCTCGCGTTGCGGCGCGGCCTGACGCTGCTGCTGTTGCTCGCGTTGCGGCGCTGCCTGACGCTGTTGCTGTTGCTCGCGTTGCGGCGCGGCCTGGTGCTGCTGCTGTTGCGCAGGTTGTGGGGCTGCCTGACGCTGCTGCTGTTGCGCTACAGCCCGATTGGTTGACCGCAAAGCTGCTGGGGCACTCACGTTGCGATCTGCCGCAAGCGGCCTGGCGACGGCCAAACTGGCTGGCCGGCCATGGTTGACACTCGCAAACTGAGCGCGGTTCGTGCTGGCCGTCCGCTCATTCTGTATTTGTGCCCCCATCCGGGGAGTGTGCTGTTGATGCAGCGCCGCCAGTTCCGCGGGCCGCGCTCGCACATGCAGTCCACCTGATCCGCCGTTGTAGCTCACGCGAGAGCCGCGCTGATCATTGCTCGCAGGGTGGTTATAGATGTATCGCGCCCTTGAGCCGTTCATATTGTTGAAGGAGCGGTTGTAGTTGAAGTGGCCGCCACCCCAATAGCCGCCTTGGTAGCCGTAGCCGACGTAGCCAAAGCCGTAATCGATACCGCCGTAGTAGCCGACGTACTGGCCCCAATAACCAGGGTAAAACCCATAGGAATTGTTCCAGTATCCCCAGTAGCCTGGGGTCCAGAGAGCGCCCTCGTACGGAGCCTCCACCCATGCGCCGGGTACCCAGTAATAGCCGTATCGACCCCAGGCCCAGTATCCGGGTGTCCAGAGATAACCGTCGCCGGGAGCGGGTGGCTGATCGTAGTCGGGCAAGGGCGGCGGCGGCTGGACAGCAGTGTATTCCGGCTGCTCTCCGTAACCCGGATCATACGAGCCCTGGTCCGATGTTGGGGGATAGGAGTCGTTTGCCTCGGGCGGCGGAGCGCTTTGCTGAGCGCTGGAAGTCACTGGCGCCTGCGCGTCTGAGTTCGCGGCAAACGGGGCGGAATTATCTGCCGCCGGGTCCGAGGCCTGATCCTGCGCGCCCGGCTGGCTGCTATCCGCGGCCACCAGGCTTGGATCCTTGTGGCATCCGGTGGTGAAGAGTACCGCCACCAAGGCAAGCAGTGACAATTGTCCAAATCTGAGCGTCCGGGTCATTTAACCCTCCAGTTGGATGGAGGATATCCGGAAGGGAGGTCCAAAGACAGTTCTCTTTTGACCAGTTGGTTACGCCTGGTCGACCACACCGGTCGGGCGCGTTCAGCGCACTGTTAGGGCCTGGTTGACTCGCCCTCTCTGATATTGAGGATTAGGGTGACAGTGTGATGGACGTTATCCATTTGCGGGCGCGGAATCGCTCCGAAGTGAACATAGCCTTTCGACGCGTAGAGTTTCTTCAGACTGTCCAGCCCTTTACCGATAGCCGTCGCGTTGAACAGATCGCTGGGATGAAGCGGGAATTGCTGGATGATTTCTTCGACCGGGATGGCTCGGTTGCCTTCAATCTCAATCCGATCGAGAGTGTACCGGGAGCCCGCCGAAACCTGGGCGGAAACATCGACGGACTGCGGCGGCTGACCCGCTGGCGTGGCTGTCGGTTGTAAGATTTCTGCTCTTGCCTCGGCGTAACCGCGGTCGCGCACGTTCTGCCGGATGCGCTCCATCAGTTCCTCGAGCGGATACGTGCCTCCCTGGTACGCCTGAACGATCTCAAGCCGGTCAGATTCGGGCAGGTCATTCGATTGAATGGTCAACGAGCGCACTTGCACGGGAATGTTCACGGTCGAGGATGCGCTCTGAGATGGGCTTGTCGACCTGGCAGAAGAGCCCTGACTCGACGTAGTTTCCTGCTGCAACGTTGTTGACTGGGCTCGCGCAGATCCCCAGAAGGCGAGTCCAGCGGTGGCGGCGACAAGCACCAGCAGGATTGCGGCCGGCGTGCGCGGGAAAACCGGCGATTGTTTCAAATCGAGCAGACGGGCGATTCTCATTTTCAACACTCCTCCTGTGGCGCCAAAAGCACCGGCAGGCACCGGGCTCCGGCGTTCTTCAAGAAAGCTCAGCGCTTTGGCATATGCAAGCGGGTCGCCGCAGACCGCAACCGCTAGATCGTCGCAGCAGTGTTCACGCTCGCGCCGAATCTGACTTGACACCCACCAAACTGCGGGATGATAGAAGAGCATAGTTTCAACCATCGACTGGAACAAGCTGACCAGATAGTCGTGGCGACGAATATGGGCGAGTTCATGCGCCAGGATCGACTCAATCTGCAGAGGCGACATGCCGGCCATACACCCAACGGGCAGAAGAATTGCCGGCTTGAGCCAACCGATCACCGCAGGTGCCTGGACGCGCGCCGAATTCAACAGCTGGACGGCTCGCTGAATGCGGAGCCGGGCACGAAGGGTGCCCAAGACATGCCCAATTTCCGCCGGCACCGATTCAACGGCGAGGGATTTCATTCTCCTCGTCGCAGCGAGACCTAGATTGAGGCGGCACAGCAAGACCAGCACGCCAGCGAACCAAAAACCAATCACTACAAGTAGTGATTGGTTGAGAATTTTCTCTAACTGAAGGATCAACGGCTCAGCGGGCGGGTCAACACTTTTGTTCAGCGCGTGACCAAAATCCGCGGCGGCAGCCACAATTGCAAACCGTTGCGGATTCGCTGCCAGGACGCAAAACGTAATCGCGGGCAGCACAATCATCAGCGCCATTGCGGCGCAAGCCATTGCGTAGCGCAGCCGAGAAGCCCGCAAAGGAACAAGGCCCCGCGCGCAGGCAAGAACGATTGCCACAATTGCGCCCTGCCAGCAGAAATCAAGAAGCGTCCACCCCAGTGCATGTACCAGAGGAAGTGCGGACAGGTGTACTACGGCTATCATGCTTTCCCCTTTTCAAATTCGTCGAGCATTTCACGAATTTCAGCGAGTTCGGCCCGGGAGATGGGTTGCGAGCTCAGGGCACCCAGAACCAAGTTCTTGGCGGAACCGTCGAACGCGCGTGCCAGCAGGCTCCTGGTCAAGCGTCGCTGCGTTTGCTCTCGCTGGATCCGCACTTCATACACATGCGATCGATACCGTTCGTTCCGTTTCAGTAAACCCTTGTCAACCATCACCTGCATTTGCTTGAGGGTGGTCGTGTAGCCCGTCCGTTTGCTGCACAAACCCATGTGGACATCCCGTACCGTACTCGGTCCGCGATTCCACATGATCTGCAGTATCGCCAGCTCCGCTTCGGTGGGCAGTGGGAGTCTTCTGTCCGGTACAGCCAGTTTCGCCATGAAAGAGATAGTAGTACGACTCTTCTCGTATGTCAATACGATAAGAGTCGTACATCTATCGTCTCTCGGCCGACAGCTCTGGAGAGCCATTCCCTACACGTCGATTTGCAGGGCCGGAAGGCACATGGATACCGTTGAATACGAAATAGACTTCTTAGTCGCTCTCGAATAGATCGCGAAAGGTATCGGGAGCTTTGTCCGTCCAAGGGTCGTCGCCGTACGAAGTAACTTGTCCGCGATTGGCTGCCGCCATCGCCTCCCATGCCTCGGGACAGATTCCTGCGTAGTTGTCGCCGGCAAACTGCTGCTGGAGATGGGGCGCTTCTATATCAAACCTGTGGGCCTTCATTTCGCAAGACGAAGACGGTGGTGGAATGCGGCACTACTTCAAGCCCTTTTGTTTCAAACATACGCTTTGAATAGAAGCTTTTCTGGAATCTTGCTAGAATTGCTTCATATATTTGCATAATTGATGCATGCCGAACCACTTTTGCTGCGATGAGATTTTCGCACGGAAGAATGGCGATTGCGTGGAATTCAGGCGTGCTCATCCGCTTCCTCCAACGATCGCATGCCCAAGTCGCCCGGACCAAATGAGGGCGAAGTGTTCTTTTGCATTGCACTTCTGCTCGTCGAAGTAATTGAGTCGAATCGAGCGGGTTCAGCATGGGATCATCGACATTATCGAAGCTGCGCGCCGAAGGAGATTGCGGATGCGATTTTATTTCTTTGCAGCGATCAGGCCAGCTTTATTCATGGCCAGGTCATCGAGGTCAACGGCGGGTTCCTCATGGGCCAGGTGAAAGCGGGGCTCAGCTTTTCGCGCGGGATTGAAATGCACCAACCTGGTTGTTCTTTCAGATGACAAATATGACAACTGAAACACTCAAAAATGCCGAAACCGCTCCGCACCTTCGGAGAGTCCTTACCCTTTGGGATCTGATTTTCTACGGCCTGATCCTGATCCAGCCCACGGCCCCTATCCCGCTTTTCGGTGTGGCGCAAAAACTCTCGAATGGGCACACCGTTACAACCATTCTTGTTGCCATGCTGGCCATGATGATCACGGCTTTCAGCTACGGTCGAATGGCGAGCGTTTATCCAACGGCAGGCTCCGCCTACACCTATGTGGGCAGAACCATCAGCCCGCATGTGGGCTTCCTGATTGGCTGGGCAATGCTGCTTGATTACATTCTGCAGCCGCTGCTGTGCACCATATGGATTGCCGCAGCCATTCACAGCCGTTACGCTCCTCAATTGCCTTATCCAATCGCGGCCATTCTGATTGGGACATTTATCACCTTGCTGAATCTTCGCGGCATCAAATCATCGGCGCGCGCCAACAAGGTTCTGCTGTTTGCAATGAGTGTTGTGATCGTGGCGTTTCTCTGGCTGGCCGTACGTTTTCTGTTGAGGACCGGAAGCTGGGGCGCGCTGTTCTCGATTCAGCCGTTCTATGACCCCGTCACATTCAACGGGCACCAGATCTGGATGGCCACATCCTTTGCAGCTCTTACGTATATCGGTTTCGATGGAATCACGACTCTGTCGGAAGAAGTGCATAACCCGAAGCGCAACGTTCTTCTCGCCACGGTTCTTGTGTGCCTGTTCACGGGCATCTTTAGCGGTGTTGAAGTTTACCTTGGCCAGCGGGTTTGGCCGGATTGGCACAGTTTCGCAAATCTCGAGACTGCGTTCATGGATGTGTGCCAGCGTGTCGGCGGAATGCCACTCTTCCAGGCGATGGGATTCATCCTGATTTTGGCGGCTGTCGGAAGCGGGCTTACAGGTGGCCTCGGGGCCGCTCGCCTGCTCTTCGGAATGGGACGTGATGGTGTGTTGCCGCGGCGGTTCTTTGCGCATCTGGGCCGCGGAAGCGCAACGCCGACCTACAACATCCTGCTCATCGGATTGATTGCCATCGTTGGCGCGATTGGATTGAACTTCGTGGGCAACGCATACGAGCACGCGGGAGAATTGCTGAACTTTGGTGCGTTTCTTGCTTTCATGGGCGTGAATTTCTCCGCTTTCTGGCACTTCGGCGTGCGGATCCGCAAACAACGGCGGCCGCAAATCCTTGGTGACGTTCTCCTGCCACTTGTTGGATTTGCGTTTTGTGCACTCATCTGGTGGAACCTGAATCCCTTGGCAAAGTCGGTGGGAGGAATCTGGTTTGCAGTTGGTGTGGCTTACATCGCGGTATCAACAAGAGGATTCCGCCTGGCGCCAAAACAGATCGACTTTAGTGAATCCTGATGAGATCGCTTGCTACGGGGACATTGGTTCTAGAGAGATTGAAATGACCGACAAGAACTCTGATGCTGGTTGTCTGCATGTGAGGGCATGGGGCGTGAATCACGGTGTCCTTGATTGCGCCACCTACGAGCCCGTTGTGGAAAAGGCGTGGCGCGGAATGGTGAATGAGATCTATGTCAACGGGCGGGTCGGCAATGTCCAGCAGACGGACGACACGCCAAATTACTATCTGCCTGGCTCAAGCTTCAATTTTGGCGTCGGTGGATTTCTTCTGACGGGAGAGCAAGTGGCTCAGCTTAGCCGTCGCGTCAACAAATAGCGTTTAGGAAACTTGCAGAATCGGCGCGCGCTCCCGCGAGCGAAGCAGCGACTGTCCATTGGCTTTTCGTCGTAGAGCCCATGGCCTGCGCTCAATTTTTCCGCACAGAACGGCCCAATTTCTCATAAATTCGAGACAAACCGGGCTACTAGGAAGATGGGTCGCCGAAATTGGGGGGGCAATTGACTTCTGTTGTAATATAGGATTATTGTTGATCCCAGAATGCATCTTATTTTTCAAGATGCATCTAGTGAGCCTCGATTTCCCTCTATCTGTCGATATTATTTTAAAATCAAAGGATAAGGTACTTAAGCCATGATCCGTTGCCGATCCTCAATCCACCCTCTCCTTGCAACAATGATTGCCATTCTTGTGATCGCCCTCACCCCGAGGTGCAACGCGGCTGAAATGGAGGCCGGTGTGGCAAAGGTGGATATCACGCCGCCGCTGGGGACACACATGTGGGGGCATTTCGATCGCCTGGCTGGTGCGATAGGCACGCTTGATCCTCTCTTCGCCCGCGTTCTTGTGCTCGAGTCGGGTAACCGACGCCTGGCGTACGTCGATCTCGATCTTGGCCGGACGTTCGGCCCTGCTTCACTGGAGTCCTTGCGCAGGGCTGCCAAGCAGAACAGTAATATCGACGATCTGATAGTGCAGGCGACGCACACGCACACCGGGCCCATAATCATGGACGAATATCCAGACGGAACACCGGCTTGGGAAACCGACGACCTGAGCCGGATCGAAGGCGCCATTCACGATGCTGCCGAGCATGCGGTTCCAGTCCGCTTGGGAGTAGGCTATGGCGCTGCGTATATTGGATACAACCGCCGGCATGTCAATTCCGATGGTTCCGTTTCCATGCTGTGGTCGAACCCCACCCAGGCCCCCACCTACCCATTTGACCCGCTGATTGCCGTGTTGCGGATTGATCGCCTGGATGGCGAACCACTTGCAATCCTGGTCAACTACGCGACGCATCCCGTAACGTTCGGCTCCGATGCCCTCCGCTTTTCTGCAGATTTTCCCGGCGTCATGTGCAAGGTGGTGGAAGAGGCCTTCGGAGGCAAGCCGCTGGCCTTCTTTGTGCAAGGCGCGGCTGGCGACATCAATGTTTTTGACGCCGGAACGCCGATCAACCTCGACGCCGTTGGCAGAAGAGACTGGGCCGGTGAAGCTCTCGGCAAGGCCGCGTTTAGCGCAGCACAGCAGATTCAGACCACAGTCGACCCAGATCCACAGATCGATTTTGCGGACGATTCGCTCCCGCTCAAACTCCGTTGGGATCCTGAGAAATTCAGGAAGGAGACATTGCGCGAGATCGGCCCGACAGCTTTCCAAGTCTTCGCATCACCGGTGAAGGAAACCATGAACTTGCCGGTGGTGGCAGCGCTCATCAATCGCAAGATTGCAATCGTAGGAATGCCGGGCGAGCCATTCGTCGACTTCCAGACGGACCTGCGCGCGAAGTGTCCTGTGAAAGACTGCTTCTTTCTCGGTTACACGAATGGTTATTATGGGTATTTCCCAACGCTCAAGGCTGCAAGCGAGGGCGGCTATGGCGCAGTGAGCGCGACGACATGGGTCCAGGTGGGAGCGGGCGAGGAAATGGAAAATTTCGGTCTCTACCAGATTTATCGAATGTTGGGGCGTTTCCATGACGTGCCGAATTCGAACTGGTGAAATCTGCCGCCTGCGCCCTAGGTTGACTAGCGCTCTCTCCTTCGTGGTTCGCTGCGGCGGTCCATCTTGCCGAGATGGTTGCCCGGGCGTGCCCAGGTCATTTGCGAAGTGCGCGCCAGGCATTATCCATCAAACGGACCATGTCGCAACTCGCAGCTTTTGTGCCTGATCCTCGTTTTCGCGATTCGCTCGTGGGTTAACTGAAGCATTTGATCTTGCGCAGTGGAATCCTGCGTGCTGATTCCGGCGATAGCAGCAACCGGCGCTGAGTCAGCCGAAAAGACAACCGGAAACCGGGGCGTTCAGCGCGAAGTCTCTCTCCACTCCGAATTCATGGCTCCTCCACTTTTCGCGAGCCAAAATATTCGGCTTCAGCGAGTGGCCACGCCGTCTTCTACGACAGCCTCGGGTGTAATGCGACGTTTTGATTGCTTTGAATTTGGTGTTGGAGCTTCGTTAACTCCCTGCGCAGGCCAGTGAAGATACAAATCTTCCAGGATACTTTCGGCGACCAACCTTGCAGCACCCCGCGCGCCTGCCTCCGCACCAAGTGCTGAAACTACAAGCTGCACTTCCTGTGCCGACTTTTCAAGCGCCCTTTGCCTGATGACCCTGCGCAGAGGATCCTCGATGAGCTGCGGAATCTCGCGAAACAGCGCTCCGCCAAAGATCACTACTTTGGGATTAAACAAATTGACGAGGTTCGCCAATCCGACACCAATATAGGACGCAGAACCCTGCAATACGCGGTATGCAAGACTGTCGCCTTCATCTGCCGCCTGCGCGATCAGTTCAATGCTCACATTCTCCAGATCGCCGCCAGCGAGATCACGAATCTTGGAATCGATTCCCATCTCAATTGCGCCCCGGACACTCTGAATGATTGCGCTACAGGAGGCAAGTGACTCCAGGCACCCAGTATTTCCGCATGAACAGAGCGGTCCGCCTTCATTCACCGTAATGTGCCCGAATTCGCCAGCTCGACCACCGGCGCCGCGGTAGATCTTTCCATCAATAAAAATTCCGGCCCCAATGCCCATGCCCACTTCAATATAGAGAAAATTGTTGAGCTCGCTGGCTGCTCCGAAGGTTCTTTCGGCGATTGTCGAGGTGCGGACACTGTCTTCGATGAGGCAGGGGAGGTCAAATTCTTTTTGGAAGAGCTCGCGCAGCGGAACATTCTTCCATTCAGCCATCTGGCCCGGCCGAGGATAGGAGAGCACGACTCCCGCTTCGCTATCGATCACGCCGGAATGGGCGATACCGATGCCCTTGATCAATTTCGGAGGTATGTTGGACTCTCGAATCGCTTGATGAATACAAAGGAAGGTTTTCTCCAAAACGCGCTCGCGACCGGCCTTTATCTCGGTCCTTGCCTGCGATCGAAAGACGATCTCGCCATTGATATCGGTAATAACAATGCGCAAGAAAAATGAACCGAGATCGACGCCGACAAGATATGCCGCATCTCTTCGAACCTGCAAGGGAATTGGCCTGCGGCCCAGATTAGAAGTGGTCGGCTCCGACTCGACCACAAGGCCCTTCTTGATAAGGCGCTGTACAACCGCAGTTATAGAAGACGGGCTCAGATCGGCCTGTTTCGCCAGCTCAAGCCGCGAGTTATTCATCCCAGAATGAATTAATTGCAGAATATTTGATTCGCGTTGCTCGAGCTTTTCCAAAGGTTCGGGTGCGCGTGTCGTGGTTTTTCCCATAAGTCTACTTTAATATTATCTTGTCATTTTCTTGCCCATAGTCCAGTATTTATTTTATATTTCGTGGCTTATCCTGGTATCAACGGGCTCCGGGGTTTAACTTGTTGCCATTTATCTTTAATAGGGGGTTGAACCTCCGTACATTCCGCCGCTCCACCAATCGGCTCATCGTGGTTTGTACATTTGCCTCTTTTGGCGCAATTCCTGGTGCTCTTGCCCAGACCGGTGCTCAGGATTCTTTCATGAACCGGATGAGCACGATTGCTCAGCGCGACTTGCAGCAACGCGCACAGAAGATTGGCGCAATCCACACACTTGCCCAGGCGGAAGAGCGCAAGCAGTTCGTCCGCCGGCAGTTGCTCAACGACCTGGGAGGACTGCCTGACGACGATGGCCCGCTGAATGCAAAGGTCACCGTCGACTCAAACGATTGATTGCAATCGCACCTTCGATCGGATTTTGCGATCACTCATCTTTGTCGCCGCGCCCCATGTACCGACGCAAGACTGGCCGTTGCCACATCGAACGACCCAGTCAGCACAATTTCCTGCGAAGACTTCCCGACCATCACATCAAACGTGCCCGGCACAACCTTCCAATGAAGATCTTTGTCGAGCAGTTGCAGATCACCGGGAGCAAGTTTCATCGTCACGGTCTTCATCTCACCAGGGCCTAACTCGGCCCGCACGAATCCCTTCATGCTCTTCACCGGAAGCGCTACAGGCGCGTACCGCTGATGCAGGTATAGCTGAACAACCTCGGCTCCCGCGCGCTTCCCAGTATTGGTTACATCCACACTCACGTCGACGTTGCCATCTGCAGCAATCTGGATTGGCGCAATGCGCAGATTACTCAACTGGAATTCCGTATAGTTCAGTCCAAATCCAAATGGGTAAAGCGGTGTTGCGGGCATATCGGAATAGCCGCCGTTTTGGCTCCATGCGCTCTGCAACCAGTACTCCTTCCCTGGTTTGTAGTTGTAATAGTCGGGAAGTTGACCGGAGCTTCGCGGAATCGTAATTGCCAGGCGGCCGCTCGGGTTATACTCCCCGAACAACACATCGGCAATGGCCTCACCCCCACGCTCTCCCGGCTCCCAGGCTTCGACGATTGCGGGAACATGCTCGGCTTCCCAGGGAATCGAAAGCGGCCGGCCATTGATGAGCAGCAGCACCACCGGTGTCCCGGTTGCTTGAATCGCGCGCACGAGCTCTTCCTGGTGCCCCGTCAAATCAAGACTGGCCACGTCGTACGCTTCTCCATCGGTGGGTGGAACATGGCCACGGCCATCATTGTCCGGATGCTCGCCAACAACAACGACAGCCACACTGGCCGTTCGCGCAGCTTGAATCGCCGGCGCAAAGTCTCCTTTGTCCCCAATCACATCGCACCCGCGAACATAATCGACTCTGGTTCCCTCTCCAACCGCATTCCTGATTCCGTCCAAAACCGTCACCAGTTTCTGGGGTACTGCATGAGGACTGTAATCGCCCAGCTGGCTCCATCCATCATTGGCGTCCGGGCCTATCACCGCGATTGAAGCCACATCTTTCTTCAGCGGTAAAATCGCGCCGTCATTCTTCAGCAGCACGATTCCCTCTCGCGCCGTCTTGAGCGCGAGCTGCTGATGCTCGGCGGAGTGAACCACTCGTTCGGCCGTTTCCGCGTCCGCATACGGATGCTCAAAGAGCCCCAGGCGAAATTTGAGCTCGAGCACACGCCGAACCGCCCGATCCACCAGCACCTCAGGAACTTTGCCTTCCCTTACGTTCTCAATCAGTGGTCCCATATAGGCAGGTTCGGCGGTGATATCCACATCAACCCCGGCCCTCAGAGCCATCGCTCCCGCCTCTTTTTGTGATGGGACAATGTGCTCGTAGATCAACGTACTGAATCCACCTCCCTCACTGTCGACGATTCCTTTGAAGCCGAGTTCGTTGCGCAGGATCTTCGTATTCCATTTCTCAGATGCATGCTCAGGGACTCCTTCGATGTCGGGGTACCCAGCCATCACCCCCCAGGCGCCGGCCCTGAATGCAGCGATCCACGGCGGCAGAAAATTTTCGCGGATGTAGCGTTCCGAAAGCTCAATGGCCCCCCGTTCCATACCGCTCACAGGTTCACTCTGCGTTGGGAAGTCCGTCATCATCGCAGCGGTTTTATCAGGCGCGTCGACGTTCTCGCCCTGGGCCCCATGCACAATGTTCTCCGCGATGCGCGAGTCGAGATACGGGTCCTCGCTGTAGCCTTCCATGTTGCGCCCCATGCGCGGGTCGCGGTCCGTCTCGAGCACGAGGGTCGACAACATGTGAATGCCTGTCGATCGTGCCTCCTGCGCGGATGCACCGTAGATTGCGCGGACCAGCGGCATGTCGAAGGTGCTGCCGATTGCCAACCCTTCAGGAAACACCGTCGCTCCGGCGAACATTGCCCCATGCGTTCCCTCCTCATCTTCGAGAAGGGGAATCTTCAGTCGAGTCTGTGTGGTTGCGATGGTCTGCAATTCGTTAAAGAACTTTACCTGCTCACGCAGATTGTTCAAGTGAAGTGTATCGGCCAGCGTGAAGAACCCTGCTCCGGGCCCGATCTCATCGGTCAGAGTACCCGCCGCGAACTTGCGCGCCGAATCCATCTTCTCCGCGGTCGTCTTTCCAAGCGCATCAACATAGCCGCAGGGTAGATTGAGTTGACCCACCTTTTCCTTCAGCGTCATCCGCTTTAGCAAGTCATCTACCCGCGCTTCAATTGGCCGCGTGCGATCGAGATAAAGCGGCACTGCAGCCTTCCCTTGTCCCCAGGAAGCTTGCACGGACAACTGTGCGCTTAGAAGCCACAGAAGCAAAATAGAAAGCGTTATACGGCGTGCAAATCTACCATTTCCGTCATCAGCGGTTCGAATCATCGCTCCCCTCCCTCACTTCTCCCACCCACGATGAAAAGGGAGGAAGAATAACAGATTCAGAATTCGTTACCAATTGAAGCGAGGCGTCGGTCGAAGCTATCCTCCGGACCGGCGTGCTTCTGATTCCCATCCTTTCGGAATCAAGCGCGAGCGTCTTTGCTCGAGCGGACATATTGATTGCAACCACGACGGTTGCACTCCTGTCCTGCGTCTGGCGAATATATTCCAACACGTCGGGGTCGTCCCGGTCGAAGATCCTTATATAAGCGACTCCCGGGCCCGCATTCTTCCGATCGCTTAGGCATAGTCACCTTAGCGAACGCTTCACGATTTCTGAGAGATCGCTTGGCCTCGCAATCTTCACTGCTCGAAACCCCGCTGCCCTCGCACTTGAAAGCCCCGGCTCAGAGTCTTCAAAAGCAATTCCTGTTTTCACTCCCAGCTTCTCGGCAATCAGCAGATAGGGAGCAGGCGACGGCTTCTTCGAGGCAGTGTCTCCTCCGAAGACGATCGCATCAAATTCCATGTGAATCCCTGCTGCGTACAAGACCGGTTCGACTTCTGATTGCTCTGAACTTGTCACTAGCCCAATCTTGTAACCATCGAGCGACTTAAGCAACGCGATGGTTTCCAGCGGAACCGGACATTGCCGCAATGACAACTCACGGACATTCCGCCTGCGCTCTGCGTTCAGAATTGGGAGCGCGTTTGCATCCATTCGGGGCATGCGTGCTCGGAAATGTTCGTAAATTTGCCGGTCACTCACCCCCTGTCCGACACGGCAGTACTCGTCCCATCCGAGTTGAATGCCGTTTTGCGATAGCAGAGTTTCCCACGCCTTCCAGTGCAGCGGTTCGGTATCGGCAATCACACCGTCGTAGTCAAATACGAGCGCCTGACGCGTTTCGATCATGATGACCCATTCCGGATGCAGGCTGAGCGCCTTTGTTGTGAGGCAGGACGGGTTGATTGTTCTTGCATCCCGGCCCCCATTATCGACGCCCAAATTTTGCTTCGGCGCACACGAACGGTTTCTGAATTAGTGTGTCCGTAGCCGGTGACTTCGCCTCGACACGACTTACAGGGAGCGGTCGACATTGGAACAACCCTCAAAGCATACACTGACTCACGAAGGAACGTAATCGAACGAGATGGCCCGGAGAACCTTTTCGAAGGCTCGAATGATGTCGTTTTCATCGTGTTCTGTGAGCGCGGACGGAATTGCAAGAAGAGTGCTGCGTTCAAACAGGTCATCCGCCACAGGGCAGGTCCCCTTTGCGTATTGCATCCGAAGACCGGCGTTCTCCGCGAGGTTCCATGGGAATCCGGACCGATCGACACTGGTCATCTGCACGAGGCTGACGATGTTGTAGTAGAGATGAAATCCCCATTCGGTCATCAGAATGTTTGAAATCCCCTGAGAATGGGTGACAATTCCCTCTGCCCTCAACGCCTTGTTCACGTTCTTCGCGGTCTCTGAATCTCTGTATGTGGTAATCAGAAACGGCGACGTATCGCCTGCCTCATCGACGATCCTGCGCAAACGGATCCCGGGGAGTTTCTTGATCGCTTCTCTGATGCGATACTTGCTGCGATGCATGGCCCCGGTGATCTGAGGAAGCTTGGACAATTGCACTCGGAGAACCGAGGCACGAAGCTCGTCAAGCCTGCAGCCTTGTCCCCACAGGCACAAATCCGGGTCATCCATGATAAGCCGGCCTTGCTCGTTGCGCGCGTAGCCAAGGTCATGGCAGGCAAATGCTCGGTCGTAGAGCCGCCTGGAATTTGTAACTACGGCGCCGCCCTCTCCGGCAGTCATGTTTTTATTCATTTGAAAGCTGAAGATCCCCATGTCGCCGAACGTCCCGACCGGCTGGCTGTCGACGCTTCCTCCAGCACACTGCGCGCAATCTTCCAACAGGAACAACTTTCGGCGATCGGCTATTTCACGAAGCGCTTTTATGTCGGCGGGGGCTCCGCTCATATGCACGACAATGATTCCAGTTGTCTTGTTGCTGATTCGCCCTTCGAGGGACTTCGGCGCCATGGAAAATGTGTCGTCTATATCGGCTAGAACCGGAATCGCTCCGCGATTGACAACTGCCGCTGCCACAGAAGCCCACATATAAGCGGGGACAATCACTTCCTGTCCTGGCCCAACTCCCAACGCAGCCAAGGCAACTCCCAGCGCAGCGGTACCACTGCTCACCGCAACCACATGCGACACTCCCAGAAATTGACCAATCTCCGATTCGAATGCTTCGACTTCCCTTTGCGGGTCGACCCCATAGTAACGAAATAATGATCGGCTGCTCACAACGCGGGACGCAGCTTTTACCTCTTCTTCTCCCATGTGGTGTACGCCGGGAAATTCAAGAGGCAGTGGCTCGCTTCTCACCGGAGTTCCTCCATGAATGGCTAGGCGGTCCACTGCCTCGCCAGGACTTTTGATCTCTCGCGTCTCTTGCTCGTGCATAAAGGTATCCTCTCGATGGCCCGCAGATCGGGCTACGTTTAACACGAATCAGGAGTTAAGCAGCCCTGTTTATCCGATGATGACTGCCATGGCCAAGTCACATAACGTGATCGTCAGGCAGCAACTTGGCTGTCGATATTTCCGAACTCCCCTCGAGCCTCCTGATTGATTCTACGAGTAAAAGATATTGCTGCACATCTAGCAATGTCAAGGGCTAGTTAATGCTATTATGAACAAAATAGGCCTAAATTAAGGCGAGATTTGGTGCCTTCTCTTCCGGAGAGAACTATCCACTGGCAATTCCGATCGGGAAAATGAATCTAAATCTTCAAATGGAGATTGCCCACGACTAGTTTTTGGAATGCTGGCTACCGAGGTAATAGGGTGACACAGCGCGAAGACGAGGATGCACTCACCCAGGCCATCGTGGAGTTGGCCACCGAGTATGGACGCTATGGCTATCGCCGGATCACGGCGCTGCTGAAGCGGGACGGCTGGCAGGTTGGTAAAGACCGGGTAGAGCGCATCTGGCGTCGCGAAGGGCTGAAGGTTCCGCAGAAGCAAAAGCCGCGTGGACGGCTGTGGTTCAACGATGGATCATGCGTGCGGCTACGGCCGGAGCACGCCAACCATGTGTGGAGCTACGACTTCGTGAGCGCGAAGACAAATGATGGAAGGACGGTGCGGATGCTGAATCTGATCGACGAACACAGCCGGGAGTGCCTGATGATCCGGTCGGAACGCAGATGGAGTTCAGCGAAGGTGATCGAAGCGCTGGCCGACGTGATGGTGACGAAAGGTGTGCCGGAGCACCTTCGCTCTGACAACGGCCCCGAGTTCGTCGCCAGGGATCTGCGCAAGTGGCTCGCCGGCACGGGAGCCAAAACAGCTTACATCGAACCAGGAAGCCCGTGGGAAAATGGCTACTGCGAAAGCTTCAACTCGAAGCTGCGAGATGAGTTCTTGAACGGAGAAATCTTCTACTCAATCAAAGAACTCCGCGTGCTGGCCGAACACTGGCGCGTTCACTACAACACTGTCAGGCCGCACTCGTCGCTGGGCTACAAGCCACCGGCACCGGCTGCATGGCTGACTGAAGCTTCTGTGGGGTATGGGAAAGTGGAAAGCAAAGAGCGCTTCCCACTTTCCCACACCCCCGACTGCGGCGGCGAGTTATCTAACTCCCTTTCCGCAATACACTAACAATCCAACTGGTACAAAAGATCGGGCAGGCCACGCGTCGCGGATTCCATATCGACCAGCAACTTCAGAAGGTGTCCGGACT
Source organism: uncultured Acidobacteriaceae bacterium (assembly GCA_963793885.1). GTDB lineage: Bacteria > Acidobacteriota > Terriglobia > Terriglobales > Acidobacteriaceae > Telmatobacter. The sequence continues at coordinate 1,545,602 of CAWCBQ010000003.1, forward strand.
GATCGAGAACCCGATCGCTATGGTCCACCCACTGCATCGCCTTGTTCAAGTCAAACGTCTCCCACAACAAAAATCCAGCAAGAGATGTGGTCACAAGCATGGGCACCACAATCATTCGGAGGAGCAGCGTCTTGAATTTCGAATATTCCATCGTATGGAGCATCATTGTTACGTTGCGGGGACAACTATTTCAGGCATTTCTGCGTAGTTTCCGGGCATCCGGTCGTGCAGAATCACGTCGAGAAGAGATGAACGAACCTGAATGCGGCCGTCGTAGCGGATGAAGCCGAGTTCGTGGAACCGCTTCATGAAAAGACCCACGGCAGACTTCGAAGCGCCAATCATCACCGCCAGCCGATCCTCACTGATCTCTGGAAGCAGCATTTCCACACTCTCAGCTCCGCCAAAACCTGCCATCACCAACAGAATTCGAGCCAGGCGCTTTTCGGCGGAGTTGAAGAGCTGATCCACAAGATCAGTCTGTATGCGCACTCCGCGTGCGAGAAGAAACGCCATCAAGACCTCGGAAAGGGATTGCTCCTTACGCAAGGCCCGGAGCATCTCTCCCCTCTCAATCTTCAGAGCACTGCCAATTGTTAACGCGGTTGCAGTCGACGCGCGCAACGCGCCTGCGCTCGCCAGCGACTCTTCGCCAACAAAATCACCCGGTACCAGCAGAGTGATGGTCGCCTTTCTGCCGTTCTTGGAGACGACAGTCAGCTTTGCGCGTCCGCTTTGGAGATAGAAGACAGAGTCTGCTGCCTTTCCCTGAGAAAAAAGAACTTGGCTTTCTCGAAGTTCTATAATCTCGCGCCCCACACCGCCGCCAGCCAGGAACGCATTGACGTTAAATATCAGCATGTCGGACTTAGGCATGGAACACTTCCCCGGAAATGGTTATGACACGTTTCTATGAGCAAAGCACACAACCGCATCGGTCAGGCTTCATGATCGATTCGGGGACACTAATACGCGTTCATCGACTGCGATCAAGCCCAGCCTGGCTGCGCAGTTGGCCGGGAGCTCTTGCTTGTGCGAGAGCGTGGCTGAGTGGGCAATGCTTCAGAGTCGCATTTGCGGCAGGAAAAAACCGGTCAATATTGATCACTTCGCAGATACTTGAGGGGCTTGCGCGAGGCTCAGCACCACGGAGCCAGTTTCACCAGTGTCAATGCAATGATTGAAGATGAGCCATTCCGGCCCCCGCTCTGGCATTCACCGAAAGGCGGCAGTTCCGGTCAAATCGGTTAATGTGTATTGATCTATTCGGATTTACTTTTGAACTGACGAGAAGAACCAAAGCGCCCATTGAGCCCTATTCAGATCGGTGTATGTCTTCGGCAAGTCACTGAATAACGTCAGGACTCTATCGGAACTGCTCCGCGCGATCAAGCGCAATGAGAGGAAGGAGTCCGCGCGGAGCTGATCGGATAGAGCGGTTTGATGTGTGGGTCGACTTCTGGACGGGGCAGACGTATCGCGGCGGAGAACAGATCGTTGCGCATGCTCCTCTGGATCGGATTCCAATCCTGGTCAAGGAAAGCAGCATCGTTCCACTGGTTCCTATCATGCAGTCTGTATTGGAGCCGCAGGATCCTTTGGAGATTCGTATCCTATGCAGGCAAAGATGCCGACTTTAAGTTAGACGAAGACAGTGGAGACGTCTATGCTTACGAGCATGGCGCACAGGCTACGATTCATCTTCATTGGGACGACCATCGAAATGTGCATTCGCCTGGGAACCGGTCTGGATCATTTCACGGGATGCAAATGAAGCATACGTTCCAGATTGTTCTGGTCAAGCCGGGAAAAGGGAGTTGGACCAGACTCCGCCGCGGAACTCAATCGCAGGGTAAATTACCAGGGGCGCCAGATGCGGGTCAACCTGCGCATGAGCAGTTGACCGACCAAAACACTGGCACAACTTGCGACGCAGTGGTTCCTGAGTCGACCGTGAAATAATCATCCAATCAAAGATCTCAAGGAGCAAATTGGCCATGGCAATCAGCCGACGTGAATTAATTCGATGGGTGAGTGGAGCCTGTTCCGCTCTCGCGATCCCAAGGTTCTCCGGGGTTTGTGAAGTTGCTGCAGCCGAATCCTTGCAGCCGGTTCAGTCGAATGCGCAGTGTGCCGGAGAGGGCGGGAATAGCTTAGGGTTTGACATGGCTCCTGAAACCAGTCAGCGCGTGGTGGAGGATGCCGTCAAGCAGATCCAGGCGCCGATGGCGCCCGGGCCGGTAATGCCAACCTGGGACTCGCTGAAAGAGAACTACAAGGTTCCGAGTTGGTTCAGGGGAGCGAAATTCGGAATCTTCATGCACTTTGGCATATTCTCGGTGCCGGCGCATGGCAACGAGTGGTATGAGAAGTTTCTCTACGCGGGTGGGAACGACAGCGTGTTGAAGATTCTCGGCGGCAACGATCTTGCGCTCGGCGCGAATACCGGTCCTAACAGCACGCGTGCCTGGCACACCGAGCACTTTGGCCCGCCCGAGAAATTCGGCTACAAGGATTTCATCCCGATGTTCAAGGCGGAGCATTTCGATGCAGACGCCTGGGCCGCGTTGTATCAGAAGGCAGGCGCGCGGTACGTCATGCCTGGTGCACAGCATCATGAGAACTTTGCGATGTGGGATAGCAAGGTGACTCCGTTCAACTCGATGCAGATGGGGCCCAAGCGCGATGTCATTGGCGAACTCGCCGCGGCGGTGCGCAAACGCGGAATGAAGGTGGGCGTCGCGAATCATGGCATCGAGAACTTCGAATTCATCAACCCGCCCATCGAGTTAGCCGAGAAGATGAAACAGGAGAAGGTCGATCTCTACGACCCGCAGTGGGCCGATTTCTACAACTACGCTGACCGCAGCAACGCAGCTATGAAGCGCTTTCTGGTGAACTGGTATGAGCGCAATGTTGAACTGATCGATAAGTACCAGCCGGACCTTATCTACTTCGATAACGGCGTGGATCAAAGGCACATCGATCCTTTGAAGCTGCAGATCGCCGCGTACTACTACAACCGTGCCAGGAGCTGGGGTAAAGAGGTATCGTTCACTACGAAGAAGGCGGCGTTTGCTCCTTCGGGCACGAACATAAACACCATCGCGTCGATCCTGGACTTTGAAGGCGGTCCGCCTGATGGAATTCGCGGCGGCTCGTGGGTGGTGGACAGGCCGATAGGAACCGGAAGCTGGGGATATGTCGATGGACTCAAGGCTAACTCGCCCCAGACTGTGATTGGGTGGCTTGTTGATACTGTGAGCAAGAATGGCACGCTTCTGCTGAATGTTTCGCCCAAGGCTGATGGAACGATTCCGCAGGACCAGCAGGATACGCTTCTCGCCATCGGTAAATGGCTGGAGACAAACGGCGAGGCGATCTACGATACTCACGCATGGACTCAGTTCCAGGAGACTGGCGAAGATCACATTTACTTTACGGTGAAGGAGCGCGATCTTTACGCCATCGTGATGGGCAAGAGTGCCGGATCGGAGGTTGTAATCAGCTCATTGCCTCAAGGTGGGCCGGCGGGCTCAGGGCGTTCTGTGACATTGCTCGGCGGCGGAGATCTGCATTTCAAACAGGATTCTGTCGGGCTCAGAGTGACGCTCCCGGACTCCGCGGAACGCAAAGAAGCTTTTGTGCTGAAGATCGCGGGATTGAAGACGAATCCGGACTTGAATACTGATTCCGGCAATCCTGTCTGTAATTGTGGGTAACTGCGGTAAGTCACCAGCTCGGCGTTCTACGGGGATGTTCTCACGCTCAAGGTCGATCTAGCGTGTGAGTCTGAGATGTCCTTGCAAAAAACACGGAGCGCAGCCGCAGATCCTTCGACTCACCATCCCCAAGCTGAAGTATGCTTGGGGCTCCTTTCGCTCAGGATGACAACGCAAATTACTTGAAGGTGGGAATCAGTGAAGAGTTTTAAGATTACAACGGTTTTGCTGACAATCGGCCTCGCCGGAGTGGCCTGCACCGGCTGGGCTTCGGTTCTTACCGCAAAAGTTGAACAAGGGGTGCTGAAGGGCACCATCGAAGACGGGCTGACGATCTATCGAGGCATTCCCTTCGCAGCGCCCCCGGTCGGCGATCTACGCTGGCGTGGTCCGCAGCCTGCTGCGAAGTGGCAGGGCGTTCGGCCCGCGGATAAGTTTGCGCCGCAATGCGTGCAGAGTATTCCGGGCATCACTACGAGCGAGGACTGCCTCTATCTGAATGTTTGGACGCCGGCTAAGTCAGCATCGGATCGGGTTCCGGTGTTGGTGTGGATTTATGGCGGTGGCTTCAGCGTCGGAGGCACTTCTGTTCCAACTTACAGCGGAGAAAAGCTGGCTCAGAAGGGTGTGGTCCTGGTCAGCATGGGCTACCGGTTGGGTGCGCTCGGCTTTCTTGCGCATCCAGAGCTAAGCGCGGAGTCGCCACAGCATGTCTCCGGGAACTACGGCCTTCTGGATATGATTGCGGCTCTTGAATGGATCAAGAAGAATATTGCCGCATTCGGCGGCGATCCTAATAAGGTAACTATCTTCGGCGAGTCGGCCGGAGCCATTGCGGTGAGCCAGTTATGCGCCTCGCCTCTGGCGAAGGGACTGTTTGAAGGAGCTATCTCAGAGAGTGGAGGTTCGTTCGGGCATCCGCGCTCCGCAGGTATGCCGGGTGAGAATATGCGCGTCCTTGCGGATGCCGAGCGGAGCGGAGTGGAGTTTGCAAAAACGGTGGGGGCCGCATCCATCGCTGAATTGCGTAAGGAGCCGGCAGACAAGTTGCTGGCCGCGACGCGTGGCCTTTTTTGGCCGATCGTCGACGGCTACGTCATTCCTTCGGACGAATACTCAATTTACGAACAGAGGCAGTTCAACGACACCCCGATCCTGGTGGGGTATAACTCAGATGAAGGCGCAACCTTCTCCCATGACCGCACGCCGAAGGATTACATCGACGGTGTGCGCAGGCGTTACGGAACTCTCGCAGATCAACTGATCAAGGCTTATCCAGCCGGTACCGATTCAATGCCCAAGACGGCGCGCGATCTGTCACGGGATGCGGCCTTCGGATGGCATACCTGGACGTGGGCCAGGATGGAAGCGAATCTCGGAAGATCGAAGTCCTTCTATTATCTCTTCGATCAGCACCCCGATTATCCGGCAGATTCACCGCAGGCTGGGCATGGCTCACCGCATGGCATGGAAGTGGAATACGTTTTCGGTCACCCGACGGGCGGCCCCACAGGGAAGCCGAGCGCAACAGACTTTGCGATATCCGACGCGATGATGACTTATTGGACGAACTTCGCGAAGCATGGCGATCCTAACGGCGCGGGCATGCCCAATTGGCCGGCTTTCAGCGACCAGCACCCGGAGCTAATGTACTTTGCCGGAACGCCACATACCGGGCCCGTTCCCAACGAGGAAGGTCTCAAGGTTCTCGACACATATTTTTCCTGGCGGCGATCTGCGGAGGGCATTCGTGCCTCAACAATCGAAGACGCCAGGCCAGCCACGACAAACGTGATGGGTGCGCAGTATCCGCGAGTACTTTCCGATCGCAGCGTGGCATTTCAAATCAAGGCTCCCAGTGCACAGTCTATGGATGTGGATATTACCGGGAAGAAGTTTCCGATGACGCGCGGCGCGGACGGCATATGGAGCGTAACGACTCCGCCGCTGGTTGCCGGCTTCCACTATTACGCGCTCGATGCGGATGGAGTGCGCGTGAACGATGCGGGGAGCCATACATTCTTCGGTACCGGTGTCGATGCCAGCGGTATCGAAGTGCCCGAAGAAGAGGGGGACTATTACCAGGCAGACGATGTGCCCCACGGCGATGTGCATATCCGCATCTACCATTCAAAAATCACTGGCAAATGGCGGCGCTGTTTTGTCTACACACCGCCGGATTACGACGCCAACACCAGTGCGCGCTATCCGGTGCTCTATCTTCAGCACGGATCAGGAGAGGACGAAACCGGCTGGACCTTTCAGGGTCACGCAAACCTGATTCTCGACAACTTGATCGCAAAAGGGAAGGCCGCGCCCATGCTGATCGTCATGGACAACGGATATGCCTCCCAGCCTGCTGGCCCGTTTGGGCCGCCAAGCGCAGGCCCGGGAGATTTCAGCACATTCGAGGACGTGATGACCAAGGAAGTCATCCCCATGATCGACTCAACCTTCCGCACTCTTCCTGACCGCGATCACCGGGCCATGGCGGGCCTTTCGATGGGGGCTAACCAGGCATTGCATCTTGCTACCGACCACCTGGATACATTCGCCTACATGGCTGGATTCAGCGGCACCATGAACGGCCTTAGCTCCGATGCGCTCGATCCCGCGACAGCATTCAATGGAGTCTTTAAGGATGGAGCGGCCTTTAACGACAAGGTCAAGCTGCTCTGGCTCGGGATGGGCACTGAGGAGCCCGCTCTCTTTCATGGGTCCATTGGCGCCTTTCGCACCATGCTCGATAAGGCGGGAATCAAGTACGTATACTTCTCATCTCCCGGCACAGCGCATGAGTGGCTTACTTGGCGCCGCGATTTGAATGACTTTGCCCCCAGGCTCTTCCGTGATGGCCGCAACTAAATAACCTGCTTGACCCCATCTCAAAGCGGAAGAACTTAACGATGAATCGCAGGTCATTTTTCGCAGGCGGACTTTCAATGTTCGAGAAATATTCTCAGGCTGTCCCGAAAGGGGAAACCGGGGCCAACGGGAGCCCGGTTGCAGGCTCGGCGGCGACAGGCATCTGGGCTGGGCATGTGAGCTGGACATGTGAGCTGGGACGGCTTGGTTGAGTAGCGGGGATGGCGGCGCGGGCGCGCGAGGGTTTTTGTGTTGGGCAGGAGGGAGGGAGCTGGTATGCAGGCGATGCGACCGGATAGGGCCGGTCTTCATAGTGCAGCTTCTCCAGATAATAGGGATCTCTCAGCCACTTGAGTGGATGGAGAATCGGGCTGTGGGCCCATTTGTTCTCTTCTGAGCCATAGAGGGAAGTCTCTTCGGCGCTGGACTTGTGAAGGATGCTCCAGTGGGGACGCCATGCCTTGATGCGTCCGCCTTCGAAGGGCGTTGATCCCAGCTCCCACCAGCGGCCTGATCTGACCGGCACCGGGTCGACGCCGGAGTAGACGTCGCGGAGCTCGCCGCCGGTCTTGCGGGATCCCAGCATGCCGGGAATGAAGGCCGCCATGGCTGCCAGGCCGATGGCCATTCCCTTGCCGGGAGTGCCCATGGTCTTCCGGGCTTCGGCGATGCCCTCGATACCGGCGTTCAGGGCCGCAGCTTTGGATCCGAATAGCACTGAGTACATACTCATCGCGGAATTCAATCAGCGCGGCCCGGGGTTATCTTGATAGCGCGCGCTTATCGGGAGGACTGTGTATATGAGCATGTTGATTCGTAGCCCGAAGCAGTCCAACGAGGTTATCCGCAAGATCTGGAGTCAGCTGTTTGGCATTTTCATGAGGAAGGCCAGGCGGAATGGTTACCTTCCCCTGGAGGCTACAGCCCTCCTGGCCGGGATGAGCACCGAGGAGTGGCTGGCCATGGAGACCGGCCAGGTCCCCGATCCGGCGCAGTTGGAGCTCATCGCCGCCGTGCTTGGCATGGAATCCGAGCAGATGGGGGTCGCGGTCCGGATCTGCCGAGGTGCCTGGGAGGAGTAAACCGACCCTTCCGCCAGGCCCCGGACCATACCGGGTACTGGTGGCGGGTACTCATAGCCGTATAAGCTCACTCCATAGAAAGGGGGTGAGTCAGATCGGAAAGCAGAAGGAAGGAACAGGGATAAAGCGAGTGAACATCAACGTTGAAGTCAGCCTCCACAACGCCTTCAAGGCTACAACCGCAGCCAAGGGCACGGATATGACGACGGTTCTGTTGGAGTTTATCCAAAGCTACGTCGCCAAGCACGGAAGCGTCACACCTAAGAAGAGCCGGCGCGGATGAAACGCGCCGCTCTCTATATGAGGGTGTCGACTCTCGATCAGCATCCGGAAACGCAGCTCTACGACCTCCGCCAGATGGCCGGCCAACGCGGCTACGAAATTATCCACGAGTACAACGACCGGATCAGCGGCGCCAAGGCCCGCCGGCCAGGCCTCGATCAGATGATGACTGATGCCCGCCGCGGCCGGTTCGATGTTGTCCTGGTCTGGGCATCGGACCGGATCGCCGGGTCGGTGAAGCACTTCCTCGAAGTCCTGGACTAACTCAGCCGGCTTCAGATCGAGTAGGTCAGCTTCCAGAAAAATATCGACACCGGTGGCCCGCTGGGCCGGGCCATCGTGATCATCATCGGCGCCGTCGCTGAACTGGAACGCAACCTGATTATCGAGAGAGTGCGCGCCGGCATGCGGCGCGCCCGGCTCGAAGGCCAGCACATCGGCCGCAATCCGCTGGTGCTGGACAACGCCGCCATACAACGAGACCGCTGCCAGGGCCAGAGCATCCGCCAGATCGCCAAGGGCCATCGCATCTCGACGGCAACGATACAACGTGTGCTTAAGAAGCCGCCGGCCCAGGCACAAGTGCTCAACATCCTCGACAAATCGGCCTGAACCGGCCTGTGACAAAAGGGGTCCAAAAGCCCGCCCAACAAACCCAATCAAATCAATGGCCGGATCTCAACGATCCGGCCGTGTCAAAAGGTGTGGGTTATGTCACGACTTAGGTGCTGAAGTTGTAAGGAACAAGTCAGCTCTTGAATCGATCTTTTGACGCAAACGCCATAGTCCCAATCCCAAAGCGCAGCTTTTCTGAACGCTGCGGCGTTTATGGGAACTAATGCAAGAATCTGGGTAACTCCGGCTGGCCGGTAATCCGACCCTAACCCTGAGATTTGCCTGCTAGACGCTCGATTGGCGTACTGCCGATTAAGAGCCTTCGCCCGGATTGCCAGCAGTCGGTCGCCCGGCATCATCGGGGGTGATCACGGCTTTGCTCAACCTCTAAAATACGGTGCAACTTACATAGTCTAGGAACTCGTTGAAATTCGCCTGATTGCGGCGTCTTTCTTTGGGATTGTCGTTTCTTCCCGTTTGAAATCTGTCTAAAGTGCAGTTCTGGCCGGTGTTGATAGGGGTTTGCGGGCCTCAGGAGGTCATCCCCAAGACTCGCAACCGTTGCTCACGCACACTTCTCTCGGAGCATTTCCGGTGGTTGAGCCATCAGTCTCGGCAGCCGGATCAAGTTGTGCGCCGCGCAACTGAAGACGAACAGCCAGTCCACTTTCTCCAGCCCTCGCAACTTGACCTGGCGCAGCGGGCCGGTTTGCTTCAGCCATCCGAAGCCCTTCTCGATCAGCCATCTCCGGCTCAGGCTAACGGCATAGCCGGGTTGCCGCGTGGTTCTTCGGTCCAGGTTGCTGCTGCGGCCCTTGTCGTTCTTCGTAACATGCGGCGTCACGTTCAACTCCCGCACAGTACGCACGAAGTCCTTCGTGTCGTAGGCCTTGTCCGCACCCACGGTGATGCGGCGTGAACGGCCCTCTTGCTTTTGCTCAAGCATCAACAGCGCGGCGTCGCGCTCGGCGTACCCATCGGCGTGTGTGACCATCGCCGCGGCGATCAGGCCGTTCCGGTTCTCCACCAGCGCATGACCCAGATAACTCAACTTCGACTCCTTGCCATAGCTCTTCTTGTACAGCCGCGCATCGGCATCGGTGGTCGACTCATGCGTCTTGTTCGATCGCTCCTGACCGTGAAAGTCTCCCCCGTCGCCGCCATCGGAGCCGTCTTTCGAGCGAAAGCTCTTCTGCGAGGCCCATGCCTGAATCAGCGTGCCATCCACCGTGAAGTGCTCGTCGCTCATAAAGCGTTTAGCGTGCTTGTTCACTTCGGCGAAGAACTGCTGCGCCACATCGGAAGTCAGCAACCGGTCGCGGTTCTTGGAAAACACTGCATGATTCCAGACCGCGTCGTCCATGCCAAGGCCCACAAACCAACGAAACAGCAGGTTGTAGTCGATCTGCTCAACCAGCAGCCGCTCAGAGCGCACCGAGTAGAACACCTGCAATAAAAGCGCCCGAAGAATGTACTCCGGCGCAATCGACGGTCGACCAGGGTCCGCATACAACACATCGAACTCCGGGCTCAACGTTCCCAAAACTGCATCCGTCAACTTGCGAATTGCCCGAAGTGAATGGTCTTGAGGCACGCGTTGCTCCAACGAAACATAGCTGAACATCCCATCCTGAACCCGCTCATCTCCACGCATGTCTTTTAGACGAATCGCGACTGACCTCCGTCGCAAACTGGTACCTATTTCAACAAGTTCCAAGTGTGATGGCCACAACGGTGACCGCGCCGCTGGAACGCCAGTTCGGTCAATTACCCGGGCTCAGCCAGATGACATCGACCAGTTCCGGTGGATCGTCGGTGATTGTTTTGCAGTTTGAACTCAGCCTGAACATCGATATCGCAGAAGAAGAGGTTCAGTCCTCGATCAACGCCTCGCAGAGCTTCCTGCCTTCGAACCTTCCATCGCCGCCGGTCTATAGCAAGACAAATCCAGCCGACGCTCCTGTACTGACTCTCGCCATTACATCCGATTCCATACCCCTCTCGCAGGTTGAGGATATGGTGGACACGCGTCTTGCGCCGAAGCTTTCGCAATTGAGCGGGGTGGGCCTGGTGAGCATCAGTGGCGGCCAGAAGCCGGCAGTGCGCATTCAGGCCAATCCCGCGCAACTCTCCTCTTATGGGCTCAATCTTGAAGATCTGCGCACGGCGCTTACCGTGCAGAGCGTCAACTCCGCCAAGGGCAACTTCGACGGGCCAAATCAGGATTATCAGATCAATGCCAACGATCAGTTGGTGACCAGCGCCGACTACCGCAATGTTGTAGTTGCCTATCGCAATGGCGCGCCCATCATGCTGAGCAATGTGGCGCGGGTTGTAGACGGCATCGAGAACAACAAACAGGCGGCATGGATGAACGAGACTCCGGCGGTGATCCTCAACATTCAGAGGCAGCCTGGCGCCAACACAATCAGCGTGGTGAAGGCCATCAAGGCAATTCTCCCGCAACTCGAGGTGAACCTGCCGGCCACAGTCAAGGTGACGCCGCTAACCGATCTCACTACGTCGATCAATGCCTCCGTCTCTGACGTCGAATTCGAATTGATGCTGACCGTCGCCCTGGTGGTGATGGTCATCTTCCTGTTTTTGCGCAATCTGTACGCGACAATTATTCCAAGCATTGCCGTGCCGGTTTCATTGGTGGGAACTTTTGGCGCCATGTATGCCCTTGGATATAGCCTCGATAACCTTTCGCTGATGGCTCTCACCATTTCCACGGGCTTCGTGGTGGATGATGCGATCGTCATAATCGAAAACATCTCCCGCTATCTCGAGGCGGGAGATTCACCCATGCAGGCGGCGATCAAGGGCGCGGAGCAGATCGGCTTCACCATCATCTCTCTCACGGTTTCATTGATTGCAGTGCTTATCCCACTGCTTTTCATGGGCGACGTCGTCGGCCGCTTATTCCGCGAATTCGCAGTCACCCTGGCCGTCACCATCATCCTGTCGGCCGTCGTTTCTCTCACCCTGACGCCCATGATGTGCTCGCGCATTCTGCGCCACACTCCCAAAGAACAACAGGGCCGGTTTTTCAAGGCATCGGAGCGAGTCTTCGAAGGGATGATCGCGTTCTATGGCCGCACGCTGAAGTTCGTCCTTGGGTACCAAACGATCACGCTGCTGGTTGCCGTAGCCACGCTGATTCTGACGGTTGTGCTCTACATTGTCATCCCCAAGGGACTCTTTCCCGTGCAGGATAGAGGCGTCATTCAGGGCATTTCACAGGCGCCGGAAACCATCTCCTTTGCAGCCATGGAGAAGAAGCAGCTGCTGCTGGATCACATCGTTCTTCAGGATCCGGCGGTCGAGAGCATCTCCTCTTTTATCGGCACTGACGGGACGAACACCACGCTGAACAGCGGACGGGTTTCCATCAACTTGAAACCTCTGAACGTTCGCAAAATGAATGCCTCTGACGTGATTCGCAGGCTGCAAACCAGCCTCCAACCAGTGGAAGGCAGCACGCTCTACATGGAGCCGGTTCAGAATATTACGGTCGACGACCGGGTCAGTCGAACCCAGTACCAGTACACGCTTGAGGACTCCAACTCTGACGAATTGAATCTGTGGACCGCACAGCTCGTCGAAAAGATGAAAAAGTTGCCACAACTAGCCGATGTGGCGACAGACCAGCAAACCGGAGGCCTGGCCGCATCGTTGGTCATCGACCGCGTTATCGCCTCACGGCTTGGCATTGCGCCGTCCACCATCGACAGTACGCTCTATGACGCTTATGGGCAGCGTCAGATCAGCACCATGTACACGCAGTTGAACCAATATCACGTGATTCTTGAAACTACACCGAGCGCGCAGCAAGGACCTGCCAAACTCCAGGACTTATACATCCAGACCAATGCGACTGCGGGAGGCTCCGGGCCTGGAGCCTCCTCATCCTTCGCTTCCTCTGGATCCTCGTCGGCAGGCTCGAATGCGACAACGACCGCGGTTGCATACACTCCGTCCTCCGGCGCACTCAGCGCGCCAACGAATGCAGTCCACTCCGGAGTGGGCGCCAGCGGAAATTCTGCCGGCACAGCTGTAACCACAACTGCGGCTTCCGGCGCCGTACCGCTCAGCGCAATCATTCACGTTGAGAAGGGGATTGAGCCGCTCTCAATCAACCACCAGGGCCAGTTCCCGGCAGTCACTGTTTCCTTCAACCTGGCGCCTGGTGCGGCATTGGGAGGCGCAATCACATCCATCGTCAAGGCACAGAAAGATCTGAACATGCCGGCCAGTGTTCAATATGGGTTCCAGGGCACCGCGGCCGCATTTCAAGGCTCGCTCGCCAACGAAGGCCTCTTGATTCTCGCCGAGCTGGCCGCGGTCTATATCGTGCTTGGCGTCCTGTACGAAAGTTTCATTCATCCCATCACGATTCTTTCCACGCTTCCATCGGCTGGTGTGGGTGCATTGCTCGCCCTCATTATCTTCAAGCAGGCCGGACCCGCGTCATCACGGACCGGCACGTGAAGCGAGTGGTGGCATTGACGCTGCAGGAGTAGCCGGCCAGCGCTACCCATTGGTCGACACGCACCATGACCCGAGCGGCAGGGATCAGCGAGGCCAGCGTGCACCGCATCTGGCGCGCCCCCGGCCTGAAGCCGCATCTGGTGCGAACCTTTAAGCTCAGCCGCGATCCCAACTTCCAGGAGAAGCTGGAGGATATCGTCGGCCTGTATCTGAATCCGCCCGAGCACGCCATCGTGCTATGCGCTGACGAGAAGAGCCAGATTCAGGCTCTGGACCGTACCCAGCCCGGCCCGCCGATGAAGAAGGGTCGCTGCGGCACCATGACCCATGATTACAAGCACAACGGAACGGCTACGCTGTTTGCCGCACTGGATGCTCTCGAAGGTCAGGTCATCTCCATGTGCGACGACCGGAACCGCCGCCAGGAATGGCTGAAGTTCCTGCGCGCATCGACGAGGTGGTCCCGGCCGACAGGCAGATCCACATGATCGTGGCAAGATAAAACGCTGCGGCTGCAAAGGTCCGCCGGACAGAACCCGCACGACCTCAAGCACTGCAAGCAGAGCCACTGTCACAACCTGCCACACAAGGTGAAACCTAGCGTGGCCCGGCCATCCTGGATTGGTTGCATGGAAATGATCGAGGTCAATCACGATCGTTGCGAGGCCTTGCAGAATGCAGAGAACTACCAGCAGTCCGCGAGCGATTGCCTGATCGGTCACAGATCCTGCTAGCGGTCCTCGGGAGGGTGCATAGTCTGCGGAACTTATGTCAACTCGAGCCGGACGGCGGCAGAGTCGGAGCCCACCTCTGAAGCAAATGGAATGTTAACTGTTATGCACGCTCCGCCCCTTTTTCGGTTCGTGACCGATACGGTGCCGCCGTGGGCGCGTGCGACGGCATCGACGAACGCGAGGCCCGGTCCATGGCTGTCAGAATTGCGCCCCTTCACGCGGCGCTCGAAGACAGGGTCGAGCACTTCGGAATCGAAGCCCTGGCCATCGTCTTCGAGAATCAGCGATGCGCCATGCAGCATTGCGCATGCGTGGCTTACTTGTCTGTGAGGACATAGCCCAGACCTCGCATGGTTCGGATTAGGGGTTGTTGTCCGGTGCCATCAACTTTGCCGCGCAGTCGGTAAATGTGCACGTCAACAACATTCGTGTCTGGCTGAATGCGCATGCCCCAGATGTGGTCGAGAATCATCGAACGTGTCACCACGCGCCCTGCATTCCGGCACAAATACTCCAGCAAGGCGAACTCCTGTTGCGTCAGTTGTAGCACTTGGCCGCCGCGCGATGCTTCGTGCCGCAGCAAGTCCAGCTCAAGATCCCTCACGCGCAGCCGTGTCGCTTCCGCTGTGGCGGGGCTGCTCCGCTTGAGCAGATTACGGAGGCGCGCCAGCAGTTCAGCGAGCGCGAAGGGTTTGGTCAGGTAATCGTCGCCACCTTGTTCGAGCCCGCGCACACGGTCATCAACCGATCTGCGCGCAGAAAGAATCAGTACCGGAGCCCTCACGCCCAATTGACGCAAGCGGAGGATCAAAGTGATTCCATCCTGATCAGGCAGCCCGAGATCAACGATGAGAATGTCGAATTGGTTCTCGGTGGCCAGCGCCTCGGCTGTTCGGCCGTCAGGCGCCGCTTCCACCTCATATCCCGCTTCTTCAAGAGAGCGCCGCAGGAAACTCTGGATATCGATTTCATCTTCCACGAGAAGAAGGCGCATGACAGGATATTAGTGCATTCGCATTACTCCTTCACAGACTGACTGTGCCTTCCGGGTGGGCTCCATTCGAAAACGGGCAAGCGCTTTTGGCTAAGATGAACGAGCTGTCATCTCGGCATTCACTCCGAGTCATCTACCTTCGCCATCTTTTAGGCGCGGGCGAGGGCAAGCAAGAGCCGAACCAACGGAGAGCCAGTGGAGTCTTGTCCTGCACATGAACAAAACGTCATGGGCCGAGCCTTGATTTCAAGCTTTCCAAAGGCACTTTGCGCTCGTCTCAGATTACATTGAGAAGGAGGAATCGCAGTTCATGACGTCGGATTCTCCACTGCAACCGAGCCATTCACCAGGAAGAGTGAGGGCGACACTGCACCAGGCGAGGCGTTAGAGAGCAATCGAATACGGCCTTCCTTGCGGAAGCATTTACGACATCAATGGCGCTGCACTCGGTTCTCGATGCCACAACCGTGCATTGCCAGCCGGGCCTTTTTCAACCAACCTTGTTCAGGAGCAGACTGTATGAATCGTCGCTTCATTCTCGGTTATCAGTTGATTACTGGAGTTTCAGATGCCTGCACCGGCACCCTGCTCATGGTGGCGCCGGAGTACACGCTGGGGCTGATGGGCATCGGGGCGCCATCCGATGCTGCTCCCTTCATCTCTTTCATTGGGGCTTTCGTCTTTTCGGTGGGTATGGCCTGCCTCTACGGCGCTTCGCTCGCCGCTCGCGGGGAGGGCCGCACCCGGGTAGAGATGGTGTGGCTCCTCACGGCGCTAACGCGCAGTGCCGTGGCCATCTTTCTCGTGCAGTGTGTATTGGCCGGCACGCTCCAGGCGGCTTGGCTGATCGTCGCATTTTCAGACGGCGCATTCGCCTTCATCCAGGGCGTCGGATTGCGAATGAAGTGGGTGGCTCATGCCATTGCAGAATAGCGTGCGCCAGCCGGGGGTGCGCGGCGTCGCCCTCATCGCCATCTCCTACGTCCATTTCCTACCTGCAGGGCAACGAGATACACATAACTGGCACCATTCCGCTAACCTGCTCAGATTTCAAGATTCAGCGCCCGTCGTTTCTGACCGTGCCGATCAAGAACGAGATACCGGTGCGCGTGGACATGAGCTGACACCAGCAGTAATTCGATTCGAGTGATGTACACCGACGAACGTCGATGCGAGTCTTCGGAAACTCAACCCCAGGAGCAGCACCCCGTGTCTTTATCGGCAAGCTCGCGAACGCTAATGATCCTTGTCTCTGCCGCTACGATCGTGGCGTCGCAGGCGAGCGCACAGAACCTTGTACACAGACCATTATCAATGCCACAGCAGCCATCTACGGTCAGTGCCCCGGCGAACACAGTGTCTGGTGCTGCGGAAGAATTGATCGTTCCCCAGGGCACGAGCCTGCAAGTACAGATTGCACGGGCCCATCCGATGAAGAAGGGGGTCATAGAGGGACAGTTGCTGCACCCGATCTATGTCCAGGGAAAGCTGGCTGTTCCTAAGGACACGTTGGTTGTCGGTAAGGTCGCGGCTCTGAAGCCGGACATGAAGGCGCGCTGGCACGGCCGCTTGCTGGGCGACTTCACGCCGTTCGACACGGCCCAAGTAAGTTTCACTGCAATCGTGCTCCCGACGGGTCTGCTGCCAATCGTTGCGAGCACAGCAGCCGCCGGCGCACCGCTACTGCAACTGACAGCCCCGGGCGCCAGGCCGAAAGAATCCGTCGTCTCCCGCGGGTGGGCGCAAGCCAGGTCCACTGTTCGGGGACGAGTGGACTGGTTTATTGCGCCCGGGTTCAAAGATCGGGCCCTGCAGGTGCTCTATCATCAACTCCCCTATCATCCCCAGCGAATCGAGGCGCATACCGCCTGGTCGTTTGAACTGTCAGCTCCGCTGGCTTTGCCCGGCCTGCCTCCCGCCACGGCGGTTTCACCATCCTCTGTGCCCGGACCAAATCGGCCAGAGACCTGGAACGTGCCCGCCGTGCTGATGCAAGAGCTCACTTCAGCCCTCGCAAAACCCGGCGACCCCGTCAAGGCCCTGGTTGTGGAACCCGTTTTCGACAAGCAAGAACATCTGGTGATTCCCCAGGGGGCTGTATTGATCGGCAAGGTAACGACGGCCAAGGCTGCGCGTTCGCTGGGACGAAACGGGAAGCTTCGGTTCATCTTTGAGCAGGTGCGTTTTCCCGAGGGCTTCGGCAAGCCGGTGGTAGGAGCAGTCGCAGGCGCCACTGCTGAGAAATCGCAGGACTTGCAAATGGACGCCGAGGGTACGATCACTCCGGGCAATCAGTCCAGCGCCATTGCGCCGTTGCTGCTGACCATGCTCGCCAGCCGTGCTCTGGACGAGGATGGAAATATGACCGCCGATACCGGTGTCGCATCCAACGGCTTTGGCCTGGTTGGGCGCATCGTTGGACTGGCAACCAGAAATCGCAATGTGGCCGCGGGCATTGGCTTCTATGCTGCAGGCCTCTCGCTTTACGAGAACTTCCTGCGTCCCGGCCGCGATGTGGTCTTTCCGAAAGATACACGTATCGAGATTGAAACTACACCGCTGCGGGCGCCGGTGCTGAAAGCCGGCGATTAGGAATATTCCCAGAACGTGTTTCATAATTCCGGCGACTGTGCAGATGGTAACTTGAATGTATCCTCCGCAGATGGCGGTGCGCTTTTGCTCACGGCATACGTCCACCAACAAAGGCATAGAAGAAGAGGAGAATTATGAAGATGTTGCCGCTCAGACGCAGGTACGCGGGCCTTGGGGCGCTCGCATATTTAATATTGGCGCGCGCCATGATGCGAACGCAGGATTGTTACGAGATGCCGATATACCTATCAATGACAATGCCCAAGGCGTTGAGGAGGCGCAGCGTTCTTTGTCTGGGAGTGGGATGAATATCTTAACGATCAGGCACTTCAGAAGAATCCATCGGCGCGCTCTCCTACTGATCGGCATCGCTTTGACGATCGCGCCCATCGCGGCCTTCGCTCAGACGGACGAAATCCAAGTGTACGATGCTGTCATCGCGCCACAAGGCATATTCAATGTCATGGTGCACACCAACTTTACCCCTGAGGGGAGGACGACGCCCGCTTACCCCGGCGCCATCATCGCCAATCATTCGGTTAACGGAGCATGGGAATGGGCGTACGGAGTAAAGCCATGGATGGAGCAGGGCCTGTATATGCCTGTCTTTTCGCCATATTCAACGGCGCGCGGTGGATCGATCGATGGTTTCAAAATCCGCGAACTGTTTGTGCGGCCGCACGCTCAGCAACACAAACTTTTCTGGGGCACGAATTTCGAATTCAGTTTCAACTACCACTATTGGGAGTCACGGACGCATACGGCCGAGATACGGCCGATCATCGGTGGCTACACCGGAAAATGGGAGCTTATTTACAACCCGATTGTCGATACCGACTGGACGGGTGGACCGGCGGGCCTGGAGTTCAATCCCTCGGGGCGCATTGTGTACAACATCAATAGCACCTGGGATGTGGCTGCCGAGGAGTACGACGGCTTCGGACGTTTTAGAAGCTTTGAGAACCTGCACAATCAGTTTCATGAAGTGTGGGGTGCGTTTGACCGCAACGGTAAGATCTGGGATATCGAAGCGGGCGCGGGTTTGGGCCTGACGGCGGGGTCCGACAGATGGACGCTGAAGCTTATGATCTCGCGGGATATTAACAAGAAGCCGTGGCACATAGGTCTGTGACAATATGGAAATGTGCCAAGGGCCAATGTCTGTGGGCCATTATGGCTGACCGTTCGCTCCTTTGTGGGCGCGCGAAGTTAACCCCTTCAAGATGAATTCGCGGACCAGATTCCCCGCCGCATTTCCGCCAATATCTGCCAGGCCATTCAAAAAGACCAGCGAGGCGCCGCGGTCAGAAGACGGGTAGTAGAGGTTCGAAATAGCGCCTGCGGAGAAGTTGCCAAGCACGTTCGAATAGTTAGGCCGCCACTTGCCGTTGTCGTTTCTGGTCATCACAGCGGCAGAGATCGCATACAGTGCGCGCGACCCGATACTTCCTTTGCCCTTGTAGAAGTAGCGTGGGTCTTGGTGAAAGATCGCCGGGTAAACAGCTCTGCTCAACAGATCGGCTGAAACATGGGTTGCCAGGGCGGCGCCGTATCGCTTTCCATATCCTTCAATTCCGCTTCCATACGCAGGGAAAACATTCTCGTATTGCTCCGCACCTGCAATTCCCGCTACTTCCAGAAACGATACTGGGTCGAGGACAGACCGAATGCCCAATTGAAGTTTCTGCTTCGCCTCCATGGGCGGTGCGTTCCAATCGTAAGAACTGTAGAAATTCGGAACCACTCCAAGCACGCGCTGCTGGACGGCAATATGCACCTGCTCCTCAGCCAATTCCTCCTTGTTTCCACTCACTGTCACGCTGGTGGACCCGCCAGAGACAGACAAGGCTATCCGAGGAGCAATTAGGAACTGGCCCGTTCGCAAGGGGATCGGGGATGACGTGAGAGTGCTCATACCTTGACCCGAGACCGTGATCTTGTAAACCCCAGCCGGCAGACTCTCAAACGCAAACTGCCCGTAATTGCCGGACATCAGCGTCCGTTTGGTGAAGCCGAAAGAACCCGACAGCGTAACGAGCGCGCCTTGCACCACGTCTCCGTTTGTATCGAGCACCGTCCCGGAAATCTCCCCGGTGCCTGCCTGCTGTGGCCCACTTGCTCCCAATTGGCTGCCAACTTGTGTCGGTAGGGGTGCATCGGGGAGAGAGGCATGGCTGGCTGACGAGTTCAGCCCCTCCTGCGCATGAGCGGTTGACTGTGCCAATGTGAGTGAACCAAACAGGAGAAGGATGGCAGAACAGTGCCGTGACCTCATGAATTATCTGACCAGTGAACAAATCAAATGGCAGCGTAATCCGGCAAGAATGAACAAATTGTCATCGCAATGTTAATAAAGCGTTGCTTTGAAACAAGTACCTTAAGGGCCATGAACATTCTTGTCATCGAAGGTGATCGCAGGATCGCCGGTCGGATCGAGCGCGCGCTGAGCGAGAATCGTGACCGCGTGTCGCTGGCGGATACTTCCGCACAAGGTATTGAGTTAATGCTGGGCGGCGCATTCGACGCAGCGTTGCTCGACGATCGCCGCCATTAGGATTCTGCTTCGATCGGGGATTTTCCAGGTCCACACTGCGCGGGAAGTTTTCTGGAACCAAGAGGGACACGCTGCCATGTGGGAACGGTTGCTGCTGCCATACAGATGCTGCGGCGACTGACTGCTCCGCCTGGATCGCGGGCAGAGACTGGGGCGGCTTGGCAACTGCGTTTAGCGCCACCAGTCCGACCGCAGTTCCTCGCCTGCGACTACCTCAGAAGGAACGCCAGGCGTTGGCGACCAGAGCTTCAGTCCCTCCACGGGCCAGATCTTCTCGATAGGCTGCTTCCAATCGTGGCGAGCCAGATCGAAGAGTCCCCAATGAATCGGCATGAGCAGCCCCTGGCCGCCCAAAGCACGAAATGCGCGCACGGCGCCTTCCGGTCCCATGTGAATCTCGGCCCACAGCGGATCTAAGAACTTGTTGAAATTCGCCTGGTTGTGGCGTCTTTTCTTTCGATTTTCGTAACTACTCGTTCAAAATCTGTTTGAAGTACGTTTCTGGCCGGTGTTTATAGGGGTTTGCGAGCCTCCGGGAATCATCTCCGAAGCTCGCAACCGTTGTTCAGGCACACTTCTCCCGGAGCATTTCCGGTGGTTGAGCCATCAGTCTCGGCAGCCGGATCAAGTTGTGCGCCGCGCAACTGAAGACGAACAGCCAGTCCACCTTCTCCAGACCTCGCAGTTTGACCTGGCGCAGCGGGCCGGTTTGCTTCAGCCATCCGAATCCCTTTTCGATCAGCCATCGGCGGCTCAGGCTGATGGCATAGCCGGGCTGGCGCGTGGTTCTGCGGTCCAGGTTGCTGCGGCGGCCTTTGCCGTTCTTGGTAACGTGCGGTGTCACGTTCAACTCCCGCACCGTGCTGACGAAGTCCTTCGTGTCGTAAGCCTTGTCGGCACCCACCGTGATGCGCCGAGAGCGGCCCTCTTGCTTTTCGGAAAGCATCAACAGCGCCGCATCGCGCTCGGCATATCCGTCGGCGTGCGTCACCATCGCAGCGGCGATCAGACCGTTGCGGTTCTCCACCAGCGCATGCCCCAGATAACTCAGCTTCGACTCCTTGCCGTAGCTCTTCTTGTATAGCCGCGCATCGGCATCAGTGGTCGATTCATGCGTCTTGTTCGATCGCTTCTGACCGTGAAAGTCTCCCCCGTCGCCGTCATCGGACCCGTCTTTCGAGCGAAAGCTCTTTTGCGAAGCCCACGCCTGAATCAGCGTGCCATCCACCGTGAAGTGTTCGTCGCTCATAAAGCGCCGGGCATGCTTGTTTACTTCGGCAAAGAACTGCTGCGCCACATCGGAAGTTAGCAACCGATCGCGATTCTTGGAAAACACCGCATGGTTCCACACCGCGTCGTCCATGCCAAGGCCCACAAACCAGCGGAAAAGCAGGTTGTAGTCTATCTGCTCGACCAGTAAACGCTCTGAGCGCACGGAGTAGAACACCTGCAACAAAAGCGCCCGCAGGATGTACTCCGGTGCAATCGATGGGCGGCCGGAGTCGGCATACAACGCATCGAACTCCGGGCTCAACGTCCGCAACACCGAATCCGTCAACTTGCGAACTGCCCGCAATGGATGATCCTGAGGCACTCGCTGCTCCAACGAAACATAGCTGAACATACCGTCCTGATCCCGCTCGTCTCCACGCATGTAGGTTAGACGAATGGCCCAAGACCTCCGACTCAAAACGAGTACCTATTTCAACAAGTTCCTAAAGCTCCAATCTCGAGCATGGATAGATTGAACGGTCCAAACTGCTCTCCGATTTCATGAAATCCCGGCCACTCCCCCGAATCGGCTCCGTAGTACACACGGTGTTGCGGACCTGCCAAGGCAAACGAAGCCCACAGGGTTTCGAAGCGATTGAAGAGGCCGCGGCCCGAAAAGTGTCGCGCCGGCAGAGCCGTCATCCGCACCGCGCCCACTTGCGTGTTGTCCATCCAGTTCAATTCAAGACAGTGCGCCGCAGGAACGCCGAATCGATTCAGCAGCCCGCCCACGCCGAGAGGCGTAATCCATCGGGCCTTCTCCACCGCAGGTAATTTCGACAGAGCCCGTATCGTGCCTGCTCCCAGATGATCGTAATGGTCGTGCGAAACGATCACCGCGTCAATGGCTGGAAGATCGCTCAAATCGAGAGGCGGCGGGAAAAACCGCTTGGGCCCACTCCAGTTTGTCGGAGAGGCGCGATCATCCCACACCGGGTCGATCAGGATCCGTATACCATCGATCTCGATGATCGACGTAGCATGTCCCATCCAGGTGATGCGCAGTCCTGATCGCGGCTCTGTGGCATAAACCATTGCGTTGGTATGAAACGGCCCCAGCGGCGCTCGCGGCGAGTGCGCCTTGGTCCCCAGAACGAACTGCGGCCCCACTTTGAGCATGACGGAGAATCCGCCGACCTTCGTCGGGACTGGATTCAGATATCGACGGCCACTCCGTCGCGCCGGCTGTAGCTGCATTTTCATTTGATGATCCAAGTGCCGGGCAGATTCCGCGAAAGGCGTTACGGTGCCACGTATCGGGTTTCTTGTCCCGGCAAAGTCCCTATCTTCGGTATCCAGATTTGCACCGCGACGTGCAGCAGATCGGGGGTCCGTCCCTTCCGCAGCTTTGGCGTCAATGCGTAGCGCGCCGCCCTCGGGCACGTTGAACGCTCAGGCGATTATGCCTTAAGCGAGAATCATGTCCGGCGACATGGGTGTTACTTGTTCCGCATTCTGTAGCTTCTCGATAGACTAAGAAACATGAAGCATTTCGTATCTCTCGCTCTCGCAGCCCCCCTCGTCCCGTCAAACTATCTGAAAGGCGAATAATGGCAACTTCCACGCTTCGTACTCCCAGCTCTAATCGTTTCAGACTTAGAACCGTTCTCTGGATCTTCCTTGGTCTTACGACGCTCTTTGTCTTCATCACTTCGGAAGTTCTTCTCGTCACCGATTACCCCATGTACCACGCCTATCGTCTGCAGGTCATCGCCGACCGCCATCTCCTCATCCCCCATACACTCGCTGGAATCTTCGCTCTCTTGATCGGCCCCATCAATTTTTCCTCGCGGATCCGCCAGCGTTACCTCGACTTGCATCGCATTCTCGGCCGCATCTACGTGGCTTCCGTTTTTGTTGGTTCGTTCACGGGGATCGCTCTCGCCTGGGGACGTCCGGGCCTACCCGGAACATCGATGCAGGCCGCGGCCTGGATGGTCTGCACCACCGCCGCTTTCCTCACCGCGCGCAATCGCCAAATCGTCCAGCATCGCCAATGGATGGCCCGTTCCTATGCGGTCACGTTTACCTTCGTCTCCAGCCGCGTGTTCAATCTTGTGCCCGCCTACTGGAGCCATCTCGGCGACGTCCTGTCCGCAGTCGGCGTCATCGCCTTCACACTGGCTTCCATCCTTGTAGTCGACCTCGGTTTGAACTGGCATGAACTAACCACTCGTCGTAACTGATTGAAGACTGTGGTTGCGCTCGTCGTATAGTATCAAAGACTTGGTGAGCCTAACGACGCGCACCGCTGTTCGACAGTTTTACGACTCGCCCACTATCGACTCAATGATATCGAGCGGAGCTATTAGCCTGAAGCGCGTTTGCTGTTGCTGACTAAAAGAAGGAGCATAGTGTCGAAAATGCAGCGTGGTTTGAGGCGAAACTCTGTTCTTGTGGCGGCGCTCGCGGTCTTCTTCTGGTGGGCCTTCGAGTTGGCCAAGCATGGCACCATGCTTCGACGTATTATCCCGTTTGGTGAAGACCCCTATGACGCGGTCAGTTCGTACGCGGTCATCGCCGGATTTCTGCTTTCCTTAATTTCGCTTGTGCGATCCTATTTGCCTCGATGGCTGGATGACCATGGACACCCAGTTTATACACTCAGAGCGCAAGCTGCCGTTCCAATTTGCGTTCTTGTCACTGTTTCTGTTGATTTGGTGGCTATGGCACGGCATACCTCGATGTGGCTCGGCGCGGCAGGGATGATTTCCTTGCTGACCTTGGAGCTGAGCCTAATCCTATTCGCAGCCCTGGTACTGGCTTTCGCAAGGGAGAAAGCGGTTCGAAGCCATTCTTCTTTTGTAGGAGCTGCTATCGTCTGGTTGGCGGTATTGGCAGTGTTGGCCGTGTACCCGGAACATCTTATCGTTGGATTAGTTGGACATCTTCTCACTGTTCTGTGTGGGGCCGTTTTCCTTTTTGCCCCCGTATCCGCTTTAGTGAAAGCATGGCTGCCCGAAGTTCGTTCGTCAGCTGCATCGATTCGGTCGGACAGGCCATTCCGTATACGTTCTAAATACCTCCCACTTGCCGTGGCCGCTTCGACTGGACTGGCGATTGGTGCTCTCGCTTATGTAGCTGAAGTGAGCGAAGATTCTTCAGTACCAACATTTAGACAGATCTTGCTTGTTGGCGGAGTATTCATCAGTCTTGGCGCTTCAGGTATGATGATCGGATTTGGGTTCCTCGGGCGGTTGCTTGGTTTTGTCGCCAGCACAAATGGAGACTTCTTCGACTCTGGTAGCCGTTCCTAATTGGCGTAATGAACGGGTTGATCGACCGAATCCGCTGACCATTGTCAGAGGACGGGTAGTTTTAATAACATCTCGTCTTCTTGGTAAGGCCACTGTGATCCAGGATTGAGTTACAAATGCTTGCTATTTGTCGAAGCTGGTCCCCTCCAACTCCGAGCTGAGCACAGGACCGGAACCGCCTAGCTGTCCAACTACCCTCATCACCGCAGGCTCCTTACCCTCCTGGACCCAAACCATCACATCTTTCGGCTGAAGGCCGAGCATCGTCGCAATCATTCCCAGGATGCCGCCCAATTCGGGATGGATGCGAAACACCGTCGCCTTAAGCGTCTGTCCTGCCTTTTGAAACGGTTGCTCGCCCTCCGGCGAAATGAGGACCCGAATCAATCGCCCGCCGAAGACTGGAGCCAGTATCCCCACCCGAAACGGCGCCGTATTGGGCGGCACATTCAGCAGCAACGTTCCAACGAACCCATTCGCCAGGTCATCCGGCAGGTCGATGTGCTCGCTCTCGACATGTATCTTGCCATTCTTGTCCACTGTGCGGGTTGTCGCTATGCCGGTAGCGGCTTCCACCGCGAAATCGGCGGGCTTCGCAAAGAACGGCCCCTTCTCTATGTGATGGTCCCGTACTAACTGAAATGTGCCCTGCTGCCTGTAAGTCGTCGTCTCATCATCAATCGACCCATCCACAAATCGATAGGTCAGGCGCATCGTTACTTCATCGCCTTGTACGGTCTCCGTGAATTCAGTCCGGGCGATGATCTTTCCAGTCCTGGAGCGCGCCTCCATGAACTCGTGCCTCGGGAGTTGGATATGCCTCACTGGAATTTGCTCTGCCGTCGCTGCGGTGCTTAACGTGATTGCCAAAAATGCGGCCACAAAGAGTCCGCTTTGCGCCATCCAATACCGCGATCGAACGATCAGCTTTCTCAGACACCAATTGTGCGGGAAATAGCCCACTACAAGTACTTTCACTTCCACCGCCCCACACATAGCCGTCCCGGCCGCCAATGCTCCACCGTCACTGCCTCACGCGGAACCTCAGCCGCCGCGAGCAACCGCTCCCAGTCTTCGGTCCGGAAAGCCCGCCTAAAGGACACCAGCCCATCATGCCGTACAAATCGATGCCAACCCGCGATCCTGTCCACCCACCCAAACATCCGGCAATTACGCTCGGACCGCTCCAAATCGTTGATAAACCAACCTGCCTGCGCAGTCGCTTCTAACCACCGCAGCAGGGCGACGATCTCCTCATCTTCAAGATGATGTGTCATCAGCGAACTCACCACGATATCCACCGGCTTCTCCGGCCGATACTCCAAGGCGTTGCCGGTCACCCACGCGATTCCGAGTTCCTTCGGCGTGGACTCGGCTGCCGCACGCGCCGCATAAGGATTCAAGTCGATGCCGGTTAACTGCACGGCTATACCGCGTCTCCGCGCCCAGCCAGCAATCTGACACAGCAGGTCGCCGCCGCCACTGCCCACATCGACAAGGTGTACTGAATCACGCAATCCATGCGGTAGCCGCTTCAACCACGTGAGGGTCGGTCGATATCCCAGCAGCCAGCGGTTGATCTGCTCCAGGCTGTGCAGGCAACCACGGAAATCCTCATAACTACAGTCACCATCCATCAGCTCCGGCAGATTGCGCGGAGAGACCCGCCTCCTGAAGTCAGCCTGTGCACTAGACCGCATGGAAGCGCATCGTCTCCGCGGTCAGGCCTGGCCCAAACGACATCGCACACCCAAGCTGTCCTGGCTGCGCTTGCTGCATCATCCGCTGCAATACAAACATCACCGTCGCCGACGACATGTTACCGAAGCTCGACAGCACTTCGCGCGACGCGGCCAGGGCATCCGACGGTAGTTCGAGTCCCTTCTCCACCGCATCCAGAATCGACCGTCCGCCGGGATGCACCGCCCACAGCTCAATGCCATCGCGTTCGGCCATCAGTGCGCCCTCATGCAGCGCGCGGCCCAGCTCTCCCGGGACCCGCCCGGAAAGCAGCATGTCGAAACCTAGGCCGCGAATCTTCCAGGTAATCAGCTCACGTGTCCCCGGCACCATCACCGACTTGAAGCTGTCCAGCGCGAAACCCTGCTTGCGAGCAGTAATGAGGCTCGCTGCCGCGCCGTCGGCAAAGACCAGGAAAGAGAGCACCTGCTCCAGCTCCTGCGTCTCCTGAAAGTGCAGCGTGCACAGCTCCAGGTTCACCATCAGAACGCCCGCCTTAGGATCTGAGCGCACAATGTGCCGCGCCAGCTTCAGTGCATTGATTGCGGCATAACATCCCATGAATCCGACCATCGTGCGCTCGACGCCCGTCTCAAGCCCGAGGTGGTCGACGATCTCAAAGTCCAGCCCCGGCGCATAGAGCCCGGTGCAGCAGGTCACAAGCACGTGCGTAATACCGGAGCGTTCCTTCTCATTGAGCGCGAGCCTGTCCACGGCCTTCCGCATCAGCACCGGGGCGCACTGTTCAAACAGCTCCATGCGCTGCGCCGTGTTGGGGAAGCTCCCTGGCCAATAAAACGCCTGCGCGTCATGCGAAGAGAACTGGCCGGAACCTTTCTGCGCATCGAGGAACGAATAGCGATGGGCGATATCGGCGCGGCTCACCATGCGGCGGAAGATCGTACGTAGCCGCGGATTGGAGAGCATCTGCTCCGCGAAGATGACGAAAGCGTCATGTACATCGTGGTCGGGTACGGCAGTGGCAATGCGGTTCAGGTAAGTCGCAGTTTCTCGCAATAGGTCCTCAGTTCAGGTTATAAGCATAGACGTTGCATGTGTGTCATGGGGAAGCTGAGGCAGAGGCTCACTATTCCCTTCAACGCCCCGTCCAACCTTTGCACCCGCTATGTGGACATCACATCCAGCACTACACGGGATGACAGGATCGTCATGTTGTTCCAAGAGTGAGCGGTACAATTTCAAGTATAGGATCCGAACAAGGAGATTCCAGTTACAGCGTCCAGTCTGAATCAGAATCCTGTGCAAGATGAAGTTCTAGTTACCGGCGGTGGCGTCGCAGGCTGCGCTGCTGCTATCGCGCTGGCCCGCACGGGACGGCAAGTTACGCTGATCGAACGCGAGCCCACTCCGCGCCATAAGGTCTGTGGAGAGTTCCTGAGCGGTGAGGCCCTTGAAGACCTGCACGTTCTCGGTATCGACGTGGTCTCGCTTGGCGCCGTGCCCATCAATTATGTTCGCCTCGCCGCTGCAAGGCGCGCCGCGACGGCCCGCTTGCCGTTTCCCGCGAAGTCGCTCACGCGCAAATCGCTCGATACAGCCCTCATCGCCGCAGCCATCGCCGCGGGAGTCCGCGTAGAACGCGGGCGTAGTGTGCAGGCGCTCGTTCGCACGACAAGCAACGTCTGGCAGGCTACGCTCGACGACGGTACGACCTACGAGGCTCCAACCGCCTTTCTCGCCACGGGCAAGCACGACCTGCGCGGCCATAGTCGCCCGAAGGACCCTCACCAATGGGTCGGCTTCAAGATGTATTACCGACTATCTTCCGCCCAGACCTCGGACTTGGCGGACGCCTCCGAGTTGACGCTCTATTCCGGTGGTTATGGTGGTATTCAACCGGTGGAAGACGGCATTACGAATTTCTGCTGTGTGGTGCAACGGCGGTATTTTGCGCGTGCGGGTCTTCGCTGGGAGGGCCTCCTCGCGAAGATGAAGCAGGACTGTCCCCACCTGGCGATGCGGCTTGGCGGTGCGGAACCGCTGCTCGACAAACCGATCACCGTCACTCATATTCCGTACGGTTACCTCCGCCGCGCAACCGAGGATGGGCTCTACTGTATTGGCGATCAGGCAGCCGTCATTCCCTCATTCACCGGCGATGGCATATCCATCGCCCTGCATACCGCCCGCCGTGCCGCCGCTGCATATCTTGCCGCGGAGCCAGCGCCGGTCTTTCAGCCAAAACTGCGCTCCGCCATGCTGCCTCAGATGCGCCTAGCCGAGTTCGCAGCCGACGGCTTGAACAACGCTCTCGCGCGCGCTGTACTGCCGCTCTGCCTCAGGGTATGGCCCGGCGCCATGCGCATGACGGCCAAGCTGACACGCGTCACCCAGCCCGCCGCTGTTGCTTCGCAGGCGTTCGCCAACTGAATTCGGGCCACGGCCAGAAAAATTTCGGTAGTCAAACCCTCCAAGGAAGATCGAATGAAATCCTTCACAGTCTTCGCCCTCGCTGCCGTGCTCGCTCCAGGCGCATTCGCCCAGCGTCAGACCTTCGTCGTCAATCCCGATGCAAGTGCGGTCAAGATTGCGCTCAAGACGACCCACGAGCTCGTCAACGGCACTTTTCACGTGCAATCCGGATCGATTGAGTTTGACCCCAGCTCTTCCAAAATGCAGGGTTCGGTGGTCGTCCTCGCCGGCAGCGGCATGACCGGCAATGACAGTCGCGACAAAAGGATGAACAAGGAGATTCTGAAGGTCGAAAAGTACGCAACTGTTTCCTTCGAACCAAAGACCTATACCGGCGCCATAGCTCCCTCAGGAGACTCGACCATCCAGGTAACTGGTATCTTCACACTCCTCGGCACGCCTCACCAGATCACCATCCCCATCCTTGTCCATCTTGAGGGCACCACCGCAACGGCCAAGGCTCATTTCGTCGTACCGTATATCCAATGGGGACTGAAGGATCCAAGCTTTATGTTCTGGAAAGCGGACAAAGACGTCGCGATCGACCTTTTTCTTGTGGGCACGATTTCAAAATAGAGAACCGGCTCTTTTGATCGCAACGATGTCGTGCCCACGCCATCAGGGCTAAGGGTAGCTGAGCTCTCTGCTCCGAGAAGTCATTCTCGACGACTGCTAAAGCACCGAATCATTCATTCGATGATGGGATGTGCCCCATAGGTCGGCCAGGGTTGCGATGACATACCCTGGAAGGTTTCGAAACCACGTCACCATACTGCGCAGAATCGTCATCGCGGTCGCCATCCTAGAACCTCACGGATCACATCGGAATCGCCGCAATTATTGCCGTTTGGGGCGCGGCAATCCCCCGGGCTTTTCGGTCCACTTGCGGACGGTTTTGATGAAAAAAGAAGACACAAAAAACCTTGCGAGAATTGACCCCTCGGGTCTACTATCCCGCATAGGAGTGAAGTCCGCGTAAGTTACTGATTTTAAAGAATGGTCGGGGAGAGAGGATTTGAACCTCCGACCCCCTGGTCCCGAACCAGGTGCTCTACCAGGCTGAGCCACTCCCCGAACTTGGGTTGCGGATGCGTATCGGAGGGGCGCGGCCTGGCGCGTTTAACCCCTTGATTGCGCTCCGATAAGTGTAGCAGAATTCCCGGGCCGCCCGGAGTCGACGGCTTGACTGGCGAATCGAGAAAATGATGCGGACGCGGCTCGACCTGCACTAGTCGCTCTTTCCTGCCCCACCTTCCGTTCCCTCCGGCAATTCCAAAGCCACCAGGTGAAAGCGGGTTTGGCCCCCTTCGGAGTCCTCAATCCCAACGACATGCTGGCGGCGCCGAGATCCGGCCTTGAGTTCCAGGCCGTTGCTGCCGGAACCATAATCGCTGCGGCCGATCTGTACGTTTGTGCCGCTGCCCTTGTCGTCCGCGCAGGAGAGTCCCTCAGAGGTCTTCGTGGGCGTGCCTACGGGTGTATTCCCCTGGCAGGTGATTACGTCGCCATACCGTGCCAACGCCTTCTTGTAAAAAGCAACAACCTTGTCTTTGGAATCGGGCGTGGAATAGTTGACAACCTTTACCCGCAGCTCCCACTCACCGAAGCCCAGATGTACGTCTGCCGATTTTTCGTTGTCATTGTCACGCACGATTTGCGCAGAGGGATAAACCGGCAGGCCGAGATCGGTGGCTGTGGTCTGGTCTGTATTCACGTGGACGCCGCCAAAGGGCGTGTCCACCTGGACGTTCTTGTCCTCGCCGTTGACGCCCTTATCCACGTGCACTCTGCAGCCGGAAATCACGGCGAGCAACGCCGTTCCGGCGAGCACACCTGCAACCCTCACCATCCCATTCCAGGGCAGATTCCGCGTCGTATTCCGTAGCCTTTTCCGCATGATGGCAACCGTCCTCCAGCCCTGTTATACGCCAGGGGAATGGAAAAGGTTCCAGGAATCTGACCCAAAATCGGACCGGGAATCCAATCGTGGATCAGTGGGTTGAGGGTCCGTCTTCCTTGCTGCTGGTCGCATACAGAATCGCCACCACAAAGACAACGATAATCACGGGAACAACGAAGAACGGGGAAGTTATGTTCATCGCGCGGGCTCCTTGCCGTTCACAGATTACCAAACGGGGGCTATTGCTCAAAAGCCCCCGGTGGTTGATTCAGACTTGCCTGCGCCCTTCCGGCCGGCCTACGTCTTTGGCCCACCCGCAGGGTAGTCGACTCGAATGGTGAGGATCTCATAGGGGTGAATGGGGACTTCGACTACATCCCCTTTTACTGTCAAAGGGCTGCCCTCGGGGGTCTCCATGAGATTGGTGACAGAGGCCGAGGTTGCGCCGGGAGGAACGTGAAACTCCGCTGTTGCGCTCTTCCCTGCCCACTCATAAACACGGAAAATGAGACCTTTCGTGTCCTCGGCCTTTTTCACAGCCGTGAGAACCACATTTTCAGTAGGAACCGACGCGAAGGAGTGCTCGGCAGGCAGCGAACCGGAATGAGCCGTGGTCACAATCGCCGTTAGCGGGTAATCGTACTCCCAGCCGTGGCGCATGGTCAGCGCGTCTTTCCAGCTGCCCGCGTGCGGATAGACCGCATAGTGAAAGTGGTGATGGCCCTGGTCGGCCTCTGGATCGGGCCAGGTGGGCGAGCGAAGCAGCGAAAGGCGCAGCACATTGCCCACTGCATCGTAGCCGTACTTACTCTGGTTGAGAAGGCTCAGCCCATGCTTGCCGTCTCCCATGTCGGCCCAGCGCATGGCCGGAACCTCAAACTGCGCCTTCTCCCAACTGTTGTTGCGGGTTGTGGGCCGCTCGATCGAACCATAAGGAATTTCGTAAGTGGCAAAGCCGCTGGAGGCGGCCAGCGGGAAGGCCGCTTTCAACAAAATGTGGCGCTCATGCCAGTCGATTTCGTTGTCGATATCAACCTGTCCTGAACTGGGCGGAACCGTGATGGTCTGAACAAATTTTGAGCTCTGCCAGGTACGCGTCACGCGGATGCCGGGATCCGGTGTTTTGGCGTCGACCAATTCAACCGAATCCGCCGTGTCCAGCAGGGTCGGCGGTTGATCGAGCGTTCCAGGATCGATATTCCATGCATCATAGTCCTTCGGCGTGTCCTTGAAGGCCTGAAGTTCATTGCCGCATGCGCCGGGAGCAAGCGTCTCAAAGCCCGCCTGCTCGATCGATGTGATGCAGCCGGTCTTCTTGTCGACCGCGACATGCAGGTCCCCGTCGCCCAACCGTACCAAATCACCTGAATCAACCGCAGTCGTACCTTCGACTGCACCTTTTTTCAGAGACACAATCCTGATGACTTTGTAGCCGAGAGCCGGAACGCCGGACACGTGGACGGTGAGATGGACCACGCCGGCCGCCTCGTCAACAGAAGACTCCAACGGAAGAGCCGGCTTGCCCCCTGCCGAGGGGTCAACAACGTACAGTGCTGCGGGACCGGATTTCGGAAGCTGCGCTTCCACACTGACATCGCCAGAGCGCTCCCAACCAAGCGGGTTATAGACAACCACTGGAATTCCCGCGCCGCTTGTGTCAACACGCTCGTCGATTGTCTCAGAGGCTTTTGCCTTGATCTCGTTGGTGGACCAGCGGACCACGTCGTAGTCCTCTTGCGCATCCTTATAGATGATGCCGATCCCCGATCCCGCGGCCAGATCGTGGAACTGGTTGAAGAGCACCTTCTTCCAATCCTCGGTAATCTCCTGGCCGGGGTACTTGCTGCCGTCGAGCCAGGCAAGCGAGGCCCACTTTTCCGCGTTCAGCACCTCTTCTTCGCTGTCGCGCATATTGCGCTTGTGGTTGGACTGCGTGGTGAACACCCCGCGGTGATATTCGAGATAAAGCTCTGTATCCCAGGTGGGAATTGAAACCTTGTCCTGCACCGCCGGCGGCGCCTCATATCCCTTGGCGATCGACTGGTAGTTCCATACCGGACTCTCAGGTGCAATCTCCTTCTCCACCGACGAGAAGAAGGCCTGCGCGGTTCCGAACTCGTACTTCGGCGTCACATGTCCCGGCGCTGCCCAATGAAAGCCTTCATCCAATATGGCGCGCGTGGGCCCGCCGCCATGGTCGCCGACCCCATACAGGTCCAGCATCTCCGTCATCCCGGGAGAACGCTCGCGGGCAACTTTCAGATCGTCAGAGAGCCTGACCGGGTTGAGCGTCAAATTCACGTAGTCGTGCGGAAAGTAAGTCAGCACCTTCGACCCGTCGGGCGACTCCCACCAGAACAGCTTGAAGGGAAGTTGGTTGGTGTCGTTCCAGGTCATCTTCTGGGTCACAAAATAGTCCACTCCGCTTTTCTTGTAGATCTGCGGCAACTGCCAGGTGTAACCGAAGGAATCAGGATTCCAGCCAACGCGCACATCCACGCCATAAGCCTGCTTGTACCAGCGTTTGCCCACCAGCAACTGTCGAACCAGCGACTCGCCGTCGGGCATGTTCAAATCCGGCTCGACCCACATGCCACCCACAATCTCCCAGCGCCCTTCCTTGATGCGCCGCGCAATCTCCGCGTTGATGTCGGGATACTTTTGGGCCATCCATTCGTTGTAGGCCGCGGCGGATTGGGTATAGGTGTAGCCGGGGTATTCATACATCAACTGCAGTGCGGTGGAGAAGGTGCGCTTGACCACATCGACAGTCTCGGTCCAGGGCCATAACCAGGCCGCGTCGATATGCGCGTTGCCGTCGAGGTGAAACGTCGCCTGTTGAAGCAAAGGCTTGAGCGCCTCGAGCTTCGCCTGCGCCGCGGTGAGGCTGGCGTCAAACGTGCCCTGATCGCGCGCGTCCAGTGCGCTCAGATCCACGGCGTGGATTGCGTCGTTCAAGATGGCCATCTTCGATGCATCGCCGGGGGCCAGCGAAGGCACCAGGAGCGCGGCACCGAGGAACTCCTCTCGCAGGTCTTCGGGATTCGGACGGCCTTCTGCGTAGTCGATGCGCATGGTAGCGCCACGAAATGACTTGGTATCCACGGTATGCAGAAGCTTTACGGCGACCATCACCTTGTCGCCCGGCTGCGCCTTGTCAAACAGGACCACGGGTTCCAGATCATCGCCCAGAGCCACGCGCCTGCCGTTAAAGTAGAGAATTTCAGGCATGGGCCCGTTGGCGTCGGCGTGGAACTGGAACCAGATGCGCGCCCCGGTCAGATCGTAGCCGTTCAGCGTTGCTGGGACCCGAATCGACTGGCGAAACCAGACCGCCTCGTTGGGCGCTTTTTCGTCGAGGGTGATCGACTGCCATGAACTGTCATCGAGATTGGTATCTTCACCGTGGGCCACATCTCCGGGGTGCATTTTCCATGTGCCGGCGGGCAGCTCATCCAAACTGCCAAGCCGGTCAACCACGGCACGGGACGCGGGCGGCAGAAGGGCAGTAGCTTTGTCCATCTCACTGCCGCGCTGGGCTCGAACCCGGCCGCCGAACAGCAACGTCCCCGCAAGCAACAAAAGAAGCAAACGCGCCCAACTCGGTTTCAGGTCAGAAATCATGACGGAAAATCCCCCCGCAGCATCTTAGGGCATTGGGCCTATCTCCGCGCGTGGAAAAAGCCGTCAACTGTATCGGCAGCTCATCTGGACTGCCCTTAGGGAATGCCCGGTCCGGGATCGAGCAAACCGCCTGATTTCCTCCTGAGCCCGAAGTTGTTCCGGCAACAGGGACAATTCAACTTTCTGGGGTTTGCGTCCGCCCCCGGAGCCGCTGAATCACGGCAACATTCCCCGTAAAGGGCTTCCCGTCTTTAAGAGCTTAGGCGACTAAAAACTTACATTACAGCACCTCATACCACCATGTAGTACACATAATCCTCCCTGTGCGGAAGGTCACATCACGTTGATAGAACGTGCGTTCAACATACAGTCATGACAGCCGCGACCTTCATTCTGATTGCTCCATGCTCGCTCCTGTTGGGCGCCGCATTGCAGATTCTGGTAGCGCGGCTCTGCTCGGCCCGGACCAAGGGGATTCTGGCGTTTATGGCCTGCGTGCCGGCGTTGCTGGCG
This sequence comes from uncultured Acidobacteriaceae bacterium, assembly GCA_963793885.1. Classification (GTDB taxonomy): domain Bacteria; phylum Acidobacteriota; class Terriglobia; order Terriglobales; family Acidobacteriaceae; genus Telmatobacter. Next base: position 1,580,275 of record CAWCBQ010000003.1, read on the forward strand.
GTCATCGCGGTGGCGCCATCGGTTCGCGCAGGACAGGCGGTGGAGCTCAACCTGTGCCAGTGGGATTCTTCTCTTGCACTTGTTCTGCATGTGGACGCGCTCAGTGTTCTCTTTGCGTTCATGGGCTCTTCGATTGGGGCCCTGGTGCTGCTCTATTCCATTGGATACATGGCGCACGACAAGGCCGCCACCCGCTTCTATTGCTCGATGCTGATCTTCATCGGCGGCTTCATCGGGCTGGTGTATAGCGCCAACCTGTTTGTGTTTTATCTTTGCTGGGAACTGGTGGGGCTCTGCTCCTTCAGCCTGGTGGGCTTCTGGTACACCAATCGCGAGGCGGTCAGCGGCGCGCGCAAAGTGCTGCTGATGACGCACATTGCCGGTTATGGACTGCTGGCAGCCATCCTGGTGCTTTATCACCGCACCGGAAGCGCCCTGTGGACCAATCCGAACCTGGCGCACAGCTTTACCTCCGGAATCTTCCTGCTGATGCTGGTGGCGCTGGTGGCCAAGAGCGTGCAGGTGCCTTTGCACACCTGGATTCCAGAGGCCATGGCGGCGCCAACCCCGGTGAGCGCGCTGCTGCACGCGGCCTGCTATGTCACCTCCGGCGTTTACCTGGCCGCGCGCATGCACAGCTTTGGCATGTGGCCGGCCGCTTGGAGCGAAACGCTGATTTGGATCGCCACCGTGACCATGGCTGTGGGCGTGATGTACGCCATGGTGCAGAACGATTTGAAGCGCATGCTGGCTTTTTCGACCGTGAGCCAGATCGGCTACATGATGCTGGGTATCGGCATCGGCACACCGCTCGCCATTACGGCGGGGCTGCTGCACTGCCTCAATCACGGATTCTTCAAGGGCGGCCTGTTCCTGACCGCAGGCTCGGTTCAGCACGCGACGGGCACGCGGGACATGAATAAGCTGGGCGGGCTGGCACAGAAGATGCCGCAGACGACGCTCTCGTGGCTCATCGGCGTCGGCAGCATGATGGGTATTCCGCTGATGAGCGGCTTTGCCAGCAAATGGATGCTCTATGCGGCAGCGTTGCAGGCAGGCTGGGCGGTTCCCGCCATGGTGGCCTGGGCTGTGAGCCTGGGCACGGTCTTTCTGGGAGCCAAGGCAACGAGCGCCGTTTTCCTCGGGCCGCAGACCGAAGCTACCAGGGACGCGCACGAAGCCCCGCCTACCATGGTTTGGGGAATGGGTCTACTGGCCGCGGGCAGCGTGGTTCTGGGCGTGGCCCCGCAATTCGCGGTCAATTATCTTCTCAACCCGGTGCTTGGCGCTCTTGGATTGGGCGCTGGCGTTCATGTCACATGGCTTGGACTCTCGGCCGATGCGGGCAGCTTCTCGACCACCGGCGGACTGGTGCTGGCTGTGGTGTCGCTGGTTCTGGGCGGAGCGATCTACGCCGTTGCTTATGCTGCGCGGCAAACTCCGGCAACCGTTGCCGTGACCGCGGGTGGCGCGGCGATGGCTGCAGCGGGCGGTGGAATTTTCACGGGCGGCGAGCCGCTATAGCGACCAGGGACGGCTCACGGCTGGCGACTTCTCCGGCATCTTCCTCGAGAACTGGCGTGAGTTCTTCCGCTGGTCCAATGTGGACCGCGTTTATCTGGCTGTTTGGAGCGGATTGCAGGCTGTTTCACGCGTGTTTGGTGTCGCCGTCTCGCTGGATGGAACGGTACGCGGCGGCGCTGGTGGTGGTTTTGGCAGCGCTGGCTCTGTCGCGGTTTTCGGTGGCTCACTCCGAGTGTTCACCGCTCTGCCCCATGCTGCCTTATTGCCTGTGCCTCAGGTCTTGATTGTTGCCATCGCAGTGGCGGCAGTGGCGATGTCTGGCCGCCGCTTCAGCGAATAACTCTGTCTGCAAGCCGGCCCTGTGGCCTTGCATGATGATCGTCGGTGGGCTCGCGGTTGCGGGACTCATGGTGACCAATCCCTGGCTGCGCCTGGGACTGCTTGAAGCCGCCGCTCTGTTCACCGCCTTGCGGGTGTGGCTCACGGCCCGCACATTCTCGCCAAGCTCGCCTATCTCGCCGTCGTTCTCGTTTCTGCATCTTCACTGGTTGCAAGCGAGGCTCTTAGCGGCACACAGCAGGGCTGGGCGCGCGCGCTGCTTCTCACCAGCGTCTTCGTCAAGCTGGCCGCCGTGCCGCTCTTCTTCTGGCTTCTCAACTTGGCGGACGAAGTGCCGGCCCTCGTGCTCGGCCTGATCATTGCGGTCGTCGATATGGCCGCATTCGGCGAGTTGTACGTCCAGGTGCAATCGTCTCCCGGAATCTTCACACCGCAAGGACTTCTGCTTTGGGCCGCGGCCGCAACATCGTTCCTGGCCGCGCTGCTGATGCTCACCCAGCGCAGCCTCAAGCGGCTCCTGGTTCTCTCCACAATTGAAGATATCGGCTTCCTGATTCTCGGCCTCGCATCCATATCAGCGCTTGGAATTTCAGGGGCGCTGGTGGCCGCCGTCTACCCATGCTCTGGCCAAGGCGCTGCTGTTCATCTGCCTCAGCGGTCCTGAAGCTGGGGGAATGCTTAAGATGAAGCGAAGGGCCTGGCTACGCGCTACCCGGTGAGCGCGTTCGGATTTCTCTTCGGCATGCTGGCCATGCTCGGCATTCCACCCACGATCGGCTTTATTGGCCGCTGGAAGCTCTACGAGACCGCGGTCCAAATCGGCTGGCCGCTCGGCCGCCATCTTCATCCTCTCGTCGATCCTCGCGCTCATTGCTTATGTGCTGGCCTTGACCGGCAGCCTGGTGGGGACCGCCGAACATCGAAAGCCCGCCTCCGCCGTCCGCCGCGGAATCCGCCGCGCCTGAGAAGGAGCCACTGCTGTTGCAGACCGCGATCGTCCTGCTGGTGGCGCTGATTCTCGCCGCCGGAGTTTGGCCGAGCCTGCTGGAGATCGATCCATTGGGGGAGACTATGAAGCTCTGGAATCGATTGATGTGCTACTGCCGCCGCCACAGCCCCTGGCTCTTCCATATGAACTCGGGCAGTTGCAACGGCTGCGACATCGAGTTGGTGGCGAGCCTCACCCCCCGCTATGACGCCGAGCAGTTAGGCGTACGCCTTGAAGGCAGTCCGCGCCACGCCGACATTCTTTGCATCACCGGCCCGGTGACCCGCAACGCTGTCAATGCCATTCAGACCGTTTACGGACAGGTCTGCGGGCCCAAGGCTGTTGTCGCCATCGGCTCCTGCCCGGCCACCACCAATGTCTTCATCGATAGCCGCACGCTGGACGGCCCGCTCAACAAGCACATTCCCGTGGATGTGTTTGTGCCCGGTTGCCCGCCGCGTCCCGACGCCATCATCCAGGGCGTCGCCAAGGCCGCTGAAATTCTTGCCGAGAGAGGCATGAATCCGCCCGTCGCCACCTTGGCCATCGCCAACGTTTCAGAGGAGGTGCAGCCATGAATCTGACCACCGCCCTGGCTCGCCTGCTCATCTTTCCGGGACTTCTGTTCGCCGTGCCCGCCGCATGGTTCTTCCTCTGGGTTGAGCGCAAGGCTGTCGCCCTGATGCAGGGCCGCATCGGCCCTCCGTTCATGCAGCCGTTCTTCGACTTCATCAAGTTGCTGGGCAAAACCACTCCCCCGCGCAGCGGGATTGGCGGCCTGTTGATGCGGGCCTGGCCGCTGATTGCTGTGGCTTCTGCCGCCGGCGCTGTTGGCCTGCTTCCCGTGCTTCCCTCCTCCGGCGGATTTGAAGGCGATCTTATTCTTCTGCTGGCGCTGCTGGAACTGCCCTCGATCTGCATCATCGCCGCGGGCTTCTCGTCGCGCTCCATCTTTGGCGAGATCGGCTCCGCGCGCGAAGCCGTGTTGAGCGTTGCCTACAACGTGGTCTTTCTCCTGGCCATCGTCTCCATCGCGGCTTCGCAGCACACTTTCCGTCTTGAGTCGCTAGCCGCACTGCCCGCCTCACCGCTGCGCTGGCTGGGCGTGATTGCGCTGCTGGTTTGCCTGCCCGCCAAGCTGCACCTGAATCCCTTCTCGCTGCCCAACGCCGAGCAGGAGATCTACTCGGGCCCGATGGTCGAGTACGCTGGCCCGGAACTGGCCATGTGGGAGCTTTCGCACGGACTGGAATGGGTGGCCGCCACCGGGTTGGTGGCTACGCTCGCCGCCCCTTACATCGCAGTCTGGTGGCTGGCCGCGATCGTCTTTGTTGCGCTCTCCTTCGCCATCGTCCTGTTGCTGTCGACACTGGCCTCCGCCACGGCAAGGCTGGCCATCGATACAACCGTCCGCTTCTATTGGCAATGCACGCTTATCTTCGCGGTTCTGGCCATCTCATCCGCGCTCTTCATGAGGCTTAGATCATGAACATCCTCACCATGCTGTGGAAGAACCTGTGGGGCGGTTCGCGGACCATGCTCTTTCCCGCACGCCCCAAGGTCAGCGAAGGCTATCAGGGGACTGGTGCGCTTCGATCCCGAGCTTTGCACCGGCTGCGCTATCTGCCGGTTCCGCTGCACGGCACGGGCCATCGAATTTCGCGCCGGCAAGGGCGAATTTGTGTGGAGCTACGATCCGGGCCAGTGCACCTTTTGCGGGCGCTGCGTTGAAGGCTGCAAGAGCCACGCCATCCACCAGGAACCGGCCTGCCCGCCCATCTATCTGTCGATTGGTGAGTTGAAAAATACTTACACTGTCGCGCGCAAGCCGCCCGCACCCAAGCCAGCCGCGGCGACGACGGCCGCGGCTGAGCAAACGCCGCAAACCCGCCACTGGAGGCGCACAATGACTTCGATCGAGACTCTGCCCATGAAACTGGGAAGCACCGAACAGTGGACAGAAAAGGGCGGCGTTCATTGGCTTGATCCCGGCAAATTAACCGTCCGCGAACTGTGCGCGGAGATGATCGCCTGCCACGCCCGCTTCATCACCATCACCGCCTACCAGTTGCCCGGCACAGAAGGCATTCGCCTGGAGTATCACTGGGATCTCGACGGCCAGCTGTTGGGATTTCCGTTCAAGCTCACTGAAAACAGCATTGAAAGCATCTACGACTTGTGCGAGGCCGCGGACTGGATTGAGCGGGAGACGCACGAAGACTTTGCCGTGGATTTTTTGGGACGCGAATACGAACCGTTGTTGCTGCGCGAAGGCGACAAGGCCGGCGTGAACCTGCGAGAAGAGGTCAAGAAATGAGCTACAAAATCCCCATGGGACCGTACCATCCGGCTCTCGAAGAACCCTACAAGCTGGACCTGATCTGCGAGGGCGAAACGGTGCAGGATGCCAAGCTGCATATCGGTTTTAACTTTCGCGGCATCGAGCACCTGGCCGAAACCCGCAACTACATCCAGGTGATCGCGCTGATGGAGCGCGTTTGCGGCATCTGCTCCAACATTCATACGCTCACCCTTTGCCAGGCTATGGAACAGTTGGCCGGACAGACGCCGCCTCCCCGGGCGCAGTACATTCGCGTGGTTGTGGCGGAGCTGGAACGGCTGCACTCGCATGTGCTGTGGGCCGGCATCGCTTCAAAGCTCATGGGCTTCAAAACCATGTTCATGACCTGTTTCGAGATCCGCGAAAAGGTGATGGATGTGCTTCAGGCCATCTCCGGCAATCGCGTCAACTATTCGATGAACCGCATTGGCGGCGTCAATCGCGACATCGAAGATCCCGCCGCCATCCTGGCCATGGTCGAGCAGCTTGAGGGCGAGATGATGCGGGCCGTGATACCGATCTTCACCACCAGTTCGACGGCGCGTTCGCGTTGCGCCGATATTGGCGTCCTCACCCGCGACAAAGCCATCTCCTGCGGCGTCGTTGGGCCCACAGCAAGAGCCTCGGGCCTGCCCCAGGACCTGCGCCGCGCCGCGCCCTACGCCGCCTACCCCGAACTCGACTTCGATGTGCCCGTCGAGCAGGCGGGCGACGTGCGCGCTCGCCTGTTTGTGCGCGCGCTTGAGATCATGCAGACCTGCAAAATTCTTCGCCAGGCACTCAGCAAAATGCCTCCCGGCGAAATCAATACCGGCGAACAAAAGATTGTCTTCTCCACCGGAACGGCCACCAGCCGCGTTGAAGCGCCGCGCGGAGAGGTCATGTACAGCGTGTCCTGGAAGGAGAATGCGCGCAATCCAAGCCGCGTGCACGTGCGTACGCCAACCTTCGCCAACATGCCGGCCGTCCGCTGGATGGTGAGGGGGGCGAGGCTTGCCGACACCCCGCTCATCCAGGCCTCGATCGATCCCTGCTACTCCTGTACCGACAGGTAGCACCCCGCTGTTGATGTCCCAACGGTTTCCAGCGTAATTGAGTTGCAGGTTGTGGTGAAGGAGGCTCACCCTTAACCGCCGTTCAAGACTCCAGGCTGCGCAATCGAGGAAGAGAGGCCGGCCATGAAGGAACAGCTTTCGGCGCGTGCTGCGCATCCATGAGCGAATCGCGACCCTGATTCCCCTTTCTGATTCCCCTTCCCCACCTGATTCCCCTTCCCGATGCGATGGTCGAGGAAGGCCTCGTGGCGGCTTCGAAGGTGGAAGTCGTCCGCTGCTTCACAACCGTGCCCCGAGATCCAGGTTGACAGCACCTACCGCCGACGATGAGAATCCCGGCAGCGCAGGTGCACAGGTCCCCAGCGCCACTGCCGGTGGTCGCGCGGAAGCGCAAACCGCATCAGCAGCAAACTCTGGCCTGCAAGAAATCAAGGCACTCGATGAGTGAATCCGTAACCCAGAATCTCAAGAATCATGCGCGATTTGATCCGCCGTTCCACTTTGTCCTTTTCTTGGTTGTGTTCGCCAACCTGGTGGTCTCCATTTGCTTCCTGGTGCACCATCTATGCTTCTACTCCGCGTGGCTGGTGGTGTTGTCGGTGGTGGTGTTCATCCCCGTCCTCAAGCTGCGTCAGTATCCGCTCAAGGTGCAGGACCGCGTCATCCGCCTTGAGGAGCGGATGCGCTTGCAGGCTCTGGCGCCGGCGGAATGGCACACGCAAATCTATCGCCTCAACGAGGACCAGCTCATCGGATTGCGATTTGCCTCGGACGACGAAGTCGTGGAGCTTGCCAAGCACGCGCTCGAACACAACCTCAATCGCAAGCAGATCAAGGAGCGCATCAAGAGCTGGCGCGCTGACAACTGGCGGGTCTGAGCAACGCTCGGAATAGGGTTCAAAAAGGGGAAGTCTCCGGCGGCGTCTCAAAAAACAGGCGCGATGGAGGGCTTCCCCTTTGTATTCTTATGAATCTGCCGCCAGGCCAGTTCCCTGCCCGGGTCTTATTGCTTCGGCTTCTCGCCGCCAACCTTCCCGTCCGGCGCCGCATTTCCGCCCGCTTCAGCTTCGGCAATTGCATCCACATCCAGCCCATGCTCATGCCGGTACTGCTCCACTGGCATCTTGCCATCCCACCACGCCCAGTTCATCGGATAGACATCGGGATCGAAAAATACCTGGTAGAAGTGCCAGACCAGGATCGCCAGCGTCGCCAGAATTGCCTCGTAGAAGTGGACAGCTGTCGCAATATCAACCCACCAGCGCGCCAGAGTGTTGCCCACCCAAACCTTGGCCCAAAGCATAATGCCGGTGAGTCCCATCAACGCGGTGCCCCACACCAGGGCCCAGTATTCCGCCTTCTCCGCGTAGTTGAAGCGGCCAAACTTTGGCTTCTCACTCCGCAAGCCCATGTAATAGAGCACGGTGTTACAGCGCATCAAATGCATCTCTTCGGTCTCGGGGCGCGAGGTCGCGGATCAGCCGCCGCCCTTCCCGCGCTGCCGCGAGGTAGAAAATGTGGTAGAACCCAGCGCCGATCAAAATCACGCCGGCGACCCGGTGAATGATTCCACGCCATTTCTCGCCCATGCCCAGAACTTCGGCGAACCATGAGTCGGGGAACTTGAGCGCGAACCCGGTAATCACAAGGATGATGAAGCTGCTCAGCAGAACCAGGTGCTGCCAGCGCTGATTCGTGGTCATACGCACCATGAAGGGATTCTGCATTCTGCGCCGCTTCACCGCCTTGTACCGCCAGATGATGGCGTTGTGCAGGAACATTGCACCAATGACCAGCAGGATCAGGACAATGTAGATCAGCCGCACCCAGCGCACGACCACCGATCCAATGTCATTCGGATGAACGCCGTCCTCAAGATGGACCCTTGTCTGGGTGAACTTCTGCGTAACCCCCTTGTGGCACTGACCGCAGGTCGCATCCAGGTTGGCGCGATTGATGGTGGAGCGGGGGTCGCTCGAGGGAAGAATGTTATGGACGCCGTGGCAACTGGAGCAGTTGGCCGCAACCACCGAGCCACCTTCGGCCGCCAGTCCGTGATAGCTGTCAAAGTAGCTGTCACGCGGTTCCCGGGCACTCCGAACTCCTGCGACAGCCGCACTCCCTCGTGACAACGCGCGCAGATATCCTTGGAAAGATTTTGCTCCGAGGCAGGGGAGTTGGGATCCGTATGCGCCTTGATCGAGTGGATTCCATGGCAGTCAGTGCATACCGGGGCCTGCGCGTTGCCGCGCGCCAGGGCCTGGCCGTGAATGCTCTGCATGAAGGTCTTTTCACGTCCGTGTGGCACTTGCCGCAGGTGGCCGGCACATTGAACTTGTAGATAGGCGACTTGGCGTCGTTGGCCGGCAGGATCTCGTGCGCGCCATGGCAATCGGTGCATACTGCGGCCTTTTGCGACCCCTTCTCGGTCGCCCGGCCGTGCACGCTCTCCTGGTAACTGATAAACGGCTGCGCACTCTCCCCGCGCGACTCCATCAGAAACTTCTGTCCGTGGCACCTGCCGCAGGTGTAGGGAATATTCTCGTGATTCACCGGCGACTTTGGATCGCCGCCGGCCATCACCTCGTGCGCGCCGCCGTGGCAATCCTGGCATCCCGGCCGCGGGCGCGCCTTCCTTGCGCGCAATCGCATGAGCGCTGCGTGCGTAGGCCGCCTGGGCATCCGCATGGCACTGCCCGCAAGTGATCTTCCTCGGCGGCGTATCGTGCGCCAGGCTCTTCACGTCCGTGTGGCAATCCACGCAAGCAAACAGACGACCGTGGATCGTGTGCTTGAGTTTCCCCTCATCCACATACAGGCTGACCGGCTTCCCGTTCACGTCAGTCGTCAGCGTCGAATCGGAGTGGCAGGCAAGGCAGTCCGCATTCTTGAGTTTAGGTTGAGCGTTGGCTGCACCTGTCCAAAATAGGAGGGAGACGGCGAGCGTGTAGATAAAAAATCTTCTGTAAGCGTTCACATCTATGAGGAGATTCTTTGCCTGTAGATATCTCAGTGATAGGAGTCACAGGCTCAAAAAACCGGGCCCGCTGCTTCCCTGATCGGTCGGCAGCGGGCCCGGTTTACTTACTATAATTGCTTTATAATTCTCGATGATTTAACTCCCCGCGGAGAACCTGCTATAGGATATAAAACCTGACTAACTAAAATAAGCCGTCAATGTAAGCACCAGCAAAAGCAGGCCGATCACAATCGCGATGGTTCCAATGACCCGCGAGAAATTGATGAGCCACGTCTGCGGAGCCTCCCCGAGCCGCGCTTCCAGTTTTCCCTCGCGCGCCAGGCGCTGGTATTCGAGCGGCCGCTTTTCCCTGAACTCTTCCTCACTCTCCACGCCCGTAAAGACGACCATGTCCATGGGAAAACTGTCAGGGCGTAGATGGGTATTCACAAAGTGAATGGAGAAGATGAACAAGATGGCGAGCAGGCCTTCTTCCAGTGAATCACGAGGACAGCGTTAAGCGCCCAACCCGGCAGGAAATGAGCGAAGAACGGAGCAAACCACATGGCGTAGCCCGAGAAGCCGATGACGATCATGCCCCAGAAGACCGCCCAGTAGTCGAATTTTTCCCAGTAGGCGTAGCGGTCAAACTGCGGCTTTGGACCGAGGCCCACGAACCAGCGCAGGTGGCCGAACAAGTCCTTGGCATCTTTCCAGTTGGCCACCATGGAGTTTGCGCCCCAGAAGACGCCTTTCTCGCGATGCAGCACACCGCGGGTAAAGACTTCCTTCACATGGATGAGAAACGCAATCGTCAGCACCACGGCGCAGAACTTGTGGAAGAAGAGTATCGCGCCGAATCCGCCCACCCCTTTGGCAAGGGCGCGCGCCCAGATGCTCTCGCTGAAGCGCAGCGGCAAGCCCGTGCCGGCGAGGCCGAGAAAGGAGCTGAACAGCACCGCGTGCATGTATCTCTGCTCGCGCGTGAAGCGCGTGAAAAACCTGCCTCCCGCATTGCCGCGTTGCGTGTTTGAGTCTGGCGCTTGCACCAAATCAGGCATGGTTCCCTCCATCGGTCGACTTCTTCTTGATCTGGTTGTAGCGGGCGCGGATGAGCCAGAGAATCGTGTGAATCACAAAGAAGGTGAGTACGCCGGCAAGCAACAGGTTCATGAACAACCGCACAAAATAAAGCGCCGGATTCAATTTGCGATCGTGCGCATTGGCATGGGGCTGATACTGTACGAAGCTCAGGTTCGCGCCCGCATGACACTTGCCGCACGTTGCCACCAGGTTGGCCTTGTTGATGGGCGACCGAGGATCGGAGGCAGGCAAAATTTCATGGGCTCCGTGGCAGTCCCAGCAGCGCGCGGTTTCAACATAGCCGCCCAACGAGCCAAGCTGGGAGTGGAATGTGTCACGGTAAGTGGACAGCTTGTCCTTGTGGCATGATCCGCAGATAGGCGTTGACTGCATGCGGAACGCCGATTCGGTGGGCTGCAGAATCGCATGCGCCGTGTGGCAGTCTGTGCATACCGGCGCCTTCATGTTGCCGCCGGCCACCGCCTTGCCGTGCGCCGCCCTGCTGGTAGTCGTCATTGATCTTGGCGTGGCAGCTTCCACACGTCTTGGGGATGTTCGCCTTGCTGGTCGGGCTCAGTCGGATCGTTGCGGCTGAGGATGTGATGCGATCCGTGGCAGCTCTGGCAGTTCGCCGCTACCAACAGGCCTTCCTTGCTCAGGGCAAACCCGTGGATGGAATCCATGTACGACGGATACACGCTGGCCAGCCCGTGCTGTTTTGCCATGCCCTCGTTGCTGTGGCATTGGCCACAAGTGCGCGGAACATTGAGCGGATAGACGTTCGACCGCGAATCGGATTTCGGGAAAATGGTATGTGCGTTTCCGTGACAACTCGTGCAGGGATGCTCCGCCGCGTCGGCATGAACGCTCCCCTTCAAGTTCTCCGCCTCATCGGCGTGGCAGCCTTTGCACTCCACCTTCGCCACTTGGTCCGGATGCGGATATTCCTTGATCGAGGTGTGGCAGTCGTTGCATTTCAGGCTGCCGTGAATGCTGTCGCCGAAGGTTTTGCCGTCGACCGCGATGCTGTGGCCTGCGGCATCCTGCATACTCGGGTCGCCGTGGCAGGCGAGGCAGTCAGCCTGGGCATTGAGCCTGGCGGGAAGCCCAGCCAGCAACAGCACGGCAACCGCGGCAGCTAGAATTCCACTCTGAATGCGGGGCCACGACTTGCTGAGAGCCCGGCGCGGCCTTGGCACTGTCGATGTGGCTACTGTCGATGCGGCTTTTGACGTTCGCGGCCTGGCACATCCTGCCGTCTTCCTTCTCTGGAAAATGAGGTCTCGTCTCTCCCAAATCCAGGCTTGCCTGCTGCGAAAATCATCCCGCTCTTGAAAACTCTCACGTGCGGGTTCGCTCCTTAGAGGTGATGCTTTCGGAGGAAAAGCCGCAGTGATCGGAATCACAACGCAATAACGGCAACAGGAGCGGCTTCTTTTTCTCGTCTCGAATCGCGCTTTCCGGATCGCACGGAGCGGATGCCACTTAGCCCCCACACCCAGCGTCAATCCCCACACCTCCCTGGGGAGTCCCGACATCTCAAGGCAGGTCTCGTGCAGTCACCATGACGCCCGTCCCAAAGTGATGTGGGTCACATGCTTAGGTGTGCCCGGCAAGCCACAATAAGACCGCTGCTTGAGGACAAAATTCATGAGCACAGTTGCGGCACCTGAGACAAAAACCATGCTCACTCTCCCCGGCGATGCGGTGCGCCAGATTCAGTGGCGCTTTTCTGACCGCTTTGACCTGCAAATGCTGGTTCAGTCGGCGCGCATTGTTGCTCGTGGAACCGTTGCCCGGCTGGTGGCCGCCGGAGAGCGCAACACGCACGAGTGGACGCCCGCGAAGGCCGAAATGCTTGAAGCATTCGATCGCTCCGGCATTACCGCGGCCTTCATGGAACCGGAAGAAGGCGGCTTCATCTCCGGACCCAAGAACCTGGCTCTCTCGCTGGCTGCATTTGAGCTTGCCTGGGTGGACGGCGGAGCCGCGACGGCGAGCCTGGCCAGTTTTCTGGCGTTGGCGCCGATTCACGAACGCGGCACCCGGGAACAGGTAACCCGCTACAAAACCCTCGCCGCCCCGCCGCAGCCCGGCGAGGATCGTAAGCCCTGGCGCGGCGCCTTCGCCTTGACTGAGCCCATCCCCTACGTCGGTGTCGATACAGGCATGCTGAGCGGCCGCGTCAGCATCGCGGAGTGGAAGCAAGGCGAGGAGCCTCTGCTGCAGGTTGATAAGCGCGGACGCTTTATCACCAACATCGCTTTCGCCAACTTTGTCACAGCCGCCGTCACCAGTGAAGATCCGCGCATCAAGGGAAGCTGCGTCATCATTCTCGAGGATGGCGATCCGGGCTCCTTCGATCGCGGAACTCCTACCAAAAAGCTGGTCCATCAGCTTTCTTCCACCGGAGACCCGATCTTCAACCTCACGGTTCCGGCCAGCCGCATCGTCGGCGGCTACACCATCAAGGACGGCGTCGTCGTGCCCAACTACAATCACGGCGAAATTATTGAGGCGGTCTTCCGCCGCACCCGTGTGCCCGTAGGCCTGATGACAGCCGCCAAGTTGCTTTCGGCCGTCGAGCCCGTCATCCGCTATCAACGCGAGCGCTTCCGTGGAGCAGAAGGCTCCCGACCCGGCTCCCTCCGCTACGAACAAGGCATCCAGCAGCGCGAAGACGCACTCCACCGCCTGGTCGATGTTTGGGCCACGGGCGAGGCCGCAGCCTCACTGGGCTTCGCCGCCGCCCGTCTCTTTGACGCACTCGATCCACTCGAAAAAAACAAGACGGCCGTCCTCAAGGAGCAGGGCATCCAGGGCGGCCGCGCTGAGATGAAGGCGCTGAAGGAAACCGAACAGCGGGCCATCCTGCTGCTGTCGCTGCCGAGCGGCGATCCTCGTCGCGCCGAACTCGAAGCCGATCCGATGGTCCAGTTTGTCCTGATGGACGCCGAAGCGAATGTCATCTGTCCCGCCACCAAGCTCTGGAACACCGGCCACGGCGCCAACATGATGCGCGAAGCGGTGAGTCTGATGGGCGGATACGGGATCACCGAGGACTGTCCCGGCTTTCTTGCCAACAAGTGGATGGATGCGCAGCTTGAAGCCACCTACGAAGGCCCTGAGGCGGTGCAACGGCGGCAGCTTACCGTCACCATGACCTCCGAGCTTTTCCTTACTCAATTTCGTGCCTGGACGACGCTCATGCGTCGCATCGCATCCGACCGGCCCGGCACCGGCGCATGCACCCTGGCAAGCGCCATGAAGCTCTGGCTCTGGTCCCTCGAACACCTGCAAAACTCCGCCGATCCGAAGGGCAACAAGCTTTATCACGGGCAGCGGCAGGGAGTCACCTTTGCCCTTGCCGACGCTCTCTGCTGGCTGCTGGCCTCGCGCGCCCAGATTCTGGACGTGCTGGAGCTGGAGGCTCGCGGCGCGAGCGACGCCGTTGCCGCCGAGGGCCTGTCCGGCACCGTGCAGTTTCTCAGCGACCTTTGCCATACACAGGCCGCGCAAGCCGCCGGCGAGGTTTCGCGCATCTGTGCCGAGCTGGTCTTCGGCTATAACCGCCATCCGGCTTGGGATGAAGAGGAACACAAGAGTTGCTTCCTGACCTGTGAGCTGGACGCGTACGAGGAGACGATGCCCGGCATTACTGCGATGGCCGTGGATGTGATTGGCGCCGACGGCAGCCATCCGCCGAAGGCCGGCCCCTGTGCCGATTGCGCCGGTTCCAGCGAGTTCCTGCGCCTGCAAAGCAAACTCACCACCTGCCTGAGCGGCGCGCGCCTGGCTAAGGACCGCGCAGCCGATACGGTCAGCAAGGTGATGATTCCGGAAGCCCTGGATTATCCCGCATGAGCGCGGTTCACCTCAACACGCAGGCTGAACCACGATCGGGTGCCCCATCCCTGACCCCATTCTTGACCCCATCCTTGAATCGCTTTCTGATTCAAGCGCGAGATGCGAGGAACCTCGTATGAGCGAGTCAGTCCCCACATGCGATGAGCTGCGCCACGTCGACCGCCAGACCATGGAAGTCGATATTGCCTGTGCCGGCTTTGGACCCGCAATGGGTGGCTTTCTTACTACGCTGACCGAGGCCTGGACGCAAAACCCCGCCGATCCGGCGTTTGAAAGCAAAGCCGCTCCGGGCATGCCCCTGCAGGTTCTGTGCTATGAACGCGCCGACGATCTCGCTGCCGGCGTGAGCGGTGTGGTCACGCAGGCACTCGGCATCCGCGCCAGTTTCCCTGCTCTGAACCCGGCCGAAATCCCCATGGCGGCCAAGGTTGCGGCCGAGCGCGTGTTTTACCTGCTCGATCCCATCGGTGCCAGCCGGCGGTCAGCGCTGATGCGCCTTGGGGATTTTTTTCTTCGCCTGGGAAAGCGGCTTTGGCTCAAAGACAGCGCCTTTGAGCTGCCCTGGATACCTGGCTTTCTCAACAAGCACGGTGGGCTGGTGCTCTCCATCGGCCAGTTCAATCAGTGGGTCGCCTCGCAACTGATGGCAACGGGCCTGGTGCAGATTTGGCCGGGAACGCCGGTGAGCGCTCCTCTGTTTGAGGGGGAGGCGGTTACCGGGCTGCGCCTCGCCGATCAAGGCGTCGACAAGAACGGCGCTCCCGCCGATGGCTTCATGCCCGGCGTGGATGTGCGCGCGCAATTGACCGTGGTGGGCGATGGGCCTGTAGGCGCAGTTGGCCAGGCACTCGACCGCAAGTTCAAAGCTGCGCAGCACCGGGACTGGGCACTGGGGATGAAGTTCGTGATCGAACTGCCGGAAGAGGCCCTGCCGGAAGAGGCCGAGAGCACTCTGATTCCCGGAACCGTCTGGCATACCTTTGGCTATCCGGAACCCGGGATCTTCGGATTTCTCTACGTGCATCCCGGCCATCTGATTTCTGTAGGGATCTTTGTCCCTTCATGGATGAGCGACCCCTCGCGCACCGCCTATCGCTACTTGCAGCACTACATCCAGCACCCGGCGCTGTGGAAGGTCCTGAAGAACGGCACCCTCCGCTCATGGGGCGCCAAATCGCTTGAGGAATCCGGCCGCCGCGCAGAACCGATTCTGGCTGGTGACGGCTACGCGCGCATCGGCGAGGGCTCCGGCTCTACCAACATGCTCACCGGCTCAGGTGTCGACGAAGCCTGGACCACGGGCACGCAGCTTGGCGAAGCGGTGCTGGAACTGCTGCGCGCCGGCAAGTCCTTTTCCCAGCAGAATCTCTCCGCCACCTACGTTGCCCGCCGCCGCGCAAGCTGGGTGGAGCGCGGAGCCCGCGAGGCGGAGAACGCCCGCAACGGATTTCATGGCGGCATTGTCAAAGGCATGATCGGCATGGCCCTCACGGGCCTCACCGGCGGTCGCCTTTCGCTCAAGGCCCATGCCACACCCGCCCGAGAGCAAATTCTCCCCTTCGCTGAGAATTCCGCCGAGAGCCGCCAACTGAAAGAAGCCGAGAAAATGGCAAAGGCTGAAGGCCGCTCGCTGCACGACGCGCTGCTCTCGGTGCGCGGCTGGCCAGAGATCCCGCTCGACGGCCGGCTGCTGGTCACGCAGCAGGATGCGCTGCTGATGGGCGGCAAAGTGCAGGCCATGCCCGGCTTTGCGGACCACGTTGTCTTCCGCGACCCAACCTTATGCGCCGCCTGCGGAGAAAAAACCTGCGTGGCGATGTGTTCCGGCCAGGCCATCACGCAAGGCACCGACGGCTTGCCGGCCTTCGAACGCGAAAAGTGTGTCCATTGCGGAGCATGTTTATGGAACTGCGCCCAGTCGCCCGACGGCGAAGGCTCGAACATTGAATTCCGCGCAGGCGCGGGCGGGTTGCACTCCGCGGAAAATTGATTCCGTCCCCTGGTCAAGCCGGTAGAATATACCTTTTGTGATGTACTGCTGATGAAGTGGATTGTCGAAACACTCAACGCAACCATAGATCGGGGGCTTCAGTCCTTGCCCTCGGATATGCGGGCAACGCTTGCACATATTTCATGGCTCGCATATTTCACGGCTCATTGCAGAGTTGGGGCTTGAGCGCGTCGGTCAGACTCACCTGAAACATCTTGACGGCCCCTATGGGAGATACGCCTATCCGGGCGATCGCGCCCCACTCCTTCAGATTCTGATTCAGGACGCATACCGGCTCCCACGCAATTTAAACTAGACCCAGATATCCAACATCGAGGAAGCCAACGTGTCCACCGAACTCCACATCGTCGTTTGCGCGGGGATCGCGCCTGATCCGCTGCAGACACTTGAACCCATCACTACGCCCAACGGCCCCGGCCTCAAAAACGAAATGGTGTTGCCTGCCGTTCTTGACCCATGGGCGGCGTGCGCGCTTTATGAAGCCGCGAATCTGATTCAACGCAATCCCGGCAGCAAGCTCTGGCTTGTTTCGCTGGGTCCCAAGGCCAAGCTGCAACAGGTGATGATGACGGTGGCGCAGAAAGTCCCATTCGAGCTGGTTCCCGTCGACGGACCCATCGGCGGATTTGCCGATGCGCACGCCACAGCGGCCGCGCTGGCAAGCGCGATTGAGACCATACCAGGGCTTGATAAGAACAGGTTGCTTCTGTTTGGCGGCTGGGAGTCGGCCACGCGCGGAGCAGGCGTCACGCTGGCCATCGTCGGCGAGAGCCTCGGCATCCTCGACCAATTCCAGGGAGTGGATCA
The DNA here is from genome assembly GCA_963793885.1 of uncultured Acidobacteriaceae bacterium. Lineage (GTDB taxonomy): Bacteria > Acidobacteriota > Terriglobia > Terriglobales > Acidobacteriaceae > Telmatobacter. The sequence goes on from CAWCBQ010000003.1 coordinate 1,597,249, forward strand.
AATCACCCTCCGCGATGACGGCTCGTTTGAGGTTCTGGAGCGAATCGAAGGCGGGCGCCACCAGGTCTCGGTTTGTGTTGGGGCGCCCGCGGTCCTCGGTTGGGCCACCGGCAACTTGGCCGAACCGCGCAATAACCCGCAGGTCGGGATGGCCAATATGCGCAGCCTTATGCCCGCGCTGCAAAAAGCCAAACCCGCAAACCTCGCAGCCAACAGCCTCCGCTACGTCTCGGTCAGTTTGCCTAAACAACAGCGCACCACGCGCGTTGAGAAGAACATGTCTCCGGAAGAGATCGCCCGCGAACTCGTCGAGTGGATTGAAACCGAATAGCTCTTGCGTGTCACGGCACGACTTCAGCAGGGTGCCCCAGGCTTGGATTTTCGCTCCTGGGATAGAACAACTCTCAAAGGAAATGAAATGACGGAATCGATTCTCGTACTCACGCACGCCGATGAAGCGGGCGCGGCTCTCACCAAAGCCTCTCTTGAAGCGGTCACCGCCGGACTCCAGCTGGCAACCAGCCTCAATACGGCTCTCGCCATCGGCATCGTCTGCCCGGATGCGGCAACGGTGGCAAAAACTCTGCCGTCTTTCGGCCCAACCGTGCGCTTGCTGGGGGTCTCGGGCGAAGCCTTCGCGCAATCCCGCTACGCAACCGACGCCGCTGCTTGCGAAGCATTGTGCCGCGCTGCGGCGGCTTCCATCGTCCTGGTGGCCGCGGGTCCCCGTCTTGCGCGCGTCGCCGCCGGAGTCGCCCATCGGCTCGGCGCCTTCATTGACACGCACATCACGGCCATCAACGCGGGCGCCGCCCAGGTCGAAGCCAGCCGCTGGTTCTATCGCCAGCGTGTTGAAGCGGTCCTCAGCCGCGATGCCCGCCCCTGGTTCCTGATTCTGGACGCGGGCACGCATGCCGCTTATGCCGGCGCACAAGACGCACAAGGCACAGCCACGATCGAAGAGATTGCCGTTCAACTGCCCGCGTTGCGCACCGCCATGAGCGGCATTCGCGCACCGAAACAGGATGAACAAACCATCCGTCCCGATGCCAAAATGCTTTTTGTCACGGGTGCTGGATGGACGAAGAAGCAACCCGACGGGCAGGTGCACGTGGCTGAGGCAAGTGAACTGATCCTCTCGTTCCTGCGTCATTCCGGTGCCTCGCTGGGCAGTTCAAAATCACTCGTGGACCAGGGCGGCGAAGGCAACTCCGTGCTCCCGTTCCTGAACCACATGAACCAGGTTGGGCAGACGGGCTCCACGCCACGCCATCCCAAGGGTCTGGCCACCTGCTGCCACGGCGAAGAGCCGCACGTGGTGGGCTGGCGTTTCATCGCCGACAGACGCGCCATTTCGCTCGACGCTAACTGCGGATGGACCCGGGGCAAGGCCGACGTCGTCTACGTTGCTGACGCCTTTCAGGTGATGGCCAAGGTGAATGGTCTGCTGGAAGCAAAGAAACCTTAGCCGTCAACACCAGCACGGATCGTGTCCGTTACGGCGGTAGGGGCCGTCACGATCTGGCAACCATTTTCGCGGAGCTATTCGCATCCCCCAAATTTTTATGTACAATGGGGCTCATTATGAAGGGTAACCCTACCGTCATCGACCACCTCAACCACGCCTTGCGTGACGAGCTGACTGCCATTAACCAGTATTTCCTGCATGCCGAGATGTCTGAAAACTGGGGCTACAAGAAGTACTCGAAGAACATCAAGCGGCAATCAATCGACGAGATGAAGCATGCGGAGATGCTGATGGAGCGGATTCTGTTCCTGGACGGCACCCCGTCAATGGAACCAATGAAGCTGACCATTGGACGCTCGGTCAAGGATATGATCGAATCCGATTTGAGTCTCGAACATGGGGCGGTTGCTTCCTATAACGAGTCGATTCGAGTTTGCGTTGAGAATCGCGATAACGGTTCAAGAGATCTGTTTATGAGGCTTCTCAAGGACGAAGAGGGCCACGTAGACTGGCTCGAAGCGCAGGTCCACCAGATTCAGGAGATCGGCTACGAGCGGTATCTGATCACGCAGACCGAAGTAGACTGATCGATCCCAATGCAAGAGGACTTTTTCGCCGCATGCAACACGGCTTTTTCTTGATGAAAAAGCGCCTTGCAGGCGTCGCTCTACAGCGGAATGCCGGGTGCTCCAAACTGCGCTTTTAGCCGTTTAGGTGGGCTAAAGCGGTTCCCGAATTGCCGTAAACCGAAGGTAAAAACCCAAGTGGCTTTTTCCTCAAGAAAAAGCCACCCTCGACGAAACTCAAGACGGTTCCATTGATTCGGGAACCGCTCTATACCTTCAACTCCGCCGGAATCTTGAGCGTCGCCATCATCCGCTCCAGCGCCCCCGTGTCCGCGCCAATGGTCGCCAGCAATTTCTCCTTGAGCGCGGCGCGTTTGCCGTAGAGACGCAGCGGCTCCGGCGGATTGTGCAGCAGATCTTTGCCCACCAGCGCGCGCACCAGAAACGGCATATACGAGGAGTAGTCGCCCTGCATGCTCACCGTCTGCGTCGTATAGGTCTCCGGATTCACCTTGCCCCACGACACAGCCTCTGCCGGCTCGCACGACGACAGGCTACCGTCGGTCACCGGCGATGAAACAATCTGCGCGTCGTAGTCATAACCGCGAATGTTTTCCAGGAAGAAAATCTGCGACAGCGCCGGCTCCGGCTGCAGGGAGTAATTCTTGGGCACGCCGCCGCCCAGAATCAGCACCGCCAGCGACTTCGCCGCAGAGTCGAACAGCCCCCAGTAGTGGTAGGCGCAGGACTCGAACACGTCTTCGTGCAGGTCGTAATCAAAGCCATACTTGATCTTCCCCAGCCGCTCCAGCGCCCACAGCTTTACCGAATTCAGAAACAAGCTTCCATCCGCGGGAGCACCCATGAACACCGGCAACTCCATCTCGGCGCAGGTGCTCAGCAGTCCCGGCCGAACACCAAGTGCTTTCTCCCGAGCGCCAAACTCCTTGCCCAGCAGATAATTTCGTTCCGTGGTCGTCATCCGCTTCTGGAATTCGGGTTTTTGCAGAATCCAGGTTGCTACGGCGTCCTGGTCAAATAAGACGGATTCCGCAAACCCCGTATCGGCCACGCGAATCACGCCCTGCTCGCGCAGCTCGGCATCGTTGCCAAACAGCGCCACTTCCCTGATCGGCCGTTCCTCGGTCTTGCGCAGACAGTCGTGGCCATCGTGGTAGCAGATTGCATCGGTCACCGTCAGATACGCCGTGTTCGCTGCCTTCAGAAATGGAATCAGCCAGGCGCGATGCTGGTCAGACACGGTAACCGGCCCGGCGCAGGTCACCACCAGCGGAATCCGCTTCTCGACCACCTGCTTCATCGCCTCGTACACGCGCTTGAGATAAGCGCCGCCAAACGCCGGAAGCGCGGCCTCAAACACCTCGCTCAGATCCTGGCATTCTGTCACCGGCTTCCCCGTCACCGCTGCGCCCATCAATCCGCTCGTCGAACACTTCGCCATTGCAAAAGGTCTCCTCAGTCGTCCTTACCAGTATCCAACATCCTTCCAGCGCGGCAACTTTAACAGCATGTGAGACACAGGCACGCTTCCGCGCACCACACAGCAAATGCGTCTATGGAGTTTTGGCTATTTCAGGGCTGGAGGGGTCTCGACAGGTCTATCCGCAGCAATGAGGGAGCACCCGTGAACGAATGCTGCCCCAGGTTTCGATTTTGAGTGTTGAGGTCGGTTCAATCCCCGATAATCGGAAATGCCTCCGTGGCCTGCGCCAGCACCGGCAGCCGAAGGTCCCACTGCGGCCCTTCCAGCTCCGGCATCGGCTTGGCACGGAACAGCTTCTTGCAGTACTTGGCCGTCATCCGCGCCCAGGTCTTTGACTTCTTCCGCCGCGCACTATCCGTCGAGATGCCCGTTCCCGCGTACATCTGCCGATACAGCTTCGAAAGGAAAATAAACCCCAGCCGCGCCCGCCAATTCGGCGTACACGACGACCGTTCCCAGATCGAGCTCCAGTTATAGAACCGGTCCCATACCTTCTGGGTTCGCTCCCTGATCTCGTCCGAACTCATGGTAGGATGCGGCGTAAACATCTTGGGCCTCACCTCTGTAGGAATCAGCCAGTACCGCGTAATCGGCACGTCGCCCACCATCGTCGGATTCGCCGATTGCTCCTTCTCCCAGCGGACAAAGTCCACAGTGCCGGGAAACGGCGTCATCATCACGAACTGCGCAAACGTCACGCCCGCCTTCAGCGCCATCTGCACCGTCGCATCAAACGTTGAAGCTCTGTCGGTCGGCAACCCAAAGATGAATGAACCCAGCACATGCACTCCATGCGCCTTGAATGTCTGCAGTTGTTTCGCCAACGCCTCGCCGGAGTAGTTCCAGTCCTTGTAAACAGCCTTAAGCCCCTCGGGTGTCACTGCTTCCACGCCCACCAGCGCGCCCTTGATGTTGGCCTTCCGCATAGCATCCAGAAAGCTGCCGTCTTCGCCCGCCTCCATCGTCATCTGCGTATAGAACACCATGTCCCTGGGCAGCTTGGCCAGCTCTTCCATCAGTGCGAAACGTTCATTGCGGATCGCCGTCAGTTCTTCCACCTTGGCCGTATTGCCCTGCTCCCGCGCCAGCCGCAAATCTGTGAACGTCACGGGATAGAAGTTATCGTCTGCCAGCGCAACAAACCTGAACCCCAGCCGCCGCAGTGCAATAATTTCGTCCACCACGCTTTGAAACTTCCTCTGCCTCGGCTTCTGCCCGTCGGTGCGCCATACACTGCAAAACGAGCAGTGCTTGGGGCAGCCGCGTATCGTCTGCACCGAGGCCCACATATACTTTTCGGGATCCATCAGGTCCCAGCGAGCCGCCAGGAATTCGCCGCCCTCAATCCGCCCGCCCGCGTACACTTTTTCCGGCTTGCCTGCCATACAGTCGACAACCACCTTGCCCCAGGCAATGTCTCCGTCGCCCGTCACCACGGCATGGCCCTCGCCGCGCTCCAGTGCCTCCTCAGGGAACAGCGTGGCGTGAATGCCGCCATACACCACCCAGGCACCACGGCTCCGCGCCATGCGGCCTACCGCGTAGCCGCGCAGCGCATTGCCCGTGTGGACACTGATGCCCACAATGTCTCCGGGCTGGATTGTTTCCGGAACAATCTGTTCCAGGGACTCATCCACAAGGATGGGATCCCCCGCCGCTCGCGGTGTTGCCGCCGCAAGCACAAACAACCACCGCGGTGTGATGACCGCGGTACCAAAAGAATTGTCGCTTGGATTGACAAGATGCACACTCATCCGTTCCCACCCTTTCTCGTACAAGCAAGGTGGGTCCAGAGAGCGCGGTCGCGGTCAGGCAAACAAAAAGCGAAAAAACTCTCCGCATTTCTGCCGTTCACGAGGCTTCCCCTTGGACATATCCCCTTGACAGTTCCACCAATCGTACAGGCTTTCAGCGGGACTGTATGCTCAAAACTGCTCACATCCTGAAAACTTAGGCTTTTTACCCTGAATCATCCGTGAAATGCGCCCGTGGGCGTTCCCTTCTTCCCCTCATGGCTGCATTCCTCCACAGGAATCGCCACCTGCTCCACAATCTCCAGCCCAAATCCATCCAGGGCCGGAATGTGCATGGGCGTGTTCGATAGCAAACGGATGCGCCGGATACCCAGATCCGACAGAATCTGCCCGCCCAATCCGATGGCACGCAGGATGCGGCCGCTGCGGGCCTGCGAACCCTCGCGTGCACGTAGCTCCGGGTGCAGGATGAGCCGTCCTGCATTCGATTCCTGATTCTCGACAGGCGCCGCTGCCCCCCCCGGCCCAAAAGCCGCCGCTGGCGCGCGCTCAATTTCAAATCCACGCGAGGTATTGTGAAGATAAACCACCACGCCGCATCCCTCCTCGGCAATCATGCGCATGGATCGGTCGAGCGTCTCGCGGCAATGGCAATCGGCGGCGAACACATCGCCCGCGGTGCAGCGTGTGTGCACACGCACCAGAACCGGATGATCGCAGGGCGGACGCTGCGGGGCATTTCCCTCTGCTTCCTTCGCCAGCGGACCCCCAGCAGGCCCGGCGTGATAGGCGGGGCATTCGGGGCACAGGTCACCGCGAATCAAGGCGATGTGGCTCTCGCCCCCGTTCACTTCGCTCTCGTAGGCAATCATGCGGAACTCGCCATAGCGCGTCTGAATGCGGCTCTCGCCGGCGCGCACGATGTACCGCTCGTTGCGCAACCGGTAGCGGATCAGCTCCGCCACCGTAAGAATCAGGAGCCCGTGTTCTCTGCAAAACGGAATTAGATCGGGGATGCGGGCCATCGCACCATCGTCCCGCATGATCTCGCAGATCACACCCGAGGGATTCAAGCCGGCCAGCCTCGCCAGGTCTACCGAAGCCTCGGTTTGTCCCGCCCGGACCAGTACGCCGCCCCTGCGCGCCCGCAGCGGAAACACATGGCCGGGCCGGGCAAGGTCGGTATAGTTGGACTTCGGATCGATTGCGGTACGAATCGTTCGCGCGCGGTCCGCCGCCGAAATTCCCGTGGTTACCCCTTCCCGCGCCTCTATCGTCTCGGTAAACGCCGTCCCAAATCGCGACGAGTTCTGCTGGGTCATGGGAAACAAGCGCAGATGGTCAGCCCGCTCCTCGGTCAAGGTAAGGCAGATGAGCCCCCGCCCGTACCGGGCCATAAAGTTAATTGCCTCCGGGGTCACATGTTCCGCTGCCAGCGTCAGGTCGCCCTCGTTCTCCCGGTCCTCGTCGTCGACCACCACCACCATTCGCCCCGCACGAATCTCGTCTACCGCTCCGGGAACGTCGGTGAATGGTGGTTCGAAGCTGCGCCCTGCGTTTGCCATGGTAACCAAACTATTCTCGCCTATGCCGGTATCAGTCCGCAAAGCCCGGACCCGCCGCTGAAAACCTGGGCTCAGACAGCAAGAGCGCCGCCCGAAGGCAGCGCTCTCGACAAAAAAACAACAAAAACGGCCTACAACGTCGATTCGATCTCAAATCCCCAGGCCTCGAGCAGGGCCTCAGGAATGTACTTGGAATTCTTGTTACGCCTCGCCCACTCGCGCAGACGGGTAGACCGGATGTACTGGTCCGGGGGCAACTTAAATTCCTTCACGATCTGTTCGAAGGAAGTGACAGTAGGCACAACCGGGCCAATGGGCTCTGGTTTGCCCCAGTTAGGATTTCCACGACGCTTTGCCATTGATTTTTTGTCCTTGGTTGATGAGTGAGTTTTCCACACATCCTTGGACGGGGGATGGGGAGTCCTGTCAGTCCAGAGGAATCAGTACCCTTCTATTCTAGGTATTTTCCCTTCAAAAATCAATAGAAAAATGCGTTTACTAGCTAAGAAAGTCCAGCCCGATGCAAGAACGTGAAAACCAATTAACTTGCTATTTCTAAATGGTTTAAATGAATCGTCTTATCTCCGTCCATTGATTCTATCCAACTTTTCCTCCCTTGAAACTGGAAACGGTTCGGGTAACAGTGACAGGATAATTTCATGTCCAGTTTAAGACAGGCTTTTGCACTCTTCCTGGTGCTCCTCGTGGGAGGGCTTCGGCAGTCAGACGGCGTAGAGATTCGGGTCAGCCGGGACGCCTTGGAGCGCACCCTCAAGCAGCAGCTCTTTGTCGGCCCCAACGGACGCTATTACCTCAAAGGCAGCCTGCAATCCGCGTGCTATACCTACGCCGAGGATCCGCAACTCACTTTTGCCCAGGACCGGATTGTCGTACGAGTAAAGACGCACGCGCGCCTGGGAAGGGCAGTCGGAGGAACCTGTCTCGGGCTCCCGCTCTCGGTTCAGGCCGAGGTGTCTCTGGCACCCGACGCCGAGGGCGAGACGATCGGCTTTCGCGACGCCCGCCTCGATCAGATCTCCAATCACAGCGAGCTGAACTTCATTCTTCGTCCCTTCCTCAGCCGCCAGGTTCCTTCCAGCATGAAGGTGAATGCCGCCGATCTACTTCGCAGAGCACTGGCAGGATCCACGGCGTCCTCGGGTTATAAGGTCTCACTGGATCGCCTGAAGATTCACTCCATTCAAATCGACGGCGACACCATGGTGGTGGACGCAGATGGGGACTTCAGCGTAAAGTGACCCCGGTGCCGGCAAACGGCGAAATCACACGCCGGAAAACGGAACCAGGGTGCTGGCGATAGAGCCGCTGTCAGCCCCGGAGAGCTGCACGATGCTTACACGGCGAGATTACCTGAAACAGACAGCACTTGCCGGATGCGGCCTTGCGCTCACGGGCGGACGAATGCTTGGGGCCCAACCGGAAGCCGGGACCAATACAGACATCGCGGGCGGGCAATCACTCAAGTCCCACGCCCACAAGCGCGGCCTGCTCGCCGGATGCGCTGTAGGCGCCGCCAACCTTCGCGACGCCGAGTTCACGCAGATTCTTGCGCAGCAGTACAGTCTCGTCGTGGCTGAAAACGCCATGAAGTTCGGCCCCTTGCAGCCCCGGCCAGGCACCTGGGACTTTGCCGATGCAGATGCCCTGGTGGACTTTGCCCGGCAGCACAAAATCAAGGTGCGCGGACATAACTTTGTCTGGCACGAGATGCTCCCTGCCTGGTTCGCTACAACCGTAACCAGGGACAATGCCAAGAAAGTGATGACCGAGCACATCCTCACCGTCGGCGGACGCTACAAGGGAAAGATCCAGAGCTGGGACGTCGTCAATGAAGCCATCAACATCAGCGACGGCCGTCCCGATGGCCTGCGCAAGAGCCCTTGGCTTGAGCTGATCGGCCCCGAGTATCTCGAGCTGGCCTTCCGCACTGCGCGCCAGGCCGATCCCAAAGCCAAGCTCACCTATAACGAATACGGAATCGAGAACGACAGCGAAAGCAACGCCGGCAAGCGCGCTTGCAACCCTCGAACTGCTCAGGCGTCTCAAGGCTGCCGACACCCCGCTCGATGCGCTTGGAATCCAATCGCATATTTCAGCAGGCACCTCGGCAACCTACGGCAAAGGGCTGCGTGAACTCATAGCCGCAGCGCAATCCATGGGCCTTGAGGTCTACATCACCGAGCTTGATGTAAATGACGATGCTGTTTCCGGGGACCACGATGTTCCCGACGCCCTAGTGGCCCGCGACCGGATCGTCGCCGACACCTACCTCAATTACCTGACCGCTGCTCTAGAAAGCAAGGCAGTCAAAGCCGTGCTCACGTGGGGACTCACAGATCGCTACACCTGGCTCAATGAAATCGAGAGCCACAAAGAAAAACGACCCGACCGCTCCCAGAGGCCCCTGCCTTTTGACCCCAATTACAAACCCGCACCGGCATTTTTTGCCCTGCGCGATGCATTGGACCACGCGCCGCATCGATAGCCATCGACGCCCGGTTCTTGCTCTCCGCTCCACGCGTCAAAATCACCGCTTCTTACCGCTGCCGCAATCGCCACCGGGCAGCCTTCGAGCAAAACCTCTTCAATCTCGGCCAGAGTGAGTGGCTGGCTGCTCAGAACCAGGTCTTTCATCGGCATTGGTTCTAATCCTGCCACGGGACGAAAACGCCTGCGGCGTCCGAGTTCCCTTGGCTGTTATCGCAAAGCTGGATTATGCTTACAGACGACGAGAAGGGACCCGCCACCTCATGAACCTGACCCGCAGAGAATTTACCCGCCTGAGCGCCCTCGGTCTTGCAGCGCGCTTAGCGCCTGGCCTCCATGCTCAACCCGGCGCTCCCAGGATCCGCTACGCCGTCATCGGCCTGGGCCGCATCGCTGACCACTTTATGAGGGGCGCGCTGCTCACCACCAATTCCAGCATTACCGGATTGGTCAGCGGCCATCGCGATAAAGCCGACCGCATTGCGGCCCAGTACGGCGTCCCGTCCGCCTCCATCTACAACTACGAAAACTTCGACGAGATCGCGAAAAACCCCAACATTGATGCGGTCTACGTGGCCCTGCCCAACTCGATGCACGCCGAGTACACCATCCGCGCCGCAAAGGCAGGCAAGCACGTTCTGTGCGAGAAGCCCATGTGCGTTAGTGTTGCCGAGGCCGAGGCAATGATTGCCGCCTGTAAAGCCGCCAACGTCAAACTGATGATCGCCTACCGGTGTCACTACGAGCCCACCAACCTGAGGGCCATCAAGCTTATCCGCGATGGCGCGGTGGGCCAGGTTGAGGCCATCGAGAGTCCCTTCGGATTCAACATCGCCCCCGGTGAATGGCGCATCAATAAGAAACTCGCCGGCGGCGGCCCGGTGTTCGACGTGGGCATTTACGCCCTCAACGCATGCCGCTACCTAACCGGCGAGGAGCCTGCCGACATCTCCGCCTATGCCTCCACCATCGACCACGACGGCCGATTCAACGAGGTTGAAGAGAACGTCGCTTGGACCATGAAGTTTCCCTCTGGCATCGTTGCCAGCTGCACCACAACCTACGGCGCCAACATGGGCGGCTATTTTCGCGTCTACGGATCGAAGGGATGGATTGAAGTCGACCAGGCCTTTGTCTACGAAGGACTGCACCTTCGCGCCGAGTTCTCAGGCACCACGCTCGATGAGCTCAATCCGGCTCGCGATCCCTCCCAATTCCAGGCCGAAGCCGAACACTTTTCCAACTGCATCCAGAACGGCCTTCAGCCGCAGAGCCCCGGCGAAGAAGGCCTGCGCGACATGACCTACATCACCCGGATTTACCGCTCCGCGGGGATTCCGCTTTAGAGCCAGGCAATTCCCGCTTCGATCTGGTCTGACCTCTGGCGCACGTAAGAGGAAAGGCCTCTCATTCTCAATGATAAAATCGGAGTCCTGGAGAGCGTATGCCTGAGGCAGTGTGTGATATCGGCTTGATCGGTCTTGCCGTCATGGGACAGAACCTCGTCCTCAACATGAACGACCACGGTTTTAAAGTCGCCGTATTCAACCGCACCGTCTCCAAGGTGGATGACTTCCTGGCCAACGAAGCCAGGGGTACCGAGGTCGTCGGCGCGCATTCCGTGGAGGAGCTCGCTGCCCTGCTCAAGCGCCCGCGCCGCGTCATGCTCATGGTCAAGGCCGGGGACACTGTGGACCAGATGATCGACCACATTCTTCCCCACCTTGAAGCCGGCGACATCATCATCGACGGCGGAAACTCGCTGTTCACCGACTCCAACCGTCGCACCAGGGACCTGGCGGCCAAGGGAATTCTGTTCATCGGAACCGGCGTCTCCGGCGGTGAAGAAGGCGCGCGCCGCGGACCCTCCATCATGCCTGGCGGCAATCCTGCCGCATGGCCTCACGTAAAAGAGATCTTTCAAGCCATCGCCGCCAAGGTCGAAGACGGAACCCCGTGCTGCGACTGGGTGGGCGAAAACGGCGCCGGCCATTACGTCAAAATGGTTCACAACGGGATTGAGTACGGCGATATGCAACTCATCTGCGAGGCCTACGATCTGCTGCGCGATGGTCTCCAGCTCAGCCCTGATGAATTGCACGACGTGTTTGCCGAGTGGAACAAGGGCGAGCTCGACAGCTACCTGATCGAGATCTCCCGCGACATCTTCGCCAAGAAGGATGAAGACGGCAGCCCCCTGGTCGACAAAATTCTCGACACCGCCGGCCAAAAGGGTACCGGGAAGTGGACCGTGATCAGCGCACTCGACACCGGCCAACCCGTCACCCTCATCGGCGAGTCAGTCTTTGCGCGCTGCCTTTCCGCGCTTAAGCAAGAGCGCGTCGCGGCATCGGCAATTCTCAAAGGACCGGCGGCGAAAACCAGGGTCGGTGACCGCGCAGCCTTCATTGAGAATGTGCGCCGCGCTCTTTATTGCTCCAAGATCATCTCTTACACTCAGGGCTACATGCTGCTCCGCGCCGCGGCAAAAGAGAATTGCTGGAACCTGAACATGGGCGGCATCGCTCTCATGTGGCGCGGTGGATGCATTATTCGCAGCCAGTTCCTCGGCAAAATTAAAACGGCCTTCGACAAGAAAAAGAACCTCGACAATCTGCTTCTCGACAAGTTTTTCTCGCGCGCGGTCAATAAGTACCAGTCGTCGTGGCGCAAGGCCGTGGTGCATGCCGTCAAACTGGGCGTACCCACTCCCGCCTTCTCTACCGCTCTGGCATTCTTTGATGGCTACCGCGCCGACCGCCTGCCTGCAAACCTGCTGCAGGCCCAGCGGGACTACTTCGGCGCCCACACCTACGAGCGCGTCGACCAGCCGCGCGGCCAGTTCTTCCACACCAACTGGACCGGTCACGGCGGCCGCGTCTCCTCCACCACCTATACGGTTTAACCAGGACCGCAACAACCCAAAAGGCCAGGCTCCCAGCTCTTGGGAACCTGGCCTTTTCGCGGACGCGTAACTGGAGAGCGTCGGCCACGTCCTCAATTCAAATACCGGCACTCACGTTCAATGTTCCTCTATTTTGGCAATCAGCGATGGCCAGAATGTGCCCGGCGGATGCCGGCCCGGGGCCAACTATGAATTCCAATTCGCTATCTCTGACGAGCTCTGGACGACTTTCCTTTATCTTCGTCCCCCAAAGGCGGTAATCGCTTTTATCCCAAATGCTTGTAAGCTCTTCTCCAGGAGATCTCCCTTGATAGCGAGCTTTCCGTTTCCTCAGATTACCTGGGGAACTTTCAGGATTCTTGTTTGTCGCAGATTTGGGCACTTGCTGAATTCTTCACTTTTTGCCGATAGGGCCGTAAGGGATGTGAATTAGGCCCGATTTCAGCCCCCTGTTTCTGGTCTCGCCTTTAGCCCGGGCCGAGCCGGTGGCGGGCAGTTCCGCGGGGGTTTTGAGTAGATGAGGCGCACGTCATGAACAAACTGATCCTGGCCGATTCGCAAGCCATCTTCCGTGCAGGAACCGCCAAGGTTCTGGCTATGGATGAAGGCCTGCGCATTATTGCCCAATGCACCGATCTCGATCGCATGTACCATGCCATCACCACCTTCCCCGGTTCGATCGTCGTCTTTGCCGCTTCCTTGCGGCCCGAACTCACCCGCCTTCGCATGCTCATGGACACCATGGGAAGCCGAGGCATCGTCATCGCCGAGAACAGTGAGGTCGCCAGTGCTTACTTGCAGCAGGGTTTTCGTGGCGTGGTCTTCCGCAACGTGACAGGCACCGCGCTGGTTGAATGTGTACATCGGGTGGCTGCAGGCGACACTTGGCTGCCTCCCCAACTCATGCTCCCCGATTCTCCTGAAGAGGACATGGTCGGCACACGCGTTCGCGACCGCCTCACGCCCAAGGAGATGCGCATCGTGGCCCTCATCGCTCAGGGTTGCAAGAACCGCGAGATCGCTATCCGCCTCAAGACTACCGAGCAGGTCATCAAGAACTACCTGCGCTCCATTTACGACAAGACCGGCGTCAGCGATCGCCTGGAACTAGCCCTTTTCACCATTCATCACCGCGTCCTGGCACAGGCCGCAGCCGAAGTCGGCAACAAAATCGAAGCGGAAGAAAAGTCTCCTCCTTCGGCCGTCGCTTGACGCCAACTTTTCAGGAGACTCTACAGCCGTTCCGCCACGCTCTTGGCCTGCGTAAACAGGCCGAGGTAGTCTGGCCCGCCCGCCTTTGAATCTGTTCCGCTCAAATTGAACCCGCCAAACGGGTGTGCTCCCACCATCGCACCGGTGCATTTGCGGTTGAAGTACAGGTTGCCCACATGAAACTCCCGCCGGGCACGGTCCAGCTTTACCCTGTCAGAAGAATAGATCGAACCTGTCAGCCCGTACTCGGTGTTATTCGCCACCTCTAGACCTTCTTCAAAGCTCGATACTTTGATCAGCGCCAGTACTGGCCCGAAGATCTCCTCCTGCGCCAGCGCCGCGTCCGGTGCCACATCTGCGAAGATTGTCGGCTCCAGAAAATAACCGCCCTCAGCCATGGCAGGAGCGGTGCCGCCCGCAATCAACCGCCCTTCCTTTTTGCCCGTCTCCACGTAACCAAGCATCGACACGAGCGCAGCCTTGTTGATCACCGGACCCACGTTGTGGTTGGCCGCCGGATCGCCCACGGTCAGTTTTGCGACACGCTCCCGAAGCCGCTCGACAAAAATATCGTAGACCGGCGCCTCGATAATTGCCCGCGAACACGCCGAACACTTTTGCCCGCTGAAACCGAAGGCTGAAGCAACAACACCCTCGACGGCTGCCCCCAGATCAGCGTCCGCGCACACCAGGATCGAATCCTTTCCGCCCATCTCCAGAATCGTTCGCTTGATCCAGATCTGCCCGGTTCTTGCCTTGGCCGCCTGTTCATGAATCTCAAGCCCTACGGCCTTCGACCCCGTAAAAGCGACGAAGCGCGTGCGCGGATCCTCCACAATTGCGCTGCCGAACGTGGCGCCAGACCCCGGACAGAAGTTCACCACGCCATCCGGCAACCCCGCTTCCTCCAGCACTTCCATAAACCTTGCCGCGATGGTAGGTGCGTCGCTTGACGGCTTCAGGATCACCGTATTCCCCGTCACAATCGAAGCCGCTGTCATCCCCGCCATAATCGCAAACGGGAAATTCCAGGGCGGAATGACCGCCCCCACGCCCAGCGGAATATAAATCAGCTCATCTCGCTCTCCGGGATACTGGATGGGCGTCGTCGCCCCAGCCAGCCGCAGAGCCTCGCGGGCATAGAACTCAAGAAAGTCGATCGTCTCGCCCACATCGGCGTCAGCCTCTGCCCAGTTCTTGCCCACTTCGTACGTAAGCCAGGCCATGAATTCGAACTTGCGCTGGCGGATGATCTGGGCAGCGTTCAACAGCAGCGAAACTCTTTCCCCAACCGCGCTTCTGCCCCACTGCTCAAATGCACGCAACGCCGATTGCATCGCATCCTCTGCGTGCTCCGCTCCAGCCTTCTGGTGCACGCCAACAACCTGCGCGGGCCGCGCCGGGTTGAGAGAGCGAATCTTTTCTTTGGTTCTTAGGCGTCGGCCCCCGATAATCAGCTCATACTCGCGCCCCAATTGCGACGCCACGTCGTCAAGCGCACTCCTCATCGCGCGTGCATTCTCCGCCACGCTGAAATCGACAAAGGGCTCGTTCGCAAACCCGCCTTGAGGCGAGCGCTGCTGAATGGATGGAAAATCAATTGTAGTAGTCATAACACAATCAGTTTAGTCCAAGCATCTGCCCACAACCATACCGCCCAGGGTCTTCCCTTGAAAAGCGATGCCTACGCCGATTCGGCCTTCGCTGATTGGTGCGCCTTCTGCTCGTGATAGTCCTGCTCTGTATTGATGCTCCATATCTCTTCTTTGCCGGTTTTCCCCCCCAGCACGCTCTCCACTGCCTGCATCGCCGTCAGCATCGAGTGGTCCTGGTTGTTGTACTTGTGCATGCCATTGCGGCCGATGAGAAACAGGTTTTCGAAGGTGTCGGTAAATTTCCGCAGCTCATCGAAGCGATCGTAGCTCCCAAAATATGCCGGGTAGGTTTTGGGTACGCGCACCACGTGGGCATCGATCACATCCTCGGCCTTGAGAATTCCTATCTTCTCCAGTTCCTGCGCCGCAAACTTTTTCAGCTCCTCGTCAGGCATTGTCCACAGCGGGTCGGATTCATAGCAAAAATATTCGAGGCCAATCCAGATTTTGCCCGGGACGGTCAGGTATGGGCTCCAATTGTTGAAGATCTGCAGCCTCCCGATCAGCACGTCGGGTTCCTGAATATAAATCCACGTATCCTTCAGCAATCCACCATCGGGCTCGGTGACAAGAAGCTTGTCGGTCAAGATTCCGACGGTGATAAAGTCCCGGTAAACCAGGCCTTCTGAAACCTCCTTCACATTGGCCGGAATCGTCCCTCCCGCAAGCTCGATGGCATTCACAAGGTCGCGCATCGGCATCGACGAAAAGAAATAGTCCGCGGCGAAGTTCCGCATCTCGCCCTTTTCGTCAACCGCATCGACCGAGGTCACGCGGCTGCCTGAGGTATGGATGCGCGCCACCTTTCGCCCCATTTCAATCTCACCGCCGGCCTGCACAATTTTCTCCGCTACATGCTCCCACAATTGCCCGGGCCCGAACTTGGGATACAGAAATCGCTCGATCAGCGACGTATCGGTCCCCTTCTGCGCCACATCCTGTTCGCGACTGCCGAAGGTCTTCTTCAGAAAGTGCCTCACGGCACTGGTCAGCGAGAGCCCTTTGATCCGCTGCGCGCCCCACTCGGCCGATATCTCATGGCAGGCTGTGCCCCAAACCTTCTCCGTGTAGGTTTTGAAGAAGGTCAGGTATAACTGCCTGCCGAAGCGGTTGATCAAGAAGTCTTCAAGCGATTTTTCGGGCTTGATCTGCGCGATGCGCGAAGCCATATAGCTGAGGCCCACTTTGATGGTGCGCGTCATGCCCAGCTTGCTCAGCGTGTCTCGGGTCAGCGTAATCGGATAGTCAAAAAAGCGGCGCAGAAAGTAAATACGGCTCTTGCGCGGGCGCACCAGCATCACCAGGTCCTGCTCCGCCGCGCTTTTCTCGGCGGTCGTGCCCATTCCGGCAATCGTGCGCGTCTGGTTTTGATAGCTGATGGCAGCCGCATTGTCCGCACCGGCCTCGGTCGGCATCTGTTCCAGCCACCACTCCATCACCCGATCGCTCTTTGAGAAGAAGCGGTGGCCGCCGATGTCCATCCGGTTGCCCTTATACCGAACTGTTCGCGACAGGCCGCCAATCTCCTGCGATGCTTCCAGCACAACAGGTCTGACCTGGGACTGTTTCAGAAACTCGAGCGCAGCCGTCAGCCCTGCCGGCCCGGCACCGATAATCAGAGCTGTCTTGCCGCTGGAATCCATCAAACACTATCCTCGCCGCGCAGGCTGAGCAATCTATGGCCTTCTCTAAATCTACCGATCCTTCTTTGCCGTCAAAAATTTCCGCCGGGCACTGCGTCGACAAATGCCGCCGCAACTTATTCGATCATTTGATCGTCCTGAATGATCGACCTGTGAAACAGCTGATGAACGCACCCGTTCACCATTACCAAAGGAACGGGCGAGGTTTGATTGCGATGCCGGGCCGCCTGTTGATGAATCAACAGCGCAACCCGGCAATTCGCAGCTTGAAGGGAACCCCTGACGTGGCCTGGGCGTCCTGAAGCTACTGAGCCCAGACCTTCAAAAGCAAAACACCGTGGGTGGGTACCGTTGCCGTATAAGTTCCGTTGGAGAAATGCACGTCCTTATGACTCCAAAGGTCGCGCGCCTTCTTCACGTGTCCTGTGATAGGCAAGTCTTTGGCGACGACCGTGGCGTCGGCCGCGGCAGAGCCCATGTTGACTACACCAACGGCGACGGTTCCGTCGGCCAGCGGCTTAACCCATGTCTCCAAATTGCCATTCTTCACCGGTGATGCCTGTTTGCCGAGCGCGTCCTGGTCAATCGCGATGACTTCCCTGTTCATGAGGATGGATTTCGTCACAGGGCTCATGGTGCGGATGTCGTTGCCGGCAAGCAACGGCGCGGCGGTGATCGCCCAAAGGCTCATGTGGGTGCGATACTCGTCGTCACTCATATGACCGTTGCCGATTTCCAGCATATCCGGATCGTTCCAGTGGCCGGGACCAGCGTAGGGAGCGGTGGGAACCTGCGCTTCCACGTTGCCGATCATGCTGCGCCATTCGTCGCTGATGTCGCCGGTGGTGCGCCACAAGTTGCCGCCCACATCGGCGCCCCACTTTTCTACGTTGCCCATACCGTACTCGCAGAGACTGTAGATTATGGATCGTCCGGATGCCTGCAGCGCATCGCCCATCTTTTGATAGACAGGCTGCAGCGCCTCGTTCTTGTAGATGCTGCCGGCGCTGCACCAGTCGTACTTGAGATAGTCGATGCCCCATCCGGCTAACGTTTTGGCGTCCTGCTCTTCGTGGCCATAGCTGGCGGGGTAGCCTGCACAGGTACGCGGACCGGGCCCTGAATAGATGCCCAGCTTCAAACCTTTGGAGTGAACGTAGTCGGCGAGCGCCTTCATGTCGGGAAATTTGTGGTTGGATTGCAGGTTGCCCTGCGCGTCGCGTACTCCTTCCCAGGTGTCGTCGATGTTGACGTAGATATAGCCGGCGTCGCGCATCCCGCTTGAAACCATTGCATCGGCCATGGTGCGCACTGTCTTGTCATCGATCTTGCCTTGGAAGAGGTTCCAACTGTTCCAGCCCATGGGGGGAGTTTTGGCCAGGCCGTTATAAGGCACCTTGTGCAGTGCCGGTGGTTCAATATAGTCCAATTTGGGGAATTCATCGGCGGCCGTCGCCGGACGGGCAACGAAGCTGTCTCCCCACTGGTTGCCGTGAATCTCGCCGTTCACCAGGTCGCCGACAAGAAACGGGTGCTCGTCGTTCCAACCCACGCCCCAGAGTTCGAAATGGGCGCCGTTGGCGGTACCGGTAATATCGATCTGGAAGCCAAGCCCGCGGACGGTTCCAGTGAGCTTGTTCCCGTCCTGTTTGAGCTCGAGGATACCCTTCTGCTGCTCGCCATTGTCGAGCGTTCTGCCGGTTGCGGCCCAGCGGCCGGCGAGACCCTGGCCGTGAATGGGAACGGCCGCCAGGGCCAGACAAAACATAAGCCCGAACACCATGCGGGCGCGAACGGTGAAACCTTTACAGCGTGATCCTGATTGCATTGCGTCTCTCCTCGTACGTTGTAACGTCAGTTCTGGTTTGATCCGGAAGCCGCGCTGCTCGCGCTCGAGTCCGGATCGCGGCGAATTTCAAGAGTGCGCATCATTTGAAGATCGCGTTCTTCATTTTGATTCTTGATCTGATCAAAGCGCTTTGATTGCTCGTCCCGGCGCGGATCGCCGGTACGTGCATAGAGCTGCAGCAGCCCGAAGTTGGCCGCATAGCTGCCCGGGTCCAGCTTGAGCGCCTGATCGAAATAGCTCTGCGCTTCTGCGTTATTGCGCCTGAGGACGCTGATCTGGCCGAGTTCGGCGAGAGCATCGGCCTGGCCTGGATGCAAGACGAGAGATTGCTTCAGATCTGAAATGGCCTCATCGAGCCTGCCCTCCTGGCGCGCGATGCTGCCCAGGTAAAATTGCGCGTCGGCTGCGGTGGAGCGGTCCGCCGCAGCCTGATGGAGCCACTTTGCCGCTGTGTCGTAGTCCTTGGCGCGAAAGTTGGCGGCGCCCAGGGCCAGGATGCCTTGCGCATCGTTGGGACGCAGCTCGTGGAAATGCTCCAGGTAAGGCAGCGACTGCGATGGATCTTCAGAGAAAGAGACGACCAGGCCCATGCCCAGGTTGAAGTCGGGATTGTCGGGCGCCAGGCGCAGCGCCTCAGTGAGGGCTTTGCGCGCCTCCGCGTAGAGGCCCATGTGCACGCAGATGGTGGCGAATTCGTACGGTAATGCGGCATCTCCCGGGCTGAGGTCGCGCGCGTGCGCCAGATATCCCAGCGCACCCTTGTCGTCACCGGCGGCTTTGGCTACGCGCGTGAGGTCGATAAGAACCTCAACGGAGCTTGGATTGGCCGCGAAAGCGGCTTCGAGCGTGCTGCGAGCGGCGGACAGTTTCCCTTCCGCCTCCTGAGCCAGGCCCAGCATGCGGATGCCGGAGGGTGAGAGCGGTTGATGCGCGGCGGCGGCGGCAAAGAGGGATTCGATCAGGTCGCCGCGATGCGCGGCGCGAAGAGCAGGCAAGCAGGTGTCCGCATCCTGCTCGGTGAGGTCGGCATTGGCGATCAGCGCGGTGGCTGCCTGCCTGGTTGCATCGGCTGGCCCAAGCGCTGCATCCGCGGCGCAGAAGAGCGCCTGCGCACCCACCTGTACGCGCGCCTGGGGGCTGAGGCGCTGCAGGTACTTGAGAGACTGGCGGCTGTCGTGATTCCAGTTCAGGATGGTCGCCACCTGGTAGTTGGCCTCGTCGTTTGCCGGGTCAAGCCTGAGCACATTGAGGCTAAGCCGCAACGCTTCGGCTCGGGCATCCTTGTCCGTGGCCGCCGCGGGCATGTCGAGGCGGCTGAGATTCATGAGAGCTCCCATGAGGCGGGGAGCGTGGCGAATGGCCGCGGAGAAGTCAAGGCGCGCGGCGGCCGTGTTGCCTTGCTGGATTTCGACAACGCCGAGGAGATTCTCAAGTCCGCCGTCGGCTGGATAGGTTTTCGCCGCGGAGCCGATAGCTGCGCGCGCCTGGTCGAGGCGACCGTTCGCAATTTGCTGCTGGATCGCAAGAAGCGTTTGTTGATATTTCGCTGTGCCCTGGGCAAAAACCGCCGGTGCACCCATATTCAGCAGCAGAACTCCAGCGATGAAGAGGGGCGAGGCAAAGAAATAACCACGCTGCGAACCCTTGCGCAGGCGGCCTTCGATGCGAATATCGGCTCTGCTTGCGTCCACTATACTTATCTCCATGAAGCACGCCCACGGCAGACGACTTGCCCAAGTTTCGCTGGCTCTGGCCGCGGTCTCTGCCTGTGCCTGGGCCGGGAAAAGCCAGGACGCGAACGAAGCGCCGCCTCCATCGCCTTCCGCAGCGCTTGGGCTGCCCGCCAATGAAGAGAGCGCCCTGCAACACGCCCTGAACACACACGATTATCTTACGGCAGAGAGGCTGCTGCTGGCTGAGATCGATCGGGATCCTAAGTCTGCGCGCGCCGCGCGTCTACTGGCTTATGCGGGTTCCGTGTACTTTCTCAACCAGGACTATTTGGGCGCGGCGATCGCCTGGAAGAAGTCGGGGGCGATCGCTCCTCTGAATCCGGAGCTTCGCTTTACGCTGGCGATGGCTTACATTCGCCTGAACCGTCCCGACTGGGCACGCAAGGAACTGGAATCGCTGGCGATCCTGGACGGCCAGAACCCGCTTTATCCTTACTGGCTGGGCCGGATTGACTACGACGCGCATGAATACAACGAAGCGGTCAAGCATTTTCTCAAGGCAATTGAGCTCGACCCGAAGATGGCGCGCGCCTATGACAACCTGGGGCTCTGCTACTACTACCAGAATCGGAACGATCTTGCGGTCGCAAACTACGAAAAGGCGATCGAGCTGGATCAAGGCGTTGCCCACCCGTCGCCCTGGCCTCATCTGAACCTTGCGATCACCGAGCAGTTTCTAAATGAACCTGCGAAGGCTGAAGCGAACCTGCGCGAGGCGCTGCGGCTGGACCCGGCGTTTGCCAAGGCGCATTTTCAACTGGGCACCGTGCTGGAGGACGAGGGACGCCTCAAAGAGGCGCTCGTCGAACTCCGCGAGGCTGCGCGGCTGGATGCCACCTATGCGGAACCGCACATGGCGATTGCCCGCATCGACCACAAGCTGGGCAACGAGAGCGAAGCCCGCGAAGAGGTCCAGGCCTATCTGCGGTTGCACCCTCATTCAACTCCTCAGTAGCAGCCGGTAGGTTCACCGTAACGAGGGCAATCCCTCGTCCGGCAAGCCCGATTGCCTTTCAAAGAAAAAAGCCACCTGGCCAACGTACGTTGGCCAGGTGGCTTTAAGGGTGTTCTTACAAACTACAGTTAGAACTCAAGGCGTCCTGAGAACTGAATGGTACGCGGTGAGGTGATGCCGCCGTTCCAATCTCCGAAGTTGGAACCGTAGCTAAGGTTGACTTTCGAAATGTCCGTATTGAACGACGAGCCAACTCCCGATGGGATGAAGTAGTGGTTGTTCAAAGCGTTGAAGAAGTTCGCCGAGAACTTGAACCTGGCCTTCTCGGTGATGGCGAAATCCTTCGCGAACGAGATGTCGAGGTCCCTGTAATCGGGCCCGTAGACATTGGTAACGGCGTAGCCGGTACCCGTGTAGCCCATTTGATTGAATCCGGCCACGGTCTCGAACGCATTCACGTTGAAGTAGGGTACGTTGCTCTTCGGATTGTAGCCCTCGCGTCCGTGCAGCTCAACCTGCCCTCCGGGAACGATTCCGGGGATGCATTGTTCGCGCAGGTCTCCGCCTTCGGCTGAGGTTTCGCAGACACCCGAGCCGAACGAGAACGGTTGGCCGTAGTCGTAGTGGAACAGCGGGGTTACGCGCCAGCCGCCGATGATTTCGTCGGCAACCGCGTTGTCGTTGGCCCACTTCTGGCCCTTGCCAAACGGAAGCGAGTAGACGGCCGAGATCTGACCGGTTACCGGGGTATTGTCCGGCACCAGCGCCCACCCTCTGGGCTTTATCTCGTACGGAGAGAAGTTTCCAACGTTGCCTGATCCCCCATCGCCGGCCGCACCCTGCGTGCTATACGTGCCGTCGGAGTACATCTTTGATGTGGTCGATGGCACCCAGCAGGAAAATGTTGTGCGACAGGTGGTGCTGCACCTGGAGCTGGAAGGAGTTGTAGATGGAGGTTGCATGGTATTCGGGCTCCCCTTGCATCACTCCGCAGTACATCGGGTATTGCTCCAACGCCTGTTGCACGGTCGGGGCGCAATTGGACATCTGACCTGCCCATCCCACGTACGGCTGCGATACGCCGTCGAGGGTTGCCTGGTTGACGCCGAAGACGTCGTTCAGCGCGGGGCTGGAACCGACCCCTGGAGCATAAAGGGCCTGAACCGTTGGGTCGTTGGGGTTAAGAGCGTTAAGCGGGCTCTGGTCCGAGGGAATGTGAGTGCCCTTCGTGCCCACATACGAGACGGTCATAAAGAAGTCGCCGGGCAACTGCCGTTCGAGGGTCACGTTCCACATCTGCGAATATGGACGATGGTTGCCATCGAGCGGGCGATAGCTGGGTTGTCTCTGGCCGTTGTCGTAGGATGAGCTGATGATCTCTGCCGTGGAGCCGGTCTGCGCTGCCGAGATCCCGTTCTGCAAGTAGAGCGCGGGATCCTGGAAACCACCGACCGGTGTCTCGTTGAGTTGGAGGTTGTCGTTGAAGCCGTCCTGGCTCATGCCGCCACCCCAGCCGGGATAGAAGGCGCGGCCGTAATACATGCCGTAACCGCTGCGGACAACGGTCTTCTCGTTAAGCGTATAGGCAAAGCCGACGCGCGGCGCCCATCCGGCCTTGAAGGGAATTTCAGGATACGGGGCTCCATAGCTGTCAGAACCCCACTTGGTGCCGGCGTAAGCCAGACGGCCAGGCAGCTCCAAACCAGCCGCAGTGACTGCACCGGGGTTGCCGCCAACCGGATCGAAGAAGGTCAGGTTGTCAAACTTCTCGCTGAACGGTGTGGCATAATCCCAGCGCAAGCTCAGATTGAGCACGAGCTTCGGAGCCACGCGCCAGGCGTCGCCGAAGTCGACGGCATTGGTGTACTGGCGAGGGTAGGAGGCGAGGACGTTGACGTAGTTGGTGGATGCGCTGCCCACAGCTCCCATGTAGAACGAAGCCATATCGTCGCCTAGGTTGTTGGCAATCGTCGCATTGTTGGTTTCGGCAGGATCGAAGTAGAAGCTGCCTCCCTCGTTGCTTCCATTGTGAATGCTGGTGCCGGCCAGGGTCCATTCGTATCCGGCGGTGAACGTATGCCTGCCGTGGACGTAAGTGACCAGATCGGCCAAGCCATACGTGCCACGGGTGGTGACGTTCTTCGCGGAATTTGCCGGATTGCTGGTGCCCAACCCCGTGTAGTTACTGAAACTAAATTCGGGCATATCGTCGGTGCTGGCAACGCCAGTGACTTTGGGCAGGGTGGATTGCCCATCGAGCTGGAAGTAACCTTCGTTGCGGTTCAGGTAGCCGAGGCTGAGGTGGTTGTTCAAGGCATTGCTGAAGGTGTGCTGCCAGTTGAAGCGCTGAATGGGCGCGTTCTCAGGGCTCGCCGGGCCGGCGTTTGAAAGCGACTTGGGAAGATCGCTCTGCGTGTTAATGCCGGTGTATTGCCACCAGTACGTGTAGTAGATGTGATCCTTGGAGCCGATATCAAGGTCGGCGCGCGCGAAGTAGACATTTTCGCTGTTGGTGAGCGAACCCTGCCCGGAAACGGGAATGTAGTAGTTGTTTGTTTCGCCACTGCTGGTAGGTGTCGGCAAGGCAGCCAGCCAGGCCTTCGCAATTGAATCTTCGTAGGCCGGGTTAACCTGGTTGAGTGCACCACCGTAGTCGATGGCCGTCTCTGCATCCGCACCGTACTTGACCGGATCAGCCGGATAATAGATCTGATTGGCCCAGTTGATGAAGTTGCCGGTGCGATCGTTGGCCGAGGCAATCGAATCGAGGGACGAAACTGCGCCGCCGTGATCCTGGAAACCTTCCCAGTTGAAGTAGAAGTAACCTTTGAAGAATGAGTTAGCGCCGTGGAAGCCCGGGATGTACCAGGGACCGCCAATATATGCGCCAAAGTCGTTCTCTTTATCGGGCGGACGCACCGTGTTTCCATACTGGATGGCGTTGAACATGTTGTTGCGGACGTAATCGTAACCGCCGCCATGGAAGTGTTCGCCGCCGCTCTTGGTCTCGATGATCAGCTCACCGGAGGTTGAGTTGCCATACTGTGCAGGATAGTTCGCGGTCATCGCATGGACTTCACTCGTGATGTCGGGAGACATACCGAAGTCGGTCTGAAGTGCGACCATGCCGCTCTGGCTCATAAAGCCTTCTGAGGCCGTTACGCCGTCGACGATCGCCTCGTCGCCGGTTACCGTGCCGCCGTTGATGCGGGCGTTGTAGGGGTTATTGCCGCCACCGGTAATGACGCCGGGCATCATGGCAACCACTGAAATAGAGGTACGCGGCGCGCCGCCGACCACCAGTGGGAAGTCTTCAAGAACTTCGGGGCTTATGCCGCCCTCGAGCGTCTGGTTTTCATAGTTGATCAACGACGCATCGGCCGTGACCGTGACGGTCTCGCTCGTTTGGCCGACTGAGAGCTGGATGTCTTCGCGGGCAACCTGGCCTACCGCCAGCTCAATGCCCTTTTGGGTCCTTGTCTGGAAGCCGGTTGCGGTAACCGCAAGATCGTAGTTACCGGGAAGAAGGCCGTTGAGGGTGTAGTGGCCGCTCCCATCCGACATCGTATTTGTCGAGACGCCCGAGGCGACGTTGGTGATTGTGAGTTTTGCAGCCGGAATGGCCGCCTGGCTCTGATCGGTCACCGTACCGGAGAGCGACGCGTTGATGTCCTGCGCCACGCCTCGATTGGTAACGGTAACCAGAAACAGCCCTAGAAGCGCAACCATCAGGCATCGAAATGCAAGCGATGCTGTGATTGGCCTACCGTTTCCTGTGAATTTTTGCGTCATTGTTGTTTTGCCTCCAACAGCAATTCTGTTACTTTGCATGAACGCCGACGATTTCCATTCGGCTTTCACATTCGGACCGCAACCAACCGCGGCCCACCTCAGACTGCTTCCAGCACAAAGCGGCTTCGCTCTTAAACCTGAGCGAAACCACTCCTCTTATGCTCTGGCACTGACATGCTTCCAAGTTGTCGGAGTAACCGTTTACAAACCCCGTAACCCGCAACTTGGGAGCAGTGCAAAACTACAACTTAAGGATGACCCCTGTCAAGACCATTTTTGCCGCGGTTCTTGAATAAATTTCTGGCGCAGCAAAGATGCAAATCTCGCGGTCTGACCTTGGGCTGGCATCGAGAAGCAGCTAAGCCGGAATTCCGACGAACAATTGGGTAGTCGCGAGATTGAAGATATCATAATTTATTGATTAATAAAGGGTTAAACTTCATACCTCCAAATAGATGCCGGACCTGGAAAGGAATATGGAAAGACATGAGGGAATTCGCTCTCTGCCGGCAATGGAAAGTGCACTTGACATATTCCGCCCGCGGATGAACGGGCACTGGCAGCCTGTGTGTATCCTGTTGTGAGCGGCTGCACAAAAACCACGGCGTCAACGGTTTAGCTTAGCGCCGACTCTGAGACAAGCCGCGGAACGGCAAGCCGGGTCAGAACGCCTGGCTGCATTCCGCAAATGCTGGATCCCCATGACCAGAATTCCGCGCAGGTCCTTTCTTGCCGCTCTTGCAGCAGCTTTGCCGGCAGTGAGCCTTCGCCGTTCCTTTGCGATGCCGCTCACGGCGATTCTGCCTGCGCAGACGGACGCGCGCACGACAGTGCCGGCGACAGCTTCTGCCGAGTCGCCGCATCGGCCCGAGCACTGGTTTACGAACGTGACCCCGAGATCTTCCATCGCCTATACAAGCAACAACGACTTCACCGGCAGGAAGTACTTTCCACAGCCCATGTGCGGTGGCGTGGCTGCCATTGACTACAACAATGACGGCCTGATGGATCTGTTTTTCACCAACGGCGCCGAACTTCCGTCGCTCGATAAATCGCTGCCTGCCTTTTCAAACTGCCTGTTGCGCAACAAGGGCGACGGCACTTTTGAGGATGTAACGGCCAAGGCGGGCCTTGCCGGGGGCGGTCTCGGCTTCAGCTTTGGCGTGGCGGTGGCCGATTACGACAACGACGGCTTTGACGACATCTTTATATGCAACGCAGGGGTTAACACGCTCTACCACAACAACGGCGACGGGACGTTTACAGATATGACGTCCGGCTCCGGCCTGGAGCACAAGCCTGAGAACATGCTGAGCGTGGGTGGGGCCTGGTTTGACTACAACAGCGACGGCCTGCTCGACCTGATTGTGACCAACTACACGGTGTGGACTCCGCAGACCGACAAGCAGTGCTTTATGGATGCCGAGCACCCGGAGTACTGCAGCCCGACAGTTTATAAGAGCGTGGCATCTCGGCTCTACCGCAACCTGGGCAAAGGCCGCTTTGAAGACGTGACGGATGCGAGCGGATTTGGCAAGGCGCTGGGCAAGGGGATGGGAATTTCGATTGCCGACTTCAATGGCGATGGTTTGATGGACGTTTTTGTGTCCAACGATACAGAGCCGAATTTTCTATTCATCAACCAGGGCGATGGCACCTTCAAGGAAGCAGGCCTTGAGCTCGGCGTGGCCTACAACCTGCAAGGCGACAGCGTGTCGGGAATGGGCTGCGATGCAAAGGATTTCGACAACGACGGCTGGGTTGATATTGTGTACAGCGACCTTGCCGGGCAGGTTTACGGGCTGCAGAAGAATGACGGCGGCAAGTCGTTTATCGATGTCACATGGACCTCAAAGCTGGGCCCGCTCTCGCGTAACCTGTCCGGCTGGAGCATCGGCTTTATCGACTACGACAACGACGGCTGGAAAGATATCTACTCAGCCAACGGCGACGTAGACAACCTGATCGCCAACGCTAAACAGCACGACACGATGTTTGCGAATGTGGGTGGCAAGACGCTGACGGACGTGACGGAAAAGATGGGGCCCGATTTTGCATTTGAGGGCTTTCAGCGCGGTTCGGCGTTCGTTGACCTGAACAACGACGGATTCTTGGACCTGGTCGTGACTTCACTCGGCCAACGTCCGCGCATCATGATGAACAATGCGCTCAACGGAAACCACTGGATTCTGTTTGACCTGCGCGGCGTCAAAAGCAACCGCAACGGCATTGGAGCGACGATCAAGGTTGTCACGGCGTCAGGCCGCACACTCTACAATCACGCCACCACCAGCGTCGGCTTCATGTCGTCGAGCGACAAGCGTGTGCACTTCGGCCTGGGCACTGAGACAAAGATCGACCACGTCGAGATTCGATGGCCAAGCGGGATCCTGCAGCGCATCGACAGCCCACCGTTGGACCGGATCACTAAAGTGGAAGAGCCGGCGCGCTAGCGGGTTTCAACAACAGTGAGCACCTGGTCGGCCTTCACGTTGGTGAGCGTCTGCTTGATCCCGGTGGGCCAGCTCAACTCGATCTTGTCGATCGTCGTAGCCGGTCCCAATCCGAAGTGAACGCGCTTGTCGCTGGAAGAGTTGTAACCGACTGCGGTCGTCGCATGGTTGTACTGCACTCCCTCCGCGGTGGTGATCTTTACCTTCGTTCCCAGCCCGTCGCGATTGTCCTTTGTGCCCACCAGGCGAATTTCTATCCAGTGATTCCCGTTCACGGTGCGATTCATCAGCAGTTGCGGTTTGTCGTGGAGCACGTTGACCACGACGTCGATCATGCCGTCGTTGTTCAGGTCGCCAAAGGCCGCTCCACGATGCATTTTGGGTGCAGCGAAATCATTGCCCGCAGTCGCACTCACGTCAGCGAAATGGAAGTTGCCGAGGTTGCGCATCAACCCATCTGGTTGCAGCGCAGGACGGTGAAGAACTTCGAGTTCGTTGTCGAGAATCGCGCCGCCCGCCATGAACAGATCTTTCCATCCGTCGTTGTCGAAGTCGAATGCGCCGGTTCCCCATGCGGTCATGCGGCGGCTGAAGGCGGTCATGCCCGAGGAATCGGTGACATCGTCAAACTGCGTCCCCGTGTTCCTGTAGAGAGGAAAGGTGTTTCCAAACATGGCCGTATGAAAGATATCGGGGAGCCCGTCGTTATCGAGATCGCGAAACTCGGCGCCCATTCCCGCAACCATTGAGCCGTTCGACGTATAGGCCACGCCCTCTTCCAGCGCCACGTCGGTAAATGTTCCGTCCCCGTTGTTGCGTAGCAGAAAATTCGGAGATGTGTCATTGGAGACAAAGACATCCATGAAGCCATCATTGTTGTAGTCGGCAAAGGCAAAGCCCATACCCTTGCCGACATATCGTGCGATGTGCGATTGCGCCGAAACGTCGGTGAACGTTCCGTTGCCGTTGTTGTGGTAAAGGATGTTGGGCGTTCCCTTGAAGTTGCCCGGCGCGCAGTACGTCCGCACATCGCTTATAGAGCAGAGTTTGGCGGTCTTGATGTCGTAGTCCAGGTAGTTGATGACCATGAGGTCGAGACGGCCGTCGTTGGTCGAATCGAACCAACCAGCCGTTACGCCCCAGGGTTTGCCGTAGCCTTGCGCCATACCCTCCACGCCGGCTTTTTGGGTCACGTCGGTAAATGTGCCGTTGCCGTTGTTGTGCAGCAGCTGGTTGTGGTTCACTCCCACCACATACAGATCGACATAGCCGTCATTGTCGTAGTCGCCCGCGGCCACGCCCATGGAGTAGCCCACGCCCTCGACACCCGCTTGCTCGGTGACATCGGTAAAGGTCCCGTCGCCATTGTTGCGGTAGAGCCGGTTCCAGTAGCGCGGGTCTGTTTTCTCGAGGGAAGGAATTTCCGCCCCATTGGTGAGGAAAATGTCGGGCAATCCGTCGTTGTTGTAGTCGAAAACAGCCACGCCGCCCAGCATGGTTTCAATCGAGTACCGCTGCGGGCTCACACTATTGTTCAGTTCAAACTGAATGCCCGCCTTTTGGACGAGATCTTCAAAGAGTATCCGTCCCGGGCCCTGTGCTGAGGGCTGCGACGGAACGGTGGCCATGCTTGCCGCCGCAGACCCCGAAACTACTCCAGTGGAAACGGGCGTCCCTTGCTGCGCCGATACGCAAATCCTCGGCTGGGCCATTGAAAATAGCAGAACTGCGAGCAACGCAGCTTTTGAAGTCGCCTGCGCCGACGCGACTGTCCTGTTCCACACACTGTTCTTGAGGCACAATAAGATCAACTTCCTCATTGACATAAAGTTTAGCCCAAAGAGACTCGACGTTGTTGCGCCTTGACGCTCAGGTCTTTCAACGCCCGATGAACTGATGCCGTTTCAGATCCGAGTCGATTTCTCCAGACGGCCGCTGCATGATGACCAGCATCAAACCGCCGGGAACAACCAATGCCGACCTCTACGATTTGGCAAACTTCACAGGCTACCGCCTCCTTCAGGTTTCTTATCCCACACCCGGAATTCTCACCTGGCATCATCTCGCGGCAAAAAACTGCGTCCACTCGAATCCCACCGGGTCGCAGCTTGACTTGAAGATGCCGTGCCGATGGCTACAGCGGTTCCTGACGAGCAGCCAACCCTACAGGACATGCGTTGTTCCACATGCGTTGTTCCGCTGCTCGTTCAGCTCCCTTACAGTGGAAACGGACTCGCGCCGTCGGGCGGAATCCAGTCGTACTTCTCCAATTCGCCTCCGGATTTCCATACTTCAGGTGTGCGGTTCGTTTTCCAATCCAGCGGCTCTGGGCCAGGCTTACCCGAAAGATAATTTTGAAAAGCAGTGCGAATCGCATTCTTCTGCTCAACACCAACTGAGCCCGGTTCCGGCGATATCAGAAGCACAGTGCGCGTGGACGCGACAAGGCGCAACCATTGTTCGGATAAACTCCACGAAACGTCCTTTGTGATTGGAACGCAGTCGGCATCGGCTGAGAAGAATATGCCATCTTGCGGAAGACGGAAGCCAAGCGTGTTCACGCCCATCCGGCGTGTTCGCTCCCACGAGTGTCCGCTCACGTCGTCACCCGTCCGCTGCGCATCGAATATACCCCCGCTTAAGTGGCCCACCACATTACAGCCAAGAATCAGGCGATCCTCCCCTGCTGCCTGCCGGATGTCCTGATAAAACTCGCGGATAATCTCTGCGTTTGTCCTCGCCTTGTCGTGAAGGTGCCAATCCCCAGTGGTCGGGGATGCTCCCATTTCATTGCCCCACTGCCCCAGCAAATCATAAGTCGTATAGTCGTGCTTGATCAGCTCATATCCCCAGGAACGGGCCTGCGCCACGACCTCGAGGGCCAGGGCGCGCGCCTCTGGAATCGTTGGATCAAGGGCGAACTCGCGCGCTCGCTCCTGCTTTGCGCCAAATCGGCCCGCCGGCAGCAGAAGATTCTGCGGAGTCGCTGCTTTCGCACGCAGCGGACGGACCCAAATGCCCGGAACCACACCTCGCTTTCGGATGTCGTCCGCCAACTTTTCCATACTGGGGAAGCGCAACACATCCTGATAACCGTCATCGATTACCGTGAACGGACGTTGACCCGCGGAGGGCGCCGATTCTGCCATCAGATCGGCATCCCGCAAAACACCCTCTGGCGTGTTCCTGCCGTAGGCGTAATACCAATCATTGCTGCCGTAAATGGAGTCGAGCCGCTTGCCGCCTCTCACCGTTGGCAGTGAGAGACCGCGAAACATTTGCCTGCACAGCGCGCGCACTGAAGCAAAGCTCCCTTCGCCAGGAATTCCTTGCCGGGAAACAATGGTTGCCATCAATAGGGAACGGTCGCCGAGTTCGACGCCCTCGCTTCCATTGCGAACGTCGAGCCAGAGAGATACACCATCCTGATCGCACTGCCAGAAGGCAAAGGCTCCTGCACCGACCTTCACACCATACCCGTTGGTGACATCGCCGACACTGGTCAGGAAATACCAGGGCATCACCCGTTCCGGCTGCATTGCCAACCATGCCAAATCGCCATAACTGCGCTCCCAGGCGTCCCCCAGTACAGATGTGTCGGAATCCGATTTGGCAGTCCAGCGGAGATGAATCCGGGTTACCGGAACGCTCCGGGCGGTCACCGACACCTGGGTCTCGGCTTCACGGGACAAAAAATGCACGTCAATCCCCCCGCCGCTCCAATGGTCCCCGTGGAGTTCCAGGGTGACAGGGCTCGAGTCATCTCCCGTAAAGGCTCTCCCGCGGTCAGGAATTCGCAGTACGTCAATCAATCGTGCTTTGGATGCGGCGGTGGAGGCTGTCAAAGTACCCGCCCCGCACCCCAGTGCAGCGGCTGCCGCTCCGATCCCCTTCAATACTGTTCGTCTCGTTGGCATCGGCTGATCGTCTCTGCCTTTTGCCGTCGCGTGCCCTTTGTCCATTGGTCGCCCCTTTGCTTCCACTATAGAGCGCAGGGGTTCTCAGGGCGTCTCCTCCGAAACGCAACCCACAATCACAAAAGGATGAGCGCCAGAAGAGGCTACAAGTCCTGTGGAACCGCTCCAGGATTCTGGTCCCTACCCCCCGGCAATCGCCGCAATCACCAGCAACGGCTCCCGCCCCGCCGCAACCGCCTCCGGCAACGCGCGATCCAGCGGCTCGTGCGACCAGTCTTCCCCGCACGCAAAGAAGCGCAGAAACGCCCTGCGCTGCCCCGTCCCATACTCGCGAATCGTTCCCCGCAGCATCGGGTAGCGCGCTTCAAGCTCATCCAGAACTCTGCCGATCGTCACCGGCGTCTCCACGCGCAGCGTCACCTCCGGCCCCACCCCCGCCAGCGTCCGCAGATGAAACGGCACAGCCACCTGAACCGCAGCGCGGCCATCGGCCTGCTCCCGCGCTGCCTCGCCGCTCATGCCAGTGTCTGCACTTCCACCGAGAGCACTGCCGGCAAATCCCGCACGATGGCAGCCCAGTTGTCTCCCGCGTCGGCCGAGGCGTACACCTGTCCGCCGCTGGTCCCAAAGTACACGCCGCACGCATCCAGGGAATCCACCGCCATCGCATCGCGCAGCACGTTCACATAGCAGTTCCTTTGCGGCAAGCCCTTCTTGAGCGCCTCCCACTCGTTGCCGCCCGTCCGGCTGCGAAACACGCGCAGCTTCCCCTCCGGCACATAATGCTCTGAGTCGCTCTTGATCGGCACCACGTATACCGTCTCCGGCTCGTGCGCGTGCACATCGATCACGAAGCCGAAGTCCGTGGGCAGGTTCCCGCTCACCTCGTGCCAGTTGTCGCCCGCATCGTTGCTCCGCATCACGTCCCAGTGCTTTTGCATAAACAGCACATCCGGCCGCGCCTTGTGCATCGCCACGTGGTGCACGCAGTGGCCCACCTCCGCCGCCGGGTCGGGCATAAACTGCGAAACCAGCCCCTTGTTGATCGGCTTCCACGTCGCCCCGCCGTCGTCGCTCCTGAACGCTCCTGCAGCGGAGATCGCAATGTAAATTCGATTCGGATTGCTCGCATCCAGAATCACCGTATGCAGGCACATGCCCCCCGCCCCCGGCTGCCAGTTGGGGCCAGTGCCGTGGCCCCGCAGACCGGAGAGCTCGTGCCAGCTTTCGCCCCCATCCGTCGATTTGAACAGCGCCGCATCTTCCACCCCCGCGTACACCGTGTCCGCCTCGCTCAGCGACGGCTCGAGGTGCCAAACCCGCTTGAACTCCCACGGATGCTGCGTGCCGTCGTACCACTGGTGCGTCGTCAGCGGCTTGCCCGTCTCGGCCGACGCGTCGTACTGAAATCGGTTGCTCGGTTTGGGCGGCCAGCTCTGGGTTTGCTCGCCCACCGGCGTTCCCGGCTGCAGCCACGTCTTGCCCCCATCGTCCGAGCGCTGAATCACTTGCCCGAACCACCCGCTCGACTGCGACACGTATATCCGGTTCGGGTCCACCGTCGAGCCCTTTGCGTGGTAAATCTCCCACCCCGCAAAAAATGGCCCCTCCACCTTCCAGTCCTTCCGCTTCCCGTCTGAACGCAGGACGAACGCGCCCTTCCGCGTTCCCACCAGCACGCGCACACTGCTCATTTCGCCTCCATCTTGTTTTCGCGGGGCATGCCCGGCCCCCATCGGCGTTTCGGGCTCGTCGGCCCGATCCTGGGGAACGCCGTTCTGCGATTTTTCCCGATTTCCCTTTCAAAATGCAAGCGATTTTTCGCCCCTTTCCTTTCCGCCCTTCCATCCCTCATCAAGCCCCAAACGCAAAACGGCCGCATCCCTGTAGCGGCGATGCGGCCTTTGCACTTGTTCCCCTGTTCGCTCGATCCCTCGTCCCTTCTTTCCTACTCCTTCGCCGACACCATCCGCACCGGCCCCAGCAGCCCCGAAGGCAGCAGCGGCGAGTCGGCCTTGTACGGCGCAAAGTCGCTGAACGTGTACTTCTTCACCGCGTAAAACTGCTGATCGCCGATCAGCCGGTTCACCCACAAATTGGTCACCTCGATCACAAGCTGATTGCTGCCCGCCTGCAAAGCCCCGGTCACATCCATCTTGAAGGGCCGCTTCCACAAAATGCCCAGGTACTTGCCGTTCACCGCCACCTCGGCCACATTCTCCACATCGCCGAGATCGAGCCATTGGTGCGTTCCCGCCACGAGCGCGCTCTCCGGCACGTCGATGTTTTTGGTGTAAGTGGCTGTTCCCGAGAAGTACTTTACGCCGTCGATCGCGCTGTCGCTCCAGGAGCCGAGCCGGTCGAAGGCCACCATCTCCGGCGCGCCCCTGCCTGGCTGAAAGCTCACGTGCCAGTCCCGATTCAATTGCTCATCCAGGCCCGCCACTTCGGTCTCCGCGGGTTCAGGCAAGGCGAGCGACGCCGCCGCCGCCGCCTTCGAGCGGAACACCACAAACGCCGTTCCATACGGATCAAGACTGAGCGGAATTGTGGTCCGCCCGTCCGCCATGCGATACGAAACCGGCTTCGACGCGCCCGTCGCCGCATCCCATAGCTCCGGCGTCTTGCCCTCCACACGGAAGGTCGCCTCCACGTTCTCCGGCCGGTCGTTGCGGCTGTCCACAAAGTAGAGGTCGCCATCGTCCAGCTTGCGGTGCACAAACATCAGCTCCGTATCCGGCTCCGGCTTGGTGTACGCAAAGTCCTCGCTCTCATCGAGCGCCTTCAGCACCGCGTTGGCCGTCATGCCAATGTAGACCTGTCCCTTGCCCACCTTGCGCACCGTGCCCGCCGCCGCTTCGCCTTTGCCCCACAGCTTGTCGGCCGCGGCGTGGAACGCGTTCTCGTCGTCGCTCAGGCTCGGCGAATCGACAGGCTTGTTGCCCACGATCACCGCGCCCTGCCGCACCAGGGCCAGCAGTTGCTCTAACACCGGCAACGTCATCCGCTGGCTTCTTCCGCCCAGGTAAAGTAGGCGGTAACTCGTCCCTCCCGGCGTCACCAGCCTTCCATCCTTCAGCGCCAGGTGATGCAGCACCACGTCGCTGTTCACAAAATCGAATCCGTACCCCTCCGGCCCATCCGTCAGCGGCTTCCAGCCGTACACCGCGGTCAGCGGTCCTTCCTCGCCGTAGAAGTAGGCCACGTCGCCGTAAAAATGCCCCTGTTGCAGCAGATAAGAGCAGCGCGCCAGGTAGGTCACCCACGGCCCTGCCTCTTCCGCCCACGTCTCATTGCGGTTGAACCACAAACCGAACGGGCCCAGCGTCATGCCCGGCGCCATATCCGCCAGCGGCTGGTGCGACGACTCATGAATCTCGAACCGGTTCACGCCCAGCGCAAACTCCAGGTCCGCCACCTTCTTCAGCTTGTCCGGCGAGAACGACCATGCCGGTCCCACCGAGGTCATCGACTCCGCGCCAACAAGATTCTGTCCATAGATATGCGCCACCGAGGCTGCTCCCCGCAGGTCCACTCGGTAGTCGTCCCTCGGACCCGGTTGCCCCGCCCACGTCCACATCGCGCCCATGGGAACATCCGTCTTGCTGCGCATCTCCATGTCGTCGCCCAGCGATGGACGATGAAACTCCAGCGCCTCGCCGTAGTAACTCATCCCGTGCGCGTGTAAGTCGTCCGATATCTCCCCGTAATGGTTTTCCGCGATAAGTTGACTGATTGTGCGCCGAAAATCCCAAAGGAATCGGTCTGTATCTTCCGTGCTTTTGATCACCACCCCGGTCAGCGCAGGAAGCCAGGGCCGCGCATCGTACCCGCGCCGTGTCTTGAACTCCTCGAGCATGTCATCGGTCCAGTTTTGCGGGCCCACCTCGATGCTGTCTGTCAGCATGAACGAGATTCCATTCTTGCCCATCTTGTCCGCGCCCACCGTGTCGGCATACATCTTCAAATAGCCGTCCACATAGTTCTTCACATAGTCGCGGTTCAGCTTGTCCACCTCAAGCCCGGTAGCTTCCGCCGGCGCTGGCCCATTCTCATGACCGGTAAGCGAGTAACCTATCCTCAAAATCACCCACTTACCCGCGGGCGGCGTCCATTCCAGCGTGCCGTCCGCCTTCATCTTGCCGCTCAGGTCGATCACGTCCCCCGTCGGCACAATAAATTCAGGCGCGACCTTCGCATCCTTGATCGCATAAAAGTTCGGCGCATTCGCATAGCCCGCGCGCTTCTCAAACTCGTTCACCCGCGCACCGCTGGTCAGCGCCAGCTCGGTAATCCTGTGCACCCGCCCCGGCTTGGCTCCAGCCGGCTCGGTAAACACAACCCTGAAGTACCGCGCCGTCACCGCATCGAACGCCGCCGTCTGCTCAACCACGCTGCTCTGAGCTATATCGGCGACCTTGCGGAAGTGCGTGCCGTCGTCGCTCGCCTCAATCCGCGGTGGAACGCCGTTGTCGCCGTCATCGAAGACGCTGATCGTCTCGTCCAGCATCGCCAGCGTCACCGCCTGGATCAGCTGCGGATGCCCGTAGTCGAACTCGACCCA
Organism: uncultured Acidobacteriaceae bacterium; assembly: GCA_963793885.1. GTDB lineage: Bacteria > Acidobacteriota > Terriglobia > Terriglobales > Acidobacteriaceae > Telmatobacter. Next base: position 1,633,292 of record CAWCBQ010000003.1, read on the forward strand.
CGCCTCGCTGCCTTCTGCTCCGGCGGGCAACTCCAGCGCCACCGTATTCACATCCCCATCGCTCAGCGCCGCCACATCCGCCGTGCCGCCGCTTGCCGTCACCTGCGGTTTCAACTCCGCCTGCGTCTTGTCTCCCTCGGGAACCCGGTAAGCCACCACCGCATCGTCGGCATAAAATTCCGGCAGCGCGTGACTCTTGCCATCGGCGCCGCGCTCCGCGCGGCACGCTGTAATTCTGAAAGGTGCCATCCACCTGCGGCGGATGCGCCAGCGTGCCCTTGAACGGCTGTCCGCCTTCCACGCGCGTCGCACTCCACACCATCTTCTTCATGCCCTGCGCAGCCGGAACCCACGGTCCCCCGGTCTCGCTCCAGCCCGGCGAACTGGCAATCGCCACTTCCATCCCCAGCCCCTTCGCCGTCGTCACCGCGTAGTTGAAAGCCTGCTTCCACTCCGGCGTCATGTAGATCAGCCGATGCGGCACCACCTGCGGCGTATCAATCGCACCTTCGAAAATTGTCACTCCGCCCAGCCCCACGGAATGCATCCAATCGAGATCCAGCTTCAATCCCTCTCGGGCGATGTTGCCGTCCATCCAGTGCCACCACACCCGCGGCCGCGCCCCGTTGGGCGGATCCTCGAATCCGCTCATCAACGCATCCGCGGCTCCGCTTCCCGTCGTAGCCGCCGGCGTCATTGCCGGCGTCGCCTGGGATGCCGGCGCGGGCGTCTGCGCGGGCGCCTGCGCCCGCAGGTTGTAACTCAAAACACCGGCAACCAACAAAGCAACAGCTGCACTAACTCGCCAACGTAGCATTTCATTCCATCCTTGATTGCACTTATAGGTGAGTCAAACAAAGTCACGCCATGCACTAACTCTTCTCCGCCACCGTAGCCCGCGCCGCCCCCGTCGAGATGCCCCCATCCACCAGCAGCGTCTGCCCCGTAACATAGCGGCTGGCCTCTGAAGCCAGAAAAACCACTGCCCCATCCAGGTCGTGCGGCTGCCCCGGCCGCTTTACCGGAATGCGATCGGTAATGTAGTCGACCCATTCCTTGTTTTCGTAGAGCACCTTGTTCTGCTCGGTGCGAAACCACCCCGGCGCCAGGCAATTCACGGTAATTCCATGCCTGCCCCAGTCGTCGGCCAGGCTCATCGTCAACTGCCGCACGCCGCCCCGGCTCGCCCCATAGGGAGCCAGCCCCGCGTAGCCAGCAACGCTGGTCACCGAGCCGATATTCACGATGCGTCCGTAGCCCTTCTCGATCATTCCCCGCGCCATCGCCTGCGCCACAAAAAATGTCCCGCGCAAATTCGTGTCCAGAATTTCGTTCCAGTCCTCCCAGGTCACATCGAGCGCCGGTTTTCTCCGGTTGCATCCCGCATTGTTCACCAGGATATGAATCTGCCCAAAGGCCGCCACTGCCTCAGCCGCCATCCTCTCGATGCTCTCCTGGCTGCGCACATCCAGTTCCAACGCTAAAACGCGCCGGCCCAACGCCTTCATCTCCGCCTCAAACGGCCGAAGCGCCTCGCGCTTGCGGCTGGTGATCACCAGGTCCGCGCCCGCCTTTGCCAGCGCCGTCGCCAGGTACTGTCCCAGCCCGCGGCTGGTGCCCGTCACCAGCGCAACCTGCCCTGAAAGATCGAAGAGTGTGTCGTTCATTGAGCCCTCGGGGACAGGATAACTTTCATCAGATTGGGCTCGCCCGCGTGCAGCCGCTCAAACCAGCGCGGCCCTTCTTCCAGGCTCGCGATGGCCGTAATCAGCGGCTTTACCTTGATCTTGCCCGCCGCGATCAGCTCAATCGCCTCGGGATATTCGCCCGACGACGCGCACGATCCCTGCAGCTTCAACTGCCGCACCACCACCTTCTGCAGCGGCAGCGTCACCTCCGGCGCCACGTTCCCCACCAGCGTCACCGTTCCTCCCTTTCTCACGCAATTGATGGCCCCGTTCACCGTCTCGTTTCTTCCCACCGCCTCGAGCGCCAGGTCCACGCCCACGCCGTTGGTCAGCCGCATCACTTCGGCCACCAGGTCCGCGCCTGTGGCCTTGATCGCCGCATCAGCCCCCACCTGCCGGGCCAGTTCCAGCCGCGTCCCGTCTACGTCCGCGATGAACACCCGCGCGCAACCCGCGGCCCGCGCCGCCTGCAGCGTGAGCAGCCCGATCATGCCCGCCCCGATCACCAGAGCCGTCTCGCCGCCCTTCACTTGCGATACCTTCACCGCGTGCAGCGCCACTGAGACCGCTTCCAGCATGGCTGCCTCCTCGAACGAGAAATTCGCAGGCAGCGGATACATGATCCTCTCCGGCACCACCACAAACTCCGCAAACGCGCCGTGCCTGCGATACTCTCCGCACGACACGCCGATCACCTCGCGGTTGTCGCACAAATTAAACTGGCCGCGGGCGCAGTAGGGGCATTTGCCGCAATACACCGTCGAGTCGAACGTTACGCGGTCGCCCTCGGCATACTTCGTCACGCCCGCGCCGATCGCTTCCACGGTGCCCGCCGCTTCATGGCCCATCACAATGGGCGGAATGCGCCGTCCCGTCGAGCCGTCAAAACCATGCACGTCGCTTCCGCAGATGCCGCATGCCTCAACCCGCACCAGAACTTCGCCGGGCCCCACCGCGGGCAACGGAAGGTCGGCAATCTCCAGATGACTGTATTCAGAAAGCAGTAATGACTTCATCTTTGTCTTAATTCCTCTACTTAGTCAGATTTGTTTGCATTTCCTCACTTACACATCGCATAAGTCCGCTGCCGCGCGCAGGCTGGTAAGCGGATCGCGCACCGGAATAAACTCATGCGCCACATATCCCTTGAAACTGGTCGCCGCAATCGCCCGCATCACGCCGTCCCATTGCACCTCCTGCGTATCGTCCAGTTCGTGCCGTCCCGGTACGCCGCCGGTGTGGAAATGACCCATCCAGGCCATGTTCTTCGTGATCGTCGCTATCAGGTCTCCCTCCATGATCTGCATGTGATAAATGTCGTAGAGCAGTTTCACGTTCGGCGAGTTCACTTCTTCCATCACCCGCACGCCCCACGCCGTATGGTCCGCCATGTAATCCGGGTGGTCCACCTTGCTGTTCAGCAACTCCAGGCAGATGTTCACGCCATTGTCCTCGGCAATCTTCTTCACGCGGTTCAGTCCGATCACCGAGTTGCGCGCGCCCTCCTCGTCGCTCATGCCCTTGCGGGTTCCTGAGAAGGTAATCACGTTGGGCACGCCCGCCTTGGCCGCCAGGGGAATGTTCATCCGCAGCGCCGCTTCAATGGCCGCGTGATTCTGGGTCCGGTTCATCGCCTCGGGAATCTCGCCCCCGCCCGCGTAGCCCATGGTGCAGATCAGTCCATATTTCCGCGGCGTCTCATACTCCTCCGGCTGCAGCAGGTCCACGCCCATCAGCCCCATCTGCGCCGCCGCCGCGCACAAGTCGTCCAGGGGAATCTTCGCATAGCACCAGCGGCACACTGACTGCCTGATCCTGTCTTTCCTCGTGGTCATCTTTTCCTCTCCGCCCAAAATCCCTTGCAAACTACCCAGCGCCGCCGCGGCAACACCGGCTTTCATGGCCGTGCGCCGGCTCATCTCAGGCAACCTCATCTTAACCTCCAACGGGGCGTCTCCACACCCGTGCGAATTGCACATCCACTTTACTCTCCAGGGCCACGCCCGCGCATCGGGTTCGGTCCCGGCACGCGAGACCGCGGCAAAGGCCGCGATGAGCATGCGGCACGGCACGGCTCTTGATTGAACATCAAGATTGAACATCAAGATTGAACATCAAGGATTTTGAGGATTGGAAGGAAATCAGAAGGTAATTGCCAGGCCGCCGCGGATGCTGCGCTGACCCTGCGCAAAAACCACCATCGAACCGTCTCTGAGCAGGAAGGGATGATACCCCTGGGCCAGCAGGTTTCTCACGTCCAGCAGCGCTTCGATTCCGGCGCATCCGTCTCGGCTCACGTGGATCGGCTGGCGCAGACGGATATTCATATAGGGCTGGGACGCGTCCTCTGCATACGGCGCAACTTCCGTCACCGTATCCTCCGGCTGCCAGCGGTAGCTTGCCCGCCAGCGTGTGCCCGTGCCATCCAGGGTGCCTGAAAGCGAAATCGAATAGGTCTGCACATACCGTGGATGCGCCGCGCCCAGCACCTGGGCCAGCTCAGCCGGCCGCGGCAGCGCCGGCATCACCAGCGCGTTGCTGCTGCCATAGCTCAGGCGCAGGTTATTGCCGCCCGGCAATCTCCTGTCGTACCTGGCTGTGATGCCCTGGCTCGTGTAATTGGGACCCGCGGCCCGCATCATCCCGCTGGCGTTGTCAACCAGCGCGCCGTTCTCGTCCTCGCCGGCCGGCCCGCTCATCGCCTCAAGAACGGGATTCTGCATCGCGTCGGAGAACACCGTCACCGACATCTCCGATGCGTCTGTCTGCCGCGTCCAGCCGATCTCCTGGTGCAGCCCACGTTCCAGAACCAGTTTCCCATTGCGGATCGAGAACTCCGGAAGCCACGCAGCCGCCTGGCTCTCATCGCTCTCCGCCGGACTGGGCACAAAGGTCGCCACCCGGTAGCCCACCATCGAATGCCCGCCCCGCCATGCCAACGCGCGCATCGGGCAGCGCCGCAACCACGGCGTCGGAAGACTGCTCCGCAAAGCGTCCCAGCACCTCGGTCGAACCCGCCTCTACCTCGAACTCGTCGCCCAGGTGCAGCGTCTCCCAGGTGCGGACCGCGGCCTCATCCAATCCCGCTTCCCCGGCGGGTCCCACCATCTTCAGGATGAAGCGCGACCGCCGCCACCGATTGCACCGAGCCCGCAAACCCCAGGTCCTGGCGGAAGCCGAGCATCGATTCCATCGCGCCATCGCTATGCGGCGCAAAATCCACCCGCGCCAGCAGCTCTCGGCTGTTCGACGGCGTATCTTCCACTGACGCCGAAACCCGCTCGCCGCTCTCGCCAAACGTTCCTGCCTGGCCCGTCGCCATCAGGCGCGCCTTCAGCTTGGGCGCTGCTCCCGATCCATCCGACACCACCACCAGCGGCCCGTCTTCCAGCCAGCGCAGCAGTGGCCGGTTCGCCGCCGAGCGCAGCGTCCACGCCCAGTCATCCTGCTGCGAACTGCGCGACCGCGGCTCAGCCGGAAGCCACTGCATGACTTCGTAAAGGGTATTCAGCGTCAGGTTCACGATTGTGCCCGGTGCGCACACGCACATTCTCGCGCAGCGATGGAAGATACGACATGCCCATCGCCTTCACGGCATAGCGGCCCGGCAGCGAGCGATGAAATCTGTAACCGGCCCCTCGCTGTTGGTATACACGCTGGCGACTACGGTTAGGTCGGCGCGCAAGAAGCTGAACCTCGGCGCCAATCTGCGGCACGCCGGCCGAGTCGCGCACCAGTCCTGAAACCGACGCCGGGGCCGCTCCGCAGATGGGAGCAGCGCCTAAAGCGATCAGCATCGCAAATCCGGCGAAATGGGCTCTGCGCTTTTATCACTCGTGTCCGTGACCTGGCGTCGTCCCTGGCAAGTCTCTTTGAAATCGAACCCGCAAACGTCGCCGAATCTGCTGTCCGGCTCGCGTTCTATGCGGGGATAACTTCTATTCCACGACAAAAGGTGCCGATTGCGCAATCTCTTGTTTCGAAATTGCGTCATTTATTTTCACCGTCACCTTGTACTTGCCCGGCGGCAGGCCCGCGATCGGCAGGCTCTTCTCCACCGTCAACTGGTCGCTATGCGCCCCTAAATCCTTTGATTCGAGCTGCTTCTGCAAGAATTATCGTCCCCGTGGCCGCTTCACTGATCTCGTAGGTCACCGTCGCCGAGTTGCTCTTCGTCGCCTCATCGATCCCCAGGTTGTAGAACTGCATCCAGAAGTTCAGGTTCTGGCTGCGCGCAAACTTCACCGGCATCGCGGGGTTGTCGCTCACACGCGGCCGCACAAATTCCCCGCCGATAATAAAGTTCCCGCTGCCGATCTCGCGAGACGACACCGGATACATTTCGTCGGCCAGAATCAGCGACGATGCGCCCAGCTTTTCATCGTGGTACATCGGCACGTCGATCCCCCGGCCGTAAAGCCCCATATGATCCGGGTTGTTCACATCCTTGATCGCAATATCCAGCCGGTAGAGCCCCGGCGCCAGTGGTAGCGCCTTCCAGTAGACCGATTTACGGTCCAACTGCTTCTCCAGCAGTTCCGCCGGCTGATCCACTTCTACCGTATCCTCAAACGTCTGCACCGTCTTGTCGGTAATCGTGGTTACCTTGCCCAGAATGTTCACCACGCCTTTTGACACGCCATCCTTGGTCACAAACGTGATGTCGCGGTTCTTGATCTGCAGGGTGATCGGCACCATGTCCATGCCTTCGGTCACCTTCACAAAGTCGGTGCGCACGTCGAACGGGAACACCGGACCCGTCATCAGCTTATGCTCTGAAACAAACGCGTCCAGGTCAGTGAACTTGATCGGCGGAGGCGCAAACAGCTTGGCCTGCAGCTCGATCTGGTCAAATTCCTTGCTTTGGCCGGCGGCTTGCGTCTCACCCTTGCCGCTGCTGTAGTTCCCGAGCCCCCCCTGGTACCGGTCGCTCTTGTCCAGGTGGTTCATCTGCTCATACTCGGTTTGCCCCGCGCCTGGAACGTTCAGCAGCGCGTCCTTCTCGTCGGGATTGATCGTAAAGTGATAGTCGCCGCACTGGCAGGTATCCACAAACTCGAGGTCGAGGTTTTCGCCGATGCCCTCGAGGTAACGGTAATGCCACACCTCGAACGGAAAGGTGCTCGTATTGCCGCCGCCCTCTTGCGGGGTGCGTTCGTACGCGCCGCCCGAGGGATGCGCATCGATGGTCGTCAGGCGGCCCGTAGGCAATGTAGATATGCCCCCGGTCCGTCTTCCACCCCGGCTTGCCCGCCGCAAAGTGCTCATTGGCATAGGCGATGCGCCGGTAGTGCTCCTCGCGGAACTCATTGTCCGGCGAATCGGGGTTCGGGTTGCGCCGCAACCAGAAGTTCTCGATAAACGCGTCGCGCTCTTCGTCGTTGCTCAAACTCAGGAACGCTTTGCGCTCTTCGTCGGTGATAATGTACGGCACTTCCTGGCTTAGCCAGGTCTTGTACGTCCCCTTCAACTCCTGCCGCAGCGCCTTCTGCGCGTTATACCGCTCCTTGTCGGAACGCTGCCGCTTCAGCGGATCCACTTCCTGGTCCTGGTCCTGGCCCGCGGCAGCCGTCCCCGGCTCCGCCTGGCTCGGCTGCGCCTGATTCTGCGTCTGCGCCGGCTGCGCGGCCCCCTCCTGCGATCTGAGTCCGGCCGCGGCCGTCAATGCCAGCCCGCAACCAATCAAAACTACGAGAAATCTGCGACCGTTGTACGTCATTGCCTTCGATGCTCCTGCAAACCCCTATTTTACGGGTCCGGGTAGAGATGGGCAATCATTCTTGCGCCGTTGGCTGCACCTTGGACTGCGAGTGGCCCCAAAGGTAACCCGCAATTCCCTCGCAATCGCGCTAAAATCAAGGCTAAAGGGAACAAGCTGCGGCCTTTCGGCCTTCCGGTCCGTCCAAAAGTAAGGCGAAGTCCGCCTGCCCCTGTTGCCGGGGTAGCTTTAATCCTGGGGCCATCCCGCCCGCCGGCATTGCGGTAGGCATCGATTGGAACCCCGGAACTGTGCGCGCCGTCATTGCGTACAATGGTTCAGGATAGATTCGGAGCACGCGCTTTCATGAAGAAAATTGCCCTCATAGTTGTTGCCGTTCTGGTTGTTGCCGGCCTGGTTGCCTTTATGGTTTTCAAGCAGCAGGCTGCTTACACCAAGGTTCTCACCGCCACGGTTGTGCGCCAGGATCTCTCTGAGGTCGTCAGCGGAACCGGTCAGATCAAGCCCAAAACCTATGCCAACCTGGGCGCCACCGCCATGGGCCGCATCACCCACCTCACCCTGAGGGAAGGCGATCATGTAAAGAAGGGCCAAGTCGTCGCCATCATCGAGAATGTGCAGCAGAAAGCCACGGTCGCCGGGCAGGTGGCCACCATCGCCGCCGCAAACACCGACATCTCCGCCTATATCGCAGCGGAAAAGACCGCCCAGGCCAATGTCGATTTCCACAAGGCCGACCTGGTGCAGAAGCGCCTTGACCTGGATCGCGCCCAGGGCCTCTACAAAGCCGGCATCCTCGACAAGCAGGACTTTGACGCCAAGCAGGCCGCCTACGACACCGACGTGGCCTCGCTCGACCAGTCCGTGGCCTCGCTCAACCAGGCCAAAGCCCAAACCGCCTCTGCCCGAGGACACCTCGGCACCCAGCAGGCTACCCTCCACGCCTACCAGAACGCGCTCGACCTCACTGAGGCCGTCGCCCCCTTTGACGGCATCGTCACCGACGTACCGGTCCGCGAAGGCGAAACCGTCGTCGAGGGAATACAGAACACCGAGGGTTCCACCTTCATGACAGTCGCCGACATGAGCGTCGTCACCGCCGAGGTCAAAGTCGACGAAACCGACATCGTCAACATCCAGCTCGGCCAGACCGCTGAAGTCACCGTTGACGCCTTGCCCGGAAAAACCTTCAAGGGACACGTCACCCTGGTCGGCGATCAGGCCCTGCTCCGCTCCACCGGCATTGCCACCTCCGAGTCCACCACCGGCACTGAAGAGGCCAAGGACTTCAAGGTCGTCGTCACCCTCGATAATCCTTCTGACGAGCTCCGCCCCGGCCTCTCCTGCACCGCCAAGGTCACCACCGCGCACAAGCTCGGCGTGCTCACCCTTCCCATCCAGGCCCTCACCATGTACGACCCCGCCATGGACAAGGCCAAGAGCAAGGGCGGCGTCCAGGCCGCCTCCATTCCCGCCGGCTCCGGCCAAAAGTCGAATCCCGTCCAGGGTGTCTTTGTCGTCGACAAGGACGGACGAGGCAGATTGCGCTCCAGGTTCGTGCCCGTCACCACCGGCATTACCGGCGCCACCGATATTGAGGTGCTCTCCGGCCTCACTCAGGGAGAGGAGATCGTCACCGGTCCCTACAGAACTCTGCGCGACCTCAAAGGCGGTTCGCTGCTCAAGCGCGACACCCTCAAAGTGGTCATCCCGTCCAGTTCCTAGCACGTGATCCGGGCACGCACATTGGCTCTTGGTTATAAACTTGGGCGCCCCAGCTCTCGATTTTGAGACCTGGGAAAGCAAGAATCCAAACGGCCGCCGCATTCAAAGTTGGGTGGCCCAGGTCCCTCGCTTTTGGGGACCTGGGGAAATAAGCCAAACGACCGGCAAAGGAAGAGTTACGGATGGCAATCGACAGCACCATTACCGAGGAACTGGCGGCCACCACGGCCGCTCCCAGCGACGACATCATCGTCGTCGAAGATCTCTGGCGTACCTATGACATGGGCTCCGAGCAGCAGGTGCAGGCCCTGCGCGGCGTCTCGCTGCGCATCAAGCGCAATGAGTATGTCGCCATCATGGGACCCTCCGGCTCCGGCAAGTCCACCCTCATGAATCTCATCGGATGCCTCGATACCCCGTCCAAAGGCAGCTATTGGCTCAATGGCCAACTCGTCAGCGAGCTTGACGACGACCAGCTCGCCCGCATCCGCAACAAGGAGATCGGCTTCGTCTTCCAGACCTTCAACCTGCTGGCCCGCGCCACCTCGCTCCACAACGTCGAGCTGCCCCTCATCTACAACGGAACCCCCGCCGCGGCCCGCATCGCCCGCGCCAAAGAAGCCCTCACCGACGTCGGCCTCGAATCGCGCATGAACCACAAGCCCAACGAGCTCTCCGGCGGACAGCGCCAGCGCGTCGCCGTCGCCCGCGCCCTCGTCAACCACCCCTCCATCATCCTCGCCGACGAGCCCACCGGCAATCTCGACTCCAAGACCGGCAGCGAGATCATGGCCCTCTTTGACAGCCTCCACGCCCAGGGCAACACCATCGTCCTCGTCACCCACGAGCCCGACATCGCCGAGTTCGCCCATCGCATCGTCCACATCCGCGACGGCCAGATATTCTCCGACGAACCCTCCCGCCGTTTCCGGTAAACTGGAACGACTCGCATCTGCGCTCTTCGCAAAAAAAATGCCCCTGGCCTCTTGAGCCAAGCGCAGCCAAGTCGAAGGATCCGCGGTTCCTCTCCGGACCCCGTTTGCCCCTTCCCCGCTGATCCTGTCATCTTGAGTATCCTGACGCGCGCTGGCGAGTCAGGTCCGCGCAGGCCATTTCTCTCCATCGGGCCGCTTTGAAAACGTACGGGCTTCAGCTCATGCAGAGGGCTGTTTACAAGCTCTCAGAGATGGCGTCCTATTTGCGGCTGCCCCAGTACTCCACGTACAGGTCGGGAAACTCCTTGCGCAGCAGGCTCACCTTCGGGCGGTCGCAGATCAGGATGTAACTGTTGCCGGGATTCTTCTGGGCAAAGTCCTGGTGATATTCCTCGGCCGCGTAAAAGCCCTTCAGCGGCGTCACCTCGGTCACAATCGGTTTGCGGAACACGCCTGCCGCGTCCAGCTGGGCGATGTAGGCGCTCGCAATGCGCTTCTGATCCTCGTTCTCGTAAAAAATGGCCGAGCGATAGGACGTGCCGACATCCGGGTCCTGGCGATTGAGCTGGGTGGGATCATGGGCCACGGAGAAGAAAACCCGCAGCAACTCGCCGTAGGTAATTTTGGCCGGGTTGTAAACCACCTCCACCGATTCGGCATGACCGGTGGTCTCAGTGGTGACCTGGGCGTAGGTCGCCGTGGCAGCCGAACCGCCCGCATAACCCGCCGTGGTCTTGACTACACCCCTGATCCGCTCAAAGACAGCCTGCTGGCCCCAGAAGCAGCCGCCCGCAAAAACCGCGGTCTCTTCGCCTGGCGCCTGCGCAAGCGGCTCGTCGATTTTGGGAGGCGGCGCCGGAGTTTTGAGCGCGGCCTGCGCCACGCCAAGCCAAACCAGGGCGGTCATTCCAAGAATGACCAACGAACGAAACAGATTTTTCTGCATGGGGAAGCAACCTCAAACCTTCTGCCGGCTCGCAGTTTCCGCCGAAGCCTGAACGTTCTGCTGGTAGGATGCCATCGCGGCCGAAAGGTTACAAGACCTGGCCAGCCCGCATTCTCGGGTGCAGAGGTTCGCAAGTGTCGTTCCACCGAGGAGAGCGGAGATTTCAGCTTGCGGCGCTGCTCATCCGCTCGGAATCGTCTTCCACTTCGCTGCAATCCTCGCCCAGGCCTCCGTAGCGGCGCTCGCGGCGCTGGAAGTCGGCGATGGCCTCGAGCAGATGCAGGCCGCGGAAGTCGGGCCAGTAGCGCTCGGTGACATAGATTTCGGTGTAGGCGATCTGCCACAACAGGTAGTTGGAGATGCGCATCTCGCCTGAGGTGCGGATCAGCAGGTCGGGGTCGGGCATGTGGGCCGTGTAGAGGTGGCGATGTACGTCTTCCTCGGTAATCCGGTCCGGGCCCTGCTGCTTGAACTTCATTTCGGCTGCCAGGCCGCGCACGGCATCCACAATCTCAGAGCGCCCGCCGTAGTTCAGGGCCAGGGTGAGGGTGGTGCCGGTGTTGTTGGCCGTGGCGTCGGCGGCCCAGGCCATTTTTTCCTGCACCTCAGGCGGAAGCTCGTGGGTACGGCCGATGTAGCGGATGCGCACGTTGTTGTCCATCATCCGCTGCAGATTGGATTCAAGGTAGCTCCGCAGCAGACGCATCAGAAAGTTCACTTCCGAGCGTGGGCGGCGCAGGTTGTTTTCAAGCGAAAAGGCGTAGAGCGTGAGCCACGGCAATCCAATGCGCGACGCGGTCTCGGTGACCAGTTGCACGCTTTTTGCGCCCTGCTGGTGGCCGAGGAAGCGGCGCAGAGAGCGTTGCCCGGCCCAGCGGCCATTTCCGTCCATAATGATGGCCACATGTTCAGGCAGCCGCTCGGGCTTCAGCGTTGCATAGACGGCTCGCTCCTCATCTGTCAGTTCATGAATGCGCAGCGTGCCGGAAGAATACAAAGGGTTCGCCTCAACCTAACTAATCTGGGCTTCCAGGGCTGGCGTTCCGGGAGCATCGGGAATCGACGCCGGAAGAGTGAGCGCCGGCTCAGTAGGGTAGGCTCGAATGCCGCCTAGAATCCGGGAACAGGCGCGCGCTGCTCCAATAGCCATGGCCGTGGAGTAACCTATTCGACCCTAGCACAAGCGCCTGTGGGCTGCAATCGCGCAGCCCCGCGTTGCGGGCATTCCCCCCAGCCGGCAGGCCGTGAACGGACTCCGTCGCTACGCGCTGCGGCGGCGGCCTGTGGCGGCATCACGAATGGCGCCGTAGATCAGCGTCCGCTGCAGCGGTTCCAACCGGGGCAGCAAGGCTGCAATTTCGGCCAGGAAGGGGTCACCGAAGATGGCGGCCACCTCCTCTTCGCGGCGGCTGCGCGAGTCGCGCACCAGTTGGCAGATGTCCACGTCGAGAGCGCTGGCCAAACGCTCCAGAGAACCCAGCGTGGGAATCGCTTTGCCGTTTTCGATTTTGGAGATGTAAGTGCGGGGCACTTGCATGCGCCCGGCGAGCTGCCGCTGGCTGAGGTGGCGCGCCCGCCTTATCTCCCGCACCTGGCCGGCTACCTGCAGTCCGGCCTCGGCAGAGGAGGCCACAGGCGTGCTTGACACCAGTTGCGGCATCATCGTTACAGGCTCCTCGGTATCAAGGGCCCGGTGGCACCGTCTGCAAAGGGAGTTGCTGGTTCTGTATTGCATGAGCCTGCAATGCTCACACCGCACAACCTCGCGTGTTTCCACGCTGACTAGAGTGGTAGCCATAGGGTCTTATGCGGACAGGGCGCCAGAGCAGGAACCCCGGGGTGCCGTTTTCGCACCGCGATAGGTGCTACTCTCGGCGAAGTGAACCATAATTGTCAAGTGGAATCCAGGGGTCAAATGGATGCAACAACTATCATTCCCTGAGAAACCGGAACAAAAGCGAACCAAGTTAAGCAACAGCACGCCGCTAAAACGAAGGTAACGGGAGCGGGGGAGTGAGAAATGAGCGCTGAATTCGATCCACGCTTTAGCCGCGAGCAGGCCTGGCAACTGCTCACCGAATGGACCGAGAGCGAGAGCCTGCGAAAGCATGCGCTGGCCGTGGAAGCCTGTGTTGTGGCCTGCGGCGAAGCGGAAGCCGGCCGGCTGGAACTAAGCGGAGAGGCGAGCGCGGCGCTGCTCAACCTATACGCAACCACCGCGCTGCTGCACGACTTCGATTACGAGCGGCATCCCTCCCTCGAGGAACATCCATTTGTGGGCGTGCGTGAGCTGGAGCGGCTGGGATGGCCCCTGGAGCTGCGCACCGCCATCCTGGGCCACGCGCAATATTCAGGCGTACCGCGCGCAACGCACCTTGCCAAATCGCTGTTCGCTTGCGACGAGATCGCAGGCTTTCTGGTGGCCTGCGCCCTCGTAAAGCCCAGCAAGGCCATCGCGGATGTGGAGGTTGCGAGTGTGCGCAAAAAAATGAAGGACAGGGCCTTTGCCCGCGGCGTGAACCGCGAAGATGTCGTCCAGGGCGCGGCCGAACTCGGCGTGGAACTGGACGCGCACATCGCCTTCTGCCTTGCGGCGATGAAAAAACGCGCCGGCGAGCTTGGCCTTTAAGCACAAAATCGCCTTCAGCACCCCCTGGGCGCTTCGAAATCCACTCAAATAGCTCCCGCCGGAATTCAATTGAACAAAAGTTGTAGGTTTCTGCTGCTTCAATTTTGGTCAGTGTGCCTCATAATCAGGTGACCGCAGAAGAAAACCTCTTGACCCCCAGGGGGGTGCGCCATGCTGAGACGCTCTGGATCCAACTCGGGCCTCAAAGCCAACTCGCACGGCAGCCGCTCAGACGCCTTTGCCGCGATCGATGCGCTTTATACTCTCGAGATGCAGGCCAGCCTGGCTGCCATGCACGAGCGCCGGCGCAGTTCCCGCCATCAGCGGGCGATGACCCGGCTGGCCGAACGCTGGCCCATAGCCGTGGGCCTGGTGTTGAGCCTTTTCGCGCCTTCTCTGCGCGAAATTGTCGAGCCCTTCCAGCCCTGGGGCATGTGGCTGGTCTTCCCTTTCGTGGTCATTGCCACACGTCCCGAGGTCTTCATGGGCGACAAGATGGCAGCCCTGATGCCCCAGTTGATGCTTTACCTGCAGTTTCCCCTGGAGGGATTCCTGGCTCAGGCCATGCTCAAGGGCAAGGTCACGGTCCGCGCCGCGTTCATCCAGTTCCTGTTTTTTCACATCCTGGCCATCATTGAGATTTGGCTGGTCAACGGCGTCCTGGGCCAGGTTCTCCGCCGGTAAATTGGGAAATGGCCGCGCCCCGCTTTTGAAAACCAACCCCGCCGCGTCTTACGCCTTCGGATTCGTTGCTCTCAGCTCGGCCACAATCTCCACGGCGGCTGCGCGGGCCTTCGTCTCCTGGTCGGGAGGAAAGCTGATGGCGCCCACGCGCGCGTGGCCCCCTCCACCGTAGCGCTCGCAGATCTGGGCCAGGTTCACCATCGAGCTCGGGTCGACCTTCGTCCAGGGGTTTGACCCCACGGCCACCTTGGTCCTGAAGCTGGACTTGGACAGCCCGATCGAGTAGGTCGCGTTGGGGTAGAGATAGTATGGGATGAACTTGTTGAACCCTTCCATCGGATGATCTGTTATGTCAAAGAAGATAGTGCCGTCGCGTTCCTCGGCGCGGCTGCGGATCAGCTCCAATGCCTCGGCGTGGCGCTCCAGCAGCGGCGGCAGCAGCCGGGCCACAAACGGCTGGGTCAGCACCTGCTCAAGGGGCAGCTCGGTGAGCAGGGGAATCAGCCTCGGAATGAACTCCGGATCCTGGCTGGACTCGATGATCAGCGTGAGCTTCATCGCCGGCGCAGCCATCTCGACAGCGGCCTCGGGGCTCTCATAAAGCGCGCCGTCCACGATGTCGGCCGAGTGGATCAGCTCGCCGACCGGCGCCGTATCGAAGCCGTAGCGGGATTTGGCGATACGGGCCAGAAAGCTGGTGCAGGAGGTGTACGTGGGGTCAAAAAACTTGCGTGCGCCGCACTCCGGGTCCAGTTGGCACTCCTCGAAATGCTGGTGGTCCTGGGGGGTAAGGAAAGCCGACTGGTGGTGATCGAACCACCAGGTAATCTTCGGCGAGGCTGAGTACTTGAAATCGACGATCGCATTCTCGTCGCCGGTGAACTGGCTCTCGTCAAAGAGCGCTCCGGCGCGATGCACCAGACCGTGATACTCATAGGTTGCGCCGGCTTCGATGCACTCGCGATGAAAGCGCGTAAACAGCGAGGCCGAGCATGCGCCGTCGAAACATTTGTCGTGATAGAAGACGCGAACTCGCAAGAGCTGAGCTCCCTCCCGGGCCGGAAAATGGAATAACCGGAACTGTTAAGCATCAAGGGCTCGGCCTCCTGTGTCAAGGCGGGCCCGGCGGGCGTCCGGCATTTGGCGCCGGGGAACCCGTCATAAGCCGATTGCGTAGCGTATCTTTCGATCAGTAGACCTTGCAGACCGAGTCCCGGTTTCTGTTTGAAGGAGGCTCCGTGGAGGCTGAAATTCCCCCTCCGGCGCAAGAAGACCGGCCCTCCGGCGCCGAGGCAAATCTCTCCCGCGGCGCCGGCGCGATTCGGCCCGACTGGTTGCTGATCGGCCCCCACGGACTGCGCGCAGGGTGGTCGTTGGCCATCTTCCTGGTCCTCTTTCGCCTGTTTACCTTCCTTGCAGGCTTCGCGACGGTGGCCATCTACCCCGCCATTCTCCACTTCGATTTTTCACCGTCTTCGGCGCTGGTCAATGAGCTGATTCCGTTCCTGGCCATGCTGGGCGCGGCGGCAATTGTATCTCTCATCGAGCACCGCCGCCTGGTGGAGTTCAACCTGGCAGGCCCACGACGGACCTTCCATTTCTTTTCCGGCGCGGCGGCGGGATTTCTGGCGCTCACCCTGCTGGTAGCTGCCCTCGACTGGGGCGGATGGCTGCATTTCGGCCCGGTCGCGCTTAGCGGGGCAGGCATCGTCAAATTCGCCGCGCTCTGGGGCTGCGCTTTTCTGCTGGTGGGCTGCGTGGAAGAGGGCGTCTTCCGCTGCTTCCTGTTATCCACCCTCACCCGCGGCGTCAACTTCTGGTGGGCGCTGGCCATCGTGAGCTTCTTGTGCGCCGATCTGATTTTGCGTTCCCACGGCCAGGTGGGTCTGGTCGCCTTTGTCTGGATGGAGCCCATGGGCGCGGTCTCGGCGGGCGGCGCGTGGGGCGTATATGCCGCCGCAGTGCTGGGACTCTTGGCGTGTGCGGGTTTGCAGTTTACAAAAGCTGACGGCGCGGGATTCTGGCAGGCCACCTGGGTCACCTCGACGCTGTTTGGATTCGTCCATACCAGCAACAATGGCGAGAACTGGATCGGCATTTTTGCCGCGGCCGCCATCGGCTTTGTCTTTTGCGTGAGCGTCTGGGTTACAGGTTCGGCGTGGTGGGCCATCGGCTGCCATGCGGCGTGGGATTGGGCTGAAACCTACTTTTACGGCACCGCCGATAGCGGCTTCGTCTCAAAAGGCCACCTGCTCACCGCCAGGCCAACGGGAACCGCACTCTGGAGCGGCGGCGCAGACGGTCCCGAGGGCAGCTTGCTGGTGCTGGCCGTCATCACGCTTCTGCTGCTGGCGCTGCTGGTGATCCATGCGCGCAAGCGCGAGGCGGGCGCTCTATCAGGAAGCCTATGAGCATGACCCGTTTATGGCAACCACGTTTGCGGCACGAATGAAGTCGGGCCTTTTTGAAAAACATTCGGCGGCGCATGATTCCATTTCCGAATCTGCTCCAGCCTGACATTGCCGCCTGCACCCCGGGGGCTACTCCACTTCCTGCTTCGCCCTGTAGCCGTCTCTGGCGATGATGTCGTACTTCAGTTGCTTCTGCTTCTTGTCCTCGAACCTCAACGGCTGACCCTCGTCGTCGACCAGCATGACGCGCAGCTTGCGGTAGGTGCCGTCCTGCTTCGCGTTGCTAGGCCTGTACACCAGCTCGTACTTGGAGCGAATCGTCTGGTTGATGTTCTGAAAAATGTCGGGCATCTCGCCCTCGAAGCGCGGAAAGAAGCTCTGCCCGCCGGTGAGGCTGGAGAAGGTTCTCATCTCGTTGTCCGCCTGCATATAGTCCATATCCCGAATGGAGGCGCTCATGCCGCCGCGGCCCTCGGTCATCGCTCGGATCATACCGCCGGTGGAAACAGTAAAAATCGTGATGTCCTGCGAGGCTTTGACCGCCTTCTCAATTTTGTCGAACGTGAGTTTTGAAAACGTGTCCCGCCCGGTGGCGATCAGGATGATGTACTTGTGCCCTTCCACGCGGTTGAGCCGGTCCATTGCCTCGTACAAGGCGTCGAAAACGTTGGTTTCCCGGAACATAGGCATCTGCAGCGTGTTGATGCCCTCCATGATCTGCCGCTTGTCCTGGGTAAAGTCGGTAATGATCTGGGTGTGCATGTCGAAGGTCATCATGGCCACGTAGTCCTGGGGCCGCAACTGCTGCGCAAAGGACCAGGCCGCATTCTTCATGTCGTAGATGAAGTAATAGCTGTTGGCGGCAAACTCGCACAGCAGCAGGGCGGTAATCGGCGCCTCGACGCGCTTGAAGCCGATCACCTTCTGCTCCACGCCGTCCTCATAGACGCGGAAATTATCGGGCTTGAGGCCGGGCACAAACTCGTGCGTCTTTTCAAGCAGCACACCCACATCCACGGTGACCTCGGGAACGTCAATGCGCAGCGAGACATTTCCGAGTCCCTCGGGATTCTTCACCTTCGGCGCCACGGGAGCCGGAGGTGGCAGAGGGACTTCCTCCGGCTCTTCCTTCTTCTTGGGCACCGCGATCACGCCGGTGTCCGCCGAAGGACCTCCTGAATCCGGCACCGCCTGCGTGGGCTGCTGGGTTTGCCCGGAAGCGGGCTGCGCCTGGGCCCAGCCCATCGGCCCGATGGCCATCATGTCAGCGGCCAGAAACGCCAGAACGAGGGAAACATGGCTTGCAAATCGAAGGATTGGGCGCTGTGTCGACATGGAAACCTCTGTGGTGAACAGCATACGGGATCAGGAGAGCAGGGCGACAGCTCTTGACGCTCGGGCTCGGGGCTGGCGCTGGCCAGCCGGAGTTTGCCGCTGAAATCGCGATCGAAGCTGCCTCACCCCCGCTCGCTGTACTCTTATAGACGTGGAAACTTGCCTGAAGCAATCCATTGCCCATCCGGCCAGAAGCGCCTTCTTTCTGCTGATGGTTTTCGGCGGCCTGTTGTTCGCGGCGGCACTGGAGACGCAAACCCGGGCGCAATCCCCAGGCGCGGCAGGCACTTCAGCGGCGCGGCCGCCTGCCTCTACGGGCGGCGTGTTCCCGCTGAGCCAGGTGCGCGCCGGGCTCGAGGGAACGGCGTGGACGGTCTTCTCGGGCAGCAATCCCGAGCCCATGCAGGTGGAGATCCTGGGCCTGATGCGCGGCGTCCGGGGACCGGGTCAGGACCTGATACTCGCTCGCCTCCACGGCGCGCGCGCGGAGTACACCGGCGTGGTCGACGGCATGAGCGGAAGCCCGGTCTACATCGGCGACAAACTGCTCGGCGCACTCTCCTACCGCATTGGCCAGTTCGCAAAAGAGCCCATGGCCGGCATTACGCCGATCGAACAGATGCTTGCCGTCCGCGACCTTCCCATCGCCGGCGCTGCCGTCGCGGACCAGGCCGCTTCGACCCCGGAAGACCTGTCCCCGCGTTCGATGGAATCGGTCCTGTCGGCTGTGCCCCGCTCTCCCGGCGCCGACGCGTCCTCGCTCGATCAGCGCGGGACCGAAAGAAACTTTCAGATGATGGAAACTCCGCTGGTGATGAGCGGCTTCCGCCCCGAGGCGATTCAGTTCTGGCAGCAGCAGATGGCGGGCACTGCGCTGCAATCGGTGGCCGCGGGCGGCATGGGCGGCGCTTCTCAGCCGGTAGCCGCCGGCTCAAAAGCCGCACCCAATCCAGACGCGCCTGATGCGGCCGCCGAAGCGGCCATCGAGCCCGGCTCCGCCGTCAGTTTGCTGCTGGTCCGCGGCGATCTCGAAGTTGCCGCCACCTGCACCGTCACCTACATCGATCCCCGCCAGTTGCTGGCCTGCGGCCATCCCGTCTTGCAGTTGGGAGCCGTCTCGCTGCCCATGACCGCTGCCGACGTGGTGGCCACGCTGGCCTCCCCGCTCGACGCCTTCAAGATCATCAATACCGGCGCCACCATCGGCGCATTCACTGAAGATCGCGGCGCAGCTATCCGCGGGGTGCTCGGCGCACGCGCGCGGATGATCCCCATGCACATTACCGTCGACAGCCCCCAGGGAAGGCGTCACGTCAACGTCGAAATCCTCGACCAGCCTTCGCTCACGCCCCAGGCTATGGCGGTGGTTCTCTACAACTCGCTCATCCAGGACAACGACTCGACCGCCGAGGCGAGTTATCACATCGAGGGGAGCATCGATCTCAGTGGTCTGCCGCCGGCGCCCATCAACCTGTGGGCCTCATCCGGCCAACCGCTGTCCGCGGCCATGCAGGCTGCCTTGCTGGCGGGCACGCTCTTCAACGGGATCTACGCGAACCTCACCCGCCAAAATGCCATCCGCGCCATTGAGATCCACGTGGAGGCCGTTCCGCGCCGCGTGCAGGTCGATCTCGAGGCAGCCCGCCTGATTTCAAACGACACGGCCTACGCCGGGGACACGATCCTCGTCGAAGCCACATTGCGTCCCTGGCAGCAGCCGGCACGCAATGTGCGGATTCCCATCACCCTCCCGGCCAGGCTCGCCCCCGGAAACCTGCGCCTGCTGGTGTCGGATGCGGGCACGCTGGACCGGACCCTGAACCAGGCGCACAGCTCCACACGCCAGCCCGATCTTGAGTCCATCCTCGCCCAAAACAGCCGCCTGCACGCCGCGGACCTGGTCTATGTGAGCCTGCTGGTGCCCGAAACCCAGGCAGGCATAGCCGGCCAGACCCTCACCAGCCTGCCCCTTTCAATGGCCAATGCCCTTGAGCCTCTGCGTTCCGCCGAGGACGTGGGACTGAACGGCGAATCCGCCGTGGTCGCGGCACAGGCCTCCGCCGGGGGAATCCTCAGCGGTTTTCAGATTCTTAACGTGCGCATCCTGCCGGGCGGCGGTTTAAACTAGAATAAGGAAATAAACCTGTTTTCATTTTGCACGATCCGGCGCCTTGGGGACCCAGCCGGTACTATGATTACCCTCCGATGAGGATTTGAGAGAGAGGCTATGGCACAAATTCAAGGTCTTGCAGCCCATGCGGCAGGTGCGGAACTGCTGCCCTACCATTACGACCCCGGAAAACTGGGAGCGCAGGAAGTCGAGATTGCCGTCACGCACTGCGCCATCTGCCGCAGCGACATTCACCTGATATCAAATGACTGGGGCATCAGCCATTATCCCTTCATACCGGGCCACGAAATTATCGGAACAGTTGTTGCATTGGGCTCTGAGGTGCATTCGCTTGAGGCAGGCCAGCGGGTCGGCCTGGGGTGGCAATCCAACTCCTGCGGCGTTTGCGAGTGGTGTATGAAGGGCATGGAAAACCTCTGTCTCCAGGCAGAGGGCACCTGCGTTCATCGCCACGGCGGCTATGCGGACCGGGTGCGCGCCAACGTCCGCTTCGTGATTCCCGTTCCTGACGCCCTCGACAGCCAAAACGCCGCGCCCCTGCTGTGCGGCGGCATCACGGTTTACAACCCGCTGCGGCTCTACGGCGTCAATCCCTCTTCGCGGGTGGGCGTGGTTGGCATCGGCGGTCTGGGCCATATGGCTCTCCAGTTTGCGCGCGTCTTCGGCGCTGAAGTCACCGCCTTCTCGACCTCGGCGGGCAAAGAAACCGAAGCCCGTTCCTTCGGCGCGCAACACTTTGTCAACAGCCGCGAATCGAAGGCCATGAAAGAGGTCGCCGGCTCGCTCGACTTGATCCTCACCACCGTCAACGCCGATCAGGATTGGGGAAGCTACCTGCAGGCCTTGCGGCCCACCGGCACGCTTTGCTTCGTCGGCGTGCCCCCGTCGCCGGTGTGCGTTCACGCCTTTCCTCTGATCTCGGGGCAGCGCACCATCGGCGGTAACCCCACGGGGAGCCCCGCCCGCCTGCGGGAAATGCTGGATGTGGCCGCGCGCCACAGCGTCAAGGCGACCACCGAGCTCTTCCCCATGTCGAGGGCCAACGATGCCATCGAGAAGGTCAAAAAGGGCAAGGTCCGTTATCGCGCTGTGCTTGCCAATTAGATATCCTGCAACCTCAAAACAGAAGTAGGGTGCCCCAGGTCTCGATTCTGAGACCTGGGACAGGATCACGAATCTTGACAAAATATCAGATTAGATAGAGTCTAGATTGCGTGGATGCCGAAAAAATCAAACGGTCCCTGGAGCACAGCGGGCTGAGAAGCACGGCGCAACGCTACAGCGTGATGGCCTTCCTGATGGAACACCGCGGGCATCCCACGGCGGCGGAGATCTTTGAGGGAGTCAATCGCCTCGATCCACGCTCCTCCCGGGCCACAACCTATAACAACCTGCGGGACCTGGTGCATGCGGGGCTGGTGCGGGAAGTGGCCGTCGAGGGCCGCGCCGCTCGCTTCGATGCCCGGGGCATGCGGCACCACCATTTCGTCTGTGACCGGTGCGGGAATGTCGAGGACATCGAGTGGTTCAATGTGCCCAGGCCCACCAAAATCTCCCTCGGTAAACGGATCTTTCGCGAATATGAACTGATTGTCCGCGGGCTCTGCACACACTGTGCTCCGCGCCGGGCGGCCCGTGCAGCGACCTAGTTTCTTGGCCGCTGCAATGGGATACCCGGACAAAAACACACCACAGCAAACGGGGCGCCTGTCCCCGGAAAGAAGGAGTGAAATATGTCAGACGAAAGCAAATGCCCGGTCGTGCACGGGGCTAACAGCCACACCAGGGCCGGGGCCCGGACGAATGCGGACTGGTGGCCAAATCAACTCAACCTCAATATCCTTCATCAGCACTCCTCTCTCTCCGATCCCATGGACAAGGACTTCAACTACCGAAAGGAGTTCGAGAGCCTTGACCTGGAGGCCCTGGTGAAGGATCTGCGTGCGCTGATGACCACATCGCAGAGCTGGTGGCCGGCCGACTTTGGTCACTACGGCGGGCTTTTCATTCGTATGGCGTGGCACGGCGCGGGCACCTACCGCATCGCCGACGGGCGCGGCGGAGCAGGCGAGGGACAGCAGCGTTTTGCGCCTCTCAACAGTTGGCCTGACAATGTGAGCCTGGACAAGGCGCGCCGCCTGCTGTGGCCCATCAAGCAGAAGTACGGAAAGAAAATCTCCTGGGCCGACCTCTTTATTCTGACCGGGAACGTCGCGTTGGAGTCGATGGGCTTCAAGACCTTCGGCTTCGGCGGCGGCCGCGCCGATGTGTGGGAACCGGATCAGGATGTCGACTGGGGCATGGAGAAAGCCTGGTTGTCTCACCGGACGCCCGAGCAACTCCAGGAACAAAAAAGTCCTCTCGGCGCCACCGAGATGGGCCTGATCTACGTGAATCCGGAGGGCCCGGAACGCAATCACGATCCGATTGCGGCCGCCCCCTTCATCCGCGAAACGTTTGCCCGCATGGCAATGAATGACGAAGAGACCGTCGCCCTGATTGCCGGCGGCCACACCTTCGGCAAGACCCACGGCGCAGCCGATCCCAACAAGTATGTCGGCCGCGAACCCGAGGCCGCACCCATCGAGCAGCAGGGCCTGGGCTGGAAGAACACCTACGGCACCGGCGTTGGCAACGATACCATCACCAGCGGCCTCGAAGTGACCTGGACCACGACCCCAACCAAGTGGAGCCACGACTTCTTCGAGCACCTGTTCAAGTATGACTGGGAACTGACCACAAGTCCGGCCGGCGCATATCAGTGGAAGCCAAAGGGGAAAGCAGGCGCGGGAACCGTGCCGGATGCGCACGACCCGTCAAAGAGCCACCAGCCAACCATGCTGACCACGGATCTTTCGCTGAAATTTGACCCTGCCTACAAAAAGATCTCGAAGCGCTTCCTGGAGCACCCGAAAGAATTCGCGGATGCCTTCGCGCGGGCCTGGTTCAAGCTCACCCACCGCGACATGGGGCCAATCTCCCGCTACCTGGGCCCGCTGGTACCGAAGAAAGCGCTGATCTGGCAGGATCCGCTTCCCGCTGTGGATCATAGGCTGATCGGTGAGCGGGACATTGCGGCTCTGAAGGAAAAAATCCTCGCATCCGGACTGTCGATCTCCCAACTGGTGACGACGGCCTGGGCTTCGGCGTCGACCTTCCGCGGCTCCGACAAGCGCGGTGGCGCCAACGGCGCGCGCATTCGCCTGGCGCCGCAGAAGGATTGGAAAGTGAACCAGCCCGATCTGCTGGCGGCAACGCTCAAAAAGCTTGAGGCGATCCAAAAGAGCTTCAACAAGTCGCAAACCGGTCGCAAGAAAGTGTCCCTCGCCGACGTCATCGTTCTGGGCGGCTGCGCGGCCGTCGAGCAAGCCGCGAAAAACGCCGGACACAAGGTTAAGGTTCCCTTCTCGCCGGGACGCACCGATGCTTCCCAGAAGCAGACCGACGTGGAGTCGTTCGCCGTGCTGGAACCGAAGGCGGATGGTTTCCGCAACTACCTCCTGAAAGGCCAGAAAGCTTCGGCGGAAGAGCTGCTCGTCGATCGGGCTCAATTGCTCAAGCTCACGGCCCCTGAGATGACGGCTCTCGTCGGCGGTTTGCGCGTGCTCAATACCAACTTCAAGCAGACAAAGCACGGCGTCTTCACCAATCGCCCCGAAACCCTGAGCAATGATTTCTTCGTCAACCTGCTCGACATGTCTACGGAGTGGAAACCCTCTTCGACTACGGAAGGCGTCTTCGAGGGGCGCGATCGCGCAACGGGCAAAATCAAGTGGACTGCCACGCGCGTCGATCTGGTCTTCGGCTCTAACGCGCAACTGAGGGCCCTCGCTGAAGTCTATGCAAGCGACGACGCGAAAGGATCGTTTGTGAAGGAGTTCGTTGCCGCTTGGAACAAGGTGATGAACCTCGATCGCTTCGATCTGGCCCGGTAACGCAAAGCAAAGTCAGCAACTCAACCTCGCGCGGGCCGAGTTTTGGCCCGCGCGGGCCATTTCAGCGCAGATGAATTGAGTTGTTTCTAACCTGTGCAAAAGCGGCAGCAAATATCCTTAGAAAATCCCCATTTTGGGCCACATTCTTATCATTTTCCAATTACAGGAATTCCGGACTCCCTTATCCACAAAAACACCCTCCCCCGCCGTTGACCCTGCCCTTCAGGCTCCGTAGAGTCTGTAATCGGGGAGCAATCTTTGCCCCGCTCGAACGGTCCTTCATCACCCTGGCCGTCTATTCGACATAACGTTGCGCGCAGTCCCAATCTAGGGGAGTAAAGATGCTGAAATTAAAGAAAATTCACGTCCTGGGCTTTAAAAGTTTTTGCGACCGCACTGAGCTCGCCGTGCCGGGTACGGGCATTGCCGTCGTGGTGGGGCCCAATGGATGCGGCAAGTCGAACATCCTCGACGGGGTGAGTTGGGTGCTCGGCGAACAGAGCGCCAAATCGCTGCGCGGCACCAACATGCAGGACGTGATCTTTGCCGGAACCCGCGACCGCAAGGCACTGGGGATGGCCGAAGTGACCATCACCATGGTCGATCCCGAGGCCTACGAGGGACCTGTCGCCGTGGAGCCGGAGGTGGTGGTGGAGCACGACGGGCCCACGGACTGGGACGAAGACGATGTGCGCCGCCGCCGCGCCGCCGAGGCCGAGGAGATTATCGCTGCCGAGCAACCGGGACAGGTAATCGAAGAGGACGAATCAGAGGAAACGCGCTCTGCCGGCGAAGGTCCGCAGGCCGTGGTGCTCAAAATCCGCCGGCGGCGCTTTCATCGCACCCCGCAGAAGGGCGAAATCGTCATCACCCGGCGCCTTTTCCGCACCGGCGAAAGCGAATACCTGCTCAACGGCAAGCTCTGCCGGCTGCGCGACATTCAGGACATCTTCATGGGCACCGGCCTGGGACCGGAGAGCTACGCGATCATCGGCCAGGAGCGCATCGGCCAACTGCTCAGTTCCAAGCCGCACGACCGCCGCGCCATTATTGAAGAAGCCGCGGGCATTACCCGCTTCAAGACCAAGAAGCGGCTCGCCGAGCTGCGCCTTGAAAGCGCTCGCCAGAACCTGGCGCGCGTCGACGACATTTTTGAGGAAGTGACGCGCCAGATGAACTCTCTCAAGCGCCAGGCGGCCAAGGCGGAGCGGTTCGCGTCGGTGCGCGACGAGTTGCGCGGAAAGCTGCGCGTGGTGCTGGCCAGCCGCATGTCCCTGATGGACACGGAGAAGACGCGGCTTGACCAGGAGATTGGTTCTCTGACGGAGCGCGTGAACACGTCCGCGGTTCAAATCGGCGAGCTCGAAGCCAGCCAGCACGCGCAAACGGAGCGCGGCTATGAACTCGACCGCGAAGGCCATGAGGCGCAGGAACGCGCCAATGAAGCTTCAGTGGAGCTGGAGCGCGCCACCGCGCGCGAGCGCAGCAACACCGAGCGCGTGGGCGAGCTGGAGGCGCGCATTGCCGCCTCGGGCGCCGAGCTGGAGCAGACCCGCACCCAGTTGGCCGGCATTGCCGAAGAGCGCGCGCAGCATCAGGGATTCTTGCAATCCGCCGCCGGCGAGGCCGCCGAATTCCGGCACCAGGTTGAGGCGCGCCAGCAGGAAGCGCGCACCGCTGCCGAAGAGGTGTTCAACGCCGAGCGGCAATTGGAGTCGGGCCGCCGCCACGCCATGCAACTGCTCACCTTGTCAGGCAACGCGCGCAACTTTACCGCGCAGGGCGAAGAGAGCCTTGCCGCGCTGGAGCGGGAGGCTGAGCGGCTGCAGACCGAAATCGGCCAGGCGCGCAACGAGCAGGAGAATCTGGGCATTGAGAGCGGACAGGCGCGGCTGCGCTTTGAGTCGGCCGCCGACGCGCTGAAGCGGCTTGAAAGTGAGATCGCCGCTCTGCGCGAATCGCTGCAGACCCGGCGGACTGAAGAAACCGCGCAGCGCGCCCGCGCCAACCAGTTGCGCGAGCGAGCAGGCCACCGTCACCGGCCGCCGCGACTCTCTTGAGGCTTTGATCCGCAACCACAGCTACTCCACCGACACCGTGCGCCGCCTGCTGAAGCCCGGCGCGCTGGGCCAGGGCAGCTCGCCGGTTGGCACGCTTGCTGACTTTCATTGAAGTGAGCGGCGCCCATGAAGGCGTGGTCGATGAGTTTCTGCGCGAGGAGCTGAACTATGTCGTGGTTGAAAACTGGGGTGACGCCGAAGAAGGCGTCCGCCTGCTCAAAACCGGCGACGGACGCGCGACCTTCCTGATCCACTCCGATGCCCAGGGCGTGCTCTTTGAAGAGGGCGCGGGCGCGGTGAACGAACCCGGACTGACGCCTCTGCGGGAGGCGATCAAGGTGCTGAACGGCCTCGGCCGCTCGCTTGAAACGATTCTGCCCAAGCTGCGCCACAGCTATCTCGTCGATGACGCCGACCAGGCTCAGCATCTGGCTTCGCGTTACCCCTACGCTTATTTCCTCACCTCCGGGGGCGAGTGTTTTCACAACGCCACGGTGACCGGGGGCAAGCCTGCCAGCGCAGGGTCCGCTGGTGCTGAAGCGTGAGTTGCGCGAGGCCGAGAACAAGCTGGCCGATTCTTGACGCAAGCCTGGCCAAGGCGGAGACGGAAGCGGCCATCCTGGCGCGCACCATCGACGAGCTGACCACGCAGCTTGAAGCCGCCACCGAACAGCGCCGCCTGGCAGAGACGGATGCGGCCAACCTGGGCGCGACCCTGAAGCAGATGGAGGGCGAGGCGCAGCGGATCGAGCGCCGCCTGCAGGAGTGGACGATTCAGGCGGCGCGCAACAAGGATGCCTGCGAGGCCAAGCGCCAGACGATTGCCCAGAAGCGGGAAGAAACATCGCGCCTGGAAGCGGAACACGCGCAGGCGGAGGCCGGTCTCGATCAGTCGCAGGCCGAGCTTGCCCTGCTGCGTCAAAAGCGAGAGCTCTCGCAGCAGGAGGCGGCGCAGGTCACGGCGGAGCTCGCCGGCCTTGAAGAGCGGCGCCGGGGCGCTGAAGCTGCCTTCCAGCGCATTGACCGGCTCCATGCGGACCTGGAGCGGCGCGTGCTGGCCATCGAGCAGCAGCGGGCTGCGGCGTCGGCGGAGCGCGAGCAGCGCATCGCCGAGAGTGCACAACTGGAAGCACGGCAGAAGGAACTCACTGCCGCGCGCGCCGAGGCGCTGGTCCTCACCCAAACCATCGCCGCGCAATCGCAGGCGCTGCGCCACCAGTTGGCGGAGATGGAAACCCAGCTCAAGACCGGCCGCCTTGCGCTCGACCAGTTGCGCGATAATCGCGCCGAGCGCTCCAGCGAACTCGCCAAGCTTCACTCCGATCTTGAGTACCTTGAGTCAAGCTGCCTTGCGGAAGTCAATGTCGAGGCCCAGGTGTTGCGCGACGACGCTCGAAATCGTCCGCCTGCTCGGCGAGCAACTGCTCGCGGAGGAAGAAGTGTGCCGCGCCCTCAAGCTGCGCATCGAGCAGATGGGTCCGGTGAACATGATGGCGCTCGACGAGTACAAGGAAACCGCCGAGCGTCACAACTTTCTCGAAACCCAGCGCGTCGATCTCATCGAATCGATCGAGAACACCCAGAACACGATCAAGGAGATCGACCAGATCTCGCGCACCAAGTTCGATGAGGCCTTTGCCCGCATCAATGAGAACTTCGCCGTGGTGTTTTCGCGGCTGTTTCAGGGCGGCCAGGCCTTCCTGCGGCTCACCGACCAGGAAAATCAGGCTGAGAGCGGCCTTGAGATCGTCGCCTCGCCACCGGGCAAGAAGCTGCAGAACGTGCTGCTGCTTTCGGGCGGCGAAAAATCGCTCACCGCGCTCGCTCTGCTGGTGGGCATCTTCCAGTTCCAGCCCAGTCCGTTCTGCGCGCTCGACGAAGTCGATGCCGCTCTCGACGAAACCAACGTCGGGCCGCCTCGCCGACCTGTTGCACTCCCTGAGCAAGGAGACGCAGTTCCTGCTCGTCACGCACTCCAAGCGCATGATGCAGTCCGCCGACATGATCTACGGCGTGACCATGCAGGAGCCGGGCGTTTCGAAGATTATCAGCGTGCGCCTGGGCGGTCAGGAGAAGCAGCGCGCGACGGCTTAGAGCGGTTACACAGTACTTGTAACCTCTTCTGGCGCTATCCGAGGTGGCTTTTTCTTGATAAAAAGCCACTGAGCCTCATCGCTTCGGGATACAGCAACTGTGGAACCGCTGTAGCGTCAAGGGTCTAAAGCACTCGTCCTGATTGGGTGGTTTACGTGCGTGCTGAAGCCCGCACCTTTCCAAGCGGCCCGATGAAGAGAAATGTCATGCTCAACGGGCGAAACGGAGTGGTCTCCGGCGATAGGTTCCTCGCCGATGGGGATGGGAGCTGAAGGACCCGCATTTTACCAGGCAGAAAAACACCCCCGAAGGATCTCTTCTCTTCGGAGGCGCTTGTAAAAAAACAAGATAAAAGCGGGGACCAGTAGTCGGCACTGGAGGTCGGTAGCACGCGACTACTGGCGATCCCTTAGAACGAAGCTAGCCGCGGCTTCCCCTTTCCACTGCAGCCTCGTGTCTCCCGGCTCTAAGAGAGCCTTCTTACTAGCCCTCTGAACCATGTTGACAATCGAAGTTTCGCCTATCCCGGAAAGGTGGTCCGTGACGGCCGTCACACTACTCGATTCGCCTGTCCCAGGTCGGCTACCTTGCTCACACTCCGTTCCCTTCGTGTCGTTCGATGGCCTTTCCCGCCGGCGCGCTTCCGATGGCGATCACAGCATTGACAAAGCGCGCCCATCGCTCGACAATCGGAGTCTCAGTTTCTCTTCAGCAAGGAATCGCCAGTGACTGCACTGCTCACCACAAATCTTGGAAACACGCCCCTGCTCGCGCGGGGCAAGGTGCGCGATCTCTACGCGGTCGGCGACGACCTGTTGATGGTGGCCACCGACCGCATCTCGGCTTTCGATCATGTGCTCGCCACCGGCATTCCCGGCAAAGGAAAAATTCTCACCCAGATCTCGCTGTTCTGGTTTGAGCTGCTCGGCGACATCGTTCCCAACCACCTGATCAGCGCTGAGATCGGCGATTTTCCCGCATCCCTGAAGCCGTTTGCCGATCAGCTCGAAGGCCGCTCGATGCTCGTCCACCGCGCCGCCATGTTCCCAGTGGAGTGCGTCGCCCGCGGCTACCTCGCCGGTTCCGGGTGGAAGGAGTACCGCACGTCAGCAACAGTTTGCGGCATTTCACTGCCCGGCGGTCTGCTTGAAGGCTCGCAGTTGCCCGAGCCCATTTTCACGCCGGCAACAAAAAGCAAGGACGGCGCCCACGATGACAATATTTCATTTGCGGCCGCCGCCGCGCTGCTCGGCGAAGACGATGCCGCCCAGCTCCGCAGCCTGACCCTGCAACTTTATAAAAAAGCACACGTGCACGCCGCTTCATGCGGGTTAATTCTGTCCGATACAAAATTTGAGTTTGGCAGAACCGCCGCAGGCATTATCCTTTCAGATGAAGTGCTCACGCCTGACTCGTCCCGCTTTTGGGAAGCTGCCGCATGGAAGCCCGGCGGCGCGCAGGCATCCTTCGACAAACAGTACGTGCGCGACTATCTCGAATCGATTCACTGGAACAAGCAGGCTCCGGCGCCCGCATTGCCCGCCGAAGTTGCGGAGCGGACGCAGGCCAAATATCTTGAGGCCTTTCGCCGCCTCACGGGGAAAGCCCTGATTCTCTAATAGAAGACCGGAGTGCGGTATGACGTGGGTGGACTGGGCAATCGTGATCGTGCTGGCGATGGCGACCGTGGGAGGGCTCACGCAGGGCTTTTTCCGCTCCGCCTTCTCGCTGTGCGGTCTGTTTTTCGGCCTGGTGCTGGCCGCCTGGAACTACGCCCGCGTGGCCGCCATGCTGCAGCCCGTTGTGCACATCGAAGACGTGGCGAATGCGCTGGGATTTCTGCTGATTGCGCTGCTGGTGATGTTCGTCGCAAATTTTTTGGGCGGCATTGTCCGCAAAACTTTGCACCGCATGGGCCTCGGTTGCCTGGACAGAATCGCCGGCGCGGGCTTTGGTTTTTTGCAGGGCGCGCTGCTGGTGACGATCAGCATACTTGTGGTTGTGGCCTTCTTTCCAAAGACCCATTGGCTCGCGGATGCGGCTCTGCCAAAATATTTCTTCGGCGTCTGTCACCTGAGCGCGCGCATCAGTCCGGCGGAGCTGGCCGAGCGCGTGCGCAGCGGTCTGCAGTTGCTGCAGCAGCATGCGCCGCAATGGATGCATCCACCGGCCGCTTGAGTCTGATATAAACAAAGTCGTCATCAAAAGTTAAAAGATCGTGCGAAACAAAGTTAAGATGAGGTTGACGTGAGAAGAGAACTGGACAGCCTGGTCACGCAGATGCACTCAAGCGGCGTTCCTTACGAGGAGGCCGTGCGCGAGTTCAAAAAACAATACCTGCGCGAGGTTCTGGTGGCGCATCGGGGAAACCAGTGCAAGGCGGCGGAAGAGCTGGGCATGCATCGCAATACGCTCAGCCGCGCGATGGCTGAGCTGGGACTCGAGCTGGCCGAGGTGCGCACCGGCCTCAAGCGTCCGCCGCGCAGCGAACGTCTTGTACTCAGCACTGTCCGCCAGGGCTATCGACAGGGATAGAGTTACCCCCCGGGCCGAAGGCGCGGTTCAACTATTGATGCTGACAACTCCACCCAGCCGTAAAGCTACTCCCAGCGAGGAAGCCCGCGTCGCCGTGCAGCCAGGTTTTGCCTGGGACGGGCAGCAGGCCTATCTCTTCGATATCGACGGCACACTGCTGCGCTCCCGCGACCGGGTCCACTTCAACTCCTTTGCCTCCGGGGTTCTGGGGGTGACGGGCTATGATGTGAAGCTTGACGGCGTGACGCTTCATGGCAACATCGACACCGCCATTCTGCGCGAGGCCTGCGTGCTGGCGGGCATGTCCGCCAGCGTGATCGAGCAGAGCACCGAGGCCATTCTTCAGGCGATGCGCGACCATGTGGACGAGCGGCGCCAGGAGATGGAGCCGGTCGTGATGCCCGGCGTGGAAGAGGTGCTGGCTCACCTTGCGGCGAAGGGCGCGCTGCTGGGCGTGGCCACCGGAAACCTTGAAGCGATTGGCTGGATCAAGCTGGAGGAGGCCGGATTGCGCAAGTGGTTCGGCTTCGGCGGGTTCGCCGATTCCTTTTCAGTCCGTTCGGCTGTGCTGGCGCACGCTGCTTCAACAGCAAGAGAACTGGCCGGCGAGGGAGCCACGGTTTGCGTGGTTGGCGACACACCGCGGGACATTGAAGCCGCCCGGGCCAACTCGCTTTCTGTGATCGCCGTCGCCACCGGCAATTCGAGCTACGATGAACTCCTCACGCTGGAGCCCGACGTTTGCGCATCCTCGCTGGCTCACCTGCTGGCGTTTCAGGGTACCGCGCCGTGACCACACAATGCCCCCAGTCCGGTGAGGAAAATCGCCGCCCGGCTCGACTTCCCTTCCATCTCTTCGCGGCCATACTGCCCGCGACCGCGCTGATGATCGCGTACGCACCCCCGGCCATGGGTGCGCAGTCGGCGGCGGCGGCGCCGCCGCAATCGCAACCGGCGCAGGCTGATGCCGTCAAGACGGCGCAGCAACGGCAGCCCACCGGCGGGGAACGACGGCACGCCGCGCGGCTCTATCTCGCGGCCAGCAAGCTGTTCATGGACGAACACTTTGAAGACGCCCTCACGAACTACGAAGAGGCCGCAACGCTCGACCCCGGGAACGCGAACTACCGCATGGCGGCCGATGTTGCCCGAAGCCACGCGGTGACCGCACTGATTCAGTCGGCGGCCAAAGACCGCCTGCGCGGCAATCAGGACGGCGCTCGCGCCGCGCTCGCGCACGCTCTCGAGCTCGACCCAAAGAACATCGAAGCCACGCAGCATCTCTACGAGCTCACCGGCTATGCCACGCAGACGCCGCCGCTCTACGAACAGGCGGCCGACAGGGTCGGCGCAGAGATCCAGCTTGCACACCCTGCCGGAAACCGCAGCTTCCACCTCCGCGCCAGCCGGCGCCAGATCATCCAGCAGGTTTTCAAGGCCTTCGGCATCGACGCCATGGTCGACGAGAGCATCTTGCCTGAGCCGACGCGCCTCGACATCGACGATGCTGGCTTCGACCAGGCAACGCGGACCCTGGCTCTCATCACCGACAGCTTCTACGTTGTACTCGATCCCCACCGCGTGCTGGTGGCCCGCGACACCCGGACCAATCGCCAGCAGTTTACCCCTGAGTCCATGGAGACGCTCTATCTTCCCGGCCTCAGCACCGAAGAGATCACTGACGTCGCCACGCTGGCCAAGCAGGTGTTCAATGTGCAGCAAGTGGCGCCTGACGTTTCAGCGGGCGCCATCACCCTGCGCGCTCCAGCCGATTCGCTGCGGGCCTTCAACACCACCATGCAGGAACTCATCGACGGGCATAGCCAGGTCCTGGTCGACGTGCGCCTCATTCAAATCGCTCACACCAGTACACTCAATCTCGGCGTCCAGCCGCCCCAGACCTTCTCCGCATTCAACGTCTATGCCGAGGAGCAGTCCATCCTCAACGCAAACCAGGCCCTCGTCCAGCAGATCGTTTCTTCAGGCCTCGCCGCTCCCGGCGACACGCTTGCCATCCTCGGCATCCTGCTGGCCTCAGGCCAGGTTTCGAGTTCGCTGTTCTCCAATGGAATCGCCTTGTTTGGCGGCGGTCTCACCCAATCCGCCCTGTCTCCGGGCGCAGCCACGGCCAACTTCAACCTCAACTCCTCTGACTCGCGGGAGTTGGATAACATTCAATTGCGGCTGCGCGACGGCGAGCCGGGAACGCTCAAGGAGGGCGAGCGCTATCCCATTCAGACCTCGTCGTTTTCCAGCTTGTCCGCCAGTGTTCCCAACATTCCTGGCCTTACCGGTGCGGGAGCCTCGGGGAGCCTCTCGTCCCTGCTGGCTTCGCTGCAAGGCTCGGTGCCCTCGGTGCCGCAGGTTGAATACCAGGACCTGGGGCTGACCCTGAAAACCACTGCCAACGTGATGCGCAACAACATGGTGGCGCTCACGCTCGACTTGCAGATCACTGCCCTCTCCGGTAGCTCCATCAACGGCAATCCGATTCTCAACAACCGCTCTTACTCCGGGGTTATCACCATCAAGGAGGGCCAGGCCGTTGTGGTGGCCAGCGAACTCGACAAATCCGAGAGCCGCAGCATCAGCGGAACACCCGGCATCAGCGAGATTCCCGGTCTCAACAACATTTCGGCCAACCAGAACCAGAAGAACTATGCGACGCTGCTGGTGATCGTGACGCCCCACGTGATTCGCGGGACGCAGGCCAGTGGCCACACGCCCATGCTGCGCGTGGAACCGGAGGCTCCGGCTGCGTCTGGCCCATAGAGCCAGGCCCTTGAATGAGAACTCTTTGGGAAGTGGGGAAAGAGCAAAGATAAAAGCAGCCGCAGGTCCTTCGACCTGCCGCCCTGCTTAATTACATATCTGGCCTACATATCTGGCCAACTGCTCTCGACTATGAACGGTCGGTCGGGCATTCCGGTGATAGTCCATTCGATCCCTCCGGGAAATCTGATTCGTCGCAGAACCAGCTTCTCGCAGTCAGATCGAATGGACAACCTGTTGAAACTTCACATCTAGAGTGTTACGCCGTCCTGGTGCGCGTCGTACTCCACGATCTTCTTCAGCGTGTCGTACGGAACGTTGGCTGGAATCTCGCGTCCGTTAATCACCAGCATGGGCACCTGGTTGATGCCAATATCTTCGGCCAGCTTCACCGAGGCGTCTACCGTGGCCTTGGTTTCGGGAGTGGCGGCGCAGGCGGAAATCTTCGCCGGATCCAACCCCGCCTTGGTGACCGCGCTGTTCAAGGTCAGCGTGGCGCCGTCGGCGGTGGCCAGCCCTTCCTGGCCGTCAAACACGGCCGCGGCAAACTGGAAAAACGCGGAGCTGCCGCCGAGCTTGGAGACGCACACCCCAAACCTGGCCGCGGTCACTGACTCCGGATGGATTGAGGCCAGCGGATCGTTCTCGAAAACGATGCGGGCCTTGGGAAAATCCACCGACAGCTTGTCCATGTTGGCCTGCGCTTCCTTGCAGTGCGGGCACTGGAAGTCGGCGAACTCGACCAGTTCCAGGTCCTTGTTGGGCGAGCCGCGGTAGGGGCCGTCGGCCTGAGCTTGCAACTGCGCGCGAAAGTCGGCAAACGGATGTGCCCCGAAAGAAACAATCTGGTCGCCGCTGATGATGTGCTTGCCGTCGGGCATTGCGAAGAACTCAAGCGCCTGGGGCTTGTCCTTGCCGTTCTTCTCGCCGACAAAAATCACCACCTTGCTGACGCCTTCGACGGCGGTCTTCAAGATCGCCTGCACCTGCCACAACCGGTTGTCATCGTAACCCCAACTGGCGGTGAGAAATGCGCTGACGGTCTCCTTGGTGGGCAGCGCAGCGGTAAAGTACTTTGGATCCTGCTTGGGAAACACGGGCGCGGCCGAAGGGGACGGCGCGGCAGGCTCGCTCGCCGCGGGCGCGGCCGGAACCTGCGTCTGGGCTGAAACCTGGATCAATGGCAGGGATAATGCGATCAGCGCGGCTGCGCAGGCAAAACGGACGGACATGCGGATCAAGCTGTTTCTCCTTATTTCGCTGGAATCTTCCTGTTTCGTTGCAATCTTCTTAAATTCTAGCTTATACCCCGGCCTTATACCTCTACCTTGACGGCGATGGGAAAGCGCCTTCCCGTCCCGAACGACTTGGGCGTAACCTTCAGCACCGGGGCTGCCTGCTGGCGCTTGTACTCCGACCGCTCGACAAGCCGCACCACCTGTTGGACGAGCGGCTCTGCGAATCCGTTTGCAGCGGCAATCTGCTCGGGAGTCTCATAGCGCTCGACATAGGCCTCTAAAATCGGATCAAGCACCTCGTACGGGGGCAGTGAGTCCGTATCCTTCTGATCGGGGCGCAGCTCCGCCGATGGCGGTTTTTCAAGAATCGCGGCCGGAATCACTTCGCGGTCCCGGTTGAGCCAGCGGCACACGGCGTACACCCGCGTCTTGACCAGGTCGCCGATCACGGCCAGCGCACCCACCATGTCCCCATAGAGCGTGCAATAGCCAACCGCCATCTCCGATTTGTTTCCGGTGGTCAGCACCAGCGCGGAGAATTTGTTTGACAGCGCCATCAGGAGCGAGCCGCGAATCCGCGACTGGATGTTCTCCTCGGTCGTATCCGGCTTGGTCCCCTTGAACATCGGCTCCAGCGCACGGGTGTACTCCCCGAACAGTTCGCTGATGGCGATGGTTTCAAAACGGATGCCCAGGTTTTGGGCCAACTGGCGGCTGTCGTCGATGGATCCGGCAGAAGAATAAGGGCTGGGCATGCCCACGCCGATCACGTTCCCGGCGCCCAGCGCATCCCTGGCGATGGCCGCCACCAGCGCCGAGTCGATGCCGCCGCTGAGCCCCACCAGCACCTTGCTGAAGCCGCACTTGCGCACGTAATCGCGCGTTCCCAGCACCAATGCCTGGTAGGCGGCCTCGGTGTCGTCTTCCGCGGGAACAGGAATGGGCGGGGCATTGAAAGGATCGAGCACCACCAGGTCCTCCTGGAACGAGGCGGCTTGCGCAATCACTTCGCCGCGGGCGTTGAGGGCCAGCGAGGAGCCGTCGAAGATCAGGCTGTCGTTGCCGCCCACCTGGTTCGACATGAGCACGGGAATGCCGTCGCGCCGGGCAATGGCCGCCAGCATCTGCCGCCGAATCGCGCGCTTGGTATGCCAGAACGGCGACGACGAAAGATTGATGTGGAGCGCGGGATGCTGGCGCATGAGCTCTTCGATGGGATCGATCGAATACAAGCGCCGTGGCCAGAAGTTCTTGTCGTTCCAGGCGTCTTCGCAGATGGTGATGGCCAGCCGTATGCCGTCCAGCTCCACCACCTGCTGCTTCTGGGCGCGCTCAAAGTAGCGCTGTTCGTCGAAGACGTCGTAGAAGGGCAAGAGGCGCTTATGCTGCTCGAGCAACAGCAGGCCTTGATCGAGCAGGACGGCCGCGTTCACCGCTGGCTTGCCGCTTTCACTGCCCGCCTGGAGCGCGACTCCCGCGAGCACGGCGGTGGGCAGCTCCCGGGTGGCCGCGGCCAACTCATCGACGGCTGCTCGGCAGCGAGCGAGAAAGCTGGGCTTTTCAAGGAAATCCGCGGGAGGATATCCGCAGATGGCAAGCTCTGAAAACACCGTAAGGCGTGCGCCCTGGGCGGCGGCGCGGCGGCTGGCATCAACAATTTTTTCCAGGTTCCCGGTGAAATCTCCGACCGTCGGGTCGATCTGCGCCAATGCGATCTTCACATCTTCAGTTTAGCGCGGAAGGCAAAAGGGACTGGGGACCAGCAACTCGGGACTCGGGACCAGGGACCAGGGGGCAAGCGAAGGCTTGCTTGTGCCGGATAAGCCCTCGTCCTCGTTCCCCGGTTCTAGCTTCCCGTTCCGGCAAACACGACGCCGATCGTGCGAACAATGATTTTGAAATCGAGCCAGATGCTCCAGTTGTCGATGTAGGTCACATCGAGCGATACGTAACTGGCAAAGGAGGGATCGGTGCGGCCCTGCACCTGCCACAGCCCGGTGATTCCCGGGGTCACGTCGAGGCGGCGCAGGTGGCTGAGCTTGTACTCCTTCACCTCGCTGGCAATCGGCGGACGCGGGCCCACAATGCTCATCTCTCCCCTCAGCACATTGATGAACTGGGGCAACTCGTCGAGCGAGTACTTGCGCAGGATGCGGCCCAGCTTGGTGATGCGGGGATCGTTCGAAATCTTGAACAGCACACCGTCGCGCTCATTCATGTGCATGAAGTCGGCGCGATGCTCGTCCGCGTCCGCCACCATGGTGCGGAACTTTATGCAACGGAAGACGCGCCCCTTCTTGCCGATGCGCTCCGACAGGTAGAAGGCAGGTCCCGGCGAATCCAGTTTGACCGCGATTGCGACCAGCAGAATGAGGGGAGAAAGCAGCAGCAGCGCCAGTACCGAGAAAACAACGTCGAGCCCGCGCTTGAACAGCAGACCCAGCTCAGGCACGTGGCCACAGTGGAGCGGGATGGTGGGAAACTGCCCGATGTATTCGATGGGACTGCTCAGCACCAGCCCGTTGTACATGTCGGGAACCACGCGGAGATCGACGCCATGGGTCCGGGCTTGTTCGAGAACACTTTGCACCAATCCGCGTTCGCAGGGCGAGGTAAAAAAGATCTCATCCACAAACAGGGTGCGGGCGCGCTGAAACAGATTGTCAAGGGTTCCCACAACATCGCTGGAGGCGGTGGTGAACTGGGAGCGCGCATCCGGGGAGTCGATGAATCCCTTGAAAGTGTAGCCCAGGTGGCGGATGCTCTCCAGGTGATGACGGACAGCATGGGCCTCAGGACCGGTGCCGACAATGAGGACGTTGCGGGTGCCCACGCCGCGGTCGTAGCGGCTAAACAGCATAAGACGATAGGTGAGGCGGCGCAGGCTCAGCGCCAAAGCTACCAGCATGACGGTAATGAGCACGATGCTGCGAGGAATGTCGTTGAGATGAAGCACGTAGAGGGCGCCGGTGAGCAAAAGGCCTGAAGTAAAGCAGGCCTGGAGGCTCATCCTTTGCTCTGAGAGCACGCTGGCCAGCCGCGTCGGCGTATAGAGATGAAGCCGCCTGCTGGTGATCATCAGCGCCGCGGTAAATCCGCAGAGAAGCGCCAGCAGAACCCACACCGAGCGTCCATTGATCAGCGTCCCGTGCCAGAAACCCCTTGCGCCTTCAACTGGTCCGGTATGCAATTCGTACATCGTGGCAAGCATCGCCGCCCCAAAGATGGTCACCGCATCCAGAAGCATCCAGATCTTCGACGTGCCTCTGGTTGTGCGCGTGGTCTCGCCGGCCAAGCCGCTTTCCCATTCATGGGAGGAAGCCATGGATGCCGATAGTCTTTGCCAGAATTCCGTCGTCGCCATATGCGTTCCGCAGACCTCTAGTCTTGAAGAACTATTGGGATAATGCAGGGATCAAGTCCCCGTTGAAAAATTGCAAGGAACCAAGGGCTGATTCGACTTCCTGCATCTTTGCATTCGCGATGCTTTGTTCAATCCGGGCGCTAAACTTAATTCGATGCGGCCCGACTTGTTGCTGTTGTGCGGCTCTTCTTTTCTGGCCCTGCCAGGGGTTAACAATTACTCAACATTGCCGCCGTGTGCGAAACATCCACCGCAGCGACACAACTGGACGCCGTGTTGAAGGCCAGTTCCATCCGGCTTGCAACACATTCAGTCCACAGTGACCGAATACAACCTGAAGTATGAAAACAAACAGCTCTCTCCGCTCGAATTCGATTGAAGAACCAATCAGCGGAAATCAATGACAATAAAGCCATTATAACAACTCGTGCAAGCGGTTGCTCACGGGGCCCGGAAGCGCCTCCACCTTTTTTCCAGCCAACCCTAAGGGAAGCCTTACAGCTCTTAGCATCCCTCGGATTGCGGCGGAACCGCAAGGGAAATCGACTACAACTTTAGTTACAAGGTAATTAACCCCCCATGCCGGAAGTAACATCAATTGGTTATTCCCAAAATGGAGCTTCACGTGTCAGAAACCCCATTCACGGAAAAACAGAATCGAGCCCCACCATCCGGCCCGGTATTCATTGCTTTTCAGGCTTCTGGCTGTCAAAAAGTTGCCCATTTTCAGGACAATATCTTGTCCAGAGACGACCTGCTTCGACGTGTCCTGTTTTCCACATCCCTCTCAAATTTTTTTAGAAGTGGGTCTGTCTACGCTGTCTCCGCACTTGGCTTTGCGCGTTGTCGAGCGGCAACCCACCGCTCTGACGATCGAAATCCACAGCTTTTATGTACGGCAACTCCTCTATTACAGACGCATTGAATGCACGTTCGTACCGTTACGGGAGTATTCGATTTTCAAGCCTTAGGTAATATATAGGCGTCAAGCGTTAAAAATTGTTGAATATGCGGATCGGAGGAATGGACGAATCCGCTCAGCGGACCAAAATAGGCTGCCCGCCCCTCGTCAAGGAATAGCACCGAGTCTGCAAGCCGCTCGGCAAAACGCATGTCGTGCGTCACGACGATACTCGTAAAGCCCAGTTGCTTCTTTAGACGCTGAATCAGGTCGCCCATCCTGCGGGCGATGATGGGATCCACCATGGTTGTGGGCTCGTCGTAGAGGACCACCTCCGGTTGCGCGGCCAGCGCGCGCGCAATGGCCACGGCGCGCTTTCGCCCGGTTGAAAGGCTGGCCGGCAGATCGTCCGCGACGTCTTCGGCGCCGACCATCCCCATCAGCCGGTCAGTCAGCTGCACCACCTGGTCCTCGGCCAGCCCGCCCCGCTCCCGCAACGGAAATGCCACATTCTCCCGCACGCTCAGCGAGTCAAAGAGCGCGCCGTTCTGGAAGACCATCGTCACCCGCTTGCGCACCGCACGCATTCCCTCTTCGTCGAGCTTCGTGATCTCCTGGCCCTCGATGCGGATCGAACCGGAGTCCGGTTTCAGGAAGCCCATCAGCATGCGCAACGCAACGGATTTGCCCACGCCGCTGCGGCCCAGAATGCAAAGCGTCTGCCCTCGCTTCACCCAGAAGCTCACGTCCTCCAGAACCGCGTGGCCATCGAAGGAGATGCTCACGTGGCTGAACTCGATGATCGGCTCATCGTCAGCATTTTGCGGCTCGACGGCGCCCCTGGACGCAAGCTGCCCAAGATCCTCCGCGACCTGCGAATTGGATGGGGATTCGTTCATCGCAATAGTTTCAGCTTACGCGAATCCACCCGTCCGGCGTCCCTTTGCACGCGCTCAATCCGGCGCGCAATTGCCGGCCCACGCCGCGCCTCAGCTGGCCGCCTCCTCCATAAAGCGGATCAGCGACCGAATCCCCAGCTCGAAGTTGCCGATGTTGAATTTCTCGTTGGGCGCGTGCAGGTTATCGTCGGGCAGCCCGAAGCCCATCATCACGCTCGGCAGGCCGAGGTGACGGTCAAAGTCGCCCACAATTGGAATCGACCCGCCTGAGCGGATAAAGACCGTCTCATTGCCCCACACCTCGCGTAGCGCCCGCGTCGCCGCCTGGATGAAGGGATTGTTCACGGAAATAAGGCAGGGATCGCCGGCGTGGATCAATCTCACCTCCAGATCGACGCCCGCGGGCGCAATCTTCTCCACATAGCTCTTGTAGAGGGCAAAGGCCTTCGTGGGCGTCATCCCCGGCACCAGGCGCATTGACACCTTGGCCGTGGCCTTTGCCGGAATCACGGTCTTGGCTCCCGCACCGGTAAACCCTCCCGGAATTCCGTGCACATCGAGCGTGGGCCGCGCCCAGGTGCGCTCCAGCACGGAGTAGCCTTTTTCGCCCACCAGCTCCTTCGACCCGACTTCGGAAACTCGGTAGTGCTCTTCGTCAAAGGGCAGGCTGTTCCAGGCGGCAAGCTCTTCGGCGCTGGGCGGAATGATGTCGTCATAAAAGCCGGGAATCAAAATGTGTCCGTTTTCATCCTTCAGCCCGGCCAGAATCTGCGCCATCGCGAAAAAGGAGTTGGGCGCCGCGCCGCCGTAGATGCCGGAGTGCAGATCGGTGCGCGAGCTGCGCACCTCGAGCTCGGTGTAGATCATGCCCCGCAGGCCCACGCACAAAGTCGGCAGTCCGGGAGCAAAGAGTTCGGTATCTGACACCAGCGCAAAATCGGCCTTCAACTCCGCCGGCTTTGAGGCTACAAAGTTCGCAATTCCCTCGCCGCCGACTTCTTCTTCGCCTTCCAGGAGCACGCGCATATTCAATGGCAGACGGCCGGTGGCGGCCAGCAGGCTTTCGAGCGCCTTGACCTGCGCCACCACCTGTCCCTTGTCGTCCACCGCGCCGCGGGCGTAGATGTTGCCGTCCCGCACCGTGGGTTCAAAGGGGGGCGAGAGCCACTCGTCGAGGGGATCGGGCGGCTGCACATCGTAGTGACCGTACATCAGCGCCGTCGGCTTGCCCGCAGCGTGCAGCCAGTCGGCATAGACGAGCGGGTGGCCCTCGGTCTCAAGCAGCCGCACATTCTCCATGCCGATGCGCTTCAACTCGGCCGCGAGCACCTCCGCGGCTTTTCGGCAATCGCCCCGGTGCTCGGGCGAGGTGGAGATCGAGGGAATGCGCAGCAGCGCCTTCAACTCCTCGAGAAAACGAGGCCGGTTTTCGCGCGCAAAATCAACGGCAGATAAAGACAAGGTAGAACTCCCTTCCGATTTCAGACAGAAAAGAGTATAGACCTCGGTGCCGAGTTCGCCTGGGTCCGGGGCTTTGAAGTTCGAAGCAGATCTCGAGCGGCCGGCCCGGAATGAGGGAGCTGTTGGAAGCGGAGAAAGTGCAAACGCAAGGGCAACCGCAGGTCCTTCGACTGCGTTCTGCGACTGCGTTTGGCCGACAAAACGCGCCAAACTACGCCCAGGATGACAGTTTATCTATCGTATGAACTTGGGACTCGGGACTCTAGTACCGGGGCACCAGGGGATCGACTTCGACGGACCAGGCGTCGATGCCTCCGCGCAGCGACTGAGCCTGCTCGAAGCCCTGGTTGCGCAGCCACGCCGTCACGTTCATTGATCTAATTCCGTGATGACAGACCACCACCACGCGCTCTTCAGGGTCGAGCTCGTGGTGTGCGCGGGCAGGCACCTCGCCCATGGGCATCAGCAGGCCGCCCTCGATCCGCGCCGTCGCAAACTCCCACGGCTCGCGCACGTCGATCAGCTTCGCGCCCTTGTCCTTCAGCAGCGTCTCGGCTTCGGTCACGGTAATTTCGTATTCCAGCATGATTCCAGTCCATTGCCTCGCCGCCCTCAGGCGACCGGTTACTTGCCCGTCTCCTCCGCAGCCAGTCCGCGCGCCTTCAGCATCGGCCCGATCGCGGGCTCCGCGCCCATCCACGCCGCGTACATCTTGGCAAGGTCCTCGGTGTTGCCACGCGACAAAACCATTTTGCGGAAGCGGTCCCCGTTGGCCCGCGTCAACCCCCCGTGATCTTTAAACCACTGGTAGGCGTCGTCGTCGAGCATCTCGCACCACAGGTAGGCATAGTATCCGGCTGCATAGCCGTTGCCCCAGATGTGCATAAAGTAGCTTGACCGGTACCGCGGTGGAACGGTGCTGAGCGCCAGATGCTTGCTCTGGAGCGCCGCGGTCTCGAAAGTATCAGGATTCTCGAGCGGCGCGTCCGGACCCAGCGTGTGCCACTGCATGTCCAGCTCCGCCGCGGCCAGAAGCTCGGTCAGCTTGTATCCCTCGTTGAAGGTAGCCGCCTGCTTGATCTTCGCGGCCAGCTCCGCGGGCATCGGCTGGCCGGTCTTGTAGTGCTTTGCGTAGTGCCCAAACACCTGGGGATCGCTGGCCCAGTGCTCGTTGAATTGCGAGGGAAACTCGACAAAATCCCGCGGCGTCTGCGTACCCGAAAGACTGGGATACACGGTGTCAGCGAACATGCCGTGCAGCGCGTGGCCGAATTCATGGAACATCGTGGTCACGTCGTCGAAACTCAGCAGCGCTGGCTCTCCCGCGGCGGGCTTGGTGAAGTTGGCCACGTTGTACACCACCGGCAGCTCGCCCAGCAGCTTGGACTGGT
Source organism: uncultured Acidobacteriaceae bacterium (assembly GCA_963793885.1). Lineage (GTDB taxonomy): Bacteria > Acidobacteriota > Terriglobia > Terriglobales > Acidobacteriaceae > Telmatobacter. The sequence continues at coordinate 1,676,145 of CAWCBQ010000003.1, forward strand.
TCACAAACACGTCCATCCACGCTCCGCCGTTCTTGCTGTCGCGCTTGAAGTAGTCGCCGTACCAAAGGGCCAGCGGCTTGCCATCGGCGTCGAAGACCTCGTAGACCATCACGTCGGGGTCGTACACAGGAATGTCCGTGCGCCTCTTGAAGGTCAGTCCATACAGCCTGTTGGCCGCATAAAAGACGCCGTTCACAAGCACGCTGTTCAGCTCAAAGTAAGGTTTGGTCTGGGCTTCTTCAAGGTTGAACTTCGCCTTCCGCACCTGGTCGGAATAGAAGTTCCAGTCCCAGGGCTGGAGCTTGAATCCCCCCTGCTGGGCGTCGATCAAGGCCTGGATGTCGCGGCCTTCGCCCTCCGCCTTGGCCACCGAGGCGGGTACCAGCGCATCCATGAAGCGGATGGCGGCCTCGGGCGTTTTGGCCATCTGGTCGGTCAGCTTCCACGCCGCGTAGTTGGCGTAGCCCATCAATTTCGCCTGCTGCGCCCGCAACTGTGCGAGGCGCGCGATCGTGGCCCGCGTATCGTTTGCATCGCCGCGCTCGGCCCGATTCCACGAGGCCTCAAAGAGCGCTTGGCGCGTGGCGCGATTGCTCAGCAATTCGAGCTCCGGCTGCTGGGTCGTGTTCTGCAGTGAAATCACCCAGCCCTCCACTTTGCGCTCCTTCGCGGCATCGGCCGCCACAGCCAGTTCCGCATCGCTCAACCCCGCCAGGGCCGCCTTGTCCTTCGTTACGTAGGCCCCATCCTTGGCCGCCGCCAGCAGCTTTGACACGAACGCGGTGGTCAGGTTCGCTTCTTCCTCGTTCAATTTCTTCAGCGCTGTCTTGTCGGCTTCTGAAAGCCGCGCTCCGCTCAGCACAAACTCCTGGTAGTCATACTCGACCAGCCGTAGCGACTCCGCATCCAGGCCCAGCGCATGCCGCTGCTCGTAGATTTTTTCAACCCGCTCAAACAGCTTCGTATTCAGGTAGAGCGCATCATTCAGCGCCGCGAGCTTCGGCGCTTCCTCATCCTGAACCTTCTGCAGCACAGGATTCATATTGGCGCCGGTCACGCCGTTGAACACATGAGTGACCCGGTTCAGCAGCACGCCGGACTTCTCAATGGCCACGATCGTGTTCTCAAATGTCGGCGGCGCCGGATTGTCGGCGATCGCGCGGATCTCCGCGAGATTCTGCGCAATCCCCGCATCCATTGCAGGCTGGTAATCGCTGTCCTTGATTTTGTCGAAGGGCGGCGCCTCAAACGGCAGCGTGCTGGCCGCATAAAACGGATTGGCAGGACCAAAAGCAGGTTGGGCGCTCGCAGCCTGGGCGCTCGCCCCTCCCGGTGTCAGCGCCATCGCGCCCGCGGTCATCAAAGTGGAAATCTGCAGCCAACAGGAACCTCACCCAAAAAGAATGCTTTCTACTCATCAGTTAAGAATGCTCCATGCATCTGCAGATCATTTTATCGGACTCCGAGGACCGGACTCCGCCGGCTGCGCCAAGCCTTCGCTGAGCGCGCCCGATTGGCTCCCGTTCTATGGGGCCTGGTATCGCCGGACGACGAGACCCGGCATCGCCAGACAACCAGGCGCTTTCACCGCGGCGCGCCTCAGCACAGTAATCTTGAAGAGATGCCCCCGATTCTCAACGCCCAATCCGTCACCAAGCAATTCGGCGCCGCGCCCCTGTTCCGCAACATCTCGTCTCACCGTCGAGGACGGCGACCGGATCGGGCTCATCGGTCCCAACGGCGCAGGCAAATCCACGCTGCTGGCCCTGCTGGCTGGGCAGGTCGAGCCGGACTCAGGCGAGCTGGCCGTCCGCAAGCGCGCCCGCGCCGCCTACGTTCCCCAGGACTCGCGCTTCGCTGCCGGCCTCACCGTCCGCCAGGTGCTCGAGAACGGCTCTTGCGGCGCTTCACGTTCACGATGCAGAGCAGGACGCCGGGGCCGCGAAGGGCGTCTGCGCGAGCTGGCCGGCCGCGCGGGTTTTGCCGATCTCAACGCCGAGGCCGCCTCGCTCTCCGGCGGATGGCGCAAGCGGCTCGCGATCGTCGAGGCGCTGGTCGGCGAGCCCGACGTGCTGCTGCTCGACGAGCCCACCAACCACCTTGACCTGGCGGGCATCGAGTGGCTTGAGGAGCTGCTCGGCAATCGCCTCTTTCGCCGCCGTCACCGTTAGCCACGATCGCTACTTTCTCGAATCCACCTCCAGCCAGATCGTCGAGCTCAATCGCGTCTTTGCCGAGGGCCTGTTTCGCGTCGAAGGGAAACTTCAGCCGCTTTCTCGAGGAGAAGCAGGCGTACCTCGAATCGCAAAGCCGCAGCAGGAGAGCCTCCGCAACCGCGTGCGTACTGAGATCGAGTGGCTGCGCCGCGGCCCCAAGGCGCGCACCACAAAATCCAAGGCCCGCATCGACACCGCCAACGCGATGATCGGCCAGCTGGCCGCCATGGACGCCCGCACCGCCGTCAGCTCCGCCGGCATCGACTTTGAAGCCAGCCAGCGCAAAACCAAACGCCTGGTCGAGTTCGACAACGTAGCCTGCGAAGTTCCTGGCGGCGGACGCCAGAGAAACTCCAAGACTGCCCGGCGGCAGCTCTTTTCGGGCCTCAACTTCATTCTCACCGCGGGCATGAAGGTGGGCCTCGTTGGCCCCAACGGCAGCGGCAAAACCACCCTTCTGCGGCTGCTGCGCGGCGAGATTGAGCCCTCGCAGGGCTCCATCCGGCGCGCCGAAGCGCTGCGCCTCGTCTACTTCAGCCAGATGCGCGAGCTCGACGAAGACCTCACCCTGCGCCGCGCCCTGGCGCCGGAAGGCGACGGGCTGGTCTACCAGGGCCGCACCGTCCACGTCGCCAGTTGGGCGGCGCGCTTCCTGTTCACCAGCGAACAGCTCAATCAGCCGGTCCGCAACCTTTCCGGCGGCGAGCGCGCCCGCGTCCTCATCGCGAAGTTGATGCTGGAGCCCGCGGACGTGCTGCTGCTCGACGAGCCCACCAACGACCTCGACATTCCCACCCTCGAAATCCTCGAAGAGAATCTCCTCGACTTTCCCGGCGCCCTGGTTCTAGTAACGCACGACCGTTATCTGCTCAATCGCGTCGCGTCCACGGTTCTCGGGCTCGACGGCCGCGGGCACACCGGCCGCTTTGCCGACTACGCGCAGTGGGAAGACTGGCTCGGAGAGCAGGATGACCTTGACGGCGCCGCCCCGGCAACGGCCGGCCAAAATCAGGAAAAATCCCGGCGGCGCGCAGACGGGTCAAGCTCCGCGCAAAGGTCTGGCCTCGCGCAGGGCTCTGGGAACGACGCAACCCCCGCTCCGGCCAGAAAAAAGCTCTCTTATCTCGAAGCCCGGGAGTTTGCCGCGATCGAGCAGCGCGTTGAAGCCTCCGACGCCCGCCTCGCCGCAGCCCGAAGACGCGTCGAAGAGCCGGAAATCGCGACGGACGCCACCGCCTTGCAGCAGGCCCTCCTCGAACTCGAGGCTGCCCAGCACCAAAGCGACGCCCTCTACGCACGCTGGGCTGAGCTCACCGAGAAAGCCGGCTAGTGTGGTGAATCTAAAATTCATGTCGTAAATAGAGAGAGCCCCCCGCATCAGATCCTTCGACGCGCCACCCCCAAACTGAAAAACGTTTGAGGCCCCGGTTACAGCCCTGGCCGCGGCTCTCCCATCCGGCTGATTTACAATCACAAAGTAAGCAGGAAAAATCTGAATGAGGCTTTTTTCCATGAGTTTAGGTGGGGCGCGCGCGCTCCTGGTTTATGCGGGCGCGGCCATCGCGGTTGCGGCTCTGATCAGCGGCTGCGGCAACAAGTACGAGCCGGTGGTGACGCCGATTAACCCCAACGGTCCGGCCGCACAGCCTACCTCCTACGCAGTCGTCGTGTCGGCTCCCTCGGCACAAACCGCGGGCATCGTCACCATCCTGGATTACTCCGGCGACTCGGTCCTGGCCATAGCCCCGATCGGTCCCGGGCCCCGCGCCTTCACTTTGAATGAACTTGGCGCCCCGGGGTACACGCTCGACAGCGACGGCTCCATCTCCAACTTCCCGATCATCACCACTCTCCAGGCCAAGAATGTGACCTATTCCACGCTCTCGGCCGCCGCACAGCCCGCCAACCTGTACACGCCCTCGGCAGGCATGTGGGCTCCCGATCTCAACGGGAACGTTGTCGACCTCTTCGTTTCGAGCCCCGCGGACTTCGAGCTATCCATACCGGTATCGCCCACGCCCATCACCATGGCTGGCGCTCCCACCACTCTGGGCCAGCGGCAATACGCGATCACCCAGAACTTTACCGATCCCACCGGCGTGGCGTGCAATCTTTCACCCACAACGGCTCCAGCCCATGGCTTGGCCACGCCCATTGAGGTCGCTAACAACTCCACCGACGCGCCAATCCCGTTGGGCATGTGTCCTGTCTTTGCGGTATCAAGCCCCGATCAGAGGCGGGTCTTTGTGATGAACCGGGGAGACGACACGATCTCGGTCATCGATAGCGAGAACAATACGCTGGACCGGTGCACCCCCTTCCTCAACCAGAACGGTCAGACCGTCACATGCCATCCTGTCCTGCCGCTCTCCACCACCGCTGTCACCGCCACCGGCGTCACGCCCCCCAACGGAACCAGCGGCATGACGGCCACAGCCGGCCCGGTCTATGCGGAATACAACTCCGCCACCAGCCAGTTGGTGGTGGCCAACTACGACGGCGGAACCATCAGCCTGATCGACGTCAGCCTCGATGAGTACGGCAACGACAGCTCGACTTTCGGTACGACCTACACCATTCCCGTGGGCAACAATCCCGCCAGCGTGACGGTTCTTTACGACGGCAGCCGCGCCTACACAGCCAACCAGGCTGACGGCACCGTGACCATCGTCAACCTCACCAGCCACACGGTCGAGAAGACGCTCACGGTGGTCGGTCATCCGCGCACCGTCGTATCCACTGAGAATTCTCTTTACGGCAAGGTCTATGTGGCCTCGCCCGACAGTCCTTACGTCACCATCCTGGCCTCCTTGACTGACTTGGTCGATACCGCCGTCCTGGTTGAAGGCAATGTTGTGGATGTGCGTGTGACCACCCAGAACGGCGTCAGCACCAACAGCAACTACGTCAGCCGCAGCCCCGGCCGCGGCCAGCCCTGCAACCTTCCACCAGCTTTGCTCCCCGCCAGTTACACGCTGGCGCAGTGCCAGGCAATTCCCTAGGGGTCTACCGAGCCCGAAGTTCATACCATGAATGAACTGGCATCCTGGGCGAAGCGGAACGAAGTCAACAATAAAAGAGCTGTTATACTGAACATCCTCACTCGCGCTGGCGAGTTTGAGCAGTTCCCCGGGGAACATCTCTCCATCAAGCCGCTTTGAGCGGCTCACACAAGCAAGCCCTCGGCTCTGCCGGGGGTACTCTCACTCCCCTACCGGCTTCCACTCCCCATTGTCCTTCACTGCCATCTGCATCGGCCGCGGCGGTCCCTTCGCCGGCAGCGTCACCTCCACCCACAACTCCTGGCCTCGCCCCAGCCGCGTCAGGTCCGTCGCCCGTTCCGGAATAAAAAAGTCCACGGGCTTCTCCAGCCGGAAATCCCCGCATCCGGCCCCCTCCGGCGCTTCCACCATCTGACCCTCAGCCTGCTTCTCCTCGTCCTCGATCCATAGCGCCTCAAGCCTGCCGTTCTCCACCTTCAACTCCGCCGGAAACTCCACCGCCGGCACCCTCCCGATCGAATAAGGCCCCGGCCGCACCGAGCCGTTGATGTCCCGCAGAAACTTTGCCGCCTTGGCCGAAGGCAGTGTGCTCTGGCATCCATCCACTACCAGCCGCAGGCCCAGATATCGCCCCCGCATCGGCATCGACTGGCCAATCGCCACTGTCCGCGTCCACACCCGCGGCGCGCGCCAGCGCTCATACCCATACTTCGCCGCAACCAACGACACGATCGCCAGTTGAATCAGCAGCAGCGCCACCGACCTCTTCGAAATCCTCATTGCGCCGCCTCCGTCCCGCCCATCCTCGCCAAAATCCGCCGCCGCATCTTTTCGAGAATCCACCCTCCCGCCAGAAACAGCACCCCCAGCGTGATCAGTCCCAGCGACCGCCCCACCCGGCTCAAGATGTCGCTCAAGTAGAACCACGCCACCGCCATCCCGAAGCCCACAATCCCCAGGTTCACCAGCGCCTTTGACCCCTCGCGCACGCCCCACCAGCACAGGAACACCGCCAGCAGCGCCACCAGCGCATACGCCGTCAAATTAGGTTCGCTCTGCGTGTGCGAAGAACTCCTCGCTCCCAACGTCTGGGTTACCGTCCATGTCCTCGTCGACCACGGCAGCGCAATCGCCAGCCCCACTCCCAGCGCCGGCGGAATCAGCCCCTTGTGTCTGTGAAAGGCCGCAATCGCCAGCGGCAGCGCGCCCAGCGCGACCCACGCCCACACCCGCGTGCTGAACGGCACAAGCGTCTCGGTCGCCGCGTACGACTCCCATCCCGTCACCATCAATGCGATCCCCGCCAACCCCGCAATCGCCCCCGCGGCAAACAGAATTCCCTTGACCACATGACGCCGCGAGCCCAAAAAGTATGTAAGGTAAAGCACGCCCCAGGTCAGCAGCGCCCGCCCCACAAAGACGTTCTGCCCGATGTGCCGCTCCATCGCATAGGCCATCTCGCACACAATCCATGCCGGCGCCAGCAGCAGCGCCAACGCCTCCTGCGCCTCGTCGCGCAGCAGAATCCAACCCGCCAGCGCCGCCAGCGCCCACAGCAGAACCGCCGCGGGCCAGTGCTCTTCCATGTTGAAGATCTGGCCCACCAGTGCAATCGAGGCGCCTGCGGCCACCGTGCCCACCGCGTGCAGCGCCGTCGAGAGCCCGCGGAAGCTCGCGCGCGCCATCCCTCCGCACACGTGAAACACCGCCACCAGCGCCATGGCCACGGTCAGCCGCGCCACGGGACCCAGCTCGTCCCAGTGCGCTGAAACAAACAGAGCCACTCCGCAAGCCAGCAGCATGGCGCCAAGCACCAGCGCCACTATCCCCTGCCACTTCACGCCGGCCGCATCCATCGCCTGCCACTGCGCGCCCGCCGCATTCATCGCCTGCCACGGAGCCGCGGCGCCGGGCCCGTCCTCTTTCACCTGCTTCGCCTCAAACGCGCGAATCCCCGCGGCTGCCTCGACCGTAAGCACTCCCGCCGCAAGCCAGCGTTTCAACAACCTATCAATATCAGTCATGGCAATTGGCTAGGATTATAGGCCCGCACAGCCTCCGGTGGGGGGGCCGGGTGCCTCCGGCGGGGTCCGGGTTGAACCTGGGGGCAGCCGGCCCACCGTTCAAATCAGGCCATGGGCCGGCCGCACCGGGTGTTGAACCGGCGTCTGCGAAGGCGTCTCCGGCTTGAAGTCCTCGTAGCAGTTCCGCCCTCGCGACTTGGCTCGATAAAGGGCCACGTCCGCGCTTTTCACAAGAGCGCCGCTGTCCTTGCCGCCTTCCGGAAACATCGTGACTCCCAGGCTGACGGTGAGAGTGACGTCTCCTTCATGAATAGCCAGCGGCGCAGACACCGCTTTCAGCAGCTTCGATGCGATCGCCGCGGCCTCTTCCATGCCCCGTACGCTCCTCAGAAGGACGATGAATTCGTCTCCTCCGATCCGGGCCACCGTGTCCGATTCACGCACGCAACTCTGCAACCGCTGCGCAGCCACCACAAGAATCGAATCTCCCGCGGCATGGCCCATCGTGTCGTTGATGCACTTGAACTGGTCAACATCGACCATCATCAGTGCGAACGAGGAAGACCGGATCCTCGCCTCCTGGATCGCGAGTTCAAGGCGCTCGTAGAAGACTCTGCGAACGCAAAGTCCCGTCAGCGCGTCATGTTCGGCCATGTGGCGATACTCTTCGGCGCCTCGGCGAATGATCATCGTCTGCAGGTAAACCTGGCGGCGAAGCGCAATCACCCAGCCTAGAATCGCCAGCGTCAGGCTCCCTGTGAATCCAAGAGCTCCAAGAGTGTGGCTCGAGTTCCACCACGAAGGAGACTGAAGAACGCGCACGTCCGCCGGCGATCGCAATAGAATCTGAAATGATTCGAGCCGCGACTTTCCCTCTTGCCGCGTGATCATGCGCGCATCCATGCGGCCGGATAAGACTCCGGTGAGTCTGATCCTGCTTCCTTCTGTCCACTTTGAGGTCTGGCTTCCCGTTTCCCGCGGGCTCCCACGCAAAACTGCCTGAAACAGGACTCCCGCTTCACTGACCAGCAGAATCGTTTGATCGCCGCCTTCGTTCACGCCCATCAGCGTTCCGTCAATCTGAACCAGTTGCCCGTCATAGCCGCCCTCAAACACGTCTGTGGGCGACACTTGCTGAGCACGCACCTCGACGCCCGCTCCAGAGAGCGTGACCAGGCCATCTAGCAGCTCGGGACTGAAGTTTTCCCTCCCCAGAAAGCCAACGGCGTCGATCGTCTGCCCCGCTTTCAGATCGCCGCGGTCGCGCGTTCGAATGCAAAGCGCATCATTGGCCTCGGCAATACACACCCGCTCTCCCGGCCAGGAGAGCGTCACCACTCCGCGTACGTGCACTCGATGTGGGCTTATGCCCTTTGGCGAATATCGGAATACGTCTGAGAGATGCTGCACCGGCAGAGTGAACGGATCGTCCGGCGCCGCCTCTTCCACTGTCACCGTGCTCAGCCCTGGAAACAGAATCCGCGATCCCAACATGCGTCTCTTCGGATCCGTGAGTGGCACGGCCACGCCCCGAAGCAGAATCTCCGAATCGATCAGGCTGGAGTAATCGGCCCCTGCCTCTTTGACCGTCGTTGCCGTCAACGTGCCATCGCCGGTCGACACGGTCAGAATCACATGCATGCCGTCCACTTCAGCCCCGTGAACAATGCCCTCCAGTTCGATCCACTGACCTTCCTCGACTCCCGTCAGCAACAAGGGAAGCCGGACGCGGCGCGCCTCCGGCAATGGCCGTGTGCCCGGCAAGAGCCGAATTCGCGGCTTCGCTACAATCGGCGCGAAGCCCCCCGGATCGGTTACCCCCGACACCTCGACCACCGACCCTGCGTGCAGTTCCCCAAGTTCCGCCGAGCCGGGAGCGACAAAGATGCTTCCCGACGCGTCGGCGACGAAAAGTGCTTTGTGGCCTTCCTGGTATGGATCGTAGAACGTGACCACGCACCGCAGCCGGACGGGATAGGCGCGTGCTGCCTGCCGCGGCGTGAGTTCGTGAATCTGACGGGCCGACGTCAACACAGCAAGCTTGCCCTGCTGCGCAACGACGGAGGAATCCAGCCCCGCCTGCGCCGGCGCCATCGTGCACAGCAAAGTGAGCTGGGCGCAAACGCCCAGGTGCATTGCCGCCGCCCTTGACCACCGCGCTGTCCGCCTTTTGCAGGCGACTACCCTCTGATGCACATGCTCACTTCCTTCAAGCGGCCGTCAACTCAAAACCTGATGCCCCTCCCGAATGAGCAACCAAAGACACTCCGGCGCACTAATTCTAATGTCGGCAAAGATTGTCTTTAGGTCTAGTGCACTTTGGTGCAAAGTCCCGCGCCACGTCCCGAACCAGCTCCCAGCCTCACCGAATGTCCCATTCCGGCACTCAGCTCAGGCTCGGCTTGAAGCCGATGACAACCGCTCCTCAGAATGCTTCGGACGTCCCGACCTCCAGCTTGTCATTCGGCAGTTTTCTAAAGGAGCGCCATCCAACCGTTACGAGAACGACGACAGCTGGTTCAATTGGTTGTCGATAGTCCATCAAAACGTGGGTGATGTAATAGACGACAGGAAAAAATACGATCAACGCCAGATAGGGCATCAAGGTTTTCGGGTTCCGATGCCACCAATGCGCGATGCCTTTCGCCATGAAGACCAACAGAACCGAGCAGAAGAAGATGTTCGGGATGGCTGTCGGCTCGCCGCTCAAGTAGGCGCGCTGAAAACTCCAAACTCCTGTCCAGTAGTACACCATGCGGCGGAGGCAAAGTTGAAAAAACAGCCCCGGATGATGGCTTAGGAATTCCAGAGACAACCGGCGTTTGTCCCTGATGTAAGCAGTTTCTCCCTCGGACTGGAATTTTTCCATCTCGACATCGCTCGTAGAGGGATGAGCCCACTTGGGAACCAGATTAGATGTATCTCCAGTATTGCCCACCCAAAACTCCATCCAAAAGTTGTCGCGGATGGGCGCCACGATGTGCATGACTGAGTAGTTGCGAATACACCATGGGGAAATCACCGCAATTGCGGCCAGAATCGCAGAAAGACAATTTCTCTTCCATGAGCCGCTTTTCTTGCCCAGGTAGTAGGCGGCCCATGCAAGGAGAGGAAAAAATGCCGCCAACACCGACGGGTTCACCAGTGCCGTCAATCCCCACAAAGCGCCACATGCAATCCAGTAGCGCATTCTCCGCTCGCTCTGCAGGCTCAAAGTGGCCCAAAAGCAAAGTGCCAGCATCAGCGTTGCAAGGGCATAATCCCAAACTCGTCCCGCCGAGAAGTAGATAGCATTCGGGTAGAAAACCCAGAGCCAACTAGCGTATTTCGCTGTGCGCGCCCCCAGCGACCTTTTGGCGGCATAGTAAATAGGAATACAAGTCAGGGAGGAGAGCAAGCCGTTCATGCCAAGGATTACGAAGGCCGACAATGCGCTGTGCAGCCCGTAAAGTCGAAAAACAATCGCAACGAGGAAGGGATAGATGGGAGGAAGAATTGCTGTGGGGCCAGTCATGCCGTGAAGCGGTGAGCCAAATCCCTGGTGAAGGGCAAGCGAACGAGCCACGCTTCCAACTTCCCATCCAAAATTCCAGTAATTGCGCGCCGGATCGAGCAAGTCCCCATATAAAAGAGCGGCGACGAGTAATCGAACCGCCCAAGCAATCGCGATCATTGTGAAGAGCATAAAAGCGTCACTTCGCGTATCAATGACTCTTGGCGCCTTACGATGCAGTACCTCCTGCCCTTTCTGCACGTTCCCTCTTTCCCTCGGCGCGATTATAGCGGTTTCAGGATTGCTGTACCCAGAGCCATTGCACTCAAGTCGACCCGACTCCAAGGAAGGGGCGACCTCGCACAAAGCACAATCGGGCATACCTATCCTGAAGCCGCTCTAGCGCCCATTCGTTGCTTTTCAATATTATGCGCGCGCACTTTGATGTCGATCCTCACGCCGGCGCATCGAGATTCTGACAATTTCCGATGCCTATCCCTTGTGCTCCACAGTCCGTCGGAGTTGTTTAACGATGAGTTACTAACGAGTAGCCGACTGTCCGCCGGAACGCAGTTTCGAATCAGCCTGATCGACAATTGATATCGATCTAACTGTGCAGCAGATCCTGGGAACCACGAAGCGTGGCAAAGCTAAAATCGCGTGCCGTTTTAATCGCCACTAGGGCTTTCCTCGCTGGTAAAGCATCACTGTAGCTTTGTTGTTCGGACCGTCGGGGCCGAACAGTAACCCCACCGGCGTCAGTTTAGGCTTCTCTTTCGTATATTCACTTACCAAAGTGACGGATGTGCCGGGGTAAATCGTGATTGGGTAGCCAGAAGAGGACTCCCATTTTATGAAGCACTTACGGGTTCCGAGATTCAGAATGTGGGAGTAGAGACTCCATGGTCCCGATTGGGAGAAGGCTTTGAAATTTACCTGCCCGGCATCGGTTACAACGTTCAGAGAGCATCCTGCCCAATCGACAACGGTTGCCTGATGGACGGTAGGGTTGGACGCGGAGTTTGAAACAAAAATCACGATTTCCGCCAGATAGGCCAGAACAAAGGCGGACGCGAGGACGCCTGATATCTTCGCTCCGAAGCCCGTATATTTTGCTTTGGGCTCTCCCTTGGATTTCTCGATGACGACACGTCCGCAGTTGTACAAGGCGACTTCGTAATCATCCGTCGAGGGGTCCACTGCCCTGAATGTGAACTCGATTGAGTCGTCCGGCGGAAACTCGGGGATGCACCATCGAGAAGCCCCCTGCCGCGGCTCCGATATTTTCTTTGCGACTTCAATGGGAGTGGGGGTGGTCTTGCTGCGGGCCGGCCTTTCTGCGAGTCCCTCAATCTCCTTCGACGGGAAATCGAACTGGATTTCAGCGTTGTGCAGGTGAATAGGCGAAGTGTTGCGAAGCGTGAGTTGGTATTCGCGGACCCTTTGAACGGCCTCTAAATGCCCGCCCTCTCCCTCAGGCACAAAACGTGCCAGGACGAAGCCTTTCAACTCTGAACTCACCAGGCGATTCACCCGCTCAATCAGCGGAATCGCTCGCGTTTTGGCTCTGCGATATTGCACCCATGCGGTGATGAGCGCCACGCACGAACCCACACCGAGAATGGGCACAAGCAGCCTGAGAATGTCCATCAGCACGGAAGCCTCCCTGGAACTGGATGCGGTGTAATGCATAGATTCTACGGCGGCCTTGGTTCCTGTACCGAAGAATAAGAGGTGCATAAGCGGGACCCAACTGGAGATGCCGGCCTGTCAATTGCCTGAAATCTCCGTTCGCTGATTCACACAACCCCCAAAGTCCATCCTTCAATCTCGGCGATACGCCGCTCCTCCGCCGTCAGGCTCGGGTAGAGGATTCTGCTCAACGAGCGGTGTGTGGGTGCTGTGGTTTGGGTTGTTTTTCTGTTCTGGGCCAATTGGATCAACAGTGTATTGCTTCGCCGCGTTTCGAGGTCATATCGAGAGGAAGAGGGAAGATGACAAAGGATTCGGGAGCCTTCATGTGTGACATGCTGAGAGTGGCCAAGGTTTTTTTGCTGGAAAATGGCGAAAGTGACACCCGATTACTACGAGCCTTCAAGTTCACCGACAAAGAGCGCAATGCGCAATTAAAGGCGCTTTGTGGGTCGCGCCTGAGTAACCGCCTATCCGGAACCAACCCTCGAATGACGCTGACAGATGGGATGAGAAGACCGACATCCAGCGGGATGCGTTATGCGGATTTTAATCCGCGAATCTCGCAAAAAAATCTGCTATTGACCAAATGATGAGTGCTCGCAACGTATCGATTTTATTGGTGCCCAGAGGGGGACTTGAACCCCCACGGAGGGTAAGCTCCTGCGGATTTTAAGTGCTTTGCGTTTGCTCGTAAACTAAAGCCGATAAAGCCTGCCATTTTGAGAAACTGTGAAAGTGTGCAAGTGGATGTGTAAGTTTGCTCAGGCAGCGTCGGATTTTAGCGGAGGCCCTGAAGCCGTCCCCGTGAGGCTGTTCTCCTGGGCTGAACACTGACTGATTCCGGCGCATCGAGATTCTGGCAATTTCTGGTGCCTATCCCTTGTGGTCCACATTCCGTCGGGGTTGTCTAACGATGAGTTACTGACGAGTAGGCGAGCACACACCCAAGGCGCTGTTGCCGCACCTGTTTCATTCATTCTCTCCCGTAGCCAAAGCCTCCGCCAAACCGCAGTAACTGTGCGCCAACGAGGAAGAACCAGAGCGTCGCGCCCATCGCGTTCGCCATCACCAGTGGAAAGAAGCCCGTCAACGACAGTAACCCGAACAGCCCTGTGATCACCCCAGTCCAGGCGGCGGCCTTTCCGAATCTTGCCTTAATCATCGCGATGCTCGCAAAAAGCACCCCCAGCGATGGAATCACAATGGCGTAAAAGGTCAGCAGCGGCGTCGCATAAATCGAGGAGGCATATTCGGCCGCAGCCAGATAGGCGGCCCGATGAGCCTGGTCGGCGGTGTTGGAGTAGTTTTGGAAAAGTGCCAGCAGAGAAGCGTGATGCGTCCAGGTCACTGCCAGATCGAGAACTACAAACAGATGCAGGCAGACTACGGCTGCCAGCATGAGATTTTTTCCCACCTTCCGCAAGGCGGTCCACAGCGCCCAGGCAACCGGCAGATAGAGCAGATCGGTGGCTAGCGAAAGCCAAATAATCGCCCACCACACCGTCGTTTTGCCCGGTAGGTAGCGGAACCAGGCCTCGCCGGTCGCGGGAGGCGCGCCCGCCCATGCGAAGAGCGGAATAATCACCACGTAGCCAATCGCCAAAAGCAACGCCGCGATCCCGCCCCAGCGATAGCACTGCTTCACTTCACAAGCATTCAAATCGCTCATCTCAATCGATACCATCGATAATGGATTTTTACTTCTCTCAAATCATACGCAGTAGGTATGGAATTGTTCCCGTCTGACCCTAAGGGCGGTGTGCGTCCCGGGTGTTTCCACGCACATTTTGGCATACCGCTCCGGTCCCGGTAGGGACTCTCATTGCAGGGCACCCCCGGACAGATTGATTATGTCCCCGCGGTAAATAATCTTGCGATAGCCGCTGGAAACCTCTCACGACAGGGGTCGTGGGCGCATCACCGCCAATCCGGAAGTAACCCTCGAATGACGCCAACAGATGGGATGAGAAGACCGACCCCCAGTGGGATGCGTTATGGGGATTCTAATCCGCGAATCTCGCAAGAATCTGCTATTCACCAAGCTTTGATCGGCACTTTGCCGGCGGGACCATGGCTTCTGACATTGAGGATAATGCTGGCGAAAGCACGCCATGGTATGCGTCCTTCTGGAAATTTTGCGCGGCGTATTTGAATGATCGTTTCGGAGCGGCATGGTGTCTCTCTCCGGAACAATCACTCTCGTACCTCGCGCCGGCATTCCGGTCGACGGAGGTTGGCTGGCGCAATAATGTACTGTTGCCGCGCCCTGCTTCTCCCAGGTTTGGCTCGGAGGTTCATTTCGGGTTGAGCGCGTTCGGATCGATGCACGAGAAACTCGCGGCATCGTTGGAGTCTCCGGTTCCGTTATAGCGTGCAATTCGAGGATATGGACAGACCGGTCTTGTCATCTGTGTCACGCCGTTCTCGTAGCGCCCGGCAATGATCTTCTCCGGCGGAAGCCCCTTCTCAACCCAGGTTACGAGCGAATCAAATGGAGCAATCCCGTTCAGGCCCGGCCCACCGCCGCAGTGCGCCATGCCCGGAACCATAAACAATCTGAAGAATCCCTGCGTCTCTTCAGTCTTGCTTAGGTGATGCTTTGCCGCTTCGTCTGCTTGAGCGTTCTCCGCACTCTGGTAGTAGTTGATCGACTCCAACGAGGGAACAATCACATCCGACCAGCCGTGGTAAACAATCAGTTTGTGGCCGTGAGATTTAAAAGTATGAAGGTCTGGATCAGTCGCGTTCACCATTGCACCCAGCGTGTCGTCGACCGTCTTCACGTCGCGATTAAAGTCGAACGTTCGCCAGTTCCAGTCCGGGCCGAACGTCCATTTGAACAAGGCATCAAGCAGCGGCGCCCCATCCTTCGGCAGCACGTCGTTCCATTGAAGCTCGCTGCCGCGCGTAAGCCCTGGATAAATCGGTTCGTGTGTGACCGGATTGCGCGGCCCTTCGTAGAGTTTTTCCGCCGTCGCCACCTGGTCGGGCGTGAGGCAATCGGAAGCATCGCCCGCCTTGCAAAGCAGCGTCTGCGGATCCCAGTGACAGGCCTGCGGGTCCGACACAAACCTGTCCGACGGAACAGCCTTCTGCGCTGCGCACGCGTTCAGCATCGCATTGGACATGAGCGCAAGCTTTTCTGCTGGTATACGGCTGTCCGGCTTTTCCTCCGCGGCCGCGTAATTCCAAATGAAATCCATGTGCAGCCGGGTTCGGTTATTGGCTGGCCCTCCTGCGGCAATTCCATCGTAGTCGTCCGGAAAACGCTGCGCCTCCACCAGCCCTTGTTGTCCACCGGTGGAGCAGCCCAAATAGAACGCGAGAGCGGGTTCCTTCCCATAAAACATGCGAATAATCTGTTTTGCGGCCACCGTCATTTCGTGCGTTGAACGCGAGCCCCAATCTCTCCATCGCTCAGGATGTCCGACGAGATCGTCAGCGCCCCGCCCAGAGGGTTCTGAAGTTCCCATATCTGTGTTTGCCACTGCAAAACCGCTGCGTAGCCCGTCCGCCAGTCCCCCGTATGCAATTCCTCCCGCGTAACCGCCGTTGCCCGTTCCCTCGAACTTGCCGTTCCAACCGGCAACCGGCATCCACACCTCGATCTTGATGTTGGAGTCGCTAGAGGGCATCAGCGTCGCTGCAACGCGGCAGAACGCAGGAAGGTTGTCGATCGGTTTTCCGGGAAGCCCGTTAAGCGTCCCTGCGGGTTCGGCGACAGCCATCGTGACTTTGCCATTGGCCAGGGGTAATCCGGCAAGACTCTCACAAGTCGAGGCCACGGCAGGAGAGCAAGAAGCAACACTGAAAACAACAAGAAATACAAGTGACTTCATCTGCTCCTCGCAAGTTCAACATCCAGTGGGATGCGTTATGCGGATTTTAATCCGCGAATCTCCTAAAAAATCTGCTGTTTACCAAATAATGAACGCCCTCAACTTATTCATGTTATTGGTGCCCGGAGGGAGACTTGGACCCTACGGAGGGTAAGCTCCTGCGGATTTTAAGTCCGATGCGTCTGCATATAACTAGCTGCAAATAAACGACATAATTATCATATCTGGGCAGACTGTGTAAGAGAATGTGAAAGTCTTCGGGCTTTCTGGCGAATTCTCAATTCCTGTGCAGTGGACCCGATGGCCTGCACGTGGATGCGTGCCAATGCCTATTGGCAACCGTCGAGAATACAACCCCTTCCCCCTGAGACCAGTTACTACCTGTCTTGTCTCTGCCGCCTTATATGGCGGTGGATGATCAAAAGCTCTGCAGAAGAAAATCACGAGCGCTCGCCAGCACCTTCGCTCGCACTGGAGCGGGCAGGATGCGGGCGAGGGCAATGGTCCCGATCATGGTGGAAAAGATTGCAAAGAAAGCCCGCTCTTTGTCCGCAGTTCGCAGGCCGGGCATAAAGGGCTGCATCCGGTTTTTGTACTTCGCAAGTTCCGCAACAATCGGAGCCTTCATTTCCGGATCTACCTTGGCTAGTTCGGGTGCGAGGAGCGGTAGCGGACAGCCACGTTCGGGATGCTCACACATTTCCGGACGGAGGTAGGTTTTGACAATGGCCTTCCAGGCCTCGCCCGGCGGCGCTTGTTCTGCAGCGCGAGAAAGTGTGTCGGCGATCTCCGCGAAGCCCTCGCACAACGATTCCAGGAGAAGGTCGCCCTTACTCTCGAAATGCTTGTAAAAACCTCCGTGGGTCAGACCGGCGCCCCCCATCACCGCCGCAATCGCGGCGCCGCTCAAGCCTTCGACGCGGATGCGCCGCGAGGCATCCTTCACTATTTGCTGATGGATTTCCGCTTTGTGTTCGGGCCGGTAGCGCATGAGTGATTATAGGATGCCTGAAGTCATCCTACGGCTCTATTCGTTTCTTTGCCAGCCGTAAGAACATTCCGAATCCATAGGAGGATGTCCATCATCCCATGACTTGAAGGGAGAAATTCTAATGTCTAATTCAACCCTGGATCTGGCCAACTCGATCTTGACCATGGCGGTCATCTCAATCGATCTCGTTGCACTGGCGCTGGCGCTTTTCGACTCGCTGACGCGCCGCCTAACGGTTGCTGCCGTGGGCGGAGGCTGGGTTGGTCTGGCTGTGATCCTCGGGGCATCCGGTCGGCTGGCCTACGCGCCGAATTCTCCTGTGCCGGTGGTCGGCATCATGTTCGCCGTGCCCCTGTTGGCGGTCGGCGTACTCGCATTCACCAGCGAGAAGGTGCGGGACATCCTCCTCGGAATTCCGCTCAAACTGCTGATCGGTTTGAATGCGATGCGCATCGTCGGTGTCGGTTTTCTGCTGGACTTCGTCGCAGGAAGTCTGAGTGGCCCGTTCCCGTTCTTCGCAGGCTTGGGCGATGTGATCACCGGCGCGCTGGCCATTCCGCTCGCGCTGAGGATTGCCCGTTTCAAGGAGCCGTCGCAGGGCGCCATCGCGGGATGGAATGCCTTTGGAGCGCTTGACCTGATTGTGGCGGTTGGGCTCGGCATCACTTCGGCGGCGGGTAGCCCGCTGCAACTGATCCATGCCGGAGTGGGATCGCAGGCCATGCAGCACCTGCCGCTGAGTCTCGTACCCACGGTTCTCGTGCCCTTCTACCTGCTGACGCACGCCACGGTCGCCGCGAAACTCCGAGTGCGCTCCAGGGCCGTTCATGGGACGCTGGCTGCGTGAGCGATACAGGACGCAGCCATTGGATGATATGCCAAGACATCGACCGGACTTAAGGGAAAATAAGGGAACATGATACAAATTCCCCACTGTATCTCTCCGTTGATTCTTTTTTGGTCCCCGGAGGGGACTTGAACCCCACGGAGGGTAAGCTCCTGCGGATTTTAAGTGCGTTGTGTCCGCTCGTACACTAAAGCAAATAACGCCTGTCATTTTGAGAAACTGTGAAAGTGTGTAAGTGAATGTGTAAGTTTGCTCAGGCAGCGTCGGATTTTAGCGGAGGCCCTGAAACCGTCCCGGAGAGGCTGCTCTCTTGGGCCGAACGCTGACTGATCCCGGCCATCGAGATTCCGGAAATTTCCGATGCCTATCCCTTGTGCTCCATAGTCCGTCAGGGTTGTTTAACGATGAGTTACTGACGAGTAGCCCACAATCCTACCGGAACGCGGGTTTATGCTCTTGAGTGGGATGGGAGACAACGTGGCTTTCGATTTGAAGAGGAGGGGTGAAAAGCCGTGGCCCGCGATCTTTGTGGGAATCTACATGTTCATCCTGCTACTCCTCTTTATCTTCGGGATGGTTACACAAGTTGACTCGGAAGGATTTGGATTTTTTCCGCTTCTTGCGCTTACAACGCCTTGGAGCTGGCTCTTGCTGTGGGTCTTCAGCCATACAGGGATTGCTGACTCCCCGTTTTGGGGAGCTGGGCTTCAAGGGACGTTTTTGTTTTACTTTGTCGCTTGCAACTTTCTCTCTGGAGTAGCAAATAGTTACATTCTTTATGCATTGCTCAAGCGGCGACTGAAGAAAGTTGTTGGAGACGAGGCGTGGGAGAGGGCGAGGCGCAATCGTTGATGGCGCAAATCGACCACCAGAATGTTGCGGGGGTACATCGCTCTTTCAGTCACGGAACGCAAAGCCAAACATGTGCTCTGGGAAGTATCACCGCCTATCCGGAAGTAACCCTCGAATGACGCTAACAGATGGGATGAGAAGGCCGACCTCCAGCGGGATGCGTTATGCGGATTTTGATCCGCGAATCTCGCAAAAATCTGCTATTGACCAAGCTTTGATCGGCACTTTGCCGGCGGGACCAGGGCCTCTGACATTGAGGCTCATGCTTCGATAAAACTCCTTGTCGGGCTCCGCGGCAAAAGTGTCAAACGCGCCGGCAACTTCGAGACCATCGAGGCACGCTCCAGTAACGATGATTCGTCCCGGAATTCCGGTGAATTGCATCAGCCCCTCTAAAGCGAGGCGGATGAGCCTCTCGCTGCCGACCTGGGACCAGCACCACGAACGGATGCCCCATGAAGTATTGATCACCGGTTTCGGGCTCGGCGGCTCCAACGGTGGAACGTCTAGGCCAGGAAACGCTCGTTCCATCGACGGCGCAAAGGATAGCAAGATTGCTTCCAAGGAACTCAGCTCTCCTTCTGGAGAGCAGCCTGATGTGCCGATCTCTAGAACCAGCGTCGTCTCCGCCGCGAATTTCCCCACATTGCCGCGAAAGCCAGTAACACTCCGATCAGCAGCCATGTAAAATCGCGGCTACCGAAATCCTGATAGAACCGTAAACCTTGCCAGAACGTCAGCGCCAGCACATTGCTTATTGCGATCGTCATCTTTCTCCTCCACGGCTCTGGTTCTATTGCCTGTTATTGCAGCGCGGCCAGGTATGTCGGTCCCGAGCCAATCTCCCCAGAGCCAACTCGGCCTGCCGTAGAAAGGTTTATCTGAAAACCCCAAACAGATAGCAGAGCAGAACGATCACGAGCACTGTTCCGAGCCCTATGCCTGCTCCTCCTCCAGTACCCCAACGGCCGTAGCCGTAGTAGCCTCCGCCTCCCGCGAATACAAGCACGAGAACAATAATGAGTATGATGAGCACCTGTGATCTCCTTCCGTTTTGGTTGTAGTTCCTGGGTTATTTCGCCAATTGAGAAACGGCGCGTGTTGCTGGGTCTGCGAAAGCGTCGCAAAATTGGGGGTTCGTCGAGTCCTGATGTGAAATTTCACTTACCAGATCGCGTGCAGGCTCTGGCACCGAGGGTCTTCCATCTTGACATGCACGTGCCCGCGGCGCGCGTAGTCCACCTCCAGCGTCAGGCCTTCTGCAAGGCTCGTACAGCGAGCATCTTCCATATCAATTTCCACGCCCACCAGCAGGCTCGTGCAGCGAGGGTCATCGATCTTAATCGCCACCGTCTTGCACCGGGAACATTCCATCTCCATCACCATCCCCTCCCGCGGGGCCATGCAACCGAGCCGAGCGCCTCTTCAACGAACTGAAATCAGCTTTACCCGGCCAGTGCAACACAGGATGCTCAATAGTGAACACATGCTTCGATTTTCCTTGGAATTCCAGCCTGTACTGAATTGACCAGCCTTTGCATCCCTGGCGGCCTCAGACTCCATCTAAGTTCGCTGCCGCCGCTGCAATTCCCTAATGTTGTTGCGGTCATGCAGTGCAAAGGAGATCGCAATGACCTACGAATTCATGGGTTACTACATCACGCAGAACCAGCTCATCGCGGCAGCGGTCGTACTGGTCGTCCTCATCGCCGTCGCCATCGGCGCATTCGTTCAAAATCGCAGGGCCCGCACCCTGGCCTTCCGCAACCGATTCGGAACGGAATACGATCGCGCCGTTCTCACGCATGGCTCCGCGCGCGAAGCCGAGGCAAAACTGGCCGACCGCGAAACCCGTGTCGGAGCTCTGAAGATTCGTGAGCTCGGCGTAACCGAGCGCGAGCGGTTTGTCACCGAATGGCACACCATTCAATCGCGCTTTGTCGATCATCCCAGGATGGCAGTTACCGAAGCCGACGATCTGATCAATGCGCTCCTCGAGGCACGCGGTTATCCCCAGGCCAGCTTCGAACAGCGCGCGGCCGATGTCTCCGTGAACTATCCGCGCGTGATGGAAAACTACCGCGTCGCGCACTCGGTCGCTGTCCGTCTCGGCCAGGTCGAAGCCACCACCGAAGAACTGCGCACCGCAATGATCCAGTATCGCGACATCTTCGATGATTTACTCCAGGCGCCGAAATCCATCGAAGCGAAAACCGCTGCTTAGCATCAACTTCGCAGCCGGGTGGGGTCCAACCAGGGCCTGAGCGATGTGAACGGGCCCCGGCGCAGATCCGCTGGAGGATCGACAAATGTGGCCAATCGCAAACACAAATCCTTGCATGCGCAAGCCAGTGCGGGCCATCCTGTTGCTGCTGAGCACATTCGCTCTGGCGGCTACCTCTGGTTTCGCCGGCAGTCCTGCGTCCGAGACGATTCAGGCAACCTATTCTCAAGCCGGGAACACCATCGGCGTAACACTGATTGTTTACCACTACTCCACTCCTTCTGACGTGCAAACTCTTTCACTGGCATTCCAGAAGGGCCAGGATCGGGAGTTGGCCAGCGCGCTCTCCGTAACCAAAGCAGTTGGGCATTGCTCGATTACCGGGGCTCTCAGCTATGACGTCGAGTTCATCCAGATAGTTCCAACACCAACGGGTCGGCAGATCATCTTTATTACCAGCCGCCCGCATCCCGTCGATGAATCCGGCCCGCCTGGGGCTTCCCAGTCCTACGATCTGGCGGTTGGCCAATTCGACCTGAATGACACCGATCCGGCCAAGAGCACAGGATTCCTGTTTCCGGCAAGCAAACTCGTGATCGATGAACAAGGAAAGTTTCACTATGATCTGGCTGGAGTTCCCTGGGCGCTGGCCAACGTTATTTACTCAAACCAGGTCGCGCCGTTGACCGAACCGCGAGTTGTCGTAGCAGCTGCTCGTGACTTCGAAAGTGATCAATCACCGTCCAACAGTCACTGAGCAAAATTGAACAGCAGATGTTTTGCCGCGGGCGTATGTCTTCTATAGGTGCCCACCCCCCATGCGGCGGCTGTGATGCCAGATTGCTTGCGCCCTTCCTGCTGGTAGCCATCCTCATCGTCGCTGCCGACAGGAAGTTGATGCAGAATCAACCGAGCTCTCGCCTGGGATGGATCGTCGTCGCAATCACTACGATCGCCATGTTCGCTGCCGGAGTGGCGATGTTTGTTGTATAGAAGCGAGACCCGGGATTCGCGAACTCGCCTCTCCGGTGCGAACCATTACAACGCCCGCCTGCCGCTGATCAGATTGAAGAGCACGACGATGATGGCCACGACCAGCAGAATGTGAATGAGGCCGCCGGCAATGTGCAAGCTGAAGCCGAGCAGCCATAAAACCAGAAGAACGACAACGATTGTCCAAAGCATTTTCATCTCCCCTGCGCCGCGGGCGCCCTGGAATCAAGTTCTTCCCCGAGCGCCCGCAAGCATTGCATATCGGTTGACAGTTATTTCGAGGCGATCGCCTGTTCCTTTGCATCCCTGACAGCATCGAGGAACGCGTGAGCGGCTTGCGGCACGGCTACGTCGCCCTGCAAAATGCGGCGAGTGGAGACGTCGTGTCCGTAGATGGCTTCGGTGGAATCGTCGTCGCGGCGGATAGCAGCGCCGTTCAGCGTAACTCCGGCAAAAGCGCCACGAGCGCGTGAGTAAGTGAGGACTTCGGTTTCCAGCTTCCAATTGGTATCTGCGGAGGCATGGCGTCCGACCGGTCCGGCTGCCGCTGAAGCGTCGGCGCCCAGCTCAAAGTTGCTGTTGATCAAATGCTGCATGCCCCGGTCGTTCTGGATGATCATGACCAGGTCAACACCTTCGACGCCGATCTGCAATCCCCAGCTTCCGCCGGTGATGGTGAAGAACGCAGGTGCGCTCCAACCATCGGCGGTGCGGCAAGTGGCGATGCCTCTGCCATTTTCCGCGCCAAAGATGAAGCCGCCCTTCAGCAGATGGGGTACGACGGCGATGCACTTGGCGTGCTCGAGGACTTCCTCAGGAATACCCTTATCGGGCGCCGCCATGATCTCATGGAGCACATTGCCGGCATGATCGAGCCGGTCGACTGTTGCTTCGCGGCTGGATGCCGCCCAACCCATGCTGGTCATGCCAAGTAATGCCACAAACGTCATAACTTTTTTCATGCGACTCACCATTTTCTACCCATGCGCAGTGTCAAAACATCTCCGCGCACTGAGGCGCACAAGGTAATTCTGAGATTAGTAGGATTTGATTGCTGTGTCTGAGCAATGCGGCTCATTGAATCGATGAAAGTAGCATCAGATGGCGAGCAGCGACGTGGTCGAAACTGCTCAGACAGAAATGAATCCGGCAGTTAGATTCGAATCAACAACAGACAGGTTCGCACAGGAGAAGCTATGAATATCAATCGAGTAAAAGGTGCTATTGACAAAGTTGCCGGAGTCACGAAACAGAAGACGGGCGGGTTGATCGGCAATGAACAGCTGCAGGTAGAAGGAATAGCTCAGGAATTCAAGGGCAAGGTTGAAGACGCCTGGGGCAAAGCGAAAGATGCGGTCCGTGATACCAATGAAAAGCCCGGGAAGTGACAGAACACTCGTCACGGTCGAGCGCAGCGCTGACTTGGGCCCTGACGACTTATGACACGCTTGCCCCATGGAGCCCGATCCAGTAGCACCGGCGCCAGCAAAACATGCAACGAACTGGGTGCAGTGCAAACAGGCTGAGAAGGCTATCAATTGGGCGCAACTCGGCTTGTTTGAATTTGAGTGAATTGCACCAGGGGCACTCGCGCCTTATCCAGAGCAGGCGCGGCATCCAGGCCGGACGCGTCCGATTTGAAAAGTTCATCTCAACGGCTCCTCGCGCCCGGTTGTACGGTCGCGTTCTTGTAAGAGTCTCTCCTGTGGGCTGGAGTTGGATTCCAGCCACGAAAGCAGCGAACGGATGCTGCCTGTGGCCAGAGCCATGCAGGAATCCGCAGCTCCGTAATAAAGGTAGATCGTATCTCCGTCCTCGCCGATCGTTTGACCGCAGGGAAACACAACATCCTTCACGTCTCCCCCGCGCTCATAGGCAGCTTCGGGACCGAACATCCAGGAGTCTCCGCGTTGTAAACAAATATCCGGACGCTCCAGGTCAAAGAGCGCCAGGCCCAGGCGATAAATGCTTCCTGACGCCGTCTGCCGCACGCCGTGATAGATCGTCAACCAACCTTTATCAGTCTCAATCGGTGGAGAGCACAGACCAATCTTGTTCGCGTCCCACCATCCACCGCGTCGCGCCTCAAGAATGATTTTGTGGCTGCCCCAGTGGCGCAAGTCCGGCGAGTAAGAAATCCACATATGCGCGCCAAGGGTCGTCACAGGCCGATGAATCAGTGCCCACAGCCCGCCAATTCTCCTTGGCAGAAGTGCCGCATCCTTGTCCTCCGGCTGCATGATGACGCCATAGCGCTCAAAAGCTCTTGAAATCCCCGGTCAACGCCAGCGAGACTCCGGGACCACCTCGTGCAAACGACGTGTAAGCCACCGCGTATTGCTTGAGTTCCGGGACGTAAGTGATGCGCGGATCTTCGATGCCCCAAATCTCCTCGGGGTATTCGCGGGGATTTGCCTGGAGCGTCGGCTCAGGGTCAATGCGCCAGTTGTCAATTCCATTTGCGGAGCGCGCGGCACACAGGTGCGACAAGCCTCGCCGTCTTCTACGCGGCAAAGCAGCAGCGTGTCTCCGTCGTGTAACCGCACCGCTCCCGCGTTGAAAACGCTGTTAATCGGATAGGGCCAGTTATTCTGCGTGAGAATCGGGTTGCCCGCATAACGAGTGAATAGAGGTTGGCCCGTGTGCGATCTCCACATGAGCTTCAGCAGCGACGGAATCAATAGTTACAACCGGAGAGACAATCGGATTCAAGAAGAGATGCTCATTTCAAGTGCCGTTCTCGTGCGTTTGTTACTTTGGCCTGCTGCATTTCCAGCAAGGCCATCAGGAACGAAAGCGTCGATTCCGCTCCCTGGTTTTCATTGATGCGGTCAGGATGAAGGCCATCTCTGCAGCCACCCGTTTCTGCGTCATAAAGCGGAACACGCAAATCGTTTTTGCCGAGAAACCAGCGGAAGACCCGCTGCGCTTCTTCTAACCAAAAGCTCTCTTCGGTCAAGTCCGTATACCTCGAGGCAAGCGGAGACTGTTGCGCATGCTTCCACGGGCTGCTGATCGAAGCGCGCCTTCTCATTGCCTTCAATAAAGAATCCATTGGAGCCGATCGGCACAAAGATTTCCGGATCGCCGCGGTGCTGTTCGGCAACAAGCCATTTGAGGGAATCCATCCCGGCTTCAATCATTCTCTGGTTGTCGCTTCGCCATCCCGCCAGGATGAGCGCCTGCGACAGCCTCGCGTTCGAATAGGAAAGGCTCTTCTCAAACCAATGCCATGTTGCGGAATGGCTGCGTTCATAGATATCGAGGAGGCGATTCGCAAGTGTGTTGCGAGCGCCCTGGACGGCTCTGTCTCCAGGAAACCAGTCGAGATAGGCTTGCATGCCCAGGATGCAAAACGCCCACGCACGCGGGCTGGTGAACGTGAGCGTTGCCGGAGCTGCGGCTTCGAACAGCCTCCCGGCCGCTCCTCTCAGCCCTGCATCCCGTGAGTGACCAAGTACATTTCCCAGGGACCAAAGGCGCGGCCATGACTGTCATCTGACCCAACGTCCTCTAGCCATCGGCGGTCATAGCCGAGAAAGTTTCTGAACCTTCCCGTCTCGGTATTGAACGCAAGCCACAGGAACGCCAGGTAGCGTTGAGACAGACGCGTATTCTTCCATATCCCGGCTCGTGCCCGGATGTTCATCCAGAAAGCGTCGCCACGATGAGCGCGCGCGCATTGTCATCGGTCGTATAACCTTCGCTCGAATTTGGAATGGAGAAGATTGCGTGCTGCAGAATGCCGGTGTCATCCGTCATCCTCATCATATGGGCGGTATCCAGCACCGGCAGGCTTTCGAGCCATGTTCTCAGGAACGTCTTCCTTCAACGCTGCCCTTGGCTGCAAGGTGCGCTCGAAGCGGGCTCGCTGGAAACTCGCCATGTACTTCCGCGCCGTCTTTGACCAGATTGTTTCCCGGGAATGGAGATAGGCGCGCTTCCGCATGGCATGCCGTTCGCCATCGTTATCCAGAAGTCGAAGCACCGCCTGGGCAATGGCCTCGGGATTTTCGAACGGAACAAGCACGCCTCTGTTATCCGCCAGCAGTTCTTTCGCGTGCAAATACGGCGTGGAGATGATCGCCTTGCCCGCGCCCAGCGCAATGGCCAGCGTGCCGGAGACAATCTGCGCCTCCTGCCGGTAAGGGGTAATGTAGATATCCGCAGCGCCTACGTGTTCAACCAGTTCTTCTGCGCTCACAAAGCGATTCACGAGGATCAGGTTCGATGAAACGCCAAGCTCTTCCGCCAGTGCCTGCAACTCTTCCCGATAGCGCTCGCCATCGCGGCGCCGGATATGCGGATGCGTCACGCCGGAGACGATGTACACGACGTTTGGATGTCTCTCCAAAATCGCCGGCAGGGCTCGAATCACGTTCTCAATTCCTTTGTTCGGAGACAGCAAGCCGAACGTCAGCAGCACTGACTTTCCCTCAGTGCCGAACCGGTCTTTGAAATAGTTGGGGTCCATGAATTGAAAATCGGGCACGCCATGGGGAATGATGTCGATCTTCTCGTTCGGAACTGAATAGACTTCGCGCAAAAACTGTGCGGCTTGCTCGCTCATCACAACCAGGCGATCGGAAAGCCGCCCTATCTCTTCAAGCACACAGCCGCTGATTCGCGTCCGGTTCTCGCAGAACCGTGTGCAGTGTTGTCACAACAGGCATGTTCAATTTGCGAAGCAAGGTCAGGATGTGATCGCCCGCTATGCCGCCATAGATGCCGTACTCATGCTGAAGGCAGACCAGGTCATTGCCGTTGAAGTTGAGGAATTCCGCGGCCCGTTCGTAGGAACTCAGATCTTCTTGTTCAAGCTCCAGGCGCACTTGCTCCGGATACTCATAGCTTGAGTCCGGATCATTGACGGGAATGGCAAACAGGCGGCCGCTGCCGAATTCCGTCGCGAGCGCGCTGCATAGATCCGTTGTAAAGGTGGCGATTCCGCACTGGCGCGGCAAATAATTTCCAACAAACGCTATGCGCGTGGGCAAGGGCAGGCTGCAACTCTTTGACGCAATAGGCGAAGGGGCCGCTGATTGATAGCTCACGGGATTCTGTTGATGAAAATTCGTTTCAGAGAGGGACATATCGTCCTGCTTTCCTTGAACCAACGTTGTGCAAAAGGTCTCAGCGCGGTTCCATTTGCACGTTGCATGAACCTGGCGCGATCCTTCGAGATCGATTGGTGCGCAAGCTAATGAGACGCCACCTGGAGAAGATGTTCCTCCTCCGATCTGCTCAGAGCGAACTCCAATATCCGATGCGCATCAAGAACTACTTCGCCGAAGTCGCAGGCCCATTCCGAAAAGAATGCTCGGTGGAGGAATCGTCTCTGAAGCCCGGAACGTTCACTTTCGTACCGGCCGCCTCAAGTGCGGAGGGCCGTTGTGCGGCAGGGCGTGTCGCCAGCCCGGCCCTGGCCCGGCGCAGGCGTCGCTTCTCAGCAAAATGCGCTTCGACGTCGATCTTCTTAATGAGGCTCATGGCCGCTCCATTCGTTCTGTTGCTTGCTTGAACGGTGCTCGTCTGGAGCGAGGCCTGGAAGGCTGAAGGCGAGGAAGGGAAACTATAGCTACAGCTTCAAGCATACACTCAAAACAGTGCCAGTGCCGCAATTGCCGCAAAACGCATCCTTCTCAAATTCGGCCAGGTTGCAGCAGTACGAGAACGAAAACCAAGACAATTCCAGGCCGCTTTCACTCCTCGCGCCCCGCGTAGGTCGAGCGGGTCAAAAAGATCCGCTGCGGCCAAATTGAGACCGCAGCGGTTCTACGCTAAGACTAGCGCAAGCTTCCGACCGTCGTATTCATCGGACTTCCAATCGCGTCGCCGGAGACCACCAGTTCCACTCTGCGGTTTTCCTGGCGTCCACTGGCGTTATCGTTTGAGGCTACCGGCGATGTGTTGCCAAAGCCCGTTGCACTTACCGACGGTGCCGCCACGCCTTGTGCCACCAGGTAATCGCGAACCGAGCCTGCGCGGTTCTCTGACAGCTTCTGGCTCATCTCGTCGCCGCCCACATTGTCGGTGTATCCGCCAACTGCAATGTTGAGCCCGGGGTATGCGATCAGAATTCCGGCAACCTTGGCCAGCTTCTCCCGAGCGCCCGGCTTCAACGTGTATTGTCCCGTGTCGAACAATACATCGGACATGCTGATGATGAGTCCTCGTGCGCTGTCGCGCGTCTCGAGGATCTTGTTTAACTGTTCTGACAATTGCGCACGCATTGCCACTTTTTTGCTATCCGCCTTTTGCTCGCCCTGCTGCGCTTGTTGCGCGAGCAGGCGAGACTGGTCCGCATCGGTCTGAGCCGCATTCACTGCGGCAGCGGAATTCGCCTGGTTTGTAGCCATGGCTGCCTGGGCATTTGCGGCATCTGCCTGCGCTGTTGTTGCATTGTGCTTGTCTTGCATTGACAGGTGGGAAGGCCGCGGCGCCAGAAAATGACCTGGTTATTGCCCGACGCGGAACTGGGTAAGGTAGTGAAGCAATCCGAACACTTTGATAAGCCATATGACCAGAACAATCACCACCACTCCGTTCAGGATCCCCTTGATCTGACCTTGCATGGGCACGAAGCGATTGATCAGCCATAGCAATATGCCGACTACGCAAATTGTGAGAACAACTGTAATAAGAGGCATTCTTCTCCAATCAATGTCCCGAAACCGATCGGCGCTCAGTGCGCCTTCGAACGGTTCGAATGGTTCATATTGAATTGCGCTTGTCAGATGAACTCACTGAGCGTGGAGTCACCAGGAAGAGGAGAAGGTTTGCTCTGCTTCACACTTATTCTTCCAAAGCACTGTGAGAATTGCTGAGCTACACTGCTCACCCCGAAACGCAGCAATGGTGCGGCCGGCCGTGATGGGAGCGGGGCACAGCACAGCCTTATCCTTCAGAGCCCGCATCCGGGTCAGGGTTATGCCAGCCGCCTTGCGCGGCAATCATCGCGTCCGCGGCCTTCGGACCCCAGGTGCCGCGTTTGTAAGGGCGAACCGGGTGGTGGTTCTTGAGCACTCGATCGACCACCGCCCATGCGGCTTCCACTGCGTCCTCGCGGGTGAACAGCGCCCCATCGCCTTTCATGGCGTCGCCCAGGAGCCTCTCGTAAGGCGCTTCCTCGCCCACCTGTTGTTCTGAGAGGTAAAGCTCCCGCTGCTCTCCAACGAACTCCTGGCCCGCTAGCTTGACGCGAGCGGCCAGGGCGACAGCTGAGTTGGGTGAGAGCCGGAAGCGCAGATAATTCGCGCGGCCAGTCGCCGGCGCAGCGTCCGCAAACAGATCCTGCGGAGGCGGTTTGAGCTCCACCAATATTTCGGTCGCCGTGTTCGGCAGACATTTGCCGGACCGCACATACCAAGGCACGCCTTCCCAGCGCCATGAATCGATGGATAGTTGTACCGCACAGTACGTCTCCACATCGGAGCGTCTGGCCACGTCCGCCTCCTGCCGGTATCCAACATACTGGCCGCGCACAAGATCGTCCGGCTTCAAAGGCCGCATCGCTTTGAAGACCTTGGCCTTCTCGTTATGCACGGCTCCAAAGTCTCTTCCCGCGGGCGGTTCCATGGCAAGCAACGCGATCACTTGAAACAGATGGTTCTGGATTACGTCGCGCAGACATCCCGCTGTCTCATAGAATGCGCCGCGTCCTCCGATACCGAAATCTTCAGACATGGTGATCTGAACACTGGCTATATAGTTGCGGTTCCAGATCGGCTCCAAAAAAGAGTTCGCAAAACGAAAGTAAAGAATATTCATGATCGCTTCCTTGCCGAGGAAGTGATCGATTCGAAAAATCGAGTCTTCAGGGAACACTGCCTGCGCGGCCCGATTGAGCTCACGTGCAGATGCCAGGTCGCGCCCGAAAGGCTTTTCGACAATCACGCGCGCATTCTTCGCCAGACCGGCCTTGCCGAGTCCCTGAATCACCGTTTCGAAAAGCACAGGTGGAATGGCCAGGTAGTGTGCCGGGCGCTTTGCACTGCCGAGCGCCGTCTTGATCGCCGCGAATGTGTGGCTGTCTTTGTAATCCCCGCTCACATATTTGAGCAGCGACAGAAGGTGTTGAAACGCACGCTTGTTGTCGATTCCGCCCGACCGTTTGATGCTGTCCGTCGCACGCCTTTGCAGGCGCTCCAGGCTCCACTTTGGGAAGGCAACGCCAATCACCGGAACGTTGAGCGTGCCGTGTTTCACCATCGCATAAAGTGCCGGAAAAATCATTTTGTGCGCCAGGTCGCCGGTCACGCCAAAGACCACCAGTGCGTCTGACTTCGAGGCGGCCATCAGTTGCCTCCCTGTCCAGCCGCCGGCTTCTCCTCGTGGCCGCCGAACTGGTAGCGCAACGCGGACAGCAGCTTATCGGCAAATTCATCTTCGCCCCGCGAGCTGAACCGCGCGTACAGCGCGGCGCTGAGCACGGGCGCCGGAACTGACTCGTCGGTGGCGGCCGCGATGGTCCAGCGGCCTTCTCCTGAATCTGAAACGCGCCCGGCAAACTTTGCCAGATCCGGACTATCCAACAGTGAGATGGCAGCCAGATCAAGCAACCACGATGAGATCACGCTGCCGCGCCGCCAAACTTCCGCGATGTCAGCGAGGTTCAGGTCGTATTGGTAGAGTTCGGGGTGGCGCAGCGGCGTGGTTTCTGCATCCACGGCCTGCTTCTGCTTGCCGGCATTTGCATGGCGAAGAATGTTCAGTCCCTCCGCGTAAGAGGCCATCATGCCGTACTCGATTCCGTTGTGCACCATCTTGACAAAATGACCCGCACCGCTCGGACCGCAGTGCAAGTATCCGTGCTCGGCAGTCCCGCCAACTTTCTCCCGGCCCGGCGTGCGGGGCGCGGAGTCGACGCTCGGGGCCAGAGCAGAGAAAATCGGGTCGATGCGCTTGACCACCGAATCCTCGCCGCCGATCATCAGGCAGTAGCCTCGCTCTGCTCCCCATACTCCGCCGCTGGTCCCGGCATCCACATAATGGATGCCCCTTGGCTTCAGTTCCGCGGCACGGCGAATGTCATCGTGATAGTAGGAGTTGCCGCCGTCAATCACCACGTCGTCTGCTTTGAGAAACGGCGTAAGAGCTTTGAGTGTCGGATCCACCACCGCAGCCGGCACCATCATCCAAACGGCTCGAGGCGTTTTCAGTTTCCCTGCAAATTCATCCAGCGAAGCCGCGCCAACCGCACCATCCTTGACCAACGCCGCTACGGCCTCCGTGTGGATGTCATAGACGACGCAGTGATGGCCGGCCTTCATGAGGCGCTTCACCATGTTGGTCCCCATCCGGCCCAGCCCGATCATTCCAATTTCCATGTGTTCTGCCTTCCTCTCAAGCTCCGCCACGCCTCTTGCCGCTCAACATTCGGCACAGTTAGAGCCGGTACGCTTCGGATCGCACGTCATCGATCGATTGTTATGGTTAGATGCTGAAAGGTCGCAAAACGGCAACCACTCCCCAGCCCGAAATCTCTGGCGCGCGCCTTGGTCAGTGGCGCGGGACCCATGCCAGATCGCCGCTCAGAACGTAGATGGCGAGAGCTGCGGCCATGAAGAGCGCGCACACCCAGAAGCGCCAGTCGCGGTGCATCCGCTGCCAATAGGGCCCAGGACCCGGTTCACCTTGTTCGCCACTGTGTCCTTCGTGATTGTGCCGGTTACCTGTCATATCGCCTCCATTTTTTCATTTCCGAGTCTGTATTACGGCTGTCAAGGGCTCTCCTCCGAGCTGGATCGCCTCTTCCATTCAGAAATTGGCGCGCAGGGACAGGACTTGTGTCAGTCTGCATCCGCTAAGAGGTTGCCAGAGTTGGTGTGCCCAAGGATGGTCACATTTGCTCGCCGCGACTCGGCGCACTTTTGACCGGTCGCATGAGTCTACTCGGGGGCTCGAGTAATGCGGAACAGGCATGAGCTGGGGCGAATCGCGATCGGATTGAGTGTTTGTCAGCCCGGAACATGCCTAGGAGCTCTTCGCCGCTAATATCCTATGCAATCAAGCATTGATCCGGCCTTTCACTTGTTCACGCCATCGGGCAGCCAGAACCTGCGGAAGCCAGGCGAAAAACCGGTCTCCACAGTCCCTGCATCTCATCGGCAGTCGTCCAATCATCGGCTCCGGAAAATCTGACCAGCGAAGCCGCGACCTCCTGACACGCGGTTTACCGCAAAAAGGGCAATTCATAGAGAGCACATCTCCTGAGTCCGAGTCACTGTTTCAGTTGGAAATGATTCACACGCTTGTGATTTTCGCGGACCGGCCAACGCTGATGAGCGATTGGCAAGATAAGTGGATTGCTCGGCGCCCGGATGTGAAGGAATCGGCTCAAGAACCTGCTGCCCCAATGAACTCTCCATGCTCGAGGCCGCGTGCCAGGCGTCTCGTGAAAACCTCATGCCATGGCAAGAATGGGCAGTTTCTCCGCGTTGCGCTCAGGTAATTGATCGAGCAGCACCACGTTGAGCAGCGACTTGTGTACCTGGATGCGGCCGTCGTAACTGATGAACCCAAGCTTGCGAAAGCGATTCATAAAGAAGCTGACGCGTGACCGCGTCGTGCCGATCATCTCTGCCAGGGTCTCCTGCGTAATCGGTGGAATGAAAGTCTCCCGCTCCCCCGGTTTACCAAATTCCGCCATCAGCAGCAGGATCCGCGCCAGGCGCTTTTCACTGGAGTTGAAGAGTTGATCGACTAGGTCCGCCTGGGTGCGCATACTTCGGGCCAGCAGGAATTTCAGGAACATGTCGGAGAAAGCATGCTCCTCATGCATGACGCGGATCATCTCTTCCCTACCGATCTTGAGCACCATGCACGTATTGATCGCAGTGGCCGTGGCCAGGCGCAGTCCCGGCACCGCCGCCAGAGACTCCTCTCCCACGAAATCGCCGCTGGAGAGAATCGTAATGGTTGCTTCTTTGCCTTCGTGCGAAACCACGGTAAGTTTTGCCCGGCCGTTCTGAATATAGAACACGGAGTCTGCCGGGTCTCCCTGGACAAAAAAGGCCTCGTTCGGCGCCAGGTCGTCAATTCTGCGGCCAACGCCTGCGCGTGCAAGGTAGGACATTGGGTCGAATGTCACGTTGTTCTCATTCGTGATTGTCATGGAGCCTCCTTCGAGGCGGTTCGTGTGCCGGTTGTGGCCTGCTGCAGGTATAGGGATGGACAGTTGGGAGAGGGCTTCAAAGCAAGGGGTCAGAGCATCCTTCGCAACCTGGAGCCACCAGCGAATGGCACGGCTACACTTCTGCAGCCTGCATGTAGTGTGCGGCACAGGAAATAGTCAGGCTATCGGGGATGCTGCTAAGAATTAGGGGCTTTGTCCGGGAAAACCCTGACAAAGGACAGATCTAGGCTAAACATCGGCACGGAAAAGCGGCCGAGACCGAATTCCTACCGGTTCGCGGCGCCCGGCTCGCTCTCCAGCGCTTCCGGGGTCAACAGCCCCATCTGCACGGCAAAACGAATCAAGCCGCTGCGAGTCCGGATCCCAAGCTTCTCAGTCAGACGTGAACGATAGGTTTCGATCGTCT
The DNA here is from genome assembly GCA_963793885.1 of uncultured Acidobacteriaceae bacterium. Lineage (GTDB taxonomy): Bacteria > Acidobacteriota > Terriglobia > Terriglobales > Acidobacteriaceae > Telmatobacter. The sequence goes on from CAWCBQ010000003.1 coordinate 1,709,864, forward strand.
TGACGCCCACAAAAATCTGCTTCGCAATTTCCTCACTGGTATAACCCCGCGCCACGAGTGTGAGCACCTGCAACTCGCGGGCACTGAGGATGTTTACCGGCCGCGGGGAACCAGCTCTTGTCTTTCCCTTCGCCACCGCGTCCTGAACGAGAACGCCGGCCAATCGCGGATCCACAAAAATTCCTCCGCGATGCACAGCCCGTATGGCAGCAATCAACTCCGCATCCACAGCCCTCTTCAACAGGTAGCCGGAGGCGCCCGCGGCCAATGCCGATCTCAGGTATGCAGGGTCATCGTGCATGGTGAGGACCAGCACCCGCGTCTTGCGGCATTCCCGCACAATTCTCTCCAGCGCCTTCATTCCACCCATTCGAGGCATGGTGAGGTCCAGCAACGCCACATCCGGTTTCGTTTCCCTCGCTGTTTCAACTGCCTTCTCTCCATCGGGGGCTTCCGAAACGACTTCCATATCGGTCTGGGCATTGACCAGCATTCTCAGTCCCGCGCGCAGAATGGCGTGGTCGTCCGCAATCATCACTCTGATCTTCGGTGTGCGCGCAGCCATTTCAGGCGCTCCTCTTCACGGCTTTGGGCTGGGAGTCGCGGTTGGCAAGTGGAACTTGCACCAGAATCTTGGTTCCCTTGCGCTGGGGAATAAAACTGACCGTTCCGCCCAGCATTGCCGCCCTCTCGCGCATACTTTGAATCCCCAGGCGGCGCGAGGAGACAGCCACGGCCTCAGCGTCGAAGCCGCATCCGTCATCAATGACTGCCACTTCAACAGACGTGGCCAAACGAGCGAATCGAATGTTGACCGCCTTGGCTCCCGAATGTCTGGCTACATTGGTCAGCGCCTCCTGCAGAATGCGATAGAGCGCGATCTGAACCCCCGGCGGCAGGCTGCCGGAGTCAAGCTCATGAAGCGCAAGATTCACATCTATTTTGTGGGCCTTTGCGTATTCCTCAGCGTATCGGCTGAGGGCAACACCGAGCCCGTGATCGTCCAGCACCGATGGGTGTAGCCCACGGGCGAGCCGGCCAACCTCATCGAGAGCCTGCGCGGTGATCTCGCGCAGCCGCTGCCCCTGCACCTTCACTTGTGCCAACTCTTGCGCGTCTTCCAGGGTCCGCAGACCGACCAAAAGAGCGGTCAGCAACTGGCCGGCCTCGTCATGCAATTCGCGCGCAATCCGGCGTCGTTCCTCTTCTTGCGCTGAGAGCGTGCGTTCCAGCAGCAGCCGCCGCGCTGCTTCGGCGTGTTTGATTTCCTCGGCCTGCTTGCGTTTCTGTTCGCTCAGATCGGTGATCACCATGCCCAGGGTCTGGCCCTTGAATCCACGAAGCGGGTAAAGTGACAAATAGACGGGAATCAGGCTTCCATCTGTACGACGCAGGTGGAATTCGCCTTTCACAACCGCCCTTCGAGCCTTCGTCAGGAGAGTTGTGAATCTGTCTCGCTCTGTTTCCGCAACCAGCGACTGGAATGGGATGCCAATGGCCCTCCCTTTCGTTTTGCGGATCAGATCTGCAACTCTTCCATTGCAATAAAGCACGAGGCCATTCCGGGCAAGAGTTGCCGCACCCTCGCTCATCGCCTCCACCAGCATCCGGTAAGCGGGTTCGCCGCCCTTCAAAGTGACCAACTGGTCTCCGCCGCTGCCGGAAACCATCAATGCGTCTACCTCTCCGGACTGGATGGCGCGAAGCGTATCCTCCGCGGTTTTCAAGCGGGTGCGCAGCTTTGTTTCCTGCTTCGAAGCCGTGGCTGAAGGGTGTTTGCGCGGAGGGGATCCGGCGCTTCCGCGAGTTCCCCGCAGAGCCTTGGTTTTGCGGGGCAACTCTCCACGGAGGGCTTGCCCATCGGAATGTGCCCGCTGCTTCGACATCGGATGTTTGAGCCCTTACTTCAGCACGGGCTGAAGATCCAACCCCACAATCACGCTCTCGGTCTTGGAGAGGTTCCCAATAATCTTCTTGACCGGTGGCGGAAGCCTTCTCACCAGGGTTGGAATAGCAATAATCTGATCGCCCTTGGCCAGTTGCGGCTTCACCAGCAGGTCGACGACTTCAATGCGGTACTTGCCCTGTAACTTGTCTTCGCAAATCTTCTTGAGGTTGGCAATCGCAGTGATCGAGTTGGGCGTTTGGCCCGCTATATAAAGCCGCAAGATAAAAAAATCGCTCGGGCTGGTCTTGGCCGGTCGCTTCTTTGCCGCAGTCTTCTTCATGCCGTTGCTCTTATTCCGGCCCATACGGGCCAAACTTGTGACTCGCCCGCCCGGCGGTTCATTTGCCCGCGATGTGTGTAGCTACCGTATGATCGCTCAGAACCGCGCCCAGGTCGAGGCCTCTCTTGCTCACGATCAGCTCACGCACGTCGCGCGAATGCGCCATTCCGCGGGATTTCAGAACGTAAAGCTCGCGTCGTGGCCGTCCGTTTGGCTTGCTGTCTCGCAACACGATCCAGGTGTCCATCAGTGAAGAAACCGCGGCCGCGGTTCTTTCCTGCGGATCGCCCGCGAACGTCAGATTCGTGAACATCGATGTAATCTGCTGCACCTTGAGAAAATCGACCAGGCGCACCAGCATCGATTTAACGTCATAACTGCCCGACGCCGAAATCAGATTGGTGATTGGGTCGATAACCACCACGTTTGGACGAACCTGGGAAATCAGCCTGTGAATGACAGCCAGGTGTCCTTCCAGACCGGTGCTGGTTGGCCGCATCGCGCTAAAGTGCAACAGGCCTTTTCTTACCCACGGCTCAAGGTGAAGCCCGACTGAGCGCATGTTGCGCAGAATCTGGCTGGGAGACTCTTCAAAAGTGAAATACAGGCAGAGTTCGCCGCGGGCGCAGGCCGAGCGAGCGAAGTTCGCCGCCAGGCTGGATTTCCCGGTTCCGGCCGTGCCCGTCACCAGCACGCTGCTCCCACGGAAAAAACCTTTGCCTTCCATGGTCTCGTCCAGTGCAGGCACTCCCGTTGAAATGCGATGCGTGAGCGCCTTGTGCGTGAGTGCGAGAGAAGTGATGGGTACCACCGAGATTCCGTCTTCATCGATCAGGAACGGATACTCGTCGGTGCCGTGCGCAGTGCCCCGGTACTTGACGATGCGCAACCGCCGCGTGGAAATCTGCTCCGTTACCCGATGATCGAGCGCAATCACGCAGTCGGCGATGTATTCCTCCAGCCCGTGACGGGTTAGTGTGTCGACTCCGGCTTCTCCGGTCACAATCGCGGTAAGGTTATTGTCGTCCAGCCAGCGGAACAGCCGCTGTAGCTCCGACCGCAGTATCGCTGAATCGCCTACGCCCGCAAAGAGCGCCTGAACGCTATCCAGCACAACGCGCTTTGCTTTGATCGTCTTTACCGCGTGGGCCAACCGGACGAACAGGCCATCGAGGTTGTATTCTCCAGCCTCGGCAATCTGGCTTCGTTCAATAAAAACGTAGTCGACCAACAGCTTCTTGCGCTTGATAAGGTCACGCAAATCAAAACCCAGCGAAGCTACATTGGCTGTTAACTTCTCTTCGGTTTCTTCAAAGTTCATGCACACGCCGGGTTCGCCGTACCGGACCGCGCCGTGCACCAGAAATTCCATCGACAGCAGGCTCTTGCCGCTTCCCGCTTTGCCGCATACCAGCGAGACACGGCCTTTGGGCAGGCCCCCGCCCGTGAGTTCGTCCAGTCCCTGGATTCCCGTCGGAGACTTGGCAAGCATGGTGCGAGTTGCTTTGGGCTTTGGCCTGGCTTGGGTCATCAAGATGCTCCTGAGATTCAGGCTGGTTTGGCTTCGGCGTCAAGCTTCCGCCATAGCAGATTCCGGCACTCAATTCTACGCCCGCGCTGTAACGCGAAGTTCCTCCCTCGCCAATGAGAGGCGCCTTTGCAGTACGCAGAGAACGGCACGTTGTTCATTGCTGTTTTAGCGCCTTGACTGCAGGCTTCGCGCGAGCGAGCCCATCGAGAACGACATTGAGCAGTGTGCTATGAATCTGCAGTCCGTTGCTGCGATGGGTAAGAAAGCCTGACTTCCTGAACCTGTTCATGGCAAAACGGACCTGCATACGGGTTGTCCCTGCCATGTCGGCAAGGGCCTCCTGACTGACTTCGGAGATTCGAGTCTTCGGCTTGCCGTCTTCACCGAAATCGGCCAGTTGAAGCAGCGCGCGAGCTACCCTCATTTCGCCTGAGCCGAAAAATTGGTCAACCAGTTCCTCCTGGTTTCGAATGTTTCGAGCCAGCAAATACTGTACGAAAAACTCCGAGAGAGCGCGTCCCTTGCTCAGCTCAAGCGTCATCGCTTCATTGTCGATTTTCATCAGCTTGCAGTCCGTGATTGCGGTTGCGGAGCTCGCATGAAAAGGCTCTCCGGCCAGGCCGCAATATCCCAAAAAATCTTCCTCGCTCAATATGTCCAGGTTTGCCTCTTTGCCAAACATGGAAACGACCGTGTGCCGCACCTTCCCTTGCAGGATGTAGAAGACCGCGCCGGCCGCGTCGTCTTGCGCAAAGACTGTTTGCCTCTTCTGAAAGACCGCGATCTCTCTCCCGCTCCCAACAGTTGTAAGAAACACCCTTGGGTCGGGCTCGTAATCGTTCCTGGCCGGCTTGGTCGATGTCATCAAAGATTTCTCCCGGCGTGGGGACCCACCTTGCACGTTTTACCTCAAAGCGAACGCAATTGATGTTCACTATTGCTCGAAACTGGCAAGAATGCCTCTCACGGACGAGTCCCTGAAAACGCAAGAGGTGGTCAAGCCGCAATTTGAGGCTGTGCCCCCCAGGGCCGCGCGTAGCCCGTCGCACAGAAATTCATGGCGAAATAGATTGCACGGCTCAAGAATGGGGCCGCCGAACATCGCGCATACGACATGCTCCATATTGCTCAGACACGACAGAAACGCGCGGATAGAGTGAAATCCGTAAGGGTAGGTAGAAGACGGTCCCAACAGAGCGACGGGAGTTCATGAAAGCACTAGACCCCTTATGGTGGCTGAGCGAGCCGGGTTCATCTTAACGGCTGCGCACAGCATCCCACGCAACACAAAAAAACCGCAGACACCTTGAAGGGGGTCACATATGCGCGGACTTAAAACTCTACTCGGAACCACAGCACTGCTCGCGGGCCTGGCCCTGGCGCCAAAAGCCAACGCGCAGCTCGTCATCGACATCGGCGTTCCACCCGTTTGTTCGTACGGCTACTACGACTATGCGCCCTACGCCTGCGCACCCTACGGCTTTTACGGGTCGGGCTACTTCTACAACGGCATCTTCCTCGGCATGGGTCCCTGGGCCGGCTGGGGTTATGGCCATGGCTGGGGCGGCCATCGGTTCGCCAACGACGGTGGCGGAAGATATCACGGCGGCGGCGGCGCCTTAGCCAATCGCAGCAATTATGCCCGCGGCGGCGGAGCAGCAGTACGAACCAGCAATGCCACTCGCGCCCAAGCACCAGTGTCCCATGCTGCAGCAGCTCGTCCCAGCGCAGGCCGTGCCGCGGTAGAGCACACCAGCGCACCCCGCGCAACAGCCTCGCATGCCGCACCTCGCGCAGCAGCTCCACGTAGCAGCGGCGGCGAATCTCACGGCGGTGGCGGCGAATCTCACGGCGGCGGCGGCGGTGGTGGACATGCCGGCGGCGGCGAACACAAGTAACCCGTAGCTGCTGCGCCATGCAACTGCGGTGTACTGAAAGCGGCGGAACAAACCTGTTCCGCCGCTTCGCATTTGCAGCAGCATTTCGGGAGTCTAGCGCGCCTGTCCAAGTGGACTCTCGAACGATAGGAAAATCAAAATCCCATTGGTCGCCAACCTCTGTTCTCGCATCACCGGATACACGTGGCACTCAAATCGCCACACGTTTTGCTCCTGGCTTGCCATCGCGGGCCGTTCATTCAACGATATCCAAATCTTAGTTGCTCACAAGACAATTGCGATAGCCGCACGGTATGCGCATCTCTCGCCGGAGAGCTCCGCATCGGCGTCCGAAAGCGTTGTCTGACACAACAGGCACCAAAACAGACACCAGACGAAAACGGCATCTCCGCCTCGAGATGCCATTTTGCATGTAAGCCTTTCGGTTTCCTGGTGCCCAGAGGGGGACTTGAACCCCCACGGCCTTGCGGCCTGCGGATTTTAAGTCCGCTGCGTCTGCCAATTTCGCCATCCGGGCACTGGCTCTATTCTATTGAATACCTCTTTCCTCCAGCGCATTTTAGTTTTTCGCCACCCTGTTGCCGGGTCATAGCCCCATCGCTACGCAGATGGCTGCCACATCGCCGATGCGTTCACCCAATGCGGCCGGAACAACCTGGCAGAGCTTTGCCGATGCGGGTAGCGCTTCACGTTCCATTACCTGCCGCGCCGGGGTGAGCAGACTCTCGCCAAGGCGCATGGCCAGCCCGCCAATCACAATCCTTTCCGGATTGAAGAGGTCCACCAGGATCGCCAATGCTTCGCCCAGCCGGCTTCCCGTACTGGCCACAATGCTTCGGGCCAGCGCGTCGCCTTGTTGCGCGGCTTCGGCCACATCCTTTGCGGTGAGCGGGCTGTCTAACTTCGCGGCCAGTGCCGTGGTTTCTCCCCGGGCAAGGGCTGCCTCCACTTCGCCGCGGGCGACCTGCGCCATTCCTCCGCCGCTGGCCCATCCTTCCACCGAGCCGGCCTTGTTGTAGCCCACAGGCCCATGCGCGGAGAGGCGCACGTGGCCGATTTCGCCGGCCTGGCCCGCGGCTCCGCTCAGCAGTCGGCCATCGGCAATCACGCCCGCGCCCAATCCTGTTCCCATGGTTAGAAAAATCATGTGGCGCGTCCCCTGCCCAGCGCCAAAGCGATGCTCGGCTACAGCCCCCGCATTGGCGTCATTCTCCATCCTGCAGGCGAGCCCGAACTCCTGGCTGAGGATAGAGGTAATGGGAACGTCGACCCAGGTGGCCAGGTTGGGCGGCGCCTGGATGATGCCCGCTGTCTGGTCCAACGGGCCTCCGCAGCTTACGCCCACATCTCCAAGCCTCGATCGCTCGATGCCCGATGAGCCTATGAGCTCGTGGATGGATTGCTTGATGCGTTCGATGGCCCGCTCCGGACCCCGATCCGGCAAGGTTCGAAATTCGATCCGCGCCAGCATCGATGGCGGCTCCTGCGAGAGCACCACCGCGGTCTTTGTGCCGCCAATGTCTACGCCGATCCAGACCTTTCCCGTATCCAAAGAATCAGTACCCCTCTTGGCAGAATCAGGTCCCTTCCTGGCATTTTTCAGCCGATGTGCGCACAGTCAATCGGTGAGCGCCCGGTTCATTGTTCCAGAATATTGACCTCGCTCACCATTCCGGAACTCGTATTGATCCGCAGCGTCTTGATCTCAAAGGGATGAAGCGTTCCGCTCCAGCGCACGTTTGCGAAATTCAGATTCAGTGTCACATGCGGCGCCCGGCCGGCTGTTTCATAGAGGCGAACGATCAGGTCGTCGCCGTCTTCGGCTCGCTTGATGGCCGATAGAACAACGTCAGACGCGTCGACGGAAAGGAAAGACTGCGATTGCGGCCGCGTTCCCCGGTGGATTCCCTGGTAGATGATCAGCGGGGGAGCGACCAATTCCTCGGCCATGCGCACAACTCCCGCATCCTGCCAGGATCCGGAGTGAGGCGCGAGGATCATGCCGAACGTTTGCAATCCCTGGTCCTGCCATTGATAGTCAACGTCGGGCTCGATCTTTTGCGGCATGTGGTTTGCGTAGACCGCGCCCCGGGCCACCGAAACGCGCAGATCGCTGCCATTTACGCTGTAGCCGTACTTGGCATCGTTGATGACGGTGAGGCCATAGGGCTTTGAGCCGCTCACGTCCACCCAACGCTGTCCGGGATCCTCTTCTCCCTTGGTTGCGCGCTCCATTGCACCATAAGCGATCTCATAGGTCGCCCTGGGTTCGTTGACATCGACGGGGAAGGAGAACTTGAGCATCTTCATGTGCTCGTGCCAGTCCAGCGCGACGCGCGCCTCAAGCCTGGGGCTGCCCGCATACAAAATCCAATCGATGGTCAGCGAGGAGTTGCCATACACTGAGTGAACCCGCATCAGCGCCCGCAATGGACCGCTCTCGACGAGCTTGATGCTGTCCTGTTTGAACGATCCGATCTCATCTGTATAAGCCACCAGGTTGTGAGCCCAGGTGTCGTTCTGGTCGTTGAACACCAGCGCGCGGGCGCCCGTTTCACCACCGCGAAACACCTCTCTGCCGGCCGCCTTGTCGAAGATGCCAATGGCTCCCTGCGGGGAAAATGTCACGCGGAGATCATCGTTCTCAAGGAGATTTGTCTCCGCCTTCAGCAGCGGGGTGCGGACCGTTGAGGTTTCAGCCGCAGGGGTGCCTGGCGATTTGCGGATTCGAATCTGCGTATATCCGAACGCAGGCAATGGCACCTGCGCTACCAGCCTGCGCCGGCCTTGTGCAGCCGTTGTGGCCTGCACCCACTGGAAGGGAAGCTGCGCACCATCCGCATCCTCCACAACATAGGGATCCTCGTCGCTCAATCCCAGATCGTACTCAATGTTCTGCGTCGTGCTCCACGCATGCGGGTTGAAGACAAAAAGGTAACTGGAATTCGGATCGGCCGCAGGCACCTGCCAGGCCAGTCTTTGCGCGCTCAGATCCATGGCCTGGTGCGCCACATCGAGCGCGCGCCCTTGCCCATCGCGCGCCTCCACGTAGTGCTCCGGCAGCGCGGTTCCAGCCATACTGTCGTGGAACTGCAGAAACAGAACACGCTTCCAGGCGGCAGTGAGCTCATCCTTCGGATAATCGGCCCCCCACGCGAAAGAACCAACCGCGGACAGCTTTTCTGCGGTCGCCAGCGCGGCTTCCGCTGCTCGGTTGCCCTTCTTGATCGACGACTCCGCCGTGTAGCAGCCCACCGAGTGGTGTTGCAGGTCGTCCTTCAATTCGGGCAGATTCGCACCGTGCGCCTGTCGAATCTCGGCAAAGTAACGATCAGGCGTGCTGTAAAGAACTTCCGGCGCTCCAGGCTCTGACTGAACACTTCGAATCGACGCCATATTCGCCTTGGTAGGGCCGCCGCCGTGATCGCCGACGCCAAAAAACTCCATCGCGTCGCGCAGCGGCTGTGGGCCCAGCTCCGCCAATATCCCGCGCATCCGCGGCTCGATTGAAATATTCTCGTCATTGTAGGAGATCGGAATGCGATACGTCATTACCCGCGATCCATCGATCCCCTGCCACCAGAAAAGATTGCCGGGCAGCGTCTTTTCGTTCACACCCGGCCGCATAAAAACGTAGTCTTCCATGCCCTCCAGCTGCAGAATCTGCGGCAGGCTGCCGGGGTGGCCGAAGGAGTCGGGATTGTAGCCGACCTTCGCTGTCTTGCCGAAGAGCCTCTGCAACGTCTGCTGTCCATAGAGCCCCTGGCGCGCCAGCGACTCGCCGTTGGGAATATTCACGTCCGGCTCAACCCACCATCCGCCCACCAGGTCCCATCGCCCTTCATCCACACGCTTCTTGACCTCCGCAAGCAGGGCGGGATCGCTCTGCGCGATCCACTCGTAGAACTGCGACGAACTGGTGGTCATCGCAAGACCGGGGTCTTCGTTCATGCGATCAAGCGCCGAGCTGAAGGTGCTGTGCACCTCCGCATCAGCCTCCGTCCAGGGCCACAGCCAGACCGCATCGATGTGCGCGTTTCCCACCATGTGAAGACGGAACTGATCTGACCCCGCAGGCCATGAAGACGCACCCTGGGCCGGCATTCCCTGCGCAGAAAGCAGGCTTGAGGTTGTTAAGGCAGCCACCATCCCGGCCAGAAACAAAACAATACGCCTCCCTGTTACCAGAGCCATGATCTCCTCCCAAAGGCCTCGAATTGTAAATGGAAAGGACGCCCCCCCACAAACGGGAGTCGAGAGTTCACTCCGCTGAAACAGCTCGAGCGATTCCACAGTTGCTGTATCCCGAAGCGATGAGGCTGTGTGGCTTTTTATCAGGAAAAAGCCACCTCGGATCGCGCCAGAAGAGGCTACGAGTCCTGTGGAACCGGTCACTCCATGATGACTAGCGCTTCTTTGCCGGTTTTTGAGCAGGCTTCTTCGCGGCGGGTCTTGAGGGCTTCGCTGTTTTTGCCTTTGCCGGAGCCTTCGGTTGCACCTTGGCCGCAGTTTTCGCCGCAGCCTTTGCAGGTGATTTCGCTTGAGGCTTTGCCGCCGGCTTTGCTGCTTTGGCGGGAGTGGGTGCGGGCTTCTTCGTAGGCGGCTGCGCCGCAGGCTTCACTTTCGCAGGCGGCGCCGCAGGCTTGGCTTTCGCGGGCGGCGACGCAGGCTTTCCCTTGCCAACCGCGGCCGGCGCTTTCGCCGGTGGCTGTGCCTTTGGCTTTTCCTCCGCTTTCGGCGGTGTCTTTTCCGCCTTCGCAGGCTTCTCCGCGGCCGGCTTGACGGCCGCCGGCTTTTCTACCGCCGCCTTGGCGGCTGGTCCCTTGGCCTTTGCCGCTGCGGCCTTGGCGTCCTTCTTCAGCGGCTCGGGAGGTGCAGACTTTTGTTTGCCTGTCGCCTTGCCGGTGGAAACAGGCTCGTCCGCATCGCCATCCAGCTCATCTTCGCCGGGTTCAGCACCGTCGAGGGCATCCGCATCGAGATCCGCCTTGGGGATGCTCAGCCCAAGGCCTATTTCATCTTCGTCGCCGCCGATATCGTCCAGATCCTCGTCTCCGCTATCGCTCTCTTCCCCCGATTCGTCATCATCGAAGACCTGCTCTTTGATCCTCTCCGCGCGCTTCACGCGTGGCCGCTTGATGGTGACCTGCGGCGGCGGGGCCGGCGGGGAGTGAGGCTCAAGAAACGCGCGCATCTCCTCCGGCGTGATCAACTTTCCATCGATCAGTTCCAGAAAGACCGCATGCGCGATCTCGTTGTACTTGGCCAGCTCCGGAGTGATGCGCATCTCCTGCATCAGCATGTGCGGGATCCGCTGCCGCGCCTCCGGCCAAATCTTCAGAAACTGGTTATAGCGATCCTGAACGGCCGCGCTCTTGCTCGTAAACCCGAGCCACAGAACCGCCTCGGGGTCATAGCTGGTAAACAGTTTGTAGGCCGCTGATGGGTTGGCATTCTCCTTTGACAGCAGCACCTTCTGAAATCCTGAAGCCAGCGCGTCCAGGCTGTTCCACTCCTCCACGAACCCCGGCCTCAACAGCGATTTCTTCAAGGCCGCCAGGTCCTTCGAGGGCAGCTTTGCCGTCAGCAACTGCATCTGCGCTGCCGACATGTCTGCATGCACGCCCTGCAGAAGCAAGGCCACCGATAACTCGTGAAGTGCCTTCAGCTTTTCCTCGTCTGCCCGGGCCGATGTCCAGGCGGGAAACAGGACCTTCATCCAGCCCTCGGCCTCCAGCGCCTTCAACACTTTCAGCCCATCTTCCTCGTGGCCAATCTGCTCCAGTTCCCGGCTGGATGCGTGAGCACTGAGAAACTCGATCACTCCGTCGTTCTTTGCGTTGTCGTAACGTCCCCGGGTCTTCAGGTCCATCTCCCAACCCAGCCGGGCGCCATAACGGGTAGCCCGGATCAGCAGCGAGGGATCCTCGATAAAGCCGTAATTCGAAACCAGTCTAAGCGTCCGCCCCTCGATGTCCGCGGCTCCGTTCAGGGGGTCCATCAGCAGCCCGAACGAGCCTTCGTTGAGTGAGATCGCCATGGCGTTCACGGTAAAGTCGCGGCGACGCAGATCCTCTTGAATTGAGGCGGGCTGGTAAACCGCCTTGCCCGGCTTGGGATAACTGACACTATGTGCACTGATCACGTCAACGCGCACGGTTCCGGGAAAACACAGGTAGAGACTTTGCGAGGGCTCGTGCTCACCCCACACTTTTCCGCCGAGTTTCTCGATTGGTTTCTTCAGTTTGAGCGCATTGCCATGCAGGCAGATCTCAAGACTGTGCACGGCATGGCCGCTGCTCAGGTCGCGGACCACGTCGCCGGTTAAAAACAGGATCACTCCGGCCTCGCGGGCCGCCTCGCGCAACTGACTCAGAGCATGCCGTTGATCGGCCGACAGCCGGTTTTCCAAAAGGTAGATATAGTCGGGCATCCGGGCTCCTGCTTCCGCCTCTCACGCCGCTGCCAAGTATCTGATGTAGTTACTGTTATGGAGCAATTCGGCAAAGATGGCAACCCGTACTTTAACACAATTGGGGCCTCTTGGCTAGAGCCGTTTGGAGCACTTACCCGCCATTTTTCAGTTCGTTGGAGTCGTTGGGAGGCGCCTGACGAACCAGGGGCATGGCTTCGGGGCCCGGGGGAACCCGGGGGGGAGCCCGTTGGAACGTGCGACAATCCAAAACGATGGCCTCCGTCCGCAAGCCTGTCATCGTGCGCAAGTTCTCCCGGGACTGGTGTGCCGGTTACGCGGGCGCTGCCTTCGGCCACGATGCCGCCGAGCTTGAGATTCTGGACCTGACCGGCAAGGTGCTGCGCATGGGCTGGGAGCAGGTGAAATGGGTCTGCTATGTGCGCGACCTTCCTTCCCAGACCGGCGACCAGGCCAATCCGGAGCGGCTGCTGCACAAGCGCTTCTCCATCAGACCGCGGACGGCCGGGCTGTGGCTGCGCATGACCCTCACCGACGGAGAAGAACTGGAGGGGCTGGCCGCCAATGACCGCTCGCTGGTGGAGGGTGCGGGCCTGCTGCTGACGCCGCCCGATACGCGCTCCAATACGCAGCGCATTTACGTGCCGCGACAGGCCATTCAGTCGCTCGAAGTGCTCAGCCTGATCGGCGCCGCGGGCCGCCGCCGGGCTCAAGCTGCCAGCCGCGACACGGAGCCCGGGCTGTTCCCTGCCGAGCCCGAGATCTCGTAGAGAGGTTTCAGAATAGGCATGCCCGATTGTGCTTCATGCCAGGTCGCCCCTCCATGGGGTCGGGTCGACTTGAGTGCAATGCCTCTGGGTCGAGCAATCCTGAAACCGCTATAGCAGCCCTCAGCCCTGTTTCTTGTTTTGGGATCGCTCCAAACGTGCCTTCACCAACCGCTTGATCAGCGCGATGGGCAGCGGCTTGCCGATTGGAAACCGGACGGTCCCTTTCGAGGTGCCGTAGCCCGCAAGCTCGTCTTTGAACGCTTCTATCACCTCGGCCGTCGGAAACAGGCTGCAATGATCTTTGAACGCCGCAAACCACACCAGAACCTTCTTCAATCGGAAGGCAGGCATTTTGTAGCTGATGGTCTCGGTTGCCTCGCGCGGCAAACAGGAGCGGATGGCCACACGCATTTCTGTCAGGGAGGTGCGCGCCGGCTCGGGAACGGCTGCTATGTATTCGTCGACGACCGTCGGGGCGCTGTTCGCCCCCACTCCCACTTGCGGATTCGCAGTCTTCTTCTTCATGCCTTCGATGCTACAACGAGGGCAGGTGCTGGTCCACGAGGCTGGCGGCGGGGCTGACTCAGACGGCGACCGCGCAGCTCTTGTACCACTCGACGGTGCGCCGCAGGCCCTCGGCGAAATCGACCTTCGGCTCATAGCCGAGCAGCTTGCGGGCACGCCCAATGTCGGCCAGCGAGTCGCGGATATCCCCGGTGCGTGGCTCGGCAAAGGATGGCTTGCCGCGATAGCCGGTCAACTCGGCGAGAATCGCAAAGGTCTGGTTAAGGGTACTCCTGGAGCCGGTGGCCAGGTTCATCATCTGGCCTGCAACTTTCTCGGCCGGCGCCGCGGCAGCCAGCAGGTTGCCTTCAACCACGTTATCGATGTAGGTAAAGTCGCGGCTCTGCTCGCCGTCGCCGTAGATGGTGACATGTTCGCCGGCAAGCATCTTGCGGCAAAAGATGGCCAGCACGCCGGAGTAATGCGATGTGGGATCCTGAAACGGACCAAACACGTTGAAGTAGCGCAGAACCACTGTCTCCAGGCCATAGACGCGAGTAGAAAGCGCGCAGATAATGCTCGCCGGCCAGTTTTGCCACCGCGTAGGGCGTAATCGGATCGGGCGTCATGCTCTCCAGCTTGGGCAGGGTGGGCGTATCGCCGTAAGCCGCCGAAGATCCCGCATAAATCACACGGCGCACCCCGGCGGCGCGGGCCGCCACCAGCAGGTTGAGCGTCGCGTCCACGCAGCTCACGTTGGTGGCCACCGGATCGGCCACGGAACGGGGCACCGAGGCCAGCGCCGCCTCGTGAAACACAATTTCAGCGCCCGCGCAGGCCCTTGCGCACACCTCCGGATCGGCCAGGTCGCCCTTGATGAACTCCATTGCCTCAAGGCCGAACAGGTTTTCCAGTTTTCCGGTAACAAGGTTGTCCACGCCGCGCACGGTCTCGCCGCGCGCCAAAAGAGCCGCTGCAATCGAGCGGCCGATGAATCCGGCGGCTCCGGTAACCAGGTATTTAGCCAATGTTCCGCTCCCTTGCTCAGCAATAGTCGTTCAGAAAAAATTGTTCAGGAATAGAGGATAACGCGAAGCCGGCCCGCGGCCAGTACGCATAGGATACTATCGCCTACCGCTAGAGTTGCAGATGGGTGAGGGAAAACCTCCGTTACAATCGTCACCATGACCACTGCGGCTGCGAACTGTCTGGCCGAGATCAAGCAGAAGATTGAAACCCGCGAAGCCCGCATCGGTATCGTCGGCATGGGCTACGTGGGGTTGCCGCTGGCGCTGCTGTTCAGCGGCGAACGCTTCCAGCGTGACGGGCTTCGACATCGCCGCCGACAAGGTCGCCAAGCTCAATGCGGGCGGCGTCCTACATCGTGCGCATTCTGCCCGAGGCAATTCAGGAGGCGCAAAAGGCCGGCTTCCGCGCCACCGCCGACTATTCCGAGATCGCCGCCATGGACGCCGTCATCATCTGCGTGCCCACGCCGCTCGACGAGCACCACGAGCCCGACCTGAGCTACGTGACCGGCACCGTCGCTTCCATCGCTCCCCATATTCACCAGGACCAGTTGATCGTGCTCGAAAGCACCACCTACCCCGGCACCACCGAAGAGATCGTCGCCCCCATGCTCGAAGCCGGCAATCCGCTCGGGCTTGAAGGTTGCGCGCACGCTCGACGAGCCCGGCGTCCACGTCGCCTTCTCTCCCGAGCGCGAAGATCCCGGCAACGACGACGGTCGCCCGCCACGACATTCCCAAGGTCGTCGGCGGTTGCGGCCCGGCTGGCCGCGGAGCTGGCCTCGGCCCTCTACGGCTCCATCTTCCGCCGCGTCGTCCAGGTCAGCAGCCCCTCGGTCGCGGAGATGACCAAGCTGCTTGAAAACATCTACCGCTGCGTCAACATCGCGCTGGTCAACGAGCTCAAGCAGTTCTGCATGAGGATGGGCATCGATATCCACGAAGTCATCGACGCCGCCAAAACCAAGCCCTTCGGCTTCCAGGCCTTCTATCCCGGTCCCGGCCTCGGCGGCCACTGCATCCCCATCGACCCGTTCTATCTCTCCTGGAAGGCGCAAGCGAATTCGACTTCCGCACCCGCTTCATCGAGCTGGCCGGCGAAATCAACACCGCCATGCCCTACTTCGTGCTGGACCAGCTGGCCGCCGCGCTCAACGAACGTTCCAAGTCCATCAAGGGATCGAAAATCCTGGTGCTGGGTCTGGCCTACAAGCGCGACATCGACGACCTGCGCGAGTCGCCCTCGCTCACCATCATCGAACTGCTGCGCGCCAAGGGCGCCAACGTCGCCTACAACGACCCCTACATTCCCACCGTGGGCCGCGGACGCCACTACGACCTGAACATGACCAGCACACCGCTCGACAATCTCGCCCAGTACGACGCCGTTCTCATCGTCACCGACCACTCCAGCTACGACTACAAAGCCATTGTCTCGCAATCGCAGCTGGTCGTCGATACCCGCAACGCCACCAAAGGAATCACTCGGCGAATATCGTCCGCTGCTAGGCCCATCCTGGCCCACAACCGCTCTACGCATCCCATGTCCGGCATCACACCGTCCGCCATTCCGATCGTTTATCTTGGATGCCATTGCGGTCGGGTTCATCGCCGCGTTGATCCATGACTTTTCTCCTGCCCACCCTCGCCGAGCCCCAACACTTCTCGCTTGCTGAGAAGCTGCTCTTCGCCGCGCTGACGCTGGCCTCGGCCCTGCTCTTCTGGCGACGCTTCGGCGTCGTACTCGACAAAATCCTCAAATCGAAAAAGGACCCCGGCTTTCATCTGTTTCCCATCGGCGGGCGCGTCCGCGATTTTGTGTGGGAGGTCGTTCTGCAGGCCAGGGTCATCCGCCAAAGGCCCGCGGCCGGGCTGTCCCATGCCTTTGTCTTCTGGGCCTTCTGCGCCTTCGTTCTGGTCACGCTCAATCACGGAGCGCAGGTCTTCGGGTTCGGTTTTCTTGATCCAGCCGGAACCATCGGGCGATTCTATTTCTGGTTTGCCGCGGTCTTTGCCCTGGCCTGCGCGGTGGGCATTCTCGGCCTTTTCGTGCGCCGATTCCTGATCCGTCCCAGGTGGCTAGGCGAAAAGCTCTCCTGGGAATCGGGATTCATCGCCCTGCTGATCTTCGTCCTCATGGTCACCTACCTAGCCAGCTTCTTCGTCGCCGACACCGGAACCTCCATCCGCGTTTTGTGGTGGCTGCACACTCTCTCGCTGCTCGTCTTTCTACCCATTATTCCCCACACCAAGCACCTTCACCTGTTGCTCAGCCCGGTTACGGTATTCCTGTCGCGGGGCAGCTTCAGCCGCATTCCTCCTCTCAGCGGCGATGAGGATTTTGGCCTGGTGGCCGGCGCCGATCTCACGCGGCTGGTAAGCCTGCAGGCCTACTCCTGCGTGGAGTGCGGGCGCTGCACCGAGCACTGCCCCGCCGCCAACACCGGAAAGCTCCTCAACCCCAAGACGATCGTTCTCGGCCTGCGCGACTACCTCAACCATTGCGGCCCTTCCTCTGAAGAGCCTCTGCTGGGCAAGTACAACTCTCAGCAGGCCGCATTCCAGTGCACCACTTGCGGCGCATGCGAGTTCCAATGCCCGGTGGGCATCGAGCACCTGCCCATCCTTGTGGGCCTGCGCCGAGGCGCGGTCAACACCGGCGCATGGGAAGACTCCTACGGCTCCAAACTTTTCCTGGCCCTTGAGCGAGGCTCGAACGCGCTGGGCATCAGCCCAGCCGAACGCGACAAATTTATTGCCCGGCAGGAATTGCCGCTGTTTGACGGCACACAGGAGTATTGCCTGTGGCTGGGATGCATGGGCTCGTACGATCCCAAGGGCCGCGAAATTGTGGCCGACCTCGCCCGGGTGATGAAGTTTCTCGGCACCACCTACGGCGTTCTTCGCAAGGAGAAATGCACAGGCGACCCCGTCCGCCGTCTCGGCAACGATCTGCTCTTTCAGCAGCTCGCGGAAGAGAACCTTAAAAATCTTGCGCAAAACAAGGTGAAGAAAATCGTGTCGATCTGCCCGCACTGTGTCCGCACCATCCAGGAAGACTGGAAGGAATACGGCACCCCGCCCGAGATTGAGCACCACAGCGAGTTCCTTGCCCGCCATGCTGACCGGCTTCCGCGACAGCCTTTGCAAGACAAGGTTGCCTTCCACGATCCCTGCTATCTTGGCCGCTATCGCAACGTCTACGATGAGCCGCGCGCCGTCGCCGCTCTTGCGGGAGAACTCGTTGAAGCTCCGCGCAACCACGAGCGCAGCTTTTGCTGTGGGGCCGGCGGCGGCTTGGCGTTTCTCGGCGAAGAAACCGGCGACCGTGTCAGCAATCTGCGCGCGGCCGAGCTGGTGGCCACAGGAGCGCAGACTATTGCCGCGGCCTGCCCCTTTTGCAATTCCATGTTTCGCGACGCCCTCGCCGCCGGGGGCGAAGCCGCACCCGAACTGCTCGACATTGCCCAGATCGCCGCGCGCGGTTTGCCGCCAATCGGTCCAGACAGCAGCGGCATGGACAGCAACGGCATGGACAGCAACGGCATGGGCGGCAGCGGGATTTAGCATGTAGGTGAGTGATTCATCATGAAAATCATTGTCGCCATCAAACAGGTTCCAGACCGCGATTCCCTGATCCGCATCGACCCCTCCGGCAAGTGGATTGATGAGTCCGATCTCCAGTACGCCATGAACGAGTCCGACGCCCATGCGCTTGAAGAAGGACTTCTGCTCAAGGAAAAGCATGGCGGCGAAGTGGTGGTCCTCAGCGCCGGGCCAGAGAGCGTCGGAACCACGATTCGCGAAGCCCTCGCCAAGGGCGCCGACCGCGCCATTCACGTGGTCGCCGACGATCTGGGCACGCTTGATGCCCTCGGCGTGGCGCGTCTGCTGGCTGCCGCTTTGAAGGATGAAAATCCCGACCTCATCCTGGCCGGTTTGCAGTCGGAAGATCTCGGCCTCGGCCAGACCGGGGTGATCCTGGCCGAACTGCTCGGCCTGCCCCACGCCTCGCTCATCCTGCAAGTGGAGAAAACCGACACCGGGTTCAGCGTAAAGCGCGAACTGGAAGAGGGCTGGTTCCAGACCATCGAGCTGCCCACGCCCGCGGTCCTCACCATCCAGTCCGGCGGCAACAAGCTGCGCTACGCCACGCTGATGGGCATCAAGCGCGCCAAAACCAAGGAGGTGCGCCGGCTGCCAGCGGCGGAGATTGCCGTCGATTCCACCCCTGTGGCTGTGCTCCAGCAGGTTGCCCTTCCCAGAAAACAAAAATCCACGCAGATGCTCGCCGGCACGGCTAAAGAAGCCGCGGCGGCGCTGGTAGAGAAACTCAGATTCGAGGTGCGCGTCCTATGAGCGGCGTTCTGGTCGTCATCGAACAACGCGCGGGCCGCATCGCCCGCATCAATTGGGAAGCGCTGGCCGCCGGGCTTCGGCTCGCGTCCCCCTCCGCGGTCGCCGCGGTCGCCGTCGGGGCCGATACCGAGGAGCTCGCCGCCGAAATCGCCACCAAAGCGCCTTCCAGAGTGCTCGCCGTCGAGCACCCGCTGCTCGCCCCTTATACCGCCGACGGATTTTCCATCGCGATCGAGCAGTTGATCCGCGCCGAGCTGCCGGAGTTCGTCGTCTTTCCGCATACCTACCAGGTCCGCGACTACGCGCCCGCGCTGGCCGCCCGCTTTGGCCAGATGCTCATCAGCGACGTAACCGGCATCGCCGACGGCCCCCTTTTCACCCGCCAACTCATGCAGGGCCGCTTGAATGGCACCTATCGCCACTCCGGCAACGGCCCCTGCTTTGTCTCCGTGCAGGCCGGAGCCTTTCACGCCGGGCTTCCCGGTTTTGAGCCGGCCGCCATTGCCCGATTCACGCCCGTGCTTGAGGCCGCGCAGATTCGCACCCGTCCCGGCGAGCCCTTCCGCGCCGCGGCGCAGGCCGTCGATCTTGGCTCCGCGCAGCTCATTGTCGGCGTTGGCCGCGGCATCAAAGGCGAAGAGAATCTTCCCCTCGTCCAGGAGCTGGCCACTGCTCTGGGCGCGGAGCTGGCCGCCTCGCGCCCCATCTGCGACAACGGCTGGCTCCCCATGGAGCGCCAGGTCGGCAGTTCCGGACAGACCGTTGCGCCCAAACTCTACATCGCGGCGGGCATCTCCGGCGCCATTCAGCACCTGGTCGGCATCAAGGGCTCGCAGTGCATCGTTGCCATCAACAAGGACCCCGATGCGCCCATCTTCGAAGTTGCCGATTACGGCATCGTCGGCGACCTGTTGGAAGTGGTTCCCGCCCTCACCGCAGCCGTCAAGGCAGCCAAACAATAGAAGACCGACGGCCCGACGCCCGGCCCGGTTTCTCTCTATTCATCGCCGCGCTCAGTTTGCGTCCGGTGAGCGCGCCCCACCCGAAACCATTTGCGCCTCAGTGGCCCTAGGCG
Source organism: uncultured Acidobacteriaceae bacterium (assembly GCA_963793885.1). Lineage (GTDB taxonomy): Bacteria > Acidobacteriota > Terriglobia > Terriglobales > Acidobacteriaceae > Telmatobacter. The sequence continues at coordinate 1,729,690 of CAWCBQ010000003.1, forward strand.
TTATGGTTCGTTGTTCGGCGCAGGGCAACGCGCGATCGGCGGCAGCGGAATGATTCTTCCTGAAACCTATCAAGGCGCACTTTTTCTCATGATCCTCAGCATGTGCTGCTGGGGTTCTTGGGCCAACACGCTTAAGCTATGCCCACGTTACCGCTTCCAGCTCTACTATTGGGACTATGCCCTGGGCCTGGCGCTCGGCGCCGTGCTGCTGGGCCTCACGGCAGGCAGCCTCGGCCATGCCGGACCGTCTTTTCTCCATGCGGTCACCCACGCCTCTCTCAGCGCCATCCTCTTCGCCGTTATCGGCGGCGCCATCTTCAGTGTGGCGAATCTTCTTCTTGTCGCCGCCATTGACGTAGCCGGCCTCGCCGTTGCCTTCCCGGTCGGCATCGGCCTGGCCCTGGTCATCGGCGCCATCTCAAACTACCTGGTCACGCCCGCCGCCAATCCATTCTTGCTTTTTGGCGGAGTCGCCCTGGTCGCAGTCGCCATTGTTCTCGACGCTGCCGCTTATCGCAAACGCGAGGCCCAGGCCAAAGCAACCACCATGCGGGGCATCGTCATCAGCCTGGTGGCCGGCGTACTCATGGGCTGCTTCTATCCCTTTGTTGCGCGCGCGCTCAGCAGCACGCCCAGCCATCCCTCCCCAGGCCCTTACGCCATTTCGTTGTTCTTCGCCATCGGGCTGATCCTCTCCACCGTGCCCGCCAACTTGCTGCTGATGGCCAGGCCGCTGGACGGCAAGCCGCCATTGGACTGTTCCGGCTACTGGAGCGCGCCCCTGGGCTGGCACCTTGCCGGCGCCATCGGAGGAGCCATCTGGTGCCTGGGCGGCGTCGCCAACTTTGTCGCCTCGGGAGCCCATCTGGTGGGGCCGGCCGTCAGCTACACCATCGGCCAGGGCGCCACCATGGTTTCGGCCTGCTGGGGCGTTTTTGTCTGGCGCGAGTTTGCCGGCGCGCCCCGCTCCGCTAAAATCCTGTTGCTATTCATGTTTGTCTTCTTCCTGCTGGGGCTGGGCGCCGTGGCCCTTGCTCCCCTCTACTGATCGGGAGAGTCTTTTTTGAGCATCAGCGAAACACGCAAACCCATCGTCGTGGTTGGCAGCATCAACATGGACCTGGTGGCGCACACGCGCCGCATCCCTGTACCCGGCCAGACCGTCATCGGTACAGGCTTTGACACCACGCCCGGCGGCAAGGGTGCCAACCAGGCAGTGGCCGCGGCCCGGCTCGGCTATCCGGTTGCCATGGTTGGTGCGGTCGGCGCGCCCAGCGCGGACAGTCTTGACGTCTTCGGCCAGGCCCTGCTCGACAACCTCGCCCGCGCCGGTGTTGATACCTCGGCCGTCGCGCGCGTCTCCGGCCCTTCCGGCGTGGCTCCGATCCTGGTGGACGAAAATGGGCAGAACAGCATCGTCGTCGTCCCCGGGGCCAACGGCAAGGTTGACGTTGCCGCTGTCGACCGCGAGGCCCCGCTCATCCGTTCCGCCGGCATGGTGCTCTGCCAGCTGGAGCTGCCGCTTGAGACAGTGCGCCGCGTCCTCGCCATCTGCGCTGAAGCGCTCGTGCCGGTGATGCTCGATCCCGCGCCCGCTGCTCCCCTCGACGACACCGTCTTTCGCCAGACTGCCTGGTTCACTCCCAATGAGACTGAGGCTGCCTTCTATCTTGGCGACGCTTCCCAAACTGAAGACGCTGCACGGCGGCTGTTGGACAAGGGCCTCAAGGGCGTCGTTCTCAAGCGCGGAGCAGACGGCGCATTTGTAGCCCTCGCCGGCGGCAAGGCAGCCTGGGTCAAGCCTTTCCAGGTCCAGGCCATCGATACTGTAGGCGCGGGCGACTGCTTCAACGGTGCCTTTGCCGTGGCGCTGCTTGAAGGCAGCAATCCCTGGGACGCGGCGCGTTTTGCCTCGGCCGCCGCGGCCATCTCCGTCACCCGCAGCGGCGCACAAGCCTCTATGCCCACCCGCACGGAGGTGGATGCGTTTCTGGCTGCCCGCACCTAGACCCGGAGCCTGCAACCGCAATCGCCGATAGCGAGTCTTATACACAACCGTGAACGAAAGCTGGAACCGAACAGAAAGGGCACAAGAATGTTTCGCAACCGTGAGCCTTGGTCTCCTGGCAGGCGCAATCGCCCTCACCGCAACCGCGCAAGACACGTACTACGAGCCCAATGGTCAGCAGATCCCTCCTCCCGCCTGCATGAACCTGCGCTTCGTCTGGGAAAATAAGCTCCTGGCCACCTGCCCGCCCAACATACACGAGAGCTGGCTCGGCGACCTCGATCACTGGCGCTCGGAACGCCGCATTCGCATCGCCTACGACTCCGCCCGCTACCAGATGCCCGCCCTCCAATGGACCCAATCCAGCTTTATGCAGCCGCAGATGATGGTCCAGGATCGTTACTTCTACGATCCCGCCGACCGGCCGCTACACCGTCGATCGTTATCTCGACGATCTTGACAAGCGCTACGGCGGCATCGACGCGGTGCTCATCTGGTCCACCTATCCCAACATGGGCATCGACGACCGCAACCAGTTGCAGATGGTTGAGTCCATGCCCGGCGGCATCGAGGGGGTGCGCCAGATGGTCGCCGACTTCCACCGCCGCGGCGTGCGTGTGCTCTTTCCCATGATGATGTGGGACGAAGGCACCCACCAGCCGGAACAGGACTGGCCGGATGCCATCGCCGCTCTGATGAAGCAGATCGGTGCTGACGGCATCAACGGCGATACCCAGGACGGCGTACCGCTGGGCTTTTCCCTGGCCGCCGACAAAATCGGACACCCGCTCGCCTTTGAGCCCGAAGGCGGCCCCAGCGACGAGGCCCTCAGTTGGAACGTCATGACCTGGGGCCAATACAGTTTCCCCTTCATCCCCATGGTCGACCGGTACAAGTGGCTTGAGACCCGCCACATGGTCAACATCAGCGACCGCTGGGCCCAGGACAAGACCAACGACCTGCAATTCGCCTTCTTCAACGGCATCGGCTGGGAAAGCTGGGAGAATGTGTGGGGCATCTGGAACGGCATCAATCCGCGCGACGCCGAAGCCACGCGGCGCGTGGCCACCATCGAACGCGCGGTTGCGCCGTTCCTCGTAAGCCCTGACTGGGAACCGCTCTTTCCCACGCATCAACTACGGCGTTTACGCCAGCCGCTGGCCGCTCGGCAGCCAGACCGTGTGGACCATCGTCAACCGCAACGCCTACAACATCGCCGGGCGCCAGATGAATGTGCCCCTCACCACCGGCATGCGCTACTTCGACCTCTACCACGGCACGGAACTGAAACCGGAGATAGAAGCACAGTCCGCCGTGCTGAGCTTCGACCTTGAAGCCAACGGATACGGCGCTGTTCTGGCCACAACCGGCGAGCCCGGCCGAGACATCACGGCTCTCATGCGGCGCATGGCGGCCATCACCAGGCAGCCACTCGCCACGTTCTCGCGCGAGCATGCGATTCTGCCCCAAACCATGGTTCCTATCGAGCCCACCACCCCGGCAACCGACCCGCCCGCGGGCATGATTCGGATTCCCGGCGGAGATTTCGTCTTCAGTGTGCAGGGCACCGAGATTGAGGGCAGCGCGGACCCTGGCGTCGATGTCCAGTATCCGTGGGAAGACTCGCCGCGCCGCTTCCATGAGCACCGGATGCAGGTGGCTCCCTTCTTCATTGACACCTTTCCCGTCACCAACACCGAGTTCAAGCAGTTTCTCGACGCCACCCACTATGCGCCCGGCGATGCGATCAACTTTCTGCACGACTGGAAGAACGGCACTTTTCCCCAGGGCTGGGGCAACCGGCCCGTCACCTGGGTTTCGCTTGAGGATGCGCGCGCCTATGCCAAATGGGCGGGCAAGCGCCTGCCCCATGAGTGGGAATGGCAGTTGGCGGCGCAGGGCCTCGATCGCCGTCTGTTTCCCTGGGGAAACGTCTGGCAGCCTTCCAACACGCCCGCGCCCGCCACCGGCCGCACCATGCCGGGTCCTGACCCCGTCGACGCACATCCGCAGGGAGCGAGCCCTTACGGCGTGATGGACATGGTGGGCAACGTCTGGCAATGGACCGACGAATTTACCGACGAGCATACCCGCGCCGCCATCCTGCGCGGCGGCGAGTACTACCGCCCGCAAGGCTCCATCTGGTACTTCCCCGAGGCCTTCCGCAACACCGAGCACAGCAAGCTGCTTCTCATGGCGCCCGGCTATGACCGCTCCGGGGGAGTGGGCTTCCGCTGTGTGCGCGACGCCAAGTGATGTTCACGGCAAAGGATTCGAATTGAGTGACAATCAAGACGGAATGAACGATCTGAAGCCAAACGTGCGCCAGGCTGCCGCTTCCACCGGCCGCAGTCGGTTTCTTCGCCAGGCCTCGCTTGCCGCCGCGTCCATGGCCCTTGCTCGCCATGGGTCCGCATGGTCCACCTCGCCCGTCTCGCCCACCTCGCCCGCCAGCCCGCCATCGCCCACGCAATCCGCAGCCCCCGATTACCGCATTGAAATCCAGGAAATCGAGTGGGAGCTTTCGCCCAGAAAGAAGATTCGCACCAGCGCCTATGACGGCCAGATTCCCGGCAGGCTGCTCAATCTGACCGAAGGCAAGCCGGTCGCCATCGAGATCGTCAACCGCCTCGATCATCCCGAGATCGTTCACTGGCATGGCCAATGGATTCCCGTGGAAGCGGACGGCGCCATGGAAGAGGGCTCGCTCATGATCCCTGCCGGAAGCAGCACCCGCGTGGCTTTTACCCCCCGTCCCGCCGGCCTGCACTGGTACCACACCCACGCCATGGCGGAGCGCGACCTGAAGCGCGGCCTCTACTCCGGCCAGTTCGGCGTGCTTCATGTGGCGACGCCCGGCGATCCAGGCCGCTACGATCAGCAGCAATTCATCGTCCTGCACGATTGGGAGCCTTTCTATTCCCCGAGCGACGACGGTTCCCTCATGGTGATGTACGGCTCGGGTTCCATCAACGGCCGCATGCTCGGCTACGATCGGCCCATCCAGGTGCGCCAAGGTCAGCGGGTCCTCTTCCAGATCCTCAACGCCAGCGCCACTGAGCCGCATTGGCTGGCGCTGCCGGGCCATCGCTTCCAGGTGATCGCGCTCGACGGCGCGCCAGTGGCCAAACAGGCTCAGGTAGAGGTTTTGCGCCTCGGACCGGCGGAGCGCGTCAGCGCCCTCGTCACCATGAATACGCCCGGCGTCTGGATCCTCGGCGAAGCGCAGGAGTGGTTCCTCAAAGCCGGCATGGGCACAGTCATCGAGTACGCGGGCCACGCAGGAAAACCGCTGGGCCCAAAATCAGTCAAACTGCAATGGGACTATCGCGCCTTCGGTGCTGCCGTTCCAACCCGCCACACTCCCGACGTGATCCTCCCGCTGGTCTTCGCTTCCCGCTTCAGAGGACACGGCGCGCTCGACGAGTGGAGGATCAACGGCAAGAGCTGGCCGGCAACCGATCCAATCCAACTCAGCCAGGGCCTTCGCCACCGGCTGGTCTTCGTCAATCGCAGCTCCGACGATCATCCGGTGCATCTGCACCGGCACAACTTCGAGCTGGTCTCCATCCGCGGCAACCCCATCAGCGGCGTTTTTAAAGATGTGGTAATTGTGGAAGCAGGGACCACCGTGGAAGCCGACCTGATCGCCGCCAACCCCGGCAATTCCCTCTTTCACTGCCACCAGCAGGATCACATGGACGCGGGATTCATGGCCCTGTTCCGTTACACCTGATTTCTTCCGGCATCAATTTCGCCCAGCCTCAGAGGTTTGCGTTTGAAACGGTTCCTCCCCGCCCATTTTTCCCCTGCCGCCCTGCTTGCCGCCGTGCTTGCCGCAGCCATCCCCGCACGCGCCCAGAACAACTACGAGATTCAGGTCTACGGCGCTGAAACCGTCGCGCCTCGCACCACCATGGTGGAGCTGCACTCCAACTTCACCGCCGACGGCCAGCCGAACTTCGTCGACGGCATGGAGCCCACCAATCACGCCGAGCACGAAACCATCGAGATCACCCAGGGCATCAACACCTGGTCGGAGCTGGGCTTCTACATCTTCACCAGTGAGCGCGACGGCCAGGGCGTCCAGTGGGTGGGCGACCATCTCCGGCCCAGGGTCCGCGTTCCCGCTCAATGGGGCTGGCCGGTCGGCGTCAGCCTTTCCACCGAGTTCGGTTATCAGCGCGCCCGCTACGCGCCCGACACATGGGACTGGGAGATTCGCCCCATCGTCGACCAAACCGCAGGCCGCTGGTACTGGGCCGTCAATCCTGCCCTGGAGCGGGCCTGGCACGGGCCCGACGTAAAGCTGGGAATCGATTTTTCGCCTTCCGTGAAAGTAAGCTATGACTTCACAAAGCAGATCACCGGCGGCCTCGAGTACTACGCCGACTACGGCAGCATTACCTCGATCGCCAGCCTGCACAATCAGCAGCAGCAGATCTTTCCCGCCATCGACCTGAACGTGTCACCCGATTGGGAGATCAACTTCGGCGTAGGCCTAGGCCCCACCGCCGCCACCGATCACTGGATTGTGAAGTGCATCATCGGCCGTCGCTTCACTTGGGGCAAAAAACAATAGCCCGCAGCAACATATCGTGAGCGCTATGTGAAGTTCACTCGCACGGTTCGTAAGATCGCAGAGGCGAATCTCTGCCCTGCCGCTTTATCCGGCGCGAAATTCTGCTTCACAGAACCGTTCTTCCGCCATCAACGATCAGGTTCTGTCCAGTCATGTACGAACTCGCATCGGAGCACAAGAAGAGTATTGCGCCTTCGTATTCGTCCTCGCGCGCCATCCGCTTCATCGGAATAAGTTCGTGCAGCTTCCGAGTGAATTCATCGGGCTGCCCGGCAAAAATTCCACCGGGAGAAATTGCGTTCACGCGCACGTGCTTGTCTGACCAGTATGTGGCGAGGTACCGGGTCAACCCGATGAGGCCGGTCTTTACGACGGAATAGGTAACAGGCTTTACGGGTTGCTCATCGTCGGCAAGTCCCTCTTTGCGATATATGCGCTGGTCAGGGGCGATGACGCCCAGGTCCGACGAGATGTTTAAGATAACGCCCTGGGAGCGCTTGGCCATTTCTTGACCGAAGATCCGCGAGCAAAGAAATGCCCCAGTAAGCCCGACGGCTATGTCGCCATTCCAGATGTCAAGCGGAAAGTTCTCCAGGCGCGACCATTGCTTTCCCGTCGAGTCGGCCTCAACCTTGGGATTGTTGGCAGCATTGTTGATGAGGATATCGATGCGCCCAAACCTTCTGAGGATCTCCTTGTTGACCTGCAATAAGGAGGCCTCTGACGTGACGTCTGAAGCCAGCCCTGCGCATTCCTGCCCATGAGCTGCCTGCAAAGCCTCAGCGCGCTTCCATGGTTGGGTGCGCTCCAGATCCAGCAATACAACATGTGCCCCCGCGGCAGCCAGGATGGCGCCGTGATGGCCACCCATCAAGCCGGAACCTCCGGTCACGATCGCCACGCGGCCTGTCAAATCGAAGAGAGATTGAATGCGTTGTGAATCCATATGGAATCCTATCGGAAAAGCTCTTGATTGATGAACGATCCATCGACTTCTATCCGCTGCGGAGGAGTCTGTTTTCTCACCGGCGACCAGTTACAAACTTCTGGTTTGTCCTCCGTCGACTACGAAGCAGGAACCCGTGGCAAAACTCGCGCGCGGCGAGCAGAGAAAAACGGCGAAATTTGCAATCTCTTCTGAAACGCCAAAACGCTGCAGGGGGACCTCCGTTTTGAGCATGGACTCGACCGCATCTTTTCTGTTTGCCAGGTGACGCTCCCAGGATCCACCCGGGAAAAGGATGTTGCCGGGCGCAATCGTATTCACGCGAATTCCATGCGGACCGAGCTGTCGCGCAAGATTCTTCGCATAGTTATTGAGCGACGCTTTAGCAGCCGAGTATGGCAGAGGAGCAGCAGTCGCTTCCACAGCCACGATTGATGAAACAAATATAATCGAGCCCCTGTTCTCATTGGCCAGAAGCAAGGGCAAAACCTGTTGAGCCAGCCGTGTGGACGCAAAGAAGTTCATCTCAAAAAGCCGATGCCAATCTTCCGGCGGCTGATCCCATCCCGGTTTCCCTGATCCGCTTCCGAGATTGGCGATCAGATGGTCGATCTGCCCGAATCGCTGGATCGTCGCCTTGAATCCAGCCGAGATAATTGCTTCCATTGAGAAATCACCACAAATGGGCAGAATGCGCTCGGCGCCGAATCTCGAGCTTAAGTCGGAACAGGTAGCGTCAAGCGCAACTTGGTCTCTGCCCGTGATGACGACTCGAGCGCCCTCTGAAAGAAGTGCCTCAGCGATGCTTCGGCCGATTCCGCGACTTGAGCCGGCGACAAACACCACTTTCTCTGAAAGTTCCAGATTCATCAGTTCCATCCAGCCACGCAGGGGTAGGTTTATACAGCCGTCCAGCCGCCGTCGATCCTAAGCTCCTGACCCGTCATATAGCTGCTCGCGTCGGAAGCCAGGAACAACAGCGCTCCACATAGTTCGCGTGGGCGCCCGATACGATTAAGCACCGTATATCCCTTCAATTTCTGAACAAATGGTGAGTCTTCCTGCACGGAGTTTTGCCCCGATACATCTTCGGTGTTAGAAAACGGACCGGGCGAAATGCAGTTTGCCCGAACACCGAACTCGCCCCAGAAGCTCGCCGTGTATCGCGTGAATGCGACCAGGGCGGCTTTTGATGCTGAATACCCGGGCGGATTCAGTGACGATGTTCCTTCGTAGAGTTGCGGACGCGGTGCCACTGACGCATACATCGTCGCGATGTTAATAATGGAACCGCTCCCCTGGTTCTTCATCCGTATACCAATCCGTTGAGTCGTCTGGACCGCCCAGTAGACGCCCCCTTGAAGGTTGCGCTGCCACTGATCGAAAGTGGAATTCTCTAACGAACCCTCGGGCACGTTGAAACCGGTTGCCGCACCAAGTTCATGAGCATTATTGATGAGCACATCGATTCTGTTTTCGCGACTCGCAATCGCGTCACATACCGAGTTCAACGCGGAAGCGTCGTACATGTCGACCCGCTCTACAGCCACGCAATCTGCCCCAAACTCCTCGCTCCATCGGGCCGCTTCCGAATCCAATCTGTCACTGCGCCCCAGGGCGACCACCCGGGCCCCATTGGCTAGCAACGCACGGCAGAATGTTCGGCCCAGGAATCCGGAAGCACCTGTCAAAACGGCCGTTTTTCCCTTTAACGAAAACAATGATTGCAATCTGAGATCGGAGTCCGTCACGACCATTCCTCGATCCTGTTCCCGGAACATGTGAGCTGGAATCTGAAAGGGAAGCCGGCGTTCAATCAACCTCGCAGAACGGCTTCAGAAACTCAATCTGCGTCCTCAAGAAGTCTACTTCATCGCCGGGGACTCCCCGGGCCGCCTGAAGCGTCAAGCCTCCGCTGTACTCGGTTGATCGTATAGCACGGAACACATCATTGAAATCGGCTGATCCTGTGCCAAGCGGCCGTGTCTCGACGCCACCTTCTGGCTTTCTGTACCGATCTTTGATGTGGATCGATCCTATCCGGCCTCCGTATGCGGCGAATTCTCTGGTTGCGACGTATCCCAGCCCCGAGCTGTTGCCCGAATCCCAATTCACCTTTATGGAGGGATGTGGAATAAGTTCCAGAAATCGCTTGAAAGACTCGGGATCTAGGTCGGCTTCGAGATGGAGTTCAACCTGGTGCTCGTCGGCGATTGAAACCGCACGTTCCAGGATGGCCACGACCTCCTCCCATTCCTTCTCAGTGGCCAGACGGGAGTTGTCCACGAAGGGAATAACGATCCTCCATGCTCCGATTTGCAGCGCGATCGGTATCAACAGCCGGAGGTGGTTCTCACGTCGTTTCCTCTCTTCGACTGTGCATCGGATCAGCGGGAACTCCATGAACCAATCGGCGCAGATGGCCGGAGTTGTGATCCCATGTTGTACCTTCAGCTTCTCGAGTTCTGACCTCCCTGTTGCGGCGAAGATCGGATTAGCGCCTTCGTCATAGCCATCGTGAATCCATTCAATATATGAGAAGCCGGCTTGTTTCGCGCGAGGGAATTCGTCGCGCCATGAATTCCGAGGGAAAGCCTGGAAACGGCCAGATTCCGGAGGAGACAAACGACCCTGCATTACGCCAAACTGGTACCCCATGTGAACAGATTACACAAACGCCGCTTCTGCCATCGATCTCCATCGATCAGGCAGCCAATCGCCCACAACGCGCCTAACAGGAGCGAATGAGGTACCTAGGAACAACCGCTCGTCGAACCGCAGCTCATGCAGCGATAGCAACTCCCATTGCGAACCATGATGGCGCCGCATGTCGAGCAACTCGGCGCATCGCCCATTTCGTACATCTCGCGCATGGCGTCGGCGGCGTGATAGAGTCCCCGGTCTTGCAAGTTGGGCATCTGCGGGGTACCGGCCTGCGCCGCTTCGGCCGACGGATCCGGCCAAATCCCACCGCCCGCCGCCTGACCGCCGCCATGTCCGTGCCCGCTCACCTGGTTCAGTCGTCTCGCCACCTCTTCCGCGAGCCTGGCCAGATGATGCTGCGACGCCGTCGTGTCCTCGTCCAGATCGGCATCGGGAAGAATCGTCGGCGACGCCGGCAGCTCGGGCGCATGCGGAGCCAGCCCGGCAAACAGCGTCAACTGTTCCCCTGAAAGAAAGCGGAGATTGAGCCAGCGGAAGATGTAGTCCATCAGGCTCTTGGCGTAGCCGATTTGCTCGTTGCCCGTCCAACCTGAAGGTTCGAAGCGCGTGTGAGCAAACTTCTCGCACAGAACCTTCAGCGGTACTCCGTGCTGGAGGGCCAGTGAAATCGAGGTGGCGAAGGCATCCATCAACCCCGAAACGGTTGACCCCTCCTTCGCCATCTTGATGAAGATCTCACCCGGCTGCCCGCTTGGATACAGTCCCACCGTAATGTAGCCCTCGTGGCCGGCGATGGAGAACTTGTGCGTGATCGAGGCGCGCTCGTCCTGCAGCCTGTGGCGCACCGCGCGCGGAGGCCCATTGGTATCCTGCACCTCTCTCACCCCTTCTTGAGCCTTGCCTGTCTCTGCCGCCGATGTCAGCACCATGAATGCCGACGCCTTGGCTGCATTATCCAGCGCGCCCTGCAGAGCGGCGGCAGCGGCACTCAACTGCTTCCCGCTCAACTCCAGCTTTTCGCCCGGCTTGGCCTCGAGCAGCTTCAGATCGGCCTCGGCTGCGGGCTGCGAGGCTGCCAGGTTCCCCAGCACCCGGCTCGCGGCTGCGTCCAGCGCCGTCGGCTCTTTCTTTGCGTCCATGCTGGTATTCAGCGGCTGTGTGCCCTTCGAGCCGTCGCGGTAGATGGCCACGGCCTTGATTCCCTGCCGCCAACTCTCGGCGTATGCTTCCGCAACGTCTTCCGCACTTGCCTCGTGGGGCAAATTCACCGTCTTCGAAATGGCCCCGGAAAGGAACGGCTGCGCCGCCGCCATCATCTTGATGTGCCCCATGTAATGAATCGAGCGTGTCCCCTTGGACGGCTTGAAGCTGCAATCGAACACCGCCAGATGTTCCGGTTTGATGCCCGGCGCGCCTTCAATCGTTCCCGTCGCGTCGATGTAGCTCACGATCGCGTTTACTTCCTCGTTGTCATAGCCCAGCTTGAACAAGGCCGCGGGAACTGTGTTGTTCACAATCTTGATCATGCCGCCGCCCACCAGCTTCTTGTACTTCACAAGCGCCAGGTCGGGCTCAATGCCCGTCGTGTCGCAGTCCATCATGAAGCCGATCGTCCCGGTTGGCGCCAGCACCGTGGTCTGCGAATTGCGATAGCCATAGCGCTCCCCGAACATCAGCGCCATGTCCCAGCTCTCGCGGCTGGCATCAATCAGCGCATCCAGTTGCGGCACGCTGAACGGCTCCCCGCTTTGCCGCGACTTGCCAATCTTGTTTACTTCGGCACGGTGCATCCTGATCACGTCAAGAAACGGCTCGCGGTTCACATAAAAGCCGGGGCACGCGCCGCCCTCACGCTCCACTGACGCAGTCAGCGTCGTCGCCGAACCCAGAGGCGGGCAGTTGGCCGCAATCACCGCGGATTGCAGATACGCCTGTCCGCACATGATCGCCGTCAGGCTGGCCGCCAGATCGCGTCCGGCTGCCGAGTCGTAGGGCAGACCGAAGGCCATCAGCAGCGCTCCCAGGTTGGCGTAGCCCAGTCCCAGCGGACGGTATTCGTGCGAGTTCCGCGCAATCGCTTCCGTCGGATAACCGGAGTTATCCACCAGAATCTCCATGGCCGTAATCAACACCGAAATCGCATGACGGTAGGCCGCGATATCGAACACTCCCGCCGCATTCACAAACTTCAGCAGGTTAAAGCTCGCCAGGTTGCAGGCCGAGTTATCCAGAAACATGTACTCCGAGCAGGGATTCGATGCGTTGATCCGCGCCGTGTTCTTGCTGGTGTGCCACTTGTTGATCGTCGTGTCGAACTGCATTCCGGGATCGCCGCAGAGCCAGGTGGCTTCGGCAATCTTTTTCATGATCTCCCGTGCCTTGTAGGTGGCCACCGGCTCATGCTCCTTCACGGTGTACGTGGTGAAGTCGCCGTCGCTCTCATAGGCGCGCATGAACTCGTCGCTTACCCGCACCGAGTTGTTCGCGTTCTGGAAGAAGATGGACGAATACGCCTCTGAATCCGGTCCCGAACCGTCGTAGCCGGCCCTGATCAGTGCGAATGCCTTCGCCTCTTCCTTGGCCTTGCAATCAATGAACTCCATAATGTCCGGATGATCTGCGTTCAGGATCACCATCTTGGCCGCGCGCCGCGTCTTGCCGCCGGATTTGATGACCCCGGCAAACGCGTCGAAGCCGCGCATGAAGCTCAACGGTCCCGAGGCCTGCCCGCCGCCGGAAAGATTCTCTTTCGAGCCGCGGATCGAGGAAAGATTGGTGCCCGTCCCCGAACCCCACTTGAACAGCATCCCCTCGGTCTTGGCCAGCGTCAGAATCGAGTCAAGCGAGTCGTCCACCGAATTGATAAAGCAGGCCGAGCACTGCGGATTCCGGTAACCGGTCGCCGAATACTTTACGCCCCCCGACGCCGGGTCCCAATGCCAGTTCTGGCCGGCCGAATCCGGCTCCAGACGGTCACAGCCCACGTTGAACCATACCGGCGAATTGAAGGCCACCTTCTGCGTCAGCAGCAGGTGCGCCAGCTCGTCGTGAAATACGCGTCCGTCCTCCACCGTGGCAAAGTAGCCGCCGGCCAGGCCCCAGTCCCGCACCGTTTCCGCCACCCGCCCCACCAGTTGCCGCACGCCCGTCTCCCGCTCCGGCGTGCCAATCTGCCCATGAAGATACTTCGAGGCCACAATATTCGTTGCCGTCATCGACCAGTCCACCGGAACTTCCACGTCCTTCTGCTCGAAGATCGTGTTGCCCTTGGCGTCGGTGATCGAGGCCGTCCGGCGCTCCCACTGCACCTCGTCATACGGCGACACGCCTTCCTTTGAAAAGCGGTGGGTGAAGGTCAGGCCCTTCTGTGTGTTAGCTGTGTGGGCGTCGGCGGCTGTGCTCTGCAGATAAGCCTCGTTCATGGGGGGTCCTCTCGGTCGGCAAAATTGGTGATACCACCCCTCATTCCAGGCATAAGTCAACCTGAATGTGGGGTTTGATGCTACATCTCAAACCAACGGGAAACGGGGTTGGAAATTACTGCGAATTCTCGTCTCTCAGCGGCTTCTCGGCGGGTCGTCACGCCGGAGCATCGTTACATTCTGATTACAGCCGCAGATGAAAAAATACCGCTGTCTATGGTACGTGTCAACAAGAAACCACAACATATTGTATTTTGTTTGTGTTCCCTGCATCCGGCTGCTAAATAGGGCACTTTAGCTGTGGAAAGCTCAAAATCGCCTAGTCCCATGCGGATTTCCGCCCACAAAACTTGCTCCTCTTTTGATGCAATTGCATCCCCGCCCGTAGCATCCGGCGGTTCGTCTGCCCCAAAATCAAGCCTAGACCCACCTCCATCGCCCCGCAAGACGCAGGAACGGTGCAGAATTCAGTCGTGCCTGTGCGAGTTGTGGAGATTTAGGTCGCTTCGAGGCCGTCGCCGATAGGCAGCCCACAAATGCACCCCGGCCGGGCCAGGAAAGCGCAAATGCGGTCCTGCGCAACCTCGCGCAGGACCGCATTCGTGGTTTCAACGTCCGCCAGTCGGCAGTTGAATCGATTGTGAATCAGCCCGTCGCTTCGACAAAAGGGAGCGCCCGGACATGATTCCCGCAGGTACAAAGGCGCTGTCGCACCTGGCGTTTCCGAGCGGCCTGATAAGCGCGTGCCACTCGATTGGGTCTATAGAACGCCGCCCGTTTCCAGACGGCGTTCTCGTCACTTCACAAGCCATTCACCTTTAGCTTGCCTTGGATTCAATCCTCATGCCGTAGAAGGATTTGTGCACAAAGAAGACTGACACCAGGAAGAACGCGACTGCCAGCACGTGGGTGAGCATCGGGTTGCTGGCCATGAGCGTCACTGCCAGTTCGACAGCCAGTAATCCGAACAAAGTCGTGAACTTGATGATCGGGTTCATGGCCACCGAGGAGGTGTCTTTGAACGGATCGCCGACTGTGTCTCCGATTACGGTAGCGTCATGCAGAGGCGTCCCTTTCTGCTTCATGTCCACCTCGACGATCTTCTTCGCGTTGTCCCATGCGGCCCCGGCATTGGCCATGAAGATGGCCTGGTAGAGGCCGAAGATCGCAATCGAGAACAGGTAGCCGATAAACAGGAACGGCTCCATGAACGCGAACGACAGCGTTGCGAAGAAGACGGCCAGGAAGATGTTAAACATCCCCTTCTGCGCGTACTTGGTGCAGATTTCCACCACCTTCTTGCTATCACTCACCGAGGCCTTCTCCGCGCCTTCCAGATGGATGTTGGCCTTGATGAACTCGACGGCGCGGTAGGCGCCGGTGGTCACGGCCTGGGTTGAAGCTCCCGTGAACCAGTAGATGACCGCCCCGCCGCAGATCAACCCCAGCATGAAGGGCGCGTGCAGCAGCGATAGCTTCTGCACATTCACGGTCAGACCGTGGGTGAGCGCCATGATGATCGAGAAGGTCATGGTCGTTGCGCCCACCACGGCTGTGCCGATCAGCACCGGCTTGGCCGTGGCCTTGAATGTGTTCCCGGCTCCATCATTGGCTTCGAGCAGGTATTTTGCGCGTTCGAACTTCACGTCGAAGCCGTAGTCCTTCTTCAACTCAGCCTCGATGTTGGGAACGTTCTCAATGAGCGAGAGCTCGTAGACAGATTGAGCATTATCGGTAACCGGTCCGTAAGAATCCACAGCGATCGTCACCGGGCCCATGCCCAGGAAGCCGAAGGCCACCAGGCCAAAGGCGAACACGGCGGGTGCCAGCATCTGATCGGCCATCGACACGCCGGTACTGAAGTAGTAGCCCAGTGCCATCAGGGCCACCATGCTGAGTCCCAGCCAGTAGGCTGAAAAATTGCCGGCCACGAAGCCCGACAGGATGCCGAGCGATGCACCGCCCTCCTGCGCCGACTTCACAACTTCCTTCACGTGGGCCGACTTGGTTGATGAGAAAACCTTCACCAGCTCGGGGATCAGCGCGCCCGCCAGCGTACCGCAGGAGATGATCGAAGCCAGCTTCCACCACAGGGTTCCGTCCCCGAGAGTGGGGATCATGAAGTAAGTCACGATGTAGGTCAAAATGATTGAGGTGATCGACGTAATCCAGACCAGCGAAGTCAAAGGCGCCTCGAAGTCCATGTCGTCGGCATTGAGGTATTTGGCGCGAGCAATGGCGCCATTGAGGAAGTACGCGCCCGAGCTCGAGATCAGCATGGCCACGCGCATCACGAAGATCCACACCAGCAATTCCGCCTGCGTCCCAGGACTCTTGACTGCCAGCAAAATAAAGGTGATCAGGGCCACACCGGTGACGCCGTAGGTCTCAAATCCGTCGGCGCTGGGGCCAACCGAGTCGCCCGCGTTGTCGCCCGTGCAGTCGGCGATCACGCCGGGGTTGCGCGCATCGTCTTCCTTGATTTTGAAGACGATCTTCATCAGGTCGGCGCCGATGTCGGCGATCTTGGTGAAGATGCCGCCCGCAATGCGGAGCGCCGCTGCGCCCAGCGACTCGCCAATCGCGAACCCGATGAAGCAGGGACCCGCATAATCGGCCGGGATGAACAGCAGGATGCAGAGCATGATCAGCAGTTCCACCGAGATCAGCATCATGCCGACGCTCATGCCCGCCTTCAGCGGGATCGCATAGCATGGATACGGTTTGCCCCGCAATCCTGCGAATGCCGTCCGCGAGTTGGCAAATGTGTTCACACGAATGCCGAACCACGCCACGCCGTAGCTGCCCGCGATGCCGAGAAGCGAAAACCCTAGAATGATCGGCAGAGTCACCGCAACCGATTTTCCGGGCACCGGCGCCAGGTAGCCGAAGTACAGCGCGATAATGACCGCGATGAATGCCCAGAGCAGAAGAATGAACTTGCCCTGCGTCACCAGGTAGGTTTTGCAGGTTTCATAGATCATCTCGGAGATTTCGCGCATGGACTGATGAACCGCCAGGTTCTTCAATTGCGTATAAATCGCGAGGCCGAACAGCAGGCCGCCGACGCAGAACAGCAAGCCGATCATCAGAAGGGCATGTCCGTTCAGACCGAAAAAATTCACGGTCGTCAGATCCGGCAGCACCAGGTTGGCTTCGCCTCCGCCTGTTTGTTCCGGCTGCGCGTAGGCCAATGTGGGAAGCAGCAACCCCAAAAGGGCCGCCGCGATCTTCCGCATCTTCGGCGTTCCCAAAGTGGAGCCGATCCCCCGGCGAACCAGGAAAAAGACCGAAATGAGCGAAAGTACGCCCAGAACAAAGTACACCCCATTCGTTGCAGTCACAATTCCTCCCGACTAGATGGTTTCGTTTTAAGCCGTCATGACACACGGCCAGGAAAACTTGGCCCCCTTGATTCTCTCGGGGCCATGCCACCGGAAGGCTATCATCCGAATACACCACTGTCGAGTGACTGCAATCACAGGGCTCCCGTGCATTTTTCCCGATCCGGAAACGCCTTCCCATAAAACCGTGTAAAGTACTGGCCATGGGGGAATTTCAGCCGCGCCATGACCTCTGCCTCGCTGCTCACGCCCCGCCAGGCCGCGGATAAAATCGGCATCAGCTATCCGGCCCTCAAGCACTGGATCCTGGCCGGCCGCATCCGCACCGTCAAGACCCCGGGCGGACACCACCGCGTCCCCCTCGACGCCCTCGACGAATTCCTGCCCGCCTCCGCCGCCCATAGCGGCTCCGGTCGCATCAGTGGCCGCAACCAGCTCCTTGGAACCATCGTTGAAGTGACCATGGAAGGCCTGCTGGCCAAGGTCGTTGTCTCCGTCGGCAATCAACGCGTCACGGCCATCATCACCGCCGACGCCGTGCGCGAACTCGCCCTCAAGCCCGGCGAACCCGCCGTCGCCCTCATCAAAGCCACCGAGGTCATGATCGGCAGACCGTAAAGCACCCTCCGGCCTCCTCAGGTCGACTTCGCCTGATGACCTTAACTTCCCCATAAAAGCAACGTCTCCGCCATTGATTCAGGCACAGCCGGGTCAGGCGGCCTTCCTGGAGCTGTGGGCGGGCACCTGGCGGCAGATCATGGAAAAAGGGTTGCGCATCACATCCTAAGCCTTGCCATGTGTGGTAGACTCCGGCCGCAATTTGTGGGGGCCAATATGAGTAAGGGCTTCAAAGTCTTCCTGTTGATCGCGGGCGTTGTCTCTGCCGTGATTGCCGTGGAATTTGACGTAGGCACCTCAACGCAGCGCATGTCTACGCAAGCCGCCGCGCCCGCGCCGACCGCACCCGTCTCAACGGCTGAGCAACGCCTGAGGGCTGCCAAATGCGACAAGACCCTCAAAACGGATCGCTCTGGCATCTGGAGGCATTATCAAGTTGATGGGCAAATAATGACGGTTGAGATTGGCCCCAGTTTCTATCTGGCAGACTTCGATACGAAGCGGGCGCTCGCCGCGCTTATGGTGTGCGAGGCAACACAAGGCCGGATGGATAAGAGTGTCGATTTCGTAGATTTCTTAGACTGGCGAACGCATCAGAGCGTGGCAACATGGAGCCCGGAACTGGATTTACAAGCCAAGCAAACGGGCGGCGGATAGCACCACCCTCCGCCGTGCGCGTTAACCGTTAAACATGCTGGCCAAGCCTTGCGCATCACATTCTAAGCCTTGACAAGTGTGGTAAGCTGCGGGCGCAACATCGAGGGTAATGAGATGGGCGATTTACTTCAACCGTGGCACCTGATTGTGCTGTTTGGTTTTTTCGTCCCGCTTTACTTTATGCCAGGCATCGTGTCCCGTGTGCGGCATTGCAAGGCTCACAACGGAATCCTCGTGGTCAACCTGTTTCTTGGATGGACGTTTATCGGCTGGGTGGTTGCACTGGCTTGGGCGGCCAGCGGGGAGAGGGATGTACCACTCCCCGCGCCTAAAGCTACACTTTAAACATGCTGGCAAAGCCCTGCGTGATGACTCCATTGGTCTGCTGATCTTTGAGCACCACCTGCAGGATCAAGGCGAAAGGCCTGCGGATCACATCCTGAGCCTTAGCAGGTGTGGCATCCTCCGACGCACTGTTCGAGGTGGTTATGAGCGGAATCGTTTGGGTTGGGTTAATCGCGGTGCTTTATTTTCTGCCTCTATGGATTGCGGCCGCCCGCCACTGCAAGGCCGGCGCGGGAATCGGCGTGGTGAACATCTTTCTTGGATGGACATTCATCGGCTGGGTGGTTGCGCTGGCCTGGGCGGCGTGCGGGGAGCCGAAAACGCCCCCCGCTGATTTAGACGCTACCCACTAACTTTACTGTCGATCAGTTGGCTTAACAGGCCATTTGTGTCAGCGTCTTTCAAAATAAGCTGGTAAAACCTCGCCACCCGGAGCGTCCAGCACCCGCACCCCCCTCAATCCACACCTATTTCTTCTTTTATCCGTATTGATTTATATTGATTCGAGAGCGTTCTCCTTTGAAATTCCCCCCACGCTCAATTCAATCCATTTTTGGGTTTGTGTCTTCGCCATAAGCCTGGAGGAAACATGGACAAGTCGAAGTTGGTCCTTGCAGCGGCGGTTTTCTTCTTTGCCTCGGCCCAGGCTTTTGGGCAGAATGGATATTTCTCCCACTGGTTTTCCCGGGTCGACAAGACGCAGAGCGAACAGCCGCACTGGATTACGCCCAATGCCACCACCACACCGCGCCTCGAAGAAGAGGTGCGTTACGATCAGGACTGGCTGCAGCATGCCGACGGATACACGTGGAACGAATATGACGGAGCCAAGGGGATCGAGCTGATTCCCTGGTACAAGGTGGAGTTGATTCTTCAGACGCCGCCTTATTACAACTACAGCGGCGACCCCAGCGAGGTAAATGGAGTTGGCGACCTGGCGTTCCTGGTCAAATACCGCATCCTCGCCAAAAACGAGCAGCACGGCAATTACATTCTGACCGCCTTCCTGGGCTGGAGCATCCCCACAGGATCCTATTCAAACGGGGTGGTGACGGGGGCTAATTCGGCTACCATTACGCCCACTGTCGCCTACGGAAAGGGCTTTGGCAACTTCGACGAGCAGGGGACTTTCGGGGTCCAGATTCCCACCACCAACGAGCCTGCCAACGGTCGCAACTTCGTCTGGAATAACACGCTCCAGTACCGCGTGATGAAGAAAATCTGGCCGGAGGTCGAGTTCAACACCACCCACTATCAGGATGGAGAGCACGCCGGCAAGACGCTGAACTACATCACGCCGGGATTTGTGCTGGGGCGCTTCAAATTGACCAGAAGAGTGGGCATGTCGATTGGCGGCGGCTTCCAGATTGCAACGTCTACCTTCTACCGCAACAACCACAACGGGATCTTTTCCGTCCGCTTCCCGTTCTAAACATTCTGGACGGCCCGAACCAAGTGCGACCTGCGGAAACCTTCCCCCCGGCCCCTGATTCCCTGCTCAGGTTCCCTTGTCTGGCCCCCTGCTCTAATCGTCCGCCGCTGAAATCGAGTCGTCCGGCAGCGGAACCTGGAGATTCTGCTCATCGGGATCGCGCGCCTTGCCCCCCGGCAGAGGATGCAGCTTGAACAAGAGCAGCTGATTGCGATCAGGATCGTCGAAGGCATTGAACGTGGCCACCTGCTCCAGTGAGAAGTGAATGTGCAGCTCCACGAGCGTATTCGGGTCCAGATCGTTCCACGCCGCGTACCAGCCGGGTTGGTAGTAAGCAAGTTTCTCGGCCAGGCCGGGAATGGTAGCCGTCGGGGTTACGAAATCGTCGCAAAGCGCAGGCACGTGGTTAACCAGGGAAAGCTCGTCGCCGCTGATTGAAACCAGCAACCGTTTGCCGTTGGGATGCTCATCCATATACTGGGCAAGCTGCGCGGCGGCATTCACAAACGTGTATTGCGGATGGAGCGCGTAGTTCACCTGCTGCGCGCCATTCAGAATCGTTGCCAGCCCCGTAACCCCAATCACCGCCCATCCCGCAATCCGCGCGACCGCCCATCCCGCCATCCGGATTTGCGCCACGGGTTTTGCCATGCTCCGGCCCAGCAGAGCTTCAGCGCCACGCGCAATGACGATGAAGCAGAAAAATGCCACCACGGCAAAGTACCGCGGCTGAGGATGGTCCTGGATGGCCATGAAGAAGATGTAGCCGGCCACGGCCCATACTGACGCTCCCAGCACCGGGTCAAGCAACAAGGCCCGTCCCCATGCCCTCCACGCACGCGAGGCAGCCGTGTCCCCGCGGACGCCCTTATTGAACGAGGCCAGCACCGCACCGGCCACGATGAGCCCGGCCAGGGGAAAAAGAATGTGATCGATCCACAGGCCGCCGTGCAGCGACCACAGCGCGCTCACCACCGGCCAGTAAAACTCCCTTGGCTTGGGATAGGCGTTCACGAAGAAGAGGTATTTGTAGTCAGCCAGCAACCCGCACCGCCAAACCAGGGCCATCCACAATCCATAGCTGAACGCAAAGCTTCCCAGCGCGGCCAGCGCGCAACCGACGGCCTCGCCCAACCTGTGCCGCAAGGGCAACACAAGCGCCCAAACCAAAGCCGGCAGCAGAAACACCGCGGTCGTCTTGGTCAGCATCATCAACGTGAACAACAGGCCGATCATCATGGCCGCGCGCACCGGCTTCGCCAGCCGCGGTAACCGCACTGCCAGGTTCATGGCTCCCAGCGTAAACGTCATCAGCAGCGGTTCAAGAATAGCCAGCCGGCTAAAGCAGTAAAGGAAGGCGCTGGTCACCATCAGCGTAACCGCGAGCAACCCCGCCCATCGCGGTCCGCTCGACCTCACCAGCAGGTAGCTCAGTGCAAGATTGGCGAAGAAAAAAGCAACCACCAGTCCGCGCGCGGCCTCGGGCGTCACTCCGGTTACAAAAAACAACAACCATTCCAGAAACGGCAACACCGGCAGTGCCACCGCCGGATTAAAATCTCCCGCCACATACCAATAGCCGAACAGGTGCGCGCGAATCGCCGCATTCCCATACCAGCCTTCATCGGTGAACTTGGCCCAATCGAAGGTCCACGGCGAGTAGTTAGGGAAATCAGCTCGAAGGTGCAGCGCATGCAGCACGGCAAAAACGACGATCAGCATCACCCAACCCGCGTAGCACCATCGTTTGGTTGCAATCGTCAATCGCCGCTTCTCCGTGCAATCGAGTTGCTGTTTGAGGCAACTGAATAGGCTTCTCCCAAATCTTTTTCTTGCCATCGGGCAAAACTGGGATGAAGAACGCCTCGGCGGGAATGCATCGAGTATATCGTGCGTGCGCCCCGCAACCCTGTTTTCATTGCCCGCATGCGGCTGTTTTCATTGGAGACCCCGGCCCGCCAGAGCCTGCAATGAGCCTGGCCCAACGGGTTCCTCGTCTTGCGGGCCTTTGACCGCACAAATCCGCGCTCTCGCACTGCGCGGTCCCGGGCTTCATTCGATCCCCTTCGAAACCGGATCGAACCGCTTCAGCCGCGCTCTCTCATGCGTTCATGTTTTCTTTGACCTTGCCGATGAAACCGGTGTCGGCCCGCACTATCCAAGCTGGGCCAGGGAGTCGAGGCAGGTTAACACCCATGCAAAGCGCTGCTCAGTTCCAGTCCCAGCTTACTGCCTCCGGTCTTTCGCTTGTCGAATCCGATGCTGCTGCGGTCTTCCAGGTGGTGGGCATCAGTGCGGCATGGCGCAAACTGCTTTTGCAGGCCGATATGGCCGCACCGCATCTGCAGGTTGCTGCTATTGAAGGCGAGCACGGCAACGGCAAGCACACGCTGGCTCGCTATTTGTTTTCTCGCTCTCCACTCTCGGGAACTCACTTTCAGCGCCGCGATGCGCGCGAATGGCTGGCCACCGACGGCGATCCCGCCACCCTCGCGGGCTTTACTTATCTCGACCGTGTCGACCTGCTCGCGCCACCGGGGCAGGGGTTGCTGCTCGCCGTGCTTCGCAATCTTCAGGACCGTCCTCCGGGCCGCGCCGTTCTGCTGGCATCCTCGCAAACCTCGCTGCGCCAGATGGTCGGTCAGGGACTGCTCTTACCCGATCTGGCGTTCCGGCTTTCCGCAATTCGTTTTTCGATTCCGCCCTTGCGGCAGCGGCGGGAAGATTTGGCTCCGCTGGCGCAGAGTCTGCTGGAGCGGATATGCGCACGCTATCAGCAGCGTCCCGTGCTGCTCGGTCCCGGCGCCCTGGCGCGGCTGCTGCAACATAACTGGCCCGGCAATGTGCGGGAACTGGCGAACGTGCTTGAAACGGCGCTGCTCGAAGCCGACAACGGGGTCATTCTCGCCGGCAATCTGGCCTTGCCATCCGATGTCGAAATGGCTTCGCATGTGCAACCTCAAGGCCTTCCCGACAACCTCACGCTCGACGCCGTGATCCGCCATCATGTTCAGTACGTGCTCGACTTGAACCGCGGCAACAAGCTGCGCGCGGCGCGTCAACTGGCCATCAGCCGCTCCACGCTCTACCGCATTCTCGGCGACGAATCCCTGCTCGCGGGCTGAGCAGCAACAGGAAAAATCAGCGGACAAACCACGCCAACACCCCAATGATAGGCAATGGCCTGATCGGCCCTGGCCGCAATCGGGGAGTTGCGGCCAGGGGGCATTCGTTTCACCAGATCTGGAGGTTCGTTATTTTGAGTCTGGTTCAGAGTTCGGGCTCCCGGCCTCCGCAGCCGCTGCCTTCGTCCTCGTCGGCCTCACCCTGCCACTGGGGCTGACCGTCCCAGTATTCCGAGAGGCTTAGACTGCGTTGCATTTTTTTCGGCGCGGGGGGCGGGTCATTGGCCCCCGAGAGCTCGACCAGCAGCTTGGCGCTGCTCACATTGCCGGCCTTGGCATGATCGACCAGCGCCATGGCGAGTTCTTCGGACTCTTTTTCCACCAGGCTGTTGATCGAACTGCGCAGGCGTGCCGCGCCCATGCACGGCCTGGCGGCGTGTCCTTTTCCCGGCTTGTTTGAGCCGCTTGGTTTGCGGCCCGGGTTGGTGTTCGACCTCCCTGACGGTTTCTCTTTCTTGCCCGACGGCTTCCGTTTCTTGTCTGCCGGTCTCTGTTTCTTGCCTGTCGGTTTCTGTTTCTTTTTTGTTGTGTTGCCCTGTTTCTCCCCTGTTGCGGCCATCGTTCCGAGCTTTCCGGCCACGCCCCGCGGACCATCGAGCCTGCTGAGAAGCGAGATGCGGCGGTTACCCCGAGGGCACCGCTCTGAAAAACGCATCGTATAAAGGCGAAGATTGCCGATCAGTTTCGTCTCCTCTGCGCACGCGCGCCGCGGAGATGGCCTGCATAGGATAAGGAAGGCTTTTCATCCCCTTCCGTTCAGCCACTGCTTGTTTTCCCTTTTTCTATTTCAAGCTTAGCCAAGGGAGGGGTAATTGTCTGCAAACCGGCGCAGGGGCTTGAGAATTGGCGGTGATTGCGAGAGTGGGCTGAGAGGATGCGATCCGTCTTTCTGCGGATTGACCACAAACTGTGGGTGGCCCAGGTGCCTCGCCTTTGGGCACCTGGGGAGACCATCGAGCATCACGGCTAAAGATGGGTGCCCCACTTCTCGAAGGCGATCCAAGTTCAACAACATGAACGCCCTGAAAATCACACTTAGATTCTTGTGCCAGTTTTGTGCTACTCCACCAACGGAAATTTCGTTTATACGAAGTAATTGCCGAGTAGCCGACGACTCACCAACAACCCGGATCGCAAGCCCACAACCTACCCACCGCGCTGTCATCCAGAGGAGCGCAGCGACGAAGGATCTGCAGTTGCTTCTGGGACACTGAAATGCCGCGAGAATCCAAAATCATCGTCACTTCCGAGTAGCCGACGACTCACCAACAACCCGGATCGCAAGCCCACAACCTACCCACCGCGCTGTCATCCAGAGGAGCGCAGCGACGAAGGATCTGCAGTTGCTTCTGGGACACTGAAATGCCGCGAGAATCCAAACTCTTCGTTACTTCCGGTTGCGCGACGATGCGACCGCGAGACTGCCCATGATGCCACCCTTTCTTCCAAGGCACTGTAATCCCGAGGCAGAGCCGAAGCATCTGCCGCTGTTCCTACGATGAAGTTTGCTGATCGGCACGCGGTGATTCGGCGACCTTTTCCAAATCAGCCAGATCGCGCGATGCATCACGGAGTTTGTGTCGAGCGGTTGCAAGACGATAGCTCATTTCGCCAATGAACGCCGAACCTTCTCTCTCCATCGAACTTAACCTCAACAAACGATGTTCTTCCATCTTGAGGAGATCGATTTCACGCTTCAGTGCCTCAATCCTGACCCCTAACTCTTCAATGAATTCAATGTAATCTCAATCTGAGTCTTCCGATCATTTCGCGGTGAATCTGGGTTCCGGTCGAATCACCGCGTATCCGGACATTTGAGGTTGGTTAAGCACCCCCCAACCTCTCCGGGTGGATCAATTCGGAATGGACGGACGGGCCTGCAAACTGAAAAACTCGCCGAAGACCCGGTCCGAGGATTTTGTGCTGATTTGTGCTACTACCGTGGGCCTTATGGAGCTTTTTGAGATTTAGGAGATTGTAGAATCCGTAACTCAGTGTTTTCAGTGCCTCCAAGTGTCGGTGCCCCATCCTTGCGAGTTTTTCCTGGCGCAAGGCTGGGGCACCCGCTGTGTTTGGGGATACCTTGGGTGGGGCATCCGGCTCTAAACTCACTAGGAGAGGTGTTGCCGCTTTGAAGACTTTATCCCGCTCTGCTGCTTCTGCATTTGCTCCCGGTGCGTTCCCTGTTGCCGCGTTTGCTTCCGCCGCTTTTCTTTTTGTGCTGCTTGCTGGGGTTGCGCCGTTCGCGCGGGCGCAGAAGCTGACGGCCGTGACTGGGCCTGCCGCGGCTCCGGTGTCACTCGAAGATCGGCGCGCGGCTTTGAACGCGGTGTTCCACGACTACTGGGAAGATCAGCTCGAGCACGATCCGGAGTTCGCTTCGGCGATCGGCGACTTGCGCTACAACGACAAGATCAGCGACTACTCCGTCGCGGCGGTGAACCAGGAGCTGGAACACGAGCTGAACTTTTTGACCAGGCTGGCCGCGATTGACCCTTCGGGGTTGACCGACGCCGAGCAGACCAGCCGCGAACTGCTGCTGCGCACGCTGGCCGAGGACCAGGAGGCGGCGGACTTCAAGGAGTGGGAGATGCCGGTGACCCAGATGGACGGCATCTACAACACCTATCCGGAACTGGTGACGGATCTGAGCTTCAAGACGGTGAAGGACTACGACGACTGGATTGCGCGTCTGCATGCGATTCCCGAAGCGTTTGCGCAGGTGAGCGCGAATATGTCGATCGGGATCGAGGACGGGCGGGTTCCACCGAAGTACCTGCTCCAGAAGGCGGAGACGCAGGTGGAAGCGATGGCGGGCCAAAAGCCGGAGGATTCGCCGCTGGCGCTGCCGCTCAAAAAGTTCCCTGCCACGGTGCCGGCGGCCGAGCAGGAGCGGATCAAGACGGAGATGCTGGCGGCGATTGGGAAAGAGGATTTGCCGGCCTATGCGCGGTTTGCGCGGTTCTTGAAGGTGAGCTACGTGCCGGCGGGGCGCGCGGAACTGGGGATCGGCGCGCTGCCGGACGGGGCCAAGTACTACCAGTTTTTGATCCGGCGGGAGACGACCACGGATTTGACGGCGGACCAGATTCACCAGATGGGTTTGGACGAGGTCGAGAAGGACGAGGCCGCGATGCTGGCGATTGCCCAGAAGCTGGGGTTCAAGGATTTGGCCGGCTTCAGGGCCAGCCTGAAAACCAATCCCAAGCTGAAGGCGGCCTCGGCGGATGCGCTGCTCGCCGCCTACCGCGGGTATTTGACGCCGATGCAGGCGAAGCTGCCCTCGCTGTTCGGGCGGCTGCCCAAGGCGCCCTTCGAGGTGGTGGCGATGCCGGACTATATGGCCAAAACCGCGCCGCCGGCCGATTACGACGAGGGATCGGCGGACGGGAGCCGCCCGGGACGGTTGCGGATCGACACCTACAACGCCACTGACCGCAACCTCTACGCGGTGGAGGCGATCGCCTACCACGAAGGGATTCCGGGCCATCACCTGCAGCTCTCCATTGCGCACGAACTGACCGATGTGCCGAGTTTTCGCAAGTACCAGGAATACACCGCGTTTGTTGAGGGGTGGGCGCTCTACGCCGAGCACCTGGGCAAGGATGCCGGGTTTTATCAGGATCCCTACTCCGACTACGGGCGGCTGGAAGCGGATCTGTGGCGGGGCATCAGGCTGGTGGAGGACACCGGCGTTCACTCCCAGCACTGGACGCGGCAGCAGATGGTGGATTACTTCCATGCCCACTCGGCGATCGACGAGACGACGGTGCAGTCGGAGGTGGACAGGTATATTGCGTGGCCCGGACAGGCGCTGGCTTACAAGGTGGGTCAGTTGAAGATTCTGGAGCTGCGGGCGCGGGCGCAAAAGGCGCTGGGGGCCAAGTTCGACATACGGGCGTTTCACGATGAGGTGCTGGACTCGGGGGCGCTGCCGCTGGACGTGCTGGAGACGCGGGTGGATGCCTGGATTGCTGCGCAGGGTGCTCGCTAGCAGTTCGTTGCGTAAGCCGAGTACGCAGAGATGGGGAGATGAGGTCAAGCGTGAAAGCAATCAAGAATCAACAGAACCCGGACGGCGGGAGTATGACGCGCAGGAGTTTTGTGGAGGGCGCGGCGGCGCTGGCTCTGGCGGGTTCGGTGCAGGCGCGAGCGCTCTCGTTCTCCCCGGCGGAGCAGGGGTCCCCCGGCGCCGCGAAGCTGAGTTCGCTGTTGCAAATTGAACTTCCCGATCCCGCCATCGTGGAGTCTTTTTGGATTGCCGCGAAGCTGGTGAACGATATGCGCAATCTGGCCACGGGGTACTACGGCAAGGAGGGCTGGCTCAGCGTTTCAGATGGCAAGGTGCAGCCGCAGCACAGCTACGATCTGCGCGATTTCCGCTATGGACCGAAGCTGGCTGCTTACCTCTACGGGGACGATCCTCATTTTGCCATAGAGATGGGCAAGCGCATCTTTCAGGATCAGACCGACCCCAGGGATGGGCGCCTGCTGTGGGATCCCAAAGGACAGACGGCGATCCACCTGGCGCAGGTGGTCAAACACTTCAACGATTATGTGGTGTACGCGGGTCAAGAGGAACTCGTGCGTGAGAACTGGAACCGGCTGACGCAGATGGCGCGTTATTCGCTGGCCATGTACGACCGCGAAAACGATGGCTTGATCAAACAGGGTCCGCTGGTGAACGACCACTTCTGGGCGCTGATTGTGGGCGAAGTGGGTAATTTCGCGGCGGTCGATCACTGCTCAGACGACGTGGTGGTGGTGGCCACCATGGAGGTGTGCGAGTTTCTGGGATTGATGGCGCGCTACGCGGCGCAACATCAACTGGGCGATGCCGATTGGTTTGCGGAACGGGCGCATCAATTTCACGAGGCGATCGAGACCCAGGCTTTCGATACCACGGCCGGCTACTACTATCTGCTGCGGCGTACGGCTCAGAACCGCTGGTATCACAGTTTGAACGGAATCAGCGAGGATAGCCGGGAGCTGGACGTGACCCCGTACTACTCCTCGATTGTGAGCGAAAACTGGTCGCGGGCGATGAACGTGGCCAATTATGCGCGCACGGTGCTGGTGGAGGATGGCATTTTCCCGATGCCGCTGGATTATCCGACGTATAGCTGGTCTTCGCCCAACTATCGAGGGCCTTTCAGCCATATCCCGGGCGCGGCCTGGGAAGAAGCGTATTACAACTGCGTGCGCGCCTGGTCCCACTGCCGCATGCTCGATGCGGCGTATGAGGCGGTGCGGCGGCGCAGCGTGGCGATTGCACGCGAACAGGATTGCAGAGAGTCTTATACGCACGACGGGCAGGGGCGAGGGCGTGATCGCTACGGAATCTCGGCCGCGGGGCACGTAAGCGCGATTATCGAGGGGCTGTTCGGGATTTTGCCCTCGGGCTTTGGATTCGACGAAGTGAACATCTCGCCCGGTTTTCCCATCAAGTGGGCTAACGCGGGGCCGGTTGCGTTGCAAATGCCTCTGCCCGGCGGAGGATTCCTGAAATGTGGCTGGTCGTGCGACCTGGGTGCCCGCGCCGTTGAATTGACCATTGAATCGGACCGCGAGCGGATGGGAAATTTCCGCATTTTTGTTCCGGGACCGATTGGCAGCATCGATTGGAGCGGGGAGAATATTCCCACCAATCTCATTGATATGGCTCCCCAGGTCGGCAAGGGTGTGTTCGCGCTTATGCACAGGCGGTTCCATAAGGATAAGCTCCGCATCGTCTTTCAGACCTGCGATGTGCAGGGATTGCCCCCCGCGTCTTGCGGCATGACGGCTTAGAGCCCCGAGGCGCATTTCAAAAGGGGGCATTGTGGTTTGTGAGGGCCTGTGGCGGGGGTTGGGCCTGTGCATGATATTCTTAGCAGTTCCTTTTGGCGGTGGCCGTGAGGTCACCCTATTTTCGTTCCTGGTGCGGGACCCGCACTGGGTGGAGAGAGAGCAATGAAACGAGTTCTTGTGCTTGCCTTATTTGCCACCGCGTGCGCGGTGGCGACCTACGCCCAGGCTGTGAACACCACGATTTGCGCGATTGTGAAAAGCCCCCAGTCGTTCAATGGGAAGACGGTACAGATCACAGGCACGGTGGTGGTCGGATTCGATCAGTTCATCGTGAAAGATCCCGGGGGTTGCGGGTACCCGGTGGACGGCATCTGGATTGATTATCCAGAGGGCACCAAGGGCAAGGCGGGCCCGGTCGCGGTGGTGGTCATCCAGCCGGCGCGCAACTTTAGCGGCGACTACACGGCTCCCACGCGGGCGGCGGTCTCGCTGGACAAGAACAACAAGGAGTTCAAACAGTTCGATTCGCTGCTGGCGCAGCCGCACAACAAGGGCGGAAGCCTGTGCGTCGGATGCGCGCGGAACGAGGTGACGGCCACGCTGGTGGGACGGCTGGACTCGGTGGAAGACGCCAGCCTTCAGCGGGATAAGACAGGCAAGGTGATCAGCTTTGGCGGTTTTGGGAACCTGAATGCCTACCCGGCGCGGCTTATGCTTTCGTCGGTGACGGGCGTGACGGCGAAGCCCGTAGACTACTCCAAAGCGGACGAAGCATCGAAGAACGAGGCGGTCGCGCTGGCCACCACGGATGACTTTTTCGATCCGGTTGTGGCGGCCCAGAAGACGGCCGTGGGCATGGGCGCAAACGCCACAGGCGCCCAGTTGGTGAAGGATGCCGACCTGTTCGGGAAAAGCAGCGCCACCAACGGCGTGATCCTGAATTCCGGGACGACGAACGAGGCCTCGGCGAAGTATGAAGTGAAGGGCGCCAAGGAATCCACGGACGGGGTTCTGTACAACTGCATCTTTAACTCGGGCCGGCTTGAAGGCATCACAGAGGAGTGGGCGATCCTGCACATGGGCCAGCATATTTCAGATTTGCGGGAATCGCCCGTGAACCTGGGCGAGCCTCCGCTGTACATCCTGGAGTACAACGCATGGATGGCGAGCGCGGCCGCCGCGGTGGGCTCCGGAGTGAAATATGTAACGCTGCCGGGTGGCATCCTGCTTTGGGACAACGAGTGGTCGGCGGCGGATCGCGACGCAAAGATGCAAGATGCGCTGAAGAACTATCTTGGCAGCGAGGCGGCGCTGAACCGGTAGGATAGAGGCAGGGACTAAAGCAGGTTCGGAAATGGTGTAGACCGATGGGCTTTCCCTCCGGGGCTAAAGCCCATTGATTTTATGGTGTTTTGCGGCACGGCTTAGACCGTGCCCTTTCAAAACTTGTCTGCACTCAATGCAAAAATGATCTAGGGACTAAGCACTGATGGACCAGGGACTTTGGTTGCGGCGCTGGTGCGTCGCGGTTGTGTTTGCGGCCTGAAAGCCGCTTGGGCGCTGACTGCAACACGGAGAAAACAAGAGATGGCAGAGATTCCCGTAGGGACCACAGAAGTACCCGCACAGTTGCCCAACGTTCGCGTCGCGGTTCTGGGCGCGGGCAAGATGGGCGGCATTTTGCTGCAGGCGTTTTTGAAGGAGAACCTGTTTTCTCCGGATCTGATTCACGCCACGGTGGGCCACGCGGAGCGGGCGCGGGCTCTCAGCACGCAGTGGGGCGTGGACGTAAGCACCGACAACCTGAAGGCGGCCAGCCAGGCGGACCTGATCCTGATTGGCGTGAAGCCGTTCCAGGTGCCCGACCTGATCGCCGAAATCAAGCCCGCGCTGACGCCGGCCAAGACGATCGTTTCCTTTGCGGCGTCGGTGAAGACGCGTTCGATTGAAGAGGGCGCGGACATGGAAATCGCGGTGGTGCGGGCGATGCCCAATACGCCGTCGGCTTTGGGCGCAGGGGCGGCGGCACTGTGCCGCGGCCGGTTTGTCTCTAACGCAACCATGGAGCTGGCGCAGCGGATCTTTGAGACCGTCGGCCGCACCGTGGTGGTCGACGAGAAGCACATGGACGCGGTGACCGGGCTCTCCGGCTCGGGACCGGCCTACGTGTACATCATCATCGAGGCGCTGGCCGAAGCGGGAGTCAAAGTGGGTCTGCCGCGCGAGACGGCCACGCAACTGGCGGCGCAGACCGCCTACGGCGCGGCCAAGATGGTTCTCGAGACCGGCTACCATCCAGCACTGCTCAAGGACGCCGTGACCACGCCGGCCGGATGCACCATCGACGGCATTTTGGAGCTGGAAGAGGGCGGGCTGCGGGTCACGCTGATCAAAGCCGTGATGCGGGCCACGGAACGGGCGCGGGAGTTGGCTTCTGGGTGAAAATGCAAGGAACCGGAGCAAAAATGCCAGGAACAAGGCCGGCTTCTTTCCTTGCCTGCTGACCTGTTAAGCTGCTTTCTTGCCGATACAGCGTCCAACCTGGCTGCCTTCTTACCTGCCTGAGCTTGATGGGCTGCGCGGGCTGGCGATTTTGTGGGTAGTTCTCTACCACTGCCATCCAAGGCTGGTGGGCACGTGGATCGATTACGCCGCCGTGTGGGGATGGGCGGGCGTCATCCTGTTCTTCCTGCTGTCGGGATTCCTGATCACTTCCATTTTGCTCACCACGCGGGACCGTCCGCACTACTTTCACAACTTTCATGCGCGGCGTGCCCTGCGAATCTGGCCGGTGTACCTGCTGGTGCTGGCCGTCTGCTACCTCAACGCGCCGTGGTTCGTCGGGCTGCCGGTCTGGCAGGCGGTGAAGACGGCGCCGTGGCTGGCCTACCTGTTTTGCGTGCAGAACCTGTTCCACCTGACGCTGCCGCCGGCGCTAGGGCCGACGTGGGCTCTGGCGATCGAGGAGCAGTACTACTTTGTGTGGGCGCCGCTGGTGCGCTGGCTGCAGCGGCCATGGATGCTGGCGGCGGTGCTTTCGTCCGCGCTGGCAGCTTCTCCGCTGCTGCGTCTGGAGCATTACGCGTGGCTGACGCCGACCCACACGCTCATTCACCTGGATGGGCTTGCGTTGGGCAGCCTGATGGCCATCGCGCTGCATACCCTGCCACTGGGCCGGCGGGTGTGGCTCTGGATGGGGCTGGCTGGGCTGGCAGCGGGCATTACCGCGGCGGCTACGGTTGCCGGGGGCACGGCATTTCTCGACTCGGCGCTTGCGCTTGGCTTTGGGGGCGGGGTGCTGGCGCTGATTGCCTCAACAGGCGCGCGCAACCCGGTGAACATGGCCCTCAAGAGCGGGCCGCTGGCCTTTTATGGGCGCATCAGCTATGGGCTCTACATGACGCACATCTCGGTGTTCATTTATTTCGGCTGGTTCGACCTGCGCATGGACCCCTACGGCGCCGCCGGAAACCTGGGAGTGGTCGCGTTCCGGCTGGCGGCCAGCACGGCGGTGGCCACGGTGCTGTGGTACGGATTCGAGTCGCAGATATTGAAGCTGAAACGGTATTTCTAGAGCGGTGTCTGGAGCTCGGAGCCTATCTCGAGCGGTCGCTACTGTGGAACCGCCCTAGCGCGGCCAGCGCCCGAGGATAACGAACACGGCTAGCAGAAACAGCGTTACGTCGGGGGCGGCTTCTTCGCGGCGGCTCAGGTGGTAGATGCCGGCCAGCACCATGATGAGAGCCAGGCCGGAGGCGGCCAAGCGGACCAGCAGATGATCCGGCAGCAGAACGTCCGGGGTGAAGCTGGCGGGCAGGATGACACCGACGGCTCCCAGTATCTCCGCAATACCGATGAAGGTGGCGACTCCGCGGCCCACGCCCGCCGGCCCCTTGGAGCGGTTCTCCAATATGCCCATCACGCGATGGTAAGCAAACAGCTTGCCGGCGCCGGTCGAGACAAAGACCACGGCCAGGATGATCTGGGCAATCCAAAGCAGACCGTCCATCGCTTCACTTGCCTTTCGTCGTGCGCGCGCCGCGTGCAACGGCGAGTTGCGTTGCCCCCGATTGAAGCGCGGAAGGGAGTTGGATGTCAAGGTGGGTTCGAACATCGTTCAGGGGTCAGGTACTAGAAAAGTGGGATCGCGTCTGCGTCATCACGTAATCCCGGCGAATGGAGCTTGAAAAGTGGCGAAGACGTTGCCCGTCTTGAGATAGGACGAAGGTTTACCGGCCCTATTTTCCTGGGCGGGAGGAGCACGGCCATAGGCCCTGTGTCGATGCGGCCTGGAGTTCTCGATCCGCGCGCACCGCCGGATTCTTGCCCCGAATCGGCATTTTCCGTAGAATTCAGAGGCTATTCGGAGACACCCATGCGCCTCTTTGCTTTCACTCTCGCTCTGCTGGCCATGCTGGGCAGTGGATACGGTCAGGCTCCCCGGTTGAGTCGATGGCAGATCGTCGGCCCCGGCGGCGGGGGAACCATGATCGCTCCCACCATCAGCCCGCGCGACTCGAAGCTGGTCTTCGTGCACTGCGACATGACGGGCGGATACATTACCGAAGACGGCGGCAGTTCCTGGAGGATGTTCAACCTGCGGGGAAATGTGACCATGGTCGCGCTCGATCCCAACCACGGGGACGTTGTCTATGCAGGCAGCAACGCCGCGCTTTGGCGCAGTGAGGATCGCGGAAAGTCCTGGAGCATGATCTTTCCCGACCCCGCAAAAAACACCGTCGAACACCAGCACGCCGATGAAGCCCAGTATTCCCTTACGTCGGATGATCCTGCTTATCCCGGCGGCCGGCTCACGGCCATTGCGGTCAGCGCCACAAACTCCGATCATCTCTACGCCGCATTCGGCCAGGGCCGCCAGGGTCCCGCGGTTTACCGCTCACTCGACCGTGGCCGCTCCTGGCAACGGCTTGCGGCTCTGCCCCAGGAGGCGCTTCTGCTGGCGCCGGGGCCGGTCGGTTTGCAGGCCGTGGCCGGACACGCTGTGTATACCATCTCCACTGCCGGTCAAGTCACCGAAGGCGCGGCCCTGGGCTCCCCTATCCATGCCGCCGGCTCCGGTCTGGCGCCCGCGGCACAATGGTTCTGGGCCACCACTCAGGATGGAAGGCTCTATGTCTCCGAGAACGGCGGTTCGCGCTGGCGGCAGGCGACCCCGAGCCTGGGCCAGCAGTCGGGAAGGTTCGAGGCCATCGCCGCCGCCGAGCGCCACCCCGAGGTGGCCTATGTGGGCTTTCGCGGCCTGCAACTGGGCGCTGGCGCGCACAACCGCTTCAATGGCATTGCCAAAACCTCCGACGGAGGACGCTCCTGGAAGATCGTCTTCAAGGAGTCGGATCATCCCGCCGCCAACCTAAAGGCCTCCTGGATCGAGCAGCGTGCCACCGGGGACGTAGCAAACTGGCGGAAGCTCAACGTGGACGAGGGAGACATCTGGTTCGACACGCCCTATAGCCTGGGCGTGGCTCCAAACGATCCCGGCCTGGTCTACGCAACCGATCTGTTTCGCGCCTATCGCAGCGGCGACGGCGGCGCCACCTGGCAACAAGTCAACTCCACCGAGCCCGCCCCGGATCTCTGGCGCACCCGCGGCCTCGACGTAACCACCAACTACGGTGTCCAATTCGATCCCTTCGATTCCCGCCACCTCTATATCGATTACACCGATATCGGCTTGTTCCAGAGCTGGGATGGCGGTTCGACCTGGAGAAGCACATCCGAAGGTGTCCCGGCGCAATGGCGCAATACCGCTTACTGGTTGGCGTTCGATCCCGCCGTGAAGGGGCTCATGTGGGGTGCCTTCAGCGGAATGCACGATCTGCCTCGCACGAAGATGTGGATGAAGCAGGATTTCAACCGCGCCAAGCAGGGAGGCGTGGGCCTGTCCGTCGATGGAGGGTTGCATTGGACGGCCTCGAATCTGGGCATGCCCCCGGGTCCGGTCACCCATATCCTGCTCGATCCCGATAGTCCCGCGGGGCGCCGGACTCTCTACGCAACCAGTTTTGGGACTGGAGTCTTCAAGTCCGTCGACAACGGCAAAAGCTGGACTCTCAAGAACCGCGGCATTCAAGAGGAGAACCCCTACGCCTGGCGGATCGTTCGCGCCGATTCCGGAACCCTGTATCTTGTCGTTGCGCGAAGCAACGATGGAAACTACGGCAGAATCACGGGCAGCGGCGCCATGTATGCCTCCACCGACAAGGCCGAGCACTGGAGCAGGATCAACCTGCCCGTGGGAACCAATGGACCCACGGGACTGGCCGTGGACCCGCGCGATCAACGCCGTC
The DNA here is from genome assembly GCA_963793885.1 of uncultured Acidobacteriaceae bacterium. Classification (GTDB taxonomy): domain Bacteria; phylum Acidobacteriota; class Terriglobia; order Terriglobales; family Acidobacteriaceae; genus Telmatobacter. Next base: position 1,764,991 of record CAWCBQ010000003.1, read on the forward strand.
TCTACTTGTCCGCATGGGGACAGAACCGCCCCGATGCCGATGCCGACACCGGCGGCGGCGTCTTTCTTTCCACCGATGGTGGCCAATCCTGGTCGCAGATCTTCAACGATAACCAGCGTATTTACGACGTGACTGTCGATCCGCGAAACCCCGCAACCCTCTATCTCTGCGGATTTGGGGCTACCGCCTATCGCTCTGGCGATCGCGGCCATCAATGGAGCCCCATCCGGGGCTTCAACTTCTGGTGGGGACATCGCATCATCCCCGATCCAAATGATCCGGCGATGATCTACGTCACCACCTTCGGAGGCGGTGTCTGGCACGGTCCCGCCGCCGGCGATCCCGCTGCCCCACAGGAGATTTTGACCCCCGTTCCCGTAGCGCGCTGAACGAGAGAATTGTCCTCTGCGGACCAGGCTCGCCGAGGCGAGTCAGGATGCTGAAGATGAAAGCGCAGTGATGATGTGAACTTCCGGGACAGACCCCTGACCCCTGATCCCTGATCCCTGACCCCTGACCCCGAACCCTGACCCCTGTTTAGCCAGTGAAAGGAGCTTACCGCTTATCGGCGGCGGAGGAGATCTTTGCTTCGGCTTCGGCGATTACGCGGAGAGCATCGGTGTAGGCGTCTTCGCTTTCGCCGGCTTCCTTCCACATCTTCAGGCCGCGGTCCAGTTGCTGCTCGGCGCGGGGCACATCGATCTCTTCAGGCTTGAGGGCGTCGGAGGCCAGAATGGTGACGCGCTCCGGAAGCACTTCGACAAAGCCCCAACTGACGTTGTAGCGGGATGTGTCCTGGGAGCTGCCGTCTTGAATGTCGGCGCCTCCATGGACGATGACATCGCCTGCGCCCAGCTCTGCCATCAGCGGCGCGTGACCGTAGAGCACCTCGAAGTAGCCGTTCTTGGCCGGCAGCTCGACCGCCGTGGCAGAGCTTTCGAACAGAACTCGCTCGGGAGTGACGAGCCGCACGCGAATTTGATTTGCCTCGTCGGACATGGGGCTCCTTTCAGTCGAACAGAAGTCAGGAACTGGGGACTGGGAAAAACAACCGTTCCATCGCGCCGGCCGTCCGGCAGTCCCTTGTCGCTCAGTCCCTGCTTTCCTAGACCGTCGCCTTCAGTTTCTCGGCGGTTTCCAGCACTTCCTCGATCGCGCCCTTCATGTAGAAGGCCTGCTCGGGAATGTCGTCGTACTTGCCGGCGATGATCTCCTTGAAGCTGCGCACCGTGTCGGCAACCTTGACGTAAGCGCCGGGAATGCCGGTGAACTGCTCAGCCACGTGGAAGGGCTGCGACAAAAACTTCTGCACCTTGCGGGCGCGGGCCACGGTGAGCTTGTCTTCTTCTGAAAGCTCGTCGATGCCCAGAATGGCGATGATGTCCTGCAGGTCTTTGTAGCGCTGCAGAATGCGCTTGACGCCCTGGGCTACATCGTAATGATCCTGACCCACGATGCGCGCGGAAAGAATGCGCGAGGTGGAGGCCAGCGGATCGACGGCCGGATAAATGCCCAGCTCCGAGAGCGGCCGCGACAGCACGGTGGTCGCGTCCAGGTGAGCGAACGTGGTTGCCGGGGCGGGATCGGTCAAATCGTCGGCGGGGACATAGACGGCCTGCACCGAGGTGACAGAACCCTTGCTGGTGGAGGTGATGCGCTCCTGCAGCTCGCCCATTTCCGTGGCCAGGTTGGGTTGGTAGCCCACGGCCGAGGGCATGCGCCCCAGCAGCGTTGAAACCTCTGAGCCGGCCTGCGTAAAGCGGAAGATGTTGTCGATAAAGAGCAGCGTGTCCGACCCTTCCACGTCGCGAAAGTACTCAGCGACGGTGAGCGCGCTCAGGGCCACGCGCAGGCGCGCTCCGGGCGGCTCGGTCATCTGGCCGTAGACCAGGGCGCACTTTGAGGCGGCCCAGTCGCCGGGCTTGATCACGCCAGACTCGGTCATTTCGAGCCACAGGTCGTTGCCCTCGCGGGTGCGTTCGCCCACGCCGCCGAACACCGAGTAGCCGCCGTGGTTCTTGGCCACGTTGTTGATCAATTCCATAATGACGACGGTCTTGCCCACGCCGGCGCCGCCGAACAGGCCGATCTTGCCACCCTTCAAAAAGGGCTGGATCAGGTCGATGACCTTGATGCCCGTCTCGAACATCTCTTCGTGGGTGGACTGCTCGTCAAACAGCGGAGCGGGGCGGTGAATGGGCATGCGCGTCTTTTCGCCGATGGGGCCCAGCTCGTCCACCGGCTCGCCGATCACGTTGATCACCCGGCCCAGCGTCTCTTTGCCCACCGGCATGCGGATGGGTCCGCCAAGGTCGATGGCGCTCATCCCGCGGACCATGCCGTCCGTCGCTTCCATGGCCACCGTGCGCACACGGCCCTCGCCCAGGTGCTGCTGCACTTCGAGGATGACGCTGATGGGCGTGGGGACGGTGAAGCCGTCGCTGGTGACGCGCAACGCCTGATAGATGGGCGGCATCGTCGCTTCTTCAAACTGGACGTCTACGGCGGGGCCGGAGACCTGAATTACTTTGCCGATGTTTTCTGCCATTTTTTCTGCCTTTTCGTCTGCATCAATTCCAAATCCCGGGTTGCATTTCCTCAGCGGCCGAAGCCCGCCTTGGTCTTGCCATTCATGCTGCACGGCTAAAACCCTGCCGATAGCCGGCAGCTGATTTCTTTAAAGCGCCGCCGCTCCTGAAACAATCTCGATAATCTCCTTGGTGATGGCCGCCTGGCGCACGCGGTTCATGTACAGCGTGAGCGAGTCGATCATGTCCGAGGCGTTGTTGGTTGCCGAGTCCATTGCCGTCATGCGGGCCGCGTGTTCGGCGGCGACTGACTCCGTCATGGCGTGGTAGAGCACGGAAAAAATGAATTGCGGCAACAGGCCGTTGAACAGTTCCCCGGCCGGCTGCTCGTAGATGTAGTCACAATTGGCGGTGCCGAACTTCCTGGCTTCTTCGTCGGCCTCGGTGGTGTCGGCCGGCTCCAGCTCGATGCCCGCCGAACGGGCGGCCTCGGCGGCGCGCTCTTTCTCTTCGATGGTGGGCTCCACGGCGCCGGTAATCTGCGGGCTGCCGATCTCAATGAGCGGAAGAAGCTTTTCCACCACCAGGCGCTGCTGGATCACCGACTTGAACTCGTTGTAGACGATGTAGACGGCGTCAATCTCCTCGCAGACGTAGCGGGCGATCACGCTCTCCGCCAGCTCGTGCACCCGGCTCGGTTCAAGCTTGAGCAGCATGCCGGGATGGTCGCCGGTAATCTCGACGGGCGCCTTGCGTTCCCTCACCCGGCGGGTGTTGCCCTCGCTGTCGGTCTGCTCCACATACGCGGCCTCCGGAAAACGGCGCCGCATCATGTCGCGTGCCTTGCGGCCCACCGCCTCCACGTCGATCTGCTTGTCGGCGTTGCCGGCGATGAACTGGAAGGCCGTCTTGAGAATGTTGGCGTTGAAGGCGCCGGCAAATCCCTTGTCGCCGCTGACGATGATCAGCAGCACCCGCTTCTCGGGCCGGGTCACAAACAGCGGATGGCGCAGATTGCCGGTGCCGGGATCGAAGAGCTCAATGCGGCGGGTCAGCGATTCCAGCACGCTGGTAATCATCTTGGCGTAGGGCCGCGCGGCGAGCGCCCGCTCCTGCGCGCGGCGCAGCTTGGCCGCCGAAACCATCTTCATGGCCTTGGTGATCTGCCGCGTGTTTTTCACGCTGCGGATGCGACGCCGTAAATCTAAGACATTCGCCATAGCCGGTTCAGTTGCCTTCCGTTAATGCCCGGTTGACCTGGTTGGTAAAGTCAGTTGAGCATAAGCTCTGCATCTGGCAGTATTGACTGCCCCCCTAGCCGCTACGCCGTAGCCGCAACTGCCAGCTCCGCCTTGAAATTCGCGGAGTATTCCTTCAGCGCTGCGTGCAGGCGGGCGCGGATGTCGTCGTCGATCTGCTTCTTTGTTGTCAGGTCGGCGACCAGCGCCGTCTGCGCGCTGTCGAAATACTTGTAGAGACCGTCTTCGAAGGCGCGGATCTCTGAAACTTTCAAATCGTCGAGATAGCCCTGCGTGCCGGCGAACAGCACCACCGCCTGCTGCTGCCACGTGAGGGGATGGAACTGCGGCTGCTTCAGCAGTTCGGTGAGCCGCTGGCCGCGGTTCAACTGCTTCTGGGTCAGCGGATCGAGGTCGGAGCCGAACTGCGCGAAGGCCGCCAACTCGCGATACTGCGCCAGGTCCAGCTTGAGCGTCGAGCCCACCTGCTTGACCGCCTTGATGGCCGCCGAGAAGCCCACGCGCGAAACCGAGAGACCGACGTTGACCGCGGGCCGGACGCCGGAGTTGAACAGATCGGTTTCAAGAAAGATCTGCCCGTCGGTAATAGAGATGACGTTGGTGGGAATGTAGGCCGAGACGTCGCCGGCCTGGGTTTCGATCACCGGCAGCGCGGTCAGCGAACCGCCGCCGCGCTTGGCGCTCATCTTCGAGGAGCGCTCGAGCAGGCGGGAGTGGAGATAGAACACGTCTCCGGGATAGGCTTCGCGGCCCGGCGGGCGGCGCAGCAGCAGGGAGATTTCGCGATAGGCCATGGCGTGCTTTGACAGATCGTCGTACATCACCAGCGCGTGACGGCCGGAGTCGCGGAAGTACTCGCCCATGGCGGTGGCCGCGTAGGGCGCGAGATAGAGCATGGGCGCGGGCTCTGAGGCGGAGGCGGCCACGATGATGGTGTGGCCCATGGCCCCGGCTTCGCTCAGCGTCTGCACCACCTGGGCGATCGACGAGCGCTTCTGGCCGATCGCGCAGTAGATGCAGATCAGATCGTTTTTGGCGTTGTTGATGATGGTGTCAAGCAGCACGGCGGTTTTGCCGGTTTGTCGGTCGCCGATGATCAGCTCACGCTGGCCGCGGCCGATCGGAATCATGGCGTCGATGGCCTTCAGACCCGTGGCCATCGGCTCGCGCACCGGCTGCCGGTCGATGATGCCGGGGGCCAGGCGCTCCACGGGAAGCGATTCCTTGCTGGCGATGGGGCCCTTGTCGTCGATGGGCATGCCCAGCGCGTTCACCACGCGGCCGATCAGGCCTTCGCCCACCGGCACTGAGAGAATGGTCCCGGTGCGCTTCACCTCGTTGCCTTCGCTCAGTTCGGTGTAGTCGCCCAGCACCACCGCGCCCACCTGGTCTTCTTCCAGGCTGAGGGCCAGACCGGCGATGCCGTGCGGAAAGCTGAGCAACTCCCCGGCCATCACCTTGTCCAACCCGTGCAGACGGGCAATGCCGTCGCCGAGCGATGTGATCGTCCCAACCTCGTCCACCTGGACCTTCGAATCGTAGTTCGCGATCTGCTCGCGAAGTAACTGCGTAATCTCGTCTGCCTTGATCTGAGCCATTTGCGTCCTTTGGAGGGGTCAGGGTTCAGGAATCAGGGTTCAGGGCGCCATGGCCGCTGTTTTCCGCTTTTCCCGATCAACCAACTGACTCCTTCGTCTCCCGAGTTCAAAATCTCTTGTTACCGAATTGCCCGTTCCTCAAAAATTCACCCAGGGCGGTTACTTTCTCACCGGTCCTGATCCCTGACCCCTGACCCCAAGTCCCTAATCCCAAGCCCCTAATCCGAAGTCCCTCGTCGCCAGCCCCAAGTCCCAAGCCGAGGTCCCTGACTTTCTCAGCTGGCGGTCAATGCTTCTTTCAACCGGTCCAAACGTCCGCGGACCGAACCGTCATACACTGTGGAGCCGATGCGGACCACCGTGCCGCCGAGGATGGAGGCGTCCTGCTTGAAGCTGGCCTCGATCTTGGAGCCGGCCAGTTTGGCGATCTCGGCCACCAGCGCGGCGCGTTGCTCTCCGTCGAGGGCGCGCGCGGTCACAATCTCCGCCGGGCGAATTCCCAACTGCTGCTGCAACAGGCTGCGCCATGCCTCGGCAACCTCGGCCACATGGCCGATGCGATCGTTCGAGATGAGCACGGCGACCAGGTTGCGGAGCTCCTTTTGCATCTTCAATTTGGCGTTCAATTTGTCCAGAATCCCGATCTTCTCGTGCGCGGCAACCGCGGGATTCTCAAAAAAGTCGCGCAACTCGCGGCTGTCAGCCCAGGTGGCCAGAAAATCGCTGAACTGGCTGTCCAGAGCGGCGGTGTCGAGCTTTGCGGACCCGACCACATCGGCAAAGGCGCTGGCGTAACGGGCAACGAAGGCGGCCATCTAATTCTTCTCCCCTTGGTGTGCGCTCTGCTCCCCCTGGCGTGCGCCGCCATTCACGCTCTCGATGAACTCGGCAATCAGGGCGCGATCGGTGGCAGCCGTCACATCAAGCTGTTTGGCAGCCTGCTCAATGGCCAGATCGGCGGCAAAGTGACGCAACCCGCGCCGGGCCTGGGCGGCGGCCACGTTCAGCTCCTGCTCGGCGGCCTGAACAATGCGCGCGCTCTCCTCGGCCAGCGAAGCCTTGATGCGCGCTTCGTCTTCCAGGCTTTCCTGTTCCACCTGGGCGCGGAAGTTCTTGATCTCGTCGTCCAGGCCGGCCAGTTTTGCCTCCACCGCGCTCAGCCGTGCGTTGGCATCCTCCGTAGCCTGGCGCGCCGTCCTCAGGCTTTCCACCAGGGTCTGCGAGCGTTTGCGAAAGATCTTGGGCATAATGCGCGCAATTGGGATGCCGACCAAAAGCACAATGATCAGGAAGTTGGCGAACTCGAAGATCCCCGCCGTGCGTTCGACAGACAGGTTGAAGGTCTTGGCGGCCCACTTGACGATGGGCCCCTCAAGCAGGAAGACCTTATCCTGCTCTTCCTGCGAACTGGCGGCCTGGGTACTGGCGGCCTGGGAACTGGGGACGGCAGCCGGCGCCGCGGACTGTGCCGCCAGCCGCAGAGGCGCAACCCAGACGCCTGCCCCCAGCAGGGCAAAAAACACGAGAGCTGGAAGAATGAAGCGACGGCGCTGAAGCTCAAGCAAATCTCTCAACGGGTACCCCCGGCGGCCGCGGGCAGCACCGCGCGCACAACCTGGCCGGCCAATTCGCCGGCGGAGCCGAGAATGGACTTTTTCGCCTTTTCGGCTTCGGCGTCCAGCTCGGCCCTGGCCTGGCTCACCTTGAGGCCTGAGGCCTTGCGGGCGGCATCGAGGGCCGTGTCGCGCTCCGTGTTCCACTGCTTCACGCGCTGCTCGCGCACCTTGTAGACTTCGGCGCGCGCCTGGCGCAATTTGGATGCGTAGTCTGCCGCGCGGGCTTCGGCCTCGGCAATCGCCTTTTGCGCGTCTTCCATGGCGCCTTCGGTGAGGGCGCGGCGCTTTTTGAGCGTGGCCGTCAGCGGGCCCTGCACCAGAAACTGGTAGGCCACCACCAGCACCATGAACAGCAGCATTGTGGGGGTCGCGCCCAGAAACATCGCTTCGAGTTGTTGGATGATCAGTTGCATGCTGGTTCCGGTTGACTCCGCCGGCCGGATGAGGCTTCCCCAGGCTAGTTTTTTGATAGGTGGGACACAACTTTTGTATCAGGGGCAGCCCCTCAAGTCAACGAACTGGGGCCTTTTGAACCGGGTCGTGTGATTGCTGTCACGGATTGGGAATTTTGCCCAAAAAAGAACTTGCTTTCGATGAAAACAGTCCTACACTAAAGCTATCACCTAGACCCGGACCAGGGTCCAGCGGGCGGCCGGTTTCGGGAAGTCCTTCCACTCCTGACTCCGGCAGCCCGCCTCTTAATTTATGGGCATCTTTTTGAGCGGTTTCAGAATCGGTTTCAGGACCGGTTTCAGGTCCGCTTTCAATCCCGGTTTCTGGCCCGATTTCAGGATCGGTTTGCCCTGTTGCGCTTAAGGCTTTGCTCCCACTGCGTCCTTGTCTACCGTCAGCAGGCCTTGCGCGCGAAGCCAGTTTTCAAGCAGGCCGGGCCACTGGTCCAGCGCCGGGTCGCCGCTGCCCAGGCCGGTGCCATGGGGACCTTTGGCGAAGATGTGCATCTCCGACGGGACGCCCGCCTTGACCAGCGCCTCGAAGAAGCGCAGCGACTGCTCCACCGGAACCGTCTCGTCGGTGAAGGTGTGATAGATGAACGTGGGCGGCGTGTCCTTGGTGACAAACAGATAGGGCGAGTAGGCAGCCCGCAGCGCCTCGCACTTGTCCATTACATTGAAGAGCTTGCAGTAGGTTAGGTGCGAGGTGTCGGAGGAGATGGCGCCCAGCCAGGGATAGCCGAGGACGAGGTAGTCGGGCCGGCTGGAGGCGCGGTCGATGGGATCCTCGGCGTCGGGGTTGCCGGGGATGAACTGGGTTCCCGCCAGCGCCGCCAGGTGGCCGCCCGCCGAGAAGCCGATCATCACAATGCGATGGGGATCGATCTGGTAGTCGCGCGCCCGGGCGCGCACCAGTTGCGACGGCGCGCCGGGCGTCCAGCAGCGGCACCGGGAGCAGGTAGCCGTGCGAGGAGAGCCGGTAACTGAGGATGAACGCGCGGAAGCCGCGGGCGGCAAACCAGTCGGCCACTTCCCGGCCCTCCAGATCTGCGGCCAGCCCGGCATAGGCGCCGCCGGGCAGCGACGATCACCGCCGAGCCGTTGCCCGCGCCCTCGCGCGCCGGCAGGATGGTGAGGGTGGGAATGTCGTAGCAAGTGGTGCCGGTGGCCTGGGGCGCGTCGCCCGGCCAGAGGCGAATGGTCTGGATATGGAGGAAGGTATTGTCATTGCCGGCGCGTTGCGCAGTCTGAGGAAGTTTGTGCGTAAGCGGTCGAGCCAGCAAACAGCCGGCAGCCAGGGTGGCAAGAAACAATCTCATCGAAGACCTCCGCAGCTTTCGGGAGAATTATAGAGGCAGGATCGAAGAGGCGGGAACGGGCGCTGATCCCTGACCTCTGATCCCTGTCTCTCACAGCCACAGCGCCGTATGTCCCGGGCAGGGGTTTTCGGCCTGGGTGCTTAGAGTTTCTGCCAGTTCGGAAGCCGTGGCGGGCAAAGTATAGGCGGCGCCATGGACGCGCTCCTGCAAAATTCCGCTGGGGATGGAGCGCCTGGACGATGGCCTCGGCGTGGCGGCTGAGCGAAGCTTCCTTCTGGAGCTGAAAGTTGGCGGCGAGGGTGCGCAGGCGGTTCATCTGGTAGCGGATTTTGCCGGCCGCGGTTTCGGCCGACTGGCCCAGTCCCTGCGTCACTGGGTCTGCATCCACTCCACGCAGGGTGGTCAGTTCGGCATCGAGGGCGTTGCCGGCGGCGGCGAGCTTCTGCTTGGTCTCGACGGGCATGGCTCGCGCGGCCAGCAGCTGGGCCAGGGAGGGCTGCGTCCTCGGCGAAGACCTGTTCGAGCGGTCAGTTCGTGTCGCTCAAGCAGCTTGGCGATGGCCGGCTCGATCAGCGTGGCGAAGAAGCGCGGCTGCGGCGGGGGTCTGCCGGCCCAGAATGCGCTCGTAGAGCACCGAGGACTGGGCAAAGTAGGCGATCTCGGCCGGACCGCCGATGATGAGCGAGGTTGACAGCAGAAAATCCTGAAAAACCGGCCGCAGCAGCGCCGAGGGCGAGATGCGCTCCGGCTCGGCGCCGAGAATGCCGACCAGCTCGGCAGTGGAGAAGCTTTGCTGCCCGGCCTGCCAAAGTCCGTTGGGTTCGGCGGCGGTGGGAGCCGTGCGCTTCAGGGCCTGGCGCGCGCCGGTTTGCTCGTCGATCAAAAACAGCAGGCTCGATTGCTCGGCGTCACGGCGACCTGGGCGTGATAGCCGGCCGGCTTCAAGCTGCCCGTTGCGTTCGAGCAGCGCCTGGTGGAGCTCGTCGGCGCGTTCGATGCGCCGCGCGCAGCACGGGCGCACCCAGACGATGGAAGTCGCGGCTGCCCGCGTCCAGCATCAGCAGCCCTTGGGCGGCAAACACTGCGGAGTAAAAGTCGGCGAAGGCCTGGGCGAAGGTGCGGCCGGGCTGGTAGGCTGCGTTCAGCGCGTCCCAGGCGTCCGAGGGGCCGAGCAGTTCCCCGGCCCGCTCGACGAGCGGCGTGATCGCGATCGTCGAGCACGCCGCCGCCCACGGGCCGTGCGGCGTCGGTGCGCGGGTTCATACACCAGCTTCGCGCAGTTCGCGGCGGGCCGGGAAGGTGACGTGATCGATCTCCGCAAAGTCGTGGTCTTCCGTGGCCAGCCAGAAGATGGCGCGCGTGGGGATGGCCCGCGGCCGTAGCCTGGCGGGCGCGGGCGATGGCCGTGGCTGCCTTGAAGGGCGTAAACAGCGGGCCGCCGAACAGCCCTACCTGCTGGCCGGTGACCACGGTTCCTGCGCCCTGGGCAAGCGCCGCGAGTGACCGGGCGGCTGCCGGCGAGGGATTCTGCGCGGCCAGCAGTTCAACCAGTTCAGTCCAGTGCGGCGGGAAGGGACGGCCGCTGCTGCCAGCCTTCGCCCGCCGAGAGAGCGGCATGCAAGCTGCGCGCAGGCTCAGCCCCGGCGCAGTAATCAAGAAAGAGCCGGCTCATTCCCGGCATTACGGTCATCGGGTAACAATCTGCGCTTGGCAACTCGTTCGCTTTCGGTAGTGAAGGTTCCCGGGGGCCCGGCTCCGGGATCTGGCTCGTGGATCTGGCTCCGGAATCTCGCTCGGGGATCTTGCTCACGGGCCTTACTTCCTTGGCCTGGCCCGGGTCGGCCTCGCACCCGCCCGCGCCGGACTGGTCAGCAAGCGGCCCGATCCGAGTGGAAAATGACTTCAGCCCCATTAAGGATGCCACGCCGGACGGCATCGATGCAGAACTGCGTCTCTCTTCGGAAAAAACTGACTGCGAAATAAGTGGCAGCCGCCGCGCAATGCGTATACTCGGATTGAATTGCGCCCGAGGCCGTGCCGGCTCACCGGGCGCCGAGGAGAGAAGGTCAATGCCCAAAGAAGAAAAGGTAAAATCGGCGGCGTCCGCCGATGCCAAGGCGGCGAAACCCAAAAAAGCAAAGGCCTCCAAGGGCAAAAAAGCGAAGGCCGCCAAAGCCGCTGCCCCGCCGAAGACGGCCGCGACCGCAAAAACAAAGAAGACCAAAAAACCAAAGAAGCCCGCAAAAACAAAGAAGACTGCCAAAGCAAACAAGACGGGCAAGCGGAACAAAGCCGGCAACCCCCCAAAGGGCGCGAAGAAGGGCTTCACGGCGGAAGTGGTCGAAAAGGCCAAACTGGTCAGCTCCGTCACGGTCTACCAGGGGCCGCTGTTCCGCGTGCAGCACGACAAGCTGATCGAGCCGGGCGGCCACGCCAACGAGCGCGACGTCATCCGCCACAACGGCAGCGTGGTGATCCTGGCCATGGACACCTCAAAGAGCAAGAAGAATCCCTGGATCGTGATCGAGCGGCAGTACCGCCATGCGGCCAACCAGTTTCTCTGGGAGCTGCCGGCGGGCAAGCTCGATCCCGGCGAAGAGGCACTGGCCGGCGCCAAGCGCGAACTGGCCGAGGAGACCGGCTACAGCGCCAAAAAATGGAAGCCGCTGGTCGACCTACTACGCCAGCCCGGGGTTTCTGGGCGAGTCGATGATGGTCTTTCAGGCCGAGGGGCTGGTGGCGGGCGAAGCACGTCCGGAGGAGGACGAGAGAATCGAGTTCCGGCTGGTGAAGCTCTCCGAAGTGCTGAAGATGATTGACAAGGGCGCCATTCTGGACGGCAAGACGCTGACCAGCGTGCTGCTGTATGCGCGGCGAAACGGGCAGCAAGAGCAAAAAGTAGCCGCATCGCTTTGTTTTGGCGAGGAGTTGCCTCGACGGGCCGGCTTCTTTGCCGGCCCGTCTCACTTTATGAACTGCTTTCGCGCTTGACGAATCAACCTTTCCGCGGCTTTCATCGTCTTAGCAGATATCGGGGTGAGGTTCCCCCTCGGCTCGACCCGAATTCTCGCACAAACCCAAGGAAGGCAGGAGCCTGTGGCTCAGTACAAAGGGAAGGTCAAGTGGTTCAACAACGCCAAGGGCTACGGATTCATCGGACGCGAAGACGGGCCGGATGTATTTGTCCACTACTCGGCGATTCAGTTGGACGGGTACAAAACGCTCAAGGAAGGCGATGAAGTGGAGTTCGACATCATTGAGGGCCAGAAAGGCCCGCAGGCGGATTCCGTAATTCGCTTCAGGGACGCGGCCCACACCGCAGCCTAGTTCCGACGGCAGGACGGACGTCCAATCGAGGCCGTAAAAAGACGGCCTCCGCGAAGCGTGCCTCGCCAGTTCCCATCCGTCACAATGACCCATCCGTCACGAGTACCCAATCCGTCAAAATTATAAGTTCGGTTCCCCTTCAACTTTGCTCGAGTTCTTGCTGGGGCGGCAGGCCGCGCCCTCGGCCCTCCGAATCAGGCCGCCACCCTCGCGTTTTAGGTGATACTGTTCGCTGAGGCTCACGCGATGGACAACCCCACCATGGCTCGCCTGCTGGAAGAGACGGCCGACCTGCTGGAGATCGACGGCGGCGACAGCTTTCGCATCCGCAGCTACCGGCGCGCTGCCGAAGCGGCCGCGCAAACCACGGTGGACCTGGTGGCGGCTGCGGCCGATACGGCGCGCCTGCTTGAGATTCCCGGCATCGGCAAGGGGATGGCGGCGAACCTGCAGGCGATTGCCGCCACCGGCTCGTTGCCGCTGCGCGATGAGCTGCTGGCCAGCTATGGCGCGGGGCTGCTGGAACTGCTGAAGCTGCCCGGCATGGGCCCCAAGACCGTGGCGCTGTTGTGGGATGCGGCCAAAATCGACAGCATCGACGCGCTCGCCGAGGCCATTGACGCGGGCCGTCTGGCGGGGCTGCCGCGCATGGGCGCCAAACAGATTGAAAAGCTGCGCAAGGGCATTGACGACTACCGGCGCAGCGCGGGCCGCTTCCGCATCGACGTGGCCGAGGAGGAGGCCAAGCGAATTGCCGCCTACCTGCTGGCGTTCCAGGGCATTGAAAGGGTGACGCCGGCCGGTTCGCTGCGGCGCGGGCGCGAGACCGTGCGGCGATCTCGATCTGCTGGCCACCGGCCCGGCATGCGCGCCGGAGCATACCGCGGCGGCGGTGGAGTACGTGGCCGCTTATCCCGGCATTCAGGACATGATCGCCAAGGGCGAGAACAAGGTGAGCTTTCACGTGGGCCAGGGACTGCAGGTGGATGTGCGGCTGCTGCCCTCGGCCAGCTACGGCGCGGCACTGCAGTACTTTACCGGCTCCAAGGCGCACAACGTTTCGCTGCGGCAACGCGCGCTGAAGATGGGCTACACGCTTGAGCGAGTGGGCGCTGGCGCGGCTGGATGACGAGTCGGTCGTGGCCGCGGCCACCGAGGAGGAGATTTACGCCGCGCTGGGCATGGACTGGATGCAGCCGGAGATGCGCGAGAACCTGGGCGAGATTGAGGCGGCCGCCCGCCACGCGCTTGCCCCCGCTGATTGAAAAGAAGCAGACTCATGGGCGACCTGCACATGCACACCACGGCCAGCGACGGCCACAACTCGATTGTCGAAATGGCCGAGGCGGCGCTGGCCGTGGGTTACAAGCTACATCGCCATCACCGATCACTCGAAGATTCTGGCCATGACCGGCGGCCTGGACGAGAAGCGGGCCCTCGAGCACATCAAGACCATTCACGAGGTGGACCGGCGGATGGAGGGGCGCATTCGCGTCTTCACAGGCATCGAGGTGGACATCCTGGCCGACGGCGCTGCTCGATCTGGACGACGAAGTGCTGGCGCAGATGGACGTGGTGATCGCCAGCGTGCACACGCGCTTTGAGCAGGGCACAAGAGGAGATGACGGCGCGGGTGCTCCGGGCGATCGAAAACCCCAACGTGCGGATTCTGGGCCATCCGACCGGGCGCTTGCTGCTGCGGCGCGAGCCTTTCGCGATTGACATTGGCGCGGTGCTGCGGCCGCGCCGCCGAGCTGGGCGTGGCCGTGGAGCACAACGCCGCCCCGGAACGGCTGGACCTGAACGACCGCGACCTGCGCCTGGCCAAGGAACTGGGCTGCAAAATCGTCATCAACTCCGACTCCCACGACAGCCGCAACCTGGGCAAGATGGACTACGGGTTACGCCAGCTTCGACCGCGCCTGGCTGGGCCCGGCGGACGTGCTCAATACCCTCGAAGCAAAGGAGTTTGCTGGCCGCGCTGCGGCCGAGGGATTGAGCGAGGTGCCGAAAATGCACCGCTTCCAGTGCAAATCGAGGTACAATTCGCGAAGGACATTACAGGAATACGTGGCTCGTATCACGCGTTCTCGGGCTAAGATAGGTGCGGTATGAGCCTCCTCCATCAGGACACACCGGAAGAGATCGACGATGCCGCCCTGCGGCGAAGAATTCACCAAGGGCAGCAGCCACCTGGTCTGGGCCAGCGTGGTGGCCACCGTCGTGGTCAGCATCGCGATTGCGATTTATTTTATCGCCGGTCAAAAGCCGCCCGCCGTCACCGGAGACGTGGTCGCCGTGTGGGCCCACCCGCAGCACACTGAGACCTCCGGCCTCGATGCCAACGGCGCACCCATGCCGAAGGAGAGCTTTGACCAGGTGCTGGTGTTTGCCGAGGTGCGGCTGCACAACCAGAGCAAGGGACCGCTCTTCCTGCTGACCGTGCTGACCAACGCCACGCTGGCCGACGGAATCCATTCCAGCTATGCGGCGTCGCAGTCGGATTACGGCCGGGTCTTCCTGGCCTATCCGCAGATTCCCGTTCCGCACGGCACGGCCTTGCCCCTGAATCTTACGTTGAATCCGGGGCAGACCGTGGACGGGACGTTCGTGTCGTCATTTCGGATGACGAAAGAGCAGTGGGACGCGCGCAAGGATCTGAACTTCAGCCTGACCTTCCGCTACCAGCCCAGCCTGGTGCTCACGCCCCACCGCCGCGGTTATTGAGCAGTAGCCGGAGCGGGCGCGCTCTTGGGCGTGGAAAGATAGCCTGTGATCAGGTTCTTCGCGCTGATCGTGTTGACCACAATCTCAAAAAGCGCCGGATCCTTGCCGCTATAGAACTGCAGCGGCTCGTTCACGTTCCTGTCTTTCTTTTCGTACGTCTTGTCGTCGGCGTAGACGTTCAGGGTGAACTTGCTCTTCTTGGGGTCAGCCTTCTTCAGCTCCAGGCTCACGGTGCCCACGGGCTTCTTCTGGCCCTTGGTCAGGGTGAACTCGTAGTAGTTGCGGTCGCCCTTGTGCTCCAGCGTCACCAGCTCGTCGTGGTTGCGGGCGATCACGCTGTTGGTGTTGCTCAAATCGCCCTTCACGGCCTCCAACTGGCTGACGGCGGTGGCCAGGTCGCTCTGGGTTTTGGCCACGTCGGTTTTTACGCCGCCCACGTCGGTCTTCACGTTTGAAACATCGCGGCCACCGCGCGTCACCTGCTGCGCGGTCTTGTTCTGGGCATTCTCAAGCCGCTTGGCATCGGCCTCTTCGCGGCTCACGATCTCCGCGGCGCGCGCGTCCATCTCCTTCTGCGTCAGGCCGAGGGATTTGCCCAGCTCGTCGGTGGCCACCTGCAGGCGGGCGTCGGTTTCGCGCAGTTCGGCAGCCAGCTTCACATTTTCCTGCTTGGCGTCTGCCAATTCCGTTGCCTGGGTTGCCAGCTTGCCACTCAGGCTGTAGCTCCAGATGAGGCCGCCAAGCGCGGCCACAAGGGCCACGCCGAGCACGCCAAGCAATGCGCCGGAGTATGTTCGGGGGGTCTCTTCAGTTTCGCTCATGCTTTACCTTCCTTTTCGTTTCTCTTTTTTTTGAGACGGCTCTGTCGGATTCAGGCTGCACTGTCAGATTCATTCAGGCGGCTCTGTCTCGGAACCGCTTCGCGGTTTGATTGCCGTCATTTCTTGTGGATAGTCGTCCTTCTTCGGAAGAAATTCTCCTTCAGGTGCGGGAGCTTCCCATCGGTCAGCGAACCGTGAACCACGGTAGCCGGAAGATGCGCCGGACTCCGCAGGCTTGATTCCGCTGGCCGGGCGGGAGAGGGCTCTCTCCGCGCGCTTCCAAGGTTACTTACAGAATATCGAAAGAAGGCCCCACCGCGCAGAAAATACGCTGGGTTGCGGTCATCTTTTCGCCTTCGAGCGCCGCCAAAGCGCTCCCAAACAGGCTCACGCGCGTCCCACCCTCCGTGACAAGCAGGGAATTGTTCCGTTATAAAGATCATTACCGCACTTTTGCAGACGGGTCCGTGTCCCAAGCCAGTGTCCCCCCGCAAATGCGGGGGCGCCGGGCGGCGGGATTCTTCCGCCGGGGTGCATCCAAATCGGTTCCGGAAGGCGTTTTCGCCAACCGGATCTGCATGTTAGGAGTTTTCGGCGACAGATCTTCGCCGCCGGGCGGGCAACCGCCAGGTTATGCGCACTCATCAAAGAAATACTTTGCAAGGGGGATAGGAAGGCCATGTCGACTGCCGTTGCTGGAAAGGGACTGGAAGGAATTGTCGCCACGAACTCCGGGATTTGCTGGATCGATGGAGAAGCAGGCGTACTTTCGTACCGCGGAATCGACATCCATTTACTGGCCGAGCACTCGTGCTTCGAAGAGACAACCTACCTGCTGTGGAACGGGATTCTGCCCAACGAACTGGAGTTGCGCGAGTTTACGGCGCAACTGGCGCTGGCGCGCTCGCTCGACCAGCGCATCATCGACATGATGCGCGGCTTTCCCACCGAGGCCACGCCCATGGAGGTGCTGCGCACGGCGGTTTCAGCGCTCAGCTTTTACGATGCCGACGAGAAAGACAACTGCCACGACGCCAATGTCCGCAAGGCCTACAACCTGACCGCGCAGATCGCCATGATCGTGGCCCTCTACGACCGCTTGCGGAAGGGCAAGCAGATGGTTCCGCCCGACCGCTCGCTCTCCCACGCCGCCAACTTTTTGTGGATGCTGAATGGCGTCAAACCCTCCGAGACGGCCACCCGCACCCTTGATCTGGCGCTGGTGCTGCACGCCGACCACGAGCTGAACGCCTCAACCTTTGCGGCCCGCGTGATTGCCGCCACGCTTTCCGACATTCACTCCGCCATCACCGGCGCCATCGGCGCGCTCAAAGGGCCGCTGCATGGCGGCGCCAACGAGGGCGTGATGCGGCTGCTGCTCAAAATCGACAAAGAAGGCGCCGACCCGGTCGATTACGTGAGAAACATGCTGGCCGCCAAGCAGAAGATCTCCGGCTTCGGCCATCGCGTCTACAAAACCGAAGACCCCCGCGCCACCCACCTGCGCAAGATGAGCGAGCAGTTGGGCAGGGATTCGGGACAGCCCAAGTGGTATGAGATGTCGCGGGCCATCGAGCTCTACATCAACGCCGACAAGAAGCTCAACGCCAACGTCGATTTCTACTCCGCCTCCACCTACGCGACGCTGGGCATCGACATCGACTTATATACGCCCATCTTCGCCGTCAGCCGCATTGCCGGCTGGGCCGCGCACGTGATCGAGCAGCTTGACGACAACCGCCTCATCCGCCCCCGCGCCGAGTACATCGGACCCGCCTATCCTTCGCCTTACATTCCGATGGATCAGCGGCCGTAGGGCGACGGATCAGCGGCCCTAGGGCGATCCGGAATTCGTGCCATCAGGGCAAACGCATTTCAAAATCGTACCGAACTGCATTGAACCAGTTGAGCCGGCAACCGTCTAGCCCTGCAACCCTCTAGCCCTCGCCGGCTTCCATCTTCAGTGTCCAGGCGTAGTCGCAGGGCCGGTTTGAAGGCTGCTGCAGATTCTCAGGCAATGCGATGGTCGTTCCTCCGGCGGAGTCGAATTTCCATGCCAGCTCTTCCTCCACCCCGAGCATGGTCACTTTCGATCCCGTCCTCGGCCTCATGGTGGTGAGCGTCACCTGCGCGCCCGGCCATTCGGTAAGGATTGCGTACACAAAGCGCCGGTCCTTGGTGCGCGTATAGCGCACATGGTCTCCCTCTGACCACAGCGTACCCTTCCGGGCGCGCGTGGCATAAATGGCCTCGCCATTCACCTTGAGCCATGCGCCCGCGCCCTTCATCTGGCGAATGGCTTCAGGATGAAACTCGCCGTGCGCGCTCGGCCCCACGCCCACCATGAAGGCCCCGCCTTTCGCCACTGAATCAGCCAGGTTGCGCACGATCCAGCCCGTTCCCTTGTAGTTTGCGCCCACCGGATCGTAGGAGAAATCGGTGCCCAGCGGATCAATCGCGAACCACGGCCGGTCCGACATCACCTTCGATCCCGGAATCACGCGCTCCGGCGTGTAGTAGTCGCCGTAGTTGCCGATGCCGCGCGCGCGCAGCATCACGTCCGGCTGCTCGGCACGCATCAGCAGCAGCGTCTTGCGAAATTCCGGCCACACCCGCGGCCCCAGCCACATGTCCAGGTCGATCATGGTGATCTTTCCATAGTTGGTCAGCAGCTCCAGTAGCTGGGCGCGATGCCGCTCCATCATGCGCTTCACTTCGGCCTCGGTGGGATCGCGCACGACCACGGCATGATTGCCGAGCCGCTCCCGGGTAAACTTCACGTCGCGCGGGGTCATCCATTGCGCCGAGGAGGGAATTTGAAACGGGTGCGACACATAAGGCCTGAAGTCCGCGTCGTACCAGTCGGGATTGGAGAAATAGAAGTCGATTTTGATGTCCCGCTTGTGCGCCGCGTCGCAAAGCTCCTTGACCACGTCGCGCCCGAACGGCGTCTCCATCATGGAGTAGGCCAGGTCGCAGGCCTCAAGGCCCGGCCCTCCGGGCGCGGTCCAGTTGGCGCGGCTCTTCACGCGAGTTTTGGTGTCGAACATTGAAAACCCCTCGTGGTGCTTCGTCGTGAAGGCGAACATCTGGAGACCGCTCTCGCGGAAATCATCCGTCCACCGGTCGGCGTCGAAGCCTGCCGGGTTCCATGTCTTGTAGAGGCTGTTGTAGGCTTGCCGGTCTGCAAACGACATGGGCAGGAATGGCCACGACTCCGGGCCGCGATGCCAGATGGAATAAATGCCCCAGTGAATGCGGATCCCGAACTTCATGTCCTGAAAGGCTTCGTACGCAGCCGCCGGAGCGTGGTGGAACTCCGCAACCGGCTCGTTCTCGATGTAGAAGGCGTCGTCCCGCAATTCTTCCGGCGGAAACCCGTGGATCGTCTCATCGGTCGGCTGATCGGTCTGCGCCAGCCCCGGGTAGGCCGAGACCGCGGCCAGAGACGCGGCCGACGCGATAAAGTCTCTACGATTCATAAATGACCTCCTGGTCGATTTTGCCGTCTTTTGCTCTCGCGCCGTCTCTTACTCTCGCCTCGTCCCCCGCGCGAGACCACCGGCGCAACACCACCGCATTGTAGCGCCACGGCGGCTGCGGCGGCCAACGGATTGAGCCCTGTCGCGATGGTTGAGCGGTATGCTGGTGTTGAACCATGGCAGACATTCACCCCATCCGCCGGGCCACGGTAACCGGCGCAGCCCAACCGCCCGCAAAGCGCAAGCGGCGCTGGCCGCGCATTCTGCTTTTTGGCGCGGGCGGCCTGCTTCTGCTGGCCCTGCTGGCTGCGTGCGCGGGCGTGTTGTGGCTGCGCTCGGCGGCCATGGCCGCTCTGCCCGCGCTCGATGGAGACGTGCGCCTGGCCGGATTGTCGGCGCCGGTCACCGTGCGCCGCGACGCGCACGGCGTACCCCACATCGAAGCCGCCACGCAGGACGACCTGTTCCTGGCCCAGGGCTACGTCACCGCGCAGGATCGCCTCTGGCAGATGGATGCATTTCGCCGCAACGCACAGGGCCAACTGGCGGAGATCATGGGGCCGTCGCTGCTGGCTCACGACGAGGCCCAGCGGGTGCTCCAGTTTGGCAATACCGCGCGCCGCGTGTATGCCAGCCTGCCCGCCGCTGACAGAACGCGGCTTGACGACTACACGCGCGGCGTAAACCTGTTCATCCAGCAGCATCCTGACACGCTTCCCGTCGAGTTCCGCCTGCTCGGCTACAAGCCGCGCCCGTGGACTGGCGTGGATTCAGTGAGCGTGGGCCTGACGATGGTGCAGATGCTGGACACGCACTGGCCCAGCAAGCTGGCGCGGGAGCGCATCGCCGCCGATCTCAAAAATCCCGGGTTGGAGGCTGATCTTTACCCGGTCGGCTCCTGGCGCGACCGCCCGCCCACTGGGATCGACATCGACCTGAGCCAGCCGCACCCGGAGCTGGCGCCGCCGGCCACCGAGGATGATGATGACGACGATGAGCCGTCTTCTGCTGCCATGCCCTCGCCTTCCCAGCCCTCGCCCCAGCCCTCGCCTGCCCAGCAGGATCCGCGTGCCTTGCTGGCCCTCCTCGGGCTGCCCAACTGCGACGGCTGCGCTTCGGGCTCCAACAACTGGGTCGTCGCCGGCAAACATACGGCCAGCGGCAAGCCGCTGCTCGCAAACGATATGCACCTCGGCCTCACCGCGCCCAACATCTGGTTCATGGCTGACCTCGAGGCGCCGGGATTTCACGCCGCCGGCGTCACCCTGCCGGGCCTGCCCTTTGTCGTCGAGGGCCACAACGACCATGTGGCCTGGGGCTTTACCGCGCTCATGGGCGACGTGCAGGATCTCTACCTCGAAAAGCTCGACGGCAAGGGCAACTACCTGGCCCCGGATGGCGCATGGAAACCTTTGACGGTGGACCACGAGGTCATTCATGTGCGCACCGCGAGCGATGTCCAACTCGACGTCCAGCTCTCTGGCCACGGCCCACTGCTGAATCCCATTCTGGCAAAGGAAACGCGCCCCATCGCCCTCCAATGGACGCTCTACGATCCGGCTCTGAACTCGATTCCCCTCTACAACCTCGACACGGCCGCCAACTGGTCCGACTTCTTCGCCGCGCTCGAAACCTGGAGCTGGCCGGCGCAGAATGTGGTCTATGCCGACGACCAGGGGCACATTGCCTATCATGCCGTGGGCAAAATTCCTCTGCGTCCCGCCGGACTTATGGCCTTGCCCATCGCGGACACCGCTCACGAGTGGCAGGGCTACATTCCCTTCGACTCCATGCCCAATGCCTTTGATCCTCCCTCCGGGTTTCTGGCCACCGCCAACTCACGCGTCACCACTGAAAAGTCCCCCTATCCGCTCACCCTCGAGTGGGTTGATCCATACCGCGCCGAGCGCATCTACAAAATGCTCGACGGGCGCGACGGCCTCACGCCCAAAGACATGCTGGGGGCGCAGACCGACGTCTACAGCGAGATGGACCAGGAACTGGGCCAGCGCCTGGCCTACGCCATCGACCACACCGACGGCGCGGACGCGCGCCTGCACCAGGCCGCCGATCTCATGCGCAGTTGGGACGGGCGGCTCACCACCGACTCCGCCGCCGCGTCGATTGTCACCCTGACACGCGCCGCTCTGAGGCCCCTGATCCTGGAGCCGAAGCTGGGCAGCGACGCCGCTCTCTACCGCTGGGAAGAGTCCAACTTCGCCGAGGAAGAAATCGTGATGCACGGCAGGGCGGATTGGCTCCCGCCCGGCTACAAAAACTGGGACGCGCTGCTCACCGCGGCCGTGCGCAAGGCCATGGACGACGACAAAGCGCCCGGCAACGTGGCCGACTGGCGCTACGGAAACTGGCATGTGGTCGATCTTGAGCATCCGCTGGCCAGGTTTCTGCCCCTGGTAGGCCGCATCGCCGGCACCGGACCCCATCCCCAGAGCGGCGACACTACCACCGTAAAACAGGTGGGCCGCGACTTCGGACCCTCGCAACGGTTCACCATGGACTGGAGCAACATCGACGGCTCAACACAGAACATCGTGCTCGGCGAAAGCGGCAACCCGCTCAGCCGCTACTTCCGCGACCAGTGGAACGACTGGTATGGCGGAACCACCTTCCCGCTTGCCTTCACCCCGGCTGCGGTGGCCGCCGCAACCCGCCACACGCTGCGCCTGCTGCCATGAAGACCAACGGATCAGGGGTCAGGGATCGGGGAAACCCTCAGCCTGAGCCGCGCCTCCCCGACCCGTCCTTCAGGTCCAAGCCTGGAATGGCTTTCTGGCAGCGCCAAGCCGGCCCGGCGATCCTTTTGCTTGCCGCCTTCGTGGCCATCGCTCCCCAACTTGTGCGCGGCAACTCCTGCGGCCACGACTTCAACTTCCATCTGCTCTCCTGGCTCGATGCGCTCAACGCCTGGCGTCACGGCCTGCCCTATCCGCACTGGACACCGGACGCCAACTTTGGCGCAGGCGAGCCGCGCTTCGTCTTCTACTCGCCGCTCACCTGGATGCTGGGCGCGGCGCTCGGTCTTGTGCTTCCATGGGCGGCGGCCCCCGTCGTCCTCACCTTTCTGCTGCTTGCGGGAACCGGCCTTGCGGCGCGCGCGCTGGCCCGTCTCGCACTCCCCAACGGCCCCGCCACGCTGGCCGGTTGCGCAGCATTGTTTTCAGGCTATGCGCTCTTCACCGCCTATGAGCGCACCGCCTTCGCCGAGCTGGCCGGCGGCTTGTTGATTCCCCTGGTGTTGCTCTACGCCCTCCGCGAATGCGACACCCCCGGCAGTCCAGGCTGCTTCAGGACCTTCGCCGCTTCCGTCGCCGGGCTCGCCCTGGCCATCGCCGGCTGTTGGCTCTCGAACCCGACGGTCGGCGTCATGGCCTGCTACTCGCTCGCGGCTGTCGCGCTCGCACTCGTTTTGCTTCAGCGGTCATGGATGCCCGCCCTGCGCGCCACCTTGGGCGCCGTGCTGGGCATGGGCCTGGTCGCGGTCTACCTCGTCCCCGCAGCCTGGGAACAGCGATGGGTTGACATCCACGCCGTCACAGAAGATCCGGGACAGACACTTGAGAACAACTGGCTCTTCTCCGGACACGCCGACCCCTCGCTCGCGCTGCACGACCAGGTGCTGCACACCGCCTCCTTGATTGCCGTCCTCATGGTCGCCGTGGCGCTGTGCGGACTTCTGCTGACCTGGCTGCGCGGCCGCCTGCCTGGGCCCCGGCATTTCTGGCTCCCTCTCGCGCTCGTTCCCTTCGCCGTTCTCTTGCTCCAATTCCCCTTCTCCCGGCCGCTGTGGAATCTGCTTCCCGACCTCAGGTTTCTGCAGTTTCCCTGGCGCTGGCTGGTGGTTCTTGAGGCGCCCATGGGCATCTTCGCGGCTGCCGCCGTTTGGCCCGCAAAATCTGCGCGCCGCTGGCCGCGGCTTGCCATCGTCTCCGCTTCCGCCATTGTGTTTCTTGCCATGACCGCACTGGCGGGAACCCGGTTTTTTCAAACCTGCGACGACGAGGATGCCGTCGCGGGCATGCTGGCCGCCTGGCGAGCCGGCCAGGGCTTTATCGGCACTGGCGAATACGAGCCCATCGGCGCTGACAACTCGCTCATCCCCGGCGGCCTGCCCCAGGCCTGCCTGGTCAGCGATCCTGAAACCGTGCTTGGCAAAACAGCCGACGACGGCACCCTCCAATGGAGCGCCTCGCAGGGCAGTTGCCAGGCCGTCTATCCCGCGGCCGCGAACAGCGGACCGGAAAATCTCAGAATCGTCGCCACCCTCCCCCACTCCGGCTACCTGGTTCTGCGGCTGCTGAGCTTTCCTGCCTGGAAGATCAAAGTGAATGGGCTGGCCGCCGGTCCCATGCCGCAGCGCGACGACGGGCTTGTGGCCGTGCCCGTCCCCGCAGGCGCCGTCAACCTCACCGCGGACTTCACCACAACCGAGGACTATCGGATCGGCCGCTGGCTGAGCGTTCTCAGTGTGCTCTTGCTCACAGCTCTATGTGTCATGTCACGAAGCATTTCACGCCAGCGGTTAAAATGAGGGCAATGAACGTGGATGTGAAATTGCTGATAAAACAGGGCGCGGAGCTCACCGATAGCGCCCTCGAAGAGTTGCTGCCCAGCGTCGAAATGGCGCCCGCGTCGATTCATGGCGCCATGCGTCACTCCGTCTTCGCCGGCGGCAAGCGGCTCAGGCCCGTGCTCGTCATGCAGGCGGCTGTCGCCATTGCCGGAGCCCTGCCCAAAGGCATCGAACGCCTGGGCGCGGCCATCGAAATGCTCCACACCTATTCCCTCATCCATGACGATCTTCCCGCGCTCGATAACGATGACCTGCGCCGTGGCAAGCCCACCTGCCACAAGGCTTTTGGAGAAGCCATCGCCATCCTTGCCGGCGACGCCCTGCAAACCCGTGCCTTCGAGGTGCTGGCCGGCCTTGACGCTCCGCCCGCAGCCACGGTCCGCATCCTCGGCCTCATCGCCAATGCCGTGGGCACCGTGGAGGGCATGATCGGTGGGCAGGTGCTCGACCTCGAAAGCGAACACCTCAAACCGACAGCCGCCTTGGTTGAGGCCATTCACCGCGCCAAGACTGGCGCGCTTATCCGTGTCAGCGTCGTGGCCGGCGGCGTTTATGCGGGAGCAACCGAGCAGGACGTCGCTCGCCTCACCCTGTTCGGCAGCAAGGCTGGCCTCGCTTTTCAAATTGTGGATGACGTGCTCGACATGACCATGGATTCCACCCAGCTTGGCAAAACCGCCGGCAAGGATCAGGCCACCGAGAAAGCAACCTGGCCGGCCGTCTTCGGCCTCGAGCAGAGCCGCCTTGACGCGGAGCGCCTCATCGACGAGGCCTTTGCGGCCCTCGAACCCTACGGCAGCCGCGCCGATGGGTTAAAGTCCCTGGCTCGCTACCTGGTTGAGCGGAAAAACTAGCGAATGCTCTCAGAGTCTGAAATTCTCGCCATGCTGCGCGACTGCTACGACCCCGAGGTCAAGCTGAATCTTGTCGATCTCGGCTTGATTTACGCGATTGAGACCGGTCCCGATCCGGATTCAACAGCAGCCTGGCCACGGCAGTGGGTCAAGGTCACCATGACGCTCACCACCCCGCAGTGCCCCGCCAGCGGGCTCATCTTCGAGCAGGTGCACAACCGCCTGGCCGGCGTCCCCGCCATCGGCAAGGTTGAAGTGGAACTGGTTTGGGAGCCGAAGTGGACCGCCCACCGCATCAGCGAGGCGGGCCGCCGGCAACTGGGAATTTAGTGTTTAGAGTCTGAAGCTCGAACAGCATCTCAAGCGACCGCTTCCGCCTGACCCGCAATGAGGGAGGCCCGCAATGAGAGAGTTGTCAGAAGTGGAGAAACAGCGAAGGCAAAAGCAGCCGCGCGTCCTTCCACTCCGTTGGTCGCGCAAGACGCGCCCAACCGGGCTCAGGATCACAGTTCAACCGTGGTATGAACTTAAGACTCGAGACAGAACCGCTCTAAAATCCGTTCCGCCCCATCAGCTTGCCCAGCCTGTCGCGCTGGGCTGCGAATTCGTCCACGGTCACCTCGATATTGCCCAGCAGCCGTTGCACGTCGCCGATGTAATTGGGCAGAGTGGTCCACCACTTGCGCAGAACATCCTGTTGATCGAGCATGGCCAGAACCGTGCCCGTGGCGGCAGCCACAATGGCTGCGCGGCGTTTGCCGCTGAGCATAAGCGCCCCACTCGCAACCAGGCTCCCGGCCGCCGCGTACCGGACCCACTTCATTGGTTCAGCCTTCTCGGGGCTTGGCTCTAAGTCGTAATCGTTTGGCAGCTGGGAAAGCGGAAGTACCACCATTGTTTCTCCTTCGCTCCTCACCGCGGCAGCATGCCTGCGGAGGAACGGTCTTCTCGTGTTGCGCTCTTCATCATTGGTCCGAGGGGGAACTCTAAGCGGGCCCACGCCCGAAATTGCCATCACTGCATTTGGTACTGACTTCGATCGGCTTCGCCTTCAGTCCAGATCGAAGTCGCGCAAGGGTTTCCCATCGGGGGCGTCCTTGGCCTTGCGCAACGCCTCGGCAAACTTCTTGTCAAACAAATCCGCCTTGTTCTTCTCTGCATCCACCGACTGGCGAAAGATCGATTCCTTACGCTCTTCCTGCTCGCGCATGGCCTTGGCCGCCGTCTCCAGATCTTCAAACATCCGCTTGCGCGGTGCCGGCGTGTGCGTAACGACAAGGCCTGTGGCTGCGTCGATCTTGAGCATTGCCCCGCAATCCGGGCAGGCAACTTCAAAGGTCTTCTCTTTCACTTTAGCCATATCGAGCCGGAATTCTATGCGTTCTTCAGTAGATCTTATATCCTGCCGCTGTGAAAATATACATGGTTTCAGGGGAAATCTCCACAAACTTCGCTGGCCGCTGCGACCCCCTCGCGCCTCGTCCCCCTGACCCTTGACATGGCTCCCCGCCGCGGCTAAAGATGAATGCGCCGGATTTTCCGAACTTCTCTCGAATCTAAGGCAGCAAGCCTCCGGCCGCCCTGCCCATCCCTCTTCAGGAACTTCCCCATGAGGCGATTCATGAAGCGAATGACCCCCTCCCGGCTGCTGGCACTTGTCGCCCTTGCGGTTTCGTTTACGTTCCTGCTTTCCGCGGCCGGCGGCCCTCCGGCCCAGGCCGGCGCCCCCGCCCAGATCCAGGGCCAGATCGAGCGATCGCCCCTTAAAATCGACCGCCTCGATCCCTCCATCGACCGCATCGTGCCCGCCGGCGCTACGCTCGAGCGCGTCGCCACCGGATTCACATGGACCGAGGGCCCGGTCTGGGACGGCGACCGGCTGTTCTTCGCCGAGATCCCCAGCAACAGCATCCGCACCTGGACGCCGGGCAAGGGCGTCAGCATCTTCCTTCAGCCCAGCGGCTACATGGGCTCGGCTCCCTACGGCGGCCCCGAGTCGGGGTCCAATGGCATGACGCTCGACGCCCGCGGACGCCTCACCGTCGCCGGCCACGCGCAGCGCGATGTCTACCGCTTCGAGTCCCTCAATCCAAAAGGCCCCATCACGATTCTTGCCGACAAGTACCAGGGCAAGCAGTTGAACAGCCCCAACGATGTGGTCTACAAGTCCGACGGTTCGCTCTACTTCACCGATCCGCCCTACGGGTTGCGCACGCAACTCGACAGCGACCCGGAAAAACAACTCACCGTGAACGGCGTCTATCGCATTCCAAATGCGCTTGACCACAAGCCCGGCGCGCCGCCCGAACGCACCCAACTGCAACTGCTCATCAGCGACCTCACCCGCCCCAACGGCATCGCCTTTTCGCCGGATGAGAAGTATCTCTACGTCAACAACTCCCAGCCCAAGAAAATCTGGATGCGCTACCGCGTCAATCCCGACGGGACGCTGACCGGCGCCAAACTGCTCTTCGATGACACCGCCGACCCCCGCCCAGGCAATCCCGACGGCATGAAGGTGGATAGGGAAGGCAACATCTACAGCGCCGGGCCCGGCGGCATCTGGATCTTCTCGCCCGAGGGCAAGCCCCTGGGAACGATTCTGATGCCCGGACGCACGTCGAATGTAACCTGGGCCGGAGCGGAGCGCAAAACGCTCTACATCACCGATAGCGAAGGAATTTATCGGGTCCGCCTCAACATCGCCGGCGAACCGCTGATCATGCGCAAATAAGCGCGGCTCTTTCACCAGAGCGGCGCCGCGAAACACTCGCTGCGAAACAATCTCGATCACTTTGTCGATCGGTTTCTCGATCAGCTTGTCGACCGGTTTGTCCGGGAAGATACCTTGCCCGATGCAGAGCGCAATTGCAAATTTTGCCTCAGCGCGCCGGCATTGAGGCTTTGGGCAGCTTTCCCACTGCGTCGATCACAATCCCCGGCGTGAGCACTTCGGGCAAGAGCGTGGGGTCGGCCTGGCCCGGAGCGTAGAGAGCATAGGCCGGAACGCCGCTCCTGTCGAGGTCGGCAAGCGCCTGGGTGATGGCCTCGTCGTGGCGGGTCCAGTCCGCCTTGAGCAGGGCCACGTTGCCTGCCTGAAATGCTTCAATCACCTCGGGACGAGTAAGAGCCACGCGCTCGTTCACCTGGCAGCTCAGGCACCAACTGGCGGTGAAGTCCACGAACACCGGTCGGCCCTGCGCCTGGTAGCGGCTGATGGCATCGGCGGACCAGGGCTCCCATTGCCCCTGCACAGGCGGTCCGGCCCGCGGGCTCGACAATGCATCGGGCGCAGGCGCAGCCTCAGGCGCAGGCGCCAGGTTGCCCGCCGCCCACACGCTGAGCGCGACCGCTGCGAGCAGAATGGCCGCGGCCGCCACGCCAGCCCAACGCCTGGCTGGCCAGCGGCCCAGAAACCAGCCCGCAATCGCCAGCAACAGCAGGCTCGACAGCAGCGCGGCCAGAACCCCGGCCCCGTAGGCCCGCGCCAGTACCCAGGCCAGCCAGATCACGGTGATAAAGATCGGCACGGAGACCGCCTGGCGCAGAATTTCCATCCACGCGCCGGGACGGGGCAGCCACCTGGTCCAGGCTGGATTGAGCGTGAGCGCGACGTAAGGCGCAGCCAGCCCCAGCGCCAGCGCCGTAAACACGGCAAAGGTGACGGCCGCCGACTGGGCCAGCGCGTAGCCCACCGCCGCTCCCATAAACGGCGCGGTGCAGGGCGTGGCCACGATCACGGCGAGCACCCCGGTGAAGAAACTGCCCGTATAGCCCTGTTTGGATGCCAGCGAACCGCCGGCGCTGGTGAGCGTGATCCCGATCTCGAACTGGCCCGCAAGCGAGAGGCCGAGAAAGAAGAGCAATCCAGCCATCAGCGCCAGAAATACCGGCGACTGGAACTGAAAACCCCAGCCCAGCGTGGAACCGGCGGCGCGCAGGCCCAGCAGCACGGCCACCAGCACCCAGAAAGAGACTAGAATCCCGGCGGCATAGACGAATCCGTGCGCGCGCAGTTTATGGCGCTCTTTCGACCCCTCGGACGAAGGCCTGTCCGCAGCGACCCCGGCTTCGTTGCCGACCCCGGCTTCGTTGCCGGACCCAGCTTCATTGCCGGAGTTGACCAGCGCCAGCCCCTTCAAAAACAGCACGGGAAAGACGCAGGGCATCAGGTTCAGCAGCAGGCCGCCGAGAAAGGCCAGAAGCGAGGTGCGCAACAGGATGGACCACGAAACCGAAGGCGGAATCGCGACCGTTCCGGGGACGGCGGCCAGCGTATAGGCTCGGCCGCCTGAAAGCTCGAGCACGCCGTTCAATTGCACCGGATTCGCGTTCAGGTTCGCGTCTTTCTTGAGCTCCAGCACCAGGCCCTTCGCCGTGGGCGAGAGCTTTTGCGGCGCGGGATTGTCGAGAATGTCCTGATCGGCGGGGAAGAAGGCGGCTGTCGACTCCCTCCGGCCGGTTTCAACACCCAGGCGAAAACCTTGCTGCGTGGGCTGGAAGACGGCCTTGAAGCCTGTGGGCAGAGGCTGCGGCAAGGTACCGGCCAAACGCTCCATCAGTTCCGCATCCGCGCCCGAACCGGTCAGCACAGGGGGAGTTCCTGGGAACAATTCGAACGTCGTCTTCAGCTCTTCTTTGCCGGGGATGCAGACTTCGCGGCACACCAGCCAGTCGACTTTGGCGTCGGCAACGGCATGGCCCTTGGTCACCGTGGGCGCCACTTCAAACTTCAGCGGGAACAAGACTTCGTTTTCATAGCCGAAGTCCATCAAGGGGCCGAGCGGCAGCCGCTGCGGCGCCGGGAACTCAAATGGATCGGCAGTTACGCCCGGCGGCAGGGTCCAGTGGATATGAGGCGGTTCCCCGGAGTCTCCGGCATTTTCCCAGTAAACATGCCAGCCCGGCTCCAGCTTGAAGTACAACCCGGCCAGGTTCTTTCCCCCGGGATACAGATCGTCTTGAGGAAAAACCAGTTGCACATGGAGGTGGGGCGCGTCGGCGGAACTGGAATCGGCCAGCGCGGGCAAACCAGCGGCCAGCAGACCGAGAACGAAGATGAGGCGGGAAAGGCGCATGACGGGTGGGAAGACCGGGGTCCTGACTCCTGAACTCAGTGTATCGGACTCAGCGTATCGGGCTCAGCGTATCGGACCCAGATCAACACACGAAGGCTGTGAGGCGGGTGATCGTCTTCGCTGACCGCCTTCGCTGATTGACCAGCGAGCAGCATCACGATCCGCCTTCGGAACTTTAGCCGATTACAGCGGCTCCACAGTTGCTCTATCCCGAAAGCTGCTCTATCCCGAAGCGATGAGGCTAAGCGGCTTTTCATCAGGAAAAAGCCACCTCGGATTGCGCCAGAAGAGGCTGCAAGCACTGTGAAACCGCTCTAAGTGTGCAGATCGGGCCGCGCGGCGTGCTCGCGAAAAATGCAATCGTTCTGGACGCATTTCACACCGGCGGCGCGGGCGCGCGCTACAGCTTCCTCGTGGATCACCCCGTCCTGCAGCCAGAGGTAGGGGATCTTCAGCCGAATCACATCGTCGACGATGGGCGGAACATTTTCCGAAGCGCGAAAAACATCGACGAGATCAATTCCCCTGCCGGCTCCGGAACCGGTCTTCTCGCCCGCGGCAGCCTGGGCTGCGTCCAGATCGGGATAGCAGGGCAGGCCTAGAATCTGGCTGAGCGCCGGATTGACGGGCAACACGCGATAGCCGTTCGCCGCCAGGTAGCGTCCGATATGGTGGCTGGCGCGCCAGCTCTTGTCGCTCATCCCGACCACGGCAATGGTGCGGGCGGTGCGCAGTATTTCGTCGATGATGGCTGGATCGTTCTTCATCGCGCGTCCCCTGGCATCGGCCCTCTATAGGTCCAGATCGTCAGCTTCGGTTGCGGGTGCGGCGGTGCCGCGGCGCTTGGCCAGCAGATAGCCGCGCAGAAATGGCTCCAGGTAGCCGTCCAGCACCTTGTCCACATCCCCCACTTCAACTTTCGTGCGGTGGTCCTTGGCGATGCGGTAAGGCTGCAGCACATACGAGCGGATCTGCGAGCCGAAGTTGATCTCCAGCTTCGAGTCTTCAAGCTTCTTGCTCACCGCCCGCTTCTTTTCAAGCTCGTACTCATAAAGGCGCGAACGCAGCATCTTCAGCGCCTTCTCGCGGTTCTTATGCTGGGAGCGCTCGTTCTGGCATTGCACTACGATGCCGGTGGGCAGGTGCGTCATGCGCACGGCGGAGTCCGTAGTGTTCACGTGCTGGCCTCCCTTCCCGCCCGAGCGATAAGTGTCGATGCGCAGATCTTCCAGCTTCAGATCCACGTGGATCGAGTCGTCGATCTCCGGCGAAACAAAGACCGAGGCAAACGAAGTGTGGCGGCGCTTGGCTGAGTCGAATGGCGAGATGCGCACCAGCCGATGTACCCCGCTCTCCCCTGCCAGTTGCCCGAAGGCGTAGTCGCCGAGGATGGTGAAGGTGGCCGATTTGATGCCCGCCTCTTCCCCGTCCTGGTAGTCGTTCATTTCGGTTTTGAATCCCTGTTGCTCGGCCCAGCGCAGGTACATGCGCATCAGCATCTCGGCCCAGTCCTGGCTCTCGGTGCCGCCCGCGCCGGGA
This sequence comes from uncultured Acidobacteriaceae bacterium, assembly GCA_963793885.1. GTDB lineage: Bacteria > Acidobacteriota > Terriglobia > Terriglobales > Acidobacteriaceae > Telmatobacter. Next base: position 1,796,182 of record CAWCBQ010000003.1, read on the forward strand.
TGCACGGTCACGATGGCGTTCAGCGGATCGGCTTCGCTGGAAAGCATGGTGCGGGCTTCAAGCTCTTCAGCAAAAGTGGCCAGCGCCTTGATGTCGCGCTCCAGCTCAGCCAGCACCTCTTCGCCTTCGCGCGCCAGCTCGAAGTAGGCCTCGACGTCGCCCGTGCGGCGCACAAGCTCCTCATCGTCGGCCACAAGATTTTCAAGCCGCTTGCGGTCGCGCATCAAAGGCTTGCTGGCTGCGGGATCGTTCCACAGGGCCGGATCGGCCAGTCTGGTTTCTATTGCGGCGAGTTCCCTGCGGATGCGGGCAGGGTCAAAGATACTCCCGCAGGTCGCGAACCTGGTCGCGCACGGGAGCATAAGCGAATTCGAGATCGTTCAACGACATGCTTGGCTCTTATGACCTGACTTTGAATTAAGCTTTGCGGCGCAGGTTTTCGCGGAGAATGGCTTTGCCCGCCCAACCCGCTACGCACAAACCCAGTATGGCACACACCCACGCAAACACGTCGCCGTGCGCCGTGTAGAAGGTCACGTCGTCGCGGAATCCGAACTCCGCCGGAAGAGCATCCGCGACGTGACGGGGAATGCTCTGCCGCACCCGCCCGTAGGGGTCAATGGCCGCGGTGACGCCGTTGTTGGTGTCGCGCAATAGCCAGCGGCGGTTTTCGATGGCCCGCATGCGCGCCATGTTCAGGTGCTGCCAGGGCGCGCTGGTGTCGCCGTACCAGCCATCGTCGCTCACGTTCACCAGCACCTCGGCGCCGAGTTGGGCAAAGTGGCGCACCTCGTCGGCAAACACCGCTTCATAGCAGATGAAAATGCCGTAGCGATGGCCGTTCAGCCGGAACACCTTGCGCTGCTCGCCGCGATCGAATCTCGACACCTTTCCCGTGAGCTTGCGGGCAAAGAAGAGCAGCCGGCTGAAGGGAACATATTCGCCGAAAGGGACAAGGTGGATCTTGTCGTAGCGGCCCACGCGCTCTCCATCCGCGCTCACCACCAGTGCGGAGTTGTACTCGCGCCAACTGGCGCTCTCGGGGGAAAAATCCATGCCCACATTGCCCACCACCAGCGGCGCATTGTTGGCTTGGGCAACATCCTCCAGAGCCTTCTGAAACCGCGCGTCGTCTTCAAAGAACGGCGCCGGCGACTCCGGCCACGCAATCAGATCGGGATGGGTGGGATAAGGCGGGCAGATGATTTCGCCTGAAGACGCGCCGGTTTGCGGAATTCCGGCGATATACGTATTGCACTGCTCGGCGGCCAGCTTGCGAAAATCGGCGATATGACGATCCCATTCAGCGGCGCCCATCCACAGGCTCTGGCCGGAGACATCGAGATTCGGCTGGATCAGCACTGCGGTCGCTGTGGGTGCCGGCCTTGGCGGCTCGAGATAGATGCCGGCCGTACCGGCGACAGCCAGCGCGGCGCCGGCCAAACCGCACACCAGCCGGCGCGGGCGGCTCTCAAGCAAAAGTCCGCACGCGATTAGGGCATTCACCGCCACCAGCAGAAAACTGATGCCATAAACTCCGGTCCAGGGCGCCAGCTGGTTTACCAGCGCGTTGTCCACCTGCGAGTAGCCAAGCTGGTCCCAGGGAACCGAGGTGATGCGGGCGGCAGCCAGCTCCAGCCCCGCCCAGAAGATCGGCGCCGCGGCCAACGCCACGGATGTGCTGCCTGAGGCCCTCCGCAGCAGCGCCAGCGCCAGCCCGAAGAGCGCGAAGTAGAGCCCCAGCACCAGGCTGAACCCGGCCAGCAGCAGCGTAGGAGCCATCCGCGGCATATCGCCGTACTGGCCCATCACGTCGCGAATCCAGTAACAGTTGCCCGCGTACCACAACACGCCGCAGGCATACGCCAGCAGAAAGGCGCGGCGCAGCGGACGAGGCTGGCTCGATCGGGCAGCGGAGAGGATTGCCCACAGCAGAGGAACCATGCCAAACCACGCAAAACACGACCGCCATGGGGGCATCGGCCCGGCCAGTGGAAATGGGAATTCCAGCAATCCGGCCGATAAACCCGCCGCGGACCACAACATCCACGACGGCGGCTGCGAGCACGATAGCTTCATACAGGGCCGAGTTTATAGCACCGGGCCATCCTTGCAAGACAAGAAGACGCCGAGCGCCCAGATGCAAGTTAAGGCCATCGAAATTAAGCGCAATCCTTTCCAGCCCGGTCGCAACGGTTTTCACCGCGATGCGCAGAATTGCGCTGGAGGAGGCAAGAAACACGCTACAATGCTGGCATGTTCCTTGAAATTCTTGCCATGAGACTGCTCGAGGTGATGTTCTTTGTCGGCCTTGCAGGCTCTGCCGTAGTGGTGCTCATCAGCTTCGTCGAAGACGGCAAAGACCTGTTTGGAAAGGATTAAGGCGTTCTCTTCTCCGGCGCTGCTGAGCCCTCGTTCAATTTGATTGACAGTGTTTCAATTCAGAAATAAACTCAGCCCAGGGAGGCGGCGGTTGTCCCCTCTCAAGTCCAGAGCACCGGTTCCAGTGACGGCACCCAATCGATGGCATCTACCCGAACGACCGTAGCCCCTCCGTCCAACCGCGTCCGTCTCATCGTGGCATCCTCCGTGATGCTCACGTTCATCTCCTTTTGGCGTGCGGCGGCCATCGTTCTGTGCGACCTGGGCTCCTCGGCGTTTTACGCCGGAGGCATTGCCGAACAGGCGGTCGGCGCTGCCGCTCCCTGGTTCATCCTCGGCATCATGTTGTTCAGCTTCGCGGTGCGCGCGGTTTACGTCGAGAGCTGTTCGATGTTTACCCGCGGCGGCGTTTACCGCGTCGTCAAAGAGGCCCTCGGCGGCGGTTTTGCAAAACTCAGCGTCTCCGCGCTGATGTTCGATTACATCCTCACCGGGCCTATCTCAGGCGTCTCCGCCGGGCAATATATTACCGGCCTGATGAACGAACTGTTGAACGTTGCCGCCAGCAGCAACTGGCTGCCTCCGGCTCTGATGGACGCCCATCACAACCCCTCCTTCCTGTTCAACATGAACTATACTTCGGCCGTGTTCGCGGCCGCGGTCACCATCTACTACTGGTGGCAGAACATCAAGGGGATCGAGGAGTCCAGCGAAAAGGCCCTGCAGGTGATGCAGATAACCACCGTCATGGTGATTGTTCTGCTGCTCTGGGGCGTCTACTCCGCGGTGGTCAAAGGCGGCCATCTGCCTCCACCGCCCACGGTGCATAATCTCAAGTTCAGTAGCGACGCGCTGGGGTTCCTCAAAGGCACAAAGCTTCTGCCGCTGTTTGGCATGTTCGGAATACTGATGGCCTTTGGACACTCCGTGCTGGCCATGAGCGGCGAGGAAAGCCTGGCTCAGGTCAACCGCGAAATCGAGCATCCCAAGCTCAAGAACCTGAAGCGCGCCGCCATCGTCATCGCCATTTACAGCCTGGTCTTCACCGGCGGCGCCACGCTGCTGGCTTCCATCCTGATCCCCACTTGGGAGCGCACCCACATCTATCAGGACAACCTGATCGCCGGCCTCGCGATGTACATGGTCGGCCCCATGTTCTGGCGCATCGCCTTTCGCATTTTTGTTGTCGTGGTCGGCTTCCTTATTCTGTCAGGCGCCATCAACACCTCCATCATCGGCTCCACCGGCGTGCTGATGCGCGTCGCCGAAGACGGCGTGCTCACTGACTGGTTCCGCAAACCGCATCCCCGCTTCGGCACCAGCTACCGGATTGTGAACCTGGTCTTTTTCCTCCAGATGTTCACCATCCTCGTCACCCGGGGCAACGTCATCACCCTGGGCGAAGCTTATGCCTTCGGCGTCATCTGGTCTTTCACATTTAACAGCCTGGCCATGCTTGTGCTGCGCTATAAGTACCACGGCGAGCGCGGCTGGAAGGTTCCTCCCAATCTGCGCATCGGAAAAGTGGAGATTCCGATAGGCCTGTTTTGCGTTTTTCTGGTCCTGCTCTCTGTCGCCATCGTCAATCTCTTCACCAAGTCCGTTGCCACGGTGAGCGGCATCATTTTTGCAGCCGGCTTTTTTATCATCTTCAGCATCTCCGAGCGCCAGAACCTGCGCAAGCATGCCATGACAGCTCGGCAGATGAAGGACCACTTTCAACTGGAACACCAGGACACTGTAGACCGGGAGTCGGTAGCCCTGAGACCGGGCGCGATCATGGTCACCATGCGCGACGTGGACAATCCTGCGGCGCTGAAGTGGGTCTTGGGGCGAACCAACACCGATGACCAGGATGTGGTGGTCCTGAGCATTCGCATGATGGGCGTTGGCGGCCCGGAGTTCCTCGGCCCCGAGCAGCAAAACTTCAGCGAGCATGAGCAAATGGTTTTTACCAAGGCCGTCTCCGTCGCCGAGAGCTTCGGCAAGAAGGTCTCGCTGCTGGTGGTTCCCGCGGGCGATGTGTTTGCCGCGCTGGCGCAAGGCGCAAACTCACTTGAAGTGGACGCGGTCGTCTCCGGAGCTTCCAGTTCCATGACCCCCGAGGATCAGGCGTTCCACCTGGGGCAAGCCTGGGAGGCGTTACCCGAACCTAAACGTCAGTTCAACTTTTGTGTTGTCCTGCCCAATGGCGACACCAAGGTGTTTTACATCGGGCCGCACGCCCCGGCTCTCAGTCCCGACGATGTCCAGTTGGTGCACAGGCTGTGGTTGAATATGCGCCGCGATCCGTCCGTCTCTGATCTGCATCACAGCGACATCATCACGTACGCGCTTACCCGTCTTGCCGGCCAGTACGCCCGCGAGAAGGTCGAGATTCTGCGCGATCTGCGCAACTATCGTGCCGCTGCATCTCCCGGCTCTCGGGCCCTCGCCGGCGTCAATCCACCGGATGACGGCGCAATTCACCCCTCGCCTCATGCCATCAAGCAGACGCGCGATCAGTAAGGAATACCGCTCGCTCTTTCCTACGCCAGGTACTGTTCCGCGGGCTTCCAGTTGACCACCTGAACGCTCGAATCCACCAACGCGGCCAATTGCTCCGGCGTGCCCTTCAGGGGCGGGAATGTGCCGAAGTGCAGAGGCAGAACAACCTCCGCGCCTAACAGCTTCGCAGCCAGCGCAGCTTCTCTCGGTCCCATGGTGAAATGGCCTCCAATGGGAAGCATCGCCACCGTGGGCCGGTACAGTTCACCAATCAGTTTCATATCGCCGAACACCGCCGTATCTCCAGCGTGGTAAAGCACGGGGCCGTCCGCGATCCCGATCACAAAGCCCGCGGCCACGCCCGTGTAGTGGGTTCCCTGCTCATCCTGCGCGGCCGCCGAGTGTTTGGCCTCAACCATCGTGGCTGACGCGTCGCCCAGTTGCACCGTGCCGCCCAGGTTCATCCCCATCGTATTAGCCGCTCCCCTGGCCCCGATATAGGCCGCCAATTCGTAAATGGCCACCACCGTCGAGCCGTGTTTCACGGCCACCGGCACAGCATCGGAGATGTGGTCTCCATGCCCATGCGTCAGCAGAATGTATTGAATCTTCGAAGGCAGCACAAATCCCTTCGGATATTTGGGATTCTGGGCGATGTAGGGATCGATCAGGATGTTGGTGCCCCCGGCGGTTTCAATCAGCACGGTCGCGTGACCAAGCCAGGTGATGCGCGTCTTCTTCAATGCATTCATGGTTCCTCCCAGGGAAGCCCAAGAGTGACTTCAGCGCGTGATGATGACTTCTGAAACGCTGTCCTTGGCCAGAAACTGACGCTGGCCCGACCAGGCGGCAAAGAGGCGTTCGATGCTGCGGTTGGTGAAGGCTCGCTGAATGGGATACTGCTGGGTCATCTGCACTTCAACGTCATCGCCGGCTGTGACGTGGTAACGGTAGCGCACCACATCTTCCCCCTGGGTGCGGGTATGAAAGAAAGCCACCACCTGCCCACCGGGATTCATGGCCGCATGCAAGTGCGAAACCACCGGGGCCACGAACGCTTCCGGCAGGTAATCGAGGGCCGTCCACAGCAGAACCACATCGAAGCTCCGTCCGGCGAAGTTGAGAGAACGCTCGAGGAATGCGTCGACGTCCCAAACAGGATTGCCGGCTTCGTCGGCGCCTTTTTGCCAGTTTCCGCTCCAGGCATCATGCACCGGGTCGGTCAGATAGATGCTATGTCCCAGGCTGGTGAGGTAGTTGATGTTGGCAGGCGAAGTAAAGCCGACGTCGATCGTTTGCAGACCGGGTTCTGCCTGCAGACGGGCGCGCAGTGCCGACCAGGCGCCGGAATGGCGCGGCACTTTCGGCCCGCTGAGTCCCGGAGTGGATGCGTTGGAGCCGTCATCCTGCTTTTTTTCGAACCAACGGCTAAGCAACCCTCAATCCCCTTGCGGCCAGACCCATGGCCGCACGAAAGACCATCGCCAATCGCTCTGTCAGAGGACGCCGCCTGCAGTCGCGGAACCGGCGCCGTGGGGAGCCTTGGTTACGGCCTGCGTCAAGTCTACTTTGCCACGGAAGACGGCATTGTCTTCCACAGCCAGGCGGAGCGCGCTGATGTCGCCTTCCACAACGCATCCCGCGCGCAGTTCGACCCGGCCGCTGGCCGTTACGTTGCCCACTACCCGACCCAGAATCAGCACGTCTTTCGCGGAAAGATCGGCGGAGATATTGGCATTCGGTCCGATTGTCAGCCGGCTCTCCACAAGCGTAACCGTCCCTTCAACTCGGCCATCCACGGTCAGGTCTTCACTGCCCTTCACTTCGCCGCAAATCACGATGCTTTTACCGATGCGCGCTGCGGAATTCTCCACTGCCATGGTCTTCGTCCTTCCATCGGCCCAAACAAGGCCCTCCCCGCACTATACGCAACCCGGCCACATTGCTTCAATCGTAGACTGCGAAAGGTGCGCGAACTTCGGACCCCGACGGCCCGTGCGCGCCTTGCATCCCAACTGCGGACCGGGCATCTAAGCGGTCATGCGACATTGCCTGGCCCCAAAACCTCCAATGCCCGTAAATCTGCCCGTTAAACTAATGGCAGTGCGCAAACTTTGGTTGCTCCTCTGCCTGCTGGCGTGGCTGATTCCGGCCCATGGCCAGCCTGGCGCCATCACTCAGAATTCACTCGCGCCGGCCCAGGCCCAGGCGCTGGTGGACCGTGCGCTTGCCACCGAGTTGCGCACCGCCCAGGACCCCAACCGGCCGATGCGCTATCTGCTCCGCAAGTCAAGCCCCAGGCTCACCACCACCAAGGAGATTGTTGAAACCAGGGACGGCGCTGTGGCCCGCCTGCTCTCGATCAACGATAAGCCACTCAACCCGGCCGACGAGCAGAACGAACAAGCTCGCCTCAACCTTCTTGCCGGTAATCCCAACCTGCAGCGGCACCGCAAGCAGGGCGAGGACCAGGACCTGGGCATCGTTCTCAAGCTGTTGCGTATGCTTCCCAACGCATTCCTCTACCACTACGAAAGCTCCAGCGCGGGTCCGGCGGGACCCATTCAGCGTTTCAGCTTCAGACCGAATCCTCAGTTCAGCCCGCCAGACTTCGAGTCGCAGGCTTTGACGGCCATGACCGGCGAGCTCTGGATCGATGCCTCCGGGGAGCGCGTCATGCGGCTGGAAGGCCACCTCGAGCAGGATACGGACTACGCGTGGGGCATCCTCGGCAAGCTCAACAAGGGTGGCTGGATTGTGCTCGAACAACAGGACGTGGGCCAGAATCAGTGGCGCATCGTCCATTTCCAGATGCAGATCAGCCTGCGGATTCTGTTCAAGACCAAGGACTTTGACACGGTGGAGCAGATGACACGCTATGTGCCGGTGCCCGTGGGGCTCGACTACAGGCAGGCCATCGAGATGCTGCGCGCCTCGCCGGGGGGCGGAGCACAGGCTGGTCAGTAAAGCAGAATCCCAAAAGCAGAGTCGCAGCGAAAAACAGACCGGCCCAATGCGCATTTCAAAGTGCGAACAGCATTTGAAAGTGCGAATAGGGCCGGTCGGCTTCGAGCGAACAAAAACTGGCTACATCTTAACTGGCTACATCTTGGCGAAAACGATGACCAGGGTGAAAAGCGTGAGGGACTCGATCAGTGCCAAACCGAGGACCAGGAAGGTAAAAATGCCGGCGCGGGCGCCGGGGTTGCGGGCCAGCGCTTCCACCGCCGAACCAACGGCCTTGCCCTCACCGAGGCCGCACATACCGGCGGCCAGACCCATACCCAAACCGGCGCCAATCGGCACCAGGTTGACGGCGGCTGAACCACCGTCTGCGAAGGCCGGAATGGCGAAGCAAAGCGCCGCCAGGGCCATGAATACGTATTGAAGTTTGCGCATATTTCTCCAGCTTCCCTTTGAATTAGCCGCCAGTGGGTGGTTGAGGCTCACCGTACCGGCCCCCTCACGCTTGCAGCCTGCCGTTGGTCCGGAGCGGAAGCTCTCTCCGGCGGATTCTTTTACAAAAACCTATTGCCTGCTCGCCATCAGCTCCTGGCTTCTTTTCCCGGGAACCCTTGCCTGTCCCCCTTGCCCGGAACCTACTGTGAGCTCAAGGCCGACAGCTGCCTTTAGTGGTCGTGCGCCACTGCCAGCGAAAGATAAATCATGGTCAGCAGAGTAAAGACGAAGGCCTGAATGACCGAGACAAAGGCGTGCAATCCCAACGCCAGAACCGGCAGCCCCAGCGGCAGCCCGGAGAAAGAAACCAGGGTGATCAGATCGCTGGCAAACATGTTGGCGTAAAGACGGACGGTGAGCGACAGAATGCGTGCCAGGTGGGAGATGATCTCAATGGGAAAGATGAGCCACGCCATCCACCAGATGGGGCCGGCAAAGTGCTTGAGATAGCCGATCAACCCCTGCTCCCGCAGGCCCTGAATGTTGTAGTAAAGAAACGTGGGCGCCGCCAGCCCCAGCGGCACAATGATTGAACTGGTGGGGGTGGTCACGCCGGGGATAAGCCCCATGAGGTTGTTGAGCAGCACGAACAGGAAGATGCAGGTGACCCAGGCCTGGAAGCGCTGGTAGCCGTGCCCGATCACCTGCTCAGCCTGGCCGCCGATGAACTCATTCAGGATTTCGGCCACGTGCTGCAGCGGGTTGGGCTTCTCAACCGACAGCGAAAAGCGCACCAGCAGAAAAAAAGCGATGAGCCCGCAGACCACCACCATTTCCATCGCAAAGGCATCGCTGATGGCGGTAGCCGGATTGGCGGCAATGCCCAGGGCGTGCAGGATGGAGGCAATCATGCCTCCGAAGATGGCATTCAACAATCGGGTCAGCGCTAGTTGTTCCGGCATCCTGAGTTGAGTCTTTCCGCCCCCGGGCTGCGGACACACATGTGACCCGGGGTCTGCTTAATTTCATCTCTAGGCTCGTTCGGCCGCTCCACTGGTCATCCGATTAAGCAAACAATCGATCAATCGATCAATCGCGAAGCAAACGGATTGCTTCCCAGCCTATGGTCAGAACTGCCAGACAAAGGCCGCACAGAAGCGCCGCAACCGAGCCATGGAAACACTTCAGGCTACCATAAATGACCCCGGCAAAAACCGTGAGCCTGAGCACAAAGAAAATCACCACGACTCCGGCGCTGGCAGGGGTCTTGTTGCGGTCCAGCCGGGCGTTGATCAGCCGTACCAGCCGCTGCCATTCCAATACGCTGGCCGCCGAAATCAGCGTGCCTGCGAGCAGCATGGCCGCGCTCCGCCAGCCGCCGCCAATCCACACGCATATTGACGCTATGATCCCCAAAATCAATGTCTTGCGGAAAGCCCGCTTGAGCATCGAATCCAGATCCTCATGGGTCAGGTCAACGATCGGATGGGTTTGCGGGGTCATGGGTTGATTTTGGGAATACCCTTTCCAGCGGAGTTCTGGTCCTCGTCTCCCATTCTGGTACTTCGTTCGGCTTCGACCGCAACGTTGACCACGTAGACCATGCCGGCGATGCAGCCGAACAGGGTGCCGGCCAATTCGAGCCATCTCTGGTGCAGCAGGTGGCTTAACCACCATCCGCCGATCCAGCAAATCACCACGGCCGAGGGCAGAACAAAGGCAATCTGCATCAGCTTCTCAGCTTCAACGTAGGCTCTCATGCCGCTGGAGCCGCCGCCCCTGCGCGGCCTGGAAGCCTCTGTCGGTCTGGGCTCGGCCGGTCTGGAAGACGAACTGAAGCGGTTGAAGGCCATTCATTCGTGGTTATACACGATCAACGGCCTGTTGCGCGAAGAGGAGGCCCGGGCTCCAGGAATCCACAAGCGGGATGCGCAAGCACAAGGCTCAAGCCGCCACACATCCGCATAGCCGCTATACTGGCGGTTGGAGCTCACAGCAGTTCACAAGAAGGAAACTCCAGTTCACAAGAAGGAAACTCCGTGTTCGATTCAGAGTTTGAGCGCAATCTTTTCGACTTGCGCAAGGAAAAGCTGGTAGAGATCGAGAAGCTTGGGCAGGCAGCCTATCCCAACCAGTTCCCTGCCTCGCATACCATCCCCGCGGTGCGGGCAAAGTGGGGCGCGGCACAGGCTGAGGAGCTGGAGGCCGCACGCGTCACGGTCCCGTCGCCGTCGCCGGGCGCATCATGGCCATCCGCGCCCAGGGCAAGGCCGGCTTTGCCACCCTGCAGCAGCAGGGCGAGCGGCTGCAGATTTATGTGCGCCTCGACGCGGTCGGCGAACCGGGGTTCGCTCTCTACAAGCTGCTGGACATGGGCGACCACATCGGCGTGTCGGGCTACCTGTTCCGCACCCGCACCGGCGAGTTGACCGTGCATGTGGAGCGGCTCACCTTCCTCTCCAAGGCCATGCTCGCACTGCCTGAAAAGTTTCATGGGCTGGCCGACGTGGAGCTGCGCTACCGCCAGCGCTATGTTGACCTGTTCACCAACCTCGAAAGCCGCCAGGTCTTCGTCAAGCGCGCCAAAACGCTCAAGGCGCTTCGCCAGTTCTTCGATGAGCGCGGCTACCTTGAGGTGGAAACGCCGATGATGCAGCAGATCGCCGGCGGAGCGGCGGCGCGGCCCTTCAGGACGCACCACAACGCTCTCGACCTGGATCTGTTTCTGCGCATCGCGCCGGAACTCTATTTGAAGCGCCTGGTGGTGGGCGGCCTCGACCGCGTTTACGAGATCAATCGCAACTTCCGCAATGAGGGCGTCAGCACGCAGCACAATCCCGAGTTCACCATGCTCGAGTTCTACCAGGCCTACGCCAACTATCACGACCTGATGCAGATTACCGAGGAGATGATCGAGTTTGTGGCGCTCGAGGTAAACGGGACCACGACCACAGAGTTCGATGGGAACACGATCGACCTGGGCAAATGGCGACGGCTGACCATGCGCGAGGCTATCTGCGAGTTCTGGCCTGCGGAAGCCGGCCCCAGGCCTGCGGCCACGGCCTTCGAACGCGCCGATGTGATGCAGTCCAGGCTTCACGCTGCCATCAGCTCGCTTGAGCGGGCCATGGGCGAAACCACGCGCCTCACCCCGGAGCGCATCGCGGAGTTGAAGATCATCCTGGGCGCCGTAACTGCTGTTTACTACGATTCCGTAAAGGGTGCGCCGGTGAAGGGCGCGCCGGCGGGGAAGGGTGCGCCGGTGGGCAAGTCCGTTTACAACCTCTTCGAAGCGGTCGCCGAGCCGTTTCTCATTCAGCCCACCATTATTTACGACTACCCGGTGGAGGTTTCGCCGTTGTCGAAGGCCAAGCCGGACGATCCGGCCAATGTGGAGCGCTTTGAATTTTTTGCCGGCGGCTTTGAGCTGGGCAACGCCTTCAGCGAGCTCAACGATCCAGTGGAGCAGCACAAGCGGTTCGCCGAGCAGCTTGCCGAACGCGATCAGGGCGACGAAGAAGCCCACCGCATGGACGAGGATTACGTGCGGGCGCTGGCCTATGGTCTGCCTCCCACCGGCGGCGAGGGCCTCGGCGTGGACCGCCTGGTGATGCTGCTGACCGGTTCAAAGTCGATTCGCGACGTGATCCTGTTCCCGCTGATGAGAAATGCCGGGACCCGGGGGCCAACGGAACCAGAAACCAGGGCACCAAGGGAACAAGGGATCGAGGATCCCGGGGGCCCGGGAGCACAGATCATCGGTCAGGAACCAAAGAGCTGACTCCGCTAACCGCGCACTGCGCGAGGCGCTTTTGGGCCGGTGTTCGAGGCCGGGAGCTGTTGTTTTGAATATTCTTTTCGTAGGTGACATCTTCGGGAGCGCGGGGCGCAGGATCGTGCGCGAGCACCTGGGTCACGTGTGCGCCGCGCACGAAGTCGACCTGGTGGTGATCAACGCCGAAAACGCCGCGGGCGGCTTCGGGGTTACGCCGCAGATCGCCGAGGATCTGTTCGAGCTGGGCGCGGACGTGCTCACCACCGGCAACCATGTCTGGGACAAACGCGAGCTCATCGACTACTTGAATTCCGCGCCCGCCGACAGCCAGGGACAGGCTCGCCGCGTGCTGCGGCCGGCAAACCTGCAGCAGGACCTTCCTGGTTACGGCGTGTTTGAAGGCGTTACGCGCGGCGGCGTTCCCTATGCGGTGGTGCAACTGATGGGGCGCGTCTTTATGAACGGGACCAACGACCCTTTCCATGCCGCCAATGCCCTGCTGGCAGGCATTGAGGCCAAAGTGATCGTTGTGGATTTCCACGCCGAGGCCACCAGCGAAAAAGTTGCCATGGGTTGGCATCTGGATGGCCGCGTCACCGCGGTCCTCGGCACGCATACTCATATTCCAACCGCCGATGAACGGGTATTGCCGGGCGGCACGGCCTACCTCACCGATGTGGGCATGAGCGGTCCGTATGACAGCGTGATCGGCGTTGAAAAAGAGCTGGTGCTGCACAGGTTTCTCACCGGCATGCCGGGCAAGTTCGAGCCGGCCAAAGGCAACCCCAAGATGTGTGCGGCACTGGTTGCCTGCGATCCTCAAACCGGACGCGCCTCTCGGATTCAGCGGATCATGCTCGGAGAATGAGCAAAAAAACCGCTTGACCTGTACCCTTCGAACGAGATCAAGCAAGGCGCCCTCAAGCAACGCGCCAATAAAAAGGGCAGCCCGATTCAGGCTGCCCTTCAAGATCCCAGGATTTTTGCGTTACGAGGCCGAAAGTTGTTCTGTCCGTCCCTTTTCGATCAACCAGCTCTATGGTGCGCAGCTGCCGGTTTTGCAACGTGGTGCACCGGAGCTGCCTTCTTCTCCTCCTGGATGAAACCGTCGCTCAGCACGATCTGCGCGGTTGCCGCCCGGGTGCCCGAAGCCGGAATCGCCGTATAGGTGGCGTAGGTCGCATCCAGCTCATCGGCGGGCTGCAGTTTGTATTCGAAGCCGACAGCCGGGGCGTCTTTGCACGACACCGGTTCCTTCAAGTTGACGATAAAATCAGCGGTTTTGTTATCCTTCGCGTCCTGGGTGACCGCAACCTTGATCGATGCGACGGCAGGCTCAACTTCAAGCTTTCTGATGTGCGCCGGCGAGTCGGTGAGCACATCTCCCATCGCATCGGTATCCGCCTTGACGCCGTTTGCGGTGATGTAGTCCTGCGCATCCTTGATCTTGAGTTCGGAGGGGGCAGGAGGAACGGAGCCGCAAGCCGTCGGGGTGGTCAGCTTGACCAGGAATTCCTTTGGCTTGGGGCTGGCAGCCATGGTCGCGCTCACCTTCAACACCGTCGCGGTGGCGTCGATCACTACACCCGGAACCGGGGTCACCTGGTTCTGCAGAATCCCCCACAGCCTCTGGGCATCGGCGGGAGTCCCGTTGGCCAGGATGAACTCCTTGTCTTCAAGGTTGAGCTTGGTCAGGTCAGGCGTCGTCGCCAGAACGTTGTGAACGATCTCGGGCGGCGTGGGAGCGGGCGCGATGGTGAATGTGTCAGGTTTGAAGAGCGCGGTCGCCGACGCCGTTTTCACGGCATCCAGCCCATCTATGCCGCCATGAAACCGTTTGTACCAATACTCCAGCTTGGGCTCGATCTGGCTCTTGTAGGCCGGAGGCGCGAAATTCCAGGCGCGGGCGTAAAACCAGACCGCCTGCACAGGATCTCTGGATTCGCCTGGCTTGGCATAGGCTTCCGCCAGTTGCAGGGTATCCACAAGACCCGTGCCGCTCTGGGTCGCCTGCGTCGGAAACAGCATCAGCTCGGTGCGGTACTCAGAGATGGCGCCCTTGAAGTCCTGCTTTGAAACCAGATCATCCAACGCGATCGCGGAATGAAAAATCGGGTAGGTCGCACTGGTCATCTTCTGCCAGTCGGCATCGGCAACGCCGGCGCCCTTGGCAACCGTCAGGCCTTTTTGCGCAATCGCCGCGGCATCGTCGCAGACCTGGGCATCATTGGTCTTCAGGCACTGCCCTCTCTTGATGAAGACCGAAAGGTAAATCGCCTTCATATTGTTGGGATCCAGCTGCAACAGGCGGGTGGCAGCGCCAACAGCCTTGTCGGCATCGCCCATGCTCTGGTACGTATCAATCAAATCGTCGAGAACGGCCGACTTGACCACGCTCTGCGGATAGGTCTGCAGAAACGACTCTAGTCCAGCCGCTTTGGCTGCCGGATCCGTTTGGGTGCTGGCTGTCTGATAGGCATTGAATTCCGCCGGGTTCTGAATCTGGATGGTGCTCTGGCCCGTACCTTGGGCTACAAGCGTGGGCGCGGTAACGAGGCTCAGGCTGGCCGCTGCCATCACCGATGCCAAGACTAACTTCTTCATGCAATGCTCCTGGGAATTTCAGAAATCGAGATCAATATTCATGCACTCGCACGCGGATTGTGCAACCGTTTACTCATTCGGTTGTATGCCGGGGTGCCGGATTAAACGATACCACAGCTTCCAACGCGGTGTAGCAAGGATTATAGAAACCCACCGCGGCAGGTGACAAGCAAAGTTATTGAAGAACTTAACCGGAATTCAGGCTGCCTGGGCCCAGGGGCCGCACGGTTCAACCGGCACGCGATGAGCCCGCTCCAGACAAAGCACCCCGCTGCCGCAAACCTGCCCCGGATTTAAGCACGGCGCGGGCTTTGCCTGCTCCCCCTACCCTGCCTGCTCCCCCTATTGCAGCAGGCGGACCAGGTCGGCCTGCTCGGCAAGAAAGGCGTCATGGCCATGGTCGCTGATCATCTCGCGGTAATCGGCTCGGGCGCCGGCGGCGCGCACGGCCTCGGCAAACTCTCGCACCATCGCCGCCGGAAACAGCCAATCGGTGCTGATGCCCACAAAGCTCAACCGGGCGCGGATGCGCCCGAAGGCCTCTGACGGCGAGGCGTATCCCAGCAGCGGATCCCATGTGTCCATGGTCCGCATGATGGCCAGGTAGGCATTGGCATCGAAACGGTCAATAAATCGGTCGCCCTGGTAGTCGAGATAACCGGCAATATCGAAGCGTCCGCCCGAAAGCCCGCCTCCCTGGCCGTTAACGGCGCCCACGGATCTTCGCCGTTGCGGTTGGCTTTGCGGCCAAATCGCTCTTCAAACAGAGGTGCGGACTTGTAGCTCAGCATGCCGATCTGGCGGGCCAGGGCGAGATCCACGCCGTGGGGGGCGCTGGGGAAGGTATCGCCCGCCTGCCCATTCGGGATCGTGCACGATGGCCTGCCGCTGCAGGTGATTGAGCGCCAGCCCCATGGCCGAAAGCGGCGCCACGCCAATAATCAGCGCCCGCTCCACGCGCTCGGGGTTCAGAATGGTCCAATCCAGTGCCTGCATGCCGCCGATGGACCCGCCCAGCACCAGGCGCAGTTTGCGGATGCCCAGCGAGTCCAGCAGAAGGGCCTGGGCCCGCACGTTGTCGCGGATCGAGACCAGTGGAAAGTCCGGCCCGTAGGCTTCGCCGGTTTCAGGATTCACGGAGGCTGGCCCCGTCGATCCATAACAGGAGCCAATCAAGTTGATACAGATGACGAAATCGTGCTCCAGCGACAGAACCGCGCCGGGCGCAAAGATCTCAGGCCACCAGGAGCCCACCAGGGCCGAGCCGGAAAGCGCATGGCAAACCAGTACGGCGTTGTCCCGCGCTGCATTCAACCGGCCGTAGACGGCGTAATGCAGCGTGGGACAGGCCAGCGTGCACGCCACACTCAAGCGGACAACGGCTCATCGAGCACAAAGTCTCCCTCGTACGTGGGCTCAAGAATCCGTGATGTGGGCGGCGATGCGCCGCTGCGACTGTGCGTGTCGGTCATTCGTCTGCTTGCGTTCCTTCTTATTTTGCGCCTACCGCGACGGCTTTGCCCGAGAACACCTGGCCGTTGGCCGCTTCGATGGCTTGATCCAGATCGGCCAGAATATCGCGAACATCCTCGATCCCGACCGAAAGCCGCACCAGCTCGGGCGTCACGCCGGTGGTCGCCTGCTCCTCGACCGAAAGCTGCTGATGGGTGGTCGAAGCCGGATGGATGACCAGCGACTTGGCGTCCCCGATGTTGGCCAGCAGCGAGAACAGCTTGAGCGAGTTGATCAGCTTCTTCCCCGCCTCAAAGCCGCCCTTGATGCCGAAGGTCACCAGCCCGCTTTGGCCAGTGGGCAAGTACTTCTTTGCCCGCGCGAAGTAGGGACTCGACTCGAGACCGGGATAATTGACCCATTCGACGCCGGGATGCTTCTCAAGATGCTCGGCCACGGCCAGCGCGTTCTGCGAGTGCCGCTCCATCCGCAGGTGCGAGCGTTTCAATGCCCTGCAGCAGCAGGAAGGCGTTGAAGGGCGACAGCGCCGCGCCGGTGTCGCGCAGCCCCTGTACGCGTGCCTTGAGAATGAATGCCAGCGGACCGAATGCCTCGGTGTAGGAGAGCCCGTGATAGGAGGGGTCGGGCTCGGTGAAATCCTTGAAGCGGCCCGATGCCGCCCAGTCGAACTTGCCCGCATCCACAATGACTGCCGCCGATGGCCGTGCCATGGCCGCCCAGGTACTTGGTGGCGGAGTTGACCACGATGTCCGCGCCCCACTCGATGGGCCGCACCAGCGCCGGCGAAGCGCAGGTGTTGTCGATCACCAGGGGCAGCTTGTGCTCATGGGCGATCGAGGCCAGCTTTTCAATGTCCACCACGTCCAGCTTGGGATTGCCCAGCGTCTCGGTGTAAACGGCGCGCGGTCTTGGGTTGATGGCGGCGCGCAGGCCGTCAAAGTCGTCGGCATCGACGAAACGAACCGTGATGCCCAGCTTGGGCAGCGTGTAGTGGAACAGGTTGTAGGTTCCGCCGTAGAGCGAGGTGGTGGAGACGATCTCCTCTCCCGCGGAGGCCAGCGTGGTCGCGATCGAGCGTCTCCGCCGCCTGGCCGGAGGCCGTCGCCAACGCCGCCACGCCGCCCTCAAGAGCCGCCACGCGCTTTTCAAACACGTCGGTGGTGGGGTTCATGATGCGGGTGTAGATGTTGCCAAACTCCTGCAGCGCAAACAGCCGCGCGGCGTGGTCCGCGTCCTGGAAGAGATAGGAGGTGGTCTGGTAGATGGGCACGGCTCTCGATCCGGTGGCCGGGTCGGGGACTTGGCCGGCGTGGACGGCGAGGGTGGCAAGCTGCTGCTTCACTTCGGACATGATCGGCTCCTTGATTGGCTCAAACTTAGTGTGATCGCTGATTGGCGGCTGCGGCGGGGAGTGCTGCGCGGCGGAGACATCAAAAAACGGCCCGCATCCTTTTCGAGGACCCGGGCCGTTTGACTTCAAGATCGGTTGCGTTAGCGCATTCGCCGTTCCAGAGTCGCACGGACAGGGCCCTGTGACCATACACATGCACATGGCCATGGCCGCAATTCCGTATTTCCCTGAGTTCGGCATAGAAGGAAGTATCGACGGGCGAAGGGGCGTGTGTCAAATGGATTTCGAATCAATACTTCACAACGAAACTGCATCGCCCGAGACGAACGCCACTCCCAATCCGCTACTCGTCGGGCTTCCAGACATACGCTCCCGGCTGCGGCAGCCCGATGTGCGCCAGCACCCGGCAAACAAACTGCCGTGCCATCTCGGTGGAGTCGGTGGCTTTGTTGTAGAACGCCGGAATCACAGGAAAGATGATGGCGCCCGCCTCGGCGGCCAGGGTCATGTTGCGCAGATGGATGCGGTTGAACGGCGTTTCGCGCACACCGAGCACCAGTGGGCGCCGCTCCTTGAGCGTGACGTCGGCCGCGCGGGCGATCAGGGAGTTGGCAAGTCCGTTGGCGATCGCCGCCAGCGTGCCCATCGAGCAGGGCAGAATAATCATGCCGTCCGAGGGGTGGCTGCCGCTGGCGATGCAGGCGCCGATGTCAGCGTCGGTCAGCTGCACGGTCTTTGCGGGCGAGGCTTCCAGCAGCTTCTCGACCAGATTGTTGCGGCCCGATATGCCAAGCTCCTCGCCCAGCGACGCGGAGGGAATTCTCAGAAGCGACGAAGTGGATGCGGGCCACGCGCGCGTCGGCTTCAAGGGCGCGCAGAAGCTCGCGGCTGAAGATTGCGCCGGAGGCGCCGGTCATGGCTACGGTTAGATTCATAAAATCAGCTTTCAGCACTTAATCGCCCGCTGCGGGCTTTGTTCATTCGCCCCGCGCTTCCGCGTGGCCTTGGCTGCACCCGCCCGATCAAATCGAGTCCCATAGGGACGATGTCACCCCAAAACCCGCTGGAAGATCGCGTCCACGTTGCCCAACTGCCGTGTGTAATCGAAGGTCGGGCCAGCTTCTCCGGGCTCAGCAGCGCGGTGATGGCCTTGTCGCGCGCCACCTCCTCGCGGAAAACTAGATCCTCTTTCCAGGAACGCATGGCGTGCGCCTGCACCAGCCGGTAGGCATCTTCGCGCAGCATCCCGGCCTCGGCCAGATCCAGCAGCAACTGCCCGCTGAAGATCAGGCCTCCGGTGGACTCGAGATTCTTTTTCATGCGCTCCGGATACACCAGCAGGCGATCGATCAGGTCCGCGGTTTTGGCCAGCAGATAGTCCGCCAGGATCGTCGAGTCAGGAAAAATCACCCGCTCCACCGAGGAGTGGGAGATATCGCGCTCGTGCCACAGGGCAATGTCCTCAAAGGCCGCCTGGGCATTGCCGCGCAGCACGCGCGCCAGCCCGCTGATTTGTTCGCTGAAGTAATCGGGTTCTTCTTGTGCGGCATGGCCGATGAGCCCTTCTGCTTCTCGCTAAAGATACTCCTGCGCCTCGCGAACCTCGGTCCGCTGCAGATGGCGCACCTCCACGGCGATTTTGTCGAGAGTGCTTCCCATAATGGCCAGCGTGGAGATATACGCAGCATGACGGTCGCGCTGGATCACCTGCGTGGCCACCGGCGCGGGCTTCAGGCCCAGGCGCGCGCAGATCCGTTCTTCGTGTTCCGGCTTCAGGTGGCCGAAGGTTCCCACGGCGCCTGAGAGCTTGCCCACGCGCATGTCCTCGGCCGCGGCGTCAAAGCGCGCGGCGTTGCGCTCCATCTCGGCATACCAGTTCAGCAGCTTCAGGCCAAAAGTGGTGGGCTCGGCATGAATACCGTGGGTGCGCCCGATGGTGGGCGTGTGCTTGAACTCAATGGCGCGCCGCTTCAGCACCGCCAGCAATGCGGCGATACCCGGCGGCGATCAGGCTCGAAGCCTCCTTCACCTGCAAAGCCTGCGCGGTGTCGACAACGTCGTTCGAGGTGAGTCCGTAGTGCAGCCAGCGCGACTCGCCGTCCAGGCCCTTGCTCTTTCATGGCTTCAGCCACGGCGGTTGTGAAGGCGATGACGTCATGCTTCACTTCGGCCTCAATCTCCTGCACGCGCGCGGCTGAGACTGTGCCTTCGCTGGCAATGGCCTCGGCAGCGGCAGCGGGAATCACGCCGTCTTCGGCCAGCACCGTGCTTGCCGCCGCTTCCACCTGAAGCCAGCAGCGATATTTCGTCTCTTCGGTCCAGATGCGGCCCATCGCCGGGCGGGTATAGCGTTCGATCACAGAAGAACTCCTTCAAATCAGCGTCAGTTCCTGGCTTTCCCGCGGACACACTCCGGCTGAACCGCAACCCGATCGCGCGGCAACCGCTGCAGCTCGAGCCAACTCCTTGATTGTACGAGGGAGACGTCCTCAGGTGCGAGCAATCCCAAGGCGCTTGTGCAGCTCATCAAACAGCAGCCCGCGGCCCGGCGTGTAGGGCTGAAACCACTCCCCGTCGATCACCAGTTGCGGAATGGCCCGCTTGCCCACGTGGCGCATCACCTCGTCTGAGGCCGCTGGATCGTCGTCCACATTGATTTCGGTATAAACGATGCCGTGAGACTTGAGAAACTGCTTGGCCGCGCGGCAGTCGCGGCACCAAGCAGCCGTATAAACCTGCACGTTCATGCATCCATTTTACTCGTGTTTTCGCTGATAGCATCTGTGATGATGACCACGGATGAAATCAAGGCGCTGCTGAATCTCGAGCCGCACCCGGTGGAGGGCGGATTCTTTCGCCGCACCTACACTTCGGCTCAGAAGGTCGCGTTGCCGCGCGGCACGCGAGCCGTAGGGCACGGCCATCTACTACCTCCTTGAGCCGGGAACCTTCTCTGAGATGCACATGCTCGACTCCGACGAGATCTTCCATTTTTATCTGGGCGATCCGGTGGAGATGCTGCAGCTCCACCCTGACGGGCAGCTCCGCACTTTTTACACTTGGACCGGATCTGGAGGCGGCCAGCATGTGCAACTCGTGGTCCCTGCCGGCGTTTGGCAGGGAACGCGGCTTGATTGGCGACGGCAAAGTGGCGCTGCTGGGCTGCACCGTTACGCCGGGCTTCGACTTCGCCGATTACCGGAGCGGGCAGTTACGCGGAACTGGCTGCCAAATGGCCGGAGGAAGCGGAGCGGATCAGGAATCTGACGCGGAGCTAGCAGGTCCTTATGCGGCGTTAGCGCCGCTCGCGAAAGAAGCTCCTCAGCAACTCCGCCGCTTCCTCGGCCAGAATTCCCTGCTCCACCTGCATCTGGTGGTTCAGCTGCGGATGATTCAGCACCGAAAGCACCGACCCGCCGCGCCTGCCTTGGGATCGGCCGCTGCAAACACCAGCCGCTCAAGCCGCGCATGAATCATGGCTCCGGCACACATGGCGCAGGGCTCCAGCGTCACGTAGAGAGTGCAGCCCGATTCAGCCGGTAATTGCCCAGAACAGCGGCCGCCGCGCGCATGGCCACGATCTCCGCATGGGCCGTCGGGTCCACGTCGCGCAGCACACGATTCTGGCCCCGCGCGACGATCATCCCTTCGCGCACCACAACCGCGCCAATGGGCACCTCGCCTGCCTGCCGCGCCATGCGCGCCTCGTCCGAGCGCGGACCTGCATGGCTTCTATGTCGTCAAGTCATGTTCACGATGCTACTCGCGGCCGGCTGCTGCTGGGTCATGCAATGCAGCGTGCCCAGGCCCCAGACCAGGTCTACAGCAGTGAATCCCGATCACTTCGCGATCAGGAAAAGCTTCGGCCAGGATGTTCAGCGCCACGCGGTCATTGGGATCGTGAAAGGTGGGCACCAGCACCAGGCCGTTGGCGATGTAGAAATTCGCGTAGCTGGCCGGCAGCCGCTGGCCGCGGAACACAACCGGCCGCGGCATGGGCAGTTCGACCACCGTGAATTGTTTGCCGTCAAGCGTGCGCGCGGCCTTCAGCCGGGCCAGATTCTCGGCCAGCGGCTCATGATTCGCGTCGCGGTCGTTGGGCTCGACAGCGGTGACAATCGTGCTCGGCCCTACGAAGCGGGAGATGTCGTCCACGTGACCGTGCGTGTCGTCGCCGGCGATGCCGCGGCCCAGCCAGATCACCTGGTCGATTCCCAGAAAATCGTGAAAGCCCTGCTCCAGTTGTTCGCGGCTCACACCTGGATTGCGCTGCTGCACCTCGCTGAGCAGGCACTCTTCGGTGGTCAGCAGGGTGCCGTTGCCGTTCGTGTCGATGGAGCCGCCTTCGAGCACCAGGCGATGGTGCTGCGCACCGTTCTCGCTTTGGATTGCGGGCTGCCATTCGGGCACGCCCAGCAGCTCAGCCACGCGGCCGGGAACCAGGTCGTCAAGCTGCCAATCGGAGTATTTGGCCCACGCGTTGAACCCCCAGTTGGTCACCCCGACGCAGCCCTCGCCGTTGCGGACGAAGATGGGTCCGGTGTCGCGGGTCCAACTGCGGTCTGTCGGCCAGCAATGAAAACTAACCTGGTCAAGATTGGCGCCGGCTCGCTCCAGCATCGAAGTCACGCGCTGCTCGGCCTTTTCGTCTTCGACGAGAATGTGCACGCGCTCGTGCACGGCGAGCAGGCGCACAATCTCGGCATAGAGCCAGGGATGGGCTGAAACTTGCCCGGCCAGTCTTCTGGATTATGCGGCCAGGCAAGCCAGGTGGCCTCGTGCGGTTCCCACTCGGCGGGCATGCGGAAGCCCAGTTCATGCGGCGTTGCTGCGCTCATGGCTATCTTGGGCTCTCCACGTTTGCCCCTCCAGCTCCCGTCCCCCTTGTCGCCGGATCGAGAAAGCGCCTGGTGACGGGTGCGTAGGCATCGATCCGGCGGTCGCGCAGGAAGGGCCAGTTGCGGCGCGTTTCTTCAATCAGTCGCCGGGTCGATCTCGCGATGCAGGATCTCCTCGGCGTCGTGCGAGGCCTTGGCGATGACGCGGCCAAAGGGATCGGCCAGAAAGCTGCCGCCCCAGAACTCCAGCCCCGGCACCCGCAACACGATTGCCCAGCACGTCGCCATGCTCATGGCCCACGCGATTCACGCCCGCCACATAAACCCCATTGGCGATGGCGTGGGAGCGCTGCATCGTTTGCCATGCCTCATATTGAGCGGCGCCGAACTCCTCTTTTTCCGCCGGGTGCCATCCGATCGCCGTGGGATAAAAAAGCACCTCCGCGCCCTGCAACGCGGTCAGCCGCGCGCCTTCCGGGTACCACTGGTCCCAGCAGACCAACGTGCCCACGCGGCCGGCGGGCGTGTCGACGGCCTGAAAACCCAGGTCGCCGGGCGCAAAGTAGTACTTCTCAAAGTAGAGTGGATCGTCAGGGATGTGCATCTTGCGATACACGCCGGCCAGGGCGCCATCGGGATTCAGCGTGGCGGCCGTGTTGTGGTAGAGTCCCGGCGCGCGGCGTTCAAAAAGCGAGGCGATGATGGTGACGCCCGCCTCCCGCGCCACCTCGGCCAGCCGGTCGGTCGAGGGCCCGGGAATCGGCTCGGCCAAATCGAAGAGGCGCGTATCCTCGCGCTGGCAAAAGTACTGGGTACGGAACAGCTCCGGCAGGCAAACAATGTTTGCTCCCAACCGCGAGGCTTCGCGAATGTGCTCGACGGCCGAGGCAAAGTTTGCCTCCGGATCCGCTCCCATCCGCATCTGCACCAGTCCCACTCGATATTTGCTTGCCATCTTCAACCTGCTCCGGCCAACCCAGCGCGACCTCTCGCCTGTCAGATGCAGCAAGGCCAACCCCGGCGCGCGGGATTGGCCTCAAATCTTCCGCGCCCGCCACCGCTACTCTTCCAGAATCAGCACCGCGGCGGCTATGGTTGTGGTCCACTTGCCTCGCTTGTCGCCCACCGCCGACTGCGTGATGTTGCTGGTGCGAACAATTTTGTTTGAGATGCGATAGATCTCTTTCTTCTCGTCCCAACTCGTATCCGGGTCAAAGTCCACATCGAGCGTGGTGGCGAGCATCTCGGCTGCCAGTTCCTCGGCATATTCGCCCGCCTGGTCCTCGGTCTCGCCGAAGCTGTGGTGCTCACTCAGGTAGCCATACGTGTTGCGGTCGGCGGGGATGGCCACGCCGATGCTTGAGACGATCAGCCGATGCGGCTCGCGCGTGGAGTTCTCCGCAATCACCGAGAAAACCACTTCGCCGTGATTGAGGTAAGTCAGGCCTTCCTTGCGCGTGATCACCTTGCACTGGGGCGGGAAGATCGAAGACACACGCACCAGGTTCTGCGAGGCGATCCCCGCATCCCGAAGGGCCAGCTCAAATGAGGTCAGGCGCTCCTTGTGTTTGCCCACGCCCTTGGTAAAGAAAATCTTCTTCGGAACCATGCCTTTTCCCAATTTCTATGTAGCCTCCGTCAGTTCGAACATTGCGATTCCCGTATAGGGTTCCCGCATGAGTTTATCGCATCCCGGGGGGTGAAAAGTGATTTCCCTTCAATTTCATGGCAGGTTCACACCCCGCGCGCCGCCCATCGTTCGAGGCCGGTCTCAGCCTGCGGCATCAGAGAACTCTTTGACGACCATTCTGCAAAACACGCACCCGCCAAAAAACGCACCGGAACTATTTGCCGCTTTCCGCGTTTAATACAACATGAAGCGGATCGTTTTTGTCTTGACTCCGGTTTTCGGCGCAGCCCTCGGTTGCGCACTCCTGTCGGCGCAATCGCAGCCTTCAGCCACGCTCCAGCCGTCCACTCCCGACCCCGGTCCCGTGGTTTTGGAGTGGGTTCCCCCTGCGTTGGCGCAACTGAGCGCGCAGGCCACCACCCGGTCCAGCTTCACGCTGGACCGCAATCTGCTGAACGTGGCAGCCGGGCTTATGCCCGATCCTGATCCCGAGTTTCGCCAGGCCGTCAACAAAATCGATGGAGTCAGCGTCCATGTTCTTCGCTTCGGCGCAGACGGCATCGCCGATCCGGCCCAGGTTGACGCGCTGCGCGAGGCCTACCATCTGCGCGGCTTCAAGCATCTTGCCGCCACAGAGAATGCGGCAGGCCCGCTGCACAACGGGATCACCGACGTCTGGCTGGTTGTGGACGGAACCAACGTGCGCGGCGCGGTCGTCCTTGCCGAAACGCCCAAAAGCCTGACGCTGGTCACCGTCGCCGGCAACCTGAACCCCGTTGACCTGTTCCACCTGCGCGGACACTTCGGGATTCCCCGCTTTGAAGGAGACGACCCGAAGGGAGCGCAGACCCAGTAGCGCTCGTTTTAAGAGGTGTTCCCGTTCAGGATTCCAGCAGGGGGTTTACCCACCTCAGCCCTGGAAACCGTGCAAAGTCGCGGTCATTCGTATACAGCACTCCGCCATACTCAATCGTCAAAGCGGCAAGTTCGGCATCGGTGGTGAGAGGGCCACGAACCTGTCCCTCAATCAACATTTTCCGAAATTCCCGCCAGTGATCCGCGCAAGCTGTGTCGTAAGCCTAAATCAGAAGGTCCACATCGAGGACGATCATCGATACATCGGACCATCGAGGGCCTCAAGCAGATCAGAGACTTTTCGATAGCGCGTCCCCAGCCCCGTGTTCACCGCCTTGGGCGTAACCACAAATCGCTTTTTGCGTTGAGGTTTGCGGCGCGCAACCAGCCCCTGGCGAAGCAATTCGTTCACCGTTCCCTTGAACGATCCGCCCGAGCGCCGCACCTCTTCCTGGACCAGCCGGGCAACGTCGTCGTCGATGGCAATCCTGGTTCGCACATCATGATGTGACAAGAAAAGGCATCATGATGTCAAACAACGACGCGGCAAGCAGTAACCCACATCGCAGTAACCCCCATCAACGATCGGCGACTCAATTCCCTCCGCATTTCTTAAGGTCCTCCTCCCCGCAATCTTTCCCCGCCCAACCACACAAGCCCTTCGTTTCTCCGCTCCGCCCGGAATTGCCACCTCTAATTTGCAGATGGTAGCCTCATCCTTGACGACCCGCAGGGAAGGAATACAAAAAAACAATGCAAACCACCTATAACGGGCTGGAATTGCCGAAAAACGGCCAGCCCATTGACTACCGCAACGGGCAGTTTCAAGTCCCCGACAATCCCATCATCCCTTTTATTGAAGGCGACGGCACAGGGCGCGACATCTGGAAGGCTTCGCAGAGGGTCTTCGACGCAGCCGTCGAAAAGGCCTATGGAGGCAAACGCGCCATTCGCTGGTTTGAGATCTTCGCTGGAGAGAAGGCTTTTCGCCGCTTCGATACCTGGCTTCCAGACGACTCGGTTGCCGCGGCGCGCGACCTGCGCGTTTCCATCAAGGGACCGCTGACCACGCCGGTGGGCGGCGGCATCCGTTCGCTCAACGTGGCCCTGCGCCAGCTTCTTGACCTCTACGCTTGCGTGCGCCCGGTGCGCTACTACCAGGGTGTGCCCAGCCCCGTGAAGCACCCCGAAAAGGTCGACATCGTCATCTTTCGCGAAAACACTGAAGACGTCTATTCGGGCATCGAATTCAAGCAGGGCAGCGCCGATGCCGCCCGCCTCATCGAGTTCCTCAACAACGACCTGCTCAAAGGCGGCAAGAAGCGCGTGCGCCAGGACTCCGGCGTGGGCATCAAGCCCATCTCCATCTTCGGCACCAAGCGCCTGGTCCGCTACGCCATTCGACACGCCATTGAGTCGGGCCGCAAGACCGTGACGCTGGTCCACAAGGGCAACATCCAAAAGTTCACTGAGGGAGCTTTCCGCGAGTGGGGCTACGAAGTTGCGGTTCAGGAGTTCCGCGACCACACCGTGACCGAGCGCGAAAGCTGGATTCTGGGCAATGTGGACGCCAACCCCGGCATCACCATTGAACAAAATGCGGCGCTCATCGAGCCGGGGCTCGAATTCGGTTCCCCAAGCTTCCGCGAAGAGCTTTACGCCGAGGTCAAAGGCGTGCTCCACTCGATCGGCCTGAGCCACGGCAAGGGCGCGTGGAAAAACAAGATCCTGGTCAACGATCGAATCGCCGACTCCATCTTTCAGCAGATCATTATCCGCCCGGCGGACTACAGCGTGCTGGCCACCACCAACCTCAACGGCGACTACATCTCCGACGCGGCGGCGGCCCAGGTGGGCGGACTCGGCATCGCACCCGGCGCCAACATCGGCGACGGATTTGCGGTCTTCGAGGCCACCCACGGAACCGCGCCCAAATATGCCGACAAGGACGTCATCAATCCCGGCTCGGTGATCTTGTCGGGCGTCATGCTGCTCGACTTTATCGGCTGGAAGGAAGCGGCCAAACTCATCGAAGCAGTCGCTGGAAAAGACCATCCTGCAGAAATTCGTCACCTACGACTTTGAACGCCAGACCGCCGGCGCCACCAAGGTGGGCACCAGCGAATTTGCTACGCGCATCATCGGCAACATGTAACGCAACACTGCAATCAGGGCTCTGATCCCTTAGGAGGAAGTTGAAATGAGAAAGAAAGTAAGCATTGTGGGCGCCGGCAACGTGGGCGCCACGGCCGCACATTGGATTGCGGCCAAGGAACTTGCCGATGTGGTGCTCATCGACGTGGTGGAAGGCGTTCCGCAGGGCAAGGCGCTTGACCTCAGGCAGGCGCTGCCTATTGAGAAGCGCGACGTCCACGTCACCGGTGCCAACGACTACGCAGCCTCGGCCAATTCTGACATCGTGATTATTACCGCGGGCCTGCCGCGCAAGCCGGGCATGAGCCGCGACGACCTGCTCCACACCAACTTCAAGATCATGTCGGATGTGGTGTCGAAGGTGGTGGCGCAGTCGCCCGAGTCGATCCTCCTTATTGTGTCCAATCCCCTTGACGCCATGGCCCAGGCCGCCTATCGGCAGGCCGGCTTCAACCGCGAGCGCGTCATCGGCATGGCCGGCGTGCTCGATTCGGCGCGCTTCCGCACCTTCATCGCGGATGAGCTGAACGTCAGCGTTGAAAACGTGACCGCGTTCGTGCTGGGCGGCCACGGCGACACCATGGTGCCCCTGGCGCGCTACTCCACCGTCGCCGGCATCCCCATCACCGAACTCATCGCTCCCGAACGGCTTGAAGCGCTGATCCAGCGAACCCGCGACGGCGGCGCGGAAATCGTCAAGTACCTCAAGACCGGCAGCGCCTACTACGCTCCCTCCGCCGCCGCCGTGGAGATGGCCGAGGCCATTCTCAAGGACAAGAAGAAGATTCTTCCCTGCGCCGCTTTTCTCCAGGGCGAGTACGGCATCGAAGGCTACTACATCGGCGTTCCCTGCAAGCTGGGCGCCGCGGGTCTTGAGCAGATCATCGAAATCAAGCTGACTCCCGAAGAAGATGCCGCGCTCAAAAAGAGCGCCGCCGCCGTCAAGGAGCTCTGCGCCGTGATCGGCGTGTAGAGCGGTTCCACAGTACTGTTAGCCTTTTCTGGCGATCTCCGAGGTGGCTTTTTCTTGATAAAAAAGCCACTTGGCCTCATCGCTTCGGGATAGAGCAACTGTGGAACCGCTCGAGCAAACACAAAAAGCGGTGCATTGCAGGAGCCGGTTTCGGACCTGAAGTGCACCGCTTTTTCATCTCGCGTGATGAGCCCCGCGTTATGTGCCCGTAGTTCGAATCCGTGCTCGGCCCGTCGAGGTCAATCCCCGCCCGAGGTCAATCCCCGCCCGAGGTTAATCCCTTCCCGAGCTTAATCCCCCGTCGAGCCTAATCCCTGCCGGAGGTTAATCCATCGACATGCTCAGCTGGTGCCGCACATCGGCTCCGCGAATCCAGAAGATCACATCGGTGGCGATATTCGATGCGTGATCCGCAATCCTCTCCAGATTCTTCGCAACCAGCACAGCTTTCATGGCCTGCTGGGTATATTGCGGCTTCTCCTCGATGAGCGTCAGCAGATCGGCGTTGGCCCGGCGGTGCATGCGGTCGATCTCGTCGTCCATTCCACGAACTGACTCCGCCAGTTGCGCATCGCCATCCAGCAATGCCTGCACTGCCGAGCGGATCATGCGCCCCGCAAACTCGCCCATCGCCGCAAAATCGACGGGAAGATCCACTTCTTCCATCGACAGCGTTTCCTTGGTTCGCCGCGCAATGCCCATCGACTGATCGCCGATCCGCTCCAGGTCGCCGTTGATCTTGATCACCGCCAGGATGAACCGCAGATCGATCGCCATGGGCTGTTCCTTGGCGAGCAGTTCATAAGCCATCTCGTCCAACTCGCGCTGGGCGGTGTTGATGGCGGTTTCATTCTGCTTTACGTATTTGCACAGACCCTTGTCGCGCTGCAGGAAAGCGTCCACGGCCGTTTCCACCGCCTGCTGCGCTAAGGCGGCCATGGCCATCACCTTGTCCTTCAGTTCGGCCAGTTGCTGGTGAAAGTGGATGCGCGGCACGGCGTAATCTCCCTGATCCTCTATTGTGCATCATGCAGTGTTACAGGAACGCAAATTTAGGGACACGCATCCGAAATGTCATGCCCCAAAAGAGTCACGTCCCAAAATTGGAACAGATGCGCAACCGATCGCAGCGAACGAAGGGGAGCCGGATGGCCAAACCTGCGCCCTAACCCTTTCCCTGGATGACCTCATTTTCGAGCGTACCGATGGGATCGATCGTAATGCGAACGCGGTCCGCGGCCGCCAGCGAAAATTCGTCGGGCGGAACAATGCCCGTGCCGGTCATCAGGAATACGCCCAAGGGAAAACTGTTTTCGCGGAAAAGATATTCCCCCAGTTCCGTAATCGGGCGCTTCAGCTCGGCAAGCGACGTGGCGCCGGAAAACTCAGTCTGCCCGGCGCGCAGAATCTCAAGGCGAATGGGCGTGGAAGGCGGCAAAGGCTCCGAGCCAACCAGGATGCACGGGCCCAGCGCGCAACTGCCATCGTAGACCTTTGCCTGGGGCAGGTAGAGCGGATTTTCGCCCTCGATGTCGCGCGAGCTCATGTCGTTGCCCACGGTGTAGCCGACGATCTGGCCCAGGCCGTTCATCAGCACCGTGAGCTCCGGCTCGGGGACTGACCAGGTTGCGTCTCTGCGAATGTGGACCTTTGCCCCCGGACCTGCCACATGAGCCGCGGTCGACTTGAAAAAAAGCTCTGGGCGCGGCGCCGAGTACACGCGATCGTAGAAATCGCCCCCGCCGGCAACTTTGGCCTCCGCCATGCGCGCACTGCGGCTGCGGTAATACGTTACGCCGGCTGCCCACACATCCTGACCCTCCACCGGCGCCAGAAGTTCACTGGACCTGATTTTCTCCGCCACTGTGCCGCTGGCAACAATTGACACAAGATAGCCCTGAAGGTCTTTATGATTCACAACCGCATCCCAGCGGTCCAGCGGGATGCGAAAGCAGCGGTGATCATGCTCGACGTAATTCCCTTTGACGGTGCGATAGAGTTTCACGAGGTCTTCTCCAATTTTGAAATAATTTTGTCGGCGTCATAGACGCAGCCGCCCCACACGCCGCCGCTGGCCTGCACCAATGCGGCCCAGAGACGCGTATCTTCAGGCAATTGCGGGTGCGGCCGCAAGTCGGGACGGGGCGTGCGCTCGGCCAACTCGAGCGAGCCTTGTTCCGCGCCGAACATCTTCGCGGCGTCTCCGACCAGTTGAACCGATCCCGTCAGCGTTTTGCGGTCGATGACGATTTCGATCCGGTCGCCCTCCCGCACCTTGCCTATGGGTCCGCCGGCCAGTGCCTCGGGAGAGATATGGCCGATGCAGGCCCCCGTGGAAACGCCGCTGAAGCGGGCATCGGTCAACACGGCGACATGCTTGCAATGAGCGAGCTGCTTCAGCGCCGCCGTGATTTGATAGATCTCCTGCATGCCCGCACCCGCGGGCCCGCCGCAGATCAGCACAATCACGTCGCCTTGCGCCACCTGGCCGCTCTTGATGGCCTGGATCGCCGACTCTTCCGAGATGAACACCCTGGCTGGGCCAACATGACGATAAACGTTGTTCTCATCCACCAGCGAAGCATCGATTGCCGTGGCCTTGATCACCGAGCCTTCCGGTGCAAGATTCCCCACCGGGAAGCAGATCGTGGAGGTAAGCCCGTGGGCGTGGGCGCGCGCGGGCGACATGATCACGTCGCCGGGATCGATGCCGTCGCGTTCCTTGAGAACGCGGCGCAACTCACGGCGGCGATCGCTCTGCTCCCACCAGTCGAGACTCGCGTCCAGTGATTCTCCCGTGACCGCCTTCGCGGATGTATCCAGCAGGCCGGCCTCCCGCAGGTGGAGCATCACCTCCGGCACGCCGCCGGCAAGAAACACCTGCACCGTTGCAAATCCGCGCGGCCCATTGGGAAGCGCATCCACCAGCCGCGGGACCTCCCGATTCACTTCGGTCCACTCGGCCACCGTGGGCCGTTGCAACCCGGCCGCATGGGCGATGGCGGGAATGTGCAACAGCAGATTCGTGGAACCGCCAAAGGCGGCATGCACCACCATGGCGTTGCGAATGGCCGCCTGGGTCAGGATCTTGTCAGTGCCGATATTCAACTGGTGCAGGCGCACCAGGGCACGGCCGGAGCGGCGCGCCGCATCAAGCCAGATGGGCTGCCCCGAGGGAGCGAGCGCGGTGTGAGGCAAAGCCAGTCCCAGCGCTTCGCCCACCACCTGCGATGTTGCGGCGGTGCCCAGAAACTGGCACCCGCCGCCCGGAGAGGCGCATGCGCGGCAGCCAACTTCAGCCGCGTACTCGAGCGTGATCTGATGCTGAGCGAAGCGCGCCCCGATGGTCTGCACCTTGCCCGCATCCTCTCCCGATTCCGGCAACAGGGTTACGCCGCCGGGCACAAGAACCGCCGGCTTGCTGCCCGACGAGGCCAGCGCCATCATCATGGCCGGCAGCCCCTTGTCGCATGTGGCAATCCCCATCACGCCCTTGCCGGTGGGCAGCGAGCGCATCAGGCGGCGAAGAACAATGGCCGCATCGTTGCGATACGGGAGCGAGTCCAACATGCCGGCTGTACCCTGGGTGCGGCCGTCGCAGGGATCGGTGCATGCTCCTGCAAACGGAATCGCACGCAGTGACTTCAGTTCGCGCGCGGCTTCAGCCACCAGCAGTCCCACTTCCCAGTGTCCGGTATGGAAACCCAGGGCAATCGCCTCGCCGTTTTCGGCGCGAAGGCCTCCATGCGTGCTCAAAATCAGGAATTCGGGATCGAGCAGGTGATTCGGCTCCCAGCCCATGCCGGCATTCTGGGTCAGGCCGAAGAGATTGCCCGACGGCTCGCTCAGAAGCATCTCCGCGGAGAGGGGCAGCACCCCGGCAGGTCCCTGGGCATGCGTCACCACGCTGAACAGGCCGGCGTCAGGCGTCTCCAGCACCGAGGTGAACGAAATGGTGGCGATGGAAGGCCCCTTTCAACGTCGAGTATAGAGCCTGTCAGGATCGATGCAGCGGGTCGCGTGTATACGTCCCGTCCACCAGGCGCAGAATGCCCAGCGGATTTTTGTCCTGCAATTCGGCAGGCAAACCCGCCTGCGGAAAATCCTGGTAACACACCGGCCGCACGAAGCGGTAGATTGCCTGGGTGCCGACCGATGTGTGGCGGCTGTCGCTGGTGGCGGGATAGGGCCCGCCGTGCACCATGGCGTGACAGACTTCAACCCCGGTTGGGAATCCATTGACGATCAGCCTGCCCGCCTTCTGCTCAAGCTGCCATACGAGGTCGGCGTAGGCTGCAAGGTCGGCGTCGGTTCCATGCAGGGTTGCGGTCAGTTGGCCTTCAAGCGCGCGCGTCAGTGCGATCAACTCCTGCTTGTCTCCGTAGCGCACCACCAGCGTGCTGGGACCGAAAATCTCTTTGCCGAGATCGGGGTCGCCCAGCAGATCGCTCGCGCCCACCTGGAACAGAACCGGAGAAACCTGCACGCCGGCAGCGCTCGAAGCGGACGGCTGCGCCAGCAGTTCAACCCGCGCGTTCCCTTCCCGGTGCGTGACTCCCGATTTGTAGCTCTTGCAAATTCCTTCGGTAAGCATCGGCGCGGCTGCGGCCTTCTCCACCTGGCTCACCAGCTCGGCCACCAGCGCATCCGCGGATTCGTTGCGCGGCAGAAACACCAGCCCGGGCTTGGTGCAGAATTGGCCCACGCCGAGGGTAAACGACGAAAACAGTCCGGCGGCGATTTGCGCGCCGCGCGTTTTCAGGGCCTCAGGAAGCACGAATAAGGGATTGGTGCTGCTCATTTCCATAAAGCAGGGGATGGGCTCAGGACGCGCCGCGGCCAGGTGCATCAGAGATTTTCCGGCGGCGAGCGAGCCCGTGAAGCCCACCGCCTTCACGGCAGGATGTTCCACGAGAGCTGCGCCCACCTGCGCCCCGGAGCCGAACAGCAGGGCGAATGTTCCGCCGGGCAGGCCGCACGCGCGCACGCTGTTGCTGATCACCTGCCCCACCATCTCGCTGGTGCCCGGGTGCGCTGAATGAGCCTTGACGATCACCGGGCAGCCGGCCGCGAACGCAGATGCCGTGTCTCCCCCGGCAACCGAGAAAGCCAGGGGAAAATTGCTGGCCCCAAAAACCGCGACCGCCCCCAGCGGACGCAGCACGGAGCGTATATCGGAGCGGGGCATTGGCGTGCGCTCAGGCTGGGCTGGATCGATGCGCGCCATCGCCCACGAGCCTTCTTCCACCACCTGCGCAAACAGGCGAAGCTGATGGACGGTGCGGCCCACTTCTCCCTGAAGGCGTTTCTCCGGCAGCGCAGTCTCCTCATGCGCCCGAGCCACAATATCCGCTGTGATGGCTTCCAGACCCGCGGCGATGTGGCGCAGAAAACGGGCCTTCTCCGCACCGGAGAGCTTGCTCGAAACCTCGAAAGCTTCTGCGGCCAGACGGCCCGCCAGATTCACCTCTGCAGCGTCCGCGGAATGATACACCGGATCGAGCCGCGCGCCCGTCACCGGATTAAGACCCCAAAATTCCGCGCCGTTTCCCCGCCTGCTTTCGCCTTCGATCATGGAATAGCCAACCAGCATTCGTCACCCCGGTTTAATTTTGTCTTCCTCCGCCAGGAGCCGGCCTGCGGCTCGTTCTGGAGCAAGTGCGTGCAACCTGACATTAGTTTACCGGGCCATCCATCTGAGGTTTCAACAGGCCGTTGTTCCTAGCACCCAAAACTCGCTCCCAAAACTCACTTGCTCTTGACCTCCCCAAGCGGCGAAAGTAGTGAAAGCATGGCTCAGGCATTCCGCTCGACCAAGGTACTCACGCCCCAGGGTTTCGCGCCAGCTACCTTGCTGGTAGAGGATGGGCGCATCGCCGCGGTTATGGGTTGGGACGAAGCGCCGCCCCGCGCTGAACTGCGCGACTTTGGCGATCTCCTGCTTTTGCCCGGGCTGGTTGATGCGCATGTCCATATCAACGAACCGGGCCGCACCGAGTGGGAGGGCTTTCAGACCGCAACCCGGGCCGCGGCCGCGGGCGGCGTCACCACACTGGTCGACATGC
The DNA here is from genome assembly GCA_963793885.1 of uncultured Acidobacteriaceae bacterium. Taxonomy (GTDB): domain Bacteria; phylum Acidobacteriota; class Terriglobia; order Terriglobales; family Acidobacteriaceae; genus Telmatobacter. The sequence continues at coordinate 1,830,168 of CAWCBQ010000003.1, forward strand.
CCCTGAACTGCCTGCCTGAGACCGTCAACGAAACCGCCCTCCAGGCCAAACGCGCAGCAGCCTGCGGACAGGCATGGGTTGATTGGGCTGCCTGGGGCGGCGTCGTGCGAGGAAACGCAAAAGATCTCCTGCCGCTGGTCCGCTCGGGCGTTCCCGGCTTCAAATGCTTTCTCATTCACTCTGGAATCGACGGCTTTGCCTGGGTGGATGAGGCCGATCTGCGCCTGGCGCTCAACGCCCTGCGGCCGACCGGCCTGCCTCTCCTCGTCCATGCCGAACTGGCTTCGCCCGTCGATCAAGCCACCAGAACTTTGAACGCGTCGAACGCGGATTGGCGCAAGTATTCCACCTATCTGGCTTCGCGGCCCGACGCTGCCGAAGTTGAGGCCATCGCCCTGCTCATCCGCCTGGCAGAGGAATTCGGAACGCCCATCCACATCGTTCATTTGTCCAGCGCCAGGGCCTTGCCCATGCTCGCTGACGCGCGCCGGCGCGGCCTGCCCATCACCGTCGAGACCTGCGTGCACTACCTGTGGTTTGCCGCTGAAGAGATTCCCGATGGCGCCACGGAGTTCAAATGCGCGCCGCCCATCCGCGATCAAGAGAATCGCGAAGCCTTGTGGAACGCGCTCCAATCGGGCCTCATCGACATGGTCGCGACCGACCACTCCCCTTGCCCCCCGCAGATGAAGCAGCGCGCTTCGGGACGCTGGGATCTGGCCTGGGGTGGCATTTCAAGCCTCGGCCTGGCGCTGCCTGTCTTGCATACGGCCATGGCCCGGCGTGGATTGGGCCTCCAAAAGCTGGGCGAATGGATGGCCGCTCGACCGGCGCAGCTGGCCGGCCTCACAGGAAGAAAGGGTACGCTCGCCCCCGGCGCCGATGCTGACTTTGTGGTCTTCGATCCCGGCGTCTCATGGACTGTAACCTCCGACCATCTGCACTTTCGCCATAAACTCTCACCCTACCTGGGAGCGAAGTTGCGCGGTCGTGTTGAGGAGACGTGGCTCCGCGGCGAGCCGGTCTTTAAGGCAGAAAATTTCATCGGCGAACCGCGCGGCAGAGAGCTGGTGCGCTCATGACAGACCGCGCCCTGCGTGCCATCGAGCAATGCAGGCAAATTGCCGCCATGAGCGAAGAGCCCGTGCGCATCACCCGTCGCTTTCTCTCGCCGCCCGTGCATGCCGTTCACGCCTGTCTGCGCGCTCGCATGGAAGCCATGGGCATGAAGGTTCATGTGGATGCGGCAGGCAACCTGCGCGGCCTATGGCAACCGCGCGCAGCGAGCGGTAAGCGGCTGGTGATGGGTTCGCACATCGATACGGTTCCGAATGCAGGCGCCTTCGACGGGGTTCTGGGCGTTGTGCTCGCTCTGGAATGGGTCGCGCTTGCCAAAGAGCTTGAGCTGCCGCTGGCCATCGAAGTGATCGCCTTTTCTGAGGAGGAGGGCGTGCGCTTCGGTTTTCCCTTCATTGGCAGCCGCGCCGTTGCCGGGCGCTTCGATCCAGCCATGCTCGCATCTCGAGACGCGGACGGCGTCACTCTTGAGAACGCGATTCGTGCCTTTGGGCTCGATCCCGATGAAATCCTTCAGGCAGAGCTGGACCCTCGCGCCATGGGATTTGTTGAAATCCACATCGAGCAGGGCCCGGTGCTTGAGGCCGAGGGACTGAGCCTCGCCGTGGTCACCGCCATTGTGGGTCAGTCGCGGCTCACGCTCGAGTTTAAAGGCCATGCCAATCACGCCGGAACCACACCCATGCGCCTGCGCCACGATGCGCTGGCTGCTGCCGCCGAATGCATCACGGCGGTGGAGTCGCTGGCGCTGCGCACTGAAGGGCTCACGGCAACTGTGGGCAAAGTGCTTGTCGAGCCCAATGCCGGCAACGTGATTCCGGGTGTGGCCACGGTCAGCCTCGACGTCCGTCATGCCCACGATTCGGTGCGCCAGGCCGCCGTTGAAGAGCTCGTTGACCTTGCCGCCGCAATCGCCGATCGGCGCGGGCTCGGCTTCGAGCGTTCGGGCCAGTTGAACCAGCCGGCCGTGCCGATGGATGAGCGGCTCACCTCGTTCCTCGCCGACGCCATCGAGGCCATTGGCATGCCCGTGAGGCATATGCCCAGCGGCGCCGGTCATGATGCCATGGTGATGGCGGCTCGCCTGCCCGCGGCCATGCTGTTCCTGCGCAGTCCACTCGGCATTAGCCACCATCCCGCGGAATCCGTGCTTGAACAGGATGTGGAAGCCGCCCTCGAGGTCGGCCGCAAATTTCTTGAGCGCGCAGCGGCGGAGTTTCGCTAGGGGCGAAGTTTCGTTAGAGGCGAAGTTCCGTTAGGGGCAAAGTTCCGTTAAAATCGAGCAACGCAATTGGAGGCGAGGTCTCAACATGCACCACTTGGGAGCAACACGAAGCAGCCACAAGCCCGATCATCTGCTTCAAACGCCGGATACCTTCATCCGCACCCCGCTTCCCGGTGCTGAAGGCGTGGAGTTCGTCATCCATGCCGCTCCACAGTTGGGCGCGCGCTTCACCCAGATGACGGCTGAGTTCGTTGCCGGTGGCACACTGGCACCCGCGCCCGCGCAGCGTTTTCTGTTTGTCCTCGAGGGCAGGTTGGAGTTGCAGGCCGGCGGCAAAACCCACACTCTCACTCCAGGTGGATTCGCTTTTCTGCCCCAAGGTACAGACCACGCGGTGCGCGCGCTGGCAGTTTCACGCGCCGCGGTAATTGAAAAATCCTACCAAGTGCAACCCGGCGCGGCCGCGCCCCAGATCGTCGTCGGCAATGAAATGGACGTCGCGCCCGTGGCCCTGATGGGCGATGAGGCGTTGCGGGTTCGTTCTCTTATGCCCGATGAGCAATCCTATGACTTTGCCGTGAACACCATGACCTATGATCCCGGCGCGGCGCTCGCCATGGTTGAGATTCACGTGATGGAACATGGCCTGCTGATGCTGGAGGGCGGCGGCATCTACAAGCTCAATGACTCCTGGTATCCGGTCGAGGCCGGCGATTTCATCTGGATGGGCCCTTATTGTCCGCAATGGTTTGGCGCGCTCGGCAAGCGCCCGGCCAAATACCTCATCTACAAAGACTGGCGCCGCCATCCCCTGGGAGCCTGATCCGTGAGCCCTCATCCCCAACTCGCAATCGATGGGCTGATCGCGGAACTCCTGGCGCTTGGTCAAATCTCCGAAGCCGAGCCGCCTGTGGTCACCCGCGTGGTCTTCAGCCAAGCAGACTTGCGTGCCCGCGCTTACGTGAAGGGGCTGTGTGAGAGCGTGGGCCTCACCGTGACCCAGGACGCGATTGGAAATACATTTGCGCGCTGGCAAGGCAGCGATCCCGGTCTTGCGCCGGTGGGTACGGGCTCGCACATCGACGCCATTCCCAATGCTGGACTGTACGACGGCTGTGTCGGCGTACTGGGCGGCCTTGAAGCGATTCGCGTCTTGCAGAAACTTGGCTTCGAACCGCGGCGCCCCATCGAACTGGTGATCTTCACGGCCGAGGAGCCAACCCGCTTCGGCATCGGCTGCCTGGGCAGCCGCATGATGGCTGGCGTTCTCACACCCGGTCAAGCCCTTGTCCTGCGCGATAAGGAAGGCCGGGGGCTCGATGAACTGCGCGCACAGGCCGGCTTTCACGGCCCACTGGAATCCGTTCGTCTGCCCCAGGGCCGCTTCCATCAGTTTGTTGAACTCCATATCGAACAGGGACCGTATCTCGAAGAAGAAGGAATCGATGTGGGGTTGGTGACGCATATCGCCGCGCCTGCCTCTTTGCGCATCTTCATTGAGGGCGAGGGCGGTCATGCGGGCGGCAAGCTGATGACCGGACGCAAGGATGCGCTGGCCGCCGCGGCAGAGTTGATTCTTGGACTCGAAGCGGCAGCGAAATCCACCGGCGTCCATGACACCGTGGGCACCGTTGGTGTTTGCGAGGTGTTTCCCGGAGCGGTCAACAGCATCCCCTCGCGCGTGCGCTTGGAAACAGACATCCGCGACATCGATCGAGCTCGCCGCGACCGTGTGCTCGACGCATTGAGAGATCAATGCGCTGAGGTTGCGGGCCGTCGCGGCGTCACCGTCACAACGGAGTTGGTCAACGCCGATCCTCCCACCACATGCGACTCCGCCATTCTCGCCGCCCTCGAAGCTTCGGCCCTTGAGGCCGGCAAGTCCTATAAGAGGATGGTATCCCGCGCCTACCACGACTCATCCTTCGTCTCCTGCTTTGCGCCCGTGGCCATGCTCTTTATTCCCTGCCGCGGCGGCGTGAGCCACAGACCCGATGAGTACGCATCGCCAGGGTGGATCGGCAGCGGCGTACATGTGCTGGCGCGCACCCTGGCCATCCTCTCCGCCTAGCGCACCCGCTTTGAATCCTGGCCGCTCCGTTGTATGCTATGCCTCAACCCGTTGGGCATTTGCCCCCTCCAGCCATGAGCACCAAAGCAACAACCCGCATCGTTGGCGCCTCCGTCCCCCGCAAGGAAGGGTTGGACAAGCTGCTCGGCCGCGCGCGCTACGTTGACGACATCGAGCGCCCCGGCATGTGGTTTGGAACCACCGTCCGCAGCACCATTCCCCGTGGACTCATTCGCTCCATCCGCTTTGACCCCCGCGTCGACTGGGGCGATGTGACCGTGGTGACCGCCGCCGATATTCCCGGCGACAATCGTATCCAGTTGATTGTGGCCGACCAGCCTTGCCTCGCCGACGGCGCTGTCAACCATTGCGACGAGGCAATCCTCCTGCTCGCGCATCCTGACAAGCACAAACTGCGCCAGGCCGCGGCCGCTGTAACCATTGAATACGATTCCTTGCCCGCCATCTTCACTATCGAGGAAAGTGAACGCCAGGATCAGGTGATCTGGGGCACGGATAACCTGTTCAAAAGTTTTTTGCTCGAAAAGGGCAACGTCGATGCCGTTTGGGAAACGGCCGCGCACATTGTCGAAGGCGAATATCGCACCGGCGCGCAGGAGCATCTCTACATTGAGAACAACGGAATGATCGCCGAGTGGAGCGCCGAGAGTGGCGTCACCGTCTGGGGTTCGCTCCAGTGCCCCTATTACGTCCACAAGACGCTGATCAAGATCTTCGCGCTGCCTGGCCAAAAAGTGCGCGTGGTGCAAACCGAAACCGGCGGAGCGTTTGGCGGCAAAGAGGATTATCCCTCCACGCTTGCCTCCCACGCGGCTCTGCTGGCCATGAAAAGCGGCCATCCGGTCAAGATGGTCTACGACCGCATGGAAGATCTGGCCGCGACCACCAAGCGCCATCCTTCGCGCACGCGCCATCGCACCGCGCTCGACAAAGACGGAAAGCTGCTGGCCATGGAGATTGAACTGGCCACCGATGGCGGCGCCTACGCTACGCTCTCCTCCACCGTTCTGTCGCGCGCCACCCTCCATGCGCCGGGACCGTACTCCTGCCCCAACGTGCGCATTCGCTCCAAATCGTGGGCCACCAACATGGTCCCCTACGGCGCATTCCGCGGCTTTGGAGCGCCCCAGGCCATCTTTGCCCTCGAGCGCCACATGGACGAAATCGCCACTTCCCTGGGCCTCGATCCCGTCGAGCTGCGGCGAAAAAATTTCCTCCATGACGGCGATACCACCGCCACCGAACAACGGATGCGCGAGCCGGTCATCATGGACAAGCTGCTTGACCGCGCCCTCTGCGAAAGCGACTATTACGCGCGGCGCGCGCGGTTTGCGCGCCGCAATCCAGGCAGCGCGGTCAAACGCGGCATCGGCATCGCGGCGTTTTATCATGGCTCCGGCTTCACGGGCTCGGGCGAGCGCATTCTAAATTCCCTTGCGGGGATCGATGTCACGCCCCAGGGAAAAGTGCGCGTGCTGGTGTCGAATACTGAATTCGGCCAGGGCACAAACACTGTCCTCACCCAGATTGCCGCCGAGGCCCTGGGAATTGACTACGACGACATCGCCATGGCCGCGCCCGATACGGGTCTCGTGCCCAACAGCGGCCCCACCGTCGCCTCGCGCACCGTGATGGTGGTGGGCCGGCTGATTGAACGCGCTGGTCTGCAACTGCTCAGCCTGCTGCGCGACCATGCCGGGCTCGGCGCCGAGTTCTCGCGCGCCCAGTTCTTCGCCGCTTGCGAGCGTTATCGTGCCGCCAAAGGTGAAATCGTTTCGCTGGTTCGCTACGAGGCCCCCCCGGGCATCTTCTGGGACGACGAGAAATATCGTGGCGAGGCCTATCCTTCCTATGCCTGGTCGGTTCATCTGGCCCAGGTGGCCGTGGACACGGTCACGTTCTCCGCCGAAGTGGAGGAATACTGGGCCGTGCAGGAGGTGGGCAAGGTCCTCAATCCCGTGCTCGCAACCGGACAAATTGAGGGCGGCATCGCGCAGGGCATCGGCTTTGCGCTTTACGAAAAAGTTGTTCTTGAGAACGGTCGCATGGCCAACAACCAGATGACCAACTACATCATTCCCACCGCCGAAGATGTTCCGCCCATTCATGTGTTTTTTGAGGAAATTCCATTTCCCCACGGCGGCTATGGAGCAAAAGGCATCGGCGAGCTGCCCCACGACGGACCCGCGCCGGCCATCGTGAATGCCATCAAGGACGCCACGGGCATCAGCGTTCATTCCATTCCCTTGCTGCCTGAGGACCTGTTCGTCGTACTCGCCGCTCAACCCTCAGTCGAAGAGCAGGCTGCCCTATGAGCGTTGCCTGGCCCACAATCAGCCTTACGGTCAACGGCCATGCCTGCGCCGTTGCTGCGCCTCCCTTGAAGCGCCTGTTGGATGTGCTGCGCGAAGACCTCCACCTGTCGGGTACCAAGGAGGGTTGCGGCGAAGGCGAATGCGGCTCCTGTTCGGTGCGCATGAACGGCGAGCTGGTGAACAGTTGCCTGGTGCCGGTGTTGCAGGCCGAGGGCGCCCACATACAAACGGTTGAGGGACTCGCATCGAGTGGAATTCTGCACCCAATTCAGCAGGCGTTTCTTGATTGCGGAGGCGCCCAATGCGGCATCTGCACGCCGGGTATGCTCATGGCCGCGGCCGAATTGCTTGAGCGCCATCCTCATCCCACCCTGGCTGAAATTCGCGAGGGGCTGGCCGGCAATCTCTGCCGATGTACGGGCTTCATACGCATCTTTCAGTCGGTCCTGGCCGCCGCCGCGCAAACCCCAAACCCGGAACCAGAACCGGAACCGGAGAAGGCCCCTCATGCGCGGTGATGCTCAAGCGCACGAATTGATCGCGCCCGGCAACCTGGCCGCGGTGCTTCAGCTTGTTGCCTCGGCGCCGGGCGAGTGGACTCCCATCGCCGGCGGAACCGAGCTGATGGTTGCGTTTGCAGCCGGCAAACTCGGCGCCCGCAAACTCGTAAGCCTTTGGGGCGTACCCGAACTTCGTTTTATTGAGACTAAGGACAAGAGCATCGTGATTGGCGCGGGGTCCACCTTCCTCGATCTGCGCGCGCACGCCGCACTGGCTGCGCAGTTGCCGCTGCTTGCCAAAGCGGCAAGCTCCATCGGCTCTGTCGCCAACCAGGGCCGCGCCACCCTGGGCGGCAACCTGGTCAACGGTTCTCCGGCAGCGGACTCCTCGCCTGCTCTGCTGGCTTATGATGCTGAGGTTGAGATGGTGTCGCTCCGCGGCAAGCGCCGCCTTGCTTACGCTGAATTCCACACGGGCTATAAGCGCAACGTGATGGCCAAGGACGAACTGCTTTACGCGGTCCATGTGCCGTTGCGCTTCGCGCGCCACCGGCAGTACCTGCGCAAAGTTGGAACACGGCGCGCCATGGCCATTTCAAAGCTTGCGTTGGCTGCAACCGCGCTTCTCGAGGGCGGTGTCGTCCGCGAGATTCGCGTGGCCGCGGCAAGCCTGGCTGCTTTTCCAACCCGCCTCTCTCAGGTGGAAGCTGTTTTGCTCGGCAACAAAGTCTCAAAAGAGGTAATCCGCGAAGCACGCCGTGCCTTGCTTTCCGAGGCGCAGCCGATCGACGACATCCGCTCCACCGCGGAGTACAGGAGACGCGTGGCTGCCAACCTGCTTGAAGAATTTCTGCGCGAATTGTCCGAGGAGGGCCGGCCGCAATGAATCCCGTTCTCGACGCATGGAATCGGGAAGACGAGGCTTCGGCACTCGAAGCCATGATCGCCTGTTGCGGGGCACGCCGCTGGGCCTCGGCCATGGTTGCCCTGCGTCCCATCGGCAGCGTCGTTGCTCTGAGCGAAGCTGCGGACCGGGTGTGGAGCACGATGACCGAGGCGGACTGGTTGCAGGCTTTTGCCTGCCATCCGCGCATCGGCGAACGCAAAGCGGCACACGCCACGGCAAAATCGATTGCCTGGTCGCAGCAGGAGCAATCTTCCGCTCGAAACGCGCAAGAGAAAGTTCTGGCGGAACTTGCCGCGGGCAATGCAGCTTACGAAAAGCAATACGGTTTTACCTGCATTGTTTGCGCCACCGGCAAAAGTGCTGAAGAAATGCTGGCGATCCTCAAGCGCCGCCTCAACAATGACCGCGCGGCTGAGTTGGCCGAGGCCGCCGAACAGCAACGGCAGATCACGCAGATTCGTCTGGGAAAGTGGCTTGTAGAATGACAGCAATCACAACGCATGTGCTGGATGTTGTGCTGGGCAAGCCCGCCGCCGGCATCAAGATCCAGCTTGAAAAGCGGGAGAACGGCGGGTGGCGCGCATTTTCCTCCGGTGTCACCGATGCGGATGGACGTTGCCGCGACCTGGCGCAGAATGCCGCGCTCGGCGTCTACCGGCTCACCTTCGAAACCGGCGCTTACCTGGCGCGCAACGGCCGCGCCGGCATCTATCCTGAGATCTCGATCACCTTTACCTGCGCAGGCCTGGAGCATTACCACCTGCCGCTGCTGTTGAGCGATAACGGCTACACAACCTATCGAGGGAGCTGAGAGATGGCCAAACTGGGTGGCAACCGCTACGGAAAATCGAGGGTGCGCCTTTCGCGGATTACGCGCCTGGCGGATCGGCACGTCTTCAATGAATGGAAGGTTCGTGTGCTGCTCGAAGGAGATTTCGAGGCCGCCTTTCGTGAGGCCGACAACAGCAGAATTCTGCCTACCGACACCATGAAGAACACCGTCTATTACGTCGCCCGCGGCTCCAAGGCGGCAACCATCGAGGAGTTCGCCATGGAGTTGGGAGACTATCTGCTCGCCAACAACGCGCAGGTCTCAGGGGTCCTGGTGGAAGTGGAAGAAAGAGCGTGGGAGAGATTGGTGATCGACGGCGTGCCGCAGCCGGCAACCTTCAAGCTCGGCGGCCCTGAGCTGCAAACCGTGCGCGCGGTGCGCGACCAGGGCAGAGCCTGGTCCATCGCCTCGGGAGTGGATGGGCTTATGATTCTCAAGACTACCAACTCCGCATTCACCGGCTACATCAACGACAAGCTGACCACGCTGAAGCCTGCAACCGATCGTATCTTCGGCACCTCGGCCACGGTGAAGTGGGACTACGCATCACCCGCTGCCGATTTCGCAGCGGCACGCGCGCGCATTGTTGCCGCATTGCTGAAGCAGTTTGCCGCGCATAACAGCATGAGCGTCCAGCACACCTTGTACGACATGGGCAAAGCCGCGCTGGAGGCTGCGCCGGAGATTGAGCGCATCACCCTCACCATGCCCAACCTGCACCATCTGCTCGCCGACCTGGGCCCCTTCGGCCAGGACAATCCCAACCATATTTTTGTCCCTATCGATGAACCTCACGGAACCATTGAAGCCACAATTGAGCGATAGGCGCTAAAGCGAGCGCCAGGCGCTAAAACAAAATAAAACTGCGAAAGGCGGACCCGTGACTGCACCTTCGAACCCGGCAGGCGGAGTGTACTCTGAACAGCAAGCGATCGAGAGCTATGGTCTGCGCGCCGGTGCGCTGGGTCCCGTCGAAACACTGGCGCAATCGGTGGCCGCGACGGCTCCCAGCACCTCGGCGTCCCTCACCATTCCGCTGGTCTTTGCGCTGGCCGGCAACGCCACCTGGTTTGTCTACCTGCTGGCCACCGGCGCTTCGCTGCTGGTGGGCATTTGCGTAAGCCGCTTTGCCCGCCTCTCCGCCTCACCGGGGTCTCTTTACTCCTACACTGCCGATACGCTGCCGCCGCTTTTCGGCGTAACGGCGGCATGGGCGCTGCTGTTGGCCTATCTTGCCACCGGCGCCTCTGTTGCTGGTGGAGCGCTCTATTACGCAAGCATCTTTTCGCAGCAACTCTTCCATCGCTCGCCGCCTTCCATCCCCACGCTCGTGCTGGTCTGTGCTGTTGCCGGCTTTATTGCTTATCGCGATGTAAAGCTCTCCGCCGAACTCATGCTCTGGATCGAGGTTGTCTCCGTCAGCCTCATCGTCGTGGTGTTGGCCGTGCTTCCCTTCCATTTCGGCATGCACCTTGACATGGATCAGTTCCGTCTCAAAGGCGTTACCCTTTCTGCGCTCGGACCCGCACTGGTTCTTTCCATGTTCAGTTTTGTGGGATTCGAGAGCGCCACCACGCTGGGCGGCGAGGCGCGCGATCCGCTGCGCACCATTCCCCGCGCGGTGATTCAGTGCGTCGTGCTTTCCGGCGTTTTCTTCATGCTCTGCTCCTACTCTGAGGTGCTCGGTTTTCGCGGCCAAGCGGCCGACCTCAGCCAGAGCACCAGCCCCTTGCACCTGCTGGCCGCAAAGGCAGGCCTTTCGCTGCTCGGGGTGGGCATCGACATCGGCGCGATGGTCGCCATGTTTTCCTGCGTGCTGGCCTGCACCACCGCGGCCGCGCGCGTGTTCATGCGCATGGCCCACAGCGCGCTGCTGCCTGCGGCACTCGCGCAAACCAGCCCACGCCATCAGACGCCGGGATTGGCCGTTGCCGTTTCTGCCGTGCTCATGTTGGCTGCAACCGCTGTCTTGGGCTTCTTCGGCACCAGCGGCTCGGCCATGTACGACCTGCTGGGTTCGCTCGCCGTCTTCGGCTTTCTCACCGCATACGCACTCGTCGCTCTTGCCTTGCCCTTTGCGCGCAGAGCGCTGGGGCAACACTCCCACGCGCTCGCGGTCCTCAGCATCTTCACCGTCGTTGTGTTAGTTCTGATTGCCGTCTTCGACCTCCGCTCGTCGGCCGACCCGGCTCACGCACGGATTCCCTTTATCTATCTCGCTTACCTTGCCGCGGGCATTGCGTGGTACCTGTTGCGCCGAAAAAAGGCCAGTCTCCCTGCCGCCTGACGGCTCAGGGCTGCTCTTCCTTGTCCGGCTGCAGCAGAATCAGGAACACCAGTCCAACCATGGTGAAATTCCGGGCCGCGGCCTGCTGCCCGTTCCACGTCTGTGACTGCCACATCAGGAACCATTCCCCACCCACGGCATAGAAGGCCACCAGCCACATCATCAGAGAAAGCGTTAGCGCGATCACCGGGAGCCGCTTCGCCCCATTGAACTCGGCCGCGCTCTGGCCGAGCGCGCGCAGCAGCCTCACCACACCCCACCACAGCAGTACGGTAGTCACGATCTCCCAGGCGATGATCGACCCATAGAAGGCCAGGTGCAAACCCGGCGACACCAACGCGCGATACATTGCTTGATTGCCGGGCATGGTTGTGTCCATCATCAGCACATGGCGAACGAATTGATAATTCGAATCGAAGTCCGTCAGGTTGTTGAACACAACCAGTGTGTAAAACAGGGCAAGACCCGCCATCAGCAGTGTCTTCGCGGTTTTGGTAACCATGGGTGCGGCCTCGCTTGAGCAAGCGCCTTGCAATCATCGCAGCTTGCGGCCGGCATTCATGCAGCAGCCGGCCCGTAGCTCATGCTAACTTGACCATCCCCAACCAGGGAGAAAAATCCCGCTCAATGAAAGGGGAAGGGGAAGGCTCTTGAACCCGGAAATCGGAGGCCTTCACAGAAAAATCCTTAGATGATCCTTATGCCCGAATCGATAGCATACAATTACTTGCAGTTTCAGACTGAGCCGGCCCCGGCTCCAGCACGACTGAAAGCGATTTCACACCTTCACTCTTTTGAAGAGCACCAAAGCTCAAAACTTTCAATGAGTTACCTGTTTCTTGACGTAAAAGAAAAAATCATAAGGAAAACCCCACTTCGGAGGACAGTGAATTGACGTATTCAAGGCCTATTTTCCCTTCATCTCCTCGCTTGCTGGCTATCCTGGCAACCGCTGCTCTGTGTTGTTCTTCGATGTTTTCACAGCAGACGCTCGGCGGCATCACCGGCGAGGTTACCGACCCTTCAGGCGGCGTCATCCCCAACGCCACCGTGAAGGTGATTGCCGAGCAGACTTCGCTCACAAGAGAAGTGCAAACTAACGAGACGGGCGCGTATGCGTTCGTGAATTTGCCCATCGGTCTCTACACCCTTACTTACACTGCTCCCGGTTTCGAAGTGCAGAAGACGCAGCACATCACTGTGCAGGCCGACCGAACCGCGACCGTGAACGCTGCACTCAAACTGGGCGAGACCACGACCACGGTCGAAGTGGAAGCCGCGCCGCTGATGAATGCCGTCGATACCACCAACGGCTATGTGATGGATACGCAGCAGATTGATGCTGCGCCCCTGCCCACAGGCAGCTTCACGGGTCTGGCAATACTTTCCCCGGGCGTGGATGCCGAACTGCCGGGTGGCACGGGCGCCAACTCTGGACTGGGCAATGCCCCCATCTGGTCCAACGGACAGCGCGATACGTCCAATGCATTTCTGCTCAACGGCGTGGACGCCAGCAACCTTTTCAACGGAAAGAGCACCAGCCAGGTGGAGTCTTACCGCATCGTGAACAATACCGGCCAGGCCAACAACGGCGCGGGCGGTGTGGTTCCCAGCGCCTCATCGGTTTATCTGGCCATTGGTAACGCCATTCCCACGCCGGCGCCGGAAACCATTGCGGAAGTCCGCGTCAACTCATCCATGTATGACGCCCAGCAGGGTTCAGACAGTGGCGCGCACATCGACATGAGCACCAAGTCGGGAACCAACGACCTGCATGGCGAGGTTTATCTTCACCGCGGCACCAACTGGATCAACGCCGCGCCCTTCTTCTTCAAAAAAGACGACAACATCCCTGCCGCCGACAAGAATCCCCAACTGCATCGCTACGTCGCCGGAGGCGAGCTGGGCGGGCCCATCGTCAAGAACAAGCTGTTTGGGTTCGCCAGCTATCAGCATCTCCACATCTCCGACCAGGAAACAGGCGACGAGTTGCTGGTCGTGCCCCCGGGATTGAGCGATTTCAACCGCAATGCGCAAGGCCTGGCAGACATCGTCAACAACAACTGGACCTCGAACGAAGGCCTTTCCGGCGTAACCGCAAGCGAAGCCACATGGGCAAATAATCCCGTCGGCCTCAATCTCTTCACCCAACCCTCGCTGCCTGGGGAACCGGGGCTATGGCTCATTCCCAACCAGAACGCGACCGGGACCCCCAATGTGTTTTCACCCTACAATGCCTTTCTCCCCGGCACCGCCTATTTCATCTCCGACCAGGCTGTTGCCGATCTCGACTGGAACGCCGGCCCCAAAGACATTGTTGCCGTCAAGTACTATTACCAGCACGACCCCAACTCGGCTCCTTACGCCTACTCCAATGTTCCCGGATTTGCCGCGCACATGGACACGGGCGCCCAGACGCTCTCCATCAACAATGTCCAGACACCGGCTCCGAGTTTCAGCATCTCTGAGACGGTGGGCGTTCTTCGTGAAAAAGCCTACAGCACAAACGATCAGCCGTTCGCTCCGGGACAGGTGGGCATGAGCTCTGCCTTCGGCAATTATTTCCCCGGCTTCACCATCAACGACGCCATCGGTGACGCGTACGACCAATCCACGGGGTACGGTCCGTCCGGTGGGCCGGGGCCGCTGTACGGCCTCACTGCGCCATCGCTCGCCATTGGCCCCAACGCGGAGTATCAGGGAGCCAATACAGGCATTTTCCAGAACCGCATCATGCCCTCGGGCACAGCCATCTGGTCCAGGGGCCGGCACTCATTTAGCTTCGGCGGAAGCTGGTCCTACACCCAGTTGAACGTTCGCGACAAGCGTACCGGTACGGGCATCGTGGCAAGCCCTGACATGGTCGCCTTTGCCAATAACTGGGTCACGCCTTACTCCACACAGAACTTTACCGCCACCACATTTCTGCAGGGCGATGCGGATCGTTATTATCGCGCCAATGAAACCGGACTCTTTGCCCAGGACAAGTTTCAGTTGAAATCAAACCTGAGCATAACCGCCGGAGTGCGTTACGACTGGGACGGCGGCCTCACTGAAAAATACGGCCGCATTTACAATTTCGATCCCAGTTCGAATCCTGACAGTTGCAGCACCAACAGCGCCGATCCCAACCAATTCTCCTATTGCGTCGGTAGTGACTCCTGGACGCATTATGGCTTTATTATCGCCGGAAACAATGTGAACGGCAGCAAGGGCGTCAGCAACACCACGCTCACCGGCCGCCAGTGGGGCATTGCTCCGCGCGCCGGCGTTGCATGGCAGCCGTCGATGTTCCACGACAAGATGGTGGTGCGCGCCGGCAGCGGCATTTACTACGACCGCGGCGAGTTGTTCACCTATCTTTCCCCGGGTTATGCAGCCGGCGAAGTTACCGGCGGTCCCTTCGGTACGGTCCAGACTGAACCGTTCGTGAGCCAGCAACACTGCCCGTATAGCGCCTCCTACAATAGCGCCAGCCCAACCTATCTTTACCTCTACTACATCCCCATCTGCGGGGGCAACGGACTCACGGGCACCGTAGACAATTCAGAGTACAACCTTGCCACGCCCTGGGGAACCACCCGCTCGGCGCCGCCATCCAATCCACAGGCTTCTGACCTTGGCAACTATCTCCCCAACGCCCAGGCCATTATCGACGGCACGGTCAACGGCACCAATGGCGGACAGCCGGTGGTTCTGGGCGTCTACAATCGCGCCAACAAGTTGCCCTACAGCATTAACTTCACCTTGAACACCCAATACCAGCCGCGCAACGATCTGATGATCGAGATCGGCTATGTCGGCAACCTCGGCCGCCACCAGGTCATCCCCGTGCCCTTTAATCAGTCGCAAATCGCCACCCCATCCAGCCCCACCCACAACGCCGGTGCTGCCGGCCCGGCCACGCAATCGTTCAGCTACGGTTACACGGTGCTCGACCCCAATACTTACCTCCCCGAGTGCGTCAACGATCCCACTGAGGTCAATTGCAGTTATGGCCCCATGCTCAATAACTACGAGGGTGGCAACGTCGACCTGCGCGTCCCTTATATCGGCTACTCCTCTGAGTCCGAGTCCTACACCGCGGCCGGTATCTCCGCCTTTCACGCGCTTGAGGCCCATCTCGAAAAGAAGCTCAGTCACGGCCTCCAGGCGGGAGTCGCCTACACCTTCTCCCATACCACCGATGAACAAAGCGGCATGGGGCTGTTCTATAACGGAAATAATCCAAACAACCTGCGCGAGGGCTACGGCTCGGCCGATTTCGATCGCACCCACGTCCTCAATTTCACCTTCAGCTATACCATGCCCAAGTTCTTCAGCGAGAGTACGCTCTTGGGCAAGGTGGCCGATAGCTGGGCCCTTCATGGCCTTGGCATCATCCAGAGCGGCCAGCCCTATTCCGTCATCGATTACTCAGGCGCTGTCGGCAGCATCTTCTACAGCACCTTCGACGGCATCACCAATCCGGTTGTCCCCCTGGCTCCAGGGTGTACCAAAAAAAATGCGCTCACAGGTCAGAATGGAGCCTTTTATAACCCCGATACCGGTGCTGGCGCGGCCCTGAAGGCGACCTGCTTCAACATTCCAATTCTCTCTCCTGGAACCGACGGAATTCCCCAGGGCGACTACTATGAGACCGGCTTCTCCAGCGGACAACGCAACATCTTCCGCCAATCCTGGCAGAAGCGCGCCGACGCGTCTCTGGTCAAGGAATTGCCCATCGTCGATCGCTACCGCCTGCGTTACACCTTGGATGTGTACAACCTGTCCAACACATCCAGCTTCGACATTCCGCAAAATAACGTGAATCAGAATCAGGCGTTTAATAACGAGCCGTTTTACGTCGGCTCCACGGCGGCGGCTTTGCCCAGCGGCTGCGGCACAACCACCCCCACCTCGGGCGGCCTCTACAACTGCCCCGCCGGTCTGGGCATCGTCAAACACACCATCGGATCGCCGCGCCAGATCCAGATGTCCCTGCACCTCGATTTCTAATCCACGCTCCGCCAACACAAAAAGGAGGACGGCTCTCATCGGAGCAGTCCTCCTTTTTCTTTGCACTCTTTGCCTCTTCGTGGAGCGCCTCGCCCTACTCCTCGCCGATATCTTCGTTCCATATCTCCGGATGCGCCGCAATATACCCTTCCAGCAACTCCCGGCACTCCCGGCTGTCGAGGTCGATCACTTCCACGCCGCTGGCGCGCAGCCAGTCAACACCTCCGGCAAAAGTGCGGCTCTCCCCCACCACCACGGTCGCAAAGTGAAATTGCCGCACCAACCCGCTGCAGTACCAGCATGGCGCAAGCGTGGTTACCATCACCAGGTCGCGATAGCTGCGCTGCCGGCCCGCCCGGCGAAACGCGTCGGTTTCTCCGTGAACGCTGGGATCGCTCTGCTGCACCCTGCGGTTGTGGCCCCGGCTCACCAATTCCCCGCTGCGCGTAAAAATTGCCGCCCCGATGGGAATGCCCCCTTCCTCAAGTCCCATCCGTGCCTCTTCAAGCGCCACGGTCAACATCCGTTCGTACAGTCCGCGTTCAGTCACAAGGTCCCTCTCCCCTCCAGCATAAGGCTCCGCCCGCCAAACCGCCGTCTCGATCTCTGCCGCCGTCGAGCAGCCCATCCGTTGGCCCCAGGCCGAATCGACCGGAAACCCGCAAAGGTTGTATAAACTCTCTGTATGGTCGTTCGCCTCAAAGACATAGCCGAACAGCTCGGTGTCTCCATCGTCACCGTGTCGAAGGCATTGCGAGACCGGCCTGATGTTTCCGCGGAGACCAGGGCCAGAATTCTAGAGCTGGTCAAGCAACTGAATTATCGCCCCAACCTTGCCGCGCGCAGCCTGGTCACAGGACGAAGCTCCTTGATTGGCCTGGTGGTGCCCGACCTCATTCATCCTTACTTCGCGGAGATTGCCAAGGCCCTGGCGGCCGCTCTGCGCAAGAAAAACTATTTCCTGCTGGTTTCCTCTTCTGAGAGCGACCCAACTCTGGAACAGAACGAGATCGAGCACATGCTCGCGCATCGGCTCGATTGCTTCGTCGTGGCCAGCTCCCAGAAGAGCCCCGTCCATCTCGAAAAAATCGGCGAGGCCGGCGTTCCCCTCATTCTGCTCGATCGCAGGTTCCTTCACTTTCCCTGCAACTTCGTCGGTGTCAATGATTTGAAAATCGGCGAGTTGGCCACCGAGCACCTCATTCAGCTGGGACGCAGGCGCATCGCCCATATCCGCGGTCCCGCCCTTCCCGTTGGCGACGACAGGGCCCAGGGCTACCGGAACGCGCTCAAGAAACACGGCCTCTCCGTGCCCGATAGCTATGTCATCGACTCCGGCGATGCGGCCGATTCCGATGGTGAGACACGGGGAAAGAAGGCGATGAATGCCGTGCTTGCCCTCAAGCCGCGGCCAGACGCTCTGTTTTGCTTCAACGACACGGTTGCGATGGGCGCCATGGAACGTGCCTTTGAGGAAGGCGTTCGCATTCCCCACGATATTGCCGTCATCGGAAGCGGAAACCATCACTACAGCAGCAAGCTGCGGGTGCCTTTGTCCACGGTCGACCAGAGAGCCGCAGAGATCGGCAAGCGCGCGGCAACCATGATTACGGCACTGCTCGGAAAGAAGCAGCCTGGCCGCCCCCGCTCCATCGTGCTCGAACCAACGCTGGTTGTCCGTCAGTCCTCGCAGTTGATGTGATCGCGAATCCCTATCCTGAAACCGCTCTAGCTCCCCTGCTCTCGCCTTCGCTCAATGCGCTTCCACACCTGGCGCATGGCCAGCACCAGCAGAGCATACAGCAGGATTGAAGAGAGCGCTCCCGCGGCCAGCCACGCAACCAGGGCGTGCATCGTCACCACCCAAAGCGCACGGAACGCCTGCCCGGCGCCCATGCGCAAAAGCGCCCTCACTCCCGCAAAGGAGATCGCCGACGCGTCCGCCCCAAACATCCACGCGCCTAATCTGCAGAACGGGATCAGCAGAATCAGCTGCAGTGGATAAACCGCGCCATTGACCAATTGAATGGCAGGCAGATTCAGGCGCAACAGCAAAGCCGCCAGTGTGCATAGCAGCGTTGTGGAGCCCAGCACCGGCGTCACGCCAAGCATCGCCCCCAGCGCGATCGTCAACGCAATCTTTTCGGGTGAAACGCCCTGGCTCAACAGTTGGGTGAAGAGCTTGACCCAACGATGATTCCGCGCTCCTTCCAAACCCATCATTGCCCGGGAGCCAGCTTCACGGGAGCCAATTTCCCGGGAGCCAACTTGCGGACCTGCGCGGCCAGCACCTTGTACTGATCTTCCGCAAAGGGCCCGGCGTGCGTCCAAACGACGTTCCCTTTCCGGTCAAGCACCACCAGGTAGGCCACATCCTCGTCCTTCACCTCAAGCCGCTGTTTCCAGGGCGCCGTGCCGCCGTAAACCGTAATCACGTTTTCCTGGTCTGCCTTGGGCGTGCCGCGCCGCATGCCGCCATCGATGAACCACTTGCCCAGGCGGGCCATGCCGCCGATCATTGGAACCTCGTAGAAGGTGACCTCGGGATTCTTCCCAAACTCTGCGCGGAATCGATGGGTCCACGCTTCCACCGGGAATCGCGACTCATACGTGAAGCCGAAAAGCACAAGCGTCACGCGGCCGGAACAGTCTGCCGGCAACATCGCTTTTCGTCCGCTAAGATATTCGCCACGCAACTCAGGCAGGCTTGCGCCCACCCTCAGTTCCATTGCCGCCGATAATGCAGAAGTCATTGAGATCACCAATATAAGAGATAGCAGCCTTGCGTTTCGGCTGATCGGTCCCCTGGTTCGCCTATTCATCCTGGAGTGCCAGCCAGGGCGGGGTTCGAGGCCGCAACGTCCGGCTAACATGGCCGGTGCTCTCCATCGTCTGGGTCTGTGATCCATTCAGTCCATCATAAATGGGGAGAACCACAGGCCATGGCCCGGAGAACGATTAGACTACTTCCGAGGTGATCTGCGTGCTTTCTCGTTACGTCCGTTGTTCCTCTGCCCTTGCTTCTCTGGCCATCCTGCTCTTCTTCGCGTCCCTCTTCATCGCGCAACTCTCCGCCGGCGAACCTCCTCGCCTCGTCCAGAAAGATGGGCGCTACGCTTTGCTCGTGGATGGTCGCCCCTTTTTTATCTTGGGAGGACAGATTCATAACTCCAGCTCCTGGCCCAGCGAACTGCCGCAGGTGTGGGAATCGATGGCCGCGTTGCATGCCAATACTCTCTTGGCGCCCGTCTACTGGGAACAGCTCGAGGCCGAGCCGGGCAAGTTCGACTTCACCAATGTCGATGCCATCGTCCAGGGAGCCCGCGCTCATCATCTGCACCTCATCATCCTTTGGTTCGGTACGTGGAAAGACGGCAACATGCACTACGTACCCGCGTGGATCAAGAACGACCCCGCGCGGTTTCCAAGAATCATCAACCAGGATGGGGAGCCCATCGATGTACTGACGCCTTTGTCTCGCAATACGCTGGAGGCGGATAAAGCCGCTTTCACGGCCCTCACCCGCCACCTGAATCAGCTCGACAACGCCGAGCACACCATACTGCTCGTGCAGGTGGAGAATGAGGCGGGCAGCATGGGCAGCGTGCGTGACTTCTCGCCCCAGGCAAACAAGGAATTCGCAGCCCAGGTTCCAGCCGATGTGCTCGCCGCTACGGGCAAACCGGGTGGCACCTGGAGCGAGGTCTTCGGCAGCCAGGCCGACGAGGTCTTCTACTCCTATCATGTGGCCATCTACGTCAACGAGATTGCCGCCGCCGGCAAGCGGGAATTCAACATTCCCTACTACGTCAACGTATGGGTCAAGGATCCGCCGGCGGGCATGCCTCAGCAGCAGATCGATGAGCCGGGATTCAGCTATCCCAGCGGCGGCCCCGTGCAAAAACGCCTTCTCCTCGACTTGTGGCGCAAACTGCAGCCCTCCATCGATATGATCGGTCCGGATATCTACGACGATAATTCGCAATATTTCCGCGATACACTGCGCGCCTATGACCGCCCGGATAATCCCCTCTGTGTTGCGGAGACCGGCCGCAGCGACGGCTTTGGCAAGTTCCTTTTCTATGCGCTGGGCGAAGGGGCCATCGGCTTTTCTCCCTTCGGCATTGACCAGACCGGATGGAACATCCTCGGCGACGAAGCCTGGCCGGCGCATCCGCGAAACTTCGCCATCATCGCGCCGCTCGATCGTGAAATCGCCCAGCTTGCATTCGACGGCAAGCTCAAGACAGCCGTGGAAGAGCCCGGACAAGCAACCCAGGAGCTGGATTTCGGCGCATGGAAGGCTACCGTGCAGTTTGGTTTCCCGCAGAAGGATGCGGCGCCCCCGCCGGGCACCAAAGATTTTCATGGTGCGGCCGTGGTCGCGCAGCTAGGTCCCGATGAGTTCCTCGTCACGGGTGTGGATGCCTCCGTGTTTTTTCATCTGCCCGGAAAACAGCCCTGGATTCATAGCCAGATCGTAACCGCCGAGCAGGGAACCTATGAGAACGGCGAGTGGAAGCCGCTTCGCTTGTGGAATGGCGACGAAAACGACCACGGTCTCTCCTTCCACCAGAAGCCGGAGGCCGTGCGCGTCACGATGCAACGCTTCTGAAGCGGCCCGACCCTGACTGGTGCCGTCCACTTTTCCGGGTTTCTGCCCTGTGCCGCTGGCCATGGGCAAGGCAAAGCGCGCCTCAGCTTCAGGCTAGGTCGCCAAGCCGCTTGAGATTGCGCTGATGCGCCAGCAGCACTGCTGCCACCAGTGCGGTCGCGAGCGACACTGCCGCCAGTGAGAGGAAGGTAGTCTTCCAGCCGTAGGCGACCGTAATGCGCGCAACCGTGTCGCCGGAGAGCCACCCTCCCAGGTAACCGACGCCATCCACAATGCCGGCCGCGGTGGCGCTGCCGTCCTTGCCGCCGATATCCAGTGACATGGCGCCCGCCAGGTAGGAGTAAGGCCCAAGCAGAAGGAACCCGGCCAGCGTGACCAGCATGACTGCGCGCACTTCGCCGGAGTGTGCCGGGGTGCGGGCGATCGCCACCAGGCAGACCGCGCATAGAGCCATGCCGACCACAGTGACAAGATTGCGGCCATTCAGGCCCAGTTTGTCGCTGAGAAACCCCGCCAGCAGAACGGCGACTCCGCCCACGAAGGGAAACAGTGCGCTGCGGCTCGCGGCCAAGCTGCTGCTGAGCCCGACGAATTGGACGTAGTAGGTGGGCGTCCACAGGTTGAAGGTCTCGCGCAGCAGCGTCGCGCCCAGCGACAGCAGGCACACCATGATGAAGGGAAAGCTGGTGAACAGCGTACGAAGAATCGTCGCCAACTGCTTCTTTCCCTGGCCGTGCTCCGCCTCATGCTTGGCGAACACGTTCAACGGATTAGCCTGGGCTGCGGGAAGGCCGCGCTCCTGGGGGGTTTCGCGCAGCAGAATCAGGTTGACGATCAGCAGCGCGCCCAGTGCGGCGGCGCCTGCAAAAAACACCCCGCGCCAACCCACTCCGTGCGCCATCAGAACGCTCATCGACCAGCGGCCGGCGGCATCGCCAAACAGAAAACTCAGGCTGAGCACGGCCATCACACTGCCATAAGTTGAGTAAGAGAACCAATGGGAAGAGACCTTGACCAATCCTGCCCATCCCGCCGACTGCGAAAAGCGATTGAGGATCCAGGCGAGGGTAAACAGCGGCATGCCGCCGCTGAGAGCAAAAACAATTGTGAACAGGATGGAGCCTGCCATGCCGCCCAGAAAGTTGCGCCGCCCGCCCCACATGTCGGATGTGACACCGAAGAAAAACTTGCCGCCGGCGTAGGCGACGGTACCAAGCGAGGCAATCAACCCCAGCCGGATTTGCGCGTCGCTGGGCGAGATCCCATGCCGCGCCAGATCGTGAATCAGGTCAGGCAGAACGACAGAGAGGTTGGAGCGGCAAAAATAATAGCCCGAGTAGCCCAGCGCCAACAGAGCAATCGTGACGCCATGCCAGCGCGTAAATGCAGGCCGTGCATCCGGCTCAGGAGGCGCACTTTCAACAGCAGACAGAGAATTTTCCATACAGCAGACTGAGGATTTTCCCTACGGACATCAGAAGCCTACGGACTTTCCATTCGGACAGAAGAAGCCTGCAGGGATTTCCCATTGGACATCAGAAGCCGACGGATTTTCCATTCGGACAAAAAAAGCCTACCACACACAAAGCAGCAGATTTCTCTCTTCGCTGAAGTCAGAAGCCAATTCCAAGGGGAATTGACCGGATCTTCACACGATTTCGCCACTTTCCAACCTTGCCTTTACGTCCTGGCGCTATCCAGCCGTGTGAAATTCCCGCGCCTTGCAGAACTCGCCGTCGACCTCGCAGGCAATATCGATCGTTTGCGCCTGCGGAAACCGCTTGAACGGAGACCCCAGCCTCTGGCCCCTAGTCCGACGCGCTGGAGCGGCGTCTCCGGCGCGGAAAGGCGAGGTGGCCCACCGACCAGCATGGCAGGCCCTCGGTCTGCAAGCTACTCGAGATCCTCCCACAGAGAGTTAAAATCGATCAAGCTCAGCTCGCAAATTGACTCGTAGCATGGAGGGAAGGAATGCCTACTGCACATCAAATGGCCCAGACTTTTTCTTTTGTTGCTCCGCTACAGGCGGATCCAGCGCTCGCCTCGTACGGTGATAACGCATTGCCCCTCTTCGCGACGGCCTTGCATTTGGACATTGAAGATTTGGCAAGTTTCGCGACGGAAAGCCTGACTGACCATCCATCCGACAAGAAAGCAGACATCATTTATATCAACGAAGCAGACGGCATCGTCTGTGTCGCCCAGGGCTATACCGCAAAAAACTGGGGGAAGCAGTCCGCCCCAACCAAGAAGGCCAGCGACTTGAACACGGCCGCGGCATGGTTGCTAAGGACGCCAATTAACGAAGTCCCGCAGCAGATCAGGACGCCGGCGAAGTTGATGCGCGATGGACTCCAAAAGAAAACCTTGAGAAAAGTGATTTTCGCATACACCCACAACGCTTACGAGTCGCAAAATGTCGAGGACGAACTAAAAACCGTGCGCCATTTGCTCAACGGCTTGGACTTGCTCAAAGGTGTGGATGTTGAGGTTATAGAACTTGGGTTGAGGAGAATCGAGGCGCTTTATTTGACCTCGCTTGGCTCGATTCAGGTGAACAAAACAGTAAGCCTTCCCGCTGGAGAAGTTATCCGACAGAACGGACCCGGTTGGAGCGCATACGTTCTTTCACTGAACGGAGCCATCCTCCACCGCCTATACGAGGATCATAAGAATGCCCTCTTCAGCGCGAACCTGCGCGATTTTCTTGGCGCCCGCCGAGTCGCCGGGAATGTTAACAATCGGATTAAGGAGACCGCAGAAAATAAACCCGGGGAGTTCTTCGTTCTTAATAACGGGATAACTATTATTACGAAAAAAGCAAAGCTAGAACGCAATCGCTCCAAGAAGAAAGCGAAGCTCGACATCACGGGCATATCGGTCGTAAATGGTGCGCAGACGACCGGCGCAATACACGCTGCTGGCCATGATCATGCGAAAAACGTGTCTGTTTTGGCGAGGATCATTACCGTCGACAATCCGGCGATGATCCCGGCCATTGTCGCTGGAAACAACACGCAGAATTCGATTGTCGCTTGGGACCGGCGCAGCAACGATTCCGTCCAAAAGCGAATTAAGCAGGAATTCCAAAGCAAAGGCGTCGAATATATTCATCGCAGGGACAGCGCAAGAAAGGCGACAACATGGCTTTTCGCCGATCAGGTCGGACAAATGTTATGCGCGTTCAGCGGAGACCTCCAGACTGCAATTAGGGCCAAAGCGGACATCTTTGAATCCGACGTGACCTACGGCAAGATCTTTCCGCAAACGCTTAGCATTGCCCATATCTACGCTATTCAAACGCTGGGTTGGGCCTACGACGGGCTGAAACAGGAACTGAAGGCAAAGGCAGAGACGGGTAACATGACGGAGATAGAGCAGAAGCAACTCCGCCTCTTGGACTTCCCCGCCTCAAAGCAGTTCCTGATGTTCGTGGCTGGTGGATTGCGTGAGGAGATCGCGGGTGCGAAGATGACTGAGCCGAAAGGCTTCGAACTCGATGCGAACTCGATCAAGGCTGATTGTGAAGATGTCAAGGCAGCCTGGCTAAAGGTGCTGAAGTCGATTCTCCCCATTATTGTCTCGAATCTGCCCGCCGAGGAATATCAAGTAGTTCGCTCCACTGAACACTCCGAGGCAGTCGTCAAGGCGACTAAGGCAGTTCTTGCTGGGGTAGCAATCATCCAGAGCACGTTCGAAGAATTGCGGGGCCAACTGAAGGGGCGAACGAGCGCACGCCAAGCATTCCAGCCGCGCGGTTGAAGGCCAAAATTGAGGTTCAAAACGAAGGTAAGTACTTGAAACAGGGGAAGTGGAGATTTGTGTGGTAGGCAAGGCGGGGTTCGAACCCGCAACCCCCGGCTTAGAAGGCCGGTGCTCTATCCAGTTGAGCTACTCGCCCACGCTCTCTATTCCAGCTTTCAACAGGCTGGCGCGTATTGGCTTCTCGATGAAATCGCCTTAGCGAACGCCTGCAACCGCAGCGTCAAGGCCGAAGAGTTTCAGGTGTGGACGCTCACCAGGAACAAGACCGGCAATGGCGCAATGCTGCCCGGCGGCTCGCCAATTCAATTGCACGACGTGAGCGTGATGGGGGCTCCGTTGCAATGATCAAAATCGGGAAACCTCCGTGCCGATTGGCGCAGAGCTGTGCCCTTTCTGGCCTTTCGAGTGTCACCTTTCCTTCGCAACTCTAACCCTCTTGAGGAGGATGAATGATTCTAAGATTGGGTTCCATCATCCCCTTGATCTGCCCGCACGTTCAATTGGAACAGCTTAAGATTCAGGCGAGTTTCTGCTGCCATCCCAATGGGGTTCCCTCCCCGGGATCACCGGGAATCTGCATGGCATTGACTCAAGAACTGTGTGGCTTCTGCATTTGTGGGCTGTTGTGCCAGGGCCTTCTGAAACTCAACTACGGCATGTGTACAGTCTTTCCTTCGAAGGAGCACAACACCAAGAGCGATGTGCGCGTCGGCAGAATCAGGGGATTCCAGGAGTATTTTTCTCAGCTCGGATTCTGCTCTCGCGTAGTCAGTCATTTTCGTAAAGGCGAATGCCAGGGAATAGCGAATGTCGGTACGTCCGGGCTGCAACGTCAGTGCACGTAGCATCTCGCCAATCGCGCCTTGCAGATCTCCCTCCTTGCTCAACTCCTTGGCAAAGGCAAAATGATCGTCACCTGTGTCTGACGACGCGCCGTAAGGAAATGGGTGTTCCCTTGCAGAAACCTCTTCTTCCGCGACTGGTGAATGGAGATTCTCCAGTGCCTTGAGCTTGGATTGAACGTCGCTGTTGGTCGGGTCGAGACGCAGCGCGTGGTGAAGGCTTTCAATGGCCTCCTGGCGTTCACCGGAGATCTCCTGCATCCTGGCCAGACTTACATAGAAGCGGCCCTGCAAGGGCGAAAGCGAGATGGCCTTCCTGAGATCGAGCTTCGCCTGATTCAAATCTCCTGAATCGGCAAGCAACAATCCGAGGTTGTAGAGCGCGATTGCGTTTTGAGGATCGAGCTCGACGGCTTCCCGGCCGGACTGAAGGGCGCCCGTGAGATCACCACTTTTTGCGCGACTGAGACCTTCGTTGCTGAGATGGGAGCCCCTGATCCGGTCCGATTGCTGTTGCTCGAGAGAAGCGAACTGCTGGAGTTCAATCTTGCTTTCCTCCTTGTTGCCGTTCATCCTGAGCGCTGTTGCCAGTTTGTAATGCGCGCTTTCAAGGTCGGGATTCGCGAGCAGGGCCTCTTTGAATCGAGCAATCGCTTCCGTGTAGCTGTGGTCTGAGAGCATAAGGCTGCCAAGCGCCACGTCCGCCTCAGGATACGGATTCTTGAGTTTCACTGCTTCCAGATATTCGTTTTGCGCTTCGCGGAGATCGCCCGCAGCTTCGTACGCTCTGCCCAGATTAAAATGACTTTCCGCAGATTCAGGACGAAGCAGAAGTGCTGATTTGAATTGTGTTATTGCCGCGTCGTGATCGCCGGATTCAAGTAGACAGACGCCGGCCATGTTGAGCGCTTCCGGATAATTCGGACGCAGGGCGAGGGCAGATTTGAATTCATCCAATGCCTTCGGCCAGTCGGGAGCGTTCTTTGAGCGGGCGATTATGGTGAGCCCTAAATTGAAATGCGCTTCGGGGAAGTCCGGTTGAGTTTGCAAGGCTCTTTGGAATGCCGCGCTGGCGCCAGTAGAGTCTCCGCTGAGCCCCTTCAACAGACCGATTTTGAAATTCACCTGTGCGTCGCCGGGCTCTGATTGCAGCGCCGCCTGAAAGTCAGACAGCGCCTCGGAAAGATTGCCTTGCGCCTCAGCCCGGCTTCCCAGCTCGACATATCTGGCGGCTTCTCCGGCGGGCTGCGGGGTTTGACTTTGAAACTCCGATGTATACCAGCACAACAAGAAAAACACTGCGAGGTGCTGGATCCGGCGAGAAGAAACGACAGTCATTGCGACACCAGTTCCAGTGTATTCCGAATGACCAATCACGACCTGGTGGTTAGGGCAATCACTGCGGACTTATCGTTCTGACCCAGCTCGATGGGTCCTGATCCCCAGTAGTAAAGTGAAGCGTCACAGGGTGGGAAGCTGTGAGGTGTAGTGTGCTTTCCTGCGAACCGGGCGGCACTGGTCCATCTACCGCACCATCTGGGGCATCAACGCTCTCAATCCCTCCCCGAACAAAAAGCTTGATCGTTTGATCGACACGTGAGCTGATTGTCACGTCGATTTTCCTGGCATGCAGGTCCCAGGTCAGGTTGTCGATCGTGGCCTGCGTCCGGCAGACAATTCCTTTCACCGTGCCGCTCGAGAGTGAAGCTGGCATTGCCGGAAGCAGTCCAATGACGCCAGGTCGCGAGTAGATCAGCATCTCCATAATCAGCGTAGGGATTCCGCCTTGCGGATCAGGGGAGTCAAACGCATACGGATTATGCCGGGTTGTCAAGCTGGGATCCACATACCCCTGCTCAAGCAGCTGTTTCAGGTCGAAATTCACCAGGTACGGATCCTTCAGCCTTGCCGCGGCCAGCGAGCGATGCAACAGTCCATGTGCGGAAGCATTCCCTTGTCCTCGCTTTCTTGCCGCGAGCCAAGCGGCGCGAGCCAGGTCCGGCGTGTTATCCGGAGTGATCTCGTCTGCGGGCCACGCTCCATATAGGTGCGAAACGTGCCGATGATCGAGTGCTTCCTGGATCGACGGCCAAGCCCACTCTTTGAGAGCCCCATCCGTGTCCAGCAGGTAGGGCGGTAGCTTGGCCAGGGTGGCTTTCCAATGCGGGATTTCTTCCTGATCGACTCCCAAGATCTCCGCTGCGGCAACGAGATGCGTAAACACCTCGTGGCACACCGCGATGTCCATCGCCGCATTGATGACTACCGGAGAATTCTGGGTGTTGGTGGGCCAGTTTTCCGGTGAATAGGACGGGACAAAGATGAAGTTCCCGTTGTCGTCTTTTTCGGTGAGATAGTCGTCGTAAAATAGCGCGAGCTCTTTTAACCCCGGCAGGATCTCCGTCCGGAGAAATTCCTTGTCTCCCGTCGCGAGATAGTAATCCCATAAGGGGCTGTACATCCAACCGCCGGCCGAAATCCAATAATGATGCGGCCAGGTGTAATCGAAGTGGGTGAGCGGATCCCCTTCCACGGTAGGATGGATGCCGAAGAGCGCTCCCCGGGCGCCAAAGATATTCGCAGCATTGGTCCGGGCATCCGGCATCAACCCATCCAGCCAGTGCGTATACGAGCGAATCGCCTCGGGCAGATTGCCCATGACAGCCCCGGAGATCTGGAGATTCACGTTGACATTCACGTGTCCCCACATGGGAGGATAGTCGCCGCTTCGAAGGTAGAGCCAATACCGGCCCATATCGAAGATATCTTCGAGCATCGCTGGGTTGAAACCCTGCCGGGTTCTCTGGTCGGTCAGTAGTTCCTCGCCGCTCATCGCGTGCAGGGACGAGCCACCGAAGTCCACTGAAACCCGGTCGATGACCTCGGCCTGGGCGGGGCGGTGGCGATCCAGAAGCGTCTGATAGTCGGCGGGAATCGCGTCGACCGCCGCTTTCAGATCGGCAACATCCTGATCTTTCAGGTCGCTGTAGGCTTCGACGCGCGTGATCAACGTGAGCGACTGGACGCCCTGGAGCACAAGAGCTTCGTGGTCGACTCGAACGCTGCCCCCGTTGGCGACGATTCTGGTGACGCTGGCATAGCCCGGATTGCCCTGCTCGACGACATAGGTGCCGCGGAGGATAAGATGGCTTGGATCGGAGCTGCGGCTGAATCGAATATCATCCGCGCCGAGATCATGAAGCGCATCGTCTTGCGCTGCCCGCTCCACGATGCGCGTCGGAGTTCCGCGAGTTTTCACCCCAAGCATCGCCTGAATCAGGGACGTGTCAAGTTTCACCGTAGCGTTGATGGCGGCGCCGGAAGGCGCACTGAGCATCTGTACTACCGCGTTGTCGGGCCGCGAAACGAAGATGCGGCGTTCCCACTCACCCTGGCGATCTGTCCAGCGAACTTTGACCTCGCCACTCTCAAAATCGGTCGTGCGCAGATAGTTCTCGACCTCGTGCCTGCCTTGTGTATCAATGCGCATTTCGAAGGCAGGATGCGGATGGAGATTATCGGTCCTGGGCTTTGTATCGGTCTTCTCGGCGGCGTCGAGAGAAAGATTGAGAGCTTTTTCATACTCGCCGGCAAGAATCAATCGCCGCACCTCGGGAAGCACCGCAGCGATCTTCGGGGCTTGGAGCGGTTTGCCCTTCCATGGCAGGAGAAGCTTCTCCTGCTCAAAGACGATCCTCTCAGAAAAGGGATTGCCCAGCACTTCCACCCACATTTTGCCGTTGCCGGAAAGGAGCCCATCGACAGCGTCGGGTGCTGGAGCAGTGCTGCACATTCCCCGGCGGGGAACAGCTCCAAGCCGGATCCGCTCTGCTAGCGGCATGGGATGAATCCGCTCGTTGGCGGGAATCAGGCTGTTGATGGAAACCGGCTGTTTTTGAGGTGGCCCACTGTAGATGGACCCAGGTTGAACTGTTTGGGGAGGTGCACTGGCGAAGGCGCAAATAGAGATCGTCAGAGAGGCAAAAACGAACCCACAGATAACTCGCATCATTGCATGTCTCCTTCATGGTCAGACCTCGATAACATCGGGGAAGAGTTGCGCGAAAGGCGAGCCCGGGTAGCAGCCTGTTCGCCTTGCTCGAGGAGGCGCGAAGCCGAACCGATTTGCGGCTCTACAACTTCCAGCCGTTGATCTGCCTCCACTTCGCCAAGTTTTTGCACTATGCCCGATGGCCATCGAATCTCTATGGCGCCGCGACGTTCGATGCCCATTCCAAAATGAACCGTAAGATCGCTGCTGGAAGCGTAGCCTACGCTGCTGTTCACACACCGGATTTGCGTTCCCGCGACCGTAGTTAACTTGACCTCGGCGCCGATCGATGACCGATTGCTTTGAGTGCCTTTCAGGCTCAATTGCAGCCAGTGGCGCATGGGGCTCCGGTTCCACCAAAGCTCAATCGAATCATCAAGGCTGCTGACTGCCACATCGATGCGCCCATCGCGGTCAAAATCAGCGAAAACACAGCCCCGATGCAGGCGGGCAGGCCCACGCCCGACCCCCGATTCGAGCGACACATCGGCGAACTTGCCGCCCCTGTTCCTGAAGATGTGATTTGTCATTGCCTGGTCAGTGTCTACGCCACCGCCCGCTACAAATAAGTCAAGCCAACCATCGTTATCGAGATCTACCAGCCCGCATCCCCATCCGCTCACCGGTGCACTCAGGCTCAGTAATTGGGAGGAAGCGCTTCCGTCTTCGAACTCGCCATGCCCACGATTGAGGAATACACCAAACCTTTCACCTTTCAAGTCCGTCATCACCAGATCGAACCGGCCGTCCCCGTCAATGTCTCCAAAGTCGGCGCCCATGCCTGAGACGGCGCGGCCGTCTCCGACATAGGCCACCCCTGCTTCAACGCCTATGTCTTCGAATCGGTCCCCGGTATTGCGGAACAGCAGGTTTCGGGCGCCGTCATTCGCTACAAACAGTCCAGGTCGTCCATCGCCAGTGAAATCCGCGATCGCGATCCCCATTCCTTTTCCCAGAATCGCCGGAATGGCGCCCTTTCCGGTTACTTCAGTAAAGGTGCCGTCGCCATTGTTGTGGAACAATTGCATCGGCTCCCCGGCGTATTTCTCCGGAGGACAATAACGACGTTGTTCAGCACTCATTCCGCCGCAGATCGGATCCAAGCCTGGTTCCCACCGGCAGTAGTTTGAAACGAATAGGTCCAATCGTCCGTCGCCGTCGTAGTCGATCCAAGCCGCCGCGATGGACCATAGCCCTTTGACGGAAGGTGAACTTAGGCCGGCGGCTTCTGTGACATCGGCAAAAGTTCCATCGCCATTGTTGTGAAAGAGCTGGTTTCCATGAACGCCTGCAACGAACAAATCCTCGTGACCGTCATTATCGTAGTCGCCTACGGCAACGCCGATTCCGTATCCACTGCAGGCAAGGCCGGCCTTCTCAGTGACATCGCTGAACGTTCCGTCGCGATTATTCTTATAAAGACGATTCCAGAACTCGGGACCGCTCTTCTTAAGCTCGGGCATCCTGGCGCCATTGATACAGTAGAGATCGGGCCATCCGTCGCCATCGAAATCAATAACGCCCAGCCCTCCGGCCAGCGTCTCCGGCTGATACTTGTGTCCGGTCGCTCCTGTGCGTAGCACGAAGCCCAATCCACTTTTCGCTGATCCTTCAACCATCTTGATGGGACTCTCGGCCGAGGACCAGGCGCGCCGTCCAAGGCCGACTGCCGGCAACAGACTTGCGCTGCGAAGCAGAAAATCGCGCCTGCTGCTGCGTGTCATTCCCCTCATGGCGCGCCGCTTTCAAGGGATAGGTTTGCCAACCTGGACCCTTCCGCAGCGGCCTGCTGGGCCTCTTGTTCGCGGCCCAGTTTTCTGAGCGATCCGGCCAGCTGTACGTGCAGCTCGCCCTTTGGATCCGGGTAACCCGCAGTTAACAGCGGTGCGAGGTATCGCACTGCTTCGCCGGCCTGGCCTAACCTTCCGTATGCGACTCCGAGTTCCACCTTGCACCACGCATTAGCTGGTTGCTCCGCAGCCATTTGTTTCAGCCGAACAACTGCCTCGGCCCAGTCGCGTTGATAGAGAGCAACCTTCGCAAGCGTCTGCAGCGCCTCAGTCTGTTGCGGGTTGATTGCCAATGCGGAGAGTGCAAGCGTTCGTGCGTGCTCTTGGTCACCGCTCATCCGGCAGGCTTCGGCCGATCTGGCAAGGAGGCGTGCGTCATGAGGGCGTGACTTCAATGCTTCTGCATAATCCTTCTCCGCCGCCGCAGGGGCATTGCCGACAGTCAGCTCCAGGTCACCCTTGAGTTCATGAAATGAAACAGCTTTCCCATGAGCATTCAGCCAGCTCTCCGCCCGCAATTCTTCGTTCGAGTAACATTCCTGAAGATATAATGCGCCTTCGCGTTGAGTCGCCGTCAGCCCGTGTTCAAGCGCCGGTATTGCCTTGGGGCAATCTCCAATCCGCGCCAGAGCGACGCCACGCCAGGTCCACTCGGATTGGCTGGCAATCGCTGTACCAGGAATCGCCGCCAACTCTTCCCATCGCCCTTCCTCGAAAAGCTCGCCGGCGTTCAATCCCGCGCTGTTCTCATGCGCAACAGAAGCGAGATGGCATGAATCAGTTGGGTTACGCAGGCAACTCCATATCGCTCCCTCAACTTCTGATCCGGGAATCATCGCCCGAGGCCAGGCTTCCAGAGCCTCTTTCAGTTCGGTCTGTGATGCGGCGCCCAAAGAAAGCAATCGTTTCTCGGCGCCCTGCCAGTCTTGAACCGATGCGGCGAGTAGAGCTTCAAGCCGAAGGGTCCCGGGAGCTCGGGGTTCGCGTTGTTCGGCCTTCTTGAGCGTCTCCTGTGCCAGCGCCTGTTTGCCAAGCTCCAGTTGAGCGATCCCGAGTTCTCCCCAGATTCCATGTTGTTCTGGGTCAAGAGCCGCAGACTGTTCGAGCAGTGATTCGCTGGCTTCGCTTCCTTCCGGGCTACCCCATGCTTCCAGGCGCCGCTCCGCCGCTTCGCCTTGCTTGGTGGCCAGCATCGCCACCTGCAATGCTCTGTAGCGATTCAGACAGAAGTTGCCCCACGCTAAAAGGTGCTGCTCATCTTCTTGCGAACGTATCACCGCGGTCTCAAGTGCTTCCGACTCCGTGGCAAAATCGCCCAGGGCTTCGGCAGCGGCCACCGAGTAGTCGAGCGCGGTGACACTGTCCAGACGAACCTCGGCCGCAACCCGAAGCGGCGCAAGAGCATCCCGCGGCTTCCCGGTGCGAAACAGGTCTTCTCCAAGCAGTAAGTTGGACAAATAGTCTCGCGGTGAGACCCGCACGAGCTTCGTCAGGATTGGAATAGAGTGCGCATAATCGCCGCGCTGATGCAGAGCCGTTGCAGTCTTCAACTGTGCTTCCAAGGCCTCGGACTGGGCATTGACCCACTGCACGCCGGTCAGGATTCCGACCGCAAGCACCTGCGCCCAAATAACCAGGACCCTCGCCGAATTCTGTTCAAACTTTCGGTTTCGGAGCACGAGCAGAGAATTTTCCTTCCTCACATAATATAGACAAAGGCGGAAATCTTTCCTATCTCGTATTCTCCTCAGAACTGCCCCACCGACACCGGGGAGTTTCAGTGCCAGCCTTGAACAGCCGTCCCCATCCGCCTCAAGCAAACAGGTCCATTCCCGCAACGATCTGCGAGTTGAAACTGAAGATCATGGTATTCCAGGTCCCGGAATCGGAACCTGGAATACCACGAAGACAATGACTCAGAAAGCAGAAGCTAGAAATGGAACGTGCCGGCGAGTTGGAGCTCTCTTGGATCACCAAATGTGGAGTTGATTTGCCCGAAAGTTGGATCCTCGAAGGTCGAATCTGGATTGCTAAAATTCGGGTGATTCAATACGTTGAACGCCTCAGCCCTGAGCTGCACGGTGTACCGGTCGGCAAATGTGAAGTTTCTGAAAATAGAAAAATCCACATCATTGTAACCGGGTCCACGCAGACTGTTGCGTCCAGCGTTGCCATAAGTGTAAGGGTTGGGCACAGAGTATGCATTTGTATTGAACCATTCGGCTAACGTCTTAGGACCTTGCGTCCCTCCCGTCACAGTGGGACGCTCGTTTCCTCCGTTGGCATTCGCGTTGTCGAAGTTAATACCTGGCGAAAAAGCAGTGCCGCTGCGCGAAGAGAGGATGCCGTTGATCTGCCATCCTCCGAGTGCCGCTGCCGCAGGTCCAGAATTGGCCCAAGCCTTACCCTTCCCGAACGGCAGCTCGTACACACTCGAGAAGGTGAAGACGAAAGGTACATCGGTGGCGGTGACACTGCGATTCGTCCTCATATGATACGGATCCTGGATATTGCAACCCTCCCAGAAGTCGTTGCATCCCACGTTGATACTCTTCGACCATGTAAATGCGGTAATCAACGACAGGCCGCCCGCATAGCGCTTGCTGTATTGTGCCTGGAAGGCGTTGTAACTCGAATGGCCGATGCTCTGAAGCTCGCTGAATTGTGACATTTGCGGGAAAGGCAGCGTCTGCGTGGGCCCAAGCACGGTAGAGATGTTGAAGGGAACATTAAGGGTGACGCGGCTGGTGGCCGATCCCACATAAGCTACTTTGGCAACCCCGGAACCGCCTAACTGTTTCTGGATCTGAAGGTTCCACTGCCAGGAGTAGGAGTTTTTGTCTCGAGTGTCGACAAAGCCGCCACCGCTGGGAAACGGACTGGTGGGAAGAACCGGCGGCTCACTCGCCGGGAACGGGCTCTCCGACGTTGCGACCGGAGACGTAACACCAGCGATATTGAGCGTGGATCCGGTGCCTTGATCGATGCCCGAGGGCCACGCGCCGCGAGCATTTTGGGCGGATTGCTCTGAGCCCGACCAGCTGTCGAACGTGACCCCTACGCCGGCATTGACCACCATCGTGGGTGTCACCTCGTAGGAAACGCCCAGACGCGGTGAGAAGTTGGTCCAATCCGGCAATGTCACCGGGTCCCTGTTCGAGATTTCGACGCCGTTGGGAAGCGGGTAGTGTGGTAAATCGACATCATCTTTGGGAAGTAACCACACGCCGGCAAGCCCCGACCCATTTTCGGTGTCGTTCACGTCAAAGGTAGCCAGACGGTTGGTGGTCTCGCCAACGGGAGTTGTGAAGTCCCAGCGAATTCCATAGTTCATGGTCAAATTAGGCGCGACCTTCCACGAGTCTTGCGCAAACACATCACCCACATGATCATAGAGATTGACGCCCGAATTGCCCAATTGGCGGTCCGCCTCAACGGGGAGCCCAAGCACCATGCTTGCGATCGAGTTTCCTCCCACGCCCACGCAGGTCCCACCACTCGTCGAGCCGCATGGGTTCCAGGTTGCCTCTTGGTTGTAATTTTCGTCATCCCCCGACCAGTTCGTATACATCCAGGTGTAGTAATACGCAGCACCGAATGTGAGGGCGTGCTTCCCGCTCTGCTTGCTAACGGAGCCGGAGATCTGGTACAGGCGCTGCGGTCCAATCGGGCCCCAGCCGGCGTTGAGGCCAAAGTATCCGCTCGCATTCTGGGCTGGGGTCTTAGGTTCCTCGATGCCGCCCGGCGTGTCGGTGAAGCCAGCGCTGAAGCCTACACTTTGGAAAACCGAGGCAGCATTCGGTTCAAGGAAATCCTGAGGGTGGTTAATCGAGTTATACCCAGCCGTGATTTGGGACACCAGAGTCGGCGAAAAGGTGTGGACCCAGCTTCCGCCGGAGTTGTTCCCATTGAAGCCCGTAAGAAACGAATTCTCGGCAAGTTGTGAAGGGGAACTGTTCGTGGCTTCGTTGACGGTCCAGCGCACCATCAGGGAGTCCTTGGGGCCGATGGTGTAGTCGACTCTGGCGCTATATTGATCCTGATCGGTGGTGCTCGGCGCGGTGTTTACAGCGTTGTTGGGGGCGAATGTGGTAGGCAGGGTCGAAGGAAGGTAAGCCTTCAGCCAAATCGCCATGCCCGTATCAATCACGCCCGGCGGAATGATGTTCGCACTGGCACTTGGATTCACTGGGTCGGTGGGTCCAAACGGGCAAGACTGGCCGGTTCCACAAGCCGGATTGTTATAGCTGTACGGGTCGTAGATCACGGTCGGCAAGAGCGCGCTGAAGTCGCCTCCTAACATTGCCTGCGTAGGTAGCTCGGAGAAGTTATTCGCCGATCTGGTAAAGCGATATCCGTCATAATAGCCGAAGAAGAACAGCTTATTCCGGATAATCGGACCACCCAATGTGCCGCCGTATTGATTCTGCTTAAAGGTTCCCGTGCTCGTGGCGAAAAAGTCTATCGCCTCGAGATCCTGATTGCGGAAGAACTCGTAGGCGCTGCCATGGAACTTGTTGGCTCCGCCCTTGGTGGCTAGATTGACAGTTCCGCCGGTGGCTCCGCCGAATTGCGACTGATCAGTGTGAGTCTGTTCCTGGAATTCTTGAATGGCATCCACAGCAGGGCTGATTGACAGCGTGCTGAAGAACGGGTCCGTGGCATAGAGGCCATCGACAAAGAACAAAATGCTGCGCCCGCTTTGCCCATTGATCGCGGGCGTGATATTCGATGTCGATGATCCAATCTGAGGGATCGCTGTTTGAGAGACGCTCACCGGCACGGTTCCCGGAGAAAGCTGCAGCAGTTGCATAAACTGGCGGCCGTTCAAGGGAAGTTCGTCAATTTCTTTTGGTTCGACGACCGTTCCCAGGCCAGCGGTCTCAGTGTCGAGCTGGGCCGCTGCGCTGGTGACCGTCACGGTTTGATTCACAGAACCGACGGTCAGGGTGATGTTGACACTCGCCAGCTGGTTGACCCCCAAATCGATGTTTGC
The DNA here is from genome assembly GCA_963793885.1 of uncultured Acidobacteriaceae bacterium. Taxonomy (GTDB): domain Bacteria; phylum Acidobacteriota; class Terriglobia; order Terriglobales; family Acidobacteriaceae; genus Telmatobacter. The sequence goes on from CAWCBQ010000003.1 coordinate 1,866,460, forward strand.
CTGGGTCGCTGTTTCGAAACCCGGCTTCGATACTGTCACGCTGTACGCGCCAGGTTGCAGCAGCGGCACGGTGAACAGGCCGCTCTCGTTGGTCCGATCGTTGTGCGCAATTCCAGTGGCAGTCTGTGTTACCACCACAGATGCGTCGGGTACCACCGCGCCGGACGAGTCCTTGACAGCGCCTGACAGGGTGGCTGTATTGATCTGCCCGAATGCATTTGTGGAATAGATCACAAGCAGCCCAACCAATACCACGATCGCCCTGCAAAGGAGCGTTCGGGTCAGCCTGACCACATGCTTTGGAAAGGACTGTTGAGAGATCGTACGGATTTCTTCTAACATCACGCTCCTCCTGAATGCTGCCGGTTGGTAGATGGATCTTCGCGGCGCTGCATGTCGATCCCGATGCTGGGCTGCTGCAAAGCCACAAGCTGTTTCCGCTGTTCTTTGTTAACTCCTGTGATTGCGATGGAACGGGACGATGCGCATTTGCTCGGCCGATTCTGCTTCCATTGCACCCTCTTGAACGAACAGACCAGGAGCCGGAAGCCATGAAGCTCCGGAAGTGCGCCCAGTCAGGTTTTCAATTCGGTTAACGAATCGTTTACGTTAACGTTAACCTTTGAATTGCTAGCCATATGAACATAGAGGGCATTCGTTTGTCAAGAACAAGATTTTTCGAGCGATTGTTGTGTGGATTTTGTCGATTGAATCTGGTGAGAAATGGACTCACCAGGGTCGAGCCAAGTATGGAGTTAACCTATTTATGATCAATGCTTTAATGGCCGCCATCTTTCCGGTCTGCCGCGCGAGACGAACCCCGCTCCCACCCACCTCGCTCCGTTTTCTTCCGGCGAAGCCAGCACCAGTAAGCATATGAATTGACATCTGCGGCGGGCGGCACCAGACATGAATCATCGACTAACTCCCAGGAATCATGCTCAATCGCGGCGGCGCCGTGCGTGCTCCGCTGTCTTTCTCAGAGCCTCGCTCCGGCCGCCGCTGTCTGCGGAAACGCACTGCAGCTGGTTCACCTCGTACACTTTGGTGAATGTCGCGCTTAATTGACATCACGTCCACCACTATGTTCTCGTGCTGATGGAGGAATTGTGTTTTTCACACGCCGGCGTTTCATGAAAAGCGCAGGACTCGCCGGAACGTTCCTGGCCAGTCACTTCAAGGGCCTTCCGATATGGGCCGCCCCACTCGCATCTCCATCACCCTGCCTGCTCCACGTTGGATCCGGATACGCACCTTTCATCGATAGTTTTCTTCACAAGATTCAGCCCGGTGCTGATGTGTTTATCACGGAAAAGTATGCTGCTGAGCTGGAAGTTTGGCTGCATGCCTGGAGCGAGGCCTTCACAGCCGGAGTCAGGGATCTGCGAGCGGTGCATGCGGTTCTCCCGGACACTCTGGACGGCTCACTCATGGGGAAAGCGAATATCACGCCCCTCCGGCCGCAGCCGCCGGTGCAGTCGGAGAAAGTCATCTTCCCGCCTCCGCAACACCTGGGCAGCACCATCTTCGTCGACAGTTTGCGGCAATATCTTGCCCCCTTCAGGAGGATAGAGGTTGCCGAGTTCCGTATGCATCGTATCGAGGTGGCCGCTACTGCGCCGCTTCGGGTGAAAACGAGAATTCATTACGACCTTCTGGGGGCGCTCGACGGCAATCGCCGCGAGCAGCGGACAGGGGAATGGGAGTTAACCTGGGAACAGAGCTCGCCGGACAAATGGAGGGTACTGAGTTGGTCGGCGGACAGCGAATGGCGCGCACGGCTTACAGGCCCCGGATTCGTGGACATTACGGCCGCGAGCTTTGCTGACGTCCCTTCCTATCACGAACAAATGCAGCATGGCATTGACTATTGGCGGACCATGGTCGACGGGGCAACCGGCATTGATGTCTACGGCAACAACGGGATATGTGCTGGCGATTACGATGGGGATGGCTACGATGATCTTTACGTGTGTCAGCCTGCTGGCCTGCCAAACCGTCTGTACCACAATCGCGGCGATGGCACCTTCGTCGATGTCACCGAGAAGGCGGGCGTTGGGGTGCTGGACGGGACGTCGAGTGCGATCTTCGCGGATCTGGATAACAACGGGCACCAGGACCTGATCGTGGTGCGCGCCAGCGGTCCGCTCCTCTTCGTCAATCGCGGCGACGGAACCTTTGAGCTGAAGCCCGATGCCTTCCAGTTTGCGCGGCCTGCGCAGGGCACTTTCACAGGCGTCGCAGCCGCTGACTACGATCGCGACGGATTACTCGACGTATATTTTTGCACTTACAGCTTTTATCAAGGCTTGAGCGATTACGAATATCCAAAACCCTATTATGACGCGCAAAACGGCCCACCGAATTTTCTGCTGAGAAATCGGGGCGGTCACGCCTTTGAAGATGTCACGGTCTCCTCTGGCATGGACGTGAACAACAATCGCTTCAGCTTCGATTGCCTGTGGAACGATTACAACCGCGATGGCTGGCTCGACCTTTACGTGGTCAACGACTTCGGGCGCAAGCAGCTTTACAGGAACAATGGGAATGGAGTATTCACCGACGTCAGCGCCGAAGCCAATGTCGAAGATCCCGGCGAAGGCATGAGCGCTACCTTGGTGGATTACGACAATGACGGAAATGATGACTTGTATGTCGTGAATATGTGGGAGACGGCGGGACTCCGGATTACCACACAGCCCGAATTTCTGCCGGCGGCAACACCAGATGTGCGCAGGGTCTACACAGCGGATGGTATGGGAAACACTTTGCTGCACAACAGCGGCGCGGCGGGTAATTTTTCAGATGTCACGGAAGATTCCGGAGCTCGCGTGGGTGGCTGGAACTGGGGCAGCGGCGCATGGGACGCCGACCACGACGGCTACCCGGATATCTACATCGCCAACGGTTTCATCTCCGGACAGAAGAGAGAAGACGTGTCAGGATTCTACTGGCGCCAGGTTGCGGCCCGGTCGCTGGACTCGGGAGGCCAATCCAAACTCTATTCTGACGCCTGGAGCGCAATCAACGAATTCATCCGTTCGGACTATACCTGGAGCGGATATCAGCGCAACAATTTCTATCTCAACAATCGAAACGGAACGTTCACTGAGGCGGGGGGTGTTCTGGGTCTGGACTGTATCGAGGACAGCCGATCCTTCGCTTTTGGCGATTTCGATGGCGATGGCCGGCTCGAAGTTGTCCTCAAGAATCGCACGGCGCCGCAGTTGCGGCTGCTTCAGAATCGGCTCAACGGTCTCGACGCCGCGATCGCATTTTCGCTCAAAGGAACGCAGAGTAACCGCGACGCCGTCGGGGCCGAGGTCGAAGTGCACGGACCGGCCGGATCGCAGCGGAAATCGGTGTGGGCGGGCTCGGGGTTTCTTTCGCAGAACAGCAAAGTGGTTCATTTTGGCCTGGGAACAAAGGCTGGCCCCGTAAGCGCCGTGGTCGCGTGGCCGGGCGGCACAAAGCAGACTTTTGACAATCTCCCCTCCGGCCATCGCATCGAGATTCAAGAGGGTTCAGCGGACTTCAAGGCGATTCCGTTTCGCGTTGTTCGTGAATATGCGAAAGTTTCGAATGCGCAACTCCGGGATGCCATTCCCGCTACCCGGCACTCATGGCTGGTTGAGCCGATTGCTCCGCCCTCCCTCTCCCTCAAGGGGCAAGACGGCAAGATCCACAGCCTCGACGACGCGAAAGGCCACGCGCAGTTGCTTGTGTTTTTGACAACCGGTTGCGACGAGAGCCGGAGTTTCCTCCTCGCTCTCGAAGAAGCGCATTCCAGGTTGAGCAAATCCGGCCTCCAGGTTCTATCGGTTCTCGTCAACGCGGGAGGGGGCCTCGCATCCGGCCTGTCTTCCATGCACGGGCGGCTACCGTTCCCTGTTTTGGCTGCCGATCCCGAGACTGCCGGTGTCTATAACATCTTCTACCGCTATCTCTTTGACCGCCGTCTCGACTTGCCGTTTCCCATCTCGTTTCTCCTGGACGCAGAGGGAAATGCCGTCAAGGTATACCGAGGGAGTGTGACAGCGGCACAAGTTCTTGAAGATGCCCTCAACATTCCCGCGGAAGCCCAGGATCGGCTCAAGCGCGCACTTCCGTTTCCCGGCCGTTACTACCGGTCTGGACTGCATCACAACTACTTCACCTACGGAGTGGCATACCTCCAGTTTGAGTACGTGGATCAAGCGCTCCTCGCTTTTCAGCGGTCGATCGAGCGGAATCCCAGCTATGCCGCCGCATATTACAACGTCGCGTTGATTTACCTGAACAAAGGCGCATTCGAGGATGCGCGCACAAACCTGGAGAAGACCGTCGAGTTGGACCCAGCGAATGCCGACGCGTGGAACAACCTGGGTGTTGTAGCCGGCCAGAATGGCGACTACGACGCCGCACGGCGCGACTTTCAGCGTGCGCTCGATTTGCAGCCTGCCCATCTGCTCGCGATTCAGAACATGGTCAAGCTCTATCGTTTTCAGGGTCGCGCTGACGATGCCGAAGCACTTCTCAAGAAGGCGATCGCCGTGGATCCGTCCCAGGCCGAACTCCACCAGGGACTTGCCATGCTGTATGTCGATCAAAAGGAGCTCGATGCGGCGAAGTCGGAGTTCGAAGAAGCCGTGCGTCTGTCTCCCGGAGATGTGGAGATGCTGAATGGCCTGGGAGTCGTCTTGATGCAGCTCGGAGCATCAGACAAGGCGATGGAATATTTCAAGCAATGCCGGCAATTGGCGCCGGACTATGATCGTCCTTATCTGAACATGGCTGTCCTTTATATAAATGCCGGCGAGCCCCGGAAGGCGCACGACCTGCTCTCCGAATTTCTCGCCAAACAGCCTGACAATCAGGATGTTCGCCAGGCGCTGCAGGAGGTTGACGGCAAGAAATGATTGTTCCTTGCGGCAGACCCGGCTTGAAATTCCCGCATGCCTCGTTCATCCTGCTGAGTATTCTGATGGCTGCCGGCGCAGCGCTCGGCCAACCGGAACAGCAGCCAGGGAAAATCAGTGGAACGGTCATTGGGCTTAACGGGAAAAGACTTTCCAATGCAAGCGTCATCCTGTCCTCACCGGACAGCGATGCAACTTTGACGCGCGCCTTGACGGATGCCGACGGAAGATATACGTTCGTCAATCTGAAATATGGAACCTATGCTCTGGCTGCGACGATGATGGGCTATAAGCAAGCGGAGCCCAAACGTATTAACGTCGTCTCTGCAAGTGAGATCGTTGACTTCACTCTCACGCCGCTCGCTGAGGCAGGAGCCGCGGACATTTCGCGACCTGGGAATATAGAAACAGCTGAAAGGAAACCTCCGGTCTTCAGCCCCGCGGGAATTCAGGGAACAATCGCCCCGAGCGGCTACTCCACAGGCCTCAGTCAGGAAGAAACTTCTCAAGTCATGGATCGCGTTGGCGATCTCGATCTTGAAGTTTTGTCTGCCTTTGCTCCTCCCCAAAGCCCAACGGATTGTGGCGACGAGCCTCGTCTGCTGGCGGCTGTCCATGCAAATCCCGAAGGCTTTGCTCCGAACCATGCCCTGGGAATTTTTTATTTTGGCCAGGGCGATTTCATCCAGAGCATCGATTATTTGAAAAGGGCACATGCGGTCATGCCCGCCGATACAGACAATTCTCGAGCATTGGCTCTAGCCCTTATGGGTGCAGGGCAAAGCTCCGATGCAGCCTCGTTCCTCGAACGTATCACCAGGGAAACCAGCGAAGAGCCCATCTTGCTCAGGCTATTGGCCATCGCATATGAAGCGTCTGGGAATTCGCAGAAGGCGGTTGCGGAGTATCGACGTGCAGCGAGTCAAGATCTCGGCGCTGAGAATCTATTTGACTGCGGAATTGGCCTCATAGGGCTGGGCGCAGCAGATGAAGCGGCGACGCTCTTTACGTCTGCAACGAATGCACATCCCGACTCAGCAAAGCTCTGGATGGGTTTAGGCATAGCGCAAGACTTGCAAAAGCATCAGACGGAAGCGATCCGATCGCTGCTGCGTGCCATCAATGTCGATCCGGAGAATCTTTCTCCTTATTCGTTTCTCGCAGGTCTTTCCGGTGTCTCACCGGAAACTGACACGCAGATCAGAAACGCGCTCGCGGGGCTTGTGGTGGCACGGCCTGAGAGCGCCATGGCACATTACGACTATGCCCTTGCACTCTGGAAACAGCGCGTAATCAGTCCCGGCGCCGCGACTGCCGCGGAGATTGAGTCGCAACTGCGGCTTGCACTGACGAAGGATCCCAAAATGACCCGAGCGCATTTTCTGCTTGGCTTGCTTTATGCAGACTCCGGCAACTACGAGAATGCGGCGACCGAATTGCGGCAGACAGTTCAGGCGGATCCTGGAAATGCCCAGGCACATTACCGGTTGGCTCAGGTCTATAAACGAGACAGACAGGACGAGCTCGCAAGTAAGGAGATCGCTGAATTTAAGGCCCTGCACGGCAATCCGGCAAGTGACGAAAACGGTCCGGAAGCAGACCTCCGAAAGCTTGCCCCGCAACTCAGTCGTCAGATGCCCCAAGCCAAGCCATGTCAACGAGAGAGCCGCTGACGCCTTTTCGGAGACGAGACGATGATGTTTGCTCGGCTGACCCATTTCAGATGTGATGCAAGCGGGCCCGGTGATATTGACTGCAGATCTGCAACCATCGTGCCGCGAATCACCATTCCCTCTTTGCCGCGTTTCACAAAGGAAAGGATTGGGAACTTGCATGTATCCGTTTCCTGCCAAGTCGAAGAAAGTGTTTCAGGTGTGAGGGACCGGGCAGGCTTCAGCGTTCGACCTGTTTGGGCGCTGCGAAAAAATCGGATCATGCGTTTGCCGACGGAGCTCCAATGGTTGAAAGTGTAACGATGCAATGGGAACCGATCTGGACCTGGCGCGGAAAGTGCAGCCTGAAGGCGGCTCTGCTGATGCCGCTCATCTTCACAAGGCCGGCGTATTGCGCGCAAATGCCGGAGCCGGCGTCTATGCCCGCTGCCGTTGAAACGCCGGCCAAGTTTGTGGATATCACGGCATCGTCGGGTATTCATTTTTTGCACCAAGCTCCCCATGCCTCACGCAAATACCTGATCGAGACCATGGGCTCCGGGGTCGCGCTTTTTGACTGCGACAATGATGGTCGGCTCGACATCTTCCTCGTCAACGGTGCACCTTTTGCGGACCCAACGCCGAAGGGAACAATCCCGCAAAAGACAGGACCGGAATACTGGAACAGGATGTATCATCAGAAGCCCGACGGCACTTTTGAAGACATTACGGAAAAGGCAGGCCTGCAAGGAGTTGGATATGGGATGGGCACCGCAGTCGCCGACTATGACAACGATGGCTACGAAGATCTGTATGTGACTGGGTACGGTGGAAACCACCTCTACCACAACAACGGCAACTGCACATTTACTGACGTGACGGATAAAGCGGGCGTAGGAGGCAGCGGCTGGTCCTCAAGCGCTGCATGGGTTGACCTGGATAACGACGGACTTCTTGATCTTGTCGTGCTGCGTTATCTTACGTGGGACTGGGACGATCTGTGGTGCGGGCCCACGGACAATCGCGGCTACTGCCATCCCGACGATTTTGCGCCTATTTCCATGCTCGTATACCACAACGACGGCAACGGCCATTTCACCGAGGTTTCGCATCAGCTGGGATTGGACAAGCCAGCCAAAGCCCTGGGAATCGCGATTGGCGACTATGACCGCGACGGACGCATTGATTTGTTTATCGCCAACGACTCGGTGCCGGAATTTCTCTTCCACCAAAAGCCTGACGGGACCTTCGAAGACGTAGCCCTGGAAGCAGGGGTTGCCGTGGATGGCTCAGGACGGGCGTTTGCGGGCATGGGGACCGATCTTGCCGACTACGACAATGATGGATACCCTGACCTGATGGTCCTCGATCTGGCTTATCAAACTTACGCGCTCTATCACAACGATCGTGACGGGACTTTTGATTACGTCAGCCAGAGTTCGGGTATTGGCGCAATGTCCCTCCTGCACTCCGGAATGAGTATGCGCTTTCTCGATTACGACAACGACGGCTGGAAAGACATACTGATCGCGCAAGGGCACGATATCGATACGATTGAGAAGAGCTTCCCGGAGCTCCATTACCGGGAGCCGATGATGCTGATCCGAAATACGGGCAAAGGTTTCGTGAACGTCTCATCGCAATCCGGAGGAATTTTTCACGAGCCGTGGGCGGCTCGGGGAATGGCCGTCGGTGACATCAATAACGACGGGCGCATCGACGCGGTTGTGACGACCAACGGGGGACCGGCCCACGTGCTGATCAACGAAACTCCGACTCACAATCACTGGCTCACGCTGAAGCTTGTAGGCCACAAAAGCAACCGGGATGGAATCGGAGCAGTGGTCAACGTGGTCACTGCGAGCGGACCGCAGTGGGTAACGGTTACCACTTCCAGCAGCTACATGTCCTCCAGCGATCCCAGGGCGCATTTCGGATTGGGTGCCGACAAAACGGCGAAGAGCATCGAGATACGGTGGCCAAGCGGTATCATTCAAACGCTCCACAATGTTACCGGCGATCGCATTCTTCAGATCGACGAACCGACATCGAGCACGGAAACACAGGTACCGGCCAAGTGAAGAAGGCTGACCGCGTGTATCGAGAAACGCGCGACCGGTCAAGTGGTGCGATGAAACCAGGAGTGACACAACCGGGAGATCGCCAATATCGAACGCTTCTCGATTTGTTACGTGAATGCAGGAAGCGATGAATACGCGCCGGACGCATGGTTGTCCGGCTACCAACCAAGAGCATCCAGTTCGATTGAATGCTTAAGGCCATGAAGGGAGAATGTTCCATGAAATGTGCCACATTATCTGATTGCAGCGCCGCAAGCTCGCGCCTGAATTTCATGCGCACATGCGGAATTCTGTTTGCCCTGGTGTTGATTGTTCAGTTGCTTCAAGCTCAGCCGATGGAGCCGGGCTCGGCTTGGAACAAGGGCGTCTACGAGATTGACCGGAAGGGCGTAGTCGAGCGCTCCGACATCGTTTTGCAAAGACCGAATTCGCTGCCTGCCGAAGCGATGCCCCTGGGCAATGGACGGCTCGGTGTTGCGGTTTGGGCACAAGAGGGATTTACTGCGCAATTGAACCGCGGCGACACATTTCCGCTGCGTTTGTCGCCTGGGCAGGTTGTGCTGCCAGGACTTGAAAAACTGACGCAGGCTTCTGACTACCAGGGCCGGCTGAACCTTTACAACGGCGAGTTTGAAGAGAGCGGGGGAGGCATGACCGCGACTGTCTACCTCGACGAGAGCCTCGATGTGCTGGTAGTCGACGTGAAGGGCGCCGATCCAAAGACGGAACAAACGGCTGAGCTGCGCCTGTGGGATCCGCGCAAACCTCAGGTGATTGCAAACGGAGCGATCGGCACCCTTGCGGAAACCTGGCTTGACGACAAAGAGGCGGGCGCAAGCCACGAAACGTTCGGATCGCTCGCCGCTGTGACGACGGATGGACTCAAGGTACATGCCGAGTCAATGGGACCGCTGGCGGTGAGGGTAAGTTTTCTGCCGCGCTCCGACGGCACATTTCGTGTCCTGGTTGGCTCGCCGTCGTGGCGCGGCGGTGACGCAGGCGCGGCGGCCACTAAACTGCTCACGTCCGCGAAAAGCATCGGCATCGATGAACATCGCGAATGGTGGAACAAATTCTGGGGACATGCCGGGTTGATGAAGTTGTCCTCCCCAGATCACGTCGCTGAATACTTCGAGAACCTGCGCATGATCGATCTGTTTACGGCCGCCGCGGAAAGCCGCGATCGGCTCCCGGGCTCACAGGCTGGCGTCGGCGACCTGTTTTCCTCGGTCGGCGACGACCATAAATGGGGCCCGTCAGCGTATTGGCATTGGAATCTGCGCATGCAGGTGAGCGCCAACCTGGGGGCAGGTACGGCCGAATTGAATAATTCCTATTTCCGCCTTTACCAGCAAAACCTGGATAACATTCTTGCTTGGACACGGCAGCACATGGGAGGGCGCCCGGGAGCATGCGTTCCTGAAACCATGCGGTTCAACGGCCCCGGCTACGAGAATGAAACCTGGATACCGGCGCCGGCCATTAATTGTGGTGAGGACTCTCAGCCCTATTACAATGCGCGCACTATTTCGACAGGTGCCGAGGTCGCGCTTTGGGTGTGGGAGCAGTATGAGTACACCGACGATATCGTGTTCCTGAAGAAAAATTACCCCGTCATGCGTGAAGCGGCGCGCTTCCTTTTAGCCTACGCAACCCACGACGCCAATGGCACGCTGCACACGTTTCCGTCGAATTCCCACGAGACGCAATGGGATGTGCATGACCCGACCACCGATATCGCGGCCATGCACGCCTTGTTCCCGCGCGTCGTGGAAGCGGCAACTCTGCTGAAAACCGACGCAGACCTGGTCGGCGAATTGCAAAAGGAAATTGGCAAGCTGGCGTCCCTGCCAATGGCGGCGATTTCGTCGCCAAACCTGCTTGCGCAGCCGGGAACTGATCGGGAGGACACAATCATTGCTCCCAGCTACGACCCCGGAGCCCCAATGCACAACTCAGAGAACAATGGTTTAGAGCCGGTGTGGCCTTACGGAATGATTGGCGATGATGGACCTTTGCATGCAATCGGAGTTCGCACCTATCTCAATCGTCCGAACAAGAACGAAGACGACTGGAGCTTCGATCCGGTGCAGGCGGCCCGCCTTGGGCTTGCGGACGAGGTCAAGTCGAGCCTGCTGGCACTGACGCAGCGGTACCAGACCTCACCTTCCGGGCTTGCGAGCTTCATGGGACCGGGATTCTTTGTTGAACAGGTTGGCGTTCTGGCCGATGCGCTCCAGAAGTCCCTGGCGGATGACTACGATGGACTGATTCGCATCGCACCTGCATGGCCAAAGGACTGGGACGCCGATGGAACGGTTTATCTTCGCCATGGAAACAAGGCAGAAGTGCGCATACGCGGCGGCCAGGTGATCGAGGTCGGACTCGAGATCGCCAAGCCGGGTGCAGTGCGGATGCGCAATCCCTGGCAAGGTCGAAGCGTGGAGATTGTCAACGCGCGAGATTCATCGGTTGTCGTGCCGGCAAGTTCAGATGCGGTGCTTGCCTTTACCGCCCACGCGGCCATGAACTATCTCATGCGGCCTGCTGGACAGCCTGGCGAGCAGGTTCATTTTGAGGCAATCGCCGGTATGCCGGCGACTGCGCCGAAATCTCTCGGAAAAAGCTCGATCGGGTTGGCGAGGTAACCAATGGGCCGCGACGCCGCGCCACATAACGCTTTGGTTACCGGCGGGGCGGCACAATTGCGCTGGAATTGGCATCGATTGAATGCTTAAGGCCATGAAGGGAGAATGTTCCATGAAATGTGCCACATTATCTGATTGCAGCGCCGCAAGCTCGCGCCTGAATTTCATGCGCACATGCGGAATTCTGTTTGCCCTGGTGTTGATCGTTCAGTTGCTTCAAGCTCAGCCGATGAAGCCGGGCTCGGCTTGGAACAAGGGCGTCTACGAGATTAGCCGGAAGGGCGTAGTCGAGCGCTCCGACATCGTTTTGCAAAGACCGAATTTGCTGCCTGCCGAAGCGATGCCCCTGGGCAATGGACGGCTCGGTGTTGCGGTTTGGGCACAAGAGGGATTCACTGCGCAATTGAACCGCGGCGACACATTTCCGCTGCGTTTGTCGCCTGGGCAGGTTGTGCTGCCAGGACTTGAAAAACTGACGCAGGCTTCTGACTACCAGGGCCGGCTTAACCTTTACAACGGCGAGTTTGAAGAGAGCGGGGGAGGCATGACCGCGACTGTCTACCTCGACGAGAGCCTCGATGTGCTGGTAGTCGACGTGAAGGGCGCCGATCCAAAGACGGAACAAACGGCTGAGCTGCGCCTGTGGGATCCGCGCAAACCTCAGGTGATTGCAAACGGAGCGATCGGCACCCTTGCGGAAACCTGGCTTGACGACAAAGAGGCGGGCGCAAGCCACGAAACGTTCGGATCGCTCGCCGCTGTGACGACGGATGGACTCAAGGTACATGCCGAGTCAATGGGACCGCTGGCGGTGAGGGTAAGTTTTCTGCCGCGCTCCGACGGCACATTTCGTGTCCTGGTTGGCTCGCCGTCGTGGCGCGGCGGTGACGCAGGCGCGGCGGCCACTAAGCTGCTCACGTCCGCGAAAAGCATCGGCATCGATGAACATCGCGAATGGTGGAACAAATTCTGGGGACATGCCGGGTTGATGAAGTTGTCCTCCCCAGATCACGTCGCTGAATACTTCGAAAACCTGCGCATGATCGATCTGTTTACGGCCGCCGCGGAAAGCCGCGATCGGCTCCCCGTCGGGCCGGGCGGTATTGGCAATCTGTTTTCTTCCATTCGCGATGAGCAAAAGTGGGGGCCGTCAGCGTATTGGCATTGGAACCTGCGCATGCAGGTGAGTGCAAATCTGGGAGCCGGCGTCTCCGAACTGAATGACCCCTTTTTCCGTCTTTACCGTGAGAATCTGGATAATATCCTTCACTGGACGAAACAACATATGGGCGGCCGACCCGGCTTGTGTATTCCAGAGACCATGCGGTTTAATGGCCAGGGTTACGAGAATGAAACCTGGATACCGGCGCCGGCCATTAATTGTGGTGAGGACTCTCAGCCCTATTACAATGCGCGCACTATTTCGACAGGTGCCGAGGTCGCGCTTTGGGTGTGGCAGCAGTATCAGTACACCGGCAATCTCAAGTTTCTCGCGAGGAACTACCCCTTGATGAGCGGGTCGGCGCGCTTCCTCTTGGCTTATGCAACACACGACGCCAATGGCACGTTGCACACGTTTCCGTCTAATTCCCACGAGACGCAATGGGATGTGCATGACCCGACCACCGATATCGCGGCCATGCACGCCTTGTTCCCGCGCGTCGTGGAAGCGGCAACTCTGCTGAAAACCGACGCAGACCTGGTCGGCGAATTGCAAAAGGAAATTGGCAAGCTGGCGTCCCTGCCAATGGTTTCGATTTCGTCGCCAAACCTGCTTGTGCAGCCGGGAACTGATCGGGAGGACACAATGATTGCTCCCAGCTACGATCCAGGAGCCCCGATGCACAACACAGAGAACGATGGTTTAGAGCCGGTGTGGCCTTACGGAATGATTGGCGATGATGGACCTTTGCATGCAATCGGAGTTCGCACCTTCCTTAATCGTCCGAACAAGAACGAAGACGACTGGAGCTTCGATCCGGTGCAGGCCGCCCGCCTTGGGTTAGCGGATGAATTTAGGTCCAGCGCGCTCGCTTTGACAGAGCGTTATCAGATTTATCCTTCGGGGATGGCCAGCTTCCTGGGTCCATCGTTCTTGGTCGAACAGATTGGGGTTCTTGCCGACGCCCTGCAACAGGCTCTCGTCCAGGACTACGATGGCTTGATTCGCATTGCACCTGCATGGCCAAAGGACTGGGACGCCGATGGAACGGTTTATATTCAGCACGGCAGCAAAGCCGACGTGCAGATACGTCGCGGCAAAATCATAAGCGTGGGGCTGGAGGTTGGCCAAACGGGACCGGTTCGCATCCGCAATCCATGGCCGGGTGAAGACGTCGAAGTGGTCGACGCGCGCAATTCGTCCGTCGCTTTGCCTGGAACCTCGGCGGCCATCCTGGAATTCCCTGCCCGCGCAGCGACAAACTATCTTGTACGGCAGACTGCGGAAGCAAAGAAACCGTTACCCTTCGAGGCAGTTTCCAGCGTGCCCGCTACCAATCCAAAGTCACTCGGCCCGCGTACCATCGGGCTCACCAGGTAGAGCAACCATGAGCCACTCAGGTTTGAAACGCACTGCCCTTATTACCGGCGCCTCTCGCGGCCTCGGATGCGCAATTGCTCTGGAGCAAGCGGCCTCGGGCGCAAATGTTGCCGTCAACTACTTCAAGAACAGTGAGGCCGCGGAGCGGCTTTGCGAGCGAATTCAGCAGGACGGAAATCGTGCCCAGGCATTCAAGGCAGACGTGCGCGATGAAGACGCCGTCGCGCAAATGGTCCACGAGGTGGCGACAGTGTTCGGCGGGGTTGACATCCTCGTCGTCAACGCCACGGGACCGCAGCCATTCCTTTCCATTGAAGAACAGACATGGCAGTCGTATCTCGATCAACTCGAATTCTTCGTGAAGTCTCCCTTGCTGCTGCTGAAGCAGGTGCTGCCCGGAATGAGAGAGCGAGGCTTTGGCAGAATCATCCAAATCGGCAGCGAGGCATTCGAAATCGGGAATCCACGCTTTGCTAACTACGTTTCCGCCAAGGGAGCGCAGTTGGGACTTACCCGCTCATGGGCGCGCGAGCTCGCTCCAACTGGCATTACTGTCAACCTTGTAGCGCCCGGCTGGATTCCGACGGAACGGCACGCTGACGCCACCCGGGAAGAGCTTGATGCCTACCGGCGAAACGTCCCCATGAAACATATGGGTGAGGCGAAGGATATTGCCAAAATGGTTGCTTTTCTCACCAGCGATGCTGCGGGTTTTATAACCGGCCAAAGATTCTCGGTTAACGGAGGCAACACTCTGGTGTAGCTTTGCGCACGGTATGTCGACCTCAGGGGCCCGGGTGACTTGCCGATTCCTGGTGCCTGAACGTGTCACGACACATTCGACGCAGTCCCCGTTGCGTGGAGGTTTAATGAGCGGTGCTACCTTGCAAACAGAATTAGCTGCTTCAGAAATGAGCAGGCGGTTTTTTCTCGCGAGAAGCTCGGCGTGGGCTACCGCCTCCGTTCTGGTTCCGCTGTCGATCGGAAGATCCGCCCTGGCGCGCGAAGTCTTGGATGGTGACGTTGCGACGACGACTGCGGGCAAAGTGCGGGGATACATGGATAACGATATCCATGTTTTCAAGGGCATTCCTTATGGAGCCGACACCGCGCCGCGCCGTTTTAAGGCGGCTCTTCCGCCAGAGCCCTGGAAGGGGATCCGGCCTGCGCTCCAGTTCGGCCCGCGTGCGCCACAACCGAGGCCCCCAGCCAGAGTATCGGCTGCGGGATCGGTCGCCGACCCGGGCGGCCCAGTCAGCGAGGACTGCCTCTATCTGAATGTATGGACTCCGAGTTTGCGTGACGGTAAGAAGCGGCCAGTCATGGTGTATCTACACGGCGGAGGCTACGTTGCCCACGCCGCCAATTTCGGCATTTACGATGGAGTGAATCTCTGCCGGCGCGGAGATGTTGTGGTCGTCACGCTTAACCACCGGCTCAATGCCTTCGGGTATCTCTATCTCGCCGAACTCGGCGGTCCGCAATTTGCCGATTCCGGCAATGTGGGCCAGTTGGATCTGGTCCTGGCCTTGAAGTGGGTGCGCGACAACATTGAAGAATTCGGCGGCGACCCGAAGTGCGTGTTGATCTTTGGCGAGTCCGGCGGGGGCGGCAAGGTGGCCACGCTCATGGGCATGCCCGCGGCGATGGGACTGTTTCACCGCGCTGCGACTTCCAGTGGCGAGGCCGTAACAGCCTTGGGTCCCGAAGATGCGACCCTGCAAGCCGAAACGGTTTTGAATGCCCTGGGACTCCGTTTCGATGAGATTGAACTGCTCAAGACTGTCCCGATTGATAACCTGATCTCCGCTTCGACGGCGATTCATTCCTACGGCCCGGTTGTCGACGGTCATCTATTGCCGCGTGTTCCATTCAGCCCTGATGCGCCGCAAATATCAGCGCAGATTCCGTTCATGGTTGGCACCAACCATGATGAGTCCCGCGCTTTAATTGGCGAAAACAATCCGTCGCTTTTCGATCTAACCTGGGAGACTCTCAAACCAAGCCTGGAACCTTATGCGAAGAGAATGGGCGACCTGAACCAAATGATCGATCTCTATCGCCGGCTTCATCCTGATTATTCCGCCAGCGACGTTTTTTTCGCCGCCACGACGGACTCGCGCGATTGGAGAGCGGCCGTTATTGAAATCGAGCATAGGGCTGCTCTTCCTCCAGGAGCTGCCGCGACGTATTCCTACGAGCTCCGATGGGGGTCACCGGTTGATCAAGGAAAGTACAAGGCCTGTCATGGTCTCGATCTCGCGCTCATCTTCGACAACATCGCACTTTCTCATCGGATGACGGGAACAGGCCCCGATGCCTATGCACTGGCGGGGCAGATGA
The DNA here is from genome assembly GCA_963793885.1 of uncultured Acidobacteriaceae bacterium. Taxonomy (GTDB): domain Bacteria; phylum Acidobacteriota; class Terriglobia; order Terriglobales; family Acidobacteriaceae; genus Telmatobacter. The sequence continues at coordinate 1,882,624 of CAWCBQ010000003.1, forward strand.
GCCAGGCCTACATTGCCTTCGCGCGAAATGGCAATCCCAATAATTCGAGAATTCCCGATTGGCCACCCTACGACTTGATCCATCGTGCCACCATGGCGTTCGATGTGAAATCAGCGGTCATCGATGATCCCCGTGGAAAGGAGCGGGAGTTCTTTTCCCATACTCCCTATAGCGAAATATAAATCGACGTGAATTCATTTCCGCTGCAGGATGAGTCGAAGCGGCCCGCCTTCCGATGAGATAAGAACCGAAGGACTCGTTCGCATAATCTCTGCCATAGTGCGGACCGCCGCGGCACGGTAAGGAATCCTTTGGCCCCCAACCCGGCCGAAGCCGCGCGCAATGCTTTCAAGGCCAGCAACCTGTTGCCGCGACGTTCCTTTCATGGCCCCAACTGTGCACCGCAATACTGCGGAACCACGCGCATCTGCGATGGCGAACAGAGAGTGCCATCGAGCCTGTCGACCACGCCCACCGGAACCTTCAGGCTGCCATAGAGCGCTCGCGCGAGGAAATAGGAGTCGGCGGAAAAACTGTTCACAGCAGAAGGCGAAACGGCCACCCATCGGCCCGGGGCCGTGAGCATCCGAATCCACGGAAATTTGGCCCCGGCAATCTCCTTTGCCCCATCCCTGTTTTTGCTCAACGTCGGTTCGGAGTTCACCGAAGCCAGCACTACCTCTCCGATTAATACATCATTCAATTCGACGCCGATGGACGTTGCGGCGGAACTAGGAACGAGCGGGCCGTAGCCGCCCACTTCCATCAGAAATTGATAAGGGCCGCCTGCTGTCATCGGTGCGAACTCAACCATCCAGTCCCCCTTCCAGTCGCAACGCCCGCTCCTGGTCTGCCCGTTCAGCCATGCCCTGACAGTATCGCCGCCCGGACAGCCCGAGCCCCAAATCGGGATCGGGGCGCCCTGCTGCAAGACCATGTGTTCGCCAAAAGGCGCGCCGAGTTGGAGAAACCTCTGAGCCGGAAGCATACTCGCCGTGCACAGAGCAGCAAGTGCGGACAAAATCCGTATGAGCCTTTCCGTTTTCACTGCGCGACCTCCTCGTCTGCCGAAGCCAACGGCGGCACATTCAAGACCCAGTCCGAAGGTTTGTGCGAGCCCATCTTCAAATGCAACGAGACCGGCATGCCCTGCGAGAGGTGTAACAGGCAGCGATCCGCGTCGGCAGTGGGTCGTGCGGCCAGCACGCCTGCCGGTGCGTCGATCGACCGGATTCCGTGGCGCAGAATCAGCGTCACATCTTGGTTCACCCGCGATGTGATCGTGACGTCGACCGTGCGCGCCTCCGTGTTCCAGGTCAGATCGTCCACCCTGGCAGCTGTCCGCGCCAGCAGTCCCTTCACGGTGCCGGTCGTCAGCGTGGGCGGCAGCGCGGGCAAAAGTTCAATCACTCCTGGCCGCGTATAGAGCAGCATCTCCATCATGATGGTGGGGATTGAGCCCTGCTGGTCCGGCATGGGCGAGGTGTAGGGGTTGTGCGAGCCGCGCAGCGTGGGGCCAACGTAGCCCTGCTCAAAGAACTGCTTCAGTTCCATGTTGACCAGGTAATTATCTTTGAGCCGCGCGGCGGCCAGGGCGCGATGCGAGATGCCATGGCCGGAGGCATTGCCCTGGGCGCGTTTGCGGTCGGCCAGCCATGCGGCTTTTGCCAGCTGCGGCGTGCGGTCGGGATCGACCTCGTCTGAAGGCCATATGCCGTAAAGATGCGAGGCATGCCGATGATCCTGATTCTCTTCAAGTGTCGGCCAAGCCCACTCCTTCAATGCTCCGTCGGTATCGGTCAGGTAGGGTGGCATCTTGGCCAGCATGGCCTTCCACTTGGGCACCTGGTCAAGGTCGGTTCCCAGGGTCTCTGAAGCCTCAATCAAGTGCGTCAGCACCTCTTTGCATACCGAAATGTCCATGACTGCGTTGATGACCGTGGGAGCACTGTCGCTGTTTGCAGGCCAATTTTCAGGCGAATACGACGGCACAAAAATGTAATTCCCGTCCTTGTCTGTCTGGGTTAGAAAATCCTCATAAAACAGCGCCAGTTCTTTAAGACCGGGAACGATGTGTTCACGCAGGAAATTCGTGTCGCCGGTGGTCAGGTAATAATCCCAGATGGGACTGTAGGCCCAGCCGCCGGCGCTGATCCAGTAATGGTGCGGCCAGTTATACGCAAAGTGATAGAGCACGCCCGTTTGCTCATCCGGATGGGTGGCGAAAAGCGCGCCGCGCATGCCAAAGATATTCTTGGCATTTGTGCGGGAATCCGGCAGCAGCGATTCAATCCAGCTGGTAAAGGTTTCCGTAGCCTCGGGCATATCAGCCATTGCCGCCGGCGCAATTTGCAGATTCACGTTGACATTCAAGTGACCGGCGATCGACGGAAGCTCGCCAACGCCTTCGGCCAGCATCCAGTAGCGGCACATGTCGTAATACTGTTCGAGCAGCGCCGGAGAATAGCCTATGCGCGTTTTTTGGTCGGCCAGCAGTTCTTCAGAGGACATTCCATACTGCGACTTTCCGCCAAAGTCCATTGACACGCGGTCGATAACCGGGGCCTGTGCAGCGCGATGTTTTTCGAGCAGATCCGCATAAGACGCCGGCAGAGTCTCGACCGAGGCGACCATGGCATCCACCTGCGCACGGCTATAGTCCTTGTACCATTCGATGCGTGTCAGCAGTAGTGCCGATTTCGCCCCGCGGATGACCAGCTTGCCCTCTTCCATCTTGACCGAGCCGCCATCGACTACCACCCGGGTAACTCCTGCGAAGCCGATGTTGCCGAACTCCGGGCCGAAGTGCCCAATCACCAGCAGGCGTTGTGCGCTTGATTCCTGCTCATAGCGCACGCCGTTGTTCAACTCGCCTTGCCCGCGGCTGGGACCTTCCGCGGGACCACGTCGCGGAGAGGCTGTGCTGAGCGAAATCGTCGTATCCAGCAATCTGCCCGCCGGCGGCGTCAGGTATTGCACCGCGATATTGTCGGGGCGCGAAACAAAGCTCTGCCTGACCCAATCGCCACGCTCATCGGTCCAATAGACCTTGATCTCGCCGCTCTCGAAGTCGACAGAGCGCAGGTACTGCCGGGGCGCCCCTGCGGGCGGTATCTCGATGCGCATTGTAAAGGGGATTATCGGGCCATGATTCATTGTCCCCGGAGGCATGCCATCGGCGGTGGCAGCCTGCAGCGAGAGTTCCAGTCCCGCGCGATACTGGCCGTCGAGAATGAGCCGCCTCACCTCCGGTAGGACGCCGGCGATTTTTGGCGCTTCGAAGGGCTGGGACCACGGTTGCGTGAGCCGCCGCTCGTGGAAGACCAGATTGTCCGACAGCGGATTTCCCTCCATCTCGACAATCATTTTCCCGTTGCCTGAGAAGAGCGTGCCGCCGTTGATGCCGGTGCTGACAAAGCCTCGCCTGGGCACGACTCCGCGCTTGACTCGCTCTGCCAGGGGCATCGGCGCCGGCTTTCCCTTGCGAATCTGATAGGGAAGTATCGAAACCGGCGCTTTGGGCAGAAATGAATCCTGGGCGGGCAGCTTGGGCCCTTGCTGCGCGTTGCAGTTCCATCCTGCAAGCAAAAGGGCGGCGACTACGCCGGCTATCGCCCGAGCGAATGCCGCGCACCGCTTCGAGCGGCGTGTCTCGACGCTGCGATTAAGACCATCACGCTCCATTTGCGAACCTCTTTCCGTTCCTTGACGAATCTCAAAGCTCATCACAAATCACCTCGATAATTCTTGCCAGGGTTGAAAGGTTGGATGCCGCGCTTTTGCGGCTCTCCTGCCTTGGTAGAACGGGCGGCAAAGCCAATCAGCCCTCAGACCGCCTTGCGCATTCCGCACTGATTGTCGAAGATCATGGTTTCGCCCGGCAGCGAAGAATAAATATACGCCTCGACCGGCCAGGCTTGAAAATCGCTGGACTCGACTTGATGCAAAGAACGCGTCGCCGCTGCACGTTCAGTACACAGGAACCGAAGGGCCACCAGTTATCCGCAGCTGGACTGCGCTCGATCAACTCTCAACTGACATTAAGAGGTCGGGACAGACCAAATTCCTCGCATGAGCAACCGGGGTAATCTCGTTTTGTTTGTTCCGGAATTGGCCACAGTTTCTTCATTGACAGCAAATACGGAGCAGGAGTACATTGGCCGTTTGCAGTCAACGCTAACGTAATCGATTGAGATTAATGCGGCGCGAAATGAGTGAAGCTGACCACTTCAATTGGTTGGATCTGCTCAATGCGATCAGAATTCGATCTTTTCAAGGAAAACATTGCAGGTCTCTCGGTAGGCGTCTTCAGATACAACGGGCCCCGATTTTTTTGAACTTCAACATCTGCAACGGCATAGGAAATCAGAGGCTAGGGGCAAGATGATTTCCGTTCGAATCGGTATTTCTCGTCATACTGGAACGCTCCTCATCCTCCCGCTGCTTTGGTGTGCCCAACTTTCTGTAAGGGCGCAGGAAGCGAATTTTGAAGCTCCCACTCCGCCAATAGGTTGGAATAGCTGGGATTCGTATGGTACCACGGTGAACGATGTCTGAGACGCCGGATTGGCGTTGCCGTGCTCTCAAATCAGGATCGTCGATTGATTCAAAGGAGATTTGCGGTGATGAGAATGAAAAGGTTCTATGCTGATTCGCTTTTTCTTGCCTTGACGCTGCTGTTCGCGCAGGTTGCGGTCGCGTGGGGACAAACCGACCTTACCGGATACTGGAAGTTCAGCGTTCCGAATGGCGGCGTAAATTTCCTTGAGGTGAAGCAGACCGGCGGCCAGATCTTTGTCAGTGGCCGCAGCGGCATGTCCCAAACTCCCTATGGCACGCTCCAGGGAGATAGGTTGCACCTGGAAATTCCTTCTCCCTTCGGTCCTCCAGACCCGAAGCGAGTCACCGTGTACGACGCGGTCGTCAAAGGCGACAAATTTTCCGCAACCAGGAAGAGCCCGGATGAGGATGTTGTCGCCGGCACTCTTGAAAGGGTAACGAGGGAAGAAGCGTTTCCGGCTCGCCTTCCCCTGCCCGAGTTGCGCGATCTGCCCGATAACGGCCTGGCGCGGACACCGCCGATGGGCTGGAACAGTTGGAACAGGTTCCATGACAAATTCGACGATGCCACGGTTCGCCGGATGGCGGATGTCATGGTGTCGAGCGGAATGAGAGATGCGGGCTACACCTACATCATTGTGGACGAGGGATGGTCGAGTTACCGGGACAAGAACGGCAATATCACTGGAAATGCGCGTTTCCCCGATATGAAAGCGCTGGCGGATTACGTCCACTCCAAGGGCCTGAAGATCGGTATTTATTCCTCGCCAGGCCCACAGGTCTGTGGCGGATACCAGGGAAGTTATGGCCACGAAGAGCAGGATGCAAAGACCTTTGCAGAATGGGGCTACGACTACCTGAAGTACGACTGGTGCAGCGCCTTTGGAATCTATCAGCCTACGCCGGCCGACCTTGAGGGCGCCTACCAGAAGATGGGCGAGGCGCTGGCCAAAACAGGACGGCCCATAGTCTACAGCCTCTGCGAGTACGGTCTTGGTGATGTTTGGACCTGGGGCGCGAAGGCTGGAGGCAATCTATGGCGCACGACTTTCGATATCGCGGACACTTGGGCATCCATGGAGCGGAATGGATTTTCCCAGTTGGATATTGCGCAATACCCGCAACCCGGGCACTGGAACGATCCTGACATGCTGGAAGTCGGCAATGGAGGAATGACAGGAGACGAGTACCGCACTCATATGAGCCTCTGGGCCATGCTTCGGGCTCCCCTGATTGCCGGAAATGACCTGCGCGAGATGACCGATGAAACCAAGTCCATTCTGATGAACACCGAGGTCATCGCCATCGATCAGGATCCGGCGGCCAAGCCGGTGCAGATCCTCTCGGTAGATGGCAAAAGCGAGATTCTGGTGCGGCCACTGGAGGGGAACGCGGTTGCAGTGGGACTTTTTAACCGTGGTGATGATCCGGCCCAAATCAGTTTCCGCTGGGACAGCCTGCACCTGGGCGCCTACCTGGGTGGAAGAACCATGACCGCGCGCGATCTTTGGAGGCATGAAGCAGTCCCGGTAGCCGGCGACAGCTTTACCGCAACGGTGCCCAGGCATGGCGTTGTCTTGTTGCGAGTGGAGGTGGGCTCGTTCCGCTTTCGCTAGGCCGTGACATGAAAACGCCCATCAGCGAATGTAATTCAAAGAAACACCGAAGAAAGCACGGTACAACTGGAATGAAATCAATTTTCCTGCTCTTGTTCTTATCCGCCGGCGTCCTCACATGCGCCCAAGGCAGCAAAATGAAAAGGTTCCATGCTTTGCGCGCCGGGCCGAACCGGCCGCATCAATCAGAGACAATGTGCGGATAGTCCCTGCCGCCTGGTCCGTGAGTTCTGAAGGCCGAAACTGGAGATACGAATATTAGCTCAATTTGAAGGAGGTTGCGAGCTTGAATAGGAGAACATTCAACAAGTTAGTCACGGCCGGGACGGTGGGTGTTTTGTCTGCACCTCTCCACTCGACGACCCTGATGCCGGCGCTCCACGAACCAGGAAACAGGATATCGCCGAAGGCAGAAGGAAGAAGAATGGAAGCCGCTTGGGATCATGCCGTCGAAGATCCCGAAGCAGCACGTCTGGCCCGCCCCTCTAAGGCGCAGTACGACTGGCAGGAAATGGAACAGGCCATGTTCGTTCAGCTCGATCCCGCCACAATCCAAGGTGGCGAGTATGACAACTGCACCACCACGATGGAGGAATTGACTTTTGAAAAACTCGACGTCAATCAGTGGTGCGAAGCTGCCAGGTCTTGGGGCGCCAAAGAGATCGTCTTTATGGCGGTTCATAGTGGCGGATTTTGTTTTTGGCCTAGCGCCACGACGCAATACCACATCGGCAATACGCCCTATAAAGGAGGAAAGGGCGACGTAGTCAAGGACTTTGTGCAAGCCTGCCGCCGCAGCGGGCTCAAGCTTGGATTCTACCTTTGGCCTCCCCTTACGGAAGAGGAGGCCCAGGAATACAAGTTTTCGAATCCCTGCTACAAATATGCGCCTGTCAAAACCCCTGAAGAAGCAAACGCGATCCTTCGCCTGCGAATGCGAGAGATTCATGAGCGTTCCGGAGGCGATTCAGTCACGGAAATCTGGTTCGATTTGCCGCGCCACGTCTCGGTATCGCAAGAAATGCAGGAATTATTTCCCAATGCAGTCTTGATGGCGGTCGGTTGCGTGGACCCCTATCCCACAATTCGTTGGCCGGGGACGGAGTCGGGTAAGGTCAAAGATCCGTGCTGGTCCGCCTTGAAAAAGGTCACGTTGGACAGCTCCAAGTATCCAGAGGCCCGCGACAATGACATGCAGGATCAGCGCGTAGACGATCCAGACGGTGATTACTGGATTCCAAACGAAGCCGACACTCCTTTGCACGATCATTACTGGCATATGCGGCCCGGCGCTCTGGAGCACAGGAAGAGTGTGGATCAATTGATGGACAACTACATCAATTCGGTGGGCCGGAACAGCTTTCTAATTCTCAACTGCGCTCCACAAGCCGACGGCAGCGTCCACCCTGACGACATGAAGCGGTATGGGGAATTTGGCGAAGAGATCCAGAGGCGTTTTGGCCACCCACTTGGAGTAATCGAACGTGTGCCGGGTCATGAAGCCGTGCTCGATCTCGGAGGCAAGAAAGAGATTGGCTACACTGATTTGTGGGAAGACTATCGCTACGGTCATCGCATCCGCGAATACGTGATTGAGGGATTTGACGGCCGGCTATGGTTCGAACTTTCGAAGGGAACAGCTGTGGGTCACCGAAAAATCGACCCTTGCCCGGCGGCCAGCGTCAGCACAGTTCGCGTTCGTGTCACCAAATCCGTCGGCACACCGCTGATTCGGAAATTGCAGGTGCATGCGAGTCTGAAGTCATGACCAATGTGCCCCGCTGCCTGATGCTTTGCGCTGGGGAGATTGGTAGTAGCGGGCAAGAAGCGCTGTGATCATGGTATCCATCGATGGTCAGGTTCGCATGGGTGGCCCAGGTGCCGCGGGAGCGAAGTGAGTCCTCCCACAAACGATGGGTGGCCCAGGTGCCGCGGGAGCGAAGTGAGTTCTCCCACAAACGATGGGTGGCACAGGTGCCTAGCCTTTGGGCACCTGGGATATCGATACGATGCAAGCGCAGACTTCAAGTCGAGTGCCGGATACTTCTATGACGCCGCCCCCCGCTTATTTCCACAGAGCAGCGTCTGCACACACATCGATTTCTACCGGCAAAGAACGCGACTCAGAATCAGGAAACGACTACTTCGGGGCCAGGTACTACGCCAGCTCGATGGGGAGGCGGATGAGCCAGGAGTTTCAGCAGCCGGTTCAAAACGAAGGTAAGTACTTGAAACAGGGGAAGTGGAGATTTGTATGGTAGGCAAGGCGGGGCTCGAACCCGCAACCCCCGGCTTAGAAGGCCGGTGCTCTATCCAGTTGAGCTACTCGCCCACGCTCTCTATTTTAGCTTTCAACCGGCCGCCGCGTCCGATGCGCCCTTGAGAAGGGCATCCGCGAAGGCAGCCATCGCGGCTCCCAGGGCTGAGGCCGCATCGGTCCGCCGTGGCCGAACGGCGCTCAAATAGGCGGTGATGCCGAACCCCTCGAGCCTCCCGAAAACAGCCTGCCGGATCACCAGCGCAACGCTCGCTTCCCTACCCTGATCCCTACCGCTCTCCGGCAGCGCCGCCGATGCAAGCCCGCCTACATATCTCCGGCATGCCGTTTCGGCATCGTTTCGCTCCGCAAACACGGTCTCTTTCCTTGGAAGAATGTCGATATAACCGGCCAGTGTGCCCGGGGCCGGCTCCCACAGGTCGCACTTGGATGTCCACAGCGGCGACGCGGGCCCATTCAGCGCGGCAAGCAGCGTCGCCAGCGGAGCGAAATCTCGAGCCTCGCCAATCTCGCTCATGCGCTCCGGATGCGTGCGCAGATCAATCAGCCCCGGCCAATCGGCCTCAATCACCGGAGCTCCGCCGCCGATCTCGTACTCCCAGTCAGCTTCCATCCGAGCCCCCGGTTACGGATTGAAGGTAACGAATCAATGTGGCCTCGGCCCAGTGAATTTCGTTTCCGGCCTCGCGCGACAAAAAAGCGCAATGGCCCCCGTGCCGCGTCTCCACAAAGCGAATGTGCGGGTTGGCCAACAGGCGTGCACGCGTCTCCGGCAGGATGCGAATGAAGGGATCGTCCTGCGCGTGAATAATCAGCGTTGGCACGGCGATGCGATCGACGACGCGGGCACTGGCCATCCGGTAGTAGTAGTCGTCTGCGTCGCGGAAGCCGCAGTAGCGCGCCACGATCTTGTCGTCGAACTCGCGCAGCGAACGCACTGGCCCGATTCCACTCGTCTGATAGCGGTCGGGAAACAAGGCCGCCTTGCGGTGATAGCGGCGCATCAATCCGCGCAAAAAGCGCCACTCATACCCGCGGTTCACCGGCTCATGCAGCGCGTCCGACCCGGGCGCAAGATCGATCACCGCGCAGACTGTGGCTACGGCTCGAAGTGGCGGCCGGTCGCCCCACTCCCCGGCAAGCTTCAGCACCAGGTTGCCGCCCATCGAATAGCCAACCAGCGCTACTTGCTGCAAAGCAAAGCGCCGGGCGAAGTGCAGAACCACCGCGCCCACGTCCCCCGAAAACCCCGAGTGATAAAGCGTCGGCGACAGCTCATCCGTATCGTTGCAGTTGCGCATGTTCATGCGCACCACATTGAAGCCGGCCTCCCATGCCCGCGCTGCGATGCCCTGAATGTATTGGGAGTCGGAAGAGCCCTCAAGGCCATGCACCAGCACCACCGTCAGGCAATCGGCCCGGCGCGTCTCCGGCTGCCAGTGGCAATGGCACAGAACCCGGCTGCCATCCGCGGCATCAACTTCGACCGCCTCTCGAAGAGAGGCCAGCTTGAAAGGCGGGCGCGGCCAAAAATTGCCCAGAATCGTCTGCAGATGTCCGTTCGACAAACCCCGCCGCGGCACAAAGGGAGTCAGCCACCCATCCGAGTTCCGGGCGGTGCTGTCAATCACTGTATTCTCAGAGATTTCCGGGGTCACTTAGGCTCGGCAAACCAAAAAGTTGCGCTGCTGCCGCAGGTGCAATTGGGGGGCGGCAAGCGGTGATCGAACGTTTCGATCTCCTTTGCCGTCCGTAAGTTACAGAAAACATGATACCACGGTTGCGGGGCTGCTTTGGTACAATCCCCAACGCATGCACTCAACCCTGAAACCTCTCCGCCCAATGAAGTTCGAATGCCTTGGGCAGAGCGCACAATCGCTGCCGCCGCGCGATCGACGCGGCCACCGAAACCGACGGTGGAAATGCCGCCGTGCGACGACTGCGAGATAAATGAATGACTGCGAGATAAATTATTCTCGAAAACAAACCAGCCTGTCGGCTACGCATTCTGAGGGCAACATCCATGAGGCGCGTCTCGTTCGTTTCTTTCACATTCTTTGCTCTGGGATTTCCTTGCTGCTTGTTCACCGCGGCGCAGGCTGCTCCCGTGGCAAGTTCGCAGCAACCATCCGCAATCACAGCAGCAACCCCCGCAGAGCAATGGCTCCGTGACAAATCAAGTCAGGTGTCACCCCAGCAGGCCGAACTCCTCAAGCGCTCACAGGCCACGCTTCTGGGCAACATCGTCACCGCGCCGGCCTGGAAGCCCTATCGCGGCGTAGAGCCCTCGCTCACCACATACCATGGCGTTTGGAACTGGGATGCGGCTTTCCATGCCGTCGCGATCTCTCAATGGGACAGCCGCCTGGCGCGCGAACAGTTCGACATTCTCTTCGACAAACAGTTGCCAAGTGGCGCTCTTCCCGACGTCGTATGGGACAGCGGAGGCTTCGTCACCACTTTGACGAAGCCGCCGGTGATGGCTTGGGCCATTGCCGTCGTGGATCACCGTTCGCAGGACACCGAATATTTGCGGAAAATCTATCCGAAACTGGTTCGCCTTGGCGACTTCTGGCTGCATGATCGGGGTGGCGCTGCCGATGGGCTCTTTCACTACGCAGGATCGGATGTGGGCGCGGACGCCGGATGGGATGATTCCATTCGTTGGGATGACGGTTATCGCACCTCGACGAGTGATGATCACCGGCTGTGGGCAATCGATCTGAACTGCTATATGGTGATGCACTATCGCGCCATGGCGTACATCGCGGGCCGGCTCGGGCTCGAACAGGACAGAACCAGATGGATCCAAGCCGCCGATCAACTCGCTGGGCGTATCAACCAGAAGCTATGGGACGACAAGATTGGATTTTATGTGGATCGGGACCGTGTCACCGGAAAGGATGGCCCCGCGCTGTCGCCCGCGGGATTCATGCCTCTGTTTGTTCGCATTGCCAGTCCTGAACGTGCAGCCCGTATGGCGCGTCTGGCTGCTGATCCGCAGAAATTCTTTCCGGGAATGCCGGTAGCGGCTTACGATACTCCCGGGTTCAAGAGCCACGGCTACTGGAGAGGATCGGAGTGGGTCAATGTCTCTTTCTTTGCGTTGAAGGGACTTCAGCAGTATGGCTATACAGACACTGCCGAGGCGATGCGTTCCCGATTGCTGAACAGTATCGCGCGCGATCCAACCACGATTTGGGAATACTACGACTCCAGACATGGCACGGGTGCGGGAGCCAAAGCCTATGGCTGGTCCGCCGCCTTCACCATTGCCTTCATTCTGGACTGGAATAACAACAATCTCACCTGGCTTTTCGAGTGAAAAGCCGAGGTTAGGAATCCCATGATCGCAGCCTGAGCAGAGTGCCGTCCACAGAAGTGCCGGCCATCGACGGCATTCTGTGAAAGCAGCAACCCGCCTACCGGCTGGTTCTAATATGGAAGCAAGTGAAAGACGAGGCTGAGAATGACGAAAGATAGAGCGTCATCCGATCCATCCCGGAAGGCAATTCATCCAGCTCCGGCAATGGCCGCGACCCCGGCGGATCTGCCGCTGGACGGATTAATGGCCGAGGAGAGACGGACGCAGATTCTGCACATTGCCCGCACTGCCGGGCGCGTCAGGGTCAACGACCTCGCCAGTCAATTCGACACCTCGGCCGTGACCATCCGCAACGATCTGAATGAACTGCATCAGCGTGGCTTGGTGCAACGCTCGCATGGGGGGGCCGTGCTCCCGGACGCCATCATGCGTGAATCGCCGGTTTACGAGCGCCTCAAGGCACACTCCGAGGAAAAGAGGCGCATCGGCGCAATGGCAGCCACCTTGATCAACGATGGCGAGACCATCATCCTCGATTCGGGCACAACCACGCTCGAGATTGCGCGCCATATCAAGCAAAAGCATGGACTCCAGATCATCACCAACGGCGTCAACATTGCCGCCGAGCTGCTTGACGCGCACGACGCAGAGATATTTATTGTCGGAGGCAGGGTCCGGCGCGAATCGGCCTCCATCAGCGGACGTTTCGGGGAACAGATGCTTGAACATTTTTCCGCCGACAAGATGTTTTTGAGCGGCGCTGGATGCGACCTCGACTTCGGAGTCAGTGGCAGTAACCTCGAAGAGACCATGGCCAACCGGGCCATGTTGCGCATCTCGCGCGAGATCATCCTGGTTGCCGATGCCAGCAAGTTTTCCAAGCGCAGCATGGCCCGCATTGTTCCCTTCCAGGAGATTGACACCGTGATCAGCGACACCACTCTCAGCGAGGATATCCAGGCTAAGGTGCGTCTGCATGGCTGCCGTCTGATCCTGGTCTAGAGCCCTCCATGAGGCGGCCGCCGCCGGCAGTCCGTTTTCCTCACTTCGAGGCGCCAGCATGGGCAGCGGGATGAATGGTAACCCCCTGAACCACCCGGTTGATTACGCCGTCCGGGCTGGGGCTGTCGGGATTCAAGCCGATGCGCAAGCTCAAATGATAGCCGAGCAACTGCGGGCCCACGATCTCATACGGTGTGCGCAGGGCGTCGTCTGCGTGCGGGGCAATGGCGGGAATGACTTCATCGAATAGACCTTCCGCTTCGGCTGCATCCGCGATGCCCACCAGGTAGCCGAGCTTCTTCGAGCGAAGCTCGTGAATCAGATCGGCCTCATACGCACGGCGCACAGGATCGCTCGATAACAGGCACACCACCAACGTATCGGATTTGACAAATGCCATGGGACCATGGCGAAGACCAAGAAACGTCTCCGTGACCACACTGAAGCGGCCGGCCGTCATCTCCAGCGTCTTCAGTCCGGCTTCACGCCCCCAGCCAAGCGCAGGCGATGAGGAGAGAACCGTGATCCGGTCGTGGACCCGCGCCGCCACCCTCTGGCATACGCGCTCCATCTCCGGCAGCAATGCCGTCGCGCGCTTGCTAGCCTCATCCACGGTGGCCCCGGCCGCATCCGGCTGAGCCAGAAGCAGCCCTGCAAGCACCAGGTTTGAGAACGAACTCGTCATCACCAGGCTATGGTCGTTGGTGCGCGGATCGAGCGCGATCACTCCGTCCAGGCCGCAGTGCGACAAGGCGCCGTCTTTATTGCAGACGATCGCGAACTGCGGCAGTTTCGGCCGCAGCGCCCGCACACGCTCCACCACCGCGGCGCTTTCCGGGCTATCGCCCGACCGGGCCAATGAGATCACGGCGTCCACGTCCGCCAGGTAACGTTCCGTGTCGATCAGCAGATCGGTGGTAGGAACGGCCATTGCTCCAGGCCACGCCCCCGCGACGGCGCTCGACGCGTAGGCTGAAGTCCCCGCGCCGGTCAGCAACACACGAGCATGTTGCAGCTTGACCGGCAGTTGCAGCCGCTCCGATGCGGCGCCAACGCTTTCCCGCGTCACCGGCCAAAGAACAGGTTGCTGCCGGATCTCCTTGAGCGTGTATCGGGGGACGGCGGGAAGGCTGGTCTTTGCGGGCTCGCTTGTTTCCGGTGGCATCGAAGCTCCATTCCTATCTCTAGACAAAGTCACTCCAGAAGTCTGTCGCAGATTGTCTGCCGGAAATTGACGTTTCATCGTTTAAAATCAATAAGTTGCGAATTCCGCGCGCTCAAAGCTGCGAACTCTGCGCATTTGCGTAACTCATTCAGCCTGATCAGGTTACGACATCCAAGATCCTTGCGCCCGACAGACTCTCAGCGCAAGAGATATTTCCACTCATGAATTGAATACGCAACTAAAAGCAAGAATATAGTCGCATTTCACAACCGTCAAGCCTTTCACTTGACAACTATCGAAGATGTCTCGTAAAAATGCTTCATGCAGAGCGAGAGCCCGCGAACTGCCCCGAAATTGCCGCTTTATCCCTCAGCAAGCCTTTCCTGCCGGCAGATTCGTCTCGCCTCTCATCCTCTGCGCCATCGCGACGGCGCCGGCGCGTTTGCTCTTTTCTTTGGCTCTTCCGCGGCTTCGAGCCGCCGCGCGGCGCCCCATCGGCGCTGAACTTAACATGCAGCCGGAATCGTCTTGAGGCTGCTCAACTGGCTGTTCAACTGGCCGTTCAACTGGGAATCGATAAGGGGTCTCCGTATGTTCAAATCAATCCGTAGTGCGCGCACGCTTGGCCTTGTCTTGTTTCTTGCCGCCGCCTATCCTCTTCTCACGGCGCAATCCGATGCGGGACCCATGAAGGGCCGCATTGCGGACCTGAAGGGAATGGCTCTCTCTGTGGGCGTCGACTCCGCCGGCTCCTATTCGATTTCGCAGTCCGGCATGACGGAGGCGGTGCTCCGCTCCGATGTCGAGGCCGTCCTCGATTCCAAGGTGCTCCGCTCGTCTGAGTATCCGCAGCACAAGACCATGAAGTCTGAGTTTCAGGATCAATTCGGTTCAGGCTCGCAGCTGACCGTAACCCATACAGGACTTCCCGGCACGCCTGATTTGGTCTGCACCTTCCGCCTCTACCGGGATCGGCCGTGGGGCGATCTCCAGGTCAAGGTCGTCAACACCACCGATCACGCGATCTCCGTTGAGTCGATCCGCACCATTCATTCCACTGATGCTCCCGTGGTCAACCTGAAGGGCCCGGATTCGGCCGACCGCATCCTCTCCGACAGCTTCAGCGAGGATACGCCCCAACTCGTCATTCGCGACCTGGACGGCGGTCCCGGAGGGGAGCACCTCGCCACCGGAAGCCAACTCATCTATAACCGCAAGAGCGGCGACAGTTTATTTTTCGGAGTCCTTACTTCAGACAAGCTGATCACTCTCTTCCATCTCAAGGAGCAAACCGCGGCGGCCGGCGCGCAGATTCTTTCCTACGATGTCGAAGCCACGGGCACCACGGAGATACTGAAGAACTACTCGCTGAGCGGTTCGCCGGCGGCCGACCGCGTAACTCTCCGCCTCCCCGTCAACCCCGGGGATAGCTTGCCGTCCGAGCGCATGATGTTTGCCGTGGGCAATGACTATCATGCTCAGCTTGAGGAATACGGCCATGTCATCAAGGTGCTCCATAAGGCTCGTGTCACCACCCCCACGCCCATGGGCTGGTGGAGTTGGACCGCTTATTATTTCGGACTCAACCAGGGTGCCGCGCTTACCAATGCGGAGTGGCTGTCAGACAACCTGAAGAAGCTTGGCTTTGACTACTTCTTCATCGATGAGGGATACCAGTACGCGCGTGGCGAGTACTCCACGCCCGATGCCCACCTCTTTCCTCGCGGCATGGGCTACATCGGCGATCAGGTGCGCCATAGCGGACTTACCTTTGGAATCTGGACCGCTCCCTTCGAAGTGTCCGAGCGCGCGTATGTCTACGAGCACCATAAAGACTGGTTGGTGCATAACGCCGACGGCCAGCCAATTCACATCGGCTCTGTCCAGCGCGGCAGTGAAGGCCTCTACGTCCTCGATACAACCAACCCCGGCGCCCAGGAATATATACGCCAGACCTACAAGACGCTCTATAGCTGGGGCGTCCGCCTCATCAAGATGGATTTCATGGACGCCGCGGGCATCGAAGGCTTTCACTACCGCCCCAATACCACGGCCATGGAGGCCCAGCGCATCGGTTTACAGATCATCCGCGACACCGTTGGCAATGACGTGGTCCTCGATAAGGACGGCAGCCCCATGCTCAACCCGGTCGGCATCGTCGATCTGGGCCGCATCTCCCAGGACACGGGACACGCCTTCCGATCCAGCAAGAGCGCCGCTTCGGGAATCGCCGCCCGCTACTATATGAACCGCAATTTCTTTGTCTCCGATCCCGACGCCTTCACCGTATCCACTCAGGTGCTGGGCGAACGGCGCACCCCTCAGCACCCGCTCACCTTCGACGAAGCCAAGGTCTCTATCGCGCTCTCGGCCGTATCGGGGGGCGAGTTCGAGATTGGGGATGATCTTCCCACCCTTGGAGCCACGCCGGAACGAGTGGACCTGGTAAAGAACCCAGACCTCATTGACATCGCCCGCCTGGGAATCGCTTCCATCCCCGCCGATCTCATGACCTATGCCTCCAGCGACCAGCAGCCCAGCATCTTTCTGCTCAAGGAAGATAAGCGCCAGTCCATCCTCACCGTCTTCAATTGGACCGATGGGGAACTGAAGCGCTCGCTCAATCTGGCCGCCCTTGGCTTGAAGAACTCGGGCGACTACAACATCACCGAGGTGTTCGGCGAAAAGGACTGCTGCGACATCACTGCCGACTCCATTGACATGACCCAGAAACCGCACTCGGTGCGCATGTTCAAGCTCATTGACAAAGCCATCCCTGCCGCTCCGCCCGCTTTTGAGGCGCACGTGGCCCCCACCGCAACCGCGGGAGAAAGCCTGGCCTTCACCGCACAGCAATCGTCCCCGGATGCGCCGGTGCTCACCTGTCACTGGAACTTCGGCGATGGAACCTCGCTCGACGGTATGAATGTGCAACACGCCTATACGCAGCCTGGCGATTACCAGGTGCAGGTTACCGTCACCGGGCTGGATGCAAGCGTGAATTCCACCAGCCTCAAGGTTTCGATCTCCGGCAAGATGTCATACGCCTTCCACCCGGCCGAAAATACGCGGTTCGAGTGAGGAGGCTGGGCTTGGATTCATCGCCAAAGCTCCGGCGTTCGAATCCCTTTGAGGCCGCGAATCCATCCGCGGCCTGCTTCCATCCGGCGCTCACTCCCGCCTGATTTCCTCGGGCGAACGATGCGTGCGGATCTTATATCGATGCAATCCCGATGCTGTCGGGATTGCATCGCGCTTCCACGATCTTCCTGGGCCGCCGGTTTCGGCTCCATCCCAAGAGTTAAACTCCTTGTCAAAGATGCAACCGAATCTGAAATACCTCGGAAGCAAATCGACGATTTTCTTAAGAAAATTTGTCCCCATCTCAAGCGTTCCAGGCCGGCGAGCGCTCCAACCGTTCTCCCCTTTGCTCAAGAGCCAGGCCTTGCACCGCGCCTGAGTCTCCACGCAGAATGGAGAGATGCCACGGCCGGTGCCTCTCAGCGAAATCTAACGCCGCTTCAACAACGGCCAAAAGTGCAGGCTGAACAAATATGACAGATATGAATCCGCGCGAAATTCCCACTGGGCGGCCGGATGTCGCTTTTGTGGGAGAGCTCAACCCCGACCTGATTGTTTATGGGTTGCCACGCGACCTGCCCGAAGAACGCGAGATCCTGGCCACCGGTTTTACCCTCACTCTCGGCAGTTCCTCCGCCATTGTCGCCCACAATCTTGCGCTGCTCGGCAGCAAGGTCACCTTTACCTCGCGCATCGGTCCCGATGCCCTGGGAGAGATGTGTCGTCAGTGGTTGAAAGAGGCGGGCGTCGAGGTCGATCACGTCATCCGCTCGGCCTCCGGTTCCAACACCGGCATCACTCTCATTCTTCCCATCACCACCACCCGCCGCATCCTCACCTATCCCGGCACCATGTTCGAGATGGGCATCGAGGATCTGGATATCGACTACCTGGCCTCCGCCCGGCACTTTCATTTATCCTCACTTTTCCTGCATCGCAAGCTTTCCCCCCATATTCCCTCGCTGTTCAAGGAATTGAAGCGCCGCGGCCTCACCATCTCTCTCGATACCAACGACGATCCTGAGAACAAGTGGGAAGGCGTGCTGCACGAGGTTCTGCCGCTGGTCGATATCCTGTTGTGCAACGAGGACGAGTTGAAGAAAATCGCCAGGGTCGAGAACGCCGCCGAGCGTGTTTCCTCCCAGGTGCCGCTGCTGGTGGTCAAGCGCGGAGCGCGCGGAGCATCGGCCTATACCCAGGGACGAAGAATCGACGTTTCTCCGCTTCAGGTTGACGCCATCGATTCGGTAGGCGCGGGCGACACCTTCGATGCGGGCTTCCTCCATCAATGGATCCGCAAGGCGCCCCTCGAGACTTGCCTGGCCTATGGAAACCTGGCTGGGGCCCTGTCCGTCACGCGTCCCGGCGGCGTGGAGGCTTTCAACGATACTGCCTACCGGAACAGCTTTTTTCAGCGGCACTGGCAGCAAAACACGCTCGTTCCGTAGGCCGCGCCCATGGAGGACATTTTGCAAATGGCGGATAAGACACCCGGCTTTGAAAAACCGAATGCCTCTCATCGTTCCGTCGATGAGATGTGCAGCCTGCTCAAGGAAAACCGTGCCGGAAAGCGCAAAGGCATCTACTCGGTGTGCTCGGCCAACCGCCTGGTGCTTGAGGCGGCGTTCGCGCAGGCGGCGCGCGACAACAGTCCGCTTTTGATTGAAGCCACCTGCAACCAGGTCAATCAGGAGGGCGGCTACACCGGCCTCACGCCCGCCCAGTTCCGCGACTATGTGCTTGGCCTTGCCGAGCAGATGCATTTCCCCGCCCAGAGGCTCATCCTCGGCGGAGACCATCTTGGCCCCAACCCATGGCGGGCTCAGCCTGCGGCGGCAGCTATGGAGAAGGCTTGCGCCATGGTCGCCGCCTATGCGGAGGCGGGATTCAGCAAAATTCACCTCGACGCCAGCATGGCTTGCGCCGGCGATCCACACCCTCTCAAAGACGAGCAGATCGCCGAGCGCGCCGCCCGTCTCTGCGCGATAGCCGAATCGTCTCTGCCGCACGACTCCGGCAAGCCGGTCTATGTCATCGGGACCGAAGTGCCGATTCCCGGGGGCGCGCAGGAAGAAATGGAAATCGAAGTCACCACCACCGCCAGCTTGCAGAATACGCTGGACGTGCATCACCGGGCATTTGCGCGCAAGAACCTTCTCTCTGCCTGGGAGCGCGTCATCGCCGTCGTGGTGCAGCCGGGTGTCGAGTTCGGCGATGCCACCGTCGCGGACTATGTGCCGGAGAAAGCCTCGGCCCTCATTGCCTCCATCGCCCGCCACGAACGCATTGTCTTCGAGGCCCATTCCACCGACTATCAGACGGCGGAGTCGCTGCGACAGCTCGTCAGCGGCCATTTCGGCATTCTCAAAGTCGGCCCCGAATTGACTTTCGCCATGCGCGAGGCTATCTTCGCCCTGGCCCGAATCGAGGAAGAATGGATTGCCGCGAAACAATGTTCCAACATCCGCGCCACCATCGAGCGCGTGATGGTCGAGCATCCTGAGAATTGGAAGGCATACTACCATGGCGATGAAAGCCAGATGCGCTTTGCCAGGGCCTATAGCCTCAGTGACCGTATTCGTTACTATTGGCCCAACGCCGCCATATCCCAGGCCCTTGACCGGTTGATGCTCAACCTGCGGCAGCATCCTGCGCCCATGCCGCTTGTGGCCCAATATCTTCCTCGCCAGGCAGAGGCCATTCGCGCCGGCAGCCTTCAAAACAATCCCTCCGCGATGGTTCGCCACAAGGTCCAGGAATCTCTAGCGCGTTATGCGCAAGCATGCGGGCTGCTGGTTTCATGAGTGAGCCCGGCCCCAGCATTGCCCCGGTATTGCCCTAGCCACAGGGCATCAGCGCCACAGGGCCTCCTAGCCAAAGGGCCCGCTCGTCTGTCACTCCGTCGAATCCATCGAATTTGCGTCCTCAAACTCACTCCGAACTCCCCACCCAGTTCGACGCTCAAAAGAAACTCGGCACACACGGCGCGCACCTTGGGGTGGGCACACTGAATGCCACCGAACGTTTGCGGTTCGCATCAGAATTCGCCTCACTTTTTGGGGCTGCAGGGGCGCATGGTTTTTTGGGCCAGCAGGGGCGCATGGTCCTGACAACATCAAAATTGCGCAATGACTGAAGCCCGCAATGAACGAAGCATGTGCTGCAACATAGCTGTACCTTGAGATGAAGAGGGCTGAGAGGAAGAGAGTTTTCCTTGCGATGGGGCTGTGTGCCTTAAATCTACTTATATGAAGATTTTCTATTGGGGCGGCTAGTGGGGATCGAACCCACGACATCCTGAGCCACAGTCAGGCGTTCTGCCGCTGAACTATAGCCGCCATATACCCTACCGATTGTAACATCGAATCAAGTTCTGCCGCCGCGAGGCCGGCAACGGAGGAGGCGCCGATGAGCGGCCAGAATCAGAACCCGGCAGACGGCACTCCCCCGGCGGAGGGCGCGCCCGCGGACCGCTGGAATCGAGGCGCCTGGATCTTCCGCGATCAGACGCTCTATCGCCTTGAGATCCTTCTCGACGAAGCCTTTCGCGTCCCCGGAACCCAGCTCCGCTTCGGCCTTGACGGAATCATCGGGCTCGTTCCCGGACTGGGCGACGTGCTCGCCGGCCTGCTCTCGCTTGTCATTCCAGTGGCCGCCTGGGTGCGCGGTGTTCCTTACGTCACGCTCCTGCGCATGGCCGCCAATCTCGGCATCGGCGTGCTGGTCGGCACCATTCCCCTCTTTGGCGACATCTTCGATATTGCCTTCAAGGCGAATCGCCGCAACTACCGCCTCCTCACCCGCCACCTCGCTGCGCCCCGCCGCCACACCTCAAAGGACTGGGCGTTTCTGCTCTTGCTGGCCGCAGCGCTGCTGTTGGTCTTCGCCCTGCCCGTAGTGCTGGTCCTATGGATTGCCGTTTGGCTCATCAACCATTGATTGGGCATTGATTGGGCATTGGATGGCGGCCCACAGCACACCAGTCCGCCCCGCCCCCCATCGCCAATCCCATCCGCGATACAATCGAAAAGGAATGTCGGGGCGTAGCGCAGCCTGGTAGCGCATCTGCTTTGGGAGCAGAGGGTCGGGGGTTCGAATCCCTCCGCCCCGACCATCGATTCAATAACTTGCATTCATAGATACGAAAGCAGATACGAAAAATCCGCTACTATTTTTTTGTCAACCTTGGTGTCAATCTGACCAGGCGAGTGACGGATCCTGACGGCCAGCGCTTCTAAACAGCGATGGTTTCGCCCAACTGGCGGATCAAGCCCGACTGGGTATGGATGGACGGCAAAGAAGTCCGCTGCCCCAGGGGCACCTGCTACATCGACTTTACCGATCCCTCGGGCAAGCGCGTGCGCACCCAGCACTCGGGGTATATACTCTCGTCACCGGAAAAACAAAATGGAAATCGTGGCTCAGTCAAAGGCCATAACGTGCCTCGACAGGCTGCCCCAGATTCCAAAGAGTATCTGGGGCAGCCGAAAGAACTATGAAGAAAGGGATGGAATGAAGCCTGTCAAACCGATCCTTGGCCTACTTTTGGTAGGGACAAGCCTGGTTCTCTTAGCATCAAACTCCTACGCGCAAAGCGGAAAAACCTGCCCACTTTCTGGGAGCGAGGTTCCATTTGCTAAAGTCATGAACGACGCATTCGCTCCGGACTATGCCGGCTGCGACATCACAGTCAAAGTTGAGTTCGTAGCTGCGGGCGGAACCCCGAACTATGACTGGGAAAGCATAAAGGGGACAGCTGGCAAAGTGGCATTCCGTGTCGTCGTGCCAGGCGAACAGGTAGGTAGCGGACTGCTGGATATTCCCCCACACATCTTCCTCCCTAAAGACAAAGCGGATGTAATCTTCTCATTCAAGAGGGGAGATATCCTCATCGTGCGAGGAGCTCCCTCCATGGGGCCCATCAAGGGCGTTCCACCAGTATTCATCGCCACAGATCTCATTGCTGCGAGTGCTTCCGATGCTGAAATCAAACGAATGACACAGCCCAAATCGGACGCCCCTAATGCCCCTCCCTCAGCTGGGACTCCTGAGGTCACAACCGGGAAGCAAGATGTCGAGAACGTGCAGGAGCCTGAATACAGCGGAACCGTATTCTTTCTTAACCCTGCAGGGGCGCTATTGCCGCTGGAGAAACAGATGCCAAATTCGCAAGTTAAGGTGATAGCTGGCGGATTCGGAGGAGCTAAAGTCTCAGTCACCTTCAATGGACCAGCGTCGCCGACGCGGTTCAAGGCCGGCCAGGATGTTCAGTTTGTGGTCCGTCTGATCGCCAGTGGGATTGATCCAGAGAGCCTGATGAGCCTGGAAGTTCTCAAGGTATCGAAGGATCACCGCGAGGTCGTAGCCGTGAAAGCCGGGTCGCTGGGGTCTAGTTCGAAGTCAACGAGTGGGGAATTTACTCGCCCCTTGAATTTCAGTAAATATGGGCAACAATCAGTAAAACTGTCCCCTACGGAGCCTCTGGCACCAGGCGAATACGCGATAACTAACAAGCTGGAACAAAGTGCGTTTTTGTTTGGAATCGACCCGAATTAAAAGCGGGTGGACTGCATCTGACCGGCCGGGTACCCCGCTCTTCCGCAGCCTCACCGCGGAAGGGTGGGAGTCCTCAAATCCCCATCCCCATCCGAACCCCTCCGCGATGCCGACCGGTCGGGGCTCCCCGTTACGCCCGGCAAATAGCCGGTGATCACTTCGTTGGCCGGTTTTGAAGTGATACTTTATGGCCGCATTTGAGTGATTCCCGAGGCAAAAAACGGCAAAACTATGGTCCGTCACGGCTTTGGGAGCAGAGGGTCGGGGGTTCGAATCCCTCCGCCCCGACCATCATAAAGATTGGATATTTCAAGCGATATAAGCCATCCTGCCCACGCATCTGCTTTTTACCTCTACATCGCTGTAGACGCTGGACCACGTTCAGCAAAGCGAGTTCCCGCCCCCGGCGGATGCAGTGAATTTGTCAGCAAACAGAGTTTCTGGCGTCTCCGTGACTCCGCTCAAGGCTGTGCCAATCGATGCTTCCGCTGTATCGGGTTTACCCAAGTTTGAGGTCGTGGTGCAGATCGTCATTGGGAAAGACGGCAAAGTCATCGAGGCCAAGGCTATTAACGGACCTGAGGAAGCATACAAGGCCGCTGAATCTGCCGCACGCAAATGGGTGTATCTGCCTTGCCCCGTTGCTAGCCAACCTGCCGAGGTTGAAACCAGGATCACGTTCAGCAAATTCTGATAGGCAATGGAATGGCCATTGCCAAATCGGCCGGATTCAAACCGGAAATTGCTCCGGATCGTCCTTCCACGGATTGAACACCATTGCGCCGCTGTTGGCCACATCACCAACATTCCGCGTTGCGAGGTAAAGACCGTGCTCAATCGCTGTAGCCGCAAGCAGCGTATCAATGACCGAAGGCGAGTGGCCGGTCAGACGTTTGACCTCGCCGCTGATACCTCCCCAGCGCAAAACGATCTGATCCGAAACGGAGAGAATCCGTCCTGAAAACCGGGCTTCGAGTGCCACCACCGACCGTTGCAGGCGCGGACGCCGTTTATCCCCCGACGGCAGATGCTGGATACCCTTCTGATATTCGCCGATGATGAGAATGCTTAGATAGAGCGTGTGCTCCGGCAGGGACTCGATCCACTTTGCGACTTTCGGGTCGGGCTTGGCGCCGCTTACTTCGGCAATCACATTGGTATCGAGCAACCAGCCATTCACAGATCAATGTCCCTTCCGGTATCGTGTTCCCGTTCCACGTCGAGGCTGGACAGGCCCAGCCCCTGAAGAAAGCGCACGAGTGGCTGGTGTCCCTTTGGCTTGGGGAGCAGCTGCTTGTACGCCTCGGGCGCAAGGATCACGGCCGCTTCCTTGCCGCGAATCGTCACCAGTTGTGGCCCTTCGGTCCCGGCCAGCCGCACCACTTCACTGAATCGCGCTTTGGCGTCTTCGAGTTTCCACTGTTTCACGCTTACAACGGTCCTGGCGGCTGCACCAACGGGTTTTCTGCGGCGAGTTGCAGTGCGCGGCATCGCGATTCACGCTCCAAGTTCGATCTGACTATCTGACCAGTTGATTATATCCGAGAATGGATCGGTGGTGACAATTTTGTAGCGGTCAAAGCATCCAAGATCAACGCGGATCAACAGGTCGCGAGATGCCGCCCGCAAGCCGTTCAATTCAAATCAGTTATTTTCAACAATTTTCAATAGCTTTCAATAGATCTTTTTATCGGCTTTGGGAGCAGAGGGTCGGGGCTTCGAATCCCTCCGCCCCGACCATCATAAAGATTGGATATTTCAAGCGATATAAGCCATCCTGCCCACGCATCTGCTTTTTACCGCTACAGCACTGTAGTCGATTTTGCAGCTGTTGCCGCCTCCGAGATAAACCCGTGCGTACGCGGCGGCGCAAAAATAGACCACGCACTGGCAAACTGAGGGGTCTTGGAAGTGCATTTTTACTGGCTCTTAAACAAAGATTACCATCCGCTCTTGATCGATGGCTTTCACCTGCCGCAGCAGCGAATCCCTTCCTTCGGAAATTGTGATTACCACAGGCCATGGCCGATTTCGGATCGTTTCCAGCGGGTTCTCGGTCTGGAATCTCTCGCCTGCGATCACAATCTCTTGCGGCCTGCGGTCCAATACGACCATATTCCTCAGTCCTGAGAGCGGCCCATCGTTCTCCACCGAACGATGAAAGTTATCCCCAGTTCCCCAGACGAGAACCCCCTCATTACGCTCCAATTTACTCGCGATCACCGTTGCTCTCGTCTTTTCGGCTGCGATGTACCTTTCCGACGATATAAGAGCACTTGGCGAAATCAAACCCACCGGGTCCTTGGCCCGCTGGAACAACATGCCGAGCACTGGATATTCCCCACCGTCCCGGTACGGAATCGAATATGAATGCTGACCGATCACCGCCAGGCCGCGCCGCGCTGTGACAATCGAAAGAGTCTGCGGCGTGAAGTGATTAACATGAATACGGTCAAAGTAATACAGGAATTCGCGCCGCTCAAACTCCGGGTAGCGCAGCGTGTCTGGAACTTCAATGTAAAGAACACCCGAATTGTGTAGCTGCGAACACATCGAATCCAGTAACTCAAAATCGATCAAATGCTCCAGCACGTGCGAGAGTATGATCAGGTCGTATGATCCGTTATCAGTAAACGGCGAGCTGGAAACCATAAGATTGTTGAGTTTGAGAAGCTTCGCTTTTTCCCTCGCGACTTTGATCGCAGGACTGGGATCATATCCCCAAAACATCGACGATGGATGGTTCGACGCAATTTCAGCAAGCAACGAAGCTTCTCCACAACCGAAATCCAGGACGCTTTTAGGTGTATCGAAGAAATCATCGAGCGCCGCAGATATCTTCTGATACTGCGCCTGGGCGATGGGGGAATGCAGGCTCCCCTCCGCTAACTCCGAATGATAGGAATCGTTGGCGATAGAAGCATAGTATGCGTCGTACTCCTCCTGGCTCCCGTTTGCGACAAACAGGAAGTTATCCACATTACAGTGTCGGATCGAGACTCGACTTGGCAGATCTCCCTTCTTGGAAAGGTTCAACTGCAAAATTAGGTTCGACTCCGAGCCGCATAGAGGGCATCGACTATCGCGCATGGGCGTCCTCTGTTCTCATCCATTGGAATGAACTATTCTCTGTGGTCTGCAACGATCATCATAGCAACGGGGTGCCAGGAAAATGTAAATCGAAGGGAACCCGTTCGGGCAGTCGCATGAACATCAGCCCTTCTCTCTTGGATGTGCACTCATTGTGGCGCTGCTCCGGGAAGCATATTTCGAGGTCGAAGACGTATTCCCGCCGGATTCCCGGAGTCTTTCAGGCAGGAGGGCGATAACATGGTGGCAATCCCTGCTGCGCAAGTACCCACCGAAACCGCACTGTCAACGCAGACCTTCGCGCCGGCCAAGCCTGGCGGCCCTTACACCGTATTTCGACCTCTATGCCTCGCCTGGCAGCAGACTTGCAATGCTTGCAACACGTAACAGAAAGGCCGCAGAAATTACACCTGAGAGTCTGAGCTTTTGTGACACAGATCAGTGCTTGGTTCGAGTTTTGGATGTCTATGCCTTGATGAAAATCTTTCGCTTCATCATCCAATAGAGGATAAGCCATTCCACACCCAGCGCAGCGCTCGCCTGAAAGAGAAGACCAGCGCTGCCCAAATGCACGGCAATGGGACGCGTGAAGACATCGGTTAACGCATCGATCGATACCAGGCTGACCAGCATATAGATGAAAACAGCGTTCATGCCAAACGGCACAACAAGGATGCTCCACTTACGAAACTTAGCAATGTCGACGAGCCAGAAGAAGAACGCGAATTCAAGGCAAGCCACGCCGGCACTTGCAAGGCCGTAGGATGTCGTCCACAATTTCATTTCGATCGGGATGATGGGGCTCAGCGCAAATCCGGCAATCAGCAACCCCACTCCCATGCCAAAGATAATCGTTGCTTTACTCCTCATTGAACGTGATGTCATCAGGAGTTTTCCGATGAGCAGGCCGATCAGTGTGGTCGCAATTGCAGGAATGATAACTAAGACAGTTCCCCATCCTTCATTTCGGTACGGCCAAATGTCCCAGTGATGTTGCCCAAGCAGCGCAATATCAACCGAATGCACCAGGTTGTGATTGAAGGCGTATGAACCTGCCGGGATTCCGGGGGCGGGCACGAATGCCAGCACGAGCGCGTTGGCGGTCAGGATGATTCCCGCGAGCGAGGCTTGAAACCGCCATGATTTTCTTGCCACCAAAAACGCGACCAAAGACGCAATGGCGATCGGCTGAAGCGCACTGCTTAGTTCAACCAAATATGGTGAACCAAGCGATATGGATTCCCGCACCGAACCTAATAGAAACAGAACTATGGTGCGCTGGATGGCATGTGCCAACTGCTGACGGTAACTCTGGGTAAGTGACCGCTTGGCGAGCGAGAGCGGTATCGATACCCCGACCATCAACATGAAGCTTGGCCAGATGCAATCGTAAAAATGCAGCCCTGTCCACTGGCTATGTTCCAGTTGCCCGACGATGGCGTCAATGATTGGATTGTGACCACACGCAGCCAGGCCAGCCATCAACGTACCGCCGCCGACGATCCAGAACATGGTGAACCCGCGAAACACGTCAAGCGAAGCCAAGCGCTCGCGGTCTGTGCGAACTGGCGAGATCAGGACACCCTCGTCCCCTGCCAGACCCGCCGTGTCTTGCCCTGTCTCCGGAACACTTTTCGCCGTCATGAGGTTCCCTTTCATGGCTCTCTTTCGTTCTTTGATCTTTTCAAACTCCAAGTATGGCTTTCCAATCCAGAAGGCAGATCGATTGTCATGGTCTCTTGATTGAAATCGGCCGTTCCCTTGCTCACTGTTCCGCGTCGCCTCCCGATCTCGACGCCAGGAACACGCCCCACGCATGGGCAAGCTCGTCTCCATCGAGACCCGTCAACACAGCTTCGGTTTTGATCATGCGTCGATTCCGGCTTTCGATCCATCCCCTCACCTGAACCGGAACTCCCGGTACAACTCGAAGGCGAAGACGAACACGGAGTTCCGCAGTCAGTGCCAGCAGTCCAGCCCCAGCCACGGCCTTTGACATCGCTTCATCGAGAACGGTACTCACAATTCCTCCATGAACGATTCCGCTGAATCCTTCCGTGAACGCGTTGGGAACCCACTCCGCGGCTGACTCCCCTGGTTTTGGTGTTGAGAACTTCAGGCGCAGACCATGGGGATTGTCGGCGCCACAGGCGAAGCACGAGCTTGGCGATGAGGCGCCTGTCGCAGCTTCGTCTTCCTTTGCCTTTGGCTGTTCCTTCATGAATCCTTCCCGCTCTTACCTTTCCCCTCTGCCAGGCGTCGTATCAGAAGGTAGTGCTCCCCTCAAAAACCACGAAAACGGGAACAATTGAACGTGCGCATCCATCAGGAAGCCTGCCTCCGTGAACAAGCGCCTGGCGTCTTCCGCTTGGATCCGATGCTCCAGCGGCGGCCCGTGAACCGGATCGGCATCGGGACGCCAGTCGAGAACGCCCACGCGCCCGCCGGGTTTCACGATGCGTCGCATCTCCGCCGCGATTGCCTTTGGGTCGTCGAATTCGTGCCATACATTGGCGAGAAAAACGCAGTCGCAGCAGCCCGAGGCAAGGCCGGTCGAGACGGCATCGCTTTCTATGCACTCAACATTCGCGACTGAGGCCGCGGAAAGCTTCGCTCGCAGATAATCCAGCATCTCGGGCGACACATCAACGGCGAACACGCGTCCCGCCGCACCGATCATCTTGGCGATGGGCACCGTGAAATAGCCGCTGCCTGCGCCAATATCGGCAACAGTCCAGCCAGGCTGCAGCCCGAGCGAGTCCACAATCTCCTGCGCAGGCAGCCAGTTCGTCCGCTCGGGATCTTCGAGTTTGTGTATCTGCGATGGATGGAACCTGCGTTCATGCATGATGGCTTTTCCTCGGGGACAATTCTTCTCACGCAGTTCCGTTAAGGTGCCGGGTAGAGCGCCCTGTAGGTCTGGAACCCTCCGCAGAGGTTACGCGCGCGAAATCCGTGCTGTGTGAGCATCCGGCAGGCGTAGTAGGCGCGCTGGCCGACGCCGCAATCTATCTCTCTGGCTTCTTGCCTGGGGCGCACGCGGCGCAGAACGTGCCGGTTACACCCTTTCCTTCTTCCACCGTGAAGATCCGGTCCACCGCCGGCAGTTTCAGCTTCTCCACGCTGCCGCTCGGCCAATGAATCTCCGCCGTTCCCGCGTCGTCCGCGTCGCCCAGTCCAAAATGCACCCGCAGATCGTTCGACGACAGATAGCTGCCCCCGCTCAGAACATCTCCCCGCTGCCGCATCCCATTCGCGTTCAGATAGACAGTGGCTCCCACCGCATCCCGCGGACTCTTGGAACCACCGATCAGCTTCAGCTCCACCCAGTGATGATGGTCTGCGTTCACGTTGCGCAGCAGGATGGGGACCCCGTCCATGCTGTTGATCACCACATCCATCTTCCCGTCGTTGAAGATGTCGCCGAACGCAGCGCCCCGTCCCACGCTGACCACTGCCAGCCCGGTTCCTTCCACCGCCGGCACCAGCTCAAACTTGCCTTTGCCCAGATTGCGGTAGAGCAGCGTGCGCTGGGCATAGCTTTGTCCCCACTCCGGATGCTTGTCCACCTGGTTATAAACGTGGCCATTCACAATGAACAGATCCTTCCACCCGTCATTGTCATAGTCCAGGAACCCATCGCCAAAACTCACAAACGGTATGGAAGAGACAGCGATTCCAGCCTGAAAGCTGACGTCCGTGAACACGCCCGTGCCGTCGTTCTGGTAAAGGACGTTGTAGTCATCGGCAAAGTCGGTATTCACCACCGAAAGGTGTCCGTTGTTCTCATAATCGCCGACAGCAATGCCCATATTTGAGATCTCGCGGCCATCCTTATTCAGCGCATACCCGCTCTCATAACTTTCGTCCTCGAACGTGCCGTCGCCCTTGTTTATATACAGATAATTAGGTGTCGAGTCGTTGGCCACCAAAAGGTCCGGTTTGCCGTCCCCGTTTACGTCTGCAAACAAGGCCCCAAGGCCGTAGTATCCGTTGGGATCGTCCACGCCCAGCTTCTTGCTTACGTCTGTAAAGGTTCCGTCTCCATTGTTATGAAACAGATGGTCATGCTCGCCCTTCAGCCCGCGCGGTCCACACATCACCTCCACGGCGCGATACTGGCAAGCGCTGTAATTCACGGCTTTTGTCCCTGAGAGCGGAGGGTTGGCCAAATCGATTTGAGCGTAGCCGTCCACGAACAGGTCCAGGCGCCCATCGCCGTCGTAGTCGCCAAAGGTTGCGCCTGCTGACCATGTGCCCACAATCACCCCGGCCTTCTCCGCAACATCGGTAAAAGTTCCGTCATGGTTGTTGTGGTAAAGGCGGTTTTTCCCGTAGTTGGTTACGTAGAGGTCCGGCCAGCCGTCGTTGTCGTAATCTCCCACGGCGCACCCGTATCCCCAGCGGTCGTTGGTCACACCGGCCATTGCAGCCACTTCCGTGAAAGTTCCATCGTGATTGTTGTGGAACAGGGCCGCGTGCGGCGCAGCAGCTTTGCCCGCAAGCGCGTCGTAGCTCGATCCGTTCACCAGGTAGATATCGAGCCAGCCATCGTTGTCGTAGTCCAGCAAGCACACGCCCGGGCCTTTGGCTTCCAAAATAAGGCGCTTTTCAGCGGTGCCTGCCGTGTGACGCCAGCTCGCAAGCCCGGCGGCCACGGCAACATTTTGGAAGATGATCGGGCCATCCTTTACGAAGCCGCCTGCGGTCACCGGCCGGCGCTGGCTGTCAAACTCCGCTGTGTGCGGGCCGGCGTTGGCCATCCCGCCCCCGGAAGCTTTAGGAGCTCCACCCTGCGCAGACCCGGCCGGCATTTGCGGCCCGCTTGCGCCCGAGGCCGCAGGCTGCTGCGCGCACAGGCTCGAAATTCCAGCGAAAATCAGCAAGAGCGCAAGCCCCGCCGCAGCAAAGCTCTTGCCGTCCCGCTTACCCAGCACGCTGAACCAGCGAACGATGCGCGGCCAAAGAAAACATCCCGAATCCAGTCTCAAAACATCCTCTCCTCATCCAGAGATCGCAATCTAAGGATCGCACTTCAGGGCTCGCATTCCAAGGATCGCAATCCAGCGGTCGCACTCAGGTATGAATGCTCCGCTTCCGCCCCAAAAAACACAATTCGGTCGTCCCTCAATTTCCCCACGCGGCCTGGTGCGAAACTCAGTGGGCGCAGGTGTGATCGCATGCGCGATCACTGCTTTCCAAGGTCCCATCCAGGTACCGCGCTACCAGAACTGCCACGGTTTCAGCCGGCGCGCCGGTATGGATCTCGATGGACGCTTCTTGCAAAAGCGATCGTGCATGAGCACCCATGCCACCCGCTATGACGAGGGTCACACCACGCTCCTTCAGCCACGGGGGCAGCAGACCGTGCTGGTGCTCGGGCGCCGCGGCCTCGGTGGTCGCAATCACGGCCTTCGTCCCGGGATCGACGTCGACAAAGGCAAACTTCTCGCAGTGTCCAAAGTGCTCGTCCAGGCGGTCACCTGTAACGGGAATGGCAATTCGCATTGAAACTACCTCTTTCATGAAGAAATTCGTTATGAAAACCCAACAATTTGCAGGCGCCCTACCTTGCGATCGGCAATCCTCACCCCGGTGGATCCTTGCGCCGCAACTGTCCTCTTCCGTCGCGCGCCGGGAGCGGCCGCATTCCTGCCTGCTTCCTCTCCCTTGCTTCATCTCCCTCGCTTCGTCTCCCTCATTTCACTTTGTCGCCCATTAGGTGTGAGTTGCACCCATAGACTACCGATCCCAATCAACTTTGGCAAGGCAATGGACAATTATGCAATAGATGTACTTCGCATCTACTTAAAATCATGCTAAAGTGAATCGGTTGGCTGGTGGCAAGCCGAGACCAGCGGGAGATCCCGGGTGCCGCAAAAATTCTGCGTCCGTCACGGCAACCATTACCCCTGCTCCTGCGGGATGGGAAATCTCTATCGCTTCGTGGAACCGGTCGTTCTTCTGCTTCTCAAGAAAAAGACCCGCTCCTGCGGCTACGATCTTTGCGCGGAGCTGCAGCAGCATGCGCTCACCGATGCCGAGATCGATAAAGCGGCGCTCTACAGAACTCTGCGGCAGCTGGAACTGAACGGCAACGTCAGGTCCACCTGGGAGGCTGGCGACAGAGGGCCCGCGCGCCGCATCTACACCCTTACCAAGGCCGGCCGACTGCATCTGGAGGAGTGGGCGGCGGTCCTCAAAAACCTTTCAAAATCGATGCGCCACTTCGCACGAGAGGCACGAAAACCCCCGCCAAAATCCGAACATAGGCCAGCCAGGCCGGCATCCCGGAAAGCAGGCCGCAAAAATGTCCGCCGCGCCGCCGCACCGCCTTCGCCCGCCGGCCCTCGACGGTCGAAACAGTAAGCACCTTCGGCCCCCGGCTACGCACCTTCGGCCCCTGATTTTGATTCGACGCCCCTGCCGACGCGGCCTCTGCTATTGCTTCTCGAGGTCGATGGACCTGTACTCGCCGCGCATGATGGCGGCGCGAATCTCCGCGGGGGCCTTGCCCGCCTTCGTCATCCGATAGGCCAGGAACGCCTCTGCCGCACACACGTCGCACTCGGCGCCGTGCGTGGTCTCAAAGCAGCTGCGCAGGCTGGTGTGGCCCAGTGACCGGTCGCAGCGGCAGTAGCAGGGAAGCTGATACAGCACGTTGCCGATCTGCACCGCCTGCCGATACACATGCACCTGCCAGGGATAGCGGAAGTTTTCGCCGGTCAGTTCGGCGCCCGCCAGAATGTGCGGCAACGCGCGGACTTTGAGGGGAGCGGAGGCGTGATACGCGGGCACATCGTCGGCGGGGTTCGACCACTGCGCGTAGCTGGCCACGGTGAGGGCGGAAACCGTCACAGCCAGAATCCAACGGCGTTTCATCCAATTCTTCATCGCAACGCTCCTTCAAAATCATTCTAGCAAGGATCTCTTTTTTGAGCGCCTTTCCGGGCCAAGCCCAATGAAACGCCCGCCTGAAACGCCCGATTGAAACTCATTGCCCAGCGGCCCGGAACTGCGGAACCCCGTGCGCGCGATTGCCCCGAAGATCTTGCCGAAGTTGCCAAAAGCGCCGCGCGTCAGGATACTGGTCAAGGCAAACGCGAGATACTGGTCAAGACCAACACGGGGTCAGCCGGGTCCATGCCGCAAATCATCAAAATCAAGCAAGGGGACCACATGAACAGCAAGCAAGAGGAACCCATGAACAGCAAGCAGGAGGAACCCATGAACGTGAATCGCAGCAATGCAGGCCGCAGGCGGTACTTCATCCTGGTCGCCTTTCTGGGACTTTCATTCTCCTTTGCCCATGCGCAATTTGCTCCCTCCGCTGGAGCGGGAAGCGCTCTCTCGATACCGCTCGATCATCTATTGCAGCCTTCGCAGTTGAACGACCTGCTTCAAAGGCCCGCACACCAGCCTCCGCTCATCCTTCAGGTTGGCTCCCATGTTCTCTTCTCGCAGGCGCATATCCCTGGCTCTCAGTTCATAGGATCCACAGCCACACCCGCGGGCCTGGAGATGCTGCGCAACCGCGTCGCTTCCCTGCCCAAAGCCAGCTTCATTGTTCTCTATTGCGGTTGCTGCCCGTGGAACCATTGCCCCAATGTTGGCCCCGCCTTCAAGCAACTGCGCGATCTTGGGTTCACCAACGTAAAGGTCCTTTATATGGCGGATAACTTTGGAGACGACTGGGTCGCGAAAGGATACCGCATTGAGAAGGGACAGTAGGACGGGCCGCGGTTTGTCCCGCATCCTTCCCCGCCGCGGCCGCCCCCCCATCCTTCTCCGCTGCGGCCGTCTCATTTGTGGCCGCGCATTGGCTTGTGCCGTGTTCCTCTCCATAGTGTCCCTGCTGGGGAACCATGCCTTGTCTTATGGCAAGACACCGGCAACAAACCAGCCGGCCCCCGCTTTCTCGCGGATCGATCTGCATGGCGAGCGCATACGCCTGGCGGACTATCGAGGCAAGGTGGTTCTGCTCAATTTCTGGGCCTCCTGGTGCGCGCCTTGCCTTCTGGAGATGCCGCGCTTCGTCGCATGGCAGAACGATTACCGCGCTCAAGGCCTGCAGGTGCTGGGCGTTTCGATGGACGATGAGGCGTCTCCTGCGCGCGCGCTCGATCACAAACTGCGCTTGAATTATCCCGTCCTGATGGGAGATGCGCGGCTGGGAGCTCTTTACGGAGGAATTCTCGGCCTTCCCGTCACCTATCTGCTTGACCGCAGAGGACGCATCCGCTCCCGCTTTCAAGGGGAAGCGAATCTGGGAAAGATCGAAGCGCAGTTGAAGATCCTTCTCTCCGAACAGCAGTGAAAGCCGCTCTCCGAGACGGTTAGCACACAAAGGCGTGACCGCCGTCACAGAAAAAGCGATTCCCGCTTTTTACACTACTCTCGTACTTGCGAAAATGCGCAACTACAAAGAGCGCTTCCGGAATTAGAGAGCGTCTCCAGCAAGAGAGAGCGCATTCCGGGGACAGAGAGCGCCTTCAAGGAAAATGCCGGCATGAGCCACGCTATGAGAGAAGCATCGTGCGAGTTGTTGGGCGACTTCTTCTCCACCCTTGCCCACGGTACCCGCATGCGTATCTTCTGTGCCTTGCAGAGCCGGGAGAAAACCGTCACAGAGATCGCCGAGGAAGCGGGCGTCACCATTACCAACGCCTCGCAGCATCTGCGCATCATGCGCGACCGCGGCGCGGTGCTCGCCGAGAAGCGCGCCCAGAGCGTCTACTACCGGATTGCCGATCCTCGCTTCGTCGAGGCCGCCATTCTTATCCGCCAGGCCCTGTCGCAGCGTTTCCGCAAAAATGCGGCACAGGCCTCCGCCCGCGCATCCCGGCGGAAAGCGGCATGAGTTCTTCAACCTGCGTGAAGGCGGCATTCCGCCGGCACGCGCATCCTTCAGGAGTTATTGAATGAGCGAAGAAATCGCAACCATTACCGCCGACAAGGTGATCGACGCGCGGGGCACCGCCTGTCCCGGTCCCCTGCTGGAGGCAAAAAAAGGCATGGGCTCCATCAAGGTGGGGCAGATCATCGAGATCAAATCGAACGACAAGGGATCGCGAAAAGACATCGCGGCCTGGGCCGGCAAAATGGGCCATGAGTTTCTCGGCATCATCGAAGCCGAGGGCCACGATCGCCTCCTGGTGCGTCGCAAAAAGTAGCCGTCTGCGCGCAACCTGCGCAGGCGCCTGCCGGACCCTTTGAGCCGGCGGCGATCCCTTGCCTGACATCCCGCCATGAGCATACGAGGTGCGGTATGAGCGAGCCGTTCGTTCCCAGGATTCTGGTTTTAGCCACGGAGAAATGCGCTTATCCAGGCGCCGATGCGGTCGGCAAGGCGCACCAGGAGTATCCCTCCAATGTGTATATCCTCCGCGTGCTTTCGCCTGTGCTCTTCCCCGAGGACTTCTACCTTCGCACCTACAGCCGGGGAATCGACGGCATCCTCATCGCCGCCTGCGGATCCGATTGTCCCTATCACGGCGCCTATGACCGGCTGGCTGCGCGCATTGACCGGCTCACCTCCTGCATGAACGCCGGCGGGCTCGGCATCGAGCGCATCCGGCTCACCGCCATCTGCACCGTGTGCATCAAGGCCTTTCTCAAGGAGGTCGCCCTGATGAGTGACCATCTGCAACGGCTTGGACCCGTGGACCGAAAACTCGCGGACCGTCTTCAGAGCGAGTCCATAGCCCGCCTTCATGCCTCCGCCCGCTTTCCGCGCCTCGCTCAGCCAATGCAGGACGGACTGCGATGAACACGCATATTCATTCCGGCTTCACGCCCGACGCGCTCATTATCGGAGGCGGAATCGCCGGCCTGCAATCGGCTCTCGATCTTGCCGACCAGGGTCTGAAGATTCTCATCGTCGAACGCCGCTCCAGCATCGGCGGACACATGATCGGCCTCAGCAAAGTCTATCCAACGCTCGATTGCGCGAGCTGCATCACCACTCCCAAAATGTCCGCGGCCGCGCATCACCCGAACATCACCATCGTCACCAACACCGAGGTCGAAGCGATCGAGTCAAGGGACGGGACCCATCACGTCCGGCTGTTGCAAAAGCCCACCTACGTCAACTTTGACAAATGCATAGGCTGCCGCTTGTGCGAATACGCCTGCGACACGGAATACCCCGACCCCTTTGAGGAGGGCCTGGGCGCGGTGCGTGCCATCGCCGTCCCCTTCACAAACGCCATTCCGCAAAAGGCTGTGCTCGACGCGGAGCATTGCGGCACCTGCGGAACCTGTGCCCGCGTTTGTCCCACCGATGCCATCGAGTTCGATCAGCAACCGCGCCGGCTCACCATTTCAACCGACGCGGTCATCGTAGCCTCCGGCTTTCAATTGAACGCGCTCACACTCAGGCCGCAGTACAACGCACGGCTCAGCAGCAACATCGTTTCTCCACTCGCCCTGGAGCGCCTGCTCGCGCCGCACGGTCCCTATGGCCGCGTGCTTCGCCCCTCCGACGGCAAAATTCCATCCTCTGTCGCCTTTGTGCAGTGCGCCGGATCGAGGGATGAGTCGATTGGCGTGCCCTGGTGCTCGCGGGTTTGCTGCATGTATTCGATTAAGCAGGCCATGCTTCTCTCCGGCGCCCTTCCCCTCGCCGACATCACGATTTACTACATGGATATCCGCGCCTTCGGCAAAGGCTACGAGCAGTTCTTCCAGAACGCCAGGGCCATGGGCATCAGTTTCGTGCGCGGCAAGGTCGCCCGGATCGAGCCCCTCGACGGCGGGGATCTCTCGCTGCATGTTGAGAGCACCGAGGATGCCGAAAATCCCCTCCAGGAGCATCGCCACGATCTGGTGGTGCTGACGCAGGGTATGATTCCGGGCTGGAAAACATCGGTCGCGACTCCGGTGGCCTGCGCCAGCGACGGCTTTGTGGCTACGCCCGCACTCACGGCTCCCACGGCGACCTCGGCGCCGGGTATCTTTGTCGCCGGCACGGCCGCGGGCCCCAAAGATATTGTCGACACCATCGCCGAGGCCGGCGCAGCGGCCATCGAAGCCTCCCAATATCTCTTTCAGAAACGCGCAAACGCACATCGGTCTGAAGTTCTTGTGGGGTGAAGGTGTATCGAGGCGACGACTCAAATCGGGGCGAAGACTCAAAAAGGTGTATCGAGGCGATGGCTCAAATCGGGGCGACAACTCAAGAGGAATCCATGAGCAATAACGACGCATACCGGGAACGGCGCGAGGACGAGCAGGCCGGGATTGAGTGTGAAGAGCCGGGTCGCGACGAAGAGGCTCATCTCCGCCAGCAGATTCAGGCTGCGCAACGGCACACCGGCGCCGCTCTGCCCAACGTCGAGCACGCCCACCCGCACTCCCCAGATGCGGCACTCCGGATAGGCGTCTACATTTGCCGCTGCGGCGGAAACATCTCCGACGTGGTCGATGTGGAGCGCGTGGCTGAATCCGTACGCCTCATCCCCGGCGTCGTCACAGCCAAAATCCACACCTTTGCCTGCTCCGATCCCGGACAACTCACCATCAGCAACGACATCCTCTCTGAGAATCTCGATCGCGTGGTCGTTGCCTCCTGCTCGCCCTTCCTCCATGAGGCAACCTTCCGCGGAGCCGTTGCACGCGGCGGCATGAATCCCTACCTCTACGAGCATGTCAACATCCGCGAGCAGGCATCCTGGGCGCACAAGCACGATCCGGCCGGCGCAACCTCCAAAGCCATTCGCATGATTGCTGCGGCCGTCGGAAAGTTGCGCTATTCCCTGCCCCTCGATCAAATCAAGCTGCCCAACCATCGCCGCGCGCTCGTCATCGGCGGGGGCATCGCCGGAATGAAGGCGGCAGCCGATCTCGCAGGTCGTGGCATTCCCGTGCTTCTGGTCGAGATCTCCGATAAGCTCGGCGGTCATTTGAATGACCGCGGTCGCGTCTACCCCAGCGAACACTCCGCCGCGGAGCTGGTTTCGGAATTGGAGCAGGCTGTCCGCCGCAACCCCCTCATTGAAGTGCTGCTCCGCAGCAAGGTATCCAGCGTCGAGGGCTTCATCGGCAACTTCAAAATCTCTGTCGACTCGCTGCGCCCCGATGAGCCGAACACGAGTGCGCTCAAAGCCACCGTCGGGGCCATCGTCATGGCCACCGGCTTCCGTCCCTACATCCCCCGGGACGGCGAATTTCTCTATCGCGCCGAACCGCGCGTGCTCACCATGCCGGAGTTTATCCAGCTCCTGCGTTCTGTCAGTCCGGAGGCAAAACAGCTCACCTACCGCGGCCACCCCATGCGCAACATCGCCTTTCTGCACTGCGTCGGCAGCCGCCAGCTCGATGGCGTTCACGAGCCATCCGCCGACGGAAGGCTCAACACCTACTGCTCGCGGACCTGTTGCACAACAATCCTGCAGCAGGCTCTGTCTGTGCGCAAACGGTTTCCGCACGTCGGCGTCTTCGACTTCAATCAGGACATTCGCACCTATGGACGCGGTGAAGAAGAGTACTACACCCAGGCAAGCAAAGCCGGCGTCGTCTTCTTCCGCTACAACGGCGAGGAGCCGCCCCAGGTGGAAGCGGCTGCGCCCGGTCGCGCTCAGCACGGCGCCCTCTCCATCACCGTGAAAGACGCCTTGACCTGGGGGCAGCAACTCACCGTTGGCGTGGACATGCTCGTGCTTGGCACCGGCATGATTCCTGCGCAGATCCAGGACCTGGTCGAGCAGATCAAGCTCGCCACGGGCGAGGATGGCTTTTTGCAGGAGGTTCATCCCAAGCTGCGCCCTGTCGAGGTCGCTGTCAACGGCGTGCTGCTCGCCGGGACGGCGCAGGGCCCCATGAACATTCACGAAGCACTGGCTGCCGCGGGAGCGGCCGCCGTCAAGGTCGCGGCCATGTTTGCCACGGAAGATGTCGAGCTCCATCCCTACGTGGCCGCGGTCGACCTCACCCTCTGCAGAGGAGAGGCCCAATGCGTCACCCAGTGCGATTACGAGGGCGCGCTCAAAATGGTGCGGATCGAGGTCGATGGAAAAACTGTCGATCGTGCGCAGGTGAATGCCGGCTTGTGTGTCGGCTGCGGTGCATGCGTGGCCGTCTGTCCCCATCGGGCCATCGATCTCAATGGCTGGCGGATCGACCAGTTTGATGCCATGGTGGACGGACTCGCGGCAGACATTCCCGGCCATGAATGCTCCGCCAACCTGGTCGGCATTTCATAACGGCGGCAGAAAGGGGACGAACCATGTCGATGAAAGCACTTACTTCCCAACAAAAGCAGGCGCTGGCCAAGCTGCGCGCAAGTCTCGGCGGCATCAGCGAGCAGAAGCGCCAGGCCCAGAAACATCTGATCGCCGCGCGCAAGGCCATTCAAAAGCTGCTTGAAGCCGGGCCCGCCACCATTCCGCAGATTGCCGCGGCCCTCAAGATGCCCGCCGACGAAGCGCTCTGGCATGTCACCGGCATGCGTAAGTATGGAAAGGTCGCCGAAGCCGGCGAGCAAGACGACTATTTGCTGTATGACCTTGTCGCCTATGAAGAGAAGGCCGCTCACTAGGAGCTCGAGAGGTATTCGGATGGCATGCGTTGTGGATGTAAACCTGCTCGGAAAAATCAAGCGTCATGGCTCTCGCCAATCGCTCGATGTGAGCGCCTGTTTCCACTGCGGCAACTGCACCGCGGTCTGTCCCCTGGCGCAGGACTCCGCCGGCTTTCCCCGCCGCATCATCCGGATGGCCCAGGTGGGCATGGAGCGCGAACTTCTGGCCAGTGAAGACCTGTGGCGATGCTACGCGTGCGGGGAATGTACCGAGACCTGCCCGCGCCAGGCCGATCCCGCCGCGTTCATGGCGGCTGCCCGAAGCTATGCCCTCTCGCGTTTCGACTTCACAGGCCTTGCCGGCCTCGTGAATCGCTCCGCGCTTGGCAACCTGGTCGTCTTCGCCATGTTCTCCGCACTCTTCTCCTTGATGCTCCTGAGCAAGGGAAACTTCGCCGGCCCCCATCTCCCGCTCTTTGATTTTCTGCCCGGAGCCTGGATTCACGACATCGGTGTCGTCCTCTTTGCCCTCGTCGGCCTTAGCGCCTCGCTTGGAATCGCCACCATGACCTGGCGCTTCTGGCGTCAGCGGCGCGGCGAGGGCGTTCAACTGAGTGTCGCTGCATTGCCCGGCGCCCTCTACTCGGCTCTCGCGGACGCTCTCCTCCATCGCCGCTTTCGCGAGTGCCGCGCGGAACTGAACGTCACCGCCCCTCTCGAGCCTTGGTGCCTGCGCCCCTGGGTCGTTCATGCCGCGGTCATGGGCGGATTTCTGACCATGCTGCTGGCCACTACGCTTGACTTCATGCTCAAGCCCATCGGCTCTCCCGTTCCACCCTGGTACCCCATGCGCGTGATGGGCGCCGTTGGCGGACTTGTCTGTCTCTACGGTCTCGCCATCGTCCTGTTGCGCCGCGCTCAGGCCCGCCAGACGCTCTACGCCGCCAGCAGCTTTGCCGATTGGTTCCTGCCCCTCCTGCTCGCCGCCACCGTCCTCACCGGGCTGTTCTGCGAAGTCATCGTCTATCTGCCCTCACCCGCCGCCGCCGGCCACTTTGTCTTCTTCGCGCATGTCGTGCTGGCCATGGACCTCGTTGCCATGCTCCCCCTTACCAAATTCGCTCATGTGCTCTACCGCACGCTGGCCCTTGTCTTGTTTGCCTGGCGCCGCGCCCCCGTCAAAGTTGCCGCTTCCGTTGGGGCGGAGATTTAGCAGCCAACGCTTTGCCTCGAAAGGACTGTATTTTATGAACACCACAACTCAGGAACTCGAATTCCAGCAAACCCTCAAACAGCTCACCGAGCGCGTCGACGCACTGGAGAAAAACGCCGGCAACGACCGTCTCTCGATTGGCGTGCTGAGCGGCAACCTCGACACCACCATGGCCGCCTTCATCATTGCCTTGGGCGCCGCGGCCTATGACATGGAAGTGGACATGTTCTTCACCTTCTGGGGCACAGCCGCCCTGCGCGACCCCAAAAAGTCGCCGCGCAAGGGGTTCCTCGACAAAATGTTCGGCTGGATGCTGCCCCGCAGTTCCCATTCCTTGCCGCTTTCGAAGATGCAGATGGTCGGCATCGGGCCGAAGATGATCCGCTCCGTGATGAAGGCGCGCGGCGTGAAATCTCTCGAGCAACTCATGAAGGATGCTGCGGAGTTCGGCGTCCGCATCCACGTCTGTGAAATGTCGATGGGCGTGATGGGGCTCAAAGAAGAGGAGATGATCGATTACCCCGGTATCGACTATGTCGGCGTAGGCTCGTTCATCCAGATGATCAGCGAGTCCAGGCAGGTCATCTTCCTGTGACCTCCGCGTAAGCAATTTTTGACGCGCGTGGCCGGGTCCCGCGTGGCCGGGTCCCAAGATGATTAGATGATTGCCGCCTCTACGCCGGTCCAGCGAGGCAGAGATCGGCTATGTTCCTTTTCGTCCGCCTCGGTCGGTATCGAGACGCCTCTCCGCGCTGTT
This sequence comes from uncultured Acidobacteriaceae bacterium, assembly GCA_963793885.1. GTDB lineage: Bacteria > Acidobacteriota > Terriglobia > Terriglobales > Acidobacteriaceae > Telmatobacter. Next base: position 1,923,786 of record CAWCBQ010000003.1, read on the forward strand.
CTTTTCCCTTGACGATGGCCGTCTCCGGAGTTGCTCGCCCAACTCCGGCGCTTACCAAGCCGCCGTCACCACTGCCAGCAGCTCTTCGTCCGTGAGCGGAAGCGGGTTGGCCTGCATGCTGCTGGCACGTGCCGCTTTTTCGACCACTCCCGCTAAATCAGCCTCGGCAATTCCCCAGGCGCGTAGCGCGGGCACGTTGAGTTCCGCGCAAAGCGCCTGCACCCACTCAATCCCATCCTCGGCGCTGGCGTCCTTCCGGCCGGTCAGCAAATGCGCAATCGCGGCGTAGCGTTCGAGAGCGGGATGCTGCGGTGCGCGCGTCCGCAACGCGGCAACGTTGGCTGCCATGCCGTGCGGCAACAATGCCGCGCACAGTGCTCCGTGCGGCGCCTTCCAGCAGCCACCGAGCGGTGCCGCGAAGCCATGCACAATCCCCAGTCCGGCGTTTGCCAGGGCCAGCCCCCCGAACAGGCTTGCCAGGGCCATGTCGCGGCGGGCATCCTGATCCGCGCCATCGTGGTACGCATGGCGCAGCGAGCGGGCCACGCGCGGAATCCCCTCAGCGCAAACTGCATCCGTCAGCGGATTGGCGCGTGCGCTCACAAAGGGCTCGATCAGTTGTGTCAGGGCGTCAAGGCCCGTGGCTGCGGTCACCGCAGGCGGCAACCCATAGGTCAACTCGGGATCGACCAGTGCCACCCGCGCAAGCATCAGAGGACTGCGCAAACTCGCTTTGACCCCGTGCTCCGCGGAGCCGAGCACGGCATTGCGCGTCACCTCGCTGCCGGTGCCGGCCGTGGTCGGCACGGCTATGAAGGGCAGCGGCGCAATCGCAATCGTTCTGCCTCTGCCCACGATCTCGAGAAAATCGAGCGGCTCGCCGCCGTTGGTGGCGATGGCCGCAATCGCTTTGCCGGCGTCAATGGCACTGCCCCCGCCAAGCGAGACGATCGCATCGCAGCCTGTGTCTTGCACGCGTCGCGCGCCCGCGCGGATCAATTCGACTGTCGGTTCGTCCGGCACGGCCAGCATCTCCGCCGAGAGTTCCGTCACAAGCCATCGGACGCGCTCCGTCGACGCCCCTGTCACCACCAGCGGACGGGTGCCGAAGCTGCGCACCAGTTCCGGGAGCGTGGCCGCCGTGCCTTCGCCAAACACGATGCGCGTTGCCGTCGCAAACTCGAAGCGCATGGGTCTACCAGCCCTGCTCTTCGGGAAACACAGCGTTGTACATCGACTTCTGTCGAGGCTCGGCCATCATCGGCTCCACCGCATCGCGCCACTTTGCGTAGTGAGCTGTCTCTCTGTGCGCGGCCTGCGCTTCCGCCGTCCGATACACCTCAATCAGCACGAACCGCGTCGCATCGTCCTCGCGCTGCACAACGTCGAAGCGCGCGATCCCGGGTTCCTGAACACTGTTCCGGGCGTTCTCGATGGTCGCCTGCCTGAACTCCGCAACTGACTCCGGTTTCACCCGCACATTCACATGAACGATAAGCATTGGAATGACCCTCGCTCTTTATCCTACCGCCATCACATGCTGCCCGGGTCAGACGTTGCGTGACCGCGCGCGCGCTCGCAACCCTATGAAGCAGCCGCTTCCTGACACCTGACCCAGCGCCATCGATCAACAAAAAAAAAACGGACCGCTGCCTCCCTTCCTGAGGCAGCGGCCCGCGTGCGACAGACTTTCTTACATCCCGTTTTCAGCATCCTGGGCCGGATGCACAACCCGGTACGAGGCTCCGCCCTTTGACCACACGAGAAGCAGAATGTCTTTTCCTGCCGGCGCCGCGTGAACCTGGCTCACAAACTGGTTGGGGTCCTCAACAGCATGCCGGTTGACTTCCAGAATCACGTCGCCGGGTGCAAGACCCGCATCGTCCGCGGGACTGGCCGGACGTACGCTTTCAATGGCCGCGCCGTTCACGTTCGCCGGAATGTTCATTTGTGCGCGCATGTCCGGGGTCAAGGGGGCGACTGCCACGCCAAGCCGTCCGCCGTGCGAGGAATCTGTTCCGGTGTTCTCCGCAACTTCGCTGTCCCCGTGGAATTCGCCCACAGTCACATTGATCGTCTGCTCTTTGCCATTGCGCAGAATGCCAAGATCGATGGCCTTTCCGGGAGACATCTCCGAAACCGCAACCTGCAGTGCGCTGCTATTCGCAATCCTGCGGCCGTCAATCTCGCGCAGAACGTCCCCGGCCTTCAGTCCGGCGCGGCCCGCGGGCGAGTCCTGCGTCACCTGGCTGATGATGGCTCCCGTGGCGTCAGGAAGATTGAAGAAGCTGGCGTTGTCCGGCGTCACGTCATTCATTGAGATGCCGAGATAGCCGTGATGCACAACGCCGTTCTTGATCAGATCTTCAACCGATGCCCGCACAATCTGCGACGGAATCGCAAATCCCGCGCCCGCAAACGAACCGCTGCCCGAGATGATGAAGGTGTTGATGCCCACCAGCTCGCCATGCGCGTCCACCAGTGGCCCGCCGGAGTTGCCGGGATTGATCGCCGCATCCGTCTGGATATAGTCGCCGGGTTTGCGCGGGTCGTCCGAGTAAGGATTCGGCCTGTCAAGCGCGCTCACAATGCCCCGTGTCACCGAGAACTGGAAGTAGCCGAAGGGGCTGCCGAACGCCAGCACCGTTTGGCCGGGATGCAGCCGCGTCGAGTCGCCCCACGCGATGCTGGTCAGGCCTTTGGCGTCGATGCGGATCACCGCCAGGTCATCCAGCTTGTCCACGCCCACCAGCTTTGCCGGGAACACCCGGCGGTCATTCAGCGTGACGCGGATCTGCGTGGCCCCGTCCACAACGTGCGCGTTGGTCACGATGTAGCCGTCCGGAGAAACAATCACGCCGCTGCCGATGCCGTGCTCAATCTGCGCCTGCGGTTTCATGCCCTGACCCTGGGGACCGAAGAAATGTTGGAACTCGGGTGGAAGCATATTTTGTAGCGAGCCCCCGCCATCCTGGTCCGATTCGTCGGCCTTCGCGCGCGAAGTCACTGAGACGTTCACAACCGCCGGCGTCACGCGGGCCGCCACCGCTTCCACTGCATTGTCCAGCGACACCAGGGACGACACGCTGCTGTCATCCATCGGCGCTGCCGCAACAATGGCTGCGTGCGCAACACTGTGGTTGAGCAGGAAGCTGCCTGCGGCGAGCAGTGCCGCCATTGCGGCGACGGGAATTGCCAGCTTCTTTGCCTTTGCTACTAATGAATTAGTTGATGCTCTCATGATTACTCTCCGTGGGGTTTTAAGGTTTCTGGTTACAGTTGGATTACCAGCCAGCCATCGCGCATGGGCGCGGCGCCGGGCTGAGTGTATACGGAACTTGCAGGGAAAACTCTGAGAATCAGCCGCGTCACCGTAATGCGGGTCACCGCCTGCGCTGCCGGCTCACCCTTCGTCTCGGCCGTCGGCCTCGCACTCATGTCCCCCGCACTCGCGTCATAATCCGCCGTCAGGCTGTCATTCTTGTTTGCCGGTTCAACCTGCTCCCATGCGGAAACCACAATCCATTGCTGTTCCTGAACAAGTGCCGGTCGCCCGTTGTTCCCTTCCGCCTTCAGCATGATGGCGCGTGGCGCCGGTGAGTCCATCCCGGCTGTGTCCATCCTCGCTGGGTCCATCCCGGCCGCGGTCAGCCTAACTGGGTCCATTCTGGTCGCGGTCGTCCTCGCTGAGGTCAGCTTCGCCGCCGGCGATCCGAAGGCGCGTCCGGAGTTTAGCCTTCCATCCGCACTTTCTGAAGCAGCCCGCGTCTCAACCGCATGCGCCGTGCCCGTCGAACCACGCAAAGCAGAGGCCCGTGAGAACGAATCCTCATTGGCCATCAAATCGTATGCCTTGGCGTCAGCACCGCTAAAGCGAACGGGCGTATAGGCGCCCCGCGCAACCCCTGCCGGCACTCCTCTAACTTCACCCGCCAGCGGCAAACTTCGTGTCGGGACAAAAGCAATCATCTGCGGGCAGCGCGCCAACTCTACCGCGCCGAACAGCAGGCAGCCACTCAGCACGCCCAGCAACGCGCGCGCGCCCAGCGGACTCAACCGGTGCTTGCAGCGCAGAATGCTGTGGACGCGGTCGGCCAACTCAGGACGGCGTTGCCACACGCCCAGCGAAAGCGCCTCGGTCCGGCGTTCCAGCCCCCGCTCGGCAAGGCTCGCCAAACAAGCTGCATAGGCCCGCGGCGCATGGGTCGACCGGACCACCCCTTCGTCGCAAGCCATCTCCCGCTCCCGGCAAAGCCGGCGCTCCATCCACGCCAGTGCCGGATTCAGCGGGAACAACACCAGGCAAAGCTTTTGCAGCAGGTTGGTCCAGTCGTCGCCCCGGCGCAGATGTTCCGTTTCGTGCAGCACAATCTGTTCCAGTTCGCCCGCGGTCAGGCTTTTCAACAGCCAATCGGGAATCAGGATGCGCGGCCTCACAAAACCGATCACGCTCGGCCGCTGCAGCCGCGTGGTGGTGCACAACTCAACCGGCCTTCGCCTCCACGACGTCCCCACCGAGCCCAAAAGCGCGCGCGTACGGTCGTCCAGCACCACCGGGACCGCCGACTTCCACAGGCCGCGCAGCCTCACCATATGAATCGCCAGATCTCCGCCGCGCAACCCCGTCGCAACCAACCAGAGCGCGGCAATCGCCAGGCTCCATCGCGCATCCAGTTGCAGCCAGGGCACGGTCGCGGGCTCCGTTGCGGCCAGGCGAGCGCCTGTCGCCCCGGAACCCAACGACAGAAGGCTCGAACCCAGCGCCAGCAGCGGCAGGCTCACCAGCGTCAGGAAAGCAGCCGACCAAACTTGAAAGCGATTGGCCGCCGCAGTCCGTGGAACCATCCGAAGACAAAGAGCCAGTCCCATGGCGATCGCTGCGCCTTGCCACAGGGCCGTCAGGGCCACGCTCGCGGCCTCCAGCGAAAGTGCGCGCCAGCCCGCCATCAGCCAGTCCCCGCCCATCGGCATTCCTGTCTCGAAAGCGGCAATCAAACCCTGCATCCATGCGGCCAGTTGCATCGGCTATACCTCTCCCTCGGCATCGGGCGCCGCATTCCGGATTGCCTCTTTCAGCCGTTCTAACTCTTTCGCGGAAATTCCTTCGTCGCCCAGCAGCGAAAGCAGCAGCCGCTCGCGCGAGTCGCCAAAGAACCGGCTCATCAGGTGTCGAACTTCAGTCCGGCTTGCTTCCTGTTCCGCAACGCAGGGCCGATAAACAAACGCCCTGCCCTCCTGCCGGTGTTCCACATAGCCCTTCTGCTCCAGGATGCGGATCGTCGTCAAAACCGAGTTATAGGCCAGGGTTTCACCCTCCGGCATGGCCGCCACAAGGTCGTTGACCGCCGACTCACCACGGCGCCAGAGAATTTTCATCAACCTCAACTCGGCTTCAGTCAGCGTGTTGGACTTTTTTGGCGGCATCCCTATCCCGTTGATTCTATGAGACGGTGGCCTCTAGCACCTCGGCCACTCAACCCTATAGACGCTCAACTAAAGGATTAGTTGCTACGGTTTTGAAATTTTTCCCCGCCTCCCCGCTCCCGCTTCTCGATCCCGCTCCAACGCCCATCCCTCGGCCGAAATCTCTGTTTCTTCCTTCTCCAAACCAGGGCGCCGCATTTCGAAGCAAAAACAGCCAAGGGTCCACCCGCCAACCGGCCCATCAAACTCTCGTCTCCTGTTCTGTTTGAGAGCCGCCGCTCTGCCCGGCGCTCTGCCCGGCGCGCTGATATGATGGCCCAGAAGCGGGAGGCCGTCTGCGCAGAGCAGGCCAACGCCGTGAAACAGGCGTGAAATAGGCCGCGCAATCGCCGCGAAAACTCCCCTGCGGCACTCAACAGGCGGCACTCAACAACCAGGGGGCGTGCACCATGACAACCGGCCTGCGCAAAGGACTCACCAACTACGGCGACCCCGCTTTCTCGCTCTTCCATCGCAAGGTCTTCATCAAGGCCATGGGCTACTCTGACGATGCCCTCGACCTGCCCATCGTCGGCGTCACCAATACCTATAGCGACTTCAATCCCTGCCACGGCAATGTGCCCGATCTGATCGAAAGCATCAAGCGCGGCATTCTGCTCGCCGGCGCTCTGCCCATGGTGTTTCCCACCATCTCCATCCACGAGAGTTTCGCTTACCCCACCTCCATGTTCCTGCGCAACCTCATGGCCATGGACACCGAAGAGATGATCCGCGCCCAACCGATGGACGCCGTGGTCGTCATCGGTGGTTGCGATAAAACCCTCCCCGCGCAGGTCATGGCAGCCGCCAGCACTGACATTCCCACCGTCGTCGTGCCCACCGGCCCCATGGTGGTGGGCCATCATCGCGGCGCAATCCTCGGCGCCTGCTCCGATTGCCGCCGCCTCTGGGCGGAGTATCGTGCCGGCAAAATCGATGACCATGAAATGCAGACCATCAGTGGCCGCCTCGCGCCCTCTGTCGGCACCTGCGGCGTCATGGGAACAGCCTCCACCATGGCCTGCATCATCGAAGCCTTGGGGTTGTCTCTGCCCATGAGCGCCACCGCGCCCGCGCCCCATGCCGACCGCCGCCGCATTGCTGAAGCCAGCGGCAAGCGCGCCGCCCAGATGGCCATCGCCGGTTCGCCCCGGCCCAGTCAGCTCATGACCGAGTCCTCGGTTCGCAACGCGATGGTTGTGCTGCAGGCCATCGGCGGCTCCACCAACGCGTTGATTCACCTCACCGCCATGGCCGCCCGCGCCGGTGTGCCGTTCGATCTTGATGCCTTCGATCAGCTCGGCCGCAAGGTTCCCGTTTTGCTCAATCTCAAGCCTTCCGGCGCCCATTACATGGAACATTTTCATCATGCCGGCGGCCTTCCCGCACTCCTCGGTGAGCTCGCAGAATTCCTCGATCTCAGCGCCCTCACCGTCTCGGGAGGCACCCTCGGCGACGTTCTTGCCCAGGCCGAAAAAGCGCCGGGGCTCGATGTGATTCGCACCCTTGCCGCGCCCCTCAAGAAGGAAGGCGCCATCGCCATTCTGCGTGGAAATCTGGCGCCCCGCACCGCGGTCCTCAAGCAGTCGGCAGCTTCACCTCAACTGATGCGCCACACCGGCCGCGCCGTGGTCTTCGATTCGGTTGAAGATATGATCGAGCGCATCGACCGCCCCGATCTCGATGTCCATGCCGGCGACATTCTGGTCTTGCGCAATGCCGGACCCGTCGGCGCACCCGGCATGCCCGAGGCCGGCTATCTTCCCATCCCCATGAAGCTGGCGCGCCAGGGCGTCCATGACATGGTCCGCATCTCCGATGCGCGCATGAGCGGCACCGCCTTCGGAACCATCGTTCTGCACATCACTCCCGAATCCGCCGTCGGTGGTCCTCTGGCCATCGTGGAGACAGGTGACCGCATCACCCTCGACGTGGATGCGCGCCGCCTTGAGCTGCTGATTGACGATGCGGAGTTAGAGAGTCGCCTTGCGGCTTTTAAGCTTTTGCCGCCTCGCCGCCAAAAGCCTGTGCGCGGCTACGCAAAGCTCTTCGAGGAGTGCGTGTTACAGGCCGACCAGGGCTGCGACTTTGACTTCCTCCTGCGCGAAGGCAAACCTAAGTGACAGCGCCGACGGACTCATAGTTGCCTAACTCAGCTTGGAACTTATCAGAATCCTTGAAGTAACAGGAATTAATAACATGGGCAGTTATCCAGTGCGGTTCCACAGTTGCTCTATCCCGAAGCGATGAGGCTAAGTGGATTTTTATCAAGAGAAAGCCACCTCGGACAGCGCCAGAAGGATCTACAAGTACCGCGGAACCGCTCTTGAACGAAGGTCCACATCCCTCGCCGTTTGACTTACCATCCTCAGAATCCAATAATCGAATTGGATGGATATCTACGAAGAAATCGTCAAGCTGCGCCGCGAGGGCCACAAGGGAGCCGTGGCCACCATCGTCAATGTGCGCGGTTCCATCCCTTCCTTCAAGAGCGCCAAAATGCTGGTGCGCGATGACGGCACCATTGCCGGCACCATTGGAGGAGGATGTGTTGAGGCTGAGGTGTGGCAGGCCGCGCGCGAAGTTATGGAAAGCGAAAAGCCGCGCTCCCTCACCTTCGATCTGAATCAGGATCCCAAGTACGATACCGGCCTGGTCTGTGGAGGCACGTTGGATATTTTTATTGAGCCCGTGTTGCCGCAGCCCCTGCTCTATATCTTCGGCGCCGGTCACGTCGGCTACGCGCTCTCCAAAGCCGCCGCAACCGCTGGTTTCGAAGTCATTGTGGCCGACGATCGAGAAACCTACGCCAACCCGGCCCGCTTTCCCGAGGCCTCGCAGGTGATCGCCGAAGACTTCGATCGAGCGCTGTCCCGTTTCGCGCTCAATGCGTCTTCTTACGTCGTGATCGTTACCCGCGGCCATCGCGACGACATGCGCATTCTGCGCTCCGTGGTCGAAACCAATGCGAAATACATCGGAATGGTCGGCTCAAAAAGAAAAGCCATCACAATTTTTCGCGAACTTACCAGCGAAGGTTTGAAGCCGGAGTTGTTCGATCGCGTGCACTCGCCTGTAGGCCTCGACATTGGCGCCACCACTCCTGAAGAAATTGCCGTCGCCATCCTGGCCGAGCTTATCGCCATTCGTCGCGGAGTCGAGCGGCCGCTGCCTCATATGAGCTGGTTTCTTCAACACCATTCCGCCGCGCAGCCAGTCGAGGACCTTCCAGCCAGCGCCTGCTGCGGCGAACCCGGCTCGCTCCCCTAAGCGCACGCGCGCCTTCTGCTATCGTTTCTCCATGCAGAGCTTGTACCGCATCTGCGGCGTCATCCTCGCGGCAGGCGCCTCCTCGCGCATGGGAACCGACAAAGCGCTGCTTCCATGGCCTCCTGCCGCTTCGGGCCACACCTTGCTCTCCGCCGCGATCCAATCCCTCAAGCCGTTCACCGAGGCCATCGTCGTGGTCGCGGGAAAAAATGCCCGCAACCTCGCCCCGGTGATTGCCGCCGACGGCGCCTTGATGGTGCCAAACCCTGAGCCCGAGCGCGGACAGTTCAGCTCTTTCCAAATTGGTTTGCGCCAGGTTCTCGCTCTTGGGCACAATGCCGCCATCATCACGCTCGTGGATTGTCCCCCTTTAAGTGCGGCTAGCCTCCAGCACTTGCGCGTGTCCTTCGATCGCGCCCTCGCCCTTGGAAAATGGGGCGTAGCGCCTGAGAAGGATGGCAAACACGGCCATCCGCTCCTGGCCGGCCCTCAGCTTATTGAAGCGTTTCTTCAGGCTCCGCTCGCCTCCAATGCAAGAGAGGTCAAGCGCGCCCATGCTCACCTCATCGAATCCATCCCCGTGCCCGACTCCCTGCTCACCGTCGATGTGAACACGCCGGAGGAGTATGCTGCCCTCGCCGCCCAGCCACCCGCGCAGCCAGCCGCGCAGTCCGCCGCCCGGCCTCATGTCCGTTTGCTCCGGAGTTGATCGAGAACCGCCGCCAGCGCATCCATCGCCAGGTGGCTGGCATGCTGAGAAGCCGCGGGCAATCCGCCCACCGCGGCCACCAGTTGCTCCCTTTTCAGTTCCCGTGCCGTCTCAATCGTCGCGTCCAGCACTAACTCGGTCAGCGCCGATCCGCAGGCCACCGAGCTGACGCACCCTTTCGCGAGAAAGCGAATCGATGCGATGCGATCGCCTGAAACTTTGATGGTCAGCTTAAGCACATCGCCGCAGGCCGGGTTCTCCAACTGCACCGATGCGTCCGCGTCGTCAACCAATCCCGCGTTGCGCGGATGCTCGAAGTGATCCAGAACCTGGGGCGAATACATCCGGCGTACCTACGCGAGGTCCTTGAAACTTGCGAGGCTCTTGAAACTCCCCAATCAACTCGATGCCAGCGCCTGCGTCGATGCCAGCGCCTGCGCTTGCCGCAGCTCAAGAATCTCCGTCACCAGAAACAAATCCGCCAGCAACGCGCGCAGATGCATCGATGCGTTCAGATTATCGATCAACTGGGAGCTGATGGCCGGCTGCGCCAGCACCAGCTCCATTGCGGCAATGGAGCTTTGCGCATCCCGCCCCAGCACGGCGAAAAAAGCCTCGTACCGCTCCACCGGGGCCAACTGTTCCTGCTTGATTGCCGCCGCGCAGCTCGCCTCCAGGCCCCGCATCGCTGCAACGCCCCGGGCCAGTTGCTCGCGTACCTGCTTGCCCGACTGGCTCCCTTCATCGCTGGGCAGTCCCTGCGCCGCATACGAAAGCGTAAACTCGTAGCACGCCTCGATCGTGTCGCATCGTTCCTGAATATCAGTCATCGCCCGCTGCAAGCCCTTTCTGTGGTGGCGATGCTTTTTCAACTGCCCATCGCTCGGGATCGTGCTCTTCCAGGTAGAAATCGCGGCTCATCCACCCAAAGATCATTGACTTGGTGATCGGCAGTTTCTCCGGCCGAACTCCAAAGTAAACATGAACCATGATCAGCGCAATCAGGCCCACGCCCGCAAGCCCGTGCAAAACATACATCATGCCCCAGGTCATGTCGCTGAACAGGTAAGGATTGCGCACCAGGATGCCGGTGTTCACGCGCTTCATCATAAACACGCCGGTCGCGATCACGGCCAGCCCGGCCACAACAATCACCGCATGATAAAACTTGTTTTCCAGCGGATATTTCGCGAACCGGTCCGGCGGCGGCGCGTCCTTGCCCAGCGCGCGCAGCAATCTCCGCTTCGCATCCCGCATGTCGATTTTGTCCGGCCATATCGACCAGAAATCCAGGAAGAACGATGCGTGAACAATGTGAAACAGAACGGATGCGGTCAGCACCAGACCCGCAATCCAGTGGTACGTCACCCAATCGAACTTGACGCCCACCTTGGGAAGAAACGCGGTAATCAGCAGCGCGAACATCGAGATCGCCATCACCCAGTGAAAGGCGCGCGCCACCAGCGAGTGCCTCGGAACCCGTTCGGGAATCGCAGCCGCCACCGCGGCCGAATCGTTGTTCGCAAACTTTTTCGGCGCGGCAAAAATCCCCACGTAGAGCGCGTGCACCATCATGAAAAGCAGTCCCGCAATCGCGCAAACCCAAATCAGGTACCACGCAATATGGATCGGAACCGCCCTTCCCCACGGGTTCAGCGCCCATGTTATCAGGCCCATCTCGCCTCCTCGACGCCGCTGATTGAACGCTTCACCAGGTTTCTCATCAGGGGAATCTTATACGCGTTGAACTGCAACGGAACCGCGCCCTTCACGGCAAGATTGCCCGCCATTTCGCCTGTTGCCGCGTCTGCCGGCTTGCCCCGAACGGCGTCTTCCACCTGCTTCAGGCGCATCGGCTTGGGGGCTACCGCGCTTACCGCGATGCGGATGCGCTCAATGTTGCCGCCCGATAAAACCGCCGCGGAAGCCACGTTCATCAGCGGGAAATCCCACACGTTCCGGTCGCGCACCTTTTCAAAATAAAATCTTGCCCCCGCCCATGCCGCTGGAATCCGAATCGCGGTCAGCAGATCGCCCGGCGCAAGAATGTTCAAGTGCGTGATGTCGATCTCCGGTCCTACAAAATAGTCTTCCGCATCCACAACCCGTTCGCCTTTGGGCGTCTGGATCACAAACTTCGCGTCCAGCGCAATCAGCGCGGGGGCGGAGTCGGAGGGATGGACGGCGACGCAACGATTGGCGCCGAAGATCGCGTGCTCCCGGTTGCGCCCCACCGGTGTATCCGCATAGCAAATGTTGCCGCCTGCCCGGTAGCACGGCCAGCCGCCACGGTAGTACCAGCAGCGCGCGTCCTGCGAAACATTGCCGCCCAGCGTGCCCTGGTTGCGAATCTGCGGCGATGCCACCAGTTCCACCGCCTGTGAAAGCACTCCATACTGCGTCTTGATCGCCGGGTGATTCGCAATTTCGGTCAGCGTGGTCATGGCCCCGATCTCCACACCGTCGCCCGTCGTGCGAATGCCCTTCAACTCGTCAATGCCGCTCAGGTCCACAAGCACCTTCGGCTTCTTGATCCGGTCTTTGAGCCAGTCGAGACTGTCCATTCCCCCGGCCATCACCCAGGCATCTTCCCCGCCCTGCTGCAGCAGCTTTTGCGCGTCAGCGGCCGTGCTCGGCTGAAGCAGATCAAAAGCCGGCATTACGTCTCGTATCACTGCCATAGCTCTCTCCGTTTACATCCTCATCAGATGTTGGCCATCAGTGGATGTTGCATCGGACGTCCCGCTTCGAGCGACGTCAGAATCGTATCGGCATTCACCGGAGCGCGCTGAAAAATCTCGTCGCCCAGCGCATCTGACAGCGCATTCAGGATCGCCGCGCAGCCGCCCCCGACCGGCGGTTCGCCAATTCCGCGCGCCCCCACCGGCGTCTCGGGATCGGGAATGTCGAGCGCCTCCCATTGCATATCCACCGGCACATCCAGAATCGTGGGAGGCCTGTTCTGGTAGAACCGCTTGGCCACCGCGACGCCGTATTGCGGGTCGTACACCCACTTCTGCCCGATGGCATGGGCAATCCCCAGCGTCGTCCGGCCAAGAATCTGTCCTCCCAGCGCGGCCGGATGCATCACCGTCCCCACATCGGCGTAAGCCAGAAAATCGGTAATGTAGTATTTCCCGGTTTCCACATCCACCTCAACCTCGGCGAAGCTGGCCACAAAAGAAAACGTGTTGCCATCGTGCGGGTATTTGTCTTTGGCCGACGCCACCAGCCCCTGCCCCGCAAGCCCCGCAACCGCGGCCTTGGTCTGCTTGTTCACTTCAGGATTAACGTCGTGGCCGTCGTAGATGCCGCCCAGTTGGATGGCGCGCTCGGCCGCCTGCGCAAAACTTAGCCCCGCGCCGCCGCCCTTGCGGAACACCCGCTGGTTGCCCACTTCATAATCTTCTCCCTTGCCGCCCAGCGTCTTCGCCGCAATCTCCTTCAGCCTCATCTTGCATTCATCGGCCACCGCATACGACGCGCGGCTCATGGTGTGCGTCGTGGTGCTGCCGCCTGAAGCGCATGTATAGGGAAAATGCTTCGAGGTGTCGCCCCAGACCACGTCGCAAATCTCCCACGGCACGCCCAGCCGCTCCGCTCCCGCGCGATGCACGTCGATCACCGATTCGGTCCCCAGGTTGCCGATACCCGACTGAAACTGAACCCGGCCCGCGGGCGTAATCACCAGCAGTCCGTCGAATCCCGTCGACCCGCCGACGTAGCAGCTCAGCGATACGCCCACCCCGCGCACCTTCGTGCCCATCTGCTTCGGCTGGCGCGCCGCGCGCTTCTGCCACTGGAACTGCTCCGCCCCGCGGTCCAGTGCCTCTTTCAAAAAGCAGCTGGTCGCATGGCCGCGCTTGCCATTCATCACCGGCCCGAACTCCGCCTTGCCTTCCGGGCAATTCACTCGCCGCAGGGCCACCTGGTCCACCCCCAGTTTGCGCGCCGCCTTGGCAAGAATCGGCTCGATGATGGCGATGCCCTGCATCCCTCCCGGCGCGCTTTGTGCGCTCCGCGGCGGCGTATTCGTCATCACCGAAATCGCCCGCTGCCGCATCACCGGCGGCTGGTACAGCAGGGACACGATCCGCGCCGCCGATGAACCGTCGCCCTGCGCGTCATACGAGCCGCTGTTGCACACCGTGAACATGTCGATCGCGGTAATCCGCCCGTCCTTCGCAAACCCGATTTTCATGCGCCCGTCAAGGCTGGGCCGCGCCCGGCCGATCGCGTGCTCCTCCTCGCGGCTGATGCGCATCATCACCGGCGCATTCAGCTTCCTTGACAGCAGCGCGGGAATAATCATCGTCAGCCCGCCGGTAATCTTGCTCCCAAATCCCCCGCCCGTGTACTCGCTGATGAACACAATCTTGTCCAGATCCAGGTTCATCCACTTCGCGATTGCGGGCCGGGTCTGGTACGTGCTCTGCGTCCCCGAATGAAGAAACAGCTTGCCGTTCTGCCAGTAAGCCATCGCGGTGCGCGGTTCCAGGCACTGGTGGCTCACGTCGGGAGTAATAAATGTCTCGTCAAGAATCAGCGCTGCATCCTTGAATCCCGCGTCAATGTCGCCATACGACCACGTATCGGGCGCCGGGCCCATGGGCAGCCGGCCCTGGTCATACTCCGCAAAATCCTGCTCTGTCCACTTCACTTCGGTGAGCTGCGGAATCGGCCGGGCCGGTGGTTCCGGCCGTACCCACACATTGCCGTCCGCGTGAGGATTCGGCCCGCCCGGCCGCAGGCTTTCCAGTGGATCGGTCACAAACGGAAGTGGCTCGAAGTCGATCTTGATCTTCTCGATTGCTTCGGCGCAGGTCAGCTCGTCCACCGCGCAGACCGCAAGGATCGGGTCGCCCTGGTAGAGTGGCTCGTCGGTCAGCGCCCGCTCGCCCCACTTGCTGGCCTTGATCACCCGCCCGTTATCATCCATGCTGTCCGCGGGCGCGGGAATATCGTCGGCCGTGAAAATCGCCTTCACCCCGGGAAGCGCCAGCGCCTCCTCCATATCCACATGCTTGATGCGGGCATGCGGCATGGGGCTCAGCACCAGCCGGCAAAAAAGCATGCCTTCGGCGCGGAAGTCCTCCGCATATTTTGATTTGCCCGTAACCTTGGCCAGCAGATCGTTGGTTGGGTAGTTCTTGCCGATCAGCTTGTAGCCCTTCCCGTACACGCGCTCTGAAGGCTTCAACGTCATTGCTGCTGGGGGTGCGCTCTCAGGCATCGTCAGGCCCTCCTCATGTACTCTGCGCCAACCATCATCGAGTCCAGAATCTTGTTATAGTCCTGGCAACGGCAGAGGTTGCCCGAGATGCCGTGCGCAAGTTCGGTCCGCGTGGGATTTGGATTGGTCTTCAGGAACCCAACCGCCGACATGATGAATCCGGACATGCAAAACGCGCATTGAAAGCCCTGCGCATCCACCACCGCCTGCTGCACGGGATGCAGCTTGCCGTCGGCTGCGGCCAGTCCTTCGATGGTCGTCACCTTCTTGCCGCGCACCGTGTTCGTCAGCACCGAGCAACTGTAGTGCGGCACGTCGTCGAGCAGCACCGTGCAGGCTCCGCACTCCGCCCGGTCGCATCCCAGCTTGGTCCCTGTAAGACCCAGCTTGTAGCGCAGCGTCCATGCCAGCGTCTCCTGCTTCATCACGTCCACCCGCCGCTGCATGCCGTTCACATTGATCGTGATCAGCCGTGCGCCGCCGGAATAGCTGTGGCCATGAATCGCCGATGAAATGAAGCGATAGTTCACCGCCGCCACCACGCCCCCGGCCGCGATCACTCCCAGGATGAATTTGCGCCTGGAAACCTTACTGGACGCGCCTTCAGTTGTGCTGGCCGTGCCGTCAGGTGTCCCGGACGTGCCTTCAGTGGTCCCGGCCGTGCCTTCAGTTGTCTTAGGCTCTGGATTCTCTGACATAGACCAATCTCCCATGTCGTTCTTTCGTCTATCGGCAAACGCCATACGCATTGCGGCAAGCGGGGAAGTGCAAAGCACATTGCAGCAAGCGGGAAAGTGCAAAGCTCACTGCGGCAAGCGGGGAAGTGCAAACCACATTGCAGCAAGCGGGGATTGCAATGCTGCCGGTATTCTAACTCCCGGGCTGCAGCTTTGTGAAGATTGCCCGCCCCTCCATCCGAGTGACGGTCCTACAACTCCATTCAAACCGCGGTTCTGCCCATTCTTTCGATCTCCGTCACTGCTCCATCTCCGTCACTTGTCGCCCGCCGCCCTCGGCGCCGCGGTCAGACCTCGCTCATCTCCCTGCCCTTGGCCTCGCGGCCCATCAGCGCAAGCCCTGCCAACGCCAGCGCAACCACAACCACCGTGATGGCCAGTACCGCCGGATAGTTGCCCCAGCGCTCGGCCGCCAGCGCCTGCCCCTTGCCGTTCCACGAGGTGATCAACCCGCCCAACTGGTAGGCCAGGCCCGGCGCCGTGGCCCGCACCGGCGCCGGAGACAGCTCGGTCAGGTAAGCCGGAACCACGCCCCACGCGCCTTGCACCATAAACTGCATCAGCACCGCGCCCACCCCCAGCATCACAGCCGAATGCCCGTAGGCATAAAGCGGAATCACGGGAATCGCCAGCAACGCGGCCGTCACAATGGCGCGCTTGCGGCCCCATTTTTCTGAGAGCGCCCCAAACACAATTCCCCCCGCGATCGACCCCAATCCATAAAGAACCCCGATCAGTCCGATCGTTTCAGGCCGTAGCCCCGCCTGCACTGAAAGAAATGTGGGATACACGTCCTGCGTGCCGTGCGAGAAGCTCATGAATGCCGTCATCAGCACCACCAGGAAAAGAAAAGTGGGAAGGAACGCAAGCAAATTGCGCGTCGCCCCGGGCGCGGCCAATCCACTGGCGGCGCGCGCCCTGCGCTTTCGGGCGCCGGCCAGCCACACCGGCGACTCGGCCACCCGCGCCTGCACGTAAAAAACCAGCAGGGCCGGCGTCGCGCCCACGATAAACAATCCCCGCCACCCAATGCGGTGGAACAACACGGCAAATGCCGCCGAAGCCAGAATCGAGCCCAGCGCATAGCCCTCTTGCAGAATGCCGGAGAAGGCGCCACGGCCCTCTTTGGGCAGCGTCTCGAAGGCCAGCGCCGCGCCCACACCCCACTCCCCGCCCATGGCGATGCCGAACAGCGCCCGCAGCGCCAGCAGCACGTTCAGAGAGGGCGCGAAGGCGCAGCACAGTTCAATCACGGAGAAGCTGAGAATATTGAACATCAAAACCGGCCGCCGCCCATACCGGTCGGCCAGCATGCCAAACAAAAGCGCCCCCACCGGTCGAAAGGCCTGTGTCATGAACACTGCGCCCAGCACCGCCGAGGGCTGGGTGCGAAACTCGCCCGCAATCGCCTTCACGCAGAAGATCAGCAGAAAGAAGTCCAGGCTATCCAGCGTCCATCCCAGAAAAGACCCAAGAAATGCGTGCCGCTGCCGGCTGTCGAGCCGCCGGAAGTGCTCAATCACTGACATAGGCGCGAGCATACCAGACCCGCTGCGCCCTGTGAGCCCTGCCGGGCCATGCGAGTAACGCACGCGAACTGTTCTTGAATCCGCCTATTGCGATTTCAGCGCGGTTTCAGGAGTGCTCGACCCGGAGCCATTGCCCTCAACTCGACCCCACCCCAAAGAGCGGCGGCCCGGCACAAAGCACAATCGGGCCTACCTGGCCAGAACATGCCGGTCCTGAACCAACCGGGCCTGAACCGCCCCAAGGCTCCGCCGCCCCCGCCTCAGCCTTGTCCCCGGCCACCCCCAAAAACCTGAATACCAAAAATATTTGTTGCAACAAATACTTTCCTCCCGCGTCTATATATAGGAGCGATTGGCTCCGGGCTGGCTGCCTCATTTCCCGTCCCGCAACCCTCTTTGCCGGGTTTTTGCCCGTGTCCCGGCCAGCGATTCACTCCACCAACCGCACCGGGAGGATTCTTGTTGATCATGCGTTCCGCAATCCTGACTGGCATTCTGGCGCTGGCGCTTCCCTTCGCCTCCGCTCAAACTTCTACCTGGGTCTCCGACTCCGCCCACAGTGAAGTGGACTTCTCCGTCTCCCACCTGACCATCGCCAATGTGCAT
The DNA here is from genome assembly GCA_963793885.1 of uncultured Acidobacteriaceae bacterium. GTDB lineage: Bacteria > Acidobacteriota > Terriglobia > Terriglobales > Acidobacteriaceae > Telmatobacter. The sequence continues at coordinate 1,941,333 of CAWCBQ010000003.1, forward strand.
GGCCGTTTCGGCAAGGTTGCGGCCACGCTGCTCTACGACCAGGCAGACCCGGCCAGGTCGACTGTCAAGACCACCATCGACGTTTCCACGGTCGACACCGGTGAACCCGGCCGCGACAACGACCTCAAAAGTGCGCGTTTCTTCGACACCGCCCAATTTCAGACGGCCTCCTTCGAAAGCACCAGCGTGGCCAGGGACGGCGACGGATTGGCTGTCAGCGGCAACCTCACCCTGCATGGCATTACCAGGCCCGTGGTCTTGAAGGTCGAAGGCCCCACCGGTCCCGTCGAGGGCATGGATCACAAGCAGCACTCCGGCTTTTCTGCCACCACAACCATCAGCCGCTCGGCCTTTGGCATTGGCGCCAACGTACCGCCAACCATCGTCGGCGACGCGATCAAGTTGAGCATCGATCTCGATGTCGCAAAACAGTAACCCCGCAACCGGCGCATACCGAAACCGGCCCATACCGGAACCGGCGCATAATTAACCGGAGCCTCATTGAAAGCTGCCGTGGAAGGAACCAACCCGATGGCGGGCCTGAAGCTCGAAATTCTGCAGGAACGCGCCTTTTCCAGCCGCGAGGAAGAGGCGTTCCTCAACCTGATGCGGACTTCCGACCGCCTGCATCGCAGCTTTCACCTCTTGACGCGCGACTGGGGCGTTACCTCCACCCAGTACAACGTGCTGCGCATACTCCGCGGAGCCCATCCGGCGGGACTCACCTGCGCGGCCATCGGGTCCCGCATGATTACCGCCGAGCCCGACATCACCCGCTTGCTGGCCAGGCTCGAGGCGCTCAAACTCATCCGCCGCCACCGCGACCTCGAGGACCGCCGCGTCGTATGGACGCACATCACCGAAGCTGGACTCGAGTTGCTCGAGGCCATGGATCCGGTCACGGATCGTGTGCCCAGACAACTGCTGGGCCATATGAATGAAGCGGATCTCAGCGAGCTGATTCGCCTGCTCGAACTGGCCCGCAAAAGCTGCGAGGATCTCCCCGCGCCCGAGAGCGCTGAAAACCAGCTTGAGCCTTGAGCTCTGAGCTTTGAGCGTTGACCCTTGAGCCTTGACCTTCGAGTTTTGAGCTTTGACTTTTTCCAGGCCGGCGCGCCTGGACCAGAGCTTTGACCTTTTCCAGGCCGGTGCGCCCAACAAAGTCGAAGAACCCACTCTTGGCCACTCGCCTTACGCAGCGAACTGCTGACTCACCACCCTAGTTCCCGACAACCTTCTTCGCGATCACTTCCTCATCCACTTCCGCCTGAATAATCTTGTTGTGCAGACAGTAGAGAGCCAGTTCAAGACGGTCTGAGACGCCCAGCTTGTCATAGATCTTGCGCAGATAGTTCTTGATCACCTGCTCGGTGGTCCCTAGTTGGAAGGCAATCTCCTTGTTGCGCTTGCCCTGGGTGATGCACGTAATGATCGACATCTCCTTGGGCGACAGGCGAGGCTGATTGCGCGGGTTCACCAGCGCCGAAGCCTGCGAACGGTAAGCCTCAATCACCCAATTCACCGATTGATTGTCGATCCAGGTTTCCCCGGCCGCGATCCTGCGCACGCAGCGCACCAGCAGATCCGGCGAAATCGACCGCGAAATGATCCCCCGCACCCCGCGCCGGTAAAGCTCCACTGTGTGGCTTTCATCTGCGGCCACTGCCTGCACAATCAGCTTTACTTCCGGCGCCGCCCGCAAAATCTCCGGAATCACGTTGGCCGTCCCGGAGAGCAGGCTCCCCTCCAGCAGCACGATATCCGTGGGATACCGTTCGATGGCGGAACGCAGATTATCAAGCGAATCGGCCTGCGCCACCACCCGAAGGTCGTCTTCCAGCGCAAACACCTTGCGAATCCCTACACGATAGATTGCCTGTGAATCCGCAAGTATAATGCGGATCGCCCCGGGCTTGGCCGGTGCGTCAACAATCTCACCATCGGGAGGATCGTCCTCGAAGTCCATAGTCGGCTGCCGCAGCGCCCACTGGTACTCTCATTGCTCCGCGAATCGGTACTCGTCTATGGTGGAGGCGGTGAGGTACTGATGTTGGCTTACTGAGCAGCGTACCACACGTCCCGTGCAATGAACCAGCACATCGTGAGGTGTTCCCAGCACCGACCCCGGCATCCGTAGTGAAAATCGAATATCCAAACCCACTTTCAACTCACGATCCATCGAGAAAAGAACCCCGCTCGCTGACACGTTGCGGGTTAGGGCGGGGAACTCGGATTTCCCGGTCGCGAGAACCGCCGGAAGTGTTAATGGGAACCGGACTGCGCAGCGCACTTCCTGGCGCCCGCCCGAATGCGCAGAAATTCCACGCTCAACGTTGGGATCCGACTTCAATGCCTTCATAGGTAGCACCCGGACTCTTATGGTCTCGATTGCCACTCTAGCGGAGTTTCGGGTTACTACCAACAGCACAATAGTTTTCAGCAAAGTAACTAATCTGCTGGGTTTGCGCCCGATTTTCCCTCAAAAACACATCTCCAGCTCCCAGGATCTCCACCGGACAATCTGCCTATGTGTCTTTATTTCATACAGTTATTGCAGGCTTGATCCCCGCGCCCCCCGCCCCCGGCAGCAGCTTCGTCCCACTGGTTACGGTCTCGACATTGATAATGACTCTCTGGATTCCATGCGCCTGTTTCTTCATTGAGATCGGCGTTCTCGTCGCCTTCAGGCTGCCAATCGCAACCAACCCCAATCGGCCTTCCCGTCCCTTCTCGTCCCTCCTCGTACCTTCCGCCGGCAAGCGTCCGCGCGTCCTTTCCCAACGGAAATCCTCGCATCTGCCGAACCAGAAACTGCCCGACCAGCAACTGCCCAACCAGCAACTGCCGAACCCGCAACTGCCTCCTGTCCAAAATAGCGGGGACATTTTTTGATCTCCGTCAGCCTCGCGGCCCATGCGCCATGCGCATGCCTCACCCGCGCAATGTCAGCCGTAAGCAAGTTGGACCAAGCAAATTGGACGATAGCGTCTTCACGATCGCCGCACCCGGAGGCATTGCCCTCAAGTCGACCCGGCTGAGGCAACTCGCCAGAATGGCCCTCCGTCCAGAATCGCCCTCCGCGAAGCCTGGCCCTCCGTGAAACTGCCAGTGCGTGCCCATGTCTTCCGAAGAATGGCAAGCGAGTCAATCAAAAGTAATCGCGCCCTTCCAAAATGCGCCCTTTTGAGGTCTTTGCCAGGCTCTTTCACCGGAAATCAGGTCGATTCGGGTCCGTCCTGCCGATTTCCACACCAAAAGTCACCTCCAATCTCGGTTAACCCGGACAAGGGAAAACCTCCACTGTGCCCTCGTAAGGCGAACAAACAGCGAATCTAAGGCCCTCCGACACCCTCTATACACGCAAAATCGCCAAAAATTCGCTCCCCTCAAAAAAAATATTTCGCAATGTTACTTTTGTGGTAGCGCACCTACCCCTTTTGGGTTACTCTTTGTATGCGTACTAGATCGACCCGCAAGGAGTGCTCCACCATGATCTCGAGATCGTCTACAATCCGCGCTGCAATCCTGGGCGCTGCAGTGTTCTCTGTGGCTGCGTGTGCGCTGGCGAGCCCGGTCACATTTCCGCCACTGCCGCCGACCAGGGGACACGTGGTCATGGCAGCCAGCCCGGTCACCTTCCCGCCGCTGCCGCCGACCAAGGGACGCATGAACATCGCGGCCAGCCCGGTCACCTTCCCGCCGCTGCCGCCGACCAAGGGACGCATGAACGTGGCAGCCAGCCCGGTCACATTCCCGCCACTGCCGCCGACCAGGAGACACGTGACCATCGCGGCCAGCCCAGTCACATTCCCGCCACTGCCGCCGACCAAGGGACGTGTGAACGTGGCAGCCGGCCTGTCCGCGTAACTGCCCAGGCAAACGCAACCGGGTTTCAGCATTCCGAGCTTGCAATAGCGTCCAACCATTCCTGCTAAACTTCGTTTAGCAGGAATGGCTGTCTTGCGGTCCACAGGAGGCCGGAGTGGGTGACTTGCAAACTGTTGCATTAATCTCCGCAACGGCCGCCGAACTCCTGATCGTCGCCCTGATGATGAGAGGCCGCGAGTTTCGCGCTTTCCCCGCATTCTTTCTCTTCCTCTGCTGGAGTCTGTTCAGCGACTGGTTCCTCTTCTATGTCCGGCACAGTTCCCTCGCAACTGATTCCTTCCAGATCTATCTCGTTCAGCTCGTCATTGACTCCGCGATGATCTTTGCGCTCCTGGTCGAGATCGCCTGGAGTATCCTGCGCCCCATTCGCAAATCTCTCCCCAGGTATTCGTGGATCGGAATTGCCGTCCTGGTCGCCCTTGGCGCCTTGATCCTCTGGCCCCTTGCCGGCCTCACTGCTCCCGATTCCCTCTCCGATTTGGGCAGAAAGCTGTTTCTCCTCCAGCAAATCCCTGCCATTCTGCGGGCCGTCTTCTTCCTCGCCCTGGTCGCCTTCAGCCAGTTGCTCTCCATCGGCTGGCGCGATCGCGAACTCCAAATCGCCACCGGGCTCGGCTTTTATTCCATCGTCTCTCTGGCCGTCACGACCATCCATACCCACCAGGCCGTTGGAGCTCAATACGAGTGGCTTGACGTCGTGGCGGGGCTCAGTTACGTCGCAGCCCTTTTCTATTGGGTCTATTCCTTTGCGACCAAGCCCGCGGAGCGCCGCGAATTCAGCCCGCAGATGCAAAGCATGCTCCTGGCGGTGGCGGGCGCTGCCCACAGCACCCGCGTCGCGCTCAATGATGCGGCAGCCGACCGATCCAACAAACACCGGGATCGTTAACTCCACCCGATCGTCTCCCCCCCCATGGCTCTCCGACCTTCAGATTGTTGATGGCCACGCTCCACACGGCCTCCGCCCATTGCTTGTCGTATAAAGGCTGGCCCATCAGGACCTTCCGTCTACAACTTACGTGCTAGAGAGTGAATAATCTTTGTACACATTCTCTGAATCTCTGCTACAAGTAGAGGGTGCATGAAAGCCCAGCCGGGGAGATGTGACTGCTCGTATAGCCACTCGATCTCGGTTTGAGGAGTACGAATGCTTCTGCCTTTGGTTCAAATCGCGGCAATCCTGGCCATCGCGCTCTATCTTGTCCGGTGGCGGATCGGCGTGAAGCGGCGTAACTCCCAAACTTGGGAGTCTCTCATCGCTCGCCTCCGTCCCGATTGGAGCGCACGCGAACTAAGCGATCATTTCCTCTGGAAAGAGGGCCTGAACGCAACCCCCGAAGACGCCTGGAGACGTATGGAAGGTCCAAAGGGCTTGTGGGCCATCTACCAGAATGCGCGTGTGATGCTCGAAATGGCGAACTACGCCGCCGCCCACTGCGAAGGCGTTGATCGCCTCCTGGTTGAAACTCTTCACAGCGACGCCATGCAGATTCGAGTCTGCGTCATGACGGCATTGGCGCAATATGCTTTTACCCAGGCCAGCGAAGGCGTCCGAGTTAACGCCTTCCGCGCCGCGTCCATGTACACGGGAATGGCCGCTCGAATGACTCAACTGCTCCAGCAGCATGCCGCGATCCTGGTCCCGGACTTCGTCGCTGCAATGTAAGGCAAACTCTTCTTCCCAACAAAAAACCCCGGCCACGGCCGGGGTTTTTGCTTGCTTAACGCTCGCTTCAAGCCCCGTTGTCGGCCAAAAAACCACCGATGCGCGCGTACTCTTCCTCGGTCAGCCTGAAGTGCAGAGCCTTCGAAAGCTCCTCCACCTGCTTGGCGCTGCGCCCGCCCACAATCGCCGCGCTGATTGCGGGGTTGTGCAGCGTCCACGCCACGGCCACCACGCCCGGGCTCACATCGTGAGCGTTCCCGATCTCGCGCAGTCGTTCCACCAGGGCTAGATTGCGGCTTAGCCGCGGTTCGTTGAATTCAACCGCCTTGCGCCGCCAATCGTCGGCGGGCATCGCCTTCACCCGTTCGGCGCTCATCTTGCCCGTCAGCAGCCCTGAAACCATCGGCGAATAATTGATCACGCCGATCCCGTTCTTCTGCGTAAACGGAAGAATCTCCGCCTCGATCGCCGGACGCAGCATCGAGTAGGGCGGCTGCAGGCTGGTGATGGGCGCGATCTTCTGGATGCGCTCCATCTGCCCCACATTGAAGTTCGACACCCCAATCCAGCGCACTTTCCCCTGCTCCCGGAAACGCGCCATCGCCGCCCACGCCTCTTCGATCTCCTCCTCCGGATCCGGCCAGTGAATCTGGTAGAGATCGATAGCCTCCACCTTGAGCCGCCGCAGCGAGGCCTCCACCTCTTCCTGCACCGAGGCTGCCGTCAGGGAGCGGTAGGGCGACCGGTCACCCTTCCACCGGATGCCGCACTTGGTAAACACATAGGGCTTGCGCGAAGCGGACTTCAGCGCCCGCGCCACCACTTCTTCCGAGTGGCCCAGCCCGTAGATGGCCGCTGTATCAATCCAGTTGATGCCCAGGTCGAGCGCGCGATGGATGGCCGCAATTGACTCCTGATCGTCCTGCGGGCCCCACGCGTAGGTCCAGTCGCCGCCGCCGATCGCCCAGGCGCCAAATCCGATAGGCGTTAGCTGAAGGTCTGAGTTGCCAAGGGTGCGCAGTGAGGGAACTTCGAGAGCTGTCATATCTCCAGCATAGATGTTTTCGATGACGTGCAGGTTGCAGGAATTTGAAAGGCGCCAAGACCGTCTGCACGATCTGCGCACTGCGAGTCACGATCAGCGTACTGTGTGGAAACAGATGATCCCTATTAAGCCGATCGAAAGGTAAGCCTCATGCTTTTGCATAGGCGCAAGTCAGCGTTTCAATCTTCGATTGTCATTTCCACTTCATGTTTCTAATTTTATGAGGCTTTACTTGCGGCTTCATTCATAGATGTAAATCAGTGCTGCTGGTCTCATGCGGACTGCACATCATCGCGCTTGACGGCCACGAGCCAGAATTCCTTCCTGAGATGAGCTATATCGCGGAACTTCTCGATCAGCCAGTGTAGTGGGGAGATAGCGATCTGTGCGGCAATCACAGGAAATGGCGCAGCGCGGTGAATCATCGAAGGGTGCACGTTAGCAACGGAAAATCCGCTATCGGTTACCAGTCGCGCCAGCGTGGTGGGAGTGTAATAAATGGCATGTCCGGTTTCCGGGTTTGAGTAAGCGAAAAATCTGCTCTTGTAGGGATTTCGAACCGACTTGCCATAGCGCCCGTCTGGCACGGCTATAAACAAGCCGCCATTTGGTTTCAGTACGCGCCGCACCTCACGCAGTGTCGTGCCTGGATCGTGCGTGTGCTCCAAAACGTGTTTCATTACGACGATTTGAAACGCACCCGAATCGAAGGGCAGGGATGTCATCGTTCCGGTTTCAACAGAATATCCTTTTGACCGGCAAAACTGCGCCACGTCCGGGTCGTATTCCAGGCCATGCGCTTTTAGCCCCAACTGCTGCGCCGCATGGATTGTGTAGCCCATGGAGCAGCCTATATCCAGCAGTGGACCCTTGCTGACAAAATTGAGCACTTCCCGTATTTGCTGGCGAGACTTGGCGACTCTCCTGCGCCAACGTTTGGAATAGTGGGCAGTAGCCGGATTAAACGGCTGCGGTGCGGGTAATGTCTCAGCCGACCATTTCTTGTAAATGAGCCCGCACTTGCATTTAACCCATAGCACTCTTGGACGCTGCACATGCACACTCGCTTCGGTGTTATGGCATAACGGGCAGTCAGCATGATATTGGTTTCCAGCCCCCACGGGGGCGGCTGAGAATTCCTCAAGACGATTGTCCGGCTTGCCCAATTGTTCCCTCCGCGTGCGATTCTCTGTGCTCTCGCGATTGACGCTCTCATTAGGGCGCACACTGCATCTTGCGTGTACCCGGAGCAACTTTACGAGTATAGCTGGTCGAGTAGCCCAGAGGTGAGGTTCCTCTGGGCTACTCGACCAGCTACATCCACTTCTCTTTCTCGTCGGTTTCCTCGGCCGGCATCAAAATGGAATTCTCCGGGTCTTCCTCGTGGCAGTCGCCACAATTAAGGCTTGCCCCCGGCTTCGCCCATGCGTTTTGGCCGCATTCCGCGCAAGTGTATTTTGTCTTGCTGGCCTTCTTCGCCTTGCCCTCGGCGCTCCACGGGGCCGATTGCCGGTTGAGCCGAAAGCCGGCCTTTTCCAGCTTGGTGAAAGCCTTCTCGAAAGCTCACCCCGGAATAATGTAATGGGTTATGTTCTGCCCGGTTTCCTTGCCTCCGGGCGCTGCTGTATCGGACGGTTGCAAGCCTGGTTCCTTCATCTTCGCTGACCCTTGCCTATCGTGATAGCAACGGCGCGGCGGCTTTCCGTGGGTCTGCTGCCAGACGTGCGCCTGGTCGCCCATCCGCCCTAATTCAAGAACATCGTCCGGTAGAGCGTGTCCCGCTGCACCGGTTTAAACCCGGCATCGCGGATGATTCTCCGCAGCTCCTCTTCGGTGGTGCAATTGCTCGTGCCCGCCGCCTTCACCACGTTTTCTTCCAGCATCACCGAACCCACATCGTTGCCCCCGAAGTGAAGACCCACCTCCAGAACCTTCAGGCCCTGCGTCACCCAGCTCGCCTGCACATTCTCAATGTTGTCAAGATACAGTCGCGCGATCGCAAGAACCTTCAGGTACTCCACGCTCGTCGCCTCGTCCCAACCGCGGCCGCCCAGCGCCGTGTGCTTGGGCTGAAAGCTCCAGGGGATGAAGGCCGTGAATCCCCCCGTCTCTTCCTGCAAACGGCGCACCACTTCAAAGTGATTCACACGCTGGTCGTAACTCTCCCCCACGCCGAACATCATGGTCGCCGTCGTGCGCATGCCTAGCTGGTGCGCGGTGCGATGCACGCTCACCCAGTCCTCCGTCTTGCACTTCAGCCGCGCAATCCGCTGCCGAACCTCATCGTCAAGAATCTCGGCGCCGCCGCCGGGAATCGAATCCAGCCCCGCATCGCGCAGCCTGGCGATCGTATCGCGCAGTGAAAGATTGCTGTATTCGGCAATGGCCAGCACCTCCGAGGCCGAAAGGCAATGCAGCCATATTGTGGGAAATCGCTGCTTGATCCCGGTAAACAGCCGCTCGAACCAGTCGATCTTCAGGTCAGGATGGATCCCGCCCTGCATCAGCACCCCGGTCCCGCCCATCTCCAGCGTCTCGGCGATCTTCTCGTAGATCGTCTCGAACTCCAGAATGTAGCCTTCGTCCGAACGCGGGTCGCTCTTCCCGTTCTTCGGCAGCGGCCGGTAGAAAGCGCAGAATGTGCAGTACTCGGTGCAGAAGTTCGTGTAGTTGATGTTGCGATCGATGATGTAGGTGACAACGCCCTCGGGGTGCAGCCGGCGGCGTACCGCATCCGCCTCGAACCCCAGTCCGATCAGGTCGGGGGAGTGGAAGCACTCAAGAGCCTCTTTGCGTGTCTGCGGCATGCCTTCGATTCTAACAATTCACGAGTTGGAGAGCGAGTTTGCCACGAGCTGCAGGGCGAGTTTGCCACGAGCCGCAGGGCGATTTTGCCTTCAACTTGCGATCCAAATCGCTCAGCGGTCCTTGCCGCTGCGAAACAAAAACAGTCCGCGCGTCAGCAGCGGCCGTCCCTGCGTGCGGGCAAGGTTCGACGCCGTCGAAACCCCGCTGAACAGGATAAAAAAATCGATAAACGCTCGTAGGAATCCCTTCTTGACGATTCCCTTTTCACTGTCCTCGGCCATTGGGGGAAGAACCTCCATCCGGGGAAGCACCTCATCGCTTCAATCGTCTAGCCTGCATCGTCTCGCTTCGATCGTGCCGCTTCCCTCTATTGGACAGCCGCAACCGCCGCCCGGTTGCAAATTTCCCAAAAACTATCGCGGTTTCAGGATTGCCGTACCCACAGAGCCACGCCCTCAAGTCGACCCAACCCCAACAAGGGACGGCCCGGCGCAAAACGCAAAGAGGCCATGCCTGGCACAAAGCGCAAAGGAGGCATACCTGGCCTCAGACCGCTCTAGCGGGCCGCGTAGCGTTTCTGGTGCCAGTCCCACGCCGTGCGCACAATATCGTCCAGTTCGACGTAGCGCGGCTTCCATCCCAGTGCGCGAATCGCCTTTTCCGAGCTCGCCACCAGAACGGCCGGGTCGCCGGCCCGCCGTGGTTGGATCTCAACGGGAATCGGATGTCCGGTCACGCGGCGCGCCGATTCAATCACCTCGCGCACGCTGAAACCCTTTCCATTACCTAGGTTGTAGATCAACGGACTAAAGTTGCATCCCGCCCCATCCGCCTTTTCCGTGCCCTCGCCGAGCGCCGCAAGTGCCAGAAGATGCGCCTCGGCAAGGTCTGAAACGTGGATGTAATCGCGAATGCAGGTGCCATCCGGCGTGGGATAGTCTTCCCCGAAAATTTTGATGAAATCGCGCCGGCCCAGCGCCACATCCAGCACCAGCGGAATCAGGTGCGTCTCCGGATCGTGCGCCTCGCCGCGCGTCACCTGGCCGCCCGGACCCTCGGGCGCTCCGGCCACGTTGAAGTAGCGCAGCGAGGCGTAGCGCAGTCCGTGAATGCGGTTCATCCAGGCCAGCATCTGCTCCACCATCAGCTTCGATTCGCCGTAGGCGTTGGTCGGATGAAGAACCGCATCTTCTTTGATTGGAACGGTTTCCGGCTCCCCATACACCGCCGCGGTCGACGAGAAAACAAGCCGCCGCGGGCCCTCGGCAAGCATCGCCTCCAGCAGAGAAAGTGTGGCCGCCGTATTGTTCCTGAAAAAAGTTTCCGGGCGCACCATTGACTCGCCCGCTTCAATCAGCGCGGCAAAATGCAGCACACCGTCAAACGCCGAACCCCTCTTCCGGGCTTCTATAAAAAGGCCTTCAAGCGCCTGCCTGTCAGCCACTTCGCCTTCCACAAACTCCACCCCGGCCGGCACCATCGCGCGCCGCCCGTGGCTCAGGTTGTCGTAAACTACGGCCTGGTGTCCCTTTTCGGAAAGCACCCCGGCAACTGTCCCACCTATGTACCCGGCTCCGCCGGTCACCAAGATCTTCACAAAAAACGCTGTCCTTCCCTGAACACTTTGGGTTACCTTGAGTCTATTACAATAGGTCAGGAGCTGGAACGATTGGAACCCTCCGGCTAAAAGACCCCGGGCTCCCCGCTGGGTGCCCACATTTGCGGTGCAATTCCTGGATTTTGCCGGTTTTGATGCGCTTCCGGCGCCAATTTACTGAAATGCAGGCAGCGGATTGGCTGCTGAAAAGTAAGGATGTGCTGGTCATTCGGATGCCTTGGATGGAAAGTGGAGTGTCACGATGTCCGAGGTATTTGCCGCAGGCAGTCCGGATTGCGCCACAGGCTCTCATTCGAGGTTTGGCAATCATCGCATTCCTACCCCTGCGCCCTTCGTATTCAGTTTCCGTACTTTAGGGTCCATATTGCCCAACAGTGGTATTCCCCGGAACTTTGGTCCGGCACATACTACTGTGGATAGCGTATTGGCTGGCAGTCCGGCAGTTGCCTGGTGCGCTCGCGCACGCGGGCCTCAGCAGTCTTCAGCCGCTCGCGGAGGAGACTGCCCGCCCTATGCTGTTGTGCGCATTCCCCGGCTTCTCTCTGGCGCGGAATCGCGGACGTTGATTCAGAATCACGGGCCTAGCGGGAATCACGGGCTTTGCGGGAATCACGGGCTTTGCGGGGATCACGATCCACAGTTCGTTCATGACTTCCCGCCCATAATGAAACCATGCGGCCTGGACGGCCGCGCATGAGGTCTGAATACATGCCGATGACTTACACCCCGGGGCGGACCAACTTCGGCTTGCTTCCCGAGCCCGAGCGATCCACAGCCTCGTTCGTCACCAGTTCGGTAATCAACTTAGGCATCGTTGCCCTTATTCTCTATATTGGAGCTACTGCAAAGCATGTCATCGAGGCGCACCAGTACGAGATGACGGAGTTGATTGTTCCCACCACTCCGCCTCCTCAACCCAAGGTCAAGGTGCCCCCGCCGCCCAAGCTGCCGCCGCCGCCGCAGCCGCCAAAACTCCAGATGGAAGCTCCCAAAATCACAATGCCCAAACCCAAGCCGGAGCCCAAGCCCATCCAAATGGAGGCCAAGCTGGCTCTCCCGGTCGTCAAGGCCGCCGCCAAGCCGGCCATTATCCTCGCCCCGCAGCCCAAGGCCGCGCTCACTGCGGCCATGCCCGCGCAAAATCCCCAGGTCAGGCCCTCCACGGCCCCCGTCCATCTCGGACAAACCTTCGGCGTCACTCCCAATCCCAACGCCACCCGCCCGGCCACCATCGCCGCCATCGGCAATCCCTATGGCGGAATGCAGGGTCCCGCGGTCGCTCCACACGGTGTCGTCGGTTCCACAGGCATCGGCAATGGACTCAGGTCCGGCTCCAACGCCGGAATGGTCGGCAGAGTGGCCTCCGCCGGCATTCCCGGCGCCACCGGTAACGCCAACAGCGGGAGCTACGGCAAAGTCGCCTCTGCCGGCATCCCCGGCGTCACCGTTGTCAGGGCTGCCCCGGCCGTTGTTGCCTCCCCGGTCACCACCGATCTCGAAGTCCTTTCAAAACCCTCCGTGCAGTACACCTCTGAAGCCCGCCAACTCAAGGTCCAGGGAGATGTCATACTGCGCGTTACCTTTCTGGCTACCGGCCAGGTCGTCGTCGAAGGCGTGGTCCATGGTCTTGGCCACGGGCTCGACGAGGAAGCCCGGCGCGTCGCTCAACAAATACGATTCCGTCCCGCAACCCGCGATGGAAGACCCGTCAACTTGACAACCACCATCACAATCTCGTTTCAATTGGCGTAACATCACGTAACATCAGATGTGCAGAGATTTGCAGTCAATAGAGCAATCCGTACCCAGCCGCAAGATGCCGAAACTGGCTCAAGCGGATGAAGAAAGAATCGGACAAAGCCACCTAGGAGCCTGACATGACTTTTCGGAAGATCCCCCTCACGTTTCTGATCGTTGTTTTGGGGGTGACCTGCGCGTATGCAAGAAAGCAACCTAAGTACGAACAGGCCCGCCTGCTGACCCCCGAGCAGTCCGCCCTCGTCAACAGGGCCGTCGCTCAGGAGAAGGTGCTGATCAGGGACATCAAGATGCGCACCCCCCTGGTCGAAACCTATATCCAGAACACTCGTCCTGACCAGAAGCTCTACGAAGTCCCCGTCGACGACCAGTACATCCTGAGCCGCGTGGATTTCGGCAAGGCCTTCTTCGATAAGGGCTACGAGCCGCGTCAGGAATCAAAGCACGGATTCTTCAAAGGTTCCCTGGGGGCCATCACCGGCCTTACCAAGCTGCTCGGCCTTGAAAAGTTTACCTACTCCGACATCGGCTTCATGCAGATGATGTTCATCGACCCCACCGGGTTCGACCAGCAGCATTATGTCTTCAGCTTCGTGCGCCGCGAGTTTCTGGGCAACGTCCGCACCTGGGTCTTCGACGTGCATCCCCGCGTCGCCGGCATGGGCCGCTTCTACGGCCGCATCTGGATCGAGGACGAGGGCAGCAACGTGGTCCGCTTCAACGGCACCTACACCGGTCCCACCAATGAAGATTCCTCCAAATACTACTTCCACTTCGATAGCTGGCGGATGAACGTGCAGCCCGGCATCTGGCTCCCGGTGGCCGTCTACGTTGAAGAAACCCAGCGCATCGAAGGCTCCAAGTCGGTGGGCTTGAAAGCCCAAACCCACTTCTGGGGCTATTCGCTCAAGCTGCCCACCCGTGACAGCGAGAACGTCAGCGTCAAAGTCGACGACGCCGTCGACCGCAGCAACGACTCCCAGGATGTGGGTCCCCTGCAGGCCTCGCGCATGTGGGTCACCCAGGCTGAAAACAACGTGATCGACCGCCTCGTCGAGGCTGGCCTGGTCGCGCCCCTCGATCAGGGCGGATATGAAACTAAAGTTCTTGACCAGATCGTCATCAACCTGGTGGTTCCCAACAACCTCGCCTTTACTGACCAGATTCATACCCGCGTGATGCTTACCGATACCATCGAGGCAACCACGGTCGGCAACACCATTCTGTTGAGCAGAGGCCTCATCGACAGTCTGCCCAGCGAAGAAGCGATCGCCTCGGTCATCGCTATGGAACTGGCGCACATCGCCATGGGCCACCATATCGACACCCGCTACGCCTTCAACGACCGCTTGCTGTTCCCCGACGAGTCCACATTCCAGCGCATTAACATGTACCACTCCGATGTCGACAACGCCGCGGCTGCCAAAAGGGCGATGGAATACCTCCAGGCCTCGATGTACAAGGACAGGTTGGCAAATGCTGGTCTTTACTACGCGCAGCTGGTCGACAGGTCCAAGGAGCTCAAAGAGCTCAACACTCCCAAGATGGGCGATTCGCTGCTCAAAGCCGACGGAACCCCGTGGATGGCGGATCTCCAGCACATGGCGCCCAAGCTGGATTGGGACGATCTGGCCCAGACCGCCGCTCTGCCGCTGGGCAGCTGGCTCAAGGTCGATCCGTGGGACGATACCGTCCACATGCTCGACGCCAAGCGCTATGCGCCCATGAACGCCCGCGACAAGATGCCGTTTGAGGTTACGCCCATCTTCTACAAGCTGCAGCGCTATGATGCAGCCAAGGTGGAACCGCCGCCGGCTCCCGCGTCCACCGCGGCTCCAGTGTCGACCGCTGCCCCCGCGTCGACCGAGGCCCCCGCGTCCACCGAAGCCCCGGCGTCCACCGCGGCCCCCGACGCTGGCGGACAGCAGGCTGCTACCCCGCCTGCGGCTCAACCCGCGGACTCGCAGCCTGGTCCACAGTAGATCTGACAGGCGGCAAGCCCCGGCCGGCGCTAACGTGTGCTCCTCGCCTCAGCCTGGGACTTGCCGGACAAACCGATGTTTTGTATTGAGTGCAGGAGCTCATATTCACGAAGACGGGACCAGACTTTGGCCATGAAAAAAACGATCGTTATCCTTTCTTGTATTGTGCTCGCGTCCCTGGCCGTTTCCGCCCGCGGACAAGTGGAACCTTCGGCTTTTTCGCACCAGCCCAGGATTACCGCCGGCGGTTTCGGCTCCATGTTCCAACCCGACTACGCGGGAAACGGCATCGCCCAGGCCGGTCCGCAGGGCCTTTTCGGCATCGGCGCCTACGTTGATGTGCGAATCAATCGATGGGTTCAGGTCGAAAGCGAAGGCCGCTGGAGTCGCTTCAACCAGTACTATCCCACCCCGGCCCAGGGCATCAGCGAGGACAACTACCTCATCGGTGCCAAGGTGCCCATCCGCACCTTCGGGCGCGCCACGCCCTATGGCAAGTTTCTGGTCGGCCTGGGCAGCGCAAGCTTCCTCTCCGGACACTCGACTGTCTTCGCCTATGGCGGCGGCCTCGATTACAAACTCAGCAAGCGTTTCACCCTGCGCGCCTTCGACTTCGAGTTCCAGCAGTGGCAACTCACCCCCACGCTCTACCCCTTCGGCGGCAGCATAGGCCTCGGCTACAGAGTCTTCTAAGAAAAGGTCGCGCCCTCCACGGCCCGCCCCGCACGGACTGATTGCACCGATTTATTGCAGGAATTTATATTGAGGGCCGCGCCCTGCACGGGTTTATATCGCAGGCCGCGGCCTTTGCCGCCCGCATGGGCACATAACGCCATAAAATCAACGGGCTTTACCCCTCAGCGAAAGCCCATCGGTCTAAGCCCTCTCCGCATCTGCCCGAGAAAACCCCCTCCGCATCTGCACCCTCTCCGCATCCGCTCTCAAAAATGCGAAAGCCCCGCCCAACAGTAAAAGGAGTAAATATACTTGCCTAACCAAAGCTCAGGCTTAGAAACGGAAAAGTCGGCAGGGAGTTCTTAAGGCAAATCGAGCGCGATTTTTAAGGCAGCTTCGATACTCGTCATTTCAATCCGGCTAAGAGACCCCAATGAAGCTCTTAGGCGCGTTTTGTTGATCGCTCGGACCTGTTCGCAAATAGCAACTGAATCCATAGTCAACCCAGCCGTTCCGGCTTTAAATCGAACATGACTCGGGTACGTTTTTGTCTTATTTGCTGCGTCCGTGAATGGGACTATGACCACGACTGGGCTACTCTTGTTTATCGCGTCTCTACTAACAATAAGGACGGGGCGCACCCCGTCCTGTTCGCTGCCTTGTGTTGGGTTTAGATCTGCTCTATAAACGTCACCGCGCTGAACCGGCAAAAGCATGGACAGGTTCCTCCTCGGTTAGGTGGTCTTCGCCTAACCGGAGAGCTTCCCAATCACTTGGTTCGAACTCTTCAGCGAGAAGACATGCCTCTTTCTGATAATCTGCGTCTTCTGCCATCATGGCAAATGCCGCATCGATTTGTCGGCGCTCGTAAAGTCTTACATACGCTTGGATTGCGGTGACAAAGAAATCGTTTAGGCTGAGAAACGTTGCGGCATTCCTTCGTTCGGAATTCACAAAGCCCTTGGCTTGTTCGTATACGGGTTGGGGGAGGCGTACAGTAGTGGCACGCATTTCACGGCTGCTAATCGCAGGGGTCATGATCTTCCTCCTTTTACGGGTAAAGGGCCACTATCGGCCAAAACCACACATTATTAGACGCAAATTGACACCAAAAGATGCTTCACTATCTGCACCTCTTCTACAATCAATATACGAATCAGAAAATGAATCTCTCTTAGAACTGCAAGCTTAACCAGCATCTGTTTCGATGTCAAGAGAAAGAAAATTGATTTGCAACCAAAGTCGCACAGTGTGGGAATTCATTCACCATCTATTCCCTAACTCTTGTATATTCAATCCCCTACTATAAGTGAACCAATTCCTATATTCGGCAATCGACATCAAATCCTTGCAAAAGCCAAAGCGCTCAAGCATAACGGCAGCATGGCTGCCGCGACTGCGAAGAAGATCGTTGATATAAAGACGAAGCAGGCGGTACCGGAGAAGAACCCTGCGGCAGTGACTCTCGGAAGACTAGGGGGGCTTAAGGGCGGGAAGGCCAGGGCAACAAAGATGACGCCAGAGAGGCGCAATGAAATCGCCCAGCAAGCCGCTAAGCAACGCTGGGCGAAGGCTAGGACTTAAAAAGAAAGAGAACCGGGCTGCTCAGCCCCATCTGCCCAACAATCCCTGTTCCCTGTCTACTGACGTCAGGCCGGCGAAGGCGAACCCTCGGGAAAGCCCGGACCGCCGCGTGCTTCCGGCTTGAGAACCTGCTGCGAGCTGCCGTCGGGATCGGAAGGCGAGGCCAGAATCGAACGCAGCGGAGGCAGTTCCTTGCCTTCGATCAGCAAGCGCACTTCCTCGGCATCGATGGTCTCGCGCTCCAGCAGGGCTGCGGCCAGCCGGTGCATCGCGTCCTTGTTCGCTTCCACAATCGAGTGCGCGATCTGGTAAGCCTCATCGATCAGCCGGCGCACTTCAAGATCGATCTGCCGTGCCGTCTCCTCGCTGAAGTCCCGATGCTGGGCAATCTCGCGCCCCAGAAAGATCTGCTCTTCCTTCTTGCCGAAGGTCAGCGGACCCAGCCTGCTCATCCCGTACTCGCACACCATGCGCCGCGCCAGGTCGGTAGCCACTTCAATATCGCTGCCCGCGCCCGTCGACATCTGGTTCAGAAAAATCTCCTCGGCCACCCGTCCGCCATACGACATCGCCAGCTTGGCCTCAAGATACTCCCGCGTATAGTTGTGCCGGTCGCCCGGCAAAAAGATGGTCACGCCCAGCGCCATCCCGCGCGGAATGATCGTCACCTTGTGGATCGGGTCAGAGTGGTCGCGGAAGAACGAAACCAGCGCATGCCCGGCCTCGTGATACGCGGTCACCCGCTTCTCTTCGTCGGTCAGCAGCATTGACTTGCGCTCGGCGCCCATCAGCACCTTGTCTTTGGCCAGCTCAAAGTCGTACATCGTCACTTGCTTGCGGTTGACGCGCGCCGCGTTCAGCGCTGCCTCATTCACCATGTTGGCCAGGTCGGCTCCGCTGAATCCCGGTGTTCCGCGCGCCAGCACGTTCAGGTTCGTGTCGTCTGAGACGGGAACCTTCTTCACATGCACGCGAAGAATCTCTTCGCGGCCCGCGCACATCGGGCAGCCCCACCACCACGCGCCGGTCGAAGCGGCCCGGGCGCAGCAGCGCCGGATCCAGCACGTCCGGCCGGTTCGTCGCCGCCACCAGGATCACGCCGTCATTCGACTCAAACCCGTCCATCTCCACCAGCAACTGGTTCAGCGTCTGTTCGCGCTCGTCGTGCCCGCCGCCCAGGCCTGCGCCGCGATGCCGGCCCACAGCGTCGATTTCGTCGATGAAGATGATGCACGGCGCGTTCTTCTTGCCCTGTTCAAACAGGTCGCGCACGCGGCTCGCGCCCACGCCCACAAACATCTCCACAAAGTCCGAACCGGAGATCGAGAAGAACGGAACATTCGCTTCGCCCGGCCACCGCCCGCGCCAGCAGCGTCTTGCCCGTTCCCGGAGGCCCCACCAGCAGCACGCCCTTGGGGATGCGCCCGCCCAGCTTCTGGAACTTCTGCGGCTCGCGCAGGTACTCGATGATCTCCTTCAGCTCTTCCTTGGCCTCGTCCACCCCGGCCACGTCCTTGAACGTGATCTTCTTCTGCTGCATCGAGAGCAGCCGCGCCCGGCTCTTGCCGAACGAAAGCGCCTTGTTGCCGCCCGACTGCATCTGCCGCAGCATGAAGAACCAGATCGCGCCCAGCAGCACGAATGGGCCCACGTTGAACAGCAGCGGCAGCAGGATGTTGTTCTGCGGCTCCTTGATCGAGAAGTTCACCTTGGCGGCCAGCATCGCCTTCTCAAGGTCTTCGTAGTTGGCGGGAATCGTGGTGTGGAACTGATCCTTGGGCGAGGTCTTCAGGTGGCCGTGCAGCTCATTCCCCTGGATGTTCGCATCCAGCACCTGCTGGTTCTGCACCTTGTCGAACAGGTCGGAGTAGGGGATCTCCGTATCCTTGCCCATGCTTGCGCTCTTCTGCACAACCGTCCACAACATCATCAGACAGATGAGAATGAAGACCCAGAACATGATCGTCTTGACGCTTGAATTCACCAGAACTCCTCTTTCCCGCCGGGGCAAATGCCTCCGCCGGGACCTCCATTAAACCAAACTTCACATTTTAGACGCCCGGACACCCCTGAAAGTGTCAGAAAGTGCACGTCCCGGACCGCAGACACATATCCCTACCCGCCCGGATCAGCAGTAAACCAAATTGTACTCCTCATGGCTCTTGAGTTACAGCAGGACTCTAAACACCCTGCGGTCACCCGCATCACTGGGTATCAAGGGCTGCCAGAATGCTCCTTGGCGCGCGACTCGGAAGCGTCGCTTTCCTCAGGTTCAGCCTCGAAAAATCGCGGCTCAATCGTCGATCCCCGGCTCCGGCTGCAACTCCACATCCCGCATCCACACGATCCGCCCTTCCATCTCGAGCACCGGCCAAACGCTCCGGCTGTTCCCGTAACCCTCATACGCTCAAGCACTTCCTTCACCTTGCGCGGGCCGCTTGAGTAGCGCAGCGTCACCCGGTCGCCAGGCCCTCCAGTTGCGCAGCGTCACCCGTTTTCGTAGCGGCTTCCGCCGCCACGCCTCCGCCTCCGGCACATCCATCCGCAGCCGCACTCCAAACGCCGGCGCATCAATCTCCCCGGGAACCGTTCCCTCGTACTCCAGTGGCAGATCCGCTCTTTCCCTGCCGGCGCCTGCCCCAACCGGCCCCCGCCGCCAGCCGAATCTCGCGATGAGTTCGCTCGGCCCTCAACCCCTGCGCCAACTCCAGTCTTCTGCCCGGCCCGGCCATCGAGCGCCAGCATCCGCAGAGCCTCGGTCGCGGCTGAAATCCGGTGCCGCCTGCCCAGTTGCCCGGCCGCATGGCGCAACAGCCGCCGCTGCACGGCGGGAGCCAGCGCCGCCAGCCGGCTCACTTCCATCGAAAGTCGACGGGCAAGCCCATCCCCAGCCGCCCGGCCCCCGCCCCGCACCGGCCGTCCCCGGCAACAGAATTGCTTGGCCAAGCCGGTCCAGCTCCGCCTTCCACCACGCCTCTTCGTCCCGCGCCAGCTCCGGCCATCTGCGCCAGGTGCTCCCGCAGCCGCGGATTCCAACCCTCCAGCAGCGGCAGCAGCTCGTGACGGATCCGGTTGCGCGTAAACGTCAAGTGGCGATTGTTCGAAGAGTCCTCCCGCCAGCCCTGCCCCAGATGCGCCGAGATACGCCTCAATCTCCGCCCGCGTCGTTCCCAGCAGCGGCCGCACAATCCGCCCCTCGGCAAACTCCAGCACCGGATGAATCCCGCCCAGCCCCTCCGTCCACGCCCCGCGCAGAAATTTCGCCAGCACCGTCTCCGCCTGGTCGTCCAGCGTGTGCGCCGTGGCCACCGCATCCACGCTCCCTGCGGCCATCAGCTCCCGAAACCACCCATAGCGCAGCCGCCGTGCCAGCCTCCTCCAGCGTTTCGCCGCCTTGCCCGCTGCCGCGTGCTTTGCCTCGGCCGCCAAGTCCACGCGCGCCTCGTGGAACGGCAACCCCAGCCCTTCCGCCAGCTCGCGGCAAAATCGTCTCGTCCGCATCCGCCTCCTCCCCCCGCAGCCCGTGGTGCAGGTGCGCCGCATGCAGCACCAGCCCCAGCTCCCCGCTCCGCGCCGCCAGCGCCCGCAGCAGCGCCACCGAATCCGCCCCGCCGGAAAGCCCCACCGCCAGCCGCAGCCCCGGCTTCAGCAGCGTCGTATCCAGCCGTCAGCGCCGCAGGCACCCGTACACCTCGCGTCCGTGAACCCTTCCTGCGCATTCCAGCAGCTCCAGCCATGTCCACGCATTTCAACCACGCATCTCAACCAAGCTTTTCGCCCGCGCATTTCAACCCCGCATCTCTACAATGCATAAGCGGGTCCTCGCCTCTCTGCCCGGATTCCTGCCGCTCCGCGCCTCTGCGGATGTATACTCCACCCGTTATGCAGGTATTCGTAATTCTTCCCGCCGCCGGACTGGGCACGCGCATGGCCGGCCCTCAGCCCAAGCAGTTTCTGGCCCTCGATGGCGTGCCCATCCTCATCCACTCGCTCCGCGCCTTTGCCTCGGTCGAGCGCGTCACCGCAATCTACGTCGCCGTTCGCACCACCGAGATGGACCGCGTTCAGGCCCAGATCGCCGAATACGGCTTTACCTGCCGGCGCGTCCGCTGGTCGTCGAGGGCGGCGACAACCGCCAGGAGTCGGTCTCCCACGCCCTCGCCGCCCTGCCCGCCCAGCCAGACGACATCGTTCTGGTCCACGACGCTGTGCGCCCGCTCATCGACGCGGCCACCATCGACCGCACCATCGACGCCGTCACTCAATTCGGCGCAGCCATCGTCGGCATGCCCGCCGTCGACACCATCAAGCAGGTGGAGCGAACCGCCCACGGCGCTCTCATCACCTCCACCATTCCTCGCGAATACGTCGTGCTGGCGCAAACCCCCCAGGGCTTCCGCTACTGGACTGCTCCAGCGCGCCTTTGCCGAGGCCACCGCGGATGGCTTTGTCGGCACCGATGAGGCCTCGTTGTCGAGCGCGCCGGAAATCCCGTAGCCGTGGTGCACGGTTCTCAGGTTAATCTGAAGATTACGCAGCCCGGCGACCTGGAGTTGGCCGAGTTTTACCTTCACCAGCGCGCCCGGTAACTGCGGCCCCGCTCGCAAGCGCTACGCGCAGCCGGGCCCCAGGGAAAACCACTTGAGTTAAACCGGGATCAGGCACGGAGATCCGCAAAAATCATGGATACACGCATCGGATTTGGCTATGACTCGCACGCTTTCAAGCCCGGCGTGCCCCTCCGCATCGGCGGCCTAACGCTCGAACACCCCGAGGGCCTCGCCGGCCACTCCGATGGGGACGTGCTCCTGCACGCCATCACCGACGCCTTGTTGGGCGCCGTGGCCGCCGGCGACATCGGCAGCTTCTTCCCTCCCGGCGATCCCCGCTGGAAAGATGCTGACTCCGCCATCTTCCTCAGCCTCGCCATGGAAGAGCTGCAAAACGCCGGCTACCGCATCGTCAACATCGATACCACCCTTATCCTGGCCGCGCCCCGCATCGGTCCCGTCGCCGGCGAAATGCGCGCCCGCGTCGCCGACCTGCTGGGCATCGACATCGACCAGGTCAGCATCAAGGCCAAAACTCCTGAAGCCCTCAATCTGGACCACGTGGCCCAGTGTCACGCTGTCGTCCTCGTCGAACGCACGCAGGAGCCCGAAGAACTCAAAAGCATGAGCGAAGTCATTGAAAGCCAGCGCCAGCTCGAAGACGTTGTCGAAGACCTGCTCAGCTCGGTCCACGGCGTCCCCAAAAAACGCATCGCCCCCGTCTACGACACCGAAGACATCACCTAGGTTACCGAGAACATCCCCTGGGCTTCTGATAGTTGCTTTAGTAGGTTTCTGATCGTTGTTTTAGCGCCCATCCCGGGTGCCTCGCATGGGGGCACCCGGGAGAGACACCCGGCCCACCCCTGCCGATCGCAGAAAATTCCCCTTGAGACTCATCGCAATTCAGCAGTCTGCCTGCGCTCACAAATGTGGAACCTGGTAACGCAGAATCTGCTCATCCACGCTCACCAGGATCAATCCCTCAAGCTGAGCCTGCGCCACCAGCAGCCGGTCAAACGGGTCGCGATGGAGTTGCGGAAGCGAACCAGCCCACTCGGCGTGCTCAACGGAAACGGGTAAAGAAAGAAATCCGTGCGCTTCGATTGCTTTCCCCACCGGCCCCTCGTAGGCCAGCTTCCCCGAAGCCCGCTTGAGGCCGATCTCCCAGGCCGTTGCGGCGCTCACAAACACCTGGTTCCCCGGCGACGCAATCGCCGCGCGAAATGCCTTGGGCAGCCGCGAATCGGACGAGTCCCACCACAGAAATGCGCACGTATCCAGCAGCACCTTCATCGGCTACAGCCCGAAGTCTTTCAGAACATCCTCCGGGAGCGGAGCGTCGAAGTCCTCGGCGATGTAGGTAATCCCCATCAGGTTCCGCCCGAACTTCCGCGCCGCTTTGCCCTCCGGTGTCAGGGCCACCAGCTTCGCCATAGGCTTGCCGGCCTTGGCAATCACAAACTCCTCGCCCTTCGCCGCCCGCTCCACAAGGCTCGATAGCCTGGTCTTCGCCTCGTAAAGATTCACCTTCGTGGCTGCCATCTGCCCGCCTCGCTCCATCTCGAATTATGACCCACTTGGTCAAGTTGGTCAAACCGTCCTTCCCCGGTTTTCACGCTCCATCCGGGCCCATGCCTTCGGCGTTCCCCCCGCCCCCAGCTCTTTATTGCGGTTTATCGCCTCCTGGAGTACCTTTGCTGCGAACTTCCATCCAGTTCAGGAGCGTTCTTTATGTTCGATTTAGCCATGTTTCTGCAGATTCAGCCCGATCCGGCAGCCATCCGCCATGTGGCGTTGGCGATTTTGGCCATCCTTCCCATCATCATCCTCGTCGCGCTTGTCATCGTCATTGTGCCCTTCTGGTTCATCTGCAAAAAGGCCGGCTTCTCGCCCTGGCTCTCCTTCCTCAACGTGATCCCCTTCGGCAATCTCATCCTTCTTTATGTGATTGCCTTTTCTGACTGGAAGGTGATGCCGGTGCCGCAGGCCTATTGGTCCCAGCCGCCCGGCCCGTCCCCCTCGGCCTTTCCGCCGCATCCCTGAGCCCGGCCCAGCGGCCCAGGCCGACCAGCCAGCCCCGCGGAGCTCGAATGCTAGCATCGTAGTTGGAAAGCCACTCACACGATGCCTGATCCCAATCCCTCCGCGGCCCCGCTCCCTCGCGTTCGTTTTGCCCCTTCACCCACGGGTTTCCTGCACGTCGGCAGCGCCCGCACTTTTATCTTCAACTGGCTCTACGCCCGCAGCAACCACGGAACCCTGGTCTTGCGCCTGGACGACACCGATGTCGAGCGCAACACCGAGGCCAGCGTCCAGTCCATCTTCGAGGGGCTCCGCTGGCTGGGGCTCTCCTGGGACGAAGAGTACCGCCAGTCCGAACGCCTTCACCTGCACCGCCGCCAGGCGGAAGCCATCTTCGCCGGCGGCCTTGCCTATCGCGATTTCACCCCTGCCCACGCAGCCGGCGACGAGCAGTCCTCCGCCCAGGGCGCCTGGCTCGCCAATCCCGGCATGCGTGAGCTCTCCCGCCAGGAAAGCGACCGCCGCGCCGCCGCGGGCGAGCCGTTTGCCCTCCGCTATCGCGTCCCCCGCTCTGAAGGCCGCGCCCTGCGCTTTGTCGATGCGGTTTATAGCGCGCAGTCCAAGCTCGCCGACGAAGTTGAAGACTTTGCCCTGCTCCGCTCCGACGGCATGCCCACCTACCACCTCGCCTCCTGCGCCGACGACGCCGATCTCCGCATCAGCCACATCATTCGCGGACAGGATCACCTCGCCAACACCTACAAGCACCTGCTCATCTTTGAGGCGCTCGGCGTTCAGCCGCCCCAGTTCGCTCATCTGCCCCTGCTCGTCGCGCCCGACGGCGCCAAACTCTCCAAGCGCAAGCACGGCCCCGTCGTCAGCGTCACCACCTATCGCGATGCCGGCTTCCTTCCTCAGGCCTTCGTCAATTTCCTCTGCCTCCTCGGCTGGTCTCCCAAGGACGACCGCGAATTCCTCACCCTCGACGAGCTCACCGCCGCTTTCACGCTCGAGGGCGTCAACCGCGCCAACGCGGTCGTTAATTTCACTGATGAAGATCCGTTCGATCCCAAAGCCCTCTGGCTCAACGCCGAGCACATCCGCGCCCTGCCTGTCGATCAGCTGAGCGCCTGCCTCCAACCCTTTCTTGAGAAGGCCGGCTACCATCCCACGCCTGAAAAGGTTCTCGCCGTCACCCCCCTCATCCGCGAGCGCATCAAGCTCCTCGGCGATGCCGTCTCCGCCGCTGACTTCTTCTTCCTCCCCCAGCTCGCCCCCTACGATCCCGCCGAGTTGATTCCCAAAAATGGCGACGCAGCCCTGGCCCGCCGCGTTCTTGAGCACGCCCTCCAGGTTCTCGCCGCCGTCAACTTCGACCACGATTCGCTCGACCAGGCTCTCCGTGCTGCCGCTGCACAACTTGGTTTAAAGGCCGGGCAGGCCTTTCAGCCCATCCGCGTCGCTGTCTGCGGACGCAAAAATGCACCGCCCCTCTTTGAAACCATGGTCGTCCTCGGACGCGACCTCTGCCTCGCCCGCATCCGCGAGGCCGTTGCGCACCTGCAATCGCTAGCCTGAGACTTGCCGTGCTAGGGTGGGGCCAGCGGACCAGCCTTGAAAGGGCACGATTTTAATCGTGCCATAACCGCTTTGGAATCAGCATCGGCTTCAGCCGCTGAGGGATGCTTTGGCCCGCAGCCTGCTTGATATTACTGTGATCGAACGATTACACTTCAGCTACGTTTTCCCGTCAGGCCGCAGTGGTCAAAAGCGGAAAGGACTTGAGATGAGAAAAACCGTCAACGTGGATGACCTGCCTGAATTCGATGCCGCAAAGTATCTCGACAACGAAGAGAGCATTGCCGTCTATCTGACCGGAATTCTGGAAGCGAACGACGCGGCGCTGCTGGCTTCGGCGCTAGGGGACATTGCCCGTGCGCGCGGCATGACCGAGATCGCCAGGGCCGCCGGAATTACCCGTGAAGCTCTTTACAGGGCCCTGCGCCCCGAGAGCGCGCCGCGTTTCGACACCATCAGCCGCGTCTGCGCAGCGCTCGGTGTGCGTTTAGTGGCCCAGCCCATCCCGGCCGGCAAAGCCGCCGCGTGAAAGCCAATTCCTGCGACGCTGCGATCGTCCGTACCTGCCAGTGACCGAGGTTTCAATCGGCCCAGAAACGCTCGCCATCGAGTTCCGTTTATCCAAGCCTGACGGAAGAGTCAATGATGACTTGCCATGGTATCAAACCCAAAATGGCAAACCCTGCATTTCATGGGAAAGCTTCGTCCGGTTTTACAGAATCGCTCTCTTAGTCGTATTCGATCCACCTCCCGCTGGCCTGCCTCCCATCGAGATCGAATGGTCTCGCAGGTTCTTTCCTGGCGGCTTGCCAAGCCTTGGAAATAGACGGTAGTCGGACGCCAAGGCAGTGCCATGCATCTCCCGCGCCGCCCATATTCGGCGCCGCCCTCCAATGGGATAATGATTGAAAGCCATGACCAACGAAAATCCGGAAAGCCCAGCCGCCGCCACTCCCTCCAACTTCCTTCACGACATCATCGCCGAGGATGTGCGCACCGGCAAGTTCGGCGGCGCCCAAATTCAGACCCGCTTTCCCCCCGAGCCCAACGGCTACCTCCACATCGGCCACGCCAAGGCCATCTGCATTGACTTCGGCCTCGCCGACGAGTTCGGCGGAAAAACCAATCTGCGCTTCGATGACACCAATCCCGAAAAAGAAGAGCAGGAGTACGTCGATTCCATCATGAGCGACGTGCGCTGGCTCGGCTTCGATTGGGAGCGCCTCTGCTACGCCTCCGACTACTTTGCTCAGCTTTACGAATGGGCCTTGGTGCTCATCAAGGCCGGCAAGGCCTACGTCGATGACCTTTCTGCCGACCAAATCCGCCAACACCGCGGCACCCTCACCGAGCCTGGCAAAGACTCGCCTTTCCGCACCCGCACCATCGAAGAAAATTTGGACCTCTTTCTGCGCATGAAGCAGGGAGAGTTTCCCGATGGCAGCCGCGTTCTCCGCGCCAAAATCGACATGGCCTCGCCCAACCTCAACATGCGCGATCCCGTCATGTACCGCATCCTCCACGCCTCCCACCACCGCACCGGCGACACCTGGTGCATCTATCCCATGTACGACTACGCCCACGGACAGTCCGATTCGATCGAGCGCGTCACCCACTCCATGTGCACCCTCGAATTCACTGACCATCAGCCCCTCTACCGCTGGTATATCGAGCAGCTCGGCATCTTTCCCTCGCAGCAAATTGAGTTTGACCGTCTCAACATCACCTACACCCTGCTCAGCAAGCGCAAGCTCCTCCAGTTCGTGCAGGAGAAGGTCGTGCGCGGTTGGGACGATCCCCGCATGCCCACCCTCTCCGGTTTTCGCCGCCGCGGCTTCTCGCCTGAAGCCATTCGCGCCTTCGTCGCCGCCGCCGGCGTCTCCCGCACCAACGGTTCCACCGATATCGAAATGCTCGAGCACTTCCAGCGCGACGATCTCAACCGCCGCTCCTCGCGCGCCATGGCAGTCCTTCATCCCCTCAAGCTGGTCATCGACAACTATCCCGCCGATCAGTCGGAGTTCGTCGAGGTCGCCAACAATCCTGAAGATCCCTCCGCCGGCACCCGCCAGGTCCCCTTCTCGCGCGAACTCTATATCGAGCAGGACGACTTCCGCGAACTGCCTCCGCCCAAGTACTACCGACTTTCTCCCGGCAAGGAAGTCCGCTTGCGCAACGCCTACTTCGTCACCGCTCAAAGCGTTGAAAAAGATTCCCTGGGAAACCTCGTCGCCGTGCACTCGACCTACGATCCCTTGAGCCGCGGCGGCAACTCTCCCGACGGTCGCAAAGTCAAGTCCACCATCCACTGGGTCTCCACCGCCCACGCCCTCTCCGCCGAAATCCGCCTCTATGACAAGCTCTTCACCAGGGCCGATCCCTCAGATTTCGAAGAAGGCGGCAGCGTCCTCGATCATCTCAATCCCAACTCCCTTGAGATCCTCACCGAGGCCAAACTGGAGCCCTCCCTCGCCGACGCCACGCTTGAGCGCCGCTTCCAGTTCGAGCGCGTCGGCTACTTCTGTCTGGATCCGGACTCAACCAGCGAAAAGAAAATCTTTAACCGCACCCTCCCACTCAAAGACTCCTGGGCCAAACTCGAAAAGAAGACCGGGAACAAGCCCGGAGCCTAAAATTCCGTCGCGGTCTGCGGAAGTGAAGTGCCGCGCTGATTCACCGCGAAAAACCCCGCAGCCAAAAACCCCTCAGTCTCGCATCAGCGCAGCAATTCAATCCTGTCCGCAAGGCCTCGGTTTTTCGTCGCGTAAGCCAAGAGCGCAGCAATCTCGCGAATAGAATCCAAATGCGCCCGTCCTAAGGACGTAAGTGCCCTAAGGCCGTTCCTGATCCAGGCTTCGCCCCCCAATCCTCAAGTTGTCTCCCCCCCATCCGATAAGAGAATTGAATGCTCAATCGGCAGGGACATGCGCTCCCCGCCGGCGGGATGAGGGTACGCCATGGACGAGCTGACGAGGGAGTTCCTGATCGAGAGCCAGGAAGGGCTGGATCGCATGGAGCGATGCCTGACCGATCTTGAGGCGCGCCCGCACGACGCCGCCTTGCTCGGCGATATCTTCCGCTCCGTCCATACCATCAAGGGCACAACCGGATTTCTGGGCTTCAAGCGGCTCGAAAAGCTGGCCCACGCCGGAGAAAACCTGCTCGGCCTGCTGCGCGATGGAAAGCTCACCGCCGACCGTCTGCTCATTACCGGCCTTCTCGAGCTGCTGGATGGCCTGCGCTCCATACTCAAAGCCATTGAGACCGAGGATAGCGAAGGCCAGGGCGACGACTCGGCGCTGATTGCGCGGCTGCAGGAGCTTCAGGCCCCGGCACTGGCAAGGCAGCCGGTTCGCGCCAAGGTCCATGCCCAGGCAGCAACAGAGGAATCGATCGCATCGCCACAGCCTCTTGCCCCGCCTCTTGCCCCGCCGGCCGAAACGGGTCCGCGCAGCGAAACTGCCCTGCCGCCGGCTGCCTCGTCGCTGACCACTGTCCCGGTGCCGCTGACCACTGCTCCGGAGCCGGCGCAAGCCGCGCCAGTCCAAGCCGCACCCGCTGTGCAGCCGCCAGCGCCCGCCCCTGCTGCGAATGCGCCCGCGGCCAGCGGCACCGCCGCTGAAAGCACGCTCCGCGTTGACGTCATTCTGCTCAACCGCATGATGAACCTGGTTGGCGAGCTGGTGCTGACCCGCAACCAGGTGCTGCAGGCCACCGCCGCCGATCCCAACATGACGCTGCTGTCGCGCCGTCTCGACATGGTCACGGCCGACCTGCGCGAGAGCGTGATGAAGGCGCGCATGCAGCCGGTGTCCAACATCTTTTCCAAAATGCCGCGCATTGTGCGCGACCTCTCCCAATCGCTGGGCCGCCGCGTGCGCCTGCAGGTCGAGGGCCAGGACACCGAACTCGACAAGAGCCTTCTCGAAGCCATCAAGGACCCGCTCACCCACGCCGTCAGAAACTCGCTCGATCACGGCATTGAGCCCCCCGCCGTGCGCCAGGCCGCGGGCAAGGACCCCGAAGGCGTACTCAAGCTGCGCGCCAGCCACGAAGGCAGCCACGTCATCATCGAGGTCTCCGACGACGGCGCCGGCATCGCGGTTGAAAAGGTGCGCCAGAAGGCCATCGAGCGCGGTCTCCTCACCGCCGACCGCGCTACCCAGCTCGGCGAGCGCGACCTGTTGCAACTCGTCTTTCTGCCCGGCTTCTCCACCGCCGCCGCTGTCACCAACGTGAGCGGACGCGGGGTGGGCATGGACGTGGTCCGCACCAATGTTGAAAAGATCGGCGGCAAGGTCGAGATCGACTCCCATGCGGGCAAGGGAACCACCCTCCGCATGCGCATTCCCCTCACGCTGGCCATTATTCCCGCTCTCATCGTGCGCAGCGTCAACCAGAATTTCGCGCTGCCCCAGGGCTCGCTCTCCGAGCTGGTCCACGTGCCCGCCGACCAGGCCGCAAAAACCATCGAATGGATCGAAGGCGCGCCCCTCTACCGCCTGCGCGGCCATCTGCTGCCGCTGGTGTTTCTTGACCGCATGCTGATGCCTGACGCGGAGCACAAAAGTGTCGACGAGCAGGATAGCTTTATCGCCGTGCTCGATGCCGATGGCCGGCGCTTCGGCCTGGTCGTCGACGGCCTCGCCGACCCTGAAGAAATTGTCGTCAAGCCGCTCTCCGCCGTGCTCAAGGACATTGGCCTCTATTCCGGCGCAACCGTGCTCGGCAATGCCGACCTGGCCCTGATCCTCGATCCCGGAGCCATCGCCATCAAGGCTGGCGTCACTATCAGCAGCCACGATGACATCGCCGGCGACGGCGACGAGGACGCTCTGGACGCTGCCGGGGGCATGGAATATCTGCTCGTCGAAGTGGCCGGACGCCGCGCCGCTGTGCCGCTGGCCGACGTGCTGCGTATCGAGCAAGTCCCCCTCTCACGCATTGAGTACATCGGCTACCGGCCGGTGCTCAACTTCGACGGCCAACTGATGCCCGTCGAGGATGCGGGCGGCGTGCTGGGAGCCAATGAGGCCAATCCCGAGGCTCCGGTCATTGTGGTCGTCTGCCGCGAGAGCGGTCGCCAGGTGGGCATCGCGGTGTCACACGTGCTCGATGTGGCCGCGGGCCACGACCTGTTTGAAGCGGGAACCAGCCAGCGCACCGGCGGCGTCACGCTCTTGAACGAGCGCGTCACCGGCGTGGTTGACCTGGGCGGCGTGCCGCCCCTGCCCTCCAGCCAGAGCGCGCCTTCGCAGTGGGATCGGGTTTCGGAGACAGTCGCATGAACATGGCAACCGTTGCTCCAAAAAAAGAAGATTCGTCGGCGTTGGTTGAGGTCTGCTCGGTGCGGCTCGGGGACACATGGTTCGGCATGCCCATCACGCACATTCTGGAGATTGTCGGCGGAACCCGGCCGCAGCCCGTCCCTCTCGCCCCGGCCTACGTCGGTGGTCTGGTGCACCACCGCGGCGACGTACTCACCACGGTGAGCCTGCGCCGCTTGCTGGGGTTGCCGCCCCAGGACGGCCCCCAGGACATCCTCGTGCTCGAGTCGCCCAGCGGTTGCTTCGGCTTGCTGGTGGATGCGGTCGGCGAAGTGCTCACTGTCTCTCAAGCCGATCACGAGCCCAACCCGTGCATTCTCGACCAGCGCCGCAAGGCGCTCTTTGCCGGTGCCTACAAGCTCAAAGACAAGCTGCTGGTCATGCTGGATTGGGAGCGCCTTGATCCGCTGCGGCTCAACCAGACCCAGGCAGGCTAACGCTGCATCCGGCTGCAGCCAGGAGGCAATCATGCGCGCCCTCATCGTCGACGATTCCCGATTCGTACGAGGCTTCTTGCGCGGCCTGCTTCAGGCAAAAGGCATCGAGTGCGCCGAGGCGACCGACGGCCAGGCAGGCCTCGACCTGCTCCACGGCGATCTGCCCTTCGACCTCGTTCTCCTTGACTGGAACATGCCGGTGATGAACGGCTTCGAGATGCTCAAGGAGATGCGCACCGAGGGCTTTCACGGCACCAAGGTGCTCATGGTCACCACCGAGGCCGAGAACGACTACATTTTGAGCGCTCTTGAAGCCGGTGCCGACGAATACCTGATGAAGCCCTTCGACCATGAGGCCCTCGACGAAAAACTCGCCATGCTCGGCCTGGCGGAGGTCTGAGCCATGGCGGCTGCTCGCCCCACCCGCATTCTCATCGTGGACGACTCGGCCGTGATGCGCAGCCTGCTGCGCTCCGTCATCTGCTCCAATGGCGCACTTGAAGTGGCCGGAACCGCCGCCGACGGCGCCTCGGCCCTGCAAGGCCTGGCCACCATTCACCCTGACTTGATTGTGCTCGATGTGGAGATGCCGGTAATGGATGGGTTGGCCACTTTGCGCGAGTTGCGCAGACAGGGGAACAGAATGCCGGTGATCATGTGCAGTTCGCTCACCCAGCGGGGGGCCGCGGTCACTCTTGAAGCGCTGGCCTGCGGAGCTTCGGACTACGTCACCAAGCCCGCCGGACAATCGGGCCGCGAAGCTGCCCAGCGCACACTTGCCCAGGAACTGATTCCGAAGATTTTTGCGCTCACCAACCGGGCTTCCACTCCATCGGCGCCTCAACAGCTTTCCCCGCTTGTGTTTCCCCGCCTCCCGCGCGGCGCCGCTGCGCCCCCGCTTGTTTCTTCACTCGCTCCCGGTTTCAGCGCTCCATTTCGCCCCCAGCTCATCACCGCAACGCCCTCTGTGGTTGCCATTGGCGTTTCCACCGGAGGTCCTGCCGCCCTCGATGTCCTGCTCCCCGTCCTTCCCGCGGATTTTCCACTGCCGGTGCTCATCGTGCAGCACATGCCGGAGCTCTTCACGCGCCTCTTCGCTGAGCGCCTCAACTCGCGCTGCCATCTGCGCGTCGTTGAAGCCGTCGAAGGCGAGCCTGTGCGCACCGGAACCATCTACATCGCCCGCGGCAACTGGCACCTTGAAATCCTCTCTGCCTCGCTGCCCGGCGCCCAGCCATCGCTGCGCCTCACCCAGGGCCCGCTTGAGAACCACTGCCGCCCCGCTGTCGATGTGCTGTTTCGTTCCGCCGCCAAAGTCTACGGTCCAGGCGTGCTGGCCGTCGTGCTCACAGGCATGGGCTCCGATGGACTCGCCGGCTGCCGCCTCATTCGCCAGCAGGGCGGCACCGTGCTGGCCCAGGATGAGACCTCCAGCACCGTTTGGGGAATGCCCGGCGCGGTCGCCGGCGCGGGCCTCGCGCACAAAGTGCTTCCCCTCGACCAGATCGCGCCGGAACTCCTCCGGATCGTCGCACGCGCGCGCGATTTCTCGCGCGATCTCTCCCGCCAGGCGGTCTCCTGATGGAAACTGCCGCCTCCACCGACTATGGCTATCTGCGCCGCCTCATCCTCGGCCTCTCGCAGAACGTCCTCGATCCCTCGCGCGACTACCTCTTCGAAACCCGGCTCACCAAGCTGCTGCGCAATCAGGGCATGAACCGCGTCGATGAGCTCGTCCGCCATCTGCGCACACAAAAGGATCCGGCGCTCGAGCGGGCCATCGCCGAGGCCATGACCATCAACGAAACCAGCTTCTTTCGCGATGCGCGCCCTTTCGAGCTGTTGCGCACCGAGCTTCTGCCCCGGCTCATTGAAGGCCGGCGCCACGAGCGCGCACTGCGCTTCTGGAGCGCCGCCTGCTCCTCCGGACAGGAAGCCTACAGCCTGGCCATGTTGATCGGCGAGCATTTCCCCATGCTGGTCGGCTGGAATATCCGCATCGAAGGCACCGACCTCACGGCCGAGGTCGTCGAGCACGCCCGCACCGGACGCTATCACCGCATTGAGATCAATCGCGGCCTTCCCGCCCGCTTCGTGGTCCGCTACTTTGACCACGTCGGCGAGGATTGGATCGTCAAGCCCGACATCCGCAAAGTTTGCAACTTCCGCCAGGCCAATCTCTGCGCACCCAGCCTGCCGTTTTCGCGCGTCACTGACCGTTTCGATGTCATCTTCCTGCGCAACGTGATGCTCTATTTCTCGCAGGAGACGCGCAAAACCCTGCTGGCCGGCGTTCACCGCCTGCTTGCTCCCGACGGCATCCTGCTTCTTGGTTCCAGCGAGCAGCCCGCTGATCCGTCCCTCTGGACCCCGGTGCTGGCCGGTGGAACCTGCTACTTCAAGCCACGGCAGGCGAGTTAGAACAACAAGAGAATACGGACCCAGCAGAACGGCTCTCGACAAGGGGTCCCCAGAACGTGTCTCGAAAACGGGTCCCCAAAACGAGTCCAGCCAACAGCTCTCAGATTTCAGCTTCCGTCGCCGTTGTCGCGCTTCCGTCCTCCATCAGCCGCTCGACCTCGGCTTGCAGGCGCGTTGTAATGTCGCCTTCGCTCTCCGTGGGCGACACGCTCATGGGCTCTCCCACGCGGACCTCGATGCTGCCTGACCGAAACCAGCCCCGCCCGCCCGTTTTCAGCTCGCCCAGTCCCCGAATCGCAACCGGCAGCACCGGTGCGCCGCACTGCTTCGCCAGCAGGCCGATCCCGGGACGAAAGCGCGCCATCTTCCCCTCCGCCGACCGCGTGCCCTCGGGAAACACCAGCACGCTGAAGCCCCGATCCATGGCCCGCCCCGCGTGCGCGAAGCTGGGCTGGAAATCCCGCCGCCTCGGCAGCGGAAACACGTTGAACAGCGCCGTCAGCAGCAAATAGTAGAGCGGACCCGGCAGGAAAAGCCGGCCGCTTGGATGAAGCGGCTCCGCGTTGCGGAAATGCCGGTAGTCCTCCAGCATCTCGCCCGACATGGCCACCGCCAGCCGCCGCCGCAGCGCGCCGGGCAGCGCATACTCGATCAGCGGTTCGTCAAATGCGGTCACGTGGTTGGCGATAATCAAAAGCGGTTCGTCCAGTTTCAGCGCCGCCGGCGCCTGCACGCGCGGGTTGGCAAGCAGCCACACCAGCGGCCGCATCAGCGCCTCTTTAAACGCCGAGCGTATCCATCGGACTGGGACCGCCCACGGCCAAACCGGATAAAGATAGCGGCCCCTCGCGCGCTCGGCCGGCCATTCTTCGGCCGCCTTGGTTGCGCCGGCCTCCGCATCGCCCGGCGCAGAAGACACCGGCGCCGCAACCGCCGTCCTCTCTTCGGGCGCACCCGCGCCAGCTTGATGCCCATTTTCTTCACCCGCCACCAGCCGCCGCAGCGCGCCCAGCGTTTGAACCCCGTCAAGAATCCCGTCTTTGGCGACGAACCCCAACCGGTCTTCAATCGCCGCCGCCAGTTGCACGCGTCCCAGGCTGTCAAGGTGCAGATCCTCGGTCAGGTGCAGTTCGTCGCCCACGCCGGGGTGAGCTTCGCCGGAGATCTCGGCAATCAGCGCCAGCAGCCAATCCTGCGACGCCCCGAACCGGCGGTGCCCGTTTTTCCCGTCTGTGGCCGCACTGGCCGCTGTCTGAAGCTTTTTGAGCCACGCCTCCACAACCTTGCGCCGCACCTTGCCCGTCGAAGTGCGCGGCAGGTCGGGTTCCGGCCACAACACCCAGCGCCGCAACCGCTGAAACTCCGCCAGCCGCGCATTGGCGCTCTCGATGGCGGCCGCTGCCAGGTTGCCGCGTCCCCGGCACGCCAGCACAGCGCACGGCTCCGGCCCCTCCGGCGTTTCCATCGCAACCACGGCGCACGCCGCCACGCCCGCTTGCTCTTCAATCACACTTTCCAGGTCTTCTGGATGAATGTTCACCCCGGCAGGGGTCACGATGACCTCGCTCTTGCGGCCCAGAAAGCGCAACTCGCCGGAGGCTTCGGTTTTCGCCAGGTCCCCTGTGGCCAGCCATTCGCCCTTGCGGCGGTGAACGCTTCCGCCCGACCACGTCGCCCTTGAGATGGCCGCGCCGCGCACCAGCACCTCGCCATCCGGCCCCAGCTTTACCTCCCGCCCCGCAAGCGGCTTGCCGATCGTGCCCGCCGCCACGTGGAACGGATGATTCAGCGTTATCAGCGCTGTGCTCTCGGTCATGCCGTAGCCCTGCACCAGCACGAATCCCAAGCGCGTTCCAAAACTGTTCCAGCCCTCCCGCCAGCGCTCCGCCGCCCGAGATGAGCGCCCAGAACTTCAGCCCGAAGGCGCGGTGAATCCTGCGGAACCGCCACCAGCGCCGCGGGCCTCCGATCTTCACCGCGGCCGATGCGGCAACCCGTTCCGCCAGCCCCGGATAGGCCAATTCCAAATGAGTTTTCAGCAGCGCCAGCACCCGCGGCACCGCGGCCAGCACCGAGATGCGCTCGCGGCGAATCGTCTCCACCAGCCGCGGCGCCACCAGCCGCTCTTCAAAGTGCACCTCGCGCCGCAAAAATCGGTGGAACCCAAAGTCCCATCGTCTGTCCGAAGACGTGGCTCAGCGGCAACGTGTGCAGAATCCTCAGCGGATGCACCAGCCGTTCCCAACGCAGGTAGGGCTGCGCCCCGTTCTCGATGGGACCCACGCTGGCCAGCACGTTGCCATGGGTAAGCACAATGCCCTTGGGCTCGCCGGTGGTCCCTGAAGTGAACAGAATTTCAAGCGGCGTCTCGGCTGAAAGTTGCTCCACCGGACCAGCTTCGCCGGCAGGCAGCACGGCCAGCCAGTCTTCAAAAGCCAGCTTGTGCGCAACCCCCGTCAACTGCGCCATCAGCACGGCGTCGCCCACCGCCAGTTTCGGCCCCACGTCCGCCGCCACGCGCGCGGCAAACTCCGCGGTCCCCATCGCGTCCAGGGGAACAGCCAGCACCCCGCGCAGCATGCACCCATGGAAGGCCGCCATCCACTCCGCGCTGTTTTCGCCCCACACCAGCACCCGGTCGCCGGGCCTGATGCCGCGCTCCACAAGCAGCGCCGCAAAGCGCCCTGACAGCCGCGCCAACTCCCCGTATGAAGTGACCCTGCGCCTGTTCCCCTGGTACCGCACCACCGCCGATCTCGCGGCCGAAGCGGCGGAAATCGTCGAGGAGTGTAGCCAGGTGGTCCCGCATGGGCGCTCCCAGGATTCATGGTGGGTAAAGGGCTAGATGCACCTCCAGTATGGACGTTCAACTGCAACCCATGATGCAAAAACTTGATGTTCTTCACTTTAATGGGAGTTTTGTCGTCGCCTTCACGCTGCGCTCATGCGAAAACCAACCGCCTTGCCCTCAATCTTTGCGGTTTATCCACTCTTCGCTTGGTGTTCGCTGCCCCGCTCGCGATAGTCTCTCTCTAGCACCATGATCCCGGCTCCACCCAATCCGGACAAAATGCCCAGCCCGTTCGCTTGCTTTCATCCGGTGACCGCGGCCTGGTTTCGTGCCGTCTTTGACGCTCCCACATCTCCCCAGCGGTTGGGCTGGCCGGCGATTGCGCGGGGAGAGAATGCGCTCATCCTGGCTCCCACCGGCACCGGCAAAACCCTCGCGGCGTTTCTCTGGTGCCTTGACCGGCTGATGCTGCAGCCGCAGTCGGAGGGCCAGGTCAAAGGCTGCCGCATCCTCTATGTTTCTCCGCTCAAAGCCCTCGCCGTCGACGTGGAGCGCAACCTGCGCTCGCCGCTCGCGGGCATGGCCAACATGGCCCGCCGCATGGGCGCAGCCTTTCGCGAGCCCTCCATCAGCGTGCGCACCGGCGACACGCCGCAGCGCGAACGCGCCCGCTTTGCCCGTCAGCCCGCCGAGATCCTCATCACCACGCCGGAGTCCCTCTACCTGCTGCTCACCTCGCAGGCCGCCGAAGCTCTGCGCACCGTGGACACCGTCATCATCGACGAAATTCACGCCCTTGTCCCCACCAAGCGCGGCGCCCATCTTGCCCTCTCGCTCGAACGACTGCAGGCTCTCACCCGCCGTCCCTTGCAGCGCATCGGCCTCTCCGCAACCCAGCGGCCGCTTGAAGAAGTTGCCCGCTTCCTCGGCGGTGTGGAGATCGAAAAACAGCCGACAAGCGAACAAGAAAACAAGGAAAAAAGCGAACCAGGGAACGATCCAGCTCTTCTGACCCCTGTCTCGGCCGAGACCGAGACCCTCCGCTATCGTCCCGTCACCATCATCAACGCCGGCGCGCCGAAGCGGCTCAAGCTGCGCATCGAGGTGCCGGTTGAAGACATGGCCCACCTCGGCGAGCAGGAGGAGATTCCCAGCGGCCCTGCTTCGCAGATGCCCCGGCGCGTCTCCATCTGGAATGCGATTCATCCGCGCCTGCTTGAGATCATTCGCGAGCGCACCTCCACCATCCTGTTCGTCAACAGCCGCCAGGTGGCCGAGCGGCTGGCCGGTGCGCTGAACGAGCTGGCAGGCGAGCCCATCGCCCGCGCCCATCACGGCTCCATTGCGGCGGCGCAGCGTTCCGTCATCGAAGAGCAATTGAAGGCCGGCCAGATTCGCGCCCTCTGCGCCACTTCCACGCTCGAGCTCGGCATTGACATGGGCGCTGTCGATCTTGTCATTCAAATTGAAGCGCCGCCCTCGGTGGCCAGCGGCATGCAGCGCATCGGCCGCGCCGGCCATCACGTGGACGCGGTCAGCGAAGGGATCTTCTTTCCCAAGTACAGGGCCGACCTGGTCGCCTGCGCTGCCGTCACCCAGGCCATGCACCAGGGCCACATCGAGTCCACCCGTTTCCCCCGCAACCCGCTCGACGTGCTCGCGCAGCAGTTGGTGGCCATCGTCGCCCATCCCCCCCATGCGGCAAAACCCGCGCGGTCCAGTAAGCCCGGCAGAAGAAAAATCCGTTCCGCGTCCCATCCAACTCCGATGACCCCGGAACTGAACTTTGAAACCTGGGACGAAACCTGGCAATCGATCAATTCTCCCGGCCAAAATCCAGAAGATCAAGGCTCCGAACCAGCCCGGCCCGAGGTCAGCGTTGACGCCTTGTACAACCTGGTCCGAAGCGCAGCGCCCTTTGGAGCTCTCACGCGGGCGTCCTTTGAGGGTGTTCTCGATCTGCTCAGCGGCCGTTACCCCTCCGACGAGTTCGCCGAGCTGCGTCCGCGCCTCACCTGGGACCGCGTGCGCAATGTGGTCACCGCCCGCGACGGCGCGACCCGCCTGGCCATTCTCAACGCAGGCACCATTCCCGACCGCGGCCTCTATGGCGTTTTTCTTGCCTACACCGAAGGCAAGGCCGTGCGCGTCGGCGAGCTCGATGAGGAGATGGTCTTCGAGTCGCATCCCGGCGAAACATTTATTCTGGGCGCTTCCACCTGGCGCATCGTTGACATCACCCACGATCGCGTACTGGTCACGCCCGCTCCCGGCGAGCCCGGCAAAATGCCTTTCTGGAAAGGCGACGGGCCGGGACGCCCGCTTGAATTCGGCCGCCGCATCGGCGCTCTGGTGCGCGAACTGCGCGCGTTGCCCAAACCCGCTGCGCTCGCCCGTCTCATCGCGGAACACGATCTCGATCCCGGCGCCGCTGAAAATCTTCTCCAGTTTCTCGCCGACCAGGAGGCGGCCGCGGGCGCGGTTCCCGACGACCGCACGGTGGTCATCGAGCGTTGCCGCGACGAATTGGGCGACTGGCGCGTTTGCGTGCTCACCCCCTTCGGCAGCCGCATCCACATTCCCTGGGCCATGGCGGTCAGCGCCCGCATTCACGCCGCCGGCGGTCCCGACGTTGAAACCCTGTGGGGCGACGACGGCTTCGTGCTGCGCTTCCCTGACACCGACGAGCCGCCCCCTGCGGATTGGTTCCTGGTCGAGTCCGCTGAGGCCATGCAGCTTGTCCTGCGCCAGTTGGGATCGACGGCGCTCTTTGCCGGCCGCTTTCGCGAGGCCGCGGGCCGCGCCCTTTTGCTTCCCCGCCGCCGCGCCGATGCCCGCTCACCCCTGTGGCAGTTGCGCAAGCGCTCCTACGACCTGCTCAGCGTGGCCTCGCGCTATCCATCTTTCCCGCTGCTGCTCGAGGCCTATCGCGAGTGTCTGCGCGACGTCTTCGATATGCCCGCCCTCCTTGAGACCCTGCGCGCCGTTGAGCAGCGCCAGTTGCGCGTCCAGGTCGTCGAAACGCGCAAGCCTTCGCCCTTCGCCGCCTCGCTGTTGTTCAGCTACGTGGCCAATTTCCTTTACGACGGCGATGCCCCGCTCGCCGAGCGCCGGGCTCAGGCCCTCACCATCGACCAGGATCGGTTGCGCGAGTTGCTCGGCGAGGCCGACCTGCGCGAACTGCTCGATCCCAACGCCATCGCCGAGGTCGAAGAGGCGGCGCAGTGCCTGGCTGAAAATTACCGCGCCCGCTCCGCCGACGGCATGCACGATCTCTGCCTGCGCCTCGGCGATCTCTCCCGCGACGAACTTTTGCGGCGCGTCGTCTCGCCCGATCTACTTCTTCAGGTTGACCGCCTCCTCCGCTCCCGCCGCCTCCTCGAGCTGCGCATCGCCGGCGAACGCCGCCTGGTGGCCGCCGAGGACGCGGCCCGCTATCGCGATGCGCTGGGCATTCCCCTGCCGCCCGGCTTGGCCAATTCATTGCTTGAGCCGGTGGCCCACCCGGTGCTTGAGCTCGTCCGCCGCTACGCGCGCACCCACGGCCCCTTCACGCTGCGCGAGGCCGCCGACCGTTTCGCTCTCGACACCGTTGCCGTCGAAGACGCCTTGCGCCGCCTTGCCGCTGACGGCCGCATCCTCGAGGGCGGCTTCCGTCCCGGCGGCTTGCATCGCGAGTGGTGCGACGCTGAAATCCTGCGCCAGATTCGCCGCAAGTCGCTCGCCAAACTGCGCCGCGAGGTCGAGCCGGTGGAGCAGCACACGCTGGCCCGCTTCCTCACTCACTGGCAGGGACTCGTCGCCCCGCGCCGCACCGCGCATGCCCATCTCGACGCGCTGCTTGATGCCGTTGAATCCCTCCAGGGCGCGCCTCTGCCCGCTTCGCTCCTCGAGTCGGCCATTCTCCCCGCGCGCATCGCCGATTATCAGCCCGCCGGGCTCGACACCCTGGTCGCCGCGGGTGAAGTCGCCTGGGCAGGCGTCGAGCCGATCGGCGAACGCGACGGACGCATCGCCCTGTTTCTCGCCGATAAGTTGCCCCTGCTCGCCCAGCAGCGCCCCTTGGCTGAGCCGCTCACCGAGCCCGAGCAAAAACTGCTCGCCGTGCTCGAATCCAGCGGGGCCAGCTTCTTTGACTCCCTCCATCAGGCCCTCGGCGGCGGTTATCCCGGCGAAACCATTGAAGCTTTATGGAGCCTGGTCTGGCGCGGCCTCATCACCAACGATTCTCTGCACGCACTGCGCTCCTACATTGCCAGGCCCGAGAGCGTGCGCACCCCGCGCCGCCTGCAAACCGGCGTCTTCCGCTCCCGCCGCACCACCCCGCCCACGGCGCAGGGCCGCTGGTCGCTGTTGCCGTTGCGCTCCTCGCGGGATGCGTCTCAGGCCAATCCCCTGGCTCCCAGCGCCACTGAAGCCAGTCACGCCCTCGCCCTGCAAATGCTCAACCGCTATGGCGTGCTGATGCGCGAGCAAGTGGCCGCGGAGAACGTCCCCGGCGGATTCAGCGCCGTCTATCCCGTGCTCAAGGCTCTTGAAGAGAGCGGCCGCATTCGCCGCGGTTATTTTGTCGCCGGCCTCGGCGCAACCCAGTTCGCTCTGCCCGCCGCCGTCGATCTGCTGCGCCAGTTGCGCACCGCCCCTCCTGAAGAGAAGCCGGAGTTTGTGCAACTGGCCGCAACTGACCCCGCCAATCCCTATGGATCAGTCTTGCGCTGGCCCGACTTGCCCGTAACCGACGCCGTGCCCGATCCCGTCACCGATGCCGTGAATGACGACGAGGCCTCGGCCTCCAGCCTCCCCGCCGGCAGGTCTTCCTCCGTGGGTTCTCCATCCGCACCGCGCATCCTCACCCGCGCCGCCTATGCCGAGGTCATCCTGCGCAACGGCCAACTGGTCGCCTGGCTGCGCCGCGGCAATCCCAACATCCTCGTCTTTCTGCCTGCTGAAGAGCCTGACCGCTCGAACACAGCTTCCGGCCTGGCCCATTTTCTCTGCGCCCGCGGTCAGGAACGCATGCGCCTCGGCACCCACCAGGGTGTACTCATCACCACCATCAACGGACAGCCGGTCGCGGTGCACCCCATGGCCCGCTTCCTCATGGATGCCGGATTTCATCCCGGCCCGTTGGGCATGCACCTGCGCCGCATTCCACTCCCCATGGGGCAACCTCCGCGCCAGCCGCACACCGGCCCCGAGGTTCAATAGCCCATGCCCGAGGGCGACACCATTTTCCGCACTGCCCGCTCGCTGGGCCGCGCGCTGGCCGGCAAGCCCGTCACCGCGTTCCGCTCCACCTATCCCCTGCTCACCCGCTTCCACGACGACACGCCCATCACCGGTCAGCTTGTCAACGGCGTTGAAGCCCGCGGCAAATGGCTGCTGATTCATTTTTCCGGCGGCGCAACGCTGGCTACTCATATGCTCATGAACGGAAGCTGGCACATCTACCGCCCCGGCGAGCGCTGGCAGCAGCCCCGCGCTAATATGCGCATCGTCCTTGAGAACACCCAGTACATCGCCGTGGGTTTTCGCGTGCCGGTGGCCGAGATGCACTCCGCGCAGTCGCTCCAGCGCGACCGCAGAATTCCCGCCTCTGCCATCGACGTTCTCAACCCCGCCTTCAATGCCGATGAAGCCGCGCTCCGCATTGAGGCGCATCGAAACGAGGAGATTGCCGATGTTCTCCTGCACCAGGAGGTGCTGGCAGGCGTGGGGAACGTCTTCAAGTCCGAGATCTGTTTCGTTTGCGGCATTCATCCGTTTTGCAAAGTGTCCGACCTTGGCCATCAGCAGGTGCAGGCCGCCGTCGCCGCCGCGCAAAAACTCGTCGCCGCCAACGTGCTTGAGGATTCCGGCGACATGATCGTCACCTACGGCGGCAGAACCCGCCGCACCACGCATGAATCCGATCCCACCGCCGGCTTGTGGGTCTACGGCCGCCACGGCGAACCCTGCCGGCGTTGCTCCGAGCCTGTGCGCCGCCGCATCCAGGGGCCGGATGCGCGCGTCACCTTCTGGTGCCCGCGCTGCCAGACGATGCCTGACGGTTCTGACGTCGACGGATGAATTCGAACAGAATTCCGCTCAGTTTTTCCCGAGCCCGAAGAGTTTTTGCAGAATATTGCGTTTGTCGCCGGGGTGATCGCAGGGCACCGTCGGTGCGGTTCCGGCCAGGAACGCGGCGTCGTAGCTGTCCGGGCAGCTCTGGTCGCTCAGCAGGTTGCTCACCTTGTCGATCTTCACAATCTCAACCCCGTCCGGCGCGGCAAACTCGTTGGTATCGGAGTACTGCGGCAGCTGCACGGCCCGCTTCATGAACTCCGCCCAGATGGGCCCGGCTACATGCGCTCCCTGCAGCCGGCCATGGTTTTCCGGATCGAGCGGCGTGTAATCGTCGTTGCCCACCCACACAATGCACAGCAGGTTGCTCGTGAATCCCGCAAACCATGCATCGTGGCTGGTTCCCGTCTTTCCTGCTGCCGGCGAAACAAAGCCCATTCCACGCACCCCGGCGCCGGTTCCGTCGCCCTGCAACACCGCCTCCATCATGTTCGTCGTCAGGTAGGCCACGCGTGGATCGAGAACCTCGCGCGAAGTCGGCGTGTAGTCGCTGATCACGTCGCCGTTGGGCGCGCGCACGCTGGCCAGCATCCATGGATCAAGGTGCACTCCATTATTGGCGAACACGGTGTACGCGCCGGCCATATCCATCGGCGTTGCATCGTACGAGCCAATCGCCACCGAAGGCGTTCCCCGCGCATTCTTGACTCCTGCATCGCGCGCCAGCGCCGCCACCTGGTCAAATCCCACCATGGCCGCCAGGCTGATGGTCGCGCGATTATCTGAGCGCATCAGCGCGTAGCGAGCCGTCATCTCGCCGTAATACTCGTCTTGAAAATCTTTTGGCGTGTATTCCTGGCCGCCCACATCGTAAGTGGCCTCGGCATCGCTCAACATCGTCACCGGAGAAAACAGCTTGGTCTGTCCCTCCAGCATCGTGCCCTGCACCGCCGTGTTGAACGCCGCCGCGTACACAAACGGCTTGAAGATCGATCCCGTCGGCCGGCTCGAAACCGCGTGGTTCAACTGCGAGTTGCCGTAATTGCGTCCGCCCACCAGTGCCAGCACCTGCCCTGTATGGGGATCGAGCGCGATCAGCGCTACCTGTGGATATGGGTAACTCTCGCCCAGTTTCCTGCGCTTGGCATACAACCTGTCCACCTGCTCGTCAATCACGTGAGTGGTGGAGTCCACTGCGTTGCTGGCCAACCGCTGCAGGTCAGGATCGAGCGAGGTATAGATGCGCAGCCCTTCGCGGTTGAAGTCCGTGTCGCCCAGCTTCTGCACCAACTGGTCGCGCACCATGTCCACAAAGTAGGGCGCTTCGCTGGCATCCACGCTTGTGGGCGCCATGTGCAGCGGCTCAGCCTTGGCGGTTTCGGACTGCTCCTTGGTGATCGCCCCCGTCTCCACCATTGCATCCAGCACCATGTTGCGGCGATCGAGCGCTCGCTCGGGATGGTGGAACGGGCTCAGCCGGTTGGGGCTCTGGATGATGCCTGCCAGCAGCGCGCACTCCGCCAGGTTCAGCTGGCGCACATCCTTGCCGAAGTAGGCCTGCGACGCCTCGCCGAACCCGTCGATCGAAAAACTGCCCCGCTGCCCCAGGTTGATCTCGTTGGCGTACATGGTAAAAATCTGCTGCTTGGTGAACCGGTGCTCCAGCTGGAACGTGATCAGAATCTCGATGAACTTGCGCTTGAAGCGCCGCTCCGGCGTCAGAAAAAACCCGCGCGCCAGTTGCATGGTCAGCGTTGACCCGCCTTCCACAAACCGGTGGCCCGGCGTCAGATCGTTGCGCAGCGCTCCCAGCATGCGGATGTAGTCCACGCCTCCGTGCTCAAAAAAGCGGCGGTCCTCAATGGCCACCACTGCCTGCACCAGGTTCTGCGGAATCTCGTCGTAGGTGATCAGGCGCCGCTTGGTGCGGTTGGCGTCCTCGCTCAGGCCGGTGATCAGCAGCGGCTCCAGCTCATAGCTCGACAACGGCTGCCCGTGATCGTCGCCGATCGACTGCACGACGCCCTCGCCCACGTGAATGGTTGCCGGATCCTCTGCGTGGTACGACTGCGGGCCGGGACGAATCGTGATGGTCTGCGCGCCCAGGATGTAAGTTCCCAGCTGCGAGGCCTGCGCGGCGCCCTCGGGCGTGTATCCGGCCTCGCGCAGTTCGTTGGCAATCAGCGTGATGCTCAGCTTTTGCCCCGGGCGAACCTCGCGGGCCGCGGCGTAGATTTTCGCGGTGTTGGCAAACAGCGGCTCTTTCAGCCGCGCATCCACTATGCCCTGGTACTCGAAATAGAGATAGCCGGTGACCGAGACAAACACCAGCAGGCAGGCCGCCAGCGCCACCAGCCCGATGCGCA
The DNA here is from genome assembly GCA_963793885.1 of uncultured Acidobacteriaceae bacterium. GTDB lineage: Bacteria > Acidobacteriota > Terriglobia > Terriglobales > Acidobacteriaceae > Telmatobacter. The sequence continues at coordinate 1,985,915 of CAWCBQ010000003.1, forward strand.
GCGCAAGCGTCCACGCGGGATGCTCTCCCGCCGGCAGTCTCAGCCTGATCTTGAACGCCATCGCGGCTCCTCGCTCATCGGCTGCTCGCTCCCAGCAACAGGTCTTCGGCTACGCGCTCCTTCACCAGCGCCACCGCTTCCCCCACTCCAACGTCCACGCTGGTTGCCGTGGCGCGTGTCACCAGTTCCACCTTGCCTTCGGCGGCCTTCTTGCCCACGTTGATCCGGTAAGGAATGCCCACCAGGTCCGCATCCTTGAATTTCACGCCCGCGCGTTCATCGCGGTCGTCGAGCAGTACGTCAAGGCCCGCGGCTTCGAGCTCCGCGGCCAGCCTTTCGCCTGTCTCCTTCAGCGCCGCCTCCCCCATGTTCGTCACCGTCACCACCACCGTGAAGGGCGCAATTGAAGCCGGCAGCCAGAATCCGTTCTTGTCGTTCGATTGTTCGATGGCAGCGGTGAGAATGCGCTCGATGCCGATCCCGTAGCTGCCCATGATCGGCGTCACTTCCTTGCCATTCAGGTCCAGCACCCGCGCGCCCATGCTCTCGGAGTACTTGTACCCCAGCTTGAAGATGTGTCCCACCTCGACGGCCTTGCCCACCACGAGCCTTCCGGCGCAAGCGTTCACCGGGCAACCCTCGCCCTCGTTGACGCTGCGGATCTCGGCGGCCAGCGTCCAGCTGAAATCGCGTCCCGGCACTACGTTGCGCAGGTGAAAATCCAACTTGTTCGCGCCCGCCACCAGGTTCTTCCGGCCCTCGAGCGACTTGTCCACGATCACCGTCAGCCCGTCTTCCAGCGGCTGCGCGTCCGGCTTCAGTCCCACCGGCCCCAGAAACCCCGCCGGTCCACTGAAGTAGCGCTCCAGCTCTTCGCCCTGCATCGTTCTCAGCTCGGCCGCCCCGGTCGCGCCCATCAGCTTGGTTTCGTTCACCTGGTGGTCGCCGCGCAAAAACGCGGCTACGGCGTGCCACGTATCCGGCTTTCCCTTCTGCCCGCGCTTTAAGCCCATGTAGGCCACGCACTTGATGTCCGATGCGGGTGAAATTTTGAAGAACTCCGCTACATCCGCAATCGCCGCGCAACCCGGCGTTGACTCGAGTTCCGGTGTGCCGTCGCCCGTTGGCTCCATCTCCGCCACTGCGTCCAGACGCGAAATTGCCTTGTCAAGATTCGCCGCATAGCCGCACACCGGGCAACTGGCAATCAAATCTTCGCCCGCCTCCGTGTACACCATGAACTCCTGCGACTGCGAGCCGCCCATCGCTCCCGAGTCCGCTTCGACGGCCAAAAACCTGAGCCCGCAGCGCGTGAATATTTTGCGATACACCGCGTCGTGCAGGTCAAAGCTCTTGTCCAGGCCCGCCTTGTCGATGTCGAACGAGTAGCTGTCCTTCATGGTGAACTGGCGCACCCGCAGCAGCCCCGACTTCGGCCGCGGCTCGTCCCGGAACTTGGTCTGGATCTGGTACCAGATCTGCGGAAGCTGCTTGTAGCTGCGCAGTTCGTTGCGCGCTATCGACGTCATAATCTCTTCGTGCGTCATGCCCAGGCAGAGATCCGCGCCCTTGCGGTCTTTCAGCCGGAACATGTTCTCGCCCATGCCCGCCCAGCGCCCGCTCTGCTCCCACAGCTCGCGCGGATTCAGCGCCGGCAGATAAAACTCCTGCGCAATCTGGTCCATCTCCTCGCGCACGATCCCGATCACCTTGTTGAGCGACCGCTGCCCCAGAAAAAGATAGTTGTAGATGCCCGCCCCCAGCTGGCGGATGTAGCCCGCCCGCACCAGAAAGCGATGGCTGGCCACTTCGGCATCCGCCGGGGCCTCGCGAAGTGTGGGAATAAAAAGTTTCGACCAACGATGCATAAAGAAACGCGCAGACTTTCCCGTCCCACAACGCGGACGCAGGGCAGATGACAGCAGAATCCATTTTAAATGCTCGCAGGAGTCCGGGGTCGCCCGCCAAGCTCCATCGCCCGCGCATCTCAATCGGCGTCCGCCATCGGCCTTCGCCACAAATGCTTCCCGCCCGCAGCCCTCAACTTTATTTTGTGTTGGAACAAATTTATTTTGTGTTCGAACCTGGCAGAGATGCGCGCAATGCCGGCCATTGCCCTGAACCCTGCTCCTAAATCAGCTCGACGCCCCACAAATCATGCAAATGCAGCACGCCTTCCACTTTTCCCGCCGCATCCACCACCACCAGCGACGTAATCTTGCGCCCCTCCAGGATCGCCAGCGCCTTGGCCGCCAGCTCCTCGCCATCAATCGTCTTGGGCCGCTCGTTCATCGCCTCGCCCGCGGTCCGGCCCAGCGCCGCTCCGCCCTCCCGCTCCAGCAGCCTGCGCAAATCGCCGTCGCTGATCACCCCGCGGAGTATGCCCGCATCCTGCACCGTCGTCATGCCCAGCTTCTTCGACGACATCTCATAGATCACATCGGTCATCGCTGTCGCCGTTGTCACGGCCGGCACATCCACGCCGGTGTGCATCAGTTCCCGCACCTTCGCCAGCCGCTTGCCCAGCTTGCCGCCCGGATGCAGCTCGGCAAAATCCTCCGCCTTGAAGCCCTTGCGCAGGCTCACCGCAATGGCCAGCGCGTCGCCCAGCGCCAGCATGGCCGTGGTTGAGGCCGTCGGTGCAAGATTCAGTCCGCACGCCTCGCGCTCCACGCCGCAATCCAGGGCCACGTCGCTCGCCCCGGCCAGCGTCGAAGCTGGATTGCCGCACAAGCTCACCAGCGCGTCGCCTTTGCGCTTCAGCGTCGACAACAGCCGCAGAATCTCCTCTGTCTCCCCGCTCACTGAAAGCGCCACCACCACATCTCCCGGCATCAGCACGCCCAGGTCGCCATGCACCGCCTCGGCCGGATGAAGAAACAAGGCCGGCGAGCCGGTGGAGCTGAGCGTGGCGGCAATCTTTTGCGCAATAATGCCGCTCTTGCCCATGCCGGTGACCACCACCCGCCCGTTGCCCTGCCCGCAGCCCAATATCAGCTCCACGGCGCGCGCAAACGGCTCCGCCATCGGCCCATCAAGCCGCGCTGCCAAAGCTTCAAGCGCCGACGCCTCGGTCCGCACCAGTTCGGCCGGGCTCACGCCGCCTATTTTGACGCCGCCTGCGCTCACGCCGCCTGCGCTCACGCCCGCTTTACGTCTTGTGTCGGTCTCGTTCATCTTGTTCAGGTGGTACCAGTGTATGCTCCCAGCCGCATGCGACCCACCCCGCACCGCGTCATCCAAACCCTTCCCGCTGCTCGTACAATAAAAGAGCAGAGGTCAAAATTCCCTTGAAGCGCAATAGCATCGTTCTTACCGTATTCCTGTTCATTCTGGCCATCTTCGCCTGGGCCGGCTGGGCCAACTGGGAGTATCGCCGGCAGGCTGCCGAAAAGTTGCTGGCCTCAGCCGCCAAAGGTGAACTGGTGCCCGACCCCGCGGGCGGCATGCCGCAATACCAGTCCCCCTTTAAGGGCAAGCCCGCGCCTGCCTTTACGCTTCAAGACCTGGGCGGCAAAAAGGTCTCGCTTCAGAGCTTCCGCGGCAAGGCTGTGCTCATCAACTTCTGGGCCACCTGGTGTGCTCCCTGCAAGGTCGAGACCCCCTGGCTCGTCGAACTGCGCAACAAGTACGCCGGACAGGGCTTTGAGGTCGTCGGCATCTCCACCGAGGGCGACGACCTGGCCCAGGACGACAAGGCCGGCTGGGCCAAAGACAAGGCCGCCATCGCCAAATTTGTCCAGCAGGAACATGTGCCCTATCCCGTCCTCGTCGACGGTGACAGCCTCAGCCAGGAGTACGGCGGCCTCGACGCCATGCCCACCTCCTTCTACGTGGACCGCAAGGGAACGGTGGTGGCCGCGGAGATGGGCCTCACCTCGGAAAGCGACATGGAAGCCAATATCCAGAAGGCGCTGAACAATTAGCGAGTCCCGCACTCGAGAATTAGCGAGTCCCGCGCTCGATTCCCTGCATCTCACTAACAGATAAGGGTTTTTGAGAACAAATTGGGTGGGTTGGGGTCTTTTTCACAGGCATCGGACCCTGCCGGTCCGCACATCACACGCAAAAACGCAATTGACGCCCTCGAAAATCGGGTTGAGGATTGGGACTGAGCCGCAGCCCTGATCCCCAAAACGACCAAAACGAATTGACCTTGAACCAGCAAGTCTCACCCGGCAGGCACCTGGGCGGCCAACAACAGAATCGGCCTTTATCCCTGCCCGCCTACCCTCATTCTGCTGGCTTTATGTACGGGCTCAACCCGTAGTCTTTCCACCGGACCGCTGCCCAACCCCCCGAGAGGAGACAGTTTATGCCGCAGCCGTTGAATTCTTCATCTTCCACCTTTATTCCGCCCCAACCCATCCCGGCCGGCGCACAGGATTTTTCAAGGCGCGTGCAAGGGCTGTTTGACGGCCGCGCCAAGGACGAAGCCACTGTCACCCAGGCGCTCACAGGCATGGACGCGATGCTCGACGCGATTGCCGCCGGACTCTACACCCTGGCTTCGATGCTCGTCGGCGAAGGCGAAGACGGAATACGGCTGGTCGAAACCGCCGTGGCCACAACGGACGTCGTACCCTGCGGGGATGTGGCCAGGGGACGGCAAAGCATTCGCAAGGCGCTGGTGAGTGCGGCTCTCGAACTGATGGTGAAGCGCAACCCGGGCTGCCTGGCCGCTCCTGAAGGCGTTCAAGCGGCCACAGGCTGCATCGACGACGATGACCTTGAAGCTGCGGGCGTTTCCAAGGGCGACTTGGAGCGCATGATGGCCGGACCCGACCGCGCCCGGGTGCGGACCTGGCTCGAAAAGCTGCCCACCGCCCTGGGAACGGTTTTTGTTCTGCGCGCGGTGGCCGGTTTTCCGGCGGCGGAGACGGCCCGTCTGCTGGCGGCCCATGGCGGACCCACTGCGGCGGCGTGGAACGCCGACGCCGTGCGCACGGCCTTCCGCATGGGCCTCTGCTCCCTGGCCTCCCAACTTCTGCTCTCCTCGGCAAAGGCCGGTGCCTGACTTCTGCCCCATGCCGCAGCATTCCGGATTGCCCTGTGTTCCCTACCCAGTCTTCTCGATCCCGTCTTCCCGACCCTGTCTTCACGATTTGGAGTCGTCCCTGTGATGGAGGGCAGGGCATCCCCGCCGACGGTCCGATACAATCCATTTCAGAACCCTGTTGCATGCCTGGCGCATCCATTATGTGCGCAAACCATTTGGATCTTCTGTTTAACTGCGAGTTGAAAAGACCTTGATTTCGTCCCAATCTTCGTTTCGCTTCAAATTTCTGCTTCCAGTCAGGACGCGGGTCAGGCCGCGTTCCTGGGCGGGCCTGCTGCCCGCCGCGGGTCTCGCCGCGGGTCTCGCTGCGGCGCTCGCCGCCGGCCTGGCGCAGGCGCAGACGCTCGTGGTCCCGAATCAGGCTGTGCCCACGGCGCAGAGCTTTCAGGGCAGCGTCCCCGCAGGTCAGGCCACCGGGCAAAACCTCGATCTGTCGCTCGACGACGCCATCCAGCGAGGCCTCAAAGCCAACCTCGGTTTCATCCTCAGCGGCACCCAGACCTTGTCCGCACGGGGCCTGCGCCTCGACGAACTGCAGGCGCTCTTGCCCGAGGTGGATTTCAAGGCCCAGGAAACTTTGACCCAGGCCGACCTGGCCGCCGAGGGCCTCCGCATTCCCGATTTTCCCAAGGTCATTGGACCCTTCGGCTTTACCGACGTGCGGGCCTCTTTGAGCTGGTCGCTGGTGGATGTGGCTTCCATGCGCAACTACCTGGCGGCCAAGCACAACTTTGCGGCCGCGCAGTTGTCCGCCCAGGACGCGCGCGACATGGTCGTACTCACCGTGGGCAATGCTTACCTGCTGGTACTTGCCGATGAGGCCGCCGTTCAAAGTGCTCAGGCGCAGGTGGCCACCTCCAAGGTTTCGCTCGACCAGGCGGTCTCCAATCACCAGGCCGGCACCGCCCCTATGATCGATGAGCTCCGGGCGCGCGTCGATTACCAGTCGCTCCAGCAGCAGTTGATCGTGGCCCAAAATGCATGGGCAAAGGACAAGCTGGCTCTGGCCCGCACCATCGGCCTGCCCCTCGATCAAGTCTTCACGCTCACTGACACCGTGCCCTTTTCCGCCTTCGATCAAATTGACGTGGATGCGGCCATTCGCCAGGCCCACGCCAACCGCAAAGACATGGCCGCGCTGGTCGAGCAGGTCAAGGCCGCCGACGAGCAGCGCAAGGCAGCCACCGCTGACCGCCTGCCCACCTTCAAGTTCAACGGAGATTACGGCGATATCGGCACCACGCTCGGTCACTCGCATGGCACCGGCGATGCCACCGGAACCTTCAGCGTTCCGCTCTTCAAGGAGTTTGGGCTGCGCGGCGAGGCCCAGACCGCGCAGGCCCAGCTTGACGTCGCCCAGGCTCAGTCCAGCGACAAGAGCGCGCAGGTGGATGCCGATGTGCGCGACGCCCTGCTCGATGTTCAGTCGGCACAGAAGCAGGTTGAAGTGGCGCAGTCAAGCGTGTCGCTGGCCAACGAGGAATTGAAAGAGGCGCAGCAGCGCTATGCCAACGGCGTCAGCGACAACCTGGCCGTGAGCCAGGCGCAGCAGTCCGTGGCCCAGGCCGACGATCAGTATGTCACCAGCCTTTACCGGCATAACGTGGCCAAGCTCAGCCTGGCAAGGGCGTTGGGCGCGGGCGCAAGTTACAAGACCTATTTGGGAGGGAAGTAATCGTGGCGGATTCGAATCCAACACCGGCTCCGAGTGAACCTTTCACCGAGACCGAGATCATACAGCCGCAGTCCCGCCGCAGGGGCATCGTGATCTTCGCGGTCCTCGTGATTGCGCTGATTGCTGTCGCCATCTGGTGGCACTCCACCTACAGCGAAGACACCGACGATGCCCAGGTCAACGGCCACCTCATCCAGGTCAGCTCGCGCATCGCCGGCCAGGTCATCAAGGTGGATGTGGAAGAAAACCAGGTCGTCAAGGCGGGGGATACGATTGCCGAACTCGACCCCAGTGACTACCAGGTCGCGGTCGAGAACGCCCAGGCGGCGCTCGACAGCGCCCGCGCCAATGCCGCTGCGGCCAACGTAAATGTGCCCATCACCAGCATCAATACAGGCAGCAACCTGCGCTCCGCCGGCGCCGATGTCAGCGGCACCGAGGACAGCGTGGAGCAGGCCCAGCAGCAACTCGTGGCCGCCCACGCCATGGTCACGCAGGCAAAGGCAAATTACACCAAGGCTCAGGCCGACCTCGAGCGTTACCGGCCGCTGGTCGCCAATGACGTCATCAGCAAGCAGCAGTGGGACGCGGCCGTGGCCCAGGCCGATGCCACCAAGGCAGCCGTTGCCGACGCCCAGGCCAATGAATTGGCCGCGGTCGCTGGCATCAAAGTGGCCCATGAGCGCGAAACCCAGGCCCAAGCCTCGCTCAAGTCCGCTGAGACCGCTCCCCAGCAGGTGGCCGCGCAGAGCGCGCGCGCCAAGCAGGCTCAGGCCCAGGTCGAACAGGCGCAGGCCCAGCTCGACCAGGCCAAACTCAACCTCGGCTACACCAAAATTGTGGCTCCGGAGGCCGGCATCATCACCCGCAAGAGCGTCGAGATCGAGCAGAATATCGCCCCCGGCCAAAACCTGCTCACCCTGGTCTCACTCGAAGACCTTTGGGTCACGGCGAATTTTAAAGAAACGCAGTTGAAGCACATGTCTGCCGGGCAATCGGTCGAGATCCACGTGGACTCAACCGGCAAGGACTATAAGGGCAAGATCACGCAGATCGGCGGAGCCACAGGGTCGGTCCTGAGCCTGTTCCCACCCGAAAACGCCACCGGCAACTACGTCAAAGTGGTCCAGCGGATTCCGGTCCGCATCGATTTCACCGATCTCGCCAACGAGGACCCGAACCATCTGCTCCGTCCCGGCTTGTCCGTGGAACCGAAGGTCAGGGTCAAGTAAGCCTCACTTCGTCTGCGCAGCCTGCTCCAGCGGAAACAGCTCCACGTCGCGAATGCGGGCCGGGTCTGACCCCGGTGGCGTGGCCGAGGAGAAGAAGCTTAGTCCCTGGCTCGCCGCCGAGGGGTAAATCAGGCTGCTGAGCACGGTCTCCCCGTCTTCGGCGAACACTTCCACTGAATTGCTGTCCACCACGATATCGAAGCGGGTCGTCTCGGCCTGCGCGTACTTCAGCGGAGCCGTCATCCGCGCCGGAAAATCAGCCGACCAACCCGTCTGGCCCGACCGCGTCCGATCCAGAAAAATCTGCCCCTTTTCCGAGTCGATCCCCACCACGGTCTCCTCCTGCGCCGCCTGATTGGGGTCGGCGGCGCTGCGCCTCAGCCGTACGCCGGCCTGCGCGGCATCGCCCCGATCCAGCTCAAATCGCAAAACGTACACGCTGCCCGGCGCCTCGCCCTTGGCCAGTCGCGCATTGGCCGCGTCGATGGTCATAAACTGCGGGGCGCCGAACATGGCTCGATAGTGCTTATGGTCGGCAATCGGCAGCACCGGCTCCTGCACCAGCGTCAGCGGCTCCTGGCCCGGTGTCGGCGCCGGATGCGTGGGAGGCTCCTGCAGATAGATCCTGCGCGCCAGCGTCATCTCGCCCCGCCCCGGCAGTGAAGGCAGCTTCGAGGCATACTGCCAGTTGTCCATCCACGCGATCCACAGCCGGTCCCGGTCCGGCGGCAGGTTCGAGAACGAGGTCGAAGCATAGAAATCCTTGCCCCAATCCACCCAATGAACGCCGGAGTGCGGATGATCCTCCGTAAAGTGCGCGCCGTCAAACTGGCCCACAAAATACTGATCGCCCGACCCGCCCGCGGGTCCGCCCGGATTCACATTCACGTTCAGCACCCAGCGCGTTTCCACCAACCTCCCATCGTCGTCGCGCGCCGCCAGCTCGAACAGGTCAGGACACTCCCACACCCCGGTAACCGCACCCGCCGGGCCGAACTCCCCCGCCGCTTCCCACTTCAGCAGGTTGCTCGATCGATAGAAGCGCACTTTGTGCTGATCCGGCAGCGCCACCACCATCACCCAACTCTGGCTCGCGGCATGCCAAAACACCTTGGGGTCGCGAAAATCCTTCAGTCCCAAATCGATCACCGGATTGCCCGCATATTTCGTCCACGTCGCCCCGCCGTCCGGGCTGAAGGCCACGTTCTGCGTCTGCTTGTCCGCGGAATTGCCGGCGTAAATCGCCACCAGGCAGCCGGGCGTCTTCTGGCCTGCCGGGCCGCAAAGCCCGCTCGTATTGTCCCGGTCCTCTACCGTGGATCCGCTGAAGATGGCCACGCCGTTTTCATCGCGCAGCGCCACAGGCAGATGCTTCCAGTGCAGCAGGTCGCTGGAAACGGCGTGACCCCAGCTCATGTGTCCCCACTCGTCCCCGAAAGGGTTGAGTTGGAAAAACAAGTGGTACTGGCCGTTCAGCAGGATGGGGCCGTTGGGATCGTTGATCCAGTCGGGCGGCGCGTAGAAGTGCAGTTGCGGCTGCCATTGCGCTGCTTCCGCGCTCTGCTGAGCCGTCGCCGGCTGCAGTTGCAGGTTCAGCGCCAACCCCACGATAAGGGCAGTTGACCAACCGGACAGAAGGGGGAAAAACCAGCGATGCCGAACTTCAGTGCACATGGATGGGACTCTCGCGATCATGGGATCAAAATCTGAATGGGTTCACAACCTGAAAATGAATACCTGAAATGCAGCATGGGGATTTGTCTGTTCCCGCCGGCCCTTGAACAGAACGCCAACAGGGGAACACTCCACCGAGGCCGGTCAAACTCCATTGTAGCGATTAGACTGGACTGGAGCAGACCGATGAAAGACTCGATCCACGTATCCAAAGAGAATTATCTCAAGGCCATTCTCGAAGCTGAGGCCGAGGGCCGCCAGGTGATCCCGGCCATGCTGGCGCACTGGCTTGAAGTTTCATCGCCGGCCGTCACCATGGCCCTCAAACGGCTCAAGCGCGACGGCCTTGTCGAGGTGGGCGAAGACGGCATTGTGCGTCTCACGGCCGCGGGCAGCGAAACCGCCTATCGCACCGCGCTCCGCCATCACATGATCGAGCGCATGCTCAGCGAGATCTTCGGCATGGAGTGGCACGAGATTCACGAGGAGGCGGAGCGGCTCGAGCACGCCGTCTCGCCTGCCTTCGAGGCCAAGCTCAAAGAGAAACTGGGCGAAGGCGGAGCCTGTCCCCACGGCAATGCGGTCCTGCCCGTCAATCCGGCGGAACGAAAGCGCCGTGGCGAGGTTCCGCTCTCCGAGGCAGCCGAGGGGCGCAGCTACACCGTCACCAGCCTGCAGGAGCGCGATCCCAAGTTGCTGCTTTTTCTCCACCAGGCAGGCATCGGGCCCGGCAAAAGCGTCAGGGTCTTGAGCCAAAACTACGATCAAACCGTTTCCATTGAGCTATCTACGGGCAATTGCATCCTGGGGCGTCCGGCCGCGGAAGCCGTCTGGCTGAGGGCTGCCAATCGATCGTAATTAAACATAATAAAAAACATTAACCATAATTAAACATCTGTGGCATACTCTTCTTATAGACCCTGCCGGGCCTTCTTCTGTTCCCATGGCCACTGAGTTCCAAACCCTCGTCGAGCCCATCGAGCCCTCCCTGCCGGAGGTGCACTCGAGCGTCCGCATCTCCACTTCGACGATCGGCTGGCGTCGCCTGCTTGGCTTTCTCGGCCCCGGATTCCTCATCTCGGTCGGCTACATGGACCCCGGCAACTGGGCCACCGACATTGCCGGCGGATCCCGCTTCGGTTACACCCTCTTGTTCGTCATCATGGCCTCGAACCTGATCGCCATCCTCTTGCAGAGCCTCAGCCTCAAGCTCGGCGTGGCCACCGAGCGCGACCTGGCGCAGATTTGCCACGAGGCCTACGGACGCAGGGTGAGCTTCGCCCTTTGGGTCGGCGCGGAGATTGCGATCGCCGCCTGCGACCTTGCCGAGGTCATCGGCTCCGCCATTGCCCTCAACCTCCTCTTTCACATTCCCCTCTTCTATGGCGTGCTCATCACCGGTCTCGACGTGCTGCTGATTCTCCTCTTGCAGCGCTGGGGATTCCGCTACGTCGAGGCGCTGGTCATGGCCCTCATCGGCACCATCATCGCCATGTTCTCCGTTCAGTTGTTTTTCTCCCGGCCGGAGTTCTGGCCGGTGCTGCGCAATCTCTTTGTTCCCTCCTCCGCCATCGTCACCAATCCTGACATGCTCTACATCGCCATCGGCATCCTCGGCGCCACCGTCATGCCCCACAATCTTTACCTGCACTCGTCCATCGTGCAGAGCCGCAACTACAAGCGCACCCCCAGGGGCAAGCGGGAAGCCATCTTCATGGCCAATGTCGATTCGGCGCTGGCGCTTACCGTGGCCCTGTTCGTCAACGCCGCCATTCTCATCGTGGCTGCCGCCGTCTTTCACAGCCGGGGGCTCTTTCAGGTGGGCGCCATTGAAGACGCCTACAAGTTGCTCAGTCCGCTGCTCGGCGCCGCCGGCGCCAGCACGCTCTTTGCCGTAGCCCTGCTGGCCAGCGGCCAGAACTCCTCGATCACCGGAACCCTTGCCGGCCAGGTGGTCATGGAGGGCTTCATTCACCTCAGGGTCTCTCCCTGGTTGCGCCGCATGATCACCCGCACCCTGGCCATCATCCCCACCATCATCGTCGTGGCCATCATGGGTGAGCAGGGAACCGAGAAGCTGCTCATCCTCAGCCAGGTCATTCTCTCTCTGCAATTGAGTTTTGCCGTCGTGCCCCTGGTGCTGTTCACCGGCAGCCGCAAATGGATGGGCGAGTTCGTCAACCCGCTCTGGCTCAAAGCCCTGGCCTGGTCCACCGCCGTCCTCATTGCCGCGCTCAACCTCTGGCTGCTGGTCGAAACCGCCCTCGGCCGCTAGCCCATCCGATCTGGGCCGCCAGTCAATCCGCGGCGGGCTGTAAGCCAATCCAGAATTGCCCGCAAGCCAATCCACCGCTGTCCGTGATCACCCTCCCTCATCCGCTACTATGGTTGCGATGCTCATTCTCTCCGCAGCCGAGATGCAGGCCTGTGACCGCGCCACCAGTGAGCGGTTCGGCGTAGCCTCAATTGATCTCATGCGGGCAGCCGCGAAGGCCGTGGCCGCCTTCGCGCGGTCCCAGTTTCCGCGGGCGCTGCGGGTGACCGTGCTGTGCGGTGCGGGCAACAACGGCGGCGATGGCATGATGACGGCGCGCCTCCTGGCCGATGCCGGCCTCGAGGTGGCCACGCTGCTGCTGGGCGCGCCGGAAAAGCTCAAAGGCGACGCCGCCGAGGCCTGGCGCGAGCTCTCCAGTCCCCATCACGGTGTCCTGCTCAACGTCACCCGCGCTGAAGATCTGGCCCACTATCAAGGCGCGCTTCATTCTGACTTGATGATCGATGCGGTCCTCGGAACCGGCTTCAAGCCGCCCATGAAGGGCCTTGCCCTGGCGGCGTACGAATGGATCATGGCCACCACGGCCCCCGTTCTCGCCATCGACCTTCCCTCCGGATGGCCTGCCGACGAAACCGGCGCCACCGTGAGCGGTCCCGTCTTTCCCGCCGATGCCGTCATCACTTTCACGGCCCCCAAGCCCGCCCATGTCTTTGGGCAGCTTACCCGCGCCTGGCAACAGCCGGTCGTCGTTGCGCCCATCGGTTCTCCTGACGCGGCCATCGTTTCTCAGCTCAAACTCACCTGGGCGGGGTCCTCCATGCATCTGGTCCAGGCCCCGCGTGTCGCCGTAGCCAACAAGGGCGGCTTTGGCCACGTGCTGGTCGTCGGCGGAAGCTTTGGCTCGGCGGGCGGCAAGGCTGGCGCGCCGGCCATGGCCTCCCTGGCGGCGCTGCGCGTGGGTGCCGGCCTGGTCACCGCCGCCGTTCCCGCTCCTGCGCTCGCGGTGGTGTCTGTCGTTGCCCCTGAACTCATGACCTGGCCGCTTGAAGCCACCGCTTCCGGCTCCATCTCCGACGTGAATCTCGCGCCGGAGCGGCTCACCGCTTTCACGGCGGGCAAATCCGTGCTGGCCATCGGACCGGGACTCGGCCAGTCGCCGGAGACGGTCAAGTTTGTCACCGGATTGCTCGCGGCCACCTCCATCCCCGCGGTCATTGACGCGGACGCCTTGAACATCCTCGCCGCCAAGCCCGTGCTGCTGGCCAAGCTGGCCAAAGGACGAACGCTCGTGCTCACGCCGCACCCTGGCGAGATGGCGCGTCTGGCCTCCACCACCGTCGCCGAGGTCCAGGCCCGGCGTTTGGACACGGCGCGCGCCTTTGCCCGCCAGTTCGGCGTCACGCTGGTGCTCAAAGGAGCGCGAACCCTGATTGCCCACCCCGACGGTCGCGTTGCCGTCAACACCTCCGGCAATCCCGGGATGGCCAAAGCTGGCAGCGGCGACCTGTTGACGGGAATGATCGCGGGACTGTTGGCGCAGTTTCCCGCCGACGCGGCGCACGCCGTCGAAGCGGCCGTTTATCTGCATGGGCTGGCCGCCGACCTGGCCGTCCGCGCAGGCGACGAGCACACGCTGCTGGCCGTCGACAGTCTCCTCCAACTTTCACGCGCCTTTCACATTCCGGTTTCGCCCTTCCGCAACGATGGTGGAAACGGATATGTTTGGTTGCAGGCGCTGCCGCCGGATGCCAACCCGGCCGCGCCCTCGCGAGGGGCCTCACAATGAGCAATGCCGCCGTCACGGTGCACGAATTCACAACCGCGAGTGGCGCGGACACCATCGAAGTGGGCCGCAAGCTGGCGCAGCTGCTCAAGCCGCCGCAACTGCTGCTGCTGCGCGGCGATCTGGGCACCGGAAAAACCACTCTGGTCAAGGGCATTGCCGAGGCCCTCGACGCCGCCGAAGCCGACGAGGTCACCAGCCCCACCTTCACGCTCGTGCACGAGTACGACGGCACCCAGGACGGCAAGCCCGTCAAGCTTTATCACCTCGACGTCTACCGCATCGAAGGCGAGCGCCAACTGGAGACGCTGGGACTCGAAGAGTTGCTCACCCCCGATGCCCTCGTGCTGGTCGAGTGGGGCGACAAGTTCAAAAGCATCCGCAAGCGGGCCACCGGCGAAATTGCCATAGTCGCCACCGGCGGCGACGCCCGCAAAATTACCGTCACCCTAAAGGAATAGCCCCCAGCCGGATGCCGTGTGGCCCAGGTGCCTGGCCTTTGGGCATCTGGGAGACCATCAGAAGCCGGAAGCAGCAGTCCCTACCGTCCAATCACATCAATCGCCACAGGAATCGTCTTCGGCGGCAGGCACTGGCTTTCGTTGCATGCCTGGTAGCGCAGCTTTGCCTCCACAAGATGATTGCCCGGCGTCGACACCAGCCGCGCCCCTATCGCGAACTCGCCGGTATAAACGCTGAGCTTCGTCTTGGGGTCGATGGGCAGCGTGATGGCGGCGCCTGCGGGATAGCTCGCCTTCTCCAGCCGCACCGCCCCGCCGTCGGCAATCGAAAGCACGGTCGGAATCAGGTAATCTTCGCTCGGCGTGTGCGAATTGATGTGCAGTCCTGCCGCTACGCGAAAGTGCAGCACCACGGGGCTCGGTTTCCCGGCCACAACCGTCACCTGCTCGGGAAAAAGATACTGCACCGCGTCAGAGGTCACCATCGAACGGTTCGGCCCGGCGCTCTGGCCTTCAGCCGGCATGCCCAGTACGAACGCCGCCGCCATGCCCAGTACCAAAGCCACCGGCAGGCACAGAACCAGGGCCGCCGGCAGGCCCAGCAAAAAGCCCGCCAGCGCAACACCGATCGTCCCGCGCCTCGCCATCATCCGCGCCCCTCCATGCCTAATCTAAAGTTTCATCCGTTCATTGTCTATTCCGCCGGAAATTTGCCCGCACCCCCCTCGCTGCGATGTTTGCAACCCTTTAACATGCACCGCGCGTCTCCTCCTGTAAGAATTCCCATGGGGGAGTTTCTCGCCGAATCCGGTGCCTCCAGAGCGGTTTCAGAATAGGTATGCCCATTGTGCTTCGAGCCAGGTCGCCCCTCCTTGGGGTCGGGTCGACTTGAGTGCAATGCCACTGGGCAAAGCAATCCTGAAACCGCTTTAGGTGCCGATCCCGCCAAAACACGATAGACTTTCTTGCACGGCGCTCGGACGGTATCATGCCCAGAACCACGCAGAAACAAAAACTCTTCAACGGCCGCGATCACTCCTGGATGCAGTTCAATCGCCGTGTCCTTGAAGAAGCCGAGGACCCCGCCAATCCTCTGCTCGAGCGCGTCAAGTTCCTCGCCATCACCGGCTCCAACCTCGACGAATACGTCGAAATCCGCCAGGCGGGCCTCATGCAGCGCATTGAGGACGGCTACCGCCAGCCCAGCTTCGACGGTCTCCGGCCTGACGAGTCCCTCGCCACCCTCACCCCCGACATTCACTCCTTCGTCGCCGCCCAGTATCAATGCTGGAACCGGCAACTCCTCCCTGAGCTTGGCCTACAAGGCGTTCGCCTCCTCGACTGGGAACAGCTCAGCCCCGACACCCGCGATTTCGCCAAAGACTACTTCCAGCGCGAGGTTGACCCGCTTCTCACGCCCATCTCCATTGACCCCGCTCACCCCTTTCCCCGCGTCCTTAACAAAGCTCTCTGCCTCGCTCTTTTGCTCCGCGCCAAGCGCCGCAGTTCCGGACCCCAGGTCCTCGGCGTCGTCACCGTGCCTCGCGCACTGCCCCGTTTCGTCCGCCTTCCCGCCCCCGAAGGTCAATACGACTATCTCCTGCTCCAGGACCTCATCGCCCAGCATCTGGGGGGCATGTATCGCGGCTACGAGGTCCTCGCCCACGCTTCTTTCCGGGTCACCCGCAACTCCAACCTCTATTTCGAGGAAGAAGAAGCGCGCTCCCTGCTTGAAACCATCCGCGTCGAGCTCCACAACCGGCGCAAGGGCGACGCCGTCCGCCTTGAAATTGAAACCGGCGCCCATCCCGACATCGTCGAGCGCCTCCGCGTTAACTTCGAGCTCGATGAGGACCAGGTCTTCCGCGGTGAGGGTCCCGTCAACCTGTCACGCCTCATGTTTTTGCACGACGATGTGCGCCGCCCCGACCTCAAATTCCCGCCCTTCACTCCCCGCCCTTTCGTCCTCAGCCGCAAGGCCAACAACATCTTCGATGAACTGCGCGAGCACGACGTCCTGCTCCACCACCCCTACGACTCCTACGATCCCGTCGTCGACTTCATCCAGCAGGGCGCCAAGGATCCCGCCGTCCTCTCCATGAAGCAGACCCTCTACCGCACCAGCCATGACTCGCCCGTCTTCAAGGCCCTCATCGAGGCTGCCGCAAGCAAGGAAACCACCCTCGTCGTCGAGCTCATGGCCCGCTTTGACGAAGCCTCCAACATCCGCTGGGCGCGCAGCATGGAAGACGCCGGCGTTCAGGTCTTCCACGGCGTCGTCGGACTCAAAACCCACTGCAAGCTCGCCCTGCTGGTCCGCCGCGACGAGGATGGCCGCACCCGCCGCTACTGTCACCTCGGCACGGGAAACTACAACCCCGTCACCGCCCGCTTCTACACCGACCTCAGCCTGCTCACCTCTGACCCGCAGATCACTGATCGCGTCCACATGGTCTTCAACTACCTCACCGCCCATGCTGAAATTGACGATTACAGCCCGCTGCTCGTCGCCCCCCTCACCATGGCCGAAAGCTTCCTCCGCCTCATCCGCCGCGAGCAGGAGCATGCCCAGGCCGGCCGCCCCGCCCACATCATCGCCAAAATGAACGCCCTGCTCGAGCCTTCCGTCATTGATGCGCTCTATCAGGCCTCGCAGGCCGGCGTCGAAATCGACCTCATCATCCGCGGCCTGTCCATCCTCCGCCCCGGCGTCAAGGGATTGTCCGATAGAATTCGCGTCCGCTCCATCGTCGGCCGCTTTCTTGAGCACTCCCGCATCTACCACTTCGCCAACGGCGGCAACGGCGAAATCTATCTCGGATCCGCCGACTGGATGCCCCGCAACCTCTTCGAGCGTTGCGAAGTCGTCTTCCCGGTCCGCGATCCCGCCGCGCTCGCCCGCATCCACGATGAGATCCTGCCCGCCTATCTCGCTGACACCGTCAAGGCCCGCCTGCAACAGCCCGACGGCAGCTATCTGCGCGCCGCAAAGCTGCTCAAAGACGCTCCCCCCTTCTCCAGCCAGGATTTCCTCATCAAGCTGGCTGAAGGCAAAACTGACCTCAAAGCCATTCCCGCCCCGCATCCGGTCAAACCGCCCGCAAAAACCCCCACAAAACCACAAAAGGCCGCCGACTGACGACCGCCGCCTGCCGTCTTTTCCTGCCCGTGGTCTTCAGTTCTGCGCCGGGTGCCCCAGGTCTCGATTTTGAGGCCTGGGATTCAAGCACTTCAATCCACCCGCAATTACTTCGCCTCCTGAACCATCAAAACCTTCTCGGGCGCGTCAATCTCCGTCCCCGGAGCATGGAGCTTCAACCGCATCTCCTCCACCCCCGGCTTGCCCTGCTGCTCACTTGTAAACTCAAGCTCATACTGGTTCCGGAACCGTCGGCTCAGCTCCTCGAAATACGGCTGGAACGATACCGGATTCCCCATCCCCTGCCAGAAGCTCTTGCCGCCCGTCGCCTGCGACACCACCTCCAGCAGGCTCTGGCCGGTATTGTTCGCCGTTGCGGTGCTGTCCGCCCTTCCCTGGTTCACCCAGTAGATCGAATACACAATCAGCCTGGCCCGCGTTGCGTCTTTGATCGCCGTGTCCACATACGGGTCGTCCGGGTCCAAATCCCTCTCGTAGGGATCGACCCCGTCGGTCACCATCAGCACCTCCCGCCGCGCCGCCGGGTTCTGCCCCGGCCAGTTCTTGGCCAGGCTCGACAGGCAAAAGTAAGGACTCGACGAAGAGCCCATTCCGCCCCCCGGAAGATGAAGATTCCTTAGAATCTGCGCGTGGTTGCTCGAAAGCGGCGCCGCAAACACAGCCTGCCCGTTCTCCATGTACGCAATCCCAGCCTCCACATTCGGCGCCAAACTGCCGATAAATTGTTCGATGTCCTCCATCTGCCTGCCCAGGCTGCCCCGCGCCCCGCTATCGATCAGCAGCACCAGCTCAATCTGGTTGTCCGGCGCCTCGATCGGAGCCCAATGTGTCACCTTCGCGTTCTTGCCGTTCACCTTCACCGCCAGGTCCTGCTGGGTCACGCTGGCCGGCAGTTGCCCGTCCACCTTGGGCAGCACCGTCACCACCGCCTGCCCCTGATAGATCGCCTGCCCCATCAAAGGCGCTGCCATCAGCAGCCCCAGTGCGCCCATCCACATAGCCATTCCCTTGTTCCTCATGCCGTTTGCTCCCTTCCCCCAGCCGCGTGCGCCCATCGCCACGCTTGCTTCCCCACCATTGCACTCCGTCTCAACTCCATCCTAGGCTGTGCCTCGCCCAGACCTGGCGCTGCGTCTCGCCCAGACCTGGTTCTGTGCCTCGCCCAGACCTGGTTCTGTGTCTCGCCCAGACCTGGTGCTGTGTCTAGCCCAGACTTGGTGCTATGTCCCGCCCAGACCGTCGTTGAACCAGCTTGAAGAGTACGGCCTCAGCCCCTGCATAAAATCCACATCCTCAACGCGAACCTCAGCCCCTCCACGAAAATCATGCGCACCACTCCCTTCCGTTTGCCCTCGCCAACCGCGCAATCGCCGACACACTAGCGCCGACACACTAGTTTCGATGCCCCCACCCCGCAAACGTCTCTCTGCCGCGCTCATATCGTTTTCGTGTCTCTTCAATTTGCAGGCAATCTACCGTTGCCCGGCTCCAGCCTCCCGGGTCTTTCTCCTACAATTGGAACTGTGCCGCAACTTCTGAACAAGCTGCGCATGGATGCCCGGCCCTCGGAGCTCACCGCCCGCTTCCGTGCACCGTCCCGCAGCCGGTTCCGCGTCTTCGACGCGCCTTATCCCCTCCGCCTCTGGCACCTGGCCAGCCTCGACGCACCCTCCGTCGCCCTCGTCTGGTCCTTCGCCTTCGCCTGGGTTGCCCGCGTCCCCCTGCCCCTGTGGCTTCCCGCTCTGCTCGCTTTCACAGTCTGGGCCGTCTATGTCGCCGACCGTCTGCTCGACGCGCGCGCCGCCCTGCGCTCCGCCAACCCCCACTGCCTGCGCGAGCGCCATCTCTTTCACTGGCGTCACCGCCGCCTGCTTCTCCCGCTCGCCGCTGCGGCCGCGGCGGCTGCCGCTTTCATCGTCTTCACCTGCATGCCCCTCCGCGCGCGCGAATCAGACTCCATCCTTGCCGCCGCTTCCCTGGTCTACTTCGCCCGCGTCCACACCGGCCGCAAGCCCTCGCCACTCCTGTCGAAGGAGCTCCTCGTCGGCCTGCTTTTCACTGCCGGATGCGCCCTCCCGGCCCTCGCGCGCATCTCGTCGCGCTTCTCGCCGCGCTTCTCGCCGCCCGCCGCCTTGCCCCATCCCTCCCTGCTCTTCCCGATGCTCGTCACCGCAGCCTTCTTCGCCTTGCTCGCCTGGCTCAACTGTCACGCCATCGACCGTTGGGAATCGCCCCCGCGTTGCGAAGCTCTCCCGCGTCGCCAAGCGCTCCCGCACCACCCCTTCAACCCGTCCATTGCGTCGGCTGCAAGCCTGGTAGCTCTCGCCGGCCTGCTTCTCACCGCCGTTTTCTGCCTCTCCCAACCCCGCTTCGCCGCCCTGCTCGCCGCAGCGTCCGCTGCCGCGCTTCTCCTCGCCCTGCTTGACAGCCTCCGCCGCCGCCTCACCCCTGTCGCTCTGCGCGCTGCGGCCGACCTCGTCCTGCTCACACCCCTGCTGCTTCTGCCTTTCGCTGCATACTTCAAATGACCTTGCCGCCCAACTTCAACCGCCTCGCCCGCGTCTACCAGGGTCTTGAAGTGGTCAGTTTCGGTCCCTTCCTCCGCTTGTGCCGCTGCGCCTTCCTGCCCGCCCTCAACTCCAGCCGCCGCGCCCTCGTCCTCGGCGACGGCGACGGCCGCTTTACCGCCCGCCTGCTCCGCGCCTGCCCCAACCTCACCATCGACGCCGTCGACGCAAGCTCCGCCATGCTCCAATCCCTCCTCCGCCGCGCCGGCCCTCATGCTCCGCGTCTCCGCACTTTTCTCGCCGATATCCGCCGCTTTCAGCCCCCCAATCCGCCTTATGACCTCTTCGTCACCCACTTTTTTCTCGACTGCCTCACCACCGCCGAGGTCCAACGCCTCGCCGCAACCCTGCGCACCGCGGCCGCGCCCCATGCCCTATGGCTGGTCTCGGAGTTCGCCGTCCCTCCCGGCGCGTTCGGCCGCATCGTGGCCGCCCCGCTCGTCCGCGCCCTCTATTGGGCCTTCGCCCGCCTCACTGGACTCACCGTGCGCGTCCTTCCCGATCACCGCGCTGCCCTCCAACAATCCGGCTTCACGCTTCAAGAGCAGCGCTCTCACCTCGCCGGCCTCCTCGTCAGCCAGATGTGGCAGGCCAACACGCCTAAACCCTCGCCACCCTCCCCACCTTCGCCCCATTGTTACAGTCGTGTTAAAATCGAATTCTCTGTAGCCGGGCCGGCTTACCCCTCGTCCGGCCTTTCACCATGATCCTCTACCTCATGCGCCACGCCAGTGCCGGAATCTTCCGCGAGAACCCCGCTCTCGACGCCAAGCGCGGCCTCGTCAAGGAGGGCAAGGACCAGTGCATGCTGATGGCGCGCATGCTGAGCGCCCTCAAGGTCCAGGTGGACGTCATCGTCTCGAGCCCGCTCAAGCGCGCCCTGCAAACCGCGCAGTTTGTCGGCACCGAGCTCGGCTACGACGCCAAAGTCGAAGTCAGCCCCGCGCTCCTGCCCACGGCCGACTTTGCCGACTTTCAGAACATGCTGGTCAAGTACGCCGGCCGCGAAGGCATGCTGGCCGTCGGCCACAACCCCGTCCTGTTCCAGTTTCTCGGCCGCCTCATCACCGGCAACGGCGGCGCCGCCATCCGCATGCGCAAGGGCTCCATCGCCCGCGTCGATCTTGACCGCCATCCGCCCCGCCTGCAATGGCTCATCGATCCGCGCACGGCCCGCGCCATCTATGCCAGCGTGGCAAAAAGCTCCCGCCCAAAGACCTCGCGGAAGTAGTCCGCCTCTTTGCGCAGCGACCACAGCTCCAGCTCCGCGCCCGTCCTGCCCGGCTTCACTTCCAGGTAAACCCGCTTCGGATAAACCTTCACCGCGACCCGCAGCACGTCGCTGGCCCGGTCCTGGT
Source organism: uncultured Acidobacteriaceae bacterium (assembly GCA_963793885.1). Classification (GTDB taxonomy): domain Bacteria; phylum Acidobacteriota; class Terriglobia; order Terriglobales; family Acidobacteriaceae; genus Telmatobacter. Next base: position 2,007,159 of record CAWCBQ010000003.1, read on the forward strand.
TCAGCGCCACCGCCAGCCGCAGCAGCACCACCGCCTGCTGCACATTGCGGTGCTCCTCGGCGGGAATATTGCGCAGCGCCCGGTCGCCCGGCTGCGGCCGGCTCTTGCCCAGGTAGCGCGCAATCGCCGAAACCACCGTCCGCTGCAACCGCGTATAGCCGTAGATCTCCGAGCTCGAAACAATGTACTGCGTGTGCCGGTGATGTCCCTGGTGGTTGATGAACTTGCCCGTGTCGCGCAGCATCGCCGCCGCCGCCAGCCAGCTCTCATACTCCGCCGGCAGCTGCGTGCAGCGCCTTCAGCTCGCGAAACAGTTGCACCGCATGCGCCCTCACCGGCTCCGACTGCTTGGGATCCACGCCATAGCGCCGCGCCGTCGCCAGCACGCTCTCCCACCGCTCGTGCTCAAACTCACGTGCGCCGTGGCCCGCGCGTCCTGCTCGGCCAGCATCTGCGCCAGCATCCCGTCCCGCAGACCCAGCGGCGAATACCGGAACCCCGCCAGCCCAAAACTCTCCAGCAGCTCCGCGTAGACCTCCGCCCCGGCCACAATAATCTCCGCCCGCCGCGGCCCGATCCCCGGCACCGCCTCCCGCTCCGGCAGCGTCATCTTCGCCAGGTAGCCTGAGAGCTTCCGCACCGAGCGCGTCGGCACCACATCCTGCAGCCGTTCCGCCCGCCGCCTTTCTCTGCCGGCTTGCCCGCCCGCGCATTCGACGCCGCCACCATCCTCGCTCCGGCTGCATACGCGTCGCTCAGCGCCGCCGCCGTGCCTGAGGTGGCAATCACCAGCGCCACTTTCCCCGGCTGAATCTTGCGGTGCGCCCGCCGCAGCTCGCGCGCAATCCACTGCCGCATCCGCGCCAGCCCGTCCGCCGGCGCCGGATCGGCCGCCAGAAAATCCTCCGTCAGCCGCACCGCGCCCAGCGGCACGCTGATCGTCTCCTTGATCCGCTTGCTGCTCTGAGAGCGTGATCTCGCAACTGCCCCCGCCCAGGTCAATCAGCAGCACTTTCCCGCCCGCGCCCGGCTCCGCTGCCCATCACGCCCAGGTGGATCAGCCGCCCTTCTTCCAACCCGGAGATGATCTCCAGGTCCAGCCCGTCTCCGCCTTCACCCACGCCTGAAACGCCGCCCCGTTGCGCGCATCGCGCATCGCCGACCGTGGCCACCACGCGAATCTGGTCCACCCCATGCGCCTGCACCGCCCGCTGAAACCGCTTCAGCGCCCGCAGCGTCAGCGCCATCGCCTCCGGCGACACCAGCCCCGACTCGAAGACGCTCGCCCCCAGCCGCGTCACTTCGCGGTCTTCCGCCAGCGTCTTCAACTGGTGCGCCACAACCTTGGCAATCTTCAGCCTGCACGAGTTCGATCCGATATCGATGGCGGCAAACGTTGGCATACTCGTCTAGCTCACCCTCCCCATCACAGATTCCCGCTCTCGGCCCAAGATACACGAGCGTCACGTCCCATTGCGTGGAAATCCGGCTGCTATCCTGATTGCAAAGGCATATTCAGCGATGACCCACGATACGCACTCATACCATTCCCCTCGACAGGCGCCCTCCACGCTGGCTGTCTGGCTGCTTTTGGGTTCCATCTTTGCCGCCGTGCAGTTTGCTTCGCTCTTCTCGCCCCCGCTGCTGGACGACGTCGACGCCGCCCATGCCCAGGCCGCGCAGCACATGGCCGAGACCGGCGACCTCATCACTTCCAAGATCGACGGCATCCGCTACATTGAGAAACCCCCTCTGCCCTACTGGATCGTCGCCGGCAGCTACAAGATCTTCGGCCAGAACACCTTCGCCACCCACCTGCCCAACTCGCTGGCCATGCTCGGCCTCACCTGGCTCGCCTGGCTCTGGGCCCGCCGCGCCTGGGGTCCCCGCGCCGGCCTCTATGCCGGCCTCGCCGTCCTCACCTCCGTCGGCCCGTTTCTCTTCACCCGCTTCATCATTCCCGAGGCCGAGCTCAGCCTCTTTCTGCTCATCGCTCTCTACGCCCTCATCACCGGCCTCGAGGACGATCGCCCCAACCGCTTTTACTGGATCTAGGCAGGCGTCGCCCTGGCCACCCTCACCAAGGGCCTCATCGCTCCCGTCTTCTTCATCGGAGCCGCCATTCCCTACCTGCTCCTCACCGGCCAATGGCGCCGCTGGCGCGTGCTCAAGCCCTTTTCCGGAATCCTCCTCTTCTCGCTCATCGCCGCGCCCTGGCACATCCTCTGCGGCATCTTCAACCCTGACCAGGGCCATCCCATCGGCAACCACCCCACCCTCGGCAACGTCCACGGCTTCTTCTACTTCTACTTCATCAACGAGCACGTCCTGCGCTTCTTCGGCCAGCGCTACCCGCACGACTACAACAAGCTCCCCGGCCTCTGGTACTGGCTACTTCACCTGGTCTGGCTCTTTCCCGTGGAGCCTCTTCCTGCCCGCCGCTTGCTTCGCGGCCTGGAAGACCCGCCGCAACTGGCTCCAGCATCTGCATCGCGATGCCGGCCAGACCGTCGACTTCTACCTCGACAACGCCGTCCGCGACAGACGTCGCCACCTACGTCGCCCGCCTCAAGTTCCGCGTCCGCACCATCTGGCTGCTCTCGCTCTTCTCCGCCTGGACGCTGCTCTTCTTCTCCATCTCCACCAACCAGGAGTACTACACCTTCCCCGTGTGGCCGCCGCTGTTCATCCTCATCGCCGGCGTCGTGGCCGGCATTGAAGAAAACCGCGCCCCCAACGGCGCTCCCGACGACACGCGGCTCCCTGCTCTCCACCGTCTGGCTCACCGGCGCGCAGGCTCGCCTTCGCCGTCATCGGCGTGCTCTCCGCCATCGCCCTCGCCTGGGGACTCTGGGTCTCGCGCAACCTGCCCTACGTCCCCGACATCGGCACCCTGCTCGCCCATCGCGCCGTAGGCGATTACACGCTCTCCATGTCCCACCTCTTCGACCTCACCGGCGCGTCCTTTGCCGCGCTGCGCCTGCCCGCCGTTCTCGCCGCCATCGCCCTGCTCATCGGCCCCGCTGCCGGCTGGCTCCTGCGCCTCAAGAAGAAGCACCTCGCCGCCACCATCAGCATCGCCCTCACCTTCACCGTCTTCCTCATCGCCGCCCACATCGCCTTCGCCCGCTTCGAGCCCATGCTCGGCTCCAAGCCCATGGCCGACACCATCATCGCCAAAGGCGCGCCTACTGACACCTTCATCATCTACGGCGACCAGTCCGACGCCTCCTCCGTCATCTTCTACACGCACAAGTTTCTCGAGCGCAAGCCTCACCCTGATCGTCACCCAGCAATGCGGACAGCACGGCGAAGGTTCCACGCTGCTCTGGGGCTCCTGCTACCCCGACGCCCCCAGGATCGACATCAGCGAAGACCAGCTCTCCAAAATCTGGGGCACCGGCGACCGCAAATGGATCTTTGCCCAGGACGTCAACCAGTCCAAAGTCGAGCAGCTGCTCGCCGGCCGCCTCTACCCCGTCCAATCCCTGGCCGACAAAACCCTCTGGACCGACCGCCCACTCACAAAATAGCCGCCCAGATTGCCGCCCAGGGGTCAACCGCGGACAGCAAAAAGGAGCGCGCCGACAGGCTGTTGCGCGCTCCTTTTCCGGTTCAGATCGAGCCCACACCCATCGAAACATCACCTCTGGTCCCTGGTCAGATCACCTCTGGGCCATGCTTCTCTCATTTCGTCCCTGCTTCTCTCATCTTTCCCCCCGCCAGCAGCTCGAACACCCGGCCCCGCCACAAAATCCGCCGGCCCCAGTAGCTCGCCGCCCAAAAGCCAAATCCCATCAGATCCCGCACCGGGTAGAGCACCAGCAGCCCCAACCAGCTTTCGTCGCCCACCACCATCCGCCCCACCGCCACCGCCAGCGCCAGCCGCGTCGCCACGCTCCACGCCAGCAGCCCCGCTCCCCACCACGGATGCCCCATCCCAACCGCCGCCACACAACCCAGCAGCCCAAACGGAACGCTGAACGTAAGCGCCGTCCCCAAGTGCCCCTTCGGCCGCGAAAAGCGCGTCGACTTCATCCACCGCACCTGGTGCTTCAGCGAAGCGACCAAACTTCGAATTGATCACCATGTGATCGATCGCGTGATGGCTCAGCACCACCGTCTGCCCCAGCTTGCACGTCTCATTGCCCAGCACGAAATCGTCGGCGCAATAGTCGGCCGTCACCTTGAAGCCGCCCATCCGCCGGATCGTCTCGCGCCGGAACGCCATCGTCGGCCCCAGCATAAACTGCATCCCCTCCATCGTCCGCGCCGCCAGCACGCCCGCCGTCATCTCCACGCTCATGCCCACAGCCTCAAGCCGCGCCCACAAGCCCGCCCTCCGCCGCCACGCCGCGATACAGGCAGACACATCGCGCCCACGCGCTCGTCTGCAAACGGCAGCGCCACCGCCCGCAGATAATCCGGCGTCACCCGCACATCGCTGTCGCTGATCACCAGGATGTCGTACGCCGCCACAGCCTCCATCCGCTCCATCGAAGCAACTTTGGCATTGATGTAGTCCGGTCGCTCCGCCGGTCGAAAGAAACTTCGCTGGAATCTGCGGATATCGTCGCCGCCACACGCCGCGCCGTCTCCAGGCCCGCGTCATCCGCCGTCCGCGCGCAAAACAGAATCTCGTACTCCGGATAATCCTGCTCGAAAAATGTGGCCAGATGCGCTTCAAGGCCCGGCTCCGCTCCGTGCACCGGCTTCAGCAGCGTCAGCGGCGGCGTAAATCCCGGCCGCGCCGCAAGTGCCGCCAGCGCCGCACGCCGCTCGCGCAGGTAGCGGGCACAGCCCACAGCACCATCCCCGCAAACACCGTGGAGGTCACCAGACCGAATGCAGCCAATGCCAAGAAGAACGTACCACATGCAGCATTAAGAATAACCTGCGTGCCGGTCCACAACAGGAGTTGTTGGGCTTGCTGCCGGGATATGCGGCCACCCATGGTTCCCGGCCTGTGCGCACATCACCGCGTGACGAGCGCCAGCTCCAGCGAGCTCCAGTTCCAGCGCGCTCCAGCCCCAGCGCGCTCCAGCCTCGGCGGCCTACCCTTTGCACCGTCACTGTTTTGGGCGCTGTCACTGCCACAGGCCTGCGCATCGGCACAATCGCCGCGCCACCCGCTGGGCGCATCCTGCTGGAACCGCGTCAGCATCTCCGTCCGCACGTACTCCACAAAGCTCTGCATCTGCCGGTTCATCTCTTCCATCCGCTCCCGCATCTGCAGAATGATGGCGATCCCCGCGATATTCACGCCCAGGTCCCGCGCCAGGTTCAGGATGAACTCCAGCCGCTCCAGGTCCTCATCCGTGTAGAGCCGCGTGTTGCCCTCGGTGCGCGACGGCTTCAGCAATCCCTCGCGCTCATACAGGCGCAGCGTCTGCGGATGAATCTCGTACATCTCGGCCACCGCCGAAATCATGTACGCGCCCTTCGATTTGCGTTTCGCCGCCATACGCCATCACCCGAAATCAGCTTACCGTCAATCGTTTCCCGAGATGAGTACTCATCTCGGTCACCCTGTTCCCTAGTTCCCTATTCCCTGCCTTTTTCAAACAGCGCCACCCGCGGATCCTGGTTATTCAGCTTGCCCAGCTCGCGCATAATCTCGCGGCTGCGCTCATCCTGCAAGTGCGGCACCACCACCTCGATGGTCACAATCTGGTCGCCGCGCTGCTCCGGCCGCTGCGCATTCTCCACGCCCCGCTCCCGCATGCGCAGCTTCTGCCCGCTCTGCGTGCCCGGCGGAATCTTCAACTGCGCCCGCCCGTCGATCGTCGGCACGTCCACCTTGGCGCCCAGCGAAGCCTCCGGCACCGTCACCGGCACCGTCAGTTGGATATCGTCGCCCACCCGCGTAAACACCGGGTGCGTCCCCGTGCGCACAATCAGGAACAGGTCCCCGGCCGGGCCGCCATTCAAGCCCGCGTTGCCTTTGCCCTGCAGCCGGATCCGCTGGCCGTCGCGCGTTCCCGGCTTGATGCGGAACTCCACCGTCTCCGTCCGGTTCACCGTGCCTTCGCCGTGGCAGGTCGCGCACGCATTCGACGTGCGCCCCGTCCCGTTGCAGCGCGGGCAGGGAATGTTGAACTTCATCCGCCCGCCCATCTGCGTCACCTGGCCCGTGCCGTTGCACTCCGGGCACTGCGTCACGCCGCCCGTGTGCGCCTGTCCGTGGCAGGTGGGGCAGGTCTCCTGCCGGTTCACCATGATGCGCGCCTGCCCGCCGCGAATCGCCGTCCAGAAGTCCACCGTCGCCTGGTACTCCAGATCGGTTCCCGGCTGCGGCCCGCGCGGCTGCTGCTGCGATGCTGCGCTCCCGAAAAAATTCCCGAAAAAATGTCCTTGAAGCTGCGCCCCACCCCGCCTGGCCCGTGCTGCGCCTGCCTGCTGTCCGTGCCGCCGAAGCCCCGCCCTGGAATCCCGAAAAATCGAACCCGTCAAAGTCCACCTGCGGACCGCCCGCCCCCGCCCGCGCTCTGCTGCCGCGCATAGGCCTCCGCCTGCGCCGGGTCAATCTGGTCGGAGTAGAACCCCAACTGGTCGTACACCTTCCGCTTCTTCTCGTCGCTCAGAATATCGTTGGCCTCGGAGATCTCCTTGAACTTCTCCTCCGCCTTCTTGTCGTTCGGGTTCACGTCAGGATGATATTTCCGCGCAGCTTTCCTGAACGCCTTGCGAATCTCCTCCGACGTCGCCGTCTTCTTCACCCCAAGCGTCGCGTAATAATCCTTGTTCTGTCGTCGTGGCCATAATTTGGTTAGACCCGTTTCCTCGTTAAACCCTCAAACCACCGTCATCCTCGAGCGAAAGGCTCGCCAGCGGCGGCCGAAGTCGAAGGACCTGCGGTTGCCTTTGCCGTTGCATTTCGCTCTTCTCACCATGAATCCGGGTGCCCCAGGTCCCTTGCAAACGGATGTCCAGGCACTTGACACCCTTGCATCTGGGAACCTGGGATATGAATCAACCCCATTCAAGCAATCTTCGGTACCTTCAACCCGCCGTTCTTCCGATCCCGCGGATGCATGGTCACTTCCTTGCAAATCCTCGGCCAATCTTGTCGCGCAACTTCTAACTCATAACCTTTTTCCAGATTCATCCGGAACTCCGGCGTCATCCTGAACAACCGCGCCAGCCGCAAGCACAAATCCCCATCCAGACTGCGCCTTCCTTTTACGATAGCAACCACCCGCCGCTCCGGCACCTTGATTTCCCGCGCCGGCATCTGCGCCGTCATCCCAAGCGGAATAAGAAAATCCTCACGCAACATCTCGCCCGGATGAATGGCCACGCCCCGCCGCCCATGTTTACGCGCGATCCTCGTGGCGATTCTCCTTAGGGATCATCAACAATCCTATCGGGACCCAGCGCCTTCGGGCGGACGCTCCGTCCGATTCCAGCCGCGCATCAAGGCAGAAGCGAACCTCGAAGTCGAGCAGCGAACGGCGAAGCCTGCCCCGGCGGCCTTGGCCTGGAGTGGAACCGCTGTAGAAGCAAAGTGGGCAGCTCGCGCCGCCCACTCCGCCTACCCCACTAACCGAGTGCTGAACCGCCGGCTACTTCTTGTCGTCCACGTCCACGTACTCGGCGTCGATCACGCCCTCGTCCTTCTTCGCCTCGCCGCCGACCGTCATCCGCAGGGCCGCCGCCCGCAGGCCCCGTTGCACCCGCGGCGTTCGCCTTGTACAGCACCTCCGCCAGCTTGTGGCTGGCCTGCGTCAGCTTCTCGTGCGCCTGCCTTCAACTCGGTCGAGCTCGGCGTGCCTTCCAGAACCTTCTTCGATTCCGCAAGCACCGTCTCCACCTCGCCCTTTTCCGGACCCTGGATCTTGTCGCCGTTCTCCTTCAACATCTTTTCGATGTTGTAGACCAGCCCGTCGAGCGAGTTGCGCGCATCAATCTCCTCGCGCTTCTCCTTGTCCTCGGAGGCGTGCGCCTCGGCTTCCTTGGCCATCTTCTCCACCTCTTCCTTGCTCAAACCCGAGCTGGAGGTGATGTGAATGCGCGTGTCCTTGCCCGTGGCGTTGTCCTTCGCCGTCACGTTCAAAATGCCGTTGGCGTCGATGTCGAACGTCACCTCGATCTGCGGCACGCCGCGCGGCGCCGGAGGAATCCCCGCCAGCTTGAACTTGCCCAGCGTGCGGTTCTGCGCCGCCAGCGGACGCTCGCCCTGCAGCACATGCACCTCAACTTCGGTCTGCGAGTCCGACGCCGTCGAAAACGTCTCCGTCTTCTTGGTCGGAATCGTCGTGTTGCGCGGAATCATCGAAGTCGCCACGCCGCCCAGCGTCTCAATCGACAGGGTCAGCGGCGTCACGTCCAGCAGCAGAAGATCCTTCACTTCGCCCGCCAGCACGCCCGCCTGCACCGCCGCGCCAATCGCCACCACTTCGTCCGGGTTCACGCCCCGATGCGGCTCGCGGCCAAACAGCTTCTTCACCAGCTCCTGGATCCTGGGCATGCGCGTCTGTCCGCCCACCAGCACCACTTCGTCGATCTTGTCCACCGTCACGCCGGCATCCGCAATCGCCTTCTTGCATGGCTCCAGCGACCGGTCCAGCAGATCTTCCACCAACTGCTCCAGCTTGGCGCGCGTCAGCTTCCGCACCAGGTGCTTCGGCCCGCTCGCGTCCGCCGTCACAAAGGGCAGGTTGATCTCCGTCTCGATCGTCGTCGATAGCTCGATCTTGGCCTTCTCCGCCGCGTCCTTCAGCCGCTGCAGCGCCATCTCGTTGCCCTTCGAGCTCAGATCAAGCCCTGACTCCTGCTTGAACTCCGCAAATCAGCCAGTCCACAATCCGCTGGTCGAGATTGTCGCCGCCCAGGTGCGTATCGCCGTTGGTCGACTTCACCTCGATCACGCCTTCGCCCACTTCGAGGATCGAAATATCAAACGTGCCGCCGCCAAAGTCGTACACGGCGATCGTCTCGTCCTTCTTCTTGTCCAGCCCATAGGCCAGCGCCGCCGCCGTCGGCTCGTTCACAATCCTCTTCACATCCAGGCCCGCAATCTTGCCTGCATCCTTGGTGGCCTGGCGCTGCGCATCGTTAAAGTACGCGGGAACCGTGATCACCGCCTCGGTCACCGTCTCGCCCAGGTAGGCCTCCGCCGAGGACTTTAGCTTCTGCAGAATCATCGCCGAAATCTCCGGCGGCGTGTACTCCTTGCCCTGCGCAAGAATCCCCACGTGGTCGCCCTGCTGCACCACTTTGAAGGGCACCATCTTCATCTCGTCGGACACTTCGTTGTAGCGCCGGCCCATGAACCGCTTGATCGAGAAAATCGTGTTCTCGGGGTTCGTGATCGCCTGCCGCTTGGCCACCTGCCCCACCAGCCGCTCGCCACTCTTCGAGAAAGCCACAATCGACGGCGTCGTCCGCGCACCTTCTTCATTTGGAATGACTTTGGGCTCCCCGCCCTCCATTACGGCAACACACGAGTTCGTGGTGCCAAGGTCAATGCCGATAATCTTTGCCATGTTTGGTTTCTCCGATTGATCCGTAAAGTTCTGACTCCTATAAGATGCCTGATTGAGTCACTTAGTGTCAACTTTATTTGATTGTCGGGCCATAATATCTAGCCCATTCCCCGCGCCGAAACCCCATCCAAAGCTCACTTCGAACAAAACACGATCTCCGTCCTCCAGAAAACGCATCCGGAGAACCCCTCTATCCTCAATCTCGGGCCTTAGCCCCAGTCGGCCCGCCCCCTCGACCTTCGCGAAAATCCCGCCCTCTCGCCCTTCGCGAAAATCCCGTCCTCTCGACCTTCGCGAAAATCCTGCCCTGTCGCCAAGCCTGTCCATCCAGCATTGAGCAGCTGCAAGCTGCTCCTCGTCACTTCCCCCACCCTCCCCAATCATTTACCCTCAACTATCCGCGCAAAATGACTACCGATGCCGCCCAAGCTCGTTATCCGCTCACCCAGGGCGTCAACCCGTGGCTCGTCACCGTCTCCGTGATGCTGCCCACCTTCATGGAGGTGCTTGACACCGCCATTGCCTCGGTGGCCCTGCCGTACATCGCCGGCTCGCTCTCTGCCTCCAACTCCGAAGCCACCTGGGTCCTCACCAGCTACCTGGTCGCCAACGCCGTCATCCTGCCTGCCTCCAACTGGTTTGCGCGCCGCTTCGGCCGCAAGCGCTTCCTGCTCTTCTGCGTCATCGTCTTCACCATCGCCTCGTTTTTCTGCGGAGCAGCTCCCTCGCTCGGCCGTCATCCTGCTCGCCCGCGTCCTGCAGGGGGCCGGCGGCGGCGCCCTTCAGCCGCTTTCCCAATCCATCCTGCTTGAGAGTTTCCCGCCCGCCCAGCGCTCCATGTCCATGGCCGCCTACGGCCTGGGCATCGTCGTCGCCCCCGTCCTCGGACCCACCCTCGGCGGCTGGCTCACCGATACCTTCAGCTGGCGTTACGCCTTTTACATCAACATCCCCGTCGGCATCCTTGCCGTCCTCATGATTTCCCGCTTCGTCCACGACCCGCCCTACATCAAAAACGCCAAGGTCGGCCCCTTTGACAACCTCGGCTTCGGCCTGCTCATCGTCTGGACCGGCTGCCTCCAGATCGTCCTCGATAAAGGCCAGGAAGACGACTGGTTCGGCGCCACCTGGGTCCGCTGGGCCGTCGCCGCCCTCATCGTCGCCCTCATCGGATGGATCTGGCGATCCTGGACCAATCCCAGGGGCCTCGTCGACCTGCACATCCTTAAAGACCGCAACTTCCGCACCGGCTGTCTGCTCATCGCCATGCTCGGCATGTGCATCTACATCACCATCGCAATCCTGCCCCTTTATTACCAGGAGGTGCTGGGCTACACCGCCTTCACCGCCGGACTGGTCGTCGGCCCGCGCGGCATCGGCTCCTTTGTGGGATCGCCCATCATCGGCTTCCTCGGCTCCCGCATCGACTCCCGCAAGCTGCTCTGCGCCGGCTTTCTCGGCTTTGCCGTCTGCGCCTTCATCTTCGGCACCGTCAACCTCACCATCGGACCCTTCACCCTCCTCATCCCCATCACCCTCACCGGTTTCGCCCTCAGCTTCGTCTTTGTTCCCCTGGCCACCATGGCCACCTCCACCATCTCCCGCAACAACATGGGCAACGCCACCGGCCTCTTCAACATGCTGCGCAACATTGGAGGCTCCATCGGCATCGCCATGGCCACCACCGCCCTCATCCGCCGCTCCGCCCTCCATCAGACCTACCTGGGCGGCAATCTCTCCCCCTCCAACCCCGTCCTCCAGCAGAAATCCGCCGCCATCGCCCAATACCTCGGCCATCACATCGGGCCCGCCGCTGCCCGCCCCGGCGCTTTCGGACTCCTCTATGGACTCATGCAACAGCAGTCCGCCCTGCTGGCCTATGTCGATGTCTTCCGCTGGACCGCCGTCCTCGCCCTCATCTGCGCCGCCGCCACCTGGCTCTTCAAAAAGCCCAAAGGCCTCATCGCGACCCCGCCCGGAGCACACTGAGCCCGCGGTGCGTGCGTGCCGGCGCCAGGGCCATCGACGCGTCCAGCACTTTTATTCGCGGCCTTCCTCGATCCAGGAACGCAACTCCTCGTGCGAGACTCCCTTAACCTCCGGCATCGCACGCAGGCGCCGCACCGCCTCGGCGATTTGTCTGGATGCGCGCCGCCTGGTCGAGGCAATCGGCGCAAGTTGCGCCGCTGGCGCGCCGCGATGCGTGATCACGAAGGTTTCCCCGGCCCTCACTTGACGCACAAGCTCTGAAAGCCGGGTTTTCGCTTCGGAAAGGCCAATCTCAGGCATATAGCACGTCCTGCACTTCGCAAACTTGTCTTTCATCTGGTTTGTTCCAATGCGCACCTTCCGTCAAGCCCCACGCGCCCCTCACCCCGCCAAAGCCACAAACCGCTTCAGCCCCTCGTCGTACCGCTCGATCCGCCCGCTCAAAATGTCGTAGTACCACCCGTGCACCTGCAGCCGTCCTTCCCCCATCGCTCGGGCCACCGACGGTTGCGTCTGCAGGTTTCTCAGTTGCGCCACCACGTTGCCGCGAATCAGCGAACCCAACTCCGCGTTCTCTCCATCGGCGGCATTCAACGGCTGCCGGTGCTGAAAGGCCGCATCCACATGGCGCAGCCAGCGGTCCGCCTTGGGCAGTTTCTTCAGAGCCTCCTTGTCCAGCGCCGCCTTCAGCGCCCCGCAGTCCGAGTGCCCGCACACAATCGCGTCCTTCACCCGCAACACTTCCACCGCGTACTCAATCGTCGCGGAAACCCCGTCCACGTCCTGGCTGCTCATCGGCACTACGTTGCCCACACTGCGCGATAGGAACAAATCCCCCGGTCCCGTCCCCAGAAACAGGTCGGGCAGCACCCGCGAGTCCGCGCAGGTTATAAAAAGCCACTCCGGCGCCTGCCGGTCCGCCAGCAGCCGGAACTGCCCCCGCCGCCCCGGAAACACCTCCGCCAAAAATCGCTTGTGACCCTCGATTAACCGATCCATTTCACCTCCGGCAGGCTTCTGTCTCCTCCGCGCTCCGGCCCGCCTTTGCCAGCCTACCGCACCCCCTCGAGGCTCGTCTCATTCCCATGCCTCTGCCGGTTTCGGATGCAGTATCCCTGCCGGCGTCCTTCCAGGCGGCGTCCTTCCCGCCGGCGCCCCAGCGGATGTTGTGCGCGAGCCCCGCTTGTCAGCGGATCGTCTTGTTTAATCCCGACTTCTACGCGGATCGCATAGTTTATTTGATGAGATAGTCCCGCTTCTCGACACCGATGCCGGTTAGTTTCAGAGACGTCCATCCGCTGGGCAGTTTCGCAGGCCTCTGGACGATGCCACGCTCGGAGATGTCCAGCCCGCCAAAGCCGAACAGCATGGTCTGCAGCAACCCGCCTGCCCCGGTGGCAAAATAGGGATTAGCACTCGTTGCCGTCTCCGAAAGCATTCCGAAAGGCGGGCGCTCATTGAGCTCGTACCCCTTGTGGAACAACTCCAGAGCCTTCTCCGGATCACCCATCCGCTCATACAAGATGGCCAGCACTGACTTTGTCATGGCCGGGCCATCTGGATCGATGCGAGGGCTGTAGTAGTCAAGATCACGGCGAATGGATTCCGCGCTCGTCACCTCATGCAACGGATAGGCGAGCATGTTTGGGTCAGCCTGCTTGGTCTGCTGACCGTGGTAGGTGGCGAACTCGCGCGTGGTTCCGTCAGGGAACTTCAGGATGGGGATGTGGTCATGAACGATCTGCCAGTCCGGATTCGGCTTCACTCCAAGCACCCGGGCTGCCGCGATCGCGTCCATCAGGTTTTCCCGCGCCGCTCCATTGGTGAATGCGTCGTCATCCACCACGCCGGAGTATTCATCGGCCGCTTCCACATGATCAATGTTGTAAGAACCCGCGTCGTCGTGGGCGCCCGAAGCGTGGCGCGTCACCCGGCTCGTCCAAAAATCTGCGGTCGCCTCCATCAGGGGATAACCACGATCGCGCAGCCACTCGCGATCTTCGCTCACCAGGTAGTACTGCCACGCCGCAATACCGATGTCGGCGGTGATGTGAATCTCAATCGGGATGCAGCACAGAGGCGTATCTTCCCCGCCGCTTCCTGCGCTCTCCCACGGAAAAAGCGCGCCGCGATAACCATTCGCAAAGGCCGTCTGTTTCGCGGCCGCCAGCCTGTCGTAACGGTAGTCCAGCATGCTCCGCGCCATCTCCGGGTGCAACAGCAGCAGGGAGGGGTACATCCAGGTCTCTGCATCCCAGAAAATATGGCCGGAGTAGCCACCGTCGATGTCCCGGCTCAGGCCCATGGGCCCGATACTTAGACGGGAGTCCTCGCGGATGAAGGAGTAGAGGTGGTAGATCATGCTGTGGACGGCTCGCTGCGTGGCGTCGTCGCCCTCGATGACGATGTCGCTCTTCCAAAGGCCGGCCCAGGCCTGCTCGTGCTTTTCGATCAGCCCATCAATCCCCTCGATCCACGCCGTGGCCGCAAGGCGCTGGGCCTGGTTCACGGGATCGGCCGTTTGCGCCGAGCTGATCGATGAACCGATCAGCGCGAAACGTAGAGTTGAGCCTGCGTCCATCTGTTCGGTGAACGTCTGTCCGCTTCCGTCAAGGCTCAACCTCGGCGGAGTCTTCAATGAATCGTCAAAGCGAAACACCTGGGCTGCGCCGAGTTTCACTTTTCCCGTTGGCCCGGTGGCGCTCGCCGCCGTCACCAGAACTTTTCCATCCGGCTTGTTGGAGAAGAGCTCGAGGTCATTCAGGGCAGGGTGCCATGAGCCCGGTTGGGCAGATTCGTGCGGGAATGTACTCATCAAGGCGCTTGCGGCCGAGAGCGTGATGGGCTGTTTGGCCGTTACCCTGACCTCGAGCATCGCCGTATACGGAAGCTGCCGCAAGGCGCGCAGCGAAGTCACGATCGTGGCTTTGTCGCCATAATCAAACGTCGTGGTCAGCACGGCACGCCTCATATCGAGCGTTTGCCGAAATCCACTCACCTGGTCAGCGTTCTCAATCCTGACTCCGTCGATTGAAACCCTCAAATCGAGGAAGTTAAGTGTTCGCTCAATCACGTCGACCCCGCCCGGCGCGAGTGGCTCATACGCTCCATTCATAACGATCTGCGCAACCCGGAACGGATCGGCCGAGGAGCGCAAGCCGAGCATGCCGTTTGCCACGGTTTCTCCAAAATAGTGCGTTCGATCAATCGGTCCGGAGTCGATTGTCCAGGCACTCTGGGCCGCTTCCGCCATCGCACCCGTCCGAGTCCCGCCATTGAACACCTCAAGTGCAAGCAGAAGGGCAAAGCCCGTCCACGCTTTCTTGCTTCCCCTTGTGAGCCGGAGCATCATTGAAATTCTCCCCTGAGGTCTATAAATCAAGAAATTTTATTTCATCACCAAACCGCGCAATCCCTAATCCTGACGCACGTGCTTTCCGGCCGTTGAGCGCGAGCCCATTTCTCCCCCCCGAAGCTCACCCCCTCAACCCCCGGCCTTTACCGTGAAGCCGTCGCGCCTCTTTCGAGATCACGATCCAGCGCGGCCCCGTCGAAGGGCACAACCACAATCTTGCTGCCGTGGTTGTCGTTGCCCTTTTCGTCTTCTTTGGCCACGTCCACCACCGCCAGCGTCATCGCCGTCACGTGGCCGCCCTCCATCAACACCCCGGGCCGCTCGATCTTGAACCAGTGGTTGACCGTCCCATCCTTGTACCGCAAAAAATCCGTCGTCGGATCGTAGGCCAGGCCCTGGTACTTCCAGTTCGTGATCCCGTCCACTGAAGTCAGGTGGTACGCCTTGCGATCGCTCCAGTTGTTCACGACAATGTGGTACAAACCGCCGCTGTACCAGATCACCGGATCTTCAAAGTTCCTCAAATCGTGTTGCGGAAGCCCCGGCAGGTCCACATAAATGTTCGGCCCTTCCACCTTGTAGGGACCCAGAATGCCGCTCGAACTGATCAGAATCCTGGCCGACCGCGCGATGATCTCGAACCGGCCATCGGGACGAACCATGGGGCTCACATTTGAAGCGCGCCAGCCCGCATCGTCCACCTTGATCGTCCCCAACTGCTTCCACGGCCCGTCCAGCGACTTTGAAACAAACACATCGCCGGGACGCGTCTCGCTCACCACGATCGCGTAACTCCCATCCGGCATCACCAGCGCCGTCACGTTGTGTCCCTTGCCGCCCAGGTTGTCTGGCCAGCACAGGCCTTTGTCCACGTAAGGCCCCATCATCGTGTCGCTCACCGCATGAACGGCCTGCGAATCATGGTCGCCTACGTGTCCTCCTGCCTGGTCCCAGCGGCTGGCGAACATGTGAAATTTGCCGTCCGGACCCTTGATGATCTTGCCGTCCCAGTAGTCCCAGTGCTTCATGGTCGCGTCTTCCAGGCCATTGCCGGGGTCGCGTGCACCCACGGCTGCCGCGCCCCATACGTTGGTCATAAGGCGATCGACAATCGGCATAGGAAGAAAGTAATCAATAAAGGTCTTCGCGGGAGCGGTTCTTGCCTCCTGCCCGAAGGCGGAGCCAATCACCAGCGCGCAGGCTAACCCGGTCATCAGTCTTTTCAAGGTGTGTCTCCTCTTAGGTGCGCCCAGCCGCTTCAGCCTGACCGCCTCACGGCGAAATTATAGCGCCGCCCCGCCAACGGCCCTTCGTCCGGCTGGGTGCCCAGTCGCGGCGCCCCGGCTCGTTCTTCCCTCCACCGCCGTTCCGATACACTTAAAGCTGACCTATGTTTGAAAACCTGACCAACAAGCTCCAGCGCGCCTTCAAAACCCTTCGCGGCCAGGGCACGCTCACTCAAGAAAACATCGCCGAAGCCCTGCGCGAAATCCGCGTAGCCCTGCTTGAAGCCGACGTCAACCTCCAGGTCGTCACCGACCTCATTGAGCACATCCGCGTCAAAGCCGTCGGCACCGAGGTCCTCACCGCTCTTTCCCCCTCCGAGCAGGTCATCAAAATCGTGCGCGACGAGCTCATCACCCTGCTCGGCAAAGACACGGCCCGCTTCAAATTCGCTTCCCAGCCCCCCACCGTCATCCTCATGGCCGGTCTCCAGGGCTCGGGCAAAACCACCACCTCCGGCAAGCTCGCCGCCTGGCTCAAAAAGGGTGGTCACCGCCCCATGCTGGTCTCGGTGGACGTCTATCGCCCCGCCGCCCGCGCTCAACTCAAAATCGTCGCCCAATCCGCTGAGGTCCGCCTCTATGAAGGCGACCTCAAAGGCGAGCCCGCCGGCTCCGCGTTAGTCGAACGACTCGCCAAGGAGGCCCGCCGCGAAGCCGTCATCATGGGCTGCGACACCCTCATTGTCGACACCGCCGGCCGCCTCCACATTGATCGAGGAACTGATGGCCGAGATGGAGCGCCTCAAAAAGCTCCTCAACCCCTCTGAGATCCTCTTCATCGCCGACGCCATGACCGGCCAGGACGCCGTCAACTCCGCAAAGGATTTTCACTCCCGCCTCGGCCTCACCGGCATCGTCCTCACCAAAATGGACGGCGACGCCCGCGGCGGCGCGGCGCTCTCTATCCGCCACGTCACCGGCCAGCCCATCAAGTTTCTCGGCGTCGGCGAAAAGCCCGATGCCTTCGAGCCCTTTCATCCCGACCGCATCGTCGGACGCATCCTCGGCATGGGCGACATGATGTCCCTCATCGAAAAAGCCGAGTCCACCCTCGACCGCAAAAAATCCGAGGACCTCGCCAAAAAAGCCCTCCTCGGCGACGGCTTCACCTTGGAAGACTTCCGCGATCAGCTCCGCCAGATCAAAAAAATGGGTTCCATGGAGAGCATCCTCAAAATGCTCCCCTCCGTCGGCCCTTTCGCCGGCATGCAGCAAGCCGCCGGCAACATCGACGAAAAGCAATTCACGCGCCTCGAGGCCATCATCAACTCCATGACCCCCAAGGAGCGCCGCAACCATGAAATCATCAGTGGCACCCGCCGCAAGCGCATCGCCAAAGGCTCCGGCACTGAAGTCTCCGACGTAAACAACCTCCTCCGCCAATACGCCCAGATGGCCAAAATGTTCAAGCAGATGGGCAAAGGCGGATTAGCCTCAAAAATGATGCGCGGCGGCCTAAGCGGCATGGGCATGGGCCCCAAACAACGCTTCGGACGGTAGAGGCCAGTCAGTCTATGAACAAGGAATGGTACAGAACAAAGATTCAGGAGATCGCAGACGAAAACGGAGGAAGACCTCCGGGCGCCGAACTTTTCTATTCGGCAACAAACACCAAAGAAAGTAGTTGGCGACACAAACACTGGAATGAATGGAATAGTTGGGGAGATGCTCTGGAGGAGTTTGGCTTTCCGAGGGGCAAATTCAATGTCGGGTTCGACAAGCAGACAATTCTGAGACAGCTTGCTGACTTGATCCAATCGCTGAACCCGCCAAGGTATCCCGTTCAGGACGAGTTGAGAAGAGCTAAGAGAAAAGGCTTGGAAATCCCAAGCGAAGGAGCCATCCGCCGACAGCTTGGTGAGAAGGACGCCGTCATTCGCTCTTTGATCGAGTTTTGCGAAGGAAAAGAAGAGTTTGCACGGGCTTTGACGATCTGCAGAAACATTGAACCCATCAAGCAAGAGGCCCCCATAGAATCGCAACTTGATGAAGACCAAAGCGGCTGGGGGTACGTATACCTCATTCGTCTCAAAGATGGATACAAGGTAGGCATGACCAAGGCTCCCTACCAACGCGCATCGACAATTGTGAAGGGCCAGCCCTATGGTGGCGAACTCATCCACCATGTCTGGACTGACGACCCAAGAGGAATCGAGGCATACTGGATGAATCGGTTTAGGCCAAAACAAATCTCTCGCCTCAACGCAACTGAAGGTGAGTTCTTCGATTTGAGCCAAGCTGACGTCAGAGCTTTCCTGCGCCGAAAGAAGTTTATGTAATGACCGCACTCCAAGACCAACTCGACGAGATCACCGCCAACACCCGTCACCTGGTGCAGCAGGAGCGGCTCGCCGTGGGCGAACGCGCCGTCGCCGAGCTCTTCGCCTCCGGCATTGAAGACCGCATCCTGCCCGTCGGCTCCCTCGCCCCCGAATTCGAGCTCAAAGACGCCACCGACCGCCCGGTCCGCAGCCAGGACCTGCTCGCCCTCGGTCCTCTGGTCATCAAATTTTTCCGCGGCCGCTGGTGCCCCTACTGCGTCACCGAACTCGAGGCTTGGCGCGATCTCTACGGCACGCTCCGCGAGCGCGAAGCCCTCATGGTCGCCATCGGCCCGCAGACCTCCCGCCAAAGCGACTTCATGGCCGGCCAGCACGGCCTGCCCTTCCCGGTCCTCGCCGACCCCGGCAACCTCGTCGCCGAGAAATTTGGCCTCGTCTACACCATCCCCGACTATCACCGCTCCTACTACCAGTCCATCCTCGTCAACATCCCCTTCGTCAACGGCGAACCAAGCTGGCGCCTGCCCATCCCCGCCACTTACGTCATCGCCCGCGACCGCCGAATCCTCTTCGCCGAAGCCCACGCCGACTTCCGCGTCCGCCCCGAGCCCGAAGAAGCCCTCGCCGCCGCCTTCGCCCACCACACCCGCTAAGCTACCGCATCGGCCTCTTAATCACCGCTTCCGCCCGCACCAAACTAACTCCCCGCAACAAAAATACCTTACTCCGCGATAACTCCCCACTGACTAACTCCACATAACTCTTCGCTAACTCAAATCTATCCGCCAAAAACTCAATCAGCGCCGCGTTAGCCCGCCCCTCGACCGGCGGCGCCTGCACCGCGATCTTCAGTTGCGCCGTCGCCCCCTCGCCATAAACTCCGGCAATCGCCGTCCGCTTCGCCCCCGGCTGCGCCCGCACGGCCAGCGTCACGCCTCCCTCCACCGCCCGCACCATCACTCCGCCGGTCCCGTCCACGGTTGCCGCTTCCCAAACAGCGCCGTCCCAATGCGAATCCGCGTCGCGCCTTCCGCAATCGCCGGCCCAAAATCTCCGCTCATCCCCATCGACAGCACATCGAACCTCAACCTCGGATAATGCCGCAGCCCACTCTTCCCGCCACTCCCGCAAACTTCGGAAGCACGCCCGCGTCACATCCTCCGCCACACCCCACGGCGCAATCGTCATCAGCCCCTGCATCTCCAGATTGTTCAAGATCCGGCAGCCGCTCCAGCAGCTCCGCCGCCTCCTCGACTCCCGGCTCCAATCCCGCCTTCGTCTCCTCCGGGCTCAGCTTCACCTCGATCAGCACCGGCAGCCGCTTGCCCAGCTTCCCCGCAGCCTCATTCAGCCGCTCCGCCAGCTTCAACGAATCCACCGAATCCACTGCGTCAAAAATCTCCGCCGCCCGCGCCGCCTTGTTCGATTGCAAATGCCCTATCAGATGCACACGCAGATCGGCCGCTCCGCACACCGACTTTAGCTCCGCCGCGTGCAATGCCTTGCTTGCAAACTCCTGCACCCGGTTCTCGCCAAACAGCCTCAGCCCCAGCCCCGCGGCCTCCGCAATCGTCGCCGCCGGATACGTCTTCGAAACCGCCATCAGCTCCACTTCGCCGCGCCCCCGCCCCGCCGCCCGGCAAGCTCGCCCGATCGCCTCTTCCAGACGTTCCAGATTTTCTTCGAGCGCCGTCATCCGGCTCCTGCTTTCACTGCATGCGCCTCAAACCCATCTGCACTCGCTGCGGCGCGCATCTAACACCCACTATGTGGACAGTTATTCTTCTCACCTTCTCCAATATCTTCATGACCTTTGCCTGGTACGGTCATCTCCGCTTCCGCCACGAGGCGCTCTGGAAGGTCATCCTCGTCAGTTGGTCGATTGCCTTCTTCGAGTACTGCTTCCAGGTCCCCGCCAACCGCATCGGCGCGGCCCAATTCTCGCCCGTTCAGCTCAAGGTCATTCAGGAAGTCATCACGCTCATCATCTTCGGCGTCTTCGTCACCTTCTACTTCGGCGAGCATCTGCGCTGGAACCACGCTGTCTCCGCCATGTTCCTCGTCGGCGCTGTCTTCTTCGCCTTCCACCGCTTCTGATCCCAACGCCATCCTCAGGCGCGCGCGGAACCGAGACGCGCGGCCACGCAGCCCGTTCCCCCTGACCTCCACCCGGTTCCGTGTGTGAGCCTCAGTGCCCGCGCTCTTCCAAAAACTTCTCCGCCTCGAGCGCCGCCATGCAGCCCGAGCCCGCCGCTGTAATCGCCTGCCGGTAGCGGCGGTCCTGCACGTCTCCGCACGCAAACACGCCTGCAATCACCTTCCCGCTCAGCGTCGTCAGCACGTTGCCCGTGGTCCGGATGTAGCCGTCCTCATCCAGGTCCATCTGACCTTTAAACATCTTCGTGTTCGGCTCGTGCCCAATCCCCAGAAACATCCCCTTCACCGCCAGCTCGTCTCGCGCGCCCGTCTTCACATCTTTCAACTTCAGGCCCTTCACATCCTTCTCTTCCACGCCCAGCACCTCTTCCACTACCGTGTTGGTGCGCAATTCAATGTTGGGATGCGCCATCGCCCGCTCCAGCATGATCTTCGACGCGCGGAACGCATCCCGCCTGTGCAGCAGCGTCACCTTGCTCGCAAAGCGCGTCAAAAACAGCGCTTCTTCCATGGCCGAATCGCCTCCGCCCACCACCGCAATCTCCTGCCCGCGGAAAAATGCTCCATCGCAGGTCGCGCAGCTTGAAACCCCGTGCCCAATCAGCGCCTGCTCGCTCTGGCAGTCCCAGCCAACGCGCGCTCGCCCCCGACGCCACAATCAGCGTCCGCGTCAAAATCTCGCCCGCCGACGTATGCAGCTTGATCGGGTGCGCATTCAGTTCCACCCGGTTCAAATGCGCCAGCTGGAACGTCCGCCCCAAACCGCGCCGCCTGCTTCTTCATGTTCTCAATCAGCTCCGGCCCCTGGATCCCCTCCGGCCAGCCCGGAAAATTCTCCACCAGCGTCGTGATCGAAAGCTGCCCCCCCGGTTCGTGGCCCTCCAGAACCAGCGGCTTCAGCCCCGCGCGCGCCGTGTAAATGGCCGCAGTCAGCCCGGCGCAGCCCGAGCCCAGAATTACCGTGTCGCGAATCTCGCTCATCAGTTTTTCCCATCCTGATTTTAGATGTAAAAGCCCGCCCGCCGACTCATGCCGCGCCCCGGCCGCCGGCCTGCCCTCGGGCAACTCCAAACCTGCCGCTCGCGCCGCTCCCCACCCGGCTTTCGTGGCTACCAGCGCCGCCCCCGCTCCCTTCAGCCACGCCCGCCTGCTGATCCCTGTCATCTCCTGCCTGCTTATCCCTGCCATCTCATGCCTGCTGATCCCCGCCATCTCATCCCTGCCATCTCTTGCCTGAACTCCTGCGCCGTCGCGTCCACCACGCGATCCGCTTTCTTCTCTATCATGTCACCTATGGCAAACCTGACTCTCATCTACGGAATGAGGCTCCTGCCCGAGGGCGAAGTCACTGAAATCCAGGACGCAACCCTCAAGCTGGCCAACGGCCACCAGGCCCACGTCACCATGCACACCATCGAAGGCTCCCGCCAGGAGATCGAAGCCCAGCTCAAACGCTCCCTGGACGCCTTCTTCGACTTCTACCCGGAACTCTAGCGCGGTTCCACAGGTTGTCCATTCGATCTGACTGGTGGGTGGCCCGGGTCCCTAGCTTCGGGGACCCGGACAGGAACGCGCGTCCACACCCCTTCGACCCTCACCCAAGGAAATCATTAGAAATTCCTCACCCAATCCCTTTGAAACCTCTAATCCCACCGCCAAACCTTAGGCCGCTCACATGCAGATCCTCTAACGGAGAGAATCTGTGTTCCGCCACGTCCCATCCACCCCCACCAACCCCCCGCGCCTCAGCCCGGCCGTCCTGACCATCGCCGTCCTGGCCATCGCCCTCCTGGCCCTCGCGCCCCCCACCACCCGCGCCGGCGGTCCCAAATTCATCGCCGGAACCTCCTTCTTCAATCCCGCCGTCCTCGGCCAGCCCCTTCACTGGGCCAACGGCCAGCTCAACTACTACGTCGATCAGGGCCCGCTCAGCGCCACCGTCACCAACCAGCAGGCCACCGCCATGGTGGACGCCGCCGCCGCCCTCTGGAGCGCGGTTCCCACCGCCGCCGTCACCCTCACTGACATGGGCCCGCTCAATGAAGACGTCAACGGCTCCAACATCGCCGTCAACGCCGCGGGACAGATCACCGAGCCCTCCGACGTCACCCCCTCGGCCACCAACTATCCCCTCGCCGTCCTCTACGACGCCGACGGCTCGGTCATCAATGCCCTTTCGGCGCCACCACCAGCAACCCCGCCAGCTGCCAGAACAACGGCGTCTACGTCTGGATCGACAACCTCAACCCCGACGCCACCATCGCCCACGCCGTCATCCTGCTCAACGGCCTCTGCGCCACCAACGCCAACATGCTCGCAGATGATGAGCTTCGAGCTGGAGCGCGCCTTCGGCCGCGTCCTCGGCCTCGACTTCTCCCAGGTCAACCCCGGCGCGCTCACCAGCGCCGCCGGCGGCACGCTCGGCTGGCCCGTCATGCAGCCCCTCAGCGGACTCTGCGGCGCTCAACGGCGGCGACTGCATCCCCAACCCCAACGTCCTGCGCTATGACGACATCGCCGCCCTCAACCGCATCTACCCCATCACCGCCGCCAATCTCTCCGCCTTCCCCGGCAAACAGCTCACCGCGCGCCAACACCGTCTCCATCCAGGGCACGGTCACCTTCCGCACCGGCCTCGGCATGCAAGGCGTCAATGTCGTCGCCTGCCCTCTCGATGCCAACGGCAATCCCCTCCTCCAGTACGCGGTCACCTTCGTCTCCGGCGCTACCTTCAGTGGCAACCACGGCAATCCCGTCACTGGATTTGCCGATCAGAACAACGTCCTGTTCACCCAGTGGGGTGCCACCGATCCCGCCCTCCAGGGTTTTTTCGACCTCAGCGGCATGCCGCTCCCTCCCGGCGTCACCTCGGCCACCTACCAGGTCACCTTCGAGCCCATCGATCCCCTCTACATCCTCACCAACTCGGTCGGCCCCTATGGCGACGGCCAGGTCACTCCCTCGGGAACCCTCCCCTCCCTCTCCCTGCCCAATCTCACCGCGGGCAGCGCGCAAACGCTCTCCGTCACCGCGCCTGACTCCGCCGTCGGCGGCTATTAGGACGCGATCGGCACCCAGGCCCAGCCGCGCCCCATGCCCGCCGGCGGTCTCTGGGTCGGCCGTCTCAGCCAGGTCGGCCAATCCGACTGGTTCAGCTTCCCGGTCCGCGCCAACCGCACCTTCACCGTCGTCACCCAGGCCATCGACGAAACCGGCGCGCCTACCGAGTCCAAAGCCATGCCCTCCATCGGCGTATGGGACGCCTTCGATCCCATCGGCTCAACCGCCATCGGCGCCGCGCCCGGCCTCAACGGCGATGCCCCAGGAGAAACCTGGCTCCAGGTCGCCTCCAGCGGCGCTGACATCGTCCGCATCGGCATCGCCGATCTGCGCGGCGACGGACGCCCCGACTACGCCTATAACGGCTGGGTTCTCTATGCTGACACGGTCCAGCCCCAGATTCTGCCCGCTTTCCGGCGGTCCTATCGTCATTCAGGGCATGGGCTTCCGCCCCTGCTGACACGGTGCTGGTCGGCGGCCAGCCCGCCCTGGTCACCAGCATCTCGCCCAATGAGATCACCGCCATCGCCCCCGCCGCGGCCTCCGGCGTCACCGGCTCCGTCGATGTCGAAGTCGACGACCTGCCCATCTTCTCCGCCGCCGCCATTTGCTCTGGCGGCCGTCAGTTACGACTCCGGTACCGGCGACGCGCTCTCCCTCGTCACCGCGCCCGCGGGCACAGTGCCCATGGCCACGCCCATTCCCTTCACCGTTGCCGCTCTCGGCCCCAACCTCGCCCCCGTCGGCGGCGTCACCGTCATCTACACCGTCACCTCCGGAGCCGCCACGCTCGGCTGCGGACTCTCCGTCTGCTCCGTCACCGCCACCGGCGACGGCCTTGCCACCATCAACGTCACCGCCGTCAACACCCTGGCCGCCGTCGTCACCGCCTCGCTCACCAACGGCTCCAATCTCCTGGCCCACTTCACCGGCGGAACCCCTCCCGCGCTCGCCTCCCTCACCCCCCAGCTTTCGCTCGCCGCCGGCGCCACCTTCACATGGACCGTCCAGGCCCTGGTCCTCTCCGGCACCAATCCCGCCCCCGGCCAATCCGTCGCCTGGCAGGCCACGGCGGGCTCCGGCATCGTCGCTTCCAAGGCTCCTCGTCCTTACCAACGCCGCCGGCATCGCCACCGCCACGCTCACCGTCGGTCCGCTCGCCGAGGGACAAACCGCCACCATCAACGCCTGTCTCAATGGAACCAGCCAATGCGTCGCCTACACCGCCTTCGGTTCGCGCCCGGAGTACGCCATCCTTCAGCCCGTCTCCGGCACAACCCAGACCCTCGCCCCCTCCGCAACCCCGGCGCCCATCGCCCTCCGCCTTCTCGACATGGACGGCGAACCCCATGGCCGGCGGCACCGTCGCCCTCTATCAAGCCCTCTACGCCTGGGCTCCCCCCTGCGCCCCGCACACGGTCTGCCACCCAGGGCGCCCTGCTCGGAGCCCAATCCGCCACCGCCGTCTCCGCCCTCGACGGCACCGTCACCTTCACCCCCGCCATCCTCCCCGGCGTTCCCACAAATCTCCTGGGCCTAGCCGCCTCGGGCAACACCGCCACCGCCCAAATCGCCATCCAGCAGCAACCCAAGTAAAACCCGGACTAGCCGGCCACCCAGCGGCACCCACAATCATGCCTGTCATCCAGAGGAGCGCAGGGGCCCCCACGGACGGCTCCTAGTCCGTGGGGTGTAAGCGACGAAGGATCCCTCGCCGGAGCCTGTCATCCAGAGGAGCGCAAGCGACGAAGGATCCCTCGCCGGAGCCTGTCATCCAGAGGAGCGCAGCGACGAAGGATCCCTCGCCGGAGCCTGTCATCCAGAGGAGCGCAGCGACGAAGGATCCCTCGCCGGAGCCTGTCATCCAGAGGAGCGCAAGCGACGAAGGATCCCTCGCCGGAGCCTGTCATCCAGAGGAGCGCAAGCGACGAAGGATCTGCAGTTGTTCTTCATCACAGCCCACACTGCCACTTCAGCGTACGATGAATCCCATGCACGAGCGCGGCGAGCCGGCCACCCAGCCAGCACTCACAAGGACGCCTGTCATCCAGAGGAGCGCAGGGGCCCCCGCGGACGGCTCCTTGTCCGCGGGGTGTAAGCGACGAAGGATCCTTCGCCGGAGCCTGTCATCCAGAGGAGCGCAAGCGACGAAGGATCTGCAGTTGCCTTTCGTCCGCAGCCCATCAGAAAAAAGCGCAATCTCCGGTTAGCCGGCCACCCAGCCGCACTCACAACGACGCTTGTCATCCAGAGGAGCACGGGGCCCCCGCGGACGGCTCCTTGTCCGCGGGGTGCAAGCGACGAAGGATCCCTCGCCGGAGCCTGTCATCCAGAGGAGCGCAAGCGACGAAGGATCCCTCGCCGGAGCCTGTCATCCAGAGGAGCGCAAGCGACGAAGGATCTGCAGTTGCCTTTCGTCCGCAGCCCATCAGAAAAAAGCGCAATCTCCGGTTAGCCGGCCACCCAGCCGCACTCACAACGACGCTTGTCATCCAGAGGAGCACGGGGCCCCCGCGGACGGCTCCTTGTCCGCGGGGTGTAGAAGCGACGAAGGATCCCTCGCCGGAGCCTGTCATCCAGAGGAGCGCAAGCGACGAAGGATCCCTCGCCGGAGCCTGTCATCCAGAGGAGCGCAAGCGACGAAGGATCTGCAGTTGTTCTTCATCACAGCCCACACTGCCACTTCAGCGTACGATGAATCCCATGCACCAGCGCGGCGAGCCGGCCACCCAGCCAGCACTCACAAGGACGCCTGTCATCCAGAGGAGCGCAAGCGACGAAGGATCTGCAGTTGCTTTTCGTCCCAGCTCCTCAGAAAAAAAAGAGCAACGCCCGGTTAGCCGGTGACACGCCCGGAACGGTGAACTAAGGATTTTCTCTCGCGCTCACTCCGATTCGCCACCTACCTCATATTGCGCCGTCTTTCCGTCGGGGAAGATGAGCTCATAGCGCCGCTCATACTGTCCAGCCTGAATCGGGCGATCCCGGACGATACGCGCATGGTAGTCGCCAACCTTCAACGCCCAAGGCTTCGAGCCAAGTCCGATTAACTGATACTTCTTCCCCTCGATGACAACCCGAAGGACCTGTAAATCTGGGTTGCTGGAGCCACGCAGCTCGGAAGAAATTACGTGCACCTTGATTGGATACTGCTTCGCAGGTCCGTTTTGCGCAATGCTTCCCACCGAAGCAGAAAGAAGAAAAGCGATGTAGAGAAGAGATTTCATTTTGCTTTCCCCCGGCTCGCATTATTGCATTTCACACCGCCGAAAACCGAGCCGAGGGATCGCTTCTGCCGACGAAGCGGCTCCTTGAAATCCGCACTCGAATCGAGCTCTGTCTGGACGGTCGCCTATCCGTCAGTAACTTTGGAGTTGACGGCGTTCACAGCATGGAGACGCGGTCTAACCAGCGCTGAGCCCGCGCGCGAGGCTGGCGGGGCTGTTGCCTGAGTGGACACTGACGGCTAGCCGACTGAGTTGGCGACAATTCGACCGGAACACGGAAATGGAACGGAAGCTCCAAGCGATCAAACCTTCTCAACATCCTAATTTTTCCGGGGCATCCGTGGTCAGTCTTTCCAAAACTGGCTTTTGCGACCGAGTGAGCGAACTGGCTCAAGAGTTGCGACCTGTACTCATGGGTTGCATTGGCAAGTAAGCTCGGCGTCCCTGGCGAAGGCCGCCATCCAATTCTCCAAATCCCCAACAGGCAGCGGCTTGCTGAAGAAGTAACCCTGATGCATGTGGCAGCCGATACTCTCGAGAACGCCCAGCTCCTCGGCTGTTTCCACGCCTTCGGCGATTACGGATAGCCCCATGGCCCTCCCCAATGAGATGATGCTTTGCGCAATCGCCATACTCGCGTGATCCGCCAGCATATCCCGGATAAACGCCCGATCAATCTTCAATTGATCCAAAGGCAGGTGCTTCAAGTACGACAGCGAAGAGTAACCTGTGCCGAAATCGTCAAGAGAAAATCCCAAGCCGTGGGTCCTCAGAACGGTCATCTTCGCTATGACCTCATCGAGGGAATCGGCCAATACGCTCTCGGTAATCTCCAGCTTCAGATTCAGCGGATTTGCCCCAGTGCGATGGAGTACGTCCAACACTCGTTCGACAAAATCAGCTTGGCGAAACTGGCGAACGCTTATATTCACTGCGGTGGTGAGATGGGCGGTTTCCTCCTTCTGCGCCCAGACTGAAATCTGTTTGCAGGCAGTTTCCAACACCCACTCACCTAGGGAATGGATCATCCCTGTCTCTTCGGCCAGGGGAATGAATTGTCCGGGTGCAAGGATTCCGCGCGCGGGATGGTTCCATCGGATCAACGCCTCAACGCCTATCAAATCGCCGTCGTGCACCTGAGGCTGGTAGTGGAGCACAAACTGGTTGGTCTTGATCGCGTTGCGGAGAGCTTCTTCCATTGCGGCGCGGGCATTGATGGCAACCTGTAAGGCCGGGGCAAAAAAACGGATGGTGTGACGTCCTGCCGCCTTGGCCTGATACATGGCAATGTCGGCCTGCTGCAAGACATCGTCGGCGCTTTCACCTGGATCTCCAAATAAGGCGATCCCGATACTGGAGGTGCTTGCCCACTCGCGACCTTTGAGTTGATAGGTCTGGCAAATTGAAGCCTGTATCTTTGCGGCCACCAACTCAGCCTGGCTCGCGGCGTTCTCGGCGCAGTCGCTCAACTCTTCAAGGACGACTACAAACTCGTCCCCACCCAATCGTGCCACAGTGTCTGTATCGCGGACGCACGAGGTCAGCCTACGGGCAATCTCCTGGAGCAACAGGTCGCCCGTCGGATGCCCAAGTGTGTCGTTCAGGGTCTTGAAGTCGTCCAGATCGATAAATAGAAGCGCGCTCTTCCGATCGCTTCGCCGGCTAGTAGCCATCGCGCGGCTCAACCGTTCAGCGAGCAGGCGGCGGTTGGGAAGCTTCGTCAACGAGTCTCGCAAGGCAGCGGTCTCGGCCTCTTCCTTAGCTGCAATCAGACGCTCTTGTGCTGTCGATAATTCAGCATTTGTCTTTCGAATTTCCAATTCCGCCTGTTTGATCTTCGTAATATCAACGAAGCTTTCCACCAGGACTTCGTGACCATCCCGTACGACAGAAACAACACTCTTGAGTACCGGCAACCGCCTGCCGTCCGGGGTGAGAACTACCCTTTCCGATTGATCGACTGACTGTCCAAGGTCAAGAATGGGGCAGGCATCGTCCCCGGCTGGGCAGATGACGCAATTGCAGCGGAAACCAACGATTTGATCTTTTTCTGAGCCCATAACTTTCTGCGCATGTGGGTTGAGATCGAGAACCAGGCGGGTTTCGGCATCAACCACGAAAATGCCCACGGGAACGGTCTCAAACAGCGTTTGAAGATATAGCGCTTTTTCCTGCAGTTCGGCTCTGGCCTTTTCCAACTCCAGGAGGAGATCGCCGGGAATCGAATTGCCGTCGGGCGCGATTGTGCCTTTCAGGCGGAGTTGACGATTTTGCTCAGCTATGCCCCGCAAGCCGCCTCGCGCTCGGTCGTCGCCGGTAATGCCGACCGATGTGTTGTCCGCTTGCTGTTCGATTTGTTCTCTCGCTAGATTCACAGGGCTCCCAACGCCGTCGATACGTGGCCATTCGGGTAGGCGAAAGATGCGTTCCGCGCATCAAGAGCTTCCTGTGTTGGAGCAACCTGCAATCGCCAGTGTTTTTGCTGCACGCGGAAGGTCTTACCTTTCCGATCCAGGGGTCAAAGCACCGCCAAGCGGGATGGCTCCTCAACCTGCGCCGCACCTATGCGATGTTTATCGTCCGAACTTCTAATAACGTTATCGACCACCCAGCCGGTACTCACAAGTACGCTTGTCATCCAGAGGAGCGCAGGGGCCCCCGCGGACGGATCCTTGTCCGTGGGGCGCAAGCGACGAAGGATCCCTCGCCGGAGCCTGTCATCCAGAGGAGCGCAAGCGACGAAGGATCCTTCGCCGGAGCCTGTCATCCAGAGGAGCGCAAGCGACGAAGGATCCCTCGCCGGAGCCTGTCATCCAGAGGAGCGCAAGCGACGAAGGATCTGCAGTTGTTCTTCATCACAGCCCACACTGCCACTTCAGCGTACGATCACTCCCATGCACGAGCGCGGTTAGCCAGCCACCCAGCCGCACTCACAACGACGCTTGTCATCCAGAGGAGCGCAGGGGCCCCCGCGGACGGCTCCTTGTCCGCGGGGTGTAAGCGACGAAGGATCCCTCGCCGGAGCCTGTCATCCAGAGGAGCGCAAGCGACGAAGGATCTGCAGTTGCCTTTCGTCCGCAGCCCATCAGAAAAAAGCGCAATCTCCGGTTAGCCGGCCACCCAGCCGCACTCACAACGACGCCTGTCATCCAGAGGAGCGCAGGGGCCCCCGCGGACGGCTCCTTGTCCGTGGGGTGTAAGCGACGAAGGATCCTTCGCCGGAGCCTGTCATCCAGAGGAGCGCAAGCGACGAAGGATCTGCAGTTGCCTTTCGTCGGCAGCCCATCAGAAAAAAGCGCAATCTCCGGTTAGCCGGCCACCCAGCCGCACTCACAACGACGCTTGTCATCCAGAGGAGCGCAGGGGCCCCCGCGGACGGCTCCTTGTCCGCGGGGTGTAAGCGACGAAGGATCCTTCGCCGGAGCCTGTCATCCAGAGGAGCGCAAGCGACGAAGGATCCTTCGCCGGAGCCTGTCATCCAGAGGAGCGCAAGCGACGAAGGATCTGCAGTTGCCTTTCGTCCGCAGCCCATCAGAAAAAAGCGCAATCTCCGGTTAGCCGGCCACCCAGCCGCACTCACAAGGACGCCTGTCATCCAGAGGAGCGCAAGCGACGAAGGATCCTTCGCCGGAGCCTGTCATCCAGAGGAGCGCAAGCGACGAAGGATCCCTCGCCGGAGCCTGTCATCCAGAGGAGCGCAAGCGACGAAGGATCTGCAGTTGCCTTTCGTCCGCAGCCCATCAGAAAAGAGCGCAATCTCCGGTTAGCCGGCCACCCAGCCGCACTCACAAGGACGCCTGTCATCCAGAGGAGCGCAAGCGACGAAGGATCTGCAGTTGCCTTTCGTCCGCAGCCCATCAGAAAAAAGCGCAATCTCCGGTTAGCCGGCCACCCAGCCGCACTCACAAGGACGCCTGTCATCCAGAGGAGCGCAGGGGCCCCCGCGGACGGCTCCTTGTCCGTGGGGTGTAAGCGACGAAGGATCCTTCGCCGGAGCCTGTCATCCAGAGGAGCGCAAGCGACGAAGGATCTGCAGTTGCCTTTCGTCGGCAGCCCATCAGAAAAAAGCGCAATCTCCGGTTAGCCGGCCACCCAGCCGCACTCACAAGGACGCCTGTCATCCAGAGGAGCGCAAGCGACGAAGGATCTGCAGTTGCTTTTCATCACAGCCCACACTGCCACTTCAGCGTACGATCACTCCCATGCACGAGCGCGACGACTCCACATACATCATGGCCAGCCGCAGCCGAACCCTTTATGTCGGGGTGACGAGGCCTTGCGGTTGGAGTCGGTGAGGGCGTCGAGCGGGTTCACGACCAATACCCTACCCCGGTATGGTATGGGCCTCAAATGATCGCGGTCCACCGCCATCTTGTTGAGAAGGTAACTTCTGAGTAGGCGACCGATCCAACAAAAACGATGAGCGGAGGGGCTGTAGTAGACTCCGGCATGTAGCGCGAGGCGCAAACGCCTACTAGATTCGACTCCGGCTGAGGTGACCAGAATGCATGCTTTGTTCATGGCACTCGCCATCGGGGCGTACTTGGGAGGAACGATTCTATGGAGCCTTTTGGCGATTGCCTGCCTGCGTGCGTTTGATATCAGGCTGCCCCTCTCCCTCGCCGTACCGTTCCGCAAACGAAACGCCCCCGAAATCCTTGAGGCGCTTAGTGAAAGGTCGATTAACGTCTACGTCTGTATTTCGGGGTTGTTGCTGTTTGCATGCCCTCTCTTTGCCGGGTTGACGGCCTTCGATTACATTACGCGTCGTTACATTGAGCACTCATCCTACAGCGCGAGTCAGCTGGTGTTCTCAGGTTTGTTCCTGATGTCGCTGGGAATAGGTGGAGTTTGGAAAGCCACCAACGAATGGGCTAGGTCGCGGGAGTCTGGATTCGGTTCCGCAATGTGGATTGTTCTCGCGCTAAAAGTTCCAACAGATGTTGCAAGCACTAAGGCCGTTATCTTCCTTTGGGCTCCCCTGGCCCTCGGCTGCTTCGTTCTCTACTTGGGACTTCGCGCCATAAGACGGGTTGCCCCTAATGGAAGAGCCTCAAAGCTGCACAACTCTTGGCCAGCAACAAATTTCGTAGCGGAAACATTCGTTCCTACCGAAAACTACAAGGCTCAACAGGCAGCAATGGATCAAATTCTTAGAGCATCCGCATTCGATCCAGAGCAGATTCAGACTACCCGCTCCGCGCACATCCATAGGCCGGAAATCCTCAAACGAGAACGTCGGAGGAAGCGCTCCAACACGAATGAACGGGATCGGTCGGCTCCTTGAACAGATTAAGAGAAAGCTGGGAAGATTAGCCCAGCGACCAATTTGAGATCGCGGGCGGTTCACCGCCAACCCGCCAGACCAGTAAGCCAATCAGCCAGGCGGGACAGGGGACACCCGAAGGGCCTTCGAGAGACAAACTCCGCCACCCCCCTGCCCGGTAACCTTCCCGTTGGTTACCATGCCGCCGCATGTGCCGTTACCGGGCCGCCATACCGCCTTCCACCTCCGTCTTTGCCCGTTGGGTCTTATGGAGGATGGCTCCGATGGTACATGCCGTCCATACTTCGGACACAGCAGCAATCCAGGCTAGGCACATTCACCCGCGGAGGAGACAGACATGAAGGACCTTTTTCTGAATCTGTATATCAAGTTCCAAATCCTGATGGACCGCGACGATGGTCAGGACATGATCGAGTACGCCTTGTTTGTCGCCATGGTCGGTTTGGCCGCGGTCGCCGGCGAACAGCGGCTCGCAGGCGCCCTCAACACCGCTTATGTCAACATCAGCGCTCGATTTACCTCCCTCGTCGGCTGACTCCGGTCAAACCAGAATCGGCACCCCGCTCAGCGCTCGCCCCGGGGCCGGGGTCCCCACGGAAACGTCTTCGTCCGTGGGATCGAGAGCCCGCCCTGAACCTAGCCGAATGGGTCCCTCGCATCTTCGAGACCCGGGATAGCACGATCTCTACGCGCGACCCCGCCCCAGAAGCTCAACCTCGTTCCCTTGTTCCCCTGTCCCCTCGCTCCCCTGTTCCCTGCTTCTAATCGAACACTACCGTCTTATTCCCATAGCAAAGAATCCGCCGCTCCAGGTGCCAGCGCACCGCACGCGACAGCACCATCCGCTCCAGGTCCCGTCCCCGCGCCACCAGGTCTTCCACCTGGTCCCGGTGCGAGATGCGCGCCACGTCCTGCTCGATGATTGGTCCGTCGTCCAGCACCTCGGTCACGTAGTGGCTGGTCGCGCCGATCAGCTTCACGCCCCGCGCGTGCGCCGCGTGGTACGGCCTCGCCCCGGTAAACGCCGGCAAAAACGAGTGGTGCACGTTGATAATCGCCGCCGGATACCGACCCACGAACTCCGGCGAAAGAATCTGCATGTACCGCGCCAGCACCACCAGTTCCACCTCGTGCCGCGCCATCAGTTCCAGTTGCCGCGCTTCGCCCGCCGCCCGGCTCCCCGCCGTCACCGGCACATGCTCAAACGCTATCCCGTAAAATGCCGCCAGCCTCTCCACGTCCCGGTGATTCGACACGATCACCGGAATCTCGCAGTCCAGCTCCCCGGTCCGCCACCGATGCAGCAGGTCCGCCATGCAATGCAGATATTGCGAGCAAAACAGCGCCATGCGCGTCCGGCGCGCGCGCCCGCTCAGCTTCCACCGCATCCCCAGCTCCGCGGCCATCGGCTCGAACGCCGCCTTGAACCCTTCCAGATCGAATCGTTCGCCCTCCGCCGCGCCCGCCGATCCGCCATTCAGCGCGAACTCAACCCGCATGAAGAACAACCCCAGCTCATGGTCCTGGTGCTGGTCCGCATGAACAATGTTCGCGCCCCGCTCATACAGCAATCCTGAAACCCGCGCCACCAGCCCCTTCCGGTCGGGGCAATCGATCAATAAAACTGCCGAATCTCTCATCGCCCTTCCAGATTACAGGGCAACCCTCCAAGCGCGCCTTCAACCAAACCGCGCGCGACGATCCATCCTCGTGCCCTCTCAGGAATTGACCCCGTACCCGGCGCAGCCACCTTCACTCTCGTACTGCCCCGCAAACAGAAACTTCCACGACGGATCCAGCAGCATCCACCGCTGCGTGCTGAACCAACTAGTCGGCAGCGATGGAATGTACAGCAGCGTGTGCCCGCCCATGCACATCAGCTCCGTCCCGCTCCAGGCCAAAAATGTCCGCGAAAATTGCCCCACGCGCGCCGGGTGCGCCACCCGCCGCAAACACACCGGGCAGCGCTGCCGTTGATCGCTCAAAATCCATCGCATCCCGAACAGGCATATCGAAAATGTGGCCGCCAGTTGCAGAATCACCGCCTCGTTGCTGTTGAACCCCATAAATCCGTAAGCCAAATCGAGCGACGCCCAAAAAGCAATCGGCAACAGCAGCGCAATCTTGGCCCCCAGAAATCCCCACCGCCAAACTTTCCTTTGCCATGAAATCGCTTGCAGGCTCACGCTCTCTTCGCCGAACGACACCGGCGAAACCGCCGGCAGCGCTAGAAATGCCAGCAGCGACGCAAACAGAAACAGGTCCCACGGTCCCGGCATTCCGTTCCCGATCGAAACCCCCAGCAGATCGTCCGGCGTCCGATGCTCTGAATACGACTTGATGGGAATAATCGCCGCCGACATCCTCGATTCCCCTGAAGCCGACAGGTGCGCCACCACGTAGCCCGCCCCGCCCTGCGTCATCTGCGAGTCCGGCTCCAGCAGCCACGCATCCACCTTCCCCGGCAGATCCCAGGGGCCTTCGGGAGCCACGCCGGCAATTGTGGCCCGGCGCAGCCCCACGCGCACCACGCTCCCCGCCACATGAGGATCGGCCCCAAACTCCCGCTTCCACAAACTCTCGCTCAAAATCACGCCGGGCAAATCCGCGTCCACATTTGCGCCCGTCTCGCCAAACCGCACCGGCAGTCCCATCAGCGCAAAAAAGTTCGAGCTTGCCCGCGCCACGCCCCAGCCCGCGCCGCCATCTGGACCCGCCTGCTCCGCCTCCCGGTTCACCCGCTCGCGCGTCACGCGGTAAAAAGCAAATCCGTCAAAGTACTCCTGCTTGCGGTCCTTCCACGCCCGGTACTGGCCCGAGGAAATCGTCGGCGCCGAATCCTCGTAGTCCGCATACTCAATCAGCACCAGCCCCCGGCGCACCATGCACTGCGACAAACTGCGTTCCGCGCGCACGCCCGGCAACCATCGTCCCAATCCATAACTCAAGCCCAGCAGCGCGGCAAGCCACAGCAGGCACCACCACGCCGAGCCAAATGACAGCGCCAGCGGCCTTCGCGCCCGTCGCTCCATCCGCCGCAGGCAAAGCGCATCCTTGAACGCCCCCAGGCAAAAGCCGGCGATCCCGCGCTCCTCTCTCCATGAGAAGCCCCTGCCGCGCCCGCACTCGTGCCGCACCTGCCACAACTCCGCATGCCACTCGCGCCACCACTCCCCACGCTGTTTTCCCGGCACCAGTATCCATGCGCCCCGCAACAGGCCTAGGTTCGCACCGCGCAGAGCCAGGTCCACAGCTCGATCCGGCAAAGAGAGTGAAGGCTTCATAGCGATCGCGCCTCCCCCGAAGGAATCAGTCTTTCCAGCAGCGGATAGCGCTTCCGCGACGATTCCAGCGTGCTTCTGCCCGCCGCCGTCAGCTTGTAGTACTTGCGCGGAGGCCGCTGTTCGGCGTCCGCAATCGATTGCCGCTCCCACTGCGAGCGGATCAGTTCGTCCCGTTCCAGCCGCCGCATCGCCGGGTAAACCGTTCCGCTCGGCAAACCGGTCATCTCCATAATGCTGAAGCCGTAAACAAATCCCGCATCCAGCGCCTGCAGAATCATCGCCGCCGTATGCGAAAGCTTGGTCTCCGAATTCCGCTCTGGGCCATGCGCGCATTTTACCTATGTAGCAATCTACTTGACAAGCCTATATATCGAATGCTACATAGTGGGAGGAGTGAACCATGCTTGAACTCCAGCACCTCTACCGAAGCTTTCGCACCATCCCCGCCATCGAGGACGTCAGCTTCAAAGTCGCTCCCGGCGAAATCGTCGGCTTTCTCGGCCCCAACGGCGCCGGCAAATCCACAACCGTCAAAATCATCACTGGCTTGCTGCGCCCCAACGACGGTCGCGTCCTCTTCGAAGGCCGGGAGATTCGCAAATATATGGTCGCCTTTCGCGCCGCCTTCGGCTACGTCCCTGAGGAGGCCCACCTCTACACCTATCTTTCGGGAATGGAGTACCTGCAACTGGTCGGGCGGCTGCGCGGTCTCGCTGAATCGCTCATCGAAGCCAAGGCAACCGGCCTCCTCAAGCTACTCAATCTTGAATCCTCGCAATTCTCGCCCATCTCTTCCTACTCCAAGGGCATGCGTCAGCGCGTGCTCATCGCCGCGGCCCTGCTGCACGACCCCCGGCTGCTCATCTTCGATGAACCGCTCTCCGGTCTCGACGTCGTCTCCGGCCGCCTCTTCAAAGATCTCCTCGAGCTGCTCGCCGCGCAGGGCAAAGCCGTCCTCTATATCTCCCACGTCCTTGAAGTCGTCGAGCAGGTCTGCAGCCGCGTCATCGTCATCGCCAAAGGAAGAATCGTGGCCGACGCACCGCCGTCCCAGCTCACCACCCTGATGCATCTTCCCAATCTTGAAAGCGTCTTTGCCCAGCTTGTCGAACAGCAGGATACCCGCGCCCTCGCTCAGCAAATCGTCCAGGTCATGCAGGTCGCCCATGGGTGACAATTTCCAGCGTCTCTTCATGATGTCGGAGCCTCAGCCGCTCTCGCTCAATGCCCAGGCCGCACTCGGCGCCGTCCGCGCGCCCCACCGCAGTCAGTTCTCGCACCTGGTCCGCCACTTTCTCGAGCGCTTCTTCAACCACGAAACCGCCTCGCCCGACGGCGATTCCAAAGCCCGCCTCGTCCTTGCTGCCCTCGCCACCGGCCTGCCGGGCTTCGTCGTCGCGTTGTATCTGTGGCCCGTCTACCATCCCATCCGCGGCTGGCCGCCCGGCCTTTCCTCCAGCGGTGATCCGCCTCCCTACTGGTTGCGGGTCGATCATCATCTTTTCTATGTGCTCTATTCGTTCGTCTCCATGGGCATCGTCACCGTCTTTGAGTGGGACCTGTTCTTCCCCGACCTGCTCGATGTCTTCATCCTGCAAACCCTGCCCATCGCCGATCGCAGAGCCTTCATGGCGCGTGTGGCCGCCATTGCAATCTTCATCGGCGGTTTTCTGTTCGATGCCAACATCATGGCACTGCTGGTGCTTCCCGCGGCCACCGATCCGCCCAATCTGGCGCGTTTTCTCGCCGCTCATTTCCTCTCTGTCGCCGTCGGCGGACTGTTCGCCGCAACCTTCATTCTGGCCTTGCAGGGCCTGCTTCTCACTCTTCTCGGCGAACGCCTGTTTCGCAAGATCTCTCTCCTTCTGCAAGGCTTATTCATCACCGTCCTGCTGATGCTTCTGCTGTTGTTTCCCGTCCTCTCCCGAGCGGTCCCCCTCCTTCTCGAGTCCGGCAATCCTCTTGTGCTCTGCTTTCCTCCCTTCTGGTTCCTGGGAATCTACCAGTGCCTCGTTGACGGAAATTCCGCCTTGCCTATCTTTGCCCGGCTTGCCGAAACCGGATGCGCCGCTCTCCTGCTGGTTGTTTCGCTCGCCCTGCTCACCTACCCCTTCGCCTATCTGCGCCGCACGCGTCAACTCGTTGAAGGCCCCGGCGTCCGCTGTCGACCCAGCCGCCTCGCTCGTCCCTTGGATCGCCTGCTTCACTTCACCTTCGTGCGCCCGCCCTTGCGCCGCGCCGTCTTCCACTTCATCAATCAGACCCTGCTCCGCCTCCCTCGTTATCGCATCTATCTCGTTCTCTATGGCGGCGTCGGCGTCTCCATCGTTGCCGCCAACATCCTTCGCCTCACTGTGGCCGATCATCACCTTGGGTTCCAAACCTCACCCGACGGCATCCGCGCCACCACCGGCATCGTCGCTTTCTGGATGATTGCCGGACTGCGCATGGCCCTCGTCTCTCCCGGCAATCGCCAGGGCAGTTGGATCTTTCCCATCATCCAGGGCAATCCGCCGCGCTTCACCGCCGCGCTTCACCAGTTGTCCGCCGCACGCATCTGGGTGCTTCTCTGGTCTCTCATCGTCACCCTCGGAACCTATTTCGTCTTGCGCCCTCTATCTCCGCCGCAACTGCTGGCCATGCCGGCCTCGGCCGCGCAGATCCTCGTCGCCGCGGCCCTGTGCCTCTTGCTCACCGACATTTTCTTTCTCAACGTCACCTCCATCGCCTTCACGGGACAACCCTCTCGACAACAGCCAAACCCCGCCCTTGCCGTCCTCAAGTACATTGCCGCCCTATCCTTCATTGCCTGGCTTCCGCTCGCAGTTGAGCCCTGGATCGAGCACAGCGTCGGCCATCTCCTCCTCGCCGCGTCAGCCGTTGCCGCTGCCCATCTCGCACTTCAATTCCGCCATCGCTCCAACGTCCACCTGCACTGCGGCCAGCCCGCACTCGAAGACGACGAAGAAGACTTCCCCATGAAGCTCGGACTGCGTTACTAGAGCAGTTTCAGGATAGGTATGCCCGATTGTGCTTCCCACCAGGTCGCCCCTCCTTGGGGTCGGGTCGACTTGAGTGCTATGCCTCTGGGTCGAGCGATCCTGAAACCGCTATAGAGTCTCGAATGTGAAATTTGTACCAGGAAGTCCGCCGTCACCCAGCGCTGCAAGGGTGGGCCCGGAATCGCCGGGAAGGGCTCATGTTTGCCAATTCCGATCGATGCGATCCGCGGATGTGTAAGATCCTCGCGCAGGCGAATCAACGCCATCTCCACACCCGATACGCGATCACCACGTCCAGCAACCATGGCAGCAGCGAACCCAGATCCCTGGGCTCCGGATTCTCACCGCCGAACCAGCGCCGTACCAATGATGATGATCGCGATCACAACCGCGACAGCAATCAGACCGGCCCTTGAACTCCCTCGCCAATCACCGGATAGTTTCAACCAGTCTGCGGGAATATTGGCTTGATGAAGTTGATCGGTGACAGGAGGAATCAACGTGCGGATCAGCGAGGACAACGGCAAGGCGAGCGCGCATCCGTACAGCATGATCGGGCCGGGAACCGCCAGGTCCGCATCAATCGCTCGGAAGAATGCTTGCGAAACCAGCGCCAGTCCAAGTCCCAACACGGGGCCTCGGGCCAGGGCCATGGGCGATCGCTGTCCGGCTTGTGCATAGGCGTCATCGAGCACCAATCCAAGCAATGCAATCCCCACGGGAATTACAAGCCGCAGCAGTCCCGATTCATCGCCCACAAATGTTCTGCCCTTGAGCCACGCTGCACCCAGCAGGCCAAGATAAAAAGTGAATGCCTGCATCACCAGCATCTGCGGGTCGGCGGTGCGCCGAATTCTGCTCACGATCACAAAAGGAATGGTCTGGACCGCATCCAAAATGTACTGTCCCAGCGAACGGTATCGCTCACACAAATCCCCAACCACTTCCTCCCGGCACGCAGGTGGAACCAGGAAAGCGACTGTCGCCTCCAACATCTTCGGCGGACCGGAATTCCTCATCCCGCCTCTTTTCCCCACTGTTTACCCCAATGCTTGGCCCACTTCTTGCCCCAAATCTTCGCTACGGCCTCAGAGATGCGCAGCGCGGTGGCCGCCGATTCCTGTAATGCGCGTTCGCCCAGTGCCTCCAACCGGTAGCAACGTTTGGCGCGGCCGCCTCGCTCGGGGGTTGGATCGGTCATCCAGGAAGAGATATAGCCCTTATCCTCCATCCGGTCGAGCGTTACGTAAATCGCGCCAAGAGAGACTCGCTTCGGCTGCGCCAGTTCCTCCACCTTGGCGTGTATCGTCACACCGTACGCGTCTTGGCGCAGGCTGAGAATGGCCGTAAGCACCACCTGCTCGAATTGTCCCAGCGCATCGGATTTAGCCATTTCCCCAACACTGTATGATAAATAAACCGGCAAGTCAACAAATTTGTTTCTGTGTATTCCACACTCGCCGGCTTGACAAGTCATTATGAAGAATGCTACATAGGGAGCACAGGCGAATCATGTTAGAACTTGTCCGCGTCTCCAAGCACTTCTCCGGCATCCCCGCCGTCGACGATGTCACCTTCTCCGCCCGCCCCGGCCAGGTCACCGGCTACCTCGGTCCCAACGGCTCCGGCAAGTCCACCACCATGAAGATGATCACCGGGCTCATCGAGATGACCTTCGGCCAAATCTCGTTTCAGGGCAAACTTATTCAGGAGGACCTCATCGCCTACAAGCGCCGCATGGGCTATGTTCCCGAGGAGCCGTATCTCTACACCCATCTCTCCGGCGCGGAATACCTCACCATGGTCGCCCAGCTCCGCAATCTGCCCGTGCGCGCGTCGTCGGAACGCATCGACGGCCTGTTGCGTCTGCTCTCGCTCTACGACGACCGCCACGCCTCCATCTCCGGCTACTCCAAGGGCATGCGCCAGAAGGTTCTCATCGCGGCGGCGCTGCTGCACA
The DNA here is from genome assembly GCA_963793885.1 of uncultured Acidobacteriaceae bacterium. Lineage (GTDB taxonomy): Bacteria > Acidobacteriota > Terriglobia > Terriglobales > Acidobacteriaceae > Telmatobacter. The sequence continues at coordinate 2,047,536 of CAWCBQ010000003.1, forward strand.
ATCCCGAGCTCATCCTGCTTGACGAGCCGTTCTCCGGTCTCGACGTGGCCTCCGCCCTGGTGTTGCGCAGCCTCATCCAGGAGCTCGCCGCGCGCGGCAAAGTCGTGCTTTTCAGCTCCCACGAGCTGGACACCGTCGAGCGCATCTGCTCCCGCGTCGTCATCCTCCATCGCGGCAAGCTGGTGGCCGACGACACCATCGAGCGCCTGCGCTACCCTCATGGAACTGCCCACGCTCGAAGGCATCTTTTCGCAGCTCGCCGTCGAGCAGGACACCGATGCGATGGCCCGTCAGATCGCGGACCTGATCCATGCATAAGCTTCGCGCAAACTCGTCCGCCGCCTGCCGCTTCAGTTTCGCGTCCTCTACGCCAGTTCCTTCTCCGCATCATCGACCTCGAATCCCTCGTCCATCCAGGCCGACATCCCGCGGTTCCTCGGACAGTTCGCCGGCGTCCTCATCATGTTCAGCCTGCTTCAGGCTCTCGGCGCATTCTGGAATGCCGGACAACTCCAGGAACTGCACTCCGGCGGCTTCATCTGTGGGCTCGTCTGGAGCGACGAACAGTCCCTCATTTCACTACATGATGCTGGTGGTCGGGCTCTTTGCGGTCGTTAGTTGGGACAACGACTTTTCCCGACCGCCGCGACGTTATGGTGCTCTCACCATTGCCCGTCCGGCCGCTCACCATCCTTCTTGCCAAGGTCTCCGCATCGGGGGCGATCATAGGACTGTCGATCCTCGCCCTGAACATTCGCGCTCGGGCTTCGCGTGGCCTCTGGTCATGGGTGGGCTTTCCCGGAGTCCTTCGATTCTGCCCGGCGTACTGGGTCACCATGGTCGCTGCCAGCCTGTTCCTGTACTCCGCTGTGCTCACCATCCAGGGATTCACCGCCCTGCTGCTCCCGCGCCGCACCTTCCTTGGCCTCTCGGCCATCCTCCAGCTCGGCGCCTACGGTCTCTTCCTCGGAGCGTTCTTTCTTCTGCCATCCTTCACCAATTTGGCCGAATGGGCCGACCCGCGGAATCATCGAATCCTTGCCTCGTCGCCTCCGTACTGGTTTTGGGCGCTGTTCAATCAACTCAACGGCTCATTGCCCCCAGCCACTGCCTGGTTAGCGCATCGGGCATGGACCGGTCTGGGACTTGCCGTCTCTGGAGCAGCCGCTTCTTTGATTCTCTGTTATTTGCGGACTATGAAGAAAACCGTAGAAGAACCGGACCTGGTGCCGCGAGCAGGAGGCTTGCATTGGAAGCCACGCTTTGGCAGTCCCCTGCAAACCGCAATCGTCCTCTTCAGCTTCCGTTCGATCACGCGCAGCCGCCAGCATCGCGTCGTCCTTGCGTTCTATCTATCCATCGTCTTCGCTCTTGCGCTTGCCTTGACGCATACCGAACTGTCAGCGCCTGCGCTCCGTCCATTGACTCCCGAATTTCTTATTCCAACAATTTCAATGATGGCCCTTGCGGTCGCCGGAATGCGAAATGTATTTCCACTGCCGATTTCTCTGAACGCCAACTGGATCTTGCGTGTCACGCAGCTTAGCCCGTCCCACATGTACCTGGCCGCAACCCGGTGCTGCCAGCTCTTGTTTGCGGTGCTCCCGGTCTGGCTGGTCACGGCTGGACTGTCGTCATCCTTCAGACCCTGGTATCAGGTGCTGGAACACCTCGCGATCCTGGCTCTTCTTGGCTGGTTCTTTACCGAGGTCAGTCTCATCGGCTTTTATAAAGTGCCTTTCACCTGTTCTTACTTACCAGGGAAATCGAATGTTCAATTCGCGTTTTGGGGGTCTGTCATCGTCCTGATGGTCCTCGCGGTTTCATTTGCGCCGTTCGAAATGCAAGCGCTAGGCGATCCGTTCCGCTATGCCTGTCTATGCATCTTCCTCATCGCCGCAGCTTTCGGGCTTTGGGCGTTGAACCGTCACCGCGCAGAATCCGCTGTCCTCTACTTTGAGGAACTTCCTGACCAGCTGATTACGATATTGGGCCTTTCCTCGCCTGCTGCGATAGCTGAACCAGGTCGAGGCCCGATCGCACTCTGAGGTGGGCAACTCTGCCCCCGCTTCCGCTTTTCAGCCTCGTTGACCTGTGTGGCACGATTTCTCTGCGGGTAGCAGCAAAGCACTGAATCCACCACATTGGTCCGGCCTGTGTTTCACGTAGCGCTCACTCCAGACCGCGGTCCTCTATTTCGAAGAACTCCCCGAGGAGATCCTCACCACCCTGCACCTGGTCACAATCCCGCCGCCGATCTACGACGCCGCGCCTCGCCCCTGACATTCTCGCCAGAATCGGGCTCGCCGGCCCCGGTCTTGACGTCCCCGTTTTCGTCCCTGGCACCCGTTTTGGTTCCTGGCATCAGATCGCGACAATAGGCCGGTAAGGTCTCCGCCCAGCCCAACCTGCTGACCCTCCTGAGCGCCCTTTCGCCGTCCACGGTTCGCCGTTCTCACCGTCAGTAAAAAAAACGCCGGGGCGATTCCTGCCCCGGCGATGCGCGTGCAACGCAATGAAACTCATCCAGGCGACCATGTCCCGCGCGGCCATCGCGGAGCAACATGCCGATCAGGCCGTGTTCCTGCGCGTCTCCAGCGGCGCATTCAACTGCTGGCGCAGATTGCCGGCCAAATCCACCACCATGCGCAACCTCTCGGCCACCAGAGCAGGCACCTCGTGGCCCGTGAGTGCCAACTGCGAGTGCAACAGCAGCCCGGCCACCGTTCCCTTCAGCTCCGTCTCAATGGCCGCGGCGGCAGCGCGGCGGGCCAACTCCTGTTCCCGCTCCCGGCGGTGCAGCGCCGCGCGAATCTCGCGGATCAGACGCGCCGCCCCCGAGAGCGCGAAGTTCACCTGCAGCGGAATCGCAAGCCCTGCGTGCGCCCAAAGCGCTTCGGCCGCCGCCGGATCGCATTCGGCCATGGTCTCGTCCACCACCACCGCCAAAAACTCCCGCCGCCGCAGCGCCGTCAGTGCCGCCTTCCGCCCATCCGCAACCTCCACGTCCATGCCCAGTTGTGCGCCCACCGCGGCCGCGCAATTGCGCGCTCCTTCAATCCCGGTCACCATCAAAATGCTCATCGTGCGTCCCTCGTTCCTGGTTTCTTTGTCCAATCTTGATTCGGTCCATCCAACCATTTTCTGTTGAGCGCCGGCGCTTGCAGCTTCGAGCCTTTAGAGTTTGGCGTTTTGGCTTTTGGCTTTTGGCTTTTGGCTTTTGGCGATTGGCTTTTGGCGATTGGCTTTTGGCGATTGGCGATTGGCCCTTAGCCTTTAGCCTTTAGCCTTTAGCCTTTAGCCTTTAGCCTTTAGCCTTTAGCCTTTAGCCTTTAGCCTTTAGCCTTTAGCCTTTAGCCTTTAGCCTTTAGCCTTTAGCCTTTAGCCTTTAGCCTTTAGCCTTTAGCCTTTAGCCTTTAGCCTTTAGCCTTTAGCCTTTAGCCTTTAGCCTTTAGCCTTTAGCCTTTAGCCTTTAGCCTTTAGCCTTTAGCCTTTAGCCTTTAGCCTTTAGCCTTTAGCCTTTAGCCTTTAGCCTTTAGCCTTTAGCCTTTAGCCTTTAGCCTTTAGCCTTTAGCCTTCCTTAGCCTTTAGCCTTTAGCCTTCAGCCTTCAGCCCTTAGCCCTTAGCCCTTAGCCTTCAGCCCTTAGCCTTCAGCCTTCAGCCTTCAGCCCTTAGCCCTTAGCCCTTAGCCCTTAGCCTTCAGCCTTCAGCCTTCAGCCTTCTAGCCTTCAGCCTTCAGCCCTTAGCCCTCAGCCCTTAGCCTTCAGCCTTCAGCCCTTAGCCCTCAGCCCTTAGCCTTCAGCCTTCAGCCTTCAGCCTTCAGCCCTTGGCCTTTAGCCTTTAGCCTTTACATTTTGGCTTTGGGCTCCTGCTTCTCAGTTCCTGGTTCTTGATTTATGCCCTTTGGCCCCAGCCTGTCGGCTCCAGGCTCCCGCCTCTTTGCCTTTCAACTCCAGACCTTCCTAAAGAATTGACCTTTCAACTGCGAGCTCATGGCCCTCTGAAACCCTGACGCGCTCCAGCAGCATGGCGGAGCTGGAAACGAAAGCCTGGTAGCAAAAAGGTGAATGCGTAAGGCCTGAAGCAGAAGGTTGGAAGCTCGAAGCTGCTTGATTACTCTTCCTGCAGCGGGTCGACGATCCCGTACTCCTTCAGCTTGCGGTAGAGGGTGGTCTTGCCGATGCCCAGCAGCTTGGCGGCCTGCAGTTTGTCGCCGTTGAGCGTCCGGATCGCGCCTAGAATTGCTTCGCGCTCCAGATCGGCCAGCGCCTTCACCTCGGGTGAGCTGCTGCTCTCGTCTTCCTTGCCCGCGGCCGCGGTCGAGAGCCTGGCCTCCAGTCCTTGCTGCTGCAACTGCGTGGGCAGGTCGCCCAGGTGAAGCACCGGACCGGAAGAGAGCGCGCATGCCCGTTCCATCGAGTTTTCAAGCTCCCTGATGTTGCCCGGCCAGTCGTGCCGCATCATCGTGCGCAGTGCCTCATCGCTCAGCGTGAACTTGGTGCCGTGCTCGCGGCTGATGCGGTCAAGAAAATGCGCCGCCAGCAGCGGAATGTCCTCGCGGCGGTCCCGCAGCGCCGGCAGCCGCAGGTTCACCACATTGAGCCGGTAAAAAAGGTCCTTGCGGAAGGTGCCTTTTTCCACCATCTCCGCCAGGTCGCGGTTGGTCGCGGCCACAATCCTGGCCTTGATCTGCACCCGGTGGGTGGCCCCAACCGGCCGCACCTCTTTTTCCTGCAGGGCCCGCAGCAGTTTGGCCTGCAGGTCGAGCGAGAGTTCGCCGATCTCGTCCAGAAACACCGTTCCGCCTTCGGCCGAAACCAGGAGCCCATCCTTGGAGCGATTAGCCCCGGTAAAGGCACCCTTCACGTAGCCGAACAGTTCACTCTCGATCAAGGTTGGCACCAGCGACCCGCAGTCCACCGGCAGAAACGGCTTTTGCCCATTGGGCCCGTAGGCGTGGATGGTCCGCGCCACCAGTTCCTTGCCCGTCCCGCTCTCGCCCAGCACCAGCACCGGGTGCGTGCTCTGCGCCACCTTGGAAAGAATGCGGTAGAGCTTCTCCATCTCTCCGGAGCGGCCGATCATGGCGCCCAGCCCCTGCGAAAGCCTGAGGCGCTCGCGCAGCTGGCGGGTGGCCGTATCTGTTGTGTGGCTGGCCGCGGCGCGGTCCAGCACCGTCGAAAGCTCGTCCATCGCAAACGGCTTGGTCAGGTAGTCCGAGGCCCCGCAGCGCATCGCCTCAACGGCCGTGTTCACCGAGCTTGAGGAGGTCATCGCGATCACCGAGGTGTCGGGATAGAGCAGCTTCACCTCGGAGACCAGTTCCAGGCCCTGGTTCGATCCTGCCGGCAGATTCACCAGCAGGATATCGGCCGCGTGGCCTCTCATCTGGCTCCGTGCCTGGCCCAGCTCTCCGGTGCTTTCCACCGCATAGCCCAGGCTCGCCGCAATCTCGGCGCAGGCCGAGCGCACCGCGGTGTCCGCGTCCACCACCAGCAGGTGCAACCGCACTGCCGGTTCCGCTGCTTGGGGGATAAACTCCATGGCCCTTGTGTTGAAGACTGTTTCCAGCATTGTAGTCGCCTCGTATGGTTTCAAGAAAGCTTGTCCGGTCATTTACGGCCTTGAGGCAGGAGCGCAAAGCTCCCAACTTGCAGCCTTTGGTTGTCAGTTCCCAGCTCGTAACAACAACTGGTGCGGCCTCATCGCTTCATTCCTGGTGCGGCCTCATCGCTTCATTCCTGGTGCGGCCTCATCGCTTCATTCCTGGTGCGGCCTCATCGCTTCATTCCTGGTGCGGCCTCGTCGCTTCATTCCTGCTGCGGCCTAAAGCGGTTCCACAGTACTTCTAGCCTCTTCTGGCGATCTCCGAGGGGTCTTTCTTTTGATAAAAAGACCCTTAGCCTCATCGCTTCGGGATCGAGCAACCGTGGAACCGCTCGAGCCCCTTCAATTCACTTGCGTCCAGGGCGCTTCACTCCATTGCCCGCGGCCGCACGACAAACTCTCCATATTCTCACTCGGCCCGGGTCTCGCCAGGGTCCGAACCGGGTGCTAGTCATCATGGAGCGACCGGATGGAGCGACCGGATGGAGTGGCCGGTTTCAGGATCGGTATGGCCCATTGCGCTTTGTGCCAGGTCGCCCCTCCCGTGATTTCGGGTCGGCTTGCGTGCATTGCTTTCCGGGTATGGCAATCCTGAAACCGCCATAAAAGGTACCTGCTAAAAGGTCTGCTTCCATACCGGCAGTTCTATCTCCAGTCGAGCTCCGCCGCCAGCGCGGTTCGTGGCCTGGATGCGTCCCCCGGCCGCCTCCACGATGGAACGGGTGATCGACAGTCCCAATCCGCGGTGCGACCCGGCCCAGCGGCCTCTCGCGTCCCCGCTCTTCGCCCGCGTCGTGAAGCCTGACTCGAAGATCGTCTCCCGCTGCGTCTGAGCTATGCCGGAACCGTTGTCATCGACTGTCAGCGCCAGGGCATCGGCAGTTCCCCCACCGGCGGGAATCTCGCGCAACTCGATCTGGATGCGCCCGCCCCCCGGCATCGCCTCAGCGGCGTTCTTCACCAGGTTCACCAGCACCCGGGTCAGGTCCTCGCTCGTCAGCCGCACCGGCCTCGCCCCGCCTTCCGCATCCACCGTCACCGTGATCGCCGGCCCTGCAATTGCCGCCAGCAGGTTATGGTTGGCAAGCAACTCGACGGCCATATTCCCGATGGGCGCGGCGGGCAGCAGATCCCAGTGGCCCGCGGTTTCACGGCGCCCGATCTCCGCCCGGCCCGGTTCCAGCCTGCTTGCAGCCCCGGCGTTCACCGGCCATCTCCGAACCGTGCCATCCAACCTGCGCAAAGCGCCCTGTCCCACAGGGTTGGCATTGCTTCTGATCCCGCGGTTCCCTTCGCCTGTCACCTCGTCGACCGCATCCAGGGCCACCAGCTTTTCCACCAGCCGCCGGCTCGCCGCCGCCACCAGCCGCAGTTCGTTTCCGTAGTGAGCGAAGGGACTCGCCAGCACCCCAGGCTCCTCGAGAAGATCGCAGTAGAGCCCCAGCGCCGTCACCATGTTTCTGGCGTCGTGCGCCACTTCCGCCACGGTTTCGCCCCGGCAGCCCAAGTGCGCCAGGGTCTCCACAACCGCTTCCACCCGCTTCCGTTCCGTTCCGCCCATTCTGGTCTTCTGTTCCACCTGTTGCATGACGTGCTCCCTGTCCCAGGTCAGTTTTAAGCAATAGGAGATCGCCCGCCTGGCTGCTGCCTCTTCCCAGGTCCTGTTCCCCGCTCCCTGCTTCCTGTTCCCTGTTTTCTGTCCTCTTCTAATACACGTAGCGTGCCAAACCAGAACGCTTTCTCTAAGTTCCTGATTAGGGAATAGGTTATTGTCCAATTTCCGTACACACCCACCTCTCCCTTCTCCCACCGCTTCTCCCATTTTGGAACAGCCCCGCCCCGCTCCATCCCTCTAATGCCTTCCCGCTCTGTCACTTAACCCTCCATTCCCGTTTCCGGCCGCCAAGAACCTCCACTCCCGTTTTGGAACCGCCCATCCACAACCGCCCCGCTCCAGTCCCGCTCCCGTACAATCCCCCTATGCACGCTCCCGATTCCTTCTTCCGTCCCGGAGGCCGAACCTCCAACCAGCTTCGCCCGCTCTCCCTGGTTCCAGGATTCGTTCAGACCGCCGAGGGCTCCGTTCTCGTCTCGCTCGGCAATACCCGCGTCCTCGCCAACGCCACCATCGAACCGGGTGTTCCCGGCTGGCTGCGCAACAGCGGCCGAGGCTGGGTCACGGCCGAGTACGCCATGCTCCCCCGCTCCACCGTCACCCGCACCCCCCGCGAAAGCGAGCGCGGCAAAATCGGCGGACGCACCCATGAGATCCAGCGCCTCATCGGCCGCAGCCTGCGCGCGGTCGTCGACATGCAGGCTCTCGGCGAACGGACTGTCATTCTCGACTGCGATGTCATTCAGGCCGACGGAGGCACCCGCACCGCCGCCATCACCGGCGCCGCCGTCGCCCTCGCCCTGGCGCTCAACGCCCTGGTCGCCGCCGGCACGCTCAAGCAATCCCCGCTTCGCCAGCTCGTCGCCGCCACCTCCGTGGGCATCGTCGACGGCGCCCCCCTGCTCGACCTCTGCTATGAGGAAGACTCTGCGGCCGAAGTCGATATGAATGTCGTCATGACCGCCGGCGGCGGCCTTATCGAGACCCAGGCCACCGCCGAGAAGGGCAGCTTCTCCCGCGCTCAGTTGAACGAGCTCATCGACCTGGCCGCATCGGGACTCGAGCAGATCTTCGCCGCGCAGAAGGCCGTCCTGGGATAAGACGGCTGCCAGGCGCCGGCAATTAGAGCGGTTCCACAGTATTTGTAGCCATTTCTGGCGCTATCCGAGGTGGCTTTTTCTTGATAAAAAAGCCACTCAGCCTCATCGCTTCGGGATCGAGCAACTGTGGAACCGCTGTAGCCTCCAGTCTCCAGCGCCCGTCCAACGCCGCCAACCTTGCCACAACATCCTCGGCGCCTGTTTGCCCGCTGCAGTCCTCGGCTTCCTGTCCCCCGCCCCCTGTCCCCCGGTCCGTGTCCCCTGGTCCCTATTCCCTATTCCCTCCGTTCCGGCTATATTGACTCATTGCTGAATGCGCATATACATTGGCGCCACGGGAGAACGGACCGCCTGCAATCATCCGCAGCTCTTTTTCAGGGAGGATCCAATGAAGATTACCGATACGATTGGATTGGTGCTTAAAAGGAAGGGACCGGCCAGGATCCTGTCCATCGCGCCCCGGCAGTCGGTCTTCGAGGCCATCCAACTGCTGGCCAAGTACGATATCGGCGCCCTGCTGGTCATTGAGAACGGCAAGCTGGTCGGCATCTTCTCCGAGCGCGACTTCGCCCGCAAGGGCGTTATCAAAGGCCACCACTCCCGCGACACCCTGGTCGAAGAGATCATGACCGGCACCGTCATCTCCATTACCACGCGCCACACCGTCGACGAATGTCTTACCATGATGACCGATCACCACTTCCGCCACCTTCCCGTCCTCGAAGGGGACGAAGTCGTGGGGTTGATCTCGATCGGCGACCTCGTCAAGTGGGTCATCTCCGGCCAGGCGCAAACCATTCAGGAGTTGCAGGGCTACATCTCAGGCGCCTATCCCGCGTAGATTTTTGTTCCCGAAGTTCACTTCGGGAATGCGCGCACCTGCTCGGCGCCGAGGTATAAATTCTGTCTGCCAACCGGGTCAAAGGGACTGCTTTGTGCCTGCGGATCAAGCAGGAAAGTTCCAGCACACCGCACCGGAATATCGAGAAACTCGCCCCCGATCCGGTAAAATCGCGTTTGAACCATGGATCTGGGTTTTGATCCCCCCACGGCCCATCCATTCGAGCGGTTCCACAGTACTTGTAGCCTCTTCTGGCGCTATCCGAGGTGGCTTTTTCTTGATAAAAAGACCCTTAGCCTCATCGCTTCGGGATCGAGCAACTGTGAAGCCGCTATAACCCGGCAATCCATCGCCCGAGCAAGGCGCGGTTCTGCAGTCCGGTTCTTTTTTATTGCCTTGGAGTCAACCAGGAAGGCAGAACCCATGCGTTTTTCGTTTGCCGTGTTTCTCTTGGCCGTCTTCTCTCCCGCGGCGCTTGTCTGCCCAGCCCAGACGCCGCCCAACGGATTTCCTCCGGCCAACCCGTCGCCCGCGCCGCGCGCCCCGTCCGGAGTCTTGCCCGGAGCCCCATCCGGAGTCTTGCCCGGAGCCTTGTCCGGAACATTGTCCGGAGCCCCATCCGGAACCTTGCCCGGCGCCTTGTCCGGAACTTTGCCCGGAGCCCCGTCCGGAGCCTTGTCCGGAACACTGCAGCCTTCAATCGATGCCCTGCATCGGACCCTCGATCAACTGCGGCTGGAGAAATGGAAGAGAGGCGCCCTCCGCGACGAGGCCGAGGGCTACATCGTCCAGATTCAGAACGATCTCGGGTCCAACCTGCCTCCCTTGCTCGCCCAGGCCGATGCTGCCCCAGGCGCCGTGAGCAAGGTGCTGCCTGTCCTCCGCCACCTCGATGCGCTCTACGATGTGCTCTTGCGCGTGGTTGAAGCGGCCAGGATTTCCGCGCCCGACGACCAGGCCGGCCAGCTTCAGCAAGCCCTCGCCACTCTCGGCAGCTCCCGCCTCGCACTGGGCGACCGCCTGCAGGGCTCGGCCGATGCTGCCGAGAAACAGATCGTCGATCTGGACGCCAGAATCAGGGCCCAGGCAGCCCGCGCAGCGGCCCCGCCCATCCCCGTAGCGCTCCCTTGCGTTGCCCCGCCGGCGCATCGCGCCACAGTCCGCAGGAGCGCAACCTCCACGCAAAAAAAGCCGGCGCCGCCCCCGGCATCCGCAAAGCCTAAGCCGGCTTCAGGCGCACCCAACGCTGCCACTCAGAATCCGTCGAAATAAAACCGCCCCAGGCGCCGCGCACACTCGAAGAGTTGGAACCGGAAGAAGCCGCTGCCGGCAGCTGGAACAGAATGGCCGAAGCCATGCCCTCGTTCCCCGTTTACTGTTCCCTAATCACTGACCACTGATCACCGTTCCCTGTCCATCGTTCCCTGACCTCACTTCAGCACCGCCGCCAGCAACAGCGTCATCCCCAACCCGCTCACCGACACCACCGTCTCCATCACCGACCAGGTGGCCAGCGTTGCTCTCACATCCAGGCCGAACAGCGAATTCACCAGCCAGAAACCGGAGTCGTTCACGTGCGACAGCATCAGAGAACCGGCGCCGGTGGCCAGCACCAGCATCTCCGGCTGCACGTTCATGTGCCCGGCCATCGGAGCCAGCACTCCCGAGGCCACTGCCATGGCCACGGTCGAAGAGCCCATGCAGACCCGCACCACCGCGGCCAGCGCCCAGGCCAGCACCAGCGGCGGCATGTGCGCCCCCATTGCCAGCCCCACGGTCGCCTGCGCCGCGCCGGAGTCGCGCAGAATCCCGCTCAACCCTCCAGCCGCCGACAAAATCACCAGCACCCCCGCGATCGGGACAAACGACTCCGCCGTCAGCCGCCGCAATACGTCGCCTCCCTGGTGCGGCGCCCGCGGAATCCTGCTGCCCAGCGTCACAAGCGCCACCAGGACCGCCACCAGCATGGCCACATCCGGGTAACCCAGCATGTGCATTACCTGGTTCGCCATCCCTCCCGGCACGGTCACCTTGTCCGCCCAGCTCCCCACAAAAATCAGTGCAATGGGCAGCAGAATCGCCACCAGTGCCCGCACCGGCCCCGCCCGCTGCCCAGTCCCCGCCCCATCGGCAATCGTCGCCCCGCCCGCAACCAGCGCCGATTCCCCGGCAAGCTCTAACTTCCTCGTCCGCTTTCCCGCGCCGCGTTCCCAGCGCCGCATTAATATCCATCCCAGGCAGGGCCCCGCCAGCGCCGCCGCTCCCGCTCCCACCACCAGCCCCCACAAGATCGTCCGCCCCAGGTCGGCGTGAAACACGGTCGCCGCCAGCAGCGATGACGGATGCGGCGGAACCAGCCCGTGCATGATCGAAAGCCCCGCCAGCACCGGCATTCCCACCAGCACCGGCGGCCGCCGGGCACGCCGCGCCGACTCCACGATAATCGGCATCAGCAGCACCAGCCCCACCTCAAAAAACACCGGTATCCCCACCAGCAGCCCCAGCGCAAGCAGCGCCCACGGCAGCCCCTTCGGTCCGCATCCCTCCACCAATGCCTTGCCCAACGAAGCGGCCCCGCCCGAGCTGGCCAGCAACTGGCCCAGAATCGCCCCCATCCCCAAAATAATGGCGATGTGCCCCATCATGTTGCCCACTCCCGCCGTAAACGAGAGCGGCACCTGCTTCAAAGGCATGCCCGCGGCCAGGCCCAGGCCCAGCGCCGCAATGGCCAAACCCAGCGCTGCGTGCAGCTTCACCTTCACCACCAGCAACAACAGCAGCAGCACCGTCCCGGCCACGCAGGCCAGCAGGTACCAGTCATGAGCAGTAACACCGGCTGAGTTCACCGGCAGATTATTCCACACCGCCCCCGAACCGCGCACCGGCCGACGGCCCCTATGCCAGATTCGGGAACGTTCCCGATTTTGCCGCGCGGCTGCTCCTGCCCATCTCCATCACATTTTTTCCTTGCCTGCCTCTGCTACCATAGGGATGATTGCAGCTCCCGCAGCCCGGCAGTCCGTTCTCCCGTTTCTTTCGGAGCCCAGCGCGCAGGCAACCGGAGCCAGAACCCAATAAGGAGAATTCTTATGCCTCTAGTCTCCATGCGGCAGCTTCTCGACGAGGCCGCCAAGGGCGGTTACGGCGTCGGCGCATTCAACGTCAACGATATGGAACAGATCCAGGCCATCATGGCCGCCGCTCGCGAAACCAAGTCTCCGGTCATCGTCCAGGCCAGCCGCGGCGCGCGCCAGTTTGCCGAGGATCTCTACCTCTTCAAGCTCATTCAGGCCGCGGCCGAGCTCAACCCCGACATTCCCATCGCCATGCACCAGGATCACGGCAACAGCTTTGAAACCTGCAAAAGCGCCATCGACCTCGGCTACACCTCCGTCATGATGGACGGCTCGCTCAAGACCGACGGCAAAACCCCCTCCACCTTTGAAGAGAACGTCGAAGTCACCCGCAAGGTGGTCGATTTCGCCCACGAGCGCGGCGTCACGGTCGAAGGCGAAATCGGCGTCCTCGGCGGCGTTGAAGACGGTCACGGCGCCGGCGGCAGCGGCCTCGACCACATCACCGATCCCGACCAGGCTGTCGAGTTCGCCGAGCGCACCGGCGTCGACGCGCTCGCCATCGCCATCGGCACCAGCCACGGCGCTTACAAGTTCACCAAGAAGCCCGATGGCTCGGTCCTCAAGATGGACGTCCTCATCGCCATCCACAAGCGCCTGCCCAAAACCCACCTTGTCATGCATGGCAGCTCCTCGGTCCCCAAGGACCTCCAGGACATCATCAACAAGTACGGCGGCAAGCTCAAGGAAACCTGGGGCGTTCCCGTCGAGGAGATTCAGCTCGGCATCCGCAACGGCGTCCGCAAAGTCAACGTCGACACCGACAACCGCCTCGCCATCACCGGCGCCATCCGCAAGGTCTTCGCCGAAACCCCTGAGAAGTTCGACCCTCGCGATTACCTCAAGCCCGCCCGCGAAGCCATGCAGAAGGTCGTCGCCCTCCGCATGACCCAGTTCGGTCAGGCCGGCCACGCTGGCGACTACAGCCCCATCTCGATCGCTGACATCGCCAAGGGCTACAAGGACGGCACCCTGTCCACCCATCCCCTGGTAGCCGCCAAGTGACCCGGCGCTAAGAACCTTAAAAGGTCGGCGCCCAATCGAAGCATCTCCAAAAAACCAAAGGGCCGCTCCTCATCGAAGGAGCGGCCCTTTTCCTCTTTGCCTCGGTCCCAAACACCCAGACAGCCCCGGGACCGGAACTGCCCCCGGACCGGAACAGCCTGTTGAGACGCCACGCCTGACTACCGTCCCCCGACCCCTGCCCCCTGCCCCCTGACCCCTGTTCCCCGACCCCTGATCCCTGACCCCCTGGCCTCACTGCAAAATCGGAATCCCCGCAATCCGTTGCTGCCACTCCGCCGGACCGGTCTGGTGTACGCTCGTTCCCTTCGAATCCACTGCCACGGTCACCGGCATATCGCGCACGTCGAACTCGTAGATCGCCTCCATGCCCAGGTCGCCGAACGCCACCAGCCGCGAGCCATAAATCGCCTTCGACACCAGGTAGGCCGCTCCGCCCACAGCCATCAGGTACACGGCGCCGAACTCGCGGATCGCCTCGATGGCGGCCGGACCCCGCTCCGCTTTGCCCACCATCCCCAGCAGGCCCGTCTCGGCCAGCATCTGCCGCGTGAACTTGTCCATGCGCGTGGCCGTCGTCGGTCCCGCCGGTCCCACCACCTCTTCGCGCACCGGGTCCACGGGCCCCACGTAGTAGATAAACCGCCCACTGAAATCGACGGGGAGTTTTTCTCCGCGGTTCAGCATATCCGTCATGCGCTTGTGTGCCGCATCGCGGCCCGTCAGCAGCTTGCCGGTCAGCAGCAGCACCTCGCCCGGCTTCCACATGGCCGCTTCGGCGCGGGTCACCGTGTCCAGATTCACCCGCCGCGCTCCTGAGACGTCGTGGGTCAGCTTCGGCCAGTTTTCGAGCGCCGGCGGATCAAGATACACCGGCCCCGATCCATCCAGCACAATGTGCGCATGCCGCGTCGCCGCGCAGTTGGGAATCATGGCCACCGGCAAGATTGGCCGCATGCGCCGGCGTATCCACCACCTTCACGTCCAGCACCGTCGTCAGCCCGCCCAGTCCCTGCGCCCCGATGCCCAGCCGGTTCACCTTGTCGTAAAGCTCGATGCGCAACTCTTCGGCGCGGTTCTTCGGGCCCCGCGCAATCAGATCCTGAATGTCGATCGGATCCATCAGCGATTCCTTCGCCAGCAGCATCGCTTTCTCCGCCGTACCGCCGATGCCGATCCCCAGCATCCCCGGCGGACACCATCCCGCGCCCATGGTCGGCACCGTCTTCAGCACCCACTCCACCACCGAGTCGGAGGGATTGAGCATGACGAACTTGCTCTTGGCCTCGGAACCGCCGCCCTTGGCCGCCACCGTGACCTCGACCGTGCCGCCCTGCACCAGTTCCACATTCGTCACCGCAGGCGTGTTGTCTTTGGTGTTGATCCGCTTGCCTGCCGGATCAGCCTGCAGGGACGCTCGCAGCTTGTTGTCAGGATCGAGATACGCGCGCCGCACGCCCTCGTTCACCATCTCCTGCAAGATTCATTGAAGGGCTGCCGCCCGCGGGGCCTTCAAAGCGCACATCCATGCCCACCTTCACAAAGGCATTCACAATTCCCGTGTCCTGGCAGATGGGCCTGTGTCCCTCGGCGCACATGCGGCTGTTGATTAGAATCTGCGCCATCGCATCCTTCGCCGCAGGCGACTCTTCCTTCTCATAAGCCTTCGTCAGGCTGGTAATGTAGTCCACCGGGTGGTAGTAGCTGATGTACTGCAGCGCTCCCGCCACACTGGCGAATGAAATCTTCCTGCCGGATCACCGTCATTGGAAAAAACTCCTCATAGAAGTCTAGAGCCTGGGCCGACCTGGGCTTCCGCGATCAGGTTTTCGAGCCCGGCACGGGCAACAGCGTCTCGTTCTTTATCGAATAGAATTGAGGTTTCCAGATAGGAGGCCGCGGAAAATCGCACACTGGCGCCTGAATTCAATAAGTTCAGAAAATCCAGCCCTTTCCCGTGCCCTAATCTAGAGCCATGCGCGATCCCGCCCTGCAACCCTCCGAAACCCTGCCCGAACTCTTTGACCTGCTTGTCGTCGGCGCCGGTCCCACCGGTCTCGCCTGCGCCATCGAAGCCCAAAAAGCCGGACTGCGCGTCGTCCTCGTCGACAAGGGGTGCCTCTGCAACTCGCTGTTCCACTACCCCGCCCACATGACCTTCTTCACCACCTCGGAGCTGCTTGAAATCGGCGGCATTCCCTTCCCCAGCATCAACGCCAAGCCCAGCCGCAATGAGGCCCTCGAATACTACCGCCTGGTGGCCGCCTTCTACAAACTCGACGTGCGCCAGTATCAGCGCGTCTACGCCGTCACCGGCGTTGACGGCGACTTTCACCGTGCACACTCTTGACCGCTTCGGCCGTACCGCATCGCTCACCTCCCGCAAGCTGGCGCTTTCCACCGGGTACTACGACCTGCCCAATTGGATGGGCATTCCCGGTGAAACGCTCAGCAAGGTGCACCACTACTACAACGACCCTCACCCCTTTTACGGTCTCGACATTGCCGTCATCGGGGGCAAGAACTCCGCCGCCATCGCCGCTCTCGAACTGTGGCGCCACGGCGCGCGCGTCACGCTCATCTATCGTGGCGACGGCGTTACGCCCAACGTCAAATATTGGATCAAGCCCGACATTGAGAACCGCATCAAAAACGGCGAAATCAAGGCATTGTTCAACACCAATGTCCTCGAAATCACCCCAGACTCCCTGATCGTTGAAACGCCCACGGGCCGCCAGACCTTACCCAACGACTTTGTCTTCGCCATGACCGGCTACCATCCCGACTTCACCTTCCTCGAGCGCCTCGGTGTCCACTTCGAAGGGCCTGACAAGCTCCCCGTCTGCAATGCGGAGACTTTGGAGAGCAACGTCCCCGGCATCTATCTCGCCGGCGTCATTGTGGCCGGATCCCGCACCAGCGAAATCTTCATTGAGAATGGCCGCTTCCATGGCCGCCAGATCGCCGCGGCCCTCGAGGCTGCCTTCGCCTCCCGCAGCCAGAAAGCCTGAACCGGATTCCTGGTCAGAAATCGCGAACAGAGGTCACGAACAGAAGTCATCATCAGAAATCCGGGGGCGCGCATCAACTCCCCATCCGATACACTGGTGCGCATAGGCATTCCCCATGCGCTGGTGGCCCCGCACAATTCGTTGGCAGATGCTGGCGGGCCTGCTCCTGCTTGAAACCCTCTCCATCGGCCTCTTCGCTCTGGTCCTCATCCGCCAGCAGACAAACGAAGTGAGCGAGCGCGCCAGAACCAGGCTCTCCTATGAGGCGACCTCGATAGCCCTCCAGTCCGGCGAAGCCCTGCTCCAGGACCGCCCCGGATGGGTCGGTCTCTCGGTCAGAATGACGGGCGAGGCGCCGACCGTCGCCTTCGCCAAGGTCACCGATCCGGCCGGCAACGTCCTGTTCGTCAGCAGAGGCGATGCCGACCAGGTTACCCTCAATCCCACCGAGCGCGCCCAACTGCCTCGCATTGCCAGCCACGATCCCCTCTTCTTTACCTTTGGCAAAAACCACTGGGAGAGCGCTGCGGCCATCTACACCGGCAAAGATCTGCGTGGCTTTGCCTGGGTTGAGTACCGCCAGGATTGGGCCCGTGAGCAACTCCGTGCCATTCTCCGCGACACAGTCTCGTTCGGCCTCATCTGGATCGTCGCCTCCGCCTTGCTCGTCCTGCTCATGGCCCGTTCCATCTCCCGTCCGCTTGCTGTTCTGCAGCGCGGCACCCGCGCCATGATGAACGCGCCTGAAGACAACACCAGCCTGCCCGTGCCCGCCGGCGTGCAAAACGAGATCGGCGATCTCATCCAGGCCTTCAACAGCATGGTCGCGTCTATCGTCGAGCAACGCTCCGGGCTCAACGACACACTTTCTCTGCTCGACTCCATGCTCGCCAACGCGCCCATCGGACTGGCTTTTTTTGATCGCGATTGCCGCTTCACCCGCGTCAACCAGGTCTTCGCCGACCTCACCGGCGTCTCTCCCAGTCGTCACCTCGGACGCACCCTGCCCGAACTACTGCCCGCACCCGCCGCCCAACACCTTGAACACGCCGTGCGGCGCGTCTTTGCCGAGCAGGAACCCATGCGCAGCTTTGAAATCAGCGGCCAAACCGGCAAACTCGGTCGTCCCTGGACCTGGCTCATCAGCGCCTATCCCGGTTCTCACCACCCCCCACCAGATTCGCTGGGCCGGCGTCATCGTCCTCGACGCCAGCGACCGCAAGCGCAGCGAGGATGCGCTCCGCAAAGCGGAAAAGCTCGCCGTCACCGGCCGTCTCGCCGCCTCCATCGCCCACGAAATCAACAATCCCCTCGAAGCCATCACCAATCTCCTCTTTCTCCTCCGCAACTACTGCAACCTTCAGGATCCGGCCCTCAATTACGTCACCATGGCTGAATACGAGGTGCGCCGCATTGCCGAAATTACCCAGCAAACTCTCCGCTTCTACCGCCAGCCCACCTGCCTGCCCGCTCCAAAATGGCTGACCTGCTCGACTCCGTCCTCAGCCTTTACCAGGGCCGGTTCAACTCCCTCAACATGCGCGTCGAGCGCAAGTACGACCCCCAACTCGACCTCTTCTGTTTCGCCGGAGAAATCCGCCAGGTCTTTGCCAACCTGGTCGGCAACTGCCTTGATGCATCCTCGGCCGGCGGCCGCCTCCTGGTCCGCGCCCATCGCTCCCGCAACTGGAAAAATCCCCTCCAGACCGGCGTCCGTTTCACCGCCGCCGACACCGGCTCCGGCATGGACCCGGAAACGCGCAAGCGCGCCTTTGAAGCCTTCTTCACCACCAAGGAAGTGACAGGAACCGGCCTGGGCCTCTGGATCAGCCTTGAAATCATCAATAAACACCGCGGTGCCATCCACTTGCGCAGCCGCACCGCGTCTCCCCTCAGACCCTCGGGCACCGTCTTCCAGTTCTTCATCCCCGACGATCCCGGTCTGCTCACCGCCGCTGAGCCCGCCGCCGACAGCGCCGCCTGAAAATTAAAATATCTGCCTCTTGACGGCTCACCTATTTTATGTGCTACAGTCAGTAACACTATGGCGAGTAACACTACCCCCGGTCACGATCCTGCCGAACTGGGCGAGCTCGAACGCAGCATTCTTCTCATCGTCTGGCGCATCGGCGCCGTCACCGCCGAGCAGGTCCGCGAGCAGCTTGGCCGTCCCCTCAAGGACTCCACCATCCGCACCGTCCTGCGCCGCCTTGAAGTGAAGGGCTATCTTGCCCACTCCGTCGAAAACCGTACCTTCCTCTACCGCCCCGCCGAGTCCCGTCAGCGCGTGGCCGGCCGCGCCGTCAAGCGCATTGTGGACTGGTTCTGCGAGGGCTCCGTCGAAGCCCTGCTGGTCGGCATGGTCGACTCCAAGGTCCTTGGCCGCGCCGAATTGCAGCGCCTCGCCGGCCACATCGCCCGCGCGCAGAAGACCGCCGCACCCTCCGATCGCACCTCCGCCGTCAAATCAAAAAAGGAGAAGCCATGACGACTGCTCTCGTCACTCTTTTGCTCGAAGCCTCACTCCGCGCTCTCTTCGCAGCCATCGCGGTCTGGGCAGGCCTGCGCCTTTTGAGCATCGGCAATGTGCTCGTGCAGAAAGCCGCCTGGGGGCTGGTCCTCATCGCGGCCCTCGCCATGCCTCTGCTGCCGCGCTGGCAGATTCTCCCCTCCTCGGCCGCGCTCAAAATCCCCTCGCTTCCCTTCAGCCGGACGCCTGCCGCCCAGCTCGCCGCCTCGCCCATCCTCACGCCTGCCACCACACCTGCCGCCGTCCCAGCCGCGCAGCCCCTCTCCGCCCCCCTTGCCCCTGCACCGCTCCGCAAGACCCGCGCACATGCAATTTCCAGCTCCCGCTTTTTTCCGTCCGCGCCCGAGACCACGTCCATCCCGGTACCCGCATCTCTTGCAACCACGCCTCTTTCAGCCGCACCAGCCCCCATCCCAACCGCTGCAAGCGCGCCTCGCCCATCGCCTCTCCGCCCCGCGGTCATCGCTTCGCTTCTCTATCTCGGCATCTTTGCCGCCCTGCTCCTCCGTCTCCTGGTTGGCCTCGCCTCCGCACTCCGGCTCTGGACAAGCGCAACTCCCCTTCCAGAGCTATCCAGCTCCCACTCCGCGGGCTCCGCTCCCGCAACGACGCTTCATCTCCGCTCCAGTCCTCGCGTAGCTTCGCCCGTCAACATCGGCTCCGGCATCGTTCTGCCTGCAGGCTACTCCGCATGGGATCAGGAGAAACTCCGCATTGTTTTGGCCCACGAGCAATCCCACGTGCGCCAGGGCGACTTTTACCTCCAGCTTCTCGCCGGACTCTATGCCTCCCTCTTCTGGTTCAGCCCCCTCGGTTGGTGGCTCAAACGCACGCTCTGTGAACTGGGTGAGGCCATCAGCGACCGCGCCGGCCTCCAGCAAGCCGCCAGCCGCTCCGCCTACGCCCAGATCCTTCTTGAATTCGCGGCCCTCCCGCGCCCAACCCTTACAGGAGTTGCCATGGCCCGCACCAGTCATCTTTCCCGGCGCATTGAGCGCCTTCTCAACGAGTCCAGCTTCCGCTCGGCCTTTGCCGCTGCAGGCCGCCGCGCCCTCGCCGCCGTCCTGCTGGTCCCGGTCGCGCTCTTCGCCGCCACCGCCCTCATCCGCGTTGAAGCCGCGTCGCAATCCGCGCCGCCAACCACCGCGCAGCCGCAGGATTCCATCACCGGCCAATCCACTCCCCAACAGGTGACTGAGCAAACCCCCGCGCCTGCCGCCACGCCCGCAGCAATCCCGGAACCCGCGGCAATCCCTGAGCCCGCAGCGCCGTCCGGGGCCGCTCTGTCCTCGCCCGCCGCTCCAGCCTCCCAGGCTGTCCCCGCTCCGCCCGCCCCTCCGGCGCCCAGGGTGCTCGTTCTGCCGCCCACGCCGCCCGATCCATCCACCCCTACCGTAATTGTCGATCCCCAGAACATCGATCCAGGCCCTTACTTCTTCGTCTCTGACGGCTTCAACAAGTCCTTGCTCAGCGGCGGCGAGCCCTACGCCCTCGTCGGCGAACCGGGAACCCCTATCCATTACCACGGGCCCTGGGACGGCGACCTCACCGCCGAGATTGAAAGGGCCCGCAAGAGCGCCCACGTCCCCTTCCTCTTTTTCCGCCGCGAGGGCAAGTCCTACATCGTCGACGATCCCGCCATCGTCGCCCAGGTCCAGGCCATGCAAAAGCCCGCGGCCGATCAGATGCTCGCCCTCGCTGTGCAGCAGAAGGAATTCGCCGTGCAGCAGAGAGAACTCGGCAAGCAGGAGAGAGTTGTCGTCCAGCAGCAGCAGGACCTGGCAAAGAAGATGCGCGACCTCAATGTGCCCACCCCCGATCTCTCCAAAGAAATCGCCAACCTTGTCTCGGCCGCGGAATCTCTCAAGGCCCTCCAGGGTGGCACCATCAATCAGCAGGAACTGGCCGATCTGCAGAGAAAAATCGGGGAGATTCAGGGCAAGTTGGGCGGTCTCGAAGGCAAGATCATTGCCCGGCAACTCAATCTTGACGGCCCCATGCGCGACTTCGCCGAGCAGCAAGCCCAGTGGGGAAACCTGGCGCACATCGGCGCGGATATCATGGGCCACATGACCCTCGAAGATGAAAGCGGAATCAAGACCATCCTTGACCAATCTCTCGGCAACGGCAAAGCCCGCCCCGTCAAGTAAACAATCGGGCGCCCAGGCCGCGGTCACGGGCCCGCCTGCGCGGAAGCCGGCGTAAGCGGGCCCACTTCCGAGTTGCCGGCAAGGCAACCTCAGAAACAGGAACTGAGCTTCGCCGGGATGGGTCGATTGGGGGCCTGTTTCCTAAGTACAGCCAGTAGGCCATGTTCGCTTGGCTGCAACAAATTCGATATCGCACACAATTTCGCCTTATTGATGCAATCGATTCATTGCATCAAACTGCCTTATAGCAAACCATGGGCGCGGCCTTCGCACGCGTCCCGTCGATAAGTCCAATTCGCTCTATCATCCGTAGCTTTCAAGACGAGAAGAAGCAAAGAAATTGCCGTCAATCAGGGCCGCTGCGAGGCTTTCGCTGGATGAAGTTCAGTTGGAAACCTCCATTGCACGCGGCCCGGCCCGGCGCTACGCTTTAGCCGTATCTTGGAGGTGGCAAATGAAGAATTTGCTTCGGCTCGCCATCGTCGGCGTGCTTTTCGCCTTCGCGGTCATCATCATCGGACTGGGAATGGCGCGAAACACCGGCGATCTCATGGCGCCCGTGAACCTGCTTCTGTTTGCGATTGCGGTTGCGGTCTATCTGCTCCCAACCGCGCTCGCCGTTTACCGGGATTGCACGGCGACGGTCTGGATCACCTTGCTGAATGTCTTCCTCGGGTGGACAATCCTTGGCTGGTTTGTCGCCATCGGTTGGGCGGCCGGCGGCAAAGCGGAGAAGATGCCTTCGGCGGTTGCCGCGCCTCTCAGACCTGCCGCTCACGTGCCTGCCGCTCACGTGCCTGCCGCTCACGTGCCTGCCGCTCACGTGCCTGCCGCTCACGTGCATTGATCTGATCCATTGGCCCCGTGCCTCAGCTGCCTCGCCCCCCGGGTGCCTCGCGCCCCGGGTGCCTCGCGCCCCGGGTGCCTCGCCCCGCGGGTGCCTCGCTTTTGTACACCGGGGAAACTGCACATCTTCACGGTCACAGAGCCAGAGACTGTCATTAACTTTGGGGCAAGGTGACGCCGCGTACTGATGCTGTTGATTCATACGCATGACCAAGATAGATACCCTGTACGCATAATTTTCGTTGCACCGCTCAGCCCCGATGCACACTAGACTTATGCTCAATTTCGACACCCGGCGAAAGTCTCCGGTCCTGCTGCTGATCGATGATGATCTGGTCAGCCGGGAAGTGACCGCCACGGTGCTCACCATGAACGGCTACACCGTCCACACCGCGGTGGACGGGACCAAAGCGCTGGAGATGTTGGCGATTGGGGAGTGCCTGCCGGACGCGATCCTGATGGACGCTCAGATGCCCGGCCTCAGCGGAGCCCATTTGATCGCGGAATTGCGCGCCCGCTCCGACGCGCCCGTGTTCGCCATCAGCGGAAGCAATCCGCCGCAGGATGTGGTCGCCGCTGCCGACGGCTTTCTGCCCAAGCCCTTTGATCTCGATGCGCTGGTAAAGCTCCTCGCGGGGCGTCCGCTCCCGGACGCGCCGCTTAATCCGTCCCGCCTCGATCCCCATGAGCCGATCATTAGCCCTGAAACCCTGGCGCAGTTCCGAGGCATGATGCCCGAGGTCGCGGTGCGCGAAATCTATGCCGCCGTGGTCGCCGACCTGGGCAAGCGTATGCAGGCGCTCGAATTCGCCGTCGCCACGGGCGACGATGCCGAAGTCCGCCGCATCGGCCACGCCATCAAGGGCGGCTGCGGCATGGCGGGTGCCTTGCAGGCAGCTCGCATGGGAGCCTTGCTTGAGGAGATAACCACCGATCCCGACAGTAACCACCTGGATAACAGCATGACCCTGCTCGGCGATTTGCGCGCCGCCGCCCGAAACCTGGAGCGTATGCTTGAGGCAGAATTACCGGCTTGATTTCCGGCCCGTCTTAGGAGGCATACTCCCTCAATGGAACGACCAATCCGAATCGTGCTGGCAGACGATCACCCCGTGGTTCGCATCGGCGTACGCAACATGCTCGTCCTCAAAGACGGCTTTGAAGTCGTTGGCGAAGCCTCGGATGGCGACGAGGCCATTACCCAGACTCTCGAGCTGCAGCCCGATATTCTGCTCCTCGACGTGCAAATGCCGCGCCTGCCCGGCCTTGAAGCCATGCGCGCCATCATGAACGGCTCGGCCACGGTCAAAATTCTGCTCCTCACCTCCACCATTACCACCCAGCAGATCATTGAGGCCTTGCACATTGGCGCGCGCGGCATCGTGCTCAAGGATGCCCTGGCCAGCCATCTGCAAACCGCCATCCGCACCGTCTCCACCGGCGACTACTGGATCGGAGGCAAGCGCGTCGTCAATCTTGTCTCGGCGCTCCACGAACTCATGCAGCAGGCCGCCGTGCCCCAGCACAAGACCTACGGCCTTACTCCGCGCGAACTTGAGGTGGTCGGATGCATCGTTGAAGGATGCAGCAACCGCGACATCGCCAAGCAGTTTAACCTCAGCGAGGAAACCGTCAAGCGGCATCTTTCCAATATTTTTGACAAGACAGGCGTTTCCACGCGCCTCGAGCTCGCGTTATTTGCCATTGCCCATCAACTGGTGACGCCGCAGTAGACGGCCACGCCGTTTGTTCATCTTTTCACCGAGAGGCGCAACAAAAACAGGGTGGATTCTCCTCGCTGCCAAATCAAGGGGGAATCCGCCCTGCTTGTTTCTGGCCGCCCCGCAGCCGGACCTCGCAGCCGGACCCCGCAGCCGGACCCCGCAGCCGGACCTCGCACCCGGACCCCGCAGCCGGACCTCGTAGCATGAACTTCAGTTTCGTGCTATCCTTTATCTTCCCTTGGAGATTCCCTCGTTCCTGGTCCAGGAGTTGGCATGGGCGTACTCAGCAGAATCGGCATTGCTCTCGATTCGGACCTTCTCAAGCGGTTTGACCGCTCCATTGCGCGGCGCGGTTATACCAATCGCTCCGAGGCATTTCGCGACCTCATCCGCGACCGGCTCGTGACCGAGCAAACTGCCGCGCCCGATGCAACCGTTGTGGGCACTGTCACCCTCATCTACGACCATCACTCCCACGGCGTTACTGAAAAGCTCACCGAAGTGCAGCACGAGAACCACGATCTTGTGGTCTCAACCAGCCACGCCCACCTTGACCACGAATCCTGCCTTGAAGTGCTTATCGTTCACGGCAATGCGGAGCGTGTGGAGTTGTTCGCCGGCCGGCTGATCGGCCTCAAGGGCGTGCAGCACGGGCGTTTGGTGATGACCGTGCCGGCGCACGCGCTGGAGCACAGCCACGGCAACGGACACAAACACAGCCACAGAAATTGATGCTTAGAGGAACCAACGGCAAAGGATAAATTACGGACTTGCGTAGCACGAATTTAATAATCGTCATACTGCTTCTAATCTTCCCCGCATCGAGCGTTGCTGCGGCGCAGACCGGCTCGCTCGCCATTTCCGGCACTATGTTCGATCCGCAAGGCCACCCGGTCGCCACAAGTGATAAGGCTTCTTCGCCTCAGCTATCAGGAACGGTCGTTGACACCTCTGGCGCGGTGATTGCCGGGGCTACCGTGCAGGTTCAGACCGCAAACGGCACTGTTCTAAGAACGGCACTTTCGGACACGAACGGCGCTTTCCTGTTTACTGGACTAGCGGCAGGCAATTATCGGCTCGTCGCAATGAATCCCGGATTTGAAACCAAAGAAATCCTGGTCACCATCGGAACCACCGGGGCGCCGGCGCCGCTGCGCATCTCTCTGGCGGTGGGTGCCCTCAGCACCACCGTAAACGTGCAGAGCCGTGCGGATGACCTCATCGGCATTGCCGATTCCTCCACCCAGGGAACGGTCGGCGCAAAGGAAATCCAGGATCGACCGATTCTTCGTTCGGGTGAAGTTTTGGAAACGGTTCCCGGTCTCATCATCACGCAGCACGCGGGCGGCGGCAAGGCCAACCAGTACTTTCTTCGCGGCTTCAATCTCGACCACGGCACAGATATCGCGATCTTCATCGACGACATGCCGCTTAACCTGCCCTCGCACGCCCACGGCGAAGGGTACTCGGACATGAACACCGTCATCCCGGAATTTGTCGAGCGGGTGAATTTCGAGAAAGGTCCCTATTACGCGAATGTCGGCAATTTTGGCGCGGCCGGCTCCACCCATTTGGAATTTTTCAAGACGCTGCCCCGGAACTTTATCAAGGTGGAGGGCGGCACTTTTGGCTATGGACGGACCGTTTTCGGCGTATCGCAAAAGCTGGGCCTGGGCAATTTGCTCTACGGCGGAGAGGTGTATCACGATAACGGTCCCTGGACAACGCATGAGGATAATTTTTTTAAATACAACGGCTTGCTCACCTACACCCAGGGCGAAGACGGCCATGGCTTGAGTATCACGGCACGCGCTTACCGCGGAACATGGCACTCGAGCGATCAAATCCCCGTTGACGCCCAGGCCCTGGTCGGTTACTTCGGCGCACTGAACCCGACCGATGGCGGCGAGTCACAGCGTTATAGCTTGCAGAGCGAATGGCGCCACCGCGGCGCAAATTCCGAGACCAAAATCACGGCCTACGGATTTTATTACGATCTCAATTTGTTCTCTGATTTCACCTACTTTCTGGATGACCCCCATAAGGGCGATCAATTCGAACAGCAGGACAGGCGCTGGGTGGCGGGGCTGGACGCGCACCACACGATTTTGAGTCAATGGCTTGGCCGCAAAGTGGAAAATACCTTTGGCCTGCAGCTCCGCAATGATTGGATCCACAACGGCCTTTTCCGGTCAGCAAATCGCGTCCGCACCGACAAGGATGACATCAACGCATGCAATGACGAACCCGCCGTCAACGGCGTACCCGTTGTCGAATGCGCCATCTCCACCAATCAGAATCCGGCGGCAGCGATCTTGCCCGCGGCCACGGATTTAAACAAATTTACCGACACGCTGATCGGCTTCTATGCGGAAAACAAGATCCAATGGACAGGGAAATTTCGCTCGGTGCTGGCCCTGCGCGGCGACGATGCAAAATATATCGTCGCCGGCTTGACTCCCGCTTATACCTCCAACATCCCCTCCCTCTCCTCTGTTCCAGTCAACTTTGCCGAGCTCAATTCCGGCTCCGCCACCAAGTTCCTTCCGCAGCCGAAGTTGAGTTTGATCTTGGGCCCGTGGTCCAATATCGAGTTCTATGCACAGGGCGGATTCAGTTATCACTCCAACGACGCGCGCGGTGCAACACAACATGAGGAACCGATTTCGCCGGACTATCCTTTCCCCACGCCCAATACCCCCATTTCTCCCCTGGTCCAACTCAAAGGCGGGGAATTCGGTGGGCGCATCTCGCCTGCCGCCTCCCATCTTCAAAGCACTCTTTCGCTCTGGTTTCTGCGCAGCAATTCCGAACTCGAGCAGGATGGTGACACCGGAGGCACGGTTGCTTCAGAGCAGTCGAGCAATCGCTACGGCCTCGAATGGGCAAACTATTACACGCCCACGGAACATGTGGCTTTTGATTTAGACCTAGCGGACTCCCGAGCCCAATTTACTGAAATCGACCCGGCTGATGCGGCATTCATCAACCCCAACCCGGTGAATGGCCTGTCCTACCCTGAGCAGCTCCCAGGCGGCAAGCTTGTTCCCGAAGCGGTGAAGGTGGTGATCTCATCGGGCGTCACAATGCACACTTACAAAGGCTTCACGTCGACAATGCGCCTGCGCTACTTTGGCCCGCGCGATTTGACGTCCGACGGAATCAGTCGCTCAGCAGCTACATTAATGGTCAATGCCGCGGCCGGCTATCAATTCAACAGGAAATGGCGCATTTCGGCCGATCTCTTGAATTTGCTGAACCGCCGCAATGACGACATTACCTACGCCTATGTTTCCCGAATCACGCCCACAGCCGCGGCGGAGTTCACAAATGTTTTTCACCCTGCCGAACCGTTTCAGGTGCGATTCCGGTTAGAAACTTCCTTCTGACAAATCTTGCTGCTAACCCGGTCGAAGACGGGGACGGCGTGCGCCTCCTGTTGTGTGCCCGCGCTCGCCGCCGCGACGTGAAAAGGGCAAAGCAATCCTGCACTACTTTGCGCCGCGTCCCCGGTTCCCGCCGCCAGCCTTGCTCACCAGCGCAGGCAGAGTGCCCCGGGGAAAAGCAGTGGACTGGCGCACCATCAAATGTGTAGGGATCGGCCACTCCTTCTGGGCAGCCTTGGGGTGGTCGGGCTCGATGCCCGCGCGCAGCGCCTGCACCGCCGCCTCGGCCAGGTGCTTGCACGACATCTGCACCGTGGTTAGCGGAGGCAGCATGAACTGCGCCAGGTGAATGTCGTCGAATCCCACCACGGAGATGTCGTTGGGAACGGCATGCGTTGTCCTGTAAAGCCCATGCAGAACGCCGATGGCGGTCATGTCGTTGGAGCAGACCACGGCCGTCGGCAGTTGCGGATGCGACCCAATGCGCTCAATCGCCGCCATGCCGCCCTCCATCGTGTGATCGCCCTCCACAATGTGACCCTCCGGCACCACCAGTCCAAGTTCGGCCATGGAACTGAGAAATGCATCGCGCCGCGCGACCGCCGAGCGCAGCCGCAGCGGTCCGCTGATGAAGGCAATCGCGCGATGTCCGAGAGCGGCCAGGTGCTGCACGGCCTGGCGAATTCCCTCGCCATAATTCACCTTCAGAATCCGGATATTGGGTAGCTTGGGTCCGGCATCCACAAACACCAGCGGATACCCGCTCTCCACCAGCTTTTTCACCAGATCTTCCTCGATGCCGAAGGTCATCACGGCCACGCCATCCACGTTACGCTGCAGCATGCGCCGGATGAGCGACTCTGTGCGCGCGGCATCGTAGTTCGTGGAACCGATCATCACCTCATACCCTTGCGCCACGGCCAGGTTTTCAAACTCCTGCACCAGCTCTGGAAAAAACGGATTGGTGATCTCCGAAACAATCAGGCCCAGCATGTGGCTGCGGCCCAGACACCAGCGCGCGCGCTTGTGGATTGGGCAGATAGCCCACCTCTTCCACTGCCTTCCACACCCGCTTGGCCAAATCGGGATCGACGCTCGTGATGCCGTTGACCGCGCGCGACACGGTGGCGATGGAAACGCCCGCGCGCCGGGCTACATCGCGAATGCTGACGGATCCGTGCCGCCGGTTCGAAGGCTTCTGGGATGACTTCTCTTTGGAGGTGCTCATGAGCAAGATGATTCTACGCTTTTCCGGGTGTTTCTCAACCTGTCCGGCAGAAAAGATATCGACGCAACCAGCCTGAACATCGCCTTTTTGATGACGCCTCGCAGCTTGCTCTGTGCACCGCCATGCGGAAAACAGGTGGGAGTTTGGAAATCGTTTACTACCTCGCGCCGGAAGAGCTCGCCTGGCAGGACACTCTTGCGGGGAGTTCAACACCGGCTCTAAGGATGCCGTTGTCCCCCGCCCGCAACGTCAAGCCCATGCTGCAAGAGCGCCAGGATCGATGTGAGGCTCTCCTCGGCTCCGCGCTTGCTTCCGGGCAGGTTCACAATCAGCGTGCGTTCCTTCATGCCCGCCACTGCCCGCGAAAGCCATGCGTAAGCATTGCGCTCTGCGCCGCGCATGCGCATCGCCTCTGCCAGTCCGGGCGCTTCGCGGTCGATCACGCGCCGTGTCGCCTCCGGCGTGCAATCGCGCGGGCCCAGTCCCGTGCCGCCCACGGTGAGCACAAGCGCCGCGCCCTGCATCTGAAGCTCTCCCAGTTTCGCCGCGATGGCATCTTCATCGTCGGGTAGCAACCCGGTCCAGATCTCGGTCCCCGGCCATTGCTGTTCAATCAAAGCAACCACGGCCGGGCCCGCGGTGTCGGCAAGCTGGCCCTGCGAGCAACGGTCGGAGACGGTGAGGACGGCAATCAGCATGAGGAGATCCTGGAGCCTCTTATGAACGATAGGCTCTACTCGCCCGGCAGCACTTTGATGGTGTGCAGCCACTTCTCCACTTCCACGGGCCACGCGGTCACTGGAAGCGCGGTGCGCCGAAGTCCGTACCCATGCCCGCCCTGCGCGTACACGTGCAACTCCGCCGGTACATGCGCGTTCTTCAACTGCATAAAGTACACCACCGCATTCTCCACATGCACCGGGTCGTCTTCGGCCTGCACAATAAATGTGGGCGGCGTGTCAGCCGTGGGCTGAATGTCGGGGTTGGGCGCAAAGTTCTGATCCTCAAGCGCCAGGTAGCCGGGGTAGACGACCACTGAGAAATCGGGCCGGCAGCTCAGCTTGTCGGCATCATCGAGGGGATCGTAGAGCCGCTTTTCACAGTGGTTGCTGATGGCCGCCGACAAGTGTCCGCCCGCGGAGAAGCCCAGCACGCCCACGCGCCCGGGATCGATGCCCCACGCGGCCGCGTGCAGCCGCACCAGCCCCATGGCCCGTTGCGCGTCCTGTAAAGCCGCGGCCGACTTGGGATAAGGCCCGGTGCCGGGAACGCGATACTTCAGCAGCACGCAATTCAAGCCCGCCGACGTGAGCCAGTCGCACACCTCCGTGCCTTCCAGGTCGATCGCGAGAATCGAGTACCCGCCCCCGGGAAAGACCACCACGGCGGGGCCGGGGCCGTTGCGCGCGCCTTTGGCCGTGTAGAGCGTAAGCGTCGGCGTCACCACATTACCCAGCCGGATCACCGGACGTCCCCCGGGACCCCCGTCTGTGGCCTTGGTCATGTCCGCTTCGGGAGGCAGGTTTGTGGGCGCGCCCGGCGCCAACCCCGGCCACACCGGGATCGTCAGATGTCCCGAGGCCGGCCACCCGGACACCTGCCCCATCAGGCCTGTGGGCAAAGCTGTAAAAGCGGCGAGAAGAAAAACGGCACTCATGCTCATACTGAAATCCTCCCGACAACAAAACATCGCAGAGATCATTGCAGCCGCGGGGGCAATTCCGCAAATCGAATCATGAAAAAACAAAGGCCGCCCGCATGGGAGGCCTTGGTTTGATGAAAGCTGGTTCTTTGTCTACGCCTGCACCTGCGGGGTGCTGGGCTGCGCCACAGCGGCCGGCTTGGGCTTGGGTGCCTCCTGCTTCTTCGACGGCGCCAGAATCGCGTGCAGAATGGTGCCTTCCATGCGCGGCATAAATTCCACGATCCCCGCTTCCCCAATATCCTGGATGAGGCGGTTGATGATGGCATAGCCCAGTTCGCGGTGCGCCATCTGCCGTCCCCTGAAGCGAAGACTCGCCTTCACCTTGTCGCCGTCAACCAGGAACCGCACTGCCTGGTTCTTCTTGGTCTGGTAGTCGTGCTCATCCACTGTCACGGAGAACTTGACCTCCTTGACCACGATCACCTTCTGCTTCTTGCGCGCGGCGCGCTCGCTCTTTTCCTTCTCGTAGAGATAGCGTCCATAATCCTGGATGCGGCACACCGGCGGAACCGCGTTGGGCGAAACCTCAACCAGGTCCAGGCCGCGCTCACGGGCAATCTTCAACGCCTCAAAGGGGGCCAGAATGCCTAGCTGTTCCCCGTTTTCGTCGATGACGCGGATCTCACGCGCGCGAATTCTGTCATTGATGCGGATAAAAGACTTTGCCGAGCGTTTGTCGAGTGCGATGGTACTCCTCCAGATGTCGTTCCTGCCCGCCTTCGGGAGCTTCCCGAAGCGCCGCGGGTACAGCAACGCACACTGAGTATAGCATTGGCTCGGCTATCGGCCCCAATCGCTCGGAATGTGTGCGCCCGCTGCTTTCTCAACCCATCCGCAAGGTGCAGGGCTCATCTTGGTCGGCTGCGGGGTCGTCCGCGCCCACCGGGCAGGCAACCAGCGCCCCGCCGGCGCTCATTCCCGTAACGTGCAGGCGAACCATGCGGTTTGCGTCCATGCGGCTCTCCATCTCGACCTCAAGAAAATTCTCGGTGAGCGCGGCCGTTCGTCCCTGGGCTGCAAGACGTGCTGGCGTGTGCAATGTGATTGCCTCCAGTTCCAGGCCTTCAAAGTGCCGCCGGTGCGCGGCGCTCTTTTCCGCGTCCAGAGCTCTGAGTGCGGCCATGCGCTCCTCCACGGCTCTCGGCGCAACCGGCTGTTCGGCGTGCAATGCCCAGCCCCGCGTCGCCGGCCGGGGCGAAAACCGAAACAGGTGAAGATAGCCGAATGGAAGAGCTCGAATGAAGGCAAGCGTCTCTTCGAATTCTGGTTCGCTCTCTCCCGGAAAGCCCACCATCACGTCGGCGCCGAGGGTCAGCCCAGGGCCGGCTGAGCCGAGCAGCGCCTCAACCTTCTCTCGGTAGTGCCAGGGCCGGTAGCGCCGGTGCATGCGGCGCAACACGGCATCGGATCCCGATTGAAGCGGAAGATGCGCATGACGCGCCAGGCGCATGCCGCCGAATTCCGCCATCATTCCGATCAGCTCCGCATCCCAGTCCATCGGTTCGATAGAACTGAGGCGAAGCCTCGGCAATCCGGTCTGCTCCAGAATCTCGCGCACAAGGCCCGCCAGCGTTCGCCTCGGTTCTCCGTTCGCAGCCTCAAGATCCCTTCCCCATCGCCCAAGATTGATGCCGGAAAGCACAAGCTCGTTCCCTCCGGCCGCCACAAAACCTTCCACCTGCCGCAGCACCGTCGCGCGAGGCAAGCTTCTTGAGGAGCCGCGGGTCTGCGGTATCACGCAGAAGGTGCAGCGGTTGCCACATCCTTCCTGGATCTTCAGGTTGGGCCGCGTCTGTTCTCCGGGAACCAGCTGCACCTGTTCAATAAACGAGTGCGCAAAGCTGTCGTCGGCCCACACGGCAGCCTGGCCAGGCGCGCCGCCCGTTGCCTGCGGCCGGATGCTCACCAGGTTCGAGGCTCGATCGGCATCGCCGCGCAAGTCAGTTCCCGCCGCCAGTCCCAACACGATCTCCGGCGCAAAGGCCTTGTGGCTGTTGCCGATCACAGCGCTCACTCCGGCCATTCCCGAGAGCTCCTGCGGAGCACGTTGGGCATAGCAGCCTGTTACCAGAATCCTCGCCTGGGGATTGAGCCGGTGCGTGCGGCGGATAAAGGCGCGCGCGGCGCGGTCGGCCTCCGCTGTCACGCTGCAGGTATTCACCACCACCACGTCGGCAACAGCCGGATCACCCTGGGCTAGTCCTGCCGCACGCAGACGGCCGCTCACCGCTTCGCCATCCGCGCGCGCCGCCCTGCATCCGAAATGTTCCACGTGAAAGTCCGGCATTCCTACAGTTTAAATCCCCCTGGATTTTTTTCGCTCTTCAGCAACAGCGCATGCCTGTCAATCCGCAATCGCATGGTTCATCACAGGCCCTGGGCGGCATCCGCCTGGACGCGACAGATGCATCGTGCGCTGTTTTCTTTTGAACAAGGTGCGAGCTTCGCGGCCGGTCTGCCCGCGATAAAACCAAAGTCCGAACGGCGGTCTCCACGGATCGGAACCACCCTCCCACAAGACGCGTTGCAATCGCGATTCCGGTATACTGACGGCAGACCTCTTTCAGCAATGGTCCAACTGACTCCCCCAATGCATTCCACTGCCACAGCCGCTGTCGAGGACCCACCGTCTGCCGAATTCCGGGCCGGAACGCGCCATATTCTCACCTTTGTTTACTTCACATTTATCTGCTACCTGTCCATCGGGTTACCGCTGGCGGTTCTGCCCACTTACGTTCACCTGCGCATGGGCTACAGCGCGGTGCTGGCCGGCCTGGTCATCAGCATCCAGTACATTGCCACGCTGGCCAGCCGTCCCTGGGCCGGGCGCATCTCTGACCGCGCCGGCGCCAGGATCTCCGTACTGTGGGGCATGTGCGCCTGCACGGCGAGTGGCGCCGTGCTCGTGGCTGCGGCCGCCCTGCACCTCATCCCCTGGCTCAGCTTTTCGGCCTTAATCGTCAGCCGCCTGATTCTCGGCGCGGGCGAAAGCCTCGGCTCCACCGGCGCAACGCTGTGGGGCATTACCAGCGCCGGCCAGGAAAGCACAGCCAAAGTGATCTCCTTTAACGGCATCTGCACCTACGGAGCGATGGCCCTGGGCGCGCCGCTGGGCGTCATCCTCGACGGCGCCTGGGGCCTGGCTTCGATCGGCCTGCTTACCATCCTGCTGGGCGCTGTCAGTGTGGTCCTCGCTTACCGAAAGCCGCCCGTTCCCGTGGTCCATGGCGAGCATTTGCCCTTCAGCCACGTGCTGGGCCGTGTAGTGCCGCACGGAATGGCGCTCGCGCTCGGCGGCGTCTGCTACAGCGTGCTGGCCACGTTCATCACCCTCTTTTATGCCAGCCGCCAATGGAGCGGCGCCGCGCTCTGTCTCACCGCCTTTGGTGTCGCGTTCATTGTGGCGCGCCTGCTGTTCATCCAGACCATCAACCGATTCGGCGGTTTCCCGGTGGCCATGGTCTGCCTGGCCATAGAATCTCTGGGCCTGTTGCTGCTCTGGCGGGCGCACTCGCCCTGGGTTGCCCTCGCCGGCTCGGCCCTGGGCGGATTCGGCTTCTCCCTGGTCTTTCCCGCGGTGGGCGTTGAAGCCGTCAACCGCGTCACTGAGGTCAATCGTGGCACTGCGTTGGCCGTTTACACCGCATTTGCCGACGTGTCCTTCTTTCTCACCGGCCCTCTGGCAGGCGCGGTCATCGGCTTGTACGGCTACGCCAGCGTCTTCCTGTTCGCGCTGTTCAGTGTACTGGCCTCTCTCGTGATCGTCATGATCCTGCGCCAGATGCAGGGCGCGGGGCCCGACATCACGGCTCGGGAGGCCGAGTTCGCGAATCAGGATGCAGGCGGCGCAGCCAACCGTCCCGTGTAATTAGCTCGGCTTCCCGGCACTTGCAGCGTTGTATTCCTCGTCGCTCACCTTTTCCAGCCAGACAGCAGTCACTCCCTTTTCATCTGCCTCCTGAAGGGCAAGATGGACCATGGTGTTGCCGGGGGCTGCGCCGTGCCAGTGCCGCTCGCCGGGATGAATCATCACCGTGTCGCCGGGATGAATTGCGCGCACGGAATCTCCGTCCTTCTGCACCAGCCCCGATCCGCTGAGCACGTGCAACACCTGCCCCAGCGGATGTGTATGCCATGCCGTCCGCGCGCCTGGCTCAAAGCTCACGCGGTAAAGCCGTACCTGCGACGGTTCCACGCCGACGGCGATTTCATCCACCCAGACGGCTCCCGTGAAATACGCGCTCTCGCCTCTCCGGCTGGTGCGATCTCTGCTGCTCACAATCTCCACGGCCACCTCCTCGTTCCTTAAAACCTGCTATGAATTATGGCGCTGTCCACTCCACAATTTCTAACCGCCTCCAGCCGGAACTCGAGCCTCCTTGAAATATCCAACGCAAACAACAACGGCCACCCCGAAGAGTGGCCGTCGACTTATCCATGCCGTTGGGTGAAGCGGGTTTATCGCTCGCCCTTCCGCCAGTTGATGAGGTCGCCAAGCGTCGTTGTGGAGCTGGAGACGGGATGCTTGTGCGTATCCGCCTTGTAGTTCTCGACCTGGGCGCGGCTGGCTTCCTGGCCGATCGCGCGCAGACTTAAGCCCACTTTCTTCTCCTCGACGTTGATCTTGATGATCTTGAACTCGTGCTCCATGCCCGTATCGAGCTTGGAACCGCCCTCGTCGCCTGCCTCGGAGATATGGCATAACCCCTCCACACCTTCCGCGATCTCGACGAACGCGCCGAACTGCGCCGTCCGCAGCACTTTGCCGTGCACCAGGTCGCCCACGCGATGTTGGGCAAAGAAGCTCTCCCACACATCGGGCTGCAACTGCTTGATGCCCAGGCTGAGGCGGCGGTTCTGCGGCTCAACGCCAAGAACCACCGCCTTCACCTTTTCGCCCTTCTTCACAATCTCTGAAGGATGCTTCACGCGCTTGGTCCAGCTCAGGTTCGAGACGTGAACCAGACCGTCGATGCCATCCTCGATTTCGATGAAGGCGCCAAAGTCGGTCAGGTTGCGCACCCGCCCTTCGACAATCGTGCCGGTCGGATACTTCTCGGTCAGGTTCTCCCACGGATTCTCGAGCAATTGCTTCATGCCCAGCGAAATGCGGCGGTCGGCCGGATTCACGCTCAACACAACAGTCTCGACTTCATCCGCCGGGCTTCACCAGCTTCGAGGGATGCTTGAGCCGCTTCGACCAGGTCATCTCGGACAGGTGAACCAGCCCCTCGATGCCCTGCTCCAACTCAACAAACGCGCCGTAGTCGGTCACCGAAAGCACGCGGCCCTTCACGTGCGCGCCCACCGGGTAACGCTCTGACGCGTCCAGCCACGGGTCGGGCGTCAACTGCTTGAAGCCCAGCGAAACCCGCTGCTTGTCCTTGTCGAACTTCAGCACCTTCACCTGGATCTCGTCGCCCACATTCACCAGGTCGCGGGGATGCGTCAGCCGTCCCCAACTCATGTCGGTGATGTGCAGCAGACCGTCGATGCCGCCCAGGTCAACAAACGCGCCGTAGTCGGTCAGGTTCTTCACGGTGCCGGTAAGGATCGCGCCTTCGCCCAGATGCTCCAGCGTGGTGGAGCGCTTGGCGTTCTGCTCTTCTTCCAGAATCTCCTTGCGGCTCACCACCACGTTGCCGCGCTTCTTG
Organism: uncultured Acidobacteriaceae bacterium; assembly: GCA_963793885.1. Lineage (GTDB taxonomy): Bacteria > Acidobacteriota > Terriglobia > Terriglobales > Acidobacteriaceae > Telmatobacter. Next base: position 2,083,090 of record CAWCBQ010000003.1, read on the forward strand.
TTCAGCTTGATCACCCGGATCTCGATCTGCTGGCCCAGGTAGCCGTCCAGGTTGCGGACCGGACGAATCTCAAGCTGCGAGCCCGGCAAAAATGCCTTCAGGCCGATGTCCACCGTCAGCCCGCCCTTGACGCGGCTCACCACCGTGCCCATCATCGGCGTCTTGTCGTTGGCGGCCTTCTCGATCGTGTCCCACACGCGCAAACGCTGCGCGCGCTCATAGCTCACCAGGTAGCCGCCTTCCGGCTCCTCGCGCTCGATCACCACGTCAATCACGTCGCCGGGATTGAACTTCACCGCTCCGCGTGTGGTCCAGAACCTGCTCCAGGGGAACAAGTCCCTCTGACTTCAGGCCCACATCCACCACCAGGTGCTTTTCCGTCTGCTTGATAACGGTGCCGGAGACAATCTTGTCTCCATACGCTTCGACGGCGGCCGCCTCGGCGGCCTGCTCGCGCTCAAATGCTGCCAGCGCGGCAGAAAAATCGTCCATGGACTCGAGTCCATGTTCGGGGGCCTTGGCGTGCGCTGCGGGAACCGCAGCGCTTCCGGCGCTGCTTCAGCTTCGGCGCCGCTGACTGCCTGCGCTCGCAACTACTGCAGGTGCAGTTTCTTCGGCGGGCGCGGCCTCCACTGTTTCGGCCTGGGCTACAGGCTCGGTTGGGGCATCGGCGTCCAGCGCGGGTACTTCGACTACTTCGGCGGTCTCGGGGTTGGACGTGGATTCGAACGACGGCTGCTCAAGCTCCGTCGCAGGTTCTAGCGTTGAGGTTTCCAATGTGGTGTTCAGGGTTATGCTCTCGGGTTCGGGATTGAGGACGTTTGCCATTGCTGCGTGCTCCGGAATTCCTTGCTCCCACAGCCAACCTTGCTGGCCGGGGGTGGCTTCCTCGCTGCGATTGCCGCAGCTGGAGATGCCATCTAGGCCGTATCCCCACTGTCGCGAACTGTCACCCAACCGGAAGCATCTCTCCAGAGAGACGCCAGCCCAGCTATGGCTCGGAGCAGAAAATATCGCGTGTCTCCTGGAAAATACCCGGCAGGCTACGGCATGCTGGAGGGCGGCCGCAACTCTCTGCTGGAATCCGCGCAGGAAGCTACGCTCATGAGTGTACCAATCTAAGCAATGGAAGGTCAATCCAACAGGCACGCCAGGTGCACCGTCACCGTGCGCCGCAAACCGCACTGCGGACAGAAATTACACGAAATTCACGCGCAAACGCTGCGCCTCCCCCGTTTCTCCCGGTCGATCGCTCCGAATCCCAAACCCGCAATCGCCTTCCCACTGCGCAACCCCTCTATACTGTCCCATCTATAACTGTCCCTCTATACTGTGTTGTACGGTATGGCCTCGATGGATCATCTCTGGAGTCCCTGGCGCTTTACCTACGTCACTCGGCGGAAACAGCCGTGCGTCCCGGTGTTCCCGAGAGCCTGGCTGCCTGGCCCGGCGATCTCGGCTGCGTCTTCTGCAACCTCGATCGCCTCCATCGACTACGCCATCGCCAACGGCATGAGCGCGGACCAGGCTGAAGCCGCGCGGCGGGCTCATCCTGCGCGGCAAGCATTGCTTCATCTGTCTGAATGCTTATCCCTTATACCTCAGGCCACGTCATGGTCATGCCCTATGCCCATCTTGACCGGCTGGCCGCGCTCCCCGCTGAAACCGCCGCATGAACTCATCGTCTGGCCCAGCGCACCGAGCGGGCCCTCGAGCGCGTCTACGCGCCCGCACGGCTTCAATTTCGGCATGAATGTCGGCAAGGCCGCCGGAGCCGGCGTTGCTGGCCATCTCCACCTGCACGCCATGCCGCGCTGGGCCGGCGACACCAACTTCATGACCACCGTTGCCGAAACCCGCGTCCTGCCGGAAGACCTCGACGTCACCTGGAAGCGCCTGCGCGAGGCCTTCGCAGCGCAGAAATCCTGATCCTGCCCGCTGCCTGACAAAAGAGGCCGCTCCAAAATCACGCCCAAATAACGCTTTTTTCATATAGAATCTCTGCGCTGTCGAAAGACACCGAGGAACCACTATGAAAATACTGCTCTCAATTTGTGCCGGCATCGTCATGGCGCTCTCTGCGGTCACGGCCAGCGCCTCCGACGTCACTGGCTCTTGGATCGCCGAGATGACCGCACCGGACGGCAACAGCTTTCAGATCTCCTTCACCTTCAAGCAGGACGGCGCCGCGCTCACCGGCACGGTCCAGGGTCCGCAAGGCGACGCCATCGCCATCAGTGACGGCAAGATCGACGGCAACAAGATTTCATTCACGGTCTCGATTAACGGAGCGGTCATCACACACGAAGGGACGGTCAGCGAGAGCGGGGACGAGATCAAGTTGACCGCTAAGTCCGATTCGGGAGATTTTCCGGCCAACGAAGTGACGCTGAAGAGGGTGAAAGCCCCGCCGGCCTCCGCTTCCGTGCAGCCGTAGCCTTGCACCGCTCTTTGTACGAAAACGATACAACTCCGCGGTCGGGTGACCGCCCTGTATCGTTCAAAATTGCAAAGTTCTAAATTGGTACTGCCGTCCCTTAGTGAAACCAAACCTTCAAGTTTTCTCCTGCGCAGAACCTACGCACGACCTGTTTGCAGTTAGATGAACTGAGACAAGGCTGGTCGGGAGGATTTGAAGATGACCGGATTTACGAGCACTGTTGGACGGCAACCCGTATTCCCTGCAATCGAAGGCCGGCGCGGAGCGGTCATTCGACAGTTTCCAGGCCGCTACCCGGTGCACGACACCCTGTCGGTTCCCAACCGCGGAATGCTCTGGGGCGGTCTGCTGTCCGGCTTCCTCTGGGTGGTGGTCATCCTGATGGCCCGCGAAGTGTGGCTGTTCCTGCGCTAGCTGACCCTTCGCTAGCTGTTCCTGCGCTACCTGTTCCTGCGCTCGCTGTTCCTGCGCTCATCGCCGCGATCGGGCGATCTCCTGCCTGCCCCACCAATCCGGGCGCGCCCGATCTCGATCTTGAGACCTGGAACGCCATGAAATCCTGGCGGTCCCGACCCTAGTCTTCGTCCCCGGAACTCCCGCCTGACAAGGCCAGTTCTTCGTACTCCGCCCCCGCGGCATCAAGCAGTGGCTGCGGCAGTGACTTCGCACTGCGCACCCCGAGTCCCTTCAGCATTTCAACCTGGCGGATCAGGTTTCCCCTGCCCTCGCTCAGCTTCTTCATGGCGTTCGTGTAACTCTGATCGGCGCCGCGCAGGCTCCTGCCCACCGCCTCAAGATCGCTGACGAACCCCACAAATTTGTCGTAGAGCTCTGCGCCCCGATTCATCACGTCCCTTACGCCGCGCGCCTGCAGCTCCTGCTGCCACAGGTTATCCACAATGCGAATGACGAAGAGCAGCGTAGTGGGGCCGACCAGCAGCACCTCCTTTTCATAGGCATAGCGCCAAAGGCCCTCATCGTGCTGCAGCGCCACCAGGAAAGCCGGCTCGATGGGTATGAACATCACCACAAAGTCCGGCGTCTCCAGCGCACTCAGCTTGTGATACCGGCGCGCGGAGAGCTCTTCCACATGCGCGCGCACGCTGTCCAGGTGGCGATCGATGGCTTCCTCGCGCACCTCTTCGTTTTCAGCATTCACTGAGTCGGTATAGGCCTTGAGAGAGACCTTGGAGTCAATCACCAGGTGCCGTCCCCCGGGCAGATTCACAATTACGTCGGGACGCGCTTTCCGCTGGGAGCCTTCGCCTTCAAGGTCAGGCGCGTCAAAACTCTCCTGTACGCGGAACTGCTCGCCCTCCCGCAACCCGGCCTTCTCAAGCAGGTTGCGGACGATGAGTTCTCCCCAATCGCCTTGTGCCTTCGACGAGCCGCGCAGCGCCGTTGAAAGGTTGTGCGCCTCCTCGGTCAGTTGCTGGTTCAGATTGCCGAGCGTGCCGATCAGTGTCTCCAGCTTGGTAACCCCGGTGCTCGATTCACTCTGCGCCTGCTCAACCTTCTCCCGGAATTCCTTGATCTGCAACTTGAGCGGCTCCAGCAGCGTGCCCAGCTCCCTCTGGTTCCCCTCTGAGAACGTCTTCGACTTTCTCTCCAGGATCTCCCCGGCAAGCGCCTCAAACTGGTCTGCCAGCGCCTTCTTTGCCTGCTCCAGCAACGCCAGCTTCTCCGCGAGTCCTTCCCGTTCAGCGCGCAGCTCCGCCTCAAGCTGGCTGACGCGCGCGCCCCATTTCTGTTCAGCCTCATTCTTCCGCTGCAGTTCACCGCGCAAACCGTCCCGATCGGCGCTGAGCTGGGCAATGGTATGGGCGCGTTCCGTCGCCAGGGCCTCAAATCCGGCCCGCGCTGCCGACTCTGTCTGCGCCTGCGCCAGTTCATTGCGCGCGGCCGTCAAATCGCGATCCAACTCCACCGCCCGCGCCTTTGCCGCTGCGCTTCGCAGCCAGAATCCAACCAGAATCCCCACAAATGCGGCCGCCGCTCCTGCAATCAAGGCCTGCATCCTTCCCCCTTTTTCCTCTTCGCCTAATGTACGCCCAAGACCTGTGCATTTCCCCGCCCATTTGCTCCCCCAAGCCGCGCGCTTCGCCCCCTGACCCCGCTTTTTGCCCCCTGATCCCCGCTTTTGCCCCCCGATCCCTTGCCGTCAATCCCTGCCCCCGCGCCGTCTCCTTTACACACCCACACCCGCCCAGTAGACTTGAAGTTTCGGGGCCATTCGCTTTTTTTCTGCGCGATGGTTGTCTTTCCCTGCCTCAGGACAGTATCGTAGGCAGGCGGAATCAGAAGCGGTTTTCAAGCCCCCGGAGAGAATCGTACGTTCCCAATAAAACGAGGAGAAGCACAGCATGGCCGTTGAAGAAAAAGTAAAGCAGATCATCGTCGAGCAGTTGCAGGTGGACGAAGCCGAGGTCACCCCCGGCGCCAGCTTCCAGGAAGACCTGGGCGCCGACTCTCTGGACGTGGTCGAGCTCGTGATGCAGTTCGAAGAGGCCTTCGACCTCGAGATTCCCGACGAAGACGCCGAGAAGATCAAGACCGTCAAGGATGCCATCGACTACATCGAGAAAAACGCGAAAGGCGGCAAATAGCCCTTGGCGCGCCGAGTAGTCATCACCGGCCTTGGGCTGGTGTGCGGTGTAGGCAACACCGCTTCTGAGGTTTGGCAGCGGCTTCTGGATGGAGTCAGTGGCATGGGGCCCATTCATGGCTTCGATACCACTGGCTTTCCCGTCACGTTCGCCGCCGAAGTCAAGAACTTTGACCCACTGAACTTTGTGGACAAAAAAGAAGCCCGCAAGATGGGGCGCTTCATCCACTTTGCCTTCGCCGCTACCCAGGAAGCCATGGCCCAGTCGGGTCTCCGGATCACCCCGGAGAACGCCGAGCGGGTTGGTGTGTTCATCGGCTCCGGCATCGGCGGATTCGAGATTATCGAGCGCGAGCATTCCAATCTGCTTGCGGGCGGTCCACGCAAAATATCGCCGTTCTTCATTCCTGCTGTCATCGTCAACATGGCGGCCGGGCAGATCAGCATCCGATACGGAGCGCAGGGTCCTATCTCGGCCACGGCCACGGCCTGCGCCACTTCCGCAAATTCCATCGGCGACTCCGTGCGCATGATTCTGCACGGAGACGCCGACGCGATGATCGCCGGCGGAGCCGAGGCCTCCGTCACCGCGCTCTCGGTGGGTGGGTTTGCTTCCATGCGCGCCCTTTCCACGCGCAACAACGAGCCCACGCGCGCCAGCCGTCCCTTTGACAAGGATCGCGACGGCTTCGTGATCGGCGAAGGCGCGGGCATCCTCATTCTTGAGGAGCTGGAGTTTGCCAGGGCGCGTGGAGCAAACATTCTGGCCGAGGTGATCGGCTACGGCATGAGCGCCGACGCCTACCACATGACGGGCATCGCACCGGAAGGAGCAGGCGCGCAACGCAGCATGAGAGCCGCTCTCAAGGACGCCGGCATTCAACCCGGGAGAAGTGGGTTATGTGAATGCCCACGCCACCTCGACGCCGGCCGGCGACGGCAACGAATCGCGAGCCATTGAACTCGTCTTCGGCGAGCACGCCACCAGCCACAAGCTCAAGATCTCGGGAACAAAATCCATGACCGGCCATCTGCTCGGCGGCGCGGGGGGTCTCGAGGCAGGCATCACCGTAATGGCGCTACAGCACCAGATGCTTCCGCCCACCATCAATCTTGAGAACGTTGACCCCGAGTGCCGCCTGGACTACGTGCCCAACAAGGCTATCGCCCACAGCTTCGATATCGGGCTCTCGAATTCCTTCGGCTTCGGCGGCATCAACGCCACATTGATCATGCGCCGCTTTGCGGAATAGCCTGCTCTCAAGCTATCCGGGATTCAGAAGGTCGACATCCAGCCGCCATCCACATAAAGTATCTGGCCGGTCACAAAATCCGCTGCGGGTGAAGCCAGAAACACCACTGGCCAGGCAATATCCTCCGGCAGTGCCCAGCGTCCCAGGGGACAGCGCTTCTTCACCCACTCGTCAAACACGGCGTCGGCGATCAGGGGTTTGTTCAGGTCCGTGTCCACGTAACCCGGAGCTACCGCATTCACCAGAATCCCATGCGGCGCCCAGTCGATCGCCAGCGCCTTGGTCAGTTGCCCTACCGCGCCCTTCGATGCCGCGTAGGCTGCGACGCCGCGGCGCGAGGCCGCCGTCATCAGTGAAGCGATATTGACGACCTTGCCCTTGCGGTTGGCCGCCATCAGTCCGCGCGCAAAACAACGGCTCATCTCAAACATGGCGGTCGCGTTGATCGTCATCACCTCGTTCCAGTCAGCTAAGGGCAGCTCGTGGGCCATGCCGCGAAGGTTGATGCCCGCGCAATTCACCAGGATGTCGGGCTGGCCAAACTCGCGCGCGCAGCCCTCAAACCACGCACTGATCCCTTCTGGGTTTTTCAGGTCGCAGGCTGAGAAAACCGCGTCGATCCCCGCGCTCTTCAGATCCGCGGCTGCTTGCTCCAGCGCGTCAGCGGACCGCGCCGTCAAAATCACGCGGGCGCCGCTTTCGCCCAGCGCCCGCGCCGAGCCCAGCCCGATTCCGCGGCTTCCGCCCGTGACCAGCGCACACTTCCCGTCCAGCGAAAACCGATTCATGCATCCTCTCCGAAAAGCGTCAGGAATTTTCTGCCGTCTCCCACTTCGCCGCCGCTTCCATGGCCGGGCCCCGGGACCGCTGCACTTCTGCTCGCTCTAACGGCCCCGGCAAAAGACCTGCACTGTTTCTTCAGCCCCGGATCGCTGCGATCGTTACGCCCACCAGCACGATCAGCGCCCACCAGCCGAAGACCGCAATGTAGCCGGAACTGCGTTTGACGCCCGCCACCGTCGCGGTTCCCATGCTGAACAGCACCAGGTACCAGATGGTCGTGAAGTCAAGCGAAGTGGCCAGCTTGTAGAGCGCCGCACCCACGTCCTGCAGACTGACGAATGCGCCCACGCTCGTAGGCGCGGGGTTGCTCAGGTTGAACGACTCGGGCGCCAGTCCGGCGAAGATGACCACCGTGCCCAGCAATGCTTTGATCATCCCCGGCAAGGAGGCATACATCCAGACTGCGAAGACGGCGGAGAATGTGGCCTTGCCGCCAAACGCAAAGTTGATGGTGCCCCACACAACCACGACGATGATCACTCCGAGAAGTAAAACCAGCGCCGGGCTGGCCGCGAACGCGCCCTCCATGCTGTACTGGGTAAACTTCATCCCCGTTTCCCGCGCGGACTCCGGAGCCTGCGCCAGCCTGGCCTCTGCTTTCGGATCCAGGTGAATCGCATTTTCAGCCACCTGCGACCAGCCTATCTTCAGGGTGATGGCTGCAAAGAAGACGTAGCCAACCAATACCATGATGACAAACGGCATCCACCAGCTCTTGTTCCCGCTCTTGATGTCGTCAAAGGTCTTCGATGGTGCTGAAAAAGTGTCCGCAACGCGCTGCCACTGGGTTAGGCCGGGAGCTTGCCCGGCTACACTGGGTAATCCCATGTCGTTCATGATTTCGCCTTTCGCCAAGCCGGCCTTTCGGCTTTGCCCGCGATTGTACCTTTGCCGGATGCAAAAGACCCAATCAAATTTCGGCGTCATCAAATCGGGGATCGGAAACCGGTCGTCGGCAAGCTGCGGCTATCGCCCCTGCGCGGGAAGCACGCCGGCAGCAAGGTCGGCAGGCAGTTGGCTCGGCGGTTTTTGAGCGGGCCGCACTGCTTTGTGCCGCGGGACTGCACCCGGGCTGGTCACCGTCTGCTCGGTTTTGCGCTCGGGCCGGGTCAGTGCATAGGTTTTGTAAACGGTAATGTGGAAGCAGGCCTGCTCGAACTCCTCTTCCACGTCGATCTTGCCTTCCTCTTCGAGGGCCAGCAACTGGCGGCGCATCCAGTCCATCTCCTGCCGGCTCAAGCCCTCTTTGGCAATATCCACCGTGGCCCCGGTCAGATGTGGGCTCACAACGTCGCCCTCGGCCGGCGCGGCGTTTCCGTTCCTCGTCATCAGCCGCTTCTGGTACTCCACCGTGCGCACCGCTGAGTTTACTTCGATGGGCTTGTGAAACGCTGCTTCATGGGCGCGTGCCAGGTCGACGAGGAAGCGCGCCGTCCAGGGACGGCAGTAGCGATGGTGATCGGGAAGGCTCGGATTCACCGTCAGAGCCGCCGAGGCAGGCAACGGAACCAGCAGCTTGTGTTCAATGCGGCTGCTGAGGTCGTTCTCGTCTTCTATCCGTTCCAGACCCTCTGCATCCAGAATCGAGTTCTGCCGCTCCAGCGACGCCAGCGATCCTTTGAGCGAGGCCGGCACGCCCGCGTCGCTCGGATTCAGCTCAGCCATCCAGGGAGTTGCAGACACCCCAGACGCGGCCTCTGTGCCGTTCTTATCGCCCGCATCCAGCTTGTCGTTCGCATGTTCATTCTGTCGCAGACCGGCTTCCCGGCCTGCCGTTGAAGCTTCTGGACTAGCAAGAGTTGAAGCTTCTGGACTAGCAAGATCTGTTGGCGCTCCCGAAGCAAGTGACCGCTCGGTCCCGTGCTCACCCTTGGGTCCGCTCGACGTTCGGTCAGCGCTTTCGTCGGCCAGTTCTCCCAGCGCAGCGGCGCGTCCGGCCTCGTAGCCGTTGGCGTATCCGGCAGCATAGCTGGAACCACCACGTCTCCGCGTTAGTTCCGGCGTGTACTCGGCTCTGCGCAAACGGGCGGCCGATGCCCTGCGCGGACCGAGGCGCCTCACCGTTTTACGCGTGCCTGTCTGCAGGCTTGCCTGGGATCGGGCCGCATGGGGGGAGTGGGCTACAACCTTCCTGTGCGCCCGCGCACGCCCTGGCGATGAACCGGCGGCCAGGCCAACTGACGCCGCCATCAGCAACAATCCGAAGATAAACGTCCGGCGCATCGGGGAGTGTGCGGACAATCGAGAGCTTCTCCAGTGTAGCCCGATCCGTCCTCACATCCGAGTACCTCGGTGGATGCGGATTCGTCTGATAATTAGACGCACCCGCCGCGGCTTCGCTCGCCCCGCCCGGCCTCAAATTGGCCCAGAATTCGCGTAAGTGGCGCGTAAGTGACGCGTAAGTGGCGCGTAAGCGACGTGTAAGTGACGCGTAAGTGGCGCGTAAGCGACGCGTAAGTGAGTATTGAAAAACGACTTCTGCGCAAGCCAGCGATCCCCAGGTTCACCCTTCCTCGGTCAGTCACCGCCTACGAATCACCACTGTTCCCTTAATTCTTCGCCTGCGCCAGCATGTAGCCGACCGCTGCCTCGAGCTCAGCCTTGGTCACGTCTTCCACCACGCCCGCATCGCCAATGCCCAGCGGCAACACGAAGCGCCTTACGCCGCCCACGTTCTTTTTGTCGGCGCCGGTGGCCGCCACCACTTTGGCCGCGCGCAGCCTCAGCGCCGGCAGCGGACCATACAGGTGAACCAGCTTCTCCAGGCGATCAAACTGTGCGCGCGAAATCGTTCCCCGCTCGCGTGCCAGGTAAAGCGCCGCCACCATCCCCCAGCCCACCGCCTCGCCGTGCAACAGCGACTTGTAGCGGGTCGCCTGCTCCAGGCCGTGGCCCACCGTGTGGCCCAGGTTCAGAATCATCCTCAGGCCCGTCTCCCGCTCGTCGAGCGTCACCACGCCGGCTTTCATGCGGATTGAAGCCGCAATCACCTTTTCCAGAGCCTTCGCGTCCCGGCCAAGAATCAGCTGCGCGTTTTCTTCCATAAAGCGCACCAGTGCCCGGTCGCGAATGATGCCTGCCTTCACGCTCTCCATCAGGCCTGCCTTCAACTCGCGCTGCGGCAGCGTGCCCAGCACGCCGATATCGGCAAACACGGCCCGCGGCTGGTGGAAGCTGCCCACCAGGTTCTTGCCCTCGGGCAGGTTTACGCCGGTCTTGCCGCCTACCGACGAATCCACCTGCGCCAGAAAAGTGGTTGGAACCTGAATGTAGGGAATGCCGCGCATGAACACGGCGGCAAGAAAACCGCCCACGTCGCCCACAATGCCGCCGCCAAAGGCAATCAGCAGACTGCCGCGATCCGCGCCTGCGCGCACCATCTCACGCGCCAGCCGCTCCACGCTGGCCATGGTCTTGAACTTCTCGCCCGCGGGCAGAAACAGCGCCACCGGCGGCTCGCCGAACGATGCACAGAAGCTCTCGCCCCACAGCGCCCAGATCTCCGTCGAAGTGAGCACAAAAATCCGCCGCGGCAGCTTGCCGATCACCCGCTCGATGCGCGGCTTCAGCGTCTCAATCAGCCCGCTGCCCGCAATCACGTCATATTTTGCCGTTGGAGTGTTGACTCGTATGGTTTGCACGCTGCTTCCATGCTAAAGCAAGCGGCAGCCGAAAACCGCGCAAGCCGGTCTCACCCGCCTCGCCGGAATTGCCGGGATCTGATTGCCGGGACCTGACTGCCGGGATCTGATTGCCGGGACCTGACTGCCGGGACCTGACTGCCGGGACCTGACTGCCGGGATCTGACTGCCGGGATCTGATTGCCGGGACCGTCAAAGGGCGGAGGCCTGTAGATAATCGTGCAAGCTAGGGTCCGCAACCTCTCCTTTACCCCGCTCAAATCGTATCTCTGCCTTTTCTTCATCATCGTTCCAGCCATACGAGCGGAATCAGCCTGACGGCGGGCGGTTGTCCCGGGTCCGACTTTGCAGACCCGGGGCGACCACTCTAAATTGCAGAAAATTGTCCTCGCTTGGCGCAGAATCGTTCCATAGCAATTTTCCCGGGCTCAGGGAAAAACAAGGCGTTGCGGCTTGTGGGTCTGCCTTCCATCGAAATCACCCGGAAAACCGCCAGAAGTAACCCGCAATCGCCCGTAACCCGTTTGCTGTGAGGATTCTGCGGCTAAGCCTAATGATATGAAGATTTTGCGGCCCGTGCCTCTGCCTATCCTCCTGAAAATAAAGAACTTTTACCCAGAATCGGGGGAGGGGGGGAGGGGAGGGAGGGGTGGATATAATCCGCAACCTTGCCCAACTATCCCAGCCAGAACAGCGGAATCAGTCCGGCAACCGCAAGGCCCGCAAGAAAAATCAGGGCCTGCAATCCGGTCTTGCGATCGGCCATGCTGAAGGCGTAGATCCCTTTCACAACGTTGTTGCTGGCGGCGGCGATCAGGATTGCGCCTGCCGCCTCGTTCACCGGGGTTAGCTTGCCTGCGGCCTGCGTCAGGCCCATGATGAACGGATCAACGTCGCTCACGCCCATGATGGCCGCCAGAGAATCCACTCCGCCTTTGCCCAGGTAGGTCACCGCCAACTGGGTAATCACCAGCATCGCCAAAAACAGGCCGGCAAACATGAAGGCCGTCAGCAACTCCAGCGGGTTCTTCGGGTCCGCCTCCGGCTGCAACTGCTGTGCGCCCTTGTCGGCGCGCAGCGACCACAGCCAGCCAAAGCCCAGCGCCGCGGCTGCCAACACCAGAAACGGCGCCAGCAATACCGCCATCAGTTGCCGATTGAAGAGCGCCAGCAGCGCGGCCAGGCGCAGATACATCACCCCGCAGGCGATCAGGATGCCCCCGGAAAACAAATGAGGCTGATGCTCGCGCGCGGCCCGCTTCGCCATCACCACCGTCGTCACCGTCGAAGAATATGCGCCGCCCAGCAGCGCGGCCAGCATAATGCCGCCCTGCCCCTTGGTGAGTTTTTGCAACACATAACTGCCATAGGAGATGGCGCTGATGGCCACCACCACAAGCCACGTCTTGAAGGGATTGATGTGGAACTGGCCGAACTCCTGGTTGGGTAGCGCGGGCAGAATCACTCCGCTCAGCAGCAGGAACTTTGAAAAAGTGAATATCTCCTCCGGAGCGACAGTCGTGGCCAGCTTTTCAAGTGCCGCTTTCAGGTCCAGCAGGATCAGGCTCGCTACCGCCAGCGTGGTCGCAATCCAGAAATGCCCGGTGTAGACCAGCGCGCCCACCAGAAACGTTGCCAGCCCCGACATCTCCGTGGTCACGCCCGCTGCTTGAGGCAAGGTGAGCTTGTGCCAGTATGACAGCAGAAGAAAACTGGCGACCACCACTAAGCCCACCGTCAGCGGCACCATTTGCGCGCCCGAAATCAAGGCCAGGGCGTAGCCGATCAGGCCGATCAGAGGAAAGGTGCGCACCCCACCGAAGTAATAGCCGCCCGCCGCCTTGTGCTCCTCGCGTTCCAGCCCCACCAGGAACGAGAGGAACAGCACCAGCACGATCTTGACTGCCTCAGGCGGTAACTGGTTGTAAATATCCATTTGCCTCGAGTCTCCTCCGAGCATCGTAGAAAGATTACACGCCGCAACCGGGATGAGCGCCTGAATCTTTACCAGCTATGCAGCCACTGCTCATCGCGGCCAATCCGCACCGGCGCCTTGAACAGTTCGCTCAGCCGCGCCTCGGTCAATAGCTCTTTCCGCGCGCCGTCGCCCACGATGCGGCCATCGCGCATCAGGATGATTCGCTCAATCTCCGGCAGAATGTCGCCCAGGTGATGGGTCACAAGCACCAGGCCCGTACCCTCCTGCGCCAGCTTGCGCAGGGTCTCCCGCAACTCCCGTTGCGCCGCCAGATCCAGTGCGTTCGAAGGCTCGTCGAGCAGCAGTTGGCTGGGCCGGTGCACCAGCGCCCGCGCGATGAGCACGCGCCGCTTCTCGCCCGCGGACATGGTGCCGACCATTTGCGAGCCCAGGTGCGTGGCCTCCATGCGCTCCAGCGCTTCCGCCGCCCGCGCGCGCATCTCCGGCGTTACGTGCAGATTGGGCCACAGTGTCGACGCGGAAAAGAACCCTGCCGTCACGGCGTCCAGCCCGGTCGTCACGGCGGTGCGCTCCCCGGGCAACTCCGCGCCCATGATGCCGGCTCCCACGATGCCGAAGTGCCTGCGCAGTTCGGTCAGGTCCCAGCGCTCGCGTCCAAAAATCCGCACCCGCATGCCCGGCTGTACGATGGGATAAATCTGGCAGGTCATGGCCAGAATCAGCGTCGACTTGCCGCATCCATTCGGCCCCAGAATCGCCACATGCTCCCCGGCGCGGATGGTCAGATTCACATCGTGCAGCACCACCCGGTCGCCCCGCGCCACGTTCACCTTGCGCAGATCAAGAAAGTCTCCCCCAAAATCCGCTGCCGGATCCCTGCGGTCCGCTTTGGGTTTCTTTGCCGCTACCGTCGATTTCGCCCTCATCCCACCCCCATCCCCTGCTAGATTAAATGGGTTGACCCTATCGCCAAGATGACTGACCTCTCCCGACTCATCATTCCCCGCGGATTCCGCTTCGGTGCCATCAAAGCCGGCCTTAAAGCCAGCGGAAAACCTGACTTTGCTCTCATCGTCGCCGACCAACCGGCCAGCGCTGCGGCGGCCTTCACGTCCAATCGCGTCACCGCCGCGCCCCTCATCGTGGACAAGCGCCACCTGAGCGCCACGGCGGGCAAGGTGCGCGTGGTGGCCATCAATGCAGGCAACGCCAACTGCGCCGCCGGCAAGCCGGGCCTGGATGCAGCCTATGCCACCTGCAACGCCGCGGCAAAGATCTTCGACTGCAAACCCGAGGAGATTTTCCCATCTTCCACCGGCGTCATCGGCGTGCCGCTTCCGGCTGAGAAGCTGATCGACGCCATGCCCGCGCTGGCCGGTTCGCTTGGCGCCCAGGCCGATCATTTTCTTGAGGTCGCCCAGGCCATTTTGACCACCGACCTGGTTGAGAAAACCGCCTTCGCGCGGATTGAGGTCTCCGGTCCCGATGGCGCCGTCCGCGAGATTCGCATCGCCGCTCTAGGCAAAGGCTCGGGGATGATTCATCCCGCAGCTCGTGCCCCATGCCACCATGCTGGTCTACATCCTCACCGACGCGGACCTCGAGCCCGCGGTTCTCGATGGCTATCTGCGCTCCGCCATCGAAGTCAGCTTCAACCGCATCTCGGTTGACGGCGACACATCCACCAACGATACCGTGCTCCTGCTCGCCTCGGGTGCCGGCGGCGCGTCGATCGGCCCCGGCAATTCAGCCTTTTCGGCCGCGCTCACCGGGGTCTGCACCTCGCTGGCGCGGCAGATTGTGGCCGACGGCGAAGGAATCACGCACGTTGTCGAACTGCACATTGATAGTGCGGCAAACGACGCCGACGCGTTGCGCGTCGCCAGGGCCATCGCCCACTCACCACTGGTCAAGACGGCCTGGGCCGGCTGCGATCCAAACTGGGGCCGCCTGGCCGCCGCTATTGGCTACTCCGGCGCGCAGATTGATCCCGACCGCTTCGACATCTCTTTCGGCGAGCTTCCCATCTGCCGCGACGGCGGCCGCTCCCCTGAGTTCGATGAGGTTGCGGCCCACGCCTATATCAGCCAGCCCGAGTTCGCCATTTCCATCCAGCTCCACCAGGGCAAGGGCAGTTGCGTCTTCTGGACCACCGACCTGACCGCTCAATACATCCACATCAACGCGGACTACTCAACATAAACCCCGGCGCCGTTCGTCTCTCCGTTTACAATCGCATCAATTCTTTGAGGTTCCTCCAACCGATGACGAGCGCAGGCAAGCTGGCCGTGGATATCGCGCACCCTTCCGGACCGCACAACGGCTTTTCACTCATTTCGAATGAAAAACTCGTCCAACTCTATGTGACGATGCTGAAGTGCAGCATGCTCGAAGAGCGGATCAGCAATCTGAAGAGGCGAGATCCGCGAGCAACGAGCGGCGAACGATTCAGCCAGGAGGCGGCCGCTGTTGGTGTGGGTGTCGATCTGGTGGATGGCGATACGCTCGCGCCTTCAACCGGCGGATGGATCCACGCATTTGTGAAAGGCCTGCATCTCGAGCGCATAGTCGCCGCGCATGCCGGAGGCAAACCTGCTGGCCGTTCCCCATATGCGCAACTCAACGTCGTACCTCCGTCGCTGAACCTTGGCGAGCAAATTAATCGCGCCATTCAAGCGGCGCGGGAAAACAAGAAGCGCAGGAATAAGAAAATTGTTGCCGCGTTTTGCGGCAATTCTTGCGAGTCGCCCACACTCGATGAAGCCATGCGCCTGGCCGGCAAAGCACGCCTGCCGATTCTGTTGGTTTGTCACAGCCGCGACGATAATAATGAGGATATCTGCAACAAGGCCCAACAATACGGTTTTCCCGGGGTTGCGGTCGATGGCAATGACGCGGTGGCAGTCTATCGCGTGGTCACGGAGGCAATGGCGCATGCGCGTCGGGGCAGCGGTCCCACGCTGATTGAATTGAAGCCCTGGCCCCTCGCGAGCCGCGCGCTCAGAACCGCCGGCAAACCCGTCCTCAACATGGAGCGGTATCTGAAGCGCAAGGGGTTGTTTAGTAGAAAGCTCAAGAGTGTAGTCGTTGCTGAGTTCGGCCGTGAGCTTGATGCGGCCACGCAGACGGTGCTTGGCCGCTCGTCGCGCTCTGCGTCATCCTGATGCGTATTCCAGTTCTCGCGTTCCTGCCCGCTTCCATCACCGGGCTCGTGGATGCGTTCTGTCGTAGACCTGCGTCAGCTGCGACGTGGTGAGCTGCGTGTATCGCTGCGTTGTCGAAAGCCGCTCGTGGCCTAAGAGTTCCTGGATGGCGCGCAGGTCGGCGCCTTCTTCAAGCAGATGCGTTCCGAAGGCGTGGCGCAGGGTGTGCGGATGCACGTCGGCGGAAAGGCCGCGCAGAATCGCAATGCGCTTCACGATGCGTCCCACGCTGCGTGTGGTCAGCCGCGCCTGGCCGCCGGGCTTGCCCAGTCCACGCAACTGCAGATTCAGGAACAGCGCCTGGGTGCCGGCTCCGCTGGATTTGCCGGAAGCGGCCAGCCGCGCCGCGCGTTCGGCGAGATAGCTGCGCAACGCCTCGGCTGCCGCGTCGCCCAACGGCACGTAGCGCTGCTTTTGCCCCTTACCCTGCACCAGGATTGCCTCGTTGGCCCAATGGATGTCGTCCAGGTTCAATCCCGTCAGCTCGGCGTTGCGGATGCCGC
Organism: uncultured Acidobacteriaceae bacterium; assembly: GCA_963793885.1. Lineage (GTDB taxonomy): Bacteria > Acidobacteriota > Terriglobia > Terriglobales > Acidobacteriaceae > Telmatobacter. The sequence goes on from CAWCBQ010000003.1 coordinate 2,099,517, forward strand.
AGCCATACAGCAATTCGAGAATGGCACGGTCGCGCGCCGGCCAGCTGGCCGCGTCCTCGCCCACCGAGTCCACCACCTGATTCATCTGTTCAATTGAGGGCACGCGGGGCAGATGCTTCGGTAGTCGGGGCGTAGCCACAAGCGATGCTGCGTTCTGTTCGATGTGACCGGTGCGGGCCAGCCATTTAAACCAGCTCCGAATCGATGCCAGCGCCCGTGCTGCCGAGGCCTTGGAGAGGCCGCGCTCGTAGAGCGTGCCCAGGTAGGCGCGGATGTCGGTGTGCTCAATGCCCTGCACAATCTGGTCCGCACCTTGGCCGGCCTCGCACAGTCCCTTGCATCGTTCACTGACCCACGCGGTAAACCCGTGCAGCTCGCGCCGGTAGGCGCGCAGCGTATGCGCTGACGCACCTCGCTCATTGGCCAGAACCTTCAAAAAGCTGTCCGCCATCGCATCGAGCGGAGAGGCAATCGCACTTTCCGGCGCTGCGCTCATGACGATTCCTTGCCGGCATCGGAGAGAGACGAGGCCGGCTGAGCTTTACGGCCCTCAGTCTTTTCCGCGACCAGGTGCGGGCCCGACTTCACCATCTCCGGCCTCAAAATTTCGGGTCGCGAATTCGCCGACCTTGACGCCGCACGTGGATGATGCAGCCGATGCACAGCCTTCAACCGACCCAGCGCCAAGTGTGTGTAAACCTGGGTGGTGGAGATGTCGGCGTGGCCCAGTATCAACTGCACGCTGCGCAGGTCGGCGCCGTGCTCCACCATATGAGTGGCACAACTATGGCGCAAACGGTGCGGGCTGGCAACCCGGTTGGCTGCCTTTACCAGGTGCCACACCCACTGCCGCGTCAGCGGCATGCCGCGCAGTGAAAGAAACAAGCGTGCCGCGTCCTGCCTGGAAGCTTCCTTCCGGGCAGCGCTGGCCTTGCTCCTGGAACTGATGCGAGCCAGGTGCGGCCTGCCCTTCTGCAAATATTCCTCCAGCGCCTGCAGCGCAACGCGCCCCAGCGGAACAATGCGCTCCTTGTCGCCCTTGCCGCGCACATGCACTCGGCCCGCGTCCAGCGCCAGGTCGCCGGTTGAAAGCGCCGTCGCCTCTGAGACGCGGAGTCCTCCCGCGTAGAGCAGTTCGAGAATGGCCCGGTCGCGCAGCGCCGTCGCCTGCGCCTGCGGATGCGATGCGGCCATGCCGGCCCGTTCCAGCATCTCCGCGACCTCCGGCTCCGCCAGCGACTTGGGCAGCACCTTCCACGCCCTGGGCGACTCGATGTTTACCGTGGGATCATGGCGGGTGCGCTTGTCTAGCAACAGCCATTTGTAAAAGCCGCGCAGGCAACTCAGCTTGCGCGCCGACGAGCGGGATTCGATGCCGTGATTGCGTAGATGTTCAAGAAACGCAGCCACGTCCTCCTGCACTGCTTTCAGCAGCACCCCGTTCCGTGCCTCGATGAACTCGGCAAAGATGCGCAGATCGCTCAGATAGGCTTCGCAGGTCAGCGGCCGGAGGCCTTTTTCGACGCGGAGATAGGCTTGATATTCCTTCAGAAGTATAAGATTGCGTGAGGTTTCCACAGCTTCGATTATCGGCGCGCTGATGCCTGCCTGCGGGCGCCGGCATCGCTCCAGAACCTCGTTCATCAAGGAATCAACATCAGCAATACGAATGCAACCTTCAGTGCGCAAAGCTGTGCATCTCCCCTATGGCGAGTTTTGGGCTTCATCAAACCTTCACGTGCACAAGCCACCCGTTTTCGAGGAGAATAGAGTTGAGATGACTTCGAGAAGGATCGAGGATCAATTGACGGCAGCACAGATTGAGATTCACAAGTGGACGGCACAGGAATTCAAGCGGCTGGTTTTGGATGCAAAACCAATGGTTGCGGTCTTTGATTGCGATGGAACGCTCTGGGGGGGCGACGCAGGCTACGGATTCATGGTCTGGTCACTCGAACATGGGTTGGTTTCACGCTCAACCAGCGACTGGATTGATAATCGCCACCGCGCCTACCGCGCGGGGCATGTGAGCGAAGTGGAGATCTGCGGCGAGATGGTGCAGATCTATGCGGGGCTACGCGACCAGGAAATGCGAGCTGCCGCGGCGCAGTATGTTAGGGAGTTTGTGCACCCCCACAAGTTTGCGGAGATGGCTGACCTTTTGACAACCCTGCGCGAAACCGGTGTTGAACTGTGGGCTGTCAGCTCCACCAACCGCTGGGTCGTTGCTGAGGGAGTGCGCGAATTCGGCTTCCATGAGGACCGTATTCTGGCTGCGGAGGTCCGCGTGACCGACGGCTTGATCAGCAGCGAGATCCTCGACGTGCCCACCGATGCGGGCAAAGCAGTTGCGCTCAAACGGGTGGGATTGAACCATCCCGACGCGGTCTTCGGCAACTCCATCCACGATCTCGCCATGCTCGAAATGGCGCGAAATCCATACCCGGTCAATCCCTCGCCTGCACTGCTTGAGGCGGCTGCGAAGAACGGTTGGGGCTACTTCCGCCCCGAATCCGCCGAGGGAGTTGAGGCGGCAGTGGCAGGGGAATAGAGGATTTTCAGTTCGGCGGGCGTTCGAGACGCGCTTTCCGCCGGGTTTTGACCACATCAAGCAGTTGGGGCCCGGTTCGCTACTCTATCTCTTTTCTTGCGTTTACACTAAAGACGTGGATCGAGGCCAGCCAAATTCAAGCCCGCGGCCCAATGGCCCTGCCTTGCGCTTCGTAGCGGCAGCGCTCATCGTGCGCGGCGAAGAGGTTTTGATCGGCCAGCGCCGTCCCGACCAGCCCATGGCCTCGCTTTGGGAGTTTCCCGGTGGCAAAATCGAAGCCGGCGAAAGCCCGGAACAGGCGCTTGCCCGGGAGCTTTCGGAGGAACTCGGCATTCAGGCTGCCATCGGCGCCCCCGTCACCCGCATCCGGCACAACTACCGACATGGCGGCGCGGTGGACCTACAGTTCTTTGCGGTATACGACTTCGCCGGCGAAATCGACAACCAGATCTACCAGCAGGTGCGCTGGGTGCGGCTTCAAGACCTCACCGGCTACGATTTTTTGGCAGCTGACCGCGGGCTCATTCGCGATCTGGCCGCGGGAAAACTTCTCTAGGTAGGGTGCAGGCCCAGTCTCAGTGCCCCGGCATCATTCCCCACAGCATGACCATCGTCATGCAGATCACAATCAGGCTGGTGCCCCAGGCAATCACGTTCCAGAGCCGCGAGTTCCTGTGCTCGCCCATCAGGTCGGTGCGGTTAATCAGCAGCAGCATGAGAATAATGACTACCGGGAGCAGAATGCCGTTCAGCACCTGCGAAAGAATGGCCACGTTGATCAGTTGCGCGTCCGGCAGCACCAGCACAGTGATAGCGCCGCCCGCGATCAACAGCGAATACAGCCAGTAGAAGAACGGCGCCTCTTTGAAGCTCTTGTCCACGCCCGACTCCACGCCCAACCCTTCACAGACCGTGTAGGCCGTGGAGATGGGCAGGATGGATGCCGCAAACAAAGAGGCGTTGAACAGCCCGAAGGCGAACAGGATGAAGGCGTAGTCCCCCGCCAGCGGACGCATGGCCTCGGCCGCATCCGAGGCAACCTGGATCGCTCCCATTCCATGCACGTAGAGCGTGGCCGCGCAAGCCACCACGATGAACCACGCCACAAGGTCGGTAAAAATGCTGCCTACAATCACGTCCAGCCGCGAGGCCGGGTAGTCCTTCACGCGAATACCCTTTTCCACGATGGAGGACTGCAGATAGAACTGCATCCACGGCGCAATGGTGGTGCCCACCACCCCGATGGCCATATACATGTACGCTTTGTCGCTCCAGACCGACCTGGCCGGCAATTGCACCGTGGCGAGCAGGGCATCGTGCCAGCTGGGCTGCGACAACACCCCGGCAAAGATATACGAGATGTAGACCACCGAGGCGATGAGGAAGATTTTTTCCGTGCTCTTGTAGCTCCCCTTAACCACCATGTACCAGACGAGCGCGGCACAGGCAGGCACCGAGATGAACTTGGACACGTGGAACAGGTGCAATGAGCCGGCGATGCCGATGAACTCCGTCACCACGTTGGTGTAGTTCACCACCACCAGCATGACCATCAGAACCACCGTTAGCCGCAAGCCGAACTCCTCGCGGATCAGGTCGCTCAGGCCCTTGCCGGTGACCACGCCCATGCGGGCGCACATCTCCTGCACCACGATCAGCGCGATAGTGATCGGAATCATGGTCCACAGCAGGGTGTATCCGTACTGTGCGCCAGCCTGGGAGTAGGTGAGGATGCCGCCGGAGTCATTGTCCACATTGGCGGTAATAAATCCGGGGCCAAGAACGGCCAGGAACAGCAGTATTCGGATTCGCCAACGCTTCCACATGCCCGGTCAATCCTAGGGTGAGTTCATCTTAAGTTTTCTCACTGACCATAACAGGCGAGACCCACCGGCGCGAACCCTGTCCTCCGGCCTCCGGCAAGGCACCATGACGGATTCCAGCGCGCCGCATTACAATACGTCTTCATGTCTAGACGACACTGGAGGAATACCCTATGCAATCGAAAGACGGGACCAGATCCGTTCTTCCGCGACGCAAGCTGCTGGGCGGCATGATGTCAGCCACGGGTGCAGGCGCGGCAGCCCTTCTGGGGCTTAACGCAGTGGGTGCCGCAGCCGGCACGTCGGCTGGGCAAGCTGATCTACCGGAGGATCTCTTCGCGCAGGCCCGGCTGCGCAACTACAAAACCCGCCGCAGTTCAAGCTGGGACAGGACAGGAGGCAACGCGGACGCAGTCCCCGTGGAGCCGGGCCGGGCAACAACCGTTCTTGAAGCAACGGGAGCGGGGGTCGTTACGCATATCTGGTTCACCATTGCCTCTCCGGATCCGATGCATCTCAAGAATCTTGTATTGCGCGCGTGGTGGGACGGCGAGAGCACGCCTTCAGTCGAAGTGCCCATCGGCGACTTCTTCGGTCTTGGCCTGGGAGAATATTTTCTCTATCAATCGGCTCTCACGGCTGTGGCATCCATCAAGGCGCTCAACGCATATTTCCAGATGCCCTTTTCAAGCGCCGCCCGCATCACCGTGACCAACGAGGGCATGGTACGCACCGATGCACTCTACTTCGCCGTCGATTACATCATCCTGCCCAACCTTCCCGCCGACGTGGGTCGCTTCCACGCGCAGTACCGCCAGGCCGCACCCTGCAAGGGCTGGACCAACGACTGGACCGACAACGGAAGCCCTGGCATCAACGACCGCAAGAACCTAAACGGCAAGGACAACTATGTCTACCTCGATGCCACGGGCAAGGGACATTTTGTGGGGGTCGCGCAGGCCGTACTGCAGAATCAGAATGGGTGGTTCGGCGAGGGCGACGACATGATCTTCATCGACGGCGACCATCTGCCCACCATCAACGGAACTGGCACTGAGGACTACTTCAACGGCGCGTGGGACTTCGGTGGCCAGCCCTTCGCCAATCTGCACCAAGGCGCGCCTTACATCGTGGATCCGGAGCGGATTGGAGGCCGCTATTGCCTCTACCGCTGGCACATTGAAAGCCCTATCACCTTTGAAGAGTCGATCCGCGTGACCATCGAGCATGGGCACGCCAATCACCGCTCGGACAGCTTCTACACAACGGCCTACTGGTACCAGAACGAGCCTCATGCGGCGTTCCCGGAACTGCCCGCCGCAGCTGACCGCATTCCCAAGGTCTTCGATCCAGGGGGCGGAGCCGCGGCCGCGCCGGTGCCGGCAAGTTAGAACCAGTTTGGAGTGAGTGATCGGGCGATCAGCGCCGCGAACCGCGAAAGGCTACGCTTGAGGGCCTCGCAAGCCCAGCTTTCCGCTCGATTTAGAGCGGTTTAAGGATAGGTAAGCCCTATTGCGCTTTGTGCGAGGTCGCCGCTCCTTGAGGTCGGGTCGACTTCAGGGCATTGCTTTCTGGATACGGCAATCCTGAACCCGCCTTAGCGTTAAGCCGAGACTGCCAGCTCTCGCTCGGCCGGTTCTTCCATCAGGTCATGGCTTAGGCTCAACAGCGATTCCACCACATCGGCCGCGCCATAGCTCTCCTGCCCTGGCGCCAGGTACTGAACAATCGTGTTCAGATCGTCGCCCACCGTAACCAAGGCCGGTTCAACAGCCAGATCTTTCCGCGACTGCGCGTGCCCGACGTTGGCCATCAAAGCGTTGCAAAGGCACTTGCGGCCGACCGTATCTTCAATCTTTCCGCCCTTGGCCAAGTAGTTGTCCACCGGCTCCGCAGAGCAGCGGTAGGCAATTTTTCCCTCGGCAGCGGCAAACGGCTCTCTCAGATAACCCAGATCGCATACCCGCTTGCGCTCCTGGTAAATGTTGAAGGCCGAAGACGTGCCTTCGAGCTGCGCTACCTTGAAGGGAAATCCGGTAGGCGAGGCCACCGGGTCAGTAAATACCTGGCCCGTACCGGCAACCGCCTGGGCAATCAGCATCTTCTTCAGGTCGGCGCGCAAGCCGGACTCCCGGCTGAATGCAAAAGCGGTGCCAACCTGCACGCCTGCCGCACCCTGCTCCAGGGCCTCGCGCAGTTTTTCGGCGTTTCCATACCCGCCCGCCAGCCAGAAGGGAACGCCGAGCGCGCGCAGCTCAGGGATGTCCACCTGGTCCCGCTCGCCATAGACTGGTTCGCCGGCCGCATTGAGTTGTAGCTTTCCGCGAGGAGGCGCGTTGTGTCCGCCCGCCGTCGGGCTTTCGATCACAAAACCGTCCACGCGGCCACTGGCACGGCGCAGCATGGTGTTGGCCAGCGTATTGGAAGAGATGATAGCCAGAAATTTTGGCCGATGCAGAATCGGCAGCGGTCCTTCTGCGTAGTCTGCCGGGTCCAGGTGCATCATCGTATCCTGCCCGGGTAGCGCGCCCGTCACCTGTAGCTTGTATTCCGCCGCATGATGCGCCGCAAATGCGTCCAACATCCCTGGAATGTGCAGCGGAATGCCCGCGCCCATCAATACGTAGCCCACGCCCGCCAGCATCGCTCCATAGATTGAAGGCAAGTGGGGCATCTGCACTTTTTCAAGAAAGTTGATGCCCACCGGATTCTTGTGGCCTTCCCGGGCCAGGAACACTTCGACAAAGTTGCTCACCATGCACAACTCGATCACCTTGCGCGCGCTATTGCGCTGGTGCATAGGCAAGGCCGGATAGGGCGCCCCACTCGGCTTGCCGCCGGGGGTAAAGTACTCCTGCCAGATGCGCCTGGCCATGTCTGGAAAGGGAAAGGCATCCAGTCCACGCCGCATGTGGCCACCAAGGTCGCCATCAGCCAACCGGCGCACAAACAGGGAATCGAGTGCCGTTCCCGAAACTACGCCAAGCTGGCCTAGTTTTGAGACCGTCTGGGCAAGGCGCCAATTGGACACACCCACACCCATCCCGCCCTGGATAATTTTTGGGAACTGGACCATCTATGGATTGTTTCATAGATTCAGAAAAATCCACATGTTTTCTCGAAGAATCGGTGCGACATACCACTAAAGTGTGCAGTTTTGCTCACATTAAGGCTGCTGGTGTTGTTTTGGGAAGGGCGACAGCGGCATCAGAGCTTTTCGCGCAAAAAGCTGATCACCTGTTCGGCGTGGACCACGCCCACCATGCGGCCCTGCACATCCACCACCGGGAGCGCGTGCAGGTTGTACTTGTCGAACAATTCGGCCAGCTCATTCTGGTTGGTGTCCGCAGGGCAAGAGAGAACCCGCGGCTCCGTCAGCACGCCCAACCGCGTTTCCGGCTGCGCCATCACCAGCCGGGCCAGCGGTATCGTGCCGCGTAGCACGCGCTTCTCGTCAAGCAGGTAGATCTCGATCACGCTCTCGGGGTCGCCGTCGAAGCTGCGCAGCGCCTGCACGGCCTGGGCTACCGTTGACTGCGCGCCCAGGGAAACAAAATCGGTGGTCATGCAGCCGGCTGCCGAATCCTCGTCGAACTCGAGCAGTTCCTCCACCTCCTGCCGCTCCTCCGGCTCCATCTCCTCGAGGATGGCGTCCGACTGGTCTTCGGGCAGTTCGGCCAGCAGGTCGGCAGCGGCGCCGGGATCCATCTCCTCCACGATGTCGGCGATCTTTTCTTCATCCAGTTTTTCCAGCAGCGCCTTCTGGAGTTTGGGCTCGACCTCCTCCAGGGCATCCGCGGCCACTTCCTCGTCCAGAGACGTGAAGACGGCTTCGCGCTCGGCAGGCGCCAGATCTTCAAGAATGTCGGCCAACTCCGACGGGTGCATCTCGGCTAGGCGCTCGTGTTCGATGCGGAGTTTGACGCGGCGTGCCGGGTCGACCTCGATCACGTCCACAAAGTGCCAAGGAATGCCGTGGGCGCTGAACTTGCGCGAGAGGTCATCGAGCATCGCCCGCGGTAACATGCCTTTGAAGACCCTGCGAAATGCCCCGCGCAGCCCTACTTCCACCTCGGCCACGCGCAGCAGGTGCGCCGCCCCATGCCCCATCCACTCCAGGTCCACATCGTTCACGCGGACCACCTTCCGCCCGTGGATATCGATGATCTGGCGGTCCACCAGGTCCTGCTGCAGATAGAGATAGTTGCCCTGGTCCTGGAGCGGAACCAGCGCGCCGGCCGAGCGCAGCTCGAGAGTGCCGGCCGGGGTCTCCATCACGTCCTGCGAGGGTACGATAAAAAGGCCCGTGCGCGTCTTCAGCACCAGCCCGGCAACCTTGCCGGCATTGGGCCCTGTATCGACGGCCACGTCCTTCAGACGGCCGCGCAGGTGGCCCTGGGAATCAGTCACCGGCGTATCAAGAAGCGCGGTCAGGCTGACCCGGGCGTGGGTGCGAGGCTGCATGAACACAGTGTATTCCCCTGGCGGCGAATTGCGTTCCGTGGCGCATCTGTCGAGGCACTGCAGCAGTCGTCAGAGGAGCCCGCGCGCGGGCGCCGCTGTCGTCTCCTCATGGCTGTCTCGCAAAATGATATTCATCAGGCGTTCATCGATAGGCAATATGCCGGCGGCAGGCTAAAGAAGCAGGATTGCCGGCGGCTTGACACAGTTCCTCGTTAGCCATGAAACTGCCAGCAAGGTCGGTGAGTGAACTCAGGGCGCGGTTTTTCGGCCCGGTCCCGAGAAGGCGGAGAGCGAACCCCGTGAACGCACCCGGTATTGGACGCATGAGCTTTCGGCTCAGCTCAACTATGGAAAGCGTCTGCGAGGTCGAAGCAGCCGCGGAGAAACTGGCCGAGGAAGCAGGCCTGGACGAAGACCAGCGGTTCCACGTCACCATGGCCGTGCGCGAGGCTGCGGTGAATGCAGTCCTCCACGGCAACGAGTACGATCCCTCCCGGCAGATCGCGGTGAGCCTTGAAAACACCGGGAAGTCGCTGATCTTTACCATCGCGGACGAGGGTACGGGTTTCGATCCGGATGAGGTTCCCGATCCTCTGGCGCCGGAAAATCGTCTGCGCGGCACCGGCCGCGGCGTCTTCCTTATCCGTTCCCTCATGGATGAGGTACACTTTCGTCAACTCCATCCCGGGACCGAGTTGACGCATGGTAAAACATCTGGCAGCGGCAGGCGACAGACAGTAACAGGCCGGCGCGGGTGCGCGGACTCTTGGGGTTCAGGCTGTTTCGCACCGCTGCCGTCACGCGCGGGGAGTAGTCGCGGCTTGGTAGGTTGGGACTTTTCAACAGATTTCAGCACTTCTCTAGTGCTATAACCGTAGTATCAACAAGGAGGAATTCCGTGGCTCTTACTATTGCTTCCCGTGAAGTGGACGGTGTCACCGTTATGGACCTCAGCGGGCGGATTACCCTGGGCGAAGGCAGTGTGCAGCTCCGCGATGCCATTCGCGACCTGATCGGCAAAGGTCAGAAAAAGATCCTGCTCAACTTGGGAGATGTGAACTACATCGATAGCTCGGGCCTTGGTGAACTGGTAAGCGCCTACACCACCGCGAAAAACCAGGGCGCGGCGCTCAAGCTGCTCAAGCTCACCAAGAAGGTGCATGACCTGCTGCAGCTGACGAAGCTCTACACGGTTTTCGACATTTCCGACGACGAGGCCAGCGCCATCGCTTCCTTCAGGTAGCCTGAAGCGGACCGAGCCCGGACCGCAGATGCAGAAAGGCCATTCCGCCCAGCGGAATGGCCTTTCTCTTTTTCGTTCTGCTAGAACTTGACCTTCGGAACCTGCTGCGCCGCCGGGCTGGCCGTAAAGTAGGCGTCGTTCTTCGAGTAGCCCGCCATGCCCGCCCAGATGCTGTTCGGGAACTGCAGGATAAACGTGTTGTAGTCCTGCAACGCATCGTTGTAGCGCTTGCGGGCCACGCTGATGCGGTTCTCGGTTCCGGCCAGTTCGTCCTGCAGGCGCATGAACTGGTCGCTCGAACGCAATTGCGGATAGTTCTCGGTAAGCAGCAACAGACGGCCCAGTGCGCCATCCAGTTGGCCGTTGGCCGCGATCTTCGCCGCCGGGCCCTGCGCGTTCAACATCCCCGCGCGCGCATTGGCAATGTCGCCGAACACTGTGCTCTCTTCCTTGGTGAATCCCTTCACCGTCTCCACCAGGTTGGGAATCAGGTCGGCGCGCCGCTCCAGTTGCACATCCACCTCAGACCAGGCCGCCTTCACGTTCTGATCTTTGGCCACCATCTGGTTTTTGGCGCTCACATAGCTGCCAAATACCATGAAAACAACCAGCAGCAGAACGCCCACAACCGCCAATGTAATGCCAAGTGCCTTGCTCATACTGTGTTCTTCTCCTCCGGCCTTCGCATGGGGAAGGCCCCTTCAAAAAGACCATTGCGACTTACCAGCTGCCCCCGGCGCCGCCTCCGCCGAATCCTCCGCCGCCAAACCCACCGAAGCCGCCTCCTCCGCCACCGCCGAAGCCGCTTCCACCAAACCCGCCTCCGCCGCGGTAACCGCCCCCAAAAATGCTTGAGAACAGGCCATAACCCAGCAGCAGCCTGAAGATCGACCCTCCGCCAAAGAAGATCAGCACAAAGACAAGCAGGATCACCTTGCCGAGCATCGGGCTATGCTGGCCCTCTGGCATCGGGCTCTGTGGCCACGGCTGGCTGGTCGGTCAGCGTCACCTTGGCGTCGGCCGCAATCACCTGCGCCACCTGGCCCACGGCCATTGTCACGGCCGAGTCGTAGTCGCCCGAACGCAGGTAGGGAACCATGGCGCGGCCAATGTCACCCACCTTGGCGTCGTTCAGAATCCCTTCAAGACCGTAGCCCACATCGATGCGGTACTTGTGGTCGCCCACAGCCAAGAGCAGTAACGCACCGCGGTCCGATCCCTTTTTGCCCATCTTCCACTTGTCTTCAAGCTGGTTCGCGTAGTCGGCTGCATCGTCTCCGTCCAGGCTCGCGACCGTCACCACGGCAATCTGCGCGTTGGCCTGCGTGTGGTCCAGTTGCCCGCAGATGTTGTCTAGCTGGGCAATCGCCTCAGGCGAAAGCACGTGGGCGTAGTCGCTTACGTAGTCGGTGGGTTTGGGCAGGCTGTCGACGCTCTGGGCTTGAGACGGGAGGGCGGAAAGCACGAAAAGGGCCGCCAAAAGCAGCCTGAGAACGGTCGATGAAGAGTGCCGAAAGCCTTTCATCCCTTCCAATTGTACGCGGGCGCCCGCCCAAAGGTTCCCGGCGCCTGCAATTTCGGTCTCACCATAAATCACCGCAAAATCGCCTCCATCTGGCTGCCGGCCGGCCGCGAAAGCCGGCAGTAAATAACCGAATGCCAGAGGTTAGAAGCTGAAGCCTCCGTTAAACTTGGAAGACATGGCAGCGAATCAGTTTCCCAATCCCCCGGTCGCCCGCAAAGAACACAAAGAGGTCAAGATCCACGGCCTGACTCTGGCCGATGACTACGCATGGCTGCGCGACAAGCAGAATCCCGAGGTCACCGCCTATCTCGAAGCCGAAAACGCCTACTCCGAGGCCGTAATGGCGCCATTGGCCGGCCTGCGCGATGAACTCTACCGGGAGATGCTCTCCCACATGAAGCAGACCGACGTTTCAGTTCCTTATCGCGACGGCAACTGGTGGTACTACACGCGCACCAGGAAGGCAGCCAGTACGCCATCCACTGCCGCAAGCGGCGGCTCGAGCGCCGGCCCGGCAGCCGATGCCCCCGAAGAAGTAATTCTGGACGGCAACAAGCTCGCAGAGGGTCATGCCTTCTTTGCGATCGGCGTCACCAGCATCACCGACGACGGCCGCTGGCTCGCCTTCACTACAGACACCACCGGCTTTCGCCAGTACACGCTCCACATCAAGGATCTCGAAACCGGACTGACCGTGCCGGGCAAAGTGGAACGCGTCGGCTCCGTGGTGTGGGCCGCAGACAACAGCGCCCTGTTCTATACGGTCGAAGACGATGTGCAAAAGCGGCAGTTTCAGCTCTGGCGCACCTTCGGCCAGCAACTCTCCGGAGCGGTTCTTGTCTACCAGGATGATGACGAGCGTTTCAACCTAGGCGTGGGACGCACACGGGACGGACGTTTCCTAGTTGTCGAATCAGCTAGCCACACCACCACCGAGTCACGCGTTCTCGCAGCCGACCGGCCTGACGACAGCTTCACCCTGATCTGCCCGCGCGAGGACGATCACGAGTACTCCATCGACCATCGCCACGGCCTGTGGTATATCCGCACCAACGATCGCGGCCGAAACTTCCGCCTCGTCACCGCGCCCGTATCCACGCCCGGCCGCGAGCACTGGATCGAGCGCATTCCTCATCGCGAAAATGTGATGCTTGAGGAAATTGATCTCTTCGCCCGCTTCCTGGTGGCCTGCGAACGCGAAGATGGCCTGCCCCGCCTGCGGTTGTGGAGCTTTGCCGGTGATGGTCACGAAGCCTCAGGCACAGGTGAAATCGCCTTCCCTGAACCGGTCTACAGCGCTCATCCGCACATCAACCGCATCTTTAAAGCCAACACCTTTCGCTACAGCTACCAGTCGCTGGTTACGCCCAGCTCCATCTACGAATACGACCTGCCAACCGGCGCCTCCGCGCTGCTCAAGCAGCTTGAGATTCCCGGGGGTTTTGATCGCACCCTCTATGCCAGCGAGCGCGTGCGCGCCACCGCGCCTGACGGCGTCGAGGTTCCTGTTTCTCTGGTCTATCGCAAAGACAGGCGAGAGCCCGGCGGCAATCCGCTCTACGTCTACGGATACGGCTCCTACGGCTACTCGCTCCCCATCGGCTTCAGCTCGAACCGTCTCAGCCTGCTCGATCGCGGCGTCGTAATGGCCTACGCGCATATCCGCGGCGGGGGCGACCTCGGCGAGCCGTGGCACGACGCCGGCAAAATGCTGGTCAAGCGCAACACCTTCACCGACTTCATTGCAGCCGTCGAGCACCTCACCGTCGCGGGCTATGGCGATCCGGCGCGGGTGGCCATCGAAGGCGGATCGGCCGGAGGCCTGCTGGTGGGCGCCGTCGCCAATCTGCGTCCCGACCTGTTCCGCGCCGTCGTCTCCCACGTCCCTTTTGTGGATGTGATGAACACCATGCTCGACGCCTCGTTGCCGCTCACGGTTCCCGAGTACGAGGAGTGGGGCGATCCCAACCAGGAGACTTACTTCCGCTACATGTTGAGTTACTCGCCCTATGACAATCTGCGGGCGGCGAGTTATCCCGCCATGTTAGTCAAAACCTCGCTGCACGACAGCCAGGTCATGTACTGGGAGCCGGCAAAGTATGTGGCCAAACTCCGCACCCTCAAGACCGACGACAACGCGCTGCTGTTGGTCACGAATATGAAAGCCGGCCACGGCGGCGCCAGCGGCCGCTACGACTATCTGAAAGAGATTGCTCTCGACTACGCGTTCCTGCTGCGCGAGCTGGGGATTGTAGGCCAGTGAATTCGCGCCCGCCGGCCACGACATCGTTTGAAGTCAAGCATGTTCACGGTCGCGGCACTAGCTCGATGCCTCGGTCAGCACTTCCGTCGCTTTGCTCATCTTCGCCGTCCGCTCAATCTTGTCCCAGTTGAACGGCTTGCCGTCGATCGCCCGCTTGAGCGTCTTGAACAGCACAATTGAGAATAGTTGCCGGTAGGCAAACCGCTGCAGCCAGATGTGAAACAGCAGCCAGCCGTCGCCCTTGTTGGCCGGATGCCGCCGTTCCAGAGAGAACGCCGCCGATGACGTGATGAAGTCGATCAGCAGGAAACCAAGGAAGTAAACGACCAGCTTTTCCAGGCCGGCTGCCGACGATGCTTCCGGGTGGTAGTAGCGATTGACGAAGAAATTGATCACACCGAACACGAACATCAGGTCGATAAACGGCGAAACCAGCGGCAGAAGCATCTGGAAGATCAGAATATTCGGCAGTGCAAACAAACCCATCGCCTTGTTGCGGACAAAGGCTGAGCGATGCTTCCACACCGCCTGCAAAGTTCCGAACGACCAGCGGAATCGTTGCCGCATCAGCCCCTTGGCATCGATGGGCGCTTCGGTAAAGGCCAGCGAGCGGTCTTCATAATCCACTTTGAATCCCTGTTCCAGCAGATTCATGGTCAGATCGGCGTCTTCGGCCACGGTATTCAGGTGGTAGCCGCCCGCGGCCTTCACCGGAGCAGTGCGCCATGCGCCGATGGCTCCGGGAACCACGGTGACCACGTGAAACAGGTCAAGCGCGCGGCGTTCGAAGTTCTGGCTCGTGATATATTCGAGCGCCTGCCATCGGGTCCATAGGTTCACCCGGTTGCCCACCTTGGCATTGCCCGCCATGGCGCCGATCCTGGGATCTGCAAAGTGCGGAATCAACTTCGAGATGGCATCGGCTGCGATCACCGTATCTGCGTCAATGCCAACGTAGATCTCTTCGTTCAGCCGTTCAAGCGCATAGTTCAACGCGGCGGCCTTGCCTCCATTGGGCTTGCTCAGCACCTGCACGTGGCCCGCCGCAATCTCCCTGTCATAGGCCTCGCGCGCAACCTCGGCGGTGTTGTCCGACGAGCCGTCGTCGATCACGATCACATGCAGATTCTTGTAGTCCGAATTGAGCACCGAGCGGATGGTCCGCACGATCACCTTCTCTTCGTTGTACGCGGGAATCAGGACGGCAACGCGCGGGTTATATCCGGCGGCGCTTTCGTAGGGGTGACTGCGCAACCTGTCGATCACCGCAAACAGACCCACGATAATCAGCCTGGCGCTCATCAGGATGTCGCCCAGGAAGAACACCATCACGATGAAGTTGCCGATGAAGTCGAGGGCGGAGAAAGCGATCGAATCCGGAATGGCGCGCAGGTGCTGCCAGAACGTCAGAGGCGGCATTACCTGCGCGGTCGTCCTGCCCATCAGCGCCGACACCTGCACAATTTTGTAACCGTGGTCGCGCAGCGCCTGGATCAGCACCGGCAGCGCGGCCACCGTCGCTGACCGGTCGCCGCCGCCGTCGTGCAGCAGAATGATGGAGCCGCGAAACTGCGGCTTGGTCTTCATCGTCTCCAACTGCGTCAGCACCAATTGGGTAATCTCGGCGGGAGTTTTGTGCGGGTGCTCGTTCCAGTCGTCGGTGTCGATCTTGTTGCCGATGATCGTGTAGCCTTCCCGCTGGATGCTCACTACCGGCGCCGCCTGGTCGTCGGTGTCGGGCTCCTCGTCGATGTCATACGGAGGACGGAAGTAGAGCGGCTGCACGCCCAGCTTGCTCGCGAAAAGGCGGCCGGTCAGCTTCACCTCCAGGTCCAGTTGGCGCGGCGAAATTTCGCTGATGTCCGGATGCGTCCACGTGTGGTTGCCGATTTCGTGGCCTTCCTGGTAAATCCGCTGCATCACACCCACATGCTCTGCAGCCTCCGCGCCGATCAACAGGAACGTGGCCTTCGCGTTGTACTGCTTCAGAATGTCAAGAATCTTCGGCGTCCATTTGGGGTCGGGGCCGTCGTCGAACGAAAGCGCAACCTCGTTGGGATGGTAGCCGTACTGCTCAATCGTGTATGTCCGCGGGTACACGTCCATGTGTTCGTCAACGATCAGCTTCTTGCGGGGATCAGGCTCGTCGGTGTCCACCGTGACTGTGCGCTTGCCCGGCTGCGGCAATCCCGTCACCCGCAGAATGTCTCCTTCTCCTTCTGTGTCCACATCGTGACCTGGCTGCACCGTGCCCAGTGCCTGCAGAGAATCGGGAGAGCTGGGCTTGTCCCAGATGTTCCACAGCGAGCTGTCTTCCTCGCCCAGCCGCCACAGGGCAAAGGTCTGCAGGCCCAGCGCGCGCGCCCCGCGCATCTCGTCCAGCAGCGAGACCCCATCCAGAAACCACACCACGTGGCGCTGATTGCTGTCCTCGTCGATGTACTCAAAGTGAGGATTCAGAGCGTCGTAATTCAGATCCAGGTCCGCGTCGGCGTCCGAGGCCTCTTGCCACGCCTCCGACACCGAAAGATCTTCCGTATCCAAAACCTTCGGCTTGGTGTGCCTCTTGTCCTTCGGGTTGGGGATCGAAAGCGTCCAGTCATAGCCGTAGCTACCCACCGCGCAGATGAGCTTCTCCTTGGGAACGATCTTCAGTACGCGTTGCAGGTTGCCTAGGAACCAAGTCTGGCTGGCCACCGGGCCCGGATCGCTGTTCGCCTCGTGCTCGTCGTAGTTCATCAGCACGAGTCCGTCGGAGTTGGCGGCGATCAGCTTCAGTTCGTTATCGGGTGTCGAGGAGGCCACGTTCACATAAAGCCGCAGATTGCGCGGATGCATCGACGCGTACAGTTCCTGCACGAAGGTCAGGTAAGCCGGCTCCGCGTCGTCGACAGGCTTTCGATATCCAGCGACAGCCCCGGATAATTCGGATAGGCGGTGAAGAAGCGGAGGATCTCATCGCGTAGCGCGGTGCGCTTGTCTTCATCCTTTAGAACGTCGCCCATGTCCGAGTCCCAGCTCTGCGTCCGCGGGTTGTAATTGTTCAGATGGGGGATGATTTCCGTGTCCTGCTTGGCCATCTGGATGACATGCTTAACGCGGTTCATATCATCAGGGTCGCGCACGGTGTTCCCGTCAACAACTGGGTACTCGTGAAGGTTATCGCCGGTCATCGCCATCAGGGTGCCCGAGGGGGCGTTCACGTGGAACCATTGCGCAAACAGAAGGTCAATCTGTTGCACATGCTCCTTCAGCGAGGAGTAGCTGGCCGCGTCATCCTGCACGTAATAGGCGGCGCGCAGTCCTTCGCCGGCGTTGAAGGGGATCTCAGAGGGCCGGCGAGTCGTCTTCCGGTGTGCGGCGAACCCTTCTTTCACGCCGCGCAGCACCGGGGTCCGGTCAGGCAGGGCCTTGAAGTTGTGCTTGGGCACCGGGAGCAGCAACTCGGGCAAATGCTGGTTGCGCATCACATTGAAAATAAAGCCGATCAGGACCAGGGTAGAGATCACGGCCGCTGCATCGAGGATGCGCCGCAGGCGCTTCCAGCGCTTGCGTTGCGGGTCGAAAAATATTTGGCGATCGGGCATCGAGAGTTTTCAATTTCCTGCGAGCAAAATACCCCGCTAGCGTCTAGGCTATACAGTACGAATCGTATGGAAGCTGTCCCAGAGAGTCAATTCACCGAACCGGTCCCAGCCTCGTCCTGTCGGCGCGGACGCGCGCCCGCTATTTTCTTTCAGGCGAGCACCCTGGCCCCAGCGCTCATGGCAGGGCTGGCCCTCCGGCTCTGGCTGCTGAAAGATCTGTTTCTTGTGAACGGGGACTCGCTCGTCTACGGGGGGCTTGCCGTAACCCTGCTGCACGGCCGCTATGGACTCGATCAGGCGGGCGGGGCCATTGCTCCCACGCTCATCCGGTTGCCAGGCTATCCGCTCTTTCTGGCCCTTTGCTTCGGCATCTTTGGCAAGGAGAATTATTTTGCTGCCGTGTTGGTGCAAATTGCGCTAGAACTGCTAGGTTGCCTGTTGCTGGCTGACTTCGCCGCCAGAATTGCCCCGCCGCGGCTCAAATCCGGCGCGCGGATCGCCACCCTTTGGCTGGCCGCACTATGCCCCTTCACTGCCTCCTATTCGGTGTTGCCTCTGGCTGAGGCGCCCACCCTGTTTGTCGTGGCTCTGGCGCTGTGGGCCATGGCCCGGTTTCTTGACCTTCCCAATTGGGCAAGTGCGCTTTGGTTTACCTTCGCCCTCACCTTTGCCGCATTCCTGCGTCCCGACGGAGTCCTGGTGGCCGCAGCGCTGGCGCCGGCGCTCCTGCTGGGTTTGCTGCGAGGCCATGCGGCTGCCTCAATCCCGCTCAAAAGCCTCGCAAGAATGGCGCTAGTCTGTACTCTGCTGGTGCTGGCGCCTTTTGCCGCGTGGACATGGCGCAACTGGCGGACCTTTCATGTCTTTCAGCCGCTGGCGCCCCGCTACGCCGTCGATCCGGGCCAGCAAATCTATCCTGGCTGGCAGCGCTGGGTCAAAACCTGGTGTCTCGACTTTGTTTCCACCTACCAAGTCTATTGGCCGGTGCCCGGCAGCCCGCTCCAGTTGAGCGAACTGCCCGACCGCGCCTTCGACTCTCCAGCGCAGTACGAGGAAACCGCCGCGCTGGCCTCCAAGTACAACGATAGAGACAACGCCAGCGACATTCTGCCCGATGTGGACCAAGGATTTGCCAGGCTCGCCGAACGGCGCATCGACGCCCACCCCCTGCGCTACTACCTATGGCTGCCGCTGGGCCGCCTGACCGACATGTGGCTGCGCCCGCGGGTTGAAAACCTGAATATCGACCTTGACTGGTGGGTATATGCGCATCACAACGCTGAGACCCGCTTCAGTTGGGCCTACGCTGGGCTGAATGCTTTCTACCTGGTTCTGGGAACAGTCGGGCTCTGGCTGCGGCCGCGTTTCTGGAAAGCGATGTTGGCCTACATGCTGCTGCGCAGCGCTCTGTTGCTCACCGTGGAAGCGCCCGAAACGCGCTATACCCTTGAAGCCTTCCCCATGCTGTTTGCGCTGGGCGGAGTCGCGCTCTACTGGATGGTGAACTGGGTCTGCTTGTCGGTCACAAAGCTGAATGCATCGCCCGGCAGGCGCTGATTCAACTTGATGTTGAAGTACACAGCTACCCGCGATTGACCCTGCCCCTGGTCGAACACCTGCTTCATACTCACGCCGCGGTCTGTGTCCATCCACACGGTCACCTTCGGCAGGTTCTTCCGGATCGCTGGATCCTTCGGCACCAGGTCCAGCTTCTCCGTCGTCACGCCGTCCAGTTTCTCCTGTCCCAGGTAGGTGATGTTCCACTTGTTTTCCAGTTCCTCGCCGCTGGCGCCAAAGCCGAGCATGAACCAGCTCTGGTACTGACTCAGCTTGGTCAGAGTGGTCAAATGGTTGGTCAGCTTCTCATAGAGCTTGATCGTCCCGTCCGAGAGCACAACGGTCTTGGGAACCGGCCTGCCGTTCTCTTCGCGGATATGCGCAGACATGCGTGAATTTGAGCCATTCCGCTCGTAGTAGACGGTGCCCTTCTGAACGTCCTTGTCATCGATGGGCTCGGTGGTGATGGTATCGAACTCGAAATCCGCCGAGGCGGAGCGGAATTTCGGTGCCGCCGCGTCCAGCTTTCGCAGCACCTTGTCCAGATCATCCGCGGCTCGCGCGGCGCGCACCGGCAGAACCATCAGCAAGGCCAACGCCGCATAGATCAACCTTCTTGAGTGCATACATTCCTTTTCGCCGGGCAGGTGCGCTCGTCGAGCCAACCAGCCGGTATTTTACCGGTGCGCCCAGATCCTCCACGCAACATTCCCCTGGGCATCGGTGACGGTTTCCCAGCGTTCCACAAACACTGAATCGCCGGTCACCGGAAGAATTGCTTTTCGCAAAGCCTTCTTCACCAACGGATCGGGAGCGCCAGCTGCCACATTCACATCCGCGGCCTGCACGGTTACGATCATGCCGTGGCTGCCGTCGCCGCTTACCTGGATTGGATGCAGCAGGCCGGTCACCGAGAGCGGCTTGTCGCCGTAGTTCCACAACTGCGGCGTCACAAAGACAAAGAGCAAAATCAGCGTCACCATCACGTCGTAGTGGAAGCAGCCGCGGGGATAGGTCCAATAAAAGTAGCTTAAAAGAATCTGCTTGAAACTGCGCTTCGGCTTAGTTCAGTCGGGCTTGCGCCTGCCGTGCCTGTGTTGTTGGGTCCCATCTCTATTTCCTCACTCATAGTTGCTGGCGTGCAATTCGCTCCAGCCCGCCCATCCAGGGGCGCAGGGCCTCCGGAATCAGCACCGTGCCATCGGCCTGCTGATAGTTTTCAAGAATGGCCAGCCAGGTGCGCCCCACCGCCAGACCGCTGCCGTTCAGGGTATGCACAAACTCCGGCTTGGCCTTCGCGCCCTGGGCCCGGTACCGGATGTTGGCCCGCCGCGCCTGGAAACCCTCGAAGTTCGAGCAGGAAGAAATCTCCCGGTAAAGCTGCTGGCCCGGCAGCCAGACCTCAAGGTCAAATGTTTTTGCGGAAGAGAACCCGGTGTCGCCGCTGCACAGCAGAACCCGCCGGTAAGGCAGGCCAAGAACCTCAAGAATCTCTTCAGCGTCGCGCGTGAGCTTTTCGTGCTCCTGGTCCGACTCCTCAGGCCGCGTGAACTTCACCAGTTCCACCTTTTGAAACTGGTGCTGGCGGATGATGCCCCGCGTGTCTTTGCCCGCCGCCCCGGCTTCGGCCCGAAAACAGGGCGTGTAGGCCGTCAGCAGGATAGGCAATCGCGCCTCGTCCAGAATTTCGTCGCGGTAGAGGTTGGTGACCGGGACCTCGGCCGTCGGAATCAGCCAGTGGTCGTTGAAAATCGCTTTGTCCCTGGACTCTGCGAGGCGAGCATTGGCCTCCCGCTCTTCCGCGCTGCCGATGCCAAACTTATTCACAGCTTTCGCATGCTCCGCTTCCGCCTCCGACTGCTCTTGCATGTCGGCATCAGCACAGCGGAACAGGTCCTCGGCAAACTTGGGCAACTGGCCCGTGCCGTAAAGAGACTTGCTGTTGACCATGAACGGCGGCAGCACCTCGGTGTATCCGTGCTTCTGGGTGTGCAGGTCGAGCATAAAGCTGATCAGCGCCCGCTCCAGCCGTGCGCCCGCGCCCATGTACACCGCAAACCGCGCCCCCGAGAGCTTGGCCGCGCGTTCCAGGTCAAGAATGCCCAGCGCTTCGCCGATCTCCCAGTGGGGCCTCGGCTCAAAGTCAAACGTGCGCTTCTCGCCCCACGTTTTTACCGTGACGTTGTCAGCTTCTGAGGTTCCGGCTGGAACCTCCTGGCGTGTCAAGTTGGGCATTTGGGCAAGTGACTGCCTTATCAGGTCGTCAAGGCTGCCGGCAATTCGGTCGAGCTCCTCGAGTTCGGCTTTCAAGGATCGGGTTTCTTCGACAAGGGAGGTGGCGTCTTGGCCCGTTTTCTTTAACGTCCCTACCTGTACGCTTAAGCTATTACGAAGCGCTTTAAGAGTCTCAGCCCGCGTTATAGCGTTGCGCCTCGCTTCCTCATAGGTACGAAAATCACCAAGCAAGGCGACCGGGTCGGCCCCGCGCGCACGCAGCTTTTCTTCAACCACTTCCAGGTTGGCCCTGACAAATCCCAGATCGAGCATCGCTTTACTATTTTACCCGACCCGCTGCCCGCTGATCCCTGGCCAATGATCACTGCCCCCTGTCTATATCAAGCTGTTCCTGCCAGCCCGGCAGTTGCTGATCGCCGGTAATCAGCCGCGCGCCGCGCGTGAAAGTGAAGTACGTCCAGATCCACGCCACGAACACCGAAATCCGGTTGCGGAACCCAATCAAAAAGAAGATGTGCACCGTCAGCCAGGTAGCCCAGGCAAAAAAGCCGCTCATATGGGCCTTGAACGGCCACTCCACGTTGGCCACGGCGTCCATGCGTCCGATGGTAGCCATGTCGCCTTTGTCGAAGTAGCGAAAGGCCGGCCGCGCGGTCCCTTTCAAGTCCGCCGCGAGCATTTTGGCCAGGTGGTCGCCCATCTGTATCGCCGGCTGGGCCACTCCGGGCACCTGGCGGCCATCCTGTTCCAGGTGAGCCAGGTCGCCGAGCACAAAAATCTCGGGGAGCCCCGGGGGATTGAGCCGGTCGTCCACCAGCACCGAACCGCGGCGGTCGACCGGCGCTCCCAGCATCTTGCCTAGCGGCGAGGCCTGCACGCCCGCAGCCCAAAGGGTCACCACGGCCTCAATCCGTTTGATTTCGCCAAGGCCCGCCGCTTCAACCCAGCCAGGCCCAATCCCTGTTACCTGCGTGCTGGTGTGCACCTCCACTCCCAGCTTTTTCAGCTCCGCCTCGGCTTTCGCCGAGAGATCGGGCGGATAGGCCGCCAGCACCCGCGGCGAGCCCTCCAGAAGCAGCACGCGGGACTTGGTTGGATCGATGTGCCGGAAGTCATGCCGCATGTAAAGCTGGGCGATGTCACTGATGGCTCCTGCCAGCTCAACGCCCGTCGGGCCGCCGCCGACCACCACAAAATTCAGCGGCGGATGCCACCCATGCTCCACCATCTGGCGCTCCGCCAGCTCAAAGGCCAACAGCACGCGGCGGCGAATCTCGGTGGCGTCTTCAATCGTCTTCAGTCCCGGCGCAAGCGGCGCCCACTGCGGTTTGCCGAAGTAGGAGTGAGTGGATCCCGTGGCCAGCACCAGGTAGTCGTAGCCAACGCTGGAGCCGCTGACCAGCGCCACTTTCCGGGCAGCCACGTCAATGCCGACCACTTCATCCATCAACACCTGCGTATTGGGCAGCTTGCGCAAAATGGTGCGGATGGGCTGCGCGATATCCGCGGGCGAAAGCACCGCCAGCGCTACCTGGTAGAGCAGCGGCTGAAACAGGTGATAATTCCGCCGGTCGAGCACGGTCACATCTACCGGAAGGTGGGCCAGCCCCCTGGCTGCGTGGATCCCCGCAAACCCTCCGCCCACGATCACTACGCGGGGATGGTGAGGGGGCGCCTGGCCGGGTTGCCCAGAAGCGCTTTTACCGGCAATTGGGTCCTTCTCTGGTTCGACCGTGTCCCTCAAGTCTGTGACCTCGCTCCTGCATCTCACTACTCTAAGATGCCCGAACAGGGCGATCGGTACCACAGCTTTGCCGGAACCGGGGTGAGCCAGCTGCAGAGCGGCGCCGTGCGGCTTTGCTGTAGCATCCACCTATGATCGCGGGCGCTTCCTGGATCTGGTGGTCGGGCTTTCACGCAGTGGTCGCCGCGCTGCTGCTATGCGACTGGCTGCTGCATCGCCGGGTCACGCGCCATGCGCTGGCGCTTGCCTGGACGGTCACCGCGGTTCTGGCCGTGTCCGCGGCCGGTTTTGCGGGATGGATCGCGCTGGCGCAAGGCCGCCAGCCGGCTCTCGAGTTTGTCGCCGGCTACACCATTGAGACCTCGCTCAGCGTGGATAATCTCTTCGTTTTCATGGTGCTGTTCCAAGGCTTCCGCATCAGCCCCCGGCGCCAGCACACCGCCCTGCTCTGGGGGGTGGGCGGCGCAATCGTGATGCGCGGCTTGTTCATTGCTGCCGGGGTCACGCTGCTGGCGCGCTTTAACTGGATCTCGTGGCTCTTTGCGCTGTTTCTGCTCTATGCGGCCTGGCGCCTCTTGCGCTCAGGCTCGCCGAGGGCGGCTATTCCAGAATGGATCAGCAAGCTGCAGCCGGCCAAGGGATCCCTGCTGCCGGTGATTTTAGCCGTCGAAGCCACCGATCTGCTCTTTGCCATGGACTCGATCCCCGCCGTACTCGGCGTCTCTCACAACGCATTCGTGGTCTACACGTCAAACATCGCGGCAGTGCTCGGCCTGCGCTCGCTTTACCTGGCGCTGTCCTCGCTCCTTGAACGCTTCCGCTACCTGCATTACGGATTGGCCGCGTTGCTCGGTCTTGTCGCGCTCAAGATGCTCGCGGCGCGCTGGGTTGCGGTCCCGATCACAATCTCGCTGGCTGTGATCGGCACGATCCTGGCCGTATGCGCCGTCACGTCCTCGATTGCGGGAGGAACGAGGGACCAGGGATTAGGGACTAGGGACTAGATTTCAGGCGTAGCAAACAACTTACCCCTGACAACTGAATCCTCTTTTCACGCCAGCGCCAGATTCAAATTGTCGATGGCTTCATCGACTTCTGCCGTGCTCTTGTAACCCACGGTGACGCAATCCACGCCCGCTTCCCTGAAGGCAAACCGCATTGCCTGCTGCCGGTCTTCATGGTTGAAGGTGCCTTCGCCAATCAGCTTCATGCTGATCACGCCCATCCCGTCCTTCTTCACCTGCTTCACATGCGCCACAACTTCGTCCACGTTGCCCAGGCCCTGCGTGTCGTAGTCCTCAGCGTCCATGCTGGCGCCCTTGTGGTTCATGCGGATCATGGCCACGTCGAGCCACTTGTTTCCCGGCATCTGCCGAAGCGCCGGCAGCCCGTGAACGCTGGCGCCGTGGCTCTTGATGTGGCCCTTCGACTCGGCCTTCAGAATCGCATCCTGCCATTGCGCCGTGTCGGCGACCCACGTTCCCGTGTGCTGCCAGTGCAGCAGCATGATGTCAAAATAGTCCGTGCTTGAGTTGGCGCGCAGTGCGTCCAACTTCGCCGCCGGGTCGATGCCCTCCTGCGTCGTCACCTTCGACATCAGCGTATAGCTTTCCCGCGGAATCCCTTTCAGCGCCGCCGCCAGCATCTGCTGCGAGGCGCCGTACGACTCGGCTGTCTCAAAGAAACGGATGCCGCGGTCGTAGGCGTAGTGCACCAGCCGCGTCAACCCTTCCTGTCCAAGCTCCTGTTGGGCGCGACCACCGAAACTCCCCGTCCCCAGCGCCAGCCGCGTCGCCTTCACGCCGGAGCGGCCCAGCGTCACCCACTCGGTGGCCGCGCTGCGCTCGGCCTTGAGTTGCAGACCGCTTGCCATCGCTCCCGCTGCAACGCCGGCCTTGAGAAAATGTCTTCTTGAAATCGGATTCATGAAAACCTCCGCATCAGCCGGGCAAGGCCAATTGCCCGAAGATTACCATAGTCTCATGTGAATCGGCATTGCAGCTTGCCTTCCTGCCGCCGTTGCGAAGCGCAGGTTGATCATCTAAACGCTTCCCCAAGAATTGGCGGCTGATCACTGACCCCTGTTCCCTGGCGCCTGCCCTTCGGGTGTTAGCCTCAAAGCTGATGGAACGAGTCTCGGAGGTTGATTTTCTTGTGATGGGCGCGGGCGTTGCCGGCCTTCGCGCGGCGGTGGAGCTGGCTAGCAACGGAGACGTCCTGGTGGTCACCAAGGAGTCGCTCGGTGAGTCGAACACGCATTACGCCCAGGGCGGCATCGCCGTGGCCATGGAGGGCGATGCGGACATCGCCCTTCATCTTGAAGACACGGTAAGCGCCGGGGACGGCCTCGTTTACCGGCCTGCCGCCGAGGCGCTCGTGACTGAAGGGCCGCTTCGGGTGGCCGAGCTCATCGAGTGGGGCGCGCGCTTCGACACCCTGGCCGGGGAGCTGCACCGCACCCGCGAAGGCGCTCATTCCCTCGCCCGTATTCTGCATGCGGGCGGCGACGCCACCGGCGCCGAAATCAGCCGTTCTCTCACTGCCTTTGCCCGCGCCCACAAGCGCATTCGATTTGCCGAGTGGACCATGGTCACAGGCCTGCTCACCTCCGGAGGCCGCGTCGTCGGCGCCGGCCTTGCCCATGCCGGCCCCGAAAATCCCGGTCCACGTAAAGTTCCGGCGCGCATCGCGGCCCGCGCCGTGCTGATCGCCGCAGGCGGCGCAGGCCAAGTCTACTCTGATACCACCAACCCCGCCGTAGCCACCGGCGACGGCATCGCCTTGGCAGCGCGCGCAGGCGCCGAGCTGGCCGACATGGAGTTCTACCAGTTCCATCCCACCGCGCTGTCGCTCGCCGGCGCGCCGCGGTTTCTGCTCTCTGAGGCCTTGCGCGGCGAAGGTGCACACCTGCTGAACAACCGCAATGAGCGATTCATGGAGCGCTACCACCCACAGCTCGAGCTCGCCCCGCGCGACGTGGTGGCCCGCGCTATTGCCCGCGAAGGCTTGAGCCCGGAGGGAGTTGCACGCCAAGTCTATCTCGACCTGCGGCATCTGCACGGCATCGATCTTCACCAGCGTTTTCCGGGAATCAGCGCCTTCCTCGCCTCTTACTCACTCGATCTCGCACGGGACCTCATTCCCGTCCGTCCCGCGGCCCACTATCTGATGGGCGGCATCCGGACCGACCTCGCCGGACGCACCAGCCTCGGTGGCCTATACGCCGCTGGAGAAGCCGCATGCACCGGAGTGCATGGCGCCAATCGCCTGGCGTCGAACTCTCTGCTTGAAGGCCTGGTCTTCGGCGCCCGCGCCGCCCGGTCCATGCTCGCCGACGATCTCCCGCTCACGGCCGTCGAAACAGCGGGAGCTGCATCGCAGCCTTTATCCGCGAATGAAGAGGCCAGGGTCGGAGCCCTGATCGTTCAACTGCAAGCGGACATGTGGGCTTGCGCCGGCCTGTTGCGTGATGAGACGGCATTGCGCCATGGATTGGCTACCCAAGCCACATGTGACGTCGTACTCGCCGCACTCGCACAGGAAGCCAAGACAAGCCGCCGCTTCGCCGAAGCCCAGGCCCTGAGCCGTGTTGCCGACGCCATTCTTCACTCCGCTCTTGCTCGCACTGAGAGCCGCGGCGCGCACTTCCGCAATGACCACCCCCGTCGCGACGACCTCAACTTCAAGAGACATTCCGTCCTCGGGCGCGATGGGCGGGTTGTGTTTGAGGAATGGTAAGAGTGTTAGTGGCTTGAACCCTCCGCGTTCAGCCAAATACCCGTGCCGCGACCGGCTGGATTTGCATTTTCTCAGATTCTCAAAGGCGAGTTAACCCGGGGCACCCGCTAGAGGCTGGAAGCTGAAAGCTAACATTCTCCTTGACCTGCGCCCCGATTGCCGTTAAGTTGTGCTTACACGGGAAAGGAGGATGATCCAGCCTATGACAAATGATTGTTCCAGTTGTTTCGTACGTGAGGTGACTGAGGCCTGAGGCCCTTGCGCCTTGGCTCCAGATAAGACCCCGACGGAGGGAGCTCCGCCATGGCTCTGGCATTCGCTTCAAGCGCGAAGGCCTCCAGTCCAATCCCAACAGTTCACCGGCAGCGGCCTGAGAGATGCACTTCTCAGGCCGTTGTTGCGTTTGGACGCACGCGTTGGCGACCGCTCCCCTGTCGCTTCAGCTCCTGCCACGGCAGCCGGGCCCATCCGCTAGAATCCAAATAGAATGAAGTGTCCCTACTGTGGTTTCGGGCAGGATCGCGTGGTCGACTCGCGGGAGAGCAAAGAGGCTGACTCGATCCGGCGGCGTCGGGAGTGTGAACGCTGCAATCGGCGCTTCACCACCTACGAGCGCATCGACGAAATCCCCTACATGGTTGTTAAAAAAGATGGCCGGCGCGAGCGCTTCGACCGGCAGAAGGTCCTAAGTGGCCTGCTGCGGGCGTGCGAAAAGCGGCCTGTATCCTCGCTGCAGTTGGAAAAAATCGTGGATGCAACCGAAGCGTTTCTGGTCGACGCGCCGGAGCGGGAACGCACCACCAGCGAAGTCGGCGAGCTAATCATGGAACAGCTCAAGGGCCTCGACACGGTTGCGTATATTCGTTTTGCCTCGGTCTACCGCGACTTTAAAGATGTGCGCGAATTCAAGGAAGAGCTGGAAGGCCTGCTCGGCAGCCGCACCGGCAAGGGCAAAAGATAGCTTCCGGCTTTCAGATGTCCGTTCCCCCGCACCGGCACTGAAGCCTTTGCGGAAGGCCAACCTGAACGCGAACCAATAGAGGCGGGCAACAACAAGTTAAAAGCTGGAAGCAAGGAGCTGATAGATGGCACATAAGATCACACTGATTCCCGGCGATGGCATTGGCCCTGAGGTCACGCATGCGGTCGTCCGCATTCTTGAGGCCACCGGCGTCAAGTTCGACTGGGAACGGTATGCGGCCGGCGCAGAAGCCTTCGAGATTCACGGCGAGTACATTCCCGCCGCGCTCTATGAGTCCATCGAGCGCAACCGCGTAGCGCTCAAGGGGCCGGTCACGACACCCATTGGCGGCGGCTTCAAGAGTATCAACGTAACGCTGCGCAAAAAATTCGACCTCTTCGCCAACTTCAGACCCATCCGCAATCTCCCCGGCCTGGCCACGCATTGGCCCGGCGTTGACCTGATTATTGTCCGCGAAAATACCGAGGGCGAGTACGTCGGCCTCGAGCACGAAGTGGTTCCCGGCGTGGTCGAGAGCATCAAGGTAATCAGCGAGAAGGGCTCGATGCGGATTGCGAAGTTTGCCTTTGAGTACGCCCGCAAGCATGGACGCAAGAAGGTCCACTCCATTCACAAGGCAAACATCATGAAGTTGTCAGATGGGCTTTTTCTTCGCTGTGCGCGCAAGGTGGCCGAGGGCTACCCCGATGTTTTCTACGGCGAGCAGCTCATTGACAACACCTGCATGCAGCTGGTGATGAATCCCTTCCAGTACGACACGCTGCTGCTTGAAAACCTCTATGGCGACATCGTCAGCGACTTGTGCGCGGGCCTGGTCGGCGGCCTGGGCCTTGTGCCGGGAGCCAATCTGGGCGTCGAGTGCGCCATCTTCGAAGCGGTGCACGGCTCCGCGCCCGACATCGCCGGCAAAGACGTGGCCAATCCCACGGCGCTGCTCCAGTCCGCGGTGCTTATGCTGCGCCACATCGATGAACCTGCCGCCGCAGACAAGGTGCAGAAGGCGCTCGAGACCGTCTATGCGGAGCGCAAGGTGCTCACCCGGGACGTGGGCGGCACCGCGGGCACCATCCAGTTTGCCGATGCGGTTCTCGCGGCCATGGGCTGACGCTCTGGTGCGTCAAGCGCAGGCTCTGGCCCAAAATGCGTGATCCGAAGGCCCTCCTCCTGTACACTGGAGTGTCTATGGTTACACAAATCAAACAACCAATCGGGATCCTTGGCGCCACGGGAATGGTGGGCCAGCGTTTCATTCAACTGCTTGAAAACCACCCCTGGTTTGAGGTGGCCTGGCTGGCGGCCAGCGACCGCTCAAGCGGAAAGACTTACGGGGAGGCAGCCAGGTGGCGCCTTGACACCCCGCTACCCAGCCGGATTGCCAAAATGACCGTCTCGGCCGCCGAGCCGGAAGGCGCGCCCCGGGTGATTTTTGCCGCCCTCGATGCCGCCATTGCCCGCGAAATGGAGCCAAAGTTTGCCAATGCCGGTTGTGCCGTGGTGTCCAATTCCAGCGCCTACCGCATGGCGGCCAACGTGCCGCTGGTGATTCCCGAGATCAACGCCGAGCACCTGCACCTGATCGAGGAGCAGCCCTCCCGGCAGGAGTCGGGGGGCTACATGGTCACTAACCCCAACTGCTCCACCATCGGGCTGGTCATGGCGCTCAAGCCCATCGAGGAGCGCTTTGGCATCGAGCAAATCTTTGTCACCACCATGCAGGCCGTCTCCGGCGCTGGCTATCCCGGCGTGCCATCCATGGACATTCTGGGCAACGTGGTGCCTTACATCGGCAGCGAAGAAGAAAAAATGGAAGCCGAAACGCTCAAGCTGCTCGGCAAGCTCCAGGGCCACGCCGTTACGCCGCTCAACGCGCGCATCACTGCGCACTGCAATCGTGTCGCGGTGGAAGACGGTCACACCGAGAGCGTCTCAATCAAGTTGGGGAACAAGCTGGGAAGGACGGCCACCCACGAAGACATTCTTACGGCCTGGGCAGAATATCGTCCCCTGTCCGGTATGAATCTTCCCACCGCTCCCAATCAGCCCGTTGAGTGGGCTCCGCAAGACGACCGGCCGCAGCCGCGTCTTGACCGCAACCGCGGCAAAGGCATGGCAGTGACGGTGGGCCGCCTGCGGCCCTGCGGCGTACTCGATTGGAAGTTTACCGTGCTTTCGCATAACACGATTCGCGGCGCGGCCGGAGCGGCGATTTTGAACGCCGAGCTACTGGCCAGCCTGGGCAAGCTGGAGCCTTTAGCTGCTGCTGCTGCGCGCGCCTGAGCTTTTCGCAGCAGCCTGTGCGGTTCCGGCAACCAACGATTGGGAAGATTGGCATGAGTCTGGTAGTGATGAAGTTTGGTGGCACCTCGGTCGAAGACCCGGCTGCCATTGGGCGTACCGCGGCCATTGTTGCCGGACGCGTGGCCTTTGGCAAGCAGCCCGTAGTGGTGGTCAGCGCCATGGCCCGCGTCACCGACCAGTTGCTGCGCGCGGCTGGAGCGGCCGCGCAGGGCGATCGTATGGGAGCTTTGGCCATCAGTTCGCGGCTGCGCTGCCGGCACCGCGATACGGCTGCGGCGCTGGTCAAAAAACCAGACGAAGCCGCCGCGCTGGTCACCCTGATCGACGAAAAGTTCGACTCGCTCGATGAGGTGCTGCGCGGCCTTGCCGCCATCCTCGAGCTCACTCCGCGCATCTCTGACCTGATCGTCAGTTACGGTGAACGAATTTCCAGCCGCATCGTGGCCGCCGCTTTCCGCGAACTCGGCATTGACGCCGTCCACGTGGATGCGCGCGAGGTCGTCATCACCGACTCGCAGTTTCAAAAGGCCGTTCCCCAGGACGCGATCATCGACCGGCGCGCGCAGGAGAAGCTGCTTCCCCTCACCGCCGAGGGCAAGGTGCCCGTGATGGGCGGCTTCATCGCCGCCAACGAAGCTGGCCTCACCACCACGCTCGGCCGTGGCGGATCGGACTTTACCGGGGCGCTGATTGGCGGCGCGCTTACCGCCGAGGCAATTGAGATTTGGACCGACGTCGACGGCATCATGACCGCCGACCCGCGGGTTTGTCCTGACGCGCTGCGCGTGAAGGTCATCAGCTTTGAAGAGGCGGCGGAACTGGCCTACTTCGGCGCCAAGGTTCTGCACCCGGCCACTATTTTGCCCGCTGTCAAAAAGAATATCCCCGTACTGGTGCTCAACAGCCGCAACGCCGCCAACGAGGGCACGCGCATCATCTCGCTTGCCCCGCACTGCAAGAGCCCATTCAAGTCGATCTCGGTGAAAAAGAAGCTGAGCATCATCGACGTGGTGGCCAGCCGCATGCTGATGACCCACGGCTATCTCAGCCAGATTTTCGCCATCTTCGACAAGCACAAGTGCCCAGTGGACATGGTTTCCACCAGTGAGGTCAGCGTGTCGCTGACCGTGGACTCGAACGAAAAGCTCCCCGCCATCGCCGCCGACCTGGGCCGTCTAGCAGACGTCAAGTACGAAGGCAAGAAGGCCCTTGTGTGCATGGTGGGCGAAGATATCCGTGGCCAGAATGGCATTGCGGCGCAGGTATTCGCGGCCGTGCGCCACATCAATGTGCGCATGATCTCCCAGGGAGCAAGCGAAATCAACATGAGCTTCATGATCGAGGAGGACGACGCGGAAGAGGCGATTCGTTCGCTCCATGCCGCCTTCTTTAAGGAACCCGATCCCGCTATCTTCGATGTGGAAGCAAGAAAGCAGTTGACATTGAACAGTGCAAAGTGACCGGCGAAATGCAAGTCGGCGCAGAAATTCTGACCACTGATCACTGTTCCGGAGGAACTCATGCTCATTCTCGTCTTAGGCAAGGGAAAAACCGGCAGCCTCGTGGCCGAGGTCGCGCGCGAGCGCGGCCATGGCGTGCGCGCGCTCGACATCTACGAGAACGAGCACGCATCGGCGCTGACGGCGCCCAATCTCGCCGGTGTTGACGTCGTCATCGATTTCACCGCTCCCGAAGCAGCCGTGGAAAACATGCGCGCGGTGCTGGCGCTCGGCGGCCGCATCGTCGTGGGAACCACGGGCTGGTATGAGCATCTGAGTGAGGTCAAAGCGCTAGCCATTCGGCGAGGCGGCGGGCTCCTCTACGGGACAAATTTTTCCATCGGCGTGCAAAAGCTCTTCCAGCTCACCGCCGAGTTGGCCAGCCTTGAAGGTTACAGCTTTTCGATCGACGAAACCCATCACGTTTCCAAGCTCGACGCCCCCTCCGGCACCGCCCTCACGCTCCGGGAGATTATCCATTCCGTGCAGCCGGGGATCGAAATTCCAATCACCTCCCATCGCCTCGGTGACGCCAAAGGCGAGCACATTGTCACCGCCAAGAGCGATCACGACACCCTGGAACTGCGCCACGACGCCCAAAGCCGCCGAGGCTTTGCGGTGGGCGCCGTGCGCGGGGCCGAGTGGCTGGCCGGCAAGTCCGCCGCCTGGGAATTCCGCGAGATCTTCCCCCAGTTATAGATTCTGCCAGCTCCCCTTCGCGCAGGAGGTCGGGCGCTTGAATTCCGCGCCTAGCCTTCGCGGTATACACTCTCTTTTGGTGGAAACGGACCGTCCGGGCGGGGCTGGGATAGCGGCCCGCGATTTTTGGATAGTTCCGCCGCAACATCGGCGAGTTCTTTTGCCTGCAGTTTTTAGGGGAAAGGCGAAAATTGTGACACGAGTAACAAAATTTCTTGGAAAAGTTTTGTTCATGGCGATGGCCCTCACGGCTGTTGCGCAAGGAGAGGTGAATATGTCGATCTGGGGACATACGAAGGACGGCGTTGCGGTGCCCATCTACACGCTCAAAAGCGCGCAGATCGAGGTGAGAGTCATGGCCTACGGAGCGAAGCTGGTAAGCATCCGTACGCCCGACCGTACAGGCAAGATGGCGGATGTGGTGCTGGGGTACGACTCGCTTGAAGACTACGTGAATGACAACAGCACGCACTTCGGCAGCGTTGTCGGCCGCTATGGCAATCGCATCGCATTCGGCAAGTTTTCCATCGACGGCAAGAGCTACCAGATTCCCGTGAACAACGGCCGCAACGCGCTGCACGGCGGCCCCATGGGCTTCGACCGCTACGTTTGGGAGGCAAAGGAAGTCCCTAACGGCGTAGAGTTCACCCATGTGAGCCCAGATGGCGACATGGGCTTTCCGGGAACCATGACCGCCAAGGTCAAGTACACGCTGGTTGGCGGCACGCTGCGTCTCGACTACTCGGCCACCACTGATAAGGCGACGGTGGTCAACCTCACCAATCACGCCTACTTCAATCTTCGCGGCGACGATCAGGGGACCATTCTGGACGAGAAGCTGGAGTTGAATGCGGACCGCTTCACGCCCGTGAACGGGGAACTGATCCCCACCGGCACTCTGGCCCCGGTGGCCGGCACTCCGCTCGATTTCCGCAAGCCTGAGGTGGTGGGTGCCCGCATCGACTCGGACCACGAGCAGATCAAGCTCGGCGGCGGCTACGACCACAACTTTGTCTTGAACGGCAACGCCGGTACGCTGCGTGTGGCCGCCGTCATGACCGACCCCGAAAGCGGCCGCCGCATGACGGTTGAAACCACAGAGCCGGGCGTGCAGTTCTACACCGGCAACTTCCTCGATGGTTCCTATACCGGCCGTCACGGAATCAAATACCTCAAGCACGCCGGATTCTGCCTTGAGACGCAGCATTTTCCCGATTCGCCGAACCAGCCGAGTTTTCCCAGTACGGTTCTGCGTCCCGGCGTGACGCGCCACTCAACCACAACGTTCACCTTCAGCACCGTTAAGGCCGACTAGGAGCAGTGACAAGGTAATTTCATAATTGATTTCAGGAGCCAGGGGCAACACAAATCCTCACGGTACGAGGATGGACGCACATCGGCACCGAAAGTCGAAGGGGACGGGCTTTGGCCCGTCCCCTTCTGTCTGTTGCGCCGTGCATGCTTGGCTGCCTGGAGGCGGAAATTCTCTTCACCTCCTGATGGAGGAGAAGTGATAGCGAAGCGCAAGGGCGTCGTCGCAAGGCGGCGTCTGAAGGAAGCGCAGAGCAAAGGCGCGAGCTGATAGGCAAGAACGGGATATGAGGCCTGCGGCGCCGGACGTGCTGGCCAATAGCAGCGAAGCCAACATCCACCAAGGGTGCTGGTCGAAGGGGAGGAAAGGCAACTCTTCCCCTATGTCGTTCTTGATTAGGCGACAGGTGATGGATGGGCGTATGCCGCCGAAGGCAAGGTGGAACTGGCTCTAAGGAACGAATAGATCCACGTACGAGTTGACGGGGATCACCTGGAGACGTTGGAGATCGATCGAAGCGTCGATAATTTGTTGTTGCCGCTCTTCGATAAAGCGGCGGCGCAGATTAGTCTTGAACTTTTTAACCAGCAAGGGCAGGCCTTCCGCGCGGCGGCGGCGGTGACCGATCGGGTATTCGACTGTCTGCTCAAGCACGGAACCATCGTTTAGCTCAATGCGGAGTGAGTTTGCAATGGAGCGCTTGCCAGGGTCGTGATAGTCGGCTGTGAAGGCGGGTTCCTCGACACAAACGATTTTGGCGCGGAGTGGGTCGATTCGTGGATCCTCTGCCACGCCGTCCTCGTAGTCAGAGGCGGTGAGGCGGCCGAAGAGCAGCGGAATCGCGACCATGTATTGGACGCAATGGTCGCGGTCTGCCGGATTGGTGAGGACGCCCTTCTTATCGATGATGCGGAGGCAGGCTTCGTGGGTGCGGATGGTAATGGTCTTTATGGCTTCGGCGGACTGGCCCCGCTGGACAAGCTGGGCGCGCAGGGCCATTGCGGCCTCGACGGCGGTTTGGGCGTGGAACTCGGCGGGAAAGCTGATTTTGAACAGCACGTTCTCCATGACGTAAGAGCCGTAGGCGCGCTGAAAGGCAAATGCACGGCCTTTGAAGGAGACGTCGTAGAAGCCCCAGGTTTTTTGGGTGAGCGCGGAAGGATAACCCATTTCTCCGGCGCGGGCCATCAGGGCCAGGCGAACGGCGCGGCTGGTGGCGTCACCCGCGGCCCAGCTCTTGCGTGAACCGGTGTTGGGCGCGTGGCGATAGGTGCGCAGGCTCTGGCCGTCAACCCAGGCAAGCGAAAGCGCGGCGATGGTCTGGTCGCGGCTGAGCGAGAGCAACTGGCTGACGACCGCGGTCGACGCGACTTTGACGAGGACAACGTGATCGAGGCCGACCCTGTTGAATGAGTTTTCAAGCGCGATGCAGCCTTGAATTTCGTGGGCCTTGATCATGGCCGTCAAAACGTCGCGCATTGTGAGCGGCGGCTGGCCGTTGGCGATCGCTGAGCGCGAGAGCCAGTCAGCGACGGCGAGAATTCCGCCAAGATTGTCAGACGGGTGACCCCACTCGGCGGCGAGCCAGGTGTCATTAAAGTCGAGCCAGCGAATGATGGCGCCGATGTTGAAGGCGGCCTGCACGGGATCGAGTTGAAAACCGGTGCCGGGAACACGCGCACCGTTGGGAACTACGGTACCGGGAACAATTGGACCTAGGAGACGGGTGCAGGCTGGGTAATCGAGAGCCTCGAGGCCACAACCGAGCGTGTCGATGAGGCAGTGCTGCGCGGTGGTGTAGGCCAGATCGCTCTCGATTTCGTAGTTCAGTGCGTAGTCGGCGATGTCGGTGAGGACTTTGTCGGGGGCGGGACGTTCATTGCTGATGGGCGAGGACACGCGAACTCCTGTGTGTAACCGAAAGCTTATTCGCTTTTATGGCCGCTCGGCGAGGGGAACAAACTTGAGATTCCCCGGGCCTGTGTAGACGGCAGAGGGACGAATGAGTTTTCCGTCCTGGCGTTGTTCGATGACGTGTGCTGACCAGCCGGCGGCGCGGGCCATTACAAACAACGGCGTAAATAAGGCAATTGGAATGCCCATGTGGTGATCGGCAACGGCCGAGTACCAATCGAGATTGGGAAACATCCGCTTGGCGTCGCGCATGGTGTCTTCAATGCGTTCGGCGATGGCGTAGAGCCGCGTGTCGCCTGCGGAGACGGCGAGTCCGCAAGCCACCTGCTTGACGATGTCGCTGCGGGGATCGCAGATGGTGTAGACGGGATGGCCGAAGCCGATGATGACTTCGCGATTGGCGACCCGGCGGCGGATGTCGGCCTCGGCTTCATCGGGTGTTTTGTAGCGGAGAAGAATTTCAAGCGCGACTTCGTTGGCCCCGCCATGTTTGGGACCCTTGAGCGCGCCAATGGCACCGGCGATGGCAGAGTAAAGGTCGGAGCCGGTGCCTGCGATGACGCGTGCGGTAAAGGTGGAGGCGTTGAACTCATGCTCAGCATAGAGGGTGAGAGAGGTTTGCATGGCCGCGGTCCATTGCGCACTGGGCGCCGCGCCATGCAGCAGATAAAGAAAGTGCGCGGCGATGGAGTCAGCCTTCGAGTCCACGGGAGTCTCAACGTCGATGCGCTTGCCGTTGTGTGCAAAGTGGTACCAGTAAAGAAGCATGGAAGGGAGCGCTGCGAGCAGGGTGTCAGCAATGGCGCGCGCTCCGGCCTCGCCCTGATCGCGGCCTTCGGGCCGCACACATCCCATCACGCTCACGCCGGTGCGCAGCACGTCCATGGGATTGGCAAGGGGAGGCAGCAACTCCAGCACCCGCTTCACCTCTTCCGGAAGCCAGCGCAGGCCCACCAGCCTTTCCTTGTAGGCGGCGAGTTCTTGAGCGTTGGGCAATCGACCGTGAACGAGCAGGTGTGCGACTTCTTCAAACTCGCAGTTGGCGGCCAGATCGGCAATGTCGAAGCCGCGATAGTGTAGATCGTTGCCACTATGACCGACGGTGCAAAGCGCTGTTTCGCCCGCGGGCAAGCCGGATAAAGCCACGGACTTCTTTGGTTTGAAGGCCGGGGACGCGGAGATGGATTGTGTTTCCGCCATGGGGACCTCCGGAGAGCATCAAACGAACGGATGGGTTCAGCCGCTGTCTACTGCGAATCCTTGCCTTTCTCAAATAATTCATCCAGCTTCTGTTCGTACGAGTGGTAGTCGAGAAATTTGTAAAGATCGGCGCGCGATTGCATAAGGGGAATGACGTTTTGCTGCGAGCCCTCGGTGCGGATGGTCTCATAGACCTTAAGCGCTGCGGCATTCATGGCTCGGTAGGCAGCACAGCAGTAGAGGATGATGTCGACGCCGGCGCCGGCGAGCTGGTCTCTTGTGAAAAGAGGAGTCTGGCCAAACTCGGTGATGTTGGCGAGGATGGGCACGCCGGCCGCGGTTCGGAATTCCGTATACATGGAGAGCTCCGTGACGGCTTCGGCAAAAATCATGTCAGCTCCGGCGGCTACGTAAGCCTGGGCGCGGCGAATGGCGGCAGGTAATCCCTCGCTTGCAAGGGCATCAGTGCGGGCCATGATGACGAATTGAGCGTCGCTGCGGGCATCGACCGCGGCCTTGATGCGATCGACCATCTCCCCGGTGGCGACAAGTTCCTTTCCCGGGCGGTGGCCGCAGCGCTTGGCGCTGACCTGGTCTTCAATGTGCACCGCGGCCGCACCGGCGTTGATCATGGAGCGGATGGTGCGGGCGATGTTAAAGGCTCCGCCCCAGCCGGTGTCGATATCGACGAGCAATGGCAATTGGACTGCATCGGTGATGCGGCGGAGGTCGGTGAGGACGTCTTCCATGGTGCTGATGCCGAGGTCAGGAATTCCGAGGGAGTTTGCGGCCACGCCCCCGCCGGAAAGATAAAGAGCGCGGAAACCTGTGGCCTGGGCGAGGCGCGCGGTATAGGCGTTGACGGCGCCCGCCACTTGCAGGGGCTTCTCCTGCGCGACGGCAAGGCGAAACCGGGCTCCGGGAGAGCTGGGTTCTATTGGGTCAGGCATGCGTCCACTCTGGGCCGCATCATAACAGGCGCCGTCCTATGGTTGGCGATTTCCCAAGGTGGGCCGATGGTGCGACAATTGTCGCGACAAGTGCGCCAGAAAAAAAGGATGGGCTCTGTCCGAAGGAGAAAAAACACCATGAACTTTAGATTTCTTCTGACCGCGGCCGTGATTGCCGCGACCCCGTTGATTGCTCAGACAGCACCGCAGAAACCGATGGCAAGCCCGCCTGCCACCACATCCGCGACGATTGGCGGCAAAACGATCACCATCAAGTACAACTCGCCCGGCGTAAAGGGCCGCGAGGGACAGATCTTCACCAAAGACGGGCTCATCAGTCACAATCCGCACTACCCGGTATGGCGCGGTGGCGCCAACGCGGCCACTACGCTGCATATTGACGGCGATTTCACGATCGGCGATCTCAATGTTCCGGCCGGTACCTACACGTTGTTTGTAGATATTTCAGATCCTGATAACTGGTGGCTGATTGTGAACAAGCAGACCGGCGAATGGGGCCTGGCCTACGATGGCGCGCAGGACCTGGGCAAAACGAAGATGACCATGAGCAAGCCGCCGGCGATGGTGGAGAACCTTGCTTACACAATTACTGATGATGGCAGTGGAAGCGGGACGCTGACCCTCTCGTGGGAGGATCATACCGCCTCGGTCGCAATAAAAGCGCACTAGGATTCGACCGAGCCAGGATTCAACGACGGAGGCAAATAGCCTGATGAGGCTGGCGGCCGGCAGTACCTGAGTGAAGGCAACATCACTCAGGTACTGCTGGCCGAGTCGTCTGTTGGAGGGTATTGCCGCGCTCCCGGTACAATAAGCAAAGTGGTCGATGTGTTCCGGGAGAGGAAAAAGCCTTGCCGTTGTATGCCTATCGTTGTACCCAATGCGGTCATAAATTTGAAAAGATACAGAATTTCAGCGCGGAGCCCGAGAAGGAATGTCCCAAATGCCACGGAGTGCTTGAACGCCCGTTGACCGCGCCGGGCCTGAACTTCAAAGGTGCGGGGTGGTACGTAAACGACTACGCGAGCAAGAGCAGCTCTGGAAGCAGCGATTCCGGCAGCGAGTCCGCATCCGGTTCCGGCGGCGAGGCAAAGGCGGGGAGCAAGACTGACTCCGCGAAAAACAAAGAGAGCGCGGCGAGCGCACCCGCCGCAACCACGCCGGCGCCGGCCGCGAGTTCGAATCCAAAACCGACATCTGGCTCAAGCTCTTGAAGACACCCGACGCGGTTCTGACACTGAGATAATGACAGGGTATGCCTTTACTCGATCCCATTTCGTCTCCCGTCGAGAATGCCGACTACGCCGCGCTTGAGTGGGAGCCGCTGCTCGGGCTGGTGGCTGGGTTTGCGGCGTCGCCTGTGGGGCGCCAGGCGATTCTGGAGTTGCGCCCCTCGACCGATGCGGAATGGATCGGGCGGCAGCACGAGCTTACGGGCGAAGTGCGTCTGATTCTGTTGGAGCAGGTTTCGATTCCGCTGGGCGGGCTGTTCGACCCGACGCAGTTGGCGGCCAAGGCGCAGATTGAGGGTGCGGCGCTTGAGGCTGCGGAGTTCCAGGCAGCGGCGCGGCTGGCCAACGATGTGGCTTCGTGGCAGGGCCTCCTGCAGTTACCGCCGGCGCGGTTGGTTGGCAAGCTGCCGGGTCTTTCTGCACTTTCTTCTTCGTTGTCGATGGGTTTGCACTCACTGGCGGAAGCGATCGAGCGCACCATCCAACCGGATGGTTCTCTGGCTGA
Organism: uncultured Acidobacteriaceae bacterium; assembly: GCA_963793885.1. Classification (GTDB taxonomy): domain Bacteria; phylum Acidobacteriota; class Terriglobia; order Terriglobales; family Acidobacteriaceae; genus Telmatobacter. The sequence goes on from CAWCBQ010000003.1 coordinate 2,138,859, forward strand.
TAATGCTTCGCCGGAACTGGAACGCATCCGGCGCGAACAGGAGCGGCAACAGCGGCAGATTGAGGAGAGCCTGCGCGCGGCTCTGCGCAAGCTGGCGAGCGATGGAGCCACGCAGGAAGACCTGATCACCATTCGCGGCGAGCGATTTGTAATTCCCGTGCGCAGCGAGCTCAAGCGGCGCATTTCGGGCGTGATCCACGGCGCCAGCTCCTCGGGGCAAACGGTGTATGTGGAGCCGCTGGAAACGATCGAGCAGAACAATGAGCTGGTGCGGCTGATCGAGGAAGAACAGGCGGAGATTCACCGCATTTTTGTGGCGCTCACGCAGGCAGGTGGGCGGCCATGCGCCAGGGCTGGTGGAAGGAGCGCGGGTGCTGGCTCTGCTTGACAGTTTGCAGGCCCGGGCAAGATTTGCGCGCGACTACGACTGCGTTGCGCCCGCGGTTACGGCTGAGCTGCTGCGGCTGGATAGGGCGCGGCATCCGCTGCTCGAGAAGAGGTTGCGCGCGACGGGGATGCGCCCCAACACAGCGTTGTTCCGCTCACGCTTGAGCTCACGGCGGGGCCCGGCAGATGATTATCAGCGGGCCGAATACGGGCGGCAAGACGGTGACGCTGAAGACGACGGCTTTGCTGGCGATGATGGCGCAGGCGGGCTTGCCGGTGCCGGCGGCGGCGGCCAGCTTTCCGGTATTCACGGCGTTTTTGGCCGATATTGGGGACGCGCAATCGATTGAGGCTGCGCTTTCAACATTTTCAGCGCACATTACCAATCTTGACCGGCTTTCGCGGCTGGCGGGGCCGAACTCGCTGGTGCTGCTGGATGAACTGGGTTCGTCGACCGATCCTGAAGAGGGCTCGGCGCTGGCGGTCGCGGTTGCCGCATATTTTCTGGCGGCGGGCGCGTGGTCGCTGATTTCGACGCACCACACTTCGCTGAAGGTTTACGCGGCGAACACCGAGGGCGTGCTGAATGCGGCGGCGGGCGTGGATGAAGTGACGCTGGCGCCGAATTATCAGCTGCGGCTGGGCGTGCCGGGGGCGTCGGCGGGCATTCAGACGGCCGAGCGGCTGGGGCTGAACGCCGGCATTATTGCTGCGGCGCGCAGCGTCTGGGTTCGCAGCAGGTGGATATCGCGCGGTTCCTTGACGGCTGCACAACGAAGTGACTCAACTTGAAGAGGAACGCAAGTCGGCGCGCGAGCAGCAGTATGCGTTGAACCAGGAGCGTGCGAAGCTGGCGCGCGAGGGCGATGTGGAGCTGCGCAACCGCACGCGGGAGCTTGAAAGCAAGCTGGCTTCTCTGTTGAAGGATTTCGAGTTCCAGATGCGGGAGACGGTGCGGGCCATTGAAGATCGCGCGGCGCAGCAGAAGCTGTCAAAAGAGGCAGAGCGGCGGATGAACCGGCTGCGGCGCGAATTTCAGGAGAGCTTTAATCAGACGGTGGTTGCGCATCGCACGGGCGCGGACCAGGGAGACGCAAATGCGCAGCCGCATTTGTTGAAGCATGTTGCGCCGGGCGACCATGTGCGGCTGAAGTCGCATGGGCAAGATTGCAGTGGTGCAGCGCGAGGTGGAGAAGGATGTATTTGAAGTGGCGCTGGGGCCGATCAAGATGCGCGTGCAACCGCGCCGATCTGACCGAGGCGCAGCCTGCTGGGGGGGCGGCTACCGAACGCGAATGGCAAACGCCTCTAGCTGCGGTGCGCAAGCAGAAGAATGTGCATGTGACTGTGATCGAGCGCGAACACGGACGGGATGCGCATGGAGATCAACCTGATTGGGCGAACCGTGGATGAGGCTACCGAGGAACTGGAAAAATATCTCGATCGCGCATTTATGGCGGGGCTGCCGCGGGTGCGCGTGATTCATGGGCATGGGGCGGGGATTCTGCGGCGTGGGGTGCGGGAGTTTTTGAAGGGGCATCCGCATGTGGCCGGGGTTGAAGAGGCTCCGCAAAATGAAGGCGGGCAGGGAGCTACGCTGGTGGAGCTAAGACAGTGAAGGTTGGACGCCCGGATCGTGCGCCCAACCCTCATGGAATATTTTAACCAGCGTTGTGACAGGCAACCGCTCGATCGGCCGCCTTGTGAGCTAGATTGCCCTGTGTGACGCCGACGTCTTCTGCCGAGTTTCTTTTCATCTCTTTTAGGAGCTTCACCAGGCGCCTGAAGCCTTGTTCCCGCGCGGTCCTGTTGCCGGGGACGGTGTTGCCGGGATCTTCTCCGGCGCGCATGAAGCCGTGGCCCGCGCCTTCGTAGGTCACCGGCTCATAGAATTTTCCAGCCGCTTTCATGGCAGCAACTGTACCCGGCACCGTGGCGCCGATGCGCATGTCGTTGCCCGCGTAGAATCCGTAAACCGGGGCGTTGATGGCAGAAACATCAGCGGGTCCCGGCCCGTAGAAAACGAAGGCGGCGGACAGATCTCTGCGATGCGTGGCAAAAGCGAAGGACCTGCCCCCACCCCAGCAGAAGCCCACCACCGCGAGTGTCCCGTTCGCTGCCGGCAGGTGCTTGCCGTAGTTGGCGGCCGCATCGAGGTCCGCGTTGACGACATCGTGGTCGAGCCCGGAAACAGCCTGGATGGTCGCATCCTGGCTGGGAAACGCTCTCGATCCGCCGCCGTTGGGCCCGAAGCCTGAAAGCAGGTCGGGCGCGACCACGATGAAGCCCTGAGCGGCCAACTCGTCGGCCATCTCCTTGGCCCAGTCGCTGAGACCGAAAATCTCGTGAATCAGAATGACCACCGGAGCCTTCGTACGGACCTCCGGAAAGACGACAAAGGCCTGAACGGTGCGATTACCGGTCTTCAGCGCCACGTATTCGCGGTGACGAGGCGAGGCCTCCAGGCGGGCCTTCGCCCAATCCTGCGCGTGAAGACAAGCTCCGGCCGCGAAGATAAGCGCTGCGGCAACAACGATGGGGTAGTGGCGCGCTGTTGGTCTCATGCGGACAAGCCTAGCGCTGCAAAACGCGGCGCGCAAGGGTTTTCGAACTGTGGATCCGCGGTGAAGCATGGAGGCCGTTGCTCCACCGCAGATGGTTATGCCATGGCTTCGCGGCTCATGGGCTCGAAGTGCAGTGCGTTCGAATTAAGGTCAACGTCGATGCGGACATGGGCGCCGTGAAGGATTTCGCCATTGAGTATTTTGATGGCAAGCGGGTCCTGGACCATGCGCTGCAAGGCACGCTTGAGCGGACGGGCGCCGTAGGCCGCGTCGGAGCCGGAGGCAAGAATCAATTGACGCGCGGGCTCACTGAGCTCGAGCGAAATGGCCCGGTCTTCAAGCAGCTTGCGGACTTCGTTCAACCGCAGCTCAAGGATCTGCGCCATTTGCGCGTTGCCGAGTGGACGGAAGATGACCGTGTCGTCGACGCGGTTCAAAAACTCCGGCCGGAAGTGCTCGCGAAGAACACGCATCACAGATTCGCGCGCCATTTCGTAGTCGTGCTCGGTCCTGAGCGCTTCAGTGCTCAAGTGAGCGGCGCCAAGGTTCGAGGTCATAATGAGCACCGCGTTCTTGAAGTCCACGGTCCGGCCCTTGGCGTCGGTCAGGCGGCCGTCGTCCATCACCTGCAGCAGGATGTTGAAGACATCCGGGTGCGCCTTTTCGATTTCGTCAAAGAGAATCACCGCGTAGGGGCGCCGATGCACGGCTTCGGTCAACTGGCCGCCTTCGTCGTAGCCCACGTAGCCGGGAGGCGCGCCAATGAGGCGCGCGACGGCGTGCTTCTCCATGTACTCGCTCATGTCGATGCGAACCAGGGCCTGCTCGTCGTCGAAGAGAAACTCGGCAAGGGCGCGTGCGGTCTCGGTTTTGCCGACGCCGGTGGGCCCAAGAAATAGGAACGAGCCAATGGGGCGGCGTGGATCGCTCAAACCGGCACGGGAACGCCGGATGGCATTGGCCACCACGGTCAATGCCGCATCCTGGCCGACCACGCGCTCCTGAAGACGCTGCTCCATTTCAACGAGTTTCTTCACCTCGCCCTCCAGCATGCGGCTGACTGGAATCCCGGTCCACTTGCTGACGATTTTGGCGATGTCTTCCTCGTCCACCTCCTCTTTCAACATGCGGGCCACGCCGGTGGTTTCTTTTCCGGCGCCGTCCTGGGCGGCGTTCAGCTTTTTGAGCTCGGCTTCGAACCTGGGCAGCTCGCCATACTGGATTTGGGCGGCGCGGTCGAGCTGGCCCTTGCGGGTCTGTTCTTCGGCCTCGAAACGCAGAGCTTCTATTTTCTTTTTGAGATCGCCGACGCGGCTGATCGCTTCCCGCTCCCTGGTCCAGCGGGAGCGCAGGGCCGTGATCTGCTCTTTCAATGTGGCTAGGTCGCGCTCGACCTCGGCCATGCGATTGCGGCTGTTGGAGTCGGTTTCGCGCTTGAGGGCGGCGCGCTCAATTTCAAGCGAGGTGGCGTCGCGCTCAAGCTGGTCAATCTCAGTAGGCACTGAGCCGATTTGGATAGCCAGCGAGGCGGCGGCTTCATCGACCAGGTCGATCGCCTTGTCCGGCAGAAAGCGGTCGCTGATGTAGCGATGCGAAAGGGTGGCGGCGGCCACGAGGGCCGCGTCTTTGATGCGCACGTTGTGGTGGGCCTCGTAGCGCTCCCTGAGGCCGCGCAAAATGGCGATGGTGTCTTCAACGTTGGGCTCGCCAACGTAAACAATCTGGAAGCGGCGCTCCAGGGCTGCATCCTTTTCGATGTACTTGCGGTACTCGTTCAGCGTGGTTGCGCCAATGGCGCGCAATTCGCCGCGGGCGAGTGCCGGCTTGAGCATGTTGCTGGCGTCGATGGCGCCTTCAGCGGCGCCGGCGCCCACCAGGGTATGCAATTCGTCAATGAACAGGATGATCTGGCCGTTCGCTTCGTCGATTTCCTTGAGCACAGCCTTGAGACGGTCCTCGAACTCGCCGCGGAATTTTGCGCCGGCCAGCATGGAACCGAGATCGAGCGAAATGACGCGCTTTTCGCGCAGGCTTTCAGGCACGTCTCCCGAGACGATGCGGCGGGCAAGGCCCTCGACGATAGCGGTCTTGCCGACGCCTGGTTCGCCGATCAGGACGGGATTATTCTTGGTGCGGCGGCTGAGCACCTGGATGACGCGGCGAATCTCCTCGTCGCGGCCGATGACCGGGTCGAGCTTGCCGCGACGGGCGAGTTCGGTGAGGTCCTTGGCGTATTTTTCAAGGGCCTGAAATTTTCCTTCGGGGTTCTGGTCGGTGACGCGCTGGGAGCCGCGCACCGCGGTGAGCGCCTTGAGGATGGCCTCATGCGTTGCGCCAAGCGCCAAAAGAGCGTCGTGCGCAGGGTCGCCCTTGGCGTGGGCCACGCCCAGAAGCAAGTGTTCGGTGGAGACGTATTCGTCTTTGAAGTTGGCGGCCTCGCGGAAGGCCTGGTCGAGCGCCTTGTTGAGCGCCTGGCTTATCGACGGCTGGGCGGCTGCTCCCGAGGCACGAGGCAGTTTTTCCTCAATCGCGTGGAGATCGCTCTCAAGCCGTTGAATGGGAACGCCAATCTTCTCGAGCACTGCGGGAATGACGCCCTCGCGGTCCTCAAGCAGAGCCAGCATCAGGTGGACGGGCTGAATCTCGGGGTTGCCGAGTTCGGCCGCGCTCTGCTGGGCTGACTGCATTGCCTGCTGAGATTTGACAGTGAATTTTTCCCAACGAATAGCCATTCTGGACCTCTGTGACAGGTGATTTGGGGATCAGGGAACAGAGGCCAGCCTCCGGCACTGGAGACTGACCTCTGTGAACCGACCCTACGCTGCGACGTTGATCTTGATCTGCTTGGGCTGGGCTTCCGGCTTCTTGGCCAGCTCCAGTTTGAGCACGCCCGCATTGTAGCTCGCCTGCACGTGTTCGGTGTCAACGGTGGACGGCAGAGTGAAGGCGCGGTAGAAACTGCCGTAGCGGCGCTCGATACGATGGAAGTTCTCTTCCTTTTCCTCGGACTCGAACTTGCGCTCGCCCTTGACGGTTAACGTATTGTTTTCAACGCTTACGTCCAGGTCTTTCTGATCGATGCCCGGAACTTCAAGCTTGAGCATCACCTTCTTTTCGTCCTCGTAGACGTCGACGGCCGGCACAAAGGCCGCGGTCGTCAACGGGCTGTCAGATTCATTCATTTCGCGGAACAGGGAGTTCACTCTGTTCTGCAGAGAGGCGACTTCGCGGAATGGGTCCCAACGAGTAATTGCCATGGAAATTGTCCTCCAAGGATTGATATTTGATGATCGGGCAACGGCTATTGGCCGGCCACACAATCAATCTGATGAAACTATAGCACAAACAATTCATAAAATATGAGTGTATTGCGCTAATATTTTAATGCGACTTCAAGTCGTTGATTTTTCTGGAAATTCTGCTCTGTGGGCCCACCCGAAAATTCCCACCTGCGGGCTGCCCTACAATGAACCGAATGGCCCACTTCCCCGCTCTGACGGCATCGATCGATTGGCACTCGGTGTGGCTCGTCGTGGCTGCCTTTTTGGCGGGCGTATTGAATGCTGTGGCGGGAGGGGGATCCTTTCTTTCGTTTCCCGCGCTGCTGAGCATGAAGATACTGCCGGTGCAAGCCAATGCGACCAACACAGTGGCCATATGGCCAGGACAACTGACCTCAGTCGCGGCGTACTGGGACGACCTCAAGAAGAACCTGGTGCCGGCGTGGCCGTTGTGGTTGGCCAGTTTGCTGGGGGGCACGGCCGGGGCCCTGGTGCTGTTGAACACGCCGCAGACGACCTTCATGCGCCTGGTGCCGTGGCTGCTGCTGACGGCTGCCTTGATCTTCGCGGCCAGCGGGCCGGTGGCGCGATGGCTGGAGAAACACAGAGGGTTACAAGCGGGGGAACCGCGCAGGCGGCGGAGGGCGCTGCTGTTTTTGGCGACGGTGGTGGTGTGTTTTTATGTGGGGTACTTCGGGGCGGGAGCGGGGTTTTTGCTGATCACGATGCTGTCGCTGTTCGGCTACCAGGACATCCACGAGATCAACGCGCTGAAGGTGCTGGCGAACTTGCTGGCCAACGGGGCGGCCTTTCTGATTTTCGTAGTGGACGGGCAGGTGGTGTGGCGCTATTGCCTTCTAGCCATGGTAGCTTGCGCGATCGGAGGGTACAGCTCGGCGCGGTTTGCGCGCATGGTTCCGCAGCGGGTTTTGCGGGGGCTGGTGGTGGCTCTCGGGCTGTCGATGGCGGCCTGGTACTTTTGGAAGCAGTGAACGGCAGACAAGGAACAGTGGGCGGCGCCGGGCTCAAAACCTGTGGTTTTCAAGGGAGCAAATGTTGGCATAAATGCGGCCCGAAAGCGGCCAAATGTTCGCTTGAAAGGTTGCGTTTTTCAAGGATATTCACCTTCGAGGGTGCGTGATTTTTGGGCAATGGCTGCAGAGGATTATCCGAATCAGAGGGAGGGGTCGCAGGAGGGGGGCAGTACAAAGGAGCTGGGACCAGGCGGGGTACAGTTTTGCAGTTTTACAGTTTTACAGCCGCTGTACGGGGTTGGAGGGCCGGTTTTTAAGATTTTTATTATGAGGGTGTTACGAGGGGTTTTTGGTTTTTACAGCCGTACAGGCGCTGTACTGGGTTGAATCTTGGTTTGTAATTCTTTTGCAATGAATAATTTATATCGATTCCACAGTTTCACAGTCAAAATCTCTATTTTTTCCCCATGTAAGGAGTGGCAGATCGGCGGCCTGGCGATCGATCTCGGGGGTGACGCTGACGGTGATGTTGCGAACGGTGCGCATGGTTTTTTTCAATCCCAGGGAGCAAGGTGGGGTGTTTGTCTTCTATGGATAGTGTGCGCCGAGGGCGGGTAATGATCTGCAAAACAGGGGTCGGGGATCAGGAGTCAGGGAATGCCCGTGGCTAAAGCCATTCCTATCGAAGAAGGTATTCAGGGGCCTGAAGGCCCCTGCTCCCTCCGCCTGCGATCTGTCAATTTCTAGTGTTCCGGCCTATCACCGCCTATGCGGAACTTTGCCGGATTCTTGCCGGGTTGAGGTCTGTGGCATCCCCGGTCCCCGAATGCGAGGGGCACCCTCATTTGTGTTTTGGAAATATCCTCGGATCGAAGCCACCTGCCAAAACAGGGGTCGGGAATCAGGGGGCAGGGGTCAGGGGTCAGGGGTCAGAGAAGCAGGGGGCAGAGAAGCAGGGACCTGGGGAACGGGGGAACAAGAGGGCGGCCTTCGGCTTGAGGCCGGTCCGCTTGCGTGGACGTGGGCCTGCCGGCCGGGGATGGCCGGGATGTTGATTGAGGGGAAGCTCCGGGTACCCGGTGATTCGACTTCGATCCGGAGGATTCACGGGTTGAACCCTCGCGCTGCTCGTCCTGAGCAAGCGTCACTTGACAGATCAAGGAGAAAATAGTCTTCATCCATAGATGGCTAGGGGAGTGTTTCGCAATGGCTAAAACAAAGAGCGATACCTTTCATGGAACCTTCGCGCTGCTCGTCCTGAGCAAGCGTCACTTGACAAATCAAGGAGAAAGCAGTCTTCATCTATAGATGGCTAGGGGAGTGTTTCGCGATGACCAAAACAAAGAGCGATACCCTTCAGGGAACCCTCGCGCTGCTCGTGCTGAAAAGCCTCGAACGCGGCCCCATGCACGGATGGGGCATAACTCTCCACATCCAGCGAATCTCCGATGAGGTGCTGCAGGTCGAAGAGGGCTCGCTTTATCCCGCGCTGCATCGTATGGAACAGGAGCGCTGGATCAGCGCCGAGGGCGGGTAATGATCTGCAAGACAGGGGTCAGGGGTGAGGTGTCAGAGAAGCAGGGACCAAGGGACCCAGGGAACGAAGGAACAAGAGGGCGGCCTTCCAGCTTCCAGCTTGAGGCCGGTCCGCTTGCGCGGACCTGGAGCGGTTTCAGAATAGGTATGCAAGTATGCCCGATTGTGCTTCGTACCAGGTCGGCCCTCCTTGGGGTCGGGTCGACTTGAGTGCAATGCCTCTGGGTACAGCGATCCTGAAACCGCTGTAGACCGGCCGGGGGATGGGGTGGCAGGGATTTTGATTGCGGGCTGGCTTCCGGGTTCTGGTGATCCACTCGCGATGCTGCGTTGGTGGGTGATTTGGCGATTTCGCACCAGTTGAGAATCGAAAGGCATTGATCACGACATCGGCGTTTTTCAGGACCGATCCTCTGAGTGAGGTTCAACCCATGCGCAATGAGTGCATTGGCCTTCTCGGCAATCGAAGATTACTTCCGGATTGCGGTGACTCGCCCGAACGACGACACATTCTCGGAAGAGCATCGCGCGCTGGCAAACTTGGGAAGGATCGCACGTGACAAGCATCCTTCTACACCCCTATGAACCGCGATTCAGGAAGAGTTATGATGAGGCGCGCCTAAGAACAGGTCCGGGCCGTCTCCGATCCTGTTGAATCACTTCACACGAGAGTATCGAACCGATGAAGAAAGTCTTCATTGCGCTTGCGCTTCTGGCTCTTCCCGGGTTTCCGCAGGATAGCCCCAAGAATCACGTTAATTCCCACACGCCTTCGACGCAGCCCGCATCGGCCGACCCATTGGCGCTCGAACGATGGTTCGTCGGAGATTGGATCTGCACCGGAACCATGCATTCCTCACAAAAGGCGTCCGGAGTGAATTTCACCGACCGCTTTCACTTTCACATGGCCCTTGGCGGCTCGTGGCAGATCTACGAACTCCATCAGGTCGAGGGACCACACAAGGGCGAACTCACGCTCATTGGCGGGATCACTTGGGATGCAAACGCCGGACTCCATGTTCGTCGCGACATGAACATCGGCGGATCGCGGATGGACATGGCCACCCGTGGTTGGGACGGCAATAGAGTGGACTTCACGGGCTATATGGTCGTGAACGGCCAGAAGTTACCTGCCAAGCAGAGCCTCCTCAAGAAAGGCAATGACAGGTACGACGGCAGCCTTGAGATCGCCGGCCCAGAAGGCAAACCCGTTGATTGGGAGGAAGAAACCTGCAGAAGAACCCGCTAACGCAACCCTCGCCCGGGTTCCTGTACGCACAATTCCTCGATCGGGAAAGGTAGAGACTGTGGAGAACGAAGGGCCCTGTTGTTCCGTTGCAATCAGGCTGCTGGCGGTCATGGCCCTGCCCGGTCTGCAGTTCGCCCTCTATGCACACGCACCTGTGTGGATTGGCGCTGCGCTGGTTGGCGTTCTCCTCGCAATCACGCTTCGATTCTCGTGGACCGACTCCGCGCGATCGCAGAAAGGCTAGACGAGAGGCTCAGATTATTACGATTGCGCTAATACTCTCGGCTGCGAATTCAATTGCCTTCTGACTTCCGTGACGGGTCCCGAGTGGATTATTGCCAACTCTTCCCTGACATGATCTGGCTCACGTTGCTTCCGGTCTGCCGGTGATCCTACCCACAATGTTTCTTGAGGCTTCGACGCAGATCTACGCGACATCGATCTTTTCAACCAGATCCATTCGCTGCCAACTCAATTCAAAATGTCGATCAATTGGCGGCTGCGATCTGCCCGGCACTCAACGAAAAGTGCTGAACAATCTTCCACTCCTCGCGAATCTTCTCCATCACGATCAGATACTGCCCGAGATGAATCACGGAGCCAACGCGCCTTCTGGTTTGCCCTGTCGCATAGGCAAGCGTTTCAGAACAGTCCTCAAGGACTGGATCGATTGATTCCAGTCTGCTTCCCTGATCCAGCCCCGCCTTGACCCACTGCCGAATTTCGTTCCTCCCCCTGAATGTACCGCCATCGCTCACTAAGGTGGCGTTTTCGGCATAGAGTGCCACGACTGCATCGACATCCTTCGCGTTGTACGCCCTCTGGAACGCCAGCCTAACCTGCGCACCCGGGTTATCGCAGGCAGTCGGCTTGACCTCTGACCGTTGTGCCCATGCGTTTAAACCGAACATTAAAAGAATCGTCGCCAGGTACTTCAATTGTTTTCTCCAACGCCGGAAGGTTGTCGGGATGGTATGCCCCTCACACTGCAGGAGCAGTGCCGTAGATCACAACTCGGGGCGAGTTGTTGTCGGCAAATCGGTAGTTGCCTTGGAGTTGACATCGGTTATGAACTGGCGGGCAAGCGCATCTCGCTTCACGGCAAGATCGCCGAGGCGCTCATCGACCGCAGGTAGGCCCCGAGAAGTCGGCATGGCGACAGGGATTCCGCGATAGAGCACTTCTCGGTGATTCCCGTCGCAATGCCCGTTTCCGGGGACCTATTGTGTGACGACGGTCTAGAAACGCGCATTGGGCTGCTAGCTTCGATCGGCCGTCACGTCTATCGGCGCACACCAATCGCACTGGGGCAGGTGACAATTCGTGTTCGCTATCAGGCTGACAGAGCATAATGTCCTTCGTTCCAGACGGACAACTTAGGAAGAAAACTGCAAGCGAAGTGTGGCACAAGTGTGCCCGGCCAAGAAGGGTTGCCGCGCCGCAATCCATCAGAAAACCAAAAGAGACGGCCCCCAGTTTTGAGAGCCGTCCCGAGGAAACAGAAAACGCGGCCGCAGTTAGAAGAGGAACGGAAGCGGCGAGATCCCTTCGATCTGCACTGCCTTCAGTTCGTTGGGGTCGAGGCCCAGAGCTTGAATGATAGTGGGCGCGACCTGTTGGTTGAGAACGTAAGTTTTTACATGCCTGGGCTTGAATTCCGGCATGGAGAAGAGCAGAGCTACATGAGTATCGTCCTCGTTGAGACCGCCGTGCTCGGCGATTTTTGAGCCGCCTGTGAAGATGACGCCGGTGTTGACCTTGAGGATGATGTCGGGTGTGCGCGGATCATTCAACGGGCTATTGAATTTCTCTTTAAGTGCCGGGCCAGCGAAAATCTCCTGGATGCCGAGAGTGGCCTGGTTTGCCGGTGTGCTGAGCTCTTGAGCGATCTCCGCGGCTTGCGAAGAGTCGTTGAGCCAGATGAGCGAGCCGTCGTCGGATATGTCAAAGGCCTCGCCTGAAGCAATCGTATTGATTAAAGTTGCGGGCTGGCCGCCGCCGATGCCAACCTTCTTGCTCTGATCGATGGGCGACTGGCCGTGCTTTGCGCCGATGATGATGAGCGTGTCGTCATAAATGCCGGCATCTTTGAGCGCGCTGACGATCTGCCCAAGAGAGTTATCCACGAAATCCAACTCGCTGAGCAGTCCGGTTGAAGGGGTTCCAAGGACGTCGAGATAGCCATTGCCGGCCAATTTTTCGCCTACGCTGACCGACTGAAAGTTGGTGCCGAAAAGGGTTGGGATGGGTGCGCTATGGGCTCCATCGTGTGTGTAGCCATTGATCTCATTGAGCACTGCCTGGACGTGGGTCTGATCGTAGCACTGGATGACTTTCAGATCGTTTGTCCAGCCGTCGTCGGGAGTCGTGTCGGGCGCGGGCACCGGGGTGCAGCCGGGGAATGGCAAGGCAACCGGGATGGAGTTGATCTCAGGACCAAAGAAGTCATCAACGCCCTGGCCGCTGGGACCATTGGTCCATTCATAGGCGGGATGCTTGTCGGTCCAGGCCGTGTAACCTCCGTGGGCCTTGACCACCTCAAAGATGGTGTTTACGCGGAGATATTGGTGCGGATAGACGGGCGCACAACCACGACTGGGATCGCGGGGCAGGAAATTTGGATTGATGGATCCATACAGCTTGGTCAGATCCGTATCGATGGATTCGTCGAACTCCGTGATGGTGCCGATTTGCCCTGGGCACGGACCGCCGGGGGCGCCCACGTAAGCGAGGTACGGCGTGGTTTGAGCCGGCGGAGAGAGCTTGCGGTTGTAGGTGACGTCGTACCAGAACCCGGCAGTCGTCGGCGATCCGCCGGTAACCAAAGCGGAGAGTCCGGGAAAGGAGTCGGACGGCTGGGAGGTGGCAGCGTTGTCGAAGGTAACGCCATGCGAACTCAGTTGTGCGAGAGTCGATTCTGGATGGCTAGTGACATAGTTCGTAAGGTCGAGGGCGTGCATGCCGTCGACGCTGATAAGCAAAACGTGCTTGACCCTGTGTCTGGAATCGGTGTCTTGTGCCTGCAAAGTCGCAGAGACGGATAGAAAGATCAGAAGCAACGGGAGGCAGCGGGCAAATGCTCTCATAGTTTTGTTCCTCGTGGGGAATTGACGTGCCCTGCAATTAGGCTGCCCCGACGATGAAGGCCCGATGACGGTAGGTTGAAAATGAGATAAACAGTGCGGATGGCGAGTGGATCTGCAACATTTAAGGGGCGAGAGTTTGAGCGGCGCTGATTTCCGCACCCGTTCAAAATCGGTGGAGACGAAGATTCAAGCTGGTTAGGCTCGGTAAGCCATCAGCGATTTGGCAACAATTGCTGAGCCCACGTGTCGATGGGAACGTGCTGAGTGGACGCTAAATCGCCATAATGCGTGTTTCGAAGCAAGATTCGTAACGGGAAGTCGGCTTGTCGGTAGGGCTTGGTGAATCCATTGCTGCGGCTTGAGGGGATGCGGACGGTATTTTGGAGGCCGGGTTCCGGCTGGTCTGCTGCATCGATATCCGCGGCGCACAGAGACGGCCCCTTGTTCTCACGGAGAACTGCCTAAGCGGTTCCACAGTCCTTGTAGCCTCTTCTGGCGCTCTCCGAGGTGGCTTTTTCCTGATAAAAAGCCGCTTGGCCTCATCGCTTCGGGATAGAGCAACTGTGGAACCGCTCGAACGGCTAATCGCCTGCTGCTCAGGCGTGGTTGAGGTAGCCCATCCCGGTGAGGACGCCGCGCATGTAGGCGAAGCTCTCGATGACGCCGGGCATGGGATCGTCGGCATGGATTTCGTATTCGAGATCGACGAAATGGGGGTACTTGATGTCGATGAGGGCCGCAAAGATTTCACGGAAGGGCAGGACGCCTTGGCCCACGGCAACCTGGCTTTCGCGGCTGGTGTAATCGGTGAGGTCTTTGACGTGCATGTCATAGAGGCGGGAGCCGGTGGCGTGGATGGCCTCGGCGACGTTGGCGCCGGCACGGACGGCATGACCCACATCGATGCAAAGGCCGATGCGCGGGTCAAGGCCCTTGATGGCCTTGAGGACGTCAAAGGGCGACGGGAAAAACTTGTCCTCGGGGCCGTGGTTGTGGATGGCAATTTTGATGTTGTATTCCTTGACAAACTTTTCGATCCACTGGAGGGATTCGGGGGTGGGATCGCCGGCCACGATGGTGTCGATGCCGGCGCGCTTGCAGTATTCGAATTTGCCGCGGATGTCAGCGTCGGAGGCGGTGGGAAAGTAGATGGTTCCGGCGGCGTGGAGCTTGATGCCGGCGGCGGCGTAGTCGGCCAGCGCCTGTGCCTCCAAAACTGGATCCATGGGTAGATGATCCTTGGCGTCTTTGCAGTTGAGGTCGTGGAGGCCGAGCTGCTTCATGAAGCCGATCAACTGGGCGCGCGTGAAGTTGCGGAAGGTGTAGCTGCACAGGCCAAGCTTGATGGGCAACGGCTTGCCGGTCTCCTTGAGCGCCAGAGCGAGAGACGGCGCGGCGCCGGAGGCAACACAGGCGGCCGCTGCAAGAGCTCCTGCTTGAACGAAATTTCGGCGAGACAAGTTATTTTTCATAGATGGGAGACTCCTCTGGTTCTCCGGTGTGGAGCTGGCTGGCGGAAGCAGTGAATCAAGGCGCTGCGTGCGTTGAGGTGAGCCGCACCATGATGACGCCGTGGGGCGGGACCATGGATGAGAAGCTCTGATGGAAGGAGCCCAGATCGTGCTGGCGCCAGAGGTCACGAACGGTTTCAGTTCCCTTCAATCCCAGCTGGTTCCAGTCCACGGAGATGGAAAGCGGCTGGGAGGTGAGATTAAAGAGGCCGACGGCGACCGAACCGTCTTCAAGAGGCTTATCGAGGATGAACTCGGCGTTTGTTTTGCGAACGATGGAGGCCTGCTTGCCGAGCGGGTCCTGATCGACATCAATGACCTCGGAGTTACAGAGCACGTTGAGGGTGAAGGGGTCGAGATGGGTCATTTCGCCGGAGAAGATAAGCGGCGCGGCCATGAGAGACCACATGGACATGTAGCTGTACTGTTCTTCGTGGGTGAGGGAGGTGAGGCGGCCCGGGGCATCGATTTGATGCGCGTCGCCCACGGTGCCGATGAGGATGTAGTCGGGATCGTTGAAACCACCAGGGCCGGCATGGGCGGCGAGCGCGGCATTGGCAAAGCCGATCTTATAGAAGCCGGGGAGGGTGTCGCCGGGCTCCAGTCCAAGGTCGCCGGTGGTGCGCCAGGAGTTGCCGCCGACCTGACGGCCCCAACTGGAGACGTTGCCCATGCCGTACTGGCACATGTTGAACACAACGTCGCGGGGGAGATCGCGGACGATTGAGCCCATTTGGACGTAAGGCTTCTGGAGCTCGGCAAGGGAGTTGTCTTTGGCGATATTGCCGTAAGAGCACCAGTCGTACTTGAGCAGATCGAAGCCCCATGCGGCGAACTGGTGCGCATCCTGGTCTTCGTGCCGGTAGGCGGCTTCAAACCGGCCGCAGGTGAGCGGGCCCGGTGAGGTGTAGATGCCGGCCCTGAGGCCGAGGGAGTGGATATAGGCGGTGAGCGCCTGCATATCGGGGAAGCGGGTATTGGGAAGAATGTTGCCCTGCTGATCGCGGGCCGGGCCTTGCAAGGCGGGGTCGACTGAGCCGGGCTTGCGGGCCCAGCAGTCGTCGATGTCGACAAACTGGTAGCCAAAATCGGCCATACCGGAGGAGATCATGGCGGCGGCGGCGGTGCGGATGTCGCTGTCGGCGATGTGCTCGTAATAGCTATACCAGTCGTTCCAGCCCATCTGGGGGGTGAGGCCGATGGTATCGCCGACGACGATGGTGAAGGAGCGGCTGGCCTTGCCAAGGGCATTGGCTGCGCCGAGGGTGACGGAGTAGCGGCCGGGCTTGCGGGGCGCTGTGCCGGAGATGATTCCGGTATGCCGATCAAGCTTGAGAGGAGCGGGCAGGCGGGCGGCGGCGAAGGTGATGGGCCGGGTCCCCGTGCAGGGAATGCGATAGAGGAAAGGATGGCCGGGCCGTACGCCATAAAGTTTGGGACCGTTGAGATGGGGCAGGGGCGGCGGCGGAGGCGTGCGCAGATCGGAGTCGGAGGGCTGCTGGGCGGAGGCGGCTGGCTGTCCCGGTTGGAAGGCCATCAGTGCGGCGGCAAATAAGAGAGCGAAGGGCCTTCCAAGGTGCAGCATTTTGACGGGCGTCTCCTGAGATGGCTTAAAATCGCCCAAATTATACCGCCCGGATGGTGTGCCTTGCCTCCGGGGCTCAGCTTAACGCTTGCCGAAGCGGTAGACGATGCCGCCGGTGAATCCGCGACTGGCCTGCAGGCTGGAGCCGAAGCCGCTGAAGAAGTACTCGGGAGCGAGGCGGAAGCCTATATTGGGCGTCAGATTGACCTCGCCAATGATGGTGGCGCTGGCGGCGAAGGTACTGGCATCGGGGTAAAGGCCAAGCGAGGCTGGGGCGAAGCCGTTGGTATCGCCGGAGAAGTTGCCGTAGGCGTAGCCGGCCAGGCCGCGGAGAGCGATGGAGTATTTCGGCTGGAGGTAAAAGCGATAGGTGGGACCTGCGAGGAGGTCGTACTGGCTTATGGCGTATCGGGTGTCGTTGGTGTAATTGAGGCCAACATAGGCGGTGCCGAAGTAGCCGCGACCGTCGACGGTGATGCCGAGGCGCTCGTTGGAATAGCGGGTGCCCCCGGTGTCCCAGGCATAGTAAGTGAGGCGCTGCATGGGGGAGGGTCCGGGCCGAAAGCGCAGATAGCCGATATTGGTAAAGAGCTCATAGCGGAGGGAATAGACGTCGTGAATGGCGGCGGCGCGGCGCTGCTCGCGGCGGGCGCGGATGCGGGCCTGGACGCTCAACTGCGGCGCGGTTTCCTGGGCAGGCTGGGCCTGACTCGGGGCGGGGTCCGGGGTTGGAGGATTGCTGCTCGAGCTTTGTCCCAGAAGGGCGTGCGTGGCTGGAATGAGGAGCGCCAGCAGAAGGGCAAGACGGCGAAAAGAACGCATCGGTATCGGGTTTCCTCCACGGGAGTACGGAAGCACACCACCGCAGGTGCAGTGCTTCCCCCATAAGGTATTAAAACACCTTGGGGGGAGCGTTCGGGGCCTGGGGAAACGTTAATGCCGGAATTGGCGGATTGAGGGTCGCCGATTGCCCATCCGCGGCACCCAATCCGGGCGTCTGGGCTCAGTGAGGACGCGCGGTCGGATCGTTAGAGATGGGACGGCTGCCGGGGCGCATGAATTGTCGAACAGGCACGGGGAAGGTGAAATGTTCGTCCTTTGCGGGGCAGTGGGGGAGGGCCATCCCTTAGGATGGAGGGAAACGGAGGTAAAGCGAGAGATGGGGCGTGTTTTGCTGGGAATGATTCTGGGCGTGGTGCTGGCGCCCATTGCTGTGCTGGGGTGGTTCCAATTCGGGCATCCGCCGGTGGCGGTGTCGGATCCGCCATTGCCCGAGGAGAGGCTGATCACGCAAATTCCGCTGCACGCGCGGATCGACCAGGATGGGCAGACGGCCGCGCCGATCAAGGCCGATGAGAACAACCTGGTGGCGGGCGCGCAGGTTTACCGCGCGCAGTGTGCGGCGTGCCACGGGTATCACGGGAAGCCCTCGACCTTTGCGGCGTACATGTATCCCAGGGCGCCGGGGCTGTGGGAGAAGCACGACACGGGGACAGTCGTGGGGGTGAGCGACGACCCGCCGGGCGAGACGTACTGGAAGGTGGCGAACGGGATCCGGCTGACGGGAATGCCTTCGTACAAGGATGTGCTGTCAGATACGGAGATATGGCAGGTGACGCTGCTGCTGGCAAATGCGGACAAGCCGTTGCCGCCGGGGGCGCTGGAGATTCTGCGGGGTGGTCCGGCACCGGCGGCGGTTAGTGCAGCGGCGAAGAAGCCGTAGGGCTGGAGCCCAAGTTCCGCAAGCGAGGGACCTGGGGCACCCGACATGAAGATGGGGCGCCCCGGTGGACTGAGAGCGGGCCTGATGACGGGTTGTGGGGACTGGTTGCGGGACTGGTTGTGGGGACTGGTTGCGGGACTGGTTGTGGGGACGGGTTGTGGGAAGGAAGAAGGAACCATGGGCGTGCTGGATGTGCTGCGGAAGGGATTGGGATACGCGTTGATGAGCATGGGAGTTTCAAGTCCCGCGCCGAAGGCGAAGGCGGCGCAGAAGCAGCCCCCGCAGAACCCGGCGGCGCAGAACTCCACTGGCAAGCCGGATTCGGGTGCGAGTTCCGGAGCGTGATGCGGAGGCTGCCCTCTGGGGGCCGGAGAACTTGAGTCTGTGCGCTGGTTAGAAGGCCCGCCGGGTTGCCGGAGGGCTTTTTTGCATGGGCGTTGGGGGCGCGGTCAATGGGCTGGGCCCGGCGTTCATCGAATCGCGCATGGGTTGCCCGTACAATGGAGAAGGAAGCGCACACTACCCAAAAACAATGGCGGACACAGCGGAAACGAAACCCCGGAAAGACGGCTCGCATGAGCCGGCCAGGAAGCGGGACGAAGATCCGATAGGCAAGGTCTACGACTCGCGGCTGGCGGGGCGGCTGCTGCGCTATGTCCGGCCTTACTGGCTGCAGGCGGTTATCTCTTCGGTCTCCGTTACCCTGAAATCGGTGTGCGACGTGACCGGTCCCATCATGGTGATGATGACGATCGACCGCTATATTGCGCCCAACCTGAAGAGCCAGGACGCCAGCGAGCGCGGTGGCCCACTGGCTTGACACCAGCAGTCCGCTGGCGCGGGTGCTGCCGACCGATGCGTACCGGGGCATTACGTATTCTGGCGGCGTTGTACCTGGCGGCGCTGGTGGCTGCGTACCTGTTCGCGTTTGTGCAGACCTACCTGATGCAGTGGATGGGGCAGAAGGTGATGTTCGACCTGCGCCGCGACATCTTCAGGCACATGCAGCGGATGCACGTGGGGTTCTTCGACACGAACGCCGTGGGGCGGCTGGTGACGCGGCTGACGTCGGACGTGGACGCGGTGAACGACATGTTCACCGACGGCATTCTGGCCATCGTGAACGACTTTTTCATGCTGACGATCATGGCCGCGGTGATGCTGAGCATCAACTGGTGGCTGGCGCTGCTGGCGTTCGCGGTGCTGCCGCTGATTCTGATTGTGACGCGGCTGTTCCGCGATCATGTGCGGGAGAGCTACCGCCGGGTGCGGGCGGCCATTGCGCGCATCAACAGCTTTACCCAGGAACACATCTCCGGCATGAGCGTGGTGCAGCTCTTCAATCGCGAGGAGCGCGCCTACCAGGATTTTGAGACGGTAAACCGGCAGCACATGATCGCGTTCAAAGACACGATCTTTGCCTACGCGCTCTACTATCCGGCGGTGGAGCTGCTGTCGTCAGCGTGGCGATTGCGCTGGTGGTGTGGCGGGGCGGTTTCAGCGTGCTGGGCCACGGCGCGGTGACGATCGGCGTGCTGGCGATGTTTATCCAATACTCGCAGCGGTTCTGGCGGCCGATTCAGGATTTGAGCGACAAGTACAACATTTTGCAGGCGGCGATGGCGGCGTGCGAGCGGATCTTCAAGCTGCTGGATACGCCGCCGGAGATTGTGAGCCCGGCGCACCCGGTAGAGGGCGACGGCTCGAACCGGATCGAGTTTCGGCATGTGTGGTTTACGTATCAGAAGCTGAGCGAGGAGCAGAAGGCGGCCGTGGAGGCGGCATCCGCATCGGATTCGGCGGCGGCGCGGCTGGCGGCGATTGAGGGAATTGAGTGGATTCTGAAGGACGTGAGCTTTACGCGTCGAGCCGGGACAGACAGTGGCGATTGTGGGGCACACCGGAGCGGGAAAGACAACACTCACCAGCCTGATGATGCGTTTTTACGACGTGACGGCCGGGGAGATTCTGCTGGATGGCGTGGACCTGCGGCGGCAGACCTGAATGGGCTGCGGCGTCACTTCGCGGTGGTGCTGCAGGATCCGTTTCTGTTCAGCGGCACGGTGGCCGAGAACATTCGCTTTGGCAACGACGCGATCGGCAACGAACAATTGCGGCAGGCGGCGCGGGACGTGAACGTGCTGGATTTTATTGAGAGCCTTCCGGGGGGATTCAACGAGCCGGTGCGGGAGCGGGGCAATTCGCTGTCGACGGGACAGAAGCAACTCATCAACTTTGCGCGGGCACTGGCCTACAATCCGCGGATTCTGATTCTGGACGAGGCGACCTCGAGCGTGGATACGGATACGGAGCTGCGCATCCGCGGGGCCCTGGAGCGGATGGTGGAAGGCCGGACCAGCGTGCTGATCGCTCACCGGCTGTCGACGGTGCAGCGCGCGGAGACGATCCTAGTGATGCATAAGGGTCAGTTGCGGGAGATGGGATCGCACCAGGAACTGCTGGCGGAGCGCGGGCTCTACTGGAAGCTCTACCAGTTGCAGTACAAGGACCAGGAGACGGTGGTGAGCGGGCAGTTGTCGGCCGCAAACGACTGAGAGACGCAGGGGACGAGGGAACCAGGGACCAAGGGAACTAGAGACCGAGGGAACTGGGGACCAACGGAATTAGGGACCAAGGGAACTGGGGAAAGAAGAAGGGCCCCTCCGTTGACACGGAGCGGCCCTTCTTTTCTTGCGAGCCCGAAGGCACGCGTTTTACGGCATGTAATAACGGAACGAAGTGTAGAACGTGTTCAGGTTGCCCTTCGCGCCGCCGCCGGGATTCAATGGACCTGCCAGACCCGTCCAGAGGTCGCGCTCAAACCAGCTGTACTGCATGCCCATGCGCAACCGTCCCGCGGGGCTGTTGTGGATGTTGAACCAGTAGCCGGCGGTGACTTCCTGCACGTCCTTGGTGTTTGCGGCACAGGTTCCGGTCCCGGCGTAGGTGGTGGTGCCGCCGGATGCAGTGGCCGGGGTGTTGCAACCGGTCATGCCGGGAGCGTTGGTAAATGTGCCCGGAACACCGTAGCCCTCGGCGGTTGTTCCCGTTCCGGTGGTCCAGTACTCGCGGTAGACGTAGTCGCCACCGTAGTTGAAGTAAAGATTCAGGCGCTTGGTCGGGTTCATCTCCAGCGTGCTAAGAGCGGAGAAGGCTCGCAGGGGAGCCAGCGAGCCGTCCTGGCGCACGGTCACGTCTGCGATGGTGGTCGAGCCGTAGCGGCCCATGCCCTCGCCATAGAGGCCCTTCAAGCCGATGGTGACCGCCTTGTTGAAGAGCGGAGCGCGGAAGCCGCCGCCGACCCCGGCGCCTTCGACGGTGTCGTTATAGGCGCTTCCTGTCGTGGGATAGATGCGATCCCGGAAGAAGCGGTCGATGCTGAAAACTTCCCAATGGCCCCATCCCGGCTCGAAGGCCATCTTGATCACAAAGTCCGGCGCGGGATTGGAAGAATAGTTGTTTCCCGAGTTCTCAAGGCCGCCGGTGTCGCCCGCCGCTCCGAAGGTGTAGTTGGTCGGCAATCCAGTACCGGCCGGGTTCAGCGTCTCGGCATTTTCAGCGGATGCGCCCAGGAAGACCGCCTTGCCGAGGTTCTTGCTCACGCGGAAGCTATATTGCCGCGTCCATACGAAGCCAGTTTCGTACTGGGGATCGATGGTAGACGGCAGAATTTCGGTGCCGCGTGTCAGCCCCTGCGTGGTTTCAGTCGCCAGCGACCATCCCTGCCCACCGGAGAAGTCCCAGCCGCCGGTCGTCTTTGCATCAGCCCACAGTTGGCGCTGGCGCAAGGTGTAGCTGTTGGACTGGTTGTTGTTCGAGGTGACGCCTGCGCTCAGCCAGTCCGCTTCGTAGTAGCCGGTCATGGTCATCGAGGGGATCTTGCCAACCGCCTTGAGGGCTACGCGCGACTGACGGCCCGATCCCTGCCACTCGCTGACCTGCGCGGCTTGGGAATTATTCAATGGAATGCTGCTGAAGTGGGTGTTGAGCCCATTGCCCATGGCGGAGGTGCGGTACACGGTTTCAGCCGCCAGGAAGCTGCCGGTCGGCGAGAGGGTGATGCCTTTGAAGTGGAGGACATCGGGGCTCGCGATCGACTTTTTGATGGCCGAGTTTTCATCGGACATGGTGGTGACAATCGAGACCGTGTTGGACTTCAGGTCTTTCACATCGCTCTGCAGGGTTGAAACGGCCGCATTGTTCTCAGTGAAGGCCTGCTGCTGCGCGTCCGCAGCCGCCTGCGCCCTGGCTGCGGCGGCCTGCGCGTCGGCAGCCGCCTGTTGCGCCTGCTTCAATTCCATATCCTTGTCGGCAAGGCTGCTCTTCAAGCCGTCGATCTGGCCCTGAAATTCCTGGCGCAGTTGCTCAATCTGTTCCTGGACCGTCGGTCCCGGAGGCACCGCGGCCTTTCTGGCAACGTGCTTCTTGGTTGCCGTCGTCGGATCACTGGCGTAGCTATAGGAAACAACGAGACTGGCAGCCAGAATTCCGGCGGCAACAGTTGTGAGTCTGAAGTTCATGGGGTCTCTCATCCTCTCTGGTTTTTTGCTGCATCGTGGCAGCGCCCGCATGTTCGCGCGAGCGCTGTCTGCTTCTGCCGCCGCATCACAAGCCTTTCAGTTAGATCAGCTTCAATCAGGCAAGGCATGCCGGCAGGAATTCGAGTGAGGCGGAAACTTCGCGGAAGCGAAACCCGGCCTCATCCCATCCGCAATTCAGAGTCGCAGAGTCAGATGAACATTTGACGAATTTACCTATTTTTCACAATTGCAGGGAGGGATAAGTCGAGAAGGGGAATTATGAAAGGAATGTTACAGAACTCTTGAAAACACAACCGCATCAATAGCATGCAGGCGCGCGACCCTGCTGCATTTTTCGATAGGTTTTGCGTCGAATCTTCTGTTTCTAGTTACCGCCCCGGCCCGCGCTGAGCAAGTTGGCCAGCAGGCGGTAAGAGCCCGGCACTAACTCGGGTAACTGCCGATAGAGAGCATAGGCCAGGTAAATATAAGTCCCCTTGCCGGGATGAGTTACCAGCAGACCACCGCGCTGCGGGTCCTGTCCTTCATCGGCGGTTTCAGTCAGGGCCGTGTAGCCCGGATCCCAGGAGTCAAGAAAGGAGTGGCCGCGCTCCTCGATCCATCCGTCAAAATCGGCGGTCGTGATCTTGTTCGGCCAGCTCAGCAGAGGGTTGGCCGCATCCAGCAGCTTCACCGGCGCCTGTTCGTCCACCACGCGCTCCGGCATGCGTCCCATGGCCAGCGGCAGCGGAGCAGGAAAGGTTGCGCTCTGATACTCGACAATCAGCGTTCCTCCGCGGCGCACAAACTCATCGAGGCGCGGCTGGGCCGCTGCAATGTCGGGCCGCGTGGAATAGGCGCGGATGCCGATGACCAGCACATTCCACGCCGAGTAGTCGCCCGCGGCCAGCTCGGCCGCGCTGAGCAGATGCACCGGAGCGCCCAGCTCTTCAATTGCCTCGGGAACCAGGTCGCCCGGGCCCATGATGTAGCCCACGCGCAGGCCCGGGGCCAGCTTCACATCCACCTTGCGTGTCTTCAACTCCGCGGGCAGGTATTGGTTGTAAGGCCGCAAGCCTTGATAGCCCACGCTTCGCCAGCCCGTCTGGTACGCGCGTCCGCCCGAGCGCGCCACCGCCTTGACGGAGTAAATGCCCGCCGTTGCCCCGTCGGTGGAAACGGAAAACAGCAGCGGTTCCGTGTCGCCCGCGCTCTTTAATTGGAACTGTCTTTCGGGCGGCTCCGCCTTCCAGCCTTCCGGGAGTTGCAGGGTCACGGTTCCCTCGGCCGCGGCTTCGGCATGCACCGTCACCTTCACCGGCAGGGGCGCTCCATCGAGCGGCAGAATCCGCGCCTCCGGGTCAATGCGCACACCGATCGCCGGCGTCACCACCAGCGGCTGATAAACGCCGCCCTGCCCGGTGACCCGCGCGAGCGTTTGCACCACCTGGCCCAGGCGGATGGGCAGGCCGTCAAAGCTAAACTGGGCCCACGCCGCCAGCGGCCAGGGCGCAAACGAGCGCTCCCGCCACTTTTCATTCGAAATGTCGTAGTAGGGCTGCTCGATGTTGGGGCGCGTAAAGAAGGGCGCTGTCGGTTGGGCGTCTGCGGCCGCGGTCACCCGGAAGAGGCGGTCGTTGACGTCGGCCTCCGGCTCCATGGCGCCGGAGATGTCCTCGGCCTTCCAAGGCGAGCCGCTCTGACTCTCAAGCCAAACCCGCGTGAGCTGCGCCTTGCCGAGGGCCCGCGTGGCGTGGACCCGCACGCGGAACTCCTCGCCCGGCGTGACGCTGCGCGCAGTCTCGTCCTCGCCATCCCGCGAGGTTACGGCCGAGAGGTCAAGGCCCAACAGATCTTCGAATGCCGCCTGGAACTGCTCGACCTTGGCGCCCAGTTCCAACTCCAGCCCTGCTTTGGATTCCGCGTCGAGATCCGAGGCCTTCACCTGTGCGTACAACTCCAGTGCCTGGCGGTAAATCGGCGCGAGTTTGTGCGCGCCCTCCACGCCGGTCTCGTTGCGGCAATCGCTCTCGTACTGCTTCAGGCCATCATCCATCCTCCCCAGCGCCGCGACGAGCCACTCGGGCACTTTGCCCTTGACCAGGCCGGTGAGCCCCTTCAAGCTGGTGTCGATCTGCACCTTGTGATTCGAAAACAGGCTGTTGTCATTTGTGCTGTCGTGACTCGTGCTGTCGTGACTCGTGCTGTCGGGGCTCGCGCTGTTGGGGGCGGCTGCCTCCGGCGCTACCGCCCACAGGTGGTATCCCGACGAAGCCGGTCCGCTGAGCACGGGGTTCGCACCCCCATTCTGCGACTTCTGCTCTCCCCAGCCCTGACGCGCGATCTGCACATAGCTCAGCCCCAGCACCGGGTCCCATGTGCCGACGGGAATACTCACATCCGTCGATAGGGCGGCCGTGGTCCACTCGCCGGTAATGTAATTGTGGAACCGCGCGGGAGCCCACTTGCCGGTGGCGTAGTCAAAGATGCCCCGGCTTGTGAGGGGCGCAAACGGAATCCGCGAGTACATGGCCAGGGGCTGCCACGGCTCGAGGCCGTCTTTCAACTGCTCGGGAAACACCTTGGGATCAGCCGCGGCCTTGAACACCTCCTGCGCAATCTCGCCTGAAACCTGGTGCTGCCCGTGCCCGTCTGAAACGCCGCCCACGAAGGTGGCCACAATCACCTGCGGGCGCACCTGTCGCACCGCCAGCACCGCGTCGTACAGCACCCGCTCGTGGGTCCAGCGCGCAAAGGATTCCTGCTGCGTCTTCGAGAAGCCGAAGTCGGCCTCGGTACCCCACAATTCCCTGACTCCGTAATACTCGTCCGCCTTCTCGAGTTCATTGGTGCGCATCAGGCCCAGGGCGTCGTAGGTCTCGGCGGAGATCGCGTTCTGTCCGCCTTCGCCGCGGGTCAGCGTCAGCAGCGTCACCCGCGCGCCCAGCCCGCGCGACAGGTAGGTGAGCAGTGCGCCATCCTCATCGTCGGGGTGGGCGACAATATAAAGCACGCTGGCGGTTGTTCCCAGCCGCTTGACGGTCTGCTCGAGAGCCGCCTGCCCGCGATCTTCGGGCAAGGGGAGCGCAATGTCGCTGGCCTCGGCGGCTGGCAGCGCGAGACCTGCCGCTGGGGGCAGGCCCGCCGCAGGCGACTGCTGCGCGCCTGCCGCTAAAAATCCCGCCAGCACCAGCACTGCCGCCATGGCGCCGGCCAGGGCCACTCGTTTGATTTTGTGGGTAAGAAACATAGTCACCGTCAGTGTACAATCCGGTGAGCGCATCAGAGCCATTTCTCTCTCCAGCCCATGTCTTTACCCCAACCCACCTCCGCCGGCCCAGCAGTGCTTGAACGGCGCATCGGTCTCCGCTCCGCCGTTCTCTTCAACATGCTTGAGATGATCGGCGTCGGACCGTTCATTACGCTTCCGCTGGTGATTGCGGCGGCAGGATTTCGCCTGTCGGTGTGGGCATGGATTCTGGGCGCCGTGATCGCGGTTGCCGACGGGCTGGTCTGGGCCGAGCTGGGCGCCGCTTTCCCGCGCGCCGGGGGCTCCTACGCGTTTCTTCGCGAGATCTACGGCCCCGACCGCGCTGGAAACTGGCTCAGCTTTCTCTACGTGTGGCAGCTCAGCTTCTCCGCCCCGCTTTCGATCGCCTCAGGGTGCATCGGTCTCTCCAGCTTTCTGGCCTGGTTCTGGCCGGGACTCGAAGGCGCGCCGTTCGCTGCTCTGCCTGCGCTGCACTACTCCAGCTTTAGCGCCGCGGGCGCGTGCCTGCTGGTGACCGCGCTGCTCTATCGCAACCTGAGCTCTATTACCCGATTGGCGTGGGTGCTGTTTGGCGGCGTGATGGCGGCGATTGCGGGCGTGATCGTCTCCGGCTTCGCACACGCTGCGGCGACCGGCGGCTGGCAGATGCCGTCCTCACCCGCGCTGCCGGCTGCGCTCGCCATCGGCGGACTTGCCCAGGCCACGCTCATCACCACCTACGACTACTGGGGCTACTACAACATCTGCTTCCTCGGCAGCGAGGTCCGGCAGCCGGTGCGCACCATTCCCCGCGCCATTCTGCTCTCCGTGCTGTTTGTCTCAGCGTTTTATGTCGCCATGGATCTGGCGGCCCTGCCCTCGCTGCGCGCATACGCGGGGCATCTATCCGATCAAGCCGCTGCCGGCGCCGCCGTACACTTGCAACTGGTCGCCCAGATCGCTCAATCCGCCTTTGGCAGCTTTGCGGGCCGGCTGATGGCCGCCCTCATCGTCTGGACCGCGTTTGCGTCGGTGTTCTCTCTGCTGCTGGGCTACTCCCGCGTGCCTTACGCCGCGGCACGAGACGGCAACTACTTCAGCTATCTTGCCGCCGTTCATCCAAAACACGGCATTCCCCACCGTTCGCTGGTCGCCCTTGGCCTGGTGGGCTTTGTGTTCTGTTTCTTCTCGCTTGCCCAGGTCATCACCATGCTGGTCGTCACCCGCATCCTGCTGCAGTTCTTTCTTCAGCAGGCAGGCGTGATGCTGCTTCGCGTCCAGCGTCCGGATCTGGAGCGTCCCTTCAAAATCCCGCTCTACCCGCTGCCCCCGCTGGCGGCCATCGCCGGCTTCGTTTTTATTCTGCTCAACCGCAGCCATGCCCTCGGCGGCCTGGCCGTCGCTGCTCTGATTGCCGTCTCCGGCACGGTCATCTATCTCTTCCGCGCCCGCCGGCTTGGGCAGTGGCCGTTTCCGCCGTCCAACTGAATTTCGCCTTTTTTTTAGTCCCTTCAAACCGGCTCCATTCAAATCCGCCGAAATTCTGTAACGTGCGGCCCTCGCTCGTGTCTAATGGATGCAAGCGTTCGTTCCCCGCGCGAGGTCAAACCATGCTGATCGGCAAACCGCCCGATATTCCCTCTTCTGAAATCACGTCTCAGGCTGCATACAAGGACTACTTCAACCGCCGGCGCTTTCTACGCACCGCGGCGGCGACAGGCGCTGCAGTGCTCGGCGCCGGGAGCCTCGGCGAACTGTTCTCGCCCTCGACCATCGCGCTGGCCGACACAAAACTGCAGACGGTGCAAAGTCCCCTGACCACGACCGGCGAGCAACTCACCAGCTTTGAAGACATCACCCACTACAACAATTTTTACGAGTTTGGCGTGGAGAAGGATCAGCCCGCAAAGAACGCCGGCGGCCTGCCCACGCGTCCCTGGACCGTGAAGGTGGAAGGCAAGGTCGAAAAGCCTCTTACCTTCGACATCGACACGCTGCTCAAGCTGCGTCCGCTTGAAGACCGCGTCTACCGCCATCGCTGTGTGGAGGCGTGGAGCATGGTCATTCCCTGGGTCGGCTACTCGCTCTCGGAGTTCATCAAGCTGTGCAATCCGCTTCCCTCGGCCAAATTCGTGCAGTTCCTCTCCTACTACGACCGTCATGTGGAGAAGTGGGCGGGAGAGGATGCAACCATCTCCTGGCCCTACTCCGAGGGGCTGCGCATGGACGAGGCCATGAACCCACTCACGCTGCTGACCTTTGGCCTCTATGGTGAAGTGCTGCCCAACCAGGACGGCGCCCCGATCCGCATCGTGGTGCCGTGGAAGTATGGCTTCAAATCGGCCAAATCCATCGTCACCGTGCGCTTTGTCAGCAACATGCCCCCCACCACATGGAACGATCAGGCCCCCACCGAGTACGGCTTCTACTCCAACGTCAACCCCAATGTGGACCACCCCCGCTGGAGCCAGAAAACCGAGCGCCGGATCGGCTTGCCCTTTTACGCGCAGCGCCGCACCACCCTCATGTTCAACGGCTATGGCGACGAAGTAGCCTCGCTCTACACCGGGATGAATTTGAAGAGGGACTTTTAAAGCGGAGTTCGCCGCGCTGCGCGCGTATGCGCGGAGTCAGGTAAAACAACCCCAGTTCCGCTAACAACGCCGGCCGGGCTAGCGCCTCCAGCAACACCAGCTCGGCTGCCAGGAAACTTATGAATCGCAAGATACTGATCGCCCTCAAGACTCTCACCTGGCTGGTCTGCCTTGCGCCCGCGGGCTGGCTGGTGTGGGGCGCCGTCAACAACACGCTCGGTCCCGATCCTACCGCTGCGATTGCCTTTGCCACCGGACTGGCCACGCTGCGCCTGCTGGCCATCACCCTGGCCATCACACCCCTGCGCCGCCTTTGGCCGCGTCTCAACTGGCTCATCAAATTCCGACGTCTTCTGGGGCTGTTCGCCTTTTTTTACGGCACGCTCCACATGCTGACCTACGTGGCTCTCTATGCGGGCTTCAATTTCGCGACCATCGAGACGGACGTCACCAAGCGCCGCTTCATCTTCGCGGGCGTGGCCGCGTACACGCTCCTGCTTCCGCTGGCCCTCACCTCCACGAACTGGGCCATCCGCAAGCTTGGCGGCAAAAACTGGAACCGCGTCCACAAGCTCATCTATGTTTCCGCAGTCTGCGCCATCGTCCACTACTGGTGGCAGGTCAAGCCCGGAGTCATCACTCCAGCCGCCATGACGCTGGTTTTCGCCGCTCTGTTTCTGGCGCGCCCCGTGCTGGCATGGAAGCAAAGACGCAAAGCGAAGGCGCTCGCCCCCGCATGACGGCTCTCAAACTGGGTTAACGCAAGCCATCGCGTGGTCTGGCCGGGTTCATTCAAAATTGCAGCGACGCCTGGGCCACCGGTTGATAGCTTTTCCGGTGCAGGGGTGTTGGGCCCAGCCGCGCCAGCGCCTCCATGTGTTCCGCAGAGCAGTAGCCTTTATGCCGGGCCAGGCCGTAGCCGGGAAAGGCCCGGTCGAACTCCACCATCAGGCGGTCGCGGTGCACCTTGGCCAGCACGCTGGCGGCGGCAATCGAAAAGCTGGTCGCGTCTCCCTTAATCACCGCCTGCTGTTCGCAGTTCCACTCGATGGTGTCGCGCCCGTCGATCAGCAAAAAATCGGGGCTCAGCGCCAGCAGTTGCACCGCGCGCCGCATCGCTTCGAGCGAGGCCCGCCGGATATTGATCCTGTCGATCGTCTCCGCGTCGACCGCAGCAATTGCCCAGGCCAACGCGCAGGCGCGAATCTCCGGGTCCAACTCATTGCGCTTCTTTTCGGTGAGCTTCTTTGAGTCCGTGAGGCCTTGCAGGCAGCAGCCTTTGGGAAGAATGACCGCGGCCGCTACGACGGGCCCGAACAGCGGACCGCGGCCCACCTCGTCGAGGCCGGCAATGCGCGACGCGCCGCGCCCGCGCGCAGCCTCTTCCAGCGTCCAACCGCAGACCACAACACGAGCCATGCTGTCAGTATAAGAACCCGCGCCCGATAGCGAGAACAGTTTCGGGCGACCCTGTTCCGCTCTTTTTTGGGAAGGGTGGGATTGAAAAAAAGCTGGAGCCAGCTTCACCGCCCAAAAAACAACCCCGGCCGAAGCCGGGGTCGTTGTCGTTCCCAAAGGGATGTCCGCTTAGGCGCGAACCTTGCCGGTCTCGCGGTCCACTTCGCGCAGCCGGGCGGCCTTGCCGCGCAGTCCGCGAATGTAGAACAGCTTGGCGCGGCGCACCTTGTAGCTGCGGATCTTCTCGATCCTCTCAATGACCTTGGAGTTAAAGGGGAAGATGCGCTCCACTCCCTGCCCAAAGCTCATTTTGCGCACAGTAAACGTCCCCTGCGGGCCGTTGTTGATGGCGATGACCAGGCCCTCGAAGGCCTGCAGGCGCTCTTTATCGCCTTCCTTGATCTTTACTTGGACGCGAACCTGGTCGCCGGGCACGAACGTGGGCAAATCAGTGCGCTTCAGCTTGTCGGCCAGGCGCTGCATTACGGGATGGATTGACATGGTCTCTTCCTGCGGTTGAACTCAGAACCTTCAGTTTATCAGAGAAATGTGCCCTGCGCCTAATCCCGGCAGCGGTCAGTTTGAACTCTGTCTCTGATGCTGGCCGCGGCCAGCTCAGGAAAAAGGCTAACCAATTTTCGGCACTCCACGCAGGATCCCCGTGGCCTGTGATTGGGTGCGGGCAGAGTACACTTATGCCGTAAAGAGAGGTCAGCGATGGGAACACTCCTTACGCCGGTGCACTTGGTTGCTTTTGCGGTCGTTGCGTTCCTTCTATTTTTCATGGCGGGCCGTAAAAAGCGCTCCTGAACATCAAGCCGACCTGCTGCTTCTAGTCCCGGCAAGTTCCTGGCTGCGCTATAGTTGGCTTCATGGACTCTGACCGCGCCCTGCTTCGCCACCTGCTTGCCACGCTGGCCTACCGCGCCCATCGCGCCCTTGAAGGCGCGCCTGCCGAATTCGCCCTCTTCGATGGTGCCGGGCGCCAGCCCATCCAGATCGTCGCCCACATGGGCGATCTGTTTGATTGGGCGCTTTCGATGGCCCGCGGCGTTCAACGCTGGCAAGACTCGGCGCCACGGGACTGGGCCGGCGAGCAGCGGCGTTTCTTCGCTACGCTCAGCGCCTTCGACGCATACCTCGCCTCCGCCGCGCCCCTTGAGGCTCCCGTCGAGCGGCTCATCCAGGGTCCGGTAGCCGACGCGCTCACGCATGTTGGTCAACTGGCGATGCTCCGCCGCCTGGCCGGTTGCCCCATACGCGGCGAAAACTACTTTGTCGCCGAAATCTCCGCCGGCCAGACAGGGCCTGACCAGCCCCGGCCGGTTAAACCGCTGTAGCCACTAGCAGTTCACCGCAGCAGATCCTCGAGCGTGGTGCTGAGGCTGGTCTTGTCGTCGCGGTACTTCACAATCACCGCCGCGTAGAGGCTCAATCCCCATTCCTGACCCTTGCCTTTGGTCACCGCGCGCGCTCCCGGCACCACCACTGCATTCTCCGGGATGATGAGCGGCAGATCATCGCTCGGCCGCAGCACTTCGCTGCTCACCAGGTTGAAGACCGGGGTGCCCCGCGTCAAAATGGTTCCAGCGGCCAGCACCGCGCCCTGACGCACAATGGTGCCCTCGTAGACGCCGCAGTTGCCGCCCACCAGCACATCGTCTTCAATGACCACCGGCCCCGCGTTCACCGGCTCCAGCACGCCGCCAATCTGCGCCGCCGCGCTCAGATGCACGCGCTTGCCGATCTGCGCGCAGGAGCCCACCAGCGCATGGGAGTCCACCATCGTTCCCTCGTCGACGTAGGCTCCGGCATTGATGTACATGGGCGGCATGCACACGACGCCTCGCGCCACGTAGGCTCCGGACCGAATCGAGGAGCCCCCGGGAACCACACGTACCCCGTCGGCTGCGGCAAAGTGCCGCACCGGGTAAGTGTTCTTGTCGACATAGGAAAGAGCGGAGCGGGGAAAAGAAAGACCAGCGTCAGCGGGCATTTCCTCCAAAACCCCCAGCCGGAAGCCAAGCAAAATTCCCTGCTTCACCCAGGCATTTACCCGCCAGCCCGTCGCCGAGCCTGCATCCGGCGAGGCGGAGCGGACTTCGCCACGCTCGAGGGCGTCGCGCAGGGCTAGAAAAGCCGTCATCGCGCCGGTGTCGCCGACGGCGGCCGGTCCGGCGGCAAAATACCGCTCAAGGTTCGTTTGCAGTTGGGTCAGGCTGTCGGTTCCGGTCATCGCAGTTCGAGTCTATCAATATTCGAAAGGCCCAGCGTGCGCAGGATACGCAAGGCCTGGCGTACGCAAGGCACGGCATAAGCAGGTCAGGCAAGGCGGGCGTGTGTGGGCTACGCATGAACTGGCGTCATGCGGGGCACATACGCAGCCGTTGCCTCAAGCCGCGTTGAAGGCATCCGCCGGCGGTTTTTTTCGTCCCCGCTTGATCAACGCGATGGGCCGCAGCCTGAAGCAGTTGTTCCCGCTGGGAATCATCGCCAGGGGCACCGGAACGCGGCTTGGCCTCTCATGAAGATTTTTTGATTCAAGCCACGCTCCCAGCCTCGGATCCTCAATCGCCGCCCGGCCCTGCCAGAAATCGGGCATGAGCCCGCACTGGATCTGCAGGTGGTCCAGTTCGAACTCGATCGCCGCCGTACCCTTGGGAAAATATCGCCGGACGTTGTGCGCGCCCACCTGCAACCCTGTGATTGCGCATCCCTTGTTCTGCGTCCTCACGACCATAAAATGCCTTCTTTTCAGTGCTCAATGAGCTAAGAATAGGCAGCAAGCCGGCAGGGCTGGTCC
This sequence comes from uncultured Acidobacteriaceae bacterium, assembly GCA_963793885.1. Taxonomy (GTDB): domain Bacteria; phylum Acidobacteriota; class Terriglobia; order Terriglobales; family Acidobacteriaceae; genus Telmatobacter. Next base: position 2,171,380 of record CAWCBQ010000003.1, read on the forward strand.
GCGCTTCCTCTAAAAAGCCCAATGCAGGTTCCTGAATTGAAACCGGCCGCGTTCAGGGCCAGTTCGGGAAGCCGGTGCACCCCAGGATTCTTGGCCGCCCTGGGCAATCCCAGCCCCCGGTGCGCACGGCCAACCCCTCGGTTCCTATGCGATACTCGGAGGGATATGTATAAGCGGATCGTACTCAAGCTTTCAGGCGAGGCGCTGGCCGGACCCCGCGGTTTTGGCCTGGACGCCGAAAAAGTCTCTGAAATCTCAGGGGAGCTGGCTGAGATTCACGCCCTCGGCGTCGAGCTGGGCATCGTGGTCGGCGGAGGCAACATCTTTCGCGGCGTCGAAGGCCAGGCTCGGGAGATGGATCGGGTGAGCGCCGACTCGATGGGCATGCTGTCGACAGTGATCAACGCCATCGCCCTGCAGGACGCCCTGGAGAAGCGCGGCGTGCAGTGCCGCGTGATGAGCGCGGTGTTCATGAACCAGCTCGCCGAGCCCTACATCCGGCGCCGCGCCGTCCGCCACCTCGAAAAAGGCCGCGTGGTGATCTTTGCCGCCGGCATCGGCAACCCGTTCTTTTCCTCTGACACGGCGGCCAGCCTGCGCGCCATGGAGATCAAGGCCGACGTACTGCTCAAGGGGACCAAGGTCGAAGGCGTCTACAACGCCGATCCCGTTCTGGTGAAAGACGCTGTAAAGTACGACGAGATCACCTACATGGAGATCCTCCGTCTGGGGCTCAAGGTGATGGACCTGACGGCGGTCAGCCTCTGCAAAGACAACAACCTGCCCATGATCATCTTCAACATGAACCAGCCGGGAAATATCCGGCGTGTTGTCCTTGGTGAAAAAGTCGGATCGCTGGTGACAGCGTAAAAGATGACGCCGGCTGCTTGTTTGCGGCGGGAGTGCGCTCTACCGGCGCGTAGCAGCCAGGCTGAACCTGTCCGCATGCATTGTCCTCGGTAACGGGCCAATGGGCCAGAGGCTGTAAGCCGCCTGTCGGAGACGTCTAACCACCCGTGGAGATCACCAAGCCAGCCCGGCTGAACGCGCTTACAGGCCTGCGGTGTTTCGCGGCCATCAACATCGTTCTCTTTCATTTTTCCAATCCGCAGTGGTTTGGCTTCATGGCCCCGGTGATCAACGCCGGTTTTGCTTCGGTCAGCTTCTTCATCCTGCTCTCGGGCTTTGTGCTGGCCTATAACTACGCCGGCAAGGCGCGCTCCGGCGAGCTGAACCGATACCGCTTCTGGGAGGCGCGCTTCACCCGCCTCTATCCCATCTATTTCCTCAGCCTGCTGCTCAGTTGGCGCGTGGTTCCGCTGGAGTATCAGGCCCACACCCACGCCATGTTCTGGACCGGCATGGCGCTGACGCCGCTGCTGCTGCAGGGCTGGGTTCCCGCGGTCGCCACCTTTCTGAATACGCCCGCGTGGACCATGTCCGCGGAGTCTTTTTATTACCTGCTATTTCCCTGGATGGCCCGGTGGAAGCGTCCCGTCTCGATCCCTACCCACCTGGCGAAGCTGGCCGGCGTCTGGATGCTGGGCATGGTGCCCGGCGCGCTCTATATAGTCTTCAATCCCGACGGCATTCCCCATCCCGACCGCTGGAGCTATGGCCCCTGGCTGCAGGCGCTCAAATACACGCCCTTACCGCACCTGGCAAGTTTTGCCTTTGGGGTTCTGCTCGCCGGTCTCGATGAAATCCTGGATCGCGGCGCCCGGCTGCGCCTCTTTCTGGGGCTATTCGGCTTCGCAGCCCTCTTCTGCATTCTGCAAATGGGGCCGCTCGTTCCCTATGCCATCGAACACGATGGCCTGCTGATGCCTTTCTTCGGTTGCATCGTGCTGTGCCTGGCGGGCCACAACCCGCTTTCGCATGCCTTCGGGTGGCGTCCCCTGGTTTTTGTCGGCGAGGCCAGCTATTGCCTCTACCTGCTCCACTTCAACTTTTGGACCCTGATCCACGACTCCCATGTGCTCGATCGCCTGGGACTCATCCGCTTCGACCCCTGGCTCAGCTATGCCATCCTCATCGCCATGGCGCTTGCCGCCCTCCACTTTGTCGAAAAGCCTGCCCAGCGCATGCTGCGCTCGTGGATGCACCTCTGGCGATGAGTGGGCCGGCAACAACCTTGCAGCAGCCCGCTTGCGTCTTCGCGCCGCAAAAGCGCCCTGGGGCCGGTTGGCGCTCGTGCCCCCCATGTAACTGCCCTGTTTTGATCCTTGCTTTCGCCGGCTGTCATGCTTTACGGTGCTGAGAGGAAGAATCCAGCGCTGGGCAGATTTGGGCGCCGGCTGAGGCAGCCATGGCTCACCCCCTTTCTACTGCTCCTCAACTTTCCCGTTTTCGCTATTACCGGGCTCGGATAAAATGGTTACGGCCATGAACGCATCGGCAATCCGGAGTGATTGGGTCGGACGCGTCATTGACGGAAGATTTGCTCTCCTGCAATGGCTGGGCGGTTCACCGCGCACGGGCGTTTTCCTGACGGAGATGGCGGACCCGCCCCGCAAAGCCGCCCTCAAGCTGATTGCCGCCGATCCGGAGCAAGCCGAAGCCCGCATCGCCGCCTGGGCCGCCTCTGCCCATCTCTCTCATCCCAACCTGATCGGGGTGATCCAGACCGGCCGCTGCCAGGTGGATGATACCGACCTGATCTACGTCTTAACCGAAGATGCCGACGAGATTCTCTCAGAGGTTCTTCCCGACCGGCCGCTCACGCCCGACGAAACCGCAGAACTCCTTAACCCGGTGCTCGACACGCTCGCCTGGCTTCATGGCAAGGGATTCGTGCACGGTCACCTCAAGCCTTCAAACCTGCTGGTCGTCAAGGATGAGTTGAAGCTCTCGTCGGACGGCCTTCAGCGCGCCGGCCAGGCCGGCAATCAGACAGGCGGAATCTATGCCGCGCCCGAGTCCTCTACCGGAGCTCTAACCCCTGCCGCGGATCTCTGGGCCCTGGGCATCACGGTCGTTGAGGCCCTCACGCAACGTCCGCCGCAATGGACGCGGGCGGGTGACGGCGCCCCGGTTGTGCCCGAATCGGTGCCCGAGCCCTATGCCGCCATTGCCAAAGGATGCCTAGAACCCGACCCCGCGCGCAGGTTAACTCTCGCCGATGTCCGGGCAGCTCTCGATTCCGTTCGACCCAGCGCGGCAGCGTCCGCTGAAAACGGCAGAAAGCTTCCTGCCAAACTTCACCTGGGGGTCCTCGTTGCCGTTCTGGTGGTTCTGGCGGTGGTTGTCGGCGTGGTCCGGTGGCGTTCTCACCCGCCCGAAGCCGCACAGGGGGTCGAAGAACAGCAGCAAACGCCGGCTGCCGTCCCCGCAGCTCCGCCGCAGGTGCAGGAACAAAAGCCTTCCGCAGGCACATCCATGCCGCAGAGGCAGGAGACAGCCCCGGCCGCGTCCGAGACGCAGGAACAACCGCCTTCCGAAGCCCAGCCAGAGCAGCCGGCGTCCGCAGACACAGCCTCTTCGCCCCCGGCGTCGGCACCCGCCGCGGAGGCCACGACGGCTTCGGCTTCGACCGTCAATAGTCAGGGAGTTGAGGGTCAGGCCCTTGGGGACCAGGTCCTCTCGCGGGTCATGCCCAACGTCCTGCCTGCCGCGACCCAGTCGATTCACGGCAGGTTCAACGTCAGGATTCGGGTGGCGGTTGATGCTGCCGGCAACGTGACGAATGCCACCTACGACTCGGAGGGGCCAAGCCCCTACTTCGCCGGCAAAGCCCTGCAGGCCGCCCAAGGCTGGAAGTTCAAGCCCGCGGAACAAGGCGGTCAGTCCGCACCCCGCGCCTGGATCCTGCAATTTCAGTTCACCCAGGACGGAGCCCAGGCGACCCCCATCAAGGCCGCTCCCTAGGGCGGTTTCAGGATAGTTATGCCAGGTATGCCCGATTGTGCTTCTAGCCAGGTCGCCCCTCCCTGGGGTCGGGTCGACTTGAGTGCAATGCCTCTGGGTACAGCAATCCTGAAACCGCTGTAGCTTCAGAGATTCGTACCCAAAAATACAGGGTGATCCAGAGGACAGTTTGGCGGGTTTTGTGCGCCAGGCAGAGCCGAAGGATCACGTTTTGGGCGCTCCACTTTTGCAACGAACCGCTGAGACGCCAGCCCGCAGGCTCTCGGAGCTGTCACTTCGGCAGCAAAAAGCCCAGCCGCGATGGCTGGGCTTTTTGCCGCCTGATTACTGAATGAGGTTACGGCGTCACCGACTCGACCGAATGGTTGCCATGAGGAATGATGGCCAGCGACGTCGGATTGGACCCCGTCGGAAAAGGCGTCGCTTGCAACGGCGACACGACGCCGCTCTTGGTATCCATGAGGAAACCCGAGACCGAATTGCCCAGATAGTTGGCGGTATAAAGGAACCGGCCCAGGGCGGGATCGACTTCAATCGCAACCGGCTGCGTATCGGTGTCGAAAGACGAGGCGCTGTTGCTGCCGACAGTCACCGAAGGCGTCCCGGTGGGCAGGGCGATGTTGTAACCGGTGACCGTTGAATCCAGCGCGTTGGATACATAGATGAAGATGCCGCGAGGATCGACCGTGACGCTGGAGGGCTCGTTGCCGGTTTTGAAGGGGCCGTTGACCAGGAAGTTTAACGTGCCGTTGGTCTGGATGGCATAGCCAATCAGCTGGTTGGAGGCGTAGTCAGTGACGTACACAAAGCGGTTCACAGAATCGCTGGTGATGCCGCTGGGCTTGACGCCGGCTTTGTAAGGGCTGCCTGCAGTCGCCGTCAACGTTGCCGCTCGAGTCCACGCCAAAGCCGAACACCCATCCGGGGTTTGCGGCGCTGGTTGATAGTTCCGCCAGGATTGTAAGCAGAAAGATCGTAGGTGGAAACATACACATCATTGTTGTTGGCCAGTACGTTGACTACCTGTGGGCACGAGCAGGTCGCTGCCGTAGCCGGGCACAGTCGAGTGTTTGCTGGGCAGCGAGCCCGCCGATGGCACCCGAGCGTGGAGAGCGGATACTCGCGACAAGCGTGGCTGAAGTCGTTCCCGGAACCACATTCAAATACGAAACCACATAAAGATAGTTGTTGGCCGGGTTGACGGCCAGCCCCACGGGGCGCCGAAGCCAGCGTGATCGTATCCGCGGCAGTCAGCGAGCCGTCGATTGAAATGCTGAAGTGAACCACCGTCTTGCTGGTCGCGTTGGCCACATACAGGTGGTCGAAATTGCCCGTCGTCGGCCAATGAAGCGGGCCCCACTCCGCCTGAGGGGACCGTAGGCGCTCCCTAGGCGAAGCGCGCCGGACTCCGAGTCCACCGCGAAGGTCTGGATCTGCCCGGCTGCTCCCGCTCCGGAGCCGGCCGAACTGGCCACAAAAAATAGTCGATGGTCACAAGCTGGCAGCCAGCCAGGAACATGGCCACCATAAGGCCGATCGTGGAGACCAGGAACAGCTGGCTCATTTTGCTGAACTTCATGCGCTTCCTTCGTCGTGGGCCATCACATTCTGGTCCCAGAAAAACTTGTTTAGGTTGCCCCGTAGTCATTGTAAAAGCCCTCGCGGGGTGTTGCTACCGGGCTCCGTCGCCGGATCCCGGGCGATCGCTCGTCGTCCCTATGGCACGCCCGCGCCCGTGCCCGCGTGCGGTATCGCCGCCACCGCCGTCGGCAGGTCGTTGGACGGGAATGGAGAATTCTGCGTGTCAAGAAGCGTGCCAGCTGTTGCGCTCAACTCGAAGCCTGACACCGTGTTGCCAAGAAAATTGACACTGTAAAGAAAGTGGCTCGTCGAGGGGTCGATGCCCAGCGCCACCGGCTCAAGCCCCGTCGCATACGTTCCCAGGCTGGCCAGCTTGCCGTTGGTCATGCGAGTAGGCCGTGATCGTCGAGTCCGTCGCATTCGCCACGTAGGCAAAACTGTACTTCTGGTCCACCACGATCGCCGATGGGTTCGTCCCCGCCTTGAACGGGCTGCCCGCCAGCGGCGTCAAGACTCCCGATGCAATCGTGTACGCCAGCACGTCGTTCCCAGCGTAATCGGTCGCGTACAGGTAGGTCCCACTCTTGTCGCTCGCGAGCGCTGAAGGCCGAATCCCGGCCGCGAACGGCGATCCTGCCAGCGCTGTCAGAACGCCGCCAGAGCCCACTGAAAATCCAAAAATGTAGCCCACCGTCGGGCTCACCGACGTGTCGTATGCCGTCACGTAAACATCGGTCCCTGAAGCAAGCACGTCAATCGCCGTTGGCGCAATCACATCGTTCGGCCTGCCTGCCACCGTCAGCGGCCAGTAGTTGGAGCTGATGCTCCCATTCACGGCCGGCGATCCAATCGCCACGGGCGTTGAGCCGGTCGCCGCTGTCAGCGGAAACACCCCAATCGAACCTGAGCACGGCGCCGCCGTTGAGCAGGTCGGCAGAGGCTGGTAGGTGTCCACCACAAAAAGGTTCGCTGCGCTCGCCGCCAGACCCAGCGGAAATACGCCCGGCGTATTCACTGTGTTGTACGGGTAAAGCTTGCCGTCGCTGCCAATCACGAACTGGACAATGTTGTTGTCGTCCTGGTTGGCCACAAACAGGCTGGCTGCGTCTGACGAAACCGCTTCAGCCACCGGCAAGCGGCCTTGCGGAGGGTACCGGCGAGGCTGGAATCTGGCGCATGTGCCCCGACTCCGAGTTCACCTCGAAGATGTCGAGCTCTCCGTAGTTGTTCGTGCCGGCTGCCTTTGCAGCTGGCGACAAAAACAAAATCCACGGTGAGCGTGGCGCAGGCGGTCATAAATCCAGCTACCAGGATGCTGGCCAGCGGCGACCAGCAGCAGCTGGCTCGTTTTGTTCAACTTCATGCGCATCTTTCGTCACGGGGCCCTAACCGCGGGCCCCTTGTCAATCAGGTTTGGAATCGAACCCCCAGGCGCCCTTCTTGAAAAGCCGCGCCCGGCATTCGGCTGCGTTCTGTTTTGCTGCCTGTTCTTGCCTGCCGGGGGCCCGGCCTCGCGCTGGCGCACACGCCAGCTGTCATCCCCTCCCGGCCCGGTCCTTTAGTCTGTGCGCCCGTCCACAAGGCACCATGTGGCCTGACCCTGCAGCGTGTAGCTGTTGGCCACCCGCAGTGGATTCAGCACGCCGTCGTTCACGTCGATGGCACGCCCGGTGATCGTCGAATCGTTGAAGTTCGCCGTGTAAATGAACTGCCCCGACGGATCCTCAACCAGGCATTGGGGGCCAGCTCCCGAACCGAACGTCGGCGGCGTTAGTGGCGTGGCTTGGTACGACGGCGACGTGGTGATGGAGTATCCGGCGATTCCGCTCTCCGCGTTGACGCCCGGAACGTTGCTTCCCTGGTTCGCCACATAGAGGAAGTTATTGCTCGATTTGGAAACCACGATCAGGTAAATCGGGTTCACCACCGTGGTCGCATCCGGGATTACGCCGCCCGTCTGCGCCTGCAGCGCCCCGTTGTTCCCCACCGTGAATGGAACAATCTGGCTGGGCGAAGTGACCGGGGCGGTGGCGCCGATCGGCGTGTACGTCACCGGCTCGTTGTCCAGCACGTAAATCACGCCCGAAGCAGTCCACAATCGCCGTCGCCTGCGAGGCGCCCAGCGGCTGCGGGCTGTTCTGGCCCAGCGTCAACTGGCCGCTCCCGGAGTGAGTACACATATGGGAATACGCTGTCGCCCGTCGCTGGCGGCGGCAAGCCGCTCAACGTAAAGATGTAGCCCGATGCCAGCACAAAGTCGATCGGGTTTGCCGGCACCGGGAAGTACGTCAGCCCCGTTCCGGTCGATCCCGTCACCTGCGCGTTGACCACCAGCGTCAGACGGCCCGTCGTCTGGTTGATCTGGAACACCGTAATGTCGCCGCAAGCTTGTCGCCGACGGGCCCAGCGCCAGCTTGCAGGTGGCGTTGTTGGGCGAGTCGTGGTCAAGTACCAGGAGGTAGTTGCCTGAGGTGTCCGCAATCATTCGGAATGGGTTGATCCCCTGCGTGTAAAACGTCTCCTGCGGCGTCATGAATGCCGTTGCCGCCCACCGCGAACTCCGTAATGTTCGAGTTCTGGCACGGATTCGCCGTCGTGCAGGTCGCTCCACCCTGGGCGTTTACGCCCGCGTTCAACACATAAAAAAACTTGCTCCCCACGATCAGGACCGCGCGCTCCGGGTTGGCGCCTCCTGACGATATCGGCATTCCGTTGATGCGGGGTCAAAAATCCAGTATTGTGGTCGATCTTGTAGCCGCTGATGATTCCGCTGCCATTGGACTGGGCCGTCACCGTGCCTGTGACATACAAATAGCCAACCGTATAACTACGAACGCAAGACGTAACGCAGAGAATGACGCCAGCTGAGAGGGCGCTCATCAGAAGTGCCTTGCCGAATTTCGTGAACTTCATGCGATTCCTTCATCCTGGTCAGGCGTGCGCCGCCAAGTTTGCTAGTTCCACAGCAGAGCTGGGTTGGGACGGGTCCCTGATGCATTGTAAAAGCCGAGGGCCGCTTGTGCCTAGTTTCACCCAAACGATCGGCAAAAACAAGGCTATTTTCCCCGGTTGCCGGGCAAAAGACGCAACCCGGCTCCATCCGAGCTCGGTCCAGCCCAGTTGCAAACGGTTGAAGTTCTGACGTTCACTTGTGTTGAATGTCACCCAAAGCGTTCGGTGTATCAATCCCGTCAACGCTCGCTCGCTGGGCGGTCTGAGTCCGGGCGGCTCCTGAGCTGCTCGTGCCCTTGACCGCTTACAGCCCCGGCTTTGCCACAAACCCGGCAGGAGTTTACCGGGTACATGGGCTGACCCTTCGTGCAGCCAAAAGCCTTGCCGAACGCGTCGAAGTTCTGCACCCTTCCGTTCACCCGCCATTTTCCCGGCGAGTGCGGGTCGACCAGCGCACTGGCGGGAGCGATTGGGTCGGTCTGGTTCTGGCACCATACCTGCGCAAACCCGATGAAGTAACGCTGCGCCTCGGTATAGCCATCGAACTTCTCGTCGATCGTCTTGCCCTCGGCCGCCAGCGTATCTTCGAGCGCCATGTAGGCAATCCGCAGCCCGCCGTTGTCGGCCGTGTTTTCGCCCAGCGTCAGGTGGCCGTTCAGGTGCGCTGCCGGGGCGTCGCCCCGGCCGGAGCCGCCTCAAACCCGCTGTACTCGTCGGCCACGCATTCGGTCCGTACCGTAAAGTTCTTCCGGTCCTGGGCCGTCTGCCACTCCCGCAGGTTGCCTTTGCCGTCGAACTTCGATCCCTCGTCGTCGAATCCGTGCGTCATCTCGTGGCCTATGACCACGCCGATGCCGCCAAAGTTCACGGCCGGGTCGACCCGGAAGTCAAAAAACGGCGGCTGCAAAATGCCGGCCGGGAAGTTGATGTCGTTGAACGATGCGGATTGTAATAGGCGTTCACCGTAGGCGGCGTCATATCCCACTCCCTCTCGTCTACCGGTTTGCCCAGCTTGGCAAGGTTGTAATTGCGCTCATAGACCGCCACATGGTGCACGTTGCCGATCAGGTCGTCCCGGTTCACGTCCACGCTCGAGTAGTCGCGCCACTTTTCCGGGTAGCCGATCTTGTTGCGGATCATCGCTAGCTTCTTCTCGGCTTCGATCTTCGTTTCATCGGTCATCCAGGGCAGCGTCTTGATGTCGTCGCCGAGCGACTTTCTCCAGCGCCGCCACCAACTTGTCCATGCTCGTCCTTGGCTGCGGGCGGAAAGTTCTCTTTGACCCAGTCCTGGCCCACAGCCTCGCCGAGCGATTCGTCGGTCAGGCTCGAGCATTGCTTCCACCGCGCCTGGGGCTCCTGCTGACCAGCCCAGCGTCCTTGAAAAGAAGTTGAAGTTTTCGTCGAAAAACGCCTTGGGCAAATCCTGCGCCTGCCCATGCAGCACCTGCCAGCGAAGGTAGCTCTTCCAGGCCTGAAGCGGCTCGCTCCCGATCAGCCCGTTGAGTGCCTTGAAGAAATCCGGTGTGGCCACGTTCAGCGTGTCGAAGTGCCCAATCCCGGTGGCCGCGAAATAGGTGCCCCAGTTGAACTGCGGCGCAACCTTCTCAAAGTCGGCCACCGTATAAATGTGGTAGCGGTTCTCCGGCTGGCGCAAGTCGGTTCGGCTGGTGGAGGCCTTGGCCATCGCGGTCTCAATCTCCATCACCGCGGCCGCCTCTCCGGCGGCCTGCCCGGGCGTGTCGCCGGCCAGCGTGAACATCTTCTCCATGTGCTCGATGTACTGGGCCCGGATCTGTTTGAAGTGCGGCGAATCCACCAGGTAGTAGTCGCGGTCGGGCAGCGAGATGCCGCCCTGGAAAATCTCGGCAATCTGCCGGGATGAGTCCTTCTCGTCCTGGTCCACGTCGAAGCCGAAAAATCCGTCGGGAGAACCGTGGTTCTCAAGCTCGCCCAGCAGGCTGGCGAACTGGCTCGCGTCATTAACCCCCGCGATGGCCGCCCACGCCGGCTGGATGGGCGTCAGGCCCTGCTTCTCGACCATGGCCGTATTCATGCAGGAGGCAAAAAAGTCGCCATACTGTTTTTCGAGCGGGGTCTTGGGATGGGCGGCTGCCGCGTCGAGTTCTTTCCACAGCAGGTACCGGTTCCGTTCCCGCAGCAGCGAGAAGGACCGCGCCCAGCGCGTCTGGTCGCTCGGAATCGGGTTGTTCCTGACCCAGTTGCCGCACGCGTACTGGTAGAAATCGGTGCAGGGGTCGACGGTCTGGTCGATCGCCGACGCGTCAAAGCTCTTGATCGCCGGAGGAGCCTCGGGCTTTGAGGTATCGGACTGTGCGATCTGCTGCGCGTGCGCCAAGCCGCTACCGGCAGCAACGATCAAAATCGGAAAAATGCGGAACCATTTCATAGGATGTCCTCGTGGAAGCCAGGGTGTATCGATATATACGAGCTCACCCGAATATGTCGATACCAGCTAGGTCGACCGGCCAGATAAATCGGCGCGTAAAACGCCTGCCGATGGAGGCTGGGACGGAATTTACTTAAGCCAAATCACGTCAAGATGCGTTGCCAATCAGCCTATCATGGGCGAGCGCGTTGCGCGCTCCGCGCCAACCCGGCATCGCGCTGACACACAGCCGCCAACGGCCAAAAATGTGGATGTCAGCCGTGATTGCCCAGTGCTATCCCCTGGCCCGCGCCGTTGTTGGTTCTGATGCGACTCCGGCGCCAGGAGGTTGAACATGCGCATGATGATGCTGGTTCAATTCCCCATCGAACCCTTCAACAGCCTCGTTCGCAATGGGTCCATAAAGGGCAAGTCGGGGCTGGATTCGATCGGCAAGACCTGGGGAAAAAGGACAGGCGCCTGCTATGAGCTAATCCCGAAGCTCATAACAGGCGCCTGTTTCTGAGCGCTGGAGGCGGACCCAAACACCCGCCTCCCTGGCCCCTGCGCTCACTCCATTCTCAACGGTGTCGGATCCTTCGCCTCCCACTCCGCCAGTAGTGCCTCGGCCGCGCGAAACCCTTCGATTGCCTTTTGTACCTGGCTGCTCCAATCGATCTCGGCGCTGGCGATCTCCCCAACCCCCGGCTGGGCGCCTGCCCCGGCTTCCAGCAAATTCTCGCGGAACGCTTCTGACGCTGCATCCATTTTCCCGGCCTCCAAATCGAACTGGTCAGGCGTGTTCACACCGTTTCCCCCGTTGTTCTGACGGTGTGAACCCGCCCTTCCACAAGAATGTTGCGATTCGCTCATTCAGGCAATGCGGCTTTCCGGTAAATCATGCTGGTCAGTCCGTGCTTGGAATCGGCGCACAAGTAACTCCCAATTTGTTACTCGCGGATCTTTGGCTGCGCCTGCGCGCAGGGCAATCGCATAAAAGCCTCAGGCTGAGCCTGGCTGCTTATCTCGACAGCGTCAGCGACGACCGAATCGATTTCCTCCAGGCCCGCTATCACGACCAACTGCGCTCGGAACCGTCGCTCTCGCCCACTTTTCCTCAATCCGTCTGGCGCCAGACCCGTCCTTTCTTTACATCCCGCCCCACCCCCTGCAAAACTGGAGCGTGGACACCCAGACAATTGTTATTCTCGATTTCGGCTCGCAGTACACCCAGCTGATCGCCCGCCGTATACGCGAGCAGAACGTCTTTTCCGTCGTGCTTCCCTGCACGGCGCCCATCGCCGAGGTTCGCGCCCTCAAGCCAATCGGCCTCATCCTCTCGGGCGGTCCCTCGTCGGTTTACGACGCGGACGCCCCTGCGGCCGACCCAACGGTGCTCTCGCTCGGCGTCCCCGTGCTCGGCATCTGTTACGGGCTGCACTTCATCGTCCACCATCTCGGCGGCAAGGTGCGCTCGGGGGTCAAGCGCGAATACGGCCACGCCGAAGTAGCCATCGAAGACAGCGCCAACCCGCTTTTCGACGGCCTGCCGACTTCGCTCCAGGTCTGGATGAGCCACGGCGACGAGGCGCTCGAGCTGCCCGCCGGTTTCCATCGCACTGCCGTCACCTCGAACGCGCTGGCCGGCATCGCCAACCCGGAAAGCCGCATCTGGGCCGTGCAGTTTCATCCCGAGGTGCATCACACGCCGCTCGGCGCCGCGCTCCTCAAGAACTTCCTCTTCAAAATCTGCGCCGCCGCGGGCGACTGGACCCCCGCACACTTCATCGAGACCACCGTCGCCCAAATCCGCGAGAGAGTCGGCAAGGGTCACGTGATCTGCGGCCTCTCGGGAGGCGTGGATTCCTCGGTTGCCGCGGTGCTCGTCCACAAGGCGATCGGTAGCCAGCTCACCTGCATCTTTGTGAACAACGGCGTGCTGCGCAAGAACGAGTTCACAAGCGTGCAGGTAAATCTCCGCGACAAACTTGGTCTCAAGATTGTCGCCGTGGACGCAAGCCGGCGGTTCCTCGACCAGTTGGCCGGCGTCACCGACCCTGAAACCAAGCGCAAACGAATCGGCGCCGAGTTCATCGCCGTCTTTGACGACGAGGCCAACCGCATTGCCAAGGAGACCGGTGGAGTCGACTGGCTGGTGCAGGGCACGCTCTACCCTGACGTGATCGAGTCCTCAAGCGTCAAAGGTCCCAGCCAGACCATCAAGAGCCACCACAACGTGGGCGGCCTGCCGGAGCGCATGAAGCTCAAGCTGATTGAGCCGCTGCGCGACCTGTTCAAGGATGAGGTGCGCCGTATCGGCCGCGACATGGGCATGCCCGAAGACGTGCTCGGCCGGCAGCCATTTCCCGGTCCAGGACTGGCCGTCCGCATTCTCGGCGAGGTTACGCCGGAGCGCGTGGCGCTGCTGCAGGAAGCGGATGAAATCGTGGTTGCCGAGATCAAGGCCGCCGGCCTCTACTCCAAAATCTGGCAGAGCTTCGCCGTACTGCTGCCGGTGATGAGCGTCGGCGTGATGGGCGACCAGCGCACCTACGCGTACACGGCCGCCGTCCGCGCCGTGCACTCTGAAGACGGCATGACCGCGGACTGGACCCCGCTGCCTTACGACGTACTCAAGCGCATCTCCAGCCGCATCGTCAACGAGGTTCGCGGCATCAACCGCGTGGTCTACGACATCACCTCAAAGCCGCCCGGAACGATTGAGTGGGAATGATCGCCTTCGATGGTGCGAAGTCCTCACGCGCCTGCAGCGGCATAGCCCGATGGTGAGCGCCGCCAGGCCGTTCCAGAATTTACTGGCTCGAATTTACTTGCCCTGCTTGTTCTCCAGGCGCAGAACCACGTTCACGGTGCGATTTTCGTCGTTCAGACTCAGGCTGTAGGTGCATCGTGCGGCGGCAAACACGCGCGCCAGTTCCGGATTCATGTTGCCATCGGCAAAGAATGCCTTGACTGCGCCCTCGTTGAAAACCGAGCCCGGCGGAATCGGCCACTCCTTCACCATGGTGGCGGCCAGGTCGTCGGCCACGTTCTCAATGGCGAGCTTGCCCATCGTGTAGACCGGTCCCGGTTCCACTGTAACCAGGTAGCTGACAGAATTGTTGGCGCGGTCGAAGCTGGCCGTGGGAATAACCCGGGCCTTCATCATTCCCCGGTCGTGATACTGGCCGGCAATAAACTCCCAGCTCTCGCGCAAGAGCGTTGCATCGGCTGGGTCTCCGGGGCGAATGTGCGATTGGCGATCGAACTCCGCTTGCGCGACCACCAGATCGGGCGCCAGTTGAATGGCCGCGATCCGGTACAAGGGCCCGGTCGAAAGAGACAGCGTAAACGGCACCCGGATGTCCGCCGCAGCCGCAGTCGCTGGAAAGTGCGGCCGGGCGTGGATCTCCGCTTCGAGGTAACCCTGGTCGAGATAGTAGCGGCCCAAGTCCGCCTCAACCTTTGTCTGGCTGGCCTCCCGATCGAACGGCGACCCGGTTTCGAGCGAGAGAATCCGCTGCGCCCCGGCATCCAGAAAGTTCGAGCCCGGCTCCTCGTGAAGATCGCCCACCACCACCGGCGGCGCGCTGATGTTGAACATCACAGCCACAACCGCTTGCCCCTCAGTGAAGGGCGTGGCAGACACCGTGGCCTTGATCTTGCCAGCCGCAAGGATTGCTTCAAGGGCCTTGCCCACATCGTTGGTGAGGCCGCCCTGGGCTGGAACCTTGCCATGGTAGAGAGGGCACCGGGCATGCAACTGCGCGTCCAGATCGTTGCCCGGCGTCAACGGCAGGTTGCCCAGGCGGATGGGCAATAACTGCACCGCGGGCGTCAACTGAAACGTCAGGTCGTCCCCCTCGGTCTTATAGCTGAGATTGTCAAACAGGCCGGTGGCCATCAACAGCTTCGCGTGGTCGTTGATGGCAGCGCTGTCAAGCGTCATGCCCAACTTCAGTCCTGCCGCATCCAGCAGTTCCTGGGGCGTGTAATCGGGAGCGCCCGTGAACTCGATGGTCTTTGGCTGAATGGTCTGCGCTGCCGATGCAGCGACAACCAGAAATCCGGCAAGCGACATGAGCACGGCGCGACGCATGATACCGACAGCTTAGCAAACCCTGGGCCGCAGAACCGCGATCGCGGGCGAACTGGGCAGTGAGCCATTCCACACGGCGCCGTTTCTTGAAGCCAGGCGGAGTGGGACTCGGCCTGGAACCCTGCCCTGCGCCGGAACTCCCGGTGCGCGCCAATGCTCGATCGGCTATCCTGTTTCCAAGAGGATCAAGGCGCCTTTTATGCCCCCCCAGCAACAAAACCCGCCCCCCGCGCTCGCACCTTTTCGCATCGATCCAATGTTTGACCCCAGGGTATGGGGCTCCCGCGATCTGCGACCCTGGTTCGACCTAGTCCCTGCGGCCAACCCCATCGGCGAAGCCTGGCTTACGGGCGACATGTGCCTGGTGGCTACCGGGCCCCACGCCGGCAAGCGCCTGGACGCGCTCTTCGTAGAGCTGCATCAGTCCCTGCTCGGCCCCACTGCTTCCACGATCCAATCGCCACTGCTGCTCAAGGTGCTTTTTCCCAAGGACAAGCTCAGCGTCCAGGTACACCCTGACGACGCCATGGCGCAAAAGTACGGCGAGCCCCGCGGCAAGACCGAGTGCTGGTATGCACTCGCCGCCGAGGCCGGCGCAGAGGTTGCCCTGGGCCTCAAACCCGGCGTCACGCTGGCCGAGGTGGAGAAGGAAATTCACGCCGGAACCCTCGAGGCCAGCCTCAACATGTTGCCCGTCGTCCGCGGCGATCTTATTTTTGTGGATGCCGGCACCGTGCACGCCATCTGGGCCGGTTCCGTTCTTCTTGAAACCCAGCAGAACTCGGACCTCACCTATCGCATGTACGACTATGGCCGTTCGCGCGAGCTGCACATTGAAAAATCACTTGAAGCCACCAAGCTGGTGACCCGGGCCGGCAAGGTGCAGCCCATCGCGCTCGCAGACCGCACCGTGCTTATCGACGCCGATTATTTTCGCGTCGAGCGCATCCCCGTCGCCGGCAGCCGCGGCAGCCAAAGCCTGCTCTCGAAGCCCGACCAGGCGCCCGGGCTGGCTTATCTGTTCGCCGCGGCCGGCGCCGCCCGCATCGCCGGCGCCGGGTTCGATCCCGTCCAACTGCCCGCTCGCGGCGTCGTGGCCGTACCCGCCACTTCACCCGCTTTCACGGTGGAAGACCTCGGCGGCCTCGACCTGATCCGCGTCACGCCCAACTGGCCGCGGGACTTGCTTCGGAACTCCGCATGACCGCTCCAGATTGGCGTCAATCCGTCGTCGATTACCTCCGCGCCGAGGCCCTCCCGGTGGACAAGTTCGGCCACCAGCCGCGCCTCTATGCCCTCGCCTGCCGCCTCGGCCAGGGATTGCGCTTCGACGACGACATCCTCTTTGCCGCCGCCTGGATGCACGATCTCGGCGTCTTCGTTGGCCACCGCCCCCAGGACGCCGCCGCACTGGCCGCCTGGGACCACGTTCCTTACACCATCGCCCGCACCCGCGAGCTGCTCCCGAGCTGGGGCTTTCCCGCGGAAAAGCTCGACGAGGTTGCCGAGGCCATCCGCACGCATCAGGCAAAAGACGACCCCGAGATCGTTGAAGCCGTTCTGCTGCGCGACGCCGACATTCTTGAGCAACTCGGTGCCGTGGGCGCGGTCCGCGCCCTGGTGAAGGTGGGCCGCGACACGCGGTTCTCGACTTTCTCCTCCGTGCTTCCCGTTCTGCGCAGCGCCCTGGAGCATTTGCCCAGCCAACTCCGGCTCGACGCTTCAAAGGAAATGGCTGCGCCCCGAGTCGAAGCTCTGCGGCACTTTATCGCCTCCCTTGAAGAAGAAGCCAACGGGTTGCTTTATTAGAACGGCAGTCCCACGTTCCCCTGGTCCCCGTTTCCCCGTCCCTGCCCGGAACTTTTTCCCCGGACCCGGGTTCTCACTTGTGACAGCTTGTGTGCAGGCTCGTCTAAGCAAATGAGCCGCAAGCACGATTAGTTCGCGTCCTTGCTGACATTGGCACATCCAAAAGGGGTGCTTCCAGGGGCCAGGGTGGGCGGGTCCAGGACGCATAGGAGAAATCGAAGATGAATCGGGCAATATTCAAGAAAAGCTTTTGTCAGGTTCTGGCCTGGTCCGCGGTGGTGGCTCTGTCGGCGGTTGTGGCGCTTGCCCAGGAAGCGGCTCCGGCGGCCGGGCAGCGCACCGACGGCCAAATTGAGATGGATGTCGTCCACGCACTCGACGCCTCCCAGGCTCTGAAGAACGATCTGATTACCGCCGCCACGATCCAGTCCGAGGTCACACTCTCGGGCACGGTGTCCACTGAAGCCTCAAAGGATCTAGCGGCCTCCATCGCCGCCAAGGTGGCTGGCGTAACCAAGGTCAACAACGACCTCAAGGTCGGCAATCCTCAGCAGGCTGAGGACGCATCCGCGCCACCCCCGCTGGACGATTCCGAGCCCGCTCCGGAGCAACAGGCAGGCGCACCGCCTGACAACGGCCCCATGGCGCCACCCCAGGCTTACCCGCAGCAGGCGCCCGGGCAGGGTCAATATCCCGATGGGGGCCAATACCCACAGCAGGGGCAGTACCCACAGCAGGGGCAGTATCCACAGCAGGGGCAGTATCCGCAGCAGGGGCAGTACCCGCCGCCTTATCCGCCTTCACGTCCCCAGTACGCACCCTATCCGCCGCAGCAGGGCTATAACCAGCCTGCCGCGCCCGCCTATCAGCAGGCCAATGGACCTGTGACCGTGCCCCGGGGCACGCTGCTCCAGTTGCGTACCAGCGAAGCGGTCGAGAGCAAACACGCCAAAGACGGTCAGCCGGTCGAGTTCACGCTGATCAGCGACGTTGCCAATGGAGGCGTGCTCGCCCTTCCGCGCGGCGCCACCTTCCATGGCGTGGTTACCGAATCAAAAAAGCCGGGCGATCTGGGCGGAAGCGCGGAGCTGGCCCTCACCCTCACTTCGCTTGACCTCGGCGGCCACAACTACCCGCTCTCCACCGATCAGTTCAAGATCAAAGGCCCCAATAAGGCGGGCCAGACAGTGGGCAGCGCGGTGGGTGGCGGACTGCTCGGCACCATCATCGGTTGCGCCGTGGGCCGCGGCGTCGGCTGTGCGGTGGGCGCGGGAGCCGGCATTGCTGCCGGCACGGCGGCTTCAGCGGCTTCTTCCGGACCCCAGGTCTGGATCCCGGCCGAGGCCCTGGTCAGCTTCCACTTGAAAGATCCTGTGACGGTGAACCCGGTCAGCCCGCAGGAGGCGGCCCGTCTGGCCCAGGGGCTCTACCAGGGCGGACCCTCGCTCTACCGCCGCGGCTATCCCGCCTACCCCTACGGACCCCGCTACTTCACCGGCTACGGCTACCCGTACGGTTATCCGCCCGTCTATTACCGCCCTTACTATATGGCTGGCGGCTATTACTTCTGGCGGTAAATCACCGCGCTTCCCCCAGCGCGGCAGGCGGGTATCTCCCCCGGGATGCCCGCTTCTTTTTTGCCCGATCCCTGATCCATGCCCTCTAGCATTTCGGATGCGGATTCTTGAACACCAACTCGATCGGCAGCCAGTCTGACAGGCGCTTCGCGTCCACCTCGTCCGCCTGGGCCTGGCTGGAGAGTGACGACTGGGCCAGCGCCACCGCGATCTTGATCTTTCCCTTCACGCAATAGGCCCCCAGAAAGCGCGAAAGACCCTTATTGGAAGCATCCATGTAGTCGGCGGGCAGTGCGCCCTCGGAGCCGGGGATATCGACCGGGGCCATGATCATCTGGTTTTGGATCGGTCCGGTTTTCGCCACGCCCGAAGCATCAAAGCGCACCACCAGGCTGGCTCGTCTCTCGAGCGCGTCGGGATTGGCCGTGTACTTGATGGTCGGAATGGTGATCCCGGCCGGATTCGGTTTGGCTGCCCCCGTGTCAAAGGCAAGGTGGTAGGCAGCGCCCTGCCATTTGGGCACAACGGGAACATTCGCAGCCTTGTCTCCCGAGCTTCCGCACCCCGCCAAAAACGCCAAACCGCAAAACGCCAATCCGCCCATCGCCAGCATCAAGCTTTTTCTCACGTCATCCTCCTCGTCCTGTTCAGACGACGCGCCAGAATACCACTCCTGTGCGCCGCTCGCGCAAAAGCGCTTCCACTGCACAGATGGTTGGTCATCGGTGCTGGTGGGCAACTATGTTTCTGCCGGACAGCTCGGTTATGTGATCGCTGTGCACCCAGAACTCGGTGACTTGGTCAGAAGCAAGGCATCGTCGTCCCCGTTTCTGAATATTTTCGGGCATCTTCTGTGCGACCCTCGACTCACGGCGATCCACGAAAATCAGCTTGAGGAATAATGGAAGACGGAAGGGCTGGCTCGAGTCAGCCATTTCCAACATTTGCTGAGCCGCGGATTAGCGATATGGATGAGACAGGCGGCCTGGGAACGCCCAGACTAGCTTCAAACCGTCAGCTCGCTGAACTCCAGGTGATGTGGTGGCTCATCGTCAAGCCGTCTGCCTGGCGCGCCTATATTGCCGACAAAGCACCCTCGATTTCGACCGATTTCGTATCAGGCGACCTGCGGTGGAGGAACCCGGCAGACCGCGAAACGATGCAGTTGATTCTTGCCGGTGGGGTCGGCTGGTGCATCTTTTCTCTCGGCGCGGATGCGGTTACGCGTATTCTCGACCTCACGCGGGGCCACCCGCATCTGCTGCAATCCATCTGCTACGAGATCGTCAACATCAAGAATGAGCAACCCCGAGAGCGACGGTCTTACGCTAGCGTCGAAGGGTGGAGAGAGCGGCAAACCATGTGCTTGAGCATGGCGCATTGTTCTTTGAAGATATTGCCCGCAACCAGATTTCATCCAGAGCTCGCATGCTGGCAATGGAGATAGCTCGCGGAAGCGAAGGCGAGGTTATGCCAAGCGATGCATTCGATCTGTTATGCAGCAGAGAAATCGTAGAACCGTCGGGATCCGGCTATAAGTTCCAGGTCAAACTGATTCGGAGATGGTTTGCTCGAATTAGAGTTCAATAACTTCAGCTCGCAATTCAATAACAAGTCGAACTTATTGAAATTCAGCACAATATATCGAGAATATGTACCCCCGGTCTTCAATACAAAAAACCACGCAGTGACTCCGATTACCCGGTATATGATTTCAACACTAGCCCCGTAAGAATTTGAGCTGGGCCTGAAAAGGGAGGCTTGCACCCATGAGGCGTCGAGCGTATTTGCGAACCAGGATCGTCGAGATTTCCATTGGTACTGCCATTCGCTTGTCGAGTCGAGCGCGTCGCGCCGCACCGGTGCTGTTGCTTATCGGAGCCATGTTTGCCGGGACAGCCGCGTGGCTGTCGACCTCTGTCAAGGCCAATCACTGGGTGAGGAAAGGCTGGGAGGGGATGTTTGGCCCCCCGTTACTTTCCAATGTAGGGCCGCACGTTTTCGCGCAGCTTGGAGGGACCGGAAACTACACAGTTACTGCGCTTAATGAGACGGGCGCGGGTACGAGTGCGCTCAACGGAACCGTTGCCCTCTGCATCGATGCGGCGGGAGATGTCGCGGGGATATACGTTGACTCAAGCCTTTCGGCTCACGGTTTCGTGCAGGCTGCCAACGGCACCGTTTCCACCTTCGATGCTCCGAACGCAGGCACGACCTTGAGCGAAGGCACCTATCCGCTCAGCATCGACAGCAATGGGGACATCGCGGGAATGTATGTTGACTTGAATGGCGACTATCACGGCTTTACACGCGTCGGCGGCGTATTGAGCGAGTACGACGCCCCTGGCTCGTTGCCGGCCGGCGGGCATCGGGGAACCATTCTGACGGGCATCAACACGGCGGGAACAGTCGTTGGGAGCTACTCTGGCGCGGGTTCTGTCTTTCACGGTTTCACGCTGACCGCGGGAGGTTCATTCACGCAGATTGACGCTCATGACGCAGGCACCGGCGAGACTTATCTGCATGAACAAGGAACTTTTCCGGTCGCCATCGACGCGGCGGGAGATGTTGCCGGCACCTACGTTGACTCCGGCAATCTGTATCACGGCTTTGTGGTCCCGGCGAGTAGCACGCTCGTCGAGTTTAGCGTGCCTGGCGCGGTCACGGGCGCCGTCCTCGGCAGGCAGCAAGGAACCTTCCCTGTCAGCATGGACGCGGCGGGCGATCTTGTAGGAAGCTATACGGACGCGAGCGGGGCGCGCCATGGGTTCCTGCGTACCGCCAATGGAACGATCACTCCCTTCGATGCTCCAGGCGCGGTCGCCGGGACCACCATAATCCAGGGAACCGTTCCCTTCAGTATCGACCCCAGCGGGAATTATATTGTCGGGGCCTACACAGATGCGAGCGGCTTGTTGCACGGTTTTGTACTGACCACCGCCAATGACACGACGACCAGCTTCGATGCTCCCGGCGTGACTACGAACTCCAAGCCGCTTGGTGAATGGGTTCCGAGCGGTACCTTCGGCTTCGGCGTCAATGCGTCCGGCGTTTTCATAGGAACCTACGCTGACTCGAGCATGGTGCTCCACGGCTTCATAGCCACCCCTCTGCCCGTGGCGGCCATGCCCACGTTCTCGCCTGTCGCGGGACCCTACACCTCGGCGCAAACGGTGGCCATCAACGACACCACGCCCGGCGCGACGATCTACTACACAACCAACGGAACGACACCGACGACCAGCTCAACGGTCTACTCTGGGTCGATCACAGTTTCATCGACGGAGACCATCGAAGCCATCGCCGAGGGCAATGGCTATGCGAGCAGCGCGATTGGAGTCGCCGCTTACACCATCACCATTCCAAGCAATCCGAGTCCGACTCTAACCAGCCTGTCGCCAGCCTTCACGGGCTCGGGCGGTTCGGCCTTCACCCTGACGATCGCTGGAACAGGGTTCGTCTCCAGCTCCACTGCGTATTGGGGTTCGACCGCGCTGACAACCACCTACGTCAGCGGCACGCAGCTCACGGCGCAGGTTCCGGCGGCAGACATTGCCTCCGCGGGGATCACTGCAGTTACCGTGCAGACTCCAGCACCCGGTGGAGGCAGGTACGCATTGCAGTTTGAGACAGATTCGGGCTCGTCCGGATCCGCGCCGACGTTCACCTCTCCGACGACAGTCTCGGTGGCTCCCGGCTCCACGGCCACCTATTCCGTGACCCTCCCTTCCGGGGCGACGAATGTTTCCGTTACGTGCCTGAACCCGCCCCAGGGAGCCAGTTGCAGCTACTCCGCCACCAGCGGAGCGGTCACCATTACAACGGCCGCGAACACCCCTGCGGGAACGTATCAGATCACGATGGTCTTTACTGAGACCCTGCCGGGAGCGGCGACAGCACTGATCATTCTTCCGTTTCTGCTGCTGCCGCTGGCGTGGGCGCGACGGCGGTGGATGCGGCAGCAAATCTGGATTGCGGCGTGCATCGGCCTAATCCTTTTTATAGGCGCTGTTGGTATTGGTTGCGGCGGGGGCAGCGGAGGCGGCGGCGGAGGCAAATCGCAAACTCATACCGTCACCAGTTCGGCCGTCGTCACGCTGACGGTGCAGTGAGAGCGAGGTAGGAATCGACAGGCGCCCGGCCGGCGCGCTGTGTCAATGGGTTGCGTAGATCATTTAGAGCGGTTTCAGGATAAGTATGCCCGATTGTGCTTCGTACCAGGTCGGCCCTCCCTGGGGTCGGGTCGACTTGAGTGCAATGCCTCTGGGTACAGCAATCCTGAAACCGCTATAGCGCCCAAAATGTGTTTTTTTGATTACCACGCGCGGGGCCGCCGGCTTTCGGCGGACGCAGGGTCAGAATGCCCGGATCGGTTTATTCTGTCCGATTGAAGACAAAACGACGATTTTTATGAGGCGTCAAGCGGCTTTCAATTCCAGGAGCGCGGGATTTCCATTGGTGCTTTGATCCGGATGATGGCTGATTGGGTGTGCCGAGCCCGGTCTTGGACGCCCAAATATGCTTTCGGCCCGTAGTTTTGGAAAGCTGACAACGCTTCTTATTCGCCTTGGGCACGGTGAGACCTATGCGGCTCACAGTCCTTCAATAGAACCTGCGTGCGAGCGCCCGCACATGAACGCCACCATTCCTCACGGCTTGAACTCTACCTTGACAACGGCTCGGCGGTGGGAGGCTGTGGTTGACTTCTCCATGCCGCCCGGAAATGTGAGGCTGAAAACGCCTTCGCCAGCCGCTGTCAGTTCTGCGCCCTCAACCTTCGCAATGCCCCACCCCGTTTGCAACTGAATCCGCGACAGGCGGTCGGAACGCACATCGGCCTCGATCGTCAGAACATTGTCCGCAAAGGTCGTTCCGACAACGCGCACACCGGCGCTTGCCTCTCCAAGCTTCGGATGGGGAGCGTCCGCGATTAAAGTTACCCCGCCTTCAACTTCCATGCGCAGCGCAGTTTTTCCATGCGGAACCGGCAAAACCATGCGAGCGCGGGTCTCCTGCGGATGTTGCTCCAGCTTTACATCGACGGCTTGCCCACCGAGAGTGACCCGTCCGAGATGCGTTCCAAGCGGAAGCTCCGGCGAAAAGATCAGACTGCAATCCGAGCCGGGATTGCGGATGCGCAGCGTCAGTGCCGTCGCCGAGCGCTCAAGGTCCACTCCCAGTGTCGCAACCGGCAAGTGGATATTCTCAATGGAAATGTTGCGCCATGAAGCCGGCAGGTGCGGCGCAAAAGTGGCGCGATTGGCAAGGGCATCCACGCTGAGTCCCAGCATTCCGTGAACGGTTGCGCTCAGAAACCTGGCCGAGGACCAGGTCTGCTCCGGCACCGACTCGCTTTGGGCACGGTATACGTCCCCGGCCAGAACTTCGTGCATGTGTCCCGGTGCGTCGAGCCAGACCCAGGGCAGCATGGCCTGCCACATGCCCATCGCACTCGCTGGCCGATGTTGAGACCAGAACGCCTCGGCAAGCTCCGCCGTGTCAACTGCCCACACGCTGCCCTTTGCATACGAGGCGGGATCGTAACCGGGTGATCCTTCGCCCACACTGCGCGTGCCCCAGTCGGTTTGAAATGAAGACGACGCAAGCTGATCGAGTAGCGCACGATTCTGGTCTGGGCCGAACAGATTCAGGCTGATCGCTTCGGCAGGGGAACTTCGCCGCTCCGGCGCATTCTTGCCTGCGGCCGTATGTCCGCTGACCCAGAAATCTTTCTCCGCGTTCCAGTACCGGCCCGGAATCGCCGCGGCGGCCAACCGGCTTGCCTGCGTGGCTTCGTCGGCCTGAGCCGTTTGACCGGCAAGCGTGGCCAGGTGCGCGAACCCCGACGCAGCCTGCACCCAGCTTGCGGATAGGCCAAGATCGTCAGACAGTCGATCCTGTTCGTCTCCGCCTTCCTTGTCTGCCGGGATGCGGGGTAAATGCGTTGCCGGGTCGATCACGGAGCGGCAGTATTCATAGGCGGATTCAATCGCCTTCCAATGCTCCCGCACGAATCCGGTGTCTCCACTGGAAACAACGTAGTGTTCGACCGTGGAAAGAAACTGAAAGCTGATGTCGACATGGACGAACATGTAAGGGAACTTGCCTGCCCAGTCAATCAACCCCGCGCTCTGCGACAGTTCATGCCAGATCATTCCCGTCTTCGGGTCCTGGTAGCGGAGTATGAATTCGAGTTCCTCTCGGGCGTGCGCCAAGTCTCCTGCGGCGATCGACCCCTCCGTGGCCACCAATCCGTCCCCTGCAAAAAACCAGTCGTACTGCGGTCGCCGGGCTCCGCGCGAGGGCCCATAACCCGCAACAAAACCGCAACCAAGATCGGGGTTGCACACCCATGCCTCATCGAGCGCAAGCTCCGACCACGCTATCGCCTGGTTGACTCTGGAGTCCGGAGTTTCGATTCTCAATCCATGGTCCAGCAATTCCCGAGTGTGGGCGGAGTAGGCTGCTTCGAGCGCCGTCTGGTCATGGACAAGTGCTCGGAACAGCGCACCCTGATCGGCAGTGTGGCGTGGATTCAGCGCCAGGTAGATATGGGCGTACCCGGCGTGGTCCGGCTGCAGCGTAAAACCAATGCTCGGTGAACTCGAGTCGCGAACCGTGCGGTTATCCAACTCGTCGTGGGCAACAATCTCCGGCGAGCCAACCACTGCGCTGTAGCCATCCGCCGGCTCGGTGAGCGCAAACGCGGAAAGCGACGGATTCCATGCCGTGCTCTGACCACCCAATGCGCCCGGCCACATCAGGTCAAGCACCGGTGTGGCATGGACCTCAATCTCGACAGTGCGGCTGCTCACGACCTCGTACGTAACGATTGCGCCGGGCTGATCCAGAGGAACGAAGAGTCTTTCGCGAACAATGAAATCGGGCCCCAGGTAGATGCGCGTCACAGCGTCCGGCTCGAAAATGACCCGGCTCAGAATCTCCTGTCCATCGATGGGAGTGGTCTCCCCAGGGCCTTTAAACGCAACCCGATAGCCGCTCAAAATCTGGAATGGATAGGCCCAGACCTCCAGGTCGCCTGTGGCGTAGCCGTCGATCAAAGCACGGCGGCCAGGCACCGCTATAAAACGGCGGAGCGTGCCTGCATCCGTGTCGAATGCCGGAGCCGATTGCAACTCGGCGCTTGCGGGATTCATCTGTCCGCGGCTGGGGATGTTGAACGCCGCCAGGCACAAGGCGGTGGCGACAAGCGACAGAAACTTCCGCACAACGGCGACCCATGATTGTTCCAGCAATCTCGCACTCCTTGAGCTGGCTCCAAGCTTTATTGCAATTTCTCGGGATTGGCAATGGACCTGAATTTCCATTTTGCCTCCCGGCTGCGATCCAGTGTATCCCCATTTGCCTCCACTACCGATCTATCCTGCATCCGTTCCCATCCCCAAGGCCAGGGCGTGTCCGGCTGGGCCGTTGCCGGGACAGAGGGCCATGATTTGCTCCATTTCGCAGCGATTTCTCAGATACTCCTCTCTCAACTCCCCTCCGTCGTCCAGACAGGTTTCGCCTTCCTGCCGAGCCTATCCAGCTGGCAGCGGGAAGGTCTCAATTTTCCCAATTGGGGCCCTCCGCAATCTCCGCATACACTGCCTTCGCAAGACCCGACGTATGCATTGCGCTGAGGCCGGCGATACCGGCGCTTGCCTTCAAAAAACCGCGGCGGGAACGAACTTCCAGATGAACACTCCCTGGACCTTCTTACTTGCATTCTGCTGTGAAGCAGAGATTCTTGCTGAAGAACGGCATCACATGGTTCTGAAAGCGGTCAGCCACCGCGCTCGTGTGCGTCCCGGAGTAGATCACAAAGCTATTCACGATCCCGTAGCCGTCAAGAATGTTGTGGAGCTTGGTTGCGTCGAAGCGGAGGCCGTCCTGGTCACCCACGTCCATTGCGATGGCGCGGTACTGCTTGAGATTGTCGATGTACTGATCCACAAAGGCCAGAGGCGCATTCGCCGCATATTTAGCCTGGATCTCCGGCACTGGAATGCCATCCTTTGTCGGCAGGTCAAAGTACAGCGGAGGGTTCCCCGGATCGGGAGCCCACGCCGCGGCGGTAGCAAACTGGGCCGCAGCGAAGCCGGGCGACTGTGCCGCCAGATCTGCTGGAGACTTGGCCGCTGCAACCTTCTTTTCGGCGGCAATCGCCCGCTCCTTCATTTCATCGCTGGGGCCCGGCCCGCCGCCGGTCATGGGCGACATGCAGCACGGGCTCATGATGTAGAGCGCGCCGAAGACGTCCGGGTGCTTCATGCCGATCCTGCTCGCACCGTACCCGCCCATCGAATGTCCCACCAGCCCGCGGCTTTCGCGCTGACGCATGGTCCGGTAGTGGGCGTCGATGTAGGCAACCAGGTCATGCGAGATAAACTTCTCGAAATTGCCGGTTGTCATCGAGCTCGAGTACATCGAGCCGTTGTAGATCGTCTTCGAATCGGGTAGAACGACGATCATCTCCTTCGCCCCAAGGGCAAACGCGCCTTCAATTGTCTGCGGCACGTGAATCTCATGGCTCCACTGCTCGGCGCCGATCGAATAACCGTGCAAGGCATAGACCACCGGGTATCGGCGGGATTTATGGGTGGCATAGCTCGGCGGCAGGAAGACAAGCACGTCGCGATCGACGGCATCCCCTTCCAAATTGCCCTCGAGAGCCGCGCCGTGGATCTTGATCTGCTCAACAGTTACAGGCTTCGCACCGGGGATCACCGGGGGGACGATGGTCTGCACCTGCGCCGAAAGTTGGCCCGCCAGTGCGAACGCAATCTGCACCGTGATCAGGCCCATCAGTTTCCTTGTCATTCTCAACACTCTCTCTGGAACGACCTCACTATACAGAGGCGGATTCCAGAAGGACAAGTTGTTTAAGTCGCATGATTCCCCTCGATGCCGTGCGTCCGTTGGAGTGCCTGGCATTTTCTTCTGTTGTCTCTTCTCGAATGGCACAAATTGAGCCGGGCCCATGATCCCCAAGGCTGATCAGGCAGCAAACGGTACCGAACGTTGCTCTCTTCGGGCGAGCCATCCGAGAGGGCAAGATTCGAATCAGTTGCATAAACCGGCTTATTCTCGGAAGAGTCCGGTATGGCGTCATTTGGGGGCCGGTTGGATTCCAGTCCCTCCGATAGATATGCGCGGTCGGGGTGGGTCACGAAGGAAAGTGAAACTGGATTCCGGAGCGTCATTGATCACAACGGCGTTTCACGGCACCAGTTTTGGGAAACGGCCTGGAGGCGTGCATCTGCCTTTCACCAACATTCGAACGGTTTTTCGGTCTGTCGTCGATTTTCCATTCGGAATCGCGGCGGGCGCCAGTTGCCTGCTCCATTCCATGAAGAAAATGACAAATGCGCTGAGGTGTTTGGGAACTTGGAACCGGAAGTCCCGGCGCGGTAGAGTTATAATCCTGCGCGAGGGAAACAGTAATCAGTTAGGAGAGTCAGGCGAAGATGAAACGGCGCGAGGTATTGAAGGGATTGACGAGTGCAGCCGCAGGTGCTTTCTTGCCAAACCGGGCCTGGCCGATGTTAGAGCCGCAACAAGATGCGCAGGCATCTCCGCCGCTGGCCGTCCCAATTCGCGGGCTGGTTAATAAGGACGGTGGATTGTGGCAACCGGTTCAGATCACCGTCCAGCACTCCGGGGCCGACATTGCTGCTGTAACAAGACTGAATGGCGTTGAGGTTGACAGGAGAATCCTGTCCTCTGGGTCAAATGCATTTCAGGTGCTTGCCGATCCAGTGAGTGCGCCGCAGGACGTAAATATCACAGTTGCCGCGGGGGATCAAATCCGTTCAGCGGTTGTAACGCTCAAACCGGTGCGCAAGGTAACCGTTTATGTTTTACCCCACTCTCACCACGATCTTGGATATACCGATCTGCAGGCCAACATCGAAGAAAAGCAGATAAACAATATTACCCAGGGCATAGAACTGGCGCGCAAGACTGCGAGTTACCCCGAGGGCGCCCGTTTTGTGTGGAACCTGGAGGTGCTATGGGGTGCGGACCTGTTCATGCGCCGCAAATCGCAGAGGGAGAAGGATGAATTTATCGCTGCTGTAAGAAAGGGGTGGGTAAGTGTGAATGGTATGTACGCCAACGAACTTACGGGTTTGTGCCGCCCTGAAGAGTTATTGCAGTTATTTCGCTACGGCACGGAGTTAGGGAAACAATGCGGAGTTGTAGTCGACGCCGCAATGATCAGCGATGTTCCGGGATATACCTGGGGAACCATTACGGCGATGGCGCAGGCGGGAATTCGCTATTTCTCGGTTGCGCCCAACTGGTTCGACCGAATCGGAAGAATCATGGTGGAGTGGCAGGACAAGCCATTCTGGGCGATCTCGCCGTCTGGCAAGGCGAAGGTGCTCGTCTGGATTCCATGGTCGGGCTACGCGCTTTCGCATGTCGAACGGGGGATGAATATCGACCTTGTGGCCAGGTATCAGGATCGGCTCGACGCCGTGAAGTACCCGTACGACATTTCCTATAGTCGCTGGTCGGGTCACGGAGACAACGCTGTTCCCGATGGACAGATTTGCGAATTTATCAAGACGTGGAGTGAGCAGTACGATTGGCCGAAGTTTGTCATCTCTTCAACCAGCGCGGCATTCGCCGCCTTTGAGAAGCGGCACGGTCGTGAGTTACCGCAATTGAAGGGCGACCTGACCCCTTACTGGGAAGACGGCGCCGGATCATCCGCGCTTGAAACCCGCATCAACCGGAATGCCGCCGACAGGCTGACACAGGCGGAGGCGTTGACCGTCATGCTGCCGGCGAGCGCGAACCCGGGCAGTTATAACGCCAAAGGTTTTAACGAGGCATGGAGAAATGTCCTTTTGTACTCGGAACACACGTGGGGCGCTGCTGGCAGCGTGTCCGCTCCCGAGGCTCCGATGACGATGAAGCAGTGGGATGTGAAGCGTCAATTTGCGGTCGAAGCGGAAGAGCAATCGAAGGGCCTTCTGAATGAGACACTGCGTTCTTATGCGACGGGGAACGATGCCTCCGCCATCGATATACACAACTCAACTTCCTGGCCTCGGACAGAAGTCGTTGTCCTCTCCACGGAGATGTCGGCAGCAGGAGACCATGTAAGGGATCAGAACGGTAGACCTGTTGCCTCGCAACGGCTTTCGAGCGGGGAGTTGGCGTTTCTGGCGGCCAATGTGCCGGCCTTCGGGCGTGCGCGCTTTCACTTGTCAAAAGGAAAAGCGCGGCGCCCGGCGATGGGCGCATCCGTTAAGGACGGGTTGCTGGACAACGGAATTATCCGAGCAAGGATCGATTCGCAGACCGGTGACCTTGTGGAGTTCACGCTGCATGGAAAGCCGGCCAACCTTGTGGACACCAGCGGCGGCGAGGCGGTGAATGAGTTTCTGTTTCTTGAGGGCAGCGACGTTACGAAGATCCAGAAGAGCGGACCGGCCACGATCAGGGTTGAAGAAGCAGGGCCGCTGATCGCTTTGCTGCGCATCGAGTCGCCTGCTCCGGGCTGCAACAGTCTGGTGCGCAGGGTACGCCTGTCGGCAGGCGCAGATTGGATTGAGCTCTCGAACGCAGTGAACAAGAAGCGTGCGGCCATTTCACCGCATCCTGAGGACCAAAAGCTCGCTGGCGAGTTTGCGCAGCATGGCGGCAAAGAGAGCTTGCAGTTTGCCTTCCCGTTCGCAATTCCCGACGGTACCATGCACATGGATATTCCCCTGGCAGAAATGCGGCCGGATGTGGACCAGCTTCCCGGATCGTGCAAGAACTGGCTTCCGGTTGGAAGATGGATCGATGTGGCGAATGCCCGCCAGGGCGTTACCTGGGTGACCCTGGATGCGCCGTTGGTCGAAGTTGGCGGCATCACGGCCACCATGCTTGGATCGCAACGCGACCCCGCGATTTGGCGTGAACAGATTCAACCGACGCAGAAGTTCTACTCCTGGGCGATGAATAATCACTGGGGGACGAATTACCGCGCGTATCAGGAGGGAGTTGTGGAGTTCCGCTATGCATTGCGGGCGCACACAGGATACGATGCGTCGGCTGCCAGTCGTTTGGCCATCGGCCTGTCTCAACCTCTTGTTGCTTCGCAGGCAAGTTCCAGCGCCCCGTCTGCATCCGTCTTGACGATCGAGCCAAAGGATGTGCTGGCTTTGACGCTGAAATCCAGCGAGGACGGCAAGGCGCGGATCGTAAGGCTGTTTGGCGCTTCGGGCGAGGAACGGAAGGCGAAATTGCAGTGGTCCACGCCCACAGCTCCCAGGCTTTGGCTCAGCGATCTCAGTGAGAAGTCGATTGAGCCGGTGGAGGGGGAGATCACCGTCCCAGGCTGGGAATTGATCACTGTGCGCGCAGATCGCGTATGAGTTCATGGATGCTCAATGCGCCGACGTATCCATCCATGTTTCCAGGTAATGGTGTTGAGTGAGGGGTCCGGCACGACCTTCGCCACGAGCAGAAAGTCATCGTTTGCCTAAGCTCCAGGGCCTCGAGTGTGCTGAATTGACAAGCCCGAGAGCCAAATCGCAGCTTCCTCTGAGCTCTTCCATCTTCCGGAAGAACAGGAGCGCTCTCGACCAGCACGCATTAATGCTCGAGGCGCGAGCACGCCAGGTTTTGCTTACGAAATAGGAGCGACTGTCTGAGAGCGTCGATTCTCGTTCTACGGATTCCATGAGAATGCCAATGGTCAAAAGCAAGAAGTCCGATGAGATAAGAGTCTTTTACGCCTGGCAGAGTGATCTGCCTGCTAAATTCACGCGCACAACCGATTCTGCGCGCTGTAGCTCCGAGATTAATTGGAGAATCGATCCATCTGGGGGCAACTTGGATCTGCAATGAAAGGCTGCGGCAAATTGAGAATGGTCAGGTCCATAAACCTGTACGGAACTCTCAAGAAATTGGGGACCCCAAATACTGGGCCACATGCATTTCGGCATGGTCGTGTCTCCGTCCTAGCCGCAAATGGAGTGCCGCAGAAATTGCAAGAGGAATGGATAGGGCATAGTTCGTATCGGATCACCGAACGCTATACCCATTTTGACGACAGCTACAGGCAAAAAATGGTGTCCGAATCCGCCTTATTTTTTTCGGATAGTCCCAATGGTCCAAATTTTGAGGGTGTTTTGCAGCCCGAAGAAGTTGCGGCCTAAACCTATCAACCTAATGGGATTAACTAATGGTCGGGGAGAGAGGATTTGAACCTCCGACCCCCTGGTCCCGAACCAAATGAAAGTCCAAATCCAAGTGCGTTATCTGGTGCCGCTTAGGGGCGCAAAACCGGACTTTCTCTCCTTCAAATGTACCGAAGTTGTACCGAAATTGCAGAGCGGGTGCCCTACGCCCAAACTGGCAGACCTGATGATCGCTCTGGCGCGCCACTGAGGCAAAATTAGCACCCGGCCAATGAAGCAGGTTGGCTGCAGTTCGGCATAGTCGAACTACAGCGGATACCTTGCAGGTGGACAAGATTGCTGCTTCCTATTGCAGTCCTTGCGACAGCCAGCAATGCCGCAGCCTCGGCTTCGGTTTGCAAGCCAAACTCAGAATAATCCCAGGCCATGCCCAGCCGGCGGTACTTGCTGCTGCACGAAGGGTTGAAAGCGCAAAGCTCCCAGCGCTCGACGGCTCCGTTCAATTCCATGCGAAGAAACCTGCCGATTGCGTCCAAGACAGAAGGCTTGGCGGTTGCGCCCGGCACCAAGGGCGTACGCACCCAGAGTCTAAGGTTCCCGCTCACCGCTCTGCGGGCTGCTTCCCGCAGATTGGCGTGAATCGTTGTGAGTCCGGCACCGGTCAATTCGCGATGGATTGCTTCGTCGGAGTGCTTGAGATCGTACATCACCAGATTCACATGATCCAGAATCCGGGCAAAGACCTCCGGCGCCGTCTCGCCGCAGGTATCGAGAGCGGTGTGAAGCCCTAGCCTTTGGCAACCGGCGAGGAATCTCAGCGCGAGCTCTGGCTGGCTGCAAGGTTCTCCACCGGACAAAGTGACCCCGCCTCCGCTGGCCTCATACCAAACACGATCCAACTCAACTTCGGCGAGTAATCCTGAAAGTTCGCGCCGCTCAGCCAGGGGTTGCATAGCGCGCGCCGGACACGCTTGAGCGCAAGCCTGGCAACCGATGCAGCGAGAGCGGTCAATCACGATGCCTTCGTGGGCGTCCGCTAGCGCCTGTTCTTCGCAGGCCTGGACACAGCTCAAACAGCGAATGCAGTTCTGGCCAAACCACCAGACTCCAGGAGTGCTCTGCTGGCTTTCTGGGTTGTGGCACCAGCGGCACCGCAATGGGCACCCGCTGAGGAACACGGTGGTGCGAATGCCCGGCCCGTCATGCGTCGAGTTGCGGTGAATGTCGAAGACGTTTGCGTAACACTGAGGGCCGGATGCGTGCATCTCGTGACCGATTCACAGAGCTGGATAATTGACGCGTTGAACAAACTCTTCCTGCAGCTTTCGATCCAAGACCAAGAAGTGCGACGAATAGCCCGTCACCTTTACCACGATGGCCTGATGCTCGGGCAGTTCCGGCTGTTCCATGGCTCGCTTCAGCCTCTCCATCGCAATGATGTTCAGGTTGATCTGAACTCCGCCGAGCTTGAAAAACGTGCGGGCAAACATCTCCACGGAATCGGCGCGCCGGATTCCCTCGGGAAAATAGGAGGGCTCCAA
Organism: uncultured Acidobacteriaceae bacterium; assembly: GCA_963793885.1. Lineage (GTDB taxonomy): Bacteria > Acidobacteriota > Terriglobia > Terriglobales > Acidobacteriaceae > Telmatobacter. Next base: position 2,204,336 of record CAWCBQ010000003.1, read on the forward strand.
CTCAATTTGAAACGATCCACCCTGGAACTTGCGAAAGTCCACTTTACAGAAGGAATTAGCGGTCGCGGTCAGTCCCTTAGTGTTGCGCCCGTGCATTGGATTCATGCCGTGCGCCAGTGGTTCAGCGGCATGGCGCCCATCGGGAGTGGCGCCCAGCATGGGTCCCGCATAGGTGTGTCCCATGAATTGAAAAAGCGACGCGCGGAAATGTCCGCCTTTATTCTGGCGCAGCGACTCCAGGTGTTCCCGTACCATACCGGCTACGCGAACAAGCATCGCATCCGGGCCTGCCAGGTCGTTGCCGAATTTCTCCAAGTTAAGAAATTCACGGCGCATCGGTTCTTTTCCGGCCCAATCCGACTTGACCGCCTGCTCCAGTTCAGCAAGCGTGTAGCGGTGCTCCTCGAAGACCAGCCGCTTGATCGCATAAAGCGAATCCGCGACGTTCGGCACTCCCAAGACGTTGACCGAAGTCAGGTTGTAGTCGACCGCGCCGGCGTCTGTGCAGTCGCGGCCGCGTTCGATAGAGTTATGCATGCAAAGCGAGGTAACCATCTCTGGCCATACACGGCTCTGCCACATATAAGTCGTGTTCTTGAATTCCCGCAGCGCCTTGGCGGTTTCCAGAGTCTCGGCGCTGAAAAGGCTGAAGAGGGATTCGAAGTCTCTCGCACCCTCATTCACGGCCCGATGGATCGCACGCTGCATCGGGTGCAGGAGCACGAGCGAGTTCAGATCCTGGTCGTTGTACTCGCGGCCCACCACGCAATACCACTGGCAACCGGAATAGGCCATATCCCAGGCATGGTCTTCGCTGACGCCGCTGCGCAATTCGCTGTCCCGCAGAATGTCGTAATTGATCAGGACGGGCGTGCCAGTCCCATGGCGGCCCAGCACATCGCACGCGTAATCGAAGAACTCCGGATCAATGTCCTTGTGCCACATCACGCCCAGGTTGTTGTCGCCGCCGTTCAGGTCATACGCTTCGAGGATGACGCGGCTCAACTCATTGGTTGCATCCCGGCCCTGCCGGTTGCGTCCACCCAAGGCAAAGTAGTTTCCACCGTACTTCAGAAACAACTCAGCAATCCATTCCCGCGCCTGTTCGCGGCTCATGCGCCCTGCGGCTAGATCGCGCCGATAAAAACCATGGAGCAGCTGGTCCAGGCGTCCGTAGCCGTTGCCATGCGCGACAATCCGCTCGGTGAGTTGAAAAAACTGAATCCACTGTACGGCTTCAAGGAACGTGCTTGGCGGGTCATTGATGATCGCCTCGCAGGTTTCCGCAACTACCCTGTAATGCCGCGCCAAGCCGGAGGGAGCGTCGTTTGCCAGAGTGGCGGCCTCCACGGCGTGGCGTTTGACCCAGCGCTGTATGCTCTCGACAACCAGCTCCTGGGCCGCAAGGTAGTGGGCTGCGGGCTGGTTGCCGTTGGCCTGGTGGCGGACCTTCCAATACCGGATCTTGTTGAGCAGCCCGCCCCAGCCGAGTTCCAGGCCGATCGACAAATCCGGGCAGGTGTGCGCGTAACTGATTCCACCCGCGCCCAGTTTGCGAGCTTCGAATCCCGCCTCGTGCACCTGGTCCGGATATCGGAAGCACCTTGCCTCGTCCAGCTGCCAGTGAAACTCTCCGACTACCTCTTCCTCGGGGTGAATTTCGCATGGGTTGTGGTCCAGAAAGAACGCGTAATCCCGCGCCCAATTCAGCACGTCATTCTCCAACCCATTCACGCGCGACGGCATTTCCGCTGCATGAGGAAAGGGGACACCCAGAAAGACGCGACAGTTGTTATCGCCAATGTTGATGCGCTCGCTGATCGCCTGTTCGCCGGTGGGCGGAGCGAACCCTTCCCCGGTGCCCGACCAGTGATAGACCAGAAACTCGGGATTGTCCACGAAGTTGCTGCGCCGACCCTCGCGGCCGAGACAATCACGGCGGTCGAGCAAGTGTTGCATCCTGTCGTCGCGAACCGGTTTCCAGGCATTCGCGTCAAATGCAACCGCGGAGTTGGAGGCTTTGGCTTCTTTGCAAATATGAGGCATGGTCGAGCTCATAGGCCAATTCCTTCACTTTCTGTGCGCCGGGGCCCGGCGCCGATCAGGGGCTTGACGAGCATTTACAGCACTGCGAAACGCATCCAGGCTTCGCATCCGTGAGCCCTCGCGGGAACCAGGGGAGCCGCCCAGTTTGCCAGTGCAGACTCTAAGTCCGCTCAGCACGCTCAAGCATGGCCGTTTTCTATTACTTAAGCGGTAAAGGGAAGCATAGCACGATAATTTCGACTTCGGCCACAAGAATTTGTCTCCCCCCGAGAAGCACATGCGGCAGGTGCGGGCACGGGGCAGCACTCCGGCAACGGCGCCGCTTGACGACGGCAGAAGCCCCGTGGAGCCAGCCGGATACGTCTAACTCAATCTTTTATGCAGTTATTGCTCTGTGCCTCCCACGCCATGATGAACTCCGCCAGGCTTGTGTAACATCGATTAAACTCATCGAATTGCAAGAATAGGAGGCGGCGATGGCAGTGCGGATGAAGGATATTGCCAGGGAGCTTGGCGTTTCCACCGTCACTGTTTCCAAGGTATTAAACAACCATAAGGACATCGGCGCAGCCACCCGGGAGCGCGTTTTGCGCCGCGTCAAGGAACTCAACTATCAACCGAGCCTTCGTGCCCAGGGACTTGCTTCGGGTCAATCGTTCATGATCGGATTGGTCGTTCCGGACCTTGTGCATGTCTTTTTCTCGGAGGTTGCGAAAAGCATCTCCAAGGTCATCCGGCAGAAGGGATACGGGTTGGTCATCTCTTCTTCAAACGACGATCCCGGGCTGGAGCGGGAAGAGATCTCGCAGATGATGCGCCACCGCGTGGACGCGCTGATTGTCGCCTCTTGCCAGGAAACATCCAAGGGGCTGCGGGCCATCTCCGCGGAGGTTCCGCTGATCCTGCTTGATCGAAAATATGACGATTACAAAGCCAACTTCATTGGCATCAACGACGAACTGGTCGGCAAAATGGCCACCGGGCACCTTATCAAGAGGGGATTCCGCAGAATAGCCTATATCGGCGGAAAGACGGCGAGCACATCACAAGGCCGATTAGTCGGGTACAAGCAAGCGCTCGCGGAACACGGGATCTCTGTTCCTGAAACCTATATTGTGAGCCGCAGGCATGCCGACGAGTCAGGCGACACGACAGGCTGCCAGGCCATGGAAAAGCTGCTGAAGCTGAAGCCCCGGCCCGATGCCGTGTTTTGCTTCAACGATCCGGCGGCCGTGGGCGCCATGAACGCAATTCTTGCCGCCGGGCTCAGAATCCCCGAGGATGTAGCAATTATCGGCGCCGGCAATATCCGCTATGCGGGATCGCTTCGAGTGCCTCTCTCGTCAATTGAAGTATTCAGCGACAAGCTTGGCGAGAATGCCGGGAATCTGGTATTGCAACTCATCGGGAACAAGAAGTCTGCCCCGCCCAAGGCAATCGTGATTCAACCGAAATTGATCGCGCGCGATTCAACCAAGGCAAGAAAGCAAAGTTCAAGCGCACTGATCTGAACCTTGCTTCGCTCCGGGCTCTTGGGATCCTGAAAGCGCCGTGGAGAGGTAGGGGCGCATCCAGCAATTGATCTCCCAAGCATCCGCGACGGGCAGGCGGAGATGCGGCGCCATCGGCATATACGGCTCAGGTCCGAACTCCGGCGTCACGGTGAGGAACTCCGCCCCTTGCGCCCGGCGCGCATCGAGAATTTGGCACCACCAGCCCACACAGATTCCAAGTTGCGGGGCCCACTCGACGGCACGGCGGTTGAGCTGTCTCATGCTGGCAGCGTGCTCGCTTGGGGTGGCCCCAGCCGTCAGGATCTGCGCCACCAATTCGAGGCCCGCGGCTGCATGCAACTCGCGAATCTCCTCAGCTGACTCGATGAGTTCTGAAATGTTGATCTCGGTAGCGGAAAACTCCTCGCCGCGGGCGCAGCGCAGAAACTCCGGCAAGGGCAGTTCCAACGCCTCCTACTTGGTCTTGGCTCTGCGGGACTTTGAACCGGTATTCTTACTAAACTCAGACGTTTCCTTGTATGCGCAGCACGAAGGCGTGTTCTCCGGCCGGTTGGGCTGGCAGTTGAATGGAAAGACCTTCGGGCTGCTGCTCCCATTTGAGCATTTCACCGGTTTGCAGCATTTGAACGGTATGAACCTGACCCGAAGTGATGGAGCGCAGAAGCAGCTTGCCTGAGGTTGGCCAAGCGAGAGCGAAGGCGAAAAGCTGGCCGTCCTTCGTTGTGAAGCGGATATCGTCAGAGGTGTAGCGGATCTTCCCTTCGTTGAAATTTCCGCTCGATGGCCCAGCTGATCCCTCACCGTAGACACGCCAGGGACGGGTTCCGTAGATGGCCTCTCCGTTGATTGCCGTCCAGTCGCCAATCCTCGCCAGAATATCTTCTTCCTGCGCGTCGAGGGTGCCATCGGCCCGAACGGGAAAGTTCAAGAGCAGGTTTCCGTTCTTGCTGACAATATCGATGAGCATCTGGATGACCGTGGTGGGAGTCTTGTACTGAATATCCCGCTTGTAGTACCAATCGCCGACGCAGGTGTCAGTCTGCCAGGGAAGGGGCTTGATGCCGTCCTGGATGCCGCGCTCGATATCTTGCACGCACATGCCGTCGGCGAACTGACCTCCGTCGTTGTTGTTTTTGCAGTTATAGACTGCTTCGAGCCGTCCGCCCAGCCGATGAATATTCGCATTGTAGAAGTGGGCCAGCAGCTCGCGGCCATGCCTGCCGAACGGCAGGCTACCGTCGCTGTAGAGAAGATCGGGTTGATAACTGTCTACAAGGTCCTTGATGCGCTTGAACCATTCCATCTGAAATGATTCAGGCGTGTTTCGGTACCAGGGACAATCGCGATGCGCGTTCCCGGTATGGTAGAGCTCATCGAACTTCGGATTGACGCCGTCGTACGGCACGCCCGCTAAAGGACCGGTCGCATCGGCAAGTTTACTTACTCCAAACCAATTCCAACTGGCGCCAAGGTGTTCCGTGACTCCGAAGCGCAGGCCATGTTTGCGGGCCGCATCGCGCCACTCTCCGATGACATCGCGCCGGGGGCCCATCTTGACGGAGTTCCAACGATGGAATCGGGAGTTCCAGCAATCGATGTTGTCGTGGTGCTGTGCGATGGCGCAAAAGTATTTGGCGCCAGCTTTCTTGTAGAGACCCATCAGCCGGTCCGGGTTCCAGTTCTCGCCCCGCCACAGCGGCACCAGATCCTTGTATCCGAATTTGGAGGGATGCCCATAGCGCGCCAGGTGATCTTCGTACTGCGGGTGGTCCTGAATGTACATGTTGCGCGCGTACCAGTCGCCCATTTCCGGAACCGCTTCAGGCCCCCAGCAGGCCCAGAATCCCAGCTTGGCGTCACGAAACCAGTCGGGGGCGCGATAAGCCTTGAGCGAATCGAGTTCAGGCGCAAAGCTAACACCTGACGCACCGGCGCGAGCAGGCACCGCGGAACTGACCGCTGCAGCGCCAGCCAAGCCAACAAATTCTCTTCGATTCAAACGCATGATTCAGACTCCTCTTGAGATTCCGTGGTAAGAGAGTGAACTGCAGCCTCCTCTGAAAGTAATGATGAGGAAGACGTTGTAGACGGGGACCTGAGAGATGTTCGAAGCCGCCACATCTCCTGGTAGAACGAATACCCCGCGATGACGCAGTAACCGAATAGCGGGATGAGGTAGGCGATAGCCAGACTCTTCTGGCGATCCGAGATGATGCCCATGACCGGCGTTAGAATTGCTCCGCCGATGATAGCCATGACAATGAAAGATCCGCCGACCTTACTGTCTGCCCCAAGGCCCCGCAGGCCGAGGGCGAAAATGGTCGGATACATCAAGGACATAAAGAAGCTGGTCAGGAAGATGGCCCAGACGCCCGCCCAGCCCGGATGAATGATCGCAGCAAGCAACAGAAGGATATTGATCAGGCAATAGACAGCCATCAGTCGAGCAGGCGCGACGAACTTCATGATTGCGGCAGAGGTGAAGCGTCCCAAACCGAACATGGCAAGGGTTCCGGTCAGGAAGTATCCGGCAACCTTCTCCGGCTGACCCGTGTAGTCCTGAACGTATTGGATAAAGTAGCTCCAGGTTCCCACCTGCGCTCCTACATAGAAGAACTGCGCGCAAATGGTAAAGAGTAGATGGCGATTTTTCAGAAGACGAAAATGGCTAGATTCGGAACTGCCCTCATTGACATCACCCTGGGCAACTTCATCGCGCAGCTTGGGCAGTGAGGTTCTCAGGAAAATCAAAGCCAATGCAATTGCCACGCATCCTAGTCCCAAATAAGGCCGAACGACTCGGAGCGTCTCAAAATGCAGGTAGGCCTGATACTGATTAGCGATTTGCAACTCATGAATCCGCTCAGTACGCAGTTCGATGCCGGAAAAGATGAGCGTTGTTCCGAGCAGGGCTCCAGTGATGGAACCAAGAGGATTGAACGCTTGAGAGAAGTTTAGACGGCGTTCAGCGGTTTCCTGCGGCCCGGAGAGAGCGATGAAGGTATTCGACGCAGTTTCAAGAAAAGCCAGTCCACTGGCCATGACAAAGAGCGCAAGAAGGAAGAACGAATAGCGGCCGATCAGCGCGGCCGGCCAGAAGAGCAGCGTGCCAACGCCAAAGAGGAGTAGCCCCGTGATGAACCCGGCCTTGTACCCCAGCTTGCGCATATAAAGCGCGGAAGGAAGTGCCAGAAGGAAGTAGCCCATGTAGAATGCCGACTGCACCAGCCCGGCCTGCAGGCGGGTAATGGAGAATGCCTTCATGAACTGCCGGATTAGAACGTCATTCAGATTGTTCGGAATGCCCCAAAAGAAAAAGAGGGACGTAACCAGGATGAAAGGCAGTAGTGGCGAACCTGCAAGAAGGGAGCGATCCCCATGCTCCTCGGTTGCTGGGCTCCGCACGAAGCTGGTGATCCTGGCGTTCACCTTTTCTATCCCTTTGTGCCGCGATAAGTATTCTCTGTCAATGTGTGCGCGCCCCTAACAAAGAACGCAAAACTTGAAGCTTCCCCGGCTATTCAGCCTGCCAGAGATACGCGAACATTCTTGACCTTGGACGGAGCATCACTCCAGTTCTGCAGCGCCTCCGGCACCTGATCGAGAGAAATGATGGAACTGACAGCCTCATCCACTGGAATGCGGCGTTGTCCGAGCATCTTTCGGCGTGTGTTTCCGTCATCGCTTTGACTGACTAAGAGTGCGCGATGGTTTGATTTGGATTGCCCGATTGGCATGCCCGGATTTGTACCAGACTCGGATCTACGGCATCTGTGCAAGGCGAGGAGTCGATTGGGTTCATGGAGGCAGTCCCTCACTTTCCATGCGGTCAGGAAATGAGATTTGCGGTCCAATGGGCGAGCCCGCTCGGGCCCAAGCTTGACTTCCTTCTCGGCAAAGACCACACCATGACCTGATTCCAAGCTGTAATACAACCGCCAAAACGGACTGAAAACGTTTTGGTAGTTCCAATGTGGCCGCCTCGCCATGAAGCCAGTTTCATGAAGCCTAAAGTCGGTGACTGCGGACTGGCCGCCTACCGGCTCAAACTGCACTCCTCCGTCTGTGAATGGGCTCGCGTACGCTCCCAGCGCTGCCCACTCCTCGGGAGAGCGTCTGTATGATCGCGTTGGCGGGATCGACACGCGGCAATGATATAGACTGGCAATTCCTGGGTCAACAGGGGCCCAGCAACCGCAAAAGACAAGAAAACGAGAGAGTCGGATATTGAGCCCAACAGGTACTCCTGCCCACTTAAGCCCAAGATGCCTGTCAAGACCGTCCCCCGGTGATTACAGTCTCATTGATCCCGAAAGCGAATTGGCAGAGCGTCGAGAACTAGCCTCGGGCCAATGATATTCCCGCTCAGTACCACGCTTTCGATTAAAGGAACTGTTGCAGCGCGGGAATGGACCCGCCATTCGCGACACTCCGGTCTGGGCTGCTCTGCTTGCATTCACGGGTATCGCTGGATACTACATGTGGGGCACTTGGCGGTGCGCTGACCCGGCATCTCACTTCCGATATGCCACTCAGAAAAGACAAGTATTGAAACGAAATGGACATTGAATTTCTCTTCTACTCTTGTTAGCTTCTAATTTACTCACAACAGATGAGCCATGTGCACGCATCTACAACTCCTGAGAATCGTTGGCATTAGCGTCACAGATCGAGGTTTTCTCGCATGATCACACCAAGTCTTCCACTTGGTATCGAGTTCCATGCAGACGGCGCGTTCCTATCGGCCAACTGTTACGCACCACAGAAGTACATCAAGAAGTGGTCCTGGGAATCATTCTGGATCATGCAGGCATTCTGGTGCTGGCTCGTTCTACCAATCGCCGGCGCCCTCATCACGATTCCTCATCTGTCGCTTGTCCTGGCACAAGCCCCTTCCGACCGAATGTTCTTCACATTCCTGATGGGAATCGCTTACGGCATCGGAGGTACCGCTTTCAACATCTCAATCCGCTATATCGGATTTTCCCTAACCTACTCAATTGCGGTCGGCCTCTCCAGTATTCTCGGGACGATAGTTCCACCCCTCGTCCGTGGACAAGTTGCAACGATCGTCGGGCGTCCGGGTTCGCAATGGGTGCTGGCCGGGATAGCGGCGGGCGCGCTGGGGATTGCGATCTGCGGCGTTGCTGGGCGGCTAAAAGAGCGCGACCTCGATGCTGTCGCAGGAGAACGCGGCCAGTTCTCGCTAGTCAAAGGGCTGATGTTGTCGCTGGTGGCCGGGATATTTTCAGCCGTATACGGCCTGGCACTGGAGGTAGCTGCTCCTGTTGCCGATGTTGCAGAGCAATTTGGGGCGGGCGTGTGGAAAGGCAATGTGTCCTTCATATTTGTCAATTCCGGCGCCTTCCTGACCGCTGTGGTATTCAGCCTCTATCTCGCCAGGAAAAACCGTTCGATCGGCGAACTAGTGGCACTTCCCGCTGATGGCGGCGCACAGCGCGTCACAAGGAATCACCTGCTTGCATTGATGACCGGAACTCTCTGGTACGGACAGTTCTTCTTTTACAATCTCGGGCACGTCCACCTGGGTAAGCAATATGAGTTCTGCAGTTGGGCGATTCACATGATCATGCTGGTCCTGTTCAGTAATCTTCTGGCAATTGTATTCAGGGAATGGAGAGGAAGCGCAGCCAGCACGCGCCTGATGATAGGCTTTGGGATAGCAGTTCTCTCTGGAGCCATTCTGATGCTCACCTGGGGCAGTCATCTTGGGGGACTTTCTTAACTACCTGGAGCGCACAGCTATGGAGCGATCTTCGAATTGCCTGGAAAAACTTGGACGCATGAACGCAGCATTGAGTCATCAGGAACCCGACCGTGTTCCCGTGAGCGACTTCTTCTGGGGCAGCTTCCTCAAACGCTGGCGCGAGGAGTTTGACCTTCCAGCAGACGCGGACATTTACCGCTATTACAACCTGGATTGGATGCAGTTCAACCCCAACGTCGATCCTCATATCAAGCCGTTCGAGATTCTGAGGGATTCTCCCGAGGAGGTGGTTGTCCGCACAGGGTTCGAGGCAGTTCTGTTCAAGAAATTCGACCAGGCCATGCCCGCGTTCCTGAGTTTTGACACTGACACCATCGATAAAATGAAGTCTTTCGAATTCGACGATCCGTGGGATACGCGCCGCTACTTCTCTGCGGGGGACGATCAGATAAATGGGGTTGGGGACTCATTCACTCGCAATCTGCCTTCATTCGTTGATCGCATAAATGCGGCTTGGACTGATTTTCCGGTGTTTGGCGGCGTTTGCGAAGCGCATGAAATGATGTGGCGCATTATCGGGTCAGAGAACACAATGTGCTGGATGGGCATGTATCCGGATGAGATTGCGCGCTTTGCCCATCGAATCAATGAGTACGCTCTTGAAGTTGTTAAGGCTCAGATCAAGGCGGCGGACGGTCATCTCGACGGCCTTGTCATCTGGGGCGATGTTGCCTACAAGAAAGGAATGATGTTTTCTCCTGCCTTCTGGCGAAGCCACTTCAAACCAGGCGTAAAAGCCCTCATCGAAGAGTGTCACTCCCATGGTCTGCCTGTGATCTACCATGGATGCGGAAACGTGAATCGAGTCTTTGAGGATTTCGTTGAGATTGGCGTGGATGCTTACAATCCGCTGGAATTCAAGGCGGGAATGGATGCCATCGACCTGCGTCGGCGATTTGGTCATCGCATTGGCTTCTGCGGCAATATGGATGTGCAATTGTGGTCGGCGGGGAGCCGTGAGGAACTAAGGGCAGCAGTCCTTACAAAACTGAACGCAGCCAAGGGCGGTGGGTTCATCTTTCAATCCGATCACTCGGTTCCAGGCAATGTGCCCCCCGCCAGCTACGAGTATGTCGTTCAACTTGTTCGTGAATTCGGCCGCTATCCTCTTCATCTTGGCGAGTACGATATTCCCGAATTCGACGCAGGGAACAATGGCGAAAGTCGAAAGGCTGTACCCTGCTATGTACGCCAATGAACAGTCATCTATGGAAGTCAAGAGCGGAGTAAAACCAGGCCAGTAGGTAGCTTTTCGTTTGTTGTAGGTATGCGGGGTAGAAGGCCCTCTGGAGCGTAGCGGAAGAGGCCCTTCTACCCCGAGGCGCGTTCGGAGGATGGGGTCCGTTTGCGGCGGCTCTGCTTGAGGCGGTAGCTGTCGGCGTTCATCTCCAGGATAAGCTTTCGGACTGAGTTCGGCCTAAGTGGACGCCTCTTGTGCGGTACACCACCCGCACATCAGCCAATTCCTCACTATCCAAAACTCCCGATTAGGACGATGGGTATGCTGATGCCGGATCAGCATATCGGAGCTCAGACCGCTGGGTATCATCACTATAGGATCAAGCACTTACCCCTAAGATAAGCCAGCACGGAAGGACTCTGGTATGGCCGCCTAAGATACTGATTTTGCGTATCTAGGCACGCGCGGCGTGGCGCGGTCTACGGCACAGCTGATTTGAAGCTATGTTGGCTGTCTTTTTGCGAACGATTTTCACGCATGCGAGTCAGAGATCAAGCAGAAAGCGGTATCGCATTCCGACCGCCGCAAGGATGATCCCGGTTTTGCGCTCTCGATTTCAAGAAGAAGGACCCCAGCTTAAACGCCCCGCTCGAGTGAAATCTCATTTGCAAGCGGGATCGCAGCAGCGTAGAATCCTTAACAAAATACAGTATTCGTCATAATTTGCATCACGGGCCCCTCACCGGGCGCGCGGATTGAGCCCGAATGGAAAGTCTAAGGCAATCCGACCTGCAATCTCTTCTCGCCTTTGCGCGCGAATGCTATGCCATCCGCAATTCCGAGTCGATTGAGAGCTTCATTGCGCGCCTCTTGACCATTCTTCCCAGGCTCGTCCCGGCCGCGCATGTTACCTATAACGAAATGTGCCCTGAGAGATTGGAGTCTCACAACAGTGCGAACCCCGCGGACCTTTCCAGTTCCAGTGCGGCCCAACTCTGGGCACCGCATATGGATGAACATCCGGTTCTCGAGTATGCCATGCATACGGATCACCCCTCCGCGATGCGCATCTCGGATTTCTGGAGCCAAAACCATCTTCACGATAGCGGATTGCACAATGACTTCTACAAGCACTATGAAATCGAAGACGCTCTCTGCGTAAGCATCGCCATCCCGTTACCCCGGCTCATCGGAATTGCATGGCATGACACACGGCGCTTTACCGATCGCGAGCGACTCATTGCAGATCTTGCCGGTCCTCACATCAGTCAAGCCTGGCAAAACGCAAGAATGGTCAACCGCCTCAACGGTCAGTTGGCGATGCTTGAGCAGGGCATTGAGAATCCGGGCGCGGGAGTGATTCTGTGCAGCCCCGATGGCAAAGTGCAATTCATCAACCTTCAGGGAAGAAAACATTTGCAGGAGTATCTTGGAACGAAACAGGAATCTCTTCGTTACCTTCCAGCGGATCTCTTGCTCTGGGTGCGCCATCAGGATTCGCAACTGTACGAGAATGACGATGTGCCGTCGCCTCGATCACCGTTGATCTATGAGCACGAATGCAGACGCCTGGTCGTACGTTTGTTTTCACAGCCGGATGTGAATCTGATCCTGATGGAAGAAGAACGGACGATGCCCGATTCGAGCACGATTGAGACGTTGGGGTTAACCGCGCGAGAAACCGAAGTCTTGAACTGGATTGCCTCCGGCAAGACCAATCATGAGATAGGCATGATTCTGGAGATGCAGACATCAACGGTGAAGAAACACATCGAACATATTTTCACAAAGCTCGGTGTGGAGAACCGCACCGCCGCGGCCTCGATCGCGTTGGCGGCCAACCTACCTGAACCGGCCCAATAGCACTCCATTCGAGCAATCGCAGGGGCAGTCAGGAGTAATACGCCGAAAAGCGTATTGCGAACCTGACCGCTTGCGTCGAGAATCGATTCCGCCAAACCGAGAGAGCCTCGCGGGGTCGGGCGGCGACGAAGGGCGAGTTGTCTGCCCATTTCTCAGAGTTCGATTGCTATGCCAGGGGGCGACTGTTGGCAGAGGGGACCTGCACATGAGAAAGGCCACCGCCGTTTCTGCTTTCAAGAAACTCGGCCTTACGCGCCGTGAAGCTGAAGTTCTCCTCTGGATCGTTCGTGGCCAATCTAACGCTGAGATCGCTGTGATCCTGCGCATCAGTCCCCTGACAGTAAAGAAGCATTTGGAGCATGTCTTCACCAAGCTCGGCGTGAAAACCCGGCTTGCCGCGGCGGTTCGGGCCGGGAAGGCATGTTCCGCAAGATCATCTCTCCTCGTCAGGCCGTCCGCGAGCAGACTCGAGCAGCATCGCGTCCTCTGTTAGTCCTCCAGGCGTCACCATTCCGGCGATGCTCAGCTCGCGTATCAAGTTATGCACTGGTTAACTACCGAAGTAATACGCCGTAAGGCGTATTGCACCTCGCGCATCGCAAGCAAAGAATAATCTCGTCAATCGAGATATGCCGAATTGTGGGCCGCACCTCGCAAGAGGAGGCCACCTATTGTGTGACCGGACTCATCTGTTTTCCCACATCGGCGCCTTTGGCATGGAAAACCTCCGACGGAGAACGGGACCTTGGGCCCAGGGCTCACAACATTGCGGTTGCTTTTCGGTGAACACGGTTCACCGCTATGGACGTTTCGCATCAAGTCGATCGCAGAAATCCATTCCAACCAACACAACAATCACAGTCGCCGCATCGGCAAGATGCACGAGGGAGGAACCATGTTTCAGCGCAAGTTCTGGTGGTTTGTCGTCCTGGGTGTGTTCACCGCAGTATTGTCAGGAGCCATGGCTGGATGCGGCGGCAAGGCGCCGGCGCTGAGTGTTGCCGTCTCGGCGGCCACAAGCAGCGTGGATGGAAACGACACCACCACGTTGACCGCGACTGTGTCCAACGACAAGATCGCCGGGGGCGTCACCTGGACCATGAGCGGCGTGGGGACGATGTCGAATAAGACGACTACTTCGGCGACCTACACAGCCCCTGCGCCTACCGATAGCTCGCAGACTGCGACGATTACGGCAACCTCGATCGCCGACACGACCAAGAGCGGGACGGCGACGATTACAGTTCCAGCGATGCCGGCACTGACTTCGACCGATGCAAGCCTGGTGGGCTCGGTAGGAAGCATGTATTCAGCCGCCCTGCAAGCCAGCGGCGGTATTCCCCCCTTTACGTGGGCCCTGGGTAGCGGCACGACGCTGCCGGCATGCCTGACCCTCAAATCGACAGGAGTCCTGACCACAACCTCGGGCACCGCACCCACGGCCTCGTGCGCCGGCTCATACAGCAATCTTTATTTTCAGTTCACTGATTCCGGAACGCCCACGCCGCTCACGGCCACTTCAGGTCCGCTCACACTCACCATTACCGCGCCGTCGATCGCGTTCGCTCCGGTCCTGCCGCAAGGCGCGGTAGGTACGGCATACGCAGGAAGCGTGGCGGCTACGGGCGTGGTCGGCGCGGCAACATACAGCCTTGCCAGCGGCGCGCTGCCTCCCAATGTGAACCTGAACGCAAGCACCGGCACCATAGCGGGAACGCCCAAGGCTGCCGACGTGGGTACCGCAACATTTAGCGTCACCGTTCTTGATGCGTATGGAGACACCGCGACTTCCGGGACGATGAGTCTTACGATTGCGGCGGCGCCGGCAATCTCTTTCGGCGGCGCGCCCGCCGCGACGGCGAAATTCGGCGAGGCGTATACAAGCAGCGTGAGCGCCACCGGAGGCGCGGGCTCGCTGACTTACGCGTTGGCCAGCGGAGCCCTTCCTCCCGACTTGGCGCTGAGCGCGAGTGGCGCAATCGCGGGAACGCCCAAGGTCGCCGACATCGGCAGCTTCACGTTCGCGGTGAAAGCCTCTGACGCCTACGGCGATTCGGCGACTTCGGGAGATTACCCCATTGTCGTCAGCTATCCGGCCGTGACCATCACTCCGGGCGCAGGCAGCCTTCCTCTCGCTGTGGCCGACCAGTCGTATTCCCAATCGCTAACCGCCGCGGGCGGCAGCGGGGCCGGCTTTACCTGGACTGTTACAGGCCTGCCCGCGAATGGAATCAGTTACACAGCCAGTGGCGCAACTCTAAGCATCAGCGGGCCGGCCACGTCGGCCGGAACCGTGAATTTCACAGCGTCGGCGACCGATGGCGCAAACAACTCCAATACCGGCGGCGCGCTCGCTTACAGCATCGAGGTCTATAGCCCGGTCACCATTCCGGCCACCATCCCGGCTTCGCTTCCTGCCGTAGGGACGGCGAACCTCGCCTACTCAGGAACCGTTGTAGCCACCGGCGGCAGCGGCAACTATTCGTGGACTGTAACCGGATTGTCAGACGGCCTGGCTTCGTCAACGAGCGGCGGAACGCTTACCATTTCCGGCACGCCCACATCGGCGACGACGGTGACGGCCAACGTTTCAGTGAAAGATACAACAACCAACGTAACCGCGGGACCGTACGCCTACGCGATTACTGTGTACGCCACGGTCACCTTGCCCACAACCAACCCTTCCACTCTGGGTCCGGCGCTCGTGAGTACGCCGTACACCGGTACAATCGTCGCGGCTGGAGGCAGCGGAGATTATTCCTGGACAGTGACCGGCTTGCCGACTGACAACCTGAACTATTCAGCCAGCGGCGGTACACTCACCATCAGCGGAACACCGGGCAGCACGCCCACAACGGTCTCGTTTACCGCCAAGGTGACGGACACCACCACCAGTACCAGCTCCGGGCCGTACAACTACTCGGTCACGGCGTACAACGCGGTTACGCTCGATGCGTCAGCATTACCCACCATATCGACAGTGAACACGGCTTACACGGGAAGTATTTCGGCTTCAGGCGGCAGCGGTACCGGCTACACATGGACGGTGACCGGGCTTCCGGCTGATGGCTTGAGCTATTCCGCAACCGGCGGAACGCTCAATATTACTGGCACGCCAACGTCGGCACAGGCCGTTCAGTTCACGGCAAAGGCAACCGACAGCGCAGGCAACTCGGCTGGTCCAGCCAGCTATACGGTAAACGCGTACAGCGCGCTGGCACTGCCAGCGACGAATCCTTCTACACTGGGACCGGCAACAATCAATCTTTCCTATACGGGAACGATTGTGGCATCGGGCGGCAGCGGCAATTACTCCTGGACAGTGACGGGACTGCCCTCCGATAGTTTGAATTTCTCCGCGAGCGGCGGAACGCTCACCATCAGCGGCACGCCGGGAACGGCGACCACCGTCTCGTTCACTGCCAAAGTGACTGACACGACAACGAACGTCAGCATGGGGCCATACGACTACAGCGTCACGGTCTACAACGGAGTGATGCTGCCAACTCCCAACCCGGATACGCTCGGTTCTGCCGACGCAAACTCCGCCTATAGTGGAACGATCGTGACGGCCGGTGGCAGCGGGAATTATTCCTGGACCGTGACCGGCTTGCCTGCTGACGGCTTGAATTACGCTGCCAGCGGCGCAACGATGACCATCAGCGGCACACCCACGTCGGCGCAGACGGTGCAATTCACTGCCAAGGTGACCGATACATCGAGCAATCAGACAGCAGGGCCGTTCACCTATTCGATCCTCGTCAACGGCCCGCTGTCGCTGCCTACGCCCGATCCCAGCTCGTTGCCGTCGAATGGGTACACGAGCGTCAACTACAGCGGATCCATCAACGCTTCGGGCGGCAGCGGTCAGTATTCCTGGACAGTTTCCGGCCTGCCGTCGGACGGCCTCGGTGTCATTGGTGGATTGACCGGCAGCACGTTGACGATCGGCGGAACTCCAACCTCGGCGACAACGGTGACCTTCAACGCCACCGTGACTGACACCACAACGAACGTCAGCGTCGCGCAGATTGGCTACAACATTACTGTCAGCAACCCGACAGCGGTCTCTCTGCCGGCTTCCAGTTCCAACCCGCTCGCGGAGGCCACCATCAACCAGAGCTACAACGGGGCGATCAACGCCTCGGGCGGCGTGGGGCCATACGCATGGTCCATCAATGGAAATTCGATTGGATCGTCCAGTTATTCCCTGGGAAACGGCACCCTCGTTGCCAGCAGCAACGGCGGCACCTTCCTCTCGATTTACGGAACACCCACGTCAACAGGCACTGTCACGCTGACCAACGTCAAGGTAACCGACAGCCTGAACTCGAGCGATACCCAGAGCTACTCCCTCACAGTCAGCGCGCAATCCACGTTGACGGTGACTGTGGATGCCAGCCAGTTACTCCAGGGCATGGTGAACATGCCGTTTACGTTCGACGGAGGATTGAACATTGACGGAGGAACCGGCCCCTACACGGTTACCGAGCTAAATGTGCCGGCAGGACTGTCGTTTGTGAGCGCACATAACGACGACGTGGAAGGCACTCCTACGACGGCGGGCACCACCACGGTCACAGTCAACGTCAGCGATAGCAGCTCGCCAGTGCAACACGCCAGCACGACCTACGACTTGACGATCGTGCCCGAAACAACCACGACGAATAACAGCAGACTTAGCGGTCAATACGCATGCTACCTGATGCAGTACTGGCAAGGCGGAGCAACAGGCGGCAACGGCCAGCTTCTCTGGCGTGGCGGCGCGGTCTTTGCCTTCAGCGCAGATGGCAACGGTCGCATCACGGGCGGAGAGATTGACCACAACTCCCCGATCAGCGGCTACCGCAGCGCGGGTGACAACGGCGCGCTCGGCGGCACTTACGCCATAGGCGCTGACGATCGTGGCTACATGCTGCCAAGTGTAGGCGGTGACTCCATCGTCCTGGCTATCGCAGGCGGCAACCTCGACAGCAATAGCCACTTCACCGAATTTGCCATGATCGAGATGGACGACGCGGGCGCGTCGCCCAGCGGCCAATACGGCGGCGGGCATTGCTACAAGCAGAACACCACAACTTCGCTCAACGGCTTCCAACTGAGCGGCGGTTCCGTGTTTGGGATCAAAGGCGAGGATATAAACGGCAACCTGGAATCGCAGGCCGGTTATACCAAGTACACCGCCGGAAACTTGACCGGCGAACTGGATTCGGTCGCTGCCGGAAGCTATAAAGGGCCGATGAGTTTCACCGGCACTTACACTACGGCAGACGCCTACGGGCGCATGACGACAACTGTAGCAGGGAACGGAGGAACCTCCGTTCTGTCGGTCTCGTACATCACCAACAACGCGACCGGCGAGACGCTGACAATGGCCGCGAACCCGCATAATGCGACGAGCAATGCGGAGTTTGTAATCGGCGAAGCGCGAGCGCAGAATGCCGCACACGTCGCTGTTGCGCACCCCTATGGCGGGCCGTTTGTGCTCTACATGTCGGGGGAGGATGACGACTTGTCGACCTACGATCCGGAGGTCATCCAAGGGACAGCCAGCTTCACCGCTACATCCGTCACCCTCAAGGCCGACATAGCCAACAAAGGCGGCACAATCACCACTACGTGCCCGAACGGATCGGCTTGTCCTGTGTCGATGAACTATACAACGGATCCCAGTTCCGGCCGCACCACCCTCGCCGGCGCGACCGGAATCGTCTTCTACATGTACGATACCAACTCCGCGGCTGTGCTGTTCGGCGATACCGGAGGCAACGACAGCCATGCCGAGAACCGGTTGGGATGGATGGAGCCGCAGATTGCGCCAAGTTCGGGCACCTGGGCGGTCAGTAACCTCGCCGCCAGCATGTTCATGAACAAATTCATCGACGGGAACCCAGGCGACGATCTGACCAACAGCACATTCACGCTCGCCACCGGCGGTTCCATCCTTAACTACGCTGAGGACGACAACGGCGATGGTTGGGCCGAATGGGATGAAGATCTGTGCGCCATGAGCGGCGGATGCGGCGGGACCGTTACGGCCGCGCTCGTGCCCGACAGCGCTGCTAACTCTACTACTGGCACGCTGGGGCTTGATCCAACCGGCACGCTGGGCGTCTTTGATGTCGAGCGGATGCTGAACAGCACGACAGAGGTGATGACCTACTGCATCGCCGTCAGTGTGGACAAGGCCACCAACTCCAGCACCGAGGCCAGGATGGTGTGCCTTGATAGCTCTATGACCGACAACGGCTCCCTCAACATCTTGCAGCAGTAGAGCATCCTTCTGCAAGATTGCCAAGCCCCGTCTTCGGACGGGGCTTGCTTTTGCCACGCTTCATGTGAGGTTTTTATCGGGAATCCGCTCGATCGAATTTGGAAGAGGTTGAGGGCGGTCCTCGAAGCAACGGAGTGCTGTCACAATCCGCTTAACCGCAAGCAGCGGAGCACGAATTCAGCCGCCCTAGACGGTGCTTAGGACTGGTTTCATTGGTGGATCAGCGAAAGGAAGACTGACGCGGGTTCGGTGACCTTCGAAGCAGACTTCGTTAATAAGCACTCCTTGGGGGCAACTATTGAGGGAGGCGTAAAGACACTGCGGGATTCCGTGGTAGAGAATAGGCACCTTTCTTCGACGAAAATGGCAGCTCAGGAATGCTCTCTAGGAACTTGTTGAAATTGGCCGCATCGCAGCGGATTTCCTTGTGATTTGGGTTTCTTTCTGGTTGAAATCTGTTTGAACTGCGCGTCTGGTTAGTGTTTATAGGGCGTTTCGGGCCTCTGGAATGCGATCTCGAGGCCCGCATCCGTCGTTCAGGCACACTGCTCCATGAGTCTTTCCGGAGGTTGAGCCATTAGTCTCGGCAGTCGGATCAGGTTGTGCGCTGCGCAGCTGAAGACGAACAGCCAGTCCACCTTCTCCAGGCCTCGTAGCTTGACTTGGCGCAGCGGGCCGGTTTGCTTGAGCCAGCCGAAGCCTTTCTCGATCAGCCATCGCCGGCTCAGGCTGACAGCATAGCCAGGCTGTCGTGTGGTTCTGCGGTCCAGGTTGCTCGAGCGGCCCTTGTCGTTCTTGGTAACGTGCGGCGTCACGTTCAACTCCCGCACCGTGCTGACGAAATCCTTCGCTGTCGTAAGCCTTGTCGGCACCCACCGTGATGCGGCGTGAGCGACCCTGTTGTTTTTGCTCAAGCATCAGAAGCGCGGCATCGCGTTCAGCATATCCATCGGCGTGCGTCACCATCGCCGCGGAGATCAGGCCGTTGCGATTCTCCACCAGCGCATGCCCCAGATAACTCAGCTTCGACTCCTTGCCGTAGCTCTTCTTGTATAGCCGCGCATCGGCATCAGTGGTCGATTCATGCGTCTTGTTCGATCGCTTCTGACCGTGAAAGTCTCCCCCGTCGCCGTCATCGGACCCGTCTTTCGAGCGAAAACTCTTTTGCGAAGCCCACGCCTGAATCAGCGTGCCATCCACCGTGAAGTGTTCGTCGGACATAAATTTCTTCGCCAGCTTGTTCACTTCGGCAAAGAACTGCTGCGCCACATCGGAAGTCAGCAACCGATCGCGGTTCTTCGAGAACACCGCGTGGTTCCAAACCCCATCGTCCATGCCCAGACCTACAAACCAGCGAAACAAAAGGTTGTAGTCGATCTGCTCAACCAGCAACCGCTCCGAGCGCACCGAGTAAAACACCTGCAACAACAGGGCCCGCAGGATGTACTCGGGAGCAATCGAAGGCCGACCGGAGTCCGCATACAGTGCATCGAACTCTGCGCTCAACGACCGCAACACCGAGTCCGCCAACTTGCGAACTGCACGCAGCGGATGATCCGCAGGTACACGCTGCTCCAATGAAACATAGCTGAACATCCCGTCCTGATACCGCTCG
Organism: uncultured Acidobacteriaceae bacterium; assembly: GCA_963793885.1. Taxonomy (GTDB): domain Bacteria; phylum Acidobacteriota; class Terriglobia; order Terriglobales; family Acidobacteriaceae; genus Telmatobacter. Next base: position 2,224,616 of record CAWCBQ010000003.1, read on the forward strand.
TCTCCACGCATGCCGGTTAGATGAACTAATTCAGACCTCCGTCGCAGAAGGGTACCTATTTCAACAAGTTCCTAGTGACGTTTCGGAGAACGATCCACGAGGTTTGGCGGGAAATCTGCGAATCGAGAGCTCATTCTCTATAAATATATGATTATAAAGACTCTATGGGGGAGAGGGATTCCTATCGAACTATAAGGCATTTGATTGCAATAACTTGAGAATGGATAATCCGAGAATACCCCCGAAAGTACCCCCGCCAAAGCTGCGCCAGGGGTAAATCGGCCCAATTTCGCGCCCGTGCCCACTTCCACCAGAATTCTCGCATAGCGCGCCGATGAACACTGGACGGATTAAATCACAGGCACTGGTGCCATGGAAGCGGCGGCGCTGCATTGAATGCTCCCCACCAGAGTAAAAGCGGCCCTCTCAGTTCCGCGATTTCCGCATTTGTCGATGCGATTGGGTTACGAACCAACTTAGCGCGGCGGCCCCTCGGAGCATTTGGTCACAGACACTGCATTTCCGGTGTAAACCATTTACACCAATCGGGTTGCGGTCGATGAGGTTTTGTGCTCAGAGTAACTGGACTTACTCGGCAATGGCCGATGGAGTTAGTTTTCTGGCCTTCGGAAAATACGGAAACGGAACTCGGGTCAAAAAACTCTGGCGCTAGGGCGGGGGTGGGGTGGCGCGTCACCCGTAGCGCGCCGTATCCGGGAAGGACCCGTTCGGGCTGGTGAGCCTGAGATGCCTCGCTCGCATTACCCCGTTCCTGGAGTTCCCATTCAAAAGTCGAAATTTGCCCCATATTTCGATGGTTTCGCCCCTCAAAGATGGGAACGGGAACTGACAGCATAATCGGCTGGCGCTGGTAAAACGCAGCGGTGGCGCGTCACCCGTAGCGCGCCGTATCCGGGAAGGACCCGCGAGCGAAAAACAGGGCCTCACTAGTGTCAAAAGGCCGTTTCAGTCTCGGTTTTCACGATATGTACCCAACCCCGTACCCAACCCCATAAAATTGGAACTAAGTCCTTTATTATCTATATCTGTCAATTTTTAGAGTGAGAAAATTGCCGATAGTCATGCTAAAGGACTTAGGCCGAAATGCCATTCCAACGGCTCTACGCTTTAGGCCATGAACAAGCGGGGTAGAATTGCGGGAACATGGCATGGCGATTTCGTAAGAGCATCAAACTTGGACCGCTCCGGTTCAACCTGTCCAAGTCCGGCATCGGAACTTCCATCGGTGTGCGTGGATTTCGCGTCGGCACCGATGCGAAGGGCAGATCGTACACGGCGGCGTCCATCCCCGGTACGGGCCTCTACAGCCGGACATACTCGGGAAAAGGCGCGGCGGCTGGTGCGGATGCGGCTCCCGGCTCCCCCGCGCCCCCACAGCAACGCGCGGGGAATGGCCCGGCTCTGGTGGTTGCATTCATCGCTGGCGGGTTGCTGGTGCTGTTTCTTACGTCTTTATTCTCTTCTCATACCGTTACCCCGCCCGCATTGCCACCGGCGGCTGTGAGTGTGCCTCAAGCCCCGCCGCTGCCTATTCCAGTGAAGCGAAATCGGGTCCATCGCTCAAAGCAGGGTACCGCTCAAAAGGTCCGGCAACCGTCACCGTCACAAGCCAGCCAACCGTAGACAGGGCGAACGCAACTGAACGCGAGCCAACTAGTTTGAAGAATGCCCGAGGCTACCCGAGTATTCCCTCGACAATATATGTGTTTTATTACATAATGAGTGCATGGCTTGGGAGATCGAATTCACTGATGAGTTCGGCGAGTGGTGGGACGGGCTAACCGAGAATGCGCAAGACGATGTGGACTTCGGCGTCAACCTCCTCAGAGAACATGGCCCGGCCCTGACGCGCCCTTATGCCGATACTGTTCATGGCTCGGATTTTCCCAATATGCGCGAACTGCGAGTCCAGCATGAAGGCCGCCCGTATCGTGTCTTGTATGCCTTCAACCCGCGCCGAACCGGGATTCTGTTGATCGGTGGCGACAAGACGGGCAATCCGCGCTGGTACCAGGAGTTTGTGCCGAAAGCGGATGCAATCTACAGGCACCACCTGCGCGAAATAGGAGAGGAGTAAACATGGCCAGAAACTTCAGGGAGTTGGAAGCCAAAATGTCACCCGAAAGGCGGGCGCGCGTAGCTGCGCGGGTGAAAGCTGAGTTGGCACTGATGCCGCTACGCCAAATTCGCAACGCTCGCGAAATGACGCAAACCCGTCTGGCCGAACTGCTGGAAATGGACCAGGGCAATATCTCCAAACTGGAGCAGCGCACCGATATGTACCTGAGCACCTTGCGCAGCTACGTCGAAGCGATGGGCGGCTCGCTGGAGATTCGCGCCGTCTTTCCCGATGGCGATGTGAAGATCGACCTGCTGAACAAGTTGTCGGCTTGACCACCTGCGGTGGGGCCAGCGGCCTTCGGCGGGTGAGTCGGTTGGGTTACCCGCTCACGGTTATCTATGCGTGCGATGTGGCGGCGCGTTCGTGGTTCAAGGCGAGCAATCGCTCCAGGAGTTCCGCATCGGTCAACGTCACAGGCCAGCCATAGGCCGCAAACACCGCCGCGTCCAGCTTCAGATGCGCCTCCGCCAGCCAGCTAGGGCGGGCATTGTAGAGATTGGTGAGTGTGCGCTTCTTCAATTCCTCTGCGCTGGCGTCCGGCGGATTGAGCCAGGCGTCCCTCTTCGTTACCAGTTCCCGCGCGTCCTCTGCTATTGCCTCCACCAGCGGGGAATCTTGCGGTTCATGGCCCGGCGGCCAGGGGAAGGGGTAGGTCTCAAACGTAGAGGTGGGAGTGTAGCGAAAGCCACTCTCCAATTCCCGGAGTTGTGTCCCTTGTGCGCGTGCCCATAACTCATGCAGGCGGGAGTGCAGGACGCCGAAAAAGTAGTCATCATCGCGCGCAGTGACAATGGTCTGGTCGTTGCATAGGACAAGGGGCGTTTGCCACACGAAGACCCGATGCTTTGAGACTCTTGGAGTAGCGATGTACCGCTCAAGAGGGGCAATCGCCCTCCTCATCCCAGGACGGGCCTCCGCATAAATCCACCATCGTTCGCGATAGCTCTCTCGATTGTTGGTTTTTCGCTCGGGATAAACGTTTGCCTTCACATGTTCAAAGGGCATCTCGTATTGCGCTGCTTGTTCCATGGTCCTGTCTGTTCCGAAGTCAATCGTCCAGACTTTCCGCGAACCGCGCACAAGGTCAACACCACTTGCGACAAGCCTAACTACATCCGAGTTTGGACGGTCATTGACGTTCAGCGGTGCGGCGAGCATCCTGCTGGCGGTGTCGTCGTCAATGTCAAATGAACCTTTGGGAGACGGCCCCTGAAAACAGATTCCAGCATTCTCACGAAGCGGCAAGGCTGTAGTGGTATCGGCTTCGCTGGTGAGGTTGGCATGTATTTGCAGAACCGGGCTTCCGTCCAGCAGTCGCTCGGTCTGAGTGCCATTGTCAAAGCCAACAATCGAGACATGGACGGTTGCACCGTTCAATATCCAATTGCGGTCACTCCAAGCCATGAAGATTCCACCAGCCGTCAAGGATGCGCTCCAGGACGACGCGATTTGCTCCACCGCGTATCCCTTGCGTTGCCAGAAGTCCGGCTCGTCTGCATTTGCTGCCCTCGATTTGGCCATGCGCTTTCTCAAACCAATAGCAAACGAGGTCTGCGCAGCCCGGCACACGACCGTCGTACAGCCTCGAAAAGTCGCTCCACATAAGCGTCTCCGAGTTCGGCCGCATGCGATTCCCCCCAAAAACGGCGGGTTGCCAATAATGAACTCCGCCTCCGGCCATGCGGGTTCTATCGGCTTGCCGTCTGCATCATGGGTGAGAATCGCGTCCCGATGTTGGATGTTATCGAGCTTGCGGAGGATCGGCTCTGTAGGCCATCCAATGCCGTTGTCTTTGAGCCATTGCAGGTAGCCTATCCAAACCACTACAGAGGCCAATTCATGCGCGTATACGTTCGTTTCCAGGCCATAGAGCTGCGACGGGTGAACCTGATGCGGTAGCAGCGTGGGTAGGCCGTGCTCCGCGCTGAAGAGATAGACCTCTCGCCACAGGTCAAGCATCCGGCGAAGGGCGAGGTAAAGGAAATTGCCGCTCCCACAGGCGGGGTCAAGAATGCGAACGGCGGAGAGTTCCGCCAGCCACGCATAGAGCTTGTCTTGCATCTGCGCGCGGAGCTTGTTATAGGCCGCGCCCTTGCGTTGCTTCTCTGCGGCCTGTGCCAGTGCCAGGGCCTCCGACCTTCACGCTTGCCAGCGCGCTCGCAATGGCTCTATGACTACCGGCTCCACAATGAGCAGAATGTCTTGCTTGCTGGTGTAGTGCGCTCCGAGTTGGGAGCGTTTGCCGGGGTCCAAGCTGCGCTCAAAGAGGGTTCCGAAGATGGCAGGCTCTACGTTGGACCAATCGAGAGCAGAGGCGGCGCGCAACGCGCTCATATCGGCGGAAGTCAGATCGAAGACGGAATCGTCGGCAAACAGGCCGCCGTTGAACCATGCAATGTCATGCACGCCAAAGCTGTTCCCGCTGGTGGACATTGCCGCGAAAAGCTGGCGTAGCTTGCGGGTGAAGCTGGCGGACTTGGCTCTGTCGAGTTCGATCATTTGCCGGAAAAGGTGGTCCGGCAAGAGGCCGATACTGTCTGCGAACAAACAGAACAGAAGCCGCATGAGGAAGTGCGCCACGGCTTGCGGGTCATGGCCGCGCAGTTCAAGGCTGGTGGCGAGCTTGGCGAACTCCCCCGCCGCTGCCTCTGTGACGCGGGCGGCGGCGCGCTCGGGGCGGAGCTGTTCGGGATCGGTGAAGGCGTCTCGCAAGACTTCGAGCGGCGGAATGGCGCATGAGGCCGTAGTCACATTGGAGAGCAGATCGTCTAAAGTGAAGCGGTAGACGTGCGGACGCGTTCCGGTGAAGTTGGTATGGACCTCGAACAGGTCTTGATCGCAGACCACCAGCAAGGGCGGGTTTTCAAGGTCCTCGCGGTAATCGTTCAGTTGCAGATAGGCCGCTTTCAGGTCCTTATGCTTGCCTTTGTACTCCCACCCGAAGTATCCGCGCTTCCAAACATCGGCAAAGCCCTTGCCGCCTTTGGTCTGTGAGACGTGCTTCTCAAAGGTGAAGGCGTCCCCGGTGGGATCGGCGGCGGCGGGATGCGGCTGCTGGAGCACTTCGCAGAGGTCGATGAAGTGCGATTGCGCGGCGGCGCGCTCTGTGAGGGTGCTGGCCTTCCAGCGGGTAACGAATTCAGCGAGCGAGAGCGGCATGGGCGGGATCACTCTGGGGTGAAGATCAATTCTCGCAGAGGGCGGTGGGTTTGGGGAGTGCGTGAAGGGGTGCTCCGAGCATTGCCGCCATGTGCGGGCCTTGTCTCCGCCCTCTGTGCGATTGACTCTGGCCTCGGAAGTGTGCGTACGCTGTGCTCAGATCGGGCACGGTGTACGCCCGCTGTGTGAACACTGTGCGCACGGCGGTGAAGTCACTTTTTCGGAACACACTTCACCCTATTTTCTTGTTTTTTGCTCTTAAAGCCAATGCTTGAATCCGAGGGAGCGAAAGCAAAGGCTGGGTAAGGAACCCGGTCTCTGCCAGCGCGGTAACGGTATACCGTCATCGTCGGTCGCTTTTGCAGCCGCTGTGCGGATTGGCTATTGACGGCTCCCTCGGAAGTCGTCTCCCCTACGATGTCCCACTGGCGCGGTCGCCTACTGGCACCGGCTGCACTCTCGGGCACAATCCCGATTGACGCAGCGATTTAAAACGAATGGTTCCCGTTCTCACTTAGGCGGCCTTTGGTCTTGAACTCTCGCCGTATTTCCGGCTTGCATTGATTCGAGCGGCAATCCAAGCGTTGATTTCAGATTCCACCCAGCCCACCGAACGTACTCCGAGCGCCACGGGTGAAGGAAACCGTCCCGCAGCCATCCAGTTGTAGAGCGTGCTCCGGCTCACGCCGCACCGCGCTTTGACTGCCTGTAGGCGAATGATCTTTTCTGGATTGTCCAATTCGTTCTCTCCCGTGGTGAGACAAGCTAAAAACATCCATCTAGGTCCACCATGGCACAGAATCGAAAAATCGCGCAAATACACCGTATTTCGCCATTTTCACCAGATTTTTCCACAGATATTTGCACAGGGAACTGGTGCAAATGAACCCAGTCGGGGGTGTTAGCTCCTGGGGGCAAAAGGGGCAAGAGAATGCCGCACAGCGCGCCGCTAGGCTCGGGTTGATGCCCATTGCGCCACGGAAGCCGTGGCGCGTTCCAGGTGCCAGCAGTCCCCTTGGGCTCATGCATAGGGCTGTGCGTTGAATCGGCTCTTTGATTGTGCGTCTAGCCCCTCATGCCACTTGGTTGCGGAATGGAAGGACCTTCCCGCCGCGTAGTGTGACCTCAAGAAAATTCGCCCAGTCCTGCATCATTCTGGTGCGCGGCTCCAGGTAGAGAGCATGGTTATAGGCGGCGCTCACGGCATTGCGCGGCGCGTGTGCAAGCTGCAATTCGATGTGCTCGTGTCCATAGCCCTTCTCATGGAGGATGGTGGAGGCCAGCCCGCGAAAGCCATGCCCCGTCATTCTGCCTTTGTATCCCATGCGCTCCAGCGCCTTCAAAATCGTATTGTTGCTCATGGGCTTTGCGGCGCTACGGTCACCGGGGAAGAGCCATTCACTCGCCCCTGTCAGTGTGCTAAGGATTTCCAGGACCTCGATTGCTTGAGTGGCCAAAGGGACAATGTGCGGGGTGCGCATCTTCATGCGCTCTGCGGGAATGTTCCAGCGCGCGGCCTCCATGTCGAACTCTGACCACCTGGCACCAATCAACTCGCTGGTGCGGACAAAGGTTAGGGCGATGAGCTTGATTGCAAGGCGGGTTACCGGGGTGCCCTTATAAACCTCAATTGCTTTCAACAGAGCAGACAGTTCCTTTGCATCCACACGGGCATAGTTGATCTTGCGCGCGGATTTCAGAATGTCGCTTGGGCGAATTTCGCTTGCGGGGTTGCGCCTCGTGTGTCCGTGGGCAATGGCATAGCGAAACACTTGCCCCGTGGTCTCAAGAGCGCGCTTGGCAATGTCACGCGCGCCGCGCTGCTCAATTGCTTTAGTCATGGCCACCAGTTCCGGCGCTTCTATTTCGGCGATTGGCCGCGCACCCAGGCACGGCAGAATATCGGCGTCCATGCGCCGCTTTACATAGTCCACATGGCGCGGGCTTTTTCCGTCTTGCCAATGCTCCATCCAAAGGGAAGCTACGCTTTGAAATGAATTGGCGCTGGTAGCCATCTGCGCGGTCTTCTCAACCTTGCGCTGCGCCATCGGGTCAACACCAGTAGCGAAGAGCTTGCGCGCTTCCAAGTGGCGCTCTCTTGCCAGAGCCAAGGGAACCTCTGGATACCGGCCAAACGACATGAGCTTCTCTTTGCCGGTGTACTCATATGCCCAGCGCCAGAGCTTTCCACCAGCGGGCGTAATCCAGAGATAAAGCCCGGTTCCATCGCTCATGCGGTAAGCCTTGTCTCCCGCCTTCGCCTTGCGAACTTCCGTGTCTGTAAGCGCCATTTCGCCTCCAAATCGCCCGGTTGGAAAAAGTACCCCCCCTCCGAAAAGAAAAGTACCCCCGAAAATACCCCCATCCGTGCGTGGCTTCCATAATACCGCTTTGGACGGTATAAGAGGTGAAATACTTTGTTTTCAGTTTATTGCAGGACTGGATTGGACTGTATCGGACGTTATAAAACAGCTAAATGGCGGAGGGAGAGGGATTCGAACCCCCGGTACCCTTTCAGGCACAACGGTTTTCAAGACCGCCGGTATCAACCGCTCACCCATCCCTCCGCGGGTGGTAAGCTGCCTTGCTTCGTCAGTTTACCGCATTCCTGGTCTTCCCGGCGCCGATGCCGGCCCGGCTGTCGATCGCCAGCAACTGTCGGTCTCGATCGCCAGGCTCGATGACGAGCGATCACCCTAGGGATGCCTGGCTCAAATTCCGGCCTCAATCCGCCGTTCCCGACAGAGATCCCAACACTGAATTCAATCCCCGGCAGCCGCGGTCGCCAGTTGGTTCCACCTGCCGGCTTCCCTCGTTGAAGGTGTTGTTCAAATGGAATAACATGGCTCGACCTCAAAGTTACCCTTGCCGGCCAGGAGTCCCTGTCCATGCCTCGAAGCAATACCGTCCGGATTCTTGTTGCCATGCTCGTTCTCGACATTGTTGTGGTTGCGGTTCAAGCGGCTTCCCGCGAAAAGTCTGCTCTGGCCCCGGGCTCAATGCCGGCCCTCAAAGAGAACTTCATTCATCCGCCAGCCAGCGCACGGCCGATGGTGCGTTGGTGGTGGTTCGGCACTGCCGTCCAGAAGCGGGAAATCCTGCGCGAGCTCGAACAGATGAAAGCCAGTGGCATCGGGGGCGCTGAGCTGGCCTTTGTCTATCCGCAGGTTCTGGACGACCCGGCAAACGGCCTGGTGAATCTCCCCTTTCTGTCGCCCGCAATGCTGAGCGCGGTGAACTACGCCCAGGCACAGGGCCGGGCCCTTGGCCTCAGAATCGATGTCACGTTATGCAGCGGGTGGCCTTACGGCGGCAACAACACCACACTCGAACAAGCAGCCAGACGTCTGCGTACGGTCGAGATCCCTGTAGCAGCGAACGCCGGCTCGATTGCGCTTCCCTCGCTGGGAAAAGGTGAGTCGTTGATCTCGGCCTCCATCGTCAACCCCAAGGCCAACGCCGCTGCGGCGGACAAGAGCGTTTCAGCGGCGAGCGAAAGAAATGCCGCACCCGCCCCGGCGGACTGGGACGCCGCCAGCGCCCAGCCGATCCAGATTGGCGAAGACCCAGCTCACGTTAAACCGAGCGGCAAGCCGCGCATCGCGCTCTTCTTCATCGCCAGCCCTACCGGGCAAGTGGTCAAGCGGGCAGCCGTCGGAGCCGAAGGGTGGGTACTTGATCCCTTCAGCCACGAAGCCGTGGCCACCCATCTTGAAAAAGTGGGCGAGCCCCTGGTGAAGGCCTTCGGCGCCACCCCGCCTTACGCCATCTTCTCCGATTCGCTTGAGGCCTACGGCGCTGACTGGACTCCAAGCCTCCCCGCCGAATTCATCCGGCGGCGCGGCTACGATCTGCTTCCCCACCTGCCGGAGTTGGTGGCCGGAGGCAGCCCGCAAGCTGAAAAAATCCGTCACGATTACGGCCGCACCCTCACGGAGCTGATCGATGAAAATTATCTGATCCAGATCAACGATTGGGCCATCGCGCACCATACTCGATTTCGTTCGCAGACCTATGGAGAGCCGGCCGTGAGCTTTTCGAGCCAGAATCTGGTGGGACTGGCGGAAGGGGAAGGCCCGCAGTGGCGCGCCTTTTCGACCCTGCGCTGGGCCACCTCGGCCAACCACGTCTTCGGCCGCAACGTCAGCTCCGGCGAGACCTTTACCTGGCTTCATTCTCCGGTATTCCGCGCCACCCCGCTGGATATAAAGACGGAGGCCGACATCGACTTCATCATGGGCGAAAACCTGCTCTTCTTTCACGGCTGGCCCTACTCCGCACCCCAGGCAGGTGAGCCGGGATGGTCACTTTATGCGGCCGCGGTGTTCAACAACCACAATCCCTGGCATCCATTGATGCCGGCGGTCACCAGCTATATTGCCCGCATCAGTTTTCTGCTCCGCCAGGGTGAACCCGCCAACCAGGTTGCCGTTCTGCTGCCCACGGATGACGCCTGGGCCGGCTTTGCTCCTGGCATCGTCAGCGTGACCGACGCCATGCAGAGCCTGATCACGCCGGCGCTGATGTCGGCCATTCTTTCGGCCGGCTACAACGTCGATTACATCGACGCAGACGCTATCAACAAGGTGGGCATCCATCACCAGGTTCTGGTTCTTCCGCCCACCGATCGCATCCCCATTGAAACCTTGCGAAAGATCAGGGCCTTTGTTGCCGCGGGCGGGAAGGTGATCGCTGTGGGCCGTGCACCCTCACTCGATGCGGAGGGCCAGGCCGTGCCCGCAATCAGGAATCTTTCAACCGAACTCTTCCAATCCGCAAAGTCAACACTTGTGCAGAGCGAGGGTCAGCTCGCGGATGCGCTTCGCTCTGCCGCGGCGCCTGACTTGCGGCTCCAATCTCCCGAGGACCCGGCGAAGGACCAACTCGGATTTATTCGCCGCAAGCTGCCCGGTGCGGACATTTATTTCGTGGTCAATACCGGGAACAAACCCATCGACACGACGGCCGGCTTTGCCAGCAAACACAATTTCGGCGAGCAATGGGATCCCGATGATGCGTCTTCTCTGGCTGCCAACGCCAGTGCGCAGCACCTTCACCTAGCGCCCTATGGGTCCCGCATCTTCGTGTTCTCTGACACCCGTTCGACGGCGGGTCCCGGTTCGTCCGCCGCAGCGAACCGGGAGTTGATCGATCTGAGCAACGATTGGAAGGCGACCTTCACGTCCACCGGCAAATCAAAGGTGGAACAAACGCTTACGGACTGGACTGCCGATTCCGGCACCCTGCACTACTCCGGTGAAGTCGTCTACGCGCGCGACTTTAATCTGGATGCGGTTGCCGGTCCGGTGCTTCTTGAGGTGGAAGGCGGCACGCCCATTCCGGGTGCGCCCAACCCGGGGCCCGAGCCTCCCGTGCTCGGCGCAAACGGTCTTCCCGATCCCCTGATCACCAGCACCGGGCCGGGCTTGCGCGCCTATTTCAATCCGCCCATTCGCGAGGCCGCGCTGGTCACCGTGAATGGCCAGGCAGCGGGCGCCCTTTGGCACCCCCCGTATCGGCTCGATATTACCAGACTGCTGGTCTCGGGCCGGAACCACATCGAGATCCGTGTCTACAACACCGCTCTCAACGCCTGGTCCGCGTTGCCGCCGCACGACTATAGACCGCTCATCCAAAAATATGGCGAGCGTTTCGAGATGCAGGATCTCGACCAGGTCAAGCCCATCTCTTCCGGGCTGCTTGGTGAGGTCCACCTGGTAATCGAAGGATCACGATAGCCAGCTTCGTCCGCTGCCGGCGCAGGTTTCCCCGCCTCGATGCAGCCGCCTCCTGCTATGGCTGAGGCAGCACCAGCACTTCCACGCCCGAGGCCGCATCCTTCTGGTGGAAAACCTCTTCGGTCGCCTTCTGGAAGTCTTCCGGCCTGGCATACGGAATATCGGTGAACGTCTGCGGATTGCGATCGGTCAGCGGGAACCAGGAGCTCTGAACTTGCACCATGATGCGATGGCCGCGGCGGAACGTGTGGAAGAGATCGGGCATGGTGAAATTGACGTCCTCTTCTTTGCCTGGAATGAGCGGCTCGGGTTTCTCCCAACTGTTGCGGAATTTTGCCCGGAACGGTTCGCCGCGCAGCAGTTGCTGGTAGCCGCCCATGTGCAGCGGCGGCTCATCGAGAATCCGCTTGTTGCCGTTCTGTGAAGTGTCAGGATCGGGAGCGTCCTCGGGGTATACGTCGATCAGCTTCACATCGAAGTCGGAGTCGGTGGCGGAGCTGGCAACCTTCAGATGCGGCGAGATTGGTCCGGCAATCGTCAGATCCTCGGCGAGCGGATCGGACTCATACACCAGCACATCGGGCCGGTAACTCGCGAATCGCTGGTCGTCCACCATGTAACGCTGGGGCACCGTATCGGTGGTGTAACCCACGAACGGAACCGGATGATTGGGGTCGCTCACGTACTCGTCGACGCTTTTGGCATCTTCAGGCGGATCGAAGCTCAGTTTTCCGCCGGCGTGGAAGTAAAGCGTTTTGGGCGCGACGGCTTTGGGCGGCCATGTATCGTATCTGCGCCAGACGTTGGTTCCAGTTTCGAAGACGATGGCCTTGGGCATGGCCTCGCCCTTGCCCTTCAAATAATGCTCGAAGAAGGGAAACTGGATTTCGCTGCGGAAATAGGCACCGGTCTTGGCATTGAACCGCACATCGCCCAGGCGGTCGCCGTCGCCGCGCGACCAGCCGCCATGCACCCAGGGGCCCTCCACCAGGGTTGTCTTCGTCTCGGGATTGAACTTGTTGATGGCGTAGAAGGTGCGGTAGGGTCCCATCAGGTCTTCGGCGTCAAACCAGCCGCCCACCACCAGCACGGCGCAGTGTACGTTCTTCATGTGTTGCGATAGATCGCGCGCTTTCCAGTAGTCGTCATAGGTGTCGTGCTTGAACTGGTCGTCGAAGAGCCAGTTCGATCCCTTCAGGTAAAGTTTCTCGAGGTTGGCGATGTTGCCCGCATCGAGATAAAACCGGTACCTGTCCGGTGTGCCGAAGTCAAACGGCACTGTCGGCCCCGGAGACACGGGGTTCTTCTGGAGATGAAAGAACGGCCCATAGAAACCAAAGGTGGCCGAAAGCATAAAAGCTCCGCCGTGATAGCTGTCGTCGCCCTCGAAAAGGTTGGTCATGGGCGCCTGGGGGCTGGCGGCGACCAGCGCCGGGGGCGAGTCGATGATCGAGGCCGAAGTATAGAACCCCGGATACGAGATGCCCCAGATGCCAACCTTGCCGTTGTTATTGGCCACCTGCTTGAGGAGGAAATCGATGGTGTCGCTGGTGTCTGAAGCATCGTCCACATCCTGCGGCGATTTCTTCTGGTCGATGTGCGGACGCATTTCCACAAAGTCGCCCTCGCTCATCCAGCGGCCGCGCACGTCCTGGTACACAAAGATGTAGCCGCCCTTCTCGAAATCGTCTGAGGGACCAAGGCGCTCGGGATACTCGTCCTCGCCGTAGGGAGCCACGCTATAGGGCGTCCGGTCCATCAGGAAGGGATAGGGGCCCCGGTCTTCAGGAAAGGCGCTCGGCTTGGGCACATAGACTGCCGTAAACAGCCGCTTTCCATCGCGCATGGGGATGCGGTATTCATATTTTGTGTAGTGAGAACGAACAAAGTTTTCAGTGGAATCGGTGGCCGCGGACTGCTGTGCGTGAGCGATTGGCATCGCAGCCAACAACAGGATAAATCCGGCGGCGGAAAAAAGACGAAATTTGGTCATGAGCAGCACGAACCCCCAGGCATTCAGAGTACTCCACCGTCTCTCGAACCTGGAAGCCTGTTCCGCAATCGCCGCGCAGCCCTCCTGGGCAAGAAGGCTTCTCCAATTGACTGCCGAAGCGTGTGACTTAGAGCACAAACAGGACGTTCACCTGGTCTTATGCTGCCCTAAATTTTTGTTTTCCTTGCCTTCACCGGGCCGGGGAGGTTTACCCTGTTTTTAGACCGTTTTGCAGCCGCCGGCGCTTTCGAGTGCCGGGACCTGACACATTTCAGAAAAACAACGAATGAGGGAGATCCATGTCCACTGAGTATCGCAATTTCCTCGCTCTGTCCTATGACGAGTTGGAAGAACTCAACCTGGCAGCCAAGACAGATCGCGCGAACCGGGTTGCGCCCGATGAGATCCGTGAGAAGCGGCTGAAGTACCTGACCGATCAGACGCACATCAAGGCCGTCACCGTGCTGTTTTCTGATCTTGAAGGACGGCTTCACCTGCTCGACTACGACAAGAAGTTTCTCCTCGGCTCCTATGAGAACCTCACCTTCGACGGATCGTCCATCCGCGGCTTTACCGCCCAGAAGGAGAGCGACCTGCGCCTCGGCATCGACTGGAGCGCCTTCTACTGGGTTCCGGCAGACGTCTTCGGCAATGGCAAGGTGCTGGTATTCGGCAACGTCATTGACAAGGACGGGACCGCCTATTCCGGCGACCTGCGCGGCGTGCTCAAGGGCTACTCAGAGAAGCTCTACAAGGAGAAGCAGTACACCCTGAACGCGGCCACCGAGATTGAAGGTTTCCTGTTCGCGGGCAAGGACGCCGAACAGAAGTACCACGAGACAGGCAAGTTCGAATTCATCAATACCGGCGGCTACTACCATGTGCTGCCGCTCGACCCGCTGCGCAAGTTCATCGACACCGCAGCTGAAGTACAGCGCGCCATGGGCTTCCAGAACGAGAAGGACCACCCGGAGGTGGCGCCCAGCCAGTTCGAGATCAACTACGGCTACTCAGAAGCGGTGGCCGCCGCCGATCAGATCCAGCTCTACAAATTACTCTGCCGCCAGATTGCCGCCAACATGGGCTACACCGCCTGCTTCCTGCCCAAGCCCGTGGTGGGCGTCAATGGAAGCGGCATGCACACCAACGTCTCGGTCTCCAAGGGCAAAACCAACCTGTTCTGGGACGAAAAGGGCGAAGAGCAGCTTTCAAAGTTCGGCTGGGACTTCCTCGATCGAATCCTGAGCCATGCGCTCGACCTTTGCCTGGTCTTCAACTCCAGCGTCAATGCCTACCGCCGGCTCGACCCGCATTTCGAGGCGCCCAACCAGATCAGGGCTTCGGCCGTCGACCGCGGCGCCATGGTGCGCGTGCCCATCGGCAATCATCGCTCCATGCGCACTGAAGTTCGTGCCGTGGCTCCGGACGCCAACCCCTACCTGGCGCTCTTCGGCATCTTCAGGACCGGCATCGATGGAAAAATCTCGACCGGCGACAACCTGCGCGCCGGCGGACGCTACCTGCCCGACAACATCCAGGAGGCCATCGATGACTTCAAGGAATCGGCCTGGATCACCGAGCTTCTCGGCGCGGATGTGCAGGGCCGTTACGCCGACCTGAAGCAAGCCGTTGCCAACCGCTCCCCGCGCGAATTGGGCGCCATTGTGAAAGGCTCCGAGGTGCAGTTCCACCACGCGGTCTACAACCAGTCCCTCTGGAACCTGTTCTAGAAAACTGCGCACCCGTTTGCCTGAACCGGCGCAGCCAACAATGGCTGCGCCGGTTTTGTCTTTTTCATCCACCCGCCCGGATTCGGCAAGGGTCTTGCGATAAGGCGCGGCTTGAGCAGGCGTCTGAAGATACCGGCCGCGATCCCGATTCGTCCCATCCGCATGCGCAAAAAAAGACAGGCAGCCTGAGGCAACCGCCGTTTTCCCTGCCTTTCCTGATAGTTCCCTGATGCGCGATGTGTTAAAAGCAAAGAACGGGGCACAAGTTTGAAGGGCTGAAAGCCCAGGTCGGGAAGGCTTGAAATTCCCTCTCGGCCGGCTCAGCAATCCCTCCCAAACCGTTTGCCCTGAATACGCTGCCACGAAAGCCAAGCCGAATCTATGAGCGCCGGCCATCCCATGCAATTGGATTCGCTTCTCGGAGATTATCCGCTCGACCGGGCCTTCGACGAGATGCGCGAAGCCAACGGCGAACTGCGGCCCCAGTACCGCGCCCTTGCCGAGACGCTGGCCAGTCTGCCCGCCGATGAGCTGCAGCGCCGCAAGCAGTCTGCCGACTTGTCGTTCCTGACCCAGGGCATCACCTTCACCGTTTACGGCCGCGACGAAGGCACCGAGCGCATCTTTCCCTACGACTTGCTGCCCCGCCTCATCACCGGCCCGGAGTGGGACCGCATCGAGCGCGGACTCACCCAGCGCATCACCGCGCTCAATCTTTTCCTGCGCGACGTCTACTCCGACGCCAAAGATTCTTGCCGACCACATCGTGCCGCGCGAGCTGGTCTACAGTTGCAAGCATTACCGCCGTCAGATGCGCGGTCTGCAGGTGCCGCGCAACGTGTACATCGCGGTCGTGGGCTCCGATCTGCTTCGCCTCAACACGGGCGAGTTCGTGGTGCTTGAAGACAATCTGCGCGTGCCCTCCGGCGTCAGTTACATGCTCACCAATCGCCGCGTGATGAAGCGCACTTTTCCGCAGCTTTTTTCAAGCTACGGCGTGCGGCCCATCGAGCATTACTCGCAGCTGCTGCTGGCCACGCTGCGCTCGCTTGCTCCCGAGGGCCGCCCCGAGCCGAATATCGTGCTGCTGACTCCGGGCGTGTTCAACTCCGCTTATTTCGAGCACACTTATCTGGCCCGCCAAATGGGCATCGATCTGGTCGAGGGCCGCGACCTGGTCACCCACGACAACGTCGTTTACATGCGCACCACCGACGGCCTCAAGCGCGTGGACGTCATCTATCGCCGCGTGGACGACGACTTCAGCGATCCGCTGGTGTTCCGCGCGAGACTCTTCGCTGGGCTGCGCCGGCCTGTTCAACGCCTATCGCGCCGGCAACGTCACCGTGACCAACGCCTTCGGCACCGGCCTCGCCGACGACAAGGCGGTCTACGCCTACGTGCCCCGCATGATCCGCTACTACCTCGACGAGGACCCCATTCTGCCCAACGTTGAAACCTACCTGCTCTCAGCGAAGACAAGGAACGCCAGCATGTGCTGGCCAATCTCGACAAGCTGGTGGTCAAAGCGGTCGGCGAGAGCGGCGGCTACGGCATGCTCATCGGTCCCCAATCCACCGCCAGGCAGCGGGAGGAGTTTTCCCGCCAGATTCAGGCCAACCCACGCAACTATATTGCCCAGCCCACGCTGGATTTTTCCCGCGCTCCCTGCCTCATCGGCAATCGGCTGGAGCCGCGCCACGTGGATCTGCGGCCCTACGTTTTGTTTGGCGACAAAGTGAACATCGTGCCCGGAGGCCTTACCCGCGTAGCCCTGGAAAAGGGCTCGCTGGTGGTCAATTCCTCCCAGGGCGGCGGAAGCAAGGACACATGGGTTCTGGAATAACGTTCAGATCACGGGTTCGGGAGAGTGCGACCATGCTTTCTCGCGTAGCCGACAGTCTCTACTGGATGAGCCGCTACCTGGAGCGGGCCGAGAACACCGCGCGCCAGCTCGACGTGACCATGAGCCTGCATGCTCGACACCGGCGGCGCCAACGTTGAACAGCGTTGGGAGCATCTGCTGGCCTCACTGGGCAAGCCCGGCGGCATCGAGTGGAACGGCAGCCACGAAGCGATGGCCCGCGCGCTGATCTTCGACGACGAAAGCCCGATTTCAGTCACGTTTTGCGTCAACGGCGCCCGGGAAAACGCCCGCCAGGTGCGCGAAGAGATCTCCAGCGAGCAGTGGCAGAGGCTCAACCGGCTCTTTCATCAGATTCACTCGCCCCATGCGCAGACCCAGTTCACCTCCAGCATCAATGAAACGCTCTCCTCGATCGTGGATGGCATTCACCTGTTTCAAGGCGTCGGAGATTCGACCATGATTCACGGTCAGGGCTGGCAGTTCATCCGCCTGGGCCGCTATCTTGAGCGCGCCTATGCCACGGCCACCATGCTTGAGGTCTACCAGGACGGAACTCGTTCAACGCGCAGGAGCGGGAGAACTCCGGCTACCAGTATCTTGAGCAGGTGGGTCTGCTCCGTTGTTGCACGGCCTTCGAGGGCTATTGCCAGGTTTACACGGCCGACATTCTGCCTGATCGTATTCTCGAGTTCCTGCTGCTCAATCGCGACTTTCCCCACGCCATCCGCTACTGCGTGGAGAGCATCCGCACCTCGATCGATTCCATTCAGCGTACCGGCGGCCGCCGCTCTCCCGACGAACTGACAGCCGGCATCGGCCGCCTGCACGCCATGCTCGGATTCACCACCATCGGTGAGATTCTGGCCGGCGACACCGGGGCGTTTCTCCACAATATTCGCGAGCAGTGCCTGCGCATCCACGAACTGATCTACCGCTACTATGTCCACTATTCCATCCAGTCCGCGCTGGCGGTTTGACGGGGAGCGATCATGAACTTTTATTCCATACGGCACCTTACGCGCTTCCGCTACTCGCGCCCCATCAGCGAGAGCATCATGGAGACGCGCATGAACCCGCGCTCCGACTCCAGCCAGCACTGCCTCAACTTCACGCTCTCCGTCAGCCCGCGCTGCCGCGTCTTCAGCTATCGCGACCACCAGGGCAACAACGTGCAGCACTTCGACATTCCCGGCGAGCACAATCAGCTGGTGATCGTGGCCGAATCCATCGTCGAATTGCAAACGGCGCCTGAGCTGCCCAGCTTTCTTGCGCCCGACGCCTGGAAGGCTCTCGACGATTTAATCGAGGCCGGCGACTACTGGGAGATGTTGCTGCCCTCAACCTTTGCCGTCCAAACTCCGGCTGTGACGCTGCTGGCCAAGCAGATGGGCGTCACCGTCCGTGACGATCCCCTCATGCTGGTGCTCGAGCTCAACCAGAGGCTCTTCGAATACTTCGAGTACGTGCCCAGCCACACCCGCGTCGACTCGCCTATTGACGAAGCCATCGTCAGCGGCAAGGGGGTCTGCCAGGACTTTGCCCACACCATGATCGCGCTGCTGAGACACGTGCGTATTCCGGCCCGCTATGTGTCCGGTTATCTCTATCGCGGACGCGAAGATCACGACCGCTCAACGCCCGACGCCTCGCATGCCTGGGTCGAGGCGCTCATGCCGCAATTGGGCTGGATAGGACTAGATCCCACCAACAACCTCGTCGCCCATCACCGTCATATCCGCACCGCGGTTGGCCGCGATTACGCCGATGTCCCGCCAACGCACGGCGTCTTCCGCGGCAAAACCGACAGCGATCTCTATGTCGCAGTCCAGGTCGAGGCCAGTGAACAGCCCCCGGCGCTGGACCGCAAGCTGCCCATCCCCGAGGATTGGAGCGTACTGGTCGAGCGCGCCCAGCAACCTGCTGAAGTCCCCATCCCGTTTGTCGATCTGCAGCAGATGCAACAGCAACAGCAGCAGTAGAGCGGCAAAGAGGAATCGATAGCCCAGCCGCTCCAATTCGCCGCGCTGGCGTCTTTGTGAAAAGCGGGTGCCCCCAAATTCGATCCTGGGGTGTCGGAAAGCGTGAAGCTCAACTGCAAATTACGAAAGCAGACAGACAGAGACCAGACCCGTTCTGTCAGCCTTGACGCTTCAGGTCCGGAGCTGGTTCGGGAAGCGAGCGATCAATTTTGCGGCGCCCTCAGAATCGCAGGCGAGAGACCGGTAACGACGCGCGGACCCATCGAGGTAGCGTGGCGAAAGACGCAGCCAGCGGCGGCTTGCGTGGTCATCGACCGGCAAAGTTTCGAGGAGCTGCAGCTCGAAATCGGCTGGACGCTGGGTGAACTCGGAAGGGATGGGCCAGATGAGCAGTGTTGCGGCCCGCGGAGCAGACGGGGCTTCAACGCGCCGAGTTCCCTGCCTGAGGAAATTGGCGAATTCAGGCGGAGCGGCCGAAGACTCAGGCGGAAGAAGGTCGGGAAGAACGCCGCGCTCGATCATCTGGTGCAGGGTTGTCCCAGGCTCAACCGAGACAGCGACGGCGACGGGCTGGCGCTTGCGAAGCTCATTCTTGAGGATGCGCAGCGCCTCGTCGAGCGAGTTGACGAGGAAGTCGATCACGCCTTCTCGAAGAGCCTGGCGAAGCGCGGCGGTGTTGTGAGAGGCCGCAAGAGTTGCGGCTCCGGCAATGTTGGCAGCCCGCACCAGTTGTGTTGCCTGCTGGTCGAGTTCCCCCACGTAGAGCAGATTGCCACCAAGACCCGACTCGCCCAAGCCCGTTCCTAGAAGATTGCCCCGATCTGGAGCGCCGGAATAGATCAGGCTCGCATAGGCCTCTTCGACCGGGGCGATAAGACCGAAGACAGACGGGAATGAAGGTTCATGCGGCAAGGCTTCAGTCCATCTGCGATTCGTGCCAGTTGTTTTTCCTGACATAGAAGACGAACTGCCCGGGTTTGGGAGCGACGTGCGCTGCTTCGGCGAACTTGCCTTTATAACACTCGTTGGGCGCGGAGACGCCGCTGGCGAGAATGTCGACGATCGAGTACCAATGCAGCGTCGACGTGTCCTTCTCCATGCCGGCATCGCAATTGACGTAAATATCCATGGAGTTGTTGTAGGTGCCTTGAATGGAAAGGAACGAAGCGCCGGCAGGGACGGTCACCTTGCCGGTTCCATCATCGCCGAGCTGCAGCCATTCGTTGTGGATGGCGTCAAGGTGATCGACGCGCACCACGAAATTGGAAGGTGCGATGGCCTTCCCGGTCCTGCCGTCGACCATCAGGACGGTCATGGTGTTGCCCGTTTGCGCGCGGAGGGTCAGCGGGAACGCGGCCGCGAGACAGAACCCCAAGGCGAGGCAAAACCTCAGGAGGCGAGTCCGCATAAAGGCGCGAGTGCTGCCCGAGGGGGGAATGAGAGGGTTGGTCTTCGATAGAACCATCTACTTACTTTGGCACGTTTTGCCCAGGGTGGGCGAGGAAGAATTACCAGGAGGAATACGGTTGGCCGTCAGAGCCGGTCTCCTCAGAGCCGGAGTGAACATCGGCGATGCCGGGCTCGGACTCGTCAAGCGAGTACATGGTGTCGCTGGTGTCGGGGTTCCAGGTGTCTTTGCTATGGGTCATGGGGTCTTCAGGGATGACCTTGAGGTAGCCTTCCTGGACCAGGTCATCGAGCGACTGAGGCGCCTTCTGCTTGTCCATGGTGTAGGAGTCGATTGCGTCGCGCATCACATGCAGATCTTCTTTGAGGACGGCTTCGCGGGCATGCTTGATGGCGCTCACGTAGCTGGGGATGGCCAGCGTGGCCAGGATGCCGATGATGGCCATGACGATCATCAACTCGATGAGCGTGAAGCCGGATTCGCGTTGGAGCGGAGTTCGCCGAGTTAGCCTGCCACGACGCGCTGGAGGCGCTGCGCGCTTGTTCGCGGGGGCCGAATTTTGGTTACGTCTTGTCATTGCTAACTCCGCTAACAACGCTGACCCGCCCAGTCGGGTTAACTTCGCATTGACGCTACCAGGTGGAATACTTTGTCCCGTCCAGGGCCGTTCCCAGAGACTTTGAATAGACGTCGAAGACACTTTGCCCGCCGTAGGAATCCGAGTCCGGGTCGTCCTGCATCGAGCGCAATCCCCACTCGGCTTTGCCGGTCATGGGATCAACCGGGATACGGCGCAGAAACTTCAGCTTCTTGCCCTGTACATCGACGCCATTGACCAGCGTATCCAGGTCGGGCGGGTAATTCTGGCTGTCGACCTTGGTCTGGAAGGCGCCCTTGTCGGCGGCGTCCTTGTAGTGGTCGATGGCGTCGCGCATCATCCACAGATCGTGGTGCAGTTCGCGCTCGTTCTGGCGCTTCACCTGAAATCGCGCAATGGGCACAGCGGCCGAAGCGAGGATGGAAAGAATCGCCACGGTCACAATCAATTCGACGAGCGTCATTCCCCTTTCCCGGCGATGGGCCCGGGTTGCCGCGGCACATTTTGTGGTTTTGGGGCTCATCCGCGATGCTCCCTACTTGACCACCAGGTTGATTTGGGCGGCCTTTGCCGGTACGGCCTGCTGGGCGCTGTTCACGGCGCCCGCGCGGGTCATGGTCAGCGCGGTCTCGCCGGCCGCCTTGGCCTGGAAGGTGAGCACGCAAACCACGCCTGAGCCACTGATGCCGGGTGCACCGGGCGGACGCGCGGCGACCACAGTGATATTGCCCGGACCGTCATCGCGATGGATCAGCGCCACGGCCTGCCCGTCTTTGCTGAGCAGATTGCCGGCGGCCACGTTGACCAGCGTCAGTTTGCCCGGATCGTATTGAAGCTGGATCGGCACCGAAGCGACATCGGCGGCTCCGTTGAGCACCACCGGAACCTGGAAGCTGGCTCCCGAGGCGATGGAACCCGCCGGCTGAGTAAGCGTAAAGGCGGTTCCCACCGCGAGTGCCGGCGGCGCACTTTGAGGGGGCGCGGCAGCTGCCGGATTTACGTTGTTTTGGGCGTCGCTGTTCATCTGCGCCATCAGCAGCGGAGCCGCGGCCTGCGCGCTCTGGCCCGGAACGGTGCCCACGCCGGGACGTTCGAATGCGGTGGGGCGAACAACGGGAGCGGGAGCAACCGCGGAGCCTGCCTCATCGGGGTGGTGGAGATCGATTGCCTGGCCGGCGCCTGTGTCGATGGCGCGTAGATTGGCCTGGTCCAGTTCCTGCGAACGAACGATGTGAGGCACCACGGCAAAGACGATTTCGTCGTCGGTGATGGTGTGGTCTTTGGAGCCGAACAGGTACTTGAGGATGGGAATGGCGCTCAGTCCGGGAATGCCGTTCCAGCTCTCCTGGCTCTGATTGTTCTGGATGCCGCCGAGAATACTGGCCTCACCCTCGTGGAGGCGGATCACCTGGTCCACGACACGCTGGCTGAGTATGGGCTCGGTGACGCCGCTGATGGTCACCTGGCCGCTCTGCGAGGTGACTTCAATCTTGATCTTCAGCGTGACATCGTGATCAAAGTGGACGGTGGGCGTCATCTCGATATTCACGCCGACGTCCTGGTACTGGAACTGCGTATTGACGAGCGAGCTCACCACCGCGGTGGCCGCACCGGTCTGGTAGGAGCCGGTGGCGATCGGTATCCGCGAACCGATCTTCATGGTTGCCTTCTGGGAGTCGGTGGCGCGGATGCGCGGGCTCTGCAGCACCTTGGTATTGGAATCGGTGAGCAGGAGATTCAGTGTTGCCGAACCCACGGTCACGGCAAAATTGGTGGCTTTGAGATGCGCGAGATCGTAGAGCGTGGGCGAGGTACTGGTGGTCGTTGAGCCGGTGGTGCTTGGGGTGCTGCTTGTGGAAGAGGTGCTGGACGTTGGCGGCTGCAGGGCGACACCGACGCTGCTGGGCCAGGCGATGCCCAGGGTCCGCTCCCAGTTCTTACTCACCTCGAGGACCGCGATGTCAACGACCACCTCGGCACGCGCCTTGTCGAGGTCGTTGATCAGCTTTTGCGCCAGCAGCAGCTCATCGGGAGTTCCGCGCATCACGATGGCGTTCTGGCTGGCCACGCCGTAGATCTTGGCGCCGGTCAACACATTGCGGAGGGCGGTCTGCACGTCGTTCAAATCGTTCTGCTGCCAGGCATTGGTCAGGTAGAAGGTCTGGACGGCCTGCTCATCGAGTTCGGTGCGCTTGATGCGGGTATTCTGGGCCACAAAGATCGTGTTGGCTGTGACCGGACGCCAGAAGGTACCGGACATGGTGCCAACGATGCGCAACGCATCGAGCAGCGAGACGTTATTCAGGTCCACCTGCATGCGTTTGGAGTTGTAGTCGGGATCGAAAAGCACGTTGACGCCGGCAGCCTTGCCGATGGCCTGATAGACGACCTTGGCGTCTTCAGTCATATGCAGCGTCAATGGCTCACTGGTCATCGGCTTGAGCTCGGGAGGGGAGCCGATGGTGTCAATTTCCTGTTGTTCGCCCGTCGGCTCGGGCAAGTCAGCTTCGGATGCCGGGGCAGCCTGGCCATTCTTGCTGCGAATGCGCGCGATCTCCTGCTCGGCGGCCTGGTTGCCGGGGTCGATCTCCGCGGCATGCATAAACTCCGCCAGCGCGCCCTGTTCGTCGCCTGATTGAAGCAGCTTGTGCCCCTTGGTCATGTGGGCTGCCGAAGCCGTCACCCGAATCCGGTAAAGGGCGGCGCGGTAGGTCAATTCCTTCGGATTTTTGGCATTGGCCTTCTGGTAGAAATCAAAAGCCGCGTCGTAGTTCTCGCGAGCCTCTGCGTTCTGACCGCTCTTGTAGAGGAAATTGGCCGACTGGGCATGCAGTCGCGGGCCCGCCAGACCAAGAACGGCCATCAATGCGAAGACCGCAAAGGCCGGCACGGCGCGACGGCTGAGCAACGCTGGGGCCAAGCCGGGTTTCGGACCGGTGAGTCCGGGTCGAGCCGGAGTTTGAATACTGTGGTTCATCGAACTCCCAGGCGTCATAGCCCGCTTCCTTCCCGACCGAGTCGTTTCGGGCTGCCATGGACGCAAATCCTGGCGCAGATCGCAACCGCTCTCTTGATCAACCGACGATGGCTCATTTTAGCAAAGCCCCACACGGGTACGGGTAAAACCAGCGCCGATGCTAGGATGAAGATTCGAGGATGGTTCCCGATGCCCCGCCAAAGCAGCCATGAGATTGTCGCCAAGGACACGGCCGGACCCCAAAAGAAGGCCAAGCCGCGCGACCCCGTGGCCAGCGGCGAGCGGGATGCGGCGCATAACCGGGCGGCCAGCCATAACTATTTTTTGCTGGAGAAATTCGAGGCCGGCGTCGCGCTGCGGGGAACCGAGGTCAAATCGATCCGCGAGGGCCAGGCCAACCTGAAGGACTCCTACGGGCTGATCCAGAACGGCGAGGCGTTTCTGCTGAACGTGCATATCGGTCCTTATTCCCACGGGAACATTGCCAACCACGACGCCACCCGGACCCGCAAGCTGCTTCTCCACCGGGATGAGGTTCGCAAGCTACTGTCGAAGACGCAGATCAAAGGCCACACGCTCATCCCCACCCGGCTTTATTTCCGCAACGGGCGGGTGAAGTGTGAGTTAGCGGTCGCCAAGGGCAAGCAGGACTGGGACAAGCGGGAGACTGAAAAGCGCCGCGAGGCCGATCGCGAGGCGCGCGCCGCCGTGAATGCCAGCAAGCACAAGATGGGGCGCTGAACAAGCTGCTGCCGGCTACGGCTGCAAATCCTCAGCGGATGACTTTGACATCGACTCCCAGGGAAAGGCTTCTCCAGGCGGGGTTGGTGGTGTAGGCCGTGGCGTGACGCTGGAGGGCCAGGGCCAGGCAGGCGCGGTCGCCGAAAGAGAGCCCCAGAGACCTTGAAACTCCCCTCAACTCTCCGGCAAGCCTTGCCTGCTGGTCATCGAACGGGCTCACCACGCATCCCAGATGCAATACGCGGTCCCAGGCAAAATCGGCCGGCGCCCCGCCGGCGAGCAGCCTTGCGAAGACCTCGGCCAGGTTCACCGCGCTGAGCAGCCCTCCCTGCAGATGGGGGAGGACGGCCTTGCTCCCGGGCTCATTAAAAAGAACCGCCAGGATGGCCGAAGCGTCAAGAACGGCGGGCTTATCCAAGCCATTCCTCCGCTTCCTGCACGGCCTCTTCGCGACGCTCTGCCACCAGAGCGTCCGACGCCGGCAAACCATTCCTGGTAAATGGCTTGAACTCTTCTTGAATCCTCTGGATTCTGGCAAGCTGCGACTCGATCTTCAGCACTCCGTCGTCCAGGGTCATCAAAACGTCGTCCCCGGGGTTGAGGCCCATCCGCTTCCGTATCTCGGAGGGAATCACGATGCGGCCGTTGGCATTCAGTCTTGATTTGACATTCTCAATTTTCATGACAATTCATCATACAGTGACTTATATCTATATAATGACATAAACATCATAAACGTCAAAACAGAATTGAATGACGGGTCAAATTGCAAAATTTCAGATATTCAAAGCACTGGCCTGACTTTTTCTGGATGCGGTGCCTTCTGGATGCGGTGCCTTCGGGATGCGGGGACGTTTGACCCAGGCCCGGGACGCAGTGAAAGAATAGGGCCTATGCGGACCCAACTGAGTTTTGCGAAGCTTTCCGGAATTGAGACTGAACTGTTGGCCGTGCTGGCCACCGACACACAAACGGCCAAGGGCCCGGACGCGAAGCCGCTGCCGGTATTGCTGACCGCCGACCCGGCGGTGAAGGCTGCCGCAGCCGCCGTGCTGGGGAGCGGGGAGTACAAGGGAGGTGCCAACGAGACGCTGCTGCTGCATGCGCCGGCGGGACTGGCTGCACGGCGGCTGCTGATTGTGGGTCTGGGCAAGCAGGCCAAGGCGACCGTGCACAGTGTGCGCAGGGCCGCTGGAACCGCGGTGCGGTTCGCCAAGCCGCGCGGCATCCGGGAACTGACGCTGGCGCTGCCCGAGGCGGACGAGTTGCCCTCGGCAGCCTGCGCCCGGACCGCCGTTGAAGGCGCGTTTGTGGGCGATTTCGATCCGGATACTTATCGCAGCGACCGCAAGGACCAGAGCATCGAGTCGTTTACGCTCGCGGCCGGGGCGAAGACAGAGAAGAAGGCAATGGAAGCGGCGTTTGCCGAAGGCGCGATTGTGGGAGAGAGCCAGAACTTTGCCCGCGCCCTGGTGAACGAGCCGGGGAACAAGCTGACGCCGACGATCCTGGGCCAGCGCGCGGCGAAGATGGCCGCCGAGGTTGGGCTCAAGTGCGAAGTCAACTCGACGGAAAAGCTGCATGAGCTGAAAATGGGCGCGTTCTGGAGCGTTTCGCAGGGTTCGGAAGAGCCGCCCGCGCTGATCGTGATGCGCTATGAGCCGGAAGGCCTAAAAGACGGCCCAATTCTCGGGCTGGTCGGCAAGGGGATCACGTTCGATACCGGCGGGATCTCGATCAAGCCTTCCGACAACATGGAGAAGATGAAATACGACATGGCGGGCGGCGCGGCGATGATCGGCGCGATGCGCGCCATTGCGCTGCTGAAGCCGAAGGTGCGGGTGATCGGCGTTGTGTGCGCGGCCGAGAATATGCCCGACGGCAAGGCGCAGAAGCCGGGGGACGTGCAGACGGCGATGTCGGGCAAGACCATCGAAATCATCAATACCGATGCCGAGGGACGGCTGGTGCTGGCCGACGGGCTGGCCTATGCGCGGCAACTTGGCGCGACGCACCTGATCGACGCAGCCACGCTGACCGGCGCGTGCGTGGTGGCGCTGGGCATGGTGAATGCGGGCGTATTCTCTAACAACGATGAGACTTACGCCAAGTTTGCGGCGGCGCTCGGGGTTTCAGGCGAGAAGTTCTGGCGGCTGCCGCTGGGCGATGAGTACGCCGAGATGATTAAAAGCGACATCGGCGACATCAAGAACACGGGCGGACGCTGGGGCGGGGCGATTACGGCAGCGGAGTTCCTGAAGGTGTTTGCCGAGGAGACTCCGTGGATTCACCTGGACATCGCGGGCATGGCCTGGGTGGAGGAGTCAAAGCCGTATATCGCGAAGGGGCCGAGCGGCATCGCGGTGCGGTCGATTCTGGAATGGGTGAGGAGCTATTAAGAACTGAAGAGTGAGCAAACTCGACGGATTTTCGCGCGTGGTTCGCGGATTTTTTGCGCGCCTTGGCGTGCATGTAGAGCATTTGTTTTATTCGAATTAAAGGAAACAGCCTGCAATGTTGGCATAAATGCGGCCCGAAAACGGCCAAATGTTCGCTCAAAAGGTTCCGTTTACCCCCCGAATGTTGGCGTGAAAGGTCGCGTTCCTTTGAGGCCATCACCTCCGAGTGCGCGTGATTTTTGCGCAATGGCCGCAGAGAATTACCCGAATCAGAGCGAGGGGTTGCAGAGAATTACCCAAAAGGCGCGTTTTTGGGTGCAAAACAGGCCTCAAAACACGTAAATAAACGTTTACATTCGCGTTTTTGGCGTGTTTTGGGCCTGTTTTTGGCGTTTTTTGCGCATACAGCGGCTGTAAAACTGTGACGGAACGCAGGAATCAGGGGTCGGAGGTCAGGGGTCAGAGAAGCAGGGACCCATGGAATGAAGGAACAAGAGGGGGGCCTTCCAGCTTCCTGCTTGAGGCCGGTCACCTTTTCCCGGGCCTGGACCTGGCGGGGGATGGGGTGGCAGAGATTTTGATTGCGGGCTGGCTTCCGGGTTGCGGGTGATCAACTCGCGATGCTGCATCGGTGAGTGATTTGGCGATTTGGCATTGAGCGAGATGCATCTCTGCTTCTCGATTCCCCGGAGCCGTTCATCAGAAGGTAACTGACAGATAGACGAATTTGACAGATAGGCGACAATCCGACCATAACTGCTCTTCTATAACATGCCTGGAGATGCGCTCGACATTACGGGCATGGAACTGTGCACTCCAATCTGAGCGATTTTCCCGCCCCGGTTCTCCTACTCGATTGCCCCATCCTTAAGTCAAATGTTCGCAAGGTGCGTCTCATTCACCGTGATGCTGCGCACCGACAACGAATGCGGGCACGGGCTAACACGGTCTCTGGAGGTGTGGCCCTGACAGATCAAGTTGTTGAGGTACTTCGCGATCGAATCCCGTACATTTTGTTTGGTACAGTTTTCCTGTTTATCGGATTGTGTGTCTGCGGCATCGCCGTGATGCGGCACCGGAGCGGGGGGAAATTCTTCACCTGGCTCGGAATCTGGAGTGCGATTGAGGGAACCGAATACCTGTTTGGTTCGTTGGCCGCCCTCGGACTTTTGCCGAATTGGCTTTTGGCCAGTCTTCCATACGTGGGAAATGTTTTGTCGTTCTCGGTCGTAGTGATCGCTCTGCTGGCCTTTCTCAACCTAAGCCAGGACAAACTCCGGATCTTTCTTCAAGGAGCGATTGTGGCGGGGCTTGCGATTGCTGTGGCAGGCGTTGCCCTTTTCTTATTCACCGGTTCTTCGTTCAGAATCATGCCATACAATCATCTCCTCGCGGCTATTTCGCTCACGGTCCTGGCAATCGTCGTCGCTGTGCCAAAGCTCTCTCGGAGATTCCTCGTCCTGCCCAACCGCAGCTGTCCTTTCTTTAGGCATCCTTCTTTTCGCTTTGGAGGCGGTTTATGGCAACTTGTCGCTTCCACTGGGACTCCCGGCTCCGCCCGAGATCCTGGACCCGCTGGGGTTTGCTGTCCTCCTATTCTGCTTTGGATATGTTGCCGTGCAGAGCCTGGAGATGAGCTCGTCACCATCCGCAAGGTTTTGAAAGCGTGGTCCGCATGCGAGGTAAGCTGCGGGTAACCCCGTCTTCTCTCGTACATTTCCTGCGACAGCAAATCGTTTACATCGCGATCTCCGCAATCGCCGGGGCCGTCTTCTGGGCCATTGGACAGCAGATTAATCCGCTCACCGTCTTGGTCTATTCGATTGCGATTGGGAATATTGTTGTGCCTGTAACGCAGACGTTGCACAGGTACTATTCTGAAAAGCCATTTCCTCACAACTGGTTGTTCTTTCTCTCGATCCTGCTTGTTCTCCTGATCCCGGTTTACGTCATGTCGTCGGTGGTCGTTTGGATCCTTGCGCCACCCACTCCACAAACTTTGGGGCACTTGCTCAGAACGGGCTGGAAATTTCCAGTACTGATCACATTTGTTGCCAGCGTGCTGATTTTTCTTTACCAGACCACAAAGGAGAAGCTTGAGCGGCGCAATACCGAATTGCAGCGCTCGGTGGAACTCGGTACCGCACAGCTTGAAATGCAAGAGCAGGAATTGCAACGCGCACGGGAGATACAGCAATCGCTTCTGCCCAAGGAGATTCCCCAACTGCCTGGATTCGAGGTTGCAGGAATCTGGCGTCCGGCTCGCGCGGTCAGCGGCGACTACTATGACGTCTTCAGGCTGGGCGGACATAAACTGGGCATTTGCGTAGCGGATGTTGTCGGCAAAGGAGTGTCGGCTGCACTGTTGATGGCCAACGTGCAGGCTGCCGTTCACGCGTTTGCGAGTGAATCGGAGAGTGCGGCATGGCTATGCGGGAAGGTAAACGCGCTGCTCTATGAAAATATTGCCACCGGGAAGTTCGTCACCTTTTTCTATGGGGTGCTCGATGGCGATGCAGGGACCCTGCAATACTGCAATGCCGGAAATCCTAACCCGGTCTTCGTATCTCGTGGCCAGGCCCGGATGCTCGAGAAGAGCGGCGCTGTGCTAGGCGTTTTTCCTTCGTGGACCTACGAGGATGCGACGGTTGATTTGCGGCCAGGAGACCGTCTATTGCTCTTCACGGATGGAATCACGGAAGCATCGGGCCCGGACGACCAGGAGTTTGGCGAAGCAAACGTTGCGGAGTTTGCTCAAACGAACTCCACCCGCTCAGCTGGCGAACTGAACAACCGATTGCTCGCTCGTGTCTCGGGTTTCTGCGGAGACCATTTCCAGGACGACGCGACTCTGGTGGTGATTGCCGCCGACTAGGGTGAATTGATGATTTATCGCTGAGCCGCGTTTCGGGATCAGTACCAGAGATGAACTTGCAGATTCCTGAATTCCTGGGTTCCCGGTTGAATAACCAGCGACTCGGCTACGCGGAAGTTCCAGTCAATACTCCCGGCTGGCCTATTCGCTGACCGTTGCCCCGAAACCCGAGGTCGGTTGACGCTAACAGGGCAATGTGGTCATTGAGGGCGCTCCACGGACCGTTCCGCTGGTTCCGGGCGTATGTTCGGCAACTCGGAAGTTGCTCGTTGGGCTGCATGCGGTCTCCATTTCCAAGCTGATTCCGCGGGTGGGTGCGGCCTTGAGTGATGAGGCGACATCGTCCCTACGGGACTCAAGGCAATTGGGGGATGCGCCTAGATGTGGAGGCTCAAGAGGTTGTTCCGATTTATGCCGGCGCGGGAAGCGGGAGTCTTTAGTTTAATGCCCGAGTGGGGCCTGGGGAAGTTGTAATCGTGCATCCACAGTTCGAGTTGCTCAGTTCGTTGTTCTGAGTTCTGGTAGGAGTGTGCGTATGCCCACTCGCGCAAGGCAGTCTGGATGAAGCGTTCGGCTTTTCCGTTGGTACGCGGGGTGTAGGGTCTTGTGAAGCGATGCTTGACGTGCTGGCGATGGAGCAGCTTGCGAAACAGCCAGTGTTTATAGCAGGAACCGTTGTCGGTGAGTGCGTTGACGATTTGGCGACGACTGACACAGGTTCTGGATGCCGGCCACTCCGGCAAGACCTTGCCAACCCAGTTCCAATGAGGCTTTTGCCGAAGCGCCTTCAGCTATCGGCGGTGCGATCGTCAAGGTCACACAGATTCACTTTCGGCTGTGGTGGCGGCGACCGCTTGCTTTCCCGTCGCCGCCCTTACGCCTGCGGCGGAGGCGGCGCCGGTGTCAGGCCGTGGCGGAGCATGATCTCGATCATCTTTGCTTTGTCAGGTGGCCCGCCAGCCGCAGCCTTCATCAGGTCGCGAGCCTCGCGAAAGTACTGCGGGCCGATGGCGGCGGGCGTCACGACGCAGAGCACCTTCACGTCTGCGGTGCCGTTGTTGTCGAACCGGTGAACGGCGCCCCGCGGAATGCAGAGCGCCTGTTCCGGCCCCACGTCGATCTGCGTGCCGTCTACCGTCCAGGTCATCACGCCTTCGACGCCGTAGATTGTCTCCTCGTAGTGGTTGTGGCTGTGCGCCGGCGCCATCAGGCGCTGTCCGGCGGGGACAATCACCTCAAAGATCGCGACCGTGCCACCCGAGTTCTCGCCAGTGATTAGAAAGCGCACCGCGAGCGGCCCAAGACGGATGGTTTCGTCAGCGGGATTGACGCATAGATCGATCGTTTGCAGTGACATGGAAACCTCCTTTACTCATATCGTTTCGTTCATGTTTCGTTTCGTGGATTCCGATGAAACCCGTTATGCCAGGGGAAGAAGCACGAGCTCGTACCGGGGAGCAGCTGCCATCGCCCGCGCCAGCATTTCTTTGCTGGGGGGAGGCGGCGCCGCGGAACGATCCGTAGCAGGATCGAACACTTCAGCAAAGTAGTTCTCAAGGCCCGCCGGCGTGGTCACAACCAGAGCCTTCGCAAACCCGTCGCCGGTGTTCTTGAAGGAATGCACGATTCCGCGGGGAAGGTAAGCGAAATCGCCCGCCGATGCAGTGATTGTATTCCCGCCGACCTGAATTGTCAGCGTCCCTTCGAGAATGTGGAAAGACTCGTCTTCGCGGTGGTGGATGTGCGGAGGTGGGCCTCCGCCCGGCACGACAGACATCTCAGCCAGGAAGAAAGCGCCCCCCGTTTCTTTGCCAGTGACCAGAAACGTCAGTTGGTTTCCGGGGCCCCAGTAGGCCGCGCCGGTTCCCGCGGGCACGTATTTCACCTGGTTTCGCTGCGAAGCGGCCGCGGTTTCGACTGCGCTTCCGGCGGCGGACATGGGCGTGGATTGCCGTGATTCTTGCGATACGGAGTCGCCAGAGGAATTGGCGAGCAGGTCGGCGGTTTGCGGTGTCATTTGAATCTCCTTTGTGGTAAACTGTGTTTACCATGCAATTATAGTAAACACAGTTTACGGATGGTGTCAATGACTTTTTTGCAAGAAAATTCACCTGTCAAAACAAAGGACATGCTGATCGGTGCGCTGCTTCGCGTACCCGCCGAGGCGATTCACCGGCGTATCATCAACGATCTAAACGCCGCGGGCTTTAAAGAGCTCAGCCTGCCGCACATGGCGCTCTTCCGGTTTCCGGGCCCCGATGGGATTCGCCCCGGCATTCTCGCCCAGCGCGCAGGCATGAGCAAGCAGGCCATGAACCGGTTGCTGGGGAGCCTGGAGGATCTCGGATATCTGGTCCGGTCCGACGCGCCGGATGAGGGCCGCGCACGAATTGTCCGCTTTACCAAGCGCGGACACGCCGCGTACGCAAAAGCCGTGGAGGTGCTTCGCGAAATCGAGCGCGATTGGCTCGCTGAGCTTGGCCCCGGGGATTTCGCTCGACTCAAGGAATTGCTTCTTCGCATTTGGGAGAGCCCGTTGGTCCGTTAGGCATCCGCTTTCGCAGCCAGGCAATAGGTGAAGAAGTCCTGGGTGACGACAAAGCCGGCGGTGGCCGTCCAATGATGTGAACAGGCCAATGCGCTTATTGAGGGCGCTTTCAGGGACTGTCGGCTCCGGTTGGACGGTCGGCAACTCGGAAATTGCTCGTTGGGCTGCATGCGGGGCGGCGGTCTCCATTTCCAACCTGATTCCGCGGGTGGGTGCGGCCTTGAGTGATGAGGCGACATGGTCCCTGCGGGACTCAAGGCAATTGGGGGATGCGCCTGACCCCACGCTGAAGCGCGGGGCAACTCAACCTGCGCAGTCCGGCGCGGGATTCCCATGTCACAACGTCAAGGTGTGGGGCGGCCGGCGACGGATGGGGCACCGGGGAAAACGACGCCGCCGATTCATGAGTGATTTCAAACCCCCGGTTTGCGGCATGGGGCAATGAAGTCGGGGCAGGTTGCGCCGATGAAAGGAGCAGATGGAATTTCAGTGCTGCCGGGCGAGAGACGGGGTGCGCCGGGTGAGCGGGGCAGGGTTGACGCAGCAACGCAACCATGCTGAAGGAGCAGGGATGACGGATCGCTCGGAGCTGCTTGAGTGCGCGCTGGATAGTCTTCCGCGAGGCGTTGTTCTGTTTGGCGCGGAGGACGAAGTGGTGTTCTGGAACCGGGCCGCGCAGGCCATCACGGGATACGCAGGGATGGACTTGCTGTCACGGCCAGTTCCCGAAGGACTTGAGGGCCTGCTTCCGGAGTGGGCCCGGCGCAGGGATCTGGAAGCGGGCGGGGAAGCGCAGACGGGCCGGAGCGCGATAGTGCACACCTGTCACAAGCTGGGGCAGGAGGTGCAGACGTTTGCGCAGGTTGTGATTCTGCGCGACGCTCTGGGCCAGCGCATCGGAGCGGCGACGGTGTTTCACCCGGCGGAAAGCGTGGACGCTCTGCCTCACGGAGAGACGGCGGAAGGCGAGGCGGCGGGCGCGAGCCAGGCCGACATGGAAGAACGGCTGCAGAATCGAGTTTGAGGATTTCGCGGAGGGGGGTCTGCCGTTCGGGGTGATGTGGATCAGCGTGGACCAGGCACACGGGTTGCGCAAGACGCACGGCTCGGGCGCCTGCGAGGCGATGCTCGAGAAAGTGCAGCGGGCGCTGGTCCAGGGGTTGCGTCCCGCCGAGGAGGTGGGACGGTGGGGCGACGATGAGTTTTTGATTGTCTCGCACGAGCGGACGGCGGAGATGCTGGCCGCGCATGCGCAGGTGCTTGCCGGACTGTGCGCAGGACAGCGGACTTCAGGTGGTGGGGCGACCGGGTTTCAGTGACCGTAAGCATTGGCGCGGCCCAGGCCTGCGACGGGCACGGCGAGGGACTGGCGCAACTGCTGGAGCGAGCCAAGCGAGCCATGGAAGCCAGCATTCACGGGGGCGGTAACCGCATCACAACCGCGGCGGGGAGGCAAGAATGTTTGCCATCATAGGCATTGTTTTGGTGTTTGCGGCGGTTATCGGCGGATTTTTGATGGAAAAGGGCCACATGGCGGTTCTGGTGCAGCCGGCGGAACTGCTGATTATTGCCGGCGCCGCCACGGGCACGCTGCTGGTGGCCAACCCCATGCACATTATCAAAGGCGTTGCCGGGGGACTGGTGGGGGCGTTCAAGGGTTCGCCCTTCACCAAGGCGCGCTACCTGAGCACGCTGAAGATGATGTACCAGTTTTTGAACAAGGTGCGCAAGGAAGGGCTGCTGTGCGTGGAGATGGATGTGGAGAAGCCGAAGGAGAGTTCGATCTTCAAGAACTATCCCGAGTTTCTGAGCGACCATCACGCGCGTGGAGTTTTTGTGCGACACGCTGCGGACCGCCATTACCGGCGGGGTGGAGCCGTTCGACATGGACCAGATGATGGAGCTGGACATGGAGGTGCATCACCATGCCGCCATGCAGCCGATCGATGCGCTGTCGACGGTGGCGGACGCGCTGCCGGGGTTGGGGATTGTGGCCGCGGTGCTGGGCGTGGTGATTACGATGGGCGCGCTGGGCGGACCGCCGGAGGCGATCGGCGAGAAGGTTGCGGCGGCGCTGGTGGGCACATTTCTGGGCATCCTGCTGTGTTACGGCGTGGTGGGGCCGCTGAGCCGCGAACATGCGCAAGACGGCGGACGAGCACAACGAGTATCTGCATGTTCTGCGCGTGCTGTTGCTTTCGTTTCTGAAGGGGTCGGCGCCGATGATCGCCGATGGAGATGGGGCGGCGGGCGATTCCCGCGCATGTGCGGCCCGATTTTGACGAGATGGAGAAGAGCTGCAAGAACAAGGTGGAGGCCGCGGAACCGGCGGCGACGGCGAGCGGCCGTAGAGCCGCGCTCACAGGGGAGAATCGGGAGCGATGACAGCGAAGACGCAACCCATTATCGTGATCAAAAGAAGTTGTTGGGCACGGCGGCCATCACGGCGGCGCGTGGAAGGTGGCGTATGCCGACTTTGTGACCGCCATGATGTCGCTGTTTATCGTGCTTTGGCTGATGGGCTCGAGCGAGAAGGTGAAGCGGGCGGTGGCCGGCTACTTCAACGATCCCAAAGGAACGGGGAGCCAGTTGGGCACGACGATGACCGGGACGGGCGCGACGGTCTCGGCGGCAACGAACGACAACCTGCAGAAGCTGAAGGACAAGCTTGAACAGGAGATCCAGGCGAAGAAGGAACTGGAAAAGCTCTCAAAGCAGATTGAGATGACCATCACCCCCGAGGGATTGCGGATCGAGTTGATTGAGGACAAGAACGGCACCTTTTACGAAAGCGGAAGCCCGCGGCTGAGCGGGAGCGGGCAGGAGCTGCTTTCGCTGTTGGCCGCGGAGCTGAAGACGCTGCCGAATTCGTTGTTGATCGAGGGCCACACGGATGCGACGCAGTACTCGACGGACAACAACTACAGCAACTGGGAGCTGTCGGCGGATCGGGCCAACTCGGCGCGGCGGCTGATGCAGGAGGAGCGGCGTGCGCTCTGACCAGGTGACGCAGGTGCGCGGCTATGCGGACCAGTTTCTTCGCGTCAAGAGCAATCCCTATGACCCGTCGAACCGCAGAATTTCGATTCTGGTGAAGAATGGGAACGATGACACGCCGCCGCCGGCGATTGCCCATGCGACGGTTGTGGACGGAGGGCCGATTGCTGCGCCAGCGGCGTCGAACGGGGGCAAGGCGCAAGGGGCGACGGCGCAGGCCGCGGCGCAGAATGCCAAGCCCGCGGCTGGAACGCAGAATGCCAGGCCTGAGGCAGGAACGCAAAGCGCCAAGCCTGCGGCAGGAACGCCAAACGCCAAGCCTGCGGCTGGAACAGGGGCCGCGGCGGCTAAGCCCGGGCTCATGAGCCGATTCTCGAGTCTGCTGCCGGGCGGAAAGAAATAGCCGACGGTGATGCGGGCGGGGCCAATGGTGTACTCTGGACTGCGAACCGGAAAGCGTTTACCAGAGAGGCATTTTCCATGACAGTTGTGGCCGGAGTTGACTTTGGAACACTGAGCGCCCGGGTAACGCTCGTTGACAGCAAGAAAGGCCCGATCGGCACGGCGTCGGCCTCCTACCCGCTGCACCGGCGGCGCGAAGACCCCAACTATGCCACCCAGGCGCACGCCGACCAGATGACGGCGCTGGCTGCCGCTACGCGCGAGGTGCTGAAAACCACGGGCGTGGATGGCGGGACGGTGGCCGCAATCGCGCTCGACACCACGGGCTCGAGCGTGGTTCCCGTGGGCGAGGGATTGGAGCCGCTGGACGAGTATTACCTGTGGTGCGATCACCGCGCATTCGGCGAAGCGCAGGAAATTACGAAGAAGGCGCACGAGGTTGGCTTCGAAGGGATTGAGTGGTGCGGCGGCGTCTACTCCCACGAGTGGGGCTTCTCAAAGTTGCTGCACTGGCTGCGGCAACAACCCGGAGAAGCGCGCGCGCTTTGTGACGGCGCTGGAGCATTGCGACATGGTGGCGGCCACGCTGAGCGGGATTACGAAGGTGAGCGAGCTGAAGCGCAGCGTATGCGCCATGGGCCACAAGTGGATGTGGAATCCCGAAATGGGGCGGACTGCCCCCGGAGAGCTTTCTGGTGGCAGTGGACCCGCTGTTTGCAGGCGTTCGCGGCCAGATGGGCGGGGAGTTTTTGACCAGCGATCACCTGGCCGGGCATCTTTCCGCCAAGTGGGCTGAGGCGCTGGGGCTGCGGGCGGGCATTCCCATCCCGGTGGGCGCCTTCGATGCGCACTGGGACGCGATCGGCTCGAACATCCGCGAGGGTGACGTCGTGAATGTGGTGGGCACCTCGACGTGCATTATCGCGATGGCGCGGGAAGCGCAACTGGTGCCGGGCGTGTGCGGCGTGGTCCCGGGCAGCGTGCATCCCGGCTATACGGGGATCGAGGCCGGGCTCTCGGCGGTGGGCGACATTTTTGAGGGGATTGCCCGCCGCGCAGGCACGACCGTGGCCGCGCTGTCAGAAGGGCTTGAGGCTTACAAGGCCGGGCAGACAGGGCTGCTGCGGCTGAGCTGGGACAACGGCGACCGCACGGTGCTGGTGAATCCGGAACTGGGCGGCGTGACGCTGGGCTGGAACCTGGTGCACACGGCGCAGGATGAGCTGTTCGCGGCCATCGAGGGCACGGCATTCCACACGCGCATCATTCTGGAGCGCATGGCGGAGCACGGGGTGCGCATCGATCGCGTGATCAACGCGGGCGGCATTCCGCAAAAGAGCGAAGTGCTGAACAGGGTGTACGCCAACGTGCTCAACAAGCCGGTGCTGGTGCCGGCGGGGATTCCGACGAGCCTGGGTTCGG
The DNA here is from genome assembly GCA_963793885.1 of uncultured Acidobacteriaceae bacterium. GTDB lineage: Bacteria > Acidobacteriota > Terriglobia > Terriglobales > Acidobacteriaceae > Telmatobacter. The sequence goes on from CAWCBQ010000003.1 coordinate 2,261,592, forward strand.
GAATTTTTGCGCTGCTGGCGGCCGGGGCCTACCAGACGATTGAAGAGGCGCAGGCCGCGGTGTGCCTGCCGCTGCGCACGGTCGAGCCCGATCCCCAATCCGCCGCGGTCTATGAGCGGCTCTACCGGCACTATCGCGATGTGTACTTCGCAATGGGCTCGCGCGATGCCAAGCCTATTGCTTTGGGCGCGGTGCTGCCGGAGATCAAGAAGATTGCGGCGGAGGTGTCGGGGTCTTAGCAAGAAGCGCGCTCGGTGGGACACCTGGCTTTGGTGCGGGAACCAGTTGTGGGAGAGCTAGCCGTTGCTCGGTGTTGGGTTGGCTTCGACCGCCTCGATGCGGGCCCACAGCTCTTTGAGCCCGTAGCCTGTCTTGGCCGAAACGGGCAGCACTTCATCCAGTTCCAGACCCTTTTTCAAGGCCAGCAGGTTGCGCGTCCGCTCGTTCCCGCTCAGCTTGTCGATTTTCGTGGCCACCACGGCAAAGGCGCGGCCCTCGGCGCGCAGCCAGTCAAGCAACTGCGCGTCGTTGTTCTGCGGCGGCACATTCGAGTCCACCAGGCACACGCACAGCTTGAGCGTGGAGCGCATCGAGAGGTAGGGATCGATGAACTCCGGCCAACCCGCTGAGATGGACTTGGAAATTTTCGCGTAGCCGTAACCCGGCAGATCGGCGAACACCAGCTTGCGCCGCCGGCTCTGATCGAGAAGCGCAAAAAAGTTGACGGCCCGCGTGCGTCCCGGCGTTGAAGAAACCTTGGCTGCCTTTTCGCCGACGAGCGCGTTCAGCAGGCTTGATTTGCCCACGTTCGAGCGGCCCAGGAAGGCGATCTCCGGTACGTCGGGCGCGGGGAACTGCGCCGCAGCCAAGGCTGACAGAAGAAATTGCGCAGTGTAGCGCATTACTGCCGGGCCGGCAGGTTCGACGTCATCTCCGCGGGCGTCACACTGGCGAGCACTTCAGTCTCGGCCGGCAGGCTGGGCAGCGGGCTTTCAAGAGCCAGCGCCAGCACCTCGTCCATGGAATCGACAAAATGCAGCTTCATCGAGTTCTTGATGTTGTCAGGCAACTCGGCAATATCCTTCTCGTTGGCCCGCGGCAAAATGGTCTCAAAGATGCCGGCCCGCAACGCCGCCAGCAACTTCTCTTTCAGTCCGCCGATGGCCAGCACCTTGCCCCGCAGCGTGATTTCGCCGGTCATGGCAATATCGCGGCGCACGGGAATTTTGGCCAAAGCGCTGGCGAGCGCGGTCGCCATGGTGATGCCCGCCGAGGGTCCGTCTTTGGGAATTGCGCCCTCCGGCACATGCAGATGCAGATCCACGTTGCGGTAGAACTCGCGGCTCAGCCCAAGAGCCTGCGCTCTGCCGCGAATGTAGCTCAAAGCCGCCTGCGCCGACTCCTGCATCACGTCGCCCAACTGGCCGGTGATGGTGAGCTTGCCCTTGCCGTCGAGCACCTGCACCTCGGTGGTGAGAATGCTGCCGCCCACCTCAGTCCATGCCAGCCCGGTGACCAGACCCACTTCACTCTTTTCGTGCACCTCGGAATCGCGGAACTTGGCCACGCCCAGGAACTCGTTCACGTTCTCCGCGGAGACTTCTTCCTTGTGCTTGGAGCCGGCCTTCACGACCTTGCGGGCCACTTTGCGGCAGATGTTGCCGATTTCGCGCTCCAGGCTGCGAACGCCGGCTTCGCGCGTGTAGTAGCGAATGATCTCAAGAATGGCATCGTCCTTGAAGACGATGTTTTTCTCGCTCAGACCAGTCTGCAGGCGCTGTTTCTTCACCAGGTACTGGCGTGCAATCTCGAGCTTTTCCTGCTCGGTGTAGCCTTGCAGGCGCAGAACTTCCATGCGATCCTGCAGAGCGGGGGGAATGGTGTGCATCACATTGGCAGTGGCCACAAACAGCACCTGCGACAGGTCGTAGTCCACGTCGAGGTAATGGTCCTGGAAGGTGGTGTTCTGCTCCGGGTCAAGCACCTCAAGCAGCGCCGAGGCCGGGTCGCCGCGGAAGTCGGATGAGATTTTGTCCACTTCGTCAAGCAGGAACACCGGGTTCTTGGTTCCGGCGCGCTTCATGTGCTGAATAATCTGCCCGGGCATGGCGCCGATGTAGGTGCGGCGATGGCCGCGAATTTCGGCCTCGTCGCGCACGCCGCCCAGCGAGAGCCTCACAAACTTGCGGCCCGTGGCCTTGGCGATGGACATGCCCAGCGAGGTTTTGCCCACGCCCGGAGGTCCGGCAAAGCAGAGGATCGAGCCCTTGGGATTTTTGACCAACTGACGCACGGCTAGAAACTCGAGGATGCGCTCCTTGATTTTTTCCAGGCCGTAGTGGTCGGTGTTGAGCACCTTTTCCGCGTAGTCGATGGAGCGCGTCTCCTTGGAGCGCTTCTTCCATGGCACGGCCAGCAGCCAGTCAATGTAGTTGCGGCTCACGGTGGACTCGGCCGACATGGGCGGCATGGCTTCGAGCTTTTTGAGCTCCTGCACCGCCTTGTCGAGCACTTCCCTGGGCATGCCCGCTGCTTCAATCTTTTTGCGCAGCTCGTCGAACTCGCCTTTTTCTCCGCGGCCCAGTTCCTTCTGGATGGCCTTGATCTTTTCGTTAAGGTAGTACTCCTTCTGCGCCCGCTCCATCTGGCGCTTGACGCGCGATTGGATGTTGCGGTCGAGGTCAAGCTTCTCAATCTCGATGTCGAGCACGTCGGCGATGCGCGCCAGGCGGGCCGCGGGATCGAAGATGGCCAGCAGCTCCTGCTTTTCATCGATGCCCAGTTGCAGGTTGGCGGCGATGGTGTCGCTCAGCTTGGCAGGCTCATCCATACGCACCGTGGCGATGATGGTTTCGTAGTTGAGCGACTGCTGCAGCTTGACGTACTGCTCGAAGAGGCCGGTGACGCGCTGCATGAGCTGGTCGGCCGCCGGGCTCATTTCGAACTGACTTTTGCCGATGCGGACGGTGGCCACAAAAAAACCGTCGCGGTCGTTTACCTCGGTTGACTTGGCGCGTTCCACGCCCTCCACCAGCACCTTGATGTTGCCGTCAGGCATCTTGACGCTCTGCACGATGCTGCAGATGCAGCCCACCTGGAAGATGTCCTTGGCTTTGGGCTCGTCGATGGAGGCGTCGTGCTGCGTGGCCAGAAAGATTTTGCGGTCGCCCCCGAGAGCCTCTTCAAGGGCGCGCACGCTCGATTCGCGGCCCACCACAAAGGGGGTCATCATGTGGGGAAAGATCACCATGTCCCGGATGGGCATCATGGGCAGCTTGCGCGTCTCGCCTTTTTCGCGTGGTTGAGTCATGGGAACACCCTTCATATTAGACGCGCTGGGTCAGCTCAGGCTTCACATTTGATTGCCGGGCACATGATGGGATTGTATCGCGGAATTCGAGCCCCGGCGAACGCACCAATATGCAATTCAAGTCACACTAAAGTGGAAGAACCGAGGAGATCACTCCCATTAAGACCCTGTTCATGAGGCAAGCCAAGTGAGCCATTTGATTGTAGCAGCCGGGTGACGGACGAAATCACGCGGAAGCCCGCGCCTCAGTTCGCTGCGCCGGCGGTTTATGATGCTTTTACAAGGAGACGTTCGAAGATGCCAGATCCGGTAATTGCGCAAAGAAGCCCTTATCCCGTTCAGATTGAAGCGGGCAAGAGCTACTACTGGTGCGCCTGCGGCAAAAGCGCCAACCAGCCCTTCTGCGATGGGAGCCACAAAGGCGGCGAGTTTACGCCGATGAAATATGACGCCACTGAAACCAAGACCGTTTATTTTTGCGGATGCAAACACACGGCCAACCCCGTGATGTGCGACGGCTCGCACCATAATCTCTAGAGCCCGCGAACCTGAAGATTTTTAGTTTTCCAGGTCTCAAGAGTTCCCGAAGACAAAAGCCTCTTCCGCCTTATGCGGAAGAGGCTTTTTTGATTGAGCAAAGAAGCCGACCGATCTCAGCCAGCTTTTTCAAGCAGGCAGAGCGACAGATCGCGGCGCTCGACCATGTCCTGCGTGATCTCAAGGTCGCGTACGCGCTTGTTCGAGGGCAGGTGGTACATCAGGTCGAGCATCAGCTCTTCAAGAATCATGCGCAGTCCGCGCGCGCCGACCTTGCGTGCCAGGGCCTCGCGGGCCACGGCACAGGTGGCGTCCTGGGTGAAGTGCAGGCGCACATTCTCGAATTCGAAGAGGCGCTGATACTGCTTGAGAATGGCATTGCGCGGCTTGGTCAGAATCTCAATCAGCGCGGCCTCGTCAAGCTCGTCGAGAATGCCCATGACCGGCAGACGGCCGACGAACTCGGGAATCAGGCCGTACTTGATCAGGTCTTGCGGCTCGGTGCGGCGCAGCAGCTCGGTGTCGCGATGCGAGCGGGTGGTTGCGGCATCGGCCTCGGCATCCGCGGCTTTGAAGCCCAGCGCCTTTTTGCCCACGCGCCGGCCTACCACGCGCTCCAGGCCCACAAATGCGCCGCCGCAGATGAACAGGATGTTGGTGGTGTCGACGGCGGTGAACTCCTGGTGCGGGTGCTTGCGTCCGCCCTGCGGAGGAACGTTGGCCACCGTGCCTTCAAGAATTTTGAGCAGCGCCTGCTGCACGCCTTCGCCGGAAACATCGCGGGTGATGGAGGGGTTCTCGTCCTTGCGGCCGATCTTGTCGATTTCGTCGATGTAGATGATGCCTTGCTGGGCGCGCGTTACGTCGCCGTCGGCAGCCTGCAGCAGCTTGAGGATGATGTTCTCGACATCCTCGCCCACATAGCCGGCCTCGGTGAGCGTGGTTGCATCGACAATGGCGAAAGGAACGTCGAGCATCTTGGCCAGGGTGTGCGCCAGCAGGGTTTTGCCCGAGCCGGTGGGGCCGATGAGCAGGATGTTGCTCTTGGCCAGCTCCACTTCGTTGTTGCGCAGGCGGTTCATCTGGATGCGCTTGTAGTGGTTGTAGACGGCCACCGCGAGCTTCTTCTTGGTCTGGTCCTGGCCGATCACGAAGTCGTCGAGAAAACTCTTGACCTCCTGCGGCTTGGGCAGATGGCCAGCGGCCGCGGCGGGAGCGGCTTCGCCCCGGTCGTCCTCGAGAATCGAGTTGCAAACGGCCACGCACTCGTCGCAGATGTAGGCGCGAGGGTAGTCGCTGGGCGACGAGATCAACTTGGCAACGGCGTCCTGCGACTTGTGGCAGAACGAGCATCGCAACGCTTCTTCGGGTCCCGTACGCGGTTTCATTTAATGCTCCCTTATTGGTCTTGCCCGTCGATCTCCGCCCCTGCGGTCACGGCCGCTTAGGTGCGCGGCCGGTCGATAATTTCATCCACGATGCCGTATTCCTTTGACTGCTGCGCGTTCATGATGAAGTCCCGCTCGACGTCGCGCTCGATGCGGTCGAGCGGCTGGCCGGTGTGCTTGGCCATGAGCGTGTTGGTGATTTCGCGGATGCGCAGAATTTCGCGCGCATGAATGTCGATATCGGTGGCCTGGCCGCTCAATCCGCCCATCGAGGGCTGGTGAATGAGGATGCGCGAGTTGGGCAGCGCGAAGCGCTTGCCCTTGGTGCCGGCCAGAAGGAGAAACGCTCCCATGCTGGCCGCCTGGCCGATGCAGTAGGTCACCACGTTGTTCTTGATGAACTGCATGGTGTCGTAGATGGCCAGGCCGGCAGTAATGGAGCCGCCCGGCGAATTGATGTAGAGCGAGACGTCCTTCTCCGGGTCCTCGCCCTGAAGAAAGAGCATCTGCGCGACGATAAGATTGGCCACCTGGTCGTCAATGGGCGTGCCAAGAAAGATGATGTTGTCGCGTAGCAGACGGGAATAGATGTCGTAGGCGCGCTCGCCCCGGCTCGTCTGCTCTACCACCATGGGAACCAATGCCATTGAGTCTTCTTCCCGCTTTCCTGGTTCGGGGCCGCTTTCGCCCATTTTTTGTTGGCCGTTACGGCTGATTCGCCAGCCTCCGTAAGCGCACCCTGGTTACCGCTGCCCCACTATCCCGGCAGCCTTTCGTACAGCGCCGATGCCGTCTTTTCGCGCCGTAGTTGTTCCCGGATTCTAGCCATACCGCCGTCCTGCGTCAATCGCACTTTCAGGGTATCCAGGGGCTCGCGGGACTGCAGGGCGGCCAGTTGCAGCTCGTTTTCCAGTTCCTCGTCGCTGACGGTGATGTTTTCTTCCTGCGCAATGCGGTCAAGCAGCACCGATGTCTTGACCTCGGCGATGGCGCTGTCGCGCTGGGCGGCGCGCAGGCGGGCAAAGTCGAGCTTGCGCATCTGCTCGGGGTCCATGCCCTGGGCGGCCAGGGCGCGCAATCCGCGTTCCAGGCGGGCGTCAATCTGCTCCTGCACCAGGGACTCGGGAACCGGGAAGGGATAGCGCTCGGTAAGAGCCGCGAACAGCCGGTCCTTGGTTTCGCCTTCCACGCTGCGGCGCTTGCGGCTGGCCAGGTGCTCGCGAACGCGCGCCTCAAGATCGGCATAGCTCTCGTAGGCGCCGATCTCCTTGGCAAAATCGTCGTTCAGCTCGGGCAGGGTGCGCTTCTTGATGGCCTTCACTTCCACGTCGTAGGCCACGGTCTTGCCGGCCAGCTTGGGCTCGGCATAATCGGCCGGATAAATGACCTCGGCCTTCAGCTCCTGGCCGGGCTTGGCGCCGCGCAGAGCAGTCGAGAAGGCCTCTACCGTGTCTTTGCCGCCAATCTCGACCAGCGCATCTTCACCGGCGATGGGTGCGGCTTCGGCGTCGCCTTCAATCTGACCTTTGTAGGTAATCTGCGCCCAGTCGCCATCCACCAGGGGGCGAGTCTTCCTCGACCGGCTCGATGGTGGCGCGCGACTCGCGGAGCTGCTCAATCTCCTGCTGGAACTCCTCTTCCGTAATCTCGACGGAGGGCTTGTCGACGGTGACCGCCTGGTAGCCCTCGATGGAGAAATCGGGAAGGTATTCAAAGACCGCCTTCACATGGAGCGGCGCGCCGTCTTCCACCGTCAGCTCGGTCACCTGCGGCTGCCCCACGGGCTTGACGCCCAGTTCGAGCACCGCCTTGTTGAACCGCTCCGGCAGCAGGCTGTCGATGACTTCCTTGCGGATCTCACCCGCATAACGGCGGCGAACCACCGTCTCCGGCACCTTGCCGGCGCGGAAGCCGGGAATCTTTGCATATTTGCGATAGCTGCCGGCCACGTTGCTTGTAGGCCTTTGCAACCTCTTCGGCGGGAACGTCAAGAACCAGCTCGCGGGTGCAGTCCGGGTTGAGGACCGGGCCGTGCTTGTGGCCTTCGTGATCGTGGCCATCGTGAGCATGGCCTTCCTGAGCGTGGCCGTCGCCATGGTCATGGCCTTCTTGTCCGGGGCCGGTTGGAGCCACAGCCGCATCCGGCTGAAGGTTGCCTTCGAGAGTGTCAGTAGAACTCAATGTGTTACCTTCCAGGCGCACCTGGCGCCAATCGAAGTGCCGCTTCAGCGGTTACCCGGACGCATAACCTGCTTATCGGCCATGCGCGCCGTCTATCTTCAACTTTCAGACCGCCGCTTTCGGCTGCCGCGCAGGGCGGGAACAGCTCCATGTGGCCGGGGAATATCTCCCTTCATGTTATGAGGGTTTGCTGGCAGGGTCAAACCGGCGGCGGGGGCTGGATGCCGGGAAAAGGACCGCGAAAGGCACGTTACTGTTCGTACAACAGGGGCTTACGAACGTAAGGAAGGAAACGGGGGTGAGCCGCTCCGCACCGCGTAAAGTGCGCGCGAGCCTCGTCCAGGCTCAGTTGCCCGTTCACAGTCAGGCGGACTTCGGAGGAATCGCCGTCCTCCTGGCCGTCGTCTTCCCACCAGCAAACCGGGCAAAGCCCCATGGCGTCCGGAGCCTCGAGCGTTCTGTATCCGCAACAGGGGCAGCGAAAGTGAGCGGCGACAGTTTCCACGTAAGGGTGGACGGCAAAACCCGGCTCCGGATTACGGGAAAGCGATCTTTCGGCCGCATTGCCCGCGCTATTTCGATTCAGGATGCCGCCGCGAGCAGGGGGCTGCTTCGTCCAGCCTGCGGAGTCAGCCCACCCTGCCCGGAGTAAAATCGGGCATCAGGAGAGAATCACGGCCCATGCGCTTCGCTCACTTTTTTCCCCATTCCGGTTTGAGGCGGGGACTTAATGCCGCTCCAACCCGCGTCTGCCCCGAAACAGGAATCGAAATCCGAATTCGCTCATTGCTCCGCTTGCTGGCGGTCACCTTTTTGACTTTTCCGGCGGTCGCGGTCTCGGCGCAGGGCCAGCCGGCTCCTCTGCGGGTGGCCATCGTGGGCCTTGAGCATGGGCATGTGGATGGCCTTCTCAGTGCGCTGCCCATGCACAAAGGCGTCCAACTGGTCGGCGTGGCCGATGCCAACCCGGCGCTGTTCGCCAAGTACCAAAAGAGGTTCTCGCTGCCCGAGACGCTGTTCTTCAGGAGCGAGGCCAACATGATCGAGGTGCGCCGCCCCCAGGCTGTGCTGGTTTATACCTCGGTCGGCGAGCACCGCCATGCCATTGAGATTGCCGCCCAGTACGGCGTGTCGGCGATGGTGGAAAAGCCTCTGACGATCTCGCTCGAAGACGCGCTCGCCATCCGGCGCACGGCCAATCACTACCATATTCATGTCCTGGTGAACTACGAGACCACCTGGTACGCGAGCAACCGCGCCGCGTATGACGAGCTGCAGCAGGGCAGCCTGGGCGCCGTCCGCCGGGTTGTGATTCATGACGGTCACCAGGGTCCCAAAGAGATCGGCGTTCCGCCGGAGTTTCTGAGCTGGCTCACGGACCCCGCGCAAAACGGCGCCGGCGCACTTTACGACTTTGGCTGCTATGGCGTCGACCTGATGACCTGGCTGATGCACGGCGAGGCGCCGCTGACGGTGACGGCCGTCGTGAATCATGACAAGCCGGAGGTTTATCGCAACGTGGATGACGACGCCACGATCGTGCTTGCGTACCCGCGCGCCCAGGCCGTGGTCGAGGCCTCGTGGAACTGGCCCTTCAGCCGCAAGGACATGGAAGTGTACGGAGCCACGGGCTACGCTATCACGGTGGGAGCCGACCAGATGCGGCTGCGCACGGAACACGACCGCGAGGAACGGCTGGTTACGGCCGCTCCTCTCAGCGCGCCTGAAAACAACTCGCTTGCTTACCTGACCGCTGTGATCTCAGGCCGCGTGCTGCCCCTGGGCGATCTGAGCGCGCTCGACACCAACGTGGTGGTGATGCAGATTCTCGATGCTGCCCGCGAATCTGCGCGCACCGGCCGAACTGTGCACCTGGCGCGGCTGGGAGAATAATCCCGGGCTAATTCCGATTCTCACGCGGCTTTGGGAGGCGCAACGACAACCCTGTATGCCGCCACCGCTTACAACGCGATCATGGCGCCCAAGGTGCCAGGCTCGAAGCGGCGCGGAACCATTCCGTCCACATGCACCGATTTCAAGATCGACCCGCCCTCGTTTCTTACCGTTGCCATCAAGAATGAGATTCCGGTGCACGTGGAGATGACCTGGCGGCCCATGTAGCAGGCAGGCCGCAAGATGAACACGGGGCCGAAAAGTCAGCCCCGCGTCAAAATACGCGTCAGCACCCTCTGAGCGGGAAGGCCGATCAGGGCACGAATACCCGCAGCCGCACATGCCAGCGCGTGCTCTGGCCCGGCTCGAGCTTGACCATCCCGGTATCCATCTCGCCCCACTCCTTGCCGAAGGGATCGGCAAAGTTGAACTGGTCCTCGATTGCGACAAAATGCTCGGCCGGCGGGGCGTAGGCCTGGATGGTTCTGATCTGGGGCGAAAGCCCCTGGATCTCGACTCCATAATGTGCGGCCGGGTCGATCACCTTGACGGTCACGGCGCCGTTCTTCCAGTCGAGGTGGCTCCAGTTGTCGTCGAAGAACTGCTTGCCCAGCGGCACGCCGCCCGGAGCGCGCAGATCATACGGTGTTCCTTCAACGGGCAACAGTTTTCCGGTGGGGAAGACGTTGTCGTAGTTATCCACCTGGGCCATTTGGGAGCCTGGAATGTGGATCCGCACCTGAGACCGGTCGCCCGAAGGCAGGTTGAAGTAGGGATGCCAGCCGATGGCGATCGGTTCCGCTTCAGTGCCCACGTTGTGGGCCACGATGGAGGCGTCCACAGCATCGGCGGTCAGCGTGATGGTCACCACCAGGTCGGTTTTCGACAGCCAATGACCGCCAAAGCTGCCGGCGTGGATGACGCCGGTCACCTGCTCGCCGCCGGGGGTCTTCGATTCGCGAATGTCCTCGGTCTTGGCCTTCAGGATGAGGCCGTGCATGGCGTGCCGCTCGGCGGCGGGCAGCTTGCCGATGTTGTTGGCCGGCAGCACAATTGTGTGGCCCTCCCAGGCGGTGGTCAGTGTCTTGCCGTCCGCCGAGAGCTGGCCGCGAATCCTGTTGGGATAGGGCACCAGGAAGGCCGCGCCCAGCCGATAGCCCAGATCGCCAAAGGCATCGTCGTCCACGTCCAGCATCTTCTTTGCGGCATCCAGCCCGGGCGAGGAAAGCACATTCACTTCGCCCTTGCCGGGGAAGTTGGCGGTAATCTGCAGAAGCTCCATGCCGCGGCCGGGCGCGAGCGTGACGCTGGTGAACTCCGGCCTTGATGTGCTCACCGCAGCGCGGCTGAGCGTAACAATCTTCTGGCCGCCGATCTCGATTGCGTCCTGGGCGTGGCCTGCTGAAGCGAACGAACCCGCCAGCAGAACCGGCAAAGAAAGAGCCAGCAACGGAAGTGCGCGAACGAGAGATTTCATTTGAATCCTTCCATAAAATACCGTGGGGAATGCCGCGGATTTTGCCCAGCCTGCGCCGCTGCGCCGGCCGCTTCCGAGCTTCGGAAAGCGCCTTCCCGAGGCGATGCCATTTTACGCCAGTAGGCAGGCCCGAGGCATGGCAAACGGCGCACTGCGGCTTCCTTTGGCTATCCGCAGAGGGCGCAAATCAGCCTGCGCGCCGGAACTATCGCGGTTTCAGGATTGCCGCACCCGGAAAGCAATGCACTCAAGTCGACTCGACTTGAAGGACGGGCGACAAGGAGGGGCGACTGGGCACAAGGCGCACTGGGGCATACCTCTTCTGAAACCGCTCTAAACCCCGAACTGGCGCAGATGATGATCCAGGTGCTTGTAGGTCAACACCGCCCACTCTTCCGGGGTCAGGCGTCCAAAAAAGCTGTGTGGGTGGGTGCTGCAGCCCGCGGGCCCGGCCCCGGTAAAGCGGTCGATCAGCGCAACCAGGCGCGTCCGTTCCGTCTCCAGATTCCGTTCATCGTCAACCACCAGGGTCTTGGCAGTCGGTGAGTTCCGCTTGAATGGCTTATCGTCCCCAAACACGAACGGCTTCACCAGGCGCCCCATGAGCCGGCCCGCAAACATGCTCGGCGGAATCGTGTCCCCCACCGCCCACTCCATCGACAAAGAGCAATGCGCCATGGCCTGCGCGGCACTCATCTTCCCCCACAGCCGTTTGCTGCCGGGCGTCAAGCTGGCCACGCGGCGCTTGACTTCGTCCGACGTCGCTGCATCGAACAGGTTCTTCATCGGGAAAGCCTCCGCCTGGTCAAGACGCCGGAATCGCGCCGGCGACGATTACGATTTTTACGGTTCCGTGCGACCCGCCTGGATCATCCGACCCGGATCGTCCGACCTGGAACATCCGATCCGGATCATCCGATCTTGACAAGTTCTGCCGGAATCATCCGGCCGATCCGAGCCTGACCACGGAGCTGGGGTCTCTTTGCGGGTTTTAGCTGACCTCTGTCCAGTCAAGAATCACCTTGCCGGTCTTGCCGGAAACCATCGCGTCGAAGCCCCGACGAAACTCGTTATAGTTGAAGCGGTGCGTAATGACCGGCGTGATGTCGACGCCTGAGCCGATCAGCACGCTCATCTTGTACCAGGTTTCATACATCTCGCGTCCATAAATGCCTTTGACCGTGAGCATGTTAAAAATCACCGGCTTCCAATCCATCTGCATGTCCTTTGACGGGATTCCGAGGATTGCGATTTTGCCGCCATGGCTCATATTGGCGATCATGTCGCGCAAGGCCGCCGCGTTACCCGACATCTCCAGTCCCACATCGAAACCCTCGAGCATTCCCAATCGCTTTTGCGCCTCGGCAATCGGCGTCTCGGTTGGATCGACGGCGAGCGTGGCTCCAAGCCGTCTGGCCAGCTCCAGCCGATAGGGGTTCATGTCGGTGACCACGACGTGCCGGGCTCCGGCATGGCGCACAATGGGGATCGCCATCAGGCCGATGGGGCCGGCGCCGGTGATCAGCACGTCCTCGCCGAGAACAGGAAAAGTGAGAGCCGTATGCACCGCGTTCCCAAACGGGTCAAAGATCGCCGCGACCTCCTGGTTGACATTGGGTTCGTGCCGCCAGATGTTGGTCATGGGCAACGCAACCAGTTCGGCAAAGGCGCCGGGGCGGTTTACCCCCACTCCTTCGATGCGAGCGCAAAGATGCCTGCGGCCCGCCAGGCAATTCCTGCAACGTCCACAGGTCACGTGTCCTTCGCCGCTGACCAGGTCGCCGCTGCGAAAGTCGCTGACATTGGAGCCGACCTCAACGATTTCACCAACGAATTCGTGCCCAATGGCCATGGGAACCGGGATGGTCTTTTGCGCCCACTCGTCCCACTCGTAGATATGGACGTCGGTGCCGCAAATGCCGGCGTAGCGAACACGGATTAACACGTCGTTGATCCCGATGCGTGGCTCTGGAATGTCCTCCAGCCACAGCCCGCGCTCCGCACGACTTTTGACCAATGCCTTCATCTTGCCCACCTTTGAACTTACCCATCCATAATCTTGCGCGGTCGAGGCCATGCCGCCAGCGTGCCGGCAGTCACAGCCCCCGCAAAAACAGATCATCTCATTTGAACGCTCAGCGGCGGCACCTGGCAAGGTTGCTGACCGACCTTATGTGCGTCGTTTGCGTCGCGTCGGGTTGCTTCCCAGCTCAGCGAAAGAACGCGCGTCCGGCCAGTCGACAATGCCGCCGGATTCAGCGGACAATGACATGAGTGTGCGGTTGCGGGAGGAAGCATGAGGATTCTGCGGGTGACAAAGGCTGTTTACGACGCAGTGCGGGAGCACGGTGAGCACACGTATCCGCACGAGTGCTGCGGAGCCTGCTGGGGACACCTGCGCCGCAGGGCTGGGCGGTGAAGGCGGCGATTCCCGCGGGCAATACCCGTACAGACTCACCGCACAACCGCTATCATATTTCGCCGCTGGAACTGGTGAAGATTGAGCGGGAGGCAAGCCGGCAAAATTTGACCATTGCCGGCTTTTATCACTCCCATCCCGACCATCCGGCCGAATGGTCGCAGACCGATTTTGCCGAAGCGCACTGGCTGGGCTGCTCGTATGTGATCACCTCGGTGGAAAAAGGCAAAGCCACGGCGACCAACTCTTTTATGCTGGCCGGGAGCAGCGAAGAGGATAAGAAGTTCGAAACCGAATCTATTCAAATTGAGTAACAAGCAGCGGAAGCGAGCAACTAACTATTTTTATTCTATCGGCTGTAACATGCAATAACTCGATTGATTCTCCGATCAAGTTCCAGGGTTGGGACGCAACAAGAAGCCCCCATCCACGCCATAGAGAGATCCGACCACATAACTCGAATCGTCGGAGAGAAGAAACTCAAAGACCGCGGCAATTTCGTCCGCGCTGGCGGACCTGCCGATGGGTATGGTCTGAGACTGGAGAATTTGTTCCTCTTCCGTGTACCACCTGCGTTCGCCGGGCGTGTGGGTCCAGCCGATTTCAACGGCATTGAGGCGAATACCATGTTCGATCAGGTCAAGAGCGGCGGACCTCATGAAGTGATTCAGCGCGGCTTTTGACACGTCGTAAGCCAAGGTGCCCTTGAAAACCATGCTTCCATGCGCCGAAGAAGAGATCGCCATGCGCCCGCCACGTTTGGCAGCCGTCATCTGCCGGGCTACGGATTGAATAATCTGGAAAGTGGCGAGAAGATTAACTCGAATTGTCTTTGTCATCGCGGCTAAATCGGTCTCAAACAGGCCCTTGCTCTTTTCCTCGTAAGCCGCATTGCAGACCAGCATATCGAGCGGGCCGCCCTCATGAATCTTCGCCAGCATCCGATCGATTGCCTCAGAGGACAAGAGATCGGCTTTGCATAACTCCGCACTGAAGCCTTGTGCTCGAAATTCCGCAAGGGTTTCATTGGCGGCCAGGTCGTCGTGAGCGTAGTTGAGAAAAAGCAGGGCGCCATGATGACCAAGTCGCTGCGCGACGGCCTTCCCGATGCCCTTGGTTCCCCCGGTAATCAGAACACGCTTATTACTGAATTCATGACGCGATAAGTTCATGGAACTCCGTTCCCCTGTGCAACTTCCAATTACATTATTCCGCTGGAAGTTGCTTTCGCCAGTTATTACACTGGCTGCTTTCTTGCATTGGAACGACTAAGCCCGACGATAACTGCTGCCTTCGAGATTTTCTGCTTAACTGAATCTCCGCCGTCACGAGCAAATTGCGGATAGATACTCGGCTACGCCGGTAACTCCCGCTCGTATCCGAAAGAGCGATCCGGCCAGCCTATCGTCCGCTGACTTTTGATGCCCACCGGCCGTCGTAACATAAATGTCCCGGTAATCGCCGCCTGCAAATGTCAAGCTCGATGCTTTCTTCGCGGGCACGGCAATTCGCCGCTCTTCCCGACCGTCTTGCGTGTAGCGGATCAAGCAGCCGCCATCCCAGTGAGCGGACCACAAACAGTCTTCCGAGTCGATGGTTGCGCCATCGGGGCAGCCATCGGCCTCGTCAGACCTGACAAAGAGCCTGCCGTTGACGATCGCCCCTGTGCGCACATCATAATCGAAAACGTAAATCTCGCGCGCATCGGAATCGGTGTGGAACATTCTGCGGCCATCGCGCGAGAAGGCCATTCCATTCGAGCAGCCAACCTCTTCGCGCACCACGGCAATCGTCCCATCGAGATCGAGCCTGTAGAGTCGTCCCTTGTGTTCCGGCGAAGACATGGTTCCACAAAACACCCGCCCCATGGGGTCGGCGATTACATCGTTGAATCGCGAGTTCTCCTCGCCTGGAATGTGATCGACGACGGTGGTGAGCACTCCTCCACACCAGCGCTTCACCGCGCCGCGCTCCATAAAACAGAGGAGCGCACCATCCCGTTCAACGGTGAACCCCCCAATGGTTTGCCCTTCGTAGCACCGCTCATGATGATTCGCCTGGGGATCATAGCGAAAGAGATGCCCTCTCGGGATATCGCACCAGTACAAACGTTTTTCCGCGGCGTGCCAGAGCGGATTTTCACCTGTCTCGCATTCGTAGTTTGCGATGAGTTCCGGAGTTTCTTCCATTCCTTATCAACCTCGATAAAACTCAAAAGACCGGCAGGGATCAACGTGCTGTGAAGGCAGCGCCGCCCTCACTCAGGTCCGGGCAGGAAGGGAATCTGCGCGCTCTCGATAGCTCTTAACGATAAGCTCGACAAGTTTACTTCCCTTATCGAGGCCGCAAACTTCGGCTACCGCCGCTGCCACGCCCAAATCCGCGACCTTGCGCTGCAGGGCCGCGCTTGATGGATCGCTCGGACAGTCATACATGAATGCCGCGGCGATGGCCTGGCTGAGCGCAATCGGCTGTTTTCCGTACTCCAGCGCCAAACACGCAGGGCCCACCAGGCGGTCATTCCGCGCCAACTTACGTAGCGGATCCCGCGTATTCCGTTCGATGGGGTCAACGATCTCAAGGTTTTGATATTTTCGGATGGCTGCTTCCGCAAACTCCCGCTGTTCCTGTTTGTCGAAGCCATAGCGCTTGCAAAGCGCCTCGCTCGATTCATCGTAGGCCGCGCGCGCAAGCGCAAGAATTTCAGGGTCGTTGGCCGCATCGCTGAGCAGCGCATAGCCTTTCAAGTGCCCCGTGTAGGCGACGACTGCGTTGATGCAGTTATAGGTGAAAAGCTTGCGGATGAGTCCGCCTTGAAAATTCTCGCGCGCCACCAGACCCTTTATCTCCGGAACTGAACCCACAAATGCTTCTTTGTCAGCCGGGATCTCCCATGCGTTCTGGGCTTTCAAGCTGAGCGGATCTTTTGCCTTCATTTCCGGTGTGGGCTCGATTGTGGAGCGCAGAATCATGGTCTCAACAATGCCGACTTCAGACTCGAACCACTTGAGCCGGTCGGGCGGCAACTGCTCTGCGATAAGCTGACGAAGCCACTGTGCGGGCTGAAAGAAATTTTCTCCCAAAATGATGTTGATGCCCTTGTTCCGGCGCAGCAGGCCCGCGGCCAGAAGCGGTGCTATCTGGGGCAGGTTGGGTCCGCCGATGGAGACAAAGACTACGGATGCATTTTCGATTGCCCGAGCGATGGCCTCGCTCTCGTCACTCTGGTAGACTTCGAAGCCGCCGATGGTAATACTTTTCTCCGGCGCGCCCATGATCTCCACCGAATACTGACCCCGTTCGCGCAAGGAGCGCACCAGATCAGGATTCTTTTCGACAAAGGTGATGTGATATCCGGATAGGGTCAACAGGTGGGCGATGAAGCCTCTCGCTATTTTTCCAGCACTGAATACAACCGCATTCTTGTTTTCCATATCGTCTCCTGAATCTTGTCTCGCCGTTTCGGCGTTGAGGCCGTGAAGAATTTTGCGCAAAGCGGGATAGGCTTCCCTGTAGAGCATAAACATTCGATCGGCGCGCGCGCGGTGAGCAGCCGTGGGCAAGAACCGGCGCTCCGGCCTGGCCATGGCCGTGGCCGCCGTCTCGGGGTTGGGGAAGAGACCAACGGCGACAGACGCCAAAACCGCGGCGCCCTGCATGCCGGCATGGGGATTGCGCAAGGTGGCCACGCTTTTGTTCAGTACGTCGGCTTTGATCTGATTCCAGGCGGGTATGGTTGAAGCCCCGCCCGAGGCGATCAAATCCGTTGTGAGGAGAGGCGCGTGTTTTTCGATCGTATCCAGATTCTGCCGCAAGCTGAAGGCGACACCTTCAAGAACGGCTCGAGCGACATCTCCCTGCCCATGCGCACTTCGAATCCCCATGAGAACGCCGGACGCATGAGCGTCCCAGATGGGGGAGCGCTCTCCCTCCAAATAGGGAAGGAACAGAAGCTCATTCTCTGCAGGCGACAGGGAAGAAAGCACCTCGCTCATGGGCTTGCCAAGCAGCCGCTTGAACCATTGCAGCGAACCGCCGCCGTTTGATGTGACACCATAGAACAGGCTCCGCCCCGGAAGATAGGGCGCGCAGATAAGATGTTCGGTCTTGTATTCCTTCTCCGTGACAATTCCAATATGTTCACTGGTCCCCGTGACGTCGAATGCCTGACCGTCCCGGACGAGTCCGCTGCCCAGAACGGAGGCATTGAGATCGTTCCAGCCGGCAACGACCGGAAGACCACAGGGCAAGCCGGTTTCTTTTGCCGCCTGCGCCGTCACCTTGCCGACAACCTGTTCCGGTTTGAAGAGTGCAGGCAGCAGATCGGGCAGACCGAGCCGCGACAGTATTTTGTTCGCAGTCCTGTTTGCGGCCAGGTCGGCCAGGCCGCGGTTGCTTGACGAGTCACTGGCGACATTGCCGGTCAGTCTTAAATTGATGAAGTCCTTTGCCTGGATCACGTAACGCGCCCGGTCAAGCACCGAGGGTTCGTGCTTCTTCATCCACAGGAGCCTGGGCAGGGGCCATGTTGGGCCGGGAGGCAGATCAATGCCGAGCAGGTCTGCCAACTCCGGCCTGCTGAATGCGCGGTAAAGCTCCGCGACCTCATCGAAAGCTCGTTGGTCTTGAAATCCAATCGATCTTCGAAGGGGAGTACCATTCTGATCGACAAAGGTCAGGCTCGATATGTATCCGGCCACGCCGACGGCGGCTACCGAAGCGGCAGGAACCGCCATGGTTACGTGATGAATGCCGTCAAGAACCGCATTCCACCAATCGCGCGGTTCCTGCTCCTTATATCCTCGCTGCGGCTCGAAGGTCGGATACGAACGGGTGTGGGCGGCGAGCACTTCGCCACTTTCGGCGACAAGTCCAACCTTTGCCGAAGACGAACCCATATCGATCGCGAGTATGCAAGGAGCCATCATTTCACCAGAACAGGATATTAAGAATGAGAGCAGCCACCAGAATGCACACGCCCTGAAATGCCACAGACTTGAACCATGGGCCGGAAATGCTCTTCACGGCGGAAGTCCGCTTATAGACGAGCACATCCAGATTTTTTTGCGATGGAGGTTCGGTTACGAGGCTCAAGGCAACGGTCACGATCATGGACGCCGTCCATCCGCAGATGGCGCCGTAGATTGCCGCTGCCATATCGGTTCTGTAGTGAAGAATGCCGGCGCGATAAGCGACGTAGTGCCCGAGCGAGCCGACAATGCCGGCGATCATTCCGTAGAACGCGCCGGTGGCGCTGGTGCGCCGCCAGAACATGCCCAGGAAAAAAGTAGCGAAGAGCGGTGAAATGAAGAAGGAGGCGATCAGCTGCATGTAATCCATCAGGCTGTCGAAATGCAAGACGATGTAGGCCGTGGCAATGCTCAGCACAGCACCGACGATCGTGGCTATGCGGGCCACGACGAGATAGTGCCGATCGCTGCGGCCGGGAGCGATATAGTCCTGGTATAAGTCATAGGTCCAGACGGTATTGAAGGCAGTAATGTTGCCGGCCATGCCGGACATAAAACTTGCCAGCAGCGCGGTCAAGCCGAGGCCAAGGAGCCCGGGGCCATAAAACTTCATGAGCAGAAGAGGGAGTGCCGCGTTGTAGTTGGACCTTAGCTGACCGCCGAAGAGAGCCATGGCGCAAAGGCCCGGCAATGTAACCAGAAGCGGGAAAAACATCTTGGGCACGGCTGCGACCAGCGGAGTGCGGCGGGCAGCGCTCAGATTGTGCGCGGCCATGGCACGCTGGACCAAAAGGAAGTCAGTACACCAATATCCGAAGGGCATCACGAAGCCCATGCCAAAGACGATGGCGAGCCAGTTGGCTCCGAAGCCATTGGCGGCGGCCGAACCCGTGTACTTCCAAGTGTGCAGCATCTCAGGAGCGAGTCTCATGTGCAATCCCTGCCATCCGCCGCAAGCGCGCAGGCAGAGGAATGAAAGTGGCAAGAGGCCCGCCACGACGAGGAAGAACTGGAAAACCTCGTTATAGATCGAGGAAGAAAGGCCGCCCAGAGCCGTGTACACCACCACCACTCCCGCCGAAACGCAGACGCTGAATTCGAAGGACCAACCCAGCATGGTGCCGAATACCGTCGCCAAGGCAAACATATTGATGCCTGACATCAACACGGTCATGGTCAAAAATGTCAAAGCGTTCAAGGCATGGGAGCGCCGGTCGAAGCGCATCTTGAGGTACTCGGGAACGCTCCTGATATTGTTTTGAAAGTAGAACGGCATCATGAAGACGCCCAGGAACGCCATGGCGGGAATGGCGCCAATCCAATAAAAGTGATTGGTCAGCATTCCATACTTGGCTCCGTTGGCAACCATGCCCATCATTTCGAGCGAGCCAAGGTTGGCAGCCATGAATGAGATTCCGGTAATCCAGAGCGGCAGGGAACGATCGGTCAAAAGATAGTCGCTACTGTTCCGGACCCGGCGGCGCAGAAAGAAGCCGATGCCCAGGACGATGAGAAAATAAGCCGCGATAATCAGTCGATCGATTCTGGAAATGGTCATAGAAAGAATGCGCCAACCTTACCATTCGGGGAGTGTGCCATCAGCAAGCAGCCTTGAAGATGTCTCATAGATGCCTTCCGCGGGGTCAGCACCGGCCGTTGGAAGATGGAGTCGCGTTTGAGAGCGAAAGCAGCGCGAAGGCCGGGCTGAAGCGTGCGGCAGCGCGCCGCAGTAGCCGACGACCGCGATTCCCGCAGGATGAGCGCGAAAACGGCAAAAAATGCCTCACCGAATTTTCAAAGTCATCGATTGTTGGCTGCCCCGGAACCGGCCGCGGGCTCCGGGCTGATTTTTTTGAGTGTGCAACCGAGAACCATGCTCCTCTACGAACCGCGCTGCTTTCCCTCCAGCGTACAGGAAGACTACTGCCAAAGGCGAAGCATGACCACGCCATGCCCCATGACCGTCACCGAATAGGACCCGTTCAAGGGGCCAATATCCTTGTGCTCCCAAAGGTCGCGTGCATTCACGGCTCCCGAGAAGCCCACATCGCTGAGTTCCAAGGTCATGGTGTAGGGAAATTCAGTGCGGTTGAAGAGAGCGACGGCCTTGGCTCCTTCGCTGAGCGGCTTCATCCAGGTCTCAAACGGCCCCACCGCTTTGACGCGGTCTCCCTGGATTCCCAGCTTGTCCTGGTCAACGGCAATGACCTCTTTATTGATGAGAATGCTCTTGGTGCTCTCGCTCATATCGGTCAGGTCGTTGCCGGCAATCAGCGGCGCGGCGAGCATGGCCCAGAGGCTCATGTGCGTCTGCTCTTCCCGGACGGACATGCCGCCATTGCCCACTTCGAGCATGTCAGGATCGTTCCAGTGACCGGGGCCTGCATACTTGGCAAGGCCAGCCTGGCCGAAACCGATGAGCGTCATGCGGTCGTAGTTGTCGGCAACATCGCCGCTGGTGCGCCAGAGATTTGCCCCCACGTCCTGGCCCCATTCCCATACGCCTGCAAATCCGTATTGGCAGAGGCTGTAGACCATGGGACGGTGGGTATTCAGGATGGCCTGGTGCATCCTTTCATAGGCCGCCTTCATCAAGTCGACTTCCTTCTTCCAGTCGCCATGGCCTTCGTTATGCATAATGGTGGCGTAGGACATGAGGTCGTATTTCAGATAGTCGACTCCCCATTGGGCAAAAAGGTCGGCATCCTTCTGCTCATGCCTGTAGCTGCCCGGATAATCGTCGTCGCGCCAGACGGATGGGCCCACGGCGGAATAAATCCCGAACTTCATGCCGTTCGAGTGGATATAGTCGCTCAGAGCCTTCATATCAGGAAAGCGTGCATTGGTGGTCATATTGCCTTGCGCGTCCCGGGGTCCATTCCAAAAGGCATCGAGATTGACATAGGTGTAGCCGGCGTCGCGCATGCCGGTTGAGACCATGGCATCGACTGCGGCGCGGACGTCGGAGTCATCGATATGATTTTGAAAATGGTTGTAGTCGTTCCAGCCCATCGGCGGCGTGGGCACGAGATCAGACTGGGACGAACTTGCGGCAGCCTGAGGAACAGCAGCGGCATGCGGTAGAGCGGCACTCGAAGCGGCTTTCACGAGATCGAGTGGAAATGCGGCTGCAGCGCCCACGGCAGCCGCGCCGGCGCCGAGAAATCTTCTTCTGTTGAGCTTCATTTTGTTTCTCCTTTGTTGAGGGTATTCAGACGCGCGCGGGACCGGCCATCCCGGGAAAGGTAAAGGCGTCGCCGTCGCGCAAGGAATCGAGGACAGTTCTTAACCGGGGGCTGTTGGTATCGGACCCGCTTGGCTTGCGGATGAAAACCTTTTCAAGACGGGCGGCCTCAAACTGCAAGCTGACCTTCCGGCCGATGCGGCTAACCGTGACCCGTCCGACCCGCCTGCAGCCACGTTTCTGGGCCACCGTCCCTGCCTCCAAAGCTGTCGGATGAGACTCTAGAGGCTGAGGCGCTGCCTGTCAAGTTGAAGCCGGCACCTCCATCTTGGAGATTTTCCGAGGACAGAAGCGTAGAGTGCTTGTCAGCTGAGGCCCCGAAGACAGGGAGCACCCGCTGCTGGAACGAGCGCTCACAAGCCTATGAGAAGCGCGTGCCTATGAGAAGCGCGTGCGGCGCCACAATAAGGTGCCGCACACGCCGAGGGGCACAAGAGTGCCGGCAACCAGGACCAGGGTCCAGGGCAGACTTATGGTGAGGTGCTGAGCCTTTGTCCCGAGGGCCAGCCAGACAAAGATTCCCACCGCCGCGCCGATGACAAGCACTTCCCACCAGCGCCGCTGATGCGGCTGGCCAGCCAACGGATCATCGCCCGCAACCACCGCGGCCACCTGCCCGGAGTTCATGCGATAGCGGCCGCACTCGCGGTCCATGGCGGAGTTCCAGTTCACCAGCTCGGAGGGGCCCGGATCGGCCATGCTGATGGCGACTGCGCCCGCGATCATGATGCTCGACCCGGCGACGATCAGCAACTTCCCTTCCCCGCTCAGTCCGGCCAGTTCGCCGAAGACGAGCGCACCCCACGCCAGTCCCCAAAGCTGGTTAGTGTTGGAAAGAGGGATTCCGCGCCCGATGCCGAGATACTTTGCCGCGTATTGCTGAAACAGGTCGCCGATGACCCAGCAGAAGCCGCCGAGGAACGGCCAGAACAGCATGGGCCGCGCCCTGTGCAACTCGGCAGACAAGGGGCCGACACCGCCGGTGTTGATGGCCGTGAGCAGGAAGACCGTGCCCAGTTCGCCAAAGGTGAAGATGGTGACGAAAGAGAGCGGATTCATGCCGCTGATGTAGGCCTTGCGATAGGGAATGTACATGGTGCCGAGCAGAACGCCCGCACCGAGCGCGGCGATGATGCCCGTCAGCGGCTTTGCCCGGGGTGTTGGACTGGTGCGCGGTCGCGACCGCGAGGATGGCCGCGCCGCCGACAATGGCCAGTGCGCCGCCCAGAACTTTCGACCATCCCTTGAAACCTGAGCCGCGCAGCTCCTTGAAGAGCAGCCAGCCCCAGAAGAGGCCCACCAGGCTGTTGGTATTCCAGAGCGGAAAGGCGATGGCGAGACCCACGTTGCGCACCGCGAAGATGGTGAGCGTGTTGGCCACGGCCCACAGCATGCCCGCCAGCAGCGCCCACACAATCAGGTGAGGCTTGGCGCGCAGGTCTTCGAAGAGAAAGCCTGTTCCCTTGAGCAGCATGGGGAGCGTCCAGCGCGCGACAAAGGCGCCCATCACCATGCCCATGGAAATGATGAAGGGAGAAAAGCCCGCGTTGACCAGCTTGGTCGGCGCTTCGGCGCTGCCCAGCCACACCGCGGCGGCAAGCCCGCAGAGGACGCCGAGTTTGTGCAGGGAAAGGGTTGACCGCTCAAAGGCGGGCGCGGCGCTCAAGCTCACTCACTCACCTCATGGACATCAGAAGCGCGGTTCCCAGAATCAAGACGCCGACGGGCACCCATAGGTGCACGTCGGTGAGAACGCAAAACAGAGTCGATCTTTTCATGCACTGACCTCATTCAGCCGAACCGGGCGGTGCTCGTCGTAGGACTTTCGCGCCGCCAGGGCCATGACTACGGGGATACGTCCGTCGATGCCGGTGACCAGCGTCTGCCGTCCTTCGAGCACAGACTGCGTAAAGGACTTCAGTTCCAAAGCGTAACTCTCCGTATAGCGTTCCATAAAGAAATTCAGGGGAAGATCTCTGTAGACAGACTTGCCGCCGCTGACCACCGCCTGGTTGGGATAGCAATTCTCGATTGCGATTTTGCCTTCGCTGCCGAAGACCTCGGCGCGCTGGTCATAACCATAGGCGGCTTTGCGGCTGTTGTCGATAGTGCCGATGACGCCGTTGCGGAAGCGCAAGACCACCAGGACGGTATCGAGGTCGCCGGCCTTGCCGATCTCCGGGTCAACCATCACGCCGGCGGAGGTGTAAACCTCTTCCACTTCGTCTCCGATGAGGAAGCGGGCCATGTCGAAGTCATGGATGGTCATGTCAAGAAAGATGCCGCCGGAGGAGCGAACGTAGCTGAGCGGCGGGGGCGCGGGGTCGCGGCTGATGATGTGCATCAGGCTTGGCTTGCCGATTTCGCCGCTTGCGACGGCTTGGCGGATGCGGATGAAGTTGGCGTCGAAGCGGCGGTTGAATCCAATTTGCATTTGAACGCCGGCTGTCTTCACGGCTGCCAGCGCGGCATCGATTCTGTCGAGCGTGAGAGCGATCGGCTTCTCGCAGAAAATATGCTTGCCCGCCTGAGCTGCCTTGACGATGAGATCGGCATGGGTATCGGTGGGGGAGCAGATGAGCACCGCGTCGATGGCGGAATCGGCGAGTATCTCCGCGCTCGATTCGGCGACCTTGGGAATGCCGCAGCGGGCGGCCAACGCCTGCGCGGCCTCGCGGTTGATGTCGGTAATGGCAGCGATTTTGGCCTCCGGCATGCGGAAGGCCAGCGTTTCAGCGTGCTCGCGGCCGATGCGGCCAGCCCCTATGATTCCGAAATGAAGTACTTGTTTGCCCATGAAGCCCTCGTCAAAAAAACGCTCAAGCAAAACAGGTTCTGGAATGAGCAATTCGTGAAAACCCTCTGTCGATGTGCCCCTTGATCTCACACGCACGGTGCGCGCCCAAGGACACGAATGAAACCCGCGCCGACGATTCACGCAAAATTGGACTCAATGGAGCGAAGATATTCGCGGTTTCGCCACGCGCTCTCTTTGGGGGTGCCCATACCAGGCAGGATATCCTGCTCGACCAGCGCGTAACCTTTGTATTGCTGCGCGCTCAACCATTTGAGCAGCGCGGGAAAATCGACTGAGCCCTTGCCCAATTCGCAAAAGACGCCGTGGCGCAGGGCGGTGAAGTAGTCCCACTGCTCGGTTCGTGCACGCCGCGCAACTTCAGGCGCAACATCTTTCAGATGGATGTACCAGATGCGCTCTTTGAAGCGATTGAGGGCCGCGGTCAGGTCGCGGTTCTCTCCGCCGGCACCGTAGTGATAGTGGCCGGTGTCGAAGACCAGACCGAGGCGTTGCGGATCGGTCAACTCCAGCAGTGTCGCGATCTCTTCCTGCGTCTCAACATACCCGCCGCAGTGATGATGGAAGACCGTGCGCAGTCCCGTCTCCTCAAACACCGTTTCCGCAATCTGGTCGGCCCCGCGGGAGAAGGTCTTCCACTCCGACGGGGTGAGGCCGGCTTCAGGCGGAACGCGCCCTGCCAGTTTCGTCCTCATCGGATCGGTGCCGTTGTCGTCCGCCAGCACCAGAAAGGGCGCCGGCGTTCCGGCCACGGCGGCCAACAGGCGCGCGGTCTTTACGGCGGTTTCGACGCCGCCAGCATGAGCCGCGGAATGCTTCATCGCCACCGGCACAAATGCGCCCAGCATCACCAGATTGCGCTTTTTCAATTCGGCATCGAGAGCTGGCGAATCGATGGGCATATAGCCCCAGTCGCCCAACTCGGTGCCGGTGTAGCCGGTCTCCGCAAGCTCGTCCAACATGCGGCCATAGGGAACCTGCTGGCTCGTGTCCTGGTGTTCCAGCGTGCCCCACGAGCAAGGGGCATTGCCCACCAGCAGATTGTTCATTCTTTCTCCTTAAAACTTCCGGTTCCAGTCCCTGGGCCAGCGTTCGACAACAACCTTGGTCTGCGTGTAAAACTCCACCGCATGGTGCGCCTGGGCGTGCAGGTCGCCGAAGAAACTCTCGCCCCAACCGCTGAAGGGGAAGGTGGACATGGGCGCCGCAACGCCGACGTTGATGCCTACGTTACCCGCATTCACTTCGTAGCGGAAGCGGCGGGCGTTGGCGCCGTCGGTGGTAAAAATGCAGGCCATGTTGCCATAGCTGCGGCCATTCACCAGCGCGATCGCTTCTTCAATGGTTTGAGCGTGCATCAGGCTGAGCACCGGCCCGAAGATCTCGGTGCGCGCGGCCTCCGCATCGGGTGGAACGTCGTCGAGAACGGTGGGCGCGACGAAGAAGCCGTCTTCGAAGCCGGCAATTTTGGGCGCACGGCCATCCACAAGGATGCGTGCGCCCTCGTGCGCGCCCCTGGCGATGAGGCCTTCGATGCGCGCCTTGCTCTCAGCGGAGATAACGGGTCCCATCTCGACGCCCGCAACGGCGCCGTGGCCCACCTTGCGGCTGGCGGCCGTGGCCACAATCTGTTCAGTGAAGTTTGGCCGCGCATCGCCCACGGTGATGGCGACGGACGCAGCCAGGCATCGCTGTCCGGCGCAGCCGAAGGCGGAGTCGGCGAGGATGCGCGTGGTCATCTCCATGTCGGCGTCGGGCATCACGACCACTGGATTCTTGGCGCCTCCCTGGCACTGGGCGCGTTTGCCGTTGGCGGCCGCACGGCTGTAAATGTAGCGCGCCGTAACGGTGGAACCCACAAAGCTGACCGCGCGAATGGCCGGGTGATCGAGAATGGCGTTCACGGTCTCGCGGCCGCCGTTCACCAGTTGCAGCACGCCGGGCGGAAAGCCCGCGGCTTCAAAAAGGCGGAAGAGCTTTTGCGAAGTGATCGGCACGCGCTCCGACGGCTTGAGCAGGAAGCAATTGCCGGCCGCCAGCGCGTAGGGCATGAACCAGAAAGGAATCATGCCGGGAAAGTTGAACGGCGTGATGGCGGCCACCACGCCGAGGGGCTGCCGGATCATGTGCTCGTCAATGCCCGCGGCGATATCTTCGCAGTTGGTGCCCTGGATCATCATGGGCATTCCGCAGGCCGTCTCAACATTTTCGATGGCGCGCTGCAACTCCGCGCGGCTCTCGGCAAGAGTTTTGCCGCACTCATTGGTGATGGCAAGCGCGATGTCTTCGCGGTGAGCCTCGAGCAGGCTGCGCAGCTTGAACAGAGGCAGAATCCTGTCGCCGACGGGAGTGCGGCGCCAGGAGACAAAAGCGCGGGCCGCACATTCAGCGGCCTGATCCACTTCAGCGCCAGGCGACAACGGAACCTTGGCCAGCACCTTCGCCGAGGCGGGATCAAGAACGTTCAACGTCTCTCGTGCGACGGAAGGATGCCAGGCGCCATCGATGAAGTTTTGTAGCTGCTCAATCATGCTGGTCTTCTCCTCAAAGGTGATGGCGTTCATGCCTGCGCGCCTCTTCATAGGCGGCGCGGGCTTTGCGCACGCTGTCCATTTCAGAAACTTCAGCAACCGCAACATCCCACCAGGAGTCGTAACCGGGAACGCCCTTGGAGGGGTCGGTTTCAACCACGATGACCGTGGTGCGATCGGCGGCTTTGGCCTCTTCAAGAGCCTTCTTCAACCCGTCGAGCGTATCGGCCTTCAAGGCAAGAGCGCCGAGGCTGCGCGCATTGGCGACGTAGTCCACTTTCAACAGGTCGCCATCCAACTGCCCCGAGGCCTGCGAGCGGGCGCGGTAGCTGGTGCCGAATCCCTGCTGGCCCAGCGAGCGGCTGAGGCTGCCAATACTGGCGAAGCCGTGGTTGTCCACCAGCACGATGATGATCTTGACGCCCTCCTGCACCGAGGTCACAATCTCGGAGGGCATCATGAGGTAGGTGCCGTCGCCAAGAAAGACGAACACTTCGCGGCTGGGATCGGCGAGCTTTGCGCCCAGGGCGCCGGGAATCTCATAGCCCATGCAGGAGTAGCCGTACTCCATGTGATAGCCGTTGGGCGTGCGCGTGCGCCACAGCTTGTGCAGGTCGCCGGGATGACTGCCCGCGGCGGAGAGCAGCACATCGCGCGGCCCGGATGCACTCCACAGTGCGCCGATGACTTCACTTTGCGCCGGGCGGCCTGGAGAGTTGAGATGGAAGAGGCGATCGACCTCGGCCTCCCACTCGGTTTTCAATGCGGCTGCTTCGGCAGCGTATTCCTTGCCGACGCGCATGGCCGGCAGGGCGGCGTTGAGTTGCTCGAGCGCCACGCGCGCATCGGCCACGACGGGAATGGCGCCCACTTTATAGGCGTCAAACTCCGCGGTGTTGATGTTGACGAAGCGCACATCAGGATTTTGAAATGCGGTCATCGATGCCGAGGTGAAATCCGCATAGCGGGTGCCGATGCCGATCACCAGGTCGGCTTTATTGGCGAGCCGATTGGCAGCCAGCGTACCCGTGGCGCCGATGGCGCCCATCGATTGCGGATGGTCCCACGCCAAAGAGCCTTTGCCTGCCTGCGACTCGCCCACCGGAATGCCGGTTTTGGCGACGAATGCGGTGAGCGCCTGCGAAGCCTCGCTCATCAGCACCCCGCCGCCGGCCACGATCAAGGGCCTGCGGCTGGCGGCGATGGCTTCAACCGCGCGCGCAAAGGAGATCTTGTCGGGTTCTCCGCGGCGAATGAGCCACACGCGCTTGCGGAACAGCTCCTCGGGATAGTCGTATGCCTCGGTTTGCACATCCTGGGGCAGGGCCAGCGTGACGGCTCCGCAATCGGACGGCGAAGTAAGCACGCGCATGACCTCGGGCAGGGCGGTGATGAGTTGCTCGGGGCGATAGATGCGGTCCCAATACCGCGAGACCGGCTTGAAGCAATCGTTGACGCCGATATCCTGCGTGCCGGGCGACTCCACCTGCTGCAACACGGGCGCCACATTGCGGCGGGCGAAAATATCGCCGGGCAACAGCAGCACCGGCAGGCGATTGATGGTGGCCAGCGCCGCGCCGGTAATCATGTTGGTGGCGCCGGGGCCGATCGATGAGGTGCACGCAAAAGCGCGCAGGCGGTTGCTGGCCTTGGCAAAGGCGGCCGCCATGTGTACGGCGGACTGCTCATTGCGCATCAGGACGTACTTGAAATCGGGATTCTGCTGCAGGGCCTGTCCGATGCCCGCCACGTTTCCGTGGCCGAAGATGCCGAGCATGCCCGCAAAGAATGCATGCTGCCGTCCATCCCGCTCGACATGCTGATTCTTTAAAAAAAGAATCAGGGCCTGCGCCATTGTGAGGCGACGCGTCTTCATTTCCTTCACCCTTTCACCATGGGCAACCGGGGGTCTTTCTGCTGCCACGTGTCCCTGACCCAGGCGTAGTTGGGATCGTCAGAGGCGGCCAGGGAACGCGCCGACCCAGCCAGCGCATTGAGGTAATACACGTTGTATCCATGCGCGGCAGCCACTGGATGATAGCCTTCCGGGATCAGCACCAGTTCGCCGTCGCGCACCGTGAGGGTTTCGTCGATGCGGCCATCGGCGGTATACACCTTCTGCACGGCGAAGCCTTCGGGGCGGTCGATGCGGTAGTAGTAGATCTCTTCGAGGTCCACTTCCGCCGGAGGATTGTGCACATCGTGCTTGTGGGGCGGAAAGCTGGACCAGTTGCCGGCGGGCGTAAACACCTCAACCACAATCAGGCGATGCGCGGGAAAACCGGGCGGCAGCATGCTGTTGATTTGCCGTGTGGCGTTGGCGCCGCCGCGAATCTCGATGCCGACCTGGTCAGGTGTCACCAGGCGGGGCGGGTATTCCACTTCAGCGCGGCTATAACAGAAAGCCAGATCGCAATTTGTCCCGCCCGTCACGGTGAAGGTGGTGTTCACCGGCAGATACAGCGTGTAGGGAAGGCCGTCAAAGACCGTTGCCCGCTTGCCGATGTGCTGCCATTCGCCCCGCGAACTTTTGACCGAGCAAACGCCGCCGAGCACCACAATCGCCACTTCGGTTCCCGTGGTTTCTCCGCTGAAGCTCTCGCCCTGCGCAAGGCGGCGCGCTTCAAACGACAGAAATTCAAAGCCGAAATTCTCGATCCGGTTGCGAAAGACTTCCGGACGGACCAGTAAGTGACTCATAACCCTCCCTGGGAGTGCCGAGCCTGTTGAACTTGATGCGGCTTAGTCACAGCCGGCGATCCCGTATAACGAGCCCGTGTAACAATCCCGTATAACAATCCCGTATAACATTTGATGGGCAACGGACCATTTGGGGCAAATTGCCGGGCAAAATGCACACGTGTGCACCCGAGACAGAATCATCCTCCCCCGCGGCCTTCCCTGTCAATAAAAAAGGCCGTGAAAAAAGGCTGGAGAGGAAGCCGGCTCCGGACCGGATCGCCTCCCTTTGCGGCTCAGGAATCTGTCCGGCAAGACGATCGAATCCGCCGGCAATTTTTTCGTCAGCGCATCCGGCTGATTCCACGCGTCTTTGATAGATGCCTTTGCCATTGGCCATCTTGACCGGCGATTATGGGGGTGTTAGGGTTTTTCTGCACACGTTTGCAATACAGGGAGGATGCATGGTCCAAACTCAAGCTCCAGTCCACTACAAGAGCCCGCTTTTCAAAATGACCGAGACCACGCCCACCTGCCTGTGGAACGATTCGGCCGCCATTGAGGAGCTCACCTACTCGATTGAACACGGGGCCGTGGGAGCCACATGCAATCCATCGATCGCCGTGGGCGTGCTCAAGCAGGAGATGCCGGTTTGGAAAGGGCGCATCCTGGCGCTGGCAGAGAGCTTTCCCAAGGCGACGGAGGACGAGATCGCGTGGATGATCGTGGAGGAGATGTCGGCCAATGCGGCCAAGCTGCTGAAGGGGATCTTCGATCGCGAGAAGGGGCGCAACGGCCGGCTTTCCATCCAGACCGATCCCAGAAATTATCGCAACGCCGACGCGATGGTGACCCAGGCCATCCGCTTCAGCAGGCTGGCTCCGAACATGATCGTCAAGATCGCGGCCACGCACGCCGGGATTGTGGCCATGGAGGAAGCTACCTTTCGCGGCATCAGCATCAATGCCACCGTGAGCTTCACTTTGCCGCAGGCCATCGCCGTCGCCGAGGCGGTGGAGCGGGGCCTCAAACGACGGGAACAGGAAGGGCTCGAGATCGCCACGATGGGGCCGGTTTGCACCCTCATGGTGGGACGGCTGGATGACTGGCTCAAGGTTCTGCTGGACAAGAAGAACCTCTCCGTCGATCCGGGCTACCTGGAGTGGGCCGGGGTCGCGGTGTTCAAAAAGGCATACAAGATTTTCCGCGAGCGCGGTTACCGGATTCGCCTTCTTTCCGCGGCATTTCGCAATCATATGCACTGGAGCGAATTTATCGGCGGAGATTGCGTGATCTCTCCGCCCTGCGCCTGGCAGCGCCGCTACAACGCAAGCGACATCGAAGTGATCTCGCGGATCGACCAGCCGGTGGATGCAAAGATCGTCGACACCCTTCTTAGCAAGTTCCCCGACTTCGAGCGTGCCTACACAGAGAATGGATTGACGCACGCGGAGTTCGATATGTTTGGCTCGACACGCCGAACACTTCGGCAGTTCATTGCAGCGTGCGCGGAGATGAACAGCATGGTGCGGGACATCATGCTTCCCAATCCCGATAACGAATAGAGCGGTTTCAGGACAGGTATGCTCGATGGGTCTCCTGTTGGAGCGGCCGCCGCAGATTTTCTAGCCAATCCACATCTGGGGATTGCTCGAGGATACGGAGCTCAGTCCCTGCGCCAGCAAGTCTTCCACTTCCTTCATGGTCTGGATCAATCCGCCACCGACCACGGGGAGGTCGGGTGAAATGGAGCGTACCCTTTCGAGAATCTTCGGGGCCACCAGGGCGGGCAACACTTCAAGCGCATCGACGGGCGTGTTCTTCAACTGGCTGGTGATCGTATCCATGGCGCCGCTGTCCAGAAGAAAGGTGCGCTGGATGGCATAGAGGCCGATCGAAAGCGCATGGCGCAACGGGTCAAGATGCGTGGAGATGATGCCGCCGGCGCCGGCGCGCTTGAGGTAGCTGACCGCATACCGGTCGCGCGAGAAGCCATTGAGCAGGTCGAGATTGACAATGGGGATCTTCGCTGCGGCCAGAATTTTTTGAATCATGAACTCGCAGTTTTCCGGATCGCCGGTGAGAAGGTAGACGATTTTGCCGTGGGCCGCGATCGCGTTGTCGATAACTTCAAACTTGCGGACAGCCGGAATGATGGGCGTGGCTTGGCAGAATTCCCTGAGCGGTGTCTGTTGTTCCCGCATGACGCTCACATGCTCCTTGGGGCGCCGGCCGCGTGCGCCTCGACAGACAGATCAGGCCAAAACTGCTTGAAAAAGACAACTCATTATAGGTCAAACGGAGACCGAACCCCGGCGAAAGATCCGCTGAACCCCACGCACAACGCGAGGATTTTGTCGATAGGCCCAGGGTGTATCGATATATATGGGTGCGATATATGGGTGCGCACCCGTATATGTCGATGGGCTCTACAGTCTGCGCTTAGGCTTTTGAATCGCAGATTTACTTTTGCTTACCCTGGCGGTTGACTCTCTCACAACCAACTCCGGCTTCACCTTGATCCTGACCACGGATTCCTGCCCGGTCATCAACTTGATCAGGTTTTCCATTGCCAGCTGGCCCATGCGCCGCATCGGCTGGCGCACGGTCGTGAGCGGCGGCTGGGTGTAGGAGGCGAGGAAGAGATCGTCGAAACCGGCGACGGAGATATCCTCGGGCACGCGCAAGCCATGCATGCGGATGGAGCGCATGGCTCCCAGGGCGGTCATGTCGTTGTAGCAGCAGACCGCGGTTGGAGGAGTGGCGAGTGCCAGCAGCCTATCCATGGCGCGCAATGCCGCCTCCGGCTTGCCATCGCCATGCACGGCAAGCTCGGGAACAAACGGGATGCGGGCCGCATCAAGGGCCCCGCGGTAACCGGCAAAGCGCTCGGTATCCGATTGATAGCCAAACTGGTCTCCGATGTAGGCGATGCGGCGGTGTCCCAGGTCGACAAGGTGCCCAGCAACCATCCTGCTGCCTTCCTGGTTGGCGATCATGACGGAGTGGACAAAGGCTCCCGGATGCTGATCGTTGACCAGGACGATAGGCACCTGCATCTGGGAAAACAGCGGAAGATATAACGCGCCTACCCGGGAGGAGGTGACGATGATTCCATCCACGCGCTGCTCGGCAAACGATTGCACGATTTTTTTCTCGCGATCGGGATCGGCGTTCGAGTCCGCCAGGAAAACGCAATAGCCATGATCGTTGGCGGTTGGCTCAATTCCCGAAACGACTTCGCTGGTAAAGGGATCGGCAATGGTGGTGACGACGAGTCCAATGGTGCGCGTGCGCCGGTTGACCAGCCCGCGCGCCACGGCACTGGGACGATAGCCCGCCTCTTTCGCAATCCTGCGGATGTTCTCGGCAGTTTTGACGTTGACCAGGGGACTGTTTTGCAGAGCGCGGGAAACGGTGGGATGCGAAACCCGCGCCAGGCGCGCGATGTCTTTGATGGAGGGTTGACGAAGCGTCTGCCTGGAAGCGTCCGGCTGCGCTCGGACCTCCGTCTTTCCCTTGTCCTGGTCAGCCACAGCGCACTCTCTCGATCGCGAAGATTTGCATTCGACCTCAGAATGTATCAACCCACAGGGCACAGGCACAAGTCAATGCCCTGCAGGCAACGTTAGAGGTCTCTCGGCGGAACGCTTCAGGCCGCTTCGCCTTCGCCGTAGAGATATCCTTTAGCAACTTCAATAAAGTTCGCCAGGTCTTTTGTTCTCCAGGCGTCACTTCGCTTCAGTTCTTTTGCCAGAAGACCGGCAACGGCAGGCGCTGCTTCAATGGCCGCGCGCGCATCCAAAAAGAGCGCGCGGGTGCGCCGGGCCAGAACGTCTTCCACCGTGCGGGCCATTTCATGGCGAGCAGCCCAGACCACCTCGCGCACCTTGAATGGAAGCCGCGGATGAAGAAGGGCATCGAGACCGTTGTCTTCGTCCGAGAGCGCATGAAGCATGGGCAGGTCTGAGCCGTAGACGCGCTCCCACGCGGACGGCACGACGCCGGAGTCAAGGGTCCAGCCGTGAATCTTCAACTGCAGCGTGGGCGACGGCCGCCTGGGCAGCGCGGCAACTTGGCTGGCGCGATCAATCGTATCCTGGCCCATGCGCCGGTAGGTGGTCCATTTGCCTCCCGTAACGGTAATCAGGCCTGAGGGAGAAACCAGGATGGTGTGGTCTCTGGAAAGCTTCGAAGTTTTGACGCCGCTCTTCTTGACCAGGGGACGCAAACCGGACCACATGCTGAGAATTTCTGTGGCGGCCGGCCTGCGGCCAAGATAGCGCGCGATGTGGTCGAGAAGAAACTTCTTCTCGACAGCCAGCGCCCGCGGTTCAGGCGAAGAGCCGTCGACGGGTTCGTCTGTGGTTCCTACGAGGATGGCTCCGTGCCATGGAATGGCGAACAGCACCCGGCCGTCGGCCGTTTTTGGAATCATGAGCGCGGTGTTTCCGCAAAGGAAGGTTTTGGGCAAAACGAAATGCGTGCCCTGGCTGACGGCCAGCAGCGTTGCATGGGCGCCCTGGTCGAGCGCCAGCATATCTTCTGAAAAAACGCCGCAGGCATTGATGACAACCTTCGCCTGCAGATCGAAGCTCGAGCCTTCTTCCCGATCCCGCGCCTGGATTCCGACGATCTTATCGCCGCTGTGCAGCAGGCCGACTGCCTCAACGTAGTTGATCGCCGTGCCGCCCAGGTCCTGAAAGGTGCGCATCAGCGCGATGGCATAACGGGCGTCGTCGAACTGTCCATCGTGATAGAGAATGCCGCCGGAGAGTCCGTCGGCCCTGAGGCCGGGCAGCCTCTCAAGTGTGCTTTTGGCGGAGAGAATCTCCGAGCGCCCAAACGACAAGCTGCCCGAGAGCAGTTCATAGACCTTGAGTCCGAAGCCGTAGTAGGGGATGGAAGCATAACTGTAAGCCGGAACCACAAACTCGAGATCGTGCACCAGGTGAGGCGCGTTTCGAAGCATGTGACCGCGTTCCTTCAGTGCGTCCACCACCAGCGTCAGATTGAACTGTTCGAGATAGCGAACGCCGCCGTGCACAAGCTTTGTGCTCCGGCTCGAGGTTCCCTTGGCGAAGTCGGATCGCTCGACCAGCAGGGTACGAAAGCCGCGGGATGCGGCCTCAACTGCCGCGCCCAGGCCGGTGGCTCCACCGCCGATGACCAGCACATCCCACGGTTCCGGATTGCTGCCCAACTGTTTTAGCGTTTCTTCTCTCATCATCACGCCTCACACGTCCTTTCCTGGTTGCCAGATCACGGAAGACCCATTGAGTGGAGGCACAACGCACTGGCCCGCGCAAGATCGCCGCGAGGCTCCGGCATTGAAGCCGGCAGGGTGCCTGGAATCAAGGGGTACTGTTCTGAAGCCCGATCTCTGGTCTCTGTGCGGGCGTAACGACCGGGGGCCGATTTGCCCCGGTCTCTCAAGCAGCGCCTCTCCGAAGCCGGAGGTACGCTGCTCAATCAAGCTTAACACGCATCCATGTGAGCCGGCACTCCGATCGCATGCAGTGCCGGATCCTTCGCTCTTGGAGTTGGAGGCACGCGATGTGCCAGCCAATGGAAACGGCAGGCTGGCCGGGTCGCGCAGGCCGGGCTTCATCGAGAACAATCTCCGGGAAACGATTGAGACAAACAGCAATCAACTGGCGCGAATCGTGATGTGCTGGGTCGAGCGCAGTTCTTCAGCCGTGAAATGGATGGCGTTCCCCGCAAGTTTTCCCGCCGACGTGCGCTCGATCGGCCGCCCGTCGGGCGCGTGAACATGAATATAAAGCTCGCCGGCGAACGGCTTTTCGAAATCGACCTGAATCTCCCAGTCACGATCGCCATGAGCGACGGTCGACCAGCTCACCTGCCCGAAGCGCGTCGGACACTTGCGCACTGAGATGCGCTCGCCGTCAGCGAACCAGTGCTTCGGCGCAGCCTTCTGCAAATGGCACACGTCCGCGTGGTTCTCCTCGTAGCAGAGCAGCCACCGCAAACCCATGGCCGGCTGCAGAACGCTGTTCACCACGGCCGCCCACCCGTAGCGGTTGCCCTGTCCAGCGCCGCCGCCGGGAATCCACGCATCCTCGGGAGCGTAGCGGTTGCCGGAATCGGCGGCATAACAGGTGAGCGCGTAAAGCGTCAGCAGGAACGGACGGTAATCCTCCTGCCTGATCCGCACTGCGAGCGTACCATGCTCCATGAAATTCGAGGTCCGCTGTTCCGCGCCATCTGTATGCAGTCCCACGATCTGCATTCCGGACAGCTCGCGATGACGCAGATGCCCAAGGTCCAGCGCCGCATCGCCCCAGTCGGCGGTAAACCAGTCCATCATGAAGCGGTGATTCTCATAGCTCTCAAGGCGGACGGGATTATGTTCGGTGTCCTCCGGCGTAAACGGTGTAATGCCCGCAGCCTTCATCTGCGGCGAGCCGTGGGCCAGCGTCGTTGCCAGCGAGCGCTGAATGAGCGTTCGCATCTCCTCCGCAACCGCCGCATAACGGTCTCCCAGCGTCTGGCAATCGTCTCGGTTGTGCTCGCGGGCCACGCGATGCAGGCAGCGGGCGTGCTCCGCAAGACCGCGCCAGGTCCAGACCGCGTTCTGGTAGTAATACGGATGCGACTGCGGAAAATCGTTGTGCGGATCGCCCAGATCCGCTTCGGGTGAGCCCCAAATCAGCCCGTGATGCGGGTCGTCCGCGGGAAACTGCTGCTTGCTGTAGTCATAGCGCCCCAGAACGTAGCCAAGCATCCGCTCCAGAATCGGAAGCCGCGCGGAGAAAGCGGCGACATCGCCGGTGTAGTCGTATGATCGCGCAGAATTCGCAAGGACTATGCCGGTGTTGAGCGGCGCCTCCACCTGATCCTGGATGTTGTAGAGAAAATTTCCATCCGGCAGAATGTAGTGATCCAGGTAGTACTGAAAATAGGCGTCAGCCGGCGAAGTCAGATTCCAGAGTTGCTGCGCCCAGATGAATTCGTAATGCGCAACCGGAAAA
This sequence comes from uncultured Acidobacteriaceae bacterium, assembly GCA_963793885.1. Classification (GTDB taxonomy): domain Bacteria; phylum Acidobacteriota; class Terriglobia; order Terriglobales; family Acidobacteriaceae; genus Telmatobacter. Next base: position 2,298,031 of record CAWCBQ010000003.1, read on the forward strand.
AGGGCATGGCTCCGCTCCGGAATCTTGGTGTACGCGCCTTCTCCCACCTGATAGGTGGGCCGGAGGCCGCGATAACTCACCCGCGAGAGCGTGATCCCCGCGCGTGCGGCGTCCAGCAGCCAGGGGTCCGGAATCTCCACCGGCATCGACGTCTCGTAGAGGTCGCGCCAGCGGTTCCAGATTCCCGCCAGCGCCTCATAGAATTCGGCAGACGAGCCATTGAAGTAGCTGTCGCCCTCCCCGTCCGTCGCGGGAGGTCCGTCGTCCTGCTCCTCAGAGGACGCGGTGTAGCGCACGCGTCCCAGCACCTTTCCATCCTCACCCGGCGTCACCAGCAGGATGCACTCGTACCCGGCCTTGTAGTGCGGATTCCAGACCGCGACATCGGCAACCGGAAGATACCCTCCCAGCAGAGTGCGCTTGCTGTATCCGGGAAGGTACTCGTAAGAAAGCCTTCCCTCGCCCGGCAAAAAATCCGTTGGATCGAACAGCGCGCCGCTGGTATCCGGATTCCAGAGATTCCCGTCATTGGTGTTCAATTGGCGGGTGGTGGCGCTGGCATCGAGGAACACTGACTTCAGCGGACCGGCATCCTCATTGCCGGCCAGAGTCCAGCCGATAAACTCCGGACCAAGCGCGGCGACGTTCTCATAACAGGGGTCCTCGGCGGAGTTGAGGATGTAATTTCCCTGAACATCCTTGCCCGGCACATAGTGCGGCAGGCGCTCGAGACGCACATCGTCAGGCGCCGTAACCGGTCGTGGACGAATGCTGCCCAGTTGCCCGACAACCTTGGGGATGCAGGCAATCACGCCGCGGTCCATGGTCACATAGGCGATGGCCCCACGATGCGTAACGTGCTTCTCGAAGATCGCGGTGGCCGCACCATTAAACTCTGTGATGGCGAGCAGCTTCCAGCCATTTTCCGATTCGCCTATCTTCAGGGTGCGCGGCGTACCCGCGGCTGCCGGCACCACACTGTTCCAGGACATGGCAGCCACCAGCGGAGGGCTCGCCAGCGCTTCGCGTTCTCCCGGCAGAAACAGGCTGTATTCGTTCTCGATCCTCGCAGGCCGATAGCCTGTGCTGCCGGTGGATTTTCCCGCCAGAGCAAACGCCAGCGGAGTGAGGCGCGTAAATTCCATGGCGCCGGCAGTGGCTACTCCCTGCAGGAATGTCCGGCGATCGAGCTGCCCATTCAGTTTCCGCATCGGTTCTCCATTCTTTCCTGTTCGCGTGTTTCCGGTGAGCGTGGTCGCGGTAAGCGAACAGAGGATGACCAAATGATAAATTCTATTTCCGGCATCGCCGGCATTTCCCGAAACAGATGAGTGACATTCTGAGAATTTTCAGAGGATGGAGGGACTCGCCGGAGGACAAAACCAATCGTGTGACAAGGCTCGAGTTTTCATCGCCACTGCCGATTTCCTAGTAGTCGGGCGTCGTGTGTTTCCCGACACAGGAGTCTTTCGGTGAGATCTCGAGTCCTTTGCGTTTTGTCTGTCCTCACGGTGCTTTTGTTGCTTCGAGGGTCAAGTCATGCGCAAGCAGCAAGACAGGTGCCAAGCCGGCATGTGCGCCCAGAGGTTTCAAGCGGGCGGGCAAGGCTGGTGGGTGCCGTGCCGGCGACGCAACGGATGAATGTGTCCATTGTTCTGCAGCTGCGCAACCAGGCTCAGCTCCGTGACCTCTTGAACCGGCTCTACGATCCATCCAGTCCCGACTATCGGCACTTTCTGAGCGTGGCGCAATTCACTCAGCAATTCGGACCAACGGCGGAGGACTATCGGAAGGTGGTCGATTTCGCCCAGGCCAACGGATTGACGGTGACGAGCTCCCCCGCCAATCGCCTGGTGGTGCCGGTGATGGGTACGGTCGCCCAGGTGCAGCGGGCGTTCAACGTCTCGATGCGGACCTACAGGCATCCTACGGAGAACCGTACCTTCTTCTCACCAGACCGTGAACCGTCGCTGGATTTGAATGTGCAGGTGGCCCACATTGCCGGTCTCGACAACTTCTCAATCCCTCGGCCCAGCGTCTTGAAACCGTCTGCTGCGCAGGCTTTCAGCAAGGCCTCGGGGCAGGGCTCGGGGCAGGGCTCGGGTCAGGGTTCAGGACAGGGCTCAGGGCCTGGCGGCTCCTACCTGAGCAGTGACATGCGCGCGGCCTATTACGGTGATGGCTCTCTCACCGGCAACGGCCAGACCGTCGCGCTGGTCCAGTTTGATGGCTACGATATCAGCGATGTGACGGCAACGTTTGACGGAGCGGCCACATCGAGCACAAACGGCAGTAACTACGAATTGAGCTACACGCCCGCGACCGGCGGCACAACCTACAAGATTCCCATTAACAACGTGCTGTTGGATGGCGCGGATGGGGCCCCGAATTCAGGCGAAGACGCTGAAGAAGTGTTGGACATTGCGCAAGCGGTCGGCATGGCTCCCGGATTGTCCCAGGTTCTGGTCTACATCGGGGCCATCGACACCGACATTCTGAACCAGGTGGCCTCGGACAACGTTGCCAAGCAAGTGAGCATTTCGTGGACCTGGTCTCCCGACGATCCTTCGACAGACGACGTCTTTTTTGAGGAGTTTGCCGCTCAGGGGCAAAGTGTCTTTGCCGCCGCAGGGGATTACGGCGCCTTCAGTCCGTCCATCGCAGACTACTATCCGCAGGAGGATGCCTGGGTGACCGCTGTTGGCGGAACTACGCTGACCACAAATGGGGAGGGGGGAGCGTGGGCATCGGAGACAGCATGGTCTCAAAGTGGCGGAGGCATAAGTCCCGACGGAATTCCGATTCCTGGATACCAATCCGGATTGGCCACCTCATCGAATGACGGTTCAACGACCCTGCGCAACGTGCCGGACGTGGCCATGGAAGCCGATTTCGATAACTACGTTTGCAATATGGGCGTGTGCCTCGCGGGATGGGCCGGCACCAGCTTCGCCGCGCCTCGCTGGGCTGGATTTATGGCGCTGGTCAACCAGCAATCCCTCGCTGCCAGTGGAACGACCATGGGCTTTTTCAACGTGCCACTTTACAGCGCGGCGGAAGAATCTGCCTATGGGGATGACCTGCATGACATCGTCACGGGGAATAACGCGTATGCCAGCGGTTACAGCTTCAATGCTGTGCCTGGGTACGATCTTGTGACGGGTTGGGGCAGCCCGAATGGGCAGGCGCTTATCGATACCCTGGCGCCGGCCTCGACCCCCGGTTTCGAGATCAGCGCAACGCCGTACGTTCTCAGCATCAATCCCGGAACCTCAACAAGCATCGCAATCAGCCTGCATGGCACCGGAGGATTCACCGGAGCGATCAATCTCTCCATCTCGGGGTTGCCGGCCGGAGTTACGGGAGCGTTCACTCCCTCCTCGACGACCGCAAGCAGTACGCTCACTCTGACCGCGGGTAGCGCCATCCTGGGCGGAACGTTCTTCCCTCAGATCAGCGGAATTTCAGGAACGATCGCTGCCAGGGCGAGCCTGTCGTTGACGCTGAATGCGCCTTTGACTGTGGTGTCGATCAGCAGCCCGGCTGCGCCGCCGGCTCCTGTGGTGGCGAATACCTTCAAGCCAGGCGCCGTCATCCCGGTGGTTGGATCCATTATCGGCTCCATTCAAAATCTCTCCGTACAATGGGCCGAGGGCGCCAACCCGGCAGGCGGTTGGACGACCAGCGGAATTGAGCTGAACTCCTCACTCACTGCGCCCGCAATCAACCAGACGCTGGCACGCTGGGACACCTCTTCGATCACCAGGGCCGACTACTTCACGATCCGGGTATCGGCGACAGTTTCGAATATTACCTATACCGCCAGCACATTCGTCTACCTTGAGCCGGATCTGCTTTCCCCATCGTGGCCGAAATGGTGGAACGCGGATTCAATGTGGATGCAGGGTCCGGTGCCGACTCTTGACGCCAACGGAAATTCTCGCGCGGCCTTTGCAACCAACTATCTTGGCTACTCATCGGCGCAGGATGCAGCTCAAATTCGCAATGTGTCCGGGGATGGTTCTTCCGTGCTTTCGTTGCCGTTTTCAGAAAACTCCTCATGGGCGCAACCGGCATCGGGAAATCTCGACATGGCGCTCGGAGACGACCTTGTAGGGGCTGATGGCAACGGCGTCGAAGTCTTCCACCCGGATGGAACTTCATTCACCTTGTCTCCCGATTCATCCTACAACTATTTGGCTTTCTACGGACGGGCGCCGATCCTCGTGGATGTCGACGGTGATTCCCTGCCCGAAGTCGTGGCAATGGGAACAGAGGGTAACTCCGGACCCGGCCTGGGTGGAACACCCGGCGGTCTGGCCTATGTTTTTGCCTGGCGGAACAATGGCCAGTTGCTCAACGCAAACTTTCCCTTCACCGTCCCCGACCGCGATCTTTCTCTCACGGAGTACAACGTTCCGCGCGTCGTGGTAGGCGATGTCACCGGCAATGGCGCAAAGCAATTCGTGGTTATCGAGGGTACTTCGCAAGGCGTGATCACTCCCCGGCTGTTTAGCGCCAACGGTCTTCAGTTGACGTGGCGTGCGCAACCTGTCAATGGGGTTCCGTGCCAACTTTCCCTTGCAGACCTGGATCACAATGGAATGCTGGAAACCATTCTCTTGACCTGCGATGGCCAACTGCATGTTTTAGAGCCCAATGGAACAGAGCGTCCCGGCTGGCCCCAATCGATCCCCTACACCTTTGGCGGAGTGATCGTTGGCGATCTGAACCAGGACGGAAACGAAGAGATCATCGCCTCTGACGGAAACCTCTACATTTTCAATGCCGACGGAACGCCATTTTCCAGCGCATGGCCCATGATGGGGAATTTCAATCCCGCATCGGAGTTCTTTTACGGGCAAGCGGTCCTGGCGGACATCAATGGGGATGGATATCCGGAGATTGTGGCCAGCCGATACGCTTACGTGGCGAACGGTCCCACCGGATTGAGTACCTATCTCACAGCGCAACTAGTTGTTCTTGACCGATTCGGAAACACCCTTCGCTCCTGGAATCTGCAAGGATCTAACGGCGAAACACCGGGCGACTACATCTATCCGTCGGTTGCCGATTTCAACCAGGACGGCCTCACGGAGATCGGCGTTCAATACGGACTCGTCTCCTCAGGATCCGCTCCGCCATCGACCCTGATCACCATGTTGGCCACAGGCGCTCATTTCAATCCGGACGCGAACGATTGGCCCATGGCCTATCAGAATCCGCAAAATACATCCACTCTTCAGAGAGTCGCCGCGTCGCAGATCAGACTTGTTTCCGGTCGCAGCCTGGTGGTGGCGGAACAGTCTGCTCAGTTCACGCTGACTGCGGCCCCCGCATCTCAAAACGCCAACACGCCCACCGGCGTAGCGAATCTGCTGGATGGATCTGAAAATGTCGGGTCATGCGTCCTGGCGTCTGGAAGCTGCGTCGTCTCCGTGAGGTTTGGAGCCGGAACGCACAGGCTCGTGGCGGGCTACGTTGGAGACATCCATTTTGGAACCAGCTACTCCACCGCCCTGGTAGAGACGGTAGAACCTGCGCCTGCGGCGGCGACGCCGACTTTCAGCGTCACGCCCGGAACCTACGGCTCAACACAGACCGTGACGATCTCTGACGCCACGGTGGGCGCGACCATCGACTACACCACCAACGGCTCGACGCCGACCACCAGTTCCGCTGCCTATAGCGGAACGATCACGGTCTCCGCTTCGGAGACCATCGAGGCCATCGCCAGCGGCAACGGCTACTCCTCGAGTGAGGTTGCATCGGCTGCCTACACCATCATGCCGCCGCAGAACCCGGCACCGGCCATCCGTAGTTTGTCCCCGGCGTACATCGGCGCGGGCAGCGCGGCCCAAACGGTGATCATCAGCGGCTCGGCCTTCACATCGGCGTCAACCGCTTATTGGGGCTCTGCGGCTTTGGTCACTCACTTTGTGAGTGCAACGCAATTGGCGGCTCAGATTCCGGCATCGGACATTGCGACAGCGGCCATCTATCCGATGACCGTGCAGACGCCTGCTCCCGGGGCAGGCACGTCGAACATCTTCCAATTTGAAGTGGATTCCGGCTCGACGGCGGCGCCATCCTTCTCCACCACAACTGCCACCATTGAGGCCGGCTCGACAGCCACCTATCCGGTCACCATTCCGCCTTCGGCAACAGGCGTTTCGGCGATTTGCCTGAACCTGCCCACGGGAGCCTTCTGCAGCTATTCCGCGAGCACCGGCGCCACGACGATTACCGCCTCTTCAACTACGCCCACGGGAACCTATCAAATCACAGTGGTCTTTTTAGAGACATTGCCGGGAGCTGCCTCAGCACTGATGATTGCGCCGTTCCTTTTGCTGCCTTTTGCCTTCGCCCGAAGAAGGGCGGCAAAAGCGGTTATCTTGACTGCTTGTGCCGGACTGGTCCTGCTTGCGTGCGCAGCCTTGTCGACCGGTTGCGGTGGCCGCATATCCTCACTGGCTACGACGCCCACGAATCTGACGCATCAAGTCACAAGCTCCGGCGTGGTCAGCCTTACGATTCAATAGCGCCGCTCTTCGGTCCCAGGAGCAGCGACTTCTTCCTTCCCCGGCATCGTGTTTATCCCTGGATTTTATCCTGGATCATTACTTTGAGCGGCTGCGATGGCGGCGCGGGCTCCCGCACTCGGCGACAGCATGCCGCCGGGAAAATCAAGCGTCAACCAGAATCATCGCGGCTTGGCCGGCGTGCGCTCCTGCCGAGTCACAATGGGCACGTATCCAACCTCCAAACCTTTTGGCGGTGTGACAATAAGTGCCGAATCGAGCGTGGCCAGCTTTCCGCTGCTCGGTGGCGCCATATAGTCGCGAGTAATCGGCCAATTCGCCTGGATTTTTTCGATCAGCGCTTGCAGTCTCGCCTTTTCGGCCAGCGGCAGGTGCAAGTGTTGAAGCGCAGGCTGGTCAACGAAACGGTACCAGTAGTAGGTCACCTGGCTGCCGTCGCTCAGTGTTGCGGTGAACGGTCCACTCTTCGGTCCCGGGGTCGTCCAAACCGTCCCAGGCTCAGCGGGAGAGGTGTAAGGGCCGCCAGGCTCGGCCGGCGCGAAGGTCTGCGTTGACAGTGCGGTTTCGGTGGGTACTTGCGCAGCAGGGATTGCCACCATCTTGTCGCCCTCCTGCCTGAAATACTGCGGGAATCCGGCCGTAGGCGACTGCTTCCATTTGAGGCCGTAGGAACACGACCCGCGGGGACCGACCAATGTAGTCTCGACGAATTTATCCCAGCCGGTCAGCGGCACGCCGTGCTGGTCAAACTTGAGCGGTTCGTTCACACAGGAGGGAGTTGCCGCCCCACGCTTATCGAACTTACCCGTGACCCCAGCGTTCGAATTGGACCACGCTTTCATGGGGTTGTAGAGCGCCTCGGGAGAATAAACCTGGACGTCCTGCATGAGGATGGAGGTATTCGCAGCATCGACGGGAAACAGCAGCTTCGGAATCCGCGCATACAAAGTGCCATGGGCATCTTTGTTGCTGAAGTAAGGGACGGTGTTCACTTCCATCGCGCCCCCATCCATCAGGCCGGGCCGCGTGTCCAGAGTGCGCCCCGCCGCGGGAGGATAACCGTTGGCGATGGCGCTCCACGTATCGGGGATCCAGTATGCCACCGGTCCTTTGAAGTTCTGCGCATTCACGAAAAGCGTCCAGCACAGGTCCCCGGTGGGTTGGCGATGATACGCAGCGTGCGCGTCCATCAGCGGCAGGGCCATCCACGCCGTGCCGAACAGCTCACCGTGCATGCCCGGCTTGAATGTCCAGGCATCGGGCGGAACCACGAGACGATTGCTGATCTGGACCAGCCCCATTTGCTCTGAATCGAGAGCCACGAGGTCGGAAGCCCTGCCAAATCCAAACCCCGGGGTTTCAATCATGTAGTTATAGCAATTGGCGGTTCCGTTCATGATAAATTTCGGCGTGGTCGAGTGGAACTGATTGCTTGTCCAAAAGCCCATGCCGCCCTCGATGGTTTGGAAGACATCGCGATAGGAGGGAGCGCGCTCGGGCCATTGGTCGCGAGCGAGCGTGCCGTGCGGGCACAGCGGCTGCTCGTAACCGCGGTTGTCGGGGACAATCCATGCCCCAGGCAGACCAATCTGGAAGGATTGAAGCGGAGTCGCGAGCAGAGGCCAGGTAGCGGCATAAAAGCTGACGCCGAACCCGAAGCCTTCTCGAGGGGCCGACACCTTCATGGAAATATACCCGTGCAGGCCTCCGTCCATCGATTCGGTCAGCGATACGCGTGAGACGGGCTTTCGGACTGCGCCTGACGCCACCGGTTGCCCCGTGTTGCCCGCGGCGCCGAGCGGCACCGCGAGCGCTAAGATTGCCAGCCACGACTCAAGGTGTCTACCCATAAGATCCTCCCCATTCATCGCACGATTGATTGTCTATCCGTTGCCGGTTGCCGGCCTGTTTTCAAGGGGCCAGGACAAGCCGGCCTCCGCGACCCGGCATCCACAAGTGCCGCAGGTGTCGTAGTATCTGTTGCCCATTTTCAACACACTCCTCGAATTCGGGCGCCGAGGTCGCAAGTGCCTTTCGCTCCCCTTTGCATTACCGGGCTCTTTGAGAGCCTGCGATACTGCTTGAGCCGGCAAATTGACAAAATTGCTGAAAGGTCCGATTTGCTTCGTGCCTCTTCGTTGCGCAACCACACAACTAGGCGAGGCCGTCTATATCCACGATTGCCTTGATGAGCGTCTTTCGAGTTGGCAAAAGCTGAAATTGCGAAGCTACGTCAGAAAGTTTCAGGCGATCGGTAATCCAACGCGAGGTATCGATTTTTCCTTCTTCAATGAGCCGAATGATCCGCGGAAATTGACCATAGCTGTTTCGACTGGCAAGCAGCGTCACTTCCTTTCGGTGAAAGAGGCTGTCATCGATGCAAACCGGGAGGCGCGTGAGGCCGACATAGACCAGGCGCCCTCCGGTCGCCACCTGGGCGAGGCTGTTGCCCATTGCAACTGCACTTCCGGTGGCATCGATTACGGCGTCGGCCTGCCGGTCCCCAGGGGTCGACGATGCTGTGTACCCCATGCTTTCAACAAACGTTCTGCGCCACTCGTTCTTCTCCACCAGATGAACCTTCGCGCCTGTGGCGGCGGCGAACTGGGCCACGGCGATTCCGATCGGTCCCGCGCCCACGATGAGAGCCGTTTCCCCTTCCTTTAGACCGCTGCGGATGACGGCATGCGCGCCAATGCCCAGCGTTTCAACCAGCGACAACTGATCGAGCGACAGCAGATTCGATTTGTGCAGCAGCTCCAGAGGCACGGAAAGGAGTTCCTGCATACCTCCATCCACATGGACTCCGAGCAATTGAATGTGTTCGCAGCAATTGTTCCTACCCATCAAGCAGGCACGGCATTTCCCGCAGCTCATGTATGGCTCAATGGCACAGCGATCTCCGGATTGGATACCCATCTCATTGGCCGGCGCCTCCACGACAACTCCGGATAGTTCATGGCCGATAATCCGGGGATAGGTATAGATCGGATGGTTCCCGGCGAAGGCGTGAAAATCACTCCCACAGACGCCTACCTTCGCCATCCGGACTAAAGCATGTCCTGCGGCTGCTGTCGGGTCCTGCACTTCCCGCTCAGTGAATCTCCCCGGCGCATCCAATATGACCTGTCTCATTTCGTTCCACTCGCAATCCGATTAATTGGTTCATCCATTGTGAAGCGCAAGGATATCAGCAGAGTCCGTGGCCGTCAAGACGGATATGTGCATATTCTCAGCTGCCATTGCCAAATCCTGGACCTGGCTCAGTCGTGTGCCGGTCGAAGATCACCCTCCACTGTTCAATCACCGTAAAATCAGTGCAACATTCTCCTCGTTCATTACCTGGAGAAATTCCTATGCCGCGCACCACCTGAGAGCGCAACGATAAACACCAGTGCAAGTCCCACGACAGTCGAATGCATACGAATTGGGCCTTCCTTCCCTCACTGCCGGAGGTGCGGCAGATGCAGATCCCAAAGCCCGGAAACACGACAATTTGGTCCAGCCATATTTACATGCGGATTCCGGCCACTGCATTGCTTCACCCTCAAGCCTATCCGGGAGATGCGTTGTGGGTGGATGAAGTTGTTCCAGTTGGCCCAGCCCATCGGTGGAGTGGTGGGCCATTTCTGAGTCCCTTGTGGTTACCCTGGCGCTGCCGGCCATGAACAACAGAACGCCGAATGCGCAACAGAACGCCGGCGCCCGCCACGTCCGCTCGCTCCGAATTGGATTCACGCTTCATGACGCCATCGAACCATCTCTCGCAGAACTCAGCGAATCTAACTCGCCATTGCCAAATCCCCGCGATCTCTCAAGGACACTCGGGCCCGTCTGTCCGGACTGCGCTTCACAAGCGGCGGTCCTCAAGACACACCATGCTATTGCGATTGAATCATCTTGATTGTCTTTTCCAGGTCATTGTCGTCCGGAGCCAGCTTCTGCGCTTGCATAAGTTCTCCAAGCCCATTTGTCAGATCGCCCGAACGACAGTAAATGAGTCCGAGATCTCTGTGCAGTTGCGCAAGCGCGGTACAGCTTCCACATGCCACCAGCCCCTCTTTCAACTGCAGTATCGCCTGGGGCAAGTCTTCCGCCTTTGCTGAATCGAGAGCAAAGTTGTCAAGAGTCTCAGCGCGATTCCCGATGTGCTGTTGCGCCTGCAACTGTTCAAATTGAGTTTGATAAAGTCCGGCTTCCTGCTGGTTTGCCTTCTCCTGGTTTTCAGAAAGTTTGAAAAGCGCCTCATCGTATTGCGGCCGCAATTCAACGGCCTTGTGCCAATGCGCAATTGCGTCCGGAACATTGCCCCCGTGGAATAGTTCCTGCCCCAGCATGAAATGGGCCTCAGCGCTGTTGGGATGGATGGATATTGCATTCTCGAGACATTTGATCGACTGCTCTGTTGCTCCGATCTGCTTCGCAAGCAGGCCCAGAAGATACCATGAATCGCCGGAACGAGGATCGACTGTTGTGGCCGCCTCAAGTTCGGTTCGCGCATCGTCATAACGCCCAACATCCAGCAACACTTTGCCCTTTTGATAGTGAGCCTCAGCGTTTCTGGGGTCCAGCCGCACCGCATCGGTGAACTCTGCCAGCGCCTCACTCACCTTAAATTGATCCACCAGCGCGACGCCCAGGTTGAGGTGCGCCACAGCGGAGTTGGGATTGAGGCGGCAGACTTTACGGAAGCTCTCAACAGCCTCGGAGCCGCGGTTCAGGCGCTGGTTGACCATGGCAAGTGCCATGAGAGCACGGGTGCTGTCCGGGTTGAGTTTCACCGCCTGGTTCAACGCTTCCCTGGCTTCAGAAAAGCGCGATTCACCCGCCAGAATCAGCCCCAGATTTACAAATGCCTGTCCGTATTGCGGGTTAATTGCGGTGGCGCTGCGAAGCAGTTTCTCGGCCTCGCTGTTCTGGCCGGCCTGGCCATAGAGTACGCCCAGATTGTTCTGGGCCTCGGCAAACTGCGGATTCAACACAAGGGCTGTCTTGAACTCACGCTCTGCCTCCGCATTGAGACCCGATTGCAGGTCCAGAAATCCGATTTGATTGTGGGCCGGGGCGAATTTCGCATCGATTTGAATTGACTTTTCCAGGGCATTCCGCTCCTCGCTATAGTTTCCCTGCCGGTCCAACGCGAGGGCCAGATCGTAATACACGGAGGAATTGCCCGGATCTGCCGCGGCACTCTGCCGATACAGCTCTACTGCTTTTTGCGTATCTCCTTCCAGCAGATATTGACTTGCGGTGTCGGGCTTTGTGGTTGTGGGCTCCTGGCTGAAAACTTCCTCCTTATTCTTTTGCAGAATCTTCAACTCTTCTATAGCTTCCTGCCGGTGCCCCAGGGAGCGAAGGACCATGGCTAGCTGGTAGCGTGCTTCGCTGGACGCTGGAGCGAGTTGCAATGCCCTTTCCAGTTGCACGCGGGCCTCAACAGGCTTACCGAGTGTCACCAATGCGCGACCCAGGAAGTAGCGGGCGTTATAGTGATTCGGATTGATGGCAACTGCCTGCTTGAGCAATGCTTCTGCCTCGGCATAATTAGACAGTCCGCAATCGACCTCACCGGCAAGTTCGAGAGCATCGAAATCATGCGGCTTGCGGTGCAGGTATTCCTGAATTACAGGCAATGCTGTTGGGTACTGCTCAAGAATGATCAATGCCTTAACATCTGAAACACGGGCGGCATCATTCGTTGGATCGAGGCGCAGCGCTTCGCGGAACTCCGCTTCTGCCTCATGGTAGAGCTTCTTCTGGGTGAAGTTGATTCCCAGGTCGAAGTGGGCTTGCGCATTTTCTGGATTCGATTTGATCAAGTCTGAAAAAATCGGGATCGCCTTCTCCGGTTCGTTGTTCCTGGAGTAGGCGATCGCCAAATCCATTTGCAAAGCGTTATCGTACCGGGCATTTTGCAATGAAGCGATTGCATCCGAATATTTCTTCTCCGCAATCAACTCCCTGGCCAGCCCATCGAGCGCCGGAACTGATTCCGGAACCACCTTGAGAACCTTTTGGAACTCACCAATCGCCGCCTCTGGCTGTTGCAACTGACTCAGCGTCAATGCCAAACCCAGATGAATCTGCCATGCGCCCGGATTGAGCTCCGATGCTGCGAGCATTTCATGGTAAGCCCGTCCAGCATCTCCATCTGACATCAACGCAAGGGCAAGCTTGTAGTGACCTTGCCAGGCGCGAGGCTCCAGGTGGAGTGAAGATTCAAACGCGTCAACCGCGCAGGAGAACTGCCCTTTGCGACCAAACTCCGTACCCAACGCGTTGTAGCCATCCGCGGAAGGATGCGCTGCGACGATTTTTTCCAGTTCAGAAGAACCCTGACAATCCGAGGCAGGTTGAGCGGCCAGCGCGATTCGGAGGCAGAGAAGAACCAGCAAGCAAGCCATGCGGGTCAAATTGGTTTTGCAGTGGGTTGGGAGCTGCTCCATCTTCGACCTGAGCTGCGCAGCATGCGGTTCCGAATTCAGGCCGGTTGCCGGCGGCAATCGGTTCGTGATGATCCTGTCGGCGTCAAAGATGATCCGCGGAAGACGGTGAAGCACTCTGGGGATTCGGTTCTCGGATGTTCGATCCTCAAGCGCGACCGTCCGCTGATTGGCGATCGGCCGCGCTCTTAATTGACTCAATCCAATTCCCCTAGAATCGGAACTTCAAAGCCAGCTGTATCTGCCGGGCAAGGTTAGTGGTGGTGTTGATGGTTCCAAACTGCGGGCCGGTGTTGTAATCGTTAATGGGCTGGCCCAGGACAACGTTATTTAACACATTGAACGCTTCCGCACGAAACTCGAACTGCCGCTCATTGCTAAGCTCGATGAGACGAAAGATAGAAGTGTCCCACTCCCAAAAATCAGGTCCCCGGAGCGAGTTTCTTCCGGCCGTGCCGTAGGTATAGCCCGCCGGAACAGCATACGCATCGGTGTTAAACCATTCCGAAGGAGAGCGGTGCGACAAATGAGGATCCCCGACGATATCCAGGCTTTCCTGATTGCCGCCGACGTTGGCTATATCGCTGCTGATCAATGGAGTGAACGGGGTGCCCGTATGGGCAATGAAGATATTATTACTCTGCCAACCCCCTACGACATAATCGAGCGCACGGTTGCCTGTCGAGAACCGCTTACCCCTTCCGAATGGCAGTTGATAGAGCGTGTCCACAGAAAGCATGTTGGTCGCATCGTAGCCGGCTACCGAGCGGCTTCCGTAGCAAGATATGCAATAAGCGTCCTGTGCTGTGCCTCCTTCTGTTCCCCACCAGCCATCAGCGCCCGTGTCAATGGTTTTAGACCAGGTGTAAGCAACGGAATACGAGAAGTCATCCGCATATCGCCTCTCAAATGCGAATTGACCGGCGTTGTAGCTGGAGCGGCCAATGGGGCGATCGTACGGCGTGATAGGCATGTACGGATACAACGCACGCGACTGCGGATCGCCGGGACCTGGCGTGAGAGCAGCATTAACGTTGCCGCCATAGTCAAGGCGCTGCGAAGACATGCCGACATACTCTGCTGTCAGTGCCGTGTTACTGTTCAGTTGCCGTTGCACGCCGACATTCCATTGCATTGACAGGGGGGCTCTTCTTTGAGGTTGATAGAAATTCCCAGACTGTGTGAATGGTGTGGGAGCGGGAAGAAATGTTGCGTTCCCCAATGGGTTGGTTGCAGTGATCGTCGGGGTGGCCGACGTTGAACTCGGCAGGTTAAGATCCGCAGGTGACGAAAAAATCCCAACATCCGGCCATGTTGAGGATACGTTTTGCGTCATTTGGTTAATTCCGGCCCAGTTGTCATAGACAACGCCAATAGCCCCCTTAAAGGCTGTTTTGCTCCCGAGCTGGTAGGCAAAACCCACGCGTGGCCCGAAGTCCTGGTAGTCATTCTTCGCGATCTTGCCTGTTGTAGACACCACGACATGATCTGGCAATGTACCATCGCCGGGAATGCAGGGTGCAACATTGGTCACGTTGCAAGCCTGCGGCAACGCCTGGAGAACGTAGGTGCCGTTGCTGTAATCATAATCGCCAATATACGGACCCCCATGAGCGGCATTCAAAGAATCTTTTCCAAATGGCGGGAACAAGGTGTAGTCATAACGCAGTCCAAAATTCAGCGTTAAAGTCGGGGTAACTTTCCAGGAGTCCTGACCGTATGCGCTGCCGATACCGCCGAAGCGGGTGGCCACCTCGGAATTCACCATGTAATAGAAAGATGGAATTCCCAGGAGATAGGAAGCCAGCGCCGAACCTTGATTCACTGTGTCGGCTGGATTCGGATCGGCGGTGTTCTGCGCGCCGAAACCAATGTCTGGAAATGCGGTCGTAGCCGCGTTATTCATTTTCGTAAAGCCGCCGCCGAAATGGAGTGTGTGGGTTTTCACGGTTTTTTCCAGGCTCCCACTGTAGTTCCAATCGTCAGTCGCGGTATTTGTGTTGGCGTACTCACCTGGGTTGAAAGAGTAGCCTGAAATCGTCATGGACGGAAGCACAGCTTTATTGGGGACAGAAACCCAATTGCTGATTGTTGGAGCGAGGGCCAGCTCACCTGTGATATCTGTCGACGGGGCGGTAAAGAAATAGGACGAATCCATATACATCGTGGTGTGTGAAAATTGACCCTGGAGAACAAGGCTCGGCGTAAAGACGTGTACGTAGCTGATACCCCAGTCGCGCGACGGGATTGGAACCTTTTCCGGGTCACCTGGAAGACCTGCGGATTCTGTGACTGTACTATTCTGGGCGCTGTAGCGGAAAAATGCGGAGTCGTTTTGTCCGATCTTCTGATCTATTCGGATATTCCATTCGTTCTGCACCTGCGAAATAGGCGTCGTATCCAGCGCATTGTCTCCTGAGCTATCAAATGCCGGACCAGGAGTCGGGTAGGCGAACTTTGCATAGTCAACCAGGTTCTGCTGTATCAGACCCGGCGTGATCTGGTTGCCCGTAAATGGATCACCAATGAACTGCCCTGGATTACTTGGATCAGGCCGAAAACTGAATGGATTGTAAATTTGGGTTGGCCAGCTACTCAGGTTTCCGGAAAGCTCATCTGAGGTAGGAACATGCAACGGATTATTTGAGATTTCGGAAAAGCGATATCCCTGATATGCGAAGAAGAAGAACGACTTGTCCATGCCGTTGTAGTGCGGCACCACCACTGGACCGCCGATGGAACCGCCAAACTGGTTCTGGCTGTATGGAGTTTTAGCAACACCCGTCGGGAGGAAATAGGTGCGGGCGTCGAAGATTTTATTGCGGGCATATTCCCATGCTGAGCCGTGCAGCTTATTGGTGCCCGACTTCGAGGTCACATTGATGACGCCGCCTGTTACCCCGCCGTACTCGGCGCTGTCCGTATGAGAGACGACCTTGAATTCCTGAATGGCATCGACGATAGGCGGCACAGCATAACTACTGATAAATTCTCCGAAGTCATCCATGCCATCAACGAGAAAGAAGTTACTGCGGTTGGTCTGCCCGTTGACAGATGGGAAAACGACATCGGAGCCAATCGCGGCGGCGACCATCCATCCGCCTCCCATTGAGGCTGCGCCCTCGTTGGCGTTCTGACCTGTGCTCACGGGCGACACACCTGGGGTAAGCGAGAGGAGTTGGGTAAAATTACGCCCATTCAACGGGATATCGTCGACCTCCTTCTCTGAAATTACCGTACCAAGGCTGGCGTTCGACACTTCCAGTTGTGGCGATGCTGACTGTACCGTGACCGTTTGCTCTTGTGCTCCCACCGCCAGGGAGAAGTCGATGGTTGCAACTTGGCCGACCGTCAGGATAAAAGAAGGAACTTCTTTGGCGCCGAATCCTGACGCAGAAGCCTCGATCGTGTACTGGCCCGGGGTGATATTGAAGATGGAATATACTCCAGCGGCATTGGATACCGTGGAGTTCGCCACCGACGTCTGGATATTGCGCAGCACGACTCTTGCCTTCGTGATGACAGCGCCGCTTGGGTCGCGAACAGTTCCGCTGACGGAAGCGGAGGACGATTGCGCGAGGCACTGTCCCGTTGCAATCAGGACGAGAATTGACAGCATGACGGGGAACAGAAGGTTCTTCCTCACGATGCTTTGCGATGTTCTCAGAGCTTCCATTTTGGCCTCCACAAGTCAGGTTCGAAATAACACGTCGTGGGATCGTGTATACACGAGTCCATGCCTCCGAAGCAAGAAAAATCTTTGCGCTGAAATGCCGGCTCCCGGGCAAGGCCCGGCGGAAGATAACAAACGCTTTGTGGCTAGACCACACTGGAGCGGAAGAATCGGAAACCGGCAAGAGTACCGGCCAGGGCGGAATTTCCTCTGAGAAAAGGCTCCTGTGCATCGCCGTGCATATCCTCCAGTGGGGCGGTGCGCCTGGCACGGAGGGCTCAACGGTTCGAAGGTGGGCTGCTCATACCCCAGATCTGTCGGGCCCCAGATCTGTCGGGGGCGCCGGTATCGCCGGTGCTGTCAAGGATTTGCGCACGGTGGGCGAGGCGACACAAGGAGAACGCGGGTCCGCAGGCTCGCCCCGGGTACGCCGCTCTTTTGGCCGCAACGCAGGTTGCCGGTCTCTCCGATCAGCAACAGCTTCACAAGAGCGGTTCCACGAGATGAACCAATCGGGCCCGCCCCGGGCTTTGCGGTCAGCTGCCTATGCGAGAGAATTTGCGAGCGTACGCAGAGGGGGTATATTGGTTCTCGATCGAAAGGCAAGAGTGAGATTCCGATCGAGAGCTTTGTGCAGGAGGAAACATTGAGAAAGATTTCGCGTCGCGATGCTGGTAAGGTTTTGCTGGCAGGTTCCGCGGGCTTGCTGACCCCGAGAGTGAGTTTTTTTGCCCAGGCCGAAGCTCTTGCATCCGTCACGCCCAAGCTGGAGTTGTGGTATCGCCAGCCTGCAAAGGAGTGGACCGAAGCGCTCCCCGTCGGCAACGGCCGGCTTGGCGCCATGGTCATGGGCGGCACGGAGCAGGAGCGAATTCAGCTCAACGAGGAGACGCTCTGGAGCGGGGCTCCGTACGATCCGAATACAACCGGAGGGCCGGATGCCTTGCCGGAAATACGCCGCCTGGTGTTCGCCGGCCAATACTTGCAGGCCCACGACCTGTTTGGCCGCAAGATGATGGGTTACCCAACCGATCAGATGTCCTACCAGCCTCTGGGAAATTTGTGGCTCACTTTTCCAGGACACGCGAGCGCGACGGAATACCGCCGCACGCTTGACCTGGACGAAGCTATTGTCCACGTTACTTACAAGGTGGGCGACGTGCAATTTGCCCGCGAAATTTTGTGCAGCCCCGTCGATCAGGTCATCGCCGTCCGGCTGACGGCAAGCAAGCCGGGCAGCATCTCTCTGCAGGCCCGCATCAGTGGGGGGATGAATGTGGATCACTCCGAAGGCGAGCACTACACCTCTGACAGTGCGCCACCCAACGGCCTTGTGTTGCGCGGTCACAACGCCTCCGACCAGGGGATCAAAGGGCGGCTGGATTACCAGGCGCGGGTCAAGGCTATCGCCGAGGGAGGAAGTGTTGAAACCGGTTATCAGGAACTGGATGTCCGCCAGGCGAATGCCGTCACGCTCTTGATTTCCGCCGCCACCAACTTTGTAAACGCCAGGGATGTGAGCGGCGACCCGGAAGCCCGTGCGATGCAGCCCCTGCGCCATGCCGGCGCAAAAACCTATGTTGAGATCCGCCAGGCGCATGTGACCGAGCACCAGCGGCTGTTCCGCCGGGTTGCGTTCGATCTGGGCGCGACCGGCGCCGCCGATCAGCCGACCGACGAACGGCTGAAGAACTTCGCGACAGCCAACGATCCACATCTCGCCGCGCTCTTTTTTCAGTATGGGCGATACCTGCTTATTTGCAGTTCGCGCCCGGGGACCCTGGCTGCCAATCTGCAAGGGATCTGGAACCAGGACATGAATCCCTGGTGGGGATCAAAGTACACCACCAACATCAATCTTCAGATGAACTACTGGCCGGCGGAAGTGGCGAACCTCGCCGACTGCGCCGAGCCTCTGATGGAGATGGTAGGAGCCATTGTGGAGCCGGGCCAGCGGACCGCCGCGGTGATGTACGGCGTGAAGGGATGGGTATTGCACCAGAACACCGATCTCTGGCTCGCGACCGCACCAATGGACGGCCCTACCTGGGGAACCTTCGCCGTCGGAGGCGCATGGCTTTGCAGCCATCTGTGGGAACATTATCTATTCAATGGTGATCGTAATTTCCTTCAGAAAATCTATCCAATCCTGAAGGGATCGGTGCAGTTCTTCCTGGATACCCTTGTTGAGCATCCGAAGTACAAGTGGCTGGTCACCTGCCCCTCGATGTCGCCCGAGAATTTTCCCAAGCGGGAAGGAAATGAGCGATACCTCGATGAAGCCACGGGAATCTATCTTCCCGGAACCACCATTTGCGCAGGATCGACCATTGACATCCAGATCCTCCGCGACCTGTTTGGACACTATGCGGAAGCTTCAGAACTTTTGAGCGTCGATTCGGGGTTTCGCGACCGGGCTCGCGATACCAGTCGGCGTCTGCCCCCGATGCAGGTCGGCAAAGGCGGAAACTTGCAGGAGTGGTTGGAAGACTGGGGCGACATCGAACCTGAACATCGGCATCTTTCGCATCTCTGGGGACTCTATCCGGGTAGCCAGATATCGCTTCAGGACACTCCCAGGCTTGCGGCTGCCGCCAAACAATCGATCCTGATGCGGGGCGAAGCCGGCATGGGTTTTTCCATGGCCTGGAGGGTCAACCTATGGGCGCGTTTGAGGGAAGGGGATCGCGCCCATAACTCGCTTAAGAAACTGATTGGCGAGTCCATGTTTCCTAACCTTTTTTCGCGCGACGGCAAGGCCCTGCAGGTGGACGCGAACCTGGGAGGTACGGCGGGCATAGCGGAGATGTTGTTGCAATCGCATGCCGGTGAATTGCATCTGTTGCCGGCGCTCCCCTCGGCATGGGGCGCCGGGTCCATCACAGGGCTGTGCGCGCGTGGCGGATTTCAAGTGGATATTGTCTGGAAGGATGGCAAGCTTGCCCATGCCTCAATTCATTCGAAGATGGGAAGAGAATGCCAGTTGCGCACCGCATCCCCAGTGCAGGTGACGTCGGAGGGCAAGGCGGTCGAGGTTTCAGAGCTTGAACCCGGCGTCGTCAGATTCCGCACCCGGTCGGGAACTACGTACGAGATCGCAACCGGCACAAGAGGATAAAGCTTCAGCAATTGGGTTGCACGGATGGGAGTTCGAAATGATTCGCAGAACTTTTCTTCAACTTGGGTCAGCATCCGTGCTTCTCAAAGCTACGGGACTCAGCGCGCTACCGGAAGCCGCGGTGGATCAGGAGGCCAGACACGCTTCGAGTTTCTACAAGCCGCTGTTATGGCCATCCACTCCTCCCGCGGATACTCCTTTTCACCAGTCGGACATTCTGAAGGGGATTCGATTCACCGGCCGGCACAAGGAATATACGCAATATACCGATGCCGACACCTGGTTCCCAACCTGGGCACAAGATGGAAATCTCTATTCGCCGTTCGAGGATGGCTCTGTGAACCTGCCCGGAGGCGGGAAAATAGAAGCCGATGGAGCGCACGGCAGCAAGGCTACCCAAGGTTACGCAAAGATCACCGGCGACGACCCATTGAACTTGTCGATCGTGCCCCTGGGGAAGCACAGTGCGTCGGCATTACCTTTTAGCGGGAGATACGCGTGCGCCAACTTGAGCTACAACGGAATTTGGTATCTCGGCACTTATTGCTGCGATGTGCCTTCACGTACGGTGGACGGGATGTTCTTCTCCTGGGCTTCGTTGGAGCCCTTTGTAGGATTCAAGATCTCAGAGGACTATGGAAAGACCTGGGAAGACACACCCCATACTCCCTGGTCGCCACTGTTCCCGGAAGTGGCGGATCGTTCCACGGCGCTGAAGGTGCTTGCCGAGCAAGACCGCGATTGGCGGACTTCCGACGTGCGCAGCATCATCCACGGTTTGCCACAGGTGAAGATCGGCACTCCGCATTTCGTGGACTTCGGCAGGAATATGGAACACTCCCCGGATGGCAAGGCCTACCTTGTTGGGCATGGCACGGTCGAGCCCGATCCCGAGCCTCGCTTCGCCAACAATAACTGGATCGCTGGGGACCAGCTCTTTCTTACCCGGGTTACGCCCACGACCTCGAACATCAACGATGCCTCGCAATACGAATATTTCGCCGGCCTCGACCCGCAAGGCAGGCCAGTATGGTCGCGCGAGTTCTCGCAAATTCAACCTCTGGTTGACTGGAACAATCACTGCGGATGCGTGACCATCACCTACAATGCGCCCTTGCGGAAATACTTGATGTGTGTTGCAGACCCCTGGCCCGGCACCCGGGAGATCAACACTTTCATTCTGGAGTCCAGCGACATTTGCGGACCCTGGAAGATGGTCACTTACATGACGAAGTTTGGAGAACAGGGCTACTTCGTGAACATACCCACAAAGTTCATCAGTGCAGACGGCAGGAAGTGCTGGTTGTGCTACAGCGCCAATTACACCCAGGCGAAATTTAAGGTCAACCCTCCCGGCGGCATCTATTCCATGTGCTTGCACGAGTTCGAACTGCTTTAAGAGTGTCCCGAACAGGGATGCGCGTTGTGTCAGGGAACGACCCCGGGAACTTGAGGTCCATACTGCGCCCGTGGGCGTCGAAGCCGGAGTTTTTGGGAGAAAAAGCATCTCTCCTGTCCGATGAACAGGAACAAGCAAGGCATTTGCTTCGTCAACGGTGCGGCTCTCGATTCCTGAATTTTGGGTTTGAAACGCCCCTTGGGCTGCTTTTCCTCATGGCAAAATGAAGCGTGATGGATGGACCTATGCGTTGTCCGGCTTGCGCAGGGCCGATTCAACAAGGGCTCCCTCGCGATGCGCAATCATACGGAGCTGCGGCGTCAGGGAAAATCTCTTGACAACTTGCCGCGGATCGAGATAATCGTGTCGGAAGGATGAACCAAGTTGGCGCGATTCGGGATCGCGCGCTCGAGTATTCGTGAGGTATGATCCGCAAAAATCTCTTCCAGCACACGCAATTTGACCGGTTCCAGCGTGCCCTGAACTTTGATTTGCAACTTCAGGTCCGCACGGTTGAAAATGCAGCAACTGCCGCTCAGGACACGCAATTCTGCGTCAAGACGATCTTTGCGGACCATCCACTGCCGTAACTGAGGAGCGAAATGAAGCAAGCCTACCGCGGGTTTTGGTGCAGCATGGCACTGGGAATGGCGCTGACCGCTGCCGCCCAGCAACAGTCAATCGTATGGCACTTCGATGAAGAGACCGGGGCTGCCGTCCATGACTCTTCGGGGAACGTCGACGACCCGATACACGGCTATTTTCTGCGCGTTCCCGGGGTCAGCGGGCAGGCACTTTCTTTCGACGGATATACGACCTCGATCGAGCGTCCAGCGAAAGACGTTCCGGATGTTGGCGAGTCCTTCACCGTCTCCGCATGGGTGGCTCTCGATGACTACCCATGGAACTGGGCGCCGCTCGTGGACCGGGAGTTGGATGACCAGGTGGGCTATGTGCTGGAGATCGATGCATTCGGACATCCGGGCTTTGGCATCGACGTGAATGGCGTGTGGCAGCACCTCACCTCCACGGTTCAGCTGCCTCTGAAGAAGTGGTCTCGGGTGACTGCGACTTTCGACCCCGAGCAGGGCGTCACGCTCTACGTCAACGGCAGTGAGGCTGGATCGCTGAAGACCAGCGGGCCCTTCTTTTCGGCCGACAACGCGAGTCTGATTGTTGGGCGCGTCCGCACGCCCACGCTTCCGTTTCCTTCCTGGCTCATTCATCCGCACGATCCCGTCAATTACTCGATCGAGGGCTACCTCGATGAAATCTCCATCCAGCCCGGCGCTCGTTCGGCAGCGGACGAAGCCGCAGCTTTCGCGTCTGCGCAGGTCACCAAGGAAGACGTAATCCCTTATGCGGTCATGCCTTCAGGTCCGTCCGGCCCTGGTCCGTTCGGCGCCTTTTACGCAACACTGCATTTCAAACCATCCTGGGATCACCTGCGCCGCTTCGGCCCAAACTCGAATGTCGTCGTCAGATTTGAACAGTCGCCCATGCGGCTCGCCTTCTGGGAAGGCCTCAACTATATGCCCGCCTGGGTAACTGAGAACGGCAAGTGGTACAACGAGCAGTCTGTCGAAACCTGGGACGAACCGTACTGCAGCATGGGTGCCCAGGACTGCGAGCCTATGTCTGACAAACAGGACCGCAGTTCGCGGGTCAGCATCATCGAATCGACGCCCGCCCGCGCCGTCGTGAAATGGCGCTATTCCCTGATAGAAGCGCGGGGCTACGCCGAAGCCAATCCCGATCCCGACACCGGCTGGGGAGATTGGGTCGAAGAACGATGGATCGTCTATCCCGATGGTGTGGCCGTCCGAAAGCAGACGCTGTGGCACAGCGGCCCAGTCACGCCCGACGAGTATGAATGGCAGGAGACCATCATTCTTCATAATCCAGGCAAGCACCCCGAAGACGACATTGAGCCCGACGCGCTGACTCTTGCTAACATGCAGGGCCAGGTTCACACCTATAGCTGGATCCCCAAAGTCACCACCTCTTTTGATTATCCGAGAGGGCCTAAGAAGCTTGATCAGCCCATCAATGCCAACATCCAGCTCGTCAACCTCAAATCGCATTACAAGCCATTCGAGATTGTCAACCCGGCTGGAGGCCTGACTTGGCATGTCTACGGCGGCGAGCGCAGCTACTCCATGTTCGAATGGTGGAACCACTGGCCCGTGGCACAGATTGGATCGAGCGGACGCCCTGCAATGGCCGCCGATCGGCCGTCGCACACATCACTTTCCGACATCTACTGGGGCGATTACGAAACATCTGACCACATAGAAACCAAGATCCTGATGACCGGCCTCACCGATCAGGGACCCGATCATCTTCTGAAGCTCGCAAAATCCTGGCTATCGCCCGCCACGGCATCCGCAACCGGAGCCGGCGTCTCAAGCATCAACTACGACCCGACCCAGCGCGCCTGGGTTGTAAGCCGGACAGCGGGCTCCCAGGAAGCGCCAATTCAAGTGACCCTTGATGCCAGTGAGGCGTCGCCGCTTGTGAATCCGGTGATCGTCGTTCAAGACTGGCAAGGCGCAGCTAAAGTGGTGGTCGCAGGACATCCTCAGGCAAATGCAATGCTGAAGGTGGCCAATGAAACCGTTCTCGAGGGCCAGGATCTGGTCATTTGGTGCCCGCTCGAAGATACATCCAAGGTTCAGATTCGCATTGAGCCCGCGCAGAAATAGGTCTCATCAGCCACGGAGGGCGGGGTCGTTGGCGAGGCTGCGCATGCTGCCGACCCTCGCGGAGACAATTTACTGGATATTGATCCACGCCGATGGCGCTGATACTCGCCAGGCCAGGGCGTTAACATTCGCCGCTGCACGACTGCCAGGCTATTTCCAATAGCCTGATAAAATGCGCTGTCGGTGAAAACTTGCTTGCAAGTCTTTAGTGGTATCGTGTATACATACGCTCATGAAATCCTACAGCCCGAAGCTAGTACGAGCTTTTCCTGCCACAACGACCTCCGCGTTGCCTCGCACAACGCTGGTGTCGACCGCTGTAGAAGCACTGCGCCAGCGAATTATTGACGGCGAGTTTCAAGCAGGAGATCCGCTCAACCAGGTAACCATCGCACGCGAATTTGCCATCAGCCGCATTCCGCTTCGGGAGGCTATGCGTCAATTGGAGGCAGAAGGGCTGCTGCTGTTCCAGCCCGGGAAAGGAGCCGTGGTCTCCGGCCTTTCCTTGAATGAAATTGGCGAAGTGATTGATCTGCGTGCCAAGATTGAGCCGGATATCTTAGGAAAAGCAATTCCGCGCTTGACGACTACAGATTTGGAGCAGGCGACGCGGATTCTGGACGACTACGAGGCGGCATTGAAGAAGAATGAGATTGCCACCTGGGGGGAGTTCAACTGGCGTTTCCATTCGACGCTATGCGCGGCCAGTGGATGTTCCATTGCAATGGGGATATTACAAGGTCTCCATCATCTCAATGAACGCTACGCCAAGATCCAAATTTCGGTCACCCATTGGCAACAGCGCGCAGCACTTGAGCATCGCCAGATTCTTGCGGCATGCCGCAAAGGAGACATTCTCCCGGCGAAAAAGGTGCTTAGGGACCATATTCTTAGCGCTGGGCATGCGTTGATCACACTCCTCGAACAGCAGCGGCATTCCAACGAGAAGACTGCAAAGGCAAGATAATCATGTCACCGAAAATAACCCAAGTCCAAGCTTTTCAGGTGGATCTTCCGCTGCACGAAGGCGTCTACAAATGGTCTGGCGGCAAGAGTGTCGCGGTCTTCGACTCAACCGTAGTGGCTGTGCACACGGATGCAGGCATTTCCGGCTATGGAGAAGTTTGCCCGCTGGGACCGGCCTATCTGCCGGCCTATGCTTCGGGGGTGCGTGCCGGTCTAAGGGAGATTGCTCCCCTTATCATCGGCACCGATCCTACCAGGCTGTCCGCCTTGAACGATCGGATGGATCGCGGCTTGCGTGGACATCCCTATGTCAAATCCGCAATTGATATTGCGTGCTGGGACATTTTAGGAAAGATTGCCGGTCTGCCGGTCGTCGCTCTGCTTGGCGGCCGCTACGGGGAAACCTTTCCGCTCTATCGCGCCATCTCTCAGGAAGAACCGGAGGAAATGCTCCGCAAGGTTTCTATGTATCGCGATGAAGGGTACACGAAGTTCCAACTCAAGGTTGGAGGTGATCCGGATGAGGATATTGCGCGAATCCGGAAGGTTGCACAGGCGCTGACTCAAGGAGATGTTCTGGTTGCGGACGCAAATACTGGCTGGAGCCAGCATCAGGCGCTGCGCGTAGTAGCCGCGGTGCGGGACATCGATGTCTACATTGAACAACCTTGCACCAGTTACCGCGAATGCCTCACGATCAGGCGTAATACGCACCTCCCATTCATCCTGGATGAAGTGATCGATAGTTTAGAAATGGTTATTGAGGGGATAAACGACCATGCCATGGATGTTGTCAACCTGAAAATCTCAAAGGTTGGGGGCCTCACGAAGGCAAGGCAAGTTAGAGATCTATGTGTCTCTCTTGGAATTGCTTTGACCATCGAAGATAGTTGGGGCGGCGACATCACAACCGCATCGATTGCCCATCTGGCGCACAGTACGCCACCGGACTATTTGTTCTCGTCGACAGACTTCAACAGCTATGTCACCGTAAGTATCGCCGAAGGAGCGCCGCAGCGAGATGGCGGACGCCTTGCGGCCTCCACCCTGCCCGGGCTCGGTATCGAGCCGAAATGGGATGTACTGGGCGATCCTGTTCTTTCCATTTCTTAGCTGCTGCGAAGCCTTTTCAGGAGGCGATGGCGCGATGACGGATTTCTCACGGAGAAGATTTGCAGCCTGCGCCCTTAATGGCATGGCTCTACTATGGATTCACCGCACGTCTTGCGAATGTTTGACGGGGCAGGCTAGCTTAGCCTCAAGCCCGACCCATGCGTCTTTGAGGCCCGCGTTCGACGCCATTCCCGCCAGGTTTCCTGGGAATGACGAGCGCTGGAATAGAAACATGCGGAAGATTCAGAAGCCGGACGGCACGGCATCGAAACGGCGAATGTCACCTGCGGAACATCATCCTGACTTCCTTGATTGATGGCTTGAGTTGAATATCCGCGAGCTAATTGTTTCGCAGGACGAACTTCGCATTGGCGCTCTTTTGCCGTATCGGCGTTTCATTGATTCATTAAGTCGATCGGAAAGATGCGTCAAGCCGATTTTTGGGGAATAGGAAACTCCGATCACATCTTTCTATATCTCCGGTTGCTTATCGAGAATTGAGAGGCCTATATGAAGCGACGTGATTTTATGAAAACCATCGCAGCCGGCGTTTCTGCGCTCTCGGCTCCTCGCCTCGCTCCTGCTGCTTCCCAGCCCCTTTCTGCCGATAACGACGCTGGTCGAGAAGCGCCCGGCAACACGTTGCTCTGGTATCGGCAACCTGCCGGCAAGTGGGTTGAGGCGCTTCCCTTGGGAAATGGGAGATTGGGCGCGATGGTCTTTGGGGGCACGGCCACTGAACGAATTCAGCTCAACGAAGATACCGTTTGGAGCGGCGGTCCTTATGACCCGACCAACCCCAAGGGGCGCGAGGCGCTTTCCGAAATCCGCAGGCTCGTATTTGCCGGCGAGAATCTTAAGGCACATCGACTCTTTGGGCGCTCGATGTTTGGATCGGCTATTCCGCAGATGCAGTACCAACCACTGGGAGATCTCTGGCTGACGTTCTCAGGACAGGGCCACGCGCTGAAACACCAGGCTCAATTACGAACAGACATGGCGCACCTTGAGCCCAATCCCGTTTTTGATTACCGGCGCCAGTTGGATTTGGATGAAGCTATCGTAACAATCCAATACAGGTTGGGCGACGTCACATTCACGCGGGAAGTATTTGTAAGCGCTGTGGATCAGGTCATTGTGGTTCGATTGACTGCGAACCAACCAGGAAAAATCTCATTTTCCGCGGCATCGATTGCAGGTAATGAGCAACAGCGAAGCGACGACGCGCTCTACGATGCTATTTCACCAAACGAAATCATGGTGCGCGGCCGTGCGATGTCCGATGAAGACATTCACGGCCAATTGCAATATTGGACGCGGGCCCGCTTTGTCGCCGAGGGAGGAGCCATCAAGGCCGAGGACAGCACCATCACTGTTGCAGAGGCCGATGCTGTAACAATTCTGATTGCAGCGGGAACAAGCTTTATCAATTACAAGGACGCAGGCGGAAATCAGGAAGCAAGGATAAAGCAGCAGTTGGAAGCAGCTTCAGCAAAGCCGTATGCGGCATTGCGCGGTGACCATGTGGCCGAGCATCAGAGGCTTTTTCGGCGGGTGCGGCTGAACCTTGGCTCATCGAAAACTGCGAGTCTGCCCACCGATGAACGGCTGAAGAGTTTTCCGCAGACAAACGATCCAGCTCTGGCAGCTCTCTACTTTCAGTTTGGTCGATACATGTTGATTGCAAGCTCACGGCCGGGGTGCCTGCCTGCAAATCTGCAAGGGATATGGAACGACTCCAATATGCCTTCATGGGGCAGCAAGTACACGACCAACATCAATCTCCAGATGAATTATTGGCCGGCGGAGCCGGTTAATCTGTCTGATTGTGCAGAGCCCCTGTTTCAGATGATTGCCGACATGGTGGAACCAGGAAGCCGGGTGGCTGAAATAGACTATGGCGCCGGGGGCTGGGTGTTACATCAGAATACGGATCTCTGGCTGGCCTGCGCCCCCATGGATGGCCCCACATGGGGGACCTTTGCGACCGCCGGAGCCTGGTTATGCACCCACCTTTGGGAACACTATCTGTTTAATCGCGACCTCGACGCTCTGAAGAAGTTTTATCCCCTTATGAAGGGCTCAGCACAATTTTTCCTCGATACCCTGGTGGAGCATCCGGAGCACAAATGGATGGTGACGTGTCCCTCGACCTCACCGGAGCACTTCCCTCAGACCCCTTCGGAAAGCATCCCCTTCTGGGACGAGGTGACGAACCTTCACCTGAAGGGAACTACGATTTGCGCTGGACCAACAATCGATATGTCGATTCTGAGAGATCTTTTTGAAGGCTGCATTCAAGCAAGCACGATTTTGGACGTCGACGCGGGCTTCCGTCAGCAGCTCCGGGATACTCGGCAGAAGCTCGCACCTTTGCAGATCGGTAAGTGGGGCCAACTTCAGGAATGGCTTGAAGACTGGGATGACCCCGAGGATCATCACCGCCATCTCTCTCCCCTTTGGGGTCTTTATCCCGGCCATGAGATTACTCCGAGGGGAACACCTAAACTTGCAGCAGCAGCGTCAAAGCTATTGCAAGCGAGAGGCGACGGCGGTCCAGGCTGGTCAATGGCCTGGAAGATTTGTCTTCGCGCCCGCCTTCTCGATGGGGAGTATGCCTACCGGGAAGTTCAGAAGTTACTAACTCTCGTAAATAAGGATGAAACCAGTTATACAGACGGAGGCACTTATCCGAACCTGATGAATGCCCTTCCCTTTCAGATTGATGCAAATCTAGGGGCGACTGCCGGTATCGCCGAGATGCTGCTCCAGTCCCATGCCGGGGAGATCCACCTTGTCCCGGCTCTTCCGAAGGCGTGGGCTAACGGGTTCGTCAAGGGCCTGAAGGCGCGTGGAGGTTTTGTGGTCGATATGGAGTGGAAGAGCAATAGAATCGTCGCTGCCGCGATTCATTCCGGACAGGACAGTCCCTGCAGAGTGCGCATTTCAGGAGGACTCTCCGGAGTCTCCGCGTTGAGTGCCCCGGTTCCTTTTGTACCCCTGGAAATCGATCTCGTCGAGTTCAAGACGACTGCAGGTGGAACCTACTCCTTGCACCCGAGAGCTATTGCTCCCAACTAATCGCAAAGCAACCGGGGAGTTGGCACTGACACGAAGCCCAGCTCCAACACAATTTTGACGCTTGAGCCGAGATCAGAAGTTACACTTCTATCCATGGACTGATCCAGGTCATGCGGGAGCAAAGCAGTGATGAGCTGCCAGGCAGTCTTCTAGTTACCCAGGGAGCATGAATTATGACGAAGCGACTCTCTCGATTGAAAGCTATTTCTCTGATGCTATCGATCTCAATCGGTGTCTGCGCTCACGCCCAGACATCGCCGAAGCTCGCTGAAACGCTCGACAAAATCTTTAATAAGCATGAATTCGACGTGAAGAGTTTTGGACCAGCGCGGTGGCTCGACGGAGGAGTCGCCTACACGACAGTGGAACCATCCGCAGCCTATCCGGATTCTGAGGCTGAGGACATCGTGCGTTACGAGACCGCCGATGGGGCGCGAACGGTGTTGGTTTCTGCTTCCCGCCTTGTCCCGGCGCAGGCTACGACACCTATTCGCATCGATGACTATGCGTGGTCTAAAGACAACAAGCTCCTCCTTATCTACACGAACTCGCAAAAAGTGTGGCGGCAAAAAACCCGTGGTGATTATTGGGTGCTGAACTTAGCAAGCGGGAAGCTGCAGAAGCTTGGAGGCGACGCTCCAGCCGCCTCGCTCATGTTTGCACAATTCTCGCCAGATGGGCACAGCGTAGCCTATGTGCATGCCAACAACATTTATGTACAGGATCTGGAATCGGGAGCAATCAGACCTCTAACCACCGACGGCGGGGCGGAGTTGATCAACGGAACTTCCGATTGGGTCAATGAGGAAGAACTCGACATTCGAAGCGGCTTTCGGTGGAGTCCGGACAGCCGGTCGATTGCCTATTGGCAATTCAATACGAGCGGTGTCGGTGTCTACACGCTCATCAATGACACCGCGGAAGAATACCCCACCTTGAAGCAGTATCCCTATCCGCAAGTGGGAACAACGAACTCCGCTGTCCGCGTTGGCGTCATCGGCGTGGATGGAGGATCTACTCATTGGATGGACGTTCCGGGAGATCCGCGAGAACACTATATCGCGCAGATGGAGTGGGCCGGTAACTCGAATGAACTGGCTCTCGAAGTGCTGAATCGGCTTCAGAATGAAGATACAGTGCTGCTGGCGGATGCGCACGCAGGATCCGTCCGGACAATTCTTGAAGACGAAGATGCGGCATGGGTAGACCTGGTGGGCTCGTTCCCATGGGCCCATGATGGAAGAAGTTTGCTCTGGTTGAGTGAGCGCGACGGATGGCGTCATATCTACAGTGTTTTGAAGACGGGCGGGCCTTTGCAGTTACTGACACAAGGCGCCCTGGACGTCATTGATGATATTTCAGTCGATGATCAGAACAACTGGTGTTATTACATCGCTTCCCCCACAAATGCTACGCAACGCTACCTCTATCGCGTACCCCTCGACGGCCACGGTTCCTCTGAACGCATAACACCTGCGGACGAACCTGGTAGCCACACCTACGACATTTCACCTGATGGCCAATGGGCTTTTCATACTTACTCGACTGCCGATCACCCGCCGGTAACAGATCTGATTCGTCTTCCCAGCCATCGCAGGATGCGGGTTCTCGAAAGTAATGACACTTTAGCAACAAAGGTGAAGTCACTGATCCCGTCGCCGACGCAGTTCTTCCAAGTGCCGATCAAAGGCGGGGTTACCCTCGATGGCTGGATGATCACACCACCGCATTTCGATCCGGCAAAGAAATATCCGGTTCTGGCTTTTGTTTATGGCGAACCGGCGGGAGTTACTGTGACTGACAAGTGGGGCGGCGACACAACGCTATTTCACCGTGCCATCGCAGACGACGGGTATATTGTCTTAAGTTTTGACAATCAGGGTACGCCCGCGCCAAAAGGTCGCGCCTGGCGCAAGATTGTCTTTGGCAGCCTTGGTCCGCTTTCCTCTGTGCAGCAGTCTGAAGCCATTCGGAGATTTGCCGAAGAGCACTCCTTTATCGATCGTTCCCGGATGGCTATTTGGGGGTGGAGCGGAGGAGGCTCGAATACATTGAATCTAATGTTCCGATATCCCGGCCTCTTTGCAGTAGGTATGGCCGTGGCCCCGATGGCTGACCAGCGGCATTACGACACGATATACCAGGAGCGCTACATGGGTTTGCCGGCAGACAACCCCAAGGGCTATTACAACGGATCGCCGATCAACTTTGCTGAGGGACTGCAAGGGAAGTTACTTATCGTCCACGGTTCAGGAGACGATAACTGCCATTTCCAAGTTACAGAGTTACTGGTCAATCGGCTGATTGCACTTGGAAAATCGTTCGACTTTATGGATTTCCCGAACCGCACGCATGCTTTGTCAGAGGGACCTGGATCTTCCTTTCACCTGCGTAACCTGCTGGCACGATATCTGGAGGAACACATTCCTCCTGGTGGATTGTCCCAATGAGGGGTGGGATAACAGCAAACATAGAGAACTCGGGATTCAATCCGGAAAACGGGTTGTTTGGCCACCCTCCCGGCCTGATGTTTCTTTTCCTGGTGGAGATGTGGGAGCGCTTCTCCTATTACGGCATGAAGGCATTGCTGGTGCTGTATCTGGTGAATGCTCAGCGGTGGTCGATCAGTCGCGCCGCCACTCTCTACGGCAATTACACGGCTCTCGCGTATATTGCTCCCTTGCTCGGTGGCTACATAGCGGACCGGTATCTTGGGACTCGAAGGTCTTTGCTTTGGGGTGGTGCGATTATCGCATGCGGCCATTTCACACTGGCTCTTCGAGCGGGCTCCTCGTTCTATCTTGGCCTTGCCCTCATCATCCTAGGTACCGGGCTATTCAAGCCCAACGTTTCAACGATGGTCGGTCAGCTCTATGCGCCGGACGATAAGCGGCGCGACGCCGGCTTCACCATCTTCTTTATGGGTATCAGCGTAGGCGCGCTGCTCGCTCCGCTGGCCTGTGGCTACCTGGCGCAAAGAGCCGGGTGGAATTATGGGTTTGGGGCCGCCGGCGTGGGAATGGTGCTTGGCTTGGCACTGTACCTTTGGGGCCGGGGGCGCTACCTGCCAGGAATTGGATATGGACCCGTCCGTACAAATAAAGAAGCCGAGAGAGCTACCCCGTCTACTCCGGAAGACCGCAAAAGGATATGGGCCGTCATTCTTGTCGTAATCAGCACAATTCCTTTCTGGGCATGCTATGAGCAGGTGGGCAGTTCACTAAGCCTGTTTGCGGACAGGCACGTCGCACGGAACCTGGGGATCTTTGTGATTCCCACCAGTTGGTTTCAATCGATTAACCCCATCGTCATTTTGGCCTTCGCCCCTTTACTCGCCTTTTTGTGGGAATATTTGGAGAAGAAAAGACGAGAGCCATCGGCCCCAACAAAAATGGCAGCTGCCTACTTGCTGCTTGCCATCGGTTTTGGTTTCGCGACCTGGGCGGGTTTCCGTAGCGAGACTTTGCTCCTGGTGAGTCCACTTTGGTTCGTTGCGACGGATCTGTTTCGCTCCTGGGGCGAGCTATTGCTTTCGCCGGTTGGACTTTCCTATGTAACTGAAATCGCGCCTAAACGCTACGGCTCGCGGCTCATGGCAGCATGGTTTCTAGCGGAAGGGATCGGCAATAAGTTCGCAGGGTCGATTGCTTCGTATTCAGGTTCCATTCGCCCCGGAAGGTTTTATGCGATTTTTGTCATCCTTGCCCTTGTTTCCGCTGTTGCCTTGATTGCGCTCATTCCATGGCTAAAACGGTTAGCCAGAGCCGGCTCAGCAAATTCAGACGGGGAACAGGTGTAAGTGCTGGTCTGAACTGTCTTGCCAGTCGAATTTTTGGCGATTGTGTCCACAGTTCGCGCCTTGTGGACAGGACTTGCACAAGGACCGCATGAGGCTGATCTCATTTTCGGCCTGCTGTACCATGGCAATACTGTGCACTGGATGAGGGTGATTATTTGCAAAGGGGTCGTGTGAGGGGCTTGCTTTCCCACATCTCTGCGTGAGGTGGCGCACCCGGCCACCCGCCGATCTACCTCACGATCGATAGAATTGACTAGGAACTTGTTGAAATAGGTACCCTTCTGCGACGGAGGTCTGAATTAGTTCATCTAACCGGCATGCGTGGAGACGAGCGGTTTCAGGACGGGATGTTCAGCTATGTTTCATTGGAGCAGCGTGTACCTGCGGATCATCCGCTGCGTGCAGTTCGCAAGTTGGCGGACTCGGTGTTGCGGTCGTTGAGCGCAGAGTTCGATGCACTGTATGCGGACTCCGGTCGGCCTTCGATTGCTCCCGAGTACATCCTGCGGGCCCTGTTGTTGCAGGTGTTTTACTCGGTGCGCTCGGAGCGGTTGCTGGTTGAGCAGATCGACTACAACCTTTTGTTTCGCTGGTTTGTAGGTCTGGGCATGGACGATGGGGTTTGGAACCACGCGGTGTTCTCGAAGAACCGGGACCGGTTGCTGACCTCCGATGTGGCGCAGCAGTTCTTCGCAGAAGTGAACAAGCTGGCGAAGAAATTTATGTCCGACGAGCACTTCACTGTCGATGGCACGCTGATCCAGGCGTGGGCTTCGCAAAAGAGCTTTCGCTCGAAAGACGGGTCCGATGACGGCGACGGGGGAGACTTTCACGGTCAGAAGCGATCGAACAAGACGCATGAATCGACCACTGATCCGGATGCGCGGCTATACAAGAAGAGCTACGGCAAGGAGTCCAAGTTGAGCTATCTGGGCCACGCGCTGGTGGAGAATCGCAACGGCCTGATCTCCGCGGCGATGGTGACGCACGCCGATGGATATGCTGAACGCGATGCCGCGCTTCTGATGCTTGAGCAAAAACAACAGGGTCGCTCACGCCGCATCACCGTGGGTGCGGACAAGGCTTACGACAGCAAGGATTTCGTCAGCACGGTACGGGAGTTGAACGTAACACCGCACGTTACGAAGAACGACAAGGGGCGCGCGCAGCAACCTGGACCGCAGAACCACACGACAGCCTGGCTATGCTGTCAGCCTGAGCCGGCGATGGCTGATCGAGAAAGGCTTCGGCTGGCTCAAGCAAACCGGCCCGCTGCGCCAAGTCAAGCTACGAGGTCTGGAGAAAGTGGACTGGCTGTTCGTCTTCAGCTGCGCAGCGCACAACCTGATCCGACTGCCGAGACTAATGGCTCAACCTCCGGAAAGACTCATGGAGCAGTGTGCCTGAACGACGGATGCGGGCCTCGAGATCGCATTCCAGAGGCCCGAAACGCCCTATAAACACTAACCAGACGCGCAGTTCAAACAGATTTCAACCAGAAAGAAACCCAAATCACAAGGAAATCCGCTGCGATGCGGCCAATTTCAACAAGTTCCTAGAACCGTTACCGAAACAGATGATTGCAGTTTCTTTATATGAACTTTGCCATCGAGCGGCTAGGACTCAGTGAAACTCACGAATGACGCAAAATCGATGATAGAAACTTTCGCCAAGCATCCCCTATCCGGTTTCCTTGCATTTGGAAAACCTGAATCTGTTGACGCCGAAAGTTTTCCGACCCGAGTGCGAGGTCGTTTCCCGTCTTTAGATGGCCTCCGAGCAGTTGCAATTCTTCTAGTGGTTCAGGCTCACGTGGCAGGCGGTCGATACAGCCTGCCAGGTTTGGGAACCGGGCATTTTCCCCTACGATTTGCGTATGGTCATCTGGGGGTTCAGATATTCTTCGTTATATCCGGGTTTCTCATAACAACACTCTTGCTTCAGGAACAAGACAAGCAGGGCAGAATTTCACTAAAACAGTTCTACATTCGGCGCGCACTACGAATTCTCCCTGCCAGCTACGTGTTCATGCTTGTACTGATCATCCTCGCCGGTATGGGGGTACTATCGATCCCACAAAATAGTTTTCTTGCATCGTTCCTGTACGTTCGGAATTATTTTGGCGGTCGAGACTGGTATACCGGTCATTTATGGTCGCTCTCTGTGGAAGAGCAGTTTTACCTGATTTGGCCTGCCGTGATGGTGTTGCTTGGAAGACGTCGTGCGGTTGTGGTGGGATTCTGCGCTCTACCTGCTGCCTGCCTTATGCGGTTCACTCGTCCTTACTTTGGATTCGAGACAAACATGGACGGGCTTGCCTGCGGCTGCATTCTTGCCTGCCTGTGGGGTTGGCTCGGGCGGAATGAGGGGTACCAGAGATTTCTACGCTCCAGACTCTTCTGGGTACTCCCAAGCGCCATACTTGCTATTGTGGCGCTCGTGCGGTATGAAGGGACATTCATAGCAATTGCCGGGGTAACCCTCGCCAACATACTGATTGCAGCCTCGTTGGAACGGTTCGTACGCTACCATCACCTGAGTGCGGCTAATCTTTTGAATTCACGTCTTGCGGTATATTTGGGAACACTGAGCTATTCACTTTATCTATGGCAAGAGTTGTGGATTGTTCAGAGGGGTGGACAAGGCTCACTACAGAGTTTCCCATTCAATGTAGCGATGGCCTTTGGTTGTGCAGTTCTTTCCTACTACCTCGTCGAGAAACCAATCCTGCGGTTGAGGGACAGGCACCGAATTCCTCAATTGGTTGCGTAGCAATCCTAGTATTGCTCCAGTGCCTGGCGGGGGCAAAATTGAAGCGGGGTTCTTGGTATTTTCCCCGATATCGGGGAAAATCACGGAAGAGAAGCGCCCTAACTGATTGATGTAATTGGTGGACGCGGTAGGAATCGAACCTACAACCTGTCGGTTAAGAGCCGAATGCTCTGCCAGTTGAGCTACGCGTCCAGACTTTGGAAGGAAAACCGCGCAGCGCGGGGAGAGACGCACGGTATTCTGCGGGAAGAAATCCAACCCACACCTTGAAAAATATAGCATAAAACGCCGGATGATTCCAAAGAACGTCTGGCGGCAGCGGGCTCGCTCTGCGCCCTTTCCCGTTCTTTCAAGGTATACCGTTAACGCACCTGCCCGATCGGGCGAGCGCTCAATAGCCAGGCGCATTGCGCATCCGGGTCGAGTTGCTGCGCCGTCGGCCCTGCCCATCACCGCAATATTGAAGGTGACAGGGGAGCTTTTGGGCATTTTCGATCCTCATCGCAGAAGGCTGACCCTGGTCACAGATGGCTCTTTTGATCGGGTGCTACAATTGGCCGTTTATTGAGAGTCCGGCGCCCGAATAACGGCGTGTCCGGCACGAAAAGAGGGTGTGTTCATGTCCAATTCACGCCGGGAATTTCTGCAATCGAGTGCCGCTCTGGCCGTGGGCATCGTGGGCGGCGCAACAGCGCTGACCGCACAGCCGCTGGGACATCCGGGGCCGACCGCGCAGGCCGCCGCGCCTCAAAGCAACGAGCCGCCGGTCCAGATTCCAAAGATGAAGTTCGGCAGCGTCGAAATCAGCCGCCTGGTCCTCGGCGTCAACCCGCTCTACGGGTTTTGCCATTACAACAACAACTTTTCCAACGCCATGAGGGAGTGGTACACCGCTGACCGGGTTTGCGAAGTGCTCCATCATGCCTCCAGCTTCGGCATCAACGCGTTCAATTATTTCAATTCGTTGCGCGGCCAGTCGGACTGGGCGCGGTTTCAGTCCGAGGGCGGCCACATGCACCTCATCTGCCAGGTCACGGCCAACGACGATGCCGCCGCGATGGTTCAGAACCTGAGGCCGCTGGCGCTGCAAAGGCGCGGCGAGGAGGTCGACGTAGCCTTCAGAAACGGGACCATGGCGGCCGAGAGAGAGTGGTGCAAGCGGGCGCGCGATCTGGGCGTGCTCGTGGGTGTCGGCACCCACAAGCCGGAAGTCATCGAGCTGGCCGAGGAGCAGGGATGGGACATCGATTTCTATTCCGGCTGCGTTTACAACCGCACCCGCACGGAGCAGGAGTGGCGGCAGATGCTGCACGGTGAATTGCTTGAGATGCCCCACGAAATCTATGTACAAAGCGATCCGGCGCGGATGTACAAAGTGATGCGCCAGACGGCCAAGACCTGCTTTGCCTTCAAGATTCTGGCGGCCGGGCGCGTCGACGATGGCAGTGTGGCCCAGGCCTTTCGCACCGCCTACGCAAGCATCAAGCCCCACGATGGCGTGTACATCGGGGTATTCCCGAGGGATAAGGATGAGATCCGGGAGAACGCCGAGATCGTGCACGCGATTCTGACCGAAGCCTGAGGCGCAGACTTGATGCGGCGTGAGCGACTCTGTTGTTTTTGCTCAAGCATCAGAAGCGCGGCATCGCGTTCAGCATATCCATCGGCGTGCGTCACCATCGCCGCGGAGATCAGGCCGTTGCGATTCTCCACCAGCGCGTGGCCCAGATAGCTCAACTTGGACTCCTTGCCGTAGCTCTTCTTGTATAGCCGCGCATCCGGATCAGTGGTCGATT
Organism: uncultured Acidobacteriaceae bacterium; assembly: GCA_963793885.1. Classification (GTDB taxonomy): domain Bacteria; phylum Acidobacteriota; class Terriglobia; order Terriglobales; family Acidobacteriaceae; genus Telmatobacter. Next base: position 2,335,438 of record CAWCBQ010000003.1, read on the forward strand.
CATGCGTCTTGTTCGATCGCTTCTGACCGTGAAAGTCTCCCCCGTCGCCGTCATCGGACCCGTCTTTCGAGCGAAAACTCTTTTGCGATGCCCACGCCTGGATCAGCGTGCCATCGACAGTGAAGTGCTCGTCGGACATAAATTTCTTCGCCAGCTTGTTCACTTCTGCGAAGAACTGCTGCGCCACATCGGAGGTCAGCAACCGGTCCCGGTTCTTCGAGAACACCGCGTGGTTCCAAACCCCATCGTCCATGCCCAGACCTACAAACCAGCGAAACAAAAGGTTGTAGTCGATCTCTAGAGCGGTTTCAGGATGGGTATGCCCGATTGTGCTTCCTGCCAGGTCGCCCCTCCTTGAGGCCGAGTCGACTTGGGTGCAATGCCTCCGGGTAGAGCAATCCTGAAACCACACTAGGCGCAGCAAGCGACTTCAGCCAGCAAACGGGCTACGTGATTCACAATAATCAGGTCCTCCGCCGGGGGTATCACGCGCACGACGACCGGTGAATTGGCGGCCGAAATGAGTACCTCGCCGCGCGTGTTGTTGCGGACCGGGTCGAGCGTGATTCCCAGCGCGCCGAGGCCGGCGCAGATTTCTGCGCGCGTGGCGATGTCGTTCTCCCCGATGCCGCCGGTAAAAACCAGCATGTCGAGCCCACCGAGTTCGGCGAAGTAGCTTCCGATGGATTTAACAATCGTCCAGATAAACTTATCCACGGCCAGCCGCGCCCGGGCGTTGCCGGCATCGATGGCGCTGCGCAGAACGCGCATGTCGTTGGAGAGTTCGCTGATTCCCAGCAAGCCCGCTTTCTTGTTGGCAACTGCTTCCAATTCGTCTGCCGCTTCGGCCGCACTGGTGCCGGCCTGGACAATGGTGCGCAGGATGAACAACAGCACACCGGGGTCAATGTCTCCGGTGCGCGTGCCGCTGATCACTCCTCCGGTCGGCGTCAGGCCCATCGTGGTGTCGATGCATTGACCGTTGCGAATGGCGGACAGTGAGGCGCCGTTGCCCAGGTGAGCGACGATGAGCTTCTCCGGTACATTGGGCTGCAACTGGTAGACGATGGACTCGTACGAAATTCCGTGAAAGCCGACAAGTTGCACTCCCATGCCGGAATACTTCAACGGAATCGCCATCTGCGTTGCCACTTCAGGCAGAGTGCGATGGAAGTAGGAATCGGAGCAGGCAAAGTTTGGAACGCCGGGAAACAGTTCGAGCGCCTGACGCATGATGTAGGCGCCGATCGGCGTGTGCAGCGGCGCAAGGTCCTTGTACCGCTCCATTTCATCGATCATTGCGGGCGTCACCGGCAGGTTGTCTTTGAGCGAGGGCGCGGCGCACACCATGCGGTGCCCAATCGCGCCCGGCCGCGGAAAATCGCCGGAGTTGAGTATGTCCGCGACCAGTTTGAAAGCGACAGAGCGATTGGGCAGGAGCGGCGAGAGATCGACCAGCTTTTTGCCCTCGGCGTTCTTGATCCAGAATTTGCCCTGGCTGGTGCCGATGCCGTCAACCGCGCCTTCACACAACTTGCGACGCTCCGCGCTGCCGGCTTCATAGATTGAAAACTTGATTGAAGAAGAACCGCTATTCAAAACCAATACAGGCAAAGACGACATGAAAAGTTTCCTCGCAATTTTGCAGCCTTGATTCCAGGCAAATTCCTTATGAACCCGAATACATTTCGAGCAGCGTACGCGCCGCGCGAAACGATGTAATGCGTCCTTCCAATACTTCCTGCTCCAGTAACTCCATACGTTTGTGGATGGCCGGCTGGGCCTGAAATCGCTGCATCAATCCCTGCCGGATCAGGTCGTGCATCCACAACTGCGCCTGGTCCCGCCGCACACGGCTGAACCAGCCATTGGCTTTCGTCAGCGACGCGTAGACAAGTACGCAATCCCAAAGCTCGGCAATGCCCTTTCCTGTCTGCGCCGAGCAGGTGAAGGCGCGCGGCGTCCAACCCGACTGGGAGGCGGGAAGATAATGCAGCGCATTTTGCGCTTCGTTCCGAGCTCTTTCCGCGCCGCGCAGGTTTGTTCCATCGGCCTTGTTGACGGCCACCAGGTCCGCCAGCTCCATCACGCCGCGCTTCATTCCCTGCAACTCGTCGCCGGCTCCCGCGAGCAGAATGAGCAGGAAAAAGTCGACCATCTCATGAACCGCGGTCTCCGACTGTCCCACTCCGACCGTCTCGACCAGAATATTCTGGTAACCCGCGGCCTCGCACAGCAACATCGCCTCGCGCGTGCGCTGGGCCACGCCACCGAGCGAACCGCGCGACGGTGTGGGCCGGATGAATGCCATGTCGCTCGAGGCGAGCGAGCTCATGCGCGTCTTATCGCCCAGAATGCTTCCGCCGGAAAGCTGGCTGCTTGGATCGATCGGCGAGCACGGCGACCTTTTGTCCGCGTTCGCCAATCAGGTAAGAGCCAAGCACTTCAATCACGCTGCTCTTGCCCGCGCCGGGAACACCGGTAATGCCTACGCGCAACGAATTGCCGCTATGGGGAAGGCAATCTTCCACAATTCGCTCGGCCAACTGCCGGTCAGCCTCGCGCGAGCTCTCGATCAGCGTGATTGCCCGGGCCAGCAGGGTGCGGTCGCCGCGCAGAATGCCCTCCATATATTGTTGGGGCAGCAGCCTGCGCTGGGCCCTTGCGGCACGCGCGCCAGGCTCGCGCGGAGGCGACGGAGCAGCGCAACCAGGCCGTACATGCAACGCGCTTTGATTCCGATCCGTCAATCAGGAAATTCCTCCAGCGAGGCAGCCGTTCAGGATTTCGATAATCCGTTGTGCCGCCGCGGGAATTACCGTTCCCGGCCCGTAGATGCCCGACTACGCCAGCGCTGATAAAGAAACTCGTAGTCCTGCGGCGGAATCACGCCGCCCACCACCACCAGGATGTCGTCGCGGCCAAGCGTGCGCAGTTCGCCGATCAACTGCGGCACCAGCGTCTTGTGCCCGGCAGCCAATGAAGACACACCGACCACGTGAACGTCGTTCTCCACCGCGTGGCGCGCAACCTCGCGCGGCGTCTGAAACAGCGGACCGATGTCCACGTCGAAACCAATATCCGCAAAGGCAGTGGCGATGACCTTGGCGCCGCGGTCGTGGCCGTCCTGGCCCATTTTGGCCACCAGGATGCGAGGACGCCGGCCCTCTGCCTTTTCAAACTCCGCCGCCATCCGCCCTGCCTTTTCGAACTCCTGGTCTGTTCCGCTCTCCGCCGAGTAGACGCCGGCGATGGTCCGCGTCGTGGCCTGATAGCGTCCCCAGACGATCTTCAAGCGCAGCGGAGATTTCGCCCAGCGTGGCGCGCTTGCGTGCGGCTTCTACCGCGCACTCCAGCAGGTTGCCTTCGCCTGTGGCTGCGCATTTGCTCGAGTGCTTCGAGCGACTGCTTTACGTCGCTTTGGCTGCGTTCGCGCTTCAACCGGGCCAGACGGCCAAGCTGCGATTCACGCACCGCATCGTTGTCGATATCGAGTACGGGGACCAGAGTTTCTTCAGGCGACGTGTAAGCGTTGAGGCCCACGATCACGTCCGCACCGGAGTCGATGCGTGCCTGCCTCCGCGCAGCCGCCTCTTCAATGCGCATTTTGGGAACGCCGGTTTCAATGGCCTTCGCCATTCCGCCCAGCTCTTCAACTTCTTCAATCAGCTTCCATGCCGCATGCATCAGCTCGTGGGTCAGCCGCTCCACATAATAGGAGCCGGCCCAGGGATCGACTACGCGCGTGATATCCGGTTTCCTCCTGCAGGTAGATCTGCGTGTTGCGCGCGATGCGCGCGGAAAAATCGGTAGGCAGCGCCAGCGCTTCATCCAGAGCATTGGTGTGCAGCGACTGGGTGTGGCCGAATGCCGCGGCCAGCGCTTCTACGCACGTGCGCACTACATTGTTGAACGGGTCCTGCGCCGTAAGGCTCCATCCTGAAGTCTGCGAGTGCGTGCGCAGCACCAGCGATTTCTGGATTTTTTGGATGGAATGTGTTCACCAGCTTGGCCCACAACATGCGCGCCGCCCGCATCTTGGCAATTTCCATGAAGTGGTTCATGCCGATGCCCCAGAAGAACGAGATGCGCGGCGCAAAGTTGTCCACATCGAGACCTGCCTTGACGCCCGTGCGCAGATACTCCAGACCGTCGGCGAGCGTGTAGGCCAGCTCGATGTCTGCCGTGGCGCCCGCTTCCTGCATGTGATAGCCGCTCACGCTGATGCAGTTGAACTTCGGCATGCGCGTCGGCACAATAGCGGAAGATGTCACCCACGATCCGCATCGACCCCTCGGGAGGATAGATATACGTGTTGCGGACCATGAACTCTTTCAGAATGTCGTTCTGAATGGTCCCGCTCAACTGTTCGGGACGTCACTCCCTGCTCTTCCGCGGCCACGATATAGAACGCCATGATGGGCAGCACCGCGCCATTCATGGTCATCGAAACGGACATCTGATCCAGAGGAATGTGGTCGAACAGAATCTTCATGTCGAGGATTGAATCGATGGCCACTCCCGCCTTGCCCACATCGCCTGCCACGCGCTCGTGGTCGGAATCGTATCCGCGGTGCGTGGCAAGATCGAAGGCGACGGAAAGGCCCTTTTGCCCAGCGGCCAGGTTGCGGCGGTAAAACGCGTTCGACTCTTCCGCCGTAGAAAAGCCGGCGTATTGCCGAATCGTCCACGGCTGCATGACATACATTGTGCTGTAAGGCCCGCGCAGATAGGGCGGGATTCCAGCGGCGTAGCGAGATGCTCCAGTCCCTGCAGATCCTCACGCGTATAGAAGCTTTTTATGTCAATGTGTTCCGGCGAGAGCCACGCTTCTGCCTCTCTTAATTGCCCTGACGACGCATCAGGCTTGTAGCAGATTTTTGAAAAGTCCGGGCGCATTCTTAATTCCCCATCCCCAGCCGATCCTGCCAATTCGTGAGCACTTCAATGGGATTGCTGCGGATATGAATGAAGTCGGCGGCTCCGGCCGCGCGCAATTGCTCCGCGGAATCAGGATTGCCCGCAACAATCATGGGAGTCTTGCGCCCCATGGCACTCAGTTTCGCGGCGAGGTCCGTGGCCAGCTCAAGATATTCGCCGTCGGAACTGCAGAGCACGATGAGGTCGGCATCGACGGCCGCAATCTCATCCGCATTTTGAAATCGCTCGGTCACGATATCGAAGCCGGCGCAGGCAAAAAAGTTAGCCGCGAAGCCTGAGCGGGCCGACCGCATCTTCACGTCCCCTGATTTCGGCAAGCAAAACCCGTGGAGTTTTGCCGGTCATGGCTGCGTGGCGCTCTGTGCGCAGGCGAAGCCGTTCAAAGCTCTTTGCGCCACGCCTGGTGTGGGTTGCGCGGCCGGGCTCGATGCGATCCAGGGCCTTTTCTTGGAGGTTGGCGTATTGATTGGTCCCGGTGAAGGTGCGTCTCCGCTGGGCCACGGATTTTTCTCGCGCCGCCAGCGAGCGCTCCAGGCCATCGGCCAGGTCGCCGTTCGCCAGGGCTTTGCAATAGCCCCCCGCCGATTCAATCTTCTGCATCACGCTCCAGCCTTCCCTGGCGATGAAGTCGGTGAGAGTCTCCACGCAGTACGATCCAGCGCCCGCATCGGCCACCTGCGCCAGAAGAGCTTCGCGCTTAAGAATGGTCTGCGTATTGCGGGCCAGGCGGCGACTTGCCTCGTCCGGCGTTTTGTAACATTCGTCGAAGGGGACAACGGAGATGGAATCCGCTCCGCCCAGGACTGCGGACATGGCCTCGGTGGTGGCGCGCAGAACGTTGACGTAAGGATCGTAGATGGTTTTGTTCCATCGCGAGGTGCGCGCGTGGATTCGAGCCTTTCCGCTTTCACGTGAGCCGCCAAAGCTCTCCACGGCTCTTGCCCACAACATGCGAAAGGCACGGAATTTGGCAATCTGAAAAAAGTAATTGGCGCCAATGGCGAAGCAGAACTCGATCGATGCGGCCGCCTGATCGATGGCAACATGGCGCGCCTGCATCTCCGCAAGATAGTCAATGGCGGCAGCCAGCGTGAAGCCGACTTCCTCTACCGCGTTGGCGCCGGATTCTTCAAGCTCCGACCCATCGATCGTGAAAGTCACGGGCGCGCCGGTTGCGCTTCGCTGAACTTCCGCCGCAAATTCCGGATTGGTCAGCGGGTTCCATCCCGTCGATACCGGCAGCGCATTCGGCCGCTCTTTTACGCGGTCGATCAGAAGACGGATCAGCGGCTCACCGGCATTTTCGAAATGCACGGGAATTTCCTGCAGGTTGAAGAGCGCCATTCCCAGGTCAGAGGCATTTTGAACATTTGTGTTGACGAATGCGATCTCTTCGGCGCCGGCCGCCACCGCACTCTGCGCAGCCTTGTTTGCCTGCTCGGGATCGATGAGCTCGACTTCTTCGCGAATGCGCCAATTGCCGTTGAGGCGCGCGCCGCGAAGGTAGGGAAACTCGCCGGGAGCCGCATCGAAAAATTTCAACTCGGCGAGATCTTCTTCCCGGTAGTAGGGCTTTACGGCGAGCCCTTCCTCGGTTTGCCAAATCAATTTCTTCCGGTACTCGGCGCCCCTCAAGTCCTTGCGGATCGCCTCTTCCCACGCCTGCGTGCTTACCGGTGGAAACTCCGTGAGCAGGTTGTCAGTCGCCATCTCGCTTCACTTGCTTTCAGGGGCTTCGACAACTTCAATCAGAAACCCGAAGGGACTGTCCGCCCTTGATTTTGGATGCACGAAAAAAACCGTGGTCCCTCGCGAGCCCTTGCGCGGGGCCTTGTCGATCAGTTGAAATCCGCCTGCCTTCATCGCGTCGAAGGCTCGCTGCGCGCTCTCCACGCGAAAGGCTACGTGGGCAAATCCGCCGCGGCCGCCGTTTTTCTCAATCGTTTTCTGCACCGGAGAATCCGCGCTGAGCGGCTCGAGCAGCTGAATGAGGTTGGGTCCGGAGCCCATCTGCAACAGCACTTCGCGCACCTGGTCGCTGCCCAGCACGTCTTCGCGATGAATCTCGTTGAAGCCCAGCATCTGGTAGGCCTTTACCTGGCCTTCCAGTTCGCCCTGCTTCACCGCGATCGCGAAGTGGTCGATGAACTGGATTCCCGGCACCTGCTTCAACTCTTCCTCGACTGCACTCACTTGCTTTCCTTTCGCTCTCACGCCGCCATCCGCCGTCCTCCGGCCATTACTCCAGTTCGACCAGCAACTGTTGCGCCTTCACGGGGTCGCCGGCCGCTACGCCCACGTTCTTTACCCTTCCGGCGTGATGCGCCGTGACGCTGGTTTCCATCTTCATGGCTTCAAGCACCATCATCACGTCATTGGGCTGAACCTGCTGCCCCGGCTTCACGTTAATCTTGATCACCAGGCCGCTCAGAGGACTGCGATATTGCTTTTCATCCGCGGAGTGAACTTCAACGGAGCTTGACGGCGTGTAGGCGCCGGTGGCCGGCATCGGCTGCGATGCATAGGAACCGGGAAGGTTGGGTGGAAGTCCCGGCGCTCCGGCAGCCTCCTCCAGAACCTCCACTTCGGCTTCGTATGTCTTCCCGTCGATCTTTATCTGAAGCTTCAAAGTTCTGCTTCCTTTCCAATTGGCCTAGCGCCTGGTGCGCACGTTGTGCGAGGCCTGAATGAATGTCCGGCCGTTCCTGGTCCATTTATTGACAGGCCCGTGGGGCGTGGGCTGCAGGTTGACCGAAAGAATACGGAACCTGGAGCCCAGGAACACGGCGGCCGCGGCCGCAATCGCCGCCATAACTTCTGGTGCGATCTTTGCTTCCGCCGGCCCATTTGCAGTGTGCTCTGCCGGGATTGTCATGCTCGATGCCACGCGCTGCTCCACTTCATAAGGGAATCAACCCATGCTTTTTCTGCGGCCGCAACTCCCGCTTGGTGTGCAGCGATTCAAGCGCCTCGGCTAGATACTTGCGCGTTTCCGCGGGCTCAATAACGTCATCCACAAGCCGCCGCCCGGCCGCAACATAGGGATTGGCAAACGTCTCTCGATACTCGTTCACCAGTTCCTTGCGTCGGCCTTCCTTGTCTTCGGCGGAGTCGATCTCGCGCCGGAACACGATCTCAGCCGCGCCCTCGGCGCCCATCACGGCGATCTCGGCCGTGGGCCACGCCACTACCCGGTCCGCACCCAGGCCTTTGGAGCACATGGCGATGTAGGCCCCGCCATATGCCTTGCGCAACACCACCGTGATTTTGGGAACCGTGGTCGCCGAATAGGCGAACAGCAACTTGGCTCCATGGCGGATGATGCCGCCACGCTCCTGCTCCACGCCAGGCAGAAAGCCCGGCACGTCCACAAAAGTGAGCAGCGGAATGCTGAAGGCGTTGCAGAAGCGGACAAACCGTGCCGACTTGTCAGAGGCGTCGATGTCCAGCGCTCCGGCCAGCACACATGGCTGGTTGGCCACGATCCCCACAGGCCGCCCCTGCAGCCGCCCAAAGCCGATCACAATGTTGGCCGCGAACCCCGGCTGGATCTCGAGGAAATCCTGGTTGTCCACATACACGCGAAACCACGGCCCTCACGTCATAGGCAATCTTGGGGTCAGCCGGAACCGCACTATTCATCTCCGCATCTGACTTGATGCGCGCGTTGAAGGCCATGCGGGGCGGATCTTCAAGGTTGTTGGAGGGCATGAAGCTGAGCAGCCGGCGGCAAAGTTGAAGCGCCTCGTCATCATCCTTGGCGATCAGGTGCACCACGCCGGAGTTGTTCATCTGGGATTGGGGACCGCCAAGATCCTCGGCGCTGACCACTTCGCCCGTCACCTGCTTGATCACCTGGGGTCCAGTGATGAACATCCGTCCCTGCTGGGTCTGAATCACAAAGTCGGTGAGCGCGGGGCTGTAGGCCGCGCCCCCTGCGCAAGGCCCGCAAATCAGCGAGATCTGCGGCACCGTTCCCGACAGCATCACGTTGTTGTAGAAGACGCGCGCATAGCCGGCCAGGCTGTCAATGCCCTCCTGGACGCGCGCGCCGCCTGAATCGTTGATAAAAATGAACGGGCTCCCGGTCTTCAGAGACATGCCCATCATGTCGGCAACTTTGCTGCTGTGGGTCTCGCCCGCCGCTCCGCCCGCCACGGTGAAGTCCTGGCTGGCAAGGTGCACCAGGCGCCCGTCGATGGTGGCGCAGCCGGTCACAACCCCGTCTGCCGGCAGTTCCTTCTCCGCCATCCCAAAGTAGGTGGCGCGATGGCGGGCAAACAGGCCGATCTCCTCAAAGCTTTCCTTGTCCACCAGCCTCGTCACCCGCTCCCGCGCCGACAACTTGCCGGAATCGTGCTGCTTTTGAATGCGGTCTTTGCCTCCGCCGAGCTCGAGCTCCGCGCGCTTCTGGCGAAGTTCTGAGACCTTATCCGCCATTGTCGCCGTCTTCGGGCTCTCTTTTAAGGTTGCCATCCGTGCTCCCCGCCTGACCGATACCCATGCGAAGCTGTTGACTTGCTTCCCGAGTTTCTGTTCCCGGCCGTTCTGTGCCGTTTCATGGCGGATTCTGCCGCCACCCAACGCAAAATCGCGTTGGGAAAGACCCCTTCATCGCTCGAATTCTATCCCCCGCAATGCATGAGCGGATGTGATGGGATTCACGCAACTTGAGGGCGGGAACGCTGGGGCGCTGATGCCTCTGGCGCACTCCTCAGCATTGGAAACAGTGAAGTTATCCGGAGCCGCACGGCTCAATTTGACGTGAAATGCCGGCGCGGACTCGGGGATGGCGAGCAGGAGTCCGGTTCCCGGCCCGTGAGGCGGGAACGGATGACCCTCTTCGATGGGCAATGGTCGGCGCGTCCCTCGAAGCTTGAGCCTGGACCAACCGGGCGATACGCGCTCTGAGACCCTTCGGAGAGCTTTCCGGACGGAAGGAAGCGAGATTCGGCCTTCATCCGGACCGGTTCCCGCCGAATGCGATGCGGCAGAGCAAGATGCGGCAGAGCAAGACGCGGCAGATCGAAATGAGATCTGCGCGAGTCAGATCTACATGCGGCAGATCAGGAGTTCGCGCTCGTAGATCATCTCTGGGGGCAGATGATCGTGGACCGCAATGAAGAGCTCTTCGTGGCCGATCACCTCGCGCTTCCATGCGGCAGCGTCCACCTGCTGGAGCTGGTCGAAGGTTTCCCGTGGAAAGTCGAGGCCCGTCCACTCGATGTCTTCGTAGTAGGGGGTCCACCCAATGGGCGTCTCCTTGCCCTGGGCGCGGCCATGCACCCGATCCACAATCCACTTGAGGATGCGCGCGTTTTCGCTGAAGCCGGGCCACAAAAACTTGCCGTTCTCGTCCTTGCGGAACCAGTTGACGTGGAAGATGCGCGGCGTGACAGACAGGGAGCGCTGCATCTTGATCCAATGACGGAAGTAGTCGCCCATGTGATAACCGCAGAAGGGCAACATAGCCATCGGGTCGCGCCGCACATTGCCCACCGGCGCACCGGAAGCGGCGGTCGTCTCCGATCCCATGGTGGCTCCGGTGTAAACGCCTGAAGACCAGTTAAAGGCCTGGTAGACCAGCGGAATGGTGTTCGGGCGACGGCCTCCGAACAAAATGGCGGAGATGGGCACGCCGTCCGGGTCCTCCCACGCCTGGTCAATGCAAGGGCACTGGGAGATTGGCGCGGTAAACCGGCCGTTGGGATGCGCGGCGGGGGTTTTTGAGGCGGGCGTCCAGGGATTGCCCCGCCAGTCAATCAGCTCCGCGGGCGGCTCATCGGTCTTGCCTTCCCACCACACGCCTCCCTCCGGCGTGAGGGCCACGTTGGTGAAGATGGAGTTGGTTGCCAGCGTGGCCATGGCATTCGGGTTGGTCTTCATTGACGTGCCAGGGGCTACGCCGAAGAAGCCATTTTCGGGGTTGATGGCGCGCAACTGGCCTGTCGAATCGGGTTTGATCCAGGCAATGTCGTCGCCCACCGTCGAGACCTTCCAGCCTCCAAGGCCCTTGGGCGGGACGAGCATGGCGAAATTCGTCTTCCCGCAGGCCGACGGGAAAGCGGCGGCCACATAGGTCTTCTCCGTCTTGCCCTCCTTGTCGGGTGGGCCTTCCAGGCCGAGAATCAGCATGTGCTCGGCCATCCAACCCTCGTCGCGGGCAATATTTGAGGCGATGCGCAGGGCAAAGCACTTTTTGCCCAGCAGCGCATTGCCGCCGTAGCCCGAGCCGTAGCTCCAAATCTCGCGCGTCTCAGGGAAGTGCACAATGTACTTGGTGTCGTTGCAGGGCCAGGGCACGTCTAGCTCGCCAGGCGCCAGCGGCGCACCGATGGAGTGCATGCAGGGCACCACGCGCTTGATGTCCTTCTCGATCTCTCGAAAAACCGGGTCGCCGATCCGGGCCATGATCCGCATATTGACCACCACATAGGCCGAATCTGTCAGTTGCACACCGATCTGCGACATGGGCGATTCAATCGGTCCCATGGAGAAAGGCAGCACGTACATGGTCCGGCCGCGCATCGAGCCTTTGAAGAGCGACTTCAGCTTCTTGCGCATGACAAACGGATCTTCCCAGTTATTGGTCGGCCCCGCGTTGTCCTTTGACAGCGAGCAGATGAAGGTGCGGTCCTCTACCCTTGCCACGTCGTTCGGAGACGAGCGCGCATAATAGCAGCCCGGCCACAGTTCCTGATTCAGCCGGGTAAATGTGCCTGCCTGCACCAGCTTTTCGCACAGTTCGTCATATTCAGCCTGTGAGCCGTTCACCCACTGGATGCGCTCCGGCAGACAGAGGTCGGCCATCTTCTCGACCCACCGGATCAGGTGTTTGTTCGTCGTCGGTAGGGGCGGCGCCACTAGGTCCATTCTGTTTGCTCCTGTTGAATTTGACTTGACGCAGGCTGCCAGGCATTCCAGTGCTCCGCTCCCTGCCGCAGCAGCATGGAAGACGTAGACCAGACCTGCAGTGATTGTTCTTATCTATAAGGTATACGACAAACCAACCCCAAACGGAAATTGAGGCTGCCCAGGCAATTTGAAGGCGCTGCCTCCGGAGGCAAGCCAATTTCCCTTGAATTTGGCAAACTTTCCCAGGTTGATTTTGTTCCTTCTGACGCCGTCAGAGCCTTGAATTCTTCGCATCTTGAAAGGCGGACTCGACGCTCGAGACCGTATTTCGCGAGCGGCGACTGCAGCGAGCAGAAGAATCGGACTCAGTTTTGGAATCAAGCTCGACCGGGTAACACCCGGTTGTCCATCCAAATGGGCTGAGGTTGTACGCGCGGCGCGAACGTCTTCAGCACCGGGCTCAGCCTCTCGCACCGCACGGCAACGGAGCGAGGCCGGACCCCTGCAAGGGTCCGGCGATTGGCTCAGTCCTGCGTGTAGCGCATGTTCCCAAGGTCGGTAAGGAGGCTGGGGCCGGCCGGGTTCCATCCGAGGTTTGCCCGGGTCTGCGCACTGGATATGGGAGAGTCCCTCCCCGCGAAGAACCCGAGAAAACCGAAATGCTCCTGGGCCTGTTCCGCTGAGATAGACGTTACAGGGACATTGAGGCCGTGACCGATGGCTGTGGCAATGTCTTTCAGCGGCACACCCTCTTCGGCAACCGCGTGGTACCGTGCTCCCGCCGTGCCCTTCTCGAGCGCCAGCCGGTAGAGCCGGGCGACATCCAGTAAATGTGCGGCAGGCCAGCGGTTATCACCTTCGCCGACGTAGGCAGAGACCCCCTTGGCGCGAGCGATCGCGATCAGCGGGGTGACCAGGCCCTGTTTTACCGTGTCGTGGACCTGCGGGAGGCGCATCACCGAGGCGTGCACTCCGCGCGCCATCAGCGCGACAGCAGTCACCTCCGATACGCGAGGAATGGATGGAGAAGAAAGTGGTGGATCGTCCTCGGTGGCGGCTCGGCCCCGAGCTACTCCGACTCCGGAGCTGACGATGAACGGGCGGCCGGAGCCCTGCAGCACGGAGCCGAGCGTCTCGATGGCGTGCTTGTCAAGCTCGCAGCTTTCAGCAAACCTGGACCAGTCGTGCCGGAAGGCGGTGTGGATGACGGCGTCGGATTGTGCTGCGCCGGTGCGCAGGCTTTCCAGGTCCTCAAGATCGCCTCGTTGCACCTGGGCGCCGACGGCGGCGAGTGATTGGGCGCCCGCATCGCTGCGCGCAAGGCCTAGCACCTGGTGGCCAGTATCGATCAACTCCTGCACTACCTTCGATCCAATAAACCCTGTTGCGCCCGTTACAAAAACACGCATGGTTCTTCCTCCTAGGCATTGGTGAATTCAACTGATAAAAAGCCCGCCTTCACTCGGGTTGCGAGCCGAGTCGAAGCCTTGACGGTGATCAATCGCCAGTCACGAGCCGAGGAGGGCAGGCCGTCGATCGCGGCCAGCTCCTGCAGCCAGTCTTCGGCCGAAATCTCTGCTTGTTCTCTCCCGAACATCTGCAGGACGGCGCTGAAAAATGCGCCCAACTCCTGTTCCGCGGACCGGATAACGCCGCCGGAGCGATGGGTGCGATTCTTTGACAGTCCAAAACAAACCACTGGATTCATATTCCTTGCCTCCCAAGCTGCAAGAACCAGGGACCGCTCTTGACAGGCGGTCGCTTTCCGGATAAAACGGAGACAGCCTCCGAATATGTAGATTAACGGAGACTGTCTCCGGTTGCAATTGTTTTTGCGCATGGCCAGAAAGCATTCACAGCCCGTCCCCCGAAAGCCGCGCAGGGATGCGCAGCGGAACCGCGAGCGCATTTTGGAGGTGGCGAAGGAGGCGTTTACCCGTTCGGGCGCAGACGCCAGCCTCGATGAGATTGCCAAACAGGCGGGTGTCGGCCCTGGAACACTGTATCGTCACTTTCCCACAAGAGACGCCCTGATTGAAGCGGTCTATCGTAGCGAGGTGGAAAAGCTGGCCACAGCAGAGCGCACATTCGCTGAAACGATGGCGCCGGTTGAGGCTTTGCGAGCCTGGATGCTGTTGTTCGTCGACCACATCGCGGCAAAGCAGATTATTGCCCCGGCGCTGAATAGTGTCGTCGGAGGCCCATCAAGACTCTATGAGGGTTCTCATGGGCTGATCCATGCAGCTATTGATGCGCTGGTGAAACGCGCCATCAAGAGCGGCGATATACGCCGGGATCTCGAACCCTTCGACCTGCTCAGGGCACTGATCGGTGTTTGCCATGTTGCGTCCGGCCCTGGCTGGCAGAAAAGCGCGCGAAGGCTGGTGGACATCCTCATCACAGGCTCACGCCCAGCCAAGTAGACCGCGTCTCGCGAACCCGGATCGACGGGTTTGAAGCCATTGAAAACTCCAATTCAGCCTGAAGTTGTTTCGAAGCGGCTCAGGCTTTCGCTTCCATCTCGAGGCTTGCGGTGAATTCGCTCTGCGTTCTCGACTGGAAGTTGATCGAGCTGGGGGTAGAACGCGACTAGGTCGAATGCGGCTATTGATGTCCAAGGGTGAGGCAGTTGAATTAGACTACGTTGACGGCCAACTGGACTTCTTCGTGCGGACTCAAAATGTTTGACCAAACGCATACCTGGCGTGTGACAGTCGCGATCGTGCTAGTCGTCTTCGTGGTGACGGCGACATTCGGCATGGTTTGGCATGATCATGGTCATTGCAATTCCGCCCAATGTACGCTGTGCCATCTGGTCTTCGAACAGCCCACAGCGGCCAATAGCGTCTGCGGAGTGGCCCTCGCTCGCGCTGAATCGACACCTCAATCCATTCGACCGGCCTCTCGCCTTGTCGCGCGGCAAATCCCCTCCCGCGCGCCTCCTGCATAACCGATTGTTCCCATTCGTGCTGCTTCGGCATGTTCATCGGCTATGTCTGTTTCTCAGGAGGTTGACCGCCTATGCGTCTTCCGCTCTTGCGCTTTTCTACATTATTGTTGGCTGCGGACGTTTTGATTGGAGTTGCGAGCGCGCAATTGCCGTCCCCGCAAAGCCAGTCTCCGCCGCCCCAGGCCAGTACGCTGGCCCAGAAGCCAGGCGCGCAGTCCATCTCGCTCGCCGACGCCATCCAGTTGGCCCTGGATCACAATCACAGCCTGCTGGCCGCGCGCACCACGATTCAGCAGAGTCAGGCGGAAGAAGTCACCGCCAATCTGCGCCCCGATCCGGTGCTGATGGGCGACTCGCAGTTCCTCCCGATCTTCCAGCCCAGCCAGTTCAGCTCCGATTACCTTGACAACCTGGCGCAGTTCGACGTCGGCGTCAGTTATCTGTTTGAGCGCGGCAAAAAGCGGCAGCACCGCCTCCAGGCGGCCAAGGACGTTACCGCCGAGACCCGTTCGCTGGTGACCGATAACGAGCGTACCCTCACCTTCAACGTTGCCTCGCAATTCATCGCCGTCGAGCTCGCGGAATCAACCCTGGAACTGGCCAGGCAGGATCTGGCGAGTTTCCAGAACACAGTGGATATCACCCAGGCGCGCTACAAGGCAGGGGAAATCGGTGAGAACGATCTGCTGAAGATGAAGCTTCAGTTGCTTCAATTCCAAACCGATCTCTCCCAGGCGCAGCTTGCCAGGGTGCAGGGACTCTCCGACCTTCGCCAGTTGCTCGGGTATGAATCGGTCGGTCCGGACTACGACGTCGCCGGGGATTTCAATTACCAGCCCGTCACCGGCAGTGCCGATGACTTTCAGGCCCGGGCGCTTCAGAACAGGCCGGACCTGCGGGCGGCGCAGTTGGGTGTGACGGCTGCGAATAGCCAGTACCAACTGCAGAAAGCCATCGGCAAAAGAGATGTAACCGGGCAGATCAGCTACACCCACCTTGCTTATCTCAACGACATCTCCCTCTTCGGACAGATGCAACTGCCCATCTTCGACCGCAATCAGGGAGAGATTGCGCGCAGTGGAATTGCCATCACGCAAGCCCAGGAACAGGAGAAGTACGCCAGCGGACAGGTGCTGACGGACGTAAGAGACGCGTATGAGAATCTGCGCGCCAACGACCAGATTGTCACACTCTATCGTTCCGGGTATCTCGACCAGGCGCAGCAGTCGCGAGACATCAGCGATTACGCGTATAGGCATGGCGCAGCCAGCCTGCTTGATTTTCTCGACGCGGAACGCAGTTACAGGGCTACGCAACTCGGCTACCGGCAGGCGCTGGCGTCTTATCTGACGGCGCTCGAGCAGCTTCGCGAAGCCGTGGGAACCAGGAGCATTCCATGAAACATCGAGTGATGTATTCGCTTGGCCGCGGCGCACTTGCCGCCGCCGGACTTTGTGCCGCCCTGGCGTTTACCGGCTGTCACTCCGGCGACAACGCGAGCGGGATGACGTCGTTTTCGTCACAGGCCTCGCCCTCGGCAACGCCGCAGCTTTTCACCATCCCCGCGGACCAGATGAGTCACGTGGAAATGGCGACGGTAGAGCCCGAGACCATGGCCCACACCCTGCGGCTCACGGGGGCTGTGGCCTACAACGCATTCAAGACCACGCCTGTGATTACGCAGGTGGGCGGCCCGGTAAGCCGAATTCTGGTGGTTCCCGGCGAAAAAGTGACATTGAACCAGCCGGTGCTTGAAGTCAGCAGCCCGGATTACGCGCAGCTCCTAGACGGGTATCTGAAAGCGGCGGATTCCTACCGGCTGGCGGACAAGATGTATACGCGCGCGCAGGATTTGTATGCGCATCACGCCATTGCGCAGCAGGATCTGGAGATGGCGGAGAGCAATCGCACCCAGGCGCAGGCGGACCTCAATGCGGCCGAGCAGGGAATGAAGATTCTCGGAATCAAGAATCCCGCCGACTTGGCGAAGGCTCCGTCCTCAGCGCAGATTCCGGTGCTCGCGCCGATTGCGGGCGAGGTAGTGGAGCGCCTTGTTTCCCCAGGACAGGTGGTGCAGGCTGGTCAGACGCAGGCCTTCACCATCTCTGACCTGAGCACGGTGTGGGTGCTCGCCAACGTGTACCAGGCGGACCTCGCGTACGTGAGGAACGGTGATGATGTGGTGGTGCAGACGGATGCGTTTCCCGAAAGCTTCCACGGAAGGATCTCCTATGTTTCGCCGGCGTTGGACCCCAATACCCGCACGCTGCAGGCGCGCATCGTGGTGGACAACCCTGGAGAAAAGCTGAAGCGGGACATGTACTGCACGGTGCTGGTGACGGCTGGCGTGTTGAAGAATGCGCTGGCGGTGCCGAATGCAGCCGTGTTGCGCGACGACAACAACCAGCCCTTTGTTTATACCCTGACCGGCGATAACCAGTTCGGGCGGCGCGACGTGGTGCTGGGCGAGATGCAGGGGGACGAAACGCAGATTGTGAAGGGCATCTCCGCGGGAGACAAGGTTGCGGGTAACGGCAGCCTGTTTCTGCAGTTCGCGAATTCGCTGCAACACTGAGGGGGCAGGCCGCAATGATTCATCGCATCGTTCAATTCGCGCTCCGGCAGAAGCCGGTTGTCCTCTTCCTGGCGGCCTTTATTGCCATCGCCGGAGCAGTGGCATTCCACAACATGCCGGTGGACGCGTATCCGGATCTTTCGCCGCCCATGGTCGAGATCATCACGCAGTGGCCGGGCCACGCCTCCGAAGAGGTGGAGCGGCTGGTGACGGTTCCCACTGAAGTGGAGATGAACGGCGTTCCGAATCTGACGGTGATGCGCTCGATTTCGCTCTACGGGCTGTCCGACGTAATCATGACGTTCAACGAGGGGACGGATAACTATTTTGCGCGCGAGGTCGTCTTCCAGCGGCTGAGCGAGGTGACCTATCCGCAAGGCGTGACGCCCACTCTGGCTCCGCTTGCGAGCCCCTCGGGGCTTGTGTACCGCTACGTGATCGAGAGCCCCGACCGCTCGCCGCAGGATCTGAAAACGATTGAAGACTGGGTGCTGGAGCGGCAGTACAAACAGGTGCCGGGTGTCGCGGACGATTCCGGTTTCGGCGGCACGGTCATGCAGTACCAGGTGCTGCTTGACCCGGCCAGGCTGTATGCCTATCACGTCTCAGTGCCGACAGTGCTGCAGCAGCTCTCGGTGAACAATTCCAACGCCGGCGGCGGTTTTTACGAGGAGGGCAACCAGTTCGATTACGTGACCGGCGTAGGCCTGGTGCGCGATACCTCGGATATCGCCAACATCGTGGTGGGATCGCAGAACGGCGTGCCCACGCGCATCGGCGACATCGGGCAGGTGGAGATCGGGCACGCGCCACGCCTGGGCGAGTTCGGCTTCAACAAGACCGACGACGCGGTCGAAGGCGTCATCATGATGCGGACCGGCGAACAGGCGCAGAACGTGCTCAGAGGCGTTGAAGCCAAGACCAAAGAGCTGAACGAGCATGTTCTGCCGCCGGATGTGAAGGTGCGCGGGTATTACGATCGCAGCGACCTGGTGCAACTGACCATCGATACCGTGGAGCACAATCTGCTGCTGGGCATGGCGCTGGTGTTGGTGGTGCTGATGGCGTTTCTGGTCAGCTTTCGCGCCGCGGTCATTGTGGCGCTCACCATTCCGTTGTCGCTGCTGTTCGCGTTCATCTTTGTGCATGCGGAGGGGATTCCGGCCAACCTGCTCTCGATCGGCGCCATTGACTTCGGCATTCTCATCGATGGAACGTTGGTGATGGTCGAGAACATCTTCCGTGAGCTGGGCGCCCGTGAAGGCCAGCAGTACAACCTCGAGGAGGTAATCAAGAGCGCCGCCAAGGACGTGGACCGCCCAATCTTCTATTCGGTGGCCGTGATCATTGCCGGCTATCTTCCCATCTACGCGCTCAGCGGGCCATCGGGTAAGCTCTTCAAGCCGATGGCGGACACTGTGGCGATTGCGCTGGTCGGCGCACTGATCCTCACCCTGACATTAGTGCCGGTGCTGTGCGTGCTGTGGTTCAAGAAAGGTGTGCACGAGAAGGAGAACAAGCCGTTCGAATGGATTCGCAAGCGATACGCGGTGTGGCTGGACTGGTGCCTCGACCGACCCCGGACCACGATCATCCTGTCGGTGCTGATCTTCGCCGCCTCGCTGCTGCTGATTCCGTTCATTGGTGGCGAGTTCATGCCCCATTTGGATGAGGGCGCGCTGTGGATCCGCGCCACCATGCCCTATACGGTTTCGTTCGAAACGGCAAGCAGGTTTTCGCCGCAGGTGCGCGACATTCTGATGAAGTACCCGATGGTGACGGATGTGGGATCGGAGTTGGGACGGCCCGACGACGGCACCGATCCGACCGGTTTCTTCAACGACGAATTTTATGTAGGACTGAAACCCTATAACGATGCGGCGTGGAAGCCGGGAGGAATTCACACAAAGGCGGAGCTGACCGCGGACATTCAAAAGCAGCTCGATTCATTTCCGGGCGTGATCTTCAACTTCACGCAGCCGGCCGAAGACGCGGTGGACGAGGCGTTGACGGGCCTGAAGAGCGCGCTGGCAGTAAAGGTCTATGGCCCCGACCTGAACGTACTGCAGAATACGGCGCTCGAAATCAAGCGGCGGCTGAGCCAGGTTCCCGGCTTTACGGAGCTGACGGTGGTGCGCGAGTTGGGACAGCCGAGCCTGATCATCGACGTGGATCGCGGCAAGATTGCCCGCTATGGCATCAATGTTGCCGATGTCGAGGCTGTTGTGCAGGCGGCTGTGGGCGGGCAAGCGGCCACGCAGGTGGTCCAGGGCGAAAGGCTCTTCGACCTGGTTGTACGCATGCGGCCGGAGTTCCGCGAGAATGCGCAGCAAATTGGAAACCTGCTGGTGGGGACGCCGGCCGGGCAGCAGATTCCGCTAAGCGCGCTGGCCGATATTCGCGAAACCGGGGGCGCGTCGTTCATCTACCGCGAAAGCAATTCGCGCTATATCGGCGTGCAGTACAGCGTGGAAGGCCGCGACCTGGAAAGCGCGGTGAATGCCGGGCAACTGGCCATCGCCGACATTCAGAAAACGCTGCCGCCGGGCTATCGGCTCACCTGGGGCGGCGAGTACGACGAGTTTCTGGCCGCCAAGAAGCAATTGACCTACATCGGTCCGCTGGCCTTGCTCATCATCTTCATGATTCTGTTTGCGCTTTACGATAACTTCAAGTTTCCGGTGGTTATCGTCCTGGGCGTCATTCTCACGGTGCCCGTCGGTGCTTTGCTCGCGCTCAAACTCACGGATACGGCATTCAGCGCTTCGTCCGCACTCGGCATGCTGGCGTTGATCGGCGTTTCCGTCGAGACTGCCGTGATTCTCGTCTCCTACATCAACAAGCTGCGCATCGAGCAGAATATGGATATCCGCACGGCCACCCGTGAGGCGTCTCTGCTGCGGCTGCGGCCCATCATGATGACGGCGTTGGTGGCCTGCCTGGGATTGTTGCCGGCGGCGCTTTCCACCGGCATTGGCTCCGATACACAAAAGCCCTTTGCAATTGTCATCGTTGCGGGTCTTGTTTCGCGGCTTCTCCTTGGCTTCTTCGTGAATCCCGTGCTCTACCAAATCGTCGCCCGCGACGGGGACGTTCTCAAGGTTTGATTTCAAGGGAGCGAGATTCTCCGCGATCAGGTCAAGGGGACAGCAGCCACACAACTCGATCGGTTACATCCCGGCGCTCTGCTCAACCGCATCACCCACCACGTCCACTGCCTGGAAATGAACGCCGGCGGCTATCGCCCAGGCAAAGCCGCAACCTCCCTGCTGTGCCCTGTTCATCGCGGTCCCCTCGAGATGAGCGGGTACAGAACCAGGGCCGCGGCAGCATAACGACAGACTCGCCGGCAGCTCGCCTGCTCATAACCCAGCCTCAGGTTCGCAATTGATTTCTTCACCCGCCGGAACCGGTCTTATACTCGTTATCATCATCGAGGAAGACATGGGCACATCGACGAATCCTTCACAGAGTGACCATTCGCGCTGGTCTCATTTCCGGCTGGCCGCGGGTGTGATCTTGCTCTTGCCGGCCATCTGGTTCAGTTGGAAGACCGTCGATGGCCTGGCCGCGCGCCGCATCGTCCGCACCGACCTGGCCGAGATCACGCATGTGCGCTACGGAATCCTCAGTGCCGACCAATGGCGTGCCATCATCGGCCCGATGCTCAGCGCGCAAATCGACAAGATCGATCTCAAGGGACAGAGCACGAGCCTCCGGCCCATGGTTGAACGGTCGCTGTATGCCCTGCTGGACAACATCAAGACGCAGATGACGTCGCCCAACCCCAAGGCATCGGGCACACCCGGCCGTGTCAACCCGATGCTGGTGAACATGATCATCGGATCGCTGCGTCCGCATGTGCCGGAGTACACCGACGTGGTGATGGCGGAGCTAACCAGACACCAAACCCAGGAAAGCTTCAAGAACTCCATTCGCGCCGTCATGGCCGATGCGGTCAGGAACACGTTCGGCACCACCGACATGACCACCTATTCCGCAATCCTGCAGCGCTATGGGTGCTCGAGCGGCGCGGCTTGCGAGCAGAAACTCGACGCGCAGATCAAAGAAGCGGACACCAGGCTGACCCGCGACTATCTCATCGTGCTGGCATCGGCGGCGCTGGCGTTCATCCTGTTGCTGCCCGGCAAGCAGACGCTCTCGCGGGGCGCCGTGGTGGTGCTGATGTTGTTCTCGATTTCGATGCTGGTCGGCGGCGTTCTTAGCCCGATGCTGGAGGTGGAGGTCCGCGTCACGAAGCTGGACTTCACCCTGCTCGGCACGCCCGTCGAGTTTCGCGACCAGTCGCTGTACTACCGCAGCAAGACCGTTCTCGAGGTGTCTGAGACCCTGATCCAGATGGGAAGACCGGCGATGACGCTGGTTGCTGTGCTGGTGATCCTGTTCAGCGTGGTCTTCCCGGCGCTGAAAATGCTGGCGCTTGGCGCGTGTCTCTTCCGGCCGGCGCTGTTGCGCACCAACCGCGTGGTGAAACTGCTGGCATTCGAACTGTCCAAGTGGTCCATGGCTGACGTCATGGTCCTGGCGATCTTCATGTCCTTCGTCGCATTCAACGGAGTGATCGGAAGCGCGTGGGACGGCTTGCACGGCTTGCCGAACATACAACAGGTAATGATACCGACCAATGCTTCGAAGATATTGCCCGGCTATTACTTGTTCATTGGTTTCTGCGTGTCGAGCATCTTGCTGTCGAAGAAACTGGAACATGGGATCGCTGCCGACTCCGCCTCCGATTCAGTCTAGACTTGCCATCGATCCTCAGAGTTGTTTGTGGAAGAGCACGAACGGCAGGGCGATTCTGGCCCACCCGCAGCCCCCCGTCTCCCTTGCAGACGTTGAAGGTATTCATGTGCCTGGCACTGGCCGGATGAACGGCGAACGGCTTTCCGTCCGTTACTCTTTGTGAACTGGCGAACCTCTGGGAGCCGGCATAAAAGCAAGGGCAGATGTTTCGGCCTGGCTGCCCCACCCCGTGGATGAATACCAGATTTGATGCAGGTTTCAGTCATTCCCACAAGGTGCCGGGCGATTCCACCTTTGTGTCAGAGTTTTTTTGCAGCTTGTCGCTTAGAATCGCATTATGTGCGGGATAGTCGGATATGTCGGTAGGAAAAAGGTTGTTCCTGTCATCATCGAGGGGCTGAGGCGTCTTGAATACCGCGGCTACGATTCGGCGGGGATTGCGGTGGGCAGTCCGTCGAGCGCGACGCTTGACGTGCGGCGGGCTCCGGGCAAGCTGGGCAACCTGGAGGAGGTGCTGCGCGAGCATCCGCTGCACGGCAGCTACGGCATCGGCCACACGCGGTGGGCGACCCATGGACGGCCGACGGAAGAAAATGCGCATCCGCATCGCGACTGCACAGGGCGGATCGTGGTGGTGCACAACGGCATTGTGGAAAACTATCTCGAGCTGAAGCGCGAGCTCACTGAGAAGGGCCACCGGTTTGTTACAGAAACCGACACCGAGATCATTGCCCACCTGATTGAGCAGGTGCAGAAGGACGCGGAAGCGGCGGGAGCGCCGATTCCGCTGGAAGAGGCGGTGCGGCGTGCGGTCAAGCATCTGACCGGGGCGTTTGCCCTGGGGGTTTTATCGGCGGCGGAGCCGGACAAGATTGTGGCGGCGCGCTCAGGACCGCCGGTGGTGATCGGGGTGGGCGACGGGGAGTACTTTGTGGCCTCGGACGTGCCGGGGATTCTGCATCACACGCGGAACATCTATTTTCTGGCCGATGGCGACATGGCGATTCTGACGCTGGACGGCGTGGATCTGACCGACTTTGACGGCAAGCCGATCAATCGCACCATCACGCGGATTTCGTGGGATCCGATCCAGGCGGAAAAGGGCGGCTACAAGCACTTCATGCTGAAGGAAATCTGGGAGCAGCCGCGGGCGATTACGGATACGACGCTGGGGCGCGTATCGCTGGACTCGGGCAAGGTTTACCTGGGCGAGATGAAGATTGCCGACGAAGAGCTGGCCATGGCGTCGAGCATCAATATCGCGGCGTGCGGAACGAGCTGGCACTCGGCGCTGACGGGTAAGTACATGATCGAGCGGCTGGCGCGGCTGCCGGTGGATGTGGACTACGCGAGCGAATACCGCTATCGAAATCCGATTCCCGACCGCAATGCGCTGGGGCTGCTGATTACGCAGTCGGGCGAGACGGCGGACACGCTGGCGGCGCAGCGGGAGATGATTTCGCTGGGGTCGAAGACGGTGGCCATTTGCAACGTGGTCGACGCGATGGTGGCGCGCGAGGCGCATGGCGCCATTTATACCCATGCGGGACCGGAGATTGGCGTGGCGTCGACCAAAGCGTTTACGGCGCAGTTGACGGCGCTGTTTCTGCTGGCGCTCAAGCTGGGGCAGTTGCGCGGCAGGCTGGACAAGGAACAGTCGATTGCGCTGATGGAGGAGCTGAGCAGGATTCCGGCCAAGATTGAGGAAGTGCTGCGGACCTGCTCTGCCGAGTGCGAGCACCTGGCCGCGAGCTTCTCGACGGCGCGCGATTTTCTTTACCTGGGGCGCGGCATTCACTTTCCCATTGCTCTTGAGGGCGCGCTGAAGCTGAAGGAAATTTCCTACATTCACGCCGAGGGCTATCCGGCCGGGGAGATGAAGCACGGGCCCAACGCGCTGATCGACGAAACGTTGCCGGTGGTGGTTCTGGCCACGCGGGACGAGGCGGACCCGGCGTCGAAGCTTCGCTATGAGAAGACGCTGTCGAACATTCAGGAAGTGACGGCGCGGGCGGGACGGGTGATCGCCGTGGCCACCGAGGGCGACGCGACCATCGGCACGCTGGTGGAGCAGGTGATTTTTGTTCCGCCGGCGATTGAGCTGCTGTCGCCGCTGATTGAGATTGTTCCGCTGCAGTTGCTGGCCTACTACATTGCGGTGCGGCGCGGGTGCGATGTGGACCAGCCGCGCAACCTGGCCAAGTCAGTGACTGTGGAATAGCGGCCGCTCAGGCGCGGCCGGCGAACTCGCGGGTTTCTGTGTAGACCCTTACCTTTTCGCCTTCCTGGATGTAGAGAGGAACCTTTATTTCAAGGCCGGTCTCGAGGCGCGCCAGCTTGGTGACGTTGCCGCTGGTGTCGCCGCGCGCGCCGGGCTCGGTGTAGGTGACCCCCAGCTCGACTTTTTCAGGCAACTGCAAGCCGATGGGATTGCCGTTGAATTTGTGAAGCTGGATGATGGCGCCCTCGACGAGAAATTCCAGGGCGTCGCCCATCATGGTCTCTGAGAGCGGAAGGGTTTCAAAGGTTTCCTGGTCGAGGAAGTAAGAGCCGTCGGCGTCGCTGTAGAGGTAGGAGGCTTCGACGGTTTCAAGATCGGGCTCCTTGAAGCGGTCCCCGGCTTTGAAGGTTTTGTCGAAGACGGCGCGGGTGAGCAGATTGCGCATTTTGAGCCGCACCAGCGTCTGGCCGCCGCGGGCCGTGGGGGTTGAAACTTCAGCTTCCATGCAATAGTAGGGTGTGTTTTCGAACTCGAAGTACATTTTCCGCTTAACGGTAATGGCTTCAATCAGTGCGGCCATGAATTCCTCATTAAAATCGATCGTTTTGAAGCTGCGGGCCAAGTGCAATCCAAATGCGGATTTGACCGGCTCCCCGTCAATTATAGAGTCGAAACAAGGGTTCACAGGTGGGTACAGCCTGCCGGGAGAAGCTGCTTGCGGGTTGACTGAGGCCCGTCTGCTCTGAGAAACTGACCCCCATGCGCTACAACGGAAAGATTGAATATGCACACGCGCGCAAAATTCGCGAGCGGAATACCCGTCTCTATCGCGCGCTGCATTTGCCTATATGGATATGGGTCTTTTTTCTGGCACCCGGACCCCTTGTTTTCAGCCTCTTTGCCCGTGGATTTTCATGGGGCAACGGCATATGGCTGGCGGTCGTGCTGATTGGAACCGGGATTGCGGGATGGCGTGGCCAGTTGCCCGGCGTGGAACCGAGGCCCTACATCCTGCGTTTTGACGAAGACAAGCCCAACCCGCTCTATCGCAAGGTGTGCTACACGTTTGCGTGGAATGCCGTGCTGAGCTTTGCGCTGCTGAACATGACGGGACTGGCGATTGCCGCGTTCACCGGCCAGTGGTACATGAAGCAGATTTACACCTATGCCTATTCGCCGTTGTGCGCGCTGATTCTGCTGCTGGGGCTGCTGGGCAAGCTGCCGCGCGTGGGGCCCTCCACCAAGGGTGAAGGCACGGAACGGCGCTACTTCTACGGCTCTGTCTGGGCAGTGACCATTGCGCAAACGGCGCTCCTGGTGGTTTGGAAGATGTTGCCCCCGGGCGTTGGACCGACCCAGACGGGGAACCAGATCAAGCTGCTGGTGTTTGCCAGCGCGCTGCTGATGGTGGGGCTGATTGCCTGGCGGGGACGGCTGCCCCGGACCCGGCCGATTGTTCCGGGCGAGGTGATGGTTTCAGACTGATGCACTGGCTGCCGCGTGGGCTTGAGGGTTGTTGAGTGTGATTTAAATCACATTTCACCCTATACTCACCGGAGTATAAGGTAGTTGCCATGTGCTTAGCGATTCCTGGAAAAGTGGAAGAGATTTCGACCGATGGCTTGATCCGCATCGGGCGCGTCAATTTTGGCGGGGTGGTGAAGAACGTCTGCCTGGACTACGTTCCCGAGGTCGAAGTCGGCGATTACACCATTGTCCACGTAGGATTTGCGCTCTCAAAGATCGATGAGGAGACGGCCAGGCAGACACTGGCCGATTTTCGCACGCTGGGCATGCTGGACGAGGAACTGGGGACCGAGGAAGAGGCTTTTGCGCGGGCGGCGGCGGCGCCCCAATCGAATTGCCCGGATGGGAGTTGCTCTGATTCCCAGGTGTCAAAAGCGGGAGCTTCGGTCACCGCCTCTTCATTCCCACCCTTCGCAAAAAGCTCGAAGGATGGGGCACCCGATCTATCCCGTGAGGGTGGACGCGGCGAGAAATGAAGTACCTTACCGAGTTTCGCAACGGCGAAATCGCGCAGCGCATGGCGCGCGAAATTCACTCGGTAGCCACGCGGCCATGGAAGATCATGGAAGTCTGCGGCGGCCAGACGCACTCGATTATCAGAAACGGAATCGACCAGATGCTGCCGGCGGGCATCGAGATGATTCATGGGCCCGGCTGCCCGGTGTGCGTCACTCCGCTGGAGCTGATCGACAAGGCGCTGGCCATTGCGGCCCAGCCCGGCGTGATCTTCTGCTCCTTTGGCGACATGCTGCGGGTTCCGGGAACGGAGGCCGACTTGTTCCAGGTGAAGGGCGCGGGCGGCGACGTGCGGGTGGTGTATTCGCCGCTGGACGCGGTGGAACTGGCCGCCAAAAATCCCGACCGGCAGGTGGTGTTCTTCGGCGTGGGCTTTGAAACCACGGCTCCGGCGAACGCCATGAGCGTACACCTGGCCAAACGGCGCGGCCTTACTAATTTTTCGTTGCTGGTGTCGCATGTTCTGGTTCCACCGGCCATCGAAGCGATTTTGCAGGCGCCAGGAAACCGGGTGCAGGGATTTTTGCTGGCCGGGCACGTGTGCAGCGTGATGGGCTACTGGGAGTATCCGCCGCTCGCGGAGAAATACAAGATCCCGCTCGTCGTCACCGGATTTGAACCACTCGATCTGCTCGACGGCATCCGGCGCGCGGTGATTCAACTGGAGGCGGGCCGGCATGAAGTGGAGAACGCCTACAGCCGCGTGGTGACGTTTGAAGGCAACCGCGCGGCGCAAAAGCTGCTCGGTGAAGTTTTTGAGGTGACGGATCGGGCCTGGCGAGGCATCGGCGTGATTCCCCAAAGCGGCTGGAGGTTGAACGACGCTTATCGCTCCTTCGACGCCGAAGAGCGGTTTCACATTACTGGAATTCACACCGAGGAGTCGGCGTTGTGCCGCGCGGGCGACGTGCTGCGGGGCGCCATCAAGCCGGCGGAGTGCGGGGCGTTCGGCAAAGAGTGCACGCCGCGCCATCCGCTGGGCGCCACCATGGTGTCAAGCGAAGGGGCCTGCGCGGCCTACTACAACTACGGACGGTTTATTTCAGCCGATGAGCTGGCCAGCGCTGGCTCGGGCCTGAGCTCGGCGTCGAGCTCGGCGTCGGGCTCGGGGCTGACGGGAGCGGCTCATGGCTGAGCTGGCCAAAGCCGCCGTGCCGGATTTTTCAAGCTGGTCGTGTCCCTTGCCGCTGGTGGGCTATCCCACGATTGTGATGGGCCACGGCGGGGGGGGCAAGCTGGGCAACGAGCTGGTGGAACACCTGTTTCTGCCGGCGTTTCGCAATCCCGCGCTTGAAAACCTGGGCGACGCCGCTGTGCTGGATGTGCCGGCCGGAAGGCTGGCCATGAGCACCGATTCGTTTGTGGTGCAGCCGTTGTTTTTTCCGGGCGGATCGATTGGCGAGCTGGCCGTGAACGGGACGGTGAACGATTTGGCGGTGTCCGGGGCGGAGCCGCGATTTTTGAGCGCGAGCTTCATTTTGGAAGAGGGTTTCCCGCTGGCGCAGTTGGCGGCGATTGTGGAGGCCATGGCCAAGGCCGCGGCCACGGCGGGCGTGAAAATCGTGACCGGCGATACCAAGGTCGTGGAGCGGGGACACGGCGACGGCTGCTATATCAATACGGCGGGCATCGGCGTGCTGCGCGCGGGCATTCATGTCGGCCCGCATCGCGCCGAGGCAGGCGATGCGATTCTGGTTTCCGGGACGATCGGCGACCACGGCATGGCCATCATGAGCGTGCGCGAGGGGCTGGAGTTCGAGAGTCAGATCCGCTCAGATTGCGCGGCGCTGAACGGACTGATTGCCGAAGTGTTGGCGGTTGCGGGGGGCGCGGTTCATGCCATGCGCGATCCGACGCGCGGCGGGCTCGCTTCCACGCTGAACGAGATTGCGCAGGCCTCGGGCGTGGGCATCGACCTCGACGAAGCCAGCCTGCCGGTGCGGGTTGAGGTGCAGTCGGCATGCGAGCTGCTGGGGCTTGACCCGGTGTATGTGGCCAATGAGGGCAAGGCGGTCTTTTTTGTGGCGCCGGAAGCCGCGGAGGCTGTGCTGAGCATGCTGCAGGGGCATCCGCTGGGCCGCGAGGCCGCACGCATCGGGCAGGTGACCGGCGAACACAAGCGCATGCTGGTGGCGCGGACGGCAATGGGCGCCAATCGCGTGATTCCGACGCAGATCGGGGAGCAGTTGCCGCGGATCTGCTAGAGCCAGCTCTCAGCTTTCAACCATCAGCCATCAGGGAAGCACTCCTCCGAAGCACTCCTCCGAGGCCAAAAGAGTCTGGGTCGCCGCGGGGGGGCGGGTTCAACCCCCGAGTCGGAGCATCGAGACGGGGCCACCGGGCAGAGGAAATTATCGCCGTCCCTGACCGGTCTTTTGGCGCTCGACGCCGGCTGCATCCAAAAGAACTCCTAAAATCTTAGTTGACAAATGAACTCTTCCGGGCCTATTCTCCTAATCACTTAGGAGGTGCTGCCGATGAAAAGGGCAAAGCATGCCGGTTTGACCAAGCTTGAACTGAAGATCATGCAGGTGATCTGGCGGTGCGGCGGCGGCACGGTGAGCGCCGTGCAGGCAGAGCTGGAGCCGCCGCTGGCCTACACCACCGTGCAGACCATGCTGAATATTCTGGAGCGCAAGGGAAAGCTGAAGCGCGTGCTTGAGGGGCGCGCCTATGTGTACGCGGCCAGGGTCACAGAGGCCAAGGCGCTGGGTCAAGGCCTGCGCGATCTGATCGACCGCATGTTCGGCGGATCGAGCGAAGAACTGGTGATGAGCCTGCTCAAGAATGGCCAGATCGATGCAACCAAACTGGCTGAGCTCTCCCAACGATTCAATCAGGAGGCGGATGAGCCATGAAAAGCTTCGAGACCTGGGTTTTGTCTTATCTTCTGAGCTCGCTGTGGCAGGTTCCGCTGATCTATGCCGCGGGTTGGGTGGCGGCGCAGTCGGTTAAGAGGGCTGGGGCCGCCATGGAACATCGTGTGTGGGTGAGCGTGCTTAGCATGCAGGCGCTGGTTCCTGCATTCGCCACGCTGCCATGGGAGTGGGCCAGTGCACTGCTGGCCTGGGGCACGGCCCAGCCGCGCACCGGGGAAGCAGGCGTCTCCGTAGTGATGGGCACAGGCGAGGGAGTGGGCGCGTTTCAACTGCCGGCGGCGCTGCTGACCTCAATCGCGATTGCGTATGGGGCATTCACGGTCTATTTCGCGGCCAGATTTGTCTACCGGCTGGGCGCGCTTTGGGTGATGCGCCGGGAAGCCAGGGAAGTGGCGCTTGGCGGTGAATCCGCCGCGGATTGGGAGCGGTGCACGCAAAGGTTTGGAGTCGGCGAAGTGTCGCTTTCCATGTCGTCCCGCATCTTTGGTCCCGTGACGATGGGGCTCACGCGGAAACTGGTTTTGCTGCCGGAGGATCTGGTTGAGCGACTGTCGGCAACCGATCTTCGCACCGTGATTGTGCACGAGTTTGCCCACTTGCGCCGCAATGACTTTCTTAAAAACCTGATTTACGAGCTGCTTTCCTTCCCGGTGAGCTACCATCCGCTGTTCTGGCTCACCAGGGAAAAAATCATGGAGAGCCGGGAGATGGTTTGCGACCAGATGGCAGCCACGGTCGCGGGGCGAAACGAATATGCACAATCGCTGCTGCGGTTGGCGTCCCTGCTGGTGGTGGGCGCGCCCATCAGAACTCCTCACGCCATCGGAATTTTCGATGCCAACACATTTGAAAGGAGAATCATGAGGCTGACTGGAGATCGGAATCAGGTGAAGGGAATGCGGCGGCTCGCGCTGGTGGCCGGCTGCTGTGCGCTTGGGCTGGGGACGTGCGGGTTGGCGCTTGCCCTGAGCATGCATGTGGATGCGGCATCGGCGGGCGATCAAAACGGCGCTTCAAAACAGCCGGGGCGCATCAGCGTGTCGGCCGCGGTGATGCAAGGAAACATCGCGCACAAGGTGACTCCCATTTATCCCCTGAAGGCCAAGAAGGCAAAGATCGAAGGAAAGGTTGTGCTCGCGGCAATCATCGGGAAAGATGGAGCTGTCGAGAATCTGGCGGTTGTCTCAGGGCCGAAAGTGCTTCAGCAAGCATCGCTGGACGCAGTGCGGCAGTGGACATACAAGCCCTTCCTTCTGAATGGAAATCCGGTGGAGGTGAAAACCACCATCACTGTGAATTACACTCTGCTGAAGTAAACGGGACGGGGTGCTGAAGTTCGAAGCATAGATCGAGCGGCCGCTTCGATCTGGCCTTGAGTGTCTTGGGAAGCAGAGAACGAGCCAAGACAAAAGCAGTCGCAGATCCTTCGACTCCGTTTGCCGCAAAAGACGCGCCAAACCAGGCTCCGGATGACCGTTTCCTTATTGATCGAACTTTGGACTCGGGGTCCTAAGCACGGATCGCAGTGACTTCAAGAACTTCGACTGGTTCTTCGCCGGGAAACTTCAGCGCCACGCCGCGGATCCAGTCGGAGCTCGTGAAGACGCCGATTTCTTTTCCGCTGATGACGGAATGAAGCTTGAACTTGCCCGCGGGCAACAAGGGCAGAAGGACGAGAGCTTGTTCGTCGCGCGACTTATTGCGGAACAGCGCAATCACGCCGTTGCCGCCGTGGTCGAGGCGCGCGAATCCATCCCATGCGGCGGGCGTGGTCTGGAGCCAGCTTCCAAGCGGGAAGAAACTTTCGCTGATTTTCGTGGTGCGCCGAAGTTTTTTGAACCACGCAATTTTTTCCCGGTACCAGCTGAGGTCCGCGGCGCTGAGCTTGCGCAGATCGCCGAGCAGTAGTGGCGCGGAACCGATGGCCGTCGAGAAACTCTCCTGAATGGTGGGCAGCTCGGCGTGTATATTGCCGATCAACATGCTCTCGACGGGCATGGAGGCGGCGCGCTGGTAGAGCAACTGGCGGGCCTGCAAGGGTCCAGCCGAATGCGCGTTTGTGTCGTCGACGTTACTCATCCAGTCAAGATCGCCGGCAGCCAGAAGCCCAGCGTCGATAATGTGCTTCTGACCCCAGAGCTCAAAGGTGAGGTCGAGCAGCACGTCAGGATGTTTTTCATAGACTTTTGCGGTGACATACGAGATGCCCTCGTAGATCATGTTGAGCGATTGGGCCCAGTCGGCATGATCGTGGTCTTTAGCCCAGCAACCGGGCGCCTCGCCGTACGCATTGAAGATGGTAGTGAGATCGAGCTTGACATAGGCCAGGCGGAAGCGGTCAATGGCGTCGATGACGCGGGCGGCCGCGGCTTCGCGATAGGGCGTCGCCATGCACATGACGCCCTTGGCGCCGGCGGCGGTTCCGGTGATTTTGGCCTTGCCTTCCTGATCGAGAGCGCGCCACTCGGGATGCTCGCGATAGACGGCGGTCGAGGTGCCGATGGCTGCCAGCGGTATCCACAAGCCCAGCCTCATGCCTTTCCCTTCAACCGCATCGAGGATGGGTTTGAGGCCGCCCGGGAATGCGGTCGGATCGACGGCATTCTCACCATAGTCCTGCTGCCAGCCGTCGTCGATGGTGAAGATATCCATGCCCATGGCGGAAGCCGCATCCACAAGCGAGAGCACCAGGTCGCGATTTACATTACGATTGAACGGCTCCCAGGTGTTGTAGATCCAGGGCGGGCCTGCCGCGTCGACGCGCCGCTCAAGAACCTGCGCGGTGTAGGAAGGCAGCACCCAGTGCGGATCGTTGAATCCGTCGCCGTTGCGAAAAGCCACCAGCGACGCATCGGCGGTGGTGAACGCTTCTCCGGGAGCGAGCGAACGCTCGAAGGGCATCAGATCGGTGTCGTACATCACGCCGATGCTCACCGCATCGTCATCCCAACCGCCGATCTCGGTGCGCTTCATGTATCCGGGAACTTCGCTGAGCACGGCGATACCGATTCCCGTGAGACCGTTGGCCGCAAGCAATCCGGCATCCTCTGAGCGGCCGGTATAAAACGTTTCACGCGGAAGGGTGCCGTATTGGGTGAGCAGCGTGATTTCATTGGCGGGGCCGAGCGCCATGCCGATGGCTTCAATATTCAGGTGGGAGACGGTGAGCGGGGAGGCGCCGGTGTTGCGCAACACCAAATGCTTGCGGATGGCTGGATGTCCGCTGTAGACGCGATAAACAACGGAGACCTCAAGCGGCAGCTCTTTGTGACGCAGGCGCAGGGTCAGCGACTTTCCGTTGGGAAGATCGGCCTGGTGCGCATCGAGCAGCGCGAACGAAGCATTGGTTCCCGCGCATTCCTGGCCATTGCACAGGAATGAGAACTCCTGGCCATGGTTCGTTCTTTCCGGAACAATGAAATCGGCATGCGTGGACGCGCAAGAAAATTGGCGGGTGAACAGGCCTTTTTGCGGCAGGAAGGCAATGGTTCTTGCGATCCGATCGTTGCCGATGGTCCAGGTCTGACTTCCATCGCCGGCGGCAGAATCCTGCTGCGCGTACAAAGCTTTGGTCAAGGTCAGAGGCGCCACGGCGCAGCCCGACGCTACCAGCATGCCGTTGCGAATCAGCTCTCTTCTGCTGACCAGGATCCGTACCAGATCATTCATATCCGCTTCCCATCACGCTTAATTTGTTGCAAGCGCATCCTATCACAGCAAGGATGGGAGTCTGCTGTCGTGGATGATCGTCAGGCGAAGAGCTCGAAGGCTTGCCGGACCCTGCCGGGGATGGTGGCGGGGGTTTCGCCGAGGTTCTGGCTGATTTCGAGAACGATGGCGGGCGGAGCCTCAAGCTTCTCAAGTGCCTCCGCGGCGGCTGGCCAGTCAATGGCGCCATCGCCGGGCCAGAGATGCTCATCCTTCTCACCGTGGTTGTCGTGGGTGTGGACGGAGACGATGCGATTGCCCATGGCGGCGATGGCCTTGGCGACACCGACGGTGATATTGGCGTGACCGAGATCGAGGCAGAGGCCGACGTTCTTCAGATGGCCCAAGTCCAGGATCATTACGAGACGCTCGGGGGTGGCGGCTTCGCTGAGCAGATTCTCGACCAGCAAGCGCACACCGAGAGGCCGGGCAAAAGCGTCGAGATGCTCGAGGGCGTTGGTGGCGTAATCAATGGTGCGCAGCGACCAGCCGTCGGTGCGTTCGCCCAGATGGAGGATGAGATTGCGCAGCGGAATGTGCTCGGCTGCTTCGAGTGCGCGCTTTATCTCGTCCACGGCTTCGATGCGGCGGGCTTTTTCAGGATGCAGCACATTGACCGCGGGAGCGCCGGAGCGGCCCATTTCGCGGTCGGGATAGAGCGGCGCGTGCATTGAGAACGGTTCGAGGGGGTTGGAGCGGAACCAGGCGGCCAGCTCATCGACATGCTCGCGACTGGTGTAGTCAAAATGCTGACGGGCTGCAAAAATCTCAACGGCCTGGGCGCCTGCGCGTTCGGCAAGCTCGAGCAATCCGGGATGCAACCGCTGATTCAGAAACAGATGAGTTGAGAGGACGCGCAGCATTTTCAGCAAGTTCCTCGCGCTGGTTCGAGTTGAACGGCGAACCAGCGGCTGATGTCATTGTCGCATTTTTGCAACACAGGGCTATGTGCAAGAAATTGCACAACATGCGAGAAAGGGGCCAGCGGTGTGAGATGTGCTAATAGCCGGCGGCTTTGCCATAGTGGCTGCGGTGGTCCTGGCCGCCTTCAAGCTGGCCGGTTATGGAATCGACGGCGATGCATTCGCCGTTGGACCAGTGGGCATCTTCGAAGTCGAGGTCGTAGCCTTGCGCGCGCAGTGCGGCGATGGTTTCAGGCGGAAAGCGCTGCTCGAGATAAAGCTTGTCAGGCAGGTACTGGTGGTGGAAGCGGGGCGCGTCGACGGCCTGCTGAATGTTGAGCGAGCCCTCGGCCGCGGAGAGAAAGATGTTGGTGACGGTGGTGATGATGCGGGAGCCTCCAGGGGAGCCGAGGACGTAACGCAGCTTGCCATTCTCAAGCACGATGGTGGGGGTCATGGCGCTGAGCGGGCGCTTGCCGGGGGCGATGGCGTCAGCGGGACCCTGCACGAGACCGTACAGGTTGGGCACGCCAAGCTTGACGGCGAAGTCGTCCATCTCGTCGTTGAGCAGAAAGCCGAGCGATCCGGCGGTGACGCGGGAGCCGAAGCTGTCATTGAGGGTGGTGGTGACGGCCACGGCGTTGCCGTCGCGATCGACCACCGAATAGTGAGTGGTGTGATTCGATTCGGCGCCGGGGCTGCCGGCGGTTTGTGGCGCAGGGGGCAGAAATCCAGGCGGGCGGACGAGCGCAGCGCTGGGCGTCGCGGCGCCGGGGGCAATGCTCGCGCGCCAGGCGGCAGCATAGGCTTTTGAGGTGAGCGCGGCCACCGGCATGGAGTTGAAGTCCGGATCGCCGAGATATTCCGCACGGTCCATGTAGGCGCGGCGAAAGGCCTCGGCGATGAGGTGGATGGACGCGGCACTGCGGTCACCCAGTTGGGCCAGTGGGTAGCTCTCAAGAATGTTGAGCGCACTGAGAAGGACGATGCCGCCGGAGGAGGGCGGCGGGGCGCTGAGCAGGGTGTAGTTGTGAAAGCTGCCGACGATGGGAGGGCGCTCGACGACGGTGTAGCGGGCAAGGTCTTCAAGAGTAAGCAGCGCACCGCCCCGGCTGAGCTCGGAGACCAGTTCATGGGCCATTTTGCCGTGGTAAAAGTCTTCAGGGCTGGCGGCAATGCGCTCAAGCGTACGCGCCAGTTCGGGCTGGCGGAAGAGCTCGCCGGCTTTGTAGAGGGCTCCGCCGCGCTGAAAGATGCGCTTTGATTCAGTGAAGTTGGCGAGGTCAGGATCGGTGAGTTCCTGGGCCTCTTCTGAGGTGAGCGTGAAGCCCTGCGCGGCGAAGTGAATGGCGGGCGCCATGACGCGCGCGAGACCGAGCCGCCCGTATTTGCGTTCGGCGTAGACCAGGCCGGCCACCGAGCCAGGCGTGGCGATGGAGCGATAGCCGATGAGGCTGGCGTCGGGAATGACGTTGCCGTGCGCGTCAAGATACATATCCTCAGTGGCGGCCAGCGGAGCTTTCTCGCGGAAGTCAATGAAGGTGGAGCGGCCGTCGTGGGTACGGAGGAGCAGAAATCCGCCCCCGCCCAGGTTGCCGGCGCTGGGATGCACGACGGCCAGTGCGAAGCCTGCGGCCACGGCGGCGTCAACTGCGTTGCCGCCCTCGCGCAGCATCTGAAGGCCCGCATCGGAGGCGAGGTGGTGCACCGTGACGACCATCCCGTGGCGGGCGCGGACGGGCTGCTCGGCCAGAAGGTCCTGGGGAAGATAGGGCTGGGGAGAGGGATTCACCTTCTTCGCGCCCTCCTGGGCAACGGCTTGGATGGAGATCGAAAGCAGGGCGCCCCAAAGGGGAGCCAGGGCGAGGCCTATAGCGGTTTCAGGATTGCTGTACCCAGAGGCATTGCACTCAAGTCGACCCGACCCCAAGGAGGGGCGACCTGGTACGAAGCACTATAGGGCATACCTATCCTGAAACCGCTCTAAGAGCCGCGGGTTCATGAATGTTTTGACAGGATAGCGCGGAATGGGGCGGAAGGATGATTTTGCCGCGTGATTTGGCCGGCCGAGCTGAACGACGGGCGGACGTCAAATAATCGAGCCGGAGGGAGGGCTTTCCGGATGCCCGAAGTAAAGCCGATATAATCGAAATGGCTTTTCCGATACGGAGACAAAGATGCGAATGAAGTGGATGCTGACTATTCTTATTTTTATGGGAGTGACAGCGCTCTCTTGCGCTGCGGCGTATGGCCAGGCCGATGCTAAGGCAAGCAAGCAGACCCCCGCCGCATCCCGGACTGAGACGGATTTGGGACTAAGCGGATTCGCGACCTTCACCAGCGCCAGCAGCGGCAACGGCACGGCGCAGACTCCGTCGAACGGTTACGGCGGCATGTTCGAATTGCGGCAGATTGTGAAGCCGCTTCTGGGCTACGAATTGGCCGTCAACTATGGCGGCGCCGATCAGGCCTTTGCTCCCAAGGCCGGCGCCTGCGAGCTGACGTGCCAGAGTCCGCCCACCAGCATTACGGCCACTGCCACAGAGTTCTCGATCGATTACGTGGCCTCGTTCAAGACCGGAAATCTGCGGCCGTTTGTGGTTGGCGGCTTGGGTGTCTTTGTCACCATCCCCGGCCCCACGCCGCAGGGCAACAACACCTCGATCAGGGGAGCGTATGTTGCCGGCGGCGGACTGGACTGGGCCTTGGGCCCACATCTCGGCATTCGCCTGCAATACCGCGACACCTTCTACAAGGCGCCGAATATCTCAGCCATCTACCCCGCTACGGGGGTTCTTACGCAGTCCGGCGAACCGATGGGCGGCGTCTTCTACAGGTTCTGATTTACGGCCCTAACGACTGGCGACCAGCATAAGCGGATCGGGAATGACATGACAGGCCTCCTGGCCTGAGAAGCTCCATGTGGAGCCGTCCGCGAAGGTAACCGAGCTCAGGTCGATTGAAAGCACGGCGGTCATGCCGAAGGCCCAGAGATCGGCGGAGACTGTCCGGCCGGTTGCGGGGCGGAACCTCACCTGCAGCGTCTGCGAAACATCGGAGCCATCCTCGTTCTGCAGGGTCTGCGTGATGCGGCCCTTGCCGGAAAGGCCGTGAACCCGCAACCGGTCCTTGACCACCTGCCGCGAATCGGGGTCAACCAGCGTCAGATGAAGCAACTGGGCTAGCCCTTTGGGCCTGTTCTGATCGACCTCGCGGAGGTTTCCGGCCGTTCCATGGCGCGCTCGCAGCGAGACCGGGCATCCGGCGGCTGTCGGCGTCATTTGCAGAATTGCGGTCTGCGACGGGGCCAGGCCTTCAACCCCTGCCGTGCCGGACAACTGGACCTGGCCGGCGGTTTGGGCGGCTATCGTGACCGACCCGAAGAGAAGAGCACAAAATACCAGAGCGGCAGATTTCATGCGGCGTCTCCTGTCCCCACGCTGGCGGCGCGGGCAGACACAAACAGGGTACTCCCAAGCGAGGATTCACTTCAAGAAAGGTGAACGCGGGAAGTGGGCCGGCTTGAAGAAGAAAGTTCCTTGGAGGTTAAAGCCCAACATTGATCAGAAGAGCTTAATCGTCATGAAGCAGGACCTTGTTTTAAAGCCGGCCTGCCTTGAGTTTTCCCGCAGTCTGTGAGCCCGTGGCCTTCAAAATGGCTGGTTGCGGAGCGGGGACCTCTTCTGGAGACAACTCGCGGCAGCGAGTTGTGCCTCTCAGAAAGGGTTGGTTCCCCCTGGCGAACACGCAATCGACGGATTACTTCAGCGGGTACAGTTTGATTTTGCGGAAATAGACCTCGGTTCCCTCGGACTGGAAGAGAATCTTCCCAGTCGACGGAAATGCGTCGGTTCCCTCATTGGCAAGCGTGCCGTTGACGTATTGCCACACATGGCCATCGCGGTTCACCAGTTCCAGCACGTTCCACTCACCGTGCGGCTTTTCGAGTTCGTTGACGGGGTCGCGATAGCCGGTCAGGTCCTTGAATGGTCCTTTGTTGAAGCGGTCAATTTTCGAGGACTTACCGTCGGGCCCGGTCACGCGGACACCGTCTTTGCCGGTGATCGCGGCGCCGTCGGTGAGCCAGAAGTCGCCCGTGCATCCCTCGTCGATCTGGAACTCGACCGAACGCGGCCACACCCTGTTGGGACCTTGAATGTTGAAGAGAATGCCGCTGTCGCGCCCCTTGCCGATCTTCGGACCAAAGGTGCCCTCGCCCCATTTGAACTCGGCGCGCAGATAGTAGTTCTTGAACTCCTGCTTGGTGATGAAGTAGCCCATCTCCCTGCCGGAGACATGGACGGCACCCTTTTCGACCGTGAAAACATGATTCGGGTCGGAGTTCAATCCCGAGGGATTCAGGAAAGTATCAAACTGGCTCAAATCCTTGCCGTCGAACAGGACCACGGCGGGCCCGTGTTTGGGAATGCCCTTTGCTTCCGCCCAGCCGAAGGATGCGCCCATCCAGCTTGCAAGAAGCAACGCACCTGCGACCTTCAAATTAGAGTGAACCTTCATGTCATTAGCTCCCTTTGCTGGCAATCTCGTCTTGGCTGACATCATAGTTCGTCGAGAGTCGAGTAGGGAAACCGTCATAGACCCGCCTAAACGACGGGCGCCGGGGACGGGCGCTTTGGGCCTCGTTGCTTCCGATTGGCGACCGATTCGCCCATGCCCTGCTGTGTTACCGTAGCCATACGGCGTCCCCAGGCCAGCCAGGGTGTTTCGGCTCGTGCCGGGTTGCCGTTTCCCGGTTGCAGATGGGGAGCGACGGCCGTACAAAAAAGCATGTCCCAGCAGCCGGAAACGACAACGTCAACGCTCGCGGTAAGTCCGGCACCTTTGCCGGAAGCGGCAGTTGAGCCTGTGCCCACGGTCGCAGTCAGGCCACAGAAATCCATACCGCCGCGCATTCCGCGCTGGCTTGAGCGGGTCGAACTGCTGTTGCGGGTGATGTTGCGCATGTATATCGGGCTGGCGGTGTGTTACGCGCCGTGGTCGCCCATGTTCTGGGATCAGAACCCACTTTTCCAGCAATATCCCGCGCTGGGGGCCATTGCGGCCAACGGTGCGGTTCGGGGCATGGTTTCGGGCTTGGGGCTGCTGAATTTGTGGATTGCGCTGCACGATGTACTTGGCCGCCGGGAGGGATGAGCCATGGGCGACGAACCAAAGGAAACCGGCAACGGAGCGCCAGAAACTGCGCCGGCGGCGACGCAGAACCGAAAAGGCGCGCCCCCGCCTCTGGAATCCGCTCCGCTGGCTTATGAGAACCCCGCGTTCCTGAACAGCGCCGATGGACGGCTGATGCGCGTGATGAGCGAGTATCTTGAACCGCTGGCGCGTTTTCGCCGCGAGCAGATTCAGGACACGGTGGTTTTTTTCGGTTCGGCGCGGTTTCGCGGCCGCGACGAGGCCGATCATGCGCTGGAACTGCTGGCAAATACCGGCTCGACGGAGGCTGCGCCCAGCCACGAGCAGCCAGCCAGCGCTCCCGACATTGCCGCCGGCACCGCCAGCGACCTGCAGCGCAAACGAGCCGTGGCCGCCGTGGAGATGGCCCGCTACTACGAGGATGCGCGAAGGCTTTCATTCCTGCTGACGAAATGGGCGGGCAAGATCCCCTCGCGCAAGCATCGCTTTGTGATCACCAGCGGCGGAGGTCCGGGCATTATGGAAGCCGCCAACCGCGGCGCGTGGGAGGCGGGCGGAAAAACGATCGGGCTGAACATCAGGCTGCCGTTTGAGCAGGCGCCCAACCCCTACATCACCCCTTCGCTTAACTTCGAGTTCCACTACTTTTTCATGCGCAAGTTGTGGTTTGCCTACCTGTCAAAGGCGCTGGTGGTTTTTCCCGGTGGGTTTGGCACGCTCGACGAGATGTTCGAAATTCTCACCCTGACGCAGACCCACAAGCTGGCCAAGAAGATCACGGTGGTGATTTACGGATCGGACTACTGGAAAAAGGTGATGAACCTTGAGACGCTGGTGGATACAGGCGCCATTTCGCCGGGGGACCTTGAACTGATGCAGTTTGCCGACACTCCGGAACAGGCGTTCGAGATGCTGCGCCGGGGGTTGACGGAGAACTACCTGGCTGCCGAACTGGCGGCCGCAGCCGCCGGAGCGCACCTGGCAAACCACGCCGCAAACCATGACGAGGATCTGATGGCCGGCTGGACGGTCGAGGACTTTCTCAGTCCCGAGATGGCCAAGACGAGTTCGTAGAAGTCCCGGCGGCCCGGAATCCGGGGGTTGGTTTCCGGTGACTCTTCGGTTTTCACCCTGGTCCCAGCGGGTTTTCTCGTGACTTATTTGGTACAGGCGCGAATTGAAGGGTTATTCGCCGAATTTTCACCTTCCTTTTATGAGGAGAAATGGAAACTATGTGCAGTAATCCGCTGAAGATTGCGGATGAAGGAGGGGCGATGCCCAGTGCGACCATCAGTTACCAGTGGCGCGACCAAGACGCTCACCGAAGGTTCAGGACCGGCGTCTCGCTGCACAGCCATACCAGCCAGTCAATGGAGACGCTGGACTTTGTGGCCAACTTCGGCAGCCAGTTTCCGGTGGTGCGTCCGCTGCTGGCCCGGATGGAGCGCCGTGCCGAGGAGCTGCACGGGGTACACATCGACTACGCGGCCAGCTACTGGACGCCTCCCATGACTCCCAAGCTGGCATTCGATCTGGAGAGCAGGCAAATTGAGAAGCTGGGGCTGGCGTCGATGGTCTCGCTTTCAGACCATGACAACATCAACGCCCCGATGCTGCTGCGCACGGTGCCGAGCGCCCGGCAGATTCCCGTTTCAGTGGAGTGGAGCGCGCCTTACGGGGAAATTCAGTCCTTCCACCTGGGCGTGCATAACCTGCCCAGCGCCGGCGCGGCGCAGTGGATGGCCACTCTGAAGGACTACACCGCCCAGCCCAGCGACGCCCGGCTGACAGAGATTTTGAAGGCTTTGCACGCCGAGCCCAATGTTCTGGTGGTCTTCAACCATCCCATGTGGGACCTGTACCTGGTGGGCAGGGAGAAGCACCAGTTTCTGGTGAACGAATTTTTGCAGAAGAACGGGGCTTATCTGCACGCGCTGGAGTTGAACGGGCTGCGGAACTGGGACGAAAACCGCTCCGTGCGGAAGCTGGCGGAGAAGTGGAACATGGTGCTGATCTCCGGCGGCGACCGTCACGGCGTGGAACCGAATGCCAATATCAACCTGACAAATGCGGCGAGCTTTACAGAGTTTGTGCACGAGATTCGCCGCCAGCGGAAGAGCAACGTGCTGTTCATGCCGCAGTACGCGGAGCCGTGGAAGCATCGGCTGCTGCAGTCGACCATCGACGCGATCCGCAATTATCCCGAGTTTCCGCAGGGCTCGCGGAAGTGGGACGAGCGCGTTTATCATCCCGGTGCCAGATGGGGTGGTCAGGCCGCTCAGCGAGTTGTGGCCGAAAAAATCGTCGCCGCTGATGCTGCGCGGCATCATTGCGCTGGTTCAATTGCTGGGCAGGGGCCCGGTGGCGGGCGGACTGCGCATCGCCTGGAGCGAGACGCACCAGTTGCGGCTGGCGCTGGGTGAAAACGACGGCTGACGATTTCACCCATTCCGTGACAGCAACCGCGCCTCGCGTGGTTTATTTTCCCGACTCGTTCCACGAGGTGAACGGTGTAGCCCACACCAGCCGTCACTTTGAGGCGTTCGCGCGGCGCAGGAATCTGCCCTTTCTGTGCGTCCGCGCCGGAGACCGGCCTCAGGCCTTCACCGAGGATGGCTGCGTTTGGACCCTGGAACTGCCGCGCGGCTTTCTTTCTTTCGCGCTCGAAAAAGATCTTCGCTACGATCCAGCCTTTCTCCGCCATGTTCCGCTCATCGGCGAGGTGCTGGAGCGCTTCAAGCCGGACCTGGTTCACATTACCGGTCCCAGCGAGGTGGGCATGCTGGGCGCCGGGCTGGCGCACCATAAAAAGCTGCCTCTGGCCGCAAGCTGGCACACGAATGTGCATGAGTACCTGGCTCGGCGGTCGAACTGGTTTCTGCGCTTGTTGCCGCGTCGCCAGTCCGCCGCCACCGGCCGCAAGATTGAGGACCTGACCATGGCGGTCGCGGCCAGGTTTTATTCGGCGGCGCAGGTGCTGTTCGCACCCAATCCTCAACTGTGCGCGCAACTGGAGCGGCTGACGGGCAGGCCGTGCCACCTGATGCCCAGAGGCGTGGATGCGGAGCTCTTCAGTCCCTTGAAGCGCCGCGAACCTCCTGGGAATCGCGATCGGGTGCTGGGGTTTGTGGGCCGGCTCTCGGTGGAAAAGAACGTGGCCCTGCTGGCACAGGTGCAGAAAGAGCTGGAGCGGCTGGGTCAGCGGAGTTTTCATTTCAGAATTGTGGGCCACGGCGGCGCGGAGGCGTGGCTGCGCGAGCGGTTGCCGGGGGCGGAGTTTACGGGCGTGCTGCACGGTGAGGAACTGGCCGCGGCCTACGCCGGCATGGACCTGTTTGTGTTCCCGTCGCATACTGACACGTTTGGCAACGTGGTGCTGGAGGCGCTGGCCAGCGGCGTTCCCGCGATTGTGACGCCGGATGGCGGCCCGTCGACCATTATCCGCGAGGGCGAGACCGGCCGGATTGTGCGGGACGAGGATTTTGCGTCCGCGATTGCCGGGATTCTGGCCGATCCGGCACGGCACGCCGCCATGCGCCAGCAAGCGCGAGCCTATGCGCTCAAGGCGAGCTGGGACTCGGTGTTCGAGGGAATCTATGAGGCTTATGAGACGATTCTACCCCAGGAAGCGGCTATTTGAGTCGTTGATGACCCTGTGACCGTCCCTGAAAACTGAAAAAAGCCTGGTAGATCCCGTTTCGCTATGTGGTGTGATTCAAATCACTGCAAAAAACTCGGACTTAATTTGTCGTATATTAAATGAGGACTGAATTGGTCGGTATTCAGGGGAAGTGCTGGGATGAGTCGTATCCGGCATGGCCCAAACACTCAAAGTCAAACAAGGAACTTAATGAAAAATCATAGTGCAATAATCATCTATCTTCTTTCATTCTTATCGTTTGCGGGGTATGCAAGGGGCTCGGAAAACTGCGCAGTCAGCGGCTCCGTGCACGATGCAACCGGCTCCCTGGTTCCCGGAGCGGCGGTTACGGTTTTTGGGACGGGTCCTGAGGCTGTTGCGGGCTCCCAGACCGATGAGCAGGGCGCCTTTTCGATCCTCTTGCCGGCGCCGGGGAGCTATCAACTGGAGATTCAAGCGAATGGTTTTAAGGTTTACCGGGCTCCCGTCGTGGCGGCCTGTGGCTCGCCCTCGGCCAGTCTGGAGGTGGTGCTCGCCATTGCCGGCAACAGCCAGACCGTGGAAGTGACGGCGGACGCGCTGGCGGCCGAGACAACCAGCACGCAACTGGGCGAAGCGCTGAACAGCCAAAAGATTCAAGGTGTGCCGCTGAACGGACGCAGCTTCACTGACCTGATGGCGGTGCAGCCGGGCATTGTGCCCGTAAACAGCGCGCAGCCTGGCGCCGTAATCATGACCGGGGTTGCCACGACGCCTCCTTCGGGCGACGCCAACCCCGGGAATCTTTCGATCAGCGGTCAGCGCGAGTCGTCGAACGGCTTCCGGGTGAACGGCAGCGATGTGGAAGAAGACGTGAACATGGGTACTTCCATTTTGCCCAACCTGGATGCGATCGACAGCTTTCGGGTGCTGACCTCGAACTTTGACGCTGAGTATGGCAACTCGAGCGGGGGACAGGTGCTGGTGACAACGAAAGCTGGGACCAGTCAGGCGCACGGATCGGTGTTCGAGTTTCTGCGCAACACGGCGCTCGATGCGCGCAATTACTTCTCAGAGGATCGCGCCGCCTACCGGCAGAATCAATTTGGCGGCACGCTGGGCGGCGAACCGTTCCACTCGAAGAACCTGGCGCTGTTCTCCGATTACCAGGGCACGCGGCTGACCGAAGGCATTGACACAGGCAACATCTCGGTGCCGTCGGCGGCGGAACGGGGCGGAGACTTCAGCGCGGTTCCGCTGACGGGGAGCGTGAGCGGGCCTTACTGGGCGGGA
The DNA here is from genome assembly GCA_963793885.1 of uncultured Acidobacteriaceae bacterium. Taxonomy (GTDB): domain Bacteria; phylum Acidobacteriota; class Terriglobia; order Terriglobales; family Acidobacteriaceae; genus Telmatobacter. Next base: position 2,379,342 of record CAWCBQ010000003.1, read on the forward strand.
TTGCTTTCATCGCGGCTGGGACAAACAGTGACGGCCGGGGAACCGTATTCGCAGGTTTTTCCCGATGGCCAGATTCCGCAATCGGCATGGTCGGCTCCAGCGAGCGCTTTGCTCACCTATGTGCCCATGCCGAACGCAGGGGAGGCGCTGTTTTCGACCGCAGCCGAGGCAGAAACGCTGACCGACAACAAAGGGGCTGTGCGCGCGGACTGGACGCATGGCAGAGGCACGCTGACGGCTTACTACTTTCTCGACAATTATTTTCTCGACAATCCCTATCCCACGGCGACGGGCGGGGCCAGTGTGCCGGGGTTCGACGCCACATCGAACGGGCGCGCGCAGTTGGCCAGCCTGACGCACATCGCCACCTTCGGCGCGGCCACGCTGAACGAAGTTCACCTGAGCTACATGCGCAACGACAACGCCGCGGGCCAGCCCAGGGGCGGAGTGGGACCGTCGCTGGCTTCGCAGGGGTTTAGCGGCATCGTGGCGCTGAAGCCTGCCACGGAAGGCGTGGAGAACATCGCGTTCAACGACTTCACCATGGGCGTGGACACCACGGCGCTGGTGCAGGCGGAGAACATCTACGAGGCGAGCGAGTCGTTCTCGCGGATCATGGGCAAACACGGCCTGAAGGCCGGGAGCGAGATGCATGCCAATCAGATCAATACGCACCCCGACGTGATTTTCAACGGCAGCTTCGCGTTTAACGGAACGGAGACGGGGCTGGATTTTGCCGACTTTCTGCTGGGTGCGCCGTCAAGCTATACGCAGGGGCAGGCGAGCAGCTTCTACAACCGCAACCTTTATGCGGCTGCGTTTGTGCAGGACAGTTGGAATGCTCGGGAGCAGCTCACCATCAACTATGGCGTGCGCTGGGATCGCATCCGGCCATGGGAGGAGAAGTTCAACCAACTGCAGACGCTGGTGAAAGGCGAGCAATCGCAGGTGTTTCCGGGCGCGCCGCAGGGGCTGGTGTTTCCCGGCGATCCGGGGGTTGCCGATTCTCTGGCGCCGGCGCGCAACAACCTTGCCCCGCGCATCGGCGTGGCGTGGTCGCCGCAGTTTGCCGCACCGTGGGCTCACAAGCTGACCGGCGGAGCGGGACAGACCAGCGTTCGGCTGGGCTACGGAATGTTTTATACCGCGTACGAGGGGCTCTCGGCGGGCATTATGAGCGCCAATCCTCCGTATGGGTACACGTATACGTCGGCTGCGCCGCCGCTGTTCGAATCGCCTTTTACGGTGGCTGCGACGGGCGCGGAGGCGGGCCAGCGATTCCCGTTGCAGAAGGTGGCGTTATGGGTCCAGCCGCGCTCACCCGAATGCAACCGTCGACTGGAGCCAGTTTGAACCGCTGGTGGGGATTCCGGCGGTCGATCCGAGCGACGTGACGCCCTATGCCGAACACTGGATGCTCAGCGTCGAGCGGCAGTGGGGTGCGGACACCCTGGTGACGGTGAGCTATGTGGGCGCTTCGGCCCATCACCTGCTGGTGCTGGAGGAGGCCAACCCGGCCAACCCGGCGCTTTGCCTGAGCCTTGGCTCGGCGTGCGGCCCGTTCAACGAGCAGGCGGCGCGCACCTCGTTCGGCCCGGCCTTCGGAAGCGTGGAGCTGCAGCGCACCATCGCCAACGCAAACTACAACGCGCTTGAGGCCACCTTCAACCATCGCTCCCATGGGCTGGAGACGCTGGCCAGCTACACGTGGTCGAAGTCGATCGATCAATCCGCTGGTTTGCCGGAGCCTGTGAACCCCATCAATCCGTCGTTGAGCCGCGGGCTCTCGTCCTTTGACATGCGGCATAACCTTGTGGCGAGCTTTCGCTACCAGGTTCCCGGCTTCAATCGCGCCACCTTTGCGGGCCGGCTGACCAACGGCTGGGCAGTTGCGGGCATTGCGCGGTTTACTTCGGGATTGCCGGTGACGCTGTTGAACAACAACGACACCTCGCTGCTGGGGACCATTCCGAATGGGATCAACAACAATGGAGTGGACACGCCGGACTGGAACGGGGCGCCGCTCAAGCTGAACCTGAATCCACGGGACGGCGCGGCCGTGTTCGATCCGTCGCAACTGACCTTGCCCGCATTGGGGACCATGGGCAATGCGCGGCGGCGCTTTTTTTCAGGGCCCGGCACGGAGAACCTTGACGCGACCATCGCGCGAAGCTTTCTGGTGAAAGACAACCGCTCGCTTGAGTTTCGCGCGGAGGCCTTCAACGTGCTGAACCACACGCAGTTTTTCGGAGCCGCAGCGGTCGAAGGCAACATCTCCAGCGGAACCTTCGGGCAGGCTGTCTCCGCGATGCCACCACGGCTGGCGCAGGTGGCGGTGCGCTTTCAGTTTTGAGGGCGGCTCAGCCTATGCGGAGGCCGGTGCGCAGATCGAGGGCGAACGGGGCTTCCTTGTCGGAGGCCATCTGCCAGCCGAGACCACGCAGAAGGCCTTGCTCAACGGCGGTGATGGTGACGCCCTCGTCGGAGAGTTTTGGCGATTCCCAGGCGCGCCCGTCGGGACCCCAGGCGAGGATGAAACGATTGCTCACGAACAAGAGCAGGTTTTCCGCGACTGCCGGGCGGAGTTCGAGCACGGGGCGGTAGGGAATCATGGTGAAGCGCTCGGGAAAGGTGGTGTCAATCAAGTAGGCGTAGCCGCCGGAGACAGCGCAAAGCTGATTTGGATTGGGCGCGGACCAGATGCCGGTGAAAACGGCGAGGTCGCGGAAGCCGAGGGCACAGGTGGCCAGAAACGGTGGTGCGCCCGGCCCGGCAGGCCGGATGAGAACCTCAAGCGCGCCACGTTCCACTTCTTCGGCGTCGCGTGGATAGACGAAATGGCGCGTGGGCAGAATGGCGGGACGCGCGGGCAACACCTGGGCCTGCCACCGATGAGGAAAGCTGAGGTTGAGGCTGGCGGCGCTCACCGGACTCCCTTGGCCGCTCATGGCTCGACCTTGTAGTTGAGAATCCATCGCTCCTGCTCGAAGGTGTCGGGAACCGGGCAGCCGCGGGCTGCTTGAACGGCGGCCAGGGCGGCGAAAGGGCTCCAGCCGAGGTGAATGAGGGTGCAGGCGGCGGTGACGGTGGCGCGACCGATGCTGCCACGGCAATGGACGGCAATGCGCTCCCCGGCGCGCAGCCGATGGGCCAGTCCGGAAACGAAGGAACGGAAGGCTGCTGGATTGGGCGGGGTGTGGCCGTCAGGAATGGGAAAAGACTGGAACCTGATGCCAAGACGCAAGGCGACGCTGGATTCATCTTCTAAACCCAGCCACGCGGCCTCATCCGTTTCAAGCAGGGAGACAAGAGTCTCGATGCCGGCCTGCTTGAAGGCGCGCAGTTCCCGTTCGAGCTCGGGGCTGGCTTGCGGGCAGAGAACGACAGAAAGATGTGCGCCGGAATCGCCTGCGATGGGGAAGATTTGGCTCACGCCGTTCGGACTCCTCAAAAACTTCTCGATTCGACTCGTTATAACAGCTTTGATTTGGACGTGGGGGCTTTTTGCGCCGCGCGGGCAGTCAGCAGAAATGCTGCCAGCCGCGCGGGGCGAGGGGTTGCTTGCCCTGCGGCGAAATCAGGACGACCTGGGGGCGGCCGGCGTGGCGGGGAACCATGCGCCCGATTTTTGTCACCGGGACACCCGCGATGGAGCGGGGCAGCTTGGCGCCGGGTGAGGCGGTGAAGAGCAGCTCGTAATCTTCTCCACCGTGGAGCGCCTGGGCCAGGGTCGCGGCGGGGTGCATGGGCAGGCGGGCGACGTCGAGTTCGGCGGCGAGTCCCGATTCGTCGCAGAGGTGGGCCAGGTCGGTGGAGAGGCCGTCGCTCAGGTCGATGGCCGAGGTTGCCAGCGAGTGGCGGCGGAGCCAGAGGCCCTGGGCGATGCGGGGCTGGGGATAGAGGTGCGGGGAGAGCAGCGCATCGAGCTTTTGGGGGATTTTAGGCAGACGCAGACGGGGGGTCGGACTTGCGGGCGAGGCTGCGGCCAGTTCGGCCAGGCAGGCCAGGCCTGCGGCGGCGCCGCCCAGGCTTCCGGTCACATAGAGCAGATCGCCCGGGCGTGCGCCGGAGCGGAGCAGGGCCTTGCCGCGCGGAACGGCGCCGGCCAGCACGATGTCGGCTACGGCGACAGGGGACTCGGCCAGGTCGCCGCCGGCAAGGGGCGTTTTTTGGGCGTCGGCCAGTGAAAGCAGGCCGTCGTAGAAGCGGGAGACCCAGGTCGGCCGGCGGTTGGGACCTGAGGCTTTGGGACGGGTGCGGCCCGGCTCAGTAAGTTCGCGGGGCAGCCCGAGGGAAAGAAAGGCAGCCAGGGGGCGGGCGCCCATGGCGGCCAGGTCGCTCAGGCCCCGGGCCAGGGTGCGATGGCCGACCGATTCCGGCGGGTGCCAGTCGAGGCGGAAGTGGCGGCCGGCGATGGAGAGATCGGTGGTGACGGCCAACTCCTCGCCGGCGCGCAGGCGGAGCAGGGCGCAGTCATCGCCAATGCCGAGGCGGAGGGCTGCGGACGGCCTGCGGCGGCCCGGGTGCGAATTTGGCAGCAGCAGTGTCAGCTCGCCTGTCCTGGAGGCCGGCATCGGCCAACTCCCGCGGATCTGGCCCTTTTGGGTCCCATATGCTTGAGGATAGGGCAAGACAAAGGACTGGGACGGGGCGGAATTGGCCGGCAGATTCTGAGAATTGCATATATATTGGTGCAATTTCAGGCCGATATTCAGGGAACAGGCTTGGCAGAGGAAAGATTGTATTGATTTGATTGGACTTGGGTGCTGAAATGGTCTGGGCTAAATGGTCTGGGTTAGATGGTCTGGGTTAAATGGCTGGATTGAGACGGGCGAAGTCTCCAGACGAATCCGGATAATGCCAGTGTTCGGGACGGAAGTCAGTGACGAAAGTTTACCTTGTGGTGTTATGGTCGTTGACCTGCAGAGGGCGCTTTTGTTAACCTTAGGCAACATTCAAGCATGTGCGCTCCAGCGGGAGCGAGTGCATACACACCAGCCGAGAAGCCGTCGGAGCCATGCCATTCTGAGTGAGCGGCGAATTGCGGTCCTGCGGGTCGCAGGAGTGAAGGGCGAATATGCTACGCAAGCGCTATTACATTCTTTTTGTTGCCAGGGATGAGGACGGGCGGATTCGCAAGATCCCGTTGCCCCTGCACTATGCCTACGGATTTGTGGCGGCGGCGCTGATCGGCGCGTTTACGATCGTGGGCCTGGCGGGCTCCTATACCCGCATGCTGCTGAAGACCGAGAGCTTTAACCAGATGCGCGAGGAGCAGGACGACGCTCCGCAAAGACTACAAGCAGATGGCGCAGATTGCGCACGACCGCGATGTGCAGGTGGCCTCGCTGGGCGCGCTGGCCAATGAAGTGACGGCCCTCTACGGCCTGCGGCAGAACAAGCTGAGCGCGGCCAAGCCCGCAGCCGCAGCAAGCGCCGCGGCGGCAGCGCCAACGCCGGCCGGCCTGGCGCAGACCGACAATCCCAGCCAGCAGCAGATTACCGGCTCCATCGACCAGTTTAATGCGCTGCGCGATGAGGCGCTCTCAGGGCCGCATTTCGCGGGCGCTCGAAAGCGGGCTTTCGCCCAACTTTATCGGCGACTGGACGGCGCTGGCCGACGCGCCCTCCATGTGGCCGCTCGAGGGCCGCGTAGCCTCAAGCTTTGGCGAACGCGAGGATCCGATCAACGGCGAAGGCGCATTCCACTCCGGCATCGATATCGACGCGCCCTATGGAACGCCGGTGCGCGCGGCAGCGGACGGCGATGTCTCCGAGCGCCGCACATGGGCGCGGGCTATGGACGCGAGATCGTTCTGAATCACGGCCACGATGTGCTGACGGTTTACGGACATCTCTCCGCCACCGCCGTGGTGCCCGGCCAGCATGTGAGCCGCGGACAGGTGATTGGCTACGTAGGCGAGTCGGGGCGCGCGACAGGGCCGCATCTTCACTATGAGGTACGCGTCCATAATGTGCCGGTGAATCCGCACAAGTATCTGCGCACCACCTATCGCGAGATTACCAATCTGGACAGTTACGGGCCGCCAGCCTCAGGCAATTAGGTCTTTGACGATCTGATCTCGCAGGTTGCCTTTGAGCCTCGTTCTATCCCACGGCCTGAAATCGGGCCATCAAAGAAATAAGATAGCCACCACGGAGGAAGATCCGTTCGCGGGAACCCGGCGCTTGGCCGCAATTCCTCTCGCCAGCTGGTGGCCCGGCGCGCGATCCTTGCGTGCCAGGGTAGAACGCTGGCCACTCCGGCGCTCATAAAAGGCTCTCGGCGGCAGACCCCACCAGGGCGCGCTGCCGGTTGCCGTATACTCACTCCTTAAGATGCCGGTCGAAACCGAAATCAAGTTTAAGGTCGCGGACGTGGCGGACCTGACGGAGCGCCTCAAGAAGGCGGGATTCCGGCTGGAGACCGCGCGGGCTTTCGAAAGCAACGTGCTTTACGACACGCCCGACCGCGCGATGCGGGCGCGCACTGAGATTCTGCGGATCCGCAGCTACGCCGGCCGGTACACGGTGACGCACAAGCGCGTGCCCGACGACATGCCGGGTGAAGACCAGCACAAGCACCGCGTCGAGACGGAAACGGAGGTCGCCGACGGGGATGTGCTGGCCCAGGTTTTTCAGTCGCTGGGGCTGGTGGCCGCCTTCCGCTACGAGAAATGGCGGACCGAATGGCAGGACGGCGAGGGGCATTGCGTCGTGGATGAGACGCCGATCGGCGATTTTGCGGAGTTGGAAGGCTCCGGCGAGTGGATCGACGGGGTGGCTATACGGCTCGGCATTGGCACGGCCGAGTACATCACGCTCAGCTATGGACGCCTGTTTGAGCAGTGGCGCGAAGAGACGGGCTCAGCGGCCACAGACCTGACGTTTGCGGCCGTCAGAGGAACAGCGGCGGGGGTGTAGCGCGGGCTGCCTCGATTTCTTTGGTAGTTTTTCCTCAATTTTTCTTAAGAATTGGCGCGGGGAGTCGATAACCTCATTGTCTTTTTCAAATCTTCAGGAGGACATGAGGCATGGATCGCGTCCGCATTGGGAATCGCCGCGCCGTTGTGCGTTGGGCCGGAATCAAGATGTTTCAGGTTGCGGCCCTGTGCCTGCTGCTGGGTATGGCCTTACCGGCCCGTGCGGCAGACGAGCGCGCGGTCAAGACGCGCGTGGAACCGATTTACCCGGCGCTTGCCAAACGGATGAGAATCGGGGGAATCGTGAAGATGTTGGTCACAGTGGATGCCCAGGGGAAGGTGACTGGCGCGAAGACGCTCAGCGGCAACCAGATGCTTGCCACGGCTGCCGAGGACGCGGTGCGGCAATGGAAGTACGAGCCCGGTTCAGGAGATGCGAGCGTAAACGTGGACATCAACTTCACGGTCGGGCCGTAGAGTTCATCCAGAGTGCCGAGCGGGATGGAGAAGGCGAACCTGCCTGCTTCTCCCGCGGGCCGCTCGATCGCTGAAAACAGGCTCCTGCCGCAATGGAAGGCGCTGAGACGGCGAGACTTGGTCAGCTCGGAGAGTACTCCACTTATGGGGGAGCGCCTAAGTGCCGGCGGTAGGGTAAGATGGGCTGTTATGACGGAAACTGGGAACAGCAAGGGCGGTGAGCAGGACCCTCGCCAAAATCCCGATCGACCCATCAAGAGTGTCTTGTCCATTGCCCTGATTGGACCCGACGACGAGCGCCGTAAGGCATTTCTGCGCGTCATTTCCGGGGATCAGGGGTCTGAGGTGCGCGAGTTCACCTCGTTCCCGCCCGATCTGGACGAACTGCCCCGCGTGGTGGGCGAGCACTACGACGTCGTGATTCTGGACGTGGACAGCGATCCGGATTATGTCTTTGACCTTGTGGAACGCATCTGTTCGAGCAGCTCGGCATGCGTCATGGTGTATTCCGCCGAGCCCAACGTAAAGCAGGCAGTCCGCTTTATGCGGGTCGGAGCCAGCGAGTACTTTACCCTCCCCCTGATCCCCCACGAAGTCACGGGAGCCCTGGCGCGCGCGGCAGCACGGCCGCCTGCGGCCCCGCCCGCCGCCCTCATCCAGAAGCTTGGCCAGGTGTTTGTTTTTCAGGGCGCAAAAGGGGGTTGCGGCGTGACGTCGATCGCGTCCAATTTTGCGCTTTCGGTGGCCCAGGAGTCGAAGCAGGCCACGCTGCTGATTGACTTCGGTGCGCCGCTTGGAGATGTGGCCATCAACCTGGGCATGACCTCGGTTTACTCGACGTCCAATGCGCTCAGGGACCCGGGGCGGCTGGATTGGAGCTTTCTGTCTTCGTTACTGACCAAGCACAGCGCGGGCTTGTCAGTTTTGTCGGCTCCCGGGGATTTCCCGGAAGAGCAGCCAACGATGGAGGCGATCGACAAGCTGCTTGGGGTGGCACGCCAGAACTTTGTGTACGTGGTGGTGGATGTGGGATCGCGCATTGACTTGATGACGTCGTCTCTCTTTGACGAGTCTTCCATCGTCTACCTGATTGCCCAGGTGGGCATCTCGGAGCTGCGCAATGCCAACCGCATGATCAATCAGTTCTTCTCGCTGCGGAATCGCAGCCTGCAGGTTGTGCTGAACCGGTATACGTCCAAGACGCTGCTGTTTGACGATGCCCAGATTGCCAAAGCATTGACGCGGCCCACCAATTGGAAGATTCCCGACGACTATGCCACTGCCCGGCGAACCCAGAATACCGCGACTCCGATTGCGCTTGACGACTCGCCGATCTCCAACGCAATCAGGCACATGGCAAGAGCCGCATGCGGGATCTCGGAGGAGAAGAAGAAAAAAGGCTTCAGCCTGTTTGGGAAGTGAGTAGAGGCGGGGAATAGGGACCAGGAACTAGGAATAGATACGCCGATCTCCATCCTCCAGGAGAACCTACAGCGGTTCACAGTAACAAACCCGGAGATGGACCGGCGCAGGCAGATCACCCCCTGTCAGTCGGCCCAGGGAGCGATTGGTTCGAAACATCTCCTCTCGTCACGGATGAACGATGTCAACGATCTCCGTGTCTGGTTTGCTCCATGCGGCGGCGCCCTCGTGCATCAACTGGTGCGTCGCTTCATTCCAATGGAGCCTGGTGAGGGAACCAGCACCCTTCTCATAGGCGTAAGTGGTCCCGTCGTCTGAAAAGAGCGTGAAGTCCGCATCCGTTCCCGGGTAAACGCGAATGGAAGCAATTGCCTGTGGTTCTTGTGTGCTTAGAATCGGCGCTCCCATCGGCACAATGGAACCCGCTCGAACGTACAGCGGTAAAGTATCGATGGGTGCTTCGGCAGTAATGGTCTGGCCTCCCTCGATTCGCTCGTTGGTCCAGTAGTTATACCAATCGCAACCCGCCGGCAGGTAGACCTTGCGGCTGGTGGCTCCCTGCTCGGTCACAGGCGCCACAAGAAATGCGGGGCCGAACATATATTCGTCGCGAATATCCGCGACATTGGGGTCATGGGGGAAATCCATAAAGAGCGCGCGCATGTAGGGAGCGCCTGTCTGGTAGGTGCGATAAGCAACGGAGTAGGTGTACGGCAACAGTTGATAGCGCAGGCGCAAATACTTCTCGAGGATGGGTTCAGCCTGTTTGCCATAACTCCATACTTCGTTGTGTGCTCTGGCTCCGTGGGCCCGCATCACAGGCTGGAAAGCTCCCCACTCGAACCAGCGCACAAACAGTTCGGGATAATCTTCGTAATCGTCAACGGTTGCGCGCGCGTCCGAAGGGTCAATCAGGGGCGTGTGTGCCGCGTGGTAATTGGGAGGATCTTCGGTGAACGGAACCCTGCAATATCCGTGTCCCAATAGGGCATGCCAGAGGCGGTGAAACCCAATCCCGCCGGGATGGAACGTTTCAACATGCTCCAGGTGAAGGTGATGTCGCTCGACCAAAAGACCGTACCTTCGGCTTGCGCCCCAAGGTACGCCGCGCGGGCCAAGAAAATACCCGTCGGCTGTCGCCGAAATCGCGGCGAAAGCCGTCATAAATCGAAGCTGTGTGGAAGAGGGGATAAACGTTGTAATCGCGGCGTCCTGACCCGACATAGAAGAAGTCGTTGATCGGATCGTTGTCCGGTTCCGTCTCGTCGAGCCAGATGTAGTTGAACCCGTCCTGCTTTATGTAGCCGTCCCGGATTTTTTCCCACCACCACCTGGCGGCGGCGGGATTTGTGGTGTCGATGTTGGGGCCTATCGAGCCTGGTGAATCACCGAGATCCGGCTTTCCGTCAGCGCCGCCAATGAGCCATCCCTTTTGCTTCATCATGTCGTAGTATTTCGAGCCGGTGGCGAAGTGCGGCCACACGCTGAGCAGCGTGTCGATGCCCATGGCATGAAGCTGCTTGTTGACGGTCGCCGGATCAGGCCATCGAGCCGGGTCGAGGTCAAAATTGCCATACATCGTCATGTTCATGAAGTCCACGACGAGAATGTCGAGGGGCAAATTGCGGTCGCGATATCCCTTCGCAACGCCCAGCAGCTCGTCCTGGGTGGCATAGATCATCTTGCTCTGGATGTAGCCGTACGCGCCTTTCGGCAGCATGTGCGCGGGGCCGGTGAGTTGGCGGTAGCCTTCGTAAATCTCGTCGCTATTGTTGCCCGCGACGACAAAGAACGAGATGCGGTCTCCCACTTCAGACGACCACACGTTTTGCAGGGAGAACCCAAGATTGATTGTGGTTTTCGAGGGGTTGTCCCAGATCAGCCCGTAACCGCGGCTGGACACCATGAAGGGAACACAGACAGCTTCTCCGCCAACTGCGTCGTAATCATGCCAGCAATCGATGCGACGATTGCGAAGATCGAGAAAACCCTGCTGGTATTGCCCCAGGCCGTAGTAGTGCTCGTCGGTCGGGGAGTCGAAATGGGCGGAAACACTGTAGCCTGGATCTGTCCTTTGGCCGCTTGCCGGGTTCGTGGAGGAATTTTCCGGCTGGTTCGGAATCATGCTCCAGCTCCGCATGGTCAGGAGCGGCTTGCCGGAAGCCGTTGTGATAAAGATTGCGTCATCGAATGACCCGGCCGCGGGACCACTGCGGGAACCGCCATAATTTTGATCGATAGCCACCTGAGTTGCCTGGCTGATAAGTAAATTGTGAGGGGGCGGCAGGCTCGGCGGAGCGACACGGACGATCATCTGCCCCGAGCGAATCACATCGTACCCGTCAGAATCCCGCTCCTGGCTCCAGCCATCCATCAACGGTGTAGCGATGAATCCGTATCCGGGCGCTGCAAGAGCCGCGGGCTTCGTCTTGCTCATCGTGATTCGGACGATCCCAGGACCGTAGGGCTCAATCACAATCGTCCTGCCCTCGCGCCCCAGAACGAATCCGTTGCCCGGTTGCTCTGCTGATGCATGGGCACCAGAAAAGACGCTGAGCATCATCAGCATCGCGGTGCAGGCGATCGTAGAGGCTTTCAACGCTTTCCGGAGTCGCCCGATGCCGTAACAAGCGATGAAGTTTTCTTGAAGCAAATGTCGCATTCGGATCCCCCAGAGGACGCCGCTCGGAAGTCGCGTCATTCCTTAAATAAAAGCAGATAAATCCTATGGGTTCGCCCTGGTTCCGTCAACTCCCTGCCCTCGTGGACCGCGAGCGTTTGCGCACGAAACGCTCAGCCCGGGATCGGGGCAACCGCTGGCGAGGAAAGGCTGCGGTTCTTTGAGCGCGGCGTCTTGCTTTGATGCTGCGTGACGCCGTGCAACCGGACCAGCCTACTTCTCAGCTCCGTGACATTTCTTGTACTTCTTGCCGCTGCCGCAGGGGCAGGGATCGTTGCGGCCCACTTTCTCGCCGGTGCGGCGCTGCGAGGGCTGGCTGGCGTCGCCGCCCCCGAACGGCTTGCCGCCTCCAGCTCCCGCTGCTTCTTGCGGTGGAACTCCTTTTCAAGCGCATCGATCGTGGTGGAGGGCTGCGCGGGTGTGAATGCCGATCTCGCGCGGCTCCGCATCGAGCGTGGCCGGACGGAGCGGCGCTGGCCACCGGCGGAGCCGGGGGCACAGTCGCGGCTCGGGCGCGGCGCCGCGTCCACCGGCTGCCCGTCGGGCCCAAGAATCTGCATCCGGAAGAGGAACCGGACCGTGTCTTCCTGGAACTTCAGCATCATGGCCTCGAACATGTCGATAGGACTCGCGCTTGTACGCCACCAGCGGGTCCTGCTGCGCATAGCCGCGCAGACCGATGCCCTCTTTCAGGTGGTCCATCGAGAGCAGATGGTCTTTCCAGAGCCCGTCAATCACGCTCAGCATCACCATCCGCTCGTGATAGCGCATGGTCTCCGCGCCGAGAATTTTTTCCTTGGCCTCGTAGTGCTGCTTGAGCTTCTCGAAGATCTCTTCGCCCAGCTCGTGACGGCTGAGCTGCTGCGGCTTGATCGTCGGCCCACGGCAAGATTCAGGCCGAAGTGGTCGATGAGCTTCTCTTCCAGCCCCTTGATGTTCCATTGGTCGGGGCGCACCTTCTCGCCGGCAAATTCGTCCAGCAGGCCGCTGAGGATTCCGCCGACGTAGTCTTCCAGAATCAGCTCGCGCTGCTCGACGCCCTCAAGCAGTTGGCGGCGCAGGCCGTAAACGGCCTCGCGCTGCTTGTTCATCACGTCGTCGTATTCGAGCAGGTGTTTGCGTGATTCGAAGTTCTGCGCTTCGACGGCCTTCTGCGCGCCCTCGATGCGCTTGGAGATCATCTTGGACTCGATGGGCACGCCTTCTTCCATGCCCAGCCGCTCCAGCAGCGTGCTGACCCACTGCTTGGCGAAGATGCGCATCAGGTCGTCTTCAAGCGAGAGGTAGAAGCGCGATTCGCCGGGATCGCCCTGGCGGCCGGCGCGGCCGCGAAGCTGATTGTCGATGCGCCGCGACTCGTGCCGCTCGGTGCCGAGGATGAACAGGCCGCCCGCGGCGATCACCTGCTCGTGATCTTCAGCGCGCGCTGGCCGCGTGGCCCTTGTTGCTCTCGGCCCAATCCGGCTCGCCGACCTCGAACTCCTGGCCCTGGTAATAGAAGCGCAGGAAGCCGGCCGGCGCCATGGGATTGATGGCGCCCTCGGCCACGCTGATGGCCGCGCGCCTTGCCCTTCTTCACCAGCTCCTGGCGGGCCATGAACTCGGGATTGCCGCCGAGCAGAATGTCGGTGCCGCGGCCGGCCATGTTGGTGGCGATGGTGACCATGCCCAGCCGGCCGGCCTGGGCCACGATCTCCGCCTCGCGCTCGTGGAACTTGGCGTTCAGCACCACGTGCCGCACGCCCTTGCGCTGCAGGATTCCCGACAGCCGCTCCGATTTCTCAATCGACGTTGTGCCCACCAGCACCGGCTGCTTCTTCTCGTGCAGCGCGGCGATGTCGTCGGCCACGGCCTTGTACTTTTCCTTCTCGGTGCGGTAGACCACGTCCGGATTTTCAAGCCGCAGCATCGGCTTGTTGGTGGGGATGACGACGATCTCAAGCTTGTAGATCTTTTCGAACTCGGCGGCTTCGGTTTCGGCCGTGCCGGTCATGCCGCTCAGCTTTTTGTAGAGGCGGAAGTAGTTCTGGAAGGTGATGGTGGCCAGCGTCTGGTCTTCCTTGCGGATGTTGACGCCTTCCTTGGCTTCGATGGACTGGTGCAGGCCATCGGACCAGCGGCGACCCGGCATCAGGCGGCCGGTGAAGGTGTCGACGATGATGACTTCGCCGTCCTTGACCACGTACTCCACATCGCGCTTGTAGAGCGCATGGGCCTTGATGGCGGTCTCGACGTAGTGCTTCAGTTCCCAGTTCTCGGCGTCGGCGATGTTGTCGATGCCGAGCAGCTTTCTCGATGGTCACCCAGCCCTCGTCGGTGACGCCGATGGTGCGCTGCTTCTCGTCGACGATGTAGTCGCCGCTGAAGAACTTCTCGCCCTCGGCAAGCTGGATGCCGAGCTCCTCCTGGCGCTTGTGGTCGATGTGCTCCACTTCTTCGCCCAGCACCAGTTGCAGGAATGATCTTGCGCACGCGCGCGTACTTGTCGGTGGTCTGGTCGGTGGGGCCGGAGATGATGAGCGGCGTGCGCGCTTCGTCGATGAGGATGGAGTCCACTTCGTCGACGATGGCGTAGTAGTGGCCGCGCTGCACGCAATCCTTGATTTCGAACTTCATGTTGTCGCGCAGGTAGTCGAAGCCGAACTCGTTGTTGGTGCCGTAGGTGATGTCGGAGCGCGTAGGCGGCGCGGCGCTCGTCGTCGTCGAGGTCGTGCACGATGACGCCGACGGTGAGGCCGAGGAACTCGTAGATCTTGCCCATCCACTCGGCGTCGCGCTTGGCCAGGTAGTCGTTGACCGTGACCACGTGCACGCCGTGGCCGGCGAGCGCGTTCAGGTAGCAGGCGAGGGTGGCGACGAGCGTCTTGCCTTCGCCGGTTCTCATCTCGGCGATCTTGCCCTGGTGCAGCACCATGCCGCCGATCAACTGCACGTCGAAGTGGCGCATCTGCACGGCGCGCCAGCCGGCCTCGCGGACCACGGCAAAGGCCTCCGGCAGCAGCTCGTCCAGGGCTGCGTTTTCGGCTGCTTTCGATCTCCTCTTCGGGTCGGTGATTCCTTCGAGCTTGGCCGCGATCCGTGCCCGGAACTCGACTGTCTTGTCGCGCAACTGCTCATCGTACAGCTTGCTTGATCTCCGGCTCGAAGGCGTTGATCTGGCGCCACAACGGGCATCAACCGCTTGATCAGCACGCTCATTCGAGGTGCCAAAAATCTTTGGTTAGAACTTTATCGAAAAACACAGGTATCTCCGTTTACCAGTGTAAATGCAGAGGGTTAACCCCAGGTTTCAAGTTGCGGAAAGCGGCTCTGGGCGGCCCTGTGCGCGCCGCGAGGGGTGCCCATAACTGCGGATCGCGCTGTGAGTTGAAGCTGGGCGTGAGCCCAATTGACGAGGAAGGACGTTCATCAGCGCAGGGCATGGATTTCGGGCAGGCGGAGCCTGTAACTGATCACCGCGGAGGCCATGTACATGAAAGCAAAGATCCAGATGACGCCTGAGACGCCGAGAAGAGGCAAAAAGACGCCCGCAATGGCCGGGCCGATCCAGGTGCTCATGCCGGAACCGAGGTTCATGATCGACATGGCGGCGCCCTTTGACTCCGGGGCCAGAACAGCCATGATGGCGGCGATGGGAACAAAACCCGCAAGCGCGATGCCGTAGGCCATGCCCGCGGCCACCACCAGCGGGTAATTGGCACCGAAGACGTGGGGCACGTAATAGAGGCCGAGCGAGGTGAGCGCGCAGCCGCAGGAGCCGGCAAAGGTGATGGTGCGGCGCCAGCCGATGCGGTCGCCGACATATCCCCAGAACAGATTGGCGACCACGTTGGTGGCGAACATGATGCTGAGGATCTGAAGCCACTGCTCGAGCGTGAAGCCGATGACGTGGATGAAGAAGATGGGCAGGAAGACGAGGAATCCGAACTCGGATGTGGTGGTGATGGTGGCTACGATTCCGCCCAGTCCGACCTTGGGGTGCCTCCACACGATGGACACCCCGGTGAGCAAGAGCTTGAGCGGATTTTCTCCGGTGGTGGAGAGCGGGATCGAGCCGTGCCGCTCATGCACGCCGAAGAGCGCGATGAGACCGCCGATAGCAACCAGGGCAACAGAAAACCAAAGCGTCTTGTAGGTCCCGAAAAGGGGCACGGAAAAGCTGGCAAGCAAGGCGCCCAGCGTGGGCAAGCCGCCCGTGCGGGCTGACCAGAACCAGCCGACGGCGGTGGCAAGGTAACGCTCCGGCGTGACCGCGGCTACCCAGACCAGAAAGCCGTAGGCAAAGAGCGGATAGCCGAATCCCCGCAACCCGTAGGTCAGAAGGATGATTTTGTAATCCGCGTGCGCTATGCCCAAAAAGAGGAACGGCATCTCGAATCCGATCCAGATAAGCAGTCCGGCCCACATGACTTTCTTTGGCCCGAAGATGTCAGAGAGCGCGCCGCTGAGCCATGAAGCCAGGGCCGCGGTGATGCCGTAGGCGGTAAAGACCAGCGCGACCTTCGCGGCGCCGAAATGGAGATCGAAGAGCAAGGGAGAAAGAAATCCGGCCTCGACCCCATCGCCGACCATGAACAGCAGCAGTCCCAGGTAGCCGATAGCCAGCTCGGGATGCATGCCGAGGCGCTCGATAAAGGAGATTTTCGGCTGCTCAGCGTTTCCGGTCATTGGGCCTCGGCGCGGTTGAGCGTCTGGGTGACGGCGGCGCGAACGCCCTGGCTGCGCAGCAGGTCAAGGCTCCCTTGCACCTTGTTGGCCATCCGCGGGTAAGTGACGGCAAGCTCGCCGAAGAGCGGGCGGACGGAGAGCGCAAGGCCGGCGTTGCTGCCGCCCGCATCGAGAAAAGGCCGCAGGTAATCGACCAGAGGATCGGAGATGACAAGAGCGCGGCCGTTCTCATCGCTTCCGCGCATGTAATGAAGCCAACTGGCCAGGACGAAAGGCAGCACCTCTGGTTCTGTGCCTGCGCCGAGCAGGTCCCTGAGCGACGGCACCAGGAATTTCGCAACTTTCGCGCAGCCGTCTGAGCAGATGCGCGAAACCTGATCGCGAATGGCAGAGTTGGAGAAGCGCTTGACGATCATCGCGGTGTACTCGTCGAGATCGATGCCGGGCAGCGTTTTGAGCGTGGGGCGAACTTCGGCCATGAACGCCGTGAGCAACCGTCGCAGCAGCGGATCGCAGGCGCCTTCGGCCATATAGCTGTAGCCCAGCAGGCCGGCCGGATAGCCGATGGTGGAGTGGCCGCCGTTGAGCAAGCGCATCTTGGTCATCTCGTAGGGAGCTACGTCGCCGGTGATCTGAGCGCCCGCGCGCTCCCACTCCGGCCGGCCGGCGGCAAAAGTATCTTCAAGCACCCACTGCCTGAACGGCTCCGAGACCACCGGCGACCGATCGAGCACCCCAAAGTTTTCAGCAATCGCTGCGCGATTTTCTTCTGTTGTATGGGGCGTGATGCGATCGACCATGCTGCTCGGAAACGTGACGTTGGCCTCGATCCAGGCCCGGAGCCCGCCTCCGCGCAGGTCAGCAAACGCGAGCAGCGCCTTGCGGGCGGCCGCGCCGTTGCTCTGAACATTGTCGCAGGAGAGCAGAGTGAACGGCGCGCGGCCCTGCTTCCTGCGCCGTTCGCACGCCTCCGCTACATAGCCGACCCAGGTTCCGGGCTGCTGAGGATGGTCAAGATCGTGGCGGATATCCGGGTGATCGTCGAGGAAGCGACCCGACGCATCCTCGATAAAGTAGCCGCCCTCGGTTACGGTGAGGGAGACGATGGCGCACTCTGCAGCGGCAAGCCGGTGAAGCACAGCCTCGCAGGATTCAGGCGCATACAGATGGCCCACGAGCGATCCAACGACGCGATAGTTTTCCTGATCGGAGTCGACCGTGAGCAGCCCGTAGAGAAAGTCCTGCTCCGCCAGGGCCTCATGAATCCGCTTGTCCGCAGGTAACAAGCCGACGCCGAACTCGCCCCAGGGCTTCGATGCGCCAAGAGCAAGCAAGTCGTCGAGATAGACAGCGAGATGGGAGCGGTTGAATCCCCCTACGCCGATGTGGACCAGCGCAGGAATCGTGCGGCTGCGATCATAGAGGGGACGTGCGACGGCGGCGGGAAGTTGCGCCAGCGTCTGGTTGCGAAGGGGAGCGGGATTCTGCCTTTTGCTGGCGTTCATGAACGGTCATCCGGTGGCGTTGGTGATGTGTTTTGCAGGCACTTTGGAATTGAACCGAGTCTCAACGGGGGCATAGGCGGCTGTCAAGCGGCGGCCGCAGAACAAAGCCCCCGGCGGGTTGGCCAGGGCTGCTAGTGTACTTGGATTCCCAGGTCTGAAAATCGAGACCTGGAATCCCATCATTTGTTGAGGAACGGAAGGGTCAGGCGCTGAAGAGCAGGATGCCGGCGGCCTTTTCTTCGCTGCCGCTTTCGTCCGCGCTGACGGGGCGATAGAAGAGCTGGTTGGTCGTCGAGATAGACCTCGAGGAAGGCCGGGCGCGCGGTGATTTGCCCGGCGATGAGAGCCTCCGACAAGGGGTCCTCGACGTAGCGCTGCAGGGCGCGGCGCAACGGGCGCGCACCGTAGCTGCGGTCGACGAGGGTCTTCTCGAGAATCCACTTCTTGGCTTCCTCGGTGACCGAGATGGTGATGGCCTTCTGCGCCAGGTTGGCGTTCAACTGCTGCACCAGCAGCTCGACGATCTGGAGCAGGTCGCCGTCGGACAGCGACTGGAAGAGAATGACCTCGTCGAGGCGGTTGAGGAACTCGGGGTTGAAGGTCTTCTTGACCTCCTGCTTGACCAGCTCCTCGACCTTGTCGCTGACGATGTCTTCGCGGTCGCTCTGGAAGCCGAGGCCCTGCTTCTTCTGCAGGTGCCGCGCGCCGATGTTCGAGGTCATGATGAGGATGGCGTTCTTGAAGTCGACCGTGTTGCCGAGGCCGTCGGTCAACTGGCCGTCTTCAAACACCTGCAGCAGGATGTTGAACACATCGGGGTGCGCCTTCTCGATTTCGTCGAGCAGGACGACCGAGTAAGGCGAGCGCTTGACGCGTTCGGTCAACTGGCCGCCCTCCTCGTAGCCCACGTATCCCGGAGGCGAACCGATGAGCTTGGAGACCGAGTGCTTCTCCATGAACTCCGACATATCGAAGCGGATGAGCGCCTTGTCGGAGCCGAAGAGGAAGTTGGCGAGGGTGCGCGCCATTTCCGTTTTGCCGACGCCGGTGGGTCCGAGGAAGAGGAAGCTGCCGATGGGCCGATGCGGGGACTTGAGGCCGGCACGCGAGCGGCGAATGGCGCGGGCCAGCGCGGAGATGGCCTTCTCCTGCGAGATGACGCGCTTGTGCAGCTCTTCTTCCACGCGCAGCAGCTTCTGCGTCTCTTCTTCCTTGATGCTGGTGACGGGAACGCCGGTCCAGCGGCTGACCACGTCCTCGATGTCTTCGCGGCCCACGATGCCGGCGGCGGAGTCGTCGAGGTGGTACTTGTCGCGCAGGGCGCGCAGGTTTTCGCGCTCCTTGCGCTCCTCGTCGGAGTAGAAGCGCGCCTTCTCGAACTCGTGGTTGGCGATGGCCGAATCCATGCGGTGCACGATGAACTTGATGCGCTTCTGGACTTCGGTGATCTCCTCGGGCAGCGAGGTCTGGCGCAGCTTGACGCGCGCGCCGGCTTCGTCGATCAGGTCGATGGCCTTGTCGGGCAGGAAGCGGTCGGGGATGTAGCGGTTGGAGTGCGACACCGCAAACTCGACCGCGGCATCGGTGTAGCTGACCGCGTGGAACTTCTCGTAGCGGTCCTTGATGCCGTTGATGATCTTGATGGCGTCGGCCTCGTTGGGCGGCGGCACCTTGACGGCCTGGAAGCGGCGCTCGAGGGAGCGGTCTTTCTCGATGGACTTGCGATACTCGCCGGGCGTGGTTGCGCCGATGCACTGAATTTCGCCGCGCGAGAGCGCCGGCTTGAGGATGTTGGCCGCGTCGAGCGAGCCCTCGGCCGAGCCCGCGCCCACCAGCGTGTGCAGCTCGTCGATGAAGACGATGGAGTTCTGATTCTCCATCAGCTCTTTCATGATGGTCTTGAGCCGCTCTTCAAACTGGCCGCGATACTTGGTGCCGGCCACGATGAGCGACAGATCGAGACCGAGAACGCGCTTGTCGGCGAGGAAGCTGGGCACTTCGCCGTCGGCGATGCGCTGGGCAAGGCCTTCGACGATGGCCGTCTTGCCCACGCCGGGCTCGCCGATCAGCACCGGATTGTTCTTGGTGCGGCGGCAGAGAATCTGCACCACGCGCTCCAGTTCGCCGTCGCGGCCGACCAGCGGATCGAGCTGCCCGTCCATGGCGGCCTGGGTGAGGTCGCGGCTGAACTCGGCCAGCAGGCTCGACTCGCGCTGCCGCTGCCTGCGGCGGAGCTTTCTCCTGCGTCACGCGGGCCAGCTCGTCGCGAATCTGCGCCAGCTTCAGGCCGCGCTCCTGCAGAATCTCCGAGGCAAAGCACTTCTCTTCGCGCAGCAGGCCCAGCAGCAGATGTTCGGTGCCGATGTGCTTGTGGCCCAGCCGCTCGGCTTCTTCCGCCGCGTAGGCCAGCACCCGCTTGCACTCGTTCGAAAGCGGCAGGTCGACGCTGGTCGAGACCTTCTCGCGAATGGTGGTGTGCGCTTCAATCTGCTTGCGGATCGACTCCACCGAGGCGTGCGAGCGCAGAAAGCGGTTGGTTAACGCCTTGTCCTCGCGCAGCAGGCCGAGCAGCAGGTGCTCGGTCTCGATATAGGGCGAGCCGAACTGGCTGGCCTCATACCGCGCGAAGAAGATCACGCGCCGTGCCTTCTCCGTATAGCGTTCGAACATGATGATCTCTCCCTTACGAGGCTAACGCCAGGCTATCGGCTGAAGTGGCCGTCCGGTGTCAGAATCACCCGGCTTCAGCCCAACCCGCGCGCGCCCTTCTTTTAACTTCGCCGCCGGAGGCCCCATGGAAAATGCCTACCATGCCTCCGAACAGCTCTTTTGGATGGTCCGGGCTTCCTTCTCGCCCGATCGTCCCCGGCAGTCTTGCTGCCGTGAGACTCCCATCCTGCCCTCGTCAACCTGGAAGAGTCTGACTCCCACCGATTCCAGGCTGCTTACTAATTAAGACTCAAAAACCACCCGGAAAGGTGCTTTTTCTTCATACAGTTGCCGGGGTGAAGTCCCGCTTGGAGATCGCGCGCCAGAGGAGCCAGCCGCCCGCTCTCCAGGCGCAGAGCCCGCGTACAGCGCGCGGCCAGGTCCAGGTTGTGGGTCACCACAATCGAGGTGAGCCCGTGGTTAGCGTGCAGCCGCTCGAATCAGGTCGAAGACCCTGCCGGCAGTGGTTTCGTCCAGGTCGCCGGTAGGTTCGTCGGCCAGCAGCAGCCGGGGGTTGTTAACCAGCGCCCGGGCCAGCGCCACGCGCTGCTGCTCGCCGCCGGAGAGTTCGCCGGGCCGATGGTCGCCGCGATCTTCCAGGTCGACCTCCCTCAGCCAGTTAGCTGCCACTGCCAGCGCTTCGCGCTTGACTGTTGCCGCGCGCCAGCAGCGGCATGGCCACGTTTTCAAGCGCCGTAAACTCCGGCAGCAGGTAGTGAAACTGCCACACGTAGCCGATCTCGCGATTGCGAAAGGCCGCCGCCTGCCGCGGGGAAAGACTGGCCACGTTGGTTGAGGCGCAGTGTACAGTTCCCGCGGAGGGCGCATCAAGCGCGCCCAGAATGTGCAAAAGAGTGCTTTTTCCCGCGCCGGACTGGCCCACAATGGCCACCATTTCGCCGGCATCAATTTCGAGGTTCAGGTCGCTGAAAAAGGTCGAGCGCGCCGCGCGCAGTCTTGTAGGTCTTGCGGAGGCCCTCAACCTGGATGATGGGCTCTGGATGTGTCTGAGATTGATTTTGCGGGTGGCCGGATTCTTGATTCTGAACCCGCAACTCCGGGTCCCGTGTTGAGCGGGAGGCCTGGGCGGCAACCGCTGGAGAAGTCTGCGTCATCCGGTTGACCTTAATTTTACATGGCCGGACCCCATACGGCTTGAAGAACGCAAGTTGCAAAAGCCCGCCGGGGTAGCCGAAGTACCTCAGGCTGGGGTACGGATTGGGGATGGACAACCTGCGATGGGGCCGGAGCGCGTGTCCAGGGAGTGCTGCCGGGCGCGCACCCAGGCAGTGCGGCCGGGCGCGCGGATTGCGCTGTGGCCTGCTGTGAGAGAAGTCACCGACCCGGCGGCAAGACAACGATGACAATAAGCTCAACTCGTGAATCGAATTCAACTCATCTTTGGCTGTGCGCTGGCAGTCGCCTGCGCAGACTCGACTAGTCTCGCGACCGCGCAGCAGTCAATGTATCAGCGTTTCAGAGCCAACAACGTATCCATGACCCAGGTGCAGCCCACGTGGATGGGACCGCTGATTGAATCGGACGGGCGGCTTGGGCAGGCGATGCGCTTCTCGGTGTCGAACTCATCGTTTCCCGGAGCCCATACCCTGAATTACGGAAACGGCCACGGCATCAGCATGATTGTGCAGAGGCGCTTTCAGATAGATTTCGATCCGCCCGCGTTTTTCCGGAATCACTCCAGCTTATATAAGGATGGATTCGGCAATGCCGGCGCGCAGGTCAAGTACCGCATCGCCTCGGGCAATGCCGAACATGGAAATTTTGCCGTGTCGGCCGTTCTTTATCACGCCTTCGCTCCGCGCGTTTACCAGAACCAGATGCTCACTTCCTTCTATTGCCCCTCGATTGCCGCCGGCAAAGCCTTCGGCCGCTTTGCGCTGCTTGGGCAGGTGGGCGGACTCCTGCCAACCGGCAAGATTGCCCAGCAGGGACGGAGCGTGGAGTTGAACATCACGGCGCAGGTTCATGCAGGCGCGCATGCCTGGTTTGACATTGAGAACAACGCCGACTTCTTCCACGAAGGACCGTTCGACAGCAAGATGCAGAACTTCATGACACCGGAAGCGTTCTACATGATCCGGCGCAAGCAGTGGAAGCCGGAACACGCCTCGGTGGTTTTCGCAGGCGGGATGCAGATCGCCACTTCGAGCACACACGAATACAATCACAACCTGATTACGGAGATGCGGCTGGTCTTCTAGCGGGCGCTTGAGGGCCGCGGTCAATATTCGATCTTGTTGGGCGAGTCGATCCAGGCCTGAAAGCTTGACCAGGCTTCAGCTCCCAGCAGTTGCGTCGTGGGAAGCACGCGGGCGGCATCTTCCTTGCGTAGCTCCTGGTAGAGAAACGCGTCGTCAAAGCCGGCGCGCGCCGCGTCGGCGGCACTGGCTCCGTAGTAGATTGCGTCGAGACGGGCCCAGTAAGCACGCGGCCAGGCACATGGGGCAGGGCTCGCAACTGGTGTAGAGTGCGCATCCGGCAAGCGAAAAGGTTCCCAGCGCACGTGGCTGCGGCGCGGATGGCGTTGACCTCGCCGTGAGCCGTCGGGTCGTGGGAGGCAGTCACCGTGTTGACGCCCTCACCCACGATCTTGCCGTCGCGCACGATGACGGCCGCAAACGGACCGCCTTTGCCTGTGGCCACATTCTCCGTGGCCAGGCGGATGGCGCGGCGCAGAAACTCAGGATTTCCAGTGTCCGGCATGGGAAGCTGTTCTGTCTCCAGGGGGAATCGAAAGGACAAACTCAGTATTTCACAGGGCTGGTTTTTTGCCTCTCATCTATAACGAGAAAGGCAGGCCGGAGCGAAAAAGGCACCCGGCAAAGGCCGCACCGTAGAATCTGACTATGGCCGGCCATGCGAGCTCACTGAAAGTGCTGAATGCGCAGATCGTGGCCTGCGACCGCTGCCCGAGACTGCGCACATACTGCGCGGAGGTGGCCCGCACAAAGCGCCGCGCCTATGCCGATTGGGAGTACTGGGGTAAACCGGTGCCTTCGTTTGGCGATGAAGAAGCGCGCGTGCTGGCGCTGGGGCTTGCGCCGGGTGCGCACGGATCCAATCGAACCGGCAGACCGTTTACCGGCGATGGTTCGGGCGATTTTATGTTTCCTGTGCTGCACGAGGCGGGCTTTGCTTCGCAGCAGAAGGCCACTTCCCGCAACGACGGCATGAAACTCAGCGGATTGTGGATCAGCGCGGTGGTGCGTTGCGCTCCCCCCGCCAACAAGCCCTCGCCGGAGGAGCAACGCAACTGCGCAGCCTGGCTCGATCGCGAGATGAGCCAGCTCAAAAATCTGCGCGTGGTTGTTTGCCTGGGCCGCATCGCGTTCGATGGGCTGCTGGCCCACGCGCAGAGGACGGGTGAGTTGCCGCCGCGGTCGTCCCTGGCGTTTGCGCATGGCGCCGAGTACACGCTGCCCGGCGGCCTCACCGTGATCGCGAGCTACCATCCGTCGCTGCAAAACACCAACACCGGCAAGCTGACGCGCCCCATGTTTCTTGCAGTCTTCGAGCGTGCGCGCGCACTGGCGGGTCTTTGAGCGAGAGCGAGTGCGGCGGCGCTTGAAAGGCCGCTCGGTCGGGGGAAAGATCGACCGGCGCATGAAAGGAGGGTCGATGGACGAGTTGGCCAGGCAGATACTGAAGGACGTCGCGCTTGAGGAGATTGCGCCCAAGGCTCAGAAACGGTCGCCTGTGGATCATTGGTCGTCGCCGCTTCTACTGGAGCGGGCCGCTTATTTGAAGAAGCTGGCCCGCTACGGAGACGGCTCGGCCAGTGAAACGCTGCGGGAGTATCCCGGGCACCAGGCGATGCTGATCCTCCTCAGCCGCGACGGCGAAGCGGAATTGCATGACGGCTCGGCATTCCTCTTTTGCGTGCTGGCCGGCGCGGCAACCCTGGTAACCGGCGGAACCGTGACGCGTGCGCGGAGGGTGGGGCCGTGCGAAACCCGCGGCGATTCCTTGGAGGGCGGCGCGCGGCAGCAGCTGAGAGCCGGCGACGTGGCTCATGTGCCGGCGGGAATTGCGCACCAGATCCTGGTGGCGGCAGAAAAGCCGATCGCCTGTTTTGTGGTCAAGATTCAGGAAGCAGGGTAGAGATTTGAACCGAGGAGGCGCCGCGAGCCGGTAACAGCGGGTTCAGAGCCGAGCTTGCGCACAAGCCGATCGGATGATGGAGCGGGAGACCGGGATCGAACCGGCGACATTCAGCTTGGGAAGCTGACGTTCTACCACTGAACTACTCCCGCAACCTTGTTATCAATATCTTAAGCGCATTTCCCTCTGTTGGTGTCCAGGATGATGTGCCGGAGTCGAATCTGAGGCGTTGAGAGTACCCCGGAAAGCGACGGCGGCACGGACACCAAAAGCCATCAAATCAACCTGACGCAAAAACGCAAAGCAGCAAGCGAACAGTGGCTATTCTACCCGGTACCGTGAGACGGGAACAAGCCCGACCCTCGTCTCCTCCTCATCGACGGAGAGCCAGCCTCCTGGAAGGGTGGAGGAGCGTACTCTCTCGACTGGCGCGAGGGCGGCAAACTGATACGGTGGCTCTTTCTCACCATGATCAGTGCGACAGCGACCTGTGTGATCTCGGTCACACACGAAGGTTCATGATGGGCTTTCCTCCAGCAATTTTGGTGCCATAATACTGGCACTAGGAGGACTGAGCCATGGAGCACTTCATCGTACTCAATCTGAGCGACGATACCGAGAAGGCTGAGGCAGAGAATCTTCCAAGACCCGAAGACAACGAATCCGTTGAGCGCGAAAAGCGGTTGAACCGATTTGCCAATATGGCCGCGCACAAGGCAGCAAAAGAATTCGCTCATGGAAGATTTGGTATTTTTTCCAAATAACCGGGTGCGGCTATTACGGTGCCAGGCCCTGATCCGGGTTAAATGCAGCTTGCCATGCCGGCACGCTTGCGTCACGTAGCGGCCAAATTACCCACGGTTTTGTTTTCGCGCAAAGTGATTCAGCAGGAGGTTGAGTATGCCTATTCAACTGAGTGAAGAGAATGGTGGAAAAGTGCTCGTTGTCCATGCCATCGGGAAGTTGGTAAAAGCAGATTACCCGCCTTTCGTGGCCGAATTCGAACGACGCGTGCAGAAACCTCGAAAGCAACATGTCCTCTTCAACATGACCGGACTCCACGGGTGGGACGCGGGCGCCGCGTGGGAGGACTTGAAGTTCGACGTAAAACATTTCGCCGACATCGACCGACTTGCCATGGTCGGCGACAAAAAATGGCAGCATGGGATGGCGATCTTCTTCAAGCCGTTTACAAAAGCGGCGACCCGCTACTTTGATGAATCTGAAAGTGCCGAGGCGCGAAAGTGGCTGGATGAATCCTAGGGCCCGTTAACACTACAGGAGCGGGCGGTTAACACTACTTGAGCAGGCGGCGACGGGAGCCAATTTTTTCTCTTTTCGAGACGTGAGGAGTGACAGCTACCGGGGCGGAACGCTGACTACCCTATAGTTCATAACAGGCTCTCTATAGCTCATAGCGGGCTCTACATCTATAGTTGAACGTTGAAAAGCGTGGCGGGAATTCGCGCCCGCGGGAGCCTTCTCAATGAAACACAAAGGCTGGAATCGCAGAGATTTCCTGAAGGCCGGCGTCCAGGTCGTCGGCGTGGCTGGCGTGGCAAGCAACGTGAACCTTCTCGCGGCCGAGCCTGGCGGGACTGTCTCCCCATCGAGGAATCCGGTTTCACCGGCAGCCGGGTCGACCAGGTTCGAAAACGATACCCTGTCTCGCGTTGCGTATCCGCTCGGCGGCATCGGCGCGGGCATGATTTGTCTCGAGGGAACCGGGGCGCTCTCGAACGTCTCCCTGCGCAACCGCCCTGACCTTTTCAATGAGCCTTGCGTTTTCGCCGCGCTGGCCGTCCGCGGACCCAAAGCAACCGCGCGCGTGCTCGAAGGCCCGGTGCCCGGCTGGAAGGTCTTCGGCATGCCCAACAGCGGCCTCGGCGAAGGAGAACACACGTACGGATTGCCCCGCTTCCGCAATGCGAGCTTCGCCGCGCGCTTTCCCTTCGGAACCGTGTCGCTGAGCGACCCGGTCGTGCCCCTCACGGTCGAGTTGACCGGCTGGAGTCCCTTCACGCCGGGCGACGCAAACAACTCCAGTCTTCCAGTCATTGCCCTGGAATACCGCTTCACCAACCCCACCGACGAAGCCGTCGATGCGGTTTTTTCCTTCAATGCCAAAAACTTTCTTCCGCCCGCCGACGCCGGACAAAATTACCCTCAAGCGGTGCACAGGCTCGACGGGGGCTTCATCCTCTGGTGCGGCGGAACTCGTGAGAAGCCGTGGGATGAGGCCGCATTTGCCGTGACGGCAAGCGATCCCGGGACCAGGGTCAACTACGCCTGGTTCCGTGGCGGCTGGTGGGACGCCCTCACCATGGCATGGAAGGATGTCGCCGGCGGCGCCGCTTTTGACCGCCCTCCGGTCTCGTCGAGCGAACAGCCTGCGCCGGGTGCATCGCTGTTTGTTCCCTTCAAGCTCTCGCCGCAAGAGAGTCGCACGATTGCCTTGCGCATCTGCTGGTACGCGCCGCAGAGCCATCTGCGCGTCGGTGCTGCGGGGGCGCCGGATGACAATAAGATCGACCCGGGAGACGCCACCTATCGGCCCTGGTATGCCGGCCAGTTCCCCAACATCGAGGCGGTCCAAAAATACTGGAACGATCACTATGCGGAGCTGCGTGCCCGCACCCGAACTTTCACTGACGCCTTCTACGACTCCACTTTACCGCCGGAAGCGGTGGATGCTGTTGCCTGCAACCTGTCGATCCTCAAATCTCCAACCGTGCTCCGCCAGGCCGATGGAAAGTTCTGGGCCTGGGAAGGCACGGCGGATGAGGAGGGAAGCTGCGCCGGATCGTGCACCCATGTTTGGAACTACGCGCAGGCCGTCTCCCATCTGTTCCCCGAGCTTGAGCGGAGTCTTCGGGAAACCGAATTCGGCCCCGACCAGGATGAGCAGGGACATCAGCAGTTTCGTGCGGCGCTTCCCATCCGCCCCATCGGCAATTACTTCTACGCCGCCGCGGATGGGCAACTCGGCGGAATCATGAAGATCTATCGGGAGTGGCGCATCTGCGGCGACACCGAATGGTTGCGTGGCCTTTGGCCCAGGGTGCGCAAGAGCCTTGACTATTGCGTCGAAACCTGGGATCCCAGGCACAAAGGTTTGATCGAAGAGCCGCACCATAACACCTACGACATTGAGTTCTGGGGACCGACCGGCATGTGCACCAGCATTTACCTCGGTGCGCTCCATGCTGCCGTCCTCATGGGCACGGCGCTCGACGAGGATGTGACTCGCTACAATGCGCTCTATCAGGCCGGACGCACGCGCATGGAGGAGGAGCTGTTTGACGGCGAGTATTTCATTCAGAAGATCGAATGGAAGAATCTGCGCGCCAACAACCCCGCCGAGTTCCCCGATTATGGCGGAAAGTATTCTCCCGAAGCGCGCGCGTTGCTCGACCAGGAGGGGCCAAAATATCAATACGGAACTGGTTGCCTGTCTGACGGCGTGCTGGGTGCCTGGCTGGCCATGGCCTGCGGTCTTGAACCCGTTCTCGATCAGGCAAAAGTTGCCAGCCATCTTCGCGCCATCTATCGCTACAACCTGAAGAAAGACCTTTCGCACCATGCCGATCCGCAGCGACCCGGCTTCGCGCTGGGCGCGGAGGGCGGACTCCTGCTCTGCACCTGGCCCAAAGGCGGAGCCCTCTCACTCCCGTTCGTCTACTCCAACGAGGTCTGGACGGGCATCGAGTATCAGGCCGCTTCGCACATGATTGCCAGCGGACTGGTGGAAGAGGGCCTCGACCTTGTGCGCACATGCGCCGCGCGTTACGATGGCCGGGTCCGCAATCCCTTCGATCAATATGAATGCGGACACTGGTACGCTCGTGCCATGTCTTCCTATGCGCTTCTGCAGGCATTCAGCGGAGCACGCTATGACGCCCTTGCCGGAACGCTCTATCTGAAGCCGGTCCTTCGCGGAGATTTCCGCTCCTTCTTGTCCACGGCAACAGGATTCGGAACGGTTGGCGTCAAGAATGGCAAGCCTTTCCTCGAAGTTGCCTCGGGAACCATTCCATACCGGAAGATTGAATACTCGGCAGCCTGAGCGTCCCGTTCCCCGCGCGCTCCAGCAGAAAGCCGCAAACCGGACTCTGTCCCCTCGTTCACTTGTTCCCTGCCCTCTGACCGCTGACCCCTAAACCCTGCTTCCAAGCCAACATTTAGACTTGCTGCAGCGGCCCGCCGGGCTCCAAAGCCCAAAACCCGCCCAAAGGAATCCCTCCGTTGCTGCCCAATCTCACCTCGTCCGACCTTTTCATCCTGGTCCTCTACCTCTTGAGCGTCCTCATCATCGGCTTTTCCCTCCGCTCCAACATCAAGAGTGCAAAGGACTTCCTTCAGGCTGGCCGCTCTCTTCCCACCTGGGTCTGCACCCTGGCCTTCCTCGCCGCCAGCCTAGGTTCCGTGGAAGTTGTCGCCATGGGCGCCGCCGGAGCGCAGTTTGGCCCCAAGGCCATTCCGTTCTTTGTCGCCGGTTCCGTCCCGGCCCTGCTCTTCTCCGCCATCTACATGATTCCGCTCTACTTCGGCTCCGGAGCGCGCACCGTTCCCGAGTACCTGGGCCTGCGCTTCGACCGCAAGACCCGTCTGCTCCAAGCCGGTTTGTTCGCCCTTGGAACCCTGCTCAGCGCTGGCCTCTCCCTTTACCTCATGGCCCGGCTTCTCCAGGCCCTGCGCGTCTTCGATTTCCTTTTCTTTTCTTACGGTTGGCCACGCCAGGGCATCTTCACCTTTTGCCTTCTGCTGCCCGCCGCCGTGATCCTGGCCTACGTCCTTTTCTCCGGACTCGCCGGCGCCATGGTCAATCAGGCCCTGCAGTTCGTCCTCCTCGTCGTCTGCCTCCTGCCCGTGGTGTTCAAAGGCCTTGAAAATATCGGCGGTTGGAACGGTCTAACAACCACACTCCAGACTGTTTATCCGCTCCATGAAACCAGCCTCGCCCACTCCGGAGCTACCCTCGCCATGCTCGCCGGCCTGGTTCTCGCCACCGGCTACTGGACCACCGATTTCCGCGTCCTGCAGACCGCCATGGCCGCCAAAGATGCCCATTCAGCCCGCCGGGTTTCGCTCTTTGCCGCGGTCGCCATGCTTCTCATTCCATTGCCGTTGACCCTCCCAGGAATCATCGCGGTCTCTCTGCCCACCCCGCACACTTCCACCGTGGTCCGCGAAGAAAACGGGGCCATCTTCCACGAAATCACCGTCGTTCCCAGGGAAGTTGCCGCGGGCCAGGGCCTGGTTCCAGCGCGCATCGATCCAGCCACCGGCAATCCACTGGCCGCCGCCGACGGCCATCCGCTGCTCGATTACGACCGGGCCACGCCCAACATTCTGCTGCACTTGCTGCCCACCGGTCTGCTGGGACTCGGCCTCGCGGCCCTGCTGGCCTGCTTCATGAGCGGGCTGGCCGCCAGCCTCACCGCCTTCATTGCGGTCGCCGCCTGCGATCTGCTTCCGTCCCTCAAGACCGCGGACGACCGCCGTCCCATCCTCATCGGACGCTTGGCAGCAATCTTTTTTATTTTGTTAGCCATCGGTGTCGCCTACGCGCTGTCGGCCACGAACACGCTGGGCTTCGGTTTCCTCGACGCGCTCCTGCTGGGTCTTTCTCTGCTCAGCGCGTCGCAGCTTGCCACGTTTCTGCTCGGCATGTTCTCAAGGCGCGCCACCGGGCACGGCGCCTTTGCCGGCCTTGCCGCCGGCACGCTCGCCGCTATCCTGCACTACGGCCTGACTTTACCAGCCGACGCCTCCTCTGGCCTCTACGGCCGACCCGGGCTCTACGGTGGTTGGCTTGCTGTGCTCCACCGCTACCCCGGTTTTATTGCCGAGTGTTTCTGGACGGCGCTGCTTGCCCTGGCCATCAACTTCATCGTCGCCTCGGCCGTAAGTCTATGCACCAAATCCAGTTCCGATGCGGATTTGAAGGGCCTGGTCCATGGCTCTACTCCTGCCGCACGCTAAACCGCATCGTCCTGTAATCGAACGTATAGCTCTCTGACTGTTCCAGCGCATTGACGCCCAGAAGCCCGTAAACGTCGTCGCGAGCTGCAGATCCAAGTGGCTGCGTAAGCACCGGAAGATAATGGAGTTGGATGGTAGTCGCGCCCACGGCCAAGGGGATCGTCTCTGCCGTGTACGCCGGAACGGGCCTGAGCTCCGGCCGCCCGGGAATCGTGAACAACTCCAGCGTCTGTCCGCTGAAATCCCCGCTGTGCTCGTCGTAATAACGCGAAGTCAGATAGGTCTGCTGGCCCGACGCATCAATCGCGTACATCCGCTCTTCGCCGGCCTTTGACTCCTGCTGCAACCCGCCCAAAGCCACAATCACCTGGTCGCCATCAAGAAAAAAGCGAACACCGCTCTCCAACTTATCGCCCATCTCGGGAGCAGCTATCTGCTTGTCGGGCCGGATGAAGATGGTCGCATTGTCGGTCACCGTCAGGCTACCCAGGGCTTCCAGAGCCGCATAGCCCAGAACCCCTTCAACCTGGTACTTGGTTTGCGGAAAAAAATAGTCGCTATCTTCAAACACAAAGGCCGTCATGTCGTGCAGCGTGAGTTGTCCGCCGATGGTAAAGCGCGGAATCACAGTGACATGCACTTGGATCGGTCGCCCGGTAAGCGTGTGAATGGTCACCGAGTCATCCGATACCTTCAGCCCAGCCTCTTTGGCCAGCGAGCGTGAGATCAGGTTAAAGGGCGCTGTCGGATCCAGCATCCAGCTGTGCGGCCGCGCGTCCACAAATACGGGAACGTCGGTAAGCCCCAGCGGATTTCTGCTCACCTGCATCTCAAACGGGTCACAGGGATCCACCGTCATTGGCGGATTGTCTTTGGCCAACGGCAGCATCAGAAGCGGCATCTCAATCTCGTCCTGCTCGTCTTTGCTGAGCTTGCTGCCGAGCCGCGTCTCCAGAGTCTGGTAGGCTTGGGCGGCTTTGGCCCAGTCGCCTTCGCGCAGGTAGTCCTCCGCCAGTGCCTTACGCAGCAGTTTTTCGCGCACCGTATCGCCGCTTGCGGCCACCCCGTCTGCCAGAGGCTCCAGCAACTCAATCGATTTCCTGGCGTTGTTATCGCGATTGGCCAGAATGCCACGGTAAAACTCCGCCTGCCTGGGCGGCAAGTTGCCCAGTTCCAGCCCGATGCGAAGAAATTGGTGGTCCGCCAGCAGGTTCTCGAGCCGCGCATCGGAATCGAGCCCGCTTGAGGTTCCGGTACGCACCTGCGCGCCCGCGCCGGGCTGCTGGCTTTGGCCCGCGGGCTGTTGTGTCTCTACCTCCGGCAACCGGGATACGGAATCCTGTGCTTTAAGCGCC
This sequence comes from uncultured Acidobacteriaceae bacterium, assembly GCA_963793885.1. GTDB lineage: Bacteria > Acidobacteriota > Terriglobia > Terriglobales > Acidobacteriaceae > Telmatobacter. The sequence goes on from CAWCBQ010000003.1 coordinate 2,411,188, forward strand.
TCAGCCGACCCCAGAAAAGCCAGCAGAACGGAGAAACACGCGAGTTTCCTCATCGGCGAGGTCCTGCCACCAGCATGCTTCTCTCCACGCCGGTCATCCCCGACTGCCATTCCGCAGATGCCGTTCATATTCAGTACGAAGTTATCAGATTGAACCGCCGCGAAGTTGTTGCGCCGCAGGGCCCCGGATCCGATCGTTTTGTCTGTTTTTCCCGGCTTTCCATTGGTTTAACTCTTTTGATCCCAGCCTCTTTTACCTGATTGATCTTTGCCCGCATGTTATTAACAGCCCAACCGGTAAACTTGATAGAAGCGATGAAGCGCAGAACGATTGAACATTACGAAATCCTCCGCCGCCTGGGCGCCGGGGGCAGCGGCGTGGTCTACCTGGCCAACGACACGCAGCTCCAACGACCCGTCGTGCTCAAAATTCTGCGCGCCGGCCTGCTCACCGTCGAGCAGATGCGCTCCACCGTCCTGCGCGAGGCGCGCCTGGCCTCGGCCATCGAGCACCCCAATGTCTGCGGCATTTACGAAGTGGGCGAGAGCGGCGACGAGGGCTACATCGCCATGCAGTACGTGCCAGGCCAATCGCTCGATGAGCTCATCGCGCGCGGGCCGGCCAGCCTGCAGCTAATGCTTTCGGTCGGCATCCAGATTGCGGACGGCCTGCAGGCCGCCCATGCGCTCGGCATCTTTCATCGCGACCTGAAGCCGCAGAACGTGATGCTCACCGATGGCGGGCCTGGTTAAGATTCTCGACTTCGGCCTGGCCCGCCGACTGCGTCCCGAGGACGCCGCCTTCGATCCATCCAAGCCCTCTCTGGCCCAGGATGCCACCGTTGCCGCCACCTACACCGCCCGCGGTGGAACCATCCGTTACATGGCGCCCGAGCAGTTTGTCACCGGCCACTCCAGCGTACAGTCCGACGTATGGGCACTCGGCGTCATTCTGTACGAGCTGGCCTCCGGCACGCCATCCCTTTGCGCGCCCCGATGACGAGGACTTCCAGGCCATTCGAGCCATTCAGTTCTCAGATCCCGCCGACCTCAGCGAGATTGTTGCGGAGATTTCGCCGGAACTGAAGAGCGTGATCGCCTCCTGCCTTGAGAAAAATCCCGGTGCTCGTTACGCTTCCGCCGCCGACGTGCGCGAAGCGCTCAAGACCATCATGAAGGCGCTGCAGATTGAGACCGGCATCATTCCCGGCGAGGCGGCTGCCAACCTGCCCACCACCGGCGCAGAAGCTGAGAAGCGCGCCACTGGGTTTCTCTCCATGCTTGCCGAGCGCTTTCGCGAGTCGACGGTGGAGAGCGCGCCGCAAAACTCACTGGTGGTCCTGCCCTTTGCCAATCTCGGTGCAACTGAGGTGGCTCCGCTCTATGGCTTCGCGCTCGCCGATGCCATCGCCGCCCGTCTGGCTCGCATTCCCGCGCTCGTCGTCCGCCCCTCCAGCACCCTCATGCCGCTGCCCATCGCTCAGATGGACCCGCTCGCCGTGGGACAAAAGCTGCTGGTCTCCTTTGTGCTGGCCGGCAACTTTCTGCGCTCCGAGAGCGGATTCGATCTCAACTGGCAACTGCTCGACGTAGCATCGCAAAGCGTGCGCTCCGGCGGCGCCATCCGCGTCGCGTCGCTCGATCTGATTGCGGTGCAGACAGAAATCTCCAACGAGGTCTTCGCCTCCCTTCATGGCTCTCGCGTCCGGCGACCAGATTGACGCATCCCGCCCGCTCACCCGCATCGCCGCGCGCACCACGCCTTCCAGTGAGGCCTCGCTCCCGGGTCCGGTCAGCGAAAAATATCTCCAGGGCCGCGCTCTTGTTCAGCTCGTTCATGGTGCGCACCGGGTCGCGTGCCGACCTTGACCACGCCCATGCTCTGTTTTCCAGTGTCACCGCCGCCGATGCGCGCTTTGCCCCCGCGTGGACCGGCCTCGGCATCGCCGAGCTGCAATATGCGCGCCACGGCTTTGGCGGCCAGATTCACGTGATGCGCGCGCGCCGCGCCTTCGACGAAGCCCTCAAGCTCGACCCCGCTTCCACCGAGGCCAATCTCTACCGCATTTACATGCTGCTTTCGCGCGGCGAAAAAGAGTCGGCCCGCCATGGGATCGCCAACCTGCTCGCCTCCGCGGCCAACGACTGGGACGTCCACATGGTTGCCGGCATCGCGCTGCGCGGCGACGGCATGTACGACGAAGCGCTCGCGCACTTCAGCCGCGCCCTCAAGCTCAACCCGGCCAGCGCGCCCATCCTCTACAACCACCGCGCCCGCGTCTATCACTATCAAAACCAGATCGAGCTGGCCGGCGACGAGCTTGAAAAGGGCCTCGCCCTCGAGCCGCGCCATCCGCTGCTCCGCACCTCCGCCGGCTACCAGCAGATGCGCCTCGGGCACCTTGACGCCGCCATCGAAATACTGGAAGGTGTCATTCGCGACGACGATTCGTTGCGCATTGCCGTGCCCACGCTGGCGCTTGTGCTACGTGCAGGCGGGCGCACGCGAGCGGGCCGCTGCGCTGCTCAAAGACGACACCCTGGCCGGCGCCGAGGCCGACAGCGAGATGGCCTATCGCCTGGCCACCTACTTCGCCGTCGAAGGCGACTCCAGCGAAGCCCTGCACTGGCTGCGCCGCGCCATTTATTTAGGCAACGAAAACTATCCCTGGTTCCAGAAGAACCCGGCCTGGAACAACCTGCGCACCAACGCTGACTTCGAGCGGATTCTCGAGGATCTGAAGAAAGGCTTCCGCAAAAACCAGAAAACCTGGAAGCGCCTTCTGGAACAAGTTCCGCCCGAGGGTGAGTGACACAGGATCAGCGGGGAGAATCGACCCGCTCATAAGGCAGATAAACCGGTTCCCACACGTAAGCCCGGAGCCTCTCCCTCAGGCTGGCCTCATCGCCGCCCTGGGCAACCTCGTCGACGATTGCCTGCCGCGCCACCGCTTCCGCCACCACCAGGCCCACCTTGCGCGATTCGCCGATCGGCGGCAGCAGCGCGGCGCTTTTGTCCATGCGCGCGGGAGAAAGCGACGCCAGCGCCTTGGCTGCGGCCATCATCATTCCATCCGTAACGCGCCGAGCACGCGACACGAGAATCCCAAGAGCCAGCCCGGGGAAAATATACGAGTTGTTGATCTGCGCAATGCGTACCAGTTTGCCGTTCACCTCGACCGGAGCAAACGGGCTGCCCGTCCCCACCAGCGCGCGGCCATCGGTCCACTTGAGCAGGTCGGCAGGCTTGGCCTCCGAGACTGACGTCGGGTTCGAGAGCGGAAAAATCACTGGCCGCTCAATGTGCCGCGCCATCTCGCGCACAATCTCCTCGGTAAACGCCCCCGCCTGCGCTGACACGCCCGCCAGCACCGACACCTTTGCATTACGCACCACGTCCAGCAATGAAATCACATCTCCGCCTGTGAGCTTCCATCCGGCAATGTCCTCCCGCTTGCGCACCAGCCGTTTCTGCCCGGGGCGAATGCCCTTGCAACCCTCCACCAGCAGGCCATAACGATTGAAAGCATAAATCCGCTTGCGCGCCTGCTCGTCGCTCAGTCCTTCCTCTTTCATCGCCACAATCAGCATTTCTGCGATGCCAATGCCCGCCGCTCCCGATCCGAACATCGCAATCGTCTGCTCCCGCAGCGGGACTCCTGTGGCGTAAACCCCAGCCAGCAGCGTCGCGGTGGTGATCGCCGCGGTACCCTGGATGTCGTCGTTGAAGGTGCAGAGCCTGTCGCGATAACGCCCCAGCAGCCGCACCGCATTCACCCCCGCAAAGTCTTCCCATTGCAGCAGAATGTGCGGCCAGCGCTTCTCCACCGCCGACACAAACGCCTCCACAAAATCGTCGTACTCCTGCCCGCGAACCCGCCCGTGCCGCCAGCCGATGTAGATCGGGTCGTTCAGCAGAGCCTCGTTGTCCGTGCCCACATCCAGCAGGATGGGCAGGCAGTGTTCCGGCGGAATTCCGGCCAGCGCCGTGTAAAGCGCCATCTTCCCGATAGGGATACCCATCCCGCCTGCGCCCTGGTCTCCCAGGCCCAGAATGCGCTCCCCGTCGCTCACCACGATGCAGCGCACTTCGTCATAGCGCACATTGGCCAGTATCCTGCCGATGCGGTCTTTGTTCGAATAGCTGAGGAACAGACCTCGCGGCTTACGCCATATCTCTGAAAACCGCTGGCATCCTTCGCCAACCGTGGGCGTGTAGACAATGGGCAGAAGCTCCTCGATATGGTTCTCTATCAAGGAGTAGAAGAGTGTCTCATTGCTGTCTTGCAGATCGCGCATCAGGCGGTACTTGCCGAAGGCTGAATCGCGATTCCCGAGCGTGACCGTACGCCGCTCGCGCTGATCTTCAAGGCTGCCCACGTGCGGCGGAAGCAGCCCGTGCAAACCAAAGGCATCCCGCTCCGCCTCGGTAAATGCGGTTCCCTTGTTAAGACGGGGATTGGTCAGCAAATCGATTCCCGAAAGACTGGTGCGGATCACGCCGGCGCTTGCCTGGCCCGTTGCGGCAGTTTCAGAACCCAAAATTTATACTCCTTATCGTTGCTCTTATGATAACTAATCGACTTCTATTGAAACTCGATGAACACAATCTCAGGCGCGGTTCCAACCCGCATCGGCGGACCCCACGTCCCGGCTCCGGTCGACGTGTACACCTGCAGTTCTCCAAACCGGTGCAGCCCATGCGTAAAACGGCCGAAGACCCGCCGCGCGATCCAGTTGAAAGGAATGAACTGCCCCCCATGCGTGTGCCCGGAGAGTTGCAGGCTAACCCCGGCCCGCTCCACAATCGGTAACCGGCTGGGCATATGGTTCAACAGGATGCAGGCTTCTTTCCCGGTCATCCCCAACCCCTCCAGAGTGGCGCGCAATCGAATCGGGCTGGTCGAGTCGCCAAACGGCACACCCGCTATGTGCAAACCGTCCACGGTAACCTTTTCATTGTTCAGCACCCGCATGCCGGCCCGCCTGACGGCTGCAAGATAGTGCTCTGTTCCCGCAAACTCCTCGTGATTCCCAGTAGAGAAGTAGATGCCGAACCGCGGGGCAAGCTCTTTGAACGGTGCTGCCAGCCGATCGAGGTCGGCCTTCGTCCCATCGAACAGGTCCCCGGGGATGAAGACAATGTCCGGCCGCAGACTCAAGGCCCGTTTGACCATCCGCCGGCAGAATCCAGATTGATTGATGTTGCCCAAGTGCAGGTCGCTTATCATCAAGGCCGTCCGCCCGCGCCAGTTCTCCGGAAGTCCCGGCAATGCGATCGCGATCCGCCTGACCCGAATCCAGCGCGCATTCAGAATTCCGTAAACTCCGGTCAGCAAGGCCGCTAAAAAAAGCACGCCGGCAATCAGGGGCTTCGCCGCAGCCGGTTCCGCGCTCAACCCCAAAGCGAGCCACGCGTACCACGCCAGCCAGCTCAGGCATGCAGCCCAGAAAAAGTAATTCAGAAATCCCAGCCACACCGAAGCAACTTTGTAGAGAAAGGCCACCCATGGATTTGAAAAATTAAAGCTCAGCAGCGCCGCCACAATAAAGCTGAAGGCCAGCGCCAGCAGAGCACTCCGCAGCGCCAGAACCGTAGTCGAGCTCGGTTCTTTCCAGAATGCAATCAAGGTGTGAAACAGAAACCAATGGGCAAGCAGCAGAATGACTTCGATAACGGATATGCCCAAAACAGGCCAGGCCTTCAAACAGGTTCTCCTTCTTTCTATGATTGCACGGACTCTGAAAGCCGTTTTCCGCACAGCAAGACAGCAGTGATCGTGAAACAATCTGCATATGACCTGCGAACGGGGCAACGCGTTGGGCCTTTACATTTCCATCCCCTTCTGCCGGTCGAAGTGCACCTACTGCAACTTTGCTTCGGGAGTTTACCCTGCAGGCCAACACGAGCGCTATGTGGAGCGGCTGCTTTGCGATCTCCAATCGGCCGGCGAGTGGGCCCGTCAGGCTCAAGTCGAGTTGCCGCGCCGGGTTGACACCGTCTACCTCGGCGGGGGAACACCCAGTCTTCTCGCTCCCGATTTAATTGCCCGTCTCTTTGCCGCCATGCGTTCCGAGTTCGATTTCGATCCGGATTCTGAAATCACCGTTGAGTGCGCGCCGGGCCAGATTGCCGACGCAACCCTCGAAGCGATGGTTGCCGTGGGCGTCAACCGCGTGAGTCTCGGCGTCCAGTCCTTCATTGACCGCGAGGCCCGAACAAGCGGCCGACTCCATAGCCGGGCGATCGTTGACCAGGATCTTCGCCGCCTTCGTGCCGCTGGAATCGCGAACCTGAACGTGGATCTCATTGCCGGGCTCGCGGGCCAGTCCTTCGCGTCCTGGCAGGAGTCGCTCGAGGCCCTCGTCGACTCCGGCGTTCCTCACGCCAGCATCTACATGCTCGAGGTGGACCAGGACTCCCGTCTGGGCCGTGAGATGCTGGCCGGAGGCGCGCGCTACCATGCCGGCCTGGTTCCCTCTGACGACGCCATCGCCCAGATGTATATCCAGGCCATCGAGCGGCTCGCCCTCGCCGGGCTGGCGCAATATGAAATTTCCAATTTCTGCCGTCCCGGATTCGCCTCCGTCCACAATCTCCGCTACTGGCAGCGACGCCCCTACCTGGGACTGGGACTCGATGCCTCCTCCATGCTGCGCGCCGCGAGCCATGGATCGGAGCCAGCGGAAACCCTTCCCGTACTCCGCTCCAAATCCACCGACGATCTGGCTGCATTCTTCCTGGCCTCCGAGCCGCGGGAGTTCACATGGCTATCCCCGGCGAGCCAGCTTGAGGAAGCATGGTTCCTGGGGCTGCGTCTCAACTCCGGAGTTCGTGTTGCCGACCTTGAGCACGAGTTCGGCCGTGCCGCAGTGGCCCCGGCACTTGACGTGGTGGCTCGCCTTGAAGAGTCTGGCCTGCTTCTCTCCGCCGGTGGGTCCGTCCGCCTCACCACCCGGGGTCAACTGCTCTCGAATGACGTCTTCCAGGAATTCCTTGGTCTTGCGCCGGCAAAGGAATTCATCAGCCTGTAAACGCTTTTCCTGCTCCGCGGCCCCGTGACTTCTGCCCCGCTCGATGAAAGATGATTTCCATATCCTTGCCGGAATGGTCCGCGCTACAATTAAAAAATTCTCCGCCCGGAGAGCAACTTTACGACATTTTCCGTTTCATTGGATTTGGAACACTTATGAAAATGTACGTTGCAGCTCTCTCTTCCCTGCTTTTCACGCTGACAGCAACAAATGCTGCGCCGCAGACCAGGCGCGCGCTCTTGATCGGCATCAACACCTATCAGCCTGCGGGTACCACGGCCGAGCATCCCGCGGGCTGCATCTATGGCCGCTGTGAATTAGGCAGCTTCCAGAATCTCGACGGCGCGGTGAACGACGCGCAGGCCATGGCCGACCTGCTCACCAGCCCCAAGTTCGGATTTCCCGCAAACCAGGTGGTTCTGCTCACCAATCCCGCACCCGCCAAGCCTGCGCTCCGGAGTCGTGATACTGCCTGCCTCCCAAACCGATCATGATGGCATCCTCGCCGCCATGCAGAAGTATCTCGTCGACCTGCCCCGGCGCGGCGACACGGTGGTCTTCTATGACGCCAGCCACGGCTCCCTGCGCGTCAACAGCAAAGGCACCAAGCTCACAATACTGGTGAACGGCCAATACGTTCATGCCGACAGCACGCTTGTTCCCTCCGACGCCTACAAGGGCGGTTTTGACGTGCGCGACCGCGAAATGTCTCGCATTTTCAATGCCGCTCTCGACAAGGGCGTCCATGTTACGGCTATCTTTGACAGTTGCCACAGCGGAGGCATCAGCCGCGGCATCGGCCCACGCTATATCGAGCGCACATTGGCTTTTGACCCTCGCGACATCGCCGAGGCTCCCGAGCTACTGCCCAATGGCGATCCCAAGCCGCCGCCCACCCAGCGAACCGACAATCCCGCACTGGTCTTCTCTGCCGCCCAGCAGGACCAGACCGCCAAGGAGATGCCCTCCACCGGCAAGACCGCGGAACCGCATGGGGCCTTTACCGCCGCGTTGATTGAGGCTCTGCAGGCCATGCCCGCAGACACCCCTGCATCGCTTGTGTATCAGCGCGTGAAAGCCGTTCTCGAAGGCGGCAGCGTACCTGATCAGGAGCCCGATCTCGACGCCACGGCCGCGCGCCGCCAACAACCGCTCTTTGGCGGAACGGCCGCGGATCCGGGCAAAATCCGCGCCGCCGCCCTGGAAACCGATGACAGTGGCGTCTGGCTCGATATTGGCCGTGTCTCGGGGGTTGGCGTAGGCAGCGAGTTCACCGCGACCGGCCCCGACAGCAAGGGGCAAACCGTCAAGCTGCGCGTTGCTGAGCTCGAAGGCATCGCGCGCTCTACGGCCACCGTCCTCAGTCCGCCCGGCGCCTCCGTGGCTCCCGGCCAAATCTTCGAACTCACCAAATGGATTCCCGCCGAACAGCCGCCGCTGCGCGTCTGGCTCTGGCCCTCCAATTTGTCCCAGCAGGACATCCTGGCCGCGGCCTCCGCCGTCCAGGCTGCCGGTGTTCCGTCCGTCGCCGATCCGGCCGAGTCAGCCGTGGACCCACATTCTCTGCTGGGACGGCAAAAACTGGACCCTCCAGAAGGCCGGCGCGCCAACTGCTGATCTTCTCGGACCGCAACTGTCGGCGGCCGCTCTCAAGCAGCATCTTCCCGCCGATGCCAGGCTATGGGTCAACCTTCCTCCGCCCCACGAACTGGCTGCGCGGCTCATACCCAATGATCCAGCCAGCGCCTTGCAACTTGCCCCTGAAATGACCTCTGCCGATTACGCCCTCGCCGGTGTGCTCACCCCGGATGGACCCGCCTACGCCTGGTACCACAAGACCGAACTTGCTGCCGGACCGCCGGCCTCGGCCGCCACCGATCACAGTCCCGGATGTTCCTCCACGTCGCAGTATCCGGTGCGCAGCGACTGGGTTGCCAATGGCTGGCTCCGCCGACTTGGACAAGAGCGGCGAGGCTCTCGGCAAGTACGCGTCGCTGCTGGCCAAGGTGCACGGCTGGCTCGCTCTTGCCGATAGTCCGGCCGACGCATCCACTGACAACTACTACACCCTGGCCATGGTCCCCGCAAATGCCCAGGCGCAGCCCGCCGCCGCTCCCATCGGCCAGGCTGACGCACCGGCACGCCAGGGCGACCAGGTCAGGATGGCCCTGCAGTCAACCGATCGCGTCATCGAAAGACGCTGGGTCTACGTGCTCGACATCGATTGCCACGGTCGAGGTTCCCTGCTCTATCCGCTCGACTTTACTGAGAACCAGTTCCCCAACGACTCTGACAACGGCCGTCAGTTTCTGCTCCCTGGCGCGCGCACCCTGCGCATCGGTCCGCCCTATGGTGTTGACACCCTCATTCTGCTCAGCACCGCGCAGCCGCTCCCCGACCCCTACGCTCTTAACTTCGAGGGCGTGGCCACGCGCGGAGACCGCGGCGTGGAGTCGCCCCTTGAAAAGCTGCTGGCCAACACCAGCAGAGGTACCCGTAGTTTTTCCGGTGAGGTCCCCACGAACTGGGGTATTGCGCTCACCACCATGCGCAGTATTCCAAAACCCGCAACGCAATAAACTTCGTCTTCTGCTGCTCGACCTGACAACGTGATTGACAATCCCCGCTGGCACTTGAAGGAGAATCACCATGACCCTTTCCCGACGCCGTTTCGTTGCCGACGCTTCAAGCCTTGGACTGCTCATTGCCCTGCTGCCGGAGCTCGCCGCCGCTCAGGATACCGCTCCACCTGCCACTCTGGACGATACCCCCCACGACTCCTATGACTTCTGGAATGGTTTCTTCGATTCCGTCAACCCCTACGCTCCCAACTACGGGCAAAAGTCGGCGTCGCGCGGGCCCGCCGATCAGCTTCCCGATCCCGAGGCCGAAACCCAATATCTGCACTACAACGACACTGCCAAGCTGCTGCGTTATGCCACCGACATCAAGAAAGATGAGCTGCTTAACCACGACGGCGACGTGGCCGTTAGCATTTCGCTCTCCCAATACCATCCAGCCGTCGGCGGCTCTGAGGCCAGCCAGCGTGCCGCACAGCTGCGCGTTGACACCACCCAGATTCACCCATACATGAACATCATTGCTCCGCTTGCCTGGACGGCCATTGCGTCGCTGGCGCCCGACAAAGCAGGCAAAATATCGCTCGACCAGCTTGGCTTCAAGACGCCCCAGGCAACCCAGGGCACCAGCAAGATCCTGCTCACCCAGGGCACCGGAAAGCTGGCGGTCAACGTTTCAAAAGCCGCCTCTACCTCGATCTTTGTCAAAGCGCTCAACGTCATCATGCAGGGAGCCAAAATTGCTGTTCCTCTGGTTTCGCTCCCCGCTATCAGCGTGCCGGCGTTAAGCGCTTTTACCGAGGCTCTCAGCTATTGGGAAGATCGCACTCGCTTCATCATGTCCGGTAACCTCACCACCGCCGTCGCCACGCAGCAGGCGCTCGACGACCCCGATCGCGATGACCGCTATATCGGCCTGCTCTCAGGGGACTACCTGATGGTCCCGCAAAAGCATACAGACTATTTGGCCAAGGAATTGCCGAACCTGGTGCTCGATCAGGGATACCTGGTCCGCAAGGACGCCGACCCCAATCAGCCGCTCCAGGTCCGGTCCCAGAACGCCCTCCCCGGTATTACCTATGCCTCCATGCGGGTTAGCGTTTCGCCGCTCGATCCAGGTTCATCGGGGACCGGAGCCAGCAAAAGCGCCCCCAGTACCAGCACTTCCTCCGATTCCAGCAGTTCAAATTCAAAGAAGAGCAAAAAGAAGAATTAACGAGCGGCCCTTGTCTGCGACCTCGTTGCGAATGCAAGCAGGTCGGTCCGGCGAGGAAAGGCGCAACAAAAAGGGGGCACGATGATTCCGGGAATGAAGTCGCTGATGGCCGCATGCCTGAGTCTCGGGTTGATGTCGGCTGTGCCGGTCGGCGCACAGGGCTTTGGTCTTATTTCGGGAAAGCAAAAAGTTACCCTGCTGCGCAAGCTGCCCGCTCTCGTACCTCTTAGCGGCCAAACCTTCACCGTCAAGGTCGCGACCCGCGGCGATCAGAGCGACTTGGCGCGCGATCTCCAGTCCATGCTTGAGGCCGAGATCACCAAGGGCGATTCGAGTCTGACAGTCGACGATAGCTATCCTTCCGACGTAATCACCTGCCGGATTATCGACTTCGCTCATCCTGCGCCCACCGTCAGTACGCGTCCCTCCGTCGCGGTCACCAAGAGCGCTCCCAAACAGCAGTCCTACCTCCGCGTCACGGGATCGCTGACCATCTCTTTTCAGGCCAGGGGCGCCGGCGGCCGCGCTGTCGCCTCAGAAAATGTGATCGCCAAGTATGACCGCGAATTCGACAGCTCTGGAAATTCGGTCTCCGAAGGCGTCAAAGGAACCTTCAGCAGCGCCTGGAAGAGAGTCACGGGCGGGGCCGGCAGCGAGGACCTCAATCCGCCCACTGACGCCGAGTTGCAGAACAAGCTGTTGCTCGATGCCGTTCACCAGATTGCCGAGCAGGTCGTGAACACCCGCGAAACCGTCGAGGTTTATCTGGCCAAACAAAAGGGCGCAATCGACGAGGGCGACAAGCTGGCTGCCTCGGGATTATGGGAGCGCGCCCTCGAAACCTTTGAAACCGCAACCCCCTCGCCAAAGCCCGCCGACGATGCCTACCGGCTCTACGACACCGGCGTCGCCTATGAGGCGCTTGCCTACCAGGCCGAAGATCCCAAGTCGGCAATGAAGTATCTTGACCAGGCGGCCATCGACTACGGCAAAGCCATCGACGACCGCCCTGAAGAGAAATATTTCACCGAGCCGCAAAAGCGCATCGAGGATGCCATCGCGCATTACCGTCTGATCGATGAGCGCAACCGTCGTCAGGCTGCGGTTGAACCTGCTCCTGCCAGCGCGCCTGCTCCCGCCAAAGCGCCCGCCGCGCCGAAGCCGCGCTCCTCGTCCACGGCCTCCAGGGCGCTTACCAACAGCCAAATCATCGCCATGGTCAAAGCCGGCGTGGCTGATGACACTGTGGCGGAGACCATCCGGTCCGCAAGACTTGTCCACTTTGACCTGACCGCGGCAGGCCGGCAGTCGCTTTCAAGCGGCGGAGTCAGCGCCCAGGTGTTGGCCGCCATGAAAACGCGTGCCGCCCGCACCCATGTAACATCCACTCAAGCTCAAATGAGCAAATCGCACGTAAGTTCCCAATGAGAACCGGTCCTCTGGTACCGATCGCGTTACTGGCCGCGTCTGTGGCCTCTGTCCCCGCGCGGGGTCAGGATGACCGCTGCGGCGCCGGCAAGGATCTTGTCGTGCAGGCCCTCGAGCGCATCACTCCGCAAAGCAATAAGGACGCCTTTGAAGACGCGCTGCAGTTGCTCAAGCATGCCGTTCAGGAGTGCAGCGAACTGGGCGACGCATGGTATTACCGCAGCCTGGTCGAGCGGCGCCTCGGGCACGATGCGCTCGCCGCGTACGCCATGGACAAAGCGCGCTTCAACGACTCTGAAGCTTTGCAGCAAGGCCTCAATCCGCTGGTGCTGGCCACGCCCGCCGGCCGCGGCATTGAGTTGGAGGACGCCGGAACTCGAACGCCCGTCCCCGCGGCCCCATCCACGGGCCTGGCTCAAGCTCCAGGGCCCGTCTCCCAGAAGTGGGCGCTCGTGGTCGGTATCTCCCGCTTCACCGATCAACAGATTCCGCGCCTCAACTACACCACCGCCGACGCCAGCTCCTTTGCCGCCGAGTTGACCGATCCCCACATCGGGCGTTTTCCCTCAAGCCACGTCCACATGCTCACCGACGAGCAGGCCACCACGAAGAACATCAAGGAAGGCCTGAACTGGATTGCACGCCATGCGGCAGTCAACGATCTGGTTGTCATCTACGTGGCCACGCATGGCACGCCGCGCACACTGGACACAGCGGGGGGCGCAAATTACCTCGTCACCTACGACACCGAGGTCTACACCGGCGGCAGCTTCAACGAAGACGCCATGTTTGCCACCGCCTATCCCATGGTCGAGCTCGCCGACGCAGTCGCCACCCGCATGAAGGCGCTGCGCACCGCGGTCATTCTCGACACCTGCTACAGCGGTGGCTCCATCAAGAGCCCTTCGCCCGTTGCAACGGGAGCACTCGCGAACAAGGGCCCTTCAACCCAAATGCTGGAACGGATGAGCCAGGGCACAGGGCGCATCATCCTGTCGGCCAGCCAGGCGAATGAGGAGTCGCTCGAGAGTCCCGCGCTCCGCCACGGTTATTTCACCTATTACCTTCTCCAGGCCATGAAAAGCGGCAATGGCGTCACTCCTTTGAGCCAGCTTTACGCGAACGTGGCTCAGCAGGTCTCAACCCGCGTCGCCGCCGATGGATCGCACCAGCATCCGGTCATGAGCAGGAGTTCGGCGGACGCGGACTTTGCCCTGGGCGTGGCCGGGGCTGAGCCGGCAACGGTGGAGCCGTGAAGCGGCAGATCGTGCCGCCCGATGGATGCGCGCCCAGACGATTCGCTGCTGGGCGCAATGGCAATCTGACCGTATTTGATTGGCAGGGGAAGCGATGAACCTGACCCCCAAAACGCAAAAGCTCACGATCGCTCTGCTCACGGCAACCTGGCTCTTCGTCCTCTTCCATGCCTCTCCCGCGCCCGCGCAAATTCCAAATGAGACCGGGTCCATCCCGCTCCGCGAACAGATTCCCCTGCATGAGCAAAAGCTTGCCGACGCGCGCCAGGCCAAGCAGCTTCATGATGTGGTCGTCGAGCTCAATACCCTCGCCAGTCTCTATCGCCAGTCGGGAAGCATGCAAAAGGCGCTCGACTACTGCAACCAGGCTTTGCAGATCGAGCAGAACGGCGGCAGCCGTCAAGGCCAGGCATTTACCGAGGACATCGAAGGCCACATTTATTCAGATATGGGCGAAGAGCAGAAGGCGCTGGACCTTTTTAATCGGACCCTCGTCGTTTGGCGTCAGTTAGGCAGCCGCACGGGAGAAGCCAGCGCGCTCACCCTGATCGGCAAGTCTTATTCCTATCTGGCCCAGGAAGACAAGGCGCTCGATGCCCTCAACCAGGCTTTGCCCCTCTGGCGTCAACAGGCAAACCAGGTTGGCGAAGCCACCGCTCTCGACGCCATGGGCAAGGTTTATTCCGATATGAGCCAGGGCGAGAAGTCTCTCGACAATCTCAACCAGGCCTTGGCCATCTGGCGACAAATCGGGGGCCACGCAGGCGAGGCGCTCTCGCTCGTCAATGCTGGCCGAACCTATTCCGATCTGGGCCAGAAGCAAAAATCGCTCGATTCCTATAACCAGGCCCTTACCATCTGGCGGACCATCGGTAACCTGCAAGGGGAAGCAAGCGCTCTCAACTATCTCGGCAGAGTCTACTCCGATCTGGGCCAGAAGCAGACGGCGCTCGATTACTTCAACCAGGGGTTGGCTGTCTGGCGCAAGTCCGGAAACCGGAACGGCGAAGCTCTTGATCTGAACGATATCGGCCGCGTCCAGGCTGACCTGGGCGAACCCCGGCAGGCTCTCGATTTCTACAGTCAGGCCCTGGCCGTCTGGCGCGAGGTAGGCAACCGCCGCGGCGAAGCCATGACCCTGAGCAACATGGGGCGCGCCTATGCTTGACCTCCATCAGTCAAGCAAGGCGCTTGAAATCAGCTTCAACGCCCTCCAGGTCTGGCGTCAGGCTCAGGAAACCCGAGGCGAGGCCACGGCTCTGGCCTCGATCGGCAGGGCGTATGCGCAACTCGGCCAACCGCAAACCGCGTTCCCCTACATGCTGGCCGCGCTGTCGCTGGTCAAGGCCGCGGGCGATCCTGACATGCAGGGCGCCATTGACACCGCGATGATGATCGGCTTCGCAGAAGCAAGATCGTCCTGAAGTGGCAATCTTCTTCGGCCTCGACGCGGTCAACAGCTATCAGCAGATTCGCAAGAACATCTCCAGCCTCGATAAGGATCTGCAAGCGGGATTTGCGCAATCGCAGAGCCTCAACCTATCGAACTCTGGCAGAACTCCTCGTCCAAGACTGGCAGGCTTGGAGAGGCGGAGCAGGTCCTCGATCTGCTCAAGGAGCAGGAGCTGAAAGATATTGTGCGCGGAGCCTCTGACGCTCCGGCAGCCAAAGTCGAGCCGCTAAAGCTGAGCGCCGCGCAGCAACAGGCGCAATCCGAACTGGATGCGCAGCAGCAGAAAACCATCGCTCTCGAGGAGATGAGCCTGCAGTACGGCGCGCTGCAGGCAAAAACCGCGCGCACGCCGGCCGAAGAGGCCCAACTGAAAAACATGGGCGCAACCCTTCAGCAGGGCGTCACGGAAATCCTTACCTACTTCAACAACACCATCGCCGCCGAACTCGAAACCAGGCCCGCCGCCGGCAAAAATGCCCCCTCGGCCAGTGAAAATGCCGGGCCGAGCTATCTGCAGAGCACGCTTGGCAAAGCTGGGGCCGCGCGTCCTCGGCATCCGCATCCTGCTGGGCGAGAACCATGTTTACGCGATTGTGGTCACCGCTGACACGCGAAAGAAGATCGATCTCAATTGCCACCCCTGCCCAGTTGCGCAGCAAGGTCTTTGAGGTGCTTGAAAACCTGGCCTCGCGCGGTTCCGATCCCAGGCCGCTGCTGGGCGAGTTGTACGCAATGGTGGTGGCGCCCCTCGAGGGTGAGTTAAAAATTGTCAGCGAGCTGAGTCCCGTCGAAGCGCCGTCTGCCGGCCAGCCCGGTGTCCCCACCCTGCTCTGGTCCTTGGACGACGCGTTGCGCTACCTACCCATGGCCGCTCTCTACGACGGACAGCACTACATGCTCGAGCGCTTCAAAAATGTCCTCTTCACGCCAGAGAGCTACGGTCATATGGCCGATGCGCCGCTGGCGAATGGAACCGCGCCCAGCGTTCTGGCCATGGGCCTGTCGAGAAGTTATGGCGGCCTGCCTGCGCTTCCCGGCGTCATGCCGGAGCTCGATGCGGTCGTCCACGACCCCGCCGTACCGGATTCGCATGGTCCCATGGAAGGAAAGCTGCTGCCCAACGAGCAGTTCACCCTCGCTGCCTTGAAAGCGGAGCTGGACTCCGGCAAAGGCTTTCCCGTGGTGCATATTGCCAGCCATTTTGTTGTGGAAACCGGCGGCGGCGACGAGCCGTTTCTGATGATGGGTGGAGAAGACAAAGGCGATGCCAACGGGTATGAGTGGAATCTCTCCGCCATGGAGCACTCAACCGTCGTCTTTCAAGGCACGCGGCTCCTCACCCTCTCCGCATGCAGCACGGCAAAGGACTACAAGACCCGCGACGGCACAGAGATGGACAGCCTGGGCATGATCGCTCAACAGAAAGACGCTGAAGCGGTTCTGGCCTCGCTGTGGGATGTGAACGACGCCAGCACCAGCCGATTGATGAGCGACTTCTACTCCCGCTGGCTCAAAAACCCCGCCGTCGGCAAAGCGGAGGCCTTGCGCCAGGCGCAACTCGCGCTGCTCAAGGGCCCCTCAGCCTCGCCAGGAGCGCAAAGTCAGCGCGGCCTTGAAGTCGAGGGCCAGCCGACAGCGGGGACCGGCCAAGCCAACTACGCACATCCGTTCTATTGGGCGCCGTTCGTCCTGATCGGCAACTATCAGTAGCGCCCGCGACTGCCCGCCACAGCATTCCAACCTGCGGAAGCGCATCGCCAGCGGCGGTCTCGAAAACCCGCTGACCCCGTTCCCTGAAATCAACCAAACCTTAATCTTGCCCGCTCCCTCGACCCCTTAGAATGGGCGCAGGTAGTGCCGTGCCCAAAAAACGGGAACCACGGAAAGCCCTTTGTCCCATCCTCCAAGAAACTCAATCCGCATGACTTCACTTCAAATACGCATGCACCAGATCGATCAGGTCCTCGGCCAGCTCCGGCGCAATCTGCTTTTTGGCCCCGTCCGCCAGGTGAAAGCGGATATGGGTCTCAAGAACCTCGCCCATCAGCGAGTTCACCCCGCCCCGTACCGCCGCCAGCAACATCAGTTGTCCCCCGCAATCCCCATCAGCCGTCAGCGACCGCTCCACCGCTTCCAGTTGGCCGCGTACTTTCTTCAATCTCTGCAGCAACTTCAGCTTCTCCCGCTCCTTGTGCCCCATCGAATCCCTCCCTTCCTCGACAATACCCACCCTGGGTATGATATAAACCCAGCGGGGGTATAGATTCTCCCTTATTCTATGCCCGGCCGCCGCCCCATTCCGCTCTTCCTCTGCCTGGCGCGGCTGGCATGCGCCTTCCTGTTTACCCCCTGCCTTGCTCCGCCGGCCTCCGCGCAGCTTCCCGACCCGCGCCGTCCTCACCATGGCGCCCCACTCCGAGGGCGGTCGCTACTGGGTCTCAGGCCAGGCCAACAGCATCTTCCAGATGCACGGGCATTTCCACTCGCCCTACGAGGGCGCCAACAGCCTCCGCGACATTTTCGAGTACAAAGCCTCCGAGGTGGGCACCCTGTATCTTCGGGTATCAATTGCGGCCGAACTCGCGCTACAACACCGATCTGATCGTCGACGTTGAAAATGCCGGCGGGCGCGGACTCTCCCAGGCGCTGGGCCTGGCCGGCGAGACCAATCTCGACGTGGTCCGCAATCCCAATCTCAGCACCTTGCCCTATCTCTCCCGCGGCGAGATTCACCAGATCGTCGGCCTCACCGATGAACCGACAGATCAGCAACGCGGTCCCTTCGCGCTGGCGACCAAGGTGCCGGTGCGCCGGTTTGAAATCCGCGTGGGCAAAATGAGCCTGCCTGACACCTTCGACCTCAACTCCGTCGGATCCGACAGCCATCTTCAGTTCACCAACTGGACCATCGATAATAACGGCGCATGGGATTACGCTGCCGACACCCGCGGCTACACTGTGGGCGGTGTGTTGGAGTACGACGACCGCATCTGGTCGGCGCGTTATGCCATCGCGGCCATGCCCATCATCGCCAACGGCATCGATCTCGACTGGGCCTTCAGCCGCGCCAACGGGCAGAACTGGGAGTTCGAACTGCGCAAGGGCATATTCGCCCCGCTTTTGAATCCAAAGCGCCAGGGAGCGGTGAGCGTGTTGAGCTTCGTGAACCACGCGCACATGGGCGACTATCGCCAGTCGGTGCAGCAGTTCCTCACTGGAAAAATCGCGGTGCCCGACATCACGCAGACTGAGCGCTTCGGCGCGGTCAAGTACGGCTTTGGCCTGAACACCGAGCAAGAGGTCACCGATAGCCTGCGCCTCTTCGGCCGCTTCGGATGGAACGAAGACCAGCACGAGTCCTTCGCCTACACCGAAGTCGGCCAAACTGTCCTCTTCGGAGGCGACTACAACGGCCAAACCTGGAAGCGATCAAACGACAAAGTGGGCGTTGCCTTTGTGTCCAACGCCATCAAGCGCGACCACCAAAATTATCTTCACTACGGTGGGCTTGGATTTCTCCTGGGCGACGGCAACCTCACCTATGGGCGCGAAAACATCCTGGAGTGGTACTACAACGCCCACCTGTGGCGCGGACTTTACTGCATGGCTGGAGGGTCCTACGTCGTCAATCCCGGCTACAACCGGGACCGAGGACCGGTCTACATCCCCACCGTCCGCGTGCACCTCGATTTCTAGAGTCTCTTATACAACTGCCCTGGCGGGTGCCCCGGGTCTCGATTTTGAGACCTGGGAAGGCACAAACCCCACGACAGCAGGCCTACTTGCCCGCAGCCCCGGCAGCTTGCCCTTGCGGTGTTTCCGGCAACGTGTAGATCACCTCGCCCGGCTTGGCGTAGTGCAGCTTTTCGCGCGCCTCGTGCTCAATCGCATCGGGGTCTTTCTGCAGGCGATCGATCGAATGTCGCAGTTGCGCGTTCTCAACTTCCATGTCCTTTATTTCTTTTTGCAACTCGCGGTCTTCTACTCGTTTCTGCTGCCAGACTGAGAGCCCATGCTTGCCGTTGATCACGTGCCACATCAGCAACGCCGCCAGCGCAACCGCCAAAACGGTTCCCGCCGGACGCCAACCGCGCCGCATCCAGGCAACCGCTCGCTCCGACGCCGAAACCGGCACCGTCTCGCTCTTCCTCACGCCCTCCGGCTTTTCGTCCGCCACTTCAGCCTCAATCCACAGTTACGACAGAACGAACTTCTCCGCGGCCAATTTCAGAGCTTCCATGTCCTGCTCTCTGCGCGCTTCCGTATAGGCCCTCACCACCGGCTCGGTGCCTGAAAGCCGGTAGCAGACCCAGGAGCCGTCATCCAGAATCAGCTTCAGCCCGTCGGTCCTCACCACGCCCGTCACCTTCCGCCCGCTCAGCTCCTTCGGGTCGGCCTTCAACTTCTCAGTGAACGCGGCCTTCACCTCCGGGGTCAAGCGGAAGTTCTCTCTCACAGGGTAGAAGGAACCAACCTTGCCAAACAGCTCCTTCAATTGAGCGCTCAGGCTTTTCCCGCGCGTTGCCACCATCTCCGCCACCAGCAAGCCCGCCAGCACGCCGTCCTTCTCGGGAACGTGTCCGCGGATTGTCAGCCCCGCCGACTCTTCGCCGCCGATCGCGATCTTGTCCGCGATAATCAGCTCGCCGATATATTTGAACCCCACCGGCGTCTCATAAAGCGGGACCTTGTGGTGCTCGGCCACAGCGTTGATCAGGTTGGTCGTTGCCACGCTCTTGGCCACGCCGTTTCGCCAGCCGCGCGTCTCCACCAGGTAGTCCAGCAGCAGCGCAATAATGTAGTTCGGCTGAATAAACGCGCCATCGCCGTCCAGAATGCCGAAGCGGTCCGCATCGCCGTCAGTCGCAATGCCGATCGCCGCGCCCATCTCCTTCATCTTTTTCTTCGCGTCGCCCAGCAGGTGGTCGTCGGGCTCTGGCGCATGTCCGCCGAACAGCACGTCGCGGTAGTCGTGAACCGTCTCCACAACCACGCCCGCCTCGCGCAGCAACTCTGAGCTGTAACCGCGCCCCGCGCCCCAGAATGGGTCGTAAACCACCTTGATCCCCGACTTTGCAATCGCCTTCAGGTCCACAAGCTCCGTCAGCCGCTTCAAAAACGCCGGCTTCACATCGGCCGTCTCAAACCCGCCTGCCGGCGCATTCTGACTGAGAATCTTGTCGCCGCCGGCCTCTAACCCTGCAATCGCCGACTCAATCTGTTTGGTCACCTCGGGAAGCGCCGGAGCTCCGTCGTGCGTTGAGAACTTGATGCCGTTGTACTCCGGCGGATTGTGCGAGGCGGTAAAGTTGATTGCCCCTGAGGTCTTCCAAGTGCGCACGGCGTAGGCAATCGCCGGCGTCGGCGCCGCTTCGGGAATCACGATCGGCGTTACCCCGCCGCCAGCCAGCACCCGCGCCGCTTCCTCCACAAAGCTCTCGCCCAGAAATCGCGGATCGCGCCCCACCAGCACCCGATGCGGCTCCGGCTGCGTTTTTACGTAGGCCGCAATGCCCGCAACAGCCAGCCGGATGTTGGCCAGCGTAAACTCATCGGCCACAACCGCCCGCCATCCTGAGGTGCCAAACTTGATCGCCGTGCTCATCGATTCCTCCGTCCGGTCGGGAATTCCCGGCCGCAAAGACCATCATAAATACTGCCCTCTTTGGACCCCTTCGCCGAACTGCCGATTCAGCCGGTTGAAGTGAGGCGGCGCGGCCGTTTTCGGACTACAGTTGTTCGAGAATCGATTTCCAAGCTCGAAGTGCCCATGACAGAAACCAACCCACCAGCCCGCATCGTTCTCACCGCCGTGGCCAACTCTGAAGAGGCCGGCCGGCTTGCCCTTACGCTGGTCGAGGAGCGCCTCGCCGCCTGCGTCACGCAGATTCCCGCCGTCCAATCCCTCTATCTCTGGCAGGGCAAGATTGAGTCGGCCACCGAAACCATGCTCTTCATCAAGACCGGCCCAGATCAATTGGCCGCGCTCGAAGCCCGGCTGCATCAGTTGCACTCCTATGAAACTCCGGAGTTCCTGGTGCTTTCGGTCGAGTCCGGCAGCCATGCCTACCTCGATTGGCTGCAGGCCGGCTTGCGCCGGCCCTAACGCACCCCGACGGGAACCCGTCTGGTATTCTTGGAGGGTTCGCTTCCATGCGCTGGTTAATGATCGCTCTTCTCGTCTCGCTTGGAGCGCTGCTTTTTGCGGCCGCGGGCTTGGCGCGTCACATCTGGCTCCAGCGAAGAATGCTGCGAAGGAACGCGCTTGCCGCGCGTGAAGCTGTCCAGGAGACCGACCTGGAAATTGAGCCGTGAATGTTGCGCCCCCACGCGAGGAACGATGCACGGGAGCCCTATTCACGCGGACCTGATTCACGGGAATCCAATTCACCGGGATAAGGAGAAATTCTGTTGAGCAAGAATATTTCGGCACCGTTCTCCTCTGCGGCGGTACCTGCTTCTGCCCCGGCAGCTCGCCGGCGCGTTGAGCTCTGGCTGCGTGTGCCTGTCATTGTGTTGGCCGGCAGCGCCTTCGTCGCGATTTCTGCTCAGATCGCACTGCCCCTTTACTTCACCCCCATTCCGCTGACGCTGCAAACTTTTGCAGTTCTGCTGTTGGGCCTGCTTCTCTCCCCGCGCCTGGCTGCGGGCACGCTTTTCGCTTACCTCGCCGAGGGTGCGCTCGGGCTGCCGGTCTTTGCCGCCAATCCACCCATGTCGGGTCTGGCCCACCTGCTAGGACCCACGGGTGGTTATCTGCTCGCCTATCCGCTCGCGGCCGCACTCGCTTCTGTTCTGTGGCGCCGTTCCTGCGGTGGCTTTACCACCGCGGCTCTCAGTGCCACGGCCGGCAGCCTCGCAATTCTGGGCTGCGGCGCCCTCTGGCTTACTGTTCTTACCCACGCATCGGCCCTGACGGCTCTCACCCTCGGAGTCTTTCCTTTTCTACCGGGCGATGCACTCAAGATCGTCGCGGCCGCCACTCTGGCCACCGGATTCCAGCGTTTTCGCCGTCGCACCGTTTAACTGTATCTAAATTTCATAGCCGCTCTTTTAATCTGAAAGGACCTGCCTCCTCGTGAGCACCAGCCAAGCCCAACCAGCCGGCCAGACCGATATGATTGACATCTCCATTGCCCATAGCCCCGATTCCGATGACGCTTTCATGTTCTATGGCCTGGCCACGAATAAGATTCGCGTCCCCGGCTATCGCTTCTCCCATACTCTTTGCGACATCGAGACACTGAATAAGCGCGCCCGCGAAGAAGCCTTCTACGACGTCAGCGCCATCAGCTTTCATGCTTATCCTTACGTGCAAGGCAACTACACCTTGATGGGCTGCGGCGGCAGCGTGGGCGAGGGATATGGCCCCATGATCGTCTCCAGCCGCAAGCTCGAAGCCGCCGATCTTGAACGCATCAAGATTGCGATTCCGGGCATGCTCACCACGGCATATCTCGCCCTCAAAATTTTCAATTCCAATATCCGTACCGAAACCTTGCCCTTCGACCAAATCATTCCCGCCGTGCAGGCTGGAACCTTCGAAGCCGGGCTCATCATCCACGAAGGCCAGCTCACCTACTCGTCCAGCGGCCTCCATAAGGTCCTCGATCTGGGCGTCTGGTGGCAGGAAGCTACCGGCTTGGTGCTGCCGCTGGGCGGGAACGCCATCCGCCGCTCCCTGGGTCCGGAGAAGCACAAGATCATCTCCAAAGCCCTCCGCGACAGCATCCAGCATGCCCTCGACCACCGCGAGCAGGCGCTCGAATATGCCATGCAGTTCGCCCGCGACCTCGACACCCGGCTCGCCAGCCGCTTTGTCAGCATGTACGTCAACGACCGCACGCTCGACTACGGTCCCGACGGTCGCCAGGCCATTCGCAAGCTCCTCGATATGGGCCACGAGCGCGGCGTCATTCCAATCGCTCCCCAAGTGGATTTTGTCGACTGACGCAAACGGTGTCAGGCGGGAGGATACAATTTTTCCATGCCGACGCCTACACGCCGGGCCCTGGTCCTGAGTCACCTGGCTTTTGAGGATCTTGGTTCGTTGGCCGTGCCTCTGCTCCGTCGAGGCTTCCAAATCGATTACGTCGATGTGGCCACCGCTTGCTACCCGATCCCGCAGGCCGCGTCTTGCGAACTTCTGGTGATCATGGGCGGCCCGATCGCGGCCTACGACCTGGACAATTATTCGTTTCTAAGGGCGGAAATCGCACTCATCGGTGATCGGCTGGCAGCGCGCAAGCCCGTCCTTGGTATTTGTCTCGGCGCGCAACTGATGGCCGCGGCTCTCGGTGCTCGCGTCTATCCCGGCCCTCACGGCGCTGAAATCGGCTGGGCGCCCCTGCTGGCCGTGCCCAATGCAAGTTCGCCCACGTGGTTCGCACCCTTGCTCGCCCCCGGCCTCCCGGTCTTCCATTGGCATGGCGACACCTTCGAGCTCCCCCCTGGCGCGCTCCATCTGGCGGCAACCGGGAAATATGCCCATCAGGCGTTTGCCCTCGGAGATTCTGCGCTGGCATTGCAGTTCCATCCCGAGGTCACCGAG
Organism: uncultured Acidobacteriaceae bacterium; assembly: GCA_963793885.1. Lineage (GTDB taxonomy): Bacteria > Acidobacteriota > Terriglobia > Terriglobales > Acidobacteriaceae > Telmatobacter. The sequence goes on from CAWCBQ010000003.1 coordinate 2,434,705, forward strand.
ATGGGTCTGGAACGCTGGTATGTGGGCCATGCCTGCGAATTGCATCATGCCCGCATTCCCCCTTCCAATCTGCGCGCATCGGCACATGAACACGCTGCCGCGCTTGAACTGGCGGCCACACGGTTCTTTGGGCTCTGGCTGGATTCCAATTCTTTTAATCTCCTGGAGGAAGAGCCGGATAAGGGGAAATCCACATAGCCGGCAAACATAGACCCGAATGGAAAGGCGATCGGACAGCATGAAGCCGCCTCGTTACCTTCGGCACCTGGCTTCCGCAGTATCGTCATCGCTTTTCTCTTAGAATCCTCTCTCGCTCTCTAAACAATCTCTAATCTCCGCCGATGCATCCCGTAGGGAGACAGTCCCGGATGCGCGCTCACAACCCACCTGACCTTCTGCTTGCCTCGCCCGACCCCGCTCTTTGCGCTGCCGTTGAGTCAGTGCTCCGCGCACTTGGCGCGCATCTCGAGATTGTCGTCTCCGCCGAGGCGGCTCTGGCCTGCATCGCCGCGCACAATCCTTCGGGCCTCGAGCCCCGGAAATCCGTCCCCCTCGGCCTGGCGATTCTCGACGCCAACCTGCCCGGCATGCCCATGGGACAGTTGCTCGCGGCCTGCGCCTGTTCCACCGGTGAGCGGATCCCGACTGTCCTGATTTCGGACAACGTCACCCAGGAGTGGATCGACCGTCTCTCCGAAGGTGTGATTGACGACCTCATCCTGCGCGCCGACGAGGCCCCTTATTACCGTATTCGAATCGACCGGGTGCTGCGCGCGCACCGCGCTGCGCGGGATCTCGAATTGCTTCGCCAAACCGCTTCAAAAGATGCGCAAATGGACCGGCTCACCGGCGTGTACAACCGCGAAGCTCTCATGACCATGCTCTTTCGCGAGACCGATCGCGTGCAAAGAATGGGCAGTCCGCTGTGTCTTCTGCTATTCGACATCGACGACTTTGGCCACTGGAATTCACGGCTCGGAGCCGCCGCCTGCGACAAGTTGCTGTGCCAGGTGGCCGCCCGCGCGGCGCGCCTGCTGCGCAGCTACGATCTGCTCGGCCGCACCGGCGAGGACGAGTTTCTCGTGGTTCTGCCCGGTTGCGCCACAAACGATGCGGTGATGCTCGCCGAGCGCCTGCGCCTCGATGTCTTCAGTGTTCCCTACAGCATCGCCGGCGATGCCATCCGCCTTTCCGCCTGCTTTGGCATCGCCGCCAGCCATGGCCGATCCCCTGTGGTGGTGCTGCGCGAGGCTGAGCGGTCCCTCGATCATGCCCGCAATGCAGGCCCCGAAAACATCCAGTGTTTCGGTGAATCCATGCTTCCATTGCCCGCTCCGGTTGCTTTCCTGTCTCCCGCCTCCGGCGACGAACTGCCGGCCTGGTAGAAAGCTGGTCCCGTTGCTGCCTTCCTCCCTCTCTGGCATCCGTCTTCCTGTTGAGCTGTTCGCGCCTTTCGCCCGCATCGGCAGGCAAACCCGCTTCTCGGGAAGAAGCTTTCGCGGCCATCCCTGATGTCACGTAGCCTGTGGCATAAAAATCTAATTTCGAGCTTCTGCCGCCTCCGAAGCGGGTACACTGTTCCCTGACAGGAGGGTTTTCACCATGCAAACCAGGATTCAGGGCACCACCATGCCCGTGCTCGATGTCCAACTCGATCCCAATGAGAGCGTGTACTCCGAGAGTGGCGAGCTCTCCTGGATGACCGGTTCCATCCAGATGATGACCCATACCCAGATGGGGGGAGGCGGTGGCATCTTCGGCGTGTTAAAGCGGGTTGCCGGCGGCGGAAGCATCTTCATGACCGAATACCGCGCCATGCAGTATCCCGGCGAGGTTTCCTTCGCCACCAAGGTGCCGGGGCACATTATGCCCGTCCAACTCGTCCCTGGGCAGGAGTACATGGTGCACCGCCATGGCTTCCTTTGCGCCACTCCGCAGGTCACCATCGGCGTCGGCTTTCAGCAGTCGCTGGGCGCGGGCATCTTCGGCGGCGACGGATTCCTCTTGCAGAAGCTTGCCGGCCAGGGAACGGCTTGGCTTGAACTGAGCGGGGAGCTGATCGTCAAGAACCTGGCGCCCGGCGAGACGCTGCGTGTGCATCCTGGACACGTGGGCGCTTTTCAATCCTCCGTGGCCTTCCAGATCACGATGGTTCCAGGCATCAAGAACATGGTCTTCGGCGGTGATGGCTTGTTCCTGGCCGTGCTGACCGGTCCGGGGCAGGTCTGGCTGCAGACCTTGCCCATCTCCCGGCTTGCGCACCAGATCGGCGAATATCTGCCCCGCACAGAAGCGCGGCAAACCACCGCGGCAGGCTTGGGCGGCGGCCTTCTGGGAGGAATTGTCGGCTCGATTCTCGACGGCAACCAGTAAAACTGCGGGCCGGCGCCGTGCGCCGAATCAAGAGCGCCGGCTCCCCTATCTCCCCGCCTGGTTTGCAGCGTCCACCGCCGCTTTCATCACGCCGCAGTTCGCAAACAGGCGCACGATGTCGGCAGAGAGCGGTTCTACGCCTCTCGACGCCGGCCCCGGAGCCTCCTGCCCGTTCTTGTCCCTGCTCTCGGCCATCTTCATTTCCCCCGTTCCCTGCGCGTCAAGAATCAGCGAGGTCAGCTGGCGCGCCAGCGCAAGCGGGAAACTCTCCGAAATAAACACCATCTTGCCGCGAGTCGTAATCACCACCGGCCCTTCGTTGGCGGAATACACCTGCTCCACCGATCGGCCGTCCGTTTGCGCAGCCGCGCTCCCGTCTTTCTTCAGGCCGGAGTACTTACGCCCCAGGCTGTCGGCATAGAGCTTCGCAAAAGCCTGCGCCGAAGCAGGATTCCTCCACACCGACAGGTAGAACAGTGCCAGTGATTTCGTGCTCGACTGGTCAGCTGGCGTGGTCGCTGAGCGAAGCTGGCCAGCCCAGTAGATGCCACCATTCCAAGCCGGGGTCAGGTCGCGCGCCGCCCCATCGCCCCCAAACAACTCGGTCAGAATGTGCACGTCGAGCTCGCCCACCTGGCCAATGTCATAGGGCGCGTAAAGCTTGTCCACCAGCGGATGAATGTCGGGCAGCAACGGCACCGCCGGAATCTGGTGCTTCTCGTATTCACGCGGGTTGATAATCTCCCAGGTTGACGTGGGCGGATGATCCAGGGCTCCTGCAAACGCTGCCGCCTGCCCCTGGTCCATCCACACATCCTGCTCAAAGCTCAATCCCTCGCGATAGGGAAACAGCATCGATTCTGACAGCAGAAGCGGTGCGCGCGCCATCACGGGCGAGTTCTGGGTGCCGCTCATCTGCCCCTTCACAATGTCCATCACCTCGGGATCCTTCACCAGGCTCTTGCCCATCGGCTTCAAAACGTAGTCCATCATCACCGCGGTGGCTTGTCCCTCGGCAACGGCGTCGCGCGCTGTGTCCATCTCGTCCCTGGCCAGGTGGTCGGTGTCGCCGGCTGCATCTGCCGAGACGTTGTCCGGAGTCTGATCGTCCCACTTTTCCAGGTCCGAATGCTGGTCTTGAAGCGCATGCGTCAACTCATGGGCCAGCACCGTTTTCTGGTCGTCCACATCCACCCAGTCCAGCATGTTCACGGTCTTCGTCTTGGCGTCGTAATAGGCTTCGATCTGCTCCTTTAGCAGGGCCAGCAGAAAGGGCTTGAGATCAAAGTCGCGGTCCAGCAGTCCGAACTTCTTCAGCACGATCTCGTCGCGCTGCAACCGCTTCGCGTCCTGGTCCTCGTTGAACTTCTCCTCCAGGTAGCGCTCCACGGCGTCGCGCGTGGTCATCTGGCGCTTCACCTTGCTCTTGATGGGCAGCCCGGTCTCGTCGGAGGAGAACTTGATCAGCTCGTCCACCAGCGAAAAAAGCTGCCTGGCCTGCTCGGGCGTAATGTGGCCTTGCTTCCTGGCGCTGTCAGTCTGCGCGGCGCTCGAAGACGGCGCGCTTTCCGTAGAGGTCTGCGGGTTTGCCGATGACTGCTTCTGTGCTCCGGCTGCGGTCGCCGCAAGGCAGATCGCTGCCGCCCACACCCTAAACCCCCGGGCCCAACGCGGGTTGGTCTGCTCAGCCGCCGCATCCTGCCTGCTCTTCCAGTCTGCCAAGTCGTCTCCCTTTTCTTCCCATCTGCTTGCCTGCTTATCCTTTGCAGGCTTTGCCCCAAATTCCGGCTTGCCCCGCACCGGGTACTTTCCGCCCCGTCCCCGGGCCATCCACTCCCAAGGCTATAATCAGGATGCGGTCTGGTGACAGTGAACCGAAAAAACCGCACCGGAAAGCGGAGAAGTTTTCCTCAATGGCCGAGACAGTCCTTTCCAAAACAATACAGCCCACGGCGCTTGCCGTGCTGCTGCAATCGGTGCCCACCCCTCCGGAGCTCGTGACGTACCGCGGTGCGCTTACGCCACAACGGTTGGACGCTCCCCGGAACGAAACAGCGGCGCTTGTGGCCGGAGCCGCCGCCCACGATCTGGGTTGGATACGGCGCGTGGCCGTCCGAGGCGAAGACCGCTTTCGCTGGCTCAGCGGCATGGTCACCAACACCGTCAACGATCTGTTCCCGAACTCCGGAGCATGGAACCTCGTGCTCAACGCGCAGGGACGGATCCAGGGCGACCTGACGGTCTGGCGCGGCGGCGAAGAACAGTCGCCCCATCGGCGTAATACGCCCACCCCTGGTTCGGGAAAAGCCGACCCGCTGCTCGGCACTCCCTTCGCCGGCGAATCCGAGTTGGAATTGGAGATTGCCGCCGACCAGTACGACAAGCTCATGGCGCACCTCAACAACTTCATCATCATGGATGATGTCGAATTGGTCGCGATTGGCGAGGAACAGCTGGGCGAGGCCGGTTCCGTTGCCGTGGTTGGGCTCACCGGTCCTCTGGCCGATGAAGTATTGCAGCGGCTCGGCCTGCCCGTTCTTGCCCACCCCATGATCGGAAAAATCGTTGAGTGGAACGGGATTGACCTCAAGGTTTTGCGTGGCTACGGCGTGCATGCGCCGCACTATGAGCTGTGGGCGCCCTCGGCACAACTTGCCTATCTTTGGAGATCGCTACGAACAGCCGGGGCCACCCACGTTGGCTGTGAGTCGGTCGAGCGGCTACGCATCGCCGAAGGAATTCCGGCGTACGGCATTGACATCGTCGAGCGCGACCTGCCCCAGGAAACCGCTCAGCTCCGCGCCCTCAACTTCAACAAAGGCTGTTATCTTGGCCAGGAGATTGTGGAACGTATCCGTTCACGGGGAAATGTTCACAGGCACATTCGTCCCCTTGAGCTCACCGGCCCGGTGCCGCCAGCTGGCATTGAGTTAAGTCTGCCGGATGGCGCTTCCGCCGGTATGATCACCAGCGCGGCAGAGTTGCCGCTGGCCTCCGGCAGCAGGGTGTTTGCGCTGGGCATGGTGCGCGCCGAAGCCGAGCTGCACAACCAACCGCTCCACTACGTCGCCGGAGCTGCTTCGGGCACGGCTCGCATTCTGGCCGAGCCCCCGGCACTTTGACCTCAGTTTTTTCGCACCAGAGATTGCAATGAGTCGGTAGCCCGGCCTTACGGCCAGACCGATCGGAAACCAGGAGCCATGAGCGAAACCCCGAAGTTTGAAGTCATCGACCGGCGCAAGTTGAAGGCCGAGGAGGAGCAGGGCAGCCGACACGCGGAGGCCCCTGCGCCTGCCGCTCCGCCTGCGCCGCCCGCCTCGCCGGCCGAGCCCGCGGCTGGGCCGCGGCTGGTGGTGAGCGAAGCACGGCAGGATGCCGGCAAAGTTGACGGCCAGCCGGACGCCCCCTTGTCTGAAGAAGAAGTGCCTCCCGCCCCCACCGCCGAGGAGAGCCGCGAGCAGAAGTCCGCTTACGATGCCTCCGCACAGCGGCTTGAGGACCTCGTCCGCGCACAGAATCCCGCCGCGGGTGCGCAGCCCCCGGTTGGCTTTGATCACCTCGTTCAGCAGTTTTACGTCTCCGCCATGATTCAGATGGGGGCCGGCACGCAGGAGGGTCAGCGTCCCCGCGTTGACATTCTTGGCGCGCGCACCACCATTGACCTGCTGGGCGTGCTGGCCGAAAAAACCAAAGGCAACCTCACCGAAGCCGAGGACCGCACCCTGCAAACCGTGCTCTATGAGGCGCGCATGGCCTTCCTTGAGCTCACCAGCATGATCAACATGCAGGCGATGCAACCGCCTGTCCCGCCCCCGCCGGGCAAAAAGTGACCTCGGTGAACACCCATGTTGGTCACGCGGCCGCGGTTGCGTGCCTCGTTTCTGCGTGAGCGTATGGACGGCCTGCTGACATTTCTCGGAACCGGAACATCGATGGGAGTGCCAACGCTCGCCTGCTCCTGCGCTGTCTGCAAATCTACCGACCCGCACGACCGGCGTCTGCGCCCTTCCGCGCTCATACGCTGGAGTGACGCAGGCGGCCGGCAGCGGGTCGTGGTCATCGATACCGGCCCCGACTTCCGCGAGCAGGCCTTGCGTGCCGGCCTTGACCGAGTGGATGCGGTCTTTTACACGCACGCCCACGCGGACCACATTCTGGGCATGGACGATCTGCGCCCCCTCAGCTTCATCATGTTCCGCGAGGGCGGTCCCATCCCGCTCTACGCCGCCGAGGAAACCGCGGAAACGTTGCGCCATACCTACGACTACACCTTTTCGCCCCAGGCCACCTATCCCACCCGCGCCAAAGTCCAACTGGAACCACTCCATCAGCGCACGGTCGTTCATGGCGTCGAGTTCCTCCGCGTTCCCGTCTTCCATGGCCCCATGGAGATTTCAGGTTTCCGCTTCGGCAATGCTGCCTACCTCACTGACGTGAGCGCCATCCCCGAGTCCACCTTTGCCCTCCTTGAGGGACTTGAACACATGGTGCTCTCCGCCCTGCGCTTCAAGCCGCATCCCAGTCACGCCACGGTGGAGCAGGCTCTGGGCTGGGCCTGCCGCATCGGCGCCCGTCACACCTGGCTCACCCACATTGCCCACGAACTGGGCCACGAAGAGACCAATCGCACCTTGCCTGAAGGCGTAAGGCTGGCCTACGACGGCTTGTCGCTGCCCGTGAGGCTGGGCCTGTGATCCTATGAGCGAGACACCCCAAACCACCATCACCAAACCACCGAAGATTTCCGTCTTCCGCTCCATTGCAGAGATTCCGCCGGATTTTGGCCCTTCCGTGGGCGCCATCGGCAACTTTGACGGCGTGCATCGCGGGCATCAGGAGATTCTTTCCGCCGTGGTTCGAGAGGCACGCCAGACCGGGGCGCGCGCCGTCGCCATCACCTTCGATCCGCATCCTGAACAATTCCTTCGCCCCACCCAGGCGCCGCGCCTGCTAACGCCGCTTGCCGTGCGGCTGCGGCTTCTCGCTCTAACGGGTATTGATGCGATTGTCGTGCTGCCCTTCGATCGAGCGCTCGCCAACCTTTCCGCCGACGATTTCGCCCGGCGCATCCTTGCCCAAACACTCGGTATCTGCGCCCTGCATGAGGGCCACAACTTCCGCTTCGGCCGCGGCGCTCAAGCTGGAGTCGAACAGCTCAAAGCTCTCGGCGAGCAAACCGGCTTCGTTGTCCGCGTTCATGATGCGGTCCTCGTGCACGGCCGCGATGTTTCAAGCTCGGCGATTCGTGCCCTCGTAGCCGAAGGGGAGATGCGCTGGGCCCGTTGGATGCTCGGCCGTCCCTTCTCCGTGGTCTCAACCCAGGCCCGTGGCCGCGGAATCGGTACCCGCTTGCTTGTTCCCACCGTAAATCTCGCACCCTACCCGGAACTGCTACCCGCTTTTGGCGTTTATGTCACCCGCCTCAACATCGCCTTACCCGCCGGCACGCGTTGCTTTCAAGCTGTAACCAATGTCGGCAACCGCCCCACATTCGGCGTGGCGTCCTTTGCCGTCGAGTCGCACATCCTCGACTTCGAGCCGATCGAAATCGACCGCACAACCCCCATCGAACTCGAGTTCCTTCTCCGATTGCGGGGTGAAATTGAATGGCCTTCGCCCGAAGCGTTGAAGACCCAGATTTTCAGGGATGTGGCGCGGGCCGGGCGTTATTTTCGGCTTCTTCGGTAACCTGGGTTGCGCATCGCCCCAAAATGAGAGATTCTTAAGCTTTTCTGCGCAGCGCCAATTCCACCACCCGCATCATCTCCGCCTCGGGCGCCGGTTTTCCCGTCCAAATTTCGAACTGACGCGCACCCTGCTGCACAAACATCTCCAGCCCGCTTATCACCGCAAGCCCGCGGCCATGCGCCAGTTTCAGCAGCGGTGTGATCAGCGGGTTATACACCATGTCGAACACCAGGCTTGCGTTCAACTCGCTCTCCTTGATGGGCAGCGTCGGCTTGATCCCCGCCATCCCGCACGGCGTGGTGTTGATCAGCACGTCGAACTTGTTCTTCGCCAGTTGGTCCTGCTTCAACGACTTCGCGTGCGCCTTCCGCGCCAGCGCCACTGCCTTCTCGTGCGTCCGGTTCACCACAAAAACCTCTGCGCCCTGCTCCACCAGGCCGAACACCGCGGCCCGCGCCGCTCCCCCTGCGCCCAGCACCACAATGCGCGCGCCCTTCAACTTCATTCGCTTCTCAAGTGGCCTCACCACCCCAGCCACGTCCGTGTTGAAGCCGTAGATCTTGCCGTCCGCGCCCGTCCGTAGTGTGTTACAGGCGCCAATCTTCGCTGTCAACGGATCCATGTTCGCCAGGTGCGGCAGCACCTCCTGCTTCAGCGGCATGGTCACGGCCACCCCTCCCAGCGGCAGCTCCCGCACCACGGTCAGCAGGTCCTCCAGCGCCCGGGTCTTCAAGGGCAGCATCACCGCATTCACGCTCTCCCGCCGGAAGGCCATGTTGTGCATCAGCGGCGAAAGCGAGTGCCCTATCGGATTGCCCGCCACGCCAAAAATCCGCGTTGCCTGGTCCAGTTGGTCCAGCCGGTAGAGGTCAAGCATGGTCCGCGCCGTCACCTGCCCGGGAGCAGTCTCCACTCCCTCCTCCGGCGCGGCAAAGGTGAACGCAGCCCCAGCCCGCGGTCCCAGCACCCGGCTCAGCAGCCCTTCCTCGCCCATCGCGATGCCCACCACATGCGACACCAGCGACCGGTCCTCGATCAGTCGTAACACTGCCAGGTTATCGGCCAGCGATCGCGCCGTTGAAACCACCTTCACATAGTCCGGTTCGAAGGCCTCAATCCGCTTGGCCGCCTGCTCCAACCCCTTGGTCCGCGTAAAGTCGTGGAAGCTCACCAGAAGCGCCGCTCCGGCCGCACGCAGTCCCACTTTGAATCTGGCCAGTTGTGCCGGCTTGGCCTCCTCGGCCGACTCCACTTCCAGGTCCACGATCATGCAGCCGGCCTCGGCCGCCTTCGTCAGCAAATCCAGCTCTGCCGTCAGCGAACCGGTAAACTTGCCGCCACATTCCTTGCGCCGGCAGGTGGCAATCGCCGTCGTGTCCCTGTGACCGGCCAGGAAAACCTTCAATCCCGGAAACGCCGAGGCGGGCTTTGCCAGCGTGTCCAGGCGGAACTCCAAAAATTTTGTCTCCTGCGCCGCTTTCGCTCCGCGCTCCCACAACTCCGAAGGCGTTTCGCCTTGGATCGCTACGCACAGCTTGCCTAACCGCACCCTGGGAACCGCCAGGGCGGGAGCAGAATCAACCGTATTGGACTCGATGCGGGCCATCGCCGTCATTTGACGCATCTTAAGCGGGAATCGCCTAGGATGCAACAATAGAATTTGATGAATCTTGGCAGTTTCTTGGCCGTTTGCTCGCAGTCCGACCCCGCCCCGCTGTGGCACCCTTGAACATTGGAGGAATTTGCCCCCTATGCCCGCTCAAAATCCAGCCGCTCCGGCTCTGATCGATACCCTTCACGCCTGGGAGGCAGGCGGAGCCGCCTCCGCTGAAGCCCTCGCCGACTGGGTCGGAGCCCGTCTGGCTGCGCACCAGGCCGCGTTGGCCGCCCTTTTGGCCGTTCCCGGGCCCCGAACCCCCGAAAACTCCCTCAGCCTCTATGACCAGGCGATCATGCATCTCAGTCTGGCCGGTGCCCAGGCTGGCGTCCTTAACTCCGTAGCCGCCGACCACGCGGTCCGCGACCAGGCCCAGCTTGAGGCCCAGCGCGTGGCCATGGCCGGGAGCGCCCTCAGCCTCAATCGCCCGATCTATGAGGCCCTTGCCGCCATCGATCTCACCGCCGCCAGCCCCGCCACCCGCCATTACCTTGAGCGCACCCTCCTCGGCTACCGCCTGGCCGGTGTCGACAAGGACCAGCCCACCCGTGACCGCCTGCGGGATCTCCACGAACAATCGACCCGCCTCTCGCTCGAGTTCAGCCGCAACATCCAGGAGGGCGGCAAGATCATCCAGGCCACCCCCGATGAGCTCGATGGCCTGCCCCCGGACTACATCGCCCGCCACACCCTCGACGCCGAAGGCCACCTGACCCTCACCACCGATCCTCATGAAATGCAGCCGGTCATGACCTTCGCCTCCAACTCCGGACTTCGCCGCCAGATGTTCCTGGCCTATAACACCCGCGCCTACCCGGCCAACCAGCAGATTCTCCTCGATCTGCTCGCCACCCGTCAGCAGATCGCCACCATCCTGGGATTTCGCAGCTGGGCCGATCTGGCTACCGCCGACCAGATGATGGGTTCGGCCGCCAACGTCCGCACCTTCCTCGAAAAATTGAACCAGGCCAGCCTTGACGGCGCAAGCCGTGAGCTCGACCTCGTTCTCTCCTTCGCCCGCAGCCGCCAACCCAGCCTTACCTCCATCGACATCACCAGCCGCGGCTACTGGTATGAGCAGTTCCGCCGCTCCGCCTTCGACTTCGACTCCCAGTCCGTCCGTCCCTATTTCCCTTACAAGAGTGTCCAGGCCGGCGTGCTCCAGACCGCGGCACGCCTCTTCAAAGTCGACTTCCGCCCCTCCAACGCGCCCGCCTGGCATTCGGCCGTCTCAGTCTTTGAAGTCTTCGACGGCGACACGCACGTCGGCCGCTTCTATCTCGACATGCACCCCCGCGACGGCAAGGATAAGTGGTTCTCCGCCGCGCCCATCGTCACTGGCGTCCGCGGCCGCGCGATGCCTGAAGCCGCGCTCATCTGCAACTTCCCCGCCGGCGATGCCAGCGACCCCGGCCTGCTGCAATACTCTGACGTTGTCACCTTCTTCCACGAGTTCGGCCACCTTATGCACGCCATCCTCGGCGGTCAAACCGAATGGGCCGGCCTCTCGGGATTTGCAACCGAAGGCGACTTCATCGAAGTGCCTTCGCAGATGCTTGAGGAGTTTTTTCGCGATGAAAAGCTCCTGCAGACCTTCGCCAGGCACTACCAGACCGGCGAGGTTCTCCCCTCGGAGACGATCAAACGAATGAAGCTCGCCGGGGCCTTTGGCAGGGCAGACTGGATCCGCTCCCAGCTCTACTACACCACCCTCTCGCTCGATCTCCACGATCAGGATCCAGCGGCCCTCGACCTCGACGCCGTCACAAAGCGCCTCTATGAGGCCCTGCAGCCCTGGACCTGGGTCGATGGCAATCGCATGTACGCAAGCTTCGGCCACCTCACCGGCTATTCGTCGAACTACTACACCTACGCCTTTGACAAGGTCATCGCCCTGGACTTCTTTGCCCAGTTCGACCCCGCAGACCTGCTCGGCTGCGATGCCGGGACCCGCTACCGCAAAGCCGTCCTCGAACAGGGCGGCTCCAAACCCGGCCGCCAGATGATACGCGACTTCCTCGGCCGCGACGAAGAGTTTTCAGCTTTCTCAAACTGGCTGAATGAGGAGTTCGAGAGGGAATTCTCGGCGGCAACTCCGTGACTGCATCCGATTTCCGCCGCATCGCTCTCAGTCTCGAGGGCACCGAAGAAAGCTCCCACATGGGCGCACCCGATTTCCGCGTCGGCGGTCGCATCTTTGCCACTCTCGCCTCTGAGAGCCACGGGTACGGCAACCTGATGCTCACGCCAGAAGTTCAATCCGCATTCATCGCCGACGCACCCGGCCTCTTTCTTCCAGTTCACGGCGGCTGGGGACGGAGGGGAGCTACACACATCCGTCTTGCCATGGCTGACCAGGACACCCTCACCGGCGCCTTGCTCGCCGCCTGGCGTCTGCGCGTCGAAATGAACCGTAAACAGCCCCGAAAACCACGCAAATCGTATTGATCCCGGCCTCGGCCATTCCCCCCCGCGCGCGAGGTTCACAAAAACCGCATCCAATCCTCTCTGTCCTCATCCATAGTGTCGGTACCTTTGGGCAAAGGAGACAACGATGAGGGTTGGAATTCTTGGATCGGGCAGTGTGGCAACAACCTTGGCCGGCGGATTCCTCAAGCACGGCCACCAGGTCCTGGTGGGCACCCGCACGCCCGAAAAGCTCGCCGACTGGGCCGCGAAAAATCCGTCGGCTTCCACGGGAACCTTTGCCGACGCGGCCGCCTTCGGCCAACTGCTCATCCTGGCAGTCAAAGGCCTGGCTGCCGCCGATGTTCTTCGCCTCGCCGGCGCGCAAAACCTCGCCGGAAAGACCATCGTCGATGCATGTAACCCCATCGCCGAGGCGCCGCCCGATCACGGTGTGCTGCCTTTTTTCACCACCCTCGATCGCTCCCTGATGGAGCAGTTGCAGGCCGAGTTTCCCGCCGCCAATTTCGTCAAGGCGTTCAACTCGGTCGGCGCGGCCTTCATGGTCAATCCAAGCTTCCCCGGCGGCAAACCCTCCATGTTCATCTGCGGCAACAATGAAAACGCAAAAAAAGAAGTCGGCAAAATTCTCGACCAGTTCGGCTGGGAAACGGCGGACATGGGCACCGTTGAGGCCGCCCGCGCCATCGAACCCCTTTGCATGCTGTGGTGCCTGCCCGGCCTTCTTCGCAATCAGTGGACGCACGCCTTCAAGCTGCTCAAACTCTGATCGCCGCGTGCGCGTCCTGCGCGGCTCCCGCGCGCATATGTGCGCTCTGGGCTCTCCAGCCGGCCCCGTCGAATATCCCAGCCCCGTCGATTTATCATTGACCATCAATGGCAAGCACAAAGGATTTCATCGGTAAATGGGCGCTCGTCACCGGCGCCAGCGCGGGCATAGGCGCAGCCTTGGCGCGCGAACTCGCCTCGCACGGCGCCAAGCTCATCCTTACCGCCCGCCGCAAAGACCGTCTTGAGTCCTTTGCCGCCGAGCTCACCGCAATGGGGACCGAAGTCCGCACCGTCGCGGCCGACCTCAACGACCCCGCCGCGCCCGAGCGAATCTACGACGCCACTGAGGGCGCGGGCCTTCCTGTTGACATTTTTATCAACAACGCCGGACTTGGCCAGTTCGGCGCATTCCACTTGAGCCCCATTGAACAGGAGCTCTCCCAGATCCGCGTCAACTGCGAGGCCATGGTGCGCCTGTCGCGTCTCTTTGTCCCCCGCATGGTCGAGCGTCGCCGCGGATGGGTTCTCATTCTCGCCTCCACTGCCAGCTTCCAGCCCATCCCCTACCTCACCACCTACGCCGCCACCAAGGTATTTGATCGTTTCTTTGCGCTGGGCCTTGCCGCCGAGGTCGCCCGATACAACATCAAAGTCACCGCGCTCTGCCCCGGTCCCACTGAAAGCGAATTCTTCTCGGTCGCCCGCGCCTCCGCCTTCAAGCTACGCGGTGTGCAATCCACTCCCGCAGTCGCCCGCCAGGGCATCCATGCGCTCGCCCGCGGCCAGCGCACCATCCTTCCAAACTTCCGCGCCCGTCTTGGCGCATTCATCGTCCGCTTCCTCCCCACCGGTCTTATCACCCACTTCATAGAAAGAATTGCAAGCCGCGAGGTCCCCTCCACCCAATAGCCGTTCCGGCCTTCTGAAACCCTTGCGCGTCCTCGGTGCCAAAGAAGAGAATGGCACCCGAGAGGAAATTCTTCCATGACATTGCGCAAAATCCCCCCAACCGCCACTCTGCTGTCCGCTGGACTCGTGCTCATGATGGCTGCCACCATCAAGGCACAGACCCCCAGTGCGCCGCCGGCGCCTGAACACACCGGTCGCCTCACCACTCCCGGCCCCGGTCCGGGCGGTGTGCCCCAGGCCACATTTTTTATCCATCGGCTTGGCACTGACCACGACGAGAGCATCACCACCCTCGACATGAACGGCGATGGCCGTCCCGACCTGCTCAGCGGCGCCTATTGGTACGAGAACCCCGGCCCCCAGGGTGGCGAATGGAAGCGCCACCAGTATCGCGAAGTCGGCATCCGCAATGAGTATGTCTCAGACAGCGGTGAGTGGACCGTCGACGTCAATCACGACGGAAGGCCCGATGTGGTCACCGCCGGCTGGATGACGAACGGCGTCTTCTGGTGGGAAAACCCAGGCCCCGGGCAGACGGAGTGGAAGAAGCACTTCATCACCAACAGCTATGACACCGAGGGCGGCTGGATGGCCGACATCAACGGCGACGGCCAGCCTGACCTGATCCTCGCTCACTATAATCACTCCGGCATTATCTGGATTGATTTCTCGGGCCCCGAGCCTAAGGTCCATCACGTGGGTGACCGCGCACAGGATGGACACGGCACCGGCGTGGCGGACGTCGACGGCGATGGTAAGGCCGACATTCTCACCCCCACCGGCTGGTTCCGGCAGATCGATGCCGACACAGATCAGTGGGAGTGGCATCCTGACTGGAACCTCGGCGATGCGGGATTCCCGATCATTGGCTTTGATGTTTTCAATAACGGCAAAACCGACATTATCTACGGCGAAGGTCACAGCTACGGGATTTATTGGCTCGAACAGCAAGGCGAGGGCGCCGACCGGAAATGGATCAAGCACACCATCGACGAGTCCTTCTCGCAGGTGCACGCCCTCAAGATGGCGGACATCGACGGGGACGGCCAATTGGAGTTGCTGGCCGGCAAGCGCTACCGCGGCCACTCGGGCGGCGATCCCGGCTCCTACGATCCGGTGGTTGTCTACTATTACAAGATCGACCGCAAAACCGGCACTTTCACGCGTTATCCCATCAGCGTCAACGGCACGGCCGGCGCGGGCACGCAGTTCATCGTCATGGATCTGGACGGGGACGGGGACGTGGACATTGCCACCGCGGGCAAGACCGGGGTGCATTTTTTTGAAAACAAGAAGATCGATCTGGTGCCCAAAGCGCAGCGCGAAAAGGAGATTCTGCTCGACACCAACTGGCCGTTCCCCGGCGAAGGCCCCAACGTGCCGCAGGACGAGGAGCCGAAGAAGTAGCTACAGAGGATTACCCAGAGTGAGTTCGGCTCCGTGATTGCGATTGGGCGTCTTGCAATCCCATTTCTGAAAATCCCGCCTGGGGCACCCGGCTGATTTGATAGGCCGATTCGCGGCTTGGACGCTGCTCCGCTCGGCAAGCGCTGGCCTCGCGGGGTAAGCTGGAGGCATCATGAGTCCAACCCCGCAACAACCCCAGATGAATCTTGTGCAGACCGCGGATTACCGCGAGTCCTATGCCAACAGCGTGCAGGTGCGCGTCAGCGTGTGGGACTTCCAGTTGGTCTTCGGCCTGGCCTCCAGTGAGACGCCCGAACAGGTGACCATCCGCAACAATCAGGCGATCTTTCTAAGCCCGCAGCAGGCCAAGGCGCTGTGGAACATACTGGGCCAGAATCTCTCCCAGTACGAACAGGCCTTCGGCACACTGAACCTGGAGCCGCAGAGTCACAGCTTTCCGTCGGGGCCGGTAAATTGATAAAGACAGGGACCAGGGGCTAGGAACCAGGAACTGGGAACCAGGAACAAAAGTTTCTGACCCGCGACTGATTGCGTTGCCCCAGCTTCCTCGTTTTCTGGTTCCTCGTTTTCTGGTTTCTTGTTCCCTTGTTCTCCAGCCCCCAGGCCCATAGTCCCTGGCCCCTAGCTTCAGGAGCGAATGCTTGCGCTTCAAGAGACTCATCGAACCACGGCTGGACGCGCCGCTGCCGCTATGGATGATTTTCCCCGTGATCTTTGCGGCGCTCTATGCGTCCCACTTCACGCTGCTGACGGTTCCCTACTACTGGGACGAGGCGGGGTACTACATTCCGGCGGCATGGGACTTTTTCCGCATCGGCTCGTTAATTCCCGCCACCACGCTGACCAACGCGCATCCGCCCCTGCCGAGCATTTATCTGGCCTTGTGGTGGAAGGCGTCCGGGTTTCTACCTGAGGTAACGCGGGAGGCGGTGCTGCTGGTCGCGGCGCTGGGGCTGCTTGCGGTTTGGCGGCTGGCCATGCGGCTGGTGGGTGTTCCCCTGGTGGCCTTCTGGACCGTGGTTCTCACCGGGTTGTATCCCATCTGGTTTGCGCAGAGTTCTCTGGCCCAGGCCGACATTTTTGCCGCTGCGTGCTCGTTGTGGGGGCTGGCGTGCATCCTGCCGGAGCGAGGTCGCAAACCGTGGGCCGCGGCGCTTTGGTTTTCGGCGGCGGCGTTGTCAAAGGAGACCTCGATCGGCATTCCCCTGACCCTAGCCGCGATCAACCTGGTTGAAGCCATGCGCGCGTTTCGGCCGGTGCGGCTCAGGTTGCTGCGCGAGGCGGCCTGGCTGGCCAGTTGCGTAGTGCCTCTGGCCGCGTGGTACGCATGGCACTATGCAAAAACCGGGTTTATCTTCGGCAATCCTGAGTTCCTTCGCTACAACGCGCAGGCCACGCTCGATCCCCTGCGGATACTGGCGGCTTTCGGCCATCGCATTCTGCACCTCACGGCGCACATGAACATGTTTGTGCCCGTGCTGATGACGATTGCCGCGCTGCTGCTCGATCCGCGGCCGGACGCCGAGGGCCACGACCGCGCCCACCTGGGCCGCGAGACGCTGATGCGGATTCTTGTGCTGCTGTTGGCCGAGGCCGTGCTCTTCAGCGTATTGGGGGGCGCGCTGCTGACGCGCTACCTGCTGCCCATGTATCCGCTGGTGCTGCTGCTGGCGGTTTCCACTTTTTACCGGCGCGTTCCCTACTGGCAGGGGCTCGCGCTGTTCTCGGCGGGGGCTTTCGTCGTGGCGCTGTTCGTGAATCCGCCCTACGGGTTTGCGCCCGAAGACAACCTGGCCTACGCGCACGTGGCGCGGCTGCAACTGGCCGGCATTTACCAGTTGGAACATCGCTATCCGGGGGCGACCGTGCTCACCGCGTGGCCAATGACGGACGAGCTGACGCGGCCTGAACTTGGCTACGTCAAGCAGCCGTGGGACGTGGAGCGGATTGAAGACTTCAGCGCGGCTCAGATTGCGCTTGCGGCCGCAGAGCCTGAGAAATATTCCGCGGTCCTCGTTTTTTCAACCAAGTATGAGCCGGCCACACCGCTACTGAGCCTGGGCGCGGCGAGCCAGGCCCTCGATGAGCGCTTCTTTGGGCTGCACTACGATTTGCCTCCCGAGCTCATTGCGCGGCAACTGGGTGGGACCATGGTGTGGAAGCGGGAAGACGATGGCATGTGGGTGGCGCTGATCCGATTTGACCGCCAGGTTGAGGCGCGGCTGGGCCCGATCGAGATCTTCGGACGGCGGTAACCGCGCTTCGTGGTCGTGCCTGCCGCAGATTGTGTCCCCTGTTCCTCTCCTGCAACTTCGGCGGACTCACTCCCCATTCCCTCACCGGCTCAACAGGCTGCGGCGGTCGAAGACGAATTGGGCGGCGGTGTGGGTGAAGCTGAGGGTGGAGGCTGCGTCGAGGGGGAGATTGCCGCTGATGGCGAGCTTGGCGATGCCGTGCACCAGGGACCAGGCGGTCCAGGCCAGGGGGAGTGGGTCTCCGGAGGGCAGATCGCCGCTTTGCTGGGCGGCGCGGATGCAGTCGAGGAGCACCAGGAAGGCATTTTCGCCAATAGCGGCATCGGCGGCGCAGACCGCGCGCAGGGCCGGCGGCAGATCGAACATGACGTCGAGATGGTTGGGCCAGCGCAGGGCGAAGTCGACATAGCCGCGGCCGCAGAGTTCAAGGCGCTCGAGGGGCGTTTTGCCGGTGGCCAGCGTCTGCCGCATCAGCAGGGTGAGCCGCTCGAATCCCTCGGCGGCGACGGCCACCAGCAGCTCATCTTTTGAGGCGAAGTGCCTGTAGGGGGCGTTGTGGGAGACGCCGGCGCGCCGTGCCACCTCGCGCAGGGTGAAGGCGTGGGGCCCGGCTTCCCCGATCAGAGCCACGGCTGCATCAAGAAGAACGCGGCGCAAGTCGCCATGATGATAGGCGTGAGAGCGGGGCATTGTTAATTCTTAGCAGAAGATGTTGACGAGCGCAACATTCGGCTCTACCCTGATGTTGTCAATGTCCACATTGGGCGATTTCTGGCGAGGTGTCAACGCATGGCAAACGGGATTCCTTACAAGCGGGCGCAGCTCGCGGATGCATGGGACGCGATCGTGATCGGCTCGGGAATTGGCGGGCTGACGGCAGCCGTTTTGCTGGGGCAGTACGGCAGCAAGCGGGTCCTGGTTCTGGAGCGGCACTACGAGGCGGGAGGCTTTACGCACACGTTTCATCGCCCTGGGTACGAGTGGGATGTGGGGCTGCATTACGTGGGCCAGTTGCGGAGCGAGCGATCGAATGTGCGCCGGGCCTTCGACCACTTGACCGGGGGCCAGGTGCGCTGGGAACCGATGGAGGAGGTGTACGACCGCTTTTGGATTGCCGGCCAGAAGTTTGAGTTTGCCGCGGGGCTGGAGCGGTTCCGGGAGGGGCTCAAGCGGTCATTTCCCAGCGAGGGGACAGCCATCGACAAGTATGTAGCAGCAGTGCAGGCTTGCAACCGGGCGAGTGGGCTCTACTACGCTGAGAAGGCGCTGCCGGGTCCGCTGGCGAGGCTGGCGGGCGGGATGATGCGCGCCGGATATATGCGCTGGGCCAGGCGAACGACGCGCGATGTTCTTCAGAGCCTTACCGGCAACCGGGAGCTGATCGGCGTGTTGACGGCGCAATGGGGTGACTACGGGCTGCCGCCTGGAATGAGCAGCTTTGCGGTTCACGCCACGATTGCGGAACACTATTTTGAGGGTGCGAGTTATCCCGTTGGCGGAGCGGGCACGATTGCGGCGGCGATGGGGCGGCGAATCGAGGCGTATGGCGGAGCCGTGGTCGCCAGCGCCGAGGTTACGGGCATTGTGCTCGAAGCAGGAAAGGCCGCGGGCGTGCGCATGGCGGACGGACGGGAGTTCCGCTCAGAGCTGGTGGTCAGCGATGCGGGAGCGGCAAACACGTTTGAGCGGCTATTGCCGGCGGAGCTGCCCGCGATGGACGGGTTGCGTGCGCGCCTGAAGACGCTGGCGCCTTCAACGGCACATTGCAGTCTTTACCTGGGGCTTGAGGGGAACGATGCCGAGCTGGGGTTGAAGGGAACCAACCTTTGGATTTATCCGTCGTTCGATCATGATGCGAATGTGGAGCGGCTGGCCAGGGATATCGACGCGCCCTTGGCCGGGGTCTATCTTTCATTTCCGTCGGCCAAGGACCCGAGCTTCAAGCAGCGCTATCCAGGCAAGAGCACCATGGAAGTTCTGACCATGGTTCCCTATGCGGCGTTTGCGCGCTGGGCCCAGACGCGCTGGAAGCATCGCGGCGAGGACTACGACGCGCTGAAGCGGCGGCTGGCTGCCAGGCTGCGGGAGGAGGCGGAGCGGCAGGTTCCGTCGATCGCGGGACACGTCGCCTGCGAGGAGCTTTCGACGCCGGTGACGACGCGGCACTTTGCCAATTACGGCCATGGAGAGATTTATGGGATCAGCGCGACGCCCGAGCGGTACCTCATGCGTGAGTTGGGCGCGCGTACGCCGGTCAAGGGGTTGTACCTGGCAGGGCAGGATGGGGCGTCCCTGGGGGTGGTGGGAGCGCTGTACGGGGGAGCGATAAGCGCTTCGGCGGCGCTGGGGAGGAACCTGATTTCTCAGCTTTCGAAGCCTTGGAGCGGAAGTGAGGCCTCATGCGCCCATGGGCCTGAGCCCGCGAAGTCTCAAAAGCTCGTGACATAACCCGGGTGCCTGAAATGCAGATCCTTCGACCACCTTCGGCGCGCAAAACGCGCCAAACTGCGCGCACGATGAATGTGCATTGACGATGCAAGCTTGAAGCTCAGCAGTCTAATGAGCGCCTTGCTTGAGGATTTGCTCAGCAAGGTAGTTGTGGACCTTGGAATCGTTCTGGAGCATTTCAAGGTAGGCGTCTTCGAGGAGCTGGGCGCGGTTGTTGTGCAATGAGGTGTGGATGGCCTGCTGCACGCGTGGATCGTTTAACTCACGCTGCCCGGCGGGGTCACGGGAAATCAACTCGTAGATGGCGTACCCGATGGGTTTGTGCGTGTTGTCAAAGAGGGGAACAACGTCAGTGTACTGACCGGACTTGAGCTTGCCGATGGCGGCGTAGGCCTCCGGGTCGCTTTTGAGAGCCGACTCGGCGATAAAGCCCATGTCTCCGCCATTGGATGCGGTATTGGGATCCTCAGAGAAGTTCATCGCGACCGCGGAGAAATCTTCGCCGCTTTCGAGGCGGCTGTGCAGAACATCGATCTTCTTCCTGGCGTCGGCATCGCTTGACGCCTTGTTGTTCTGAAGATTGCCGGGTTGTTGCGACGGCTGGTTGGTCACCAGTATCTCGGCCAGGTGGTACTCGGGCTGGATGAGATTGAATTCAGCCTTGTGGGCTGCGTAGTATGTGGAGATTTCAGCGTCGGTAATGTTGATTCTGGATTCGATTTCCTTGTTGAGCAGCTTGGTCTTGGTCAACGTGCCGCGGATTTCGCGCTTGAGATCGTCGAGCGACAGGTTGCGCTGCTTGAGTTGGTTGTCGAACTCTTCCTGCGTGTAGGGGGCCTTGATTTCGGTAAGCTTGGCGTTGACGTCTTCATCCGAGGCGGTAAGGTTGAGCTTGGCGGCCCGCTGCTGCACCATTTCATCCTGCGATCATCTGGTGCAGGATGGTGAGACGGCGGATGTCGGCTTCTTCTGGTGACAGCTTTTGCGGGGCGCCGCCGAGACTGGACTGGTAATTGCGCTCCAGGTCGGCGCGTAAAATCTGCTTGCCGTTGACGGTAGCGACCACATCGGCGGAGAGCGAATGTGGCACCCGGCTACAGCAGCCAGCACGGCCCCCGAGAGTAGCACGAGCAAGGCAACACGGGAACCACATGCCGACGAATCGATTTAACTTGCAACCTGGTGACTCCTGTGGGTCCCTGGAGGGTCCCGGCACTCAAGGATATATTGGCAGGCTGGTGTTGGGATAGCATGAGGGGCACCTATTGACCTGCTCCGGGTTTGGGGGCCGGTGGAGCGGCAGCAGGCGGCGTGGCGGGTGGCTGTTCGCCCGCGGCGCGGAGGGCGCGGTCGATGGCCATCCAGACCTGTTCTTCAGGCACGGCGCCATTGATGCGCTCGCCATTGACGAACAGGGCAGGGGCTCCGTCGAGACCGAGCGCGGCGGCTTCCTTCAGCGATTTGTTGATTTCGGTTTCGTCCTGCTTGGCGATGCAGGCGTCGAGTTGCGCGGTGTCGAGCTTGGCGACCACTGCTTCCTGGCGGGCGATGCGGTCAAGAGCGGCCGTGCTCTTGGCCAAATTGCGGTCGGCGCCGTTGACCTCTTCGCCGTGGGAGTGAAGGTAATCGACGTAGGTCCAATACACGTCCCGCTTTGCGCGGCCAGGCAGTCGGCATCCAGCGAGGCGTGCATGGCCCAGGGGTGGATTTCGGAAAGTGGAAAGTCTTTATAGATAAATCGGACCTTGTCCTTGTAGCGGTTCAAGGTGGAGGGAAATAGGGATTGGTGCATGCGCGCGCAGTAGGGGCACTCGAGGTCGTCGAAGCTGATCACGGTGACCTTCGCGTCGGGATTTCCGCGAATGGGACGGCCAGCTACGTCGATCTCGTCGCCAGGATCTTTGGTCAGATCAAAGGTGTCAAGGCGGGCGAGGGTCTTGCCGTCGGTTGAAATCAGGAACTCCAGCGCATGAGACTTTTCGCCGTTAGTGACGGTGACGGGGAGGGTGTCATAACCCGTGAAAGAGCTAGGCTTGCGTGCGCCGATCACCACGTTCCAGTCCTGGGGCAGGCTGTACTGGGTGCGCACAGTCACCTCAATGCGGCGATCGGTAAGGGGGTCGGACGAAGGCTGGGCCGGAGTTTGCGCTTTGCAGCCCGCGGTGACCGCGAGCGCCAGCAAAACAGCTAAAAAACGTAATTGCGGCAAATGAAAGTCCTCTTATGAAAAGAATACTCCAGCAAAGGGAGCAGGGAACAGGAACAGAGAGTTGCCGCATCGACCGATAGAGGGCAACCCAAGGGGCCAAAATCATCGAGAAAAACTGTGCGGGCATTAAGGAGCGAAAAACAACCGCTCTAATAAGCCGGCGGCATGGCGGGGTCGCGGAAGATGGAGTTGGAGCGGCGGATGTCGCCAACGGAGCCGAAGTTGGCGAGGGTAAAGCTGTAGAGGTACTGGGTTTCGTCGCGGACACAGCCGAGCTGGAAGCGGCGGTAGCCGACGGTGAGGCCGCAGCAGTCCCAGTTGTAGTTGGCCTGCACGCCGGCGTACTGCAACTGGCCGAGGACGAAGTCGTAGCCGGCGTTGGCGGCGAAGTTGAAACCGGCGCCGCTCTGTTTGCCGATGGTGACGAAGGGCTGCAATTGCTGGCTCTTGATGGTGGAGGCGGCGCCTCTGCTTTCATCGACGGCGTTGAGCAGGGCGTGGCCCAGTCCCACCGTGGTGCGGCCCCAGCTGTAGCCCGCATAGAGGTTGTCGGAGTTGAGCTGACCCTGCTTGGGGTCGTAGTCGAGGTCCCACTCGACGCGAAGGTTGTCAATGGCCTCAAAGCGCAGGCGCGAGGTGATGGGGGACGAGGTTGCGCGGCGAAGTGAGGAAGGCGACGGCGCTCATGTCGAGCGTGGAATCGAAGACGTTGCGGCGGCCGGAGATGAGCGCTCCGCCGAAGTTGGGATCGATGAAGAGATTCTGCGCGATTTGCCAACTGGCCCACTCGCGTGGCCGAGCCGGACAGTCGCCCAGGGACTCCTCATCCGGCGAGCCTGGATTCGAGTGCCGCTCCGAGCCGGATTTCTGAGCGCATGGCTGCGGATTCCGGGGGCTGCATGTAGAGGCGCTGGGTGAGCGAGAAGCCGGCCTCGTTGGTGTTGGTGGCGATGTCCGTGGTGTCGACCAGGAGAACGTTCTGGGCCTGCGCGCCGATGCCGCCGACGTAGCGGTAGGTGATCTCAGGCTCGATGACGTGGCGCATGACGCGGTTCCAGCGGGCGAGCACAAAGTCCCGCTCTAGGGCAGGAGGACGGACGTCGACGAAGCCTCGGCATCGATGCGATTGAGCGCATCATGGATGATGGTGGGGACACCGTGCGCGCAGATCGGTCAGATCGGGAACCTGGCTGATGGTGTAGGAGGTGTCACGGAAGGCGGCTTCAGGAACGAAGCTCCAGCCACCGAGCTGGAAGGGCAGAGAGAGATGCGGGATAAAAGTCGAGCACGGCCGACGTTGCGGGCGTGGAAACGGGGCTCGGAGCGGCCAGGTAGCTGGCGGAGGAGCCAAGACCCCAGTAGACAGGCGAGCCGCTCAAGGGCCGGTCGAGCACGTCGTAGCGCAAGCTGGGCAGGTGCAGAATCCTGGCCTCGTCGCCATTGGTGGAGCTGGCAAAGGATCTCAAAGCGGTCGAGCGAAAGCGAGGGAATGAATCCATTGTTCGGAGTGGGTGAGGCCGACGTTGCTGGCGACTTCGGAGCTGATGGCCTGGGAGAAGTTGTCGTTGAAGACCAGCCGGTAGAGGTAGCTGGAGAGATATTCCGCGACTCCTGCGGCGTAGGTGTGGGGCGTGAAGTCTTTGCGGCCCTTCGGCCACCACGTCGACACCGCCCTGGTTGACGAGTTCATAGCCGACGGGGCCGGGAAGCAGGTGGCAGTGCGCAACGGGGATCTCGGCGCGCGTGCAGGCGCAAGCCGGTTCCGGGCCGCAGCTCGGACGAGCTCGCGGGGACGCTGATCACCGGCTGCTCCACGCCTCGATCGAGCAGAGCATTCCAGCGCACGATGAGGTGGTCGAGTGCGCGGCCCTTGTAGCGGAAGTCGCCATTGGGCGCCCAGCCGCGCTTACTGAAGTTCTCGGCGCCGACCACCATGTCCATGCTGCGATTGATGACCCAGTAGACCTGTTCGCCGACGATTAAGCCCTTGATGGACGAGTTGCTGAGCACGGGGACCAGGAGTCCGCTCATCGCGGCCTGTGTCGTCGATGGGGTGGCGCAGATAGGGCAGATAAAAGACCGGGATGTCGAGCAGCTCGAAGAAGGAGTTGGAGGTGGAAGCTTTGCTGATTTTCGAGCATCGATGGCGTGAGAGATGATGCGCCAGTCGGGGCGCGGAAAGCTGCAGTTGGTCATGGCGCCGTCGATCAGGCGGTAGGTGTCGTCGCCGGTCTGGAGCAGCACCCGCGCGGTGAACTGGAAGGGCGTGGAGGTGGAGTAGACGCTCGTGCGTCCGCCGGAATGGAGGCCCTGTGAGCCGCTGACGTTGTAGAAGCGGGCGGTGTGCATGTTGAGGCGCATGTCGCCATGGGAGGCGTTGATGAGCACGCCGTTGGGTCCGCCGGAGAGCTGCAGATGGCCCTCGGCTTCGAGCAACGAGGTGGACTGGTGATAGACAACCTTGTCCGCGTGGAGGATGTAGTCGCGGAAATGGACGACGACGGCTCCGTCGAGGGTAAACACATCGCCGATGCGCGTCTGGCGCTGGGCCTCGAATTGGACGGGGATCCCGGTGGCAGGTTCGGGCTCGGGCTGCGCGACAGGGAGAATTTCCTGGCCGGGATCGTCAGGGAGCTGCTCTAGGGCTGCGTTCGATGAAGAATCGGCGACGGGGACGGGAGCGGTGGCCGCCGCAGGTAACGCATTGGTCAACGCCTGCCCCGCAAGTTGCAGGTGACAGAGGGCCAGCAGCGTGATAAACAGTAAGTTACGAGGACGCATCCCAGAACCAGAGACCGGTGCAAGGCTCAGCATAGCAAAACCGGGTCATTTGAATGGGACGCGCTCCACGCAGCTCTGGCAGCAGGACAGATTCGGTTAAACGAAGCGGGTCACGGGTCCGGTGGCCTGTGCCTGCGCCCTGATTCTCTGCGCATCCCCTTTTCTCGATGAAATGCATTGTCCGCGATCTCTTGCCTGGAGGCAGGGCGCATCGTGGACCCGAACCACAGTGCGGTGCGGAAGCCGAGCCGCGCGGGAAGGGATGCGGGAGCCTTGAGCACTTTGCCAAACCGGGCGAACTTTCCACTGTCGTGGAAACAGGAAGTCAACGAGCGCATTGCAGCGCACAAAATGCGCCGGGGTTCATGGCCGGCGGAGCCGGAAGGGATGCCGGAAGCGCGGCCGGGCGCCGGCAACCGCGCCGCCGCGGCAGCGAGAGTAGCGGCGCGCTATGCGAATGCGCCCAGCTACAGCGAAATTCTCGCCGGGGACGCTCGCGTCGCCGTGCGCGCGGCAGAGGCGGCATCGCGGGCCGCACATCAGGCTCAGGTGGCTGCCGAGGCGGTGCTGGCCGGTCTTGAGGCTGCCTCAGATGCCGAGTTGGATTGGGAGCGGCATCGTTCGACCGGCGAAGATGAGGAACAGGAGGCGGATAGAGCGCCCGAGTCCAGAAGCACGCCTGGGTCTGCCGGGGATTGGTTCACGCCAAGCGCCTGCGATGACAGTCGGTCGGCTGAGACGGATTGGATGGCAAGGTCGGCAGAAGTCGAAGTGCTTTACGAGACGGACGGCGATGACCGCTTTGAGGGGTATATGGGTAGAAAAGCGAGGAGGGCGAGGCGTTCTGAAGAGGCTGCGAGCGAGGACGCCATTGAAGTGGCGCAACCGGCGGAGCCGTTGCACGCCAACCTGATCGAGTTTCCCCGCGAACTTGTTGCGACGCGGAAGGCGCGTCCGCGGCGAGCCGAAGGGCCGTATGCCGCGGCTGCCGAGGCGGGGTCGCAGTTGAGCATCTTTGAGGTGGATCCGGGAACCATCTCAGTCGAGCCGGAAGAAGGCCAAGCAACGAGTGAGACCGCTGCGCCCGGGCGGACGGGACCGGAGTGGTCCGGAATCGAACTGGGCGCGCAACCGAAGCCCGGTTTTGCTGAAGAGTCGGCAGAGCAGGCCGTGCAGCAGGCACCGGGGCCGCTCAGTGCGGATCGGGATGCGGCACTGGCGCCGATGAGCCTGCGGGCGATGGCCGCCGTGGTGAATCTGGCCCTGATCGTGGGCGCGTTTCTGGTAGCTGCCTTTGTTGCCGCGTCCAATGTAAACGTCCTGCCTCCGCTCAGGGTGATGGAAGTGGGTTCGGTGTTCGGGCTCCTGGTGGTGGGAGCGCTCTACGAAGCCCTCTTCTACGTTTTGGCCAAAGGCACGCCGGGAATGTATTACGCGGGCATCTCGCTGAGTACCTTCGGCGGCCGAAGCCCCAACCGCGCGCGACGGTGCGCACGGCTGGTGGCGATGCTGGTGTCGGTGTTGCCCATGGGTTTGGGCGTGATGTGGGCCATTTTTGACGAGGATCGCCTGAGCTGGCACGACCGCCTCTCCCAGACATATCTGCGCAGGGGATGAAGAGCAGCGGTCAGGGTTCATGGCTCAGCAAGAGCCCGATTCCGATTCCGATGACACCCTTATAGCGGTTCCCGAATGGCTGTAAACAGAGGGCAAGCACTCAAGTGACTTTTTCCTCAAGAGAAAGCCACCCTCGACAAGGCACAAGAAGGCTGCATTGATTCGGGAACCGCACTAGTCGACCTTTGTGCAGTTCTGGTTTGCGCCGCTGACACAGATTACGGCCTGCTGGCCCGGCTCCAGCGAATTGCCCGCGAGCCGGATTTCAGCCGATTCTGCTCCACCGATCTGTGCCAACACCTTGCTCCCGGCAGGTGCGCGCATTCCGTTTAGAAATGCCCGTCGCGTGTTCCTCAGGTCAAAGACCGGCGCATTGCCAAAAGGGGCTGACAACTCGAGTCCGCTCATGATCACGTCGTCCACATCGTCGCAGACGATGGCGGGGCGTGCGTCCGGCTTGTCGGCGATGTACTCGACATTGCGGAGGCGCACGCGGTCGGCGTGGCGCACGTAAAAGCCATAGGCGGGCAGGCGGCCCATCATCCACGCCTCGGGGTATTGGTCGGCAACCTCGGGAATTTCGCGATCGGCCCATTCTGGCCGGCCTTCGGCCACAGTACGCAGGCGACAGTTACTGACGGTGATGTCCGAGGGGCGAAGGCCGGGGACGCCGGTGATGGAACTGGTGACGATGGAGCCCGCTGCGTCGATGCCTTCGATGAGAACATTGCGGAGGAATGAGCCTTCCCGTTTTGTCCGCGAGCCGAGGCGCACAAAGATCGGGGCGCGCACATTCTGCATGCGAATGTTGGACACAACCACGCCGTCCACGCTGCCTCCATCGACGCTTTCAATGCTGAGGCCGCCGATGACCCGGTTCATCATGGGGCTGCCGTTGTCACCATAAATGACGGAGTTCGAGAAGACGATGTTCTCGAAGGCGCCGTGGCTTCCGGTGCCCAACTTGAAGCCGTTGCTGCAGGTGGAGATGGTGCAGTTGGTGATGGTGATGTTTTTGGTGGCAAGCACGTCTCCCCCGTAGGGATTTTCGCTTTTCAGGCAGATGCCATCGTCGCCGGTAACGATGTCGCAGTTTGAGACCATCACGTTGCGGCAGCCGGTGATGTCCATGCCATCAGTATTGCGGCCGTAATAGGGGTTGCGGATGCGGATGCCTTCAACGAAGACGGTTTCGCAATTGATGGGGCGAAAGGTCCAGCCGGGGGAGTTCCTCAGCGTGACCCCGGTGATGCGGATGTTGCGGCAGCCCACGAACTCGAGCATCGGCGAGGGACGTGTGTTGTTGTACTTGGCCCGGACGTGGCCCGAAGCGACGTCGCGCCATTGTTCTTCGGGCGGGAACGGATGGACATTGGGATTGGGCTCCCACCAGGACTCGCCCTGGCCGTCGATTGTGCCGGGACCGCAGAGGGTTACGTCCTCGGCATTCTGCGCGAAGATCAGGTGATAGGCGTCCACATCGTTGCCGCCGCGGGGCAGTCCGGGGCGGTAGTCATAGTCGGCGAGCTTGGGGCTACCCAGCAAAACGCAGCCGGCTTCCACATAGAGGGTGACACGGCTTTTGAGCACGAGGCCGCCGGTGAGAAAGGTTCCGGGAGGCGCGTAGACCAGGCCGCCGCCGGCACTGAAGGCGTCATCGATGGCGCGCTGAATGGCCGCGGTATTCAAGGTCGTGCCATCGGCGACAGCCCCGTAGTCCAGAATGGTTTTCGCGGACTTCATGGGGGGTCCGGCAGGCGAGGCTACGGCAACACCGGTGGCGGAAAGTCCAAAGGCAAACGGTGAGGCTGACAGGAAATCTCTTCTCAGCATGGTGCACCCCGATGTCGATCGGCCTGGGGCGGATTGCGTCCTGAATCGAGCGGCGGTTCCTTCAGGATGTGCGCTGCGCCGGCTGAATCGACGAAGAGAAGTATAAGGCGAGGGCTAAGTCTTAAGTGCTCGTCACGGCGCAGAAGAGTTTTGCCCACGGTCCTTATTGGGCAAGGGTGCGGACGGCGGAGACGCCTGCGCCCAGCAGCGCAATTTCATCGTCTGGAGGCAGAACCTGGAGCGAGAAACTCTGCAAGGGGCTCATTTTGACCATGGAATCGAGATGGGCGCGCAATGTGGGCAGATCGAGAAAGTGGACGTTGTGGCCGGTGAAGTAGAAGCGGCCGGGTCCGGCGATGTGAATGAAGGAGGCGGTGGCAGCGGCCAGGGCACGGTGCCAGAGATCGACAAATTCGCGGCAGCGGGGATCGCCTTTTTTTGCATTGGCAAAGACTTCTTCCGGTTCCAGGTCGAGGAAGCGCAGGCGCATGGCGCGGTAGCCCATAATGCCCTCGAGATGTCCGGCGCCGCCGCAGCCGCAGAATCGCTCTTTGGCGTCGAGGGTGACGGTGATGTGGCCGCCTTCCCAAACACCTTCAACCCACGGCCAGCGGCCGTAGCCGATGCCGTTGCCGATGGTCCAGACGCGGGTAAGCTTTTCAAGCCGGCCGTACGTAGCGGCTACGCCGGCAGCGATGGCGTCAGCGTCGTTGGCGATGTGGACGGGGGCGGCAATGCCGCGGCTGCCGAGCAGTCTGCCCAGATCCTCGGCCAGCCGCATTCCTTTGATCTGCGTAAGGTTGGGCGAGTCTTCCACAACGCCGCGGCGGATGAGGCCGGGGACGGCGACACCGATGGCGTCCAGGGGACGCGCGGTGGTCTTGGCGAGATAGGCGATTTGACCGGCCAGGATTTCGGCGAGTTCTCCGGCGGGTATGGTGCTGAGTTCTTCCTCTCCGTCAGGTTCGAGCGATGGGTCCTGGGGATACGTGAGAGGCTTGCCGGCGAGACGCATATCTTCAAGCCGGCCAGCCACAATGTGGTCAGTGATGACGATGCCGATGGCGGTGGTCATAGGAGGCCTCCGAAAGTGCAGATCTTTGCTTTCAGAACGGGTTGAGCACACGCGTCCCGTATGCGAAAGAGCTTTTCTCGAGGTTAAAAGCGAAAAAATTCATCTGGCCTCTGCATGGCAGGCTTTAGTTGGACTGGTAGCGGCTCAGGCGACCGAGTCCGTTGAAGGCGGCCACTTTGTAGCACTCCGCGAGTGTGGGGTAGTTGAAGACGGTGTCAATGAAGTAGTCGATGGTGCCGCCGAGCACCATGACGGCCTGTCCGATGTGGACCAGCTCCGTGGCGCCTTCCCCGATGATATGCACGCCCAGCACCTTGCGGGTGTCGCGATGAAAGATGAGCTTTAATCTTCCCGTAGTGTCGCCCCGAATCTGTCCGCGGGCCACCTCGCGGTAGTAGGCCATGCCGACCTCGTAGGGAACGTCTTCGCCGGTGAGCTGCTCTTCGGTCTTGCCGATAAAGCTGATCTCGGGAATGGTATAGATGCCGTAGGGATAAAAGCCGGGGTTGGAGGTTGCGGCGCGGTCGTTGAAGGCGCAGGCCGCGGCGATGCGGCCCTGTTCCATCGAGACCGAGGCCAGCGACGGAAAGCCCACCACATCGCCGACGGCAAAGATGTGGTCGACCGTGGTTCGGTACTGCTCGTTGACCGCGATGCGGCCCCGATTGTCGGCTTCGAGGCCGGCGGCGGCGAGGTTCAGCTCGTCGACGCTGCCCTGGCGGCCGACGGCGTAGAGCAACGCATCCCCCGAGACGCGTTTCTTGCTTTCGAGGTTGGCGACCACCGTGTTCGGGGGCAGCTCCTCAACGCTCTCGACCTCTTCACCCAGGCGCATCGTCACGCGGCCGTCGCGCAGGTGGTAGCTCAGGGCCTCGACAATCTCGCGGTCGGCGAACTCCAGCAGACGGTCGCGTTTTTCAATCAGCGTGGTGCGCACGCCGAGGACTGAAAACATGCAGGTGTATTCGACGCCGACAACGCCTCCGCCGACGACGACGAGAGAATGGGGCAGGGTTTCAAGCCCAAGAATCTGGTCGCTGTTGATGATGTTGCGTCCGTTCACGGGCACCTTGGGCGAGCCGGCGGGCCTGGTGCCGACGGCGATAATGATGCGATCGGCTTCAAGGGTGGTTTCTGTCTGCGGTCCCTCGACCCGCACCTGGTGGGGATCGACGAAGTGACCCATGCCGTGCACCACGTCGATGCCGTTGCGCGACAGCTGGGCCTCGGTAACGTCCACCTCTGTTTTGATGACGGCCTGGACGCGAAAGGCCAGGTCGGCCATCGTGATTCTTTCCTTCACCCGATAGTTGACGCCATAAATAGTGCGGTAGTTGTAGCCGGAGAGGTGCAGAACGGCTTCGCGCATCGTCTTGGAGGGGATGGTCCCGGTGTTCACGCAGACGCCGCCGACGACGGTGCGGGCCTCCACCACCACGACGCGCTTGTTCATTTTGGAAGCGGCCACGGCGGCGCGCTGTCCGGCGGGTCCGGAGCCGATGACGATCAGGTCATACTTGACGGCGCTCATGAAAATGAATCTCCCAGTGTGCGATGCAGTCTTGGCGGCAGCGGGCACCGTCGTGGCGAGACGACAGGTGAAAACCTTAAGCCGAGGCTACCATAGCGGCAAAGACTCATCGCGGCGCGGAGAAGGAAATTCACGCGGAGTAAACGGCGCATCCGGCGGGAGACCCCGAGCGTGGGCGTCGGAGGTAAACAGGCGGGGCCCCGGCGATGGAAGAGAGCTCGATCGCCGGGGCTTGTGGATCTGGGGTTCCCGCCTGGCTCACGGTCATGCCCTGGCCGGGAATCCAGCCTGGAGTGCAGAATGGGTAGTGGTCCTGCGTTGTACAGAGCCCGTAAGCTTTGCTCCCGGGCTGTTTCCCTGCGACTCGCCTGTCTCCATATGGAACTGACGGATCATGCCGTCGAGGTCGCTGGCCAGCGACGCCAGGTTCTTGAGGGCTTCGACGGCCTCCTCCGCTCCCTGCGCCGTCTCGTTCGACAACCTCGAGATTTGAGCGGCGGACTCTGAGATCTCTCCCGAGGCGGAGGTCTGCTCGGTGGCGGCGGTGGCGATCAGGTTGATCTGGTGTTCCACTTGTTTTGAGGACTCGATGATGGCCTCGAGGCTTTGGCGCGCCCGGGCCGTCTCTTCAATCCCGTTTTCAACGGCGGAGCGGCTCTCGTGCATCACTTCAAGAGTTTCGCGGGTCTCATCCTGGATGCTGCGAATGGTTCCTCCGATCTCTTCGGTGGCGCCCTTGGTGCGTTCGGCAAGCCTGCGGACTTCTCCGGCAACAACCGCAAATCCGCGTCCATGCTCCCCTGCGCGGGCAGCTTCGATGGCCGCATTGAGAGCCAGAAGGTTCGTTTGCTCACTGATCTCCTGAATCACGTTGACCACCTTGCCGATCTCTTCGGAGCGAAGGGCAAGGGAGTTCATTTTGTTTGAGACGGAGCTGGTGGCGGCGGCGATTTTCTCCATCGTGTTGGCGGCCGCCTGCATCACCGCTCCGCCTTTGTCTGCATTTTCAGCCGAGTCGCGGCTGGCGGCGGCGGCGTTTTCCGCGTTGTGGCTGATTTCGCCGATGGTGGCAGTCATCTCCTGCGCCGCGGCGGCGATCTGGTTCGTTTTGCTGGACTGGGTGCGTGCGTTGCCCGCGCTCTGGACAGAGCGCGCGCTGATCTCGGTGGTGGCGCTCGAGAGTGTGTCCGCGCCCATCGCCACCGATTGCAGGACGTCGCGGATGGAGGCCACGCTGGCGTTGAACGCGACCCCAAGGCTGCCAAGCTCATCGGTGCCGGTCACTCGCACGTTCACCGTCATGTCCTTGGCGGCCATGGCTTGCAAGGCGTTCTTCAGCCTGTTGAGCCGCGGTGCGATCTCGCGGGTGAGAATGACTCCGATCACAGCGCAGAGCAGGACGATGAGCACAGTGGCCCCGACATTGATCCACAGAGCGTGGTTACTGGCAACAGTCACGTCCTGAGACTTCTGCATTCCCATCTTCTCATGGAGCTGAAATCCCGCGCTCGCCGCCGCCAGTGCATTTTCCAGAGACGTTATCGTGGCGTCCGAAGAGAAAACGTCCAATGCATCTCCTGGCTTGCCGGCAATCAATAGACCTGTGCCGCGATCGCTGGCGTCCTGGTACACCTTGATTGACGTGACGAACTGTTGGTAATGCTCGCGCTCTTCCGGGATCAGGGAAGCCTCTGCCAGTTTCAAGGCGCCCTGGTA
Organism: uncultured Acidobacteriaceae bacterium; assembly: GCA_963793885.1. Lineage (GTDB taxonomy): Bacteria > Acidobacteriota > Terriglobia > Terriglobales > Acidobacteriaceae > Telmatobacter. The sequence goes on from CAWCBQ010000003.1 coordinate 2,467,423, forward strand.
TTGGACGATGGTCTTTTGCCGCTTTGCCATGACTGAGCTCGTGCATGCAGGTTTCTGGCACAGCATTAACTCCAGATCCTCCCGCCTTTCCGTACTCACACCGTCGCGCACTTCGGCGATGTGAATCAACATGGGGAGGTGTATTTCGCTAACCTCGGAGTTCTTCGCCGCAATGCCGCGGAAGATGACGAACGTGTATGTTCCCAGTACGATGCAGAGGCCACAAACGATGCCGAAGGCGTAGGTGAATTTGCGGGAGACAGGGAGGTTGCGCAGCCAATGCATAGACGTAAACCTTTCTTGTGCTACTCAAGGCATGTATCGGCTGAACTTTTTCCTGCTTGAGTACTTTCGTTTTTGGCGTTGGAAAAGCGGGACATGCATCGGAACAGTTGTTACCCGCCACCGGGTTACGGGGCCCCCTTGCTCAATCGGGAGTGAATCGATATTCTTGGGCCGCTTCGCTGATGGGCAGCAAAATGCTTTGGAAATGAGGTAGTTCATGGTCGCAGGTCGGCGGGTTGCGGGTTGGGCGGTGGCGTCGGCGGTTCTTGTTGCCGGCTTGGCGATCTCCGCGGTCGAGGGACAAACGGCGGCATCGGCAGCGCCCGCGCAGGCAGTTCCGGCAGGGCCATCGCCGGCGGCGGAGCAGGAGGCCGCGAACCAGGCCGCCCTCAGGGATCACCAGCGGATGATGGATCTGCTGGGCATCACGCAGCTCCGTCCGCCGGTCAGTACGCATGCGGACTCGCCGAATCCCGTCAACTACGACGAGTCGAAGGCCAACCCGTATCCCGGAACGTTGCCCGATCCGCTGAAACTGAAGAACGGCAAGCGCGTCACTTCAGCCCATGAGTGGTGGGCGAAGCGCCGGCCGGAGATCGTGGAGGACTTCGATCGCGACATTGTGGGCCGCGTGCCTGCGCATGTGCCTGGCGTAACCTGGGAGGTTGCCAGCACTCGGGAGGAGACCATTGGCGGCGTGCCGGCAGTCACCAAACGCCTCACGGGTCACGTGGACAACTCGGCTTATCCGCAGATCGTGGTGAACATCGATCTTGTGGTGACGACCCCTGCCCATGCCGCGGGCCCGGTTCCGGTGATCATGCAGATCGCCTTCAGCCCGGAGTTCATGGCCGCCATCGCGAAGTCGATTCCGGAGATGATGCCGGGCGGTCCCGGAAATACGGGGCCGAGCTGGGAGCAGCAGGTGCTGGACAGGGGGTGGGGCTACGCGGTTCTGCTGCCTACCAGCTTTCAGGACGATAACGGCGCTGGCTTGGACAAGGGTATTATCGGCCTGGTGAACAAGGGACAGCCGCGCAGCCCCGAGGACTGGGGCACGCTGCGCGCATGGGCATGGGGCGCGAGCCGCGCCTTGGATTACCTCGAGACCGACAAGGCGGTGGATGCAAAACAGGTGGCTGTCATGGGCCATTCGCGCTTCGGAAAGACGGCGCTGGTGGCGATGGCCTACGATCCGCGTTTTGCCGTGGCCTTTATCAGCTCGGCCGGAACCGGCGGCGACAAGCTCTACCGGCACGTGATGGGCGAGCAGTTGGAGAACCTGGCCTCCGCACCCACTTTCTACTATTGGATGGCGGGCAACTTCATCAAATATGCCGGGCCCCTGACCACCGCCGATCTGCCGGTCGACGCGCATGAGCTGATTGCTCTGTGCGCACCGCGGCCCGTGTTCATCAGCGTGGGCTCTAAAACCGCCGGGGACGACTGGGCCGACCCGATGGGTGAGTTTCTGGGCGCGGTGGCAGCGGGGCCGGTCTACCGGTTATTGGGCAAAAAGGACCTGGGCACAACCGTCTTCCCTCCCATCCAGACCGCGCTCGTGGAGGACGATCTGGCTTTCAGGGAGCACCAGTTCGGCCATACGCCGGGACCGAACTGGCCGTTCTTTCTCGACTTTGCAGCGCGGTATTTGCATGGACCGGGGGCGACGAAGTGATCCCCTGCCGGGGTGGTGCGATCGCCTCGCCGCTTGAGAAAAAGGACGCGGAATCGATGGACCTGCAAGCCGACTTCTTCTAATGCGTCGAATCCATGCTGCAAAGTGTGGCAATGTGTCGGTATGGAAAAGGCGATCGTCATCCAGACGTTGCGCCAGCATGAACTCGAGCTGAAGGCAGCCGTTGAGAAGGCCCTCTTGCGGCTGGATTCGAGGTGAATGCTCTTTGGGTGCTGGATACAATGGAATGCCACCAGCCGTTACACAGTTATGCCCCCACCTGCTCGAGGCTGTGGGGGCCGATCATCCAGTTGACGGTACAATGAAATCCCACCGGGGGAGTGTTTACCGAAGCGTTACTGACGCATAGGCGGTTGTCGTTAGCACATAATATGTCCGGTAGTTTTAGCAAGTGAAGTGTCCGCATATCGGGCGGTGAGGATGGAACCATGCGCGAGAGCATGGAGACCTATCCGAGGACCGCAGCGGAGCGGGCGATGAAGTTACAGGAAGTGTTGTTACGAGCCACATCGGGCAAGATCAAGTGGTGGCAGGCAGCGGAGTTGATCGGCATCAGCGAGCGGCAGATGCGTCGCTGGCGGAAGCGGCTTGAGGAGCAAGGCCCTCAGGGATTACTGGATCGGCGACGGCGCAAGCCAAGCGGCAGGCGTGTGCCAAAGGATCAGGCCGAAGAGGTTCTGAGCTTGTATCGGGACAAGTACTTCGATCTGAACGTCCGGCACTTTCATGAAAAGCTCGCCGAGGAACATCAGATCGGGTTGAGCTACACGTGGGTTAAGCAGGCCCTGCAGGCGGCCGGCCTGATGAAGCGCAAGGCCAGGCGGGGCGTTCATCGCAAGCGGCGCGAGCGGCGTCCACTGCCGGGGATGATGCTGCACATCGACGGCAGCGATCACCAGTGGTTTCAGGATGAGCGCCGGCACGACCTGATCGTGATCCTGGACGACGCCACCAGCGAAATCTACTATGCGCAGCTGGCCGACGAGGAAACGACCGCCACCGTGATGGTCGGGTTGCGTGCGGTGATTGAACGTAAGGGGCTGTTCTGTTCGCTCTATTCCGACCGCGGGGCTCATTTCTGGCTGACGCCGAAGAGCGGCGGGAAGGTCGATTATGGCCGCCCCACGCAGGTAGGCCGCGCCATGAAGGAACTTGGAGTGCATATGATTCCGGCCTACTCTCCGCAGGCGCGGGGCCGCTCGGAACGCAACTTCTCTACCTGGCAGGGACGGCTGCCGCAGGAACTGCGATTGCGCGGGATCAGAACTCTGGAAGAGGCCAACAAGTTTCTCAACGAGCACTACATCGCCGATTTCAACCGCCGCTTCATGGTGCCGGCAGCGCAGCGCGGAACGGCATTCATTTCCTGCCGGAACAGGAACCTGGAGATGATCTTCACCGAACGGTTCGAGCGCACTATCGACCAGGACAACACCGTGCACTTTCACAACCTCGTCATGCAAATTGAGCGTGCCGAGTGGCGCCCCACACTGGCCGGATGCAAGGTCAGCATCCATCAGCACCTGGACACTAGCCTCACCCTCATGGTCCTAGGACATCGCGTCGGACACTACAGCGCAGAAGGAAAACTGCTGACGCCGCTGACCAAAAAACAAATCAAGGTCGTGGAAAAGACGTTGAAAGGAAAAGTCAAAAAACCGACTTTCCCTTTCAACTTGCAAATCCCGCAAACTACGCGGGATTCGCACTTTACCACCGCCTCGGCTGCTACTGACTATTAACTAAACAGAACCGGACATTTCATTTGCTCTCAAAAACGGACATTTTCACTTGCTAACGATAGTCGCCTATCCGTCAGTAACGCTTCGGTAAACATTCCGCACGCCTCAGGCGTGGATAATGCTGCTTCTTCGCAAATTCATCCACTGGCGGGATTCCGTTGTACTCGGTGGGGGCATAACTTTGCAGCTACTGGCGGAATAAAAGTGTATCGGGTGGGGGGATTGATTGTATCCGGCATTTGGGGCCCCGTAGCACTCCGGGGGCTGGCTGGAAGGTTTCAGCGGCTGCATTTCCGCTGCAGGCGCGCGAAAAATGCTTTAGGCTCATGGTATGGAGTTCAAGGTAAGCGAGCTGGAACGGGAGCCGATCGATTTTAGCCTGGAACTGGCTCCGGGGGCGGTCGATCTGGGGGACGAGGCCGCGCAGGTGGGCCCACTTGCCACCTCAGGCCGCGCGGAGGTGCTTCACGAGCATCGCGGGCCCAGGGACATTGTGGCCGACATCCGTCTGCGGGGGAGTTTCAAGGGCAAGTTCGAGGTTCCGTGCGCGCGCTGCGTTGAGCCGGTCGAGATTCCGCTGGGCGCCGAGTTTGACCTCATCTTCAGGCCCGCTGCGGCCGATACCGAGGCCACCGAGCGGTCCATTACAGCACCGGAAACGGAAATCGGTTATTATCTAAAGGACAGTCTGTTGCTTGAAGATGTGCTGAGGGAGCAGGTGCTTTTGTCCCTGCCGGTCAGGACGCTGTGCAAGCCCGACTGCAAGGGAGTTTGCCCGCGCTGCGGTGAGAATCGCAACAGTCAGGCGTGTACTTGCGAAGTTGGTCCGAGCGACCCCCGCTGGGAAGCGTTGTCTGGGCTCCGCGGCCGGATCAAGCCCTGAAATGAACCCCAAGAGATTGAGGGTGTTCCGCCGAGCCGAGAGGCTCAAAGAAGGCTGCTTGCGGCCTGATGAACTTGAGGCCGGGCGGGACGCGAAAGGAAATGCATCATGCCGAATCCGAAAAGGCGCCACTCCACGCGCCGTACCGCCAATCGCCGCGCACACGACTTTTTGACGGCCGTGGGACTCTCCGAGTGCCCAAACTGCCACGAAAAGAAGCTGCCTCACCGCGCCTGCCCCAAGTGCGGCGCCTACAAGGGCCATGCCGTACTGGACGTCAAGGAAGCAGCCAAGTAGTCCTGGCTGCGCGGCATTCCCGGCCAACGTGCGTCCTCAGCTTTATGAGGAGCTTAGATTGCTGGCAGCCGCGTCGGCCCGGCAGTCCCGGTTTCGAGTCAGGTCTTCCCTGGTAGGTCTTCCCTGGTAATGCGATATGCTCATCGACATTGCGCTTGACGCCGTAGGTTCTGACAAAGCTCCTGAGCCTGAGATTCGCGGGGCGATTCTCGCCTGCCGCGCTCTGCCCGTGCGGGTTCACCTCGTTGGACCCGAGGCCGAGTTGCGCGACCTGCTGGACGAACACCTCGACAACGACGATCTGCCCATCGTGATCCACCATGCCTCGGAACGGATCGGCATGGACGAAAAGGCGGCCCATGCGGTGCGCGCCAAGCGCGACAGCTCAATGCGCGTAGGCCTCAAGCTGGTGCGCGAGGGCAAGGCGGCGGGCTTTGTGACCGCGGGAAATACCGGCGCGGCCATGGCCACGGCCAAAATGGTGCTGGGAGCACTCCCGGGCGTGGACCGGCCTGCGCTCGCAAACCCCATGCCCAGCGCCTCGGGCAATCCATGCGTGCTGCTCGATGTGGGCGCCAACGTTGACTGCAAGCCGCAAAACCTGGCGCAGTTCGCGCTGATGGGCGAAATGTACGCCCGCACTGTGCTCAAGATCAACGAGCCCCGCGTCGGGCTGCTCTCAATCGGCGAAGAAGAGACCAAGGGCAACGACCTCACGCGCGAAGCCTACCCGCTGCTGAAGGCGTTGCCCATCAAATTTATCGGCAACGTGGAAGGCAGGGACATTTTCAGCGGACTTGCCGACGTGATTGTGTGCGACGGCTTTGTGGGCAACGTGGCGCTGAAAACCAGCGAGGGCGTGGGACGGTTTGTGCGCGAGGTACTGCGCGAGAGCTTGACGCGCACGGTCACCGCCCAGGTGGGAGCGCTGCTTTCGCGGAAGGCCTTCAATGAGTTCCGCCGCCGCCTGGATTATCGTGAGTACGGCGGCGCACCCTTGCTGGGCGTGCGCGGCGTCTGCATCATCGGCCATGGGTCGTCGAACGACCGCGCCATCTTCAATGGCATTCGCGTAGCCTATGAGTTTGCCAAGGGCGGCACGACCGAGCGCATCGAGCGGGAGTTTGCCCACCACGCGAAGCCTCGCCTCGCCGCTCGCGACGGCAAGCATCCGCTCGGGCCGGATGCGACGATTCAGTAGACACAGGACCCGTTCCGAGGTTCCCGGGAAGATGATTGAATCTCCATGCAAAACAAGACCGTTCCGCCTTTTGAGTCGTTGAGTTTCGACGCCTCTGTCATTCACCTGCTAGCCTGCCCGGCCTGCGGGCTCGATCTGCGGCTGGAGTCGGCGAGCCTGGTGTGCGCGAGTCTGGTGTGCGCGGGCTGCGGGCGCGCATATCCGGTGGTGGATGGGATTCCCGTTTTGATCGCGGAGCGGGCCGATGCGGCGATCGCGCCCCGAGGTCTGCGGAACTGAATCGGTCGTTTTAATCCTCAAGGGGCTATCGCCGCCAGCCGCACGCGTTATCAGGCGTCACATTCTTTCCGTCGAGCCAGAAGCAAGCTGCGCCGCCAACGTCGGTGCGATAGGTGCGCACCTCGGCCCTTTGCAACTCTTCGAGAATCTCCTGGCGGGGATGGCCGTAGCGATTGCGCAGTCCGCAGGAGATGACGGCCCACTGCGGACCAACGCGGGCCAGAAACTCAGGCCGCGTCGAGGTGAGGCTGCCGTGATGACCGACCTTGAGCAGGGTGCTCTGGATGCCGGGCTCGGCGAGCATGGCATCTTCCACGGGAGCTTCGGCGTCACCCTCAAGCAGCACCGAGGAAGCTCCGTAGGCCACGTGCATCACCAGCGAGTCGTTATTGGTGGGCTGAGGTCCAGGCTGGTACTTGGGGAAGGGCGCGAGCACGGCGATTTGCGAGGAGCCCAGGGAGAAAGTGTCCCCAGACCGCAGGGTACGCAGCTTTACGTGAAGGCTGGCGGCTTCGCTCAGCAGCGCGATGTAGTCCTCGACGCGCGGGTTGTTGCCCACCCAGAGCTCTCCAGGATGGAAATTGCGCAGGATGGCGGGCAGACCGCCCATGTGGTCGGAGTGGGCGTGGGTGAGGGCGACGGCGTCAAGGTGGCGGATGCCGCGCGACCACAGAACAGGGGAAACCACCTCCTCGCCGATGTCAAACTCCTGCGGTGCCTGGTGGGGTCCCCCGCCAAAGCCGCCGCCATCCACAAGCAGGGTTTTGCCGTCGGGGGTGATCAGCAGGATCGAGTCTCCTTGACCGACGTCGATGGCTTCGACCAGCAACGCATTGCGCGGGTGAACGATGGGGCGCGGCGCGACGGCGGCAAGCGCGGCCAGCAGCATGGCGGCCCAGGCGAGCGGGAACTGCCAACGGCCCAGCCTGGATGCTCCTTTATGGGCCAGCACCATGGCTACGGCCAGCAGCGCGCAGAAGGCCGCCGATTGCCAATGGAGCGGGTCGGGGACGCGCACGTCGCCCAGGGCGAATGACCCAAACAGATGCACGAGCCAAACGCTGAAGTGCAGCACAACCGCCACAACCATGGCGGGAACTGTGGCGGCGGCGGGCCACAGAAAAAGCGCCACCAGGGTAAGAAGCGCCGCCGGCATGAGCACGAGCAACAGCGGCAGGATAAGGACGTTGACCGGAAGGGCGAAGATGGTGATGCGGTGAAAGTAGACCGCCATCGGCAGCGTCATGGCCAACTCCACAACGCAAGAGATGGCGACCAACTCGACGAGCCGAAGCAGAAAGCGGACGGCCCAGGGAAAAACGCGCCAGGCCACAAGTGGATGGCCTGTTTCCGCAATGCGCGCGGCAATCATCCGGTTCATCCCGCGAAACTGCGCGAGGCGCGGCGCAAGCTTGACGTCAAGCGCGCCGAGGCGCGGCAAGTGCATTGCCACGACGTAGGGATGGACGGTGCTTTTGAGCAGTGGAACGGCCACCCCGGCGATGGCGATGACCGCCAGCAGCGTCATTTGCAGGCTGGAGTCGAACAGGCTTCGTGGACTGACCGCGAGCAGGCACAACGCGGCAAAGCCGATCGTGTTCAAGGGGCTGCGCTCGCGATAGATCAGCCGGCCCAGCAGGTAGAGCGTGACCATCCACAGCGAACGCTGCACCGGCGTTGCGAAGCCGGTGAACAGCGCATAGGCAAAGGAGGCGGCGATGGTGATCAACGTGGCCGGAATCCGGGGCAAGCGCAGGCGGCGCGCCAGCCAGAAGATGCATGCGGACACAATGGCGAGGTGGAAGCCCGAAACCACCAGCATGTGAAAGGAGCCGGTGCGCTCGAAGCCGACGCGCAGGGACTGGGTGAGGAAGGTGCGGTCGCCGGCGACCATGGCGGCCAGCATGACGGCGTCGTCTTGGGAGAGGCGCAACGGCGCTGGAAACCGGCGCATGGCTGCCGGCAGGGCCAACAGACGGGTGGTGCTGGCGTGCTGCAGGCTGCGCAGGCGGCAACCGAGGAGGATGCGGCCGTCATTGCCGGCGCCGAGGTTCTCCACTCGGTCCAGGTTGACTGTGGCCGAGGATGTGATGCCCTGATCGACGAGAAAATCCTCGCGGCTCCAGACGCCCGGATCGTGATAGATCTCCGGTGGGAGCAGGCGGACGAGCGCGCGAACACGCTGGCCGCAGCCGAAGGACCTGGTTGCGGCTGCGTCCTCGGGCCAGCGGATCGTCAGACGCACGACACCCTCGACTGGGACCTGTGCATCCGTGGTGTCCGTGACTGCTTCAAGGTTTGAGACGTTGAGGTCGATGCGTTGGCTGGGTTGGGGCGCCTGCCCGCCGGCGTGCTCGTCCTGGTCCATGTCCTGCACAGTTTCGCCACGTACCGCTCCGGCATCCACGACCGTGCCCTCAACGGTCCGCAGAAGCCCGTCAGAGAGCGAGGCGAGCTTGGGTGCGGCAGCAGGCTGTGGCTCCATGAGCCCGCACCAGGCTCCCAGCAGGCACCAAAGGACCGCCAGCGGCAGCCAGACGATGCGCGGGGCCCGGAAGGCCGCCAGACCGCACAACAAGGCCATTGGCGCCAGCGCGGCCAGCACCAGGCTGGGCCGAAGCCAGAGCCAGTGGGCGACCACAATGCCCAAGGCAAACAGCCACGCGGCATGGAACAGAGGCATGAGGCTCTGGGACGCGGCGCTGTAGCCAGAAGCAGGGGGCCCGGAGATGAGGGATTCGGCTGGCATCGCGCCTGAATATCAAAAGGAAGCTATGCGAATGAGCCTAACAGGAGCGGCGCAGCCGAACCACTGTCTCAAGATGAAAGGTCTGAGGAAACAGGTCTGCGAGGATGGCGGATTCGATGCTGTAGCCCCCGGTAACGAGTGCCCGCAGGTCGCGTGCCAGCGTGGCCGGATCGCAGGAAACATAGGTCAGCGCGGGCGCGCCGATGGTCCCCAGCAGGGTCGTGATTTCGGCGCCGAGGCCGGTCCGCGGAGGATCCACAACGATTAGATCGGGAACCATCAGATTGGAGCGCCCGGCTTTGGCGTTGCGGCCGAGAAAGTCCAGCGTCGAAGCTCGAACCGCCGAGCCGGTTGTGCCCAGCAGATTTTCTTTGAGGGCCCCTGCTGCCTGGTGGGCGGACTCAACGGCAACCACCCTTTTAAAGTTGGCCGCGAGCCGGCGGGCGAACAGGCCGGCTCCGGCAAACAGATCCCAGGCAAGACTACCCTCTTGGCCTTCTGAGACCGCCTCAACCAGACCGTCGACGAGCCAGCGGTTCACCTGGAAAAACGCGCCGTGGCCCACACGATATTCAAATCCGGCGGCACAATAAGCGATTGACCGGTCGCCCCATTCGGCGAGAGTGCGCGGAGATTCGACAGCGTTCGGCTGCCGTCCGCCAGCCTCCCCGCCGCGAGGTTCGAAGACAAGCTCGATGCCTTTGAGCGTCGGAATTTTCGCGGCAAACGAGCGGGCTAGGTCGTGGAAGCGGCCCACTTCAGCACTTTTCGTGAATACACTGGCCAGCAGAGCGGTTTCAGTCGCATCGCAGAAGAGCGAGAGTTCAGTTAAATGTGATGCGGCAGAGTTTTGCCGGGCAGCTTCGGCGAACGCCAGCGCAGCTTTCACCAGCAGCGGCGCGGCGATGGGACACTCGGCGACGGGGATGACCGCATGCGAACGGCGACCGCGATAGCCGGGGTTCCCTTGTGCGTCAAAGGCAAGGCGGATGCGGTTGCGGTAGGCCCAGGATTGAGATTCGTCGCCGGCAAGAACTCCGATTTCATCGGGTGCGCGAACGCCGCCGCGCTCCAGGGTCTCGCGCAGGATGGTCTGCTTGATGGCAAGCTGGGTCGCGTAGTCCGCATGTTGATAGTGGCAGCCGCCGCAGGCGCCGTAGTGGCGGCAGGCGGGCGCGATGCGCCCAGGAGCGGCGGTAACGATCTCTTCCACTTCGGCAGTTGCGTAGCCGCGCTTGTTCTCGGTGATGTGCACCCGAGCCTCTTCGCCGGGCAAAGTGAGCGGCACAAAAACGGCCTTGCCCTCCATGTGCGCCAGGAACGCACCTCCATAAATCGGCTTTTCAATCCTCACAAGTTGCGGCGGCAGGGATGGCGGCTTTCCCTGTTGCGGCTGGGCATTCCTTCGCCTGGCGGATTGGGTTCGGGAACGCCTCATTGCTGGCTCATGTAGAACAGGCTGAGGCGCGGCAGGTTGTAGTGCACCAGCAACTGCTTCTGCACAAACTGGTGCTCCACCTGGCGCAGTTGCACCGCGCCCATGCGGCTGCGGTAAGGCGCGAGTTCGCGTGCGGCGTGCTCTTTCAAGCCCACCAGCAACTCCTCGGGGGCCGCGGCGGTCAGCGCGGCAAACAACTTCTCCTCAAGCACGGTAAGCGAGCGCTCCAACGACTCAAGGTCCACGTGCGCGTTGGTTGCCACCGAGGCGCGCACCTGGCCGGCAAGCTCCCGCAGGCGTGATGCGGTTGCCGCGCAGGCTTCAGGAGCAACGGTGCTTGCGTCCAGCGCCGTGGATGCCGCTTCAAGATGCGCGGCTACGCGCTCATGCTCAAAGCCCGATTCGCCGGGAACCGTTTTTGCTGGAGCTGCGCCGGCCGAGGCTTCGTTCAACTCGACCGCGGCATCCATCACCGCCTGCGCGCACCAGGCCAGGCCGTTGATGCGCCTCATGCGGCCGCGCTTCTGGCGCGCCTCGTACTTGTCGAAGGCCGCGTCAATGCCGCGCAGCGCCGCTTCAAGCGGAATGCCGGCCTCGCGCCAGGTCTCGATCAGCGCCCAGTCGAGCGTCGACAGCAACAGCAGCGACCCGCGGCGCTGCTGGAAGCGCTCTTCGATCTCGGTAAAGTAGTTGAAGTAGTTCAGCAAAGCGCCGCCCCATGGTACATCACATGCTTTAGTGCGCGCGGCCGCGGGGCTTGGTGGCGCGGTTGCGCTCAAACAGGATGCGCAAGCCGTCGATGGTCAGCCACTCGTCAATCTCGCTGATGTAGCGTGAGCCTTCGGCGATCATGCGGGCCAGGCCGCCTGTCGCGATGATGCGCGGTTGCTCGCCAAGCTCGGCGATGATGCGCTCCAGGATGCCGTCGACCAATCCGATGTAGCCGAAGTAGAGGCCGCTTTGCAGGTGGTCGACGGTGTTGGTCCCGATCACCTTCTCGGGGCGCTTGATGTCGACACGGGTCAGACGGGCGGCACGATTGAAAAGCGCCTCGGCGCTGAGCCCGAGTCCCGGAGCGATGGCGCCGCCCATATATTCGCCACGCGCCGAGATCACCTCAAACTTGGTGGCCGTGCCGAAGTCCACCACGATGCAGGGACCGCCCAGCCGCTCAAAGGCGGCGATCGAGTCGGCGAGCCGGTCCGCGCCGAGTTCGGTGGGGTTATCGATGAGCATCGGCATGCCGGTCTTGATGCCCGGCTCCACAAACATCGGCTCGACGTGAAAGCAGGCTTCGCACACCTGGCGCAGCGTGGACTCGACCGGCGGCACCACCGAAGCGATGATGATGTGCGTTACCTGTTTCGGCGCCAGGCCATGCATCTCAAACAGGTTCACGAAGAAGACGCCGTACTCGTCCACGGTCTGGGTACGATGCGTGGTGATGCGCCAGTGCGCGGCCAGCTCTGGCTTTTCGCCGTCGAGCCGGTAGAGCCCGAGAACGGTGTTGGTATTGCCGACATCGAGAGCAAGCAGCATTTCAGTTCAGCCCCAATTCGTCAATTTAATCGCAGGGCGCGGATGCCGCCGGTCTGCACCGTCACCATTCCGGCAGTTGTCGTCACCAGCAGGAACCCGTCTTCATCGAGGCCCGCGGTGATCCCGGTGCAGGCTTGCGGGCCGTGCACTTCGACACTGCGCCCGCGAATCCATGATGAGGCCCGCTCAACGCGCGCGGGAATCGTTTGAGCTCGAGAATCGGCGAGCGCCATCGATTCTCGCTCCAGCGATTTTAGCAGGCAGACGAGCAGGCGCTGGCGGGGGATTCTCTTGCCACCTTCGATGTCCAGTGAGGTTGCAGGCGTGCTGAGGTCGGGCGCAAAACTGCGCTGATGAACGTTAATGCCGATGCCCACAACGGCGAAAGCAGCGTCGCTGCCCTCGATGTGCGACTCCACCAGGATCCCGCCCGCCTTGCACGGGCCGATCAGCAGATCGTTGGGCCAGCGCAGATCGACAGCCAGGTCGGATGCGGCGTGGATTGCTTCGGCGGCGGCCAGGCCCGCGCAGAGCGGAAGCAGCGGCAGGCGCGTCGCGGGAATCTGCGGACGCAGCAGGATGCTCACGTAGAGCCCTTCACCGGCGGAGGAGTGCCAGCCGTGATCCCCTCGCCCGCGGCCAGCCCTTTGCTCGTCCGCAAAATACACCGAGCCGTGCGGCGCGCCTTTGCGGGCCGCGGCGAACGCGTCGCTGTTGGTGGAGTCGGTGACCGCGGAGAAATGGAGCTTGCCGGCGAACAGAGAGTTGCCGAGTCCATCTTCATTTGCGGTTTCGAGCCTGGCCAGATCGAACATCTCACTCGGCCATAATGGTCATGGAGATGTCGGCGGCCTTGGCGGAGTGGGTGAGCGCGCCCACGCTGATGAAGTCGACGCCGGTTTCGGCATAGGCGCGGATGTTCCCGAGCACGATGCCCCCGCTGGCCTCGATGGGAATCCAGCGCCCACCCTGCTCGGGCGTTGGCTCTCCCGCGGTCTCTTTTCTGATGCGCTCGACCGCCTGCTTCACTTCTTTCGCCGACATGTTGTCGAGCAGTATGGCCTCGGCTCCATAGGCCAGGGCTTCCTCAAGCTCCTGGGGCGTGCGCACTTCCACTTGCACGCGTTGGCCCCGCTTGCGGCGCTCCAGAGCACGCGTCAAAACTTTAGGAAGGCCGCCGCCGAGCGATATGTGGTTGTTCTTGATCAGAATCCCTGAGGCGAGGTCGATGCGGTGATTGGTTCCTCCGCCGCAGAGCACCGCATATTTTTCAACGGCCCTGAGGCCGGGAATGGTTTTGCGGGTGTCGAGCACGTGGGCGTGGGTTCCCTGCAGGGCATCGGCGTATGTGCGCGTGAGCGTGGCAATGCCGCTCAGGTGCTGCAGCAGGTTGAGAATGACGCGCTCGCAACTGAGCAGGGCGTGGGCATTGTGGCGAATGACGGCCAGCACCTGGCCAGGATGAGCGCGGACGCCATCGAACATCTCAGGATGGCTGACGACCTCAAAGCGGGTTTGCACGGGGTAGCGGGTGTCGAGGCGGGCAAAAATCTCAAAGAAGCGCTCCACTGCGCCCAGGCCGGCCACCACCAGCTCCTGGCGGGCTATGATGGCTGCCGAAGCGCGCAGGTCGGGATCGATCGTCAAGTTGGTGGTGGAGTCGGACACGGTGCGGTCTTCCACCAGGGCCTGCTCCAACAGCGCGTCGATGCGTGTGCTTTTCCAGTCCATAAAGCAGTGGCCAGTTATCCTTCCTTCGGTAACGCATTCAAGGCGGCGCGGGCCTTTTCCAGCAACGCTCGGGTTTCGGACTCCTGCTTCTTCAATCCTTCCACCACATTTGTCGGAGCCTTGGCCAAAAAGCCTTGGTTGCCCAACTGCCGCTCGGCGGCGGCTAGCCCCTTTTCATATTTTGCCATGTCCCTTGTCAAACGCTCGCGCTCAGCGGAGACGTCGATGGTGCGCTCGTAGACCACAGCCACGTCGAATGCAGCGGTCGAATGGCTGGCCAGTCCGGGAGAGATCTTCGTGACGAAGCGAATTTCGCTCACGCGGGCAAGGCGCCCAACGAGTGCGCTGTTCTGCTTGACCACGGCCCCGATCGCAGCGTCGATTCTAATCTCGATCGGTGTGAGTGCCTTCTCTTCGACGCCAATCTCCTTGCGCAGGGCGCGGATTTCCACGATCAGGTTTTTGAGCAGCTCCATTTCTGCCAGAGCCGGCCCATCCTCCCGATCTTCGGCGCCTTGCGGATAGTGCGTGAGCGCAATCGACTTCGCCGGCGGGTTGCCGTCATAGACCGCGTGCCACAGTTCCTCTGTAAGAAAGGGCATGAACGGCGACAGCAAACGCAGCGCTGCCTCGAAGACCGAAACCAGCGTGGTCAGAGCCTCTCGAGTCCCACTAAGATCACTGAGGATTTCACCGGTCGTTCCGTTGACGACCTGGGTCCCCAAAAAATCCAGCCGCAGCTTGACGATTTCGAGATACCAGTCGCAGAAGCTGCCCCAGAAAAACTGGTAGATGATGTTCGCCGCGTCGTCATAGCGATAGCTCTCGAGCGCCTGATTCACTTTCGCGGCGGTCGCGTGCAGTTCGGCGACGATCCAACGCTCTTCGAGCGGCGCATCGGCCGCTACAGCCGGCATGGCCCCAAGTGTTTTCAGATCGACCGAGATGCCGGCTTCCGCCGCGCGGTCCACGTTCATAAACAGGAAGCGCGCGGCGTTCCAGATCTTGTTGGCGAAGGCGCGGTAGCCTTCTGTGCGGGCCACGTTGAAAGCGATGTCAGTGCCGGGCGAGGCCATCGAGGCCAGCGTGAACCTGACCGCATCGGTGCCGTACTGTTTGACGATTTCGATGGGGTCGACCACGTTGCCCTTGGTCTTGGACATTTTCTCGCGGTTGGCGTCGCGCACCAGCGCGTGAATGTAGACCTCTTTAAACGGGACAGATTCGGCAAGTGTGCGCGGACGCAAGCTGCCGTCGTCTTCCTTCTTCTCAACCTCCCCGGCAAACCAGCAGCCCAGCATGATCATGCGGGCCACCCAGAAAAAGAGAATGTCGAAGCCGGTGACCAGCAGGCTCGTCGGATAAAAAGTATCGAAGTCGGCACGATTTTCCGGGGTAATGTTGGGCCAGCCGAAAACTGAAACGGGCAGCAGGCCGGAGGAGAACCAGGTGTCGAGGACATCGGTCTCCTGGGTGATCTGCGCAGAGCCGCACTCCGCGCAGGCGATAGGGTCTTCCTTTGAATTGGGCCGCGGCACGGTGATTTTGCGGCAGGCGGCGCAATGCCACGCTGGGATGCGATGGCCCCACCAGAGCTGACGCGAGATGCACCAGTCGTGGATATTCTCCATCCAGTTGAGGTAGGTCTTCTCGTACATCTCCGGCGTAAACCGGATGGCCTTGTTGCCGCTGGCGTCGGGCTTCACGGCGGCGATAGCCTTGTCGGCGAGCGGCTGAATTTTAATGAACCACTGCGTCGAAAGGCGCGGCTCGACAACCGTTTTGCAACGGTCGCAGTGGCCTACGTTGTTGGTGTAGTCCTTCACTGCGGCCAGCAGGCCCTGTTCTTCAAGATCTTGGACGATGCGCTTGCGGGCGGCGTAGCGGTCAAGTCCGGCGTAGACGCCGCCTTCTTGATTGATGTGCGCCGTGTCGTTCATGACGTTGATTGAGGGCAAATGATGACGCTCGCCCATGGCAAAATCGTTGGGATCGTGCGCGGGCGTCACCTTGACCGCGCCGGTGCCGAAGTCGCGGCTCACCCACTCGTCGAGAATCACGGGGATTTCGCGGCCGACGAGCGGAAGACCCAGCTTTTTCCCGTGCAGGTGCGCGTAGCGCTCGTCCTCCGGGTGAATGGCCACGGCCACATCGCCGAGCATGGTTTCCGGGCGCGTGGTGGCCACCGTCAAAAACTCGCCTGTCTCCTTACCGTCGTTGTCGTGCACCGGGTAGCGGATCTCCCACAGATGACCTTTGTGCTCGTCGTAGACGACTTCGAGGTCGCTGATGGCGGTCTGGCAGCGCGGGCACCAGTTGACGATATATGCTCCGCGATAGATCAGGCCCTGATCGTAAAGGCGAACGAAAGCTTCCCGCACGGCGACGGAAAGCCGCTCGTCCATCGTGAAGTACTCACGTTGCCAGTCGACTGAAACGCCAAGGCGCTTCATCTGGTCTAGAATCGCGCCGCCGTAGTGGCGCTTCCACTCCCACACGCGCTCGACGAAGGCCTCGCGGCCCAGTTGCTGGCGCGTCGTGCCTTCGCTGGCCAGTTGGCGCTCGACCATCATCTGGGTAGCGATGCCGGCGTGATCGGTGCCTGGAAGCCAGAGGGCGCGTCTCCCGCTCATGCGCCGCCAGCGGGTCAAAATGTCCATCTCCGTCTGGTTCAGCATGTGGCCCATGTGCAGGCGGCCAGTCACGTTGGGCGGAGGCAGCAGAATTGTGAATGGAGCCGGGCCGCCGGCGCGGTCATTTTCTCCGCCTGCGCTCGGCGTGGGCTGGGCGAAGAGATTCTCGCTGACCCAGTATTCGGCCCAGTGGTCTTCAATGGCGGTGGGGTCGTAGGCTTTGGGCAGGTCGTGAGGCATGGGGGTTATCAACTTGCCCCCGGGTGTGCGCCGAACCCTTAAACAGAAGGGGTTGTGAGCGAGAGGGCCACGCCTCACTCTACCAGAAAAGGCCTCGGGAACTTCGGGGTATCAGGCCGGAATTGCCTAGGGCGCCAAAGCAAAGGGCCGCACCGGTAGAGCGTGCGGCCCTTTGCAATCCATGAGAACGGTCTAGAAGGGGTTGAGCTTAGACAAACCCTTCTTTTTCTTCTTCTTGCTCGATGATTCCTCGCTCAGGTCGGTCTTCGGCTTCTTGGTTTTGGCGTGGGCAGCCGCGTTGGGCTGGGTGGGCACCGATCCAGGTTTGATCTCATTCACCTGCAGGGGCGCCTCGGCCGGCTTGTCAGCCGCGGGCAAAACGGTGTTGGTGGGAGCGATGGACTTGACCAGCGCATTGGGGTCGGCCGCGGCAGCGGTTGAGGGCGCGCTCACTACCTCGACGCCCACACCGGTTCCACCTGCCGGGGCTTCAAGCTGCAGCGGCGCGGCGGAAGGCTGGCCTGTGCGCGGTGGCTCGTTAACGCCGGTTGGCGTGACAGCAGCTGCCGGTGCAGCCGGTCTGCCGGCATTGATCGCGGCCAGAAGCAACTCCTTGTTCTCGGCCGTGACTTCGGGCGCCGTGGTGCGTTTGGGGTCATCCAGCGTTGGTTCGCCTACATGCACCGCCTCAACCACCGTGGGCCCGCGCTTGATGAGCCCCAGCGTCCTGTCGGTAAAGTGCAGAGCCTGGCGGCTGCGCTCTTCTGCGTCGCTTTCGGCAATAGCCTCCTGTGTGGGCTCGGGGACGGGGCGATTCATGGCCACCAGGCGGTCACGCGCGTCTTCAACATGGGGGGCCATGGGATAACGGGTGATCACCTTCGCATAGGCCGCGGCAGCCCGGTCTTCGTAGATGGCAACCAGCCGTTCGCGCATGGCGCCCGGCAGCCTGGGCGCAAGCCTCATTTGCTGCGCCTCGCCTGCATAGGCATCGCCGATCGCCAGCAGAGCCTCATCGCTCTTGGAATAGAGCGGGTAGGTGTCGACAACCGTCTTCAGGCGCGCGATGGCGGCGTTATAGTTTTCGCGGCTCTCATAGTACATGCCGATCCCGGTTTCGCGTTCGGCCAGTACCTCCTGGACATCGCGCAGCTTCTGCTTGGCGCGGGGAATCAGCGCCGAGTCGGGGAACATATTGATCATCTCCCGATACGCCTTTTCCGCCTCCTGCGCGTTGGTGTAGTCGCGGTCCGGTTTTTCCATCTGCTGGTAGTAGATGTCGCCCACCTTCATCTTGGCTTCGGCGGCTTCTGGGGCGTCGGGAAAAAAAGTGATGAAGTCGTTGTACTCGGCCTCGGCTTGGGTGAGGGCTGCGGCGCCGCCTTCCTTGAACCAGGTATCGCCTACCGACAACTTGGCGCGCATCCGGTATTCAGAGTCGGGATAAGTATTCAACAGCGTTTGCAGATCCAGCCGGGCAACGTCAAAGCGGCCCTTTTTCAGGGCCAGCATGGCCTTGTCGTAGAGCGCCTTGTCGGGCTGCTTTGAGGCCACATTGGCCAGAGGATTGGCGCTCAGATCCTCATTTTTCTTGGTCTTGGCTTTCTTGTCCCTCGCCTGCGCCGCAACCGCTCCCAGAACCAGAACAGCCAGCGCCACCGCAGCAATCTTTTTTGACAACCGGTTCATACCACCTCATTGCGGCAGCGGCCCGACTTCAAGGCCTTCCACCCGATCAAAAGCAATTTTCTCGAAAATCGTACTGCCCCGGAGACCTTACTCTTCAGACCCCGTCACTCACCTGCCGCATTGCGTGCCGCCGCCAGCAGCTCACGGGCATTCTTCTCCGGCGATCCGGAGCCGAAGACGGCAAAACCTGCCACCAACAGCTCCGCTCCTGCTTTGACGACCTGGGCGACGGTGTCGTGAGCCACCCCGCCGTCGACTTCAATTCTAAATGCCAGGCCCAACTCCTGGCGCAATTGCTTCAGACGCCGGATTTTGTCCAGAGAAAACGGGATAAACTGCTGCCCGCCGAAGCCTGGATTCACGCTCATGATGAGCACATGGTGCACCATGGGCAGAATGTCGATGAGCAGGTCAACGCGGGTGGCGGGATTAAGCACCACTCCCGGCTTCATGCCGTGCTGGGCGATCAGCTCCAGTGAACGATGAAGGTGGGTGCAGGCCTCGTAATGGACGCTGACCCAGTTCGCACCCGCATCGGCAAAGTCGGGAATAAATTCATTCGGATTGTCGATCATCAGATGGCAATCGAGCGGAAGACGCGTGGCCTTGCGCAGGCTCTTGACGACCGGTGGCCCCAGGGTGATGTTGGGCACAAAATGGCCGTCCATCACGTCCACGTGAATAACCGTGCCGCCACCGCGCTCGGCCAGGGCAACCTGGTCTGCCAGATGGGCAAAATCCGCCGACAGGATCGATGGCAGTAGCTCAACCATAGGGTTCCGGCGTAACTCCTTGCCCTGCCAGTGTAGCAGCGGGAAGGGACACGGGTCTGCGCGTCTGACGGGAAACTAAGAGGCGGAAGCTGGCGTCTTGATTTTGCCGGCGAAGACCCGGCCCACGCCCCGAAGAATGGACCTGACGGGCCATTGACCTTCCGCGTTGGGGAAAAAGACTTCTCCGGCGCGGCGCGCCTCAGGGCGGTAGTACCAGCGCTTGAGCAACGCCAGATGGCCCTGGCGCAGAACGGGTGAGGGCGGCGAGGACGGCTCAGCGAGTGCCGCGAGGGTCGCTTCAAAGCGGGCTTCGAGCATGCTGTGGGGGATCCTGATTGCGACAGGGACCTCGTAATTCAGTTGAGCTTCGGGCATTGGTGTTTCGTCGGGCTGGCCTTCGCTCTTGACTGATCCCTGATCCCTGACCCCTGACCCCTGCCTTTCCGGCACCGGTTCGAGGCCCATCGGCTGGGCGAAGAGCGAGGTTGAGCCGGACTGCTCGTTCTGGATTCTCATGCCCAGGGTGGAGAAATGGGCCGGGCCGCGGAGACGGCCGTTCTCAAAAAGGAAGACGGCCACTTCATCGGGATTTGCCGAGGTTTGCAGCAGAATGGCGCGAAGCTGGCTCAAGGGACGCACCAGTTCGCCGGCCAGTGCGCGCACATTTTCAACCCGCTGCACCTGCGCGTGCAAAGCGGCCGCCGACTCGAATTCGAGATTCGCCGAAGCCTGGTCGCGTTCCCCGCGCAGAACCACCAGGCGGCTCTCGCCGCGCGTCGACAGAAAGCTCTCCACAGCAGCCGCCTCCTCGCCGTAGCGCTCATCCGAGCAGCCCTTGTAGCAAGGCGCGAGGCACATCTTCATCTCGGAGTAAACGCAGCCCGGATGGCCTGGGTCCGGGGAAAGATCTTCCGTGCAGCGGCGCAGAAGGAATAGCTTCAGAGCCTCGTCTGCATAGCGCTCGGCCGCGCCGCGGGAGGCAAACGGTCCGTACGCCCAGCCGGCCTCGCGCTGGCTGGGCCGGTGCGTGACAATAATGCGCGGATAGGGATTGCCTCCGAGGAAGCGAACGAATGCGGGCGCGCGGAGGTGCATCCGTTCCAGGGCCTTTGGCCCATATTGCGCCTCGAGCAGCTCAAACTGGACAAGAAGCGACTCGAACTCCGAGCCGGTGAGCCGCCACTCAATGCGTCGTACGCGGCCGGCCAGTTGCAAACGGCGCGGATGGCTGGGCGAGGGTTTGAGCAGCCGTTCCAGGCGCGCCTTCAGGTTGGGAGTGCGCCCGAAGTAGGGTTCAGCGCGAGCTTCAGCGCCATAAAGAGCGAAAACCGCGGGGCTGTGCGGCAGTTCGATCAGCGCGGACTTGGGATTGGCGGGATCAAAGGCGATCTGCTCCATCCGATCCTTGGCAACATGCCGAGGATTCGATCCTTCGCCGTGGTTCGTTACCGTCATGCCACTCAAACTCCGCTGACCCTGACTTGCGTCCCTGACCTGCGTCCCCGACCTGCGTTTCTGACGCGTTTGTTCTTGCGCCAACGCCGAGTGCCGGGTGCCCCAGGTCTGGATTTTCACTCCGGGGCGGAAACATCTTCACGCGGTCGCAGCACTAACTGCCCGCCACCGTCATCCCGTCGATGCGCAACGTGGGCGAAGCCACCGCGCCGCGGAACTCAAGATCGTTGCCGATGGCCGTGATGTTCATCAGCATCTCCGTCAGGTTGCCGGCCACGGTCACCTCTTCCACTGCGTGGGTCAGCTGGCCATTCTCAATCCAAAGGCCAGTAGCACCGCGGGAGTAGTCGCCCGTAACCACGTTGACCCCGAAGCCCATCAGGCTGGTGACATAAAAGCCGCACGCGACGTCGGCGATGATCTGCTCCGCCGTGAGCGCGCCCGGCTCAAGATAAAGGTTGCCATGGCCGATGCCGGGCGTGCCGGCCAGTCCGCGCGATGCGTTGTGCGTGGACTTCAACCCCAGCTTCCGCGCCGTATAGGTGTTCAGCATGTATGTGCGCAGGATGCCGTTTTCCACCACCACCGTGCGCCGCGAGGGCAGCCCCTCACCGTCAAAAGGTGAAGTGCCGAATCCGCCTGCGCCGGTGGGCAGCATCATGGTGTTGTCATCCACGATGGTGATGGTGGGCGCGGCGATCTGCTGTTCGAGGTGTCCTGCAAGAAAGGAAGCACCGCGCCAGATGGAGTCGCCCGAGGCCGCTTCAAAAAGGCTGCCGATAAGCGACCGTGCCACCTCCCGCGCAAAGACGATGGGCACGCGCTGGGTGGGAACGCGGCGCGCGCCCAGCCGGCGCAACGTGCGTCGAGCTGCCTCTTTCCCGACCGACTCAGGCGAATCGAGATCGGCCAGGCGGCGTGCGCCTGACCACCAGCCGTCACGCTGCATCTGGCCGTTCGCATCCATCGCCAGGGGGGCAGCCGAGACGCCGGCATAGCTGGTGCGATAGCTGCCCACGAAGCCCCGCGAGTTGGCGAGCACCATGCGCCCTGCGGAGGCGTCAAAGCTGCCGCCGTCGGAGTTGGTTATGCGCTTATCGGCGCCCAGCGCGGCGGCTTCCGTCCGCCGCGCCCATTCAATGCGCTCCGCGCCTGAGAGCGAGTAGACGTCGTCGTAGCAGAGGTGCAGGTCGCCGTCGAGCGAGCCGAATTCGTCCGTTTCCGGCAGTCCGGTAAAGGGGTCCTGCTCCACCACCTTGGCCAGCGCCATCGCCCCGTCCACGAGGCGGCGGATGCCGTCGGCGGTCAGGTCGCTGGTCGAGGACGAAGCCGCGCTCTTGCCCAGAAAAACCCGCAGCCCGAGCCCGCGCGAGCCGGATTCTTTGAGCGTTTCTACCTCGCCCATGCGCACGTTGACGCTGAACTCGTCGCCTTCGCGAACAACGGATTCGGCGTCGCTTGCCCCAGCCTTCACAGCCAGGGCCACCACGTCGGCAGCCAGGGATTCGAGGTCAAGCGCGGTTTCGGCGGGTTGGGGAACGGCTTGGGGCATGTCCTCAAGCTATCAAAGATGGGCGCCATTACGATGAGCGCCTCTGCAATCAATCGGCCTGTGATGAGCTGGCCGCGGTCGATCTTGAACCTGCGCTATGCCGCCGGCAAGCGGAACTCAATCTTCGAACTGGTAGCTTCCGCAAATCGGATAAGCGTTTTGGTCGACGGGAGTGTCTGGCCGCTTTCGAGGCGAGCAATGGCGGACTGGCTTGTGCCCATGCGTGCTGCGAGTTCCGCTTGCGTGAGCCCGGCGCGTACACGGGCGCGGATCAATTCTGTTGAGATTTCAAACTCAGGAGCCAGGCGGTCGTACTCCGCCTTCACTGCCGGATTGGAAAGCAATTGCTTTCTGACGGATTCCCAGGGAATGGTCATTGAACCTCCTTCGCTCGCCGAAGAGCTATTTCAATCTCCGCACGCGGCGTCTTCTGAGTCCTCTTGACGAAAGCGCGAAGCACGACTATGCGCCTGCCCAATGCGGTGATGTAAATGGCGCGGGCAATGCCGTCCCGTCCGGTCAATCGCATCTCCCAAAGCTTTCCCGTCAGGTGTTTTACATGAGGCTCGCTCAGGGTCTCCAGGCCGACTTGGCTAATGCGATCAGCAAGAAGTGCGAAACGGGCCTGCATATCCGCCGGCAGCGACGCGATCTCTGCCTGCACCGCCTCATTCAGGATTTCGACCTGCCACTGCACAAATCATTTTATCTCAATTTTGAGATAATTGCAATTCGCTCGCCTGCGTCCGCTAGCGCCCCGTGCCCCCCACCGTCATGCGGTCCAGCTTGATGGTCGGCATCCCCACTCCGACCGGAACGCTCTGCCCGTCTTTGCCGCAGGTGCCGATGCCTTCGTCAAGCTTCAGGTCGTGGCCCACCATCGACACATGCTTCAGCGCTTCAGGGCCGTTGCCGATCAGCGTGGCGTCGCGCACCGGCGCGGTGATCTTCCCGTCCTCGATCAGGTAGGCCTCAGAGGCCGAGAAAACGAACTTGCCGTTGGTGATGTCCACCTGGCCTCCGCCAAAGTTCACGGCATAGAGACCGCGCTTGACGGAGCGCAGAATGTCTTCAGGCTCGTCGTCGCCGGCCAGCATGTAGGTGTTGGTCATGCGCGGCATGGGGATGGACTGGTAGTTTTCGCGGCGACCGGAGCCGGTGTTGGCGCAGCCCATCAGGCGTGCGGAGAGCTTGTCAGATAAGTACCCTTTCAGGATGCCGCCCTCGATGAGAACCGTCTCCTGGGTCGGCGAGCCCTCGTCGTCCACGTTCAGCGAGCCGCGCCGCCCCGCCATCGTCCCGTTGTCCACCACGGTGACCTTCGAGCTCGCCACCGATTGGCCGATCAGCCCGGTAAACGCAGAAGTCTTCTTGCGGTTGAAGTCCGCTTCCAGACCGTGGCCCACCGCCTCATGCAGCAGGATGCCGGGCCAGCCGGGCCCCAGAACCACTTCCATCTCTCCCGCCGGCGCGGGCACGGCGCCAAGCTGCAGAATCGCTCCGCGGGCTGCCTCGCGGGCCAGGCTTTCCGGGCTCCTTGAGCCGGTGAACTGTTCCAGACTTGCCCTTCCGCCGCCGCCGGCACTGCCCTTGGTGGTGATCGCGTCCTCTTTGGCGATCACAAACACGTTCAGCCGGCAAAGTGGTTGCGTGTCGCTGGCAAAAGCGCCGTCAGAAGCGGCGATCAGAACCCGGCGCAACTCCTCGGAGTAGCTGGCCCTCACCTGCACAACCCGATTGTCGAAGGCGCGCGCGGCGCGGTCGGCGCGCAAAATCAGTTCCAGCCGCGCCGCGAGGTCGAGATCGTAGCCGCCCAGGGGAACCGGGTAGAGATTGGCAGCCGGGGCCTCGGTAAATCCCTGCACCGGCTGTTTGGCCGGACCTGAAGCGATCAGGGCCGCGGTGCGGGCGGCGTGGACCAGCCGCTCCGGGCTCAGATTGTCCGTGTAGGCGTAGCCCGTCCGCTCGCCCGAGAGCACCCGGATGCCGCAGCCGGCGCTGGTTCCCGTACTCGCCGATTTGACGATCTGCTCGTCGACCCCAAGGGCCGTCGCCGTCACCGATTCAAAGTAGAGGTCGGCGTAGTCGCCGCCTGCCGACAGCGCCTCACCCAGGCAGCGCTCCAGCAGCCGCTCGGTGATGCCGAATTTCTCAAAAAAGTAACGCTTATGGCTGGGAGCAGGGGAAGCAGCCGCTTTCGTCATAATGTCTTTCAGTTTACGCTCTCCGGGAATGTGCCGGGAACCGGTTCCCTTCCTGATTCCTCTCCTCGGCGAAGTTACTTTTGTCCCCTCCCCGGGCCCCGGGTTTCGTGCTAGATTCGTCGCATGAAGAAGTTTCTCGCCGCTGCGCTCCTCCTCCTGGTGTTTGCCTCCCCGGCGGCCTTTGCCAAAAGTCACCACCACAAAGGTCATCACCATCGCAGCTCCCATCCGCACATGGTCCTCCACCATTCGCAGCATCCCAACTAGAACCGTAACCAGGTGATCCTGTAATCGTGCCCATGAAGCCGGGGTGCCCCATGTCCCGATAGCGCTCCAACTTCAACAGGATGAGTGCGCTAAAAATCATGCTTAACTTTTTGTGGATGGGTGGCCCAGGTCCCTAGCCTTTGGGAAAAGAATCCAAACGCCCGCCGCATTCAAACTTGGGTGCCCCAGATCACGATAGCGCTCCAACTTCAACAAGTTGAGCGCGCCAAAATAATCATGCCTAAGTTTTTGTGGCAATTCTGTGCCTAGCGCGAAGTGACTTCCGGGCAACCGAGCGTACATCAGCGATCCCGAATCCAACACGCCGCCACCCTTGTTACGCTGTCATTCTGAGGAGCGCAGCGACGAAGAATCCGCAGTTGCTTTTCGGGTAGATCCTCCATAGCCGACATGTCGGCAGTCGAAGTCGTCGGTCAGTCTGAAATGTGATTCTGTGGCCTTCGCGGCTCCCATTCACCTGATTCGGTTCTTTCGAGAACTTCGATTCCAGCGTCCCGATAACGTTGATCTGGGTCCCTTCGCGGGTCGTCTTTGAGCAATTTATTTTCTTCTCTAGTGACAACAACCACAGAAAGAATCCAAACGGCCTCTGCACCAGCGCGCATCAACACCATGCGCCGCTCCTGCGCCCTTGAGGTCGGCAATCGTGCTAATGTTCTTGCCATGACAGAACTCGCAGACATCCAGTACCCCATCGGCCGCTTCAGGCCGCCCGCCTCAAGCGGTCCCGAGGCGCGCGCCGCGCACATCGAGACCCTGCGTCTGCTGCCCCAGCGGCTGCGTGCCGCCGTCAGCGGGCTCAGCGATACGCAACTCGATACGCCCTATCGCGAAGGCGGCTGGACCGTACGGCAGGTCGTGCATCACTTTGCCGACAGTCACGCGAATGCCTTTGTGCGCTTCAAACTGGCGCTCACCGAAGACTGGCCCACCATCAAACCCTATGATGAAGCCGTGTGGGCTGAGCTGGCCGACAGCAAGACGCTGCCCATTGAGGCTTCGCTGGCAATCGTCGATGGCCTGCATGGGCGGTGGGTGGCGCTGCTTGACTCCATGACGGAAGAGGACTTCGCCAAGGGCTGCAACCATCCTGAAAACGGGCGGCAGAATCTTGCCCGGATGCTGGCCGTCTACGAGTGGCACAGCCGCCACCATACGGCGCACATCACCGGGCTGCGCGCCCGCAAAGGCTGGTAGGCGCCCTCCGTGGCCCGTGAGGACTCTGCCGCATCCGCTGCCCGCCTGGTCCGGAGCATCGAGAACTATCTTGCCGACCATCCCGCCGCCGCCCTGCTCGAGGATGGCCGCGTGGTGTTTGACATGCGCTCCGCCCGCTACGCCGTCAGCGAGGCGCATGGCCGCTGTCTGCTGCAGTTCTGGAGCGAGGAACGCAACCTGGTGCGCACCGTCGTTGATGTGGAGGAGCGCGCGCAATGCCTGCGCCTGACTACCCGGCGCATGGGGGCTGCCAGGCCCCAGGCGCTCGAGCTTGTGACCACCAGTGACCGCCGGACGCCCACTGCCCGCGATGCCGCCCGCCGCAACTATAAGTGCCTGTTGGAGCGCGCCCTGACGCGCAGGTTTTTGGACGCGAAGGTGGACGGATTGCGCTCGGCGATGGACCTCGAGCACAGCTTTGGTCCCGCCTATGTGCGAGGACGCCTGCTCAAGGGAACGGCAGCCGAAGCGGTGATCGGCGTCAGCGAGGCGGAGTCGGCAGCGGTGGCGGACGGCATTCTGACGCTGGGCATTCTGTGGCTCGACTACTGCCGCCAGCACGGGGACGGGCGGCGTCACTTCGGCGGGCTCAAGGTCATTGTTCCTGCCGGCGCGTGGCGGACGACCGCGGAACGCATGGCCTGGATGAACCACGCGGCGGCCGATTTCCAGCTTTTCACCCTCGACCAGCGCAGCGAAGAGCTCGAGCCGGTGGATTTCCGCGACACCGGCAACCTCGAGTCGCGCCTGGTTCACGCCTTTTCAGCTGCTGCGGCGATCGAGCGCTGCGCGCCGGGAATTGAGCGGCTCATGGAACTGGTTCCAGCGTGGGCCCGGGAGCGCGTCGAGGTGCGCGCCGGCTCGGCCGCCGAGGTGGGATTGCTGCTGCACGGGTTGGAGTTTGCGCGCGTGCGCCACGGCGTGGCGGCCCACTCGTTTGCGCGCGAAGATGAGGTGAGCTTTGGCGCCGGCGCCAACGAGACCCCGCTGACCAGGGAGAATGAAGCGCTTTGCCGGGAGCTGTGCGCGCGGCTCTTTCACGGCCGTTACCCTGACGGTTCGCACACCGATCCGCTGTTTCGCATGCAGCCGGAACACTGGCTCGAGTCGCGCCTGCGCGCCGGAATTGCCGAACTGCTGCCCGGGCTTGCGCGGCAGACTTGCTTTACACGCAGGTGCCTGCGATCTCAAGCGGGGACCGCGGAATGCTCGACCTGCTCACGCTGGACCGCAACGGCCGGCTCACGGTCATTGAGCTCAAGGCCGACGAAGATCTGCATCTGCCCCTGCAGGCGCTGGACTACTGGATCCGGGTGCGCGCCTTCAATGACGACCGGCAGCCGGGCGCAGGCGGCGGCCGGCCAGTTTCAGCGTTCGAGCGCCAGGGATACTTTCATGGCGTCGAGGTTTCCCCGCTTCCTCCGCGCCTCTTGCTGGCCGCGCCCGCCCTGCGCATCCATCCCGCCAATGAGCCGGTGCTGCGCTATTTTTCGCCGCAGGTGGAGTGGGAGCTGATCGCGGTGACCGAGCATTGGCGGCGTGAGCTGAAGATAGTGTTCAGAAAGCGAAGCGGGGGCTAGCCCTCCTATCTCACACGCAAACAGTTGAAGGGGAGGCTCCGCGGGCAAAAATAGTTGGAAAGGCCGTCTTTTCTGTGTCATAACTGCGCTCTGAATGCTGTGTTCTTTTGCCGAAAATTATCCCCGTTTCGCGCACAATCTAAATAGGCCCAAACCAGAAAAGAACTGCTTCGGTTTGCCCTCGCGGCCGCTGAGCCGGGTAACCCATGAGAGAAATCAGAAACGTCACTGTCGCCGTGTCCGAAGGCACCTACAACCTGGCGCGCGTCTGGGTAGTCAGGCACCACACTTCCATCTCTGAATCGGTGGAGTTTCTGCTCGATTACCTGCCCGAGCTGATGCAAGCCATTGAGGACCTCAAAAAGCAATATCCGGATTTCGAAACCAGAGGCCGCACCCGCCCCTGAAAAAATCCAAAAATGGGCTGTGAAACTGTGAAATCGCTCTAAGTTATTCAAAATAAACTATGAAATGATAGAAGAATCCACAGTTTCACAGAAATTGTGAAACTGTGAAATCGCTCTAAGTTATTCAAAATAAACTATCAAATGATAGAGGAATCCACAGTTTCACAGAAATTGTGATTCTGTGAAACTGTGAACTTCCATCCCCATAACTCCGCTCAAATCTTCCTCAACCGCTCACATGCCTCATCGAGTTCCGCATCCTGTTTGGCTGCCGCGCTGCGTCGCGACTCTGGTTCAATCTGATTCCCAATTGCGATTACCCAGCGGGTTTAATGACTGGCGCGCCCCATGCGCGCGGACTCTTCGCGGGGCCTGCTCCTATACTGGATTTGCACGGTCTTTAGTCGCGAGGTCATTGAAGATTTGAAATATTGGGAAGGACTCGAAGGGCTTTTTTCCCGTTTTCTAGCCTGGGTGATACGTCGCCTGCCGAATGAACGGCAGCGGTTGCTCGTATTTACCATTCTGGCGGGAGGGTTGTGCGGGCTGGCCGCCGTTGCCTTTCATATCAGTACGCTCCGGCTTGAAGCGTTGTGCATCAACCTCGCGACCAGTGCCCCGGGTCACAGTTGGATAGCGTGGACGATCTTGTCCCCGGCGTTGGGCGGGCTGGTAGCTGGGGTCGGGCTTACTTACTGGGTTCCGGCCGCGGCCGGAAGCGGCATTCCCCAGGTGAAAGTTGCCTTCGCCAACCGCTTCGGAACCATCTCATTCAAAGAAACTGTGGGCAAGTTTGTCTTGTGCGTCGTCCAGCTTGGCAGTGGAGCGTCGCTCGGCGTTGAAGGCCCCACGGTACACATCTGCTCGGGTGTCAGCAGTTTGTCTGGCGCGCCTGGCCAAGCTGAGTCCCAAGAACTGCCGTCGCATGACTTCAGTCGGCATGGCCGCGGGCATCGCCGCTGCGTTCAATGCGCCCATTGCCGCCGTTACCTTCACGCTTGAGGAACTGATCGGCAGCCTCGACCAGACCATGCTCTCGGGAGTCATTGTGGCTGCCGCGCTGGCTGCGGTGGTCGAAAACAGAGTCCTCGGCAACAATCCCATCTTTCATGTGCCGCAGGCAGTACGAACTGGGGAACGACTCGTCGCTGGTGTGGTATGCGCTGCTGGGGCTGCTGGCGGCCATCGTCTCAGTCACCTTCACCGATTCGCTGCTTTGGCTGCGTGCTCTGGTTCAAACGCCTCAAGGCAGTTCCAAGGTGGGTGCATCCGGCCATTGGGCGGCGCAGCCACGGGCTGCTTTGCGGTGGTCGCACTTTTGTTCTTTCATCAGAACGGCATCGCAGGCGATCCTTACAAAACCCTCACGTTGGCCCTGACCGGCGCTTCCGGCCTGACCGTCGTGGCCATGGTCGCGCTTTGTCTGCTAAAACTGGCCGCCACGGTCACTTCCTATTCAAGCGGCGGTGCGGGCGGCATCTTTGCGCCGGCTCTCTACATGGGGGGAATGCTGGGCGGCGCCGTCGGTTACATCGATGTCGCCGTCTTTCATCACCCCGCTGACTCCATCGGCGCATTTGCCGTGGTGGGCATGGGCGCGGTCTTTGCCGGAGTCGTCCGCGCGCCCATGACCTCGATGCTGATCATCTTCGAGATGACGGGTGGCTATGGACTGGTGTTGCCGTTGATGATCGCCAACATGACCGCGTTTGCCTTGGCTCGCCACTGGCGTCACACGCCGGTGTACGAAGCGCTGCTGGAGCAGGACGGGATTTTCCTCAGCGAAAAACCTCGGCCCGAGGAACCATCAGACGCGCTGCGTGTGCCAGAAGAGGAGCTGCCTGTCGACGCCAGCGTTTGAGCTGCCTGCGATCGCTACGAGCGTTTCTTTCCGCCCGGGCGCCTGCCGGTGTGCTTCTTGGCACCGGGTTTGCCCTTTTTTGCAGGTCCCTTGAACCCCGGCTTGGAAGAGCCGCCAGGCTTGGGCCTGGAGAACCCGCCTGTTCCGGGCCTGGAGCGTCCTATGCCGGATTTGGCAGAAGCTCCGGAACCGGGTCTTGGGTTCCAGCGTGGTTTCTTCTCGGCCAGTCGAGGACTGGAATCAGCGCCGGGTCGTGAGCCGGCGCGATCGGGACGGCCCGAGCCGCTACGGTTGAAGCCTGCTTTTTCAAACCTGGACTTTTCAGGTCCAGGTTTATCGAATCGGGGTCTGCTCGACGCCGGCCTGTCAAATCCAGGCTTATCGAATCTCGGTTTATCGGGTCTGGCGCGATCGGGCCTTGGCTCACCAAATCTTGCACGTTCAGCCCTCGGTTTGCCGTAGCCAGGTTTGCCTGGTCGAGGCCGCTCAAAGAGGGATGGCTCGCGCTGGGCCGTGCTTTAGCCGCACTGCGCACATCAGGATGTTCCGCTTCAATGCGGTCGATTCGTAACTTGAAAGAACGCTTTTCCTCAAGATTCTCCGGTGGCGCGACAGGCTCGCGTCGAGTTGCGGCTGGGCGCTTGAAGGGTGGTCGATCGTCGCCGCCAGTTCTGTTCCAGGCAGGCTTACCCGAGGCCGGTTTGCCGGCGAACGCTCTGCCTGCAGGCTTTCCGGCGAACGGCCTTCCAGTCGGCTTGCCCGCAAACGGCTTGCCGCCGGGTCTGGGTCCAAAACTGCGTCCACCGGCGGGCTTGGATCCATGACTGCGTCCACCGCTGGGAAGGCTCTCTTCGCCTGAAGCGCGCGCGGGGCTGAAAGGCTTGTCTCCCGTGAATGAGCGCTTGGGCCGGAACTCGCCTGAACGGCCTGCGCCTCCAGGTCCCTTGTCAAACGGCCTGGCCGCAAAAGGCTTGGGCGTAAACGGTCGGGCGTCCGGCCTGCGCGGGCTGGGCTTGGGCCTCAGAGTCGGTAACTGCGCGTCAGCCAGGTTGCGGCGGCGCACTTCCTTTGCCTTCGGTGTGCGCAACTCGCCCTCGGCCGCCAGGCGGAGTTTTGCCAGCTCTTCGGCATCCAGCTCGCGCATGTTGCCCGGCTCCTGGTCCAGAACCAGGGGGCCGTAGCCTACGCGGCGAATCTTCTCAACAAAATGGCCAACCGCCGAGAACATTTTGCGCAGTTCGCGGTTGCGGCCCTCGATCAGCACCACTTCATACCAGGGGTTGTCCCCCTGGCGTACCTGGCGTATGCGGGCCGGCGAAGTCCGCACTTGCGGCGACCCCGGCTTACCGCGTTCAATCGACACGCCGCCCCGCAGCAGGTCGAGTTCTTGTTCGCTGGGCTGGCCGGCCACCTTCACAAGGTAGACCTTCTCCACGCCCGATCCGGCCTTGGTGAGCCGGTTGGCCAGATCGCCGTCGTTGGTTACCAGCAGCAGCCCTTCGCTCATGTAGTCCAGGCGGCCTACCGGATAGAGGCGCTCGCGCATCTTCTCGAAAAACTGCATCACCGTCGGCCGGCCCTCGGGGTCCTGTACCGTAGTGACAAAGCCCCTGGGTTTGTTCAGCACAAAATAGCGGAGCCGCTCGGCGCCGTGCAGCAGCTTGCCGTCTACGCGGATGTGGTCGCGCGTTGGCGTCGGCCTTTGTTCCCAACTCCGTGACCAGCTTGCCGTTGACCTGCACGCGGCCCTGCTCGATCATCTCCTCCGCCTTGCGGCGGCTGGCCACACCGGCCTGCGACAAAATCTTCTGCAGCCGTTCGAGTTGCCCGGGGGGACGCGGGGATCGGAGTGAAATCGGATTCTTCGGATTCTTCGCTTTCGTCTGTGGCGCTTTCTTCCTCGGCGGAGCTGACCTCGCCAATGGAGTCGGTTTCACGGTCAGTCCCGGTCTCGGTCGCGTCCGCAAGCAGAACTCTGTCATCACCGTCTGAGACATCGCCGATCGGGTCTTCGATTTCAGCAGCTGGAACTGCTTTCAAAGCTTCTTCTGAAGGCGCGCCCGTTCCCGGTGCATTTTCCTGTTGAACCGGCTCGGTCTCGGAACGGAGATCTTAGCTGACTTTCTGGGTTTCTTGGGCATCGAAGGGCCTCAGTTTCTGCTTACTCAGCGGGGGCTGGCGCTTCCGGCGCGGCCTCGGGGGTGGTTTGTGTTTCCTCAGGTTCTCTTACCTTGAGCCTGGTCCAGCTCAAGGCTTAAATCTTCCCGAATCTCAGGCGCAGATTCTCCCTGTCCGGCCAACTTCCGGCTCGTCGAGTTCGATGGCTGCCATCTTCTCGAACTCCTCCATCGAGGGCAACTCGGTTACGTCCTTCAAGCCGAAGCGCAGCAGGAATTCTTTGGTCGTTTTATAGAGGATGGGACGACCGATCACCGGCTTGCGCCCGGCCGTGGCGATAAGCTTGCGCGCCAGCAGCGAGCCGAATACTGCCGACGAATCGACGCCGCGAATCTCGTTGACCTCGGGAGCGGTAACAGGTTGCTTGTAGGCGATCACAGCCAGGGTTTCCAAGGCCGGCAGCGACAGTTTGAGCGGCGGTTTGAGGCTCTTGACGAAAGCGCGGACGGCGTCATGGCACTCAGGCTTGGTGGCCATGCGGTAGCCGCCGGCAATTTCGCGAATCTCCACGCCGCGATTGTCTGAGGCGTAGGTGGCGATCAGCTCGTCGAGCAGTTGTCGGAGTATGGCGCGCACTTCGCGGTCCCGCACGCGAGCCTCACGCCTCAGGTCGGATTCGATTGCCACCTCAGAATCGCCAAGAGCGCCTGAACCCAGTTCTCCGCTCTCGTCATCCGGCTGATCCACTGTGGCATCTTCGCCTTCACCCGGCTCCTGGGTAGGCTCGACGGCCTCAGTTGTCCCTTCCGCCCTAGGAGCCGCTTCGGCAGAATGATCATCAGCTTCCGCGTGCGCCGCGGCGGGCTCCTGCCCTTTCGCCGAGTCATCGAACTCCTCATCCATTTCGTCCCCGGATTCTGCAGGGGCAGGCTCGCCCTCGGAGCCTGGGGTACCGGCAGCCTCCTGCTCAGCCTTCAATTCGAGGGCGTCGGCGGCAAACAGCACAGCGAGTTGGGCCAGTGTGACTGGCTCTTCGGCGGCGTAAATAACAGCTTCCAGCTTTGCTTTCAGGCTCATTCGTCAGTGGGTACCTCAAGTATGGTACCGGATGCGGAGCGGCCATGCCCGTCCTCGATCGTTTTAGCCCCATGGATCAAGAAAAAAAGGCGCCCGGGATATCCTGGACGCCCTTGGAAGCCAGAAAGAAAAGAACTTACTGCCTGCCCTCACTCAGCATCTATCGGGCGACCTGCGTGAAGGCACAGAAGAGGCCACGGGAGAGCAGAGCCGCAGCAGGCAGGGTAAAGACCCTGGCCGCCGCAATGTTGCGGATGTTCGAGATCTACAGCCCGCTGCGATTGGCGGCAATGGTGCCGGCCACTCCCGAGCTGAGCACGTGCGTTGTTGAAACCGGCAAGCCAAAGTTGTCTGCGGCAAAGATACTCGCCATGGCCACCAACTCGGCGCAGGCGCCCTGAGCGTACGTCAGGTGCTCCTTGCCCATTTTTTCCCCGACTGTGACCACAATGCGCTTCCAGCCAAACATCGTGCCAAGTCCCAGCGCCACTGCCACTTTGACCCATACCCTGCAAGCTGATTCACTGGTCAAATTGTGCCCGCACTTGTTTTTTTGATACTATGGGGATGCACATGACCCGCGCTTCCCAACGCCGCTCCTGTTGTCGCCTGTCGAACATCTTCGACGGGTGTCCCCGCTAGTCTCTGATCCCCAAGCACAATCGATCGAGAAGACACACCCGTAGCTGAACAGCCGGGTTCCTGTCTCCCAGTGTCACCGGCCTTCAGCATCCACCAAGCAACTGGAGAGGTCAATGGTGCCGGCCGTCGAAACAGAAGTACGCACACAATCTACGCACGTCACACTCGCTCCTTCGCCGCGGTTGAGCCACTTGCGGCTGCTGGAGGCCGAGAGCATCCACATTTTGCGCGAGGTGGCTTCGGAGTTCGAGCGGCCGGTGATGCTTTATTCGATCGGCAAGGACTCGTCGGTGATGCTGCGGCTGGCGCAGAAGGCGTTTTTCCCTGGGCCGATTCCGTTTCCGCTTCTGCATATCGATACCGGATTCAAGTTTGCGGAGATGCTGACATTCCGCGACGAGATGGCGCGCTCCGTGGGCGCGGAGCTGCTGGTGTGGCGCAACGAGCCGGCCATTGCGGCGGGGACTAACCCGATTGTTCTAGACACGAAGCGCTGCTGCGGCCTCTTGAAGACGCAGGCGCTGCTCGATGCCTTGCGGCACTATAACTTTGACGCGGCCTTTGGCGGCGCACGGCGCGATGAAGAAAAATCCCGCGCCAAGGAACGCATTTACTCCTTCCGCGACAGCGCCGGCCAGTGGGACCCGAAGAACCAGCGCCCTGAGCTCTGGAACCTTTACAACGCGCGCATCCATCCCGGCGAGAGCATCCGCGTCTTTCCACTTTCGAACTGGACGGAGATGGACGTCTGGCAGTATATCCACGAAGAGAAGATTCCGGTGGTCGATCTCTATTTTGCGAAGGAGCGGCCAATGTATGTGCGACCCATCGGTGCGGGTCAAGAGACCCTGCTGCCGATTGAGCAATCGTTTGTGGCGCGGCCCGGCGAGCGACCGCAGATGGTGAAGTCGCGGCTACGCTCGCTTGGATGCAGCCCCTGCACAGGGGCCATCCGCTCCGATGCTGAGACCATTCCGGCGATCATCTCGGAGCTGATTTCGTTCCGCTCGTCGGAGCGGGCCAACCGCGTGATTGACCACGACCAGGAAGGTTCAATGGAGATCAAGAAGCGGGAGGGCTACTTTTAAAATGGCCACGCTCACCCCCCCCACCTTTTCAATTGACGAGTTCCTGCAGTTGGAGCGCGAGAAGGACCTGCTGCGCTTTTCGACAGCCGGCAGCGTGGACGACGGCAAGTCCACCCTCATCGGCCGACTGCTCTATGACACGCAATCAGTTTATGAAGACCAGGTGCGCTCGATTGAAGGAAAGGGAACAACGGCTCCAGGACAGATCGATTTTGCGCTGCTGACCGACGGCCTGCGCGCCGAGCGGGAGCAGGGCATCACCATCGATGTGGCCTACCGGTACTTTTCGACAGCGCGGCGCAAGTTCATCATCGCGGACACGCCGGGCCACGAACAGTACACGCGCAACATGGCCACGGGCGCCTCGACGGCCGATGCCGCGGTGGTGCTGATCGACGCCAGCAAAGGCGTGTTGATCCAGTCGCGCCGGCACGCTTACATTGCGTCGCTGCTGCGCGTGAAGCATGTGTTGGTAGCAGTGAACAAGATGGACCTGATCGGCTACGATGAAGCGGCGTTTCGCGCCATTGAGGCCGATTTCAGCGCGGTTCTCGATCAGATTGCGGCCGACACGGGCAACCCGGTAGAACGGATTTTTGTTCCCGTCAGCGCACTGAAGGGCGACAACATTGTTCACCGGACCAACGCGATGGACTGGTACCGGGGGCCGTCACTGCTGGAGTTGCTTGAATCCCTGCCGTCCTCGGCGAAGACGCGCGGCGGGTCCGTAGGAGTTGCAAGCGAAGATTTGCCCGCGGAAGTGCTTCCGTTCCGACTTCCCGTGCAACGGGTCCTGCGGCCCGACCATACGTTTCGAGGGTTCGCAGGGCAGATTGCGTCGGGAACCGTTCGCAAAGGCGAGGCGATCACGGTGCAGCCTTCGGGGCGAAGCGCGCACGTGGAGCGGATTGTCACCTGGGATGGCGATCTCGCGGAGGCCGTGTCGCCGCTCTCGGTGACGCTGGTGCTGGATCGCGAACTGGACATCAGCCGCGGTGATCTACTGGTTGCGGCCCAAGCCCCGGCTACGGTGAGCAAGAGCCTCAAGGCGGCGCTGGTGTGGATGGATCAGCGACCGCTCGAACTCGATCGCCGCTACCTGTTGAAGCACACCAGCCAGGCCGTGCCGGTGTACGTGACTCAGGTCGATCACCGCACCGACCTGGCGACACTGAAGCACGAGCCGGCCCACACACTGCACATCAACGATATTGGGGCGGCGACCCTGAAGTTGCTGCGGCCCATCGCGGTGGATGTCTACAGAGAGAATCGCGGCACTGGCGCCTTCATCCTGGTGGACGCCCAGACCAACACCACGGTAGCGGCAGGCATGATTACCGCCGCGCAGGAGTTGACCGCAGCCGGAGCGCCACTGCTTGCCGATACCTGGGGACAGGTCACAGCCGGCGAACGGGAAGCGCGCTGGGGACATCGTGGCGGCGTTTTGGAATTGAAGGGGCCCAAGGCATTGATTGACGTAATCGAACGCTCGCTCTTCGCGGCTGGCGCCGTTACGGTGCGCATTGAAACCGACGACGCTGCGTTTCTGCTCCATCCAAACCTGCTTGAGATTGTGACCACCCTGCAAATGAAGGCCGGTTTGCTGGCTATGATGACGGATGCGAACGAAGGCGGAACGCTGATTGCGCGCGTCGAAGGCGAGCAGATTGTTTTAGAGGCGGACGCCGCGGCCGACACGGACGATGTAGCC
This sequence comes from uncultured Acidobacteriaceae bacterium, assembly GCA_963793885.1. GTDB lineage: Bacteria > Acidobacteriota > Terriglobia > Terriglobales > Acidobacteriaceae > Telmatobacter. The sequence continues at coordinate 2,503,802 of CAWCBQ010000003.1, forward strand.
GGCGTGAGTCAGGCGAACAAGGCGGTAGCGGCCGTTCACCAGTTGTTGCGGGAGACCGGAGTTTTTATCTCAACGGAAATGGCGGGCTTGTGATGGGCACTTTGGAAATCAACGCAGAAGTGAACGAGAAACTGGACCGCGTGCGCGCGATGCTTGCAAAAGAGGTCACCGGCAAAGGCGATGTGTGCCTGACCTGCAGCTTTCAGGCCGAGGACGTGCTGCTGGCGAAGTTGGCCATTGCGCTCGACCCGCGGATTCCGATTCTGTTTCTCGACACCGGGTACCACTTCAAGGAGACCTACGAATACCGGGACCGCATCGCCTGCGAGTGGGGACTGAACCTGATTGATCTTCTGCCGGCGAAGACCGTCGCCGAGCAGGAAGCGGAGTTTGGCCTGCTAAATCAGTCGGCGCCCGACAAGTGTTGCGGGCTGCGCAAGGTGGAACCGCTGTTTAAAGCGGTAGCCGGGTACCGCGCGTGGCTCACTGGGTTGCGCAAAGAGCAGGCGAAGAGCCGCGCCGCGCTCGAAGAGCGTGCGTTGTTTGCGCTGCCGGGTGGCAAGCATGTGCTTAAGCTGGCGCCTTTGGCCGAGTGGACGACGCGCGACGTCTGGTACGCGTGCGAACAGTTCTCGATTCCGCTGCTGCCGCTGTACGAGCGTGGATACACGTCGATCGGCTGTGAGCCGTGCACGTCGCTGCCGACGGACCCTAACGATCCCCGCTCAGGGCGCTGGGCCGGGCGCAAGGTGGAGTGCGGAATCCACATAGAAGCCGCGCCCGCGCGTTAAGACAAAGGCCAGGCAGCAGCAAGGAAATCGGAGTGATCAGATGCAGTACGCGATTGGATTTTTGATTGCCCTATTCATCGCGTTGACGGGGGTCGGCGCGGGCACCCTCACGGTACCTGTCCTGGTGCTTTTTCTTAAAGTGCCGGCGCCGGTCGCAGTGGGCATCGGGCTGACGTTTTCCGCGGCCGTGAAATTGATCCTGGTCCCGACCCAGATTGCGCGCGGTAACGTGGCGTGGCGAACTCTGGGATTCATGCTGCTGGGCGGCGTGCCGGGCGTTCTGTTGGGATCGCTGTTCCTCAGGCAGCTTGTCACGATGGGGTCACAAAATCTGCTAAACGCCTTGCTGGGCGCAATTCTTGTAAGCACTGCGAGCTGGCAGATCTTCAGTTTCTTCCGCCCAATCAAGGTGGATCGCGGCGCCAGCGACCGCAGTCCGCTGCTCTCATGGCTGATGTTTCCGGTAGGTGCGGAGGTGGGCTTTTCATCGGCCGGTGCAGGGGCGCTGGGCAGCGCCGCGCTGCTAAGCCTAACCTCTCTGGCGCCGGCGCAGATTGTGGGCACAGACATCGCCTTCGGCTTTGTGGTCTCGCTGATTGGCAGTGGCGCGCACTGGTTTTCGCACGCCACCGATAATGCGCTGCTGGTGGCGTTGATCGCCGGAGGCGTGTTGGGAGCCATCTCGGGCACGCTGCTCAGCACGCACATTCCGCGCAGGCCTTTGCGGTTTGCGCTTTGGGTGTGGCTTTTGATTCTGGGTGGCCAGTTTCTCTTGAACACCTACCAGGTTTGGGCGGCTACGCGGTAACAGGGCGGCGCGTCCGACCTCCGTGTGCCTAATGCGCGAAGTTTTGACTATGCATTTCTTACAACATCAGGTAAAAAGTACATCCTCCCTGCCAGCCCGGGCTGAGTCGAATTGCCCTTAAGCCGCGTTGATTCAATGCCGCGATCTGGCCTCGTGTTTGGTCCTGAAAGTGCAAAACTTTGCACGACAGCTTATATAAATCCACCGGTGGTCCTGCGCGCAAATTGCGAAGCCAGATCAGGATTTCGTATTTCTGTCTAACTATTTTTAGTTCTCTGAGGATTAAACATGGTCTGCTCCAAGTGCCAATCGAACTCTATTTCGGTTATTCCCGCGGAAATCAGGCTTTATCGTAACGGTCCCCGCACCTTGAGCCATCCGCCGCTCACACCCTCGCCAGACGTGCGGGTGTGCATGGATTGCGGTTTTGCCGAGTTCACGATTCCCGAGTCCTGGCTTGCGGCCGGCTGGTTGCGCCAGAATGCAGCCGCGCGCGGGACGCCAATTATCGTTGCAACGGCCGTTGAAGCTGTGATGTAGGGCGATTCCACAGGCTGGAGTGCCCGGGTGGTTGGCGCGCATAGAGGAACCACATAGCTGTGCCCTAGTGCCTGGCAAAAGCGGCGAGATAGCGCCAAAGAGAAATCGCATGGGCGGCTTATGGAGGCGTGGTCTACGGCAGGATCCAAGGACTCGGCCCGCCTCGGGGAGCCCTTATGCATTCCAAAAATGGCTGGACGAAAAGAGGCCTCCTCCGCTCCAACAGCGAGGATTGCCCTCCCGGTAATGAGTCCTGGGTGTGTTTGATGAGGATGGAGGAATCAGCTGCCTTCACCTCCACACGGCAGGCCACAAGCTAGCCACCTGCATTTTCCGTTCCCTTCCCGCTGGCATAAGCGCTCTCCTGAATCACATCGATGGAATACAAAAAACTTGATAAAACCAGTAGCAGCGTCGGCATGGTTCACGCTGCCGGAATTCTTCAATATGTTCATCTTTGTTCTCTCGATAAGACCGGAGATCATCCTTCGGTAAGGCGCTTCGGCCCGCGTTACAAAGGAAAATCCCTAAGAAGTACAATTCCGTTTTCGACCTGTCAGCACCTGAAGGCAGTTGATTTTATTCGATAAGCAGCCGGGCACTACTGACCTATTACAATTGGATTTTGGGCGTGAGGAAAGATGTGTCTGATTTCAAATTCAACAATTCAAACAACTTCGATCTTCTAAGACTCATCCTGGCTCTGCTCGTTATTTACTCCCATAGCTACATACTGGGAACTGGTTTTGGAGCGAATGAGCCTCTATCCGCAATGACGCACGGACAGGTGGATTGGGGCGCTATCGCGGTCGATGGGTTCTTTTTCATTAGCGGCTACCTCATTACTTCAAGTTATGAGCGATCAAAATCCTTGTTCAATTATCTTAGAAAGAGGATCTTTCGAATATACCCGGGCTTTATCGGCGCAACCCTTTTCGATATTTTTGTCGTGCTGCCATTATCTTCGGGGCACCTTGCGGCTGGATCTTTTACACACGAATTTGCATTGCAAGGTCTCAAGACTACAGCCCTTGAGGGTTTTGATTTCACGGGCGCTTTCCCGTCCAATCCATTCCCAGGGGTGATCAACGGATCGTTGTGGACAATCCGGCCTGAATTTTTGTGCTATCTCGGCTTGGCTTTGCTCGGTCTATGTGGAGCACTTCGCAGAAGACGCCTAACGTGTAAGCGTCCCGAGTTCCCCTCTTGACGTGGCTGAGGAGTGATCGTCGAAGTGCCCACTACCTTTTTGGTGGGCACCTGATGAGTGTGTCTAGGCGGCTTGGGAGGATTGGATCTGGAGCAACGGTGCAAGGTTCCAGGGTAAGAGTTCCTCGATGCGGCTGATGGGATGGTCGGCGATCTGGGACAGGACGGTGCGGAGATAGAACTCCGGGTCGAGGCCGTTGAGTTTGGCCGATCCGATCAGGCTGTACATGGCTGCGGCTCGGTCGCCACCGCAATCGGAACCTGCGAATAAATAGTTCTTGCGTCCAAGGGCCACAGCCCGCAGTGCCCGTTCGGCCGCGCTGTTATCGATCTCCAATAGCCCATCGTCGGTGTAACGCGTAAGGGCACGCCATCGCGAAAGCGCATAGCGAATCGCGCCCGCAGTTTCACTCTTCGCTGAAAGCGAACGCAGTGTCTTCTCCATCCATTTGCGCATTTCCTCAAGGAGTGGCCCGGCTCGCGCCTGTCGGACGCTCAGCCTCTGATCGGCTGGCTTGCCGCGTACCTCGTCTTCGATTGCGTAGAGGGCTCCGATCCTGGCCAAAGCTTCTGTCGTCGTCGGCGAGGCGTGGATGACATGGATTTCGTGAAACTTGCGTCGCGCATGTGCCCAGCAGGCCACTTCATAAATGGCGCCATCGCCGTATAGATGATGGAACCCTGCATAGGCGTCTGCTTGCAGGCCACCCTTGAAGTTCTTCAGATGCTGCCGTGGATGCTCGCCCTTGCGATCCTCCGAGTACGCGAACCAGACAGCCGGCGCGGTATCTTCACCCGCAGGCCTGTCATCGCGCACATAGGTCCAGAGACTGCCCGTCTTGGTCTTGCCGCTGCCAGGCGCAAGCACCGGCATCGGCGTATCGTCGGCATGAAGCTTGGCTCCTGCCAGCACATGCTTCTGAATCGCATCGATCAACGGAGCGAGTAACTCGCTTGCCCCACCTACCCAGCCGGCCAGCGTGGAGCGCTCAATCTCAACTCCCTGGCGGGCGTAGATCTCCGACTGGCGATAGAGCGGCAAGTGATCTGCGAATTTCGAAACCAGCACATGGGCCAGCAGCCCCGGTCCGGCAAGGCCACGCTCGATCGGACGGGATGGCGCAGGCGCTTCAACCACGCGCTCACAACCGCTGCAGGCGAACTTCGGCCGCACGTGGCGAATCACCTTGAAGCTATCCGGGATGTACTCCAGTTGCTCGGAGACATCTTCGCCGAACTGGCGCAACTGGCCGCCGCAGTCGGGACAGCAGTCGCCATGAAAAGCGTGGCTGACAACCTCGCGTGGCAGATGCTCCGGCAGCGGCTTGCGTCGGGATCTCGTCTTAGGTTCCGCGGCCGGTCTCACTCGCTCAACAGCGGCTTCCATCTCGGCCTGCGAGGACTCCAGCTCTTCCAGATGGAGTTCAAGCTGTTCAAGCTGAATGACGATCTTCTCGCTCTTGACGCCGAACACCCTGCGCCGCAGCTTCTCGATGACCAGCTTCAGATGCTCGATCTGCTCGCTGCTTGAACGCAGTTGCTCATCTTGTTGGGAGAGTGTCTGGCGATGGGACTCGAGCTCAGTCTCGAGCGATCGAAGCTCGTCTTCATGGAAGCGGCAAGAGATCGAAGCTCCTCTTGATGCGCAACGAGCAGTGCCTTCAGAGCCTCTCGATCGAGCCCGTCAAGATCCGGCAACTGAGCGGCATCCATGGACACAGTATGCCATCAAAGCAATCAGAATACATCTACAAAACCCGCATGAATAAAGGGGAATCACACGTGTCAATCAAACCGCGATCTCCGGCGTCCAGGTCCTCTGCGGCCGGCGCCAATCGATGCCTTCGAGTAACATCGAAAGCTGCGCACGCGTCAGACAAACGGTTCCTTCCGTGGCCTGCGGCCAGATGAATCGTCCTCGCTCAAGACGCTTGGCAAACAGACATAGCCCGTCGCCATCGAACCAGAGAAGCTTCACGATGTCGCCTCTGCGGCCTCTGAAAACGAAGACGTGACCGGAGAACGGCTGCTCGTTGAGCACGGTCTGCACCTGCGCACTCAGGCCATCGAAACCACGACGCATATCGGTCACGCCGGCGGCAAGCCATATCTTCGTTCCGGTGCGAAGATCGATCACTTGCGCAAACTCTCAAGGATCGAACGCAACAGTACCGGATCAGCTCCGCTCTCCACGCTGATCATGGCCCTGCCAGGAAACTCAATGTGAATCGAGCCGCCTGCTGCCGGCTGTTCCTTCGCATCAACCTGGCCTGGAGCATCGGCCGCCTCGCTGGGAGCAGACAACATGACTGGAAGAAGCGCTGTCGATGCCGCGCCGCCTCGTTCAGTTCGCCACGCTTCAGCGCGCGACGCCACTTGAACACCTGGTTCGCGTTCACACCGTGAGCACGAGCCACCAGCGCCACACTCGCACCCGGCTCGAATGTCAGCTCCGCAATCCGCCGCTTCTCCGACACCGTTCGCCACCGGCGAGGCCGACGCCCAGTTCCCACTTCCTGCTCATCAACCATGACGGCATAGTCGTCCTCAGACCAGATGTCATGCCAGAGGGGAACTCGGGACGCTTACCCTAACGTCTCTTTTACTTTTATTTCTCTTGCTGCTGGCCATTCCTCTCACAGCGCTTGGACCTAATCTAGCCCGCCATTTTGGCGCAATTGGCTTTGAACGCGGGCGATATTATTCAGACCTTTTTGGGCGTCTCGTGCCAATGTACCTTGCCGGTGTAGTTACATACCTCTATAGCGATAAGTTGACGTTGAGACTCTCGTATGCAATCGGCGCATTTGCAGTCATTCTTGCATCGCTCTGGATTCCATACACCTATTTGATTTCTATCCCATTGGCGGGCGGATATCTGCTGATGTATTTGGCATATAGCCCTTGGATTCGCTTTCATCATTTTGCGCGCTATGGAGATATGTCCTACGGAACATACCTATACGCCTTCCCAATCCAACAGTTGACGGTTCAATCGTTTGGACGGCAGATGAATCCGATCCTGTTGTTCGCGATATCAACTCCATTGACCCTCATTGCCGCCTTTCTAAGCTGGCATTTGATAGAAAAGTGGCTCCTTTCGCGATCGAGGGTCAAGCACTAACTATAAGGAGCCCCCACTTCTTCACCCCTAGGAACTTGTTGAAATTCGCCTGGTTGTGGCGTCTTTTCTTTCGATTTTCGTAACTACTCGTTCAAAATCTGTTTGAAGTACGGTTCTGGCCGGTGTTTATAGGGGTTTACGAACCTCCGGGAATCATCTCCGAAGCTCGCAACCGTTGTTCAGGCACACTTCTCCCGGAGCATTTCCGGTGGTTGAGCCATCAGTCTCGGCAGCCGGATCAAGTTGTGCGCCGCGCAGCTGAAGACGAACAGCCAGTCCACTTTCTCCAGACCTCGCAACTTGACCTGGCGCAGCGGGCCGGTTTGCTTCAGCCATCCGAATCCCTTTTCGATCAGCCATCGGCGGCTCAGACTGACGGCATAGCCGGGCTGGCGCGTGGTTCTGCGGTCCAGGTTGCTCGAGCGGCCCTTGTCGTTCTTGGTAACGTGCGGCGTCACGTTCAACTCCCGCACCGTGCTGACGAAATCCTTCGTGTCGTAAGCCTTGTCGGCACCCACCGTGATGCGCCGAGAGCGGCCCTCTTGCTTTTCGGCAAGCATCAACAGCGCTGCATCGCGCTCGGCATAACCGTCGGCGTGCGTCACCATCGCCGCGGCGATCAGGCCGTTGCGGTTCTCCACCAGCGCATGGCCCAGATAGCTCAGCTTCGACTCCTTGCCGTAGCTCTTCTTGTATAGCCGCGCATCCGGATCAGTGGTCGATTCATGCGTCTTGTTGGTACGCTTCTGACCGTGAAAGTCTCCCCCGTCGCCGTCATCGGACCCGTCTTTCGAGCGAAAGCTCTTTTGCGAAGCCCACGCCTGGATCAGCGTGCCATCCACCGTGAAGTGTTCGTCGCTCATAAAGCGCCGGCATGCTTGTTCACTTCGGCAAAGAACTGCTGCGCCACATCGGAAGTCAGCAACCGGTCGCGGTTCTTCGAGAACACCGCGTGGTTCCACACCGCATCGTCCATGCCCAGGCCCACAAACCAGCGGAACAAGCAGGTTGTAGTCGATCTGCTCGACCAGCAACCGCTCTGAGCGCACCGAGTAGAACACCTGCAACAAAAGCGCCCGCAGGATGTACTCCGGCGCAATCGATGGGCGGCCGGAGTCGGCATACAACGCATCGAACTCCGGGCTCAACGTCCGCAACACCGAATCCGTCAACTTGCGAACTGCCCGCAATGGATGATCCTGAGGCACTCGCTGCTCCAACGAAACATAGCTGAACATACCGTCCTGATCCCGCTCGTCTCCACGCATGTCTGTTAGACGAATGGCCCAAGACCTCCGACTCAAAACGAGTACCTATTTCAACAAGTTCCTAGAGCCTCCAAAGCCGGGGACCTGAAGCACCGATTGATTCGGTTTCCTCTACCTAAGTGGGAAACTCAGGTGGGGATTGACATCTACCTAAAAAGTTCTTTTAGGCGCTTTTTCATTCTATTGTTTCTGACTCTAAAGGCTGACTTTGGTGCGAAAGGGGGGACTCGAACCCCCATGGATTTCTCCGCCAGATCCTAAGTCTGGTGCGTCTGCCAATTCCGCCACTTTCGCATTTGGTCCATAAAAAATATTTGGCTGGCGTTTGCTGTGCATCCGCGTCCCCGACATTGCACACATTGAGAAATCTTGCGCCGCTTCGGCCCTGGACTTCCCCCGTCGATTGGCTGCGCCCGATAAGCTGACGCGGATCGCTCCCCCACCGTGCCACCGCCAGTTTATAACAACCGAAAATTCGGAGGACGGCTGCGGGAAGCGCCCTCCGGACAGACGGATGAATATGCGCTGTCTGTCGAGGGTCGAGAGGTTGCTCCTGTTTCGGAGCGTCTTTCATCGGCTTGCCTGGGCCGGCCTCGGTGAGCCGCTTCGATTCCCTGGGCCTACTGGATATGATGATTTAGGTTGGAAGGCAGGCGCGAGCTGCAAGGCCCGGCCGCTGCGAGGAAATATGACGAGCTATCAGCACGAGATGCTGCGGGAGATCTATGAACAGCCGGAGGCCCTGCTGCGGACGCTGGATCTTTACCTGGGTGGCAACGGGCTGAAGCCGGAGGTAGCCGCGCTGCTGGCGGGCTGGCCGAACCCGGCGGGCGAGGTTCTGATTGCCGCCAGCGGGTCAAGCCGCCACAGCGGGCTTTACGCCGAGATCCTGCTCGAGGACCTGTGCGGGTTGGCCGTCGACGTGGAGTACGCCAGCGAATATAGCTGCCGCGGGGGCTTTGACCTCCGCCATCCCAGCGTACTGGTGCTTTCGCAGTCGGGTGAGACCTCTGACACGCTGGCGGCGCTTGAGGAGGCGCGGCGGCGCGGGCAGAGGACGCTGGCCATCACCAATCATCCCGCATCCACCATGGCCCACCTGGCCGATGTGTCCATGCCGCTGGCCGCGGGGCAGGAGAAGGCGATTCCGGCCACCAAGAGCTTTACCTGCCAGTTGGCGGTGCTCTACCTGCTGGCGCTCTGCGAGGGCGCGCGGCTGGGCAGGATGGATGGCGCGGCACTGAGCAGGAATATCGGCGAGCTGCGGGCTGTTCCGGGCAAAATCAATGCTGCGCTTGACCGGTGGTGCGAGCAGATGGCGGGCCTGGCAAGCAAGTACCGCTCTGCGCTGACCTTTCTCTACCTGGGGCGCGGCATTCACTACGCCATTGCCCGCGAGGGCGCGCTGAAGCTGAAGGAAGCCTCGTATGTTCATGCCGAAGGCTACCCGGTGGGCGAGCTGAAGCATGGGCCCAATGCGCTGGTGAGTGACCGGGTGCCGCTCGTGGTGCTGGCGACGGTGGATCGCGCGCTGGAAGCGTCCGTGATGCGGTATGAAAAGACGATGCAATTGCTGGTGGACATGAAGGCGCAAGGGGCCAGGGTTATCGCCGTGGCCAACGCCGGTGACGGGGAGATTGCGAACCTCGCGAGCGACTGCGTGCACGTGGAGCCGGCGTCAGAATATCTGCTGCCCCTGCTGGAGGTGGTTCCGCTGCAACTGTTCTCCTACTTTATGGCCCTGGAACATGGGGTGGATGTGGACCGGCCGCGCAATCTCTCGAAGGCCGTGGTGGAGAAGACGCCCGCGCTGTAGCGTTGTGTCTGAAAATCGAGACATGAGACGCCCGGACGGTTCCCGAACGGAGTCGAAAATTCTGCCTGTGGGCATTACGGGGCCAACCTGAGGGCAAGGCTTACTTCACCGTGAGGTTCAGCGTGGCCGCGTGCGACAGGCCGCCTGAGACCGCGGTCACGTTCAATGAATAGGACGAAGCCTTCAGCGCGGCGTTGCCTCCGCATCCGTTGACGCCCAGGGCCAGCCCCGCGCCCACGAGACCCAGCACAGCGAGCGTCTTCCAATGCCGCGCAGCCTTGCAGAGCCTGCCGGCAAAGGGAAGCAGAATGAGGCAGAGCGCCAACGGCAGCGGTCCTCCGCCAAATGGTCTGGCAGGCCGGTGGTTTGCCGCGGAGCCAGGCAATTGCACCTGCAGGGTGACCGTGGTCTCTCCAGAGCCTGCCGCCACCGAAGCCGGGGCGAAAGTTGCGATTGCTCCCAGAGAGATTCCGGTGATGTTCAGGGTGATTGCCGCGGGCAGAGTCGAGCCACCGACCGGGCTAACGACGAGCGAAAAGGGCGCCATACCTCCTGCCGGCACGTTCGCCGAGTCTCCGCCGGCGACCGCAAACGTGAAATCCATGACGTTTTGCGAGAGCACTCCGCTGACGCTCGGCCCGTAGCTCGAGTCGCCGGAGTAGATGGCGGTAATCGAATGAACCTGGGTGTTAAGCGCGGTTGTGGTAAAGGTGGCGACCCCGTTGCTTACCGAGCCGGTTCCGATCTGGGTTCCGTTGTCGTAAAAGGTGACTGTGCCGGTGGGCGCAGTGACCTGGGTGGCGATGCTCACCGTGAAGGTGACCGCATTGGCCATGAAGACTGGGTTGGCGTTCGAGGTCAGCCCAAGCGTGACCGTGATGGGGATGACGGTCAGGGTCACGTTGGCCGTTGCGCTGGTGTAGTCCACGGTATCGGTGGGCGTGAAGGTGACCGTGAGCGTGTGCTGGCCGGTGCCGAGGACCGTCCCGGCGGCCGGCGAGTAGCTGAACGAACCTGCCACGGGGGACGTTGCATCGAGTTGCACGCCGCTCAGCGCGGTGCCAAAGACGATGGACGCGGGCGTCTGCCATGTGATGGTCGGTGGCTGCTGGAAGATGACATTGTCCGTCGCAGCGACATTGCTTGAGAAGGTGGGGCTGGAGGCGGTCGCGGTGATGAGGCCGGTGGCGGCGCTTCCTGTTCCGTAGGCAGGGACGCTGACCGTGAGGGTGACCGAGTCGCTGGCGCTGGCGGCCAAGGTCGTACTCCGCGCACAGGTAAGAGTGCTGACGGTGCAGGTCCAGCCGCCCGTTGCATCGGCAAGGGCTGCGGCCGTAAGGCCGGGCGGCAGCGCAAGGGTGAGAACGGTCGAGCTGTAGACCTCGGTGGTGGCGCTGGTGTTGGTCACATCCACCGTGACCTGGTCAGCGGTGTCGCCCTGATTGACTACCAGGGGACTGGGGCTGAAGCTGATTGAGAGCGTGGGCACAACCACGGGCGTGACAAAGGAAGACAGATCGAAGAGCGCAAATTCGAGCATCTCTTCCTGGGGGGTCATGGCAGCCGCAGCGGGGCACTCGTTGGGATAAACAGTGCCAGTGGCCGAGGCGTTGAAGACGTGATAGTCGTTGTAGACCACCCGGCCGCACTGGCTCGCGGCGGGCGATCCCACCGGAGTATTGAAGGTCATTTGCATGACGGGATTACCGGTTTGGCCGGCGTAGGTTCCGCTGTTGAGAGTGACCCAGGATTGACTGGGCGCAATAACCGAGCTCACGTCATTGCGGAGGGTGCCGATTTCGATCTCGTCCGGTGAGCCTGTGATCGTGGCGCCTGCGTTCTGCAGCCATTGCGCCATCATTGCGCCATCGCTGAAGCTGGTATCCAGGGTTCCGGTGCCGGAGGTAATTTGCTGCTCGCTTCCGATGGTCCAGTTGGCCACCGAGGGGAACTGCGCATCGAAGGGCGAGTCAGGGTCAAGCCAGGCATAGCTGTAATGGGTGGCGAAGACGCGGCCGCCGGAGTTGGCAAAGTCGAAGAGGTTGGTTGCGCCGGTTAAAGTGGACTGATTGGAGGAGCTTCCCTGGCATGGAAACATCAGCATGTCATAGCCGTTCATCAGCGTCGCCGAGCTCATCAGCTCCGTCTGGCTGGGGGTGGACGCACTCATGGCCGCACCGGGCGAATCGCTTCCCTGGTAGAGATGGATGTGTCCCCCCGGATTGCACCCGGAGATGACAGCGCCGTTGTCGTCGGTGAACTCGCAGTCGTCGATGCCCATCTGGCGGAAGACACACTCCAGAGCGTCAACCGAACCGGTGGAGATGGCGATCATGGGGATGTCGCCCTGGGTGTGGTTGGCCGGCATGTGCAGAGCGAGTCCAGTGAGCGGCGAACTGCCGACTGCGGTGTTGGGATACTGCATGCGCCACTTGCCCGCTTGGATGACGAGGGTGACCGTGGTATTGACGGGCACATTGGCCAGCGTATACGTGCCGTCGACCGCAGTGTAAGTTGAGCTGACGATATCCGGGTCGGCGGGCATGGAATTGGTCGAGGTCAGGCACTGCACTCCGGAAGGCAAAGCCGAGGGGGTGCCGGTGGTGGCGTAAACCAGCACGTTCGGCAGCGGAAGCGCGTCGGACGTCGTTCTCGGATCGTAGACCGTGCCGCTGATGACAGTGGTAGATTGTGCCACGGCATGCGCACCGCCCAGCGCCAGAAGGCAAAGCAGCGCGGCCAGGAACGGTTTGACCCGGACGGCGTGATCGGGAACCGCGGCGGCAGGAACGGAAAGCGGAAGAGAGGGGAGCGGAGCGGCCATGGCGGAGGATCTCCTTTACCACGCGAACCGATCATCGATGATAGATGTTCAAAGCCCTCGATATCGATGTCTAATGCACTGCGCTGGGGATTGCTCATCGACGAAAATAACTGCATCGGTACCCGAAAATATTGTTTAAAACACAAGACTCATACTATAGGAGATTTCCACAAGTGCCCTGCTTGAGGGGCGGCTATTCGTCCGGCGGGACCGCCATGGTGCGCCCGTGCCATTTCGGGATTCGCAAGAGGGATTGCGCGTCGGGCCTGGGATGCGCGTAACCCGCTTGCGGTCATTCGATTACGGCGGCGCGCAGGCGAAGGTCATTCCACGCCCAGCACCTTGACAATCACCCGCTTCCGCCGCTGGCCGTCGAACTCGGCATAGAAAACCCGCTGCCATGTGCCCAGGTCCAGCTTGCCGCCCGTCACAGGCAGGGTGGTCTCATGGTGCAGCAGCAGTGATTTCAGATGGGCGTCGCCGTTATCCTCGCCGGTGCGGTGGTGCTTGTAGTCGGGGCGGATCGGCGCAAGCTCCTCCAGCCATTTGCCGATGTCCTCGATCAAACCGCTCTCATTGTCGTTCACGTAGACCGCGGCGGTGATGTGCATCGGGGACACAAAGCACAGGCCGTCACGTACGCCGCTGCGCTCTACAATCTGCTCGACTTCGCCGGTGATGTGGACCATTTCGCGTCGTTTCTTGGTGTCAAAGACCAGGTACTCGGTGTGACTCTTCATCTCGGCCTCCGGTTGGGATTGGCGTCGGGCGGCAAGATTGCCGCTCACACCTTATCCTAGAGCGGTGACCAAACCCAATGCATTCACTGCCGAAGAGCTTTGCCAGCGCGGCCTCGACCTGCTGGCAGCAGGCTCGGCTGAACAGGCCGCGGAGGCGTTTCGGGCTGCTATCGAAATGTATTCCGGAACGGATTCCGTGCACATTGAGGCGTACCACGGGTTGGTGCGGGCGCTCAGGGATGCTGGGTGGCTGGAGCAGTCGGTGGGCGCGGCGCTGGCGCTGACCACACTCACGCCGGCCGATCCACTGGCACACACGGCACTCTCAATCAGCCTGCAATGCGCGGGCCATGTGCCCGAGGCCGAGCGGGCGGCGGCGCGGGCGCGGGTTCTGGAGTGGAAGATTCAATTGCAAAGGCCGGCGGGCGCGCCCGGCGAGAGCCCGTCTCTGCCGGTGCTGCCTCCGGTCGACAAGAGTCCCAACCCGTGAAGTCCACAAACTTAAAAAGGCAGGGGCCGGCGGAGCGGCTGCGCCGGATGCATGACCGCCTTGCCCAGCACTATGGCGCGCAGCACTGGTGGCCGGCCGAGACGCCGCTTGAGGTGATTGTCGGCGCTTACCTGACGCAGAACACGGCGTGGAAGGCGGTGGAGCGGTCGCTTGCGCATCTGCGCGCGGCAGGGGCAATGAGCTTGGACGGTCTGCGGGTGTTGCCGCTTGAAGATCTGCGTCGCGCAATTCAGCCTTCAGGCTTTTCGACGCGCAAGGCGCCTGCTTTGAAGGCGTTTGTGGCCCTGGTCGACGCCGAGTTTGGCGGCTCGCTCAACACGATGGCGGCTGAGGGAACGGAGAAGCTGCGGCCACGGCTGTTGCAGTTGCCAGGGGTGGGGCCGGAGACTGCAGACGCGATTCTCCTGTATGCCCTGGGCCATGCGGTTCCGGTTGCGGATGAGTACCTGCGACGGATTGCGGAACGGCACGGGCTTTTGGAGACCCAGGGCCGGCGCATCCGTTATGAAGCGCTGGCCGATCTGACACGGAAAGCTTTTATCCGTGACCCTCAAGGCGGCCAGGGGCAACTGTTCAACGAGTTTCACGCGCTGACGGTGGCCGTGGGCAAGGCCCACTGTGGACAGACTGCCCGCTGCGCAGGGTGCCCCTTGGCCGGGGATCTGGAGCTGAGGGCTGGAGGCTGACCTCGGTTCGCTGGCAGTGGTTCAGTTTGGAGAAATCGTCGCTCAGGTGCAAAAACGGTGTTAAAGCATCTGAGTAGACGTTTTCCTGCGCGTTTTTATTGTCTGTAAAGCTGTGAGAACTGTCTACAGGGGTCAGGGGTAAGCGGCCCCGCCGCGATGGATCGGCCGGCTGGGATGCAGAGATAACGATTGCGTGATTTCCGGGATGGCGGTTAACCGCCCGCAGTCCAAATCCCACTCGCGATTACCGGTGAGCAAGTTGGCGATTCTGCATAAAACAACATCTGAGATTCATGAGAGCTGGTGACTCCGGCGCCCAATAGCGTCGGTCGACAAAGCGAGAGATGAGCAGAAATGGATGTCCAACTCTCGACTTTGATGCTTGGGATAGTGGCCAATGCACCGAGGACGAATTATATGATTCTCGCTTGTTTCCATAAGACCGGCGCGCTCGTCGAGTGGCGACGCAGAAACCTTTCGACCTGCCTAGAAACACGCGGCTTTCTCGCAAAGCGGCTGGGACGTGCCTTGGTGAAGGCTCCGCAGACGATCGCGGGAATCTCTCAGTTTTTTGAGGTTGGGACCACGGCGAAGGAGTTGAAGAAGCGGATCACGTCCTCGTTCCCGCCGCGCGTCCACAGAGGGAAACGTCGCGGTCAGCATGTAAAGCCGCTTGCGCGCCAGGATCAGGCGCGAGTCGAAGACGCCGCCGCCGAGATTTCGTGCCGAAAAATCCCGCGCCCGGAAATCCTTGTGGACTCACCGCTGTCTCAGAAACCAGAGTGGTCTGGGTCCTGTCGAGCGCGTCGTTCCGCGCCATGTCCAGGGTTCGATCGGGAACCTCGCTGTTGACACGCTCCACGGGAGGGTCTTCAGCCCATGCTACGGAAAAGCAGGTCTCCTGGTTCGGGGTAGGAGTAGAGCATGTCCACTTGTTCCACCCCTCCCTGCTCGTTATAGGCCGGAACCTGGATCTGCTTAATCTCGACAGGCATCTCGACTTTGAAGCCGTCCGAGGTCCGGTCCACAGACTCCCAGGTGATGCTGGCGGGACGGGACGACGGGGACGTCATGCCGGAAGCGGTGCTCTCCTCGTCCCCCTTGCCGGCGGGCGACACGATGCCCAGATCCACCCGATGCCGATAGACGTAAATGATGCCCAGTATCAGAATGACGGTCAGCAGGATGTAGGGCCAGCGTCTTCACACTCTCAAGAGTGCCAATTCCGCTTCATCGTTGCAAGTCTTTTATACTGTTTTGTATACGGATTGAGCCAGACAGGTTAGAAAATCGCCCCCGACGCGGCGGATTTTTCACCGTCGAAATTTGACCGGCGTAAAGATTCCCCTTGCAACCTTTTCCGAATTGCCGCATCTTAGTAGTTAATTAGCAGAGGCTTCCTCGAATATGCCCCACCCAAGAAAGGTACTCACTCCTTCTTGAAGGTCCGTCACGGGCCTCTTCCCTTAATTTCCCCCCTGGATTCCCTCCCAAACTGCCTCTCGAGCGGGCCTGCTGGAAAGCAGGCCCACATGCTCTCGCGCGGCTCCCATATGAACTTTGACGCAGGGAACAAGGAGGCAAGGCTCCCACTACTACTGTGTTGAACACAGAGGGCAGCGCAGAACGGACTGCGACAGAGATTGCGGAGTAGGGAACGGGCCAGCAGAATGCGCAGTGTGGGGATGGAGTGCGGATTATGGCGTTCGGGACGAAAGCGAGCCGCGGGGCAGGAAGTCGGGTGGCAGTTCGCGGGCAGATCGTCCTAGATGACCGCTGTGCGCTGAGGGGGAAAACCTGCTCCGCTCTGCGACCAGGAAACCATAGGCAGCCATACAAAGTGTGCCGTGACGGTGAAATCCGCGCCAGCCGCGGCCTTCAGCGTGTAACCCCGTTCCAGGACAATTCGAGCCAAACGCTCTCGACTGTGAACCGTCGATCTGGCATTCTTGTGATCGTCCATTCGACCTAGTTGGGAAACTTCAGGTTTGATCACCATTAGCTTCTCCGATCCAGATCGAATGGACAACCTGTTGAAACTTCACATGTAAATTGCTTAGGGTGTGATTTCGCATTTTGCGGTTGAGTTTCGTTGCGATTCCAGGCCGCAAAATCGGGACCAGGGTACCCGGCGTCGGTACGAGAACGAGCGGTCAAGGGCTCAGATGTAATCGCGGAAAGCTCCGGGGAGGGGTGGGGATGACGGCGCGGCCAACCAGCATGCCGTCGTCTCCAGCGACTTTTGAGCCGGCGGCCACGGCGGCCTGCACGCTGGAAACATCTCCGGCCATGAGCACGAATCCTTTGCCGCCGAGGGCCATGGCCAGGTGAATGCGGAGCAGGGTCACATTAGCTGCCTTGACGGCGGCGTCGGCGACCTCGATGATGCTGGCCGCGGAGAAGGTTTCAATCACGCCAATGGAGCGCAGCTGTTCTGGGGTCGACATCGACGGCATTCGAAATGGCGGCGAGCACGGAGGGATGGACACGCGTGATCTGGCGCCGCTCAATGAGCGAGGCGCCGGCGGACAGCCGCGCCGGCCAGCAGCGCAGCCTGCACGCTGGTGACATCGCCGGCGACGACGACGAGAAACTTGCCGGAACAGATGCTGCGCGCCATGAGCAACTGAATATTGCCGGCCTTGAGCATCGTGTCTTCGACGCCGTAGCCGGTGGCCACGCTGGAAAGCTCGATCAATCCGATGGAGTCGATTTCAGACACCTGTTGGCTCCTTGCTTTGCCTCCGTTGTTCTTAAGCTTCAATCCGCACTGCGTCGCTCTTTACCCTGGCGACGCCGTCGATGCTGGCATGAATGCGCGCGCCGAGTTTGCCCGGTTCTCGGCGCGGCCAGCAGGTCGCCCACGCGCACGCGCTGGCCGGTATTGACCACGGGAACCGCAGGCGCGCCGGCATGCTGCTTGAGCAGGATGTTGACCTTGCGGGGCGCAAAGGCGTGCTCGAGTGAGCGGGCCGGTATTGTTGAACTCGCCAAGGCCCAGCCGCGCCATGAAGCGTCGCATGGGTACCCGGCGAAACTCGGCCATGGGATTCGGCGTGATGGATTCGGGCGCTCCTTTGAAGGTGAGTCCGCGCTCGCGCGCCAGCGGCTTGTTCTGCACGCAGACCGTTTTGGGGTCGAGATCTTCAGGGCAGGCGAACATGGTGCACAGGTTGCATTCGCAACAGTAGAGCGTGGAGACCATGGCGTCAGCGCCGGTGGTGAAAGCCGAGCGACTGCATGGCCGCGATGCGGCTCAATGGGATGCCCGAGCAGAAAGCGCGGACAGAACTCCGTGCAGAAGCGGCACTGGTCGCAGGCCGAACGTCCGATGCGCTGGACATGGATCCAGGGCGCGTTGTGGCGGCGGATGAGGCTGTGTTCGGCGGGCAAAACAACGATGCCGCCGGTGGTCTTGGTGACGGGGACGTCGAGATCGGCGGCGGGTTTGGCCATCATGACGCCGCCGAGCAGCACGCCGAAGCTCGGAGACCGTGGCTCCGCCTGCGGCCTCGATGACTTCGCCGATGGTGATGCCGACGGGGACCCGCAGAGTGACTGGGGTGCTCAACGGCGCCGGCCACGGTGAGGTATTTGTGCGTGACCGGCCGGTCGAGGCCGATGTTCATCAGGGTTTCAACGTTGGCGACGGCTGCGTCCACATCCTTGGGCAGGCCGCCGGGGGGAATCACGCGTCCGGTGACCATGTGCACGAGGATGAACTCGTCGCCGGCGGGGTAACAGTCGGGGAGCGGAACGACCTGATGCCGGCGCGGCGACCTGGCGTCTCAAGCGCGGCAATGATGTCGTGGTACTTCTCCTTGATGCCGACGACGCCTTCGCGACGCGCCGACCATCTCCATGGCCATGCGCATGCCGCGCAGGAAGGGCTCGGCGTGGTGATGGAGCAGTTCCTTGTCTTTGTGGAGCAGGGGCTCGCACTCAGCGGCGTTGGCAATGAGCAGGGAGGCGCGGGTCTTGAGCTTGACGGCAGTGGGAAATCCGCCGCCGCCGGCGCCGACGATGCCGAGCTCTTCAACGCGGTCAATCGCAGACGTGCCTGCCACCGGGTCGGAGGTTGAGATGCTCGTTCTTGCCGTCATTTTGTGGTTCTACCTCAAAATCTGTCAACAATTGCGATTGACTCTGCAAACAATTGTATAGTATCATTCAATTTCAATCAAGATCATTCAAAGCAAGCTCATGAAATGTTTGATTCCAAATATCGGTAGCACCTCGTTCAAGTTCCGGGTTCTGGATATGCCGGCGAGGTCGGTCCTGGCGCAGGGACGGGTGGAGCGGATTGGGCAGCCGGGCGGCGAGTGCGCCGGATTATCCGGCGGCGATCCGCAAGTGCATCAGCGAGATTGCGGGGCCGGGGAAGGCGCTGGCGAGCCTGAACGAGATTGGCGCGGTGGGCTTCAAGGCGGTTCATGCCGGGCCGCTGAACGCGCCGCAATGATCGGCGACGAGTTTCTGGCTGCGATGGAGGAGTTCTCGTTCTTCGCTCCGGCGCACAATCCGCCTTACATTGCCGCGATCAAGGCGTTCCGGCAGGAGCTGCCCGGGGTTCCGCTGGTTGCGGTGATGGAGCCGTTTCCCTACCGGTTCATGGACGAAGCGTCGACCACCTACGCGGTTCCTTACGAGTGGCGGACCGGAGTACGGGGTTCGGCGTTACGGGTTTCACGGCGCCAGCCATCGCGTCGGCCAGCGAACGCGACGCGGGCGCTGCTTGGGCGCAAGGATATGCGACACATCAGTTGCCATCTGGGCGGAAGCTCAAGCGTGGCGGCGTTCAAGAGCGGCGTGGCTATCGATACAAGCTTCGGCACGTCACCGCAGTCGGGGCTGCCGCAAAACAACCGCGTGGGCGACATCGATGTCATTTGCGGTGCTGCACATGATGAAGAAGCTCAAGCTCGATCCGGACCAGATGGCGGCGCTGCTGGGAAGCCAGTCGGGACTGGCGGGGATCAGCGGGACCAGCGGCGATATGCGCGACCTGAGCGAAGCGGCGGCAGCCAGGGGAGACCAGCGGCGCAGCTGGCGCTGGACGTTTTTATCGATGCGATTCGTCATTACATGGGCGCGTTTCTGCTCGAGCTGGGCGGGGTGGACGCGATTACATTCTCTGGCGGGATTGGCGAGAACAGCGCGGAGATTCGCGCGGCGGTGTTGAAGGATTTGGCAGGGTTCGGCATTGAAGTGGATGAAGAACAGGAACGCGCCGTTAGGCGCGAGGGCGCGATTTCAAAGCGACGCGCTCGGCGTGAAGGTACTGGTGGTTCCGGCGAACGAAGAGGTAGTGGTGGCGCGGGAGACGGTGGCGGTGGTAAGCCGCGCAGGCGCGGCAGCGCAGCAATGGCAGGGCAAGCAGCGGTAAGGCAAAAGCAAGACAAGGTAAGGCGGTAATTCAGGAATTTTTATGGCAAGCACATCCATTGTGAATTCGGCTGGATCCATCTCAAGGTCGGCGGTGGAGCAGATCGTACGCCAGGTGGCGCTGGAATACCTGGGGCGGCAGAAGGGCGGAGCGGCGCCGCTGCTGACGGTGCAGACCTCTTCGCGCCACATGCACGTGTGCCGCGAGGACATGGACATACTGTTTGGTCCGGGAACGGAGCTGACATTCGACCGCCCGCTCTTTCAGGAAGGCAACTTCGCGGCCAAGGAGACGGTGACGATTGTGGGACCGCGGAGCAGGCTGATCTCGAACCTTCGGATTCTGGGCCCCATGCGCAAGCAGTCGCAGGTGGAGCTGGCATTTACCGACGCCATCATGCTGGGCTTCAACGATATTCCGGTGCGGCTTTCCGGCGACATCGCGGGGACGCCGGGCGCGATCATTATCGGGCCCAAGGGCGTGGTGGAGCTGAAGGAGGGCGTGATTCGGGCCGCAATCCACGTGCATATGAACCCCACCGAGGCGGCTTACTTCGGCGTTCAAAAAGGCGACCGGATGAAGCTGCGCATCGGCGGCCAGGCGGGACTGACGTTCAATAATGTTCACGTGCGCATCGACCCGACATCCCGCCTCAACGTCCACATGGATACCGACGAGGCCAACGCGTGCGGTTTGCATTTGACCAAGGACATTGAGCTGTTGAAGTAAAGGACTGTCGGAACGAGACAGAAGTAGGAGTAACGCCAAGGAAAAGAGAGGAAGCGATGAAACAAGCGCTTGGAATGATTGAGACAAAGGGGCTGGTTGCGCTGTTTGAGGCAACCGACGCGATGCTCAAGTCAGCAAACGTGACCTTTGCCGGCTGGCAGACCGTAGGTTCGGGGCTGGTGACGGCATTTGTGGAAGGGGACGTGGCGGCGGTGAAGGCAGCCACGGACGCGGGAGCGGAAGCGGCAGGGCGGATTGGCGAGGTGGTCAGCGTGCAGGTGATCAGCCGCCCGCACGACGAACTGCCGTCTTTTGTTCAACAGAACAACAAGACGGCGCCTCGCAAGGCTGCGCAGTAAGCAGAGGAGAGCAGATGAGTGAAGCAATCGGATTGATTGAAACGCGGGGCCTCGTCGGACTTGTCGAGGCATGTGACGCGATGGTGAAAGCGGCCAGCGTAGAGCTAGTGAAAACGGTGCAGATTGGCGGCGGCTATGTGACGGCGATCGTGCGCGGGGACGTGGGCAGCGTGCGGGCCGCGGTGGACGCGGGCTCAGCGGCGGCCAAGGTAATCGGCGAACTGGTGTCGTCGCACGTGATTGCGCGTCCTCACGATGCGCTGGTCGAAAGCATGTTGAAGTAATACGAGATTTGGAGAACGCAGATGGCGAATGAAGCGATTGGAATGATCGAGACCAAGGGCCTGGTGGCGCTGGTGCAGGCAACGGACGCGATGCTGAAGGCGGCGAGCGTGAAGTTTGTGGGCTGGAACAAGGTGGGCAGTGGTTTTGTTCGGTGTACGTGACCGGGGATGTGGGCTCGGTGCGGGCGGCAGTGGATGCGGGCGCCAGCGCCGCACGCGCTGTGGGCGAAGTGCAGAGCGTGCACGTGATTGCGCGTCCGCACGACAACCTCAGCACCGTACTGCCCAAGTAGGGGCAACCGTCGGGGAAGAGTTCCGCGGCAGACGAGGTGAGCCGGCATGTTCATAGCGAAAGTCATCGGCAATGTTGTTTCCACGCAGAAGAACGCAAAGTTTCGCGGGATGAAGCTGCTGCTGGTACAGCCGTACATCAGCAAGGACGGGGAGCTGCAGGTCTCAGGCAGTTCAGTGGTCGCGGTGGACAGCGTGGGAGCGGGCATCGGCGAATGCGTGCTGTTTACGCAGGGCAGTTCCGCGCGGCTGACACCTACAACGAAGGATGCGCCGGTAGACGCGGTGATTGTCGGCATTGTCGACGTCGTCGAGGTGGAAGGCGCGATGTTGGAGAAGCCGTAAATGCCTATTCAGGAACAGATGATCGCGGAGATTGCGAGAGAAGTGGTGGCGCGGCTTCGCATTCAGATGGAGCCCCAAGCCGGCGCAGGTCGGCACATAAAGCCTGCGGCGCGCAGGACGGCGTATTTGCGACGGTGGACGAGGCTGTGAACGCGGCGTTCGAGGCGCAAAAGAAGGTCGCGGCGATGAGCTTCGACGAGCGCAAGCGGATGATCGACATCATCGTTCGCATATGCAACGACCGGCGCGAAGAGCTGGGCCGCATGGAGATGGAAGAGACCAAGGTCGGGCGGCTCGACCACAAGATTCTGAAGCTCACAAACATGCGGTTTGTGCTGGGCGTGGAAGACATGAAGAGCGGCGCCCGCAGCGATCCGACGGGACTGTGCATTATTGAGCGCGCGCCGTGGGGCGTGATCGGGATGATGCTGCCGGTGACACATTCGGTGCCCACCATGGCATCAAACGCGATCAACATTCTTGCGGCCGGCAATACGGCGGTGTTCGGGCCGCACCCCTCGGGGCAAAAGGTGGCGCGCTACGCGCTGCAGTTGTGGAATCGCGAGATTGAGCGCGAAATGGGCGTGGCCAACGTGGTGACCACGACTGCCGAAGCCAGCATCGAGGCCGCCGAACAGATCTTCCATCATCCCAAGGTTGCGTTGCTGTGCGTGACGGGAGGCTCAGCCGTAGCCAAGGCGGCGGCGATGTCGGGCAAGCGCGTGATTGCGGGCGGCCCGGGCAATCCGCCGGTCGTGGTGGACGAGACCGCCGACCTGGACACGCGGCGAAGTGCATTATCGAAGGCGGCGGGTTCGATAACAACCTGCTGTGCATCGGCGAGAAGGAGATTTTTGTCGTGGCGCTCGGTTGCCGACGCCTTTATGGCCGCGATGCGGCGAGCGGGCGCGTTCCAACTGGATACGCGAGGCAATCGAGCGGCTCACGCAAGCGCGGCCTTTACGTTTGAAGGCGGCGGAGGCGGCTGCGCGCGGGCGCACGTGAAGAAGGACCTGGTGGGCAAGGATCCGGCGGTGCTGGGCGAAGCGGCAGGAGTTCGCGTGCCTGCCGGGACCGACCTGCTGTTTGGCGAGACCGATGAAGACCATCCGTTCGTGGCGGAAGAGCAGATGATGCCCTTTGTTCCCGTGGTGCGCGTGGACTGCGTGGACGCGGCGATCGAGGCCGCGGTGAAAGCGGAACACGGCTACCGGCACACGGCCATCATTCACACCAAGAATGTGGAAACGGCAACGCGCATGGCGCGGGCGATGAACACGACACTTTTTATCCAGAACGCGGCGTCGGCGGCATCGCTTGGCGTCGGCGGTCCTGGATATTTCAGTCACACGATTGCCACGCCGACGGGCGAAGGAGTGACTACTCCGATGACGTTTACGCGCGAGCGGCAGATGGTGGTCGGGCAACGCATTGCGGATCATATAACCATGTTTCTTGCGCGGATTGAAGGCACGGTGGTTGCGGCAGCGAAGCATCCGACACTGGATGGCTGCCGGTTCCTTGTCGCGCAACGGCTTGAGGCCGATGGCAGCGCGGCGCGGAGCCAATTGCCGTGGTGGACTGGCTGGGCGCGGCGCGCGGGGCGCACGGTGATGGTGTCGACGGACGGAGACATTGCGCGGGAGAAGCTGGGCAACACGACGCCGGCGCGCATGGTGGTTGTGGGCATTGTGGATGCGGTGCAGCCAACGGGGCGGGCAGGAGCAGACGGCATGAGACTGGGCATCGTTCGCGGACACCTGACGCTGACTCCCGCGGTTGGGGTCATATAGCGGCAAGACACTGGTGGTTGTGGAGCCGGTAACGATGGAGAACCTGCGCGCGAAGAACGGCAGGGGCGGGGGCAAGGCGCTGATCGCGGTGGATGAACTGGGCGCGGCCGAAGGCCAGATGGTTGCATTCACGGAAGGGCGCGAGGCCGCGAATCCGTTCTGGCCGGACGCGGTCCCGGTGGATGCGTATTGTTCGCTGATTGTGGACTCGATCGACGTACGGCAGTAGGTTCTTGCGGTCCAAGGTCTGAAAGCCTACGGCACGAGGTTGGCACAAAGACAGCTTTCAAATAAGGATCTGAGGTGCGGAAGTGACATAAGAAAGAGAAGAGCATCGATATTTCAAGCCGCAAGGTGGTGTCGATGCGCGACGTGCAGGACGCGGCGCAGCGGGAGCAACCCGCATCGTGATCGCCGAAAACTGCGTGGTGACGCCTTCAGCCCGCGATTTTCTGCAGCAGCGCAATGTTGCCCTGGAGACGAGCGGGAACGGAGGCAGCACCAGTCGCGGCTGCGCCGAGTTCAGCGGCGGCGAGCAAAAGTGCGCAGCCCAGTTTCGTCGCCGAGCCGCCCGGCTTCCAATCCGCGCCTGTTCTCGACGCCCGAAGCCGAAGCCATCAAGAAGGAGATTTGCGCCATCGGCAAGAAGCTATGGATGCGGCAGTTTGTGGACGGCAACGGCGGGCAACATCTCTTATCGCATCGGGCCCAACGAGGTGCTGTGCACGCCGACGCTGGTGAGCAAGTACGACCTGACGCCGGAGGATCTTTCCCTGGTGGACCTGGAAGGGAATCAGATTGCGGGCACCAAGCCGCGCACCAGCGAGATTTTCCTTCATCTTGAGATCTACAAACACGTTCCCGAGGCAAAGTCGGTGGTGCATTGCCATCCGCCCCATGCTACCGCGTACGCGATCACGGGCAAGGTTCCGCCGAACATGATCATTCCCGAGTTCGAGGTGTTCGTGGGCAAGGTTGCTATCTCGCCTTACAAGACTCCGGGAACGGCCGAGTTTGCGCAGACTGTCATCCCTTACGTCCGCGATCACAACACCGTACTGCTGGGCAATCACGGCATTGTGTGCTGGGCCGACTCGGTGACGCACGCCGAATGGTACGCCGAAGTGCTTGAAACCTATTGCTGGACGCTGATGCTGGCTTCGCAACTGGGTGTTCCCATCTCTTATATCTCCGAGCAGCAAGGCTCAGATCTGCTGGCGATCAAGAAGAAGCTGGGGCTGCCGGATATTCGTTTTGATACGTCGCGGATGAAGGAGTGCCAACTGGCGGACCTGGAGATGCCAAATTCGATTGCGCTGACGCCGACGCCGTGTGACGGAGACGGGGGCAAGAATGCCCGAGCGGGGAGCGAAGCGGAGATTGAGGCGCTGGTGAAGTCGGTTACCGATGCGGTGATGGGGGCGATCGGCGCGCGGTAGGCAAGTGCGATGCAGGAGTTTCGGCGCCGTGCTGACAAACGATGAAAGCTGCTGAACGGCAACTTAGAATTCGCCAGATGCTGGAGACCCGGGACTTTGTTGACCTGGACACTCTTTGCCGGGAACTGGACGCTTCAGAGTCCAGCGTCCGCCGCGACCTGGACATTCTGGAAGAAGAGCGGGTGCTGCGGCGCGTCTATGGCGGCGCGGTGACACTGGTGACGCCGCCTGCCCGTGCGTTCGACTACGCAGTGGAGAGCGTGCGGCTGAACGACGAGAAGGACCGCATCGCGCGGCTGGCAGCCGGGCTGATCGAAGATGGCCAGACCGTGATTCTCGACGGCGGTTCGACGGTGGCGGCCGTGGCCCGGGAACTATCGACGAAGTCGCTGCACATTATCACCAACTCCCTTCCAATAGCCGAAAGTCTGGAATCGCTGCGCAACATTGAGCTGACGCTGACCGGCGGGTATCTGGATCCGCGGCTGCGGGTGTTGCTGGGGCCGTTTTGCGAGCAGATGCTGGGCGCCATACGTGCCGACGCCGTGATTATGGGCATCGGCAGCATTACCGCGGCGGGATTCTCAAACAACAACACGCTGGTGGTTGGCTCGGAGCAGAGGATGATCGAGATCGCGGGCAAGGTAATCATTGTGGCCGACCACACCAAGTTCGGGAGGGGCGGAATGATTCCCGTGGCGCCGCTGAACGCCGCCGATATCGTGATCTCGGACAAGGACCTCGCTTCAGAGTATGTGGAGCTTTTGCGCGACCACGGCGTTCAAGTGCTGCTGGCCTGAGCTGAGCCACCCTGCTGCCCCCAACTTTGAGAAGATGAATGTGCCGAGGTACGCGCCGGCGCAGGAGACGCGATGGAGACGAACGCGCATGACGTTCTCATGGTGCTCGATGTGCAGAATGATTTCTGCACCGGCGGAGCGCTTGCGGTGCCGGATGGGGATGCGGTACTCGAGGTGATCCATCGGATTGCGCCGCGTTTCGAGCACATCGTGCTGACGCAGGACTGGCATCCGGCGCATCACAGCTCATTTGCTTCTGCTCATACCGGCCGAAGCGCCTACGAGGAGATTGAGATGAGCTATGGCCGGCAGACGCTGTGGCCCGAGCATTGCGTTCAAGGCAGCAAAGGCGCCGAATTTCATCCCGCGCTCAATTTGCCCCAGGCGGAGCTGGTGTTGCGCAAGGGATTCGATGCGAAGATCGATTCCTACTCAGCATTTTTTGAGAATGACCGCAGGACGCCGACCGGCCTGGCCGGCTACCTGGAGGAGCGCGGGCTTTCGCGGGTGTTCCTTGCCGGGCTTGCCTATGACTACTGCGTCGGCTACTCGGCCCTCGATGCACGGCGGCTGGGGCTGCCTGCGTTGATTGTTCGCGACGGCTGCCGGGCGATCGACCTGAACGGCTCCGTTGAAAAGATGGATGCTGAGTTTGCGCGAGCGGGCGTTGCGGTGATCGAAAGCGCGGCGCTTTCGAGTTGAGGCCGGGAGGAATTGTGGGCGAACCTGCCGCGGGCAGTACAAACGATTGGGAACGTCTGGCGGACAATGCGGCGATGCGTTCTTCTTAAA
Organism: uncultured Acidobacteriaceae bacterium; assembly: GCA_963793885.1. Classification (GTDB taxonomy): domain Bacteria; phylum Acidobacteriota; class Terriglobia; order Terriglobales; family Acidobacteriaceae; genus Telmatobacter. The sequence goes on from CAWCBQ010000003.1 coordinate 2,530,337, forward strand.
GCACCGAATAAGGTGCTTACCAGAGCAGGCATGGATGCTCGACATTACCACCGACATTCAATCGCTGACGGCCTTTCGCAGAGCTTCAGGTGACTTTTGGGAGCAGCTAAGGAAGACCCAGCGTCCACTGGTGTTGACCGTGAATGGGAACGCCGCGGTCGTTGTGCAGGACGCCGAGGCCTATCAGCGGCTGCTCGATATTGCCGCGCGCGCTGATGCGGAGGAAGGCGTTCAGCAGGGGCTGGAAGACGCGAAGAATGGCAGAAGCCGGGAGGCTCGTCAGTTTTTCAGCGAGTTCGAAACCAATCATGGCCTATCTCGTTAGCATCACTGTCCGCGTCGAGCGCGACTTTGCGAGCTTGTACGACGAAATCGACGTTCAGCATTCCGCGACGTGCCTGAAGTGGTACATGTGGCTTAAGGGTGCGATTCTCAGTCTTGAAGAGCTACCCTACCGATGCCCGGTGATCCGTAAGAGAGGACAGCTCCGCCACCTGCTCTTCAGCCGCAGGCCGGATGTCTATCGCGTGGTCTACCGTGTGCGGGAGAGGAAGAAGCAGGTTGAAGAGCTTCACATCCGCCACGGTGCAAGAGTAAAGATTTCTGCTGCGGATCTCCGGTAGAAAGCGCCGAATGCTGCCCGCACCGCATAGAATCGCAGCAGGCTTCGTGGATTTAGCCCACAGACATGTCACGCAATTTTTACATTCTGGCCGCTTCCCTGGTTCTGTTCGCGGTGGTGTCGGGGGGCATGTCACTGGTCCCTTCGACCTTTCAGCCGGGCCTGCCGGCAAATGGCTCCCTGTGGCGAACTGTGGCCATGGTTCTGTTGCTCTTCGGGCTGCTTTCGGCGCTGGTCGGGGTGATGAGCCACCTTTTCGAGCAGGTGGACCGGCGCAGCGAAGAGACACGCCGAGCGGCGCGACGGAGACGGCGGGATGGCCACGACGCGTAAAGCCCCGGCCTGCCCGTTAAAATAAGTTGTGGGACACATTCCCGCACAGGATCGGGCAGACGCAGATGTATGAAGTCACCGTGGAGGCAGGTTTCTCCTCCGGCCACTACCTTCGGAACTACAAAGGGAAGTGCGAGAACCCGCACGGCCACAATTACAAGGTCCGCGTGACGCTGGCGGGGACGGAACTGGACGGGGCCGGCCTGCTACTGGACTTCAAGCTGCTGAAGCAGGTGCTGCGTCCGGTGATCGAGCGCATCGACCACCAGATGCTGAACGATCTGGAGCCGTTCACGGTGCTGAATCCGTCCGCGGAGAATATTGCCAAATATTTCTACGACCAGACCAGCGAGCAACTCTCAGGAATGACAGCGGGGCGGGTGCGCATCAAGGACTGCACCATCTGGGAGACGGACACAACAACGGCCACCTACTACGAGTAACAGCTCTAGTTCATCTGGCCGGATTTGGACTTCAGGTACCTGTCAAAGGGGATTTCGAAGTAGAAGAGCTCATGGCCGTCTGCGTCGCGGAGTGCGTGCAGGTGGAGCTTGGCTCCCTGCAAGGGTTGGGTCAGGTCCGACACATCATAGAAGAGGAACCCGGCGCGCGTGGTGTGAGGCTCGACCACCAGGGCCTGGTACTCGAAAGTATCGAAATCCTGCTCGATTTCCTTGTCACTGGCCTTGGGCTTGAGCTTGATGCCGGGAAGCGGGCCGGGAAGAGGAATTTTGCCTCCCTCGCGCTCCTTGCGGGTCATCAGGCGCTCGACATCCTCGGGTTCAGCGGCCTGGATTCTGTCGCCAGCGGCGGTTTGAAAGAGAATGCGAGCGTCGCTCAGCGAGATGGGGCGATCGCCATTGTTGGTGACGATGAGACGCACCGGCATGACGCCGTGGCTGAGATAATCGACGCGGAAGATGGACTCTTTTTCCCTGGTGTCATAGGGTTCGGCGGCGATGGCCACCTTTTCGTCCGGGTGCACCTCGACGTCGGCAAAGGATGTGGCAGGCTGCACGGCGGGCGGAGTGTGGTCGCTGGCCCGGGCGGGCAGGGCCTGACTGAAAAGAGCCAACAGGAGCAGCAGAAGTGGAATTGCCCGCACGATCTTCATCGTGCTCGACTGTATCATCTTAATTTGGACTCGGGAAAGGCGCGCACGTCACGCATGATTCTCATTTTCTATAACCTCGCGCTACTGGTGGCCCTGGTGGCTGGAACTCCGTGGTGGTTATGGAAGATGGCGACGACGCACAAGTACCGCGTGGGACTCGGCGAACGGCTGGGACGGGTAAAGCGGTTCAAGAAGCAGGGCGGGAGGCCGACCCTGTGGCTGCATGCCGTGTCAGTCGGTGAGATCTTGGCGGTGAGCCGGCTGGTGGGGGAGCTTGACCGCGCGCTGCCGGAGTTCAGACTGCTGATTTCGACGACCACACGCACCGGCCAGGACCTGGCGAAGCAGCGGTTTGGCGCGGAGCGCGTGTTCTATTGTCCGCTGGATCTGCCTTGGGCGGTGGGCGCCTATCTCAACGCACTGCAGCCGCGATTGCTGATTCTGGCAGAGACAGAATTCTGGCCGAACTTGCTGAACGGGTGCTTTCGGCGGTCGATTCCCGTATTGGTTGTGAATGCGCGGATCTCGGACCGCTCGTGGCCGCGCTACCGGATGTTGAAAGGCCCATGGAAATCTCTGCTGAGCCGAATTACACGGCTGCTGGCCCAGACGGAGACCGACGCGGAGCGGCTGCGGGCGCTGGGCTGCCTGACGGAGCGCGTCTCGGTGGCGGGCAACCTGAAATTCGATGTGTGCGAGGCAACGGAGGCGGAGGCAACACGTTTGCTGAAGGCAAGGACGACGGGTCTGCGACTGGTGGTGGCGGGCAGCACGCTGGAAGGCGAGGAGACGGCAATGTTGGAGGCGTGGCCTCGGTTGCTGGCTGCCGACGCTCACCTTGCGATGGTGATCGCACCGCGGCATCCGGAGCGTTTTGCGGCCGTCGCAGCACTGCTGGAGCAATCGGGCGCGGTCTGGACGAGGCGGTCTGACTGGAAAGACACGCCTGACACGCTGCGGCCACTGCTTCCGGGTGGGATCGTTCTTTTGGATACGATCGGCGAGCTGGCGTCGGTATATTCGCTGGCTGCTGTCGCCTTTGTGGGCGGCAGCCTGTCGGTCGCCGGCCACAACCCGCTGGAGCCGGCACAGTTTGGAGTTCCGATTGTAATGGGCCCGCGCTACGCAAATTTTCGCGCTATTACCGAGGATTTGCGGGTACACGATGCGCTTCGGATTGCGACCCGGGAGGAGCTGGCCTCAACGCTGACGGATTTGCTGATGAACCGGGACGATGCCGCCGCGATGGGCGAGCGCGCCCGAAAGGTGTTCAACCAACAAGCAGGGGCTACGGAGCGTTCGGTGGAAGCGATGAGGGAGCTGCTCTCAGTGACCGTTTCGCGGGGGGAGACGCGGTGACGGAGGTCCATTCAGATCGACGCCTGCTTAAATGTTTGGTTCCACTTTACCGGCTGGGACTGGAACTGCGCGAACTTGCGCTGGACTGGAAGCTGGAGCCGGTGCACCGGCTGAAACTTCCGGTCGTCAGTATCGGCAGCCTTTCGGCGGGCGGCTCGGGAAAAACTCCGCTGACGATTGCACTGGCGCAGGCGCTGACGCGGTGCGGCCTGCACGTGGACGTGCTCTCGCGCGGCTACGGGCGCAAAAGCAAGTCCTGCCTGCGGGTTGACTCGAGCGGAACAGCGGAGATGTTTGGCGATGAGCCGCTGCTGATTGCACGCCGAGCAGGGATTGGGGTTTTTGTAGGAGCAAAGCGCTACGAAGCTGGTTTGCAAGCGGAAAAGTTTGCTCCCGCGGACCGGAGCCTGCATCTGCTCGACGACGGGTTCCAACACCGGCAGCTGCATCGCGATGTGAATCTGCTGATGGTCAATGGCGGGGACCTGCTCGACAGCCTGCTGCCGGCGGGAAGGCTTCGGGAACCACTGAGCGCAATAGAACGGGCTCATATCATTGCGGTGCCTGCCGGCGAACCCGAGCTCGAGGCGCGGTTGAAGGCAACGGGCTGGAAAGGCGTGATTTGGCGTCTGCGCCGGCGCATGGAGGTCCCGCCGATCGAGGGACCAATCGAGGGACCGGTGGTGGCGTTCTGCGGCATTGCCCGGAGCGATCAGTTTTTTGCGGGCCTTGAGGAAGCGGGCTTGCAAGTTGCCGCGTGCATCACGTTCCCCGACCATCACGTCTACAGAGACAGCGATCTCGACCGCATCGAGGAGGCCGCGCACAGTACCGAGGGTAAGGCCTTTGTGACCACGGAGAAGGACTGGGTGCGGCTGGGTGCGCTGGCGGAGGTCTTTCCTGAGTCGCACCCTCTGAAGACCGCACGGCTATCGATTGAAATTGAGGATGAGGAGGCCGCTGTGGGTCGGCTCGCGCACTGGCTGATGAACCTGCCTGCGCGCGAGGAATAATCCGACTTAGGAACTTGTTGAAATTGGCCGCATCGCAGCGGATTTCCTTGTGATTTGGGTTTCTTTCTGGTTGAAATCTGTTTGAACTGCGCGTCTGGTTAGTGTTTATAGGGCGTTTCGGGCCTCTGGAATGCGATCTCGAGGCCCGCATCCGTCGTTCAGGCACACTGCTCCATGAGTCTTTCCGGAGGTTGAGCCATTAGTCTCGGCAGCCGGATCAAGTTGTGCGCTGCGCAGCTGAAGACGAACAGCCAGTCCACTTTCTCCAGGCCTCGTAGCTTGACTTGGCGCAGCGGGCCGGTTTGCTTGAGCCAGCCGAAGCCTTTCTCGATCAGCCATCGCCGGCTCAGGCTGACAGCATAGCCAGGCTGTCGTGTGGTTCTGCGGTCCAGGTTGCTGCGCCGCCCCTTGTCGTTCTTCGTAACGTGCGGTGTTACGTTCAACTCCCGTACCGTGCTGACGAAATCCTTGCTGTCGTAAGCCTTGTCCGCACCCACGGTGATGCGGCGTGAGCGACCCTGTTGTTTTTGCTCAAGCATCAGAAGCGCGGCATCGCGTTCAGCATATCCATCGGCGTGCGTCACCATCGCCGCGGAGATCAGGCCGTTGCGATTCTCCACCAGCGCGTGGCCCAGATAGCTCAACTTGGACTCCTTGCCGTAGCTCTTCTTGTATAGCCGCGCATCCGGATCAGTGGTCGATTCATGCGTCTTGTTCGATCGCTTCTGACCGTGAAAGTCTCCCCCGTCGCCGTCATCGGACCCGTCTTTCGAGCGAAAACTCTTTTGCGATGCCCACGCCTGGATCAGCGTGCCATCGACAGTGAAGTGCTCGTCGGACATAAATTTCTTCGCCAGCTTGTTCACTTCTGCGAAGAACTGCTGCGCCACATCGGAGGTCAGCAACCGGTCCCGGTTCTTCGAGAACACCGCGTGGTTCCAAACCCCATCGTCCATGCCCAGACCTACAAACCAGCGAAACAAAAGGTTGTAGTCGATCTGCTCAACCAGCAGCCGCTCAGAGCGCACCGAGTAGAACACCTGCAATAAAAGCGCCCGAAGAATGTACTCCGGCGCAATCGACGGGCGGCCAGAGTCGGCATACAACGCATCGAACTCCGGGCTCAACGTCCGCAACGCCGAATCCGTCAACTTGCGAACTGCCCGCAATGGATGATCCTGAGGCACTCGCTGCTCCAACGAAACATAGCTGAACATACCGTCCTGAAACCGCTCGTCTCCACGCATGCCGGTTAGATGAACTAATTCAGACCTCCGTCGCAGAAGGGTACCTATTTCAACAAGTTCTTAGAGCAGCTCCCGAATGAATGCAGCCGTCCTGGATTTTGCAGAGGGTGGCTTTTCCTTGCGGAACAATCCACTTTAGTTCTTGCCCCTCGGTTTACAGTAACTTGGGAACCGCTATGGCCCGTGCGATGGAGGCGCGGCTTACACCTTCAGGAAGATCTTCTTGCGGTAAAGAATCCATACCGGGATGAAACAGAGGGCGGCATAGAAGACCGAGTAGCCAAAGCAGGCCCAACCCGGGTTGGGGATCTGGCCAAAGATGTAAATGCGCGCCCATTCAAACGCATTCACCTTGTGACCGTTGGCCATAAAGGGAAGCAGATCGACGACGCCTGGGAGCAGCTCGCTGATCATGTAGGCTGCGATGGCGTTGGAGCCGAAGACGAGCCAAGGCCAAACGGCCGCCCTACCCAGCCCCTTACCCTTTCCCCAGCCTTTGATCTCGACAGCCCAAAAGACCAACGCAAAGATGGCAAGCGACCACCCAGCCGCCACCAGGACGAAGGAACTGGTCCACATTTTCTTGTTGAGCGGGAACCAGATGGACCAGAGGTAGCCGGAGGCGAGACAGGCAGCGGCGGCAGAGACAAGCCCCAGGGCCCTAGTTTTCAAATCGCGCCGACTGCGGAGCCAAAGGCCGGTGAGCAGCCCCAGCAGGGCGGTGCCCAGGGCGGGAATGTCGCTCAGCAGCCCCTCGGGATCGCGCACGTTGTGCGTAATGTAGTCCTCATAAAGGTGATTAGGCATGAGCTGGCGGTCAAGCCAGGCGACGATATTCTGGTCCGTGTCGAGGAAGTGAATGTCGCGTACGGGCATGCCCGCGCCAGGAACCGGTACCCAGCGCACCAGCACCCAGTAACCAAGAAGTACGACGGCCAGTGCGGCGACCTTGGTCCACGCACGCCTGTCCCACAGATAGAAAAGACTGACCAGGAGGTAGCAGATGGCGATCCGTTGCAGGACTCCGTAAAAGCGCATGTGCGCCCAGTGGAAGTAGGGGAAGCTGTTGACGACGATGCCGAGCAGAAACAGAGTCACGGCTCGGCGCGCCGTATGCCAGGCCAACTGGGCACGTGTGGCACCTCGGGCCAACCGCGTTTCAAAAGCAAAGACGATTGAAACGCCCACGACAAACAAAAAGGTGGGAAAGACAAGGTCAGTAGCTGTGAAGCCGTTCCATGCTGCGTGGTGCATCTCGGCCCAAGCCTGGTCGCCTCCGTTGTTGTTGACCATGATCATGAAGGTGATGGTGAGGCCGCGCAGAACGTCGAGCGAAAGGAACCGTTGGACGGATGTGGGAGCAGTTGCCGGATCGGTCATGAATTAAAGATTCTCCGTTCGACCTGATACGTCATAACAGGATCTGATCCACAACCCTACGCTAGGAGGGTTATGTTCGCCAAGTGGGTTACGGTCTCACGCAAAAGGCCCGGACTCTGGAGGGTCCAGACCTGGTTGCCGGTCGTGGAGGACCGGGGAACTGCGGGATTGAGCTCACTGTAGGGTCAACGCGACATTCACTAAATGCAGGTTGCTTCCACCCGTACCCTGGGCGACGATCGTGGAGGCACCTCTGTTGCCCTGCTGCTGACGGCTATTTTCATCGTCGGGGTTCCGCTGCCAGCGATTGAGGAGGGTCTGAAAGAAATGCTTGTGCCGCTCTTCTGTCCAGTTGCCGACAACGCGATGGACGTGGCGGTCTGTTTGGGTAACCACGGCTGGCTCGATGCGGCGGTTGTTTCCGGGTGCGGCGGAGTTGCAGGTTGCTGCGTGCATTACCTTCCATGACCATATCCTTTATAAAGACAGCGATCTGGACCGCAATGAAAAGGCCGCGCACAAGAGCGAAGCGAAGGCCTTTGTAACCACGAATAAAGAACTGGCGCGGCTGGGAGCACTGGCAGAAGCCTTTCCGGCAACGCACCCGCTGAAGACCGCGCGGCTATCGATCGAGATTGAGGATGAGGAGGTCGAGGTGGGCCGGCCCGCGCACCGGCTGATGAACCTGCGGCACGGCCTCTCGAAAGACAATGAGTTACTCCCCGCCACGGACGAAACTATGATTTATGCCGCTTTCGTTGCTCTGCTTCTTGGGCGGCAAGGTAGTGTTCAAACGGATTCTGAGAAATGCGGAGCGGGCGCCCGCAATATGGCTGGAGTCCTCAACCTACCGGAGAAGCGACCCTTCGCTCGTGCTCTTGTTGTGCGCGTTCGCTTCAACTATGGCGGTCGCCCACAGGAAGCCTGCCACAGCTTCATGCGCGTTCAACTTCCGGCCACAATTTACGTAGTCCGAGTAGTTCTCTTGCACACCCAGGCCTTCGCAGCCGCTCGCGATGTCGACCAGTCCTGCGCTGTTTATCTTCGCCGTGTTAGTAATGGCCCGATACCCATTTGCAACAACCGGCCCGAACTCTTCCTGCTTTAGCAGCCCAAGCTCTATGCCGCGCTGCAATGAGTAAGTGAACATGGCGCTGCCTGAGTCGTCGATCCAGTTCCCGGGCCACTGTGGCTTGTCAACGACTTGGAACCATCCTCCGCTTACCGGATCCTGCGTGTGCTTCAGTCCATCCGCCAAACGTTCGTAGATATCGAGCACTTCGTCGCGATGCGGATAGTCTGCGGGAAGATGAGCGAGCGCCTCCACAACGACGAGGGCGTACCATCCAAGACCCTCGCTCCACACCTCAGAAGAGAGGCCAGTCTTCGGGTCGGCCCAGAGCGTCTTATGCTCGGAAGCTGCGGGTGCAGAGGCGAGTTGCGCGGCCCATGCGTGATAGTACAACCCGCTGTCGGCCTTCCGCGCATGCCGCGCATACGTCGTAATTTGCTTGATAACCTCGTCAAAGCAATATTTGCGATCACCGATCGATTCGCCATACCGGATCAGAAACATTTGTCCCATAAAGACGCCGTCTATCCACATCTCGCCCTTGAATTGAGGATTGTGCCAGAATCCCCCATCAGGATTTCGCGGAAACGTGTCAAACGCTTTCCGGATTTTGGTGGCAGCGACGCGGTAACGAGGATCATGCGTGCGCTCGTACAACCCCACCACAATGTTTCCCGTCATCACGCTATCCAGGCTGTTGAGGCTCACGCTCACCAGGTTACCGTCCTTGTCGATATATGGATCAATCTCGCACTTGATGAAGTTCAAGTACTTCTCGTCGCCCGTTGACTGGTAAAGCATCTCAAACCCATTCAACGTATAGCCCTTCCAATAAGACCACCGTGCCAGGGGATCTTCCGGTGTGCCGGGATTGCGCGCCATGATGGTGTCAGCCATTGCAATTGACCAAGGTTGTTGCGGAACATTTCCTTGTTGAGCGTGGGAGTTAGTGCCAACACAGCCGACGATCGCGACGAGCGCGAGTAGCTTGACAAACGTCTCCATCGAATTCTGGCCTTCCTTCACAAATATTCATTGCCGTCTGTTGAGCCACGGCTACACAGCGCGAAAAATGCGGCGAGTTATGTTCGCCCGCAAACGTAAGGAGCGCGGTCAGTCATCGCACCAGCATCGGCAACCACAGACGTATCAACTTATCAGCATGAATCAAGACCGGAGCGGTACTTTGAAGGTTTGTTGACTCTTGACGGCTACCGGCGCCCCTGGCCGGCCGCGCCTCAAATGCAAAGACGTTGGAAGCACCCACGACAAACAGAAATGTGGGAAAGACGAGGTCAGTGGCCGTGAAGCCGTTCCATTGTGCGTGGTGCATCCGAGCCCAGGCCTCGTCGCTTCCATTGTTGTTTACGATGATGAAGGTCATGGTGAGGCCGCGCATAATGCCGGGCGAGAGCCGCCGTTGGACAGATGTGTAGGCAGTTGCCGGACCGGCCATGAATGAAGGACTCTCCGATTGATCTGATTGGCTAATGCACGACACTACGCCCTCAGGGCCTTGGTCGCCAAGTGCGCGGCGAAATCCGTTGGTCAACCTGTGTTCAGCCTGGCGAAGTCAGAGTTGTGACGCCCCGCCCTGATGCTGCTACACTCGCCCTTCAGGGATTTCTACTGGAGATTGATAAGCAAGCCTCTGGAGGCTGCCTGTGCCTGAATTTCAGCCGTTTGTGGCGGCCGGGGAAAAACGCCCGGAGTTTACATTTCGCGCCGTGATGCTGGGTTCGTTTTTTGGACTTGTGTTCGGCGCGGTTACGGTTTACGTGGGCCTTGAAGCAGGGTTGACCGTGGCCGCATCGATTCCGATCGCGGTACTCTCCATCAGTATTCTTCGCGCCTTTGGCAGGGCTTCGATTCTGGAGAACAACATCGTCCAGACCACTGGCAATGCCGGTCAGTCGATTGCTGCGGGCGTCATCTTTACCCTCCCTGCTCTCATATTTCTCGGATTCGATCTGGAGTACTCACGGATTTTTCTTCTAGCCCTGATTGGCGGCTGGCTGGGCGTACTGTTCATGATTCCGCTACGCCGGCAATTGATTGTGGAGGAGCACGGGAACCTAACCTATCCCGAAGGAACGGCCTGCGCCGACGTGCTGGTTGCCGGCGAACGCGGAGGCAGCTTTGCCAGCCGGGTGTTTTTCGGACTGGGACTGGGAACGCTCTACACGCTTTTTCAGAATGAGTTCATTTTCAAAGCCTGGCCGGGCACGCCGGAATATCAGCCGGACTTCGGACCGACGCACATCATGAAGGGCTCCTCGATCAAAGCCGCGGCCACGCCAGAGTACCTAGGCGTGGGCTACATCATCGGACCGCGGACCGCTGGGGTGCTGTTTGCGGGCGGGGTGTTCTCGTGGCTGGTACTGATGCCGTTGATTTACTTTTTTGGCAAGGATCAGCCTCATGCCGTGTACCCCGGCACGGTGCCGATTGCGCAGATGGATCCCAGCGACCTGTGGGCCACTTATGTGCGTCCGATGGGAGCGGGAGCTGTGGCCGCAGCCGGTCTGATTACGCTCGTCAAAACGCTGCCCACGATTTTCGCGGCGCTGGGCTCGGGATTGCACAACATGCGACGGGGTGGGGCTGCGACGGCAAAACCGATCCGGACAGAGGACGATATCTCAATGGGCGTGGTGGTGTTCGGCTCGCTGGTGCTGGTGGCCTGCATGTTCATCTTTCTTGAGTTCAAGCCGGTTCCGGGCGCGTTTGTGGGGTGGGGAGCGAACTTGGCCGCTTCGCTGCTGGTGGTGCTTTTTGGATTTCTTTTCGTTACTGTGAGTTCGCGGATCGTGGGGCTGATCGGCAGCTCGGCGAACCCCATTTCGGGGATGACCATTGCCACATTGATGGCCACCTCGGCCATCTTTCTGGTGCAGGGATGGACGGCTCCTGCCTATGGAGCGCTGGCGATCACCATTGGCGGTGTGGTTTGCATTGCGGCGGCGAATGCCGGCGACACGTCGCAGGACTTGAAGACCGGCTTCCTTGTGGGATCGACGCCGCGACTGCAGCAGATTGCTCTGATGATCGGGGTGGTGGTGTCCACGGTCGCCGTCGGCTTCACGCTTAACCTGATGAATACGGGCTTGCAGGAGTTTCGCGCGGCAGCCCAACCGTGGAACCTGTCGGCGCCCCATCCCGGCGTGGCGGTGCAGAACGACGTGCGCCGACTGCCGGACCAGTTTCCCGTCACCGGCACAAATCAGACCTCAACGGTGCATCAGAGGAGCGAATACATTGTGCTGAACGCGCTGGGCTCGCCGGAGCTGGCCGACGGCAAGTACCTTTACTCGCCCTCGACCGGGCGCATTGAAGTGCAGTGGATCTCAGGCATCGGCAGCGAGAAGGCGCCCGCGCCGCAGGCCCGCCTGATGGCCACGGTGATCAACGGAATCCTGAACCGGAAGCTGCCCTGGGGTTTGGTGATGCTGGGCGTCTTCCTGGTGGTTGCGGTGGAGCTGCTCGGCATTCGCTCGCTTTCGTTTGCTGTGGGGGCCTACCTATCGATTGGAACCACGCTGGCAATCTTTGTGGGCGGCATGGTGCGCTGGTTCGCCGACCAGGCAGTGAAAAAGGCCGGAGAGGACTCGGAAAGCACCGAGATCGAGATTTCGTCAGGGTCGCTTTATGCGTCGGGGCTGATTGCGGCAGGCGGTATAGTGGGCCTGCTGGGCGTGGCCCTGAAGCTTTACGAGACGACCGCGGACAAGGGAGACATTCTGAACTTTCCGCACACATTTCTCGATAACCCGGCGGTCTCGGCCACGGCGTTTGCAGCACTGGCATTTTCGCTTTTCTATTTTGCGCGGAAGCCGATGAAAAAATAATATGCTGCCGTGTGAGGAGAACCCGCCGAGGCGTTGATGAAGTCGCACAGGATTTCGCTGCCGAGCGCTCCTTCCCCTGCCAGCAGTGCATCGGTTGCCTCACGCGGCAACCCGCGGCGAAACATCGAATTTTTGCTTGACAAGCGAAAAATGCTGTTCTCATAATCCGATAGTGCCTTGGCTCTTCCCTTCTACTGCCGGGGTCCGACAAAAATCTGGATTGTCACCTTGGAAGCGGAGGTCACCGCCATGCGCCAGGTGCGTCACTTTGTCCTATGGGCCCTGGTCATCAGCCTTGTCCCCAAAGCCGCGGATGCACGGACAAAGAGCCAGGGTACGTCCATTGCCGGAATCGAGAGCCAGGCAAGCTCTCTTTTTCAGCAGGGAAAATACGCCGAGTCGTTTGCAGCCTACGGGCGATGCGCCGACTTGGGCAGCGCCCGGTGCGAGATTCTGCTTGCCTCGATGTACGCCACCGGCAAGGGAACCAAAAGGGACCCTGAACAGGCTTTCAATTGGATGATGAAGGCCGCGGAGCAGGACGATGCCGAGGGGGAGAATCTGCTGGGCGAGATGTACCAGAACGGCACGGGAACGGCACGGGATGACGAGCACGCGATCACCTGGTACGGCAAGGCCGCGGAGCAGGGCAATGCAAGTGCCGAGAACAACCTGGGCCTTGTTAATCTTTCGGGCCAGGGAACAACCCCGGATTATGCCCGTGCTCTGGCCTGGTTCATGAGAGCAGCGGACCAAGGGTTCGCAGCCGGGGAAAACAATCTTGGCGTAATGTACTTCCGCGGCACCGGCATGGCGCGGGACTATGCGCGGGCGCTGACGTGGTTCACCAAAGCCGCGAACCAGGGCAATGCGAACTCCGAATACAACCTGGGCTGGATATACCTGGAAGGCCTGGGTACGCCACAGGACTACAGCGCTGCGGTGGGTTGGTATAGCAAGGCGGCACGGCAGGGATTGGCGGCGGCCGAGGCCGACCTTGGTTTCATGTACTTCAACGGCATGGGAACGGCGCGGGATTACGCGCAGGCGCTGGCTCTCTATAGCAAAGCCGCAGAGCAGGGATCGGCGACGGCGGAAAGCAATCTTGGAGCCATGTATCTGAAGGGCTTGGGTGTGACGGCGGACCGGGCGCAAGCGCGGGCCTGGTTTGAAAAGGCGGCGAGCCAGGGGAGCACTCAAGCGCAGGCATCGCTGGTGCTGATCAACGAGCAGACCGGATCGTCCTCTAGCACAGACGCAGAAAAGACCGGAGACGACGCGAACTGAAGATCAGCGGCAGCCTTTGGGCTAGTCATCATGGAGTGACCGGTTCCAGTGCGCTTTTCGTGGGTTAGGCTGTGAGTCGAAGAGGAACACAGTCCAGAGCCACAAGCGGAGAGGAACCGGCCATGAAGGAAAAGGTACGATTTTTGGGATTGGATGTCCATGCCGAGGCGATCGCGGTAGCGGTCGCCGAGCAGGATGGGGAAGTTCGCAGCCTGGGTATAATCGCCAGCCGCGCCGAGTCGGTGCGCAAGCTGATCAAGAAGTTGGGCTGTGCGGAACAGCTGCGGGCCTGCTACGAGGCCGGTCCAACGGGCTACGTGCTGTATTGGCAGTTGACGGAGTTGGGAGTGGAGTGCGCGGTGGTGGCCCCGACGCTGGTTCCGGTGAAGGCCGGCGATCGGGTCAAGACGGATCGGCGGGATGCGGTGAAGCTGGCGCGCTGCCATCGGGCGGGCGATCTGACTGCGGTGTGGGTACCGGATGCCAGTGCGGAGGCGTTGCGCGATCTGGTTCGAACGCGCGAGGCAGCCAAACAGGACCAGTTGCGGGCGCGGCATCGGTTGAGCAAGTTTCTGTTGCGCACCGGGCGGCGTCCGGTCGCTGGGGTGAAGGCATGGAGCCAGCCGTATATGGCCTGGGTGCGGCAACTGCATTACGAGCAGGCGGCGCAGGAGTGGACGCGGCTGGATTTACTGCACGAGGTCGAGCACATGGCGGAGCGAGTGAAGCGATTGGAGGAGGCGATCCGGGAAGCGGTGAAGCTGGCTCCGGCCGGGATGCAGGCAGTGATTCGTGGTTTGCAGGCCTTGCGTGGCATTGCCGAGATTTCGGCGGTGACGGTGGTGGCCGAACTGGGCCAGCTCTCACGTTTCGAGGGCGCGCGGCAGTTGATGGGCTACAGCGGCGCTGTGCCCAGCGAAGAGTCCAGCGGCAAGCGGCAGCAACGCGGCGCGATCACCAAGACTGGCAACGCGCACCTGCGGCGCATTGCCATCGAAGCCGCCTGGAGCTATCGTCTCAAGCCGGCCGTGGGACCTGGGCTGCGCAAGCGACAAGAAGGCGTGCCGGAGGAGATCAAGGAGATAGCCTGGAAGGCGCAACTGCGCCTGCACAAGCGCTACGCCAGGCTGGCCGCGGCAGGCAAGGACCAGCGCAAGATCGTCACCGCCGTGGGGCGCGAACTGCTGGGCTTCATCTGGGCCATTGGCGTAAAGACGGAAGCTGCTGCCGGCCAGGCAATGGCGGCATAACCGGCAAAAAGCAACAGCAACAGCAAGAACAAAAGCCAAAACTTTCCTAAGAAGGAAAAAACAAAAACTTCACAACCCGATGAACATCGTCAACCAATTCGAAGACAGGGCCAGCCGCAGCCGGAGCACGCACGAAGGAGAATCCTCGACCGCTCTATGCGACAGGCTCAGCCGGACTCGCGACACTAGTCCGAGGCAGCTCCCGACGGATCATGACCATGCGGTTCCGACCCGCGAATATCAGACTGATCAATCGTCGCCCATTCTGCCCCGGCTGCTGCTGGCCCTGTCCTCGGAAAAACAAAAACCACCCCACAGCCGTGCAGGGGTTGACAGGTCACTCCATATCAGAGCGGTTCCACAGTACTTGTCGCCTCTTCTGGCGCTATCCGAGGAGGCTTTTTCTTGATAAAAAGCCACTTAGCCTCATCGCTTCGGAATACAGCAACTGTGGAACCGCTGCAGCGGCAGGCCTGCGATTTCAAGGCACAAATGAAGATGCGCGATCGCAGCGCCTAGGGCCAGCCTCGTGCCCTAGGAACTTGTTGAAATTCGCCTGGTTGTGGCGTCTTTTCTTTCGATTTTCGTAACTACTCGTTCAAAATCTGTTTGAAGTACGTTTCTGGCCGGTGTTTATAGGGGTTTACGAACCTCCGGGAATCATCTCCGAAGCTCGCAACCGTTGTTCAGGCACACTTCTCCCGGAGCATTTCCGGTGGTTGAGCCATCAGTCTCGGCAGCCGGATCAAGTTGTGCGCCGCGCAGCTGAAGACGAACAGCCAGTCCACCTTCTCCAGGCCTCGCAACTTGACCTGGCGCAGCGGACCGGTTTGCTTCAGCCATCCGAATCCCTTTTCGATCAGCCATCGGCGGCTCAGACTGACGGCATAGCCGGGCTGGCGCGTGGTTCTGCGGTCCAGGTTGCTCGAGCGGCCCTTGTCGTTCTTGGTAACGTGCGGCGTCACGTTCAACTCCCGCACCGTGCTGACGAAATCCTTCGTGTCGTAAGCCTTGTCGGCACCCACCGTGATGCGCCGAGAGCGGCCCTCTTGCTTTTCGGAAAGCATCAACAGCGCCGCATCGCGCTCGGCATAACCGTCGGCGTGCGTCACCATCGCCGCGGCGATCAGACCGTTGCGGTTCTCCACCAGCGCATGCCCCAGATAACTCAGCTTCGACTCCTTGCCGTAGCTCTTCTTGTATAGCCGCGCATCGGCATCAGTGGTCGATTCATGCGTCTTGTTCGATCGCTTCTGACCGTGAAAGTCTCCCCCGTCGCCGTCATCGGAACCGTCTTTCGAGCGAAAGCTCTTTTGCGATGCCCACGCCTGGATCAGCGTGCCATCGACAGTGAAGTGCTCGTCGGACATAAATTTCTTCGCCAGCTTGTTCACTTCTGCGAAGAACTGCTGCGCCACATCGGAGGTCAGCAACCGGTCCCGGTTCTTCGAGAACACCGCGTGGTTCCAAACCCCATCGTCCATGCCCAGACCTACAAACCAGCGAAACAAAAGGTTGTAGTCGATCTGCTCAACCAGCAGCCGCTCAGAGCGCACCGAGTAGAACACCTGCAATAAAAGCGCCCGAAGAATGTACTCCGGCGCAATCGACGGGCGGCCAGAGTCGGCATACAACGCATCGAACTCCGGGCTCAACGTCCGCAACGCCGAATCCGTCAACTTGCGAACTGCCCGCAATGGATGATCCTGAGGCACTCGCTGCTCCAACGAAACATAGCTGAACATACCGTCCTGATCCCGCTCGTCTCCACGCATGTAGGTTAGACGAATGGCCCAAGACCTCCGACTCAAAACGAGTACCTATTTCAACAAGTTCCTAGGGCTCGGCACCGCGGGGAACCAGAAGGGTGAGGGAGTGGGGCACGACTTCCATGCGAACCGGAAGCATGCCAAGAACTTCTCCATCCGCCTCGACAAAAAAAGAATCGACGGAGCCCTTGGGGGCGCGGCACTCGACGGAGGGGGTCTCAAGCAATTCAACTTCACGTTCGAACTTGTGGCGCCCGGTGACCACTGCGAGCAGAAACAGCAAGTAATGCAGGCGGTTGCGCGTTTTGAAGGCCAGCAGGCTCAGCGTGCCATTGCGCAGGCTGGCGCCAGGAGCAAGGTTGTGCAGCACCCCGCCAAACGAGCGCACACGCACGGCCAGCAACTGCGAGACGTCAACCACGCGGTGGGTGCCGTTGCCGTTCACCGGAACATCGGCTTCAAAGAGCGGAAAGGCGTGCGTCACCAGGATGCGGCAAGCCTCAACGAGATAGAGAACATAGCCTAGGCGCCGCTTGAGCCGCGCATCGAGGCGCGACATCAGCAGCGCATCGGCGCCCACTCCCGCGGCGACTGTAAAGTAACGCGAATTGGGATTGCCCCAGTTGTCGTGATAGTGAATGCGCCCCACGGAAATGCGCGCCGGCGCCGCATTTAGCAGGGTGCGCACCACCTTGGCGGGAGATGCGGTCAGCCCCAGGTCCGCGGCCAGGGCATTGGCGGTGCCCAGCGGCACGACGCCGAGCGCGACCCCGGTGCCCACAAGGCTTTGTAGCACCTCGTGGACGGTGCCGTCGCCACCACAGGCAATGACCGTGTCGTAGCCTTCCCGAATAGCTCCGAGCGCGAGGTCCGTTGCGCTTCCAGCCCCGGTGGTGACAAACGCCTCCGCGGCGACGCCCGCATCGCGCAAAGCGGCGATGGCTTGCTGAACAGCCGCCTGTCGCTTTCTGGAATGTTGCCCGGAGGCCGGGTTATAGATCAATGCAACACGTTGCATAGAGCGTTTCACCTGGGGGGAATGTACGAAGCTGGCTAACCCCCTTCGGGCCACCCGCTTATTCTCGCAGGTAACGGGCCGGAAATGGCTACAACTTAAGCTCAACCTCGGGGATACAATGGTTGAGCGCGCCCCATGGCAGCCCCGCGGTTCGGTCAGGAAGATTGTGTTTCAAGCCCAGACCATAGAATTCAATTCAGGGGCGTTGAAGGCAATGAAGGTTTCAGGCAATACGATTCTTATCACGGGCGGCGGTTCCGGCATCGGGCGGGGACTTGCCGAGGCATTCCACGCACTCGACAATCAAGTTGTGATCGCCGGCCGGCGGCGGCAGGTATTGGACGAGACGACCGGCGCCAATCCCGGCATGAAGTCGCTGCCTCTCGACACTAAGGATCCCGCGGCGATCCGCGCCTTTTCGGCGCAAGTGGCTGCCGAATTCCCTTCGCTGAACGTGCTGGCGAACAACGCCGGCATCATGCGCCGGGAAAAGCTGACTCGCCCAGCAGCCGGATCTGGCGGACGCGGAGGCGATTGTCGCCACCAACTTGCTGGGTCCGATACGGCTGACGGCGGCGCTTTTGCCCTTCCTCGAGAAGCAGGCCAGCGCGACGATTATGAACGTCTCTTCAGGATTGGCCTTTCTGCCAATGGTGCTGACGCCCACCTACTGCGCCACCAAGGCTGCCCTGCACTCCTATACCCTGTCGCTGCGCCACCAGCTGCGGGCCACTGCGATTGAGGTTCTTGAGCTGATCCCTCCCTATGTGGCTACGCATCTGATGGACGGGGCGGAAGATCCCCGTGCGATGCCTTTGAGTGCATTTCTCGCCGAGGTGATAGGGATTTTGAAGGCCGAGCCCACGCCGACGGAGATTTGCGTGGAGAACGTGAAGCGGCTGCGTTTTGCAGCCGAGAGCGGGAAATTTGACTTTATCTTCAAGGGGCTCAACGCTGCCGTGGCCAGCGAGGAATAGAGCGATAACCTGTGGATGTTGCTTGCCTTGATGGGGTGTCGCTGTATCCCCAGGTCTGAAAATCCAGACCTGGGGCACCCGCTGTCGTTCCTGCTTTTCCGCGTTTAAGACTCAATCTTCACACCCTGTCCGCGACCGGATTTGGCCTACACTTTTCTTGAGATGGCCACGATCCCCGACCTTACCCTCGATACCGGACTGCCTGCGAACATCGACGCCGAGAAGACCATTCTGGGCGCAATCCTGCTGGACAACGCCGCCCACGCCGAGGCCGCCGAGCGGCTTGAGGCTGAAGACTTTTCGCTTGACTCGCACCGCCGTATCTATTATGCGCATGAGCGAGTTGATGGACGCGCAGCGGGCCGTCGATATTGTGACCCTGGCCAACGAGCTGGCCCGCTACAAAGAGGTGGAGTCGGTGGGCGGCGTTGCCTACCTGGCCTCATTGACCGAGGGATTGCCGCGCCGGCCGGTGATTGAAGAGTACATTCGCATCGTCAAGGACAAGAGTCTGCTGCGCAAGCTGATGGGTATCTGCTCGATCGGCTATCGCTCGCGCTGCCGACCAGAGCGAGTCGCCATCGAGGTACTTGACGTGGCCGAATCGCAACTTCTTGAGGTGAGCCAGAAGGGTGCTAACCCACGGGCTGGAGCCGCTGGACCAGATCGTGGCGAACTCGTTCGGCACCATTGACAATCTTTACAAGAACGGCCGCGAAGTGACCGGGCTGGCCACGGACTTTACCAAATTCGACGCCATGACCAGCGGGCTTCAGAAGGGCGACCTGATCATAATCGCGGCGCGGCCCTCGATGGGCAAAACCGCGTTGGCCATCAACATTGCGCAAAATGCTGCTGTCAATCATGGGGCGACGGTTGCGGTCTTCAGCCTGGAAATGAGCAAGGCCTCGCTCTTGCGGCGCATGCTGGCCTCGCAGGCGTGGGTGGACCAGCGCAGCCTGCAGAACGGGATTCATTCCGCGCGAAGACCACGGACGCTGCAGAGTGCACTGGGTCAGCTGGTGGAGTCGAGGATCTTTATTGACGATTCGGCAGGGATTTCTCTGGCCGAGATGCGTGCCAAAGCGCGGCGGCTGAAACAGAACGCCGGGGGCCTTGACCTGGTGGTGGTGGATTACCTGCAACTGATGTCGGCCACGGTGCCTTCTTCGGGGAGGCGGAACTATGAAAACCGGACCCAGGAGGTTTCAGCCATCTCACGCGGACTGAAGGCGCTTGCTAAGGAGCTGGACGTGCCGGTGGTGGCGCTTTCGCAGCTTTCCCGCGCCAGCGAGCGCCGCGGGGACGACAAGCGGCCCATGCTGAGCGACTTGCGCGAATCGGGCTCGATTGAGCAAGACGCCGACGTGGTGGCGTTTATTCATCGCGAGTCGTATTACAACCACGACAAGGGGGAACTGTCGGAAGCGGACAGGGCCAAGTCGGAGATTATTATCGCCAAGCAGCGCAACGGACCTACCGACACGGTTCATTTGAATTTGATCGAGCGGTTGACGCGCTTCGAGAATCAGGATACGGGGCACGATGTCTTAAGCTACCGTTCTCGAAGCGGCTCAGAGCTCGTTGACGATGAGCGCGACGCGGCCGGCCAGCAGGTCGCCAGGGGAATAGCCGGGATCAACCTCGACCAGATCCACGGGGAAGGCTGGATTGTGGGGGCGCAGGACGAGGCGACCCAAGAGAAAATCCACGTAACGAAGGGCGAGGTGCGAGCTGTTCCTCACTGCGTAGAGGTTGGGATGGTGAGGACGGTAGGCCGCGAACGAGTTGTAATGGCGGTCGATGAGCACGATGGCCTCAGGCAGCACCAGCGGCTCCATTGCCAGAGCATCGGCCGGGGGAATGCGAGACCGCAACAAATCGCTGCCAGGCGCGTCGAGAGTTTGAGACGCGCGTATGCAGATTCTCGAGGACGCCGACGGGCAAACGCAGCATGGAATGAGCCGACGAGGCGCGGATGAGCGGCTCAAGGAGCGCGGCGGCATGGGAAACGATGGGCACGGAGTTGGTGTCCCCATCAGCCGAGAGACTCCCGGTTCGGTCGGATTACGGGGAGCAGATCGTCGGCTTTGAGGTGCTGTGCAGCGAGGATCCGATCCATGGCTTCGAGGGAAAGCTGGCGACGGCTGTGCAGGAAGTTGGAGAGATGGGGCTGGCCAAAGCCGGTCTGGCGAGCCAGCAAAGAGACGCTCAGCGTCCCCCTTTGTATCCTTCGGAGCAACTCAAGGCGTAGTCGCTCATGCAATTGGGTAAAATTCATCTGTGGATAATTCGCCGCCAGCAATGGGAATGCTCGCTGTTTGATTTCTTTGAGAAATGCTCTTTGTGCCGGTTAGCCTTCATTTTGGGCGCTTTGCTTTGGATTGAAAAGCATTGGGCGCAAAATCTATGGTGTAGCGTTGACTCAGGAGATACATATTCCTAAATTAGGTTTACTTAATCTCGTACTGGTTTGTGGGAATTTTTTGGGAAATGGCTCCTTGGCTCTTGACCGAGCAGGACGAAATTGTGTCTTCTTTGTCGGCCAATGAACATCGTCCGGCGGCGGTATGCCTGTCCGCGGTCGATCCCTCTCCGCCTGATGGCGCCACAAGAGCGCATAGGGCAGGCCAGTGCGAAAATTCCAGGATCTGCGCGCTATGAGCCTGACAAAAAGCGAGAGAGCGAAGGCGGCAATCCCCCATCAGGACGTGAGAATCCTGAGTTGCCCAGCCTGGTTCTCGTCACCCCGCGGAACAACAGCTTCGAAAAAATCCGTCGGGAGAAGATAGGACTACGGAGAGTGGGTCATGGAAGTGCGCGTGCAATTGAAAATTTGCGAGGGGTGCGGTTGTCTTTGGTACCGCCCCCAGAATTATGGAAGTGTTTATTGCCAGGGTTGTGAGATTAAACTAAAGGACTTTCCTTCGCCGGAAAGCCGGAGGCGGCGCGGTCGGCCGTCACGGAAGCCTCATATTTGTGTGTGGAGGGCTGCTGAAGCTGTGGGAGGTGTGCGATGAGTGCAGCCCTGCAGTTGGCAACGGTATGGGGAGCAAGCAGTCCGCAGTTGGCGTGGCAGGAAGAACAAGGGAACTGGAAGCACAAGCCGGCAGCAAGAACGGCAAGGACGCCGGATGCAGGACCGGTGGTCAGCCTGGCCTTCTACAGGAAGCACACGCAGAGCATGTTGCGGCGCTATCTGTATGCCTCAATGCAGGTGGGCAGGGCCCCGTCGATATTGAGCGATCCGGTTTCGCGGGGATGGGCGTCGAGCCGGCCGGTCCGTACATTTGAGGACGCAGTGATCTTCGTTCTCGATCTGGAGAAGTGCCTGGACCGGCTTAGTTCGCTGGACCGCCAGATGCTGAGCCGGATCGTGCTGCAGGAATACACGCAGGCCGAAGCAGCCACGATGCTGGGCATGAGCGTACGGGCAATTTCCTACAAATTCCCGCAGGCTCTCGACCGGCTAACGGAGAAGTTGCTGGCAAGCGGGCTTCTGGTCTTACCGCATTAATACCGAACGATGCAGCGAAGCAGTTGGCGGAGGGGAGCGAGCAAATTGCTCCCCTTCGTCGATTGGCCGCGGTGGAGGATTTTTGAGCGCCGAAGACAGGCGCCGATTGATGAGACCGCGGTGGACGGGACAGCATATTCTAGCTATGGTTGACAGGGTGATGTAAAACCCTCGCGAACCTGACTTCAGTGGAAAAGGTTCGTTCATCCGGAGTTGACGAATTGAATTTGAAATCTCCCAGTCTTGTGTCGTTTCTGCTGTTTTTTTCGGCTGCTCTGTCCGCACAGCAACCTGCTCTGCAGCCCACCACCGCGGCCCAGGCGCCCATGAGCGACACGAGCTACATTGACACGCAGGGCACGGCCCATGTGACGCGCGTAGTGCCGCTGCCGGACACGATCGGCCCGGAAGCGAAAGCGGTGCTTGGCCGGGCGACGCCGGATCAGGGTCCACCGGAGTCGTTGGCGGAGCGGCGCGCTCACACGGATGCCTATACGGCCGGGGCGCGCCTGGTGTGGAGCAAGATCTGCCCGAACGAGATTGTGGAGGACAAGGTGGCCGGGGTTCCGGTGCGCATAGTGACGCCGGAGGGAATGCCTGCGGCCAACCGCGACAAGGTGTTGATGAACCTGCACGGAGGCGGCTTCGACTCCGACTCGGGCTCGTATACCGAGACGATCCCGATTGCCAGCTACACGGGGATCAAGGTGGTGGCGGTGCTTTACCGGCTGGCGCCGGAGTTTCCGTTCCCTGCTGCCGTGGATGACGCCGTGGCTGTGTACAAGGGGTTGTTGAAGAAGTACAAGCCGGACCACATCGTGATCTACGGAACGTCGGCGGGGGCGATTCTGACGGCGGAAGTGGCGGTGAAGCTGAAGGAACTGGGATTGCCGGTGCCGGGGGCGTTGGGCATCTTCAGCGGGATGGGCGACGCGGCGCGCATGGGCGACTCGATGTCGCTTTTCAGTTTGCGCGGTCTCTCAGGACATCTGGACCCGCCTGCTCCCGTGCAGCACGGCAGCGCCTACGCAGGGGACACCGATCTGCGCGATCCGGTGTTGTCGCCCGTATATGCCGACCTGCACGGGCTGCCTCCAACCTTGTTTGTGACCAGCGAGCGCGACCTGCTGTTGAGCGGCACGGTGAACCTGCATCGGGCCTACCTGCATGCGGGGGTGGATGCGCGTCTGGTGGTTTTTGATGCGTTGACGCACGCGTTCTGGTACGACCCGAATCTGCCGGAGGCGATCGAGGCCAATCACATGATGGCGGACTTTTTTGTGAAGCAGTTGAACAGGTGAGCTGCGGCGGCGACAGGCGTGCATGACGGTGCATGAGGTGTTCATCCGTGGCGCCACGTCGCATGTCTTATGATTGCTGCGGGCGAAGTGCGGATGCGGAGGGTTCCATGAGCGGCTTGGCGCGAAGGACGCTGGAAGAGGGAGTGGCTGTGCTGCAGGCAGTTGCGGCAGACTCGGGGCTGCTCGCGACGCTTGAAACGGCCGCGGAAAGAACCGCGTCGGCGTTGAAGGCGGGGCATAAATTGATGGTTGCCGGCAATGGCGGCAGCGCGGCGGATGCGCAGCACCTGGCGGCGGAGTTTGTGAGCCGGTTAATCGAGGATCGGCCGGCGATGCGCGCACTGGCTCTGACAACGGACTCCTCCATCCTGACGGCAGTGGGCAACGATTATGGCTACGAGCGCGTGTTTGCGCGCCAAATTGAGGGGTTGGGCCAGGCGGGCGATGTGTTTATGGGTATCTCGACATCGGGCAAATCGCCCAATGTGCTGCTGGCCCTTGAGACCTGCAGGGGGCTGGGCATTGCGACCATCGGCTTGACAGGCAAAAGTGGAGGCAAGATGGCGCCGTTGTGCGATTCCCTGATTGCGGCGCCTTCAGACGTGACCATGTACATCCAGCAGGCGCACCTGGCGCTGGAACACATCTTCTGCATGATGGTGGAGCAGCATTATTTTGGCGAATCTTTCTTTGCCGCAGTCGATGCGAAGAAGCAGGGCGCAGTGGATCACTCCACTGCATTGCGTTGAATGACATTGCGATACCATTCGGCGCTGAGCTTGGGCGTGCGCTTCAGGGTTGCGAAGTCAACGTAGTGAATGCCGAAACGCTTGCTGTAGCCATCGGCCCACTCAAAGTTATCGAGAAGGCTCCAGAGGAAGTAGCCCTTGATCGGGTAGCCCTCAGCGGCGGCGCGATGCAGGTGCGTGATGTGGTTGCGCAGATACATGAGGCGGTCAGTGTCATCGATGCGGCCCGCGGCGTTGACCACGTCATCAGAGGAGCATCCGTTCTCAGTGATGTAGATGGCGGGCGGATGCCAGAGCTCGCTGACATTACGCACCGCCCAATAAATGCATTCAGGGCCAATGGTAAGCCAGGGCGAAGCCATGTGGGGATAGGACGCCGGCTGTTGCTCGACGGTATAGCCCTGCCGGGAGCCGTCGGCGCGGACGTAGAGGGGCGTGTAGACGTTGAGGCCGACAAAGTCGAGCGGGCTGCCGATGGCCTTCATGTCGCCGGGCTCGGCCTTGGGCGCATTGGCTCCTTCGCGCTCGATGTAGCTGTCGATGTACTTACCTTCCATCACCGCAGTAAGGAAGGGAGCGTTCTGGTCGCGGGTGGCGCGGCGGGCGGCCTCGATGTGCTCCGGGCTCTCGATTACTGGGACGTAGACGATGGCATTTTCCGCGAGGCCGACCTGGGTTCCAGCGGGGGTGTTGGCGCGGATGGCCTGTACGGCGAGACCGTGGGCAAGGATTCCATTGTGGCGGACCTGGTTGGCCTCCGCGTCAGGCAGCTTGAGCCCTGGAGCGAATCGGCCTTCACGATAGCCAATGTCGGTGAAGCAGGTGAACTCGTTGGTGGTCATGAAGTGATGGACGCGGTCGGAAAGGCGGCGGGTGACATAGGCCGCGTAGTCAGCGAAGGCCTTCGAAGTGTCGCGCGCCTGCCAGCCACCGGGCAGAGCTGCCGGAAGGTCCCAGTGAAAGAGAGTGACGTAGGGCGTGATGTGATTGGCTAGCAGCTCATCGACGACGCGGTTGTAGTAGTCAAGACCCTTGGGATTGACCCGGCCTTTGCCTTGCGGAAAGATGCGCGACCAGGAGAGGGACATGCGGTAGGTGCTGACGCCCAGGTTTTTGAGGAGTCTTACGTCTTCCTTGTAAAGGTGATAGGAGTCGTCGGCCACGTCGCCGGTGTCTCCGTGGTAGGTCTTGCCGGGGGTGTGCGAGAAAACGTCCCAAACCGACGGGCCACGGCCATCTTCTCCTGCAGCGCCTTCAATTTGATATGCCGCGGTAGCACAACCCCAAAGAAATCCCCGCGGAAACTCACGGCTGACGGGATGGGTGTCAGCAAAGGCCAGACGCGGCAACTGAGTTGCGGCGAAAGTGGCGGCGACGGTCTTGTTGAATTGACGGCGGGTGATGATTTTCATGGATGAATGCACCTTTCATGAGCGCAGAGATGGGCGTCGAACCCTACCGGTCGAAGCCCTTGGTGCGGGGACGACTGCCTGAGCGGAGTCAACTGGGGATTATAGCCGAGCGGCGGGGTGAGACGTGCGGACACAAAAGAGCCGCAGCACCATGCGAGGCTGCGGCTCCTGTTTCACGTTCAACTTCATACTGAAGTGCATGGAGGCTGCTTACATCTCCTTGACGCCTTCGACGAAGGCTTTGAGCTTGCGGCTACGCGAGGGATGGCGCAGCTTGCGGAGGGCCTTGGCTTCTATCTGGCGGATGCGCTCGCGGGTCACCTGGAAGCTCTGGCCGACTTCTTCGAGGGTGTGCTCGGAACCGTCTTCGAGGCCGAAACGCATCTTGATGACGCGCTCTTCACGCGGGGTGAGGGTGCGAAGAACCTGCGAGGTGTACTCCTTGAGGTTGACGCTGATGACGGCCTCGGAGGGCGAAACGGCCTGGCGATCTTCAATGAAATCGCCAAGGTGCGAGTCTTCCTCTTCGCCGATGGGGGTTTCAAGCGAGATGGGCTCCTGCGCGATTTTGAGCACCTTGCGCACCTTGGCCACCGGGATGTCCATGCGGCGCGCTATTTCCTCACTTGAGGGCTCGCGCCCCAGCTCCTGCACAAGCTGGCGGCTGGTGCGGATGAGCTTGTTGATGGTTTCGATCATGTGCACAGGGATGCGAATAGTACGCGCCTGGTCTGCGATGGCGCGGGTAATGGCCTGGCGAATCCACCACGTTGCGTAGGTTGAGAACTTATAGCCGCGGCGGTACTCGAATTTGTCGACGGCCTTCATCAGGCCGATGTTTCCCTCCTGGATGAGGTCGAGGAACTGCAATCCGCGATTGGTGTACTTTTTGGCGATAGAGACCACCAGGCGCAGGTTGGCTTCAATCAGCTCGCGCTTGGCCTGCTCGGCGTCCATGTCGCCCTGGATCATTTCGCGCTGGGTGCGTTTGAGCTCAGCGATGGAGACGCCGGCATCGCCTTCGATTTTTTCCAGATCGGCGCGGCAGTTTTTCTGCTGACGGCGATACTCTTTTTTCAGTTCCTCGCTCTTTGAAGCATCGAACTTCTGATCGAGGGAGCGAATCTGCCGCTCGAGCGTGCGCATGGTGTCGACGGTTTTGTTAACCTTGTCGAGCAGCCGCTTGCGCTCCATAGCGGTGTACTTGAGCTCACGCACGATGCGCGAGATGTAGACCTTTTCGCGGGCGATCATCCAGCGGAGGCGGCGCACCTCGCGCAGCTTGGCCTTGGTGGCCGTAGAAGTAGCGGCCAGCTTCTCATCGAGGACGGCAATCTTCTTCTGGTGCTTGACCAGCGTTTCAATGCGCGCCACGGTGGCCTTGACGCGCGCCAGCACCACATCTTCAGTAAGCTCTTCCTCGTCGAAGATGACGACTTCTTTGACGTTGCGCACGCCGCGCTTGAGGTCCTCGCCGAGAGCCGCAATTTCGCGGATCACGATGGGCGATCGCGAAATGGCCTTGAGCACGCGCATCTGGCCGCGCTCGATGCGCTTGGCGATTTCAACTTCACCCTCGCGCGTGAGCAGCGGGACCGTGCCCATCTCGCGGAGGTACATGCGAACGGGATCGTTGGTTTTTTCAAGCGTGCCCGGGGTCAGGTCGAGCTCAACGTCTTCGCCCTCTTCGAGTTCGAATTCCTTGTCGCCGGGAAACTTGGGCGCGTCGAGCAGATCGATACCCTGGGTACCGATGGTGGTAATGAGATCGTCAAGATCGTCGGTGGAGCCAATCTCTTCCGGAAGGATGTCGTTGACATCACCGTAGGTGAGATAGCCTTTCTCTTTGCCAACCTCGATGAGGTTGTCCATTTCATGTTCGAATTTGTCGTCAATCGCCAAAATACTCCTGCTCTCCAGCGCAATTGAAATTCAGCACCGAATTGCGCAACGGTGCGGCGTCTGGCCCGCGACAGATCGCAAAGATCCCGCAAAAAAACTCGGAATCCCGCGCGCGAACACAAACCTGCGGTTGCCCGCAAAAAAGAAGCGGCTTCAGATAGTTGCTCGGAACAGGATGACGGCGCTTCAGGTTTCGCCTGGTTAGCCCGCGAGCCGTAGCTCATGTGTGGGGCAATGGGGCGCGCATCCTCACTGAGATCAATAGATTACCACAGGTCACCGAGGCGGTTCCAGGAAAAATCCGTGGAAACCGCGGTTCCGGCGAACTGTCTTGAAACCGGGCAGGGTGGATTCTCCTCCACCGCTCATGCCTCCACTGAGTTAGACGCCAGGAGGGAGTGATTCGACGCAGAATTCGGCCATTTCGGGCCCGCAACGACCGGGTGGGCTCGAGTCCGCTCAGGCCTGCGGCGGCCTTTGGTTGTGCAACTGTCTCAGGGTCCGGTCGAGGTCCAGCTTCTGCTGGGTGAGGACGGCGAGTTCGGCAAAATCGGCGCGGCGCTCGGCCTCGGCGATCAGGGAGCGGAGTTCGCGCTGACGACCCTCGATGGCACGCTCCTGGATTTCCTGGATGGCGCTCTGCACCTCGTTCACTTCAG
The DNA here is from genome assembly GCA_963793885.1 of uncultured Acidobacteriaceae bacterium. Classification (GTDB taxonomy): domain Bacteria; phylum Acidobacteriota; class Terriglobia; order Terriglobales; family Acidobacteriaceae; genus Telmatobacter. The sequence goes on from CAWCBQ010000003.1 coordinate 2,558,166, forward strand.
GCGGCTTGACCTCAGCCAGCAGAGTTTCGGCCAGCTGGGCGCGCTGGGCTGGGTCTTCGACCACGTCCATGGGGTCGCGGGCCTGGCGAGCGGCTAGGGCTTGCAGTGCGCCGAAAGTGCCAAGATGCTCAAACCACTTGAGTTGTTCGTGCAGGGCCTGGGCGGCCAGGTGCCGGGCGGGTTCGTTTTCGGGATCGGCAATGGCCAGCGCGCGCAGGAGCACCCGTTCTACCTCAGTGAGAGCGGCGGCACGGACTTCCACGCGGTCACGGCGCTTGAGCGCGGCCTGGCGCAGCTCTTCGCGCAAAACGGACGAGTCGATGCCCAGCTTTTGTGCCGCGTCGCCGGCAAACTGGTCGCGGGCCAACTTCTCCGGCATGCGGCGGATGTGCGGCAGAAGGTAGTTCATGGCCTTTACCTTCTGGTCGGCGCTGGCTCCAGGAAACATTTGCCGGGCGCGCTCGATGAGGTAATCGGACTGGCGGCGGGCGCCACGGATGGCCGCGTTATAAGCCTGCACGCCTCGTTCGCGGATGAAGCGGTCGGGGTCTAGACCGTCGTCGAGGGTAACGATCTTGATGGCAAAACCCTCCTCGGTGAGGAGGGCAATGGATTTTTCGGCGGCATTGGCGCCGGCCGCGTCGGGGTCGAAGTTGACCACAACGTTGGAGGTGTGGCGGCGCAGAAGGGCTACCTGCTGCTCGGTGAAGGCCGTTCCGCTGGTGGCGATCACGTTCTGGATTCCACGCAGAAAGACCGAGATGCAGTCCATTTGGCCCTCGACCAGCAGGGCAAACTCGAGCTGGCGGATGGAGGTGCGGGCTTTGTCGAGATTGAAGAGCACCTGGCCTTTGGAGTAGAGGGGAGTTTCAGGCGAGTTGACATACTTGGGGCCGGCCTTTTCTCCCGTTTCGAGGGTGCGGGCGGTAAAGGCGATGACGCGGCCACTCTCGTTGGCGATGGGAAACATGACCCGCTTGCGAAAGCGGTCGTAAAGGGCGCCCTGGCTGCCGTCTCCCTGCTCCTTGGAACTGAAGAGGCCGCTGGCGCGCAGGGTTTCATTGTCGGCCACGCCGCTGAGGCGGTCACGCAGGGCGTTGAAGCTGTCAGGCGCGTAGCCGATGCGGAAGGTCTTGATGCCTTCGGGTGTAAGTCCGCGGCCGGCAAGATATTCGCGCGCGATGGCGCCTTCGGACGAGCGCAACTGCTCCTCAAACCAGGCGGCTGCGGTTTCGTGCAAATCAAGGAGTTTTGCCCGCTGACGCGCGCCGGCAGCCTCCTCAGGGGAAGAAAACTCGCGCTTGGGCAGGGGAATGCCCACCTTCTGCGCCACGATGCGGACCGACTCGGGAAAGCCAACATTCTCAATCTTTTGTACGAAGCTGAAGACGTCTCCCGAGACGCCACAGCCGAAGCAATGGTAGAACTGGCGGACGGCATGGACTGAGAAAGAAGGCGACTTTTCCTTGTGGAAGGGGCAAAGGCCGGAGTAGTTTTGTGCGCCGGCTTTGCGCAGGCGGATATAGCTCTCAATCACCTTGACGATGTCGGAGCGATCCTTGACGGTTTGGGCGAAGTCGGACACGGGAGGGTCTGTAATGAGCATAATGCCGCATGCTCTAACAGCTTGTGGAAGAGGTTCATCGCCAAGCAACTTCTTCTTGAAAGGCACTCATCTAAAGAGTTGTTGAATTGATGGTTCGTTTGCGCCCCGACCGCGGTCTTTCCTGAGGCCGCCGATCGGGTGCCTGGCATCCCAAATCCGGAGCGCGTAGATTGTTGCCTCGCTCGCTCCTAATTCTCTGGAGGTTGCAACTCATGCGATCTGCACTTTGGCAGTTTGCACGCATTTTCACGGCTCCTGTATTGATTACAGCTTTTGCCGTCCCCCAAAATGCATTTGCTCAAGACTCTCAACACGTCGTCAGCCAGGCAGACCTCGGGAAGGCAGCTGTCACTGCCTCGCAAAGCCGACAAAAGAACCTCAACACGCTCACGAACTTCCTCTCCTCCGATCAGGCGCAGAAAGCCTTGCGGTCGGCTCATGTGAATCCGCAGCAGGTGAAGAAAGCCGTCGCCGGATTAAGCGATCAGGAACTGGCGCAATTCGCTTTCCGCGCTCAAAAGGCTCAGAGCGATTTCGCCGCGGGAGGCATTGGCGACCACGATTTGCTGCTCATCGTGGTCCTGCTGGTCGCTCTCATTCTTGTCATCGTTGCGGTGCGCTGAGTCAAACCATGCCGCGCAGACCTTCGAGCGCTGCCATTTCGATCGTCACAGTGACCATGTGCGCCAGCGCCTTCGCTGCCAGTCTGGCGAACCTCTGGCTCGACGTGCCGTTTGTGGCGCAGCAGAAGGACGGCTGCGGCGCGGCCTGCGTCGCCATGGTCATGCAGTACTGGGAGCGGCATGAGGGCGAGCCCGTGCACGCGGAGGCCGAGCCAAGCCAGATTTTCCGCGCCTTGTACTCAGGACCGGCACACGGGATCTATGCGTCCGCCATTGTGCGCTACTTCAAGCAAAATGGCTATCGCGCCTTCGCGTTCTCTGGCCAACCGGCCGACCTGGAACCCCAGTTGGCGCAAGGCCGCCCTCTGATCGCCGCGCTCAAGCCGGACTCCGGTCCCTCGCTACACTACGTCGTGGTTGCAGGTCTCGACCAGACCCAGCAACTCATCCTCGTCAACGATCCCGCGCAGCGCAAGCTACTCAAGGAAGACCAGTCCCGGTTCGAGCGCGAGTGGAAGGCCACCGGTTACTGGATTCTGCTTGCCGTTCCCGAAACGAATGCTCGCTGAAACCGGCTGCGCCGCCGCGCGAGAGTGCACAGCGAGCGGTCAATTCCGCTCGCGACGAGCGCAGATGAACCTATTGAGCAAGGCAAGAGACTCTTCTCTCGCCGTTGTTCTGCTTATCTTTGGTTGCCTCGCCTTGCGCGGCCAGTCACCCGCGCCACAACCCCCTTCCGATCAGGAACTGAAGAGACTCGCCGACGGGCTGCATTGGCAGAAAATTGTTCTCCTGCTCGAACCTCTCCCATCACGTTCGGCGGGCATGGATTTCTATCTGGGAATCGCGCTGGCGCAGCTTGGCAGTTTGCCAGAAGCGAAAAACGCGCTTGAAGCCGGGCGCAGCCTCGCGCCCCACGATCCGCGATTCCCCGTGGAACTGGCCGGCATCGCGTTCAAGCAGAAAGACACTCCGCGAACGATTTGGCGCCTGCGTGAAGCCCTCCGCCTTGCGCCCAACGACAACTACGCGAACGATTTTCTGGGCACAGCCTACTTCCTTGAAGGAAATCTCGAAGCCTCTCTCAAGCACTGGAACCGCGTCGGCAAGCCCCGGATTGCGAATGTCCGTGAAGACACCAAACTGCACATCTCTCCCGCTCTTTTCGACCAGGCAATTGCCTTTTCGCCGGCCACAACTCTCACATTGCCTGAATTACTCAACTCTGGCGCGCGCGTTCAGGGCTTCGGCGTCTTTCCGCAATTTCATTTCGATCTCAACGCACGGTCAGATGGCACTTTTGACGTCATCTTCAGAGGCTGGGAACGAAATGGAATTGGCGACAGCAAGCTGGACGCACTGTCTCTCTTTTTTCAAGGCCTGCCTTTCCAGCAGGTGAATCCGCAGTTTTATAACTTCCGCGGGCAAGCTATCAACTTCGATTCGATGTTCCGCTGGGATGCGCAAAAGCGGCGCATTTTCGCACAATTGTCGGGCCCCTTCGAGCTCGGCGCCAAATACCGCTGGGACTTGGCCGCCGATTTCCGTGGCGAAAACTGGGCGGTCCGCAATGGGTTCGCGGGCCCGGCACCGGTGCTCGCCAGCTTCAATATGAGCCACGAACTGGCAGCCTTCCATCTCACTTCTTACGTCAGCGCGCGCCTTGGCTGGTCAGTTGGCGCCGAGGTCTCTCATCGCGACTTCCGCAGCGTCGACTCCGGAAGCGTCCTGCTGCCGCAGATGCTCGCCACAGGATACGAGCTCAAGCAGGAGGCGGAGCTGACCAGCGCGCTCTGGCGCGTGCCCGAGCGCCGCTTCACGGTAACCGCGGGCGCCGCATCGGCCGTCGCGCAGCTTTGGTCGCAGCCGCAGGAAGGCTTCGAGAAGCTGACGGGTTCGCTCGGCTGGCATTGGTTTCCCCATACACAGGGCGACGACTACGAGACCTGGCAACAACTGAGCGCGGGCAAAACCTTCGGCCAGGTTCCCTTTGACGAACTCTTCATTCTGGGCCTTGAGCGGGACAACGACCTGCCACTGCGCGCTCACATCGGCACACGCGACGGGCGCAAGGGCAGCGCCCCGCTGGGCCGCGACTACCTGCTCGAAAACTGGGAGCTCGATAAGAGCCTCTACGGCAACGGAATCGTCAAGCTCCAGTTCGGTCCCTTCTTCGACATCGGCAAAATCGCCGACCCCGGCACCTCCCTCGGCTCGCAAAAATGGCTTTTTGACACCGGCGCGCAGGCCAAAGTGCGCGTGCTTGGCATGGGACTGATTTTTTCCTATGGCAAAGACCTCCGCACCGGCAACAACGCCTTTTATGTGACGCTGCTTCAATAGGCAAGATCGGGAGGCTTTTTGCAAATAGTTGTTGCAACGAATATCTTGTTCGCGCATCCAAATAAATGAAAGGGGCAACACCACCATGACCGCAGCTACACCGACTACAAGTACCTGGAAGATCGATCCGGCGCACTCCGCCGCCGAATTCAAGGTGAAACACATGATGATCTCCAACGTGAAGGGCAAGTTCAGCGGCCTTTCAGGCGTCCTTAGCCTGAACGAGGGCGATCCGACACTCTCGAGCGTCGAGGCTTCAATTCCCGTGTCTACCTTGACCACCGGGGATGAGCAGCGCGACGGGCACCTGAAGAGCGCCGACTTCTTCGACGCGGAGAAGTTTCCTGCGTTGACCTTCAAGTCCACCAAGGTGGCGAAGGCTGGAGAAGGCGAACTGACTGTGACCGGCGATCTGACCCTGCACGGGGTGACCAAGCCGGTGAAGTTTGCCGTGGAGGGCCCCAGCGAGCCGGGCAAAGATCCATGGGGGAACACGCGCATCGGCCTTTCCGCCACCACGAAGATCAACCGCAAGGATTTCGAGTTGGGGTGGAACGCCACCCTCGAGACGGGCGGCGTGCTGGTGGGCGAAGAGGTGACGCTAACGCTCGATGTGCAGTTCATTAAGGCGTGAAGACAGGGGTCAGGGATCAGGGATCGTGACCAGGCATCCAGGTTGTTTTCGACAAAGGAGGTCGGAAAACCATGTCGCTTCGAGCAGTGAAAGAAATCATTGGCACCAAACCCACCATTGAAGGCGCGGGCGTCAAACTGCAGCGCGCCTTCGGCTTTGGCAAGACCGCCGAATTCGATCCTTTCCTGTTGCTGGACGATTTTCGGAACGAGAATCCGGCGGATTATTTGAAGGGCTTTCCGTGGCATCCGCACCGGGGCATCGAGACCATTACGTATGTGCTGGCAGGCGAGGTGGCGCATGGCGACAGCCTGGGCAACAAAGGACGGATGACTGCCGGGGACGTGCAATGGATGACGGCCGGCAGCGGCATCCTGCACCAGGAGATGCCCAAAGGGGACGAGCGCGGCCGCATGCACGGATTTCAGCTTTGGGCCAACCTGCCCGCGGCACTGAAGATGACCGACCCGCGCTACCAGGACATCCCTTCAAGCGCCATTCCCGAGGTGACCGAGGATGATGGAACAAGGGCCCGCATTATTTGCGGCGAGTTCTGGGGCCGGAGGGGTCCGGTGGAGGGCGTCGCGGCCGATCCACGGTATGTGGATATCTCCGTTCCGGCCGGCAAGCGGAAGCGAATCCAGGTGGAGACTTCGCGGAACGCGTTTGCCTATGTGTTTGCCGGCGCGGGGACCTTCCGCGACGCTTCGAGGCCTCAGGCCGTGCTAACCGAGTCGGCGATCGACCCGAACGCCGAGCCGGTGTACGACGCGAAAAACCATTCGCTGGTGTTGTTTGGCCGGGGCGACGAAATCGTGGTCGAGGCAGGACCGGAAGGCATTCGCTTCCTGCTGGTTTCAGGCAAGCCGCTGGAAGAGCCGGTGGCGTGGTACGGCCCGATTGTGATGAATACGCAGGCCGAGCTACGGCAGGCCATGAACGAACTTCAGGACGGGACGTTCATTAAGCACAGCTAAAGACGGCAGGCGCTGCGCTGCTTGTTGCGGCAGAGCACTGGGCCGGTTCACAAGTAAAATCTTCTTCCCCGGAAGTATCAGGAAATCAGCGTCAGGCGCAGGCCCGTCGCGCGCGGAACGGTGACGGCGAACTTGCCAGAATGGAGACGGCCAGCTTTGGCAAAGCGGGTGATATGGGCCTCCCGGCTGTCGAGGCCCGGAGCGTGGAGCGTTTCCGTTTCAACGTGGCCGGCTTTTCCGGTTCCAAAATCGACAGTGAGGTCGAGATCCTTGTCCGCATCCTTGTTGAGGATGATGATGGAGGTTTGCCCGCTGGGCAAGCTGACCGCGTAGGCGCTGGCATCAACCCCAGCCGCCTGAACTTTTGCGGTGAGATCGGCAGGCAGGAAGACGCCCCCGCTGAACGCTCCGGCGAACTTGAGTCCGCAGGCAACCGGCTCCATCGTAAACTCCGAACCGAAGGTCGCAATCGGCGTGTAGAAGGGGTGCGGATGGGTGGCGATCTGCTCTGGCGTCTGACCTTCGTCCCTGAGCAGCGCGTCACCTGGCAAAGCACCTCCCACCGAGTTTGCTACCGACGGGCCGGTACCCCCGTGCAGATTGACGCCCGAATAATCGTTGCTGGCCAGCAGCAGGGAGTAGTCGGCCGACCAGAGCGCGGCCGCGAACACGTCGGAGACGCCGGGCTTGCCGCCGCGGTAGCAGGTGTTGCCTTCCGTCATGCGCACCCGCACGCCCATCCTGGACCCGGCGGCGGTTGCGAGATCAGCGGTCTTCTGCACTTTGGCCATGGTGGCAGCCTTGAGCAGGTTAGGAATGTTGACGTCCGGATTGGTCGCGGGACCGCCGAAGTAGTGGTGATGAGTGAGCGTGGAGACATGAGGCGGATTCTCGATGGAAGGCCAGATTTCGGCGATCTGGGTGAGCCAGCTAACATTCGAGGCGACGTCGGGGATGCCGAATTGCGCGGTTGGCACGCTGGCCACGATGGCCCGGGCAAGAGTGAGCCACTCCTTGAGATAGGTCTTGGCGGACCAGGTGTTGGGATCGCGCAGGTGGCGATCGAACAGGTCCACTTCGTTACCGATTTGGAAGTACTGCAGGCTCGATCCGAGGGCTTTTGCCGCAAATTTGGCCTCTTCCGCAGCACGCGGCGGCGTATTGGTGCCCATCCCGATGCCGTATAGGCAGGTCCAACCGGTGGCCTTGAGAAACTCCGCCAGATTGCGCACGGCCTCCCCGGTGACGGCGTAATACCTGGGCTTCGGTTCGCCGACGACTTCGCGGGTGTTGGGGTGCTCGGGTTCGGGTGCGGCGGGCGTCTCCCTCCAATAGGCGAACTCGCTGGTGTTGCCGCCAAGGCGCAGAACACCATTGGATGAGAGCGATTTGAATTCACGAATGAGGCCGATATTCTTGGGCGAGAAAAAGTTGGCATCCGTCAGCTGCTGGACTTCGTAGGAGAGGCCAATGAAGTCGGCGGGCATATGCGGCCCCACGGCCCCGGCTGGAATCTCGAGCGTGACTTTGGCGTTGGTCTGGCTTTGTGCGCCAAGGCGGGTTGCGGCCACGGTACAGGCTGCGACGGCGATGAAATTGCGGCGGGTGATGGTCATTGTCATTCCTTTAGCGCGGGACCTGAATTCAATCGGGATCTGGAAGCCACACCGATTGATTTCCCTGCAAGTATAGGCCCGAGGGTCATTGCATGGAGGAAACGGAGGCGATCAGAGCAGGCGGCGCGTTGAGAAGCTGGGCTTGCAGCTTTTCTATGCGGGTGGGTGCGTACAGCTCTGCCTGGAGTCTCCATGAGCTGAAGGCTGGGCTCACGCCTCCACGGGGAGCTCGGCGGAGAGGATATTCATGGGCGTAAGGCCACGCTGACGCATGGAGCGCAGGCTGAGCGCGTCATGGCGCTTGGCCAGGCGGCGACCATTGTGATCCACCACCAGCCGGCAGTGATACCAGGAGGGGCTGGCATAGCCGAGGGCGCGGTAGAGCAGAATCTGGCGGGCGGTGGACTTGAGCAGGTCGGCGCCGCGCACCACCTCGGTGATGCCCATCTCAAAATCGTCGGTCACGCAGGCGAGCTGGTAGCTGGGCACGCCGTCGCGACGCCATACGACAAAGTCGCCGAAGTCCTCGCCGGCAACAAAGCGCTGCAGGCCCAGATTTCGATCTTCGAACTCCACCACTTCACCGTCCTGAACGCGAAAGCGCCAGTTAAATCCGTCGGGTGTCTCGATGTCAGAGGCAGTGGGGCCCGGGAGTTGGGGAGCGCGCGCCAACTGTTCTCTGCAGGTGCCGGGATAGATGGGCTCGTCGTCGAGGGGCTCTATTTTTCCATTGCTGCGCATGCCAGGCGCACCCGGTATCGTGCTTTCGTGGGGCGCGCCGACTGCCGATTCGAGGTCCTTGCGCGAGCAGCGGCAGGGAAAGAGGTAGCCGCGCCGGAGCAACCTGCGCCAGGCAGCAAGATAGATGGGCCGGCGCTTGCTCTGCACATAGGGGGCGTAAGGTCCGCCCTTGTCGGGCCCTTCGAACCAGCGAATGCCCAGCCAGCGCAGGTCTTCCAAAGCGGCGTCGGCATAGACAGCCTTGCTCCGCTCCGGGTCAAGATCTTCCATGCGCATGATGAGCGCGCCGCCTGCCTCGCGGGTGCGCAGCCAAGCGGTCCAGAAGGTGCGGGCATGGCCGATGTGCATATAGCCGGTGGGCGATGGCGCAAGCCGGCCTCGATATCCAGAGGTTGGCGTGGGAGCGAGGCTAGCCATACTGCCCTAAGTGTAGGCAGAGGAAAACACGGCGCATATGGACAGTTTGGTTCCCTGCGCATGTTCCGAACACAGTGAGGCTAGAACAGATCCGGGATGCTGTGGAATGCGATGCGGGTGGGTGCGGCTTTGAAGGCGGCGAGCATGGTGGCGGGAGCGAGGGTGGTCATGCCGTACTTTTTGTTGAGCTGGTCCATGATATCGAGCAGGCGGGTACGACTTTGCTCGTCTTCAGTGCTATCAAAGAGGTTGAGCGAGTGAAGGCGGTCGGGCACCAGGCCATTGAGTTGCACGCCGATGAAATAGGGCTGGTCGAATTCCTTGCCGGAGGGGCGGCTGGCCCAAAGGCGGGTGAGCGCGGAGATGAGCGTGGGATTGTCGCGGCACTCGCTGAGGCGGATTTCGTCGTGCCAGCCTCGGGTGGGCACGCCGAAGCGGCTTACCGGCGCTTTTTCTCCGCGGGGCACCGCAAAGCCGACGGCCAGCCCGATGCTGCTGGCCCACAAACCGCCAGCACGGAGGCGCATGGCTGCCTTGTGCAACAGCTTGTGGGCGACGGCCCAGGCCTTTTCGGCGGTGCGCATCTCCGGAGCTAGCACGTGGGAGTGGCTGATGGACTTGAGGTGCTCGGTTTCGGCCATGTCGAAGTCGTCGCCGCGGAGCCAGTGCCAGAGCCGCTCGCCCCAGACCGAGCTCCACAGTTCGCCGGCCTGCTCGCAACTGAGCGCCAGCAATTCATTCATGGTGTGGATGTCTTTTTCATTGAGCCGCTTCTCGGTTTTTGCGCCGATGCCGGGCAGATCGCGGAGCGAGAGCCGGCTGAGTGCCTCAGGCAAGAGGTCAAGAGGGAGCGCGATAAGGCCGTCGGGCTTTTCCATGTCGCTGGCCACCTTGGCGAGATAACGGTTGGTCGCAAGGCCCACGGAACTGCGCAGCATGGGACCCACGCTCTGAAGAATGCGGGCCTTCACCTTGCGGCCCAGCTCCATCGCCGCCAACAGCGACCGCTCACGTCCCATCAGGCGGCAAGCCATCTCGTCGATGGAGAGGACGGCGGTCACCGGCAGGCAGCTCTCCACAGCCTCCACAATGCGGCGATGGAAGTCGACGTAGATTTCGTGGCGCGCCTCAACGAGAACGATCTCCGGGCACATCCGCCTGGCGTCGGCTACGATGGTTCCCGTCCGGACGCCGAAGGCCTTGGCTTCGTAACTGGCGGCGATGCAGCAGGTTGTATCGGCCATCATGGGCACGACGCCGACCGGCCGCCCGCGCAGCTCGGAACGCACCTCCTGTTCGACGGAGGCGAAATAGGAGTTGAGATCGACGAAGAGCCAATTGACGGATGGTCCCTCAATGGGCTCCTGGGGGGTGGTCGACGGCGGCTGCGCCAGATTCCCGAACTCAGCCGGCCATTCCTCTGCCGGTAGAGTCTGCTCCGGATTGGTACCTATTACCAAGGTGCCCCCATTTTCGCCTTTTCTTCTCTTGATTTCAACTAAAATTCGAGGCAGATTAGCGATAATCCACTTGCGGCACCGAGGTTACGTCAAAGTTGTATTCACGTGGGACCGCCGTGGTGTTCTAATCGCGGCAGTCTCCCTATATTAGTTGTTCGGACAGGTGATTCAGCATGCACGCTCTGGTTCAATGGCTCGAGGTAAATGCCAGCATTCTGGCCGTCCTGGTGACGGTGGGAGTCGCTGTGCTCCTCATCTGCTGCCTGGAATGCACAGACTGTTCCAAATCCAAGAAGGACGACCTCTTCCACCGCAATGAGCTTTAGCCTGTTATGAGCCATGCGGCCAGCGCATGGTTCGTCATCGGTCTCTAGCCTTAGTGCTGCACCAGGTTCTGTTGCAGCGCGCCGGTATTTCAGACCGATTCTAGTCCGGCTTTCCGGTGTAGTGCTGGCTGTGGTGAACGGCGGCATGGTCTTCAAGAGACTCGAGATGCGTAATGATCTCAGCCGGTATTCCTATCTCGTTTGCCATGCGCTCTTCAAGAACGGTGGCCATTCTGTGGGCCTCGCTGACCGGCGTCATGCTGGGAAAAAGGAGATGCACTTCGATCAAGTGCCGATATCCGGTGGTTCTGAATCGCACGCCGTGGTATTGAACATTGAGATCGGCGCAGATTGCGTCCAGCCGCTCGCGGATTCTGCGGCCTGCCTCGGGGTCGGAGTAATCGAGCAGACCCGCAGCGGATCGCCACAGCAGGCTGCCCCCTGACCAGAGGATATTGACGGCAACCGCAATGGCCACCAGCGGATCGAACGGCTTGAAATGGGTCACCAGCACCAGCACCAATCCCAGCACGACGCCAAAGCTCGTCCAACTGTCGGTGAGGACGTGCTTGCCGTCGGCCTCGAGGATGAGGGAATGGGTGCGGCGGCCAGTGCGGATGAGATAGTACCCGAGACCGGCGTTAAGGATTCCAGCGGCGAGAATGAGCGCGACGCCCGATCCGAGGTGCTGCAGTTGGAGACCGGTGATCCACTCACGAATCGATTCATAGAGGATCGCAATGGCGGCTACGACGATCAAAGCGCCTTCAAATCCGGCGGAAAAGAAGGTGATTCGCTCGTAACCGTAGAGGAAGCTGCGGGAAGCCGGCCGCGCGGAGAGGCGAAGGCTGAAGCTTGCGAATCCCACGGCAATGACATGAATGACCGATTCAGCGGCATCGGAGAAGATGGCGACCGAGTGGGTCATCAGATAGGCGGCCGTCTTGCCGATGAGCATGGCCACGCCAAAGGCAAGAGAGAGGCGCATGGCGAAATGCGCCTGCTTCATCTCCTCTTCGCGTCTCTGGTGCGGCAAACTGTCCATTTCTTGCCTCGACAGGTTGACGTCTCGCCTGCGACACAAGGTGCCAAGCCGTTATACGGGCCAGTGTAGCGCCGGTTTCATTCTGTTGTCACGCGACTGTCTTCCTTTCGCGGGCTCCGCGCCAGTAAAGGAAAAGACCTATCAGGATGGACGCCAAAGTGCCGACCACCAGCTTGAGTTCAAAGCCGATCTTGTTCAGGGAATCGCCGGGGGGCACAAGCGAAACGAGAATGCCGATCACCACCACGATAAATCCCACACCGCTGACGATCCACACACCAGCAACTCCTCCCGGCACCAGAACGGCTTGCGGATTGTCGCGGCGGTCTTTGCGTCCCGCCAATTTAATAACGGCCGCGAACATGTACAGAAACGGAATGAAGTAAAGAATGATGGCGGCATCGATGAGGAACTGGTATGCGCCGCGCGTCGACTCATTGATCTGGCTCGCCAGCAGAATAGCGCCAGAGATCGAAGCCTGGACAAGAATCGAGACATAGGGTGTCTTCCAGCGCGGATGGATTTTGCCAAAGGCCTCTGGCAGATAGCGGTCGATGCCCACCATGAAGGGCACTCGGGCGACTCCAGCCACGGTGGTGCCCACGCCGCCGGCATTACCCACGGTTACAAGGACGGCGGCAAGCACACCGAGAAAACCAATGCGCAGCGCGACCGAACCAACGGTGATCGCGTTGAAGACGCCGCTTTGGGGATCGAGGCCCGCGGCGGGCACCAGCGCGAGCACGGCGAAGGTGCCCGCGATATACATGAGTGCGATCAGCGCTCCAGAGCCAAAGACGGCGCGGGGCAGCGTATTGCGCGGATTATGTACCTCTTCGCTCATGCAAGAAACAAGTTCGAGCCCGGTAAAGGCGAAGGCAATTTGCGACCAGAAGTTGACCGTGTCCCAATTCCAGGTGGGCAACATATTGGCGACCGTGAAGCGGGTCGCGGAGCCGAATCGCCAGCAGACGACGGCAGCCACGCCGACCAGCATGAGGAGAGGCAGATAGGTTCCCACGCCACCCGCGTTCTGCAGCCATTTGCCGATGTTGAGGCCGACAATATTGAGCACAACAGCTACGAGGAGCATGGCGAGCGAGACCGTGAGCAGGAAGGTGCGATTGCCTGCAAGTGCAGCACCGCGGCCGCCCACAATGTATGCAGCCATCGACGCGCTGGCGAGCAGCAGGCCAGGAAAATAGAAGACGGTATAGATCCAGTAACACCAGCCAGCGACAAAGCCGTGAAACGGCCCGAAGGCATCGCGGGCCCATGCGTACAGACCGCCTTCCTCGGGAAAGCGCGAGGAGAGCTCGTTGATGACCAGCGCGCCGGGAACGAAGAAGAACAGGGCTGCAAGCACCCATAAGCTGATGGACGATGGACCGTTGTGGCCCGCGGCGGCGATCCAGCGAGGCCCGAGCACGGCCGCGATGTTAAACAGCAGCACGTCCCAGAAGCCCATTGCCTTGCGCAGGTGTGGTTTGGAATCGGAGGGGACGGGTGCAGAAATCGTCATGATGACCCCTTGGGGCGGAATACTCAGGCTCTATTTGGCAATCATATAGGGACGGTCTACGCGTGCGGCTCATGGGGAACGGCCTGATAGAAGACTCCTGTGCCAAGTCTGGCTTTTCAGATCTTGGAAATTGCAAATTTGCACGGTCGCAGCATGAGAGCCCCCCGCGAAAGCGATACACGAGCGGCTGCCTTCTTCTATAGTTGTTTCAGTCGCGCGTATCTGTTCGGCCCAACGCGTTCGCGGACCATTCATCGGGCTGCAACAAGCCGGCGGTGATCGATCTCCGCCCCTGCCGTGATGACAGCACTTCAGTGAAAGTGAGAGACGAGAGGATGATGGACATGCCGACAGCGGCAACCAAAGCAGCCAAAAGCCACACTGCAAAACCGTTGACCAGGTTGAACGCCTGGAAGGCTCTCAAGGCCCACTCCAAAGCGATCGGCGCCCTGCATCTGCGCGAGCTGTTCGCGGCCGACCCGAAGCGTGGTAAGCAGTTTACCGTCGATGCTTTGGGATTGTACTTTGACTACTCGAAGAATCGCATTACCGACGAAACCGTCAAGCTGCTGGTGAAACTGGCGCGGGAGTCAGGATTGGCAGCACGGATCGACGCCATGTTTCGCGGCAACAAAATCAACGTGACGGAGAAGCGGGCGGTTTTACATGTGGCCCTGCGCGCTCCCAGGAATGCAAAGATCTTTGTCGATGGCAAGAACGTGGTGCCGGAAGTTCATGCCGTGCTCGACCGCATGACTGCCTTCTCGAACCGCGTGCGCAGCGGAAAATGGAAGGGCCACACCGGCAAACGCATCCACAACGTGATCAATATCGGTATCGGTGGCTCTGACCTGGGGCCGGTGATGGCATACGAGGCGCTCAAGGCCTATAGCGACCGGAATCTGACGTTTCGTTTTATTTCGAACGTCGACGGCACTGACTTTGCCGAGGCCGTCTTCGGGCTCGATCCCGCGGAGACGCTGTTTATCGTGTCTTCAAAAACTTTTACGACGCTAGAAACAATCACCAATGCACAATCGGCGCGCGCATGGCTGGTGAAGGGATTGGGCGGTAACGAAAGATCGGTTGCCAAGCACTTTGTGGCTGTCTCGACGAATGCGGCGGAAGTGTCGAAATTCGGAATCAATACCGCCAACATGTTCGGGTTCTGGGACTGGGTTGGCGGACGCTACTCCATGGACTCGGCGATCGGCCTGGCAACCATGCTGGCGATTGGGCCGGAGAACTTTCGGTCCATGCTGCATGGCTTTCACCAGATGGACAGGCATTTCATCAAGACGCCGTTCGAGCGCAATCTGCCGGTTCTTCTGGGGCTGCTTGGCCTGTGGAACACCGACTTTTTTGACGCGCAGACGGTGGCCGTTTTGCCCTACGAGCAGTATCTGAAGCGGTTTCCAGCCTATCTGCAACAGTTGACGATGGAGAGTAACGGGAAGCACGTGACCCTTACCGGCAAGAAAGTCAATTACGACACCAGCCCCATTTACTGGGGCGAGCCGGGCACCAACGGCCAACACTCCTTCTACCAGCTCATCCATCAGGGGACCCGGCTGATCCCCTGCGACTTTATCGGGTTCGGCAAGTCGTTGAACCCGCTTGGCCGCCATCACGACATGCTGATGGCCAACGTCTTCGCGCAGAGCGAGGCATTGGCCTTCGGCAAGACCGAGGAGCAGGTGAAGGCGGAAGGCACACCGGACTGGCTCGCGCCGCACCGCGTCGTCGAAGGCAACCGCCCATCGAACACAATTCTGGCAGAGGAGCTTACGCCTGAGGTTTTGGGAAAACTCGTCGCGCTCTACGAGCACGCCGTGTTTACGCAGGGAACCATCTGGCAGATCAACTCCTTTGACCAGTGGGGCGTGGAACTCGGCAAGGTGCTGGCACAGCGGATAATTCCCGAACTCGAAAGCGGGGACGAGCCGCCCTTGAAGCACGACAGTTCAACCAACAACCTGATTCGCCGCTACCGAAAGCTCAAGAAAGAGGCGTAGCGGTGAGGGTGCGAGCAGGCGGTTCCATGATAGTGCGCGGCTGGACGAAGAGGACGACGATCTGCATGAGAAAACTGGCTCTGCTTCTGTGCGTGCCGGGGTTTTATTTCTCCACGGCCATGTTTGCCCAGACTGGCGTAACCGCCGTCCTGCCCAATGGGCGGGAGATTCACCCGCTGGGCGAATGGATACGCGTCGCCCCGTATCCATTCGCCCTGGCATTGCGGCCTGACGGCGGCCAGATCGCCGTGCCGTCCACCGGTTTTCCCTTTGCACTCAATGTGATTACCGATCCGGCCGGCACCAGCCCCACAGTCAGGCAAATGCCGGCAAGATCAAAGAACGACCCCTCGATCGAAGTCCACGCGGGGCTCGCCTATTCGCCCGACGGGACCTTGCTGTATGTGGCTACAGGCGACTCCGGCAAAATTCGCGCCTATCGAACCAGCGACTGGAAGGCTGCGGGCGCGGTGTCGCTCAATGGGCCGACCGGCGGAAAGATCTCGTCGGGCAGCTTTGCGGCAACGCTCACCGTCTCGGCTGACGGAAAGACTCTCTACGCGCTCGACCAGGGAAACTGGCGGATTGTGATTCTGGATGCGGTAAAGCTGGAAAGGCTCGCCGAGATCCCGACCGGGAACTACCCGTTCGGGCTGACGCTTTCTCCGGACGGCCACAGGCTTTACGTCGCCAACACCGGGCTTTTCGAGTACTCGACCATTGCCGGATCGAGGAAAGATGATGAGTTGGGGACGGGACTGCACTTTCCGCCCTTCGGCTACCCGTCAAAGGCTGCGCGCGAGGGTGTAGTGGCCGAGGGCAGGAAGGTTCCCGGCCTTGGCGACGAAAACTCTGACCGTGGCAGTTCGTTGTGGACGTATGACGTACACAACCGCCGGCACCCCACTATTACGGCAAAGCTGCGGCTCGGAGCAACCATTTCTGAGGCGCCTGGACAGACCGTGGGCGGCGCAGCGCCGACTGGGATTGCGGCCACTGAGGAAGCGGTCTATGTCTCCCTGGCCCATGATGACGCGCTCGCAAAGCTGAGCGCGGACGGGAGCCAACTGCTGGCGCAGACCGAACTGTCGCCCTTTCATGGGCCGCGCTTTGAGGACAGCAAGGGCCGGGCGCTGCGCGGCGTTATGCCGAGCGGACTTGCCGTGCGCGATGGCCGTGTCTACGTGGCCGAGTCGGGCATCAACGCGGTGGGTGTGGTGGATGCCGCGACGCTCACGGTCATTGAACACATTCCGGTGGGGTGGAATCCTACGGCCCTGGCGCTTTCGGCCAACGGCGAGACGCTCTTCGTGGTGAATACCAAAGGCAAAGGCACCGGGCCGAATGGCGGTAAGAACCACGACCCCCGCAAGCCCACCTACATTGGTCAGCTCGAAATGGGCAGCCTGAGCGTGATTGCGCTTAAGGACCTGGGCGCGCCCGATACGCTGACGCAGGCCGTGATTGCCGCCAACCTGGCTGATATTGCCGGCCAGCCTGAACTACCCCATCTGAAGCACTGCTTTCTGGTGATCCGCGAGAACCGCACCTACGACGAGGTTCTGGGCGACATGGCCGGCGCCAACGGCGATCCGGCGCTGGCGCGCTACGGCCTCGATGGCTGGACCGAAGAACAGCCCGTCGCAAAACATCTTCGCGTCACTCCCGACCTGCATGCGCTGGTGGGCCGTTTTGCCATGAGCGATAACTTTTATGTCGACGGCGATGTTTCCAACGACGGCCATCGCTGGATTGTGGGCATGAACCCGACTACCTTCTTTAATACCGCATGGACTTCGAGCTACGGCGGACGACGGACACACGCGTTTGATGCGGCTCAGCCGGGGCGCAGGGCGGTCTTCGGCGATGCCGACGCGCCCATGCCGGAGGATGAGCCGCAGTTCGGTTCGCTGTGGGAGCACATCGCCGCCAGCGGCAAAGGGCTGTTCAACTACGGCGAGAGTCTTGAGATTGAGGGTGACGACGAGATTGCCGGCGCCGAGCCGGAAGGACAGCGGTTGTTTTTGAACGCGCCTTTGCCGGAGCCGGTCTTCGAGGCTACTGACCGGCAGTATCCCACCTTCAACCTGGGCATTCCCGACCAAGTGCGAGTTGTCGAGTTTGAACGCGATATGGAGCAAAAACTCGCGGCAGGCACGGTACCCGCACTCATCGTGATCCGTCTGCCCAACGACCACACCACCGATCCGCGTCCGGCCGACGGCTATCCCTACCGCGCTTCGTATGTGGCCGATAACGACCTGGCCCTCGGCCGCATCGTGGAGTTCCTGTCAAAGACCTCCATCTGGAATGATTCGGCGGTGTTTGTAACCGAAGACGATGCCCAAAGCGGAGTGGACCACGTGGACGCGCATCGCAGCATCCTGCTCGTGGCCGGCCCGTGGGTAAAGCCCGGCGCGGTTTCGCACGCGCATACCGACATGGGTTCGATTACCCGCACCATCGATGAACTGCTTGGCCTGGGCCCGCTCAATCTTGAAGACGCCCTTGCCGGGGAGATTACAGGCATCTTCTCGACCGAGCCGCACACCGAACCGTTTGCCGCTGTTCCCTCCGATCCCCGAGTGTTCGACCCCGCCAAGGCGCGCATTGCCCGGCCGAAGACCAAAGAGCAGGCAGAGGAACTTCACAACATGGACGACTCCAACCAGATTCGCAAGGGGATGGAAAAATCCGCGGCCACACTGACCAAGCCGAAGAGCGACGAGTAAGTTAAATAACTTAGATACGTTGCTGCTTTCAATCCTGGCGCACACCCCTGCAAGGCGGCTGTCACTGTTATCGGACGATGCCTGGCCCAACTCTCGGTCGGTGGTGATCTGGTACAAGACTCCTGACAATTGAGCACAGCAAAGAGTCGGATCTTGCAATGGATGGGCGAGCCGGCAATGAGTTCAAGAGAGTGTCACTGCGGAACGATGGCGAGCCAGAGGTTTCACCGGGATCGCTGAAAAGGAAACAGTTCAGGTCTCGGAAATGGAAGAAGGGGCCGACTGCGTGGCTGGTCATAAGCGCACACCCTTGAATCAGACGATCGAATAGAATAGGGAACCAGCGGGTTTTCAAGCCCGCTAAGGAGCCTGTCATGCCGAAAGCTCATCCTCTTCCATCCATTCCCACCAAGATCCTTTTGCCAACTGACTTCAGCCCCTCCTCCCTCGCGGCTCTGGACATGGCGTCCGATCTTGCCCAGCATTTTCATGCTCAACTGGTTCTCGTGCATGTCATTCCCTTTTTCCCCACAACCACAATGCCCGATTTCGTTCCCGAAACGTCGTTTCTGCTAGAGGCACGGACTCGCGCGGAGCAGCTCTTGACCAAGAGTCATGCAGCTCTCGTGGCCAAGGGAATCAAGGCGACCTTCAGCGTCGAAGTTGGCGATGACGTAGCTGGAAACATCATGGAGGTAATAGAACGAGAGCAAATCGATCTCGTCGTGATCTCCACGCACGGAATCTCCGGCTGGCATCCACTGGTCTTCGGCTCGATTGCCGAGAAGATTGTCAAGCTCGTGCAATGCCCGCTCCTCCTTCTTCGCTCAAAGGCTCGGAAAGAATAATTGGAGCGCCAAGCAACTGCGGGGGCGATGCAAGTGAGCACCTGGATCAGCCTTTGGGCCAAGCGATGGCTTGGCGCTCTCCAGAATCCCTGCTTAACCGACGGAGAGCAGTAGAGATTCTGGAGATGTTTCCACTCCCATTAGCCCATTGCTGATCTATTGCCGCAGGATTGCCCTTCCCGGCGCGTCGGATCTCTCCCATGATGCTGGCCTTGTTTTCGATGTTGATCAAGAGGGAACAAATGGGCTCAATTGAGCACAACTGAGTTTCGATTCGCCCTACACTTTTGATATGGAGTCGGTCTTCGATGTGTGCTTTGCACACCTGCTTCCTCGTGGCCGTCATCTGCCAGCGGGCTCGGTGGAATCTGTTTACCTCTGAGACCCTCACGAAAACAAGGGAGGTTGCGTTCGATGGCAGAAGGGAAGAATGCCTACGGCTTGGCATGTTTTTGGGCGGGCCTGACTGCGGGCGCTCTGGTGAGCGCCTTCTGCGTTTCCGGAAGCGGCGCGGAGACCCGTGAATCCTTGGCCGACAGACTACGTGAGGCATTCGAGCCTCCCCGTATGCGCGCAAAGCCTGCCAAAGCGAAATCGGGCTCTTTCGAGAGTGAGATCGATGAACAAGTGGAGGATTACATCGGTGGCTGGCGGGCGCAACGGAGCGCGCCTATAGAGTTCTCCAAGAGCCGGGCGGCCGAACACAGATTCCAACCCTCTCTCTGAGGCGTTTCTTTTTCAGACGCAGTCCGTTTCCCCTTCCTGGGAGAGAGATTCGCGGTAGAAATACGGAAACGCACGCGAGCAGCAAGGCACACAGAGTGAAGGTGGTCTGAAAATCGTCAGGCCATTGGGCGTGGCCATCGGCGTCAATCGTCAAGCAGACTTTGACAACGCCCTCGATGCTGGCAATCAAAGCAAACGGGCGATACTTCGGCACAACGCCGCTGAGCAGGTTTCGTACGGAAGGGACTGCTTCGATCTCGTCGAGCGTGCAAGAAACGGCTGAGGGGCGAGATCGGTCGATCCCGCCCCCGGGCACAATTTATGGTTTCGATCTTAAATCAGCTTGGCGTCGAGAGTGATTTCGGTGTTGTTGGCGAACAGCTTGGAGATGGGGCAACCGGCCTTGGCGTCGGCTGCGGCCTTGTCAAAGGCCTCTTTGCTGGCACCGGGAACGCTGGCGGTGGTTGTGAGGGCGATCCTGGTCACAGCGAAGCCTGCATCGGTCTTGGCCAGCGTGACGGCCGCATGGGTATCGATTTTTGCCGGGGTCAGGCCTTCACCGCCCAACTGCGCGCCCAGAGCCATGGAGAAGCAGCTGGCGTGCGCCGCCGCAATCAGTTCTTCGGGAGTGGTGCCGGAGTCGGCGCCTTCAAAACGCGTGGCGAAGGAGTAGTTCGCATTCTTCAAAACGCCAGTCGCTGTAGAAATGGTGCCTTTGCCTTCCTTCAGTGAACCTGTCCAAACCGCACTTGCCTTGCTTGCCATAGTCCCTCCTTGGGGGATTCGAAATCCGGTGATTGTGTCCGATGCGACGCCGGGGGAAGTGGAACATCGCTGAAATGTTGATGAGCCACGTTGATAAGCCACACTGATGAATAAGGCGCCTGCCTGAAAAACGTGCGTCGGCCGCGCCTACCTCTTCATGGTAATCTGTCGTGCATGCTGCCGCAGCGGCCATCGGCCTTCGATCCTTATTTTACGGTTGATTTCTCACATCGTGAACCGGCCGCTACCGGATCAGGCACTGTGGAACACCACTGCCAGGTGTGCCCCACCTGCAGCCACAATCTCTCTGGCCACCACTGCAAGCTGGTCTGCACCCAGTGCGGCTACTACCTTAGCTGCTCAGACTATTACTGAGTCTGGCTCAATGAAGTTGATAACAGTTTCGAGGGAAGACTCGCTGAAGAGAACGCCGGAACGTACCGCCTCAGAATATGTCCGTCTCCGGCTGCGGAGCAATGGCATCAAGAGACGCGACAGGCAGAAGATGAGCGCGGGAGAGCACCTTGCGCGTGAGGCCGGTGAGCGCCATGCCTACGGTTCGTGCCAGCGGAACCCAGCGCCGCCGGCCGCCTGGCACCGTCAAGGAGTCAACATCGTCTTCAAACACCGTGCGGATGCGCACATAGTAATTGATTTGCATGATGGCGTGGCGGACGGTCATGCGCAGATCCTTTTCCGGGACGCGGGAGTCGCGCAAGAGGGGAAGTTCCCACATGCCGGGCATCACGGTTCCCCCGACCGGGCGCTGTTCCAGCAGCACCTCGCGCTGGTGTGACTTGCCGGCGCTCCGGCCCATCCGGACGGAGAGGGCATGAGCAACTTCGCGGCTCGACATGCGAGGCCGTGGTGACGTCTTGTGCTCGCCGCGGGTTTTGCAGTCGGCGGCAATGGGACACACCAGACATTGCGGATTGCGAGGCAGGCAAACGGTCGCTCCAAGTTCCATCAGCGCCTGATTGAAGTCGCCGGGCCGTTCTGGGTCGACCAGCCGTTTGGCGAGTTCCTCAATGTTGCGGCGCAGCGCAGCCGCACCGGTGCGGCTGGCAGCTTCCCACCCGGCCAGGCGGCACAGGACCCGCTCCACATTTCCGTCCACCACGGCCACCGGCTCACCGTGAGCAATGCTGGCGATGGCAGCGGCTGTGTAAACCCCAATGCCGGGCAGTGCGCGCAACCCCTCGGCGCTGGACGGCAGATTGCCTTCGAAGTGATCGGCCACAAACCGTGCGGCCTTGTGCAACATGCGGGCGCGCCGGTAGTATCCCAGCCCGCTCCACAAAGCCAGCACATCCTGCTCCGGAGCCATCGCCAGCGAAACCAGCGAAGGAAAGCGGCTCATGAACGCCTGGTAGCGATCGATGACCACGGCGACGCGGGTCTGCTGGAGCATGATCTCAGAAACCCAGATAGCGTAAGAATCCTGCCTGTTGCGCCAGGGCAGGTCGCGTCGATTGCGCTCGTACCAGTCCATGAGGCGGCTGCGCACCCGGGCAATCATAGCGGGATTCTGGTCCTTGCTGGCCATTGGCTCAGATTAAGGCATTTAAAGGAATTGTGCTTTCGTCCGGCCGTTCGATTGCTACAGTACCAAAGTCATTGATATGGCGCAAAAGGTGTATACCGAAGTACCTAGTACGCTGTTACTTTGAAATCCGTCCCCCTCACTCCACGAGGCGATTTTCGCCCAGGGTACGGCTGGCTTCATTGAAACACATGGTCAAGCCGAGAGTCTGGGGTCTCGAATTGCCGGCTTTCCAAACTCGCTCACTGGAGGCACTCGCTTGAAATATCACGTTTTTTGCCTGACTCTCGCACTTGTGGCCACATCCTCCGCACTGACGGCCCAATTCCCCTCCACTCACAGCTACGTGGCAGCAGCCGAGAACAACCTTCCTCCGAGCCCGGCGCCTAAGGCTACTTTTCGCGCAGTCAATCCGAGCAGATCCTCGCTGGCACCGACGCCGTTCTCCAGGATTGCCGTGGGCGGCGGCCTGGGCATCATGGGAGCTAATATGCAGCTTGCCGTGTACGCCAACCGGTATATGAATCTGCGCGGCACCGGCAACTATTTCGATTATTCGGTGAATAACGTCAACGTTAGCGGATTCAATCTCAATGGCAAACTGAACTTTGCCACTGGCGGCGCATCGGTGGACTTCTATCCGTTCCCGAGACACGGCTTGCGGATCAGTCCGGGAGCGTTGTTTTACAACCAGAACAACGTGAACGCCAACTTGACGGTAGCCGGCGGCACCAAGCTCACGCTCAACAGCATCGACTACTATGCCTCGGCATCGAGCCCTATCGTCGGAAACGGGAGTATTGGGCTGAACTCCCGGAACCCGGCGTTTTCAATCACCACTGGTTGGGGCAACATGATTTCCCGCAAGGGCGGACACTGGTCAGCTCCTTTCGAAATAGGCGCCGCGATGACTGGCGCTCCCACAGTGAGCGTAGCGCTCACCAGCGGCCAGGCCTGCGATGCCCAGGGGCAGAATTGCGTGGATGTGGCCACCGATCCCACTGTGCAGTCCAACCTTCAGGCTCAGATTACTAAATATAGAAATGACCTAAACTCGTTCGGCTTCTATCCAATAATTAACTTCGGCATAGCCTATAGCTTCGGCCTTCGATAAATAAAGTCCCTCCCCCAGAAGAAAAGGGCCGCTTCCAGCCGAAAGCGGCCCTTTCTCTTGGTCGCAATGCAGTTTTGCTAGACGAGCAATTGTCCAACCAGTTCAGGCGCGGCCTTGAGCGCCCCATCGATCTGCGCCTGATCTTTGCCGCCGGCCTCGGCTATCTCCGGCTTTCCGCCACCGGAGCCGCCCACAAGTTTGGCCACGGCGCCCACCAGCTTGCCGGCTTGAATCCGCTTGATGAGTCCCGGCGTGACGCCCGCGATAAGAGCCACTTTACCCTCGGGCTGCGCGGAGGCCAGCACCACCACTCCCTCGCCAAGCTTTTGCTTCAAATTGTCCACCAGGGTCCGCAGCTGTCCGCGCTCAAGCGAGTCGGCGCGGAGCGTGACAAGGCGCACGCCCTTCACCTCGACGGTGCGCGCCAGCGCCTCATCGAGCGCGCCGGCCGCTGACTTCATCCGCATCTCTTCCAGTTCTCGGCGCAGATGCTTTGACTCGTCTTCGAGAGCCGTCAAGCGGGCTCGAAGTCCGTCGGACAGGCTGCCACCCACAGGAGCGGGAGCCACTTGAGAGGCGACTTGCGCTAGCTCAAAATTGCGCCGGAAGGTGTCTAGAGAGCCAAATCCGCTGATCGCCTCAAGGCGCCGCACGCCCGATGAAACCGAGGTCTCACCCACAATCTTGATGAGGCCGATTTCGCCGGTTGCGCCGGTATGCGTTCCGCCGCACAGCTCGGTTGAAAAGCCGTCAGAGAGCTTGACCACGCGCACCTTGTCGCCGTACTTTTCGCCGAACAGCGCCATGGCGTGATACTCGTTTACGGCCACGTCGATGGGCACATCTTCCAGCGTCTCCACGCGCACATTCGACAGCACTTCGCGGTTCACGATTTGCTCAATCTCGTCCAGTTCCTCGTCCGCAACCTGCGCAAAATGAGAAAAATCAAAGCGCAGCCGCTCCGGGTGCACCGCGGAACCCGCCTGTTTGACATGGGTGCCCAGTACTTGCCGCAATGCGGCGTGCAGCAGATGCGTTCCGGTGTGATTGCGGCGAATCGAGTTGCGGCGGTCGCCGTCGACGACGGTATTCACGCGGTCACCCAAGGCCAGCGGCTGCTTGAGCAGCGCCTTGTGCGCGCGCACACCCTGCACGGGAAGAACGCAGCCGGTGATCTCAGCGATCGCGGAATTCCCGTCCAAAGTCAGGAAAAAACCAGTGTCGCCCACCTGTCCACCGGAGTCGCCGTAGAAGCTCGTATGGTCGAGAACCACTTCGACTTCGTCACCCGCCGCGGCGGCTGGGACGCCAACGCCGTCCCTCACGATGGCCAGCACTTCGCAGTTGGCTGAGTTGAGTTGACGGTAGCCTTCGAAGATGGTCTTCGGCAGATCGCGGAAGGCGGGGCTGGCGGATTTCTGGCTGCCTCCTTTCCAACTTGCGCGGGCGCGAGCTTGCTCTTCGGCACGGGCAGATTCAAAGCCGGCGTCGTCAAACTTCACACCGGCGTCCCGCGCTGCATCCACCATGAAATCAAGCGGCAGGCCGAAGGTCTCATACAGGTGGAAGGCCTTTTCGCCCGTGAAGCTGCCCTGAAGCTCTTCGTTCAGGCGCGTAAGGCCAATCTTCAGCACGCGGTCAAATTGCTTCTCTTCGGCTTCAACGACCTTGGCCACGCGGCTGGCGGAGTCAATAAGTTCCGGATAGGCTCCCTGCATCAAATCGCGCACGGCGAAAACCATCTCGAAAAGAAACGGCTGCTCCTGCCCCAGCAGGCGGCCGTGGCGGATGCCGCGGCGCAGAATCTTGCGCAGCACGTAGCCGCGGCCTTCGTTTGAAGGCAATACGCCGTCATTGATCAGAAATGTGGCGGCCCGCGCGTGGTCGGCGATGATGCGCAGGCTGGCGTTGCCCACATCGTTTGTCACGCCGGTCAACTTCGCCGCTGTCCTGATCAGCGGCGTAAAAAGATCGGTCTCAAAGTTGCTGACTTTGCCTTGCAGCACGGCCGCCACGCGCTCCAGGCCCATGCCGGTGTCGATGGAGGGTTTGGGCAGCGGGGTGAGCTTGTAGCTGGTTGCCTTGGTGGCCGGGTCCACGATGGCCGAACGATCAAACTGCATGAAGACCAGGTTCCAGATCTCCACGTAGCGGGCGTCGTCGTGGCCGAAAGGCTTGTCGACCCCCGGAGTCTCTGCCGCCTCAAGGCCCATATCGTAAAAAATCTCCGAACAGGGGCCGCAGGGGCCGGTCTCGCCCATCTGCCAGAAATTGTCCTTGAGCCCGTACTGGTGAATGCGCCCC
Organism: uncultured Acidobacteriaceae bacterium; assembly: GCA_963793885.1. Lineage (GTDB taxonomy): Bacteria > Acidobacteriota > Terriglobia > Terriglobales > Acidobacteriaceae > Telmatobacter. Next base: position 2,583,523 of record CAWCBQ010000003.1, read on the forward strand.
TTCGGAACGCCAGCCTCGATCCAGAAGCCCTCGGCTTCATCGTCGCGTGGCACGCCGTCCGCACCCTCAAAGATCGTCACGTAGAGCCGGTCTTTGGGAAGACCGAACCACTCCTCGCTCGTCACCAGCTCCCAGGCAAATCTGATCGCGTCCTGCTTGAAGTAGTCGCCGAACGAGAAGTTGCCCAACATTTCAAAAAACGTGTGGTGACGCCGCGTAAAGCCCACGTTTTCAAGATCATTGTGCTTTCCGCCGGCGCGGACGCACTTCTGCGAGGTGGTCGCGCGCTTGTATTCCCTGCGCTCAGCTCCCAGAAACAGGTCCTTGAACTGGTTCATTCCGGCGTTGGTAAACAAGAGCGTCGGATCGTTGGCAGGCACCAGCGAGGAAGAGTGCACCCGGCGGTGACCCTTCGACTCAAAAAAGCGCAGAAAAGCTTCGCGTATCTCGTTTCCGGAGCGGAATTGCATGGCTTCCTTAGTGTAATTGGCCCATGGCGCGAAAAGCAGCTTCGAGCCACCTGCTTCCATTTGGCGCCCATGGTTACTGAAAGTTTGAACCAATTCGCCGGGATTTTTCTGTGGCAGAGGAACTGCGCGCTGAGATTACTTGCATTCTGATGATCATAAACAGGGTTGCGACGACGACTTCCTCTGCTGCCTGTTGGAGAATTTTTCAAAAGGCGCTTGCCCTGACCGATGCGGTGATTGCCATTTCTTTCCAGCCGCATCCGCGTTAAAATCTATGCGGAGTCAATGCGCAGCCGCCTCTCCATTTCCGGCCGACCTCTGCTCAGGCGCTTTCGCCGTGGGCGCCCCGACCGTGGACGGCGCTCATCCTGCTGAGTAATCTTTCCCGTTAAGAGATTGTTTTACGGCTTGGTGCCTCCGTTGCGCCATTTGCGGGCGGGTTTTGTTGCGGGCCGAAGCCGGCCCTTTGAGTTCAGACTGCATCCGCAGGTTTTGCGGGTAGAAAGGCATTTTCCCGATGAACAGCTTTGCCAGCAAGGCATCACTGAGATCCGGCAGCCACACCTACGCGATGTATCGCCTGCCCGCACTCAGTGCGCGCGGATTTAATCTAAGCCGCCTACCTTTTAGTCTGAAGATTCTTCTTGAGAATCTGCTTCGTCGTGAGGACGGCGTAACGGTTACGGCTGGAGACATCGAGTTCCTGGCCAACTGGGACGCCAAGGCGGAGCCCAGCCGCGAGATTGCCTACATGCCTGCGCGTGTGCTGATGCAGGACTTCACCGGTGTGCCCGCGGTGGTGGATCTTGCCGCCATGCGGGATGCGATCCGGTCCCTGGGCGGCGACGCCGAGCGCGTGAATCCCCTAGTGCCGGCGGAACTGGTGATCGACCACTCTGTCCAGGTAGACGAATACGGCACCACGGCGGCTTACGGCGCCAACTCGCTGCTCGAGTTCCAGCGCAATCGCGAGCGTTATGCCTTTCTAAAGTGGGGTCAGACGGCCTTCCGAAACTTCTCCGTGGTGCCGCCAGGAATGGGCATCTGCCACCAGGTGAACCTGGAATATCTGGCCCGCGTTGTTTTCACCGCCGAAATCGACGGCGAAGGAGTGGCTTATCCCGACACCGTGGTCGGCACCGACTCGCACACCACCATGATCAATGGCCTGGGCGTGCTGGGCTGGGGCGTTGGCGGCATCGAAGCGGAGGCTGCGATGCTGGGTCAGCCAGTCTCCATGCTGGTGCCACAGGTGGTGGGCTACAAACTCACCGGCAAACTCCGCGAGGGCGCAACAGCCACCGACCTGGTGCTGACCGTAACCCAAGCCTTGCGCAAGCTGGGAGTTGTCGGCAAGTTCGTCGAGTTCTACGGCCCCGGCATCGCCGCACTGCCCTTGGCCGACCGCGCCACGATCAGCAACATGGCTCCCGAGTACGGCGCCACCTGCGGGATTTTTCCCGTGGATGCCGAGACGTTGCGGTATCTGCGGCTAACCGGCCGCAGCGAAGAGCAGATCGCGCTGGTGGAAGCCTATTACAGGGAGCAGGGACTGTTCCACACCGCGGCATCGCCTGAAGCCGAATATACGCAGACGCTTGAGCTGGATTTGGCGACTGTGGAGCCGAGCCTGGCCGGGCCCAAGCGCCCGCAGGATCGCGTGTTGCTGAAGGATGCCGCAGCCAGCTTTCGGCAGCAACTTCCCACTCTGCTGGCGCCTACGGCCAAGCCACTGGGCTCGCGAGCCGCGGCGGCATGGGAGAGCAAGACGGTGGCCGACTCAGCCCTCGCAGAGAAGGTTCCGGTGCATGTAACCACAACAGTGAAGGAGCGATTCAACGTCGATCCTGATAAGTATCTCGATCACGGCTCGGTGGTGATCGCGGCCATTACCAGCTGCACCAATACTTCGAACCCTTCGGTGATGGTGGCGGCGGGAATTCTGGCCAAAAAGGCCGTTGAAAAGGGCCTTACCGTTCCGCCGTGGGTGAAGACTTCGCTCGCTCCTGGTTCGCGCGTGGTTACCGACTATTACACGAAGGCGGGGCTGCTGCCGTATCTTGAAAAGCTGCGTTTTAACGTGGTGGGCTACGGGTGCACGACCTGCATCGGCAACTCCGGCCCGCTGCCTTCCGATGTGTCAAAGAGCATCGACGAGCACGGACTGGTTGCAGTCAGCGTGCTATCGGGGAATCGCAACTTCGAAGGGCGCGTGAACGTGGATGTGCGCGCCAATTACCTGATGAGCCCACCGCTGGTGGTGGCGTTTGCGCTCGCGGGCAGAATCGGCCACAACTTCGACACCGATCCGCTGGGAACGGACGAGATCGGCAAGCCGGTTTTTCTCAAGGACATTTGGCCCACGCAAGCAGAGGTGGCCGAGGCTATCGAGAAAGGCCTGAGCAGCGAGAGCTTCCGCAAGGAATACGCCAACGTGGCCGACGGCGACGCGAGTTGGCAAGGCCTGAGCTTTCCCACGGGCGACGTCTACCAGTGGGAGCCGGACTCGACCTACATTCGGCAGGCGCCTTACTTCGATGGCATCACAAGCAAGCCGGCGCCGGTGACTGACGTTGTTGGCGCCCGCGTGCTGGCGGTGCTGGGCGACTCTGTGACCACTGACCACATCTCGCCGGCGGGCAACATCAAGGCCAACGGACCGGCTGGGAAGTACCTCGCGGATCACGGCGTAAAGCCTTCGGATTTCAACAGCTATGGCTCGCGCCGCGGCAACCATGACGTCATGGCCCGGGGCACCTTTGCCAACGTGCGGCTGCGCAACAAGCTGGCGCCGGGAACCGAGGGCGGCGTAACGCGCCTGCTGCCCGAGGGCGAGCAGATGTCCATCTTCGACGCCAGCGTAAAGTATGCCGACCGAGGCGTTCCGCTGGTGATTCTGGCCGGCAAGGAGTATGGCTCCGGCTCGTCGCGCGACTGGGCAGCCAAGGGGCCAAGACTGCTGGGCGTGCGCGCGGTGATTGCCGAAAGCTTCGAGCGCATTCATCGTTCCAATCTGGTGGGCATGGGCATTCTGCCGCTGCAGTTTGAAGCGGGGCAGAATGTCGAGTTGCTGGGGCTCACGGGCGAGGAGGTCTATAACTTTCCTGGCCTGACGGTGCTGCTGCGCGACAAGTTCGCCAAGGGGCGCACGATCGCCGTGAAGGCCACCGGAACTGATGGCAAAACGAAACTGTTCAATGCCACGGTTCGCATCGATACCCCACAGGAGATCGGGTACTTCGAGCACGGTGGTATTTTGCAGTATGTGTTGCGGCAACTGGCGGCGAAGTAACTCCCAAGGAGGCGGGAGATTCGCCTCCGTTTGGGACAATCTGCCATCAACTTCAGGGATTCGATATCTTGGGTGGATTTGGCGATGGATATCTCTTGAGGGGCGCGGACCTGGGCTTCCTGGCGGCCGGGCGCTTGGTTTTGTCCTCGCCAGATGACTGCTCATGTTCGCGCGGCGCTAAAAAGCGTGAGCCTTCCTGTTTTGCGTCGCCCATCACGTGCAGGCGCATGAAGTTTGTCGAACCCGATTTCGTCCGGGTTCCGGCCACAATGGCGATAACCTCGCGGGGGCGAACGTACCCGTTCTGTTCAAGAAGGCTTTCAGCGCAGTCCACCAATGCTTCGGTGGTGTTGATCTTGGGACAGCGGATGGGCGTGGTGCCCCAAAGGAGACTGAGGCGATTGATAGTAACTTCAACAGGGCTGAGAGCAAAGATCGGCGCCGATGGATGATACTTGGAGAGCTGACGGGCGGTCGCACCGGACTCGGTGAAGAGCGCAACGCCGCGCAGGTCAAGATCGTCCGCCGCGTGCGCAGTAGCCTCGCAGATGGTCTCAGCGATGGAGAGATGAGCCTCCCGAATGCGGGACTCAGTGAGGTTCTGCTCCTTCATGTCGCGCTCGGCCTCAGAGACGATGCGGGCCATCATCGAGACAGCTTCCACGGGATATTTCCCGACGGCCGATTCACCGGAGAGCATCACGGCATCGGTACCGTCGTAAACCGCATTCGCCACATCGGAAACTTCAGCACGCGTGGGCCGTGGGTTTTCAATCATCGACTCCAGCATCTGCGTCGCGGTGATCACCGGCTTTGAATACTCCGATGCGCGGCGGATGATTAGCTTCTGGATGGCGGGAACCATCTCCGGGGGCATCTCGACGCCCAGGTCGCCGCGGGCCACCATGATGCCGTCGGCCACCTGGAGAATGCTGTCGAGGTGTTCAATGGCCTGGGGCTTTTCGAGCTTGGCGATGATCCAGGTCTCGAAACCGAGTGCGGTAACCCGGTTGCGCACCAGGCTGACGTCTTCGGAGGTACGGACAAACGAGACGGCTATGGCGTCAACGCCGTTCTTGAGCGCGAATTCCAGATCCTCAGTGTCCTTCTCGGTCAGTGAAGGAACACGCACCAGAATGCCGGGCAAATTGATGCCCTTGTGTTCACCGAGCATGCCGCCGTTGACAATGTCGCAGGAGACGTCGCCGTCCGACACCTCGCGAACGCGCAATTCGATCAGGCCGTCCGAAAGCAGAATGCGCGAGCCCTGCTCAACATTCTCCGCCAGGGTCTTGAACGTGGTGCCCACCAGCGCAGCGGTTCCAGGAACCTCGCGCGGAGTAATCGTGAGGTGTCCGCCGGCTTTCAGCAGCACCTCTTGATGGTCTTTCAGGGTAGCCGTGCGGATCTTGGGCCCTTGCAGGTCAGCCAGGATGCACAGGGGCTTGCTTTCCTCGCGGCTCACCTTGCGAATCAGTTTTATCACTGCCAGTTTCCGCTCATGCGTGCTATGGGAAAAGTTCAGCCGGACCACATCGACGCCCGCATGAATCAAGTCGCGGATGACTGGCTCGGTGTTTGAGGCGGGCCCCAAAGTGGCGACGATCTTTGCACGGCGTTGAGATGGGCTCGCGCTTTGGCTGAATTCAGCAAAGGACATGGGGATAGCTCCGAAAAAACCGGCTTTGGGAAAAAGGGACTATAGGCGGACAGAAACGCGCTGCGGGGAACGACCACCTTCATTGTACATGGAGGGCTCGTGGCAGACACCCATGCCTAGTGCCGACACATCGAGCGCCAGCATGGAGAGAACTGTCACTGATCCGGCGTAGCGGAATCGCTCAGGCGATGCTCGAAAATCTCATTGGACATCTGCTCCTGACGATCTCCATAAAGGACGCCGTTCAGTTCTGCCCCCACCAGCACGCTGAAAGCGGTGATGTAGAGCCAGACCAGGGTGGCGATTCCAGCGCCGAAAGAACCGTAGAACATTGAGTAGTCGGCAACGCGAGTGACATACCAGCCGAAGGCCAGCGTAGCGGGGAACCACAGGAGCGTGCCGGCAACGGCTCCCGGCGCCACCCGAAACCAGTGTTCCTTTCTCTTGGTTCCAAAGTGGTAGAGGGCAGCCAACACGGTAACGCTGGTGAGCAATGCGACAGACCAGCGCACCATGCGCCAGAAGAAGAGCACAATGTGACGCAGCTCGTGGCCTGCTTTTTCAACCATCCACAATTCGATCTGATGACCGAAGACAATTACCAGGGTGGCTACAGATAGCGGAACCAGCGCGATGGGCACCAGGAGCAGTGCGCGCAACCGGCGTCCTCCAAAGCCCCAGACCTCGTGAGGAATTTGATAAGCGCGGCGAAAGCCCTCCATCAACGAGAGCATCAGGCCGAGGCCGGCGAAGATGCTGAGGCAGGTGGCGGAAAGAAGCAGTTGTCCCGAGTAAAGCCGGCGCGTTAGAACATAGGACTGCAACAGATCCATGGTATCGGCCGGCAGAAACTGCTCAAATAATGACCGCACCTCGCCCACCATGGTGGTTCCTTCCTGCACCTGGGCCAACATGGTGGTAAAGACCAATAGGGCTGGGAAAAGCATGAGCATCCCCGAATAGGCCGCCGCTTTGGCAGTGTTGATTACGTCGTGCTCGAGGGCCTGCAGAATTGCTTTTCGGAATTTTCGAAGAAACCGGCTCATGCGCTCAAAGGAAAGAGTAGTGCATTTCACGGGTTTGCGGCGAAAAGTCTTTATGAATTGTTGCAGATGGGTGCTATTTCGCAACGAAGAACCGCTGCAGGAATTGACCAGATTTCTGCCTCGCCGTGGGAGCTTTGGCCGGGTTTTCTTCCCTCACTTGACCGGGTGCCTGATTTTGGTTTCCGATTCATGGGCCGCTGGGCGAGAATGGACGCTTGCCAATAACAGGCGTGAGACCGCAATCAGGCACCAAGTCGGGGGAATGGGAAAAGGATGATTCAGGATCAGAGGCGGAAGCCCGATTGGGGGTTGCCCATACGCTATCTTCTGGTGATCTGGTTATTGGTGCTCAGCACCATAGCTTTCCTTGACCGGACCAACATCTCCATCGCTGGAGTAGAGATCGGCAAGGAATTCAGGATTGATGACTCTCACCTGGGATGGGTATTCAGCGCATTCCTGGTCGGCTATGCCACGTTTCAGATTCCAGGCGGAGTTCTGATTCGACGTTTTGGGCCGCGCCGGGTTTTGACGTTCTGCATGATCCTCTGGGGAGTCTTCACGGCGCTCACGGCACTTGTGCCGCCAAACATCAGTGGCGCGATTTGGGTCCTGATTTTGGTGCGGGTCGCCCTGGGCGCCAGCAGCGCGGTCATGTATCCGTCAGCGAATCAGTTTGTGGAACGCTGGTTCCCTGTCCACGAAAGGGGCAAGGCAAGCGGCATCGTCTTCGGCGGCGTGGGTCTGGGATCGGGAATTGCCCCGCCATTACTGACCTCAATCATTCTGCTCTACGGATGGCATTCTGCGTTTTGGTTCTGCGCGCTTGCCGGCTCGCTGGCGGCAACGGTCTGGTACATCGTGGCGCGCGATGCACCCGAGGATCATCCCTGGGTGAGCGGCAAGGAGCTTGCCTTGATCGCAGCCGGTCGAGGGGACACGAAACAGCAAGCATCCGCGGCGAATGGGAAGCTCGAAAAACACAGACCTACGCCCTGGAAGGAAATCTTCGGCAACAAAGAGGTTCTCGCACTCACCGGAAGCTACTTCACCTATGGATATATCTCCTGGATGTTCTTCAGCTGGTTTTATATCTACATGGCGCAGGTGCGGGGGCTAAGCCTGAAGACGAGCGCCATCTATTCGATTTTTCCGTTTATCGCCATGACGATTGGATCTCTTGCAGGCGGAGTGGCGAGCGACTGGCTCGCGCACCATTGGAACGCCCGCGTGGGCCGCTGCTATCTGCCCGGGGTTGCGCTGCTGCTCACCGGCGCTCTGCTGACGGTTGGATCGCGGGTAGAAAACGCCGTCGCAGCCACCGCCGTTCTGGCCAGCGGAGCCGGGGCACTCTACCTTTCGCAAAGCTGCTTCTGGTCAGTCACCGCGGATTTTGCGGGACGCCACGCGGGCGTGGTCTCCGGAACCATGAACATGGGTGGCCAGATCGGGGGCGCCGTAACCGCATCCTTGACTCCGCTCATAGCAGCTTATTTCGGGTGGGAATCCTCGTTCATGACCGCAACCGCGCTGGCGGTTCTGGGCGCTTCTGCCTGGCTGCTGGTCAATCCTGAGGCGAAACTGGCTGAGTGAGTTCGAAGCTACCCCTTCGGGCTCGTATGACATGAGAGGACGCGCTGTGGGCAACCGTACAATCGGGACATGACGCGTGCCCTTTTTCCAATTCTGCTCGCAGCCAGTTTCCTGGTTTGCTTCCTCTCATCTTCACTGCCTGCCCAGAGTTCTCTCCCCGCCGCATCGACCGCTGATCGGGCGCTGGCGCGTTCAATCCTGAAGCAACTGATCGAGATCAATACGACGGATACTCCACGGGGCAACGTGACGACGGCAACCGCGGCGATGCGGAAGCTGCTGCTGGACGCGGGGTTCTCACCAGAGGACGCTCAATTGCTCGGTCCCGACCCACGCAAACAAAATCTGGTGGTGAGGATCCGCGCGACGGGCACGCCCACAGCGAAGCCAGTTTTATTTCTCTGCCACATGGACGTTGTGGAGGCGCTCCGCTCCGATTGGTCTACCGATCCCTTCCGGCTTGTTGAGAGGGACGGCTACTTCTACGGGCGTGGCACGCAGGATATGAAAGACGGCGACGCCGCCCTGATGACGACTTTCCTGCGTCTCCACCGCGACGGGTACAAGCCCAAACGCGACCTGATTCTTGCGCTGACTGCGGATGAGGAGGGTGGCAGATTCAACGGAGCCCAGTGGCTTGTGGAGCAGCATCGCAACCTGGTAGATGCCGCATTTGTCATCAATCCTGACGCGGGTGGTGTGGAACTGGAACACGGACGGCCCACCATTGCGGCAGTGGAAGCCACAGAGAAGATTTACGCGGACTACCAGGTCACGGCGGTGAATCGCGGTGGACACAGTTCCCTGCCCAGGCCGGACAATGCAATCTACGAATTGACAGCGGCAATGAACAAGCTGGCCGCGTTCACGTTTCCTTTCGAAATGAATGAGGTAACGCGGGCCTATTTCGGCAAGCTGGCGCAACAAGAGTCGGGAGAGACGGCAAGGGACATGAAGGCAATTCTGGACACGCCCCCAGACAGTGCCTCTGTGGCGCGTCTCAGTGCGGAACCGGGCTTTAACGCAAACTTCAGGACAACCTGTGTAGCCACGCGCCTGAAGGCAGGGGTGGCCAATAATGCTCTGGCACAGACGGCACAGGCCATCGTCAACTGCAGGATATTCCCAGGACATTCACCGGAAGAGATCCGGAAACAGTTGATCGGGATCTTCGGTGAGGAAAGGCTCAGCGTGAAATATGAGTCCGACGCGGGCGCGGTCTCCGATACGGCTCCGGACCGCAAGGCAATTGCGCCGCCGGCGCCGATAGCGGAGGTGTTCGATCCTCTGACCCGTATAACGAACGCGATCTGGCCGGAAACGCCAGTGACGCCCGTGATGGAGAACGGCGCCTCCGACTCAATTTACTTTGCGCAAGCAGGGATTCCCAGCTATGGCTTCTCGGCGATTGCGCTTGAGAGAGATGACGACCGCGCGCACGGGCGCGATGAAAGACTGCCCGTTGACTCGTACTGGAAATCGCTGGACTTTTTCTATGCGTTTGCCCAGGCACTGGGCGGAGAATGAGCGTAGGCAGGGGGACGGGAGCAAGCGGAAAAGAAAAACACTTGCGGAAAAGCCGTTTTTGCGGGTTTGACGCGCGGGCTTGAGCGCAATACTTTTGAAAGGTGCGGGAGATTGCGGGTTTTGGCAGCTCTCGAACAAGGAGACTGGATGCAAAGGCGAGTTGATTCCTGGTTTGTGAAGAGCTTCGTGCTGCTGATGATGGCGGCCTCGGCCACTTTTGCAGGGCATGCGCAAGACCTGAAGTCGTTCGAACAGAGGATCACGACCAAAGTGCTTCCCAACGGGCTGACGCTGATCATCTGCGAACGCCCTGAGGCGCCGGTATTCAGCTACACGACGTTTATCGACGCAGGCGACGTCAATGATCCATCGGGAGAAAGCGGACTGGCGCACATGTTCGAGCACCTTGCCTTCAAGGGGACGAGCCAGATCGGAACCACGGATTACGCGGCCGAGAAAGTGGCACTGGCCAAAGTCGAAGCGGCAAACAACGCCTACGAGGCCGAATACTTGAAGCCGGTAGGGCGCGACGAGAAGAAGTTGGCTGTGCTGAAGCAGGCCTTTATTGACGCCCAGAAGGAAGCGCACAAATACGTGATCCCCAACCAGTTCACCGAGGTGGCTGACGCAAACGGCGCCCATGACTTGAACGCCGAGACAGGACTGGATGACACGCAGTACTTCTGGTCGATGCCCGAGAACCGGCTGGAACTTTGGGCATGGCTTGAGAGCGGGCGGCTCTCCGACACGGTTCCGCGCGAGTTTTACAAGGAGCGCGACGTCGTGATCGAAGAGCGGCGCATGCGCACCGATTCCAATCCGATCGGCCGGCTTGTGGAGCAGTTTCTTGCCACGGCGTATGTGGCGCACAACTATGGGCGCAGCGGAATCGGCTGGCCCAGCGAGGTGAGCCAGATTTCGGCAACCGAGGCGATGGCATTCCACAAGAAGTACTACGTGGGGGGGGACATTGTGGTCGCGGTGGTGGGTGACGTCAATGCCGGAGACGCGATGCCGATGCTGGAGCGCTACTTCAGCAAGGTTCCCGGCGGCGCCAAGCCTGAGGATATGACAACCGTTGAGCCAAGGCAGTTTGCTGAAAAGACGGTGACCATACGTGAGCAGACACAGCCGTTCTATATTGAGGGCTACCATCGCCCCAGCTATCACGATCCGGACGACGCGGTTTACGACGCAATCCAGGACATCATGTCGAACGGGCGCGTTTCGCGTCTTTACCGCAGCCTGGTGGAACAGCAGCAGATTGCGGCTGAGGCTGAGGGGTTCAGCCCTTTCCCGGGCGACAAATATCCCAGCCTGTTCGCGTTCTATGCGGTGCCGCTGCCCGGACACACGCCGGCCGAGATGCGGGATGCGATTCATAAGGAAATCGACAAACTGAAGTCCACCGACGTGACGGACCCGGAACTCGAAATGTACAAGACGCGCGCGCGCGCTGACCTGTTACGCGGACTGGCGGACAACCAGGGACTCGCGAACGCGCTCGCCGAGTATCAGACGCGCTATGGAGACTGGCGCGAGCTTTTTCTGCAACTGGACAAGGTGGACAAGGTGACCAAAGCAGATATTCGCCGGGTGGCCAACAATATATTTTTGGCCTCGAACAGGACCAGCGCGGAAATCGATACCGAGGCCCAGGCGGCCACCGTGAAGAATAAAGGAGGCGCGCAATGAAGAAACTGACAAACAAAAGAAGCTTCCGGAATTCTGATGATGCGGTGCGGTCTTGGCGTCCCTGACCGGGCCGACGATTCTGCGTGCGCAGCAAAGCAAGCCATGGGAGCGGATTCCGATTCCAAAGCTGCATGAGTTCAAGCCGCACCAGCCTGAAAGGATCGAACTCAAGAACGGAATCGTGGTGTTCTTGCAGGAGGATCACGAACTGCCGTTTGTGACGGGTTCGGTGTTGATTCCGGGAGGGTCGCGGGAAGAAACGAACCCGGCCAAGACCGGGATTGTGGACCTGTATGGGGAAGCCTGGCGGACCAGCGGCACCGAGAAGATGAGATGGCGACGAGATGGACGACTTTCTCGAGATGAGAGCGGCACACATCGAGACGGCCGGCGACGTCGACTCAACCGCGATCTCCTGGGATTCGCTGAAGGGCGACTCCGACCAGGTCTTTGCCCTCGCGATGGAGTTGCTCTTCCATCCCAAATTCAGCGCAGAGAAGCTGGAACTTGGCCCAGCAGCAGATGGCCGCAAGCATCGTGCGCCGAAATGACGACGAAAGCGAGATTGCTGGCCGGGAGGCAAACAAACTGGTCTACGGCGCCAACGGACCGTATACCCGGCAGCCGGAGCTGGCCACGATCGGCGCTGTGACGGTAGCCGACCTGCAAGCCTGGCACGACCGCACTCTGAAGGGGAAGCTGATCGTGGGCATCAGTGGGGATTTTGACCCGGTCGCCATGGAGGCAAAGGTGCGGGCTGCTTTTGAGGGACTGCCTCCCGTCGTCCCGCTTCCGGCGCGGCACGACGTGTTTGCAGGCCCCACGCCCGGCGTTTACTTCATCGACAAAGAAGACGTGAACCAGTCGAACGTGGAAATTGTGGGGCTGGGCACTGACCGGCACAATCCTGATGTGCCGGCGCTGGCGGTAATGAACGAGATTCTCGGCGGAGGGTTTGGCAGCCGGCTCTTTCAGAAAGTCCGGACGGAACTGGGGCTGGCCTATGCCGTCGGTGGCGGATTCGGCATGGCGTTATGACCATCCGGCTGCGTTCGACGTCGAGGTGCTCACAAAGAGCCCTTCGACCGTGGACGCAACAAGAGCGGCTCTGGCCGAGATTGCCGGGCTGGATACGAGGCCCTTCACCGAGGCCGAATTGAAGCGGGCCAAGGACGATATTCTCAACTCCTTCCTGTTCCGCTACGACACCAAGGACAAGGTCCTGGACGAGCGGGAACGCCTGGAGTTTTACGGCTATCCGGCAGACTATCTCGAGACCTACAAAGCGGCCCTCGAAAAAGTGACTCTGGCCGACGTCACGGCGGTAGCAAAGAAAGTACATTCACCCTGAAAAGCTGGCGTTGCTGGTGGTGGGCAACGGACCGGAGATCAAGCCGGGACTCGATGAGCTGCATTTGGGGCATGTGCAAAATGGTGGACATCACGATTCCCCATCCTGGGCCACCGCCCTGGGTCGGCAGGCGGAGCGGAGAAATAGCCTGGTCTCGGATGGCGGTGGTGTTGGCCGCGCTGGCTGGTAAGAACCGAATGCGGGAGAGTGGGAACTGTGAAGACGATTGCTGAACTGGTGGCGGAAGATCGAAAGCAGCGTGCCGAGGCAGCAGCGCGGCTGATGGCGGCCGGAGTGACAATCTACCGTCCGGAAACGTGCGTCATCGATGCCGAGGATCGAAGTTGCTGCGGACACGGTGATCGAGCCCTTTGTCCAGTTGCTGGGCCAGACGCGAATCGGCGCGAACTGCCTGATCCGGTCCTTTACAGTGATTGAGAACTGCACGCTGGGCAACAATGTGCTCGTCAGGCAGAGTTGCGTGCTGACCGGGAGCACCGTTGGCGACGGCGCTAAGATCGGACCGTTCGCACATCTGCGTCCGGAAAGCGAGATTGGCGAAGAGGCGCACATCGGCAACTTCGTTGAGACCAAGAAGGCGAAGGTGGGCAAAGGCGCCAAGGCCAGTCACCTGACCTATCTGGGCGATGCCGAGGTGGGCGAAGGCACAAACATCGGAGCCGGCGTCATCACCTGCAACTACGACGGAGAAAACAAGCACCAACCCATATAGGCAAGCATGCTTTTGTGGGCAGCGATTCAACACTCGTGGCCCCTGTACGGGTGGGAGATGGCGCCTTTATCGGGGCCGGCTCCTGCATCACAAAGGATGTACCGGCTGGGGCATTAGCGGTAGCGAGAAGCCACCAGGTTACCAAGGAGGGGTGGGCCAATGCGCGACGTTCCAAGCGAGAGAAGGCAAGCTAGCGGAATGGAGCATGCTTTGCGCGGCCTGATCCGGTGATGAACGTGCGTCAAGAGTTGCACCGCTCTGCCACTTTCGAGTTGTTACCGCCAATGTGCGGAGCGGCTTTATAACTCTTTTTAGTGATGGTCATCGGCCTTAAATGCTTGTTTACTAAAAAGAGAACCGGGTAATCGCAAGGCAGACCTTGGGGAACATTGACCGCGGCGGAAGCCCCCCCAGGGCGGAACGCAGACGCTCGGGGAGGAAGTCCTTTGGCATTGAACCTGGCAGGACCGGGAACGCCTAATCCCGCCGAAGCGCCCGTCGCGGAGCGAGAAGCCCGCGCAATCTTTGGCGCGAGCAGGCCTGCGAGGGTCCTCGTGGTGGACGATGAAGCGCACGTCCGGTCCATGATCGGTTCTACCCTGGAACGCAAGGGCTACGAGGTGCTGCTGGCTTCGAGCGTTCGGGAAGCGATCGAGGCCCTTGAGATGAACACCTACGATCTTGTGCTGACCGACATCGTCATGCAGGATTTGAACGGCATTGCGCTGCTGGAGCGGCTTCATGCGCAACAGCCGAATCTTCCGGTGGTGATGGTCACAGCGATTCACGACATCGGGGTGGCCATCGATACGATGCGGCGCGGAGCCTATGACTACCTGCTGAAGCCCTTTGAGCGCGACAACCTGCTCGGTACTGTGGAGCGGGCATTGAGGTACCGCCAGGTGCTGGAGGAAAGCCACAACTACCAGCAGAGCCTAGAGCAGATGGTTCGGGCAAGAACGGATATGCTTCGCCATGCGATGGAGGATCTGGAGCACTCCTACGACGTGACTCTTGAGGCGCTCGGCGATGCGCTGGACCTGAAAGACTCAGAGACGGAAGGCCACTCAAAGCGAGTAACCGCCTACACGATCGCTCTGGCGCGAGCCATGGGATTGTCGCCTGCTGAAATCAAGGTGATCGCGCGGGGCGCGTTTCTGCACGACATCGGAAAAATGGCGATCCCCGACGAGATTTTGCGCAAACCTGGAAAGCTGACCCCGGAAGAGCAGGAGGTCATGCGCGAGCACTGTACGCGCGGGTATCATATGTTACGGAAAATACCATTCCTGGCCGGTGCGGCAGAGATCGTCTTCTGCCACCAGGAACACTATCGACGGGAGTGGCTATCCGAGCGGGCTGAGCGGGCGAGAGATTCCGATTGGAGCGCGGATCTTCGCAGTGGCAGACACACTCGACGCGATTACCAGCGACCGGCCCTATCGCAAGGCACGCAGTTTCGATGCGGCGCGCGAGGAGGTCCTTCGCTGCTCGGGAACCCAGTTTGACCCAGCAGTTGTCGAAGCGTTCGTTAAGATTCCCAACGAATTGTGGCAGGAACTGCGTTCCGAGATCAGTGGGCAGAACAAGCGCTTCTCCACATTCGAATTGCCCTCTCAGTCTGGCAATCTGGCATAATATGGCCAATTCTGAGCGGAACGACTCCACAAGCTGAAACAAGGAGCCACAAGGATGCCGAAACTCTCTGCCGATGACGCCAAGTCTCGCCTCGGCACCTTGCCCAACTGGCAGATTGTAGCCGGCGAACTGGTAAAGACATTTCAATTTAAAGACTTTATAGGCGCTCTCGGCTTTGTGAACCGCGTAGGGGCGTTGGCGGAGGAAGCGGGCCACCATCCGGATATCGATATCCGATACAACCAGGTACGCTTGAGCCTGATAACCCATGACGCTGGAGGCCTGACCGAGAAGGACTTCGATTTGGCCGTTCGAACAGACAAGCTGGCCTGAACGCCGTGTTGCCCGGGCTAGGTTTCGTCGCTAGCCTTTTCCAGGGCCGTCCGGAGAAATTCCAAAATACGGATTTTGGTTAATCTCTCCCGTTTTGCGCATGGCTTTCAGCGTTTTCCTGTACCACCACGCGGCTGCAAGGCCATCGGCAAGCACTGAAGCTGCAGCGACAATACCTATCTTGAGCCATTCTGGACGGTGGAGACTTGGCGTTGACTCCGATGCAGAAGTACCTGATTCTGAATTGCTTGCCATACCTTTTGGGTTCTCCTGACGACTACACTTTCTAGCTGGCAACTGAAAGAATTGCTGAGCCTTAGATGCACAACGGTGAAAAGCGATTGATTCCCAGACGGGGCTCAAAAGGATTTCGATTTTTGTATTTGCATCCTTCTGGATCTATGCTATGCTGTATTTATTCCACTGGTTGAGGCGGTTTTCACCGTCTTCCTCCAGTAGGAAGTAGTTTGCGTCACTGGCCTCCCGGCACGAACAGCTAGACCGTTCGTGCCGCCTTTTTTTTGTTCTGCGAAGAATTGATGCAGCAGCGGAGATTGACAGGACGTGCATGGAAGCACTCCGCTTCATCCAATATCCGGGGTAAAATGGCAGCCAGAGAGGTCTCATGAGGTACATGATTAAGAGCCGTTGGTTGCTGGGGATTGCAGTCTTCGCCCTGACGGCTGCGAGCTACGCGCAGTGGTCAAACCCCGCAGACGATGTCCCTTCCTATCATCCCTCGGCGCCACTGAAAGTCAGTGCTCTGCCACCAATTCTGTCGGGCTCCAAGCTGACGGGGGAGAATTTTCGCTATCCCTGGCAGGTGCACGTTTACGAGCAGGTTGCAAGGGTAAGCAGCGTGGTCTACCAGCTGCCCTGCAACTGCCGATGCGATCGGGCATTGGGACATACAAGCCTTCGCAGCTGCTTCGAAGGGCTGCACGGAACTGAATGTTCGACGTGCGCCAAGGAAGGGTTCTTCGCTTACCGGCAAACGCGGCTCGGCAAGACGCCAGCGCAGATCCGCGCCGCGATCGCTCGCCACGAATACGAGAGCATCGACCTCGACAAGGAGTAGATGGGATCCAGCGCCGCCGGTTGGCTGATCGGTGGCTCTCCTCGCGAGTCGGAATCAGCGTAGAATGGAAATATGCAGCACGAGCCAGTTGGCCCGGCTCGCACCCAGCAGTTGCTTCTCCGGCCGATTTTGACCGTTGAGGTGACAACCGGTATACCGGGTGACAGTTTTTCGTCATCAAGCGGGCAACCGGAGTCGCCGTGACGGACTTTTGAAGCTGGCGCGAAACGAAGGGGGCGTCACGGTTTCGACGGGATCGATTGCGGCATAGGAGGCATGTCGGGGTGTGGGCACCCGTAATCGCCTGCAAAACAAAAGTTGCCAACGATAATCTGGCACTTGCAGCTTAATTAACTAAGCTGCCGTCTTCCACGGCTTCGCCTATGGGCTGTGAGCGGACGTCATTCAGTAGGCTGGCGCGAAGCGGCTCGGTCCGTGTCGTTTTGCGCGAGATCATCGGACTAGCTTCTCGTCGCATCTTGTCCGTTCTTAAGCGCCGAGAAGCGAATTCAATCGAATCGGACACAGCATGGACTCTCCTGGCTGACAGCGATTTCGGACGCGGGTTCGACTCCCGCCGCCTCCACCATACTTAAGTCGTTATTACATCAACGACATATCTTCCATAGGTAAATTTGAGGGGCATTTTTGTACGTGATTTGTACGTTGCTCCCTTTTTGACCGACCTCTTCCATGCGGGCAAACTCACCTCTGAAGTGGGGAGCCCC
The DNA here is from genome assembly GCA_963793885.1 of uncultured Acidobacteriaceae bacterium. Classification (GTDB taxonomy): domain Bacteria; phylum Acidobacteriota; class Terriglobia; order Terriglobales; family Acidobacteriaceae; genus Telmatobacter. The sequence continues at coordinate 2,600,667 of CAWCBQ010000003.1, forward strand.
ATGCTGCTTTCCGTCTTTTCCCGCCATTCGGCCGACTGCAAATTCGCTCACGACCGCTCCTGCCGCAGGTGCAATTGCCCCAAATGGGTGGGCGGGCAGGTGAACGGGTATTACTTTCGCCAGAGCGCCAAGACCCGACAGTGGGCTGAAGCCGAAGAGGTGCGCGTCAAGCTTGAGGAGGCGCTCATCAAAGGCCTGCCGCCTTTCGGCACCGCGGTGGCGGCCGGTTCGGCGCCGCCAATCCCCACTCCAGCCGATCCTCCTCCGCCGACGTCCCGGACGGAAGTCCCTGAGCCACGCGTACCGAAACCGCGGCCAAGGGTCACGGTGGCGCAAGCGGTCGACGCATACCTGGCCGATGCCGTGAGCCGCAGCGTCGAATCCTCGACCCTCAAGAAACTCGAGACCATCTTCCGCAAGCAGTTTCTTGCCTGGACGCGCGTCGAGGGGATCGAATACCTGGATGAACTGGACCTGGACACTCTGCTGAACTTCCGCAGCACCTGGGAAGACGGTCCCCTCGCCAAGCAGAAAAAGCAGAGCCGAGTGATTGGATTCTTCTGGGCCTGCGTGAGGCGCCGCTACCTGACCGAGAACCCCGCCATCGGCCTCGGGAAGATCAAGGTCGTGCAAATCCCGACCGACTACTTCCCGCCTGATGAATTCGAGAGGGTCATCGCCGCAACCTACATTCGCCGGGGCGAGCGCGGCGGCGGAGATGTGAAGGCGAATCAGGCGAGGCTTCGCACCATGACCCTGCTGATGCGTTGGAGCGGGCTACGCATCCGCGATGCGGTGACTCTCGAACGGCATCGCCTAAATGGCGATAGCCTTCTGCTCTATCAGGCAAAGACCGGGACACCTGTCTACGTGCCGCTCCCCCCGCATGTCGTGGAGGCGCTCGAAAACATTCCGCCAGGCCCCAAGCCGAATCCCCGCTACTTCTTCTGGAGCGGCAATGGCGATCCAAAGAGCGCAGTAGCGGACTGGCAGAGAAGCTATCGCCGTCTGTTCAAACTGGCCAACATAAAAAAGCCCGACGGTGAGGAAAAACGCTGCCACCCCCACATGTTCCGCGACACGTTTGCCGTGGAGATGCTTCTTGCCGGTGTCCCGATCGATCAGGTCTCCCTGCTGCTCGGCCACTCTTCAGTGAAGATCACGGAAAAAAGCTACTCTCCCTTCGTCAAGGCCAGACAGATTCAGCTTCAGGAAAGTGTTCGCAACGCCTGGAAGGTTGGTCCACCAGCCGGAAGAGGCCCAGAAAACGCTCCTTCGGCCTCCTCGCGTCCCGCCAATCGAACTGGCTGGCAGTTGATCCACTCCGACAGGAAGTCGAAAGCCACGGCATGAGGAATGCCGATTCAGTGCTTCCTGCCGCCCTTCACAAAATGGCAATTTGACCGAGCCCTGAATCGGGGCTACAAGTGACTTCGCGCGTTGAAAGCCGACCGGGGCGATTCATGTTCCGGCCGGGCTTGGCCACATTTTTTGCAAAACCTGCACAACATGCGAGGTGCAACATGGAACTCCAGCCACAAGTGGAAAGCGTTTCTATAGCTATTGGCCAACAGACCGCGTTTTGTGTGCCCGCACTTGAAAGGCATTACACCGTGTCGGAACTGGCAAAGCTCTGGTTCTTCAGCGAAAACACCATCCGGCGCCTTTTCAGCCAGGAACCGGGAGTGATCAAGCTTTCTCGTCAGCGCACCAGGGTCAAACGGGGCTACACCTCATTGAGGATTCCTGAACGAATCGCGCAACGGGTTCACCGCCGTTTGCAGGGAATCAATTGATTCCCTGCAACCTTCGCAACACCAAGAGACGCCGCTGTTTAACACTGCAACGAGTTCATACGCGAGCATGATTCGTTCGCGAGTTTGACTGAGTTTTCAACTTAACCGATCCTCCAACTGCATTCGTGGAGGCATCTGCATGTTTAAGTCCAACGAGGATCTGACGAATCGGCTCAAGGCAACCGGCTATTTCATCGATCCGGTGATGATCAAGGTCGTCTATTTGGCGGCGCGAATGCAGAAGCCGCTGCTGCTCGAAGGGCCTGCAGGATCGGGCAAGACCCAGTTGGCCGTCTCGGTCGCCAAGGCCGCCGGAACGCATATCGAGCGGCTGCAGTGCTACCGCGGCGTGACCGAGGACCAGGCCATCGGGAAGTTCGACGAGGGGTTGCAGAGGCTCTATATGGAGTTCGCGCGGGGCGAGCACGCGGACTGGCAGAGCGTGCAGGCGAGCCTCAAAGGGCGCGACTTCTTCCGGGCGGGTCCTCTGATGCGCGCGCTTGAATGCGAGCGGCCGTGCGTTCTCCTGATTGACGAGTTGGACAAGGTGGACGAGGGTTTCGAGGCCATGTTGCTTGAGATTCTTTCTGCCTGGCAGTTGTCGATCCCCGAGTTCGGCACGGTTGAAGCCAAGAGCATTCCCTTTGTCGTTCTGACCAGCAACGAGGAACGCCGGTTGGGCGATCCCATCCGCCGGCGCAGCCTCTACGTGCGCGTCGAGCATCCTACGCCAGCCCGCGAAGCGGAGATCATCGCCAGCCGCACGCCCGACGCGGACGAGAGATTCCATCAAGAAATGGCGGGCATTGCGCTTTCGTTCCGCAATTATTCCCTCGAAAAGCCGCCGTCGGTCTCGGAGATGATCGACTTCGCCAACGCACTTCGGTTGCTTGGCACAGATCACGTGACGGAAGACCTGCGCGACGTGCTGTTGCCGTTCCTGGCGAAGACGGAGAAGGACCGCCGTCACCTGCTCTTGCGCGAAGGGTTCAAGAGCCTGCTCGACGATGGCGCGCGGTTCGCCGCCAGGCTCACAGTTCCGGAGGCGACGGAATGACGAAGAGAATCCTTCCTCTCTTTCTTCTGTTCTTTGCCACGCTGCCTTGCGCTCGTGCGCAGCCGGACGCATCTCAGGCGGAACGATGCGTGCGCCTTTACGCGGCTCACTACCGAGTGCCGCCAGAGTTGATCGCCGCGTTGATCGACGTTGAATCGCGCTGGAATCCACGCGCCGTCTCGGACAAGGGCGCGATGGGGCTGATGCAACTGATGCCGGCGACGGCGCGGCGTTACGGAGCCAATCATCCATTCGACGTGGAAGAAAACATCGCGGCGGGGACACGTTACGTCACGGCGCTGATGTGGGAGTTTCATGGCGACATGAGGCTGGTATCGGCCGCCTACTACGCAGGCGATCGCTGGATTGCCGAAAAGCGATTGAACTATAGCAACCCGGATGTAGTGGCCTACGTCGAGGCCGTTCGGGAGAAATACACGATGCGCAAACGTGCATCGACAGGTGTGCGAAGGAGGAAGGAGTAATGAGACATTACGAGGTGTTCCTGGCGGTGATGTTGCTTTCACTGCCGGTGCTTGCAGCGGATCACGCTGTACCTGCGAGGGTCGCCACGCTCACGATTGATCCGAGGGAGGTGACGATCCTCAATCTGCGCCCGGAGTTCGAGTCGTCGATCCGGATGCCCGAGGAGGTCACTTCCGTGATCCTGGGCAGTCCGGGCGCATTCAAGGCCGAACACAACGAGGGCGAGCCGCAGTACGTCTACGTCAAACCCATCACCAAGGAACCGGCGCAATCGAATCTGCTGATCGCAACCAAGTCCGGCCAACATGTGACGATCGAGTTGATTAGTGCGGGTACAAACGCCGCAAGCGACACGCCACCGGTCGACTTCCTGATCGAATACCGCACGTCGCGCAGTTTTCTGGT
>CAWCBQ010000004.1:0-122967 GCA_963793885.1 uncultured Acidobacteriaceae bacterium
ATTGGTGCCGGGAGGGGGGGTCGAACCCCCATGACCGCAAGGGTCGGCGGATTTTGAGTCCGCTGCGTCTGCCAGTTCCGCCATCCCGGCCTGGGGTGAGTGCCTGCTCAGAAAAGTATCGCACACGCCTTCCAGGGCCCGCCACACGCAAACCCCTTGACACGCAAACCCCGCGACACGCAAACCCAGTGACACGCAAACCCTGTGACCCGCAATCCCCTTGAATGGAACGGCAATTCACCTTCCGCAACCTGATGACTCGATTGCCCGGCGCATGCGCAGTCCGGCATTCGGCACTGGCTTTCCACATCAAGACCGCGGGGCTGGCGCTTGCATCCCATGCGACAATAAAGGCAACCGTGATGACAACTGCCCCTTCCGCAGTCGTTCCCGATCCAACCCAGGTGACTCCGCAGATGCTTGCCCAGCACAGCATCACCGCGGAGGAGTACAGCCGCATTCTCGCGGCCCTTGGGCGGGTGCCTTCGCTCACCGAATTGGGCATCTATTCGGTCATGTGGAGCGAACACTGCTCCTACAAGTCCAGCCGCGTGCATCTCAAGCGACTACCCACCAAAAGCAAGCTCGTGGTTCAGGGCCCGGGCGAAAACGCCGGCATCATCGACGTGGGCGATGGCTGGGCCTGCGCCTTCAAGATTGAATCGCACAACCACCCCAGCTACATTGAGCCGTTCCAGGGCGCGGCCACCGGGGTGGGCGGCATTTTGCGCGACATTTTCACCATGGGCGCGCGGCCGCTCGCGGTGATGGACTCGCTGCGCTTCGGGGAGCTGGAAGCAGGCGACTCGGTCAGCGGCGAGCGCGAGCTGGTGGCCAGAAATCACGCCATCGTTGAGGGCGTGGTGAGCGGCATTGCCGGCTATGGCAATTGCTTTGGCGTTCCCAACCTGGGCGGCGAAACCAAGTTCGAAGCCTGCTACAGCGGCAACCCGCTGGTGAACGCCTTCGCCCTGGGCATGGTTAAGAAGGACGAAATCTTCTACGGCAAGGCCGCCGGAACCGGGAACCCGGTGATCTATGTAGGAGCGAAGACGGGCCGCGACGGCATCCACGGCGCTACCATGGCCAGCGAGGAATTCAAAGAGGGCTCAGAGCAGAAGCGTCCTAACGTGCAGGTGGGCGATCCCTTCATGGAGAAGCTGCTGCTGGAAGCCTGCCTTGAAGCCATGCGAACCGGCGCCATTGTCGGCATACAGGATATGGGCGCGGCCGGACTGACCTGCTCCACCTGCGAGATGGGCGCGCGCGGCGGAGTGGGCCTGGATGTGGAGCTCGATCTTGTTCCCCAGCGCGAAACCGGCATGAGCGCCTACGAGATCATGCTCTCTGAAAGCCAGGAGCGCATGCTGCTGGTGGCCGAAAAAGGCCGCGAAGACGAAGTGCTGCGCGTGTTTTCGAAGTGGGGCCTGGATGCGGTGATCGTGGGCACGGTCAAGCCGGAGCCGCGGCTGCGCATTCGCCATCACGGCGAACTCGTGGCCGACATTCCCAACCAGTCTCTCACCGACGATGCGCCTCTCTATCACCGTCCTGTGGGCACATGGAAGGCGCCGGTAGCCGCTACGCCGTCAAAGGCGGTGCAGGCTGAACTTGGCCGTGACCGCGACTTTACGGCGGACCTGATCAAATTGCTTTCCAGTTCCAACGTTTGCTCCAAGCGCTGGGTTTACGAGCAGTACGACAGCATGGTGCAAACCAACACCGCCATCGGCCCCGGCGGCGAGGGCGGCGTGATGCGGATCAAGGGAACCGGGACCCGGGATGAGGATGGCGTGCGGCACGAGCGCGGCCTGGCCATGGCCCTGGACGGCAATGGCCGCTGGGCCTACCTCGACCCCAGGCTGGGCGCCATGCACGCGGTTGCGGAGGCGGCGCGCAAAGTGGCCTGTACCGGAGCGACTCCTGTGGCCGCGACCAACTGCCTCAACTTCGGCAATCCTGAGAAGCCGGAGATCATGGCCCAGCTCTCGGCCGCCATCGACGGCATTGCGCAAGCGTGCACCGCGCTTTCCACGCCCATTACCGGCGGCAATGTTTCGCTTTATAACGAAACCCGCGGCGAAGGCATTTATCCCACGCCGGTTCTGGGGATCGTGGGCATCCTCGACGACGTCACAAAGGCCGTGCCGGCGCATTTTAAGCGGCCGGGCGACCCCATTCTGCTGCTCTGGCCCGTTCCCAGGGACGAAGCGTCGAATCCAAATCTCAAGGTCCCATTCCAGCCTGCGCCGATCAACCCTTATATTGTCCTTTCCATGTCTCCCGAGCCGGCTTTTCCCCTGACAGCCCCAGCCGTTGCCCCGGTCCCCGAAGCCGCAGCGGACATCTCGGCCGCAAACCTGGCCGTCTTCGGCAGCTCGGAGTACGCCAAAGCGGTTCTCGGCGGCATTTGGGGACAGCCTCCACCGCTCGACCTCGAAGCGGAAGCCGATCTGCACACGCTGCTCGCCGCCCTGGCCCAGCGCAAGCTCATCCGCTCGGCCCGAGATCTTTCCGACGGTGGCATCGCCGTGACGCTTGCCCAGTCCGCTTTCCCACTGGGCATCGGCGCAACCGTCGACCAGGAATCCTCGCTCATGGCTCATCCTCTTTTCGGTCTTTTTGCCGAGCCTGCTTCCACCGTGCTGGTGACCGCTGCCCACGGTCACGTCTCCGCCATCGAAAAGCTGGCCGGCGAATACAACTTCTTCGTCGCCCGCATCGGCACCACGGGCGGCAGCCGGCTTGAAATCTCCGTCGACCGGCAATCCTTCATCTCCGCTCCGCTTGAAAGCCTCCGCAAACCCTGGGCCTCAGCCCTTGAAGCCACTCTTCACGGCGAGGTTCCGGCATGAAGCATCTCCTCTTTCAAGGAGTCGAAGGCGCACTGGACCGAACCAATCAGCTCCATTCCGACTGCATTCTGCCGGCGGCCGAAGCGGCCGCGCCAAGCGACGACAAGCTCCGCGAGGAATGCGGCGTCGTTGCCATCCACGGGCATCCCACCGCCGCGCGGCAGGCCTATTTGGCCCTCTATGCCTTGCAGCATCGCGGCCAGGAGTCGGCCGGCATTGCCACCGCCGACGGCCAGCACCTGGCCAACATTAAAGGCATGGGCCTGGTTTCTGAAATCTTCACCGACGACGTGCTTGCCAAGCTGCCCGGCCCCATGGCGATCGGCCACACCCGCTACTCCACCACCGGCGACTCCGCGCTGCTGAACGCGCAGCCCATCCGTGTGGACTCGACCAAGGGCCTCATCGCCATCGCCCATAACGGAAACCTGGTGAACCTCGGCAACCTGCGGGCCAGCCTGGAGCGGGACGGCGCTTACTTCCAAACCACCAGCGACTCGGAAATCATCGTCCAGCTCATCGCGCACTCTGAATCCTCCGCGCTGGTCGACGCCATTGCCGACTCGCTGGCCCAGGTGGATGGCGCATTTTCAATCGTGATGATGACCCGCGACCGCATCTTTGCCGCCCGCGATCCCCGCGGCTTCCGCCCGCTCTCCATGGGCCGCATCAAAAACCCCGACGGCCCCGACACCATCGTTTTCGCCTCGGAGACCTGCGCCTTCGACCTGCTCCGCGCCGAATACCTGCGCGACGTTCTGCCCGGCGAACTGGTGATGGTGACCGAAGACGGCGTCACCAGCCGCCAGTTTTCGAGCGGCTTCAAGCAAACCAGTTGCGTCTTCGAGCACGTCTACTTTGCGCGCCCCGATTCCCGCATCTTCGGCCGCTGGGTGCAGGAGAGCCGCGACCAGATGGGCCGCCAACTGGCCCGCGAATCCGGCGTGCCTGCCGACGTGATCGTCCCCGTACCCGACTCGGGCGTCACAGCAGCCCTCGGTTACGCCGAGGAGGCCGGTATTCCCTTCCGCTTCGGCCTCATCCGCAACCACTACGTCGGGCGCACGTTTATTGAGCCCGAACAGCGGGTCCGCGACTTCGGTGTCCGCCTCAAGCTCAACCCGGTGCACAATCTGCTCGAAGGCAAGCGCGTCATCCTCATCGACGATTCCATCATTCGCGGCACCACCAGCCGCAAGATCGTGCGCATGGTCCGCGGCGCGGGTGCAAAGGAAGTCCATCTCCGCATCAGTTGCCCGCCCACCATCTCGCCCTGCTTCTATGGCGTGGATACGCCCAGCAAGCGCGAGCTCATCGCCGCCAATCAGTCCGTTGAAGAGATCCGCCGCTTTATCGAAGCCGACTCGCTGGCCTACCTGTCGCTCGATGGGTTGCTGAGGTCCGTCGCCGATGAGAAAAAGACGGGTTACTGCACCGCCTGCTACACCGGCAACTACCCTACGCAGTGGGTGGACGTGAACGAGATTCTGCCCGCCGCTGTAAGCATTTAGAGCGGTTTCAGGATAGGTATGCCCGATTGTGCTTCGTACCAGGTCGCCCCTCCCTGGGGTCGGGTCGACTTGAGTGCCATGCCTTTGTGTACAGCAATCCTGAAACCGCTATAATTCCGGCCTCGCGCAAGGCGCCGCGTGTCCCAGGGCCTGCCCTAAGCCTGCCCTAGGCCTGTCGGAGCGTCTCGCCTTTGAGACCTCTGAAAGTTCACACTCTCAGCAGCAAAACCTTACTTGATCCCGATCACCATTGAATCCGGACCGACCAGGTGCTCGACACGCGCCTCCCTGAAGCCCGCTTCCTTCATCCAGCCGGTGCAATCGGCCCCGGTGTAGTCGAAGCCGCCCGGTGTCTCGATCAGCATATTCAGGCTCATCAGCAGGCCAAACGCATTCTTGCTTCGCTCATCGTCGATCAGCGCTTCGTACACCAGCAGCGCGCCGCCCGCGGGCAGAGCCTGGTACGCTTTGCCGATCAGCATCCGCTTCTGTTCGAGATTCCAGTCGTGCAGAATGTGGCCCATCATGATCACGTCTGCCGTGGGCAGCGGATCGGTAAAGAAGTTGCCGCCTTTGAAGCGCACCCGCGACGACAATCCGTGCTGCTCCACGTACTCCTCAAACACCGGGCCCACCTCGGGAAGATCGAATCCGACCCCGGAGAGGTGCGCGTTCTTGAGCGCCACCTGCGTCAGCAGGTCGCCTTGCGCCGGCCCCATGTCGGCCACCGTTTTGTACTTTGCCCATGGAAATTTGGCCGCAATTGTCATGTTCGCGCCACGGCTGATGCCGGTCATCGCACCCAGAAAATTTTTCAACCGCTCGGGGTCGGCATACAACGCGGCGAAGGTCTCATTGGTGGGTCCAGCCTCGCCCTGCGGCTGGCCGGTTCTCAGCGCGTTCGTCAGCTTGTTCCAGTGCAGGTAGAGCCGCCGGTTCGCCATCTCCAGAATGCCGCCGACATAGGCCGGCTTGCGCTTGTCCAGAAACAACTCTGTCGAAGGCGTGTTCGAGTAGATCCCGTTGTGCCGCTCCAGAAATCCCAGGGCCACCAGCGCATCGAGAAAGTCGCGCGACGAGCGGGGATGCAGGCCCAGGCGGCCCGTCAGGGTCTCCAGGTCTTCAGGATGCTTCGCCAATTCGGTGAACAGTTCCATCTCCACCGCGCTGAGCAGGGATTTGGAAGCGAAAAAAGCCATTCCGGTTTGCAGAATGTGATCGGGGCTGGGTGCGGTCGTACTCATGGTGATCTCCTCTTGCTGCGTGTCTCTTTTGATTGTCCAGGGGAAGTTGCCCATTGAGCGTTACAGACGGGGAAGTCGTTCGCCGGGCGAAGTGCCGCAACGGATGCGGTTCACAGAAGTGTACGCAACAGGGGATTGATCCGCAAAGAAATTTTTTTGATTGGCTGGGGGTGGGACGCAGATCGCCGTTGATTCAAACTCCGCACCTGATGGCTTGGTCGCAGTCCCCTCCGGGTTTCCCACCTCGCTGGATGAAACCGGACCATCGCTTTCCCAGGTCTCGATGCCGAGACCTGGGAAAGCCCGTCCTCGCTCAAGCCATCGGCAGAGAGCTATGCGCCCTTGGTTGCTGTCAGCTCCGTGCCCCAACTGCCATCCTCGGTGCCGAAGGTGAAGTCGATTCCTTTCGCCGTTACCTTGCCCGTGTACACCAGCTTCACCGGACTTCCCTGGTAATCGGTGGTCACCGAGAAGGTCACCGTGTTGCCATCCACCTTGCCGTCGTGGATATCGGCAGGCGTCGTCGGCAGCCCCTCCACCGTGCCCGTCACGGCGGTTCCCGCAACCGTCAGATGAAACGTCAGCGGCACGCTGGTCTCCTGAAAATCAAAGGCTCCCTTCCATGTTCCGGAGACGTCCGCCAAGGCCGGCGCGGCCACCGGCGCGGCGCTCTTCTTCGCCGTCATCGTCGTGCCCCAGCTCCCGTCGTCCGTACCGAGGGCAAACTCGATCTGTCCACCGGAAACCTTGCCCTTGAACACCAGCTTGTACGTGTCTCCCTGGTAGTCAGTGCTGGCCGAGAAGGTCACTGTGTCGCCCTCCACCTTGCCGTCGTGGATGTCGGCAGGCGAACTCGGCAACCCCTCCACCGTACCCGTCACGGCTGTTCCCGCAACCGTCAGATGAAGCGTCAGCGGCACGCTGGTCTCCTCATAATCGAAGGCTCCCGTCCATGTTCCGGAGACATCCGGAGGGGCCGGCGCCGCAGCCGCCGGTGCGGCGCTCTTCGCCGTCAGCATCGCGCTCCAGCTCCCGTCGTCCGTGCCAAAGTTGAACTCGATCTGTCCATCGGAAACCTTGCCCTTGAACACCAGCTTGTACGTGTCTCCCTGGTAGTCGGTGTTCGCCGAGAAGGTCACCGTGTCGCCCTCCACCTTGCCGTCGAAGATATTGGCAGGCGTCGTCGGCAGCCCCTCCACCGTGCCCGTCACGGCCGTTCCCGCAACGGTCAAGTGAAAGGTCAGCGGCACGCTGGACCCCTCAAAATCGACAGCTCCCTTCCATGTTCCCGTCGCGTCCGTGGCGTGCGCGCCCGGCAGTATCGCTAAAAAGGCGAATAAAGCTGCAAGTCGAAGTGCAATCTTCATGTAGGTTCTCCCTCAAGGGGACAAGTTTATCACGCTATAAAACTGGACCTTGCTCCGAATTTCCCTCGAGCCCAGCCTCCTCGATCAAACTCGTCTCGCGCCCCGTCTCGCGCCCCGTCTCGCGCCCCGTCTCGCGCCCCTTGAAGCTGTCTCTGCTGCTTTTTGTGCCGCAAGTCACAGGACGTTCACACTCCGCCTGTGATAGCATCCGCTCTTTGGTAAAGAACGCCCGGCGGATTCACCTTCAATGGATCTGCCCCGCGCCGGCCCGAGACCCTCTTCGATGGACGAGGTAGACGGAAGACCCGGAGCTGCGGCCTGCCAATTCGGCCGCCTGGACGCCGCCCGCGACGTTCCCCCGTTTTCCCTGTCCCTCCCCCGTCAAGCTCACCGTTTCATTGGCACCCCGGCAACATCCCCCCGCAATTCAAGGAGAAACTCATGAAAACGTACCAGGGAAGTGAGATCCGTAACGTAGCTGTAGTGGGGCATGCGCACAGCGGCAAAACCACATTGATTGCCGCCCTGCTGCATGCCGCCAAAATGACCCCAACCCAGGGCCGCGTTGAAGACGGCTCGGCCGTGACCGCCTATGACGAAGAGGAAGTGGCCCGCGGCGTCACCATGCAAAACGCCGTTGCCTTTGCCGAGTGGCAGGGCGTCAAAATCAATCTGGTCGATACTCCCGGATTTCACATGTTTACCCACGAGGCCCGCGCCGCGCTCTTGCCGGTTGAAGTGGCCGTCGTGCTGGTGAATGCCCAAAACGGCGTTGAAGCCGTCACCGAGCGGGTGTGGAAGTTTGCTGAAGAGGCCAACGTCCCCCGCATCGTGCTCGTCAACCAGATGGACCACCCCAAGGCCGGCGGCGGTGGCGGACTGAGCGCCCTTATTGACGATATTCGCGACCGCTGGGGCCGCAACTGTGTTCCCGTCCAGTTGCCTATCTCGGACGCCCAGGGTTTTCACGGCGTGGTCGACCTGGTGACCATGCAGGCCTACACCTATACGCCCGGCGGCGATGGACGCGGCAAAGCCTCGGCCGAAATTCCCGCCTCGCTGGCTGCCGATGCCAAAGCCCGCCACGAAGCCCTCGTGGAACTGGTGGCCGAAGGCAAAGACGAGCTCATGGAGGAATATTTCGAGAAGGGCACAATCCCTGAAGAGCATCTGATCGCCGCCCTGCATGAAGCCATCCGCGATGACCGCATCTTCCCGGTGCTGTTTTCAAGCGGCCTCGGCAACATGGCGCTCGACCACCTGCTGGACTTCATCAAGGTCTACGCGCCTTCGCCCATCGAGCGCGCTCCCTTCGCCGTCAAGCTGCCCAACGCCGCTGAAGACGACGTTGCCGCCACGCGCAAGGTGGCCGATAGCGAACCGGCGGGCATGGTCGTCTTTAAAACCATGACCGATCCCTTCGCCGGCCGCATCACCTTCTTCAAAGTCATCAGCGGCGTCATCAAAAACGACGCAACCATGCAGAATTACACGCGCCGCATCGAGGAGCGCTTTGCCCACCTCGCTGTGATGCAGGGCCGCAAAGCGATCGAAGTGCCCGAGCTGCATGCCGGCGACCTGGGCGCCATCGGCAAACTTCGCGAAACGCTCACCGGCGACACTCTCGGCCAAAAGGGCGCCGAGATGGAAATCGAAATCCCCAAGCCTCCTGTGCCGGCCATGACCTACGCCATCGAGCCCAAGACCCGCGCCGACGAAGACAAGCTGGCCCCCGCCATCCACAAGCTCATGGAAGAGGACCTGCTCATCCGCTTCTTCCGCGATCCGCAGACCAACGAGTTCCTCATCGCCGGCGCAGGACAGCCGCACATCGAGGCCATCGTCAGCCGTCTCAAAAAGCGCTATCACGCCGAGGTCCACCTCAAATCGCCCAAAGTTCCATACCTCGAAACCATCCGCGGCAAGGCCGAGGCCCACGGCCGCCACAAAAAGCAGTCCGGCGGTCACGGCCAATTTGGCGACTGCAAAATCCGCATGGAGCCCTTGCCGCGCGGCAGCGGCTTCGAATTTGGAAACGAAGTCTTCGGCGGAGCCATCCCCCGCAACTTTATCCCGGCCATCGAAAAGGGCATTATCGAGTCGGCTGCCCGCGGCTATCTCGCCGGCTACCCGGTTGTCGACTTCAAGTGCACCGTTTACGACGGCAGCTACCACGACGTCGACTCCAACGAATTGTCCTTCAAGACGGCTGGCCGTCTGGCCTTCAAAAAAGGGATGGAGCTCTGCAAGCCCTGTCTGCTCGAGCCCGTCATGAAGGTTGAAATCGAAGCTCCCGACGAGTTTGCCGGAAACCTGATGGGCGATCTAAACTCGCGCCGCGGACGCGTGCAGGGCATGGAGACCAAGGGCCGCACCACGGTCATCAACGCCCAGGTCCCCATGGCCGAGATGCTCACCTACGGCACGCTGCTCACCTCGATGACGCAAGGCAAAGGCAGCTACCGCATGGAAGTAGACCACTACGACATCGTCCCGCAACTGGTAGCCGACAAAATCCTGGCCAACGCCAAGCGCCCAGTGGACGAAGAGGAAGAATAGCAGCCGCGCGCCGGCGCGCCCCAACAGCCCATCGCATGAGGATGTCCCACCCTGGCCGCATTGTTGTTGCTGCGTCCGGGGTGGGGCTTTCACTTTCGCTATGGCGATCGGCAGCGCCTTACGCCGAAGCGCCTTCAATGCTTTCCACGTGGATCACCATCGCCTGTTCGTCCAATTGCCCGGTGACCTTGACGGCCTTGCCTTCAAAGGGCTGGGCACGCTCTGCATCGTCCAGCTTGAACAACTGGCCTGTAGAGTCGCGCAGGGCGTAGCTGTCGCCCGCCTTCACCACCGTCCCGGTGAACGTCTTTGACTGGGCCTTGCCCTGGGCCAGATCGGGCTGGGCCTGACCGGGCTGGCTCTGACCGGGCTGGGCCTGCTGGGTCGGGTCCGGCTGCGTTGGTTGCCGCTGCCCTTCGGTCTGCGCACTTGAAGAGCTGGCCCCCACAAATGGACTTCCCCAGGCCAGTGCGCCTGCGAACACGATCGCGCTTAAGCAAAGCCCTACGGTGACATCGCGTTTGATGGATTGCATGGGTATTACCTCCAGGGGGATTGGAATGGGCGTGCCCAGAAGCACGAGCATTCCACTGGCCAATCACGGCCCACTGAAGGCAAAGGGATTTTAACGGCCGGCGCAAGCGGGCGGGTAAAAAGGATCGGCCGGATCGCGTAAGAACTACGCGGGTGTGAAAAAAAGTGTCAGCGCGCGACGGCTTCGGCCTCCGCGGGACGCAGCCGTTTGGCCAGAGCCCACTTCAGTTCCTCGATTCCCTGCCCCGTAACCGCTGAAATCGCATGGAACTCCAGCTTGCGGCGCTTCACATAGGCTGAAAGTTTCTTGAGCTTTTCAGGGTTGGCTGCGTCCATCTTGGTGGCGACCACGATCATCGGCTTGCCGGCCAAAGGATGACCCTCGGCAGTGGGGCCGTCATCGTCGGCAAACGGATCAGCCTCCTTTTTCACGGGGCTGCCGGTAAAGCTGGCCAGTTCCTGGTTGATGACTTTGAAGTCCTCCACCGGGTCCGGCCTGCCCGACGAGTCCGACACGTCCACAAGGTGCGCCAGCAGGCGTGTGCGTTCAATGTGGCGCAAAAACTGCACGCCCAGCCCGGAGCCGAGGTGCGCGCCTTCAATCAGGCCCGGCATATCGGCCACCACGTAGGATTCGAGATCGGGTTCCTCGCCCACCGTCACCACGCCCAGGTTGGGCTCGAGGGTTGTAAAGGGGTAGTCGGCGATTTTGGGCCGGGCCGCCGAGATGCGCGAAATCAGCGTGGACTTGCCCGCGTTGGGATAGCCCACCAGGCCCACATCGGCCAGCAGCTTCAGCTCCAGCCGGTAACTGCGTTCCTCGCCCGCGCGGCCCAGCTCGTGCTCGCGCGGAGCCTGATGCGTGCTGGTGGCAAAGTGCTGGTTGCCGCGCCCGCCGCGTCCGCCTTTGGCGATCACCAGCCGCTCATCCGGCTCCTGAAAGTCGTGCACCAGCTCTCCGCTTTCCATGTCATAGAGCGAGGTGCCCACCGGCACTTGCAGAGTTTTTGAAAGGCCGTCGAGCCCGGTGCAGTTCGACCCCATGCCGTGCTCGCCGCGCTGCGCCTTGTGCTCGGGGTTATAGCGGAAGTGAATCAGCGTGTTATGGCGATTGGACGACTCCATCACGATGTCGCCGCCGCGTCCGCCATCGCCGCCCGAAGGCCCGCCGCGCGGCACAAACTTCTCGCGCCGGAAGGCCATGCAGCCGTTGCCGCCGTCGCCCGCCTTGACGCGGATTTTCGCTTCATCAATAAACATAGGGGACTCAGGGCGCCGGGTTGCGATTTTTCGGCTCAGTACCAGCCAGCCGCGCACCCACGCTGCCGTCTCTTCAGTCTATCGGATGCGGCTGGCTTGCCTTTCGAACCCCACGTCTCGCCTGGATGTCCACACATCCGCCGGGAAAGCGCACCCCGGCAGGGGGCGATCGCCCCAGCCGCATGGGTTCTGAAAAAAAGAGCACGCGATGTGATGCACGTTACTTTCCAACTGGACCAGACCGGCATAGAATCCGTTGCAATTCCACTTTGGGAACCATCGGACGGTCGAAATTGCGCCTGCACGGACGGCGCGGCCGCTGCCCAATCCCTGACCTGCCTCCAGAGCGGGCAGGCTTTGTATTTTGTGTCTTCTCTTCCAGAATCTGCCGCGGGAAGGTCTCCGTATGGCAGGGACAAGGCGGAACTGGGCTAACGGGCTGGCGACGGCCGCATTCGGCTTCATGGTGATGGGCGCAGGCATGGCTGCCCTTGCCCAATCGTCTGTTGGCGGGTCTCGCGATGGAGAGTCAAGTTCCCTGCATATGATCATGCCGGTACCGGCCGTCTTCGCAGGCATTGGGAATCAGGGCGCCGGAGCGGGCAACGTATGCGCGGCGGCGATTCAGTTGGGCCGCGGAGTGCAAAAGGCCATCGAGTGGGGCTTGCCGCAGCAGACGCGCATCCTGGCCCGCATGGTGAGCCGCATTGAAGCCGCCCGGCAGAAGCCCGATCCAGCCGCGCCGGCGGTCACCACCACGCTCTCGGCCGCTGAACTGCATTCGTTGCCTGTGGGCGGCCGCCGCTGGGAAGAGTTTGTGGTCGACACCCCCACCGCCGTGGCCCCTGCAGCGTCCTCCTCTCAGGTTGTCGCTGCGCGGATCCTCCAGCAGCCCTCCGATGTTTCCATCGACGGCGCCGGCATCCGGCTGGCCTTTGGCAGCGGCGCCAGCTCCTCGCCGGGCGCCACGCGGCAAGGCTCGTCCAGCCCGGGCCTGAGCGAACCCAGCGGCATGGGCCAGGCGTGGTCCGGCGGACGCGGCATGGCCATCGCCGAGGCTGCCATCCGCGAGGTGCAAACCGCCGCCGGCAACGCTCAAAGCGAAGCTGAGCGCGCGCCCTGGCGGACGCACCAATGTCGCCACCGAGAGCGGCACCAACGGTCTGCACGGCCAGGGCTCGCTGTTCGACCGCGAGAACATCTGGGGCGCGAGCAACCCCTTCACCCAGTGGGTGCAACAGACCGCCCCGGCCACCTCGACCACCGTTCCCGTCTTCACGCCTGCATCCTTTACCCCTCCTGACCACGAAACCACGTGGGGCATCGGCATCGGCAGCCAAATCCGCCGTGACAAGCTCTTCTGGTTTGCGGCACTCGACAGTTACAACCGCAACGATCCGGGGTTGTCGACCGTCAAGTGGCCGGCCAACTTTTTTGCGCAGCCAAGCAACGACCAGGTTCAGCTTTTGGGTGCGCAGCTGGGATCGAACAATAACAACGCCCTCGCCCAGTACTCCGGGATGCTTGAAACCCTCGACGGCCTGCTCGGTCCCGCGCCGCGCACGGCCCGGCAACTGACCGGATTTGCCCGCATCGACTGGAAAGCGGCCGAACGCCACCATTTCACGCTCGAGGGCATCGGCGCCAATTGGAACTCGCCCGGCGGCGGCCTCACCCGCGTCTCAGAGACCTATGGCAACCATAGCCTCGGTTCGAGCCAGGCCGGCGCGCAATGGTTGCTGGCGCGCTGGGAGGCCTTCGTCACCCCCAATTTGCTGGCCGTCAGCCAGGCCTCGGCCGGCCGCACCATCCTCAGCGCCCACGCCGATACTCCCTCGGCCTTTGAGCAGACGCTCAACAACAACGTCTGGGGGCAGCTGCCGCAGATTGTCGTCGACTCCCGCTACGGCTTCACCATCGGCAATCCCTCGCGCTTCGGTCAGGGCAGTTATCCCGACGAGAAACTCTTTCGCCTGCAGCAGTCGGTCGACTGGGTGCGCGGAAGCCTGCAGGTCAAGGCGGGATTCGAATTCGGACACAACGCCGACACAACCGCTCTGCTCCGCAACCAGACCGGCACCTACTACTACTCGAGCGTCGCCAACTTCATCTCCGATGCGCTGGTGTATGGCGCCTTCGGGTTTTCTGACGCGCTCGACAAATTCAATCCCCACAACTGCGACCAGACCGGCCACGTGTGGCGTGACTCGGGCGGCAATCTGCGCGGTCTGGGCAACCTGCCCTGCTATTCCTATTACTCGCAGGTCATGGGCCCCACCAACTGGAGCCTCAGTACCAATGACTGGGCCGGCTATGCCACTGCCCAGTGGCAGCCGGCCAAGTTCGCCGTATTTTCCGCCGGCCTGCGCTGGGAGCGCGAACAGATGCCGCCGCCCATCGCCGCGCTGGCCAACCCTGAACTGCCGCTCACGGGAAAGATGCCCGACCTGGGCAACGACTGGGGGCCGCGGGTCAGCCTGGCCATCGGCAACGCCGCTGACCGCCGGTTCGCATGGCCCGTGCTGCGCCTTGGCTACGGCATGTACTACGCCCGCACCGAGAACGCCACGCTCGAAACCGTGCTCACCCATACCGGCTCGGCCAATGGCGACCTCAACTTCTTCATGCGTCCCACCGACAATCTGAATAGCCGGCGGCGCTCCACCCTTCCCCTACGTCTTTTCCGGCGAACCGCTCACCTCGTCAAGCCCGGCGCCGTCGAGTTCGCGCCCCGCTTCCGCAATCCCGAGGTGCACCAGGCCGTCGCCTCCATTGAAGCAGCCATTGCCCGGCCACGTGCTGGTCACGGCTGCGGCCCTGCTCAGCCTGGGCCGCCGGCTGCCCGTCTCCATCGACACCAACTTCGACCCCAGCGTCAATCCTGGAACCATCACCTATGGCGTCGTGGACGGCACCGGCCAGGGCCCGATCAAGTCCTCGCAGATCACCGTTCCCTTTTACGCCACCTGGCCCTCGGCCACAGGAACCGCGGGCCGCCTCAATCCCGACTACCAGCAGATCACCGAGATCATGAGCCGCGCCAACTCCACCTATGAGGCGGCCATGGTCAGGCTCACCCGCACGGACGCCGGGGCCTGAGTCTGCATGCCCACTACACCTACGCCCACGCCATGGACTGGAACCCCGACGAAAGCACCATCGTGGCGGGCAGCGACGTGCTCGATCCGGCTGACTTCAGCCGCGAATACGGAACCAGCAACCTGGACGTGCGTCACTCCGCCGCGGTCATGCTCATCTATGAGCCACCCTGGCGATTGCACTCGCTTGCCGGCGGCCTCGCCAACGGCTGGATGCTCTCTGGCACCGGCCAGTTCCGCAGCGGCCTGCCCTACACCATGCGCACCTCCGGTTCGCTGGCCGAGGAGTTTCAGGAGACCACCGGAGTCGCCATCACCGGCCTGGGGCCGGGCATGAACGGCTCCGGCGGCGACAACCGCGTCTACGGCATCGGAAGCGACAATGTCGTCTACAACATTGGCCGCAACACCTACCGCTATCCCCCCGCGTGGAAGGCCGACACCCGCCTCGGCAAGCGATTCAACCTGGGGGAACAGCGTCAGTTGGAGGTGCTCGCCGAATCCTTCAATCTTTTCAACCACCAGAACGTTACCGAGCTTGAAACCACCGGCTACTACGTTGAGCCGGGCGGTCTCGCCGGCGCCTTCCCCACGCTCAATTTCCTTACCGGCCTCAAAACCAATACCACTGCCTTCGGCATGCCGCTCAATGTGAACGCCACCAACTTCTATCGCGAACGCCAGATTCAATTCGGTCTGCGGATGCGGTTCTAGGGCCGGATTGGATTTGCGCCTATCCCCCCAAACCCCCATGAGCTCCGCTGCGCAGCCAGCATCTATAATCAGCCACGGCGGTTCTCCCTGTGCTTCATGCGTATTGCGCGTTCAATTGAAGCGGCAGGTTTTTTTTGTAGCCGCGGAGATCTCAATGCATATCGGCAACTTCGTTCGACGGATCGGAAGCACGACACGCCTTTCAGCTTTGGCCGCACTGGGCCTCTTCAGCCTGCTCTCCGCCATCGGCGTCGGGACCGCCCAGGCGCAGGAACCAAAAATCGCGTCTCCCGGCGACAGCCTGCCCAACCCTGGACCGCTCGCCCGGGATCTTTCGCCGAGGTTCACAAGGGCAGACCTGGCCAAGGCGATCAAGCTGGTGGCCGACTGGCAGTTAGGCCGCATGCCCGCCCAAGCGCAGACGGATTGGACCTGGGCCGCGCTCTACGACGGCTTCATGAGCGTCCCCGATGCCGTAGCCGGCAACAAGTACAAGCAGGCCATGGAGGATGTGGGCAACCAGCTCGATTGGCAGCCGGGGCCGCGCCTGGAATCCGCCGACGATCAGGCGGTCGGCCAAATGTTCATGGAGCAGTATTTGCTCCATAAAGACCCCGCCATGATGAAACCCATGAAGGCGCGTCTGGATAAGGAACTCGCGACCCCCGACGACCTGGACAAGCCTCTCTGGTGGTGGTGCGATGCGCTCTTCATGGCCCCGCCGGTCTTTGCCGACATGGCCAAAGCCACCCGCGACACCGGCTACCTTGGCTTCATGGATCGGGAGTGGACCATCACCTCCGACCTGCTCTACGACAACAAGATGCACCTCTATTCGCGCGACGCCACCTACCTCGACGTTCACGAGAAGAACGGCCAAAAGCTGTTCTGGTCCCGCGGCAATGGCTGGGTCATGGGCGGCACCGTCCGCGTGCTCAAGCAACTGCCCAGAAATTCTCCGCTGCGGCCCAAATACGTTGCCCTGCTCCGGCAGATGGCCTCCGCCATGCTGGCCATCCAGGGCCCCGACGGCCTCTGGCGTCCCGGCCTGCTCGATGCCGATGCCTATCCCCTGCCTGAAGTCTCAGGAAGCGCCTTCATTACCTACGCGCTGGCCTACGGGGTGAACGAAAAGATTCTCAGCCGCAAAACCTACTGGCCCGCCGTACAAAAAGCGTGGGCCGGCATGTTGACCCACGTTTATGCCGATGGCCGCCTCGGCGCCATTCAGCCCGTGGGCGCCGCGCCCGGCGATTACACTGAGACGTCAAGCTACTGCTACGGCGTCGGCGCCTTCTTGCTGGCCGGCTCTGAAATCTACAGTACTGTAAAGAAAGGTCCGATCGGCCTGCCGGATTGAAGCCGCCGGGAGAATCGAGCCGAGCAAATCCAGGCGGGCAAATCCGGGCTATCTCTTCCTTACAGCGGTTCCACAGTTGCTGTATCCCGAAGCGATGAGGCCAAGTGGCTTTTTTATTAAGAAAAAGCCACCTCGGGTAGCGCCAGAAGAGGCTAGAAGTACTGTGGAACCGCTCTAGTGCGCCGTGGCTTTGATCTCCGTTCGTACCGGGTCGGAAGCGCCCTTCAGCATCTCCGGGTCCATCTCCGCGATATCCACGCGATAACTCACCGTCCTGGCCGTCGGAAAGGTGGCAGGGACCTTTTGTGTCACCCTTCCCGTCGCCGCCCACTCGGTGCCGCGCTGAAACGTGGTGATGAATCCCACGCAACTCAGCCCGTACACATCGTGCCCCATCACCGTATGAAAGATCCGTCCTTTGCCGTATTGCAGAACCATCAGCATCGGCTCATCGTGGCCCGTGCCCTTGTTCTGGGGTCGGAGTGCGCTGTCGCCAGCACCGTCATGTTCTTGCCCGGCCCGCGCAGTCCGCCATACAACTCGTCTGCCGCGTGCATCCACACCGGCGGCAATCCCTTCATGATGGGATGCTCGGGCGCACGCGTCATCACCTGGTAAGGCAGCCTCATTCCGTGCATCCCCGCCAGTCCCGGCGCAGGATCTGAGACCAGCTTGCCATCTTTGAAGTACCAGTAGGGCCCCGCAGCCTCGTTGCGGCTCCGCCAGCCGCCAATGCCCTGCATCTCGTTATAGGCCTGCCAGTTGGGAAAGGCGTTGTCGGCCGCGTGCACAATCACCAGTCCCCCGCCGCCGCTCACATATTGCTCAAAGCGCGTGTGCATTGAATCAGGCCAGCTGGGAGCGTCATAGTTCATGACGATCGCCTTGTACCGCTCCAGATCCGGATCGAAGCCGCTGAAGTCCTGGTCCGATGTGGGCGCCGTCATCACCGTCACCGAAAAAAGCCCGGTCTCTTCAAGCTCTTTTTTCATCACCTGGGTGGTCAGTCTCCAGTTGTGGTAGGCGCCGCCGCTCTGCCCGTCGAGAATCATCACCTTGATCAGGTTTCCGCCATGGCCCATGGCGGGCATTGCGCCCACACGGGCACCGTGACTTGCCGGCTGGCTAGCCGCGGGTCTCACGCTCTGGGCCGCTGCCACAGAAACCGCACAGCTCAGGCCGAAAAACAGGCCGCTCACAAGCAAAACAATCGATCTCAGCTTCATCCTTTATCCTCGCTCTCTGCGTCGCGTTCTTTTTCCCTTGCGCGCACCACAGAACTTTCTCCGAAATGAAGAATACTCCCCGGTGTCTGTACCTGTCCCCCGCCGGCGATTCCGGTCCCGGTGGATGAAACCGGACCATGGATGCCCCGGCTCTGGAGGTAGTTTCTTTCTTGGGCTCTAGCCGCGCTGAAACAGCCGCGACGTCACCCGCGCCGGCGGCCCCAGTACGCCGCGCACTTCCCACATTTCCAGTTCGTCCGCGGCCCGCCGCTCCGTCATGGCGGCAATGCGATGCCCCGCGTGATCCAGCAAACAAAACTGCCAGCGCGCCGAGTCGTCCTCCAGTTCCGGATCCAACTCCAGACGCACACCCTCATCGCCGCCAAACAGGAAAGAGATTTTGTCCAGCGGCAAGGCAAGCCCCATGGCCGCGCGCTTTGATGTAGGCCTCTTTCAGCGTCCATAAGGACAGCGCACGACCGGGCCGATCCGCCCCGGGCCTGTTCGCGATTTCGGGCAAGCGATCGAGCCCGGCGCGCTCCAGCGCCGAAAAAACCTCCGGCGCAAGCTCCAAAATCCTGCCCGCGCGCGCAAACGATTCCACATCCACGCCCACTTCGGCCCCGTCGCTGATGAGGCAAACCACCAGCCCGGGAGAGTTCGACAGGTTGAACTTCAACTTGCAATCGGGATCGATCACCGGGTCAATCGCCGGCTTGCCCTGCGCGTTCGCCGTAAATCGCCACGCCTGCGGCGGCAGCGGGTGATAGTGCGACAGCGCGGTGCGCGACAGCGCGCGGGTGGTCAGCGCCTCCCGGCGATTGTTCTCAAAACGAAACCGCTGGCAGCGCGCCAACTCCTCTTCGCTCACCACGGCGGCGCACGCCTCCGCAACCTCCTCCTCCAGCAGATCGTCAGGATAGGCGCACCAGAGATCGAGCGATTTCATGAAGCTCACTCCGGTGGCGGATAGAAGGGCAGCTTTTCGTTTTTCTGCGTTGGCGCGGCGCACCGTCGCATCCTCCAGCAACAGCGCCGGCGCCATCACCGTCACCGGCACATCGCCATAGTAGTTCGCCACAAAAAGGTCTTTGCCCGCGGCCGCAATGCCCGAGCGCAGCGCGCGCTGGTCAATGTCGTCCAGCACCGCGCCCCGCACCAGCTCGCGCTTGCCCGCGGGCGTGCCATCCGCGGTTACGCGGTAGAGCAGCCGCGGCGTCAGCTCGCCGCCCAGCGTCTGCACAAAGTAGACGCTCTTCAGCCCGCGATCCTTGGCCATGCGCCAGCAGCTTGCTGTTCAACGCCTCGTCCGCAGACCCATCCTGTGCCGTGATCTTCAGCACGCCGATCGCCGGCCTCGGGCCGCCCGTGATTCCCGCCCGCCCATGTCCGTTCGACTGCGGAAAATCCCGCACCGGCTCGCGGCCCAGCAGGTAGTTCTCAAGCCGTCCCGCCGGTGACCAGCTTCACCGCCTGCGCCGGGCACGCCTTCATCGTCCATTTCGTAGGCGCCCACCAGTCCCTTGCCCGTCATAGCTCTTCAGCCCCGGGTCGTCCACCACGTCCATAAACTCCGGCAACACGTTGTGCATGAAAGCTTGAGGCAAACGGTCCGTTGGTGCGCGCCTCCGTGCCCAAACTGGGCCGTGTGGCCGTTACGCCGGACCCGAGCAGCTCGCGCAGCGTATCGGCGCTCGCGTCGGAGCTCAGCAGCAGCGGCCCGTGATACTCCTCTTCCACCAGCGGCGCCTTGCGCAAATCGGCGAGCGAGGCAATCAGATCCCTGGCATGCTTGTCAAAAACTTCAGGCGCGTCCAGGTCCTTGAGCGCGCTCCCCGCCGAAGCATAGGAGCGGTCCAGCCGCATTCCGTCCTGGCCTGCGTGCCCACGCCAATCGATTCCTGGTACTGTTGCGCGGTCTTGCGTACGATGGTTCCCTCGCTCGTTCACCAGCCAGGTCGTGGTCACGCGGCCCTGAAACACGCGCGGTCGAGTATTGCACGTTGCCTTCGCCGGCCCGGGACCCGGCATCCTGCCGGTAAAGCCCGCTGGCGCGCGCAACCCGGTCCCGCCACGCCGCCTCGTCGAGCTTCAACTCCACCGGCGCCACCAGCGACACGAGCGCCTGCTCGTGGCTGAAATCGTCAGCCTGCGGCGGCGTTTGCACCTCTTTGAGCGCTGCCTGCTTCTGCGCGTAGGCTGCCAGCGCGCTCTTGTACGCCCGGTCGGTTGCCGTCCACAGCGCCGATCTGAGCGCAATGGGATCGTCGTCCAGCGCCGCCAGCTCCAGCGCTCCGTCGCCCCGCCCGCCCGAGCTGTCGGTCTTGTAGTCGCCCACCCGCACCGTTACCCGCGCAATCCGTTCGTGGCCGCGCTGCGATCCTTCGCTGGCGCCAAATTCCGCCCGCGTCGAATACTCCTGCACCTCTTCAATGCGGTACTGGATAAAGAACGGTTTTTCAAATCCCTTCAGTTGCAGTTCGCTCATGCTGCGGTCCAGCTCCTCGAGCATCGCCTTCAGCACGGGATCCTTCTCAGCATCGGCGCGCGTGGCCTGGGCTGCCGCAACCAACGGCGCACTCATGCAGGCGGCTAGAAATCCAACTCCGGCAATCGTCGCCATCGAAGCAATCCGGTTCATTGCGCCTCCTTCGCGTCGCCGTTTGCGTCTTTGCCTTGCGTCTCAGCTCCCGGAATGGGCAGAATCGGCGGACGCGCCGTCCCCTGCGGCTGACGCTGCGTCTCCATCTCGCTCACCAGCATCGCCGGCGCCACCGCGCTCACGGGAACCGTGCCCGACTCCGCGCCGCACTCGCCGTTGAACACTTCGCTCTTGTCGCCCGTGGCCAGAATCCGCTTCATCGCCGCCAGCGGCGTGCCCACAATGCTGACCCCGCGCACCAGCTCATCGGGCCGGCCATCCACATACACCCGCCACACCACCAGCGGAATCACTTGAAACGCCTGCGGCGAACTGCGCGTGGTCACCGCGAAGCCCGAGGAGATGTCTTCGAAGTAAAGCCCGTACGGCTTGCCCTGCTTCTTCGCTTCCTCGATCAGCTCTTGCGCAACTCCGCTTCCGGCACGCTCTTGGTCGAGGTCACAATCAGGTTGCCCTGGCGCCCGGTGGGCACATGGCCGGTCTCCGCGCGGCCGTGGCCGTTTGAGGAGCTGAAGTTGGCAATCGGCAGCCGCGACATCAGAAACGTCTTCAGCACACCATCGTCGATCAGGTCAACACGCCGCGCCTTTTCGCCTTCGTCGTCGTACTCGTAGCTGCCGCTCAGCCAGGTGTTCGCCGAATCTGGTCATCGTCGGGTCGTCGGCCACCGATAGAAAGCTCGGCAACACCGGCTTGCCCACATCCTTCGTAAAGGTCTGCCCTTCCTCGTCGCCTCGCTGCCGCTGGCCCTCGAGCCGGTGCCCCAGCACTTCATGGAAGAACACCGCCGCCGCCCGCCCCGACAAAATCGCCGGTCCGTCAAAGGGCTCCGTCACCGGCGCCTTGCGCAACGCCTCCAGGCTCGGCCGAGCGCGCGCATCGCCGCTTCCAGAGCGGCCTGCTGCGGCAATCCCTCCACCGTCTCGGCTTCAAACGTCTGTTCGCGGAACAGGTCCATGCCATCCTCGGCGCGGGTCACCGCAATCGCCACCAGCCGCGCCTGCACGTGCGGCGTCACCACCCGCGAGCCCTCCGATGAAGCATAGTAATCGGTCTCGTTCTGCGCCGTCAGCAGCACCACGTTCTGATACACATCGGGAAACTCGCGGAAAACCTTTGACAGCGCCCGCACCCGCTGTTCCCAGGCCGCGCGGTCGACGACCACGGGCGGAGCCGGCTTGCCGATGTGGTCCTGCGGCGTTTCCCGGCTGAAGTCCGGCGAGCTGTCCTCTTCCTTGGCCCTCACCTCGGCCTCGGTCTTTACCCGCAGGTAGTTGTCGAGCGCCGTGCCATAACCCGCGTTGGTGGCCAGCCACAGCGAACGCGCCAGCGCCTCGCGATCGTCGCCCAAAGGCAGTTGCAGGCTGTTCACGGCCGAGCCCCGATGATCCCCATGCGTATTGTCGAGCGCCGGGCTGCCCAGCCTCACCTGCACGTCGGCCACGCGGATGTGGTTGGACGAGCTGTCGGCCAACGCTCCAAATTGCGCGCGGATCGACACACTGGTCGCTTCACTCACCGCGTAACTCAAAAAATAAGGCGGAAGCTGCTTGTCGGCGTCCGGTTGGCCCACCCCCGGGCGTCCGAGCAGCGTGAACGCGCGGTGCAGCTCGGTGGTCATCGCGTCTAACAGAACGGGGGTCGTGGCTTGTGCCGCGGCTGAAGCTGGAATCGCAAGCGCCAGCGCGGCCAGCGCTGCGAACACAAACTGCCGGGCAAAGAATGCTGAGGGCGAATCAAGGGACCGTCTTGAGACAGGTGAAGATTTTTCTGGCATGCGCCGGGAGAAATCGAGTAAAAGCATCTGTACTCCCGATTGTCTCAAAGTTGGCTCGCTAAAAGGAGCGATCTCATGACATTTGCACGCTGCTCTCTTCTTGCGCTCTGCTTCACCATTCTGCTGGCCTGCGTGGCGCCGCGCATCATGAACGTCCCCCAGGTCCATGCCCAGCCGGCCGCAACCCAGCCGGCGCCCGCTGCCGCCAACCCCCAGCCGGCCTACTCGCTGCCTGCCGACAAGCTGGCCAAGGCGATTGCCCTCAGCCGCATTCGCAACATCATGGACATCGTGGGCGGCCTCTGGGGCCTGGCCGTACTCTGGCTGTTGCTTTCCACGCGCGCCGCCGCGGGTCTCGAGGCCTGGGCCGAGCGCACCTCCGCGCGCCGATGGATACAGGGGCTGGTCTTCTTCGCAGCCTTCCTGCTGATTACCGCATTGGCCAGCATGCCCCTCGACTGGTTCACCCAGCATGAGGACCGAAGCTATGGCATCAGCGTGCAGGGCTGGGGAAGCTGGCTCGGCGACGAGGCCAAGTCGCTCGGCCTCACACTCGTCTTCGGCTCGCTCGTGCTGCTGCTCTTCAACTGGATCGTGCGCCGCTGGCCCCGCCGCTACTGGTTCGGCCTCTGGGTGGCCACGTTGCCGCTGCTGGTGCTCGCCATCTTCATCGGGCCGCTGCTGGCGCCCATCTTCAACAAGTTCGAGCCGCTTTCAAAGGACCACGCCACCCTGGTCACCGAACTTGAAAAAGTCGTGGCCCGCACCGGAACCAACATTCCTCCCGATCGCATGTTCCTGATGAAGGCCAGCGTCAAGACCAACGGCCTGAACGCCTACGTGAGCGGCATCGGCGCCACCAAGCGCATCGTGGTTTGGGACACCACCGCCGGCCGTGTCCCCGACGACGAGGTCATGTTCATCTTCGGCCACGAAAGCGGACACTACGTCCTCCACCACATCCCCAAAATGATCGCCGGCATGGCGATCGCCCTGTTCTTCGTGTACTGGGCCTGTGCCGGATTCGCCGCCTGGCTGGCCCGCCGCTTCGGACCGCGCTGGAAGCTGGGCGGCCTTGATGAAGGAACCCCGCTGGCGAGCCGCGCCGGCTTCATTGTGCTGCTGTTTGCCATCTCCGTCGCCGGGTTTGTGCTCGAGCCCGCCTCGAACACCTTCAGCCGCCATTTTGAGCACCAGGCCGACGTCTACGGGCAGGAAGCCATTCACGGCATCGTCGCCGATCCGCAGAAGACCGCTGTCTCCGCCTTTAACCACCTCGGCGAAGCCTGGCTCGAAGACCCCAATCCAAGCCCGTTCATCGAGTTCTGGGAGTACAACCACCCCTCGGTCGAGAACCGCGCCAACTTCGCCCAGCACTACAACCCCTGGGCCAATGGGGGACATGGGGAGTTCTTCGACAAGTGAGAAAAGCCGGGGAACAAGGGACCAAGAGAACAAGAGACCAGGGGAACAGGAAGGCCCATCCTCTCTGAAGCCCGGGGATTGGGATCAAAAAGCGCGCCTGGGCCTGCCGGCCGGCTCTCTGCCGACCTAAGCCGCTTGCTCATGGCGTTCATGAGCAAGCGGAGGAAGTAAGCGTTCCGGCTCACCCCGTGCGTTCTCGTTCCCTCGTGCCCCTCTCTTGTTTCCTCGTTCCCCTTTCTTTTCCCTCGTTCTCTTGGTCCCTTGTTCCCTGCTCCCTGCTTTACACTGGTGTTTCCCGGTTTTGTTTTGAAGGAGCGGACCCACCATGCCCTACCCCGCGAAATACCGCTACACCCGTGAACATGAATGGATCGATCTCGATGGCTCCATCGGCGCCATCGGCATCACCGACTACGCGCAAAACTCCCTTGGCGACATTGTTTACGTTGATGCGCCCAAGGTGGGCGATTCGGTCACGGCCAATGCAACCTTCGGATCGGTCGAAAGCGTGAAGGCGGTCAGCGATCTCTATTCGCCCGTCACCGGCACGGTGACCGCCGTGAACGAAGATCTCAAGACCGCGCCCGACAAGATCAACGAGAACGCCCACGGCACATGGATCATCAAGGTCGAGCTGTCGAACCCGGCGGAATTCAACGCCCTGCTCGACGCCGCCGCCTACGAAGCCTTCATCTCCGAGGAAACCGGGAGCTGATCGCTGCAGGCTTGCTCCAGGCTCTGACCGCTTGTTCTTGAATCAACGTTGGGTGCCCCAGGTCTGGACCCTCCGACCTCGGGAAAGCACGACAGACCACTCAATCAACGGGCTTTTAGCTGCAGGCTAGAGGCTGGAAGCTGGAAGCTGAAATGCGCTACCTTCCCAAATCGCCCGAGGAACGCAAGCAGATGCTCGCCGGCATTGGCGCGGCCTCGATCGACGACCTGTTCGCCGTCATTCCCGCCGAGTATCGCCTCGACCGCGACCTCGACGTGCCACGCCAGCAGGCCGAGAGCGAAATCGTCGACTACTTTCGCTGCGCCGCCGACAAAAATGCCACCGGCTACGCCAGCTTTCTCGGCGCGGGCGCTTATCGCCACTATCGTCCCGTGATTATTGACTCGCTGGTCCAGCGCGGCGAGTTCCTCACCAGCTACACGCCCTACCAGGCTGAGATCACGCAAGGCACGCTGCAGGCCATCTTCGAATTCCAGACCATGATCGCCGAGCTCACCGGCATGGACGTGGCCAACGCCAGCATGTACGACGGCTCAACCGGCGCAGCCGAAGCCGTGATGATGGCCGTCCGAATAACCGGCCGCCACAAGGCCGTGGTTGCCTCCACGGTCCATCCCGAGTACCGCGAAGTGCTGGCCACCTACGCCAAACATCAGGGTCTGCCCTCGACCCTTGTCGCGTACGACCGCAAGACCGGCCGCATCGATCTGGCAGCTCTGGAGCAAGCGGTCACGGAAGAAACTGCGGCCGTCCTTGTCCAGAGCCCCAACTTTTTCGGCGTCATCGAAGACATTCCCTCGATCGCCGCCATCGCCCACGCCAAGGGCGCCCTGCTTATCGTGTCGATCGCTGAAGCGGTCTCGCTCGGCGTCGTCCGTCCGCCCGTCGAGGCCGACATCGTCAGCATGGAAGCGCAGTCGTTCGGCGTTGCCCTCAGTTACGGCGGCCCGTTCTGCGGCGTCATCGCGGCCAAGGAGCAATATGTGCGCCAGATGCCCGGCCGCCTGGTGGGCCAAACTACTGACAGCAACGGCTACCGCGGCTTCGTGCTCACGCTGGCCACGCGCGAGCAGCACATCCGCCGCGAGAAGGCGACGTCGAACATCTGCACCAACCAGGCGCTGGTCGCGCTCATGGCGACTATCTTCCTCACCGTCTACGGCAAAGAAGGCATACGCGAACTCGCCGAGCACAACCTGGCCAAAGCCGCTTATGCGGCGAAAGCTCTAAGCGCCGCTCCTGGAACCAGGCTGGCCTTTGACGGCGCGCCCCGCTTCCACGAGTTTGTCTCCAAACCGACGAAGCTCCCGCGGCATTTGAGCCCAGCGCCTGCTCGAGGAAAAGATCGTCGGCGGCCTCGACCTCCGCCGCTGGTATCCCGAACTCGGCAACGCCACCCTCTGGTGCGCCACCGAAATCATCACACGCGAGCCAAATTGACACCGCCGCCGGCGTTCTGGCTGCGGCTCCGGTGGAGGCACAATGACGACCAACACAACCACGCCCTCGCAGCCTGCCGCCGGCCCGCGCACGCTCGGCAAAGTCCGCCCCCACCCGACGCAGAACGAGGCTCTGCTCTTCGAAAAATCGTCGCCCGGCAAGCGCGCCTACAAGCTGCCCCCGCTCGACGTGCCCGCTGTCGATTCTGCTGCTCTTCTTGGCGAAGCCCATCGCAAGACCGCGCCTGCGCTGCCCGAGCTCAGCGAAATCGAAATCATCCGCCACTTCACGCGCCTCTCCACGTGGAACTACGCCATCGACCTGGGCATGTACCCGCTCGGCTCCTGCACCATGAAGTACAACCCGCGCGTCAATGAGGCGGTCGCGCGCATCGAAGGTCTCGCCGATGCCCATCCCTACCGGCCCGACTCGCTCGCCCAGGGCATTCTCGAAGTCATCGATCTGCTGCAGCGCTGCCTCATCGAAATCACCGGCATGGACGCCATCACCCTGCAGCCCGCGGCCGGCGCGCATGGCGAATTCACCGGCATCCTGCTCGTCCGCGCCTGGCACGAGTCGCAGGGCAACGCCCGCCGCAAAATCCTCATTCCCGACTCTGCCCACGGCACCAATCCCGCCACCGCCGCCATCTGCGGCTACGCGGTTGAAAATCTCAAGTCGAACGCTGAAGGCGGCATCGATCTTGAAGCCCTGGCGCGCCAGGTCGACGAAGAAACCGCGGCTCTGATGCTCACCAACCCCTCGACCATCGGCGTGTTCGAGAGCCAGATTCACAAGATCGCCGACATCCTCCACGCCAAGGGCGCGTCTGCTTTACATGGACGGCGCCAACATGAATGCGCTGGTCGGCAAGGCCCGGCCCGGCGACTTCGGCGTGGACGTGATGCACCTCAACCTGCACAAAACATTTTCCACGCCCCACGGCGGCGGCGGTCCCGGCTCCGGTCCGGTGGCCTGCAAGGCATTTCTCGATCCATTTCTCCCCACCCCGGTGCTGGTCCGAAACGAGTACGTGGCCAATCCCCCCGCACCCGGGTCATGGGAGAATTTGAACGACGATCCGCCCCCGCCCGGCAGTTCCCTGCCCATGTTTCGCGCGCCTCTTTCTCCGCTGGCCTCGGTTGCAAGTTTGAAAGACGAGCGCGGTCCGCTCACCTGGGACTACGACCGTCCGCAATCGGTGGGCCGCGTGCGCGCCTTTTACGGCAACACCGGCATGTTCATCCGCGCACTGGCCTACATTCTGGCCAACGGCCCCGACGGCCTCAGGCAGACCACGGAAGACGCCGTGCTCAACGCCAACTACATCCGCAAAAACCTTGAAGACCTCTACGAGCTGCCCTATAAAACCGCATCGATGCACGAGGTCGTCTTCAGCGACAAGCGCCAGGCCGCGCTGGGCGTCAAGACCGGCGACATTGCCAAGCGCCTCATCGACTACGGCTTCCATCCCTACACCGTCAGCTTTCCGCTCATCGTCCACGGCGCGCTGATGATCGAGCCCACCGAGAGCGAGTCGCTCGAAGAGCTTGATCTGTTCATCGCCGCCATGCGTTCCATCGCCAAAGAAGTGGAAGAGACGCCGGAGCTGGTGAAAACCGCGCCGCACTCCACGCGCATCTCAAGGCTGGATGAAGTGCAGGCCGCCCGCAAGCCTATCCTCCGCTGGAAACCGGCAGAGTAGGGTCCCGTGACCCAGGCGAAGAAACAAGGCGCTGATGCGGATCTCAAATCGATCGACGCGCTTTTTGAGCAAGCCGGCCTGGTGCGCAGCCTGCGCGCCAAATCCGGCGCCGGCGCACTGGCACGCGCGCGCGCCAACCGGCTCGACCGCGCCGCCTCGGAGGAGCTGTCCCGTCCTCTGCCCGTGCCCCGCATCGCCGCCAACGGCGTTCAGTGGCTCGCTGTGCCGGGATGGGAGCGATACCCGTGGCTCTGGCATGGTTTCAGCACCCGCATGGGCGGCGTGAGCCGCGCTTACTGCGCCGAGAACGCCCCCGGCGAGCTGAATCTGGGTTTTACCGGTGCCGACAGCAGAGAAGCCGTCCTCCGCAACCGCGGCCTGCTGTCGGAAGCCGTCACCGGCAACCCGGCTACTCCGCTGGTCGCCGTTCGCCAGATTCATTCCAGCCTGGTGCACTGCTCGATGGCCGCCGACGCGCCCCGCGAGCGTCCATCGAAGAGCGACGGCCAGTTGACGGCCGAGTCCGGTCTCCTGCTCGCCATCCAGACCGCCGATTGCATCCCGGTGTTGGTCGCCGACCGAAGGCGCCGCGCCGCCGGAGCCTTCCACGCCGGCTGGCGCGGAACTGTGAAGCGCATTGTCGAGTGCGGCGTCGGACGCATGCGGCTCGAATTCGGTTCCCGGCCCGAGGATCTGATCGCCGCCATCGGGCCCGGCATCGGCGCCTGCTGCTACGCCGTCGGCGAAGAGGTCTTCTCCGAGTTCGAGTCCCAGTTCCTTTATGCCCGCGATCTGTTTCGCGAGGTCTACTCCACTGACGAGGTGCGCAGCAAATATCCCATGCTCTTCCTCACCCAGCGCGCCCCCGGCCACTCGCCCATCGGTCCCAGCCTGCACCTTGACCTGGTTGAGGCCAACCGCCGCCAGTTGCTCGCCGCAGGGCTCAATCCTCGCGCCATCCAGGTGGTGGGCGGATGCACCCACTGCCACCCAGAGCTGTTTTTTTCTCACCGCGCCTCAAAAGGGCACGCCGGCCGCATGATGGCGGTCATCGGCATCAAGCCCTGATTTACCGGGCTGCGTTCTCGCCATGCAAAAATGCCGCCCCCTCTCAAACCCAATGAGAAAGGGCGGCATTCTCTCTCAAATGAATAAGTGCTTAGGCGGCGCTGGGGGCCTCACCCGGGTTCACCAGGTCGCGAAGCTCCTTGGAGGGCTTGAAGTAGGGCACGCGCTTGGCCGGAACATCCACGCGCTCGCCCGTCTTCGGGTTGCGGCCAATGCGGGAGTTGCGCTGGCGGATGCGAAACGACCCAAAGCCGCGAATCTCAATTTTGTCGCCGCTCTGCAGGGCTCCGATCACGGAACCGAAGATGGTCTCAACGATGACCTCGCCGTCGCGGCGCGTCAGGTCACCCAATCCGGTTACCTTTTCCACCAGGTCTGCCTTTGTCATGTGCGTTTGGCCTCCGCTCTCAGCATAACCGGATTTTCTACGGGAAAGCGTGGAAAAAGCAAGCCTCTTTTTAGAATTTAGCCTTTGCGCATCAGCAAGTTGGCCTGTTGATCCCTCCCCAGACGGTCCGCGCCGGCCTCTGCCGTCCCATGCGGTATCATGTCCTGAGCCTCCTCCGGAAGAAAACGCTGGCGCAAGCCGGCCTATGTCAACCTGGCGGGCTTCAGGGCGCGATGATTTTCCCGAACTACAGCATCGTCATTCCGGCCTACAACGAGGCGCGCCGCATTCCGGCCACGCTGCGGTCGGTGGTGGACTGCGTCCGCCAGCACGGCTGGTCTGCCGAGGTTGTTGTGGTCGACGACGGCTCCACCGACGCCACCGCCGAGGTGGTGCGCGCCTTTGCCGCCGGCGCTCCTGAAGTGCGGCTGCTTCAGAATCCCGGCAACCGCGGCAAAGGCTACAGCGTCCGCTCCGGCATGCTGCAGGCCCTGGGCGAAGTCGTCATGTTTACCGACGCCGACCTCTCGGCCCCCATGGAAGAAGCCGAAGCGCCTCTTTGCCGCCATCGCCGGCGGCGCCGACATCGCCATCGGCTCGCGCTGGCTTGAGAGCAGCCGCCAGACCCATCGCCAGCCCTTCTACCGCCAGTTCTTCGGCCGCTGCTTCAACGCCGTCACCCGCATGGTGATGGGCCTCAAATTTGCCGATACCCAGTGCGGCTTCAAGGCCTTTACCCGCGCCGCCGCGCAAACCGTCTTCCAGTTGCAGACCATCGAGCGCTGGGGTTTCGATCCTGAAATTCTCTTCATCGCCCTCAAGCGCGGCTATCGCGATCCAGGAGGTCCCCGTAAGCTGGGCCCACGACGAGCGCACCCGCATGAGCTACCTCAAAGACGGCATCAAGATGCTTGAGGAGATCGCCATCGTCCGCTGGAACGCCCTCCTCGGCCGCTACGGCAAGCAGATCGAGCACATCCACCGCACCGGCGCCGGCAAGTAGCGCCCATTCCGCCGCCGTCGGCGTGGCCGCTCAAGTTTCTTGGTCTTATTCCCATTCCTCCCCGTCTCTCTCAACAGGCGCGGGGTTATAGCGGTTTCAGGATTGCTGTTCCCGGAGGCATTGCACTCAAGTCGACCCGACCCCAGGGAGGGGCGGCCTGGCACGAAACACAATCGGGCATACCTAGCCTGAAACCGCTCTCGCAATTCCGCGCCGGGATCGTTCATCGATCTGTGGGAGGATTTCGCATGTTCAAGAAACTCGGGCTCGCAGTTCTACTTCTCGCCCTGGGCTCCGTCAGCGCACTGGCTGCCGACTTCAACGGCAAGTGGTCCGCAGACGTCACCACGCCGAGGGGCACGCAAACCCTCATCTTCGACTTCCATGTCGACGGCTCAACCCTCACCGGCACCATCACCACCCGGCGCGGAGATATGGATATCACCAATGGCAAAGTGGATGGGGACAACATTTCCTTTGACCAGGTGATGAACTTCAACGGCGACACACGCACGATTTCTTACACGGGCAAGGCCGACGGCGACACCATCAAGTTCACCCGCCAGATGGGCGACCGCGGTTCTACGGATTTCGTCGCCAAGCGTGGCGCGCCCGCCGCTCCGCCCCCCGCTCCTCAACTGTAGGCACGGTTTCGCTGCTGCGACCCATCCATGAAACTGTCCCCTCGTTTCATGGGTGGGAGAGCACAAATCCCGGTCCTCGTCTCCCGGTTCTCGTCCCTCGGACTCAGAAGCCCGCAGACAGCTTCAAGCCGTGGCCGCGCTCGCCACAGCCTCAAGCCCGCGCGCCTCAATCTCGAATTCGCGCATCTTGTACTTCTGAATCTTGCCCGAGAGCGTCGCCGGAAACGCATCCACAAAACGGATGTGCTCGGGAACCTTGTAGTAGGCAATCTGCCCTTGGCAGAAATCGCGAATCTCTTCTTCGCTGGCCTCGATGCCCGGCCGCAGCCGCACCCACGCCACCACAATCTCGCCCAGGCGCGCATTGGGAATCCCCACCACCTGCGCCTCGTCCACCTTCGGATGCGTGTAGAGGAACTCCTCCACTTCGCGTGGATAGATATTTTCGCCGCCGCGAATGATCACGTCCCGCGAACGGCCGGTCAGGTGAATGCATCCATCCTCGCGCATCACGCCCAGGTCACCGGTATGCAGCCAGCCGTCTTCCCCGATCACCAGCGACGTGCCCTCGGCGTCGCCGTCATAGCCTTTCATCACCGCGTAGCCGCGCGCGCACACTTCGCCCTGCTGGCCATAGGGCAGTGTTTCGCCTGTGCCTCTCGACACGATTTGAATCTCGGTCTGCGGCATCGCACGACCCACCGTCTTCACCCGAATCTCGATCGAGTCCGCCGCGTCGCTCATGGTCACCACCGGCGAAGTTTCCGTCTGCCCGTAGGCGATCACCAGTTCGCCGCAATGCATCTCCTCGAGCACCCGCTTCATCAGCTCCACCGGGCAAGGGGCCCCGCTCATCATTCCCGTCCGCAGGCTGGTCAGGTCGTAGCTCTTGAAGTCGGGCAACGCCATCTCCGCCACATACATGGCTGGAACCCCGTAGACACTGGTCGCCCGCTCCTCGTGGACCGCCTTCAAGGTCGCCCGCGCGTCGAAGGTCCAGTTCGCCAACACAATCGCCGCGCCCGAGTTCACCGCGCTCATCGTCCCGATCACGCATCCATAGCAGTGGAACAGCGGCACCGGCACCACAATCTTGTCCTGCTCCGTGTAGTGAAATCCCTGGGCCAGAAACTGCCCGTTATTGACCACGTTGTGATGGGTCAGCAGCACGCCCTTCGGCAATCCGGTGGTTCCGCTGGTGTACTGGATGTTGGCCACGTCGTCCACCGCCACGTGGTCGGGGAGCCGCCCCTCGGCCTCCAGCAGTTGGCTCCATTCCGGCGAGTCGAAATAAACCGTATGTTCCAGCTCAAGATCGAGCCCGTGGCGCGCGCGGCCCAGAATCTCTTCGTAGTCCGCGTGCCTGTCCTTGCGCCACAGAAACAGCGCCTTCATCCGCGAGCGTGTCAGCGTGAACTGCAACTCGTGCGAGCGGTAAGCCGGGTTCACGTTCACCAGCGCCGCACCCGCCCGCGCGCAGCCCATGTGCATCATGATCCACTCAATGCAGTTGGTTGACCACAGCCCTACGCGGTCGCCCCGGCGAATGCCCAGCGCCCAAACCCACGCGCCACGCGATCGGCCTCTGCGCTCAGCTCCGCCCAGGTCAGCCGTTTTTGCTGGTGGCAGCTCGCCACCGCCAGCCGTTCGCCGTAGCGATCCGCGGTGCGGTGCAGCAGGTCGCCAATCGTC
This sequence comes from uncultured Acidobacteriaceae bacterium, assembly GCA_963793885.1. Classification (GTDB taxonomy): domain Bacteria; phylum Acidobacteriota; class Terriglobia; order Terriglobales; family Acidobacteriaceae; genus Telmatobacter. The sequence continues at coordinate 32,269 of CAWCBQ010000004.1, forward strand.
AGCTCAAGCAGCGGACGGCTCGGGCCGCGCGCGTAGCTCACCGTGCAAAGGTTCTCTTCAACTGGCATAGTTCTGTTTCGAAACTTCGAACGGCAGTTTACGCCCAACAACCCGCCCTGCAGTGTGATTCAACTCACACCGCGCAAACCAGATTGCCGCAGTTCGATGGCATACCCGATCGGCTGGGCAGGCAACACCGGCGCACTCCCGCCGCGCGTCAGCCCCAATATGGAATCGGTTGCGGTGGTCTTGTGGGTCAGCCGCTCAGGACGCCGCTTCCGCCTGCCGGGCAGCTTCACCTTCCATGAGGGCGGCAATTGCCTTCAATTGCTCGAACTCCGGCCGGCCTTCAAGGGGCTTCAGCCGCGGATCGGCCAGCATCTGAAAAAACCACGGGCAGCGACATTCGTTCGAGGTGCGCAGCTCGGCCAGAGCCGCATCCGGCTCACCCAGCGCTACATAAGCGGCCGGTGAGAACGCCCTCAAAAGGAAGCGCTCCCGGCCCAGCCATTGCAGCCGTTCCAGAATGGCGCGCGCCTCGGCGTCCTGTCCCGCGCAGGCCAGCGCGTAGGCATGCACGGCTGTGGCCAAATCGAAGTACGGCACCTGCTCCGTCAGTGCGTGGGACAGCTCCGCGGCCCGCTCAGCCTGCCCGTTGTAGGCCAGAATCACCGTCCCGTAAAGCCGCGCGCCTTCATGGTCAGGAAACAGCCTCAAGGCGCGCTCGATCTGCTCGACGCTCTCCTCCTGTTCCCCAGCCAGGTGGAGCGTCCATCCCAGCCGCGCCTGCAGCCACGGGGAATAGGGATCCTGCTGAATCGCGCCCCGCAGAAGCTCGGCCGCCTCGCCAAAGCGATGCCGGCTCAAAAGGAACATGGAACGCGCCCGCGTGATCCAGGGCTCGTGGGGCAGATGGGCGGCGCGCTCGAAAGCCCACAACGCACCCGGCAAATCGCGGTCCACGTGATACCGGACCCACCCCAGCGCGGGCAGGATCGCCGGGATCCGGGCAGTGATGTCAGGGCTCGCCTCGGCCGCGCGGCGAACCATGTCTGCCGCCACCGTCGGCGACATGAACCCGTAGAAGCTTTGCGTCACGCATAAGTTCACCAGGTCAACCCGTGCGCCCGTCAGCGACGGATCGAGTTCGGTGGCCCGCAGCAGATGTTGCAGTCCATCCTGCATCCGGTGGCGCTGCATCGTCTGCCATTCATGGTGCGCCCTATGGTATATCTCGTAAGCTGACCGCTGATCGTGGCCGCTGTCCGGCCCGTCCTCGGCGACCGCGGCGATCGACAGCCCGCTCGCCGCCCCGGCCTGGGACGCGTTCTCGGTCAGCCGTTCGCCCGCATCGGTTGAGCCCAGCCGGAAGTTCACCCGCCTCACCAGCTCCGATTCCAATCCCGCCGTCCGGCCTCGCTCCACCAGCAGATCTTCTACCCACACCTGGGTCCCGTCTTCCACGCTGATCATTTCGGCGCGCACACGGTAGTGCATTGGCAGCGAGCTCACCGTGCCGGCCAGCACCAGGTCGCCTCCCAGCGCCTCGCCGATCTCGAGCGCCGTCATGCCGCGGCCCGCCAGCGTAAACACTGAGTCCTGGGCCAGCACTGAAACCAGCGCGGGCTGCGCACTGCTGAGCCGCGCCATGGTCTCCTCGGCTATCTCGGTGCCAACGTATTCGGGAACGCCGAATCGGGTCGCAAACGGCAAAATCGCCAGCCGCCGTCTTTTCCGTTCAGGTCCTGACCCGTCCGGCCCGGGCCCTTCCGATCGCACCTCGGCCGTAAAGCGGTAGCCGCGCTTGTAGATCGTCTGAATGCATTCATGCGGCTCCAGCCGCGCCCGCAGCGACGAAACGCACTTGGGCACGCTGTCGGCCGTCACATGGACATCGCCCCAAAGCGCCTGCCGCAACTCCAGAGGCGTCACAATCCGGCCCGCATGCGCCAGCAGCAGCCGCAGCGCCGCCAATTCTTTCGGGGGCAGGTGAACCGGCGTCTTCCCGCGCAGCAGCGTACCGTCTGCCTCCAGGTGGAAACCGGCGAACGAGAAGCCCGATGTCTCAGAGCCGGGTCTTATCGAGATACTCTGATGCATCCGATCCAACGCAATTCTTCGGCCTGCCGGCGAACCAGGAAGCCGAGCTTACGCCACTCGCCGCCTGGCAAATGGTCGCGGCTTGCCAGGCAGACCAGTCCTGGCAGTGATTCTCCCCGGGGAAAAAGACATGCAGCGGGCCCCTTGAACTTCTACGGTTCAAATGAGCTTTTTGGTAGTTTGATTATCCGCCGAATCGGGACTGATCAATGCCGCAAAAGAGAAGATTCCTGGCCTTTTAGTAATGAAAAGTGGTTACTTAGTACCATATGAGTAAACAAATAGCCCTTGCCGCATCTCAAACAATCTTAGCGGCTTGAGTCTGTTCCAGGCCGGATTTGGTTCAGCCGGTCTTCGCGCCGCCAATCAGGCGACATCCTGACCTGGGCAAAACCGGCCCGAAACCGATCACTTGACTCCGCACCGCGGAATCAGTACTTCGATTTGAAGCCGTACGTCAGACCCATCGTGAACTGGAACGAGTTCAGCTTGGTCGGCGGCAGCGTCACTGGAGTCTCGTTCAGATAGCTGTCCATCGTGCCCAGCGAGAAGCTCAGACGTTTGTAAGCCGGAAACGCCAGGGTGTTGTTCTCGGCGGTCGAGAAGGCGCGCGGATCGTTGTAAGCAGGAAGAAACGAGACACCCTGGTTGTAGGTGAGCAGCTTGAGATGCAGAACGTACGAGGCTGCAAATGTCGACCCGATCAGGTTCATGTTCCCGCTGGCCCCGCCGGCAATGAACTGTTGTCTCTCGTACTGGACCGTTCCCTTCAGGTCCGCTTCCTGTTTCGCGGTCTTCAGCATCGTCCATCCGAATCCGCCGCCGTAAATCTGCTGCAGGTTCAGGTCCTGGCTGTAATTGTGGTCAAAGGCCGTCTGCCCCAGCGCAAAGAATCGCGGCGATACATACTGGTCCCGCTCCGCGTCCACATGCAGGATCGCCGACTTCGTCACCACCGGCGCAACCGTGGTGCTTCCCGACGTGTAGCCGGGTTCCGTAATCTTCCCAAACGAGCCGCTGAAGTCCACTGAAGTGCGGTCCCGAGGGCTCAGCCAGCTCACGGTGGGCACGGCTCGCACCAGGCCCACGCCTCCCGAAACCGTGTACTGGTTCTCGGTCGCCGTCACCAGCGTCGCTCCGGCGGTCGCTGCGCCGTTCCAGCCCTGGAAGAAGCCAGGCGCGTGATTCAACTGCTTGTCGAGCGATGACTCGTCCATAACAAATTGCGCATCCTTGACGGGAATCGGCGTCTCCGCCGCGGCGTTTTCCTTGTGCACGGTCAGCGTCTGGTTCATCACCTCCAGCGTTCCCACCGCCAGTTGCTTTGCGGCCTTCTTGCCCAGCGGCTTCGTCCGGTCGTCAAACACCGCGAACTTCCCGCTCGTATGCAGTTCCTTGATCTTGTCCCAACCAACCGAAATGTCTCCAAGCGGGTCGCTGTGAAAAGTCACTTTTCCCGCTTCCTCGCTCACGAATTTGCCGTGCAGCACGTCTCCGTTGCTCAGCACCAGCACGTCGGGCGCGGGGTTGGCGCCAGGCTTGCCTTGCGCGGCACAGGCCATGCCCGCGCCCAGGACTGAAACCAGTATCAGGCGGGTGCTGCGATGCAGCATTGCAATGCGGACCGTCAATCCAATCATGGGGGAAACACCCTTCATCTTCATTCGGCAGGGTTTGTCTCCTGCCCCCTCAATTTTAGCTGAGACCGCATGCTCCGTTGTACCTCTCCAATGACGGATTGCCTCCTCGCCATCGGACAATGGGATTCCCCGCTCCCTGCCGGCAATCCTCCCTCCTGAATTCTCAAGAAAACCTCAGAAAAACTTCCGGAATTCCCGCCACGCCTCCTGCCACAATCGTTCCCAGTCCACTCCAACCTGCGGTCAGCTTTTGCACGAAAGGAGCTCGCATGTCCAAAACTGCTGCCTACGCTCAATGGTCCCTGGAACCCTATTGCATCGGCCTCAAGCTGCGTGCGCTGCGCACCCAGAAGCGCCTCACGCTCTCGCAACTGGCTGCTGAAACCGGCCTCTCCACCGCACTGCTCTCCAAGCTTGAGACCGACCGCATGATTCCCACGCTGGCCACCCTGGCCACCATCAGCCGCGTCTACGGCGTGGGCATGAGCTACTTTTTCTCTGAGCCGGCGCGCCACACGCTCTCCATCACCCGCAAGGCCCACTTCATGGGCAATGGCCGTGGTCCGGAGCCATTCAAGGTGACCCCGCTCAACGCCGCCTCCGAGGCTCCCCGCCTGCTCGCGCATCTGGTCGAACTCGCTCCCGGCGGAGCCACGTCTCCCGCGGATTTCCTGCGCCAGGCCTGCGGCGTGCTCTATGTGCTCGAAGGCCGGCTGCAATTGGATGCCGGCGGCCTGCAGGAAGTGCTCGGAGACCGGCGATTGCGCCTGCCTTGAGACCGACATGCCCCTGGCCTGGGGCGCGGCCGGCAAGCACCGTTGCCGCATTCTCGTCGTCTTGCCCCGCGAACCCGACGCCCGCTAAGCAAGACCGCACGCCATTGGCGCGCGCGCCGTAATGTCCCTTGCCTCCGCGGGCCGTGTAGGATGGTTTGGGAATTCGAGGAAACGGAAAGCATGCGCCCAAACACCAACCTGATGAAAGCCACCCTGACCGGCGCTCTTGGCGGGCTGCTGTTCGGATTTGACACCGTCGTGATCGCCGGCGCCATCGATGCCCTGGTGCGCCTTTACGGCCTCAGTCCGCAGAACAAGGGACTCACGGTGGCCATTGGCCTCGTCGGCACGGTCATCGGCGCCCTCGGCGCCGGCTCCGTAGGCCAGAGGCTGGGAAGCCGCGAAACCCTCCGCATCACCGCTATCCTCTACGTCGTCTCCGCCATCGGCTGCGGCCTCGCATGGAGTTGGCCCTCCTTCATGATTTTTCGCTTCGTCGGCGGACTCGGCATCGGCGCTTCCTCGGTCCTCGGCCCGGTCTATATCGCCGAGCTGGCGCCGGCCAAGTGGCGCGGCCGTCTGGTCTGCGCCTTTCAAATCAACGTGGTCTTCGGCATCATGGTCGCCTACACCTCCAACTACGTCATCCGCACCATGCATCTGGGCGCAACTGAGTGGCGCTGGCAGGTCGGCATCGCCGGAATTCCCGCAGTCGTCTTTCTGGCGCTGCTGTTTGGCATTCCCCGCAGTCCCCGCTGGTCGGCCTCAAGAAACAAAATCGACGATGCCCTGGCCGTCCTCAAGCTTATGGGCGAAGAGAACCCCGAGGCCGAGCTGGCCGACATTCGCAGCGCCCTCCAGCAGGAGCACGCATCCGCCCACGAGCCGGTCTTCCGCTGGAAGTACCGCTACCCCCTCTTTCTCGCCATCTCCATCGGCGCCTTCAACCAGCTCGCCGGCATCAACGCCATTCTTTACTACCTCAACAACATCTTTGCCGCCGCCGGCTTCAGCCAGATCTCCAGTGACCAGCAGGCCATCGCCATCGGCGCCACCAACTTCACCTTCGCCCTGATCGGCATGTCGCTGATTGACAAGCTGGGCCGAAAAACCCTGCTCCTCATCGGCGCCGCCGGATGTTCCATCTGCCTCTCCGGTGTCGTCTGGGTCTTCTATACACACTCCCACCAAAACGCGCTGCTGGGAATCCTGGTCACTTACATCGCCTTCTTCTCCGTCTCCCAGGGGGCGGTCATCTGGGTTTACATCGGCGAAGTCTTTCCCACCTCCGTTCGCTCCAAGGGACAGGGCGTGGGCTCTGCCAGCCACTGGTTCATGAACGCCGCCATCGCCCTCGAGTTTCCCGTGGTCGTGCATTACTTCCACACCGAAACTCCCTTCGCCTTCTTCGCCATCATGACCGTGGTTCAATTCCTGGTCGTGCTCCTCTTCTATCCGGAGACCAAGGGCCAGACGCTGGAAGCGCTGCAGCGGAAGCTGGTGCCGGGGGACTAGGGCCGCGAAACCCAGAGGCCTGACTTTTTCTAACCTCCCTATGCAGAGTCTCTATATGGGTAACCTTCCACAAATGACCGTGCAGACTTTAAAGGTCTTGAACGCCCTGAGGGAGCATCCACCAACTGGGCTTTCAGGGGCAGACATTGCCAGGACCACCATACTAGGGCCTGTTCGCACTACTGGGGCGCCACCCCAGTAGTGCGAACAGGCCCTAGCATCAGGAACCCTCTAAGCTATAGGTCCGAAAAAGAACCGGGGAAGCTGCGGAGATTTTCCGGTTCTATCGCACAGGCCCAAATCCTGGCCAGCCGCATCCAAAATCCCACCTGAGTCCCTGCAGATAATTACCCGCTCCCGGCGCACAATTGCACCATAGGCGTTTTCCGGGCGCAAAACGGTCCGAAGGACCACAATCCCCCGCAATCGCCCGTAACCCTTTTGCTGTCTAAATTCTGCGGCGATCTCCAATAGAATGAATAATTTGGCGCGAGTGACCTCCCGTAACCCCTGGAGATAGACGAATTTAGCCACAGAATAGGGGGGAAGGGGGGAGGGGGGTACCCCCTAGGGTGACCCCAATCACAGGGTATGAACCCCTGATCCAAGACACAATAGGAAGGACGGGTGCGCTCTGCGCGGCGCGCTCGGCCTGACCATTCCACGCGTGAGGACAGCCATGGAGCAGACTCTGATTCCCCCAACGGAGCAGGAAAGCGAGCTCTCGCAGCCCGCACAGGACGCCGTCTCGCCCCTGGCCGCCGCCAGCTCGCCCGAGGCCCACGCTCTCCGCATCGAAATCATCGCCATCGGCCGCAAGCTGTGGGAGCGCCAGTACGTCGACGGCAACGGAGGCAACATCAGCGTCCGTCTTGGCGAGGGCTTTCTGCTCTGCACCCCCACCATGATGAGCAAGCGCGACATGGAGCCGGACGACATCTGCCTCTCCGATCTCGACGGCAAAATCCTCGCCGGCGAACGCCTGCGCACCAGCGAACTGCTGCTGCACCTCGAGATCTACCGCTCCAACCCGATGGCGCGCGCGGTCGTCCACTGCCATCCGCCCCACGCCACCGCTTTCGCCATGACCGGCTCCCTGCCCCCCATCGGCCTCATCTCCGAATACGAAACCTCGATCGGCCCCGCCGCCATCGCGCCCTATGAAACCCCCGGCACCCAGGCCTTCGCTGAGACCGTCCGCCCCTTCGTCCGCGATCACAACACCATCCTGCTCTCGAACCATGGCATCGTTTGCTGGGCAGACACCGTCTCCCACGCCGAATGGCTGGTCGAAACCTTCGAGACCTACTGCAAAACTTTTCTCATTGCCCTGCACATCGGCAAACCCCTGGCCTTTATTCCCGCCGCCAAAATCGGCGAACTGCTTGAAATCAAACGCCGCCAGGGCCTTCCCGACGCCCGCATGGGCAAGCCAGGGCGAGTGAATAGCGAAAATCATGGTACACTGTACTTGCGCTCAGTGATTTGGCCGTGAGCGGTAGTCTGCCCCGCAAGGGCAGCTTGCCTTTTACAGATATTTCCCCAAGCCCCTACAGCGTAACCACCCTGGCTCTCTTGTGTGAGCTCCCTTGGTCTGCCCTGCGCAACGGGCCGGCAGTTCTGAAGCCCTGACTCGAATGCGGGAGTGAGTGGTGCCGGACCGGCAATGTGCCGTCTGGCGATCGAGTAGCGTGTGGCAGCTCCGGGCCGCGAATCTTCCCTTTGAACGTTCGCCGGTCAGTCCCTAGGAACGACTTTCGGTTCTCCCTTACGCATATCGATTAGCAGGCCTGCGCCCCACGTGTGACGCGCGCCTCCAGGTCCGGTTCCGTCGTGCAGGCCCCAGGAAAAGGGGCTCCCGGAATCCAGAAAGTAATTATTTTGATAACCAAGTTTTCTGAATTCAATCTCTCCGCCGCGCTCATGGCACGGCTCAACGCCAACAAGTTTGAAACCCCCACCCCGGTGCAGGCCGAGCGCCATTCCTCCGGCTCTGGAAGGCCGCGACGTGCTGGCCACCGCGCAGACCGGAACCGGCAAGACCCTCGAGCTTCCTCATCCCCATCGTGGAAATGCTGCAAACCTCAGCAGCCCGCGGACCCGCCGCCCATGCTCTCATTCTGCTGCCCACGCGCGAGCTGGCCATGCAGGTGGAGAAGGCATTTCTCGCCGTCCGCTCCAGCTCCGACGCAGACCGTGGCCCTGGTGGTGGGCGGCATGCAGGAGCGCGCGCAGCTCGACGCGATTCGCCGCGGCGCGCAAGCTTATCGTCGCCACCCCCGGCCGCCTTGAGGACTACCTCAAGCGCAAGCTGGTTCGTCTCGACCAGGTCAAGATCCTGGTTCTCGACGAAGTCGACCGCATGCTCGACATGGGCTTCCAGCCCGCCATCGCGCGCATCGCGGCCACGCTGCCCACCGCGCGCCAAACCCTCTGCTACTCCGCCACGCTTGAAGGACGCGGTCAAGGAAGTGGCGCGCAAGTATCTCAACAGCCCGGTGCGCATCGAGATCGGTTCCGTGCTCAAGCCCGCTGAAAACGTCGAGCTGCGCACCTTCGAGGTCGCTCCCGACAAAAAGCAGGACCTGCTCGAGCACCTGCTCGGCGCGGAGCAGGGCAGCTTCCTGGTCTTCGTCCGCACCAAGCACGGCGCTGACCGCGTGGCGCGCCGCCTTACCCGCTCCGGCTGGTCGGCTACGCAGATTCACGGGGACCGCTCGCAGTCGCAGCGCAACGCCGCCCTGCGCAGCTTCTCTGAAGGCCGTCACCGCGTCCTGGTCGCCACCGACGTTGCCGCTCGCGGCATCGATGTGGCCAACGTGGCGCACGTCATCAACTTTGACCTGCCCAAGGTGGCTGAGGACTTTGTTCATCGCGTGGGCCGCACCGGCCGCGCATCCGCCCGTGGCGTCGCTTCCACCTTCGCCGGTCCCGCCGAGCGCGGCGACCTGCGCAAGATCGAGAAAACCCTCTCGATCCAGATGAAGCGCTTCCGCGTCACCGCGGTCAACGAGAACGCCGCGTAACCACCCGCGCGAAAACCAGCGCCGCAAGAACAAGCGGTGCGAGAAAAACAACTACGGGCGCGATGGCAACCACCATCGCGCCCGCTCTTGTTTGCGCGCGAAAAGAAATTCAAGAACCCGGGCGCCCCCTCCTTATCCCGGACACCCTGAAACCCCTTCGTCCGTAGTTTCCGCGCTTTCGCCCTCATGTCAACGCAATGTTGGCCGAAGGATGAAGTGGAGAGGTATCGATCATTCCATCAGTCGAGCAATGTATGGCAACGGCCGAAATGATTGACGGTGGACGCCCGCCAGACGCTGGCGTCAAGAGCAGCGGCTGGGATCGGCGCGCCGCCGACCGCTTTGACATGAATCGTGCTCCCGGGACTCTGTCGAACTCCGGCCTGCGCATGACCTGCGAAGTCATCGACCTCAGCCTGACGGGCTGTTGCGTTGAGACCAGTGAAATCTTCAAGCCGGGCGCACTGGCGCAGGTCAAGTTGACCGTGCCGATCCAGGGCATCATCCTGAGCATTTGGGGAGTTACCCAGTGGGTCAGGCGGGACCACCTGGTGGGCATCCACTTTATCCATCCCACTGGCCGATCGAAGAATCAGCTTGCCGGCCTGCTGACCTGCCTGCTCGACAACAGCGCTTCCGACGTGGTGAAGGCGGCGCTCGCGGCCCATGCGGAGAGCATGATTGTCTCGCTGGAACACCCGCCGCCGGTCGTTCCGAAAGCAGCGCAGCCCGAAGCTCCCGTATCCGTCGAGGAAGAGTTTCAGCAGCCTAATCCGCCGCTGCCGCGCCCCCCAAGACCCTCCCTGAAGGACGCCCACAAAATTCAGGACCTGGACCTGGAGAATGCCCCTGCCGTTCTGCGCCTGGTTGCCGCCGACATTCAGTTCGGAGGCCACGTCCTCGACCTCAGCTCAAACGGTTGCATCGTCCGGCTCCTGCATCCCTACCGGGGAAGCATTATGGTGCGCGTCGAGTTGGATTTCCAGGTGAAAGGCCTCCCCTTTCGGCTCCCCGGCGTGACCGAAGCCTTCCACGACGATTTGACGATCGAGGTGCGCTTTCTCGATGTGAGCCCGCGCAAAAAGGAAGATCTGGATCAGGTCATACGCGAGTTGCTCGAAGAAGCAGACAAGAAAAGAGCCGAAGAGGCGAGGCGCGAAGAGACAAATCCGGACCCCGCGTAGAAGCTTGGACATTCCTGGCGGATTCCCGGTCTCGCGATGGTCACCAATCAAGATTCCCCCGCCGCGGTCCTACAATGGAGGCGATGAAAAACCTGAGCTTTCTTCTCCCGGCTGTCCTCCTGCTCATCCCTCCTGCCTTCGCGCAGACCCCCGCACCGCCAACCAAACCTGCCTTTTCCATGACCGATGCCCAAAAGGCCGAGGCTGCCGCAAAGGTCCGCGCCCAGGCCCTGTATGCATGGAACGGCTACAAGCAATACGCCTGGGGCCACGACTCGCTCAAGCCCCTCTCCAAGAAGCCTTTCGACTGGTACGGCCCCGGCCACTCCCTCCTCATGACGCCCATCGACGCCCTCGACACCCTCATCCTCATGGGCCTCACCCCGCAGGCCGACGAGGCCCGCCAGCTCATCGACACCCAGCTCAATCTCAACCAGGACATCTACGTCAAAGACTTCGAAATCACCATCCGCCTTCTCGGCGCGCTCATCTCCTGCTACGAGGGCACTGGAGACAAGCGCCTGCTCGAGCTGGCCGACGAGCTGGGCCGCCGCATGTTGCCCATGTTCGACTCGCCCACCGGCATGCCCTATGAGTATGTGAATCTGCGCACCGGCGCCGTGCGCGGCAACATCAGCAACCCCGCTGAAATTGGCACCCTGCTGCTTGAGTTCGGCATGTTGTCCCGGCTCACCGGCAAACCCGTCTACTACGACAAGGCCAAGCGCGCCGTGGTCGAGCTCTACAAGCGCCGCTCCTCCATCGGCCTGGTCGGCTCCGCCATCAACGTCGAAACCGGCGCATGGACCGATAAAACCGCCGGCATTCAAGGCGGCATCGACTCCTATTACGAGTACCTGCTCAAGGCCTCAATCCTCTTTGGCGACAAGGACTGCGAACAGATGTGGCGCACCAGCGAGGAGGCCATCGACCGCTACCTCGCCGACTTTGAGCCCGACGGCCTCTGGTACGGCCAGGCCGACATGAATACCGGCGTCCGCACCCACACCTTTTACGGCGCGCTCGATGCCTTCTTTCCCGCCGTGCTCGCCCTCGGCGGCGACCTCGAACGCGCCAGGCAGCTTCAGGACTCAAGCTTCAAAATGTGGACCCTCGCCGGCGTCGAGCCTGAGCGCCTCGACTACTCCACCATGAAAATCGTCTCCCCGGAGTATGCGCTCCGCCCCGAGATCATCGAGTCCACCTACTACCTTTACCACTATACCCACGATCCCAAATACCTGGCCATGGGCGTCGTCTACTACAACTCGCTGGTCAAGTACTGCCGCACCGACGTGGCCTATACCGAGCTCTCCGACGTCCGCACCAAGGCCCAGGCTGACTCCATGGAAAGCTTCTTCTTTGCCGAAGTCCTGAAGTACCTCTACCTGCTCTTCGCCCCCGAAAACACCCTCAATTTCAACGCCGTCATCTTCAACACCGAAGCCCACCCCTTGAAGAGAGGTCTCGGTCGCCAGTAAACGTTCAAAGCTTTGAAGCGTTACGGGATTTGGAACTCCACGGAAGTCCGCTACCCCCGCGCGGAAGGCGGAGTGTTCGTTAACCCCGCGCTTCAGCGTGGGGAGCCAATGCCCAGAAAGGAAAGGGTCCCGCAGGGACGATGTCAGCAACAGCGCGGTTTGATCGGGTGGCTCGCGCGCATCCCAAACCAATCCACCCCATCCGCCCAATTCCGCCACATTTCCACAGCCCCTCAGCCGCGACCCCGTCTTTACTCCATTTGTCCCTCATTCCACCCCCCTTTTCGTTGACTCCAGCCCCCAATTCGGGTATTCTGAAGACCTTGCGCGGTGTTGCGCCTGGGGTCTGCGTATACGGGGCCCCCAGCGACAGGTCTTCGTCGATGGGGTGATGAGTATGCACCCGGACTCGACTGGTGGATGCCCCCGAACGGGGTCCGCTGGAACAGGTAAAAGGCCGCTGAACGCCGATTCTGTTCAGCCAGCCAGAGCCCTTCAAGGGCCAACCCCAGCAGTCCTCACCCGAACAGATTTGTTTGGCAGTGGGTAGAGTTCAGCCCGTGCGCTTTTGAGCGTGGGCACATGAGTTTTGCGCGGGTTTTTTGAGCGTTAAGAGGGTAGGAGTCCGATGAGTACCTTTGTTCCGAGCGGCAAGGATATTGACCGCAAATGGTTTGTAGTGGACGCCAGCGGCAAAACGCTGGGGCGGCTGGCCACCAAGGCTGCCGATATTCTGAGCGGCAAGCTCAATCCCCAGTACGTGCCCTACATCGACGTGGGCGACCACGTCATCGTCATCAACGCCGAGAAGATCCGGCTCACCGGCCTCAAGGCAGATAGCAAGCTCTATCGCCGCTACACCGGTTTCCCCGGCGGGCTGCGCGAGGAGTCGTTTACCCGCCTTCTGAACCGCAAGCCGGAGATGATTCTGGAGCAGGCCATCAAGGGCATGCTGCCCAAGAGCAAGATGGGCCGCCAGATGGCGACCAAGCTCAAGGTTTATCGCGGCGACAAGCATCCCCACCAGGCGCAGATGCCGGTGGCGTTGGAAATGAAGTAAGGCAGCTATCGGCTTTCAGCTATCAGCTTTCGGTTTTCCCTGCTGATGCGGAAAGAAAAAGGCGGCCGAGAGAATTGAACGGAAGCATGAAGCTGAAGGCTGAAAGCTGACGGCTGGAGCTAAGAGGAAACGAATGGCAGATCTGGTTCAGTATTACGGGACGGGGCGGCGCAAGTCGGCAATCGCCCGCGTCTTCCTGCGTCCCGGAACGGGCGAGTGGAAAGTTAACGGCAAAGCCGTTTGAAGAGTACTTCGTCACCGAGCAGCAGCGTGTCGCCGCCAAGCGGACGCTGGTTGTGGCCGAGCTGGCCGGCTCCTTTGACGTGGTCACCACCGTCAAGAGCGGCGGCGTTGCCGCACAGGCCGATGCCGTCAAGATGGGCATTGCCCGCGCCCTGGTGGAGTTCAACCCCGAGCTGCGCAAGCTGCTCAAGGCTGAAGGACTCATGACCCGCGATGCGCGCCAGAAGGAACGCAAGAAGTACGGCCAGAAGGGCGCCGCAAGCGGTTCCAATTCAGCAAGCGCTAACGCGCTTGCAGAGGGATCAGGTTTCAGAGTTCAGGTTTCAGTGGCCGGCTTCGATTGGTCGCTACTGACAACTGATTGCTGATACCTGACACCTTGGTTTTCAAATCCCCCGCGCAAGCGGGTTTCAATCCGGGTAACGGAAACGCAGGCCCGGATGCAACATCAAGAAGGAGGCCCTTTGGCCACGATCACAATGAAGGAGCTGCTCGAAGCGGGTGTTCACTTCGGGCATCAGACCAAGCGCTGGAATCCCAAGATGAAGGAATACATCTTCGGCGAGCGCAACGGGATCTACATCATCGACCTGCAGAAGACGCTCAAGCTGTTCAAGGATGCGTCGAAGTTTGTTACCGAGCTGTGCGCCGGCGGCAAGACGATCCTGTTTGTCGGCACCAAGCGCCAGGCACAGGATGCAGTGGCCGAGGAAGCCACCCGCGCGAGCATGCCCTACATCAACCAGCGCTGGCTGGGCGGGCTGCTCACCAACTGGGTGACCGTGCAGAAGTCGGTGAAGCGCCTTCAGGAACTGGACGACATGGCCACGGACGGCCGCTACGAGCTGCTCACCAAAAAGGAAGTCATCAAGCTGGAGCGGGAGCGCAAGCATCTGCAGGCCAACCTGGCCGGCATCAAGAACATGAAGCGGCTGCCCGATGCGCTCTTCATCGTCGACTCGAACAACGAGGCCATTGCCGTCAAGGAAGCCCGCAAGCTCGGCATCCCGGTGGTCGCCGTGGTTGACACCAATTGCGATCCCACCGTGGTGGACTATGTGATTCCCGGCAACGACGACGCGCTGCGCGCCATCCGCCTCTTCACCTCAAAGATCGCCGACTCGGCGGCCGAGGGCGTCAACATGGTGGGCGACAAGGCCTTTGCTGAAGAGATGCCTGTGCCCGTCGAGGCGGAAGCCGTGGCCGAAGAAGCCGCGCCGGCCGAGGAAGTGGATCTTGAAGCGGCGCTGGGCGGCGGCATTCGCAAGGCTCCGGCCGCCGTTGCGGCCCTTGACGAGGCCGAAGCCGCCGAGGGCGCTCTTTAATCCTTCCTGCGCACCGCAAGTGCGCAAACTGAGACGAGCGTGGCCGCCCGGTTCAGGTGCCACGCTTTTCTTTTGACACCTGCGATGGGTCGGACTTTTGGATTGGCTTTCATAGAAAGGAAATGACGAGGAATGACTGTGACTGAGAAGATTGATGCCAAACTGGTAAAAGAGCTGCGCGAAAAGTCCGGCGCCCCCATGGGCGATTGCCTCAAGGCGTTGCAGGAGGCGAAGGGAAACATGGAGGATGCCTTTGTCGTGCTGCGCAAGCGCGGCATGGCCTCCGCGCAGAAGAAGGCTTCGCGCACCACCAACGACGGCTCGGTGTACCCCTACATTCACGCCGGCGGCAAGCTCGGCGTGCTCATCGAAGTCAACTGCGAAAGCGACTTTGTGGCCCGCACCGAGGACTTCCAGGAGCTGCTCAAAGACATCGCCATGCACATCGCCGCCAGCGATCCCCGTTACATCAAGCCCGAAGACGTCACGCTCCAGGATCTGGAGCGCGAGAAGGACATCTTCCGCGCCCAGGCTGCCGCCACCGGCAAGCCGCCCGCGGTCATCGAAAAAATCGTCGACGGCAAGATGGCCAAGTTCTATGAAGAGGTTTGCCTCCTCGATCAGCCCTTCATCAAGGATCAGGCCATCAGCATCAGGGAGCTGATCGCGCAGAAGGTCGGCAAGCTCGGCGAAAACATCACCGTGCGCCGCTTCGCCCGCTTCAAGGTCGGCGCGCCCGACTGGACCGTCTCCCAGACCAAGGCCGTCGAAGCCGCCGAGTAACCGCGGCTCAATCCAATCAAAAAGGGGCAGTCCGCATCGCGGGCTGCCCCTCGGCATTTTAACGCGGACCTTCGGGGGTCCGCGTTTCTTTTGATAAAGCTCGGCTCGAGCGGTTCCACAGTTGCTGTATCCCGAAGCAATGAGGCTAAGTGGCTTTTTTGTCAAGAAAAAGCCACCTCGGGTAGCGCCAGAAGAGGCTGCAAGTACTGTGGAACCGCCCTGGCTACCGCGCCCCCTGAGCGGCCTTGGCGAAATGGAAGACGCAGTTTACTTCGTGCGTGGCAGAGTCGGCTTTGAAGTCGTACGTCGTGATGACGGTTTGCATCCATTTCGCCAGGGCTTTGTCTTTCTTTTGCGCCAGCGCCGCAAAGTTTGCCAGCTGGCTCTCGTCAAACACGTCGCCGGGCGCCATCTTCCAGGCGAGCGCGAGTTTCGCGGCCATCGCCGCGGGAGCTCCGTCGAATTTGATCGAGGCCAGCCGGTACTGATCCCCCGGAGCGATCTCCAGGCTGTAATCCACGATGCGCGCAGTCTCATTAAACGAAGGATGGCTCACGATGGAGCAATCCAGATAGCCGCGGGCATCGTAAGCATCGCGGACGGCCAGAAGAAATTGATCGAGCAGCCGTCCGGAACCCGCCGGGTACTTGGCCAGCATCGTTTCAACATCCGCGCGCGTCACCAGCGTGCCGGCCGCAAGCCCGATGTTCCCGAGCTTGTAGATTCCGCCCTCCTTGATCGTCACGGTAAAGGGAACATCGACCGTGGCAAGACCGGCGGACTGATCCGCGACCACGAGAGCGTCGGCCTGGGCAACATCCACCTGCACGGCCGCATAGCCTTGATCCTGGTAGAGGTCCTCGAAAGCGTGCTGAAGCCCGGCGCCTGTGTTCTCCGTGTCGAAGCTGTTTCCGGTTTGTCCGCTGGCCAGAAGGCTGGCTTTGGCTTGCATCGCGGGCGAGACACCGGCAAGCTGGATGCGGCCGATGTGTACCTCCGGCGAAACCACTGTGAAGTTCACCGCCGTCAGCTTTTGCGGACCCAGGTCGCTGGTCAGAGCGGCGTTCACCGTTGCCTTCACGCCTTTGGCCGCCAGCATCTCTTCCAGTGCCCGGCAGATTCCGTCCACCATCGAGCCGGTGCCCGGCAACAGGCTGCGATAAAGCGGGAACCGCTCGTGGAGGCGGGCATCGAGTTCTTTCCCCGGCGTCAGGGGAACATTCTCCAGGTGCATCGGGTAAAGCTGGCTCGAAGGCGTCAATGTGAACAGCAGTGTCTTGCGGTCGATTGCAGATTTGACTTCCTTGAAGAGGCCCGTTTCATTCAGCAGTTCCGCGTGAGCTTTCACATCGCCCGGGCGCAGGCGCGAGTCCGGCTTCAATCCGGCGGCCGCCAGCAGCTCCTGCTGCGTGTATTCCGGTGCGCCCTGAAAGCGGATCGCCTGCGGCGGAACTTTTCTCTGCGCCGGCAGGGAAACAATGCAAAGCAGAAGCAAAGCCACTCCGGCGGCACCACACTGTTTGGTCATCTTCTGCCAAGACTAGCAAATCGAGCTCCCTGCGGCCACCAGGTTTTCCTGTCCCCCTCCGCAGAGAGCCTCAGCCGAAAGCCGCCCCCTTGTTCCCTCGTTCTCTTGTTCCCTTGATCTCTTGTTCCCTGCCCTCGACCACCGCCGCACCTTCCGCAATGCGGCTTTCCGGGAGTAATCTCCGCATTGGCGGTGATACTGCCGGAATGACTCCTCTGCGCTACTTCTCACCAGTACTCGCTACCCAGACCTGCACCCGCAACTGAATTCCCCGATCTGAAAGGGTACTCAGAAACGTAGGACTCAGGCTCAGCTCCATGACCTTATCGCCAGAGGTAAAATTTGAATCGATTGCCGAGTTCAGCACAAGTTCGACCTCGCCTCCTTGTTCAATAAATCTAGCGATGAAGACTTCATGCTCTGAAACTAAGGAGGCTGTATCCTCCAAAGCTCTCGTGAAATCTGGCCCAGAATTACCATCCCGGAAACGGCAGAGCCATGCCGTGTTCCTGTGGAGCACGGGTCCGATCTTGATGCCATGCTTCACTGCAAACCAAGGTGTGAGCAAAAGCTCCTTGGTGATCTCCCCCGGATCGCATGACGGATGGTGAAGGTTCAAATCGAGTCTGAATTCATCAACTACCATCTGCGTCAAAACACCTCATGAACTTCACGCACTGAAGAATACATCCCAGACCCGCATCGCGGCCGTATCCTCGGCTAACCGGAGATTAGCAGAATAGCTCCCCGGCAAACAGCCTTCCGTCGGCCCACCCAGACCCGAGAGCCCGCCCCCGCCCAAACATTGCACCCAGCCCTGAGGAACCCGCGAAAGCAGAGGATTTCAAGCTGGAAGCCACCCTTCTCGTTCCCTTGGTCCCTTGCTCCCTTGGTCCCTCGTTCTCTTGGTCCCTTGTTCTCTCGTTCCCTGCCCTCGACCACCGCTGCACCTTCCGCAAGGCGGCTTTCCGGGAGTAATCTCCGCATTGCCGGTCAACCACCCACTACCCTTTGAGTGGTTGACCGGGAATCAACTCCATCCCCTGACCAGAGTGGGCTAGCCCTTCATCCGGCGCGCCGGGAACCGTTGTTGCACCGGTTGCGGGAACAGGCGCCGCTCCAGGCGAAGGACCCAGAAACTTGATCTCGATGCCCTGCCCTGGGAAGATCAAATCATCCGATGACCAGGTATTTTGATTCTTTTTGAGCGGCAGGCCACCTCCGAGCGGGCGAATGATTAGTCGGGGCTCAAACCCGAGCGCGTCTCCCGCCAGCGACACCTCCAGGCCCTTCGCGAACTCTGGTGTGTAAAAGTTATATGAGCCCGGGACATTGATCACCTCGAGTCGAGAGGTGTGCACGCTAATGGGATCCCCACGTTCCCTAGGAACTTGTTGAAATTGGCCGCATCGCAGCGGATTTCCTTGTGATTTGGGTTTCTTTCTGGTTGAAATCTGTTTGAACTGCGCGTCTGGTTAGTGTTTATAGGGCGTTTCGGGCCTCTGGAATGCGATCTCGAGGCCCGCATCCGTCGTTCAGGCACACTGCTCCATGAGTCTTTCCGGAGGTTGAGCCATTAGTCTCGGCAGTCGGATCAGGTTGTGCGCTGCGCAGCTGAAGACGAACAGCCAGTCCACCTTCTCCAGGCCTCGTAGCTTGACTTGGCGCAGCGGGCCGGTTTGCTTGAGCCAGCCGAAGCCTTTCTCGATCAGCCATCGCCGGCTCAGGCTGACAGCATAGCCAGGCTGTCGTGTGGTTCTGCGGTCCAGGTTGCTCGAGCGGCCCTTGTCGTTCTTGGTAACGTGCGGCGTCACGTTCAACTCCCGCACCGTGCTGACGAAATCCTTCGTGTCGTAAGCCTTGTCGGCACCCACCGTGATGCGGCGTGAGCGACCCTGTTGTTTTTGCTCAAGCATCAGAAGCGCGGCATCGCGTTCAGCATATCCATCGGCGTGCGTCACCATCGCCGCGGAGATCAGGCCGTTGCGATTCTCCACCAGCGCATGCCCCAGATAACTCAGCTTCGACTCCTTGCCGTAGCTCTTCTTGTATAGCCGCGCATCGGCATCAGTGGTCGATTCATGCGTCTTGTTCGATCGCTTCTGACCGTGAAAGTCTCCCCCGTCGCCGTCATCGGACCCGTCTTTCGAGCGAAAGCTCTTTTGCGAAGCCCACGCCTGAATCAGCGTGCCATCCACCGTGAAGTGTTCGTCGCTCATAAATCTCCGGGCATGCTTGTTTACTTCGGCAAAGAACTGCTGCGCCACATCGGAGGTCAGCAACCGGTCCCGGTTCTTCGAGAACACCGCGTGGTTCCAAACCCCATCGTCCATGCCCAGACCTACAAACCAGCGAAACAAAAGGTTGTAGTCGATCTGCTCAACCAGCAGCCGCTCAGAGCGCACCGAGTAAAACACCTGCAACAACAGGGCCCGCAGGATGTACTCGGGAGCAATCGAAGGCCGACCGGAGTCCGCATACAGTGCATCGAACTCTGCGCTCAACGACCGCAACACCGAGTCCGCCAACTTGCGAACTGCACGCAGCGGATGATCCGCAGGTACACGCTGCTCCAATGAAACATAGCTGAACATCCCGTCCTGAAACCGCTCGTCTCCACGCATGCCGGTTAGATGAACTAATTCAGACCTCCGTCGCAGAAGGGTACCTATTTCAACAAGTTCCTAGAGGGCAATTCGACTTGGTCCGCAAAATTAGATCCGGAGGTATTGATGGGGATCCCGGCCCTCGTCCTCGCAGAGTCGGGGACAATCACCGCCAACTCCCAACGCGGGAGTTTCAAGTCCGGAACCTCGTCCTCGTAATCCAACTCGTGGTTGACGTCGTATTTCGTTCTTCGATTTCGGAGCGGGTATAGCTTGTAGCTATGTTCAACCTTCAAAATAGCCTGATTCTGCGGTAGGCCGGTTGGCCGTTCCAATTCAAGGCGTAGCGTGACATCTCGGCGAATCGCGACCTTCTGCTCTATCAGATCCAGAAACCCATCCCAGACCTCAGACGTGACCTTGTCAGCAACAAACGCATTGAAAACCTCCGTCATGCTCTCCATCCGGTGACGTGTGAACTGGTGAATCTCAAAGAGGACAGCCACCAAGGAGGCTATGCAGAATGCCAAGCCCAAATCGCGCAGAGTCAGCGTGAACAGCTCGTGCTTTTTCACGGGGCCCCAAATTGA
The DNA here is from genome assembly GCA_963793885.1 of uncultured Acidobacteriaceae bacterium. Lineage (GTDB taxonomy): Bacteria > Acidobacteriota > Terriglobia > Terriglobales > Acidobacteriaceae > Telmatobacter. The sequence continues at coordinate 52,126 of CAWCBQ010000004.1, forward strand.
CATTTCATCGGAGATTAGGACGAATACCAGTCCGACGAGAAAGCATGTGGCAATGCTGAGGTTGAAAATTGTACGAGGGTGCCAGAAACCGCTAGAATTCTCGTTTTTCATTTGCCCGAGATTCTAGCACGGGCGTTGGTTCTGCCAAGACGGATGCAAATGAATGACGTCTAGGGTGAAGGGTCTTCAAAGGCTCAGTTTGTCGCCTAGCCGGAGATTCGCAGAATAGCTCCCCGGCAAACAGCCTTCCGTCGGCCCACCCAGACCCGAGAGCTCGCAGCAGCCCAAACACTGCAACCACCCCGAGGAACCCGCGAAAGCAGAGAATCTCAAGCTCGAAGCCAACCTTCTCGTTCCCTTGGTCTCTCGGCCCTTGTTCTCTTGTTCCCTGCCCTCGACGACCGCCGCACCTTCCGCAAGGCGGCTTTCGGGAGTAATCTCCGCATTGCCGGTCAACCGCCCACGGCGCGACTTGGCGCTGCAAACTTCAACGAATGTCAGGCACCGATTTCGCCACTCCCTTCTCGCGCATTGACCGCAACGAACCGGAACGTTACGACGTGGTGGGAGCCACCCTGCTAATCTGGCAGCGATGGAAAATCCTCCAATTCAAACGAACAGGCTCACGCGACTCTTCGGAGAGCTCGCTGCGGTGGAGGATGTCACCCTCAGCGTGGCTCCAGGACAGTTCTTTGGTTTTCTGGGGCCAAACGGTGCTGGGAAATCTACCACCATCAAGATGCTCACCGGGTTAATGGAGCCCAGCGCAGGGACCATTGAGATTCTGGGCCAGCGGTTTGGTCCCGAGGCCCGGGAATTGAAACGGCAGATCGGCGTTGTGCCCGAGGGGATGGCATTATTGGGACGGCTAACTGCAACCGAGTATCTGCACTTTGTGGGCCGCATGTACGGCCTGGACGCGACAACAACCAATCAGCGAACGGAAGAACTGCTTGAATTTATGCAACTGGCCGGCGAACATCGCAAACTTGTGACCGACTTCTCGCACGGAATGCAAAAGAAGCTGGCAATGGCAGCCGCCGTGATTCATGGGCCAAAGGTGCTATTTCTCGATGAGCCCTTTGAGGGCGTCGACGCGATTGTGGCGGGGATGCTGAAGAACATGCTGACAGGGATGATTAAACGCGGGGCGACGATTTTTCTCACCACTCATGTGCTGGAGATTGTGGAGCGGCTGTGCAGTCATGTGGCAATCATCTCGAAAGGGCGACTGGTGGCCTCTGGCTCGCTCGATGAGTTGAGGGCTGGTGTGGCTAGCACACTGCCCGGTGTCGAGCAGGGGCAACGGCTCACGTTGGAAGAGATTTTTCTGGCAATTTTGTTAGCCGACGGTCACCGAGAGTCGACGCAGGAACTTTCATGGCTGGCGTAGCCGGAGTTGACGTGAGCGGGCGGGGCGGAGGAATGCTCGGCCGGGAAGCCCGCACGCAGTACGCGGCGATGGCTCGAATGCGGTGGCGGATGTTTATGAACGGCCTCCGCTCTATTCACGGCCTGCGTGATCTGGGCGCCACGGGGATGGCGTGGATGTTCTACTCCGTCTTTGGGCTGGGTTTGGGAATGGGCCTTTGTGCTGGCGCTTACTTGTTGGCATCCAGCGCATCTTGGCAGTATTTGCCAATCTTGTCTTGGGTGGTGAGCATTCTATGGCTGATATTTCCGATCGTTGTAGCTTCATTTCAAGAGCAGTCCGACCTGGGCACTCTGCTGCGCTTTCCGATTCGTTTCGGGTCGTACTTTCTGTTGTATTTGATCTCCGGTCTTATGGAGCCTTCCACCTTTGTCGGTGTGCTCTGTTGTTTGGGCGTTTGGCTGGGAATTGTCATTGCGCGGCCGGATTTATATCTATGGGCGACGCTGGGTCTGTCCGTGTTCGCGGTCTTCAACCTCCTGTTGGTGCGCGCTGTCTTTGCCTGGATTGACCGCTGGCTCGCGCAGCGAAAGACCCGGGAGATTTTGGGCGCAGCCTTCATGGTGCTTATGGTCAGCCTGCTGATAATCAATTCAATGTGGAACCAGAAGCGCGTTGAGGGAGCGAAGAGCCACAACGATGAGGCAGCGCAAGTGCGCGAAACACTGGACAGATACGGGTCATTGCTGAGGACCGCCAACCTAGCGCAACAATGGCTGCCACCTGGACTGAGTGCGCGCACGTTGCAGCGGGCCTCGGAGCAAAAACCCCTGGCGGGGTTTGCGTCGCTGAATATGCTCGGGCTTTGGGTGGTTCTTGCGGGAAGTGCGTTGGCAGTTCGTCTCAAGGCCAAGTATCGGGGACAAAATTTGAGTTGGGCTTCGAACCGAGACAAAGCTACCCGACGCGGAGGCGGGTGGACCTTGGGCGGCTCTCGTCCCTTTGCCGCAATTGTGGAAAAGGAGTTGCGGAGTCTGATGCGTACCGTGCCATTACTCTGGGCTGTGAGTGTTCCTTTGCTGTTCGTGCTTCTGATTGCAGGCATGTTTCATCCCAACCCTTCCAGCGACATCAAGTCGTTTCCCTACGCGTTTCCTCTGTGCGTGTCTTACGCACTCCTTGGATTTACGGGATTGTTCTACAACAATCTGGGTGCTGAAGGAGCCGGAATTCAGTTGTTGTTTATTTCTCCCACACCGATCAGGACAGTTGTGTTGGCCAAGAATCTGCTCCACTCCATCTTGTTCGTCCTCGTGGGATTCGCTGCCGGCGTCCTGACCTGTCTTCGTTTGGGAGTTCCGCCGTTTGTGGTGATGGCAGATACCGGTGCGTGGCTTGTTTTTGCGCTGCCGTGCAATCTGGCCGCAGGAATCATCTTTTCACTTACAATGCCATACCGCATCAATCCCGGCCGAATCGCGCGGCCGTCGGGAGCACAGGCTAATACCTTTCCTGCCGCGTTAATTCAGTTGGGAGTGCTCGGGATCGGCCTGTTGGTGTTTTGGCTCAGCTGGTCTTTGACGCTCCGGTGGCTCCCCGTGCCCTTATTCTTGGCGTTGGCCGTGGGCGTATTCTTTGTCTGGATGCGCGTATTGCACTACTCGGATGACAACGCTAACCAACGCAGGGACTCACTGATAGCAACGCTGATGAAGGCGGAGTAAATGTACCTTCCTGGCGCGGCGAATGGACAAGCAGAAGGATCGATCTTCTGAGTTCCGGGCGTGTTGTCGGCTAACCGGAGACCAGCAGAATAGTTCCCCGGCAAACAGCCTTCCGTCCGCCCACCCAGACCCGAGAGCCCGCCCCAGCCCATCTGTTTCGGCTTCGCACGCACGCGCTGCCTGCATTGCGCTCGGAAAGGTGCTTCGCCAGGCTCTATTCAACGGGAGCAGCTTGTCTGGGGCGATAGTGTGGCTTCTTCATCAGATAACCGATCGGAATCAGGCAGAGGGTGAGGATGACCAGGACGTGGATGGTATCAATGTAGGCCAGCATATTCGCCTGCTGCACCATCATGTCGTAGATGCGCCCCATGGAGTGGCTCGCGGCTCCCGCCGCAGAGTAGCCCTGGTGTTGCAACATCCCGTTGAATCCACGATCGATGATGCGGTAGTTCGTCGAGCCGGGATAGACGTGCGCGGCGAGAAAGTTCTGATGGACCTGCGCTCGGCGCACGAGCATGGTGCTGATGAACGAGATACCCAGGCTGCCGCCGATGTTGCGGGCAAGCGCGGTCAGTCCCGAGACCTCGTTGTTTTTCTCCTGCTTCACGCCGACATAGGACATGACGCTGATGGGCACAAAAAGGAACGGCATGCCCAGCACCATGATCACGCGCCAACTGGCCGCGTCCCAGAAACTGATGCTCAGATCGAGGCTCGAGATACGCCAGATGCCGAAGCTGACCCACGCGAACCCGAAGCAGATCATGGCGCGGGGATCGACCTTTTGCCCAATGTATCCCACGATAGGCAAAAGAAAAATCAGCACCAGGCCGCCGAGCGACAGCGCCATGCCCGCCTCAGTCGCCGTATAGCCGAGGACCTCCTGCAGAAACTGCGGAATCATCACCGTCGTGGAGTAGAGCGCAGCGCCGATCACCAGCATCACAAGCTGGGTCATGGTGAAGTTGCGGCTGCGATAGAGCGACAGGTCGATGACGGGATGCGCAGTGGTCAGCTCGCGCCATAGAAAAGCGACCAGGCCAATGCCCGCGATGAAGGCGCAGGAGACGATAAAGTGCGAACCGAACCAGTCTTTCTCCTGCCCCTTGTCGAGCATGATCTGCAGGGCCCCGATGGTGATGGCGAGAAGCCCGAGACCAATGCCGTCCACGCTGCCGAGTGTCTTGCGGACGCGCTTCAGGTAGGGAGGGTCATCCACGATGCGGCTGGTGAGCAGTATCGAGAGAATGCCCACGGGGATGTTGAGGAAGAAGATCCAGCGCCAGGTGTAGTTGTCGGTGATCCAGCCGCCGATGGTCGGTCCGATGGCGGGTGCGACGACCACGGCCATTCCGTAGATGGCAAAGGCCACGCTGCGTTTTTGAGGAGCGAAGGTATCGGCAAGGATGGCGCGCTCGCTGGGCTGCAGGCCGCCGCCCGCCGCGCCCTGAAAGACGCGAAGGACGATCAGCAGAGGCAGTGAGTTGGCCAGCCCGCAGCAGAATGAAAAGAAGGTGAACGCGGCAACGCAGCTCATGTAGAAGCGCTTGCGCCCCACGCGGTTGGCGACCCAGCCGCTGATGGGGAGAACGATGGCGTTCGAAACCAGGTACGAGGTCAGAATCCAGGTGGCCTCGTCGTAACTGGCGCCCAGCGACCCGGCTATGTGCGGCAGCGCCACGTTGGCGATCGAGGAATCGAGCGCTTCCATGAAGGTCGCCAGCGTTACGGTGAACGCGATGACCCACGGATTGAACCGCGGTTTCCACGTCTCATCAAAATGAAATTCGCTGTCGCCGCCCTGCGAACTCGCAGAGGAGGCCGCGGTTGACTGCGCCATGCGCGCTCCCTGGAAAAATTTTCCTCTTGCGATGCGATTCCGATACCGGCACGGGCAGAAAGGAGTGCCCTCAAACCACGATTCCTCCGCTCCGCGCAGGCGACACAAACGAAACAGAAAACCGCGAGCAGCCCTGCTGACAGCATAAAGCAAGCGCCCGCTTGCTGTGCTCACTGGGATACGGCTCGCCGCCATCTATCATGGAAGCTGCCGCAGGCGTCGACTGCGGTTACAGTTTTTCTGGTAGCCTCTTTTGTTCGCTGCGAGTGTGCATGAACCTCAAATCTCTCCTGCGTGCCTCCGCAATTGCCGTTTGTGCGGCGCTGCTCCTTCTCGTAAATCGCCCAACCACTCGTTTTCCATCTCGCCCCTACCAGGCGCCGGAATTCGAGTTGCCTGACCTGAACGGCAATCCGGTCAACCTGTCCGATTTCCGCGGAAAGGCCGTGGTCCTCAATTTCTGGGCAACCTGGTGCGCGCCATGCAGGCGCGAGCTGCCGTGGTTCATCGACTTTCAAAGAGAGTATGGCCCGCGAGGACTGCAAATTGTTGGGGTATCGATGGACGACGGCGGCACAGACGCCATCGCACCGTTCGTTCGCAAAACAGGCATAAACTATGTCGTCCTGCTCGGCGACCATCACGTCGGCTCTCTTTATGGAGGGCTGGATGTCCTGCCAACCACCTTCTACATCTCGCCTCAGGGAGAGGTGATTGCATTCGTGAACGGAGTAATCGCCAAGTCCGAAGTTGAACGCAACATCCAGGCAGCACTCAAGCCGGACGCCAAGAACTAGGAGTCTGTCGGAGATAAGGTTTGGGCGGGTGCCCCAATTGCCTTCAGTTCCGCAGGGACGATGTCGCTCAGTTTGTCAATTTTCAATCCGGATTCGAACTGCTTTCGCAGCGGATCGTGGAAGGCGCAAAGGTTTGGAACGGTCCGCTGTTCGTAGCAGAAGTTCATCCTGAGCCAATCCCTTAACATGCACGCGCGCGCCGGGCGTGACTCCGTGAGCCTTAAGTTTTTTCAGCAATGTGGCGTCCTGATCTGAAATGCTGTCCACTACAAATTTCCCATCCTCTGCATCTGCCAAGGGTCTTGAGGCATGCTTCCGCATCCTTCCGTCCAGTGCGGGAATGCAGTGCCCGTGAGGGTCAAACTTCGGCCGCCCAAGCTTCGCGTCGATCCGCTCTTCGAAACGCTCGGAGATGAAATGCTCGAGGCGTTCAGCCTCGCCGTGCACCTCCTCGATGGGATAGTTCAGCACCTGGTAAAGAAATGTCTCCAGCAGCCGGTGATGGCGCACGATTTCGAGCGCGCGTTTTCTGCCGGCGGTCGACAGCCGGACGCCACGACGCGATTCATATTCCACGAACGGGTTCGGGGAGGCGGCAAGCTTCTGGAGCATGTTGGTGACCGAAGCGGGCGCTACACCGAGCCGCTCTGAGAGCGCCGTGCTGCTCACCCGCTCCTCCTCCGGGCCACCGAGGGCGTAGATGGCTTTCAGGTAGTTATCTACCGACTCCGTGTTCAGGTTGACTCGGCGTGTGGTCATGCTCTCCTCTGTCCCGGATTTGACACTCACTCCATTTTAGGTGTACCTAATAGATTTAGGTCGACCTAATTTGTCCGGCGGTTGTCTTCCCGAATAACCCCGACAGCAAGCAGCAAAATCCATCTGGAGGTGGGCGTGCGAGCAGTTCGAGCATGGGTGTTAAGCTTCAGGTTCCTATGGATGTTAACCATAGTTAATCCGTGCTTGATTCCGGCGCAGAGCGGAACCAGCAGCGCTCTTTCCGGAGCTGTCGCGGACCCCAGTGGTGCGGCCGTTCCCCGCGCATCGGTAACAATCACCGAAGCGGACACACGAGCGACTCGCGTCGGCGAAACCGACGCCAGCCGGCCATTTTCTCTTTTCCCAGATCAATCCCGGCACTTATCAGGTGACTGTTGCGGCCAGTGGATTCGCTGCCGCTGAGTCGGAACCCACGGCCATAGGCGTCGGCCGGACCGTCTCGCTGAACTTCTCGCTTCATGTTCAATCGAACATTCAGACCGTCGAGGTCACCGCACAGCAGGGTCTGCTCAGTCTCGACAACCCGAACATGACAACGACAATCGAGGCGGAAACGATCAAGAGCCTGCCCAATCCCGGACAGGACCTTACCTACGTTGCGCAATTTGCCCAGGGCGCGTTGATGAATACTGCGGGCTCTTCCAATGACGCCAAGGCCCCGGGTGGCTATGGCAACGTTGAATTCAACGGCCTGCCGGCAACATCGAACGGTTACATCCTCGATGGATACGATAGCAACGATCCCTGGCTGGGATTGAATATCGGCCTGTCTACAAATCTCGTCATTGGTCTCGATGCGGTTCAGGAGGCCACCGTCAACACAAACTCCTTTGCTGTCGATCAGGGCCGGTACGCAGTCGCTCAAATCAACTACTTCACCAAGTCCGGCACGAATGCATTTCACGGCGATTTGTATGAGTTATGGAACGGGTCGCTCTTCAATGCCGAAGACTACTTCCTTCACGCCAACGACATGCCGGGAGAGATCGCACACAAGCCTCGCTCCACTGTGAACGAATTTGGCGTCAGTGTCGGCGGTCCCATTCGCAAGAACAAGTTGTTTTTCTTTGGGCATTATGAAGGCATTCGTATGGCACTGCCGCTCGTCTCGCAGATCACGCTGCCGACTCCCGCATATCAGCAGTACGTTCTTGGACAACTGGCTGTTGGCGGAACCGATCCTGTAACCGGAAGCTCGCTTCCGGCTGAGCCTGCGGAGATTCCCTTCTACCAATCCATGTTCTCTCTGCTGCCGCCTCCCGGCGGGTCGCCAGTGCCGATTGTCGGATGCCCGCTCTTGGCGCAACGATCGATGGCTGCGCCAGCCAGAGACAGGCCTCCCTCAACAACAGCGACAGCGAAAACCTCATCGTGGTGAAGATCGATCACACTATCAATGCAAAGGACAGCGTCTGGTATCGCTTTCAGCAGGACACCGGCCTTCAGGCGGCATTTACCGATCCGATCAATTCAATTTTCAACTCTTACTCGCCGCAACCGCAGCGCACGCTCGTTGCCGGCTACACCCACGTCTTCAGCCCTGCTTTGGTCAATCAGTTCAACCCCGGTGCAAGCTGGTATTCGAGCATCTTCGAGCCGAACAACTACTCACAGGTCCAGCAGGCTTTCCCCATTGTGCTCGCATCGGCAAGCGATAGTGTGCCGTTCACCACGATCGGCGGCAACAACAATACCTATCCGCAAGGCCGCAAGGTCACCCAGTGGCAGATCAACGACAATCTCACCTGGACTCGTGATGAACACACATTGAAATTTGGCATCAACACTCGGCGCCTCGACGTAAGCAACTACGACCTCGGTGAGGGCATCGTCCCGACCGTGACCTACAACGATCTTGCCCAGTTCACCTATGGTGCCGCATACACAGCGAGCCAGAGTTTCCCCGTTTCGCTCAAGGAGCGCGTGTCCGAGGGGAATCTCGAGTATTACGGCATGGACGCCTGGAAGCCATCGCCGAAAGCAACACTTACCTACGGCGTGCGGGTCACCTGGAATACGAACGTAACCAGCGCCCGCGATCTCTTTTCCAGAATGGCCGGCTCCTTTCTCGATGCATCGCACAACACGGATCAGCCTCTGAATCAAGTCGTCCTTGGGAATGCACACACTCTCTTTCCGGCAACGCCGCTGTTTATCTTTCAGCCGCGCATGTCGTTCGCCTACCAACTCCAGCCCCGCACCGCGGTTCATGGCGGATTCGGCGTGTTCAGCGACATCATTCCCATGCAAATCGCCGATCTAGCTGCGATGAACGCACCAAACGACCCCACATTTGTCGGCGGCATCGGTGGCCAGGCCGGCGGGATCGGAATTGCGCCGGGCGTCTCCGGCAGCGCGATCGATGCGGCGGTCAATGCCAATAGTTCTTTTCAGACAACGTTCCATTCCGGCGGCAATCCATGCGTTGGCATTCTGGCTGGCGCTCCCACCTGCCCTCTCGCCGTCAGCCTGAATACTTTCCCCAGCGGGACGCTCAAGACGCCGTACTACTACCAGTACAACCTGGGCATCGAGGAGCAAATTGGCACTCGCGGCAACCTGCGGGCAGACTTTGTCGGCACTCGTGGGCTGCATGAGCCCTTTCAAGAACAGCTCAATGGCTATCAGACAGTCTGCGACGGATGCTTTGCACCGTTCCCCTATCAGCAGCCACTCGATCAGCGATTTGGCAACGTGACCGAATTCCGCACCGACGCCTACAGCAACTATGCCGGATTACAGGCGGCATACGGCGAGCAATGGCACGGCCTGACGCTGCGCGCCAACTATAGCTTCAGCCACTGTCTCGATGAAGTCTCAAATGGCGGCCTGCTCGCGTTCTCGACTCAGGGTCTCATGTCGCCTCTGCCCGGAGAACTGCGCCGGCAGTATGCGAGCTGCGACTACGATGTGCGCAACAACGTTACCGCCTACGGGCTTTACACGGTCCCCTTCCATTCACCCCACGCTCTCCTCCGGAAGATCTTCGAAGACTGGTCGTACTCTGAGACTGCGGTGCTGCACTCCGGACTTCCATTCAGCGTGCTGAGCCAGCCGTACATTGCAAACGGGAACGGCGTATTTCAAGCCAACGGCGCCGGCACCATTCAGTTCAACGCGCCGGCCTACGCAAACCGCGTCGCGGGCGTGCCTGCCTACACCAGGAGTCCCGTCGCAGGCGTACCTGTGGCAGGAACGAAACAATGGCTCAATCCTGACGCGTTTGTCTCAGAGGTCGATCCGGCCACTGGAGCGTGCACGGGAGGCGATTCGGCAGTGAACTGTCAGTTCGGAAACTCTGGTCGCAACTCGGTTCGTGGCCCTCACTACACGAGCTCCGACATCTATATCACGAAAACAATCCCCATCCACGAAGCCATAACATTCCGCCTGGAATGCCAGATGTTCAACGCCTTCGACCATCCAAATTTTGCTTTGCCCAGCGAGGTTGAAGCAGGCGTGCCCGGCGATTCCATTCCAGCGCGATTTGGCACGCTCGAAAGTACAATCTCGCCGCCGACCGGCCTGCTCGGAGTCGGGCTGGGCGGCGACAGCTCCCCACGCATGATCGCCTTCCAAGGCAGAATCGAGTTCTGAGCAAGCGAGTTGCAATGTTACCCGGCAATTTCCGTGAAGCGCGCAGGCGGACCGGCTTCAAGCCGAAGGCCGCCCTCTTGTTCTCTCGTTCCCGAGGTCCCTGCTTCTCCGACCCCTGACCCCTGCTTTCCGTCACAGCTTTACAGCCGCTGTATGCGCGAAAAACGCCAAAAACAGGCCAAAAACGCGCCTTTTGGGTAATTCTCTGCAACCCTTCGCTCTGATTCGGGCAATTCTCTGCAGCCATTGCGCAAAAATCACGCACCCTTGCAGGTGAAGGTCTCAAAAATACGCAACCTCGCACGCCAACATTTGGGGGGTAAACGGAACCCTTTAAGCGAACATTCGGGCCGTCCTGAGCTGCATTTAAGCGAACATTTGCCCTCGGTTTGCGGCCCCATTCACAAGACCCATTTAGGGGCACTCCAACCCTTCGCCAGCCCCATCGCGAAACAGGGTGGCGGCGCGGTCAGCCGCAGAAGCCCGCTAGCCCTTGCGTCCCCTGCCGACCGCTTCCTTGGCTTCGGCGGGGCCGCTGGCCGGTACCTCGGGGACCTCGGCCTTGACGGCCCCGATCGCCAGCTTGCTCCGTAGCTCGGCGTCCATCCTGGCGAAGATGTCCTTGTTCTCCTTGAGGAAAGACCGTGTGTTTTCACGGCCTTGGCCGATGCGCTCGCCCGCGTAGCTGTACCACGCGCCGGACTTCTCCACGATGTTGTTGGCCACCGCAAGATCCAGAACGTCGCCCTCCCGGCTGATCCCTTCCCCGTAAAGAATGTCGAACTCGGCTTCGCGGAATGGCGCCGCCACCTTGTTCTTCACAATCTTCACCTTGGTCCGGTTGCCGGTCACCACGTCGCCCTCCTTGATGGCCGCAATGCGCCGGATGTCGACCCGAACCGACGAGTAGAACTTGAGCGCTCGCCCTCCGGTAGTCGTCTCTGGATTCCCGAACATCACGCCTATCTTCTCTCGAATCTGATTGATAAAGATCAGCGCCGTGCGCGACTTCGACACCGTTCCGGTGAGCTTGCGCAGCGCCTGCGACATTAACCGCGCTTGCAATCCCATGTGCGATTCGCCCATCTCTCCGTCAAGTTCCGCCTTGGGCACCAGAGCGGCCACCGAGTCCACCACCAGCACATCGATGGCGCCCGAGCGCACCAGCGCTTCAGTGATTTCGAGAGCCTGTTCGCCGCTATCCGGCTGAGAAACAAGCAGGTTATCCACGTCCACTCCCAGCTTTTTGGCATAGCCCGGGTCGAGCGCATGCTCGGCGTCCACAAAGGCCGCCAGGCCGCCCCCGCGCTGCGCTTCCGCAATGATCTGCAAGGTGATCGTGGTTTTGCCCGAGGACTCAGGGCCGAAGACTTCGGTAACCCGGCCGCGCGGAATGCCCCCAACCCCGAGAGCCGCGTCGAAGCTGATCGATCCGGTTGAGATAACTGCAATGGGCAGTAGAGCTTCCCTTGACCCGAGGCGGACGATCGACCCCTTTCCAAACTGCTTCTCGATCTGTGAAAGGGCAAGTTCTACAGCTTTGGCGCGGTCGTCTGCGATGGCCATTGGATGGGCTCCTCAAAAAGTCGCCCTGCGCATTTCATTCATTCCTGAAATGAAACAGCCCGGGCTTGAATTGGATTTCGAATGGATTGTAGCAGTGACAGTCAGACAAAGACAGAAGAAAATGGCGAATAAACGGAGAAAACCAGTTTGTGACACGCAATGACCTGAGATGACGCTCCCATCTCGCCCTAAGTCCTTAGATCCGCCATCAGGCGGTGTAGGCGCCGATGCGCGTTTCGCGGCTGGTGAGCGAGTCGCAGGTGCGGTCGAGCACTTCGTACTCCTGATCGTGCTGTTTTCGAAACGCGCGAAAGTCAGCTTCGCTGGCCCAGCGATCGACAGTGAGGTAGTTGCCGGGAATGTAGGCGTCGCGGAGCAGTTCGGTGCCCAAATAATGCGGAGAAGTATGAAAAAGTTTCGCCCACGCGCCATCCTGGCCATAGGCGGCTTCAAAGCCGGCAATCTTATCCTCGGCAATTTCGAACTGCCAAACCACGACAAACATCTGTAGCCCCAATCCTGTCTTTATGGTAGCGCACAAATCTGCAGGGGAGCTGTGGCAGCTCCAACGGGTGATGCGCCTGGCGCCGGGTTGAGAATGCCCATTGCGACGGATTCCCGTCGTTCAGTGAAGTGGGCGGAGATGGGGGCCGGATGAACGAGTTCGGCTGCCCGCTGTGGTACGAAAAAATAGAAAAAACAGACGAGAGCGAGAGTCTCGTATATTGGTATTCGATACTCTATCTTGATATACAGACGACCTGAATGGGGTGCATACTGATCCATAGGCCGCAAATCCAAGGGTTACCGTTCCCCATTGGTTCCCTACGCTTTATCCCGGCTATTAAACTTGCAAGATGAATCGATTCTTCTGGCCCGCCAAGCGGACTGCGGAGCGATTTAAGACAGGCGCGGCGCGGTTGCGCACGGATCGAGTTGCACGCATCCGAGAGCTCAGTGCGCAAGGCGAAGAGATGAACCAACGACCAGGGCTCACCGAGAGGGATTTATGACCGTTTCTGCTCGCTATCCAGGCATCAGGATCACCGCCAACGGCAATCAGCTGGTGTCTTACCACACCGAGACGCGGATCGCCGACGCCGGCGTTTTTTATCCGATTACACCTTCGACGGAGGGCGGCGAACTGTTCCAGCAGGCCTATGCCGAAGGCCACCTGAACGTCTTCGGAAAGAACACGATTGCCATTGAGACCGAGGGCGAACATGCGGCCCAGGGCGGAGCGATTGCCCATTCGGTTTGCGGCAAGCGGGTGGTGAATTTTACCTCGGGGCAGGGCGTGGTGTATGGCGTGGAGCAGTACTATCATGCGCCGGGCAAAGGTTCGACGATGGTGCTTGAAGTGGGCGCGCGCGCACTGACCAAGCATGCGCTGAACGTTCACTGCGGCCACGACGATATATATGGAGCGCTGGATACGGGCTGGATCATGCTGTTCGGCAAGGATGCGCAACAGGCGGCGGACCAGGCACTGATTTTGCGGCGGGTGACGGAACTGAGCCTGACACCGGGCATGAACATCATGGACGGCTTTTTGACGACGCATCTGGAGCGCACTTTTTACAAGCATGAATCGGAGCTGATCCGCGAGTACCTGGGAGCGCCGGACGACATCATCGATTGTCCGACGGAGGCTCAGCGGGCTCTGTTTGGGCCGACGCGGCGCAGGGTTCCCAAGATGTTGGACCTGGCGAACCCGGTGCTGCTGGGGCCGGTGCAGAACCAGGAACACTACATGCAGGGTGTGGTGGCGCGGCGGAATAATTTTGCCGAGCCGATTCTGGAGTTCCTCGAAGAGGCTTACAAGGATTTTGCGGCGCTGACGGGACGCAGCTATGGGCTGATCAGCAAGTACAAGACCGAAGATGCGGACACGGTGTTTGTCTCGCTGGGCTCGGCGGCGGAGAACATTGAGGCGGCGGTGGACTACCTGCGCGAGACGCGTGGGGCGAAGGTGGGATCGATTCACGTGAATGTGATTCGCCCGTTCCCCGAGGCTGCTCTCATCTCCGCGCTCAAGGGCAAGAAGAACGCAATCATTATGGAGCGAACCGACGAAGCGCTCTCCGGCGACAATCCTCTGGGTCGCGACATTCGTACGGCGATTTCAAAGGCCATCAAGACGGAAGGCCGGCCGGCTGCGGAGGGACTGCCTGAGATCGGCCTCAACGAAGTGCCGAGGATCTTTGGCGGCACGTATGGACTGGGTTCGCGCGACTTTCGTCCGGAGCACATTATCGGCGCGTACGAGTTTGCGACCGGGACGCGCGCACGCAAGGACGGCAAGCGGGCTGCGGATGGAGTTTCATTCATGGTGCTGGGCATCGACCACCCGTATTCGGTGGTGGGCGACGAGACGCCATCTCTGCTGCCGGAGGGCGCGGTTGCTGTCCGCTTCCACTCGATTGGCGGATGGGGCGCGATCACGACCGGCAAAAACCTGGGAGCGATTATCGGCGATCTGAACGACCTTCTTTATGAGCGCGACGGGTTGAAGGACGACCTTGGCAATCCCAAGGAAGTGATTCACGTGAGCGCGAATCCGAAGTACGGATCGGAAAAGAAGGGCGCGCCGACCAGCTACTTTATGGTGGCGGCGAAGGACCGGATCCGCGTGAACTGCGATCTGCGGCATGTGACGGTGGTTCTTTGCTGCGACCCCAAGGCGTTTACGCATACCAACCCCCTGGATGGCATGGAAGAGGGCGGAAGCCTGTTGTGGGAGAGCGACGAGGAAGGCGAGCAGGCGTGGGAACGGTTGCCGTTGTGGGCGCGCAAACAGATTATCGACAAGAAGATTCGCTTGTTCACGCTGCCCGGGTTTGCGATTGCGAAGAAAGCGACGGACCGCGGCGATTTGCAACTGCGCATGCAGGGGAACGCGTTTCTGGGCGGTTTTTTTGCGGTGAGCACGTTGCTGCAGGAGTTCGGCATCACGCAGGAGCAGTATCGCGATGTTGTTTACAAGCAATATGTGAAGAAGTTCGGCAAGCTGGGCGAAGCGGTTGTGCAGTCGAACATGGAAGTGATGATGCAGGGCTACGACCAGGTGCGGGAGATCAAGATCGGCGCATTGAGCGCCGCGGACCGCTCTACACTGCGCGGCCAGGCGTTGATGCCGATTCTGGAACTTGCCACCGCGGGCGGATCGTGCGGAATCGGCTGCCGTTCCACACCGGTTCCGGCCGGCCAGGGTCCGCGGGCGCCGATTGACAGCGTGGCCACGTTCGATGCGCAGTTCCGTTCGCACTACGGCTACAATCAGCCGGCGACCCCGCTTTCGGCGATGGGGGTGATTGCGGCGGCGACGGGCGACACGGCCTCGAAGTACGTGGCACGGCGCGAGACACCGCTTTACATTCCTGAAAACTGCACACAGTGCATGGAATGCATATCCGTTTGCCCGGATACAGCTCTGCCCAACTGCTCGCAGGACCTGGGCACGCTGTTGAGCACGGCAATTTCGTACTACGTAGCGGATGGCGTGGAGCGGACCAAGATGCTGCGCGCGCTGCCGGAGATTGAGAAGCGGACCCGCGAGCGGATGGTGGCGGAGATGAAGACGGGAACGCCGCTGCCGACGATTCTACGCGACGTGACCGAGCAGGTGGACGGCTTCTCAGCCAAGTCAAAGGAACAGTTCTTCGCGATCATGGAGAAGGTTCCGATGGCTTACCAGAAGGTGAACGCGATCTTCTCATCGCCGGAGCGCAAGAGTCCGGGAACGGGCGGCATCTTCTCAATTTTTGTGAGCGATTTGTGCAAGGGCTGCGCGGCCTGCGTAACGGCGTGCGGCGACCACAATGCGCTGAAGATGGTGGCGGAGACGGAGCAGGTGAATGCCGAGCACGAGACGGGCACTGGCTTCCTCGACCTGCTGCCGGACACGTCACAAAAGTTTCTGGGGCTGTACAACGGGGCGAATCCCGCGGACTCAAAGACGGCGACGCTGCGCAACATGCTGATGGTGCGGACCAACTACGACGCGCTGGTGGCGGGCGACGGGGCCTGCGCGGGCTGCGGCGAAAAGAGCGTGCTGCGCTCGATTGCGGCGGTGACCGAGGCTTATATGCGTCCGGTGTTCCACGCCAAGAGCGACCGTTTTGTTGAAAAGGCGGGCCGGCTGGAAAAGACCGGCGCGGCGAAGCTGGCGGCGCTGAGCAAGAGCAATCCGCAGGAGTATGCGCTGCTGCGGCAGGCCATTCTGCACTTGGTGATGGGCCTGGGCGGTGAAGATGTGAAGGACACCAAGGCGCGCATTGCGGCGTATGAGGCTGAGCACGGCACGGTGTCGGACGCGCAACTCGTGGAGGCGATTGCGGCGGTGCTGCTGACCGAGGCCTTTAACCACAAGAACCTGCAGCCGGTGGATGGACGGCTGGCCAACGGCATGAGCGTGATGGCGATGGCCGCGCACACGGGCTGCAACACGGTGTACGGCTCGACGGCTCCGAACAATCCGCATCCCTATCCGTGGATGAACTCGCTTTTTCAGGACGGCGTGACGGTGGGCTGGCTGATGGGCGAAAGCTTCATTGTGGACCATGCGCGGCGGTCTGTGCTTCCTGAACGCCTGGCAGACATTCTGCTGACCCGCGAAAGCAACGCGCTCAGCGAGGAAGAGTACTACCACTTGACGCACTTTACCGACGCGCTGATGACCGACCAGGAGATTGTAGAGCTGCCCAAGGTCTGGGTGGTGGGCGGCGACGGCGGCATTGGCGACATCGGCTACCAGAACACGTCGAAGGTGATGCTGCAGAACCGGCCCAACGTGAAGGTGCTGATGTTGGACACGCAGGTGTATTCAAACACCGGCGGACAGAACTCGGACTCGACACCGATGCTGGGCGGCAACGACATGAACGTCTTCGGCTCCGCGACGCAGGGCAAGAATACGGAGAAGAAGACAGTGGCCGAGACGTTTTTGGCAGGACACGGATCGCCGTTTGTGGCGCAGGTTTCAATGGCCAATGCGCCCAAGCTTTACCGCGCGATTCTGGATGGGCTGGAGTATCGCGGGACGATGTTCCTGCAGGCATTTACGACCTGCCAGCCGGAGCACGGCGTGGCCGACGACATGGCGCTGTTCCAGGCGCAGCGTGTGCGCGATTCGCGCGGCGTGCCGGAGTTTGTGTTTAATCCGCGGATGGGCGAGACCTACCAGGAGGCACTGGACATCAAGGGCAATCCTTCCATCGATCTCGACTGGTATGAGACCAAGTCAAAGGCCACGGGCGAGACGCAGCGCTATACGGTTGCCCACTGGTGCACGACGGAAGCGCGGTTCCGCAACCATCTGAAAAAGATTAAGCCGGAGGCGGCGGAGAAGATGATTCCGCTGGACAACATGCTGGTGAGAATTACGCAGCAGGACGTGGTGTACAGGCGCTATGTGCAGGCGGGACACCGGGCTTTTATTCCTGATTTTGGTGTTTATATCAAATATGAGGAAGGGGGCAAGACCGAGTACCGCGCGCTGAGCCGGCAACTTGTGATGTTCTGCGTGGAGCGGCGCAAGGCGTGGCGGATGCTGCAATCGAAGGCGGGGATAGTGAACCGCGAATACCAGGCGCAGAAGGCGATTCTTGCCGAGGTGGAAGCGGGCAAACTCCCACTGGAAGAATTGTTTACGCGCGGGCATGAACTGGTGACGGAGCGGCTGGCGGCGAAGGTGTAGATCGCAGGCTTCGCACATTGGCAGATTGGCACAACGAAGCGGACCCTCGGGTCCGCTTCAGTGTTTTTGGGCGGCGAACGAAATGAAATGTTGGCATGAATGCGGCCAGAAAACGGACAAATGTTCCCTTAAAAAGGCTCCATTTACCCCCCAAATGTCGGCTTGAAAGGTTGCGTTTTTCAAGGATATTCACCTTCGAGGGTGCGTGATTTTTGGGCAATGGCTGCAGAGGATTATCCGAATCAGAGGGAGGGGTTGCAGGAGGGGGGCAGTACAAAGGAGCTGGGACCAGGCGGGGTACAGTCTTGCAGTTTTACAGTTTTACAGCCGCTGTACGGGGTTGGAGGCCCGTTTTCTAAGATTTGTATTATGAGGGTGTTACGAGGGGATTTTGGTTTTTACAGCCATACAGGCGCTGTACCGGGTTGAATTTTGGTTTGTAATTCGTTTGCAATGAATAATTTATACAAATTCCACAGTTTCACAGTCAAAATCTTTTTTTCCCCATGTCATGTAATGGTGTCAGATCGGCGGAGTGCGGCCTCACGGTTTTGGCGGGGCGGTCTCTGAGGGTTTCTGCTTTGCGCGGGAAACCCACGCACGGTAGGATGGGGATTTTGGGGAGAGCCTGGAGCAGATAAGCCGTCATGGCGGAAACCGTGACGTCGTGCCGGGCGGCATCGAGCCTGGCCTGGCGATCGATCTCGGGGGTGACGCTGACGGTGATGTTGCGAACGGTGCGCATGGTTTTTTTTCAATCCCAGGGAGCAGGGTGGGGTGCTTGTCTTCTATGGATAGTGTGCGCCGAGGGCGGGTAATGATCTGCAAGACAGGGGTCGGGGGTCGGGGAACGGGCGACGAGGGGACAGGGGAACAAGGGAACGAGGTTGAGCTTCTGGGGCGGGGTCGCGCGTAGAGATCGTGCTATCCCGGGTCTCGAAGATGCGAGGGACCCATTCGGCTAGGTTCAGGGCGGGCTCTCGATCCCACGGACGAAGACGTTTCCGTGGGGACCCCGGCCCCGGGGCGAGCGCTGAGCGGGGTGCCGATTCTGGTTTGACCGGAGTCAGCCGACGAGGGAGGTAAATCGAGCGCTGATGTTGACATAAGCGGTGTTGAGGGCGCCCGCGAGCCGCTGTTCGCCGGCGACCGCGGCCAAACCGACCATGGCGACAAACAAGGCGTACTCGATCATGTCCTGACCATCTTCGCGGTCCATCAGGATTTGGAACTTGATATACAGATTCAGAAAAAGGTCCTTCATGTCTGTCTCCTCCGCGGGTGAATGTGCCTAGCCTGGATTGCTGCGGCCTGAGGGGATGCGGACGGATTTTTGGAGGCCGGGTTCCGGCTGGTCTGCTGCATCGATATCCGCGGCGCACAGGGACGGCCCCTTGTTCTCACGGAAGACTGCCTAAGCGGTTCCACAGTACTTGTAGCCTCTTGTGGCGCGGGGAGCGGGAGCATGGGTGCCGGGGTCTGTAAGATTGAGGTATGAGCCACGAGGGGATTCGGTTTGCTTCGAAAGAGCAGCAAGAGCGGGAAAACGAGGAGAACAGGCCTCTGCCGCGGATTGCGATCACGCCGGAGAAGGTGCGGGTGCTGCTGACGGAGGGCAAGGGACTGGAGATCGACTGGGCGGACGGGCACAAGAGCGCGTGGGGTTTTGCCTGGCTGCGCGAGGCCTGCCCCTGCGCGAACTGCATCGAGCAGAGGACGCAGGAGGGGCGCAAGCCGGGCCAGGCCAAGGCGAAACCGGTCGCGGTGCTGCCGATGTACACGCCGCCGGCCAAGCCGAAGAGCGCGCAGGCGGTGGGGCGGTACGCGCTGCAGTTCAACTGGGAAGATGGACACTCGGGAGGGATCTACTCGTGGGAGTATCTGCGCCGGGTTTGCCAGTGTGGGGAGTGCAGGTTTCGGTCGGCGGAGACGACGGGAACGCCGAACTAAACGAGGGAACGGAGATCAGGGGACAGGGGTCGGGGATCAGGGATCAAGGGGCAGGGTGACAGGGCGGCATGCGCTGCGCTTCTGCTCCGGTTGACGGGATTTGTCAGGAGACGGGGAAGCTCATGCGGATGGTGGCGCCGCCGCCGGCGCGGTTGGAGGCGCGCAACTCTCCCTGGTGCAGCCTGACGGCGCGCTCGGCGATGGCCAGGCCCACGCCGAAGCCTCCGGTGCCGGGGCTGCGGGCGTAATCCACGCGATAAAAGGGACGAAAGATTGCGTCGAGCTGGTCGGCGGGAATTCCGGGGCCGCGATCGCTCACTTCAATGACCGCCCGGGGGCCTGCGCTGCCGGTTGCGGTTGAAAGTTCGATTTTGACCTCGGAGCCGCTTTCGGTATAGCGGATTGCGTTGCGCACGACATTCTCGATGGCGCGGTAGAGCAGTTCGCGGTTGCCGGGGATGATGCATTCACCGCTGGAGTGAAAGGCCACGGAGCATTGGCGCTGGCGGGCTTCATATTCCGCGTCGGGAATCATCTGCTCGAGGAGGCTGTTGAGCGACAGAGGCTCGAAGTTCTCGACCTTTTCGAGAGCTTCCATCGAGGAAAGGGTCAGAAGCTGGCCGATGAGGGAGTTGAGGCGCCCGGTCTCGCGCTCGATGCGTTCCAGATGCGGCGCCATCACGGGATCGGCATCTTCGCGGGCCAGCTCGAGGGCGACGCTGAGGCGGGCGAGAGGCGAGCGGAGCTCGTGGGACACGTCCCGGAGCAGGAGTTTCTGGGCATCGACAAGGGACTGCAGCCGCTCGGCCATGTGATTGAAGTCGTGGATGAGAGCGTAGATTTCGTCGCCGCCAAAGAGGCCGGATTGCGAAGTGGGCCAGTTGACCCGCGCGTCGAGCTTGCCGGAAGCCAGTTCGCGTGCCGCCTGGCGCAGCCGCGCGATGGGCTGCGTAAACAGGAGCACCAGGACGAAGGTCGTCAATCCGCCCACCACGATCGCTACCGGCAGCGTGGGCGAGGCAAAATGCACCAGGTCGTCCCACAGGCTGTGCTCCCGCTCCACGTGCGGGCGAGCCAGCAGGAAGACATAGTGCTTGCCGCTGGGGGAGGCCGCCGGAACCCGCCAGATAAACTGCGCGCCCAATTGCGTGCTGACAATGCGAGTTGGGAACTCGGTGACGGCGGCCGGCATCGCCAGCCCATGGGGATTGCACAGGTCGGCGCCGGCCGCATCCTTGAGGGCGATCTGCTGCTCGATCTCCGTGGCGAAATGGCTGACGGCCGCGCATCCGCCGGTCTCATAAGCGTGCAGCGGCGCGCTGGGCATCGTTTTCGAGACTGCTGTGCAGCCCGTCGAACAGCACATCCGGGCTCTCGAAGTGGTGGCGCACGATGAGCGCGGTCGAGATCATGAAGATGAGGCTCTGCGCAATCCAGAAGATGATGAAGATTTTAAAGAACAGGCCGCGCATGGTTCAGTCCTTTGCCACGGGAAGGCTGGAGTTGACGGTGAGCTGATAGCCCACGCCGCGAATGGTCTTGACCTGCTCCTCGGGGGCTCCGCTGTCGGCGAGCTTGCGGCGCAGGCGGCTGACGTGCATATCGAGGCTGCGGTCAAAGGGGTGGAACTTGCGGCCCAGCACGTTCTCAGAGATATCTTCGCGCGCGATGACTTTTCCGGGTGAGCGCATGAGCGCTTCAAGGAGCGCGAATTCAACGTCGGTGAGGTCGATCTTCTTCCCATTTTGCAGGACAGAACGAGCAGCGCGGTTCAGTTCGAGGCCTTCGGCGCGCAGCAGCGACTCCTCCTGCCTGACCGCGAGGCCGGTGCTTCTGCGCAGAATGGCGCGCACCCTGGCCAGCAGCTCGCGGGGATTGAAGGGCTTGGAGAGGTAGTCGTCGGCGCCGATTTCGAGGCCCACGATGCGGTCCACATCGTCACCGCGCGCGGTGAGGAGCAGAACGCTGACCGAGGAGGTGGCGCGGAGGCGGCGCAGCACCTCAAAGCCGTCGATGCCCGGCAACATGACGTCGAGCAGGATGAGGGCATAGGGTTTTTCAAGCGCGGCCTTGAGGCCGGTGTCGCCACGATGCTGCGCGGAGACGTGGAACCCGAAGCGCCCCATGTATTCGGTGAGCATGGAGCAAAGCTCGACATCATCGTCAATGAGGAGAATTTCTTCCAACGTCGTTCTTCCTGTGCTGCGACTGCGAAGCTTGGTTGTTTCCCAGGTGCCCAAAAGCCAGGCACCTGAGCACGCGGCGCTCTCGACTTAAGGCTACGCCCAATGACGGCGGCGGACGCGGCGAAAATGTAACAAATTGTCACGCGCGCGGCGACATTCTGTGACACAGTTTTACCCATTGTGACCGCACGGTTGCTCGATTCGAGGTCTTCTGAATATGCAAGTTCTTTTCAAGGTTGAAAGGATCCATCATGACAATGCAGAGGCTTCTCAGAGCACTCAACGTTGCGATTCTCATGTGCGGCACGCTGGGGGCAGCGGCCCAGGCGCAGACCGGAAGCATTCAGGGAACGGTCAGCGATACGACAGGAGCCGTGGTTCCGTCGTCGATCGTGACGCTCTCGAACGCGGGCGGCGTCGCGCAATCGGCCACCAGCAACGGGAACGGCGCGTATGCGTTCAGCGGGCTCACGCCGGGCGCCTACTCGATCTCAGTGATCGTGGACGGTTTTGCTCCCTACTCATTACAGAATGTGCAGGTGATGAGCGGCAAGGCTGTGATCGAGAACATCGCGTTGCAGTTGCCGGTGGAAACGCAGCAGGTGACGGTGAGCGACCAGGGGCTGAGTGTGGATACCAGCGCCGACAATAACGCAAGTTCGACGGTGATCAAGGGCAAGGATCTAGATGCGCTCTCGGACGACCCGGACCAGCTGCAGAATGAGTTGAATGCCCTTGCCGGACCATCGGCGGGGCCCAATGGCGGGCAGGTATATATTGACGGGTTCACCGGGGGCCAGCTTCCGCCCAAGTCCTCGATTCGCGAGATCCGCATCAACCAGAATCCCTTCTCGGCGCAGTACGACAAGCTGGGCTATGGGCGCATCGAGATTCTGACCAAGCCGGGGACGGACAAGTTTCACGGCATGTTCATGATGAACGGGAACGACTCGGCCTTCAATTCTCTGAATCCCTTTGTGACCAGCGAGCCGGCGTATTACTCGACATTTTTGAATGGCAACGCGAGCGGCGCACTGAGCAAGGGGTCGTCATGGTTCGCGAGCGTGTTTCGCCGCGACAACCAATCGAATTCAATTGTGAATGCGGAACTGCTGGACACGAGCGGCAACGCGTACAACTACACCGAGGCGGTGGCCAATCCGCAGTCGCGGCTGGATGTGAGCCCGCGCTTCGACTTTCAACTGGGAGCCAACAACACGCTCAGCGTGCGGTACATGTATGACCGGCAGACAGAGACCAACAGCGGCGTTTCGCTGTTTGCGCTGCCCACCCAGGCCTACAACGTGGGCAACCAGGAAAACACGCTGCAACTGAGCGACACGCAGGTGCTGGGCGCCAACGTTGTGAACGAAACGCGCTTCCAGTACACGCGCGACCGCGACAACCAGGATGCGCAGGACACCGATCCCACCGTCACCGTGCAAGGGGCGTTCACCGGGGGCGGCAACAACATGGGCATCGTACGCGATAACCAGGATCGCTACGAACTGCAGAACTATACGATGGTGAGCAAGGGCGCGCACTCGCTTAACATGGGCGGCAGGCTGCGCTTCACGCGCGACGCCAGCTACCAGAACTCGGGCTTCAACGGCCAATACATTTACTCGTCGCTCAGCGCCTACCAGGCGAACACGCCCACAGAGTATTCCGTGGTGGCGGGCAACGCCGCGGCCGGCGTGAACTACTTTGACGCCGGGCTCTATTTTCAGGACGACTACAAGGCGCGGCAAAACCTCACGCTCAGTTACGGGCTTCGCTACGAATCGCAGGACGGGATCGGGGACCATGCGGACCTGGCGCCGCGGCTCTCGTTTGCATGGGCACCGGCGGGCAAGGGCACGGCGCAGGCGAAGACAGTGATCCGGGGCGGCTATGGCTGGTTCTACGATCGCTTCAGCGAGAGCAACATTCTTCAGGCGGACCGGCAGAACGGAGTGAATCAGCAACAGTACGTGATCCAGAATCCGACCTTTTATGAGAACGCACCTTCGGCGGCATCGCTTGCGTCTCTCAGCCTGGCGTCTCCAACCATCTACCAGGTGGAGCCGAACCTGAAGGCCGCGCTGACTATGCAAACCGCCATCGGCGTGGAGCACCAGTTTTTGAAAGTCGCAACCCTCTCCGCCACCTATATCAACTCGCGCGGCGTGCACCAATTTTTGAGCGACAACATCAACGCCTACGAGAGCGGCACGTATGACGCCACCACCGGCACGGGGACGCGTCCCAATGGCGTGAACGAAAATATCTACCAGTTTCAGTCCGGCGGCGTATTCAACCAGAATCAGATAATGCTGAACTACAACGTGAAGGCGGGGCGCGTGTCACTGTTCGGCTTCTACATGGCGAACTTCGCCAAGGCAGACACCTCGGGCGTGAATTATTTTCCGTCGAACCAGACCAACCCCGGCGCCGACTATGGGCGGGCCAACTTCGATGTGCACAACCGCTTCCTGCTGGGCGGAAGCTTTCAGGGGCCGCTGGGAATCTCCATGAGCCCCATGCTGGTGCTGGAATCAGGCCAGCCATTCAACATCACGATCGGCCAGGACCTGAATGGCGATAACCAGTTCAACGACCGGCCGGCATTTGCCACCGCCAGCAGCACCGATATTTTGCAAACCAGCTACGGGACGTTCGATCTGGACCCCGGATCGAGCGAGAGCCGCATCCCCTATAACTTCGGCAACGGGCCGGGCCAATTCAGCATGAATATGAGGCTGAGCAAGTCGATCGGCGTGGGACCCAGGGTGACGAGCACATCCGCCACTTCAGCCGGTCAGGGCGGTCCCGGCGGCGGTGGCCCCGGCGGCGGCGGACCACCTCCCGGGGGCGGCGGCCCTGGCGGCGGTGGACCTGGCGGCGGCGGCCCAGGCGGTGGACTTGGCCCCGGCGGATTGAGCAGAAGCGGAGGCCCGCCCAAGCTGGACCAGGCGAGTCCGCGGAAGTATTCGCTGAACTTCGCGGCGATGGGAAGAAACATCTTCAACACTGTGAACCTGGCGCAACCGGTGGGAGTTCTGGAGTCGCCGTTGTTTGGCAAGTCGAACTCGCTGGCGGGAGGATTCTTCTCTTCGGCGGCATCGAACCGGAGCATCGATCTGCAGGTCTCATTCAGCTTTTAGGTTGATGGCTGGAGAGGTTTGCCGCATAAGTTGAGTGGCCGAAAGCGAGTCTCTCAACGCCTGACCCATCGATAAACCCGTCGCTGGGAACCCTGACTCCGTTTGGCGCAAGACGCGCCAAACGGAGTTTTTGCGTTGATGTCCAGGCCGATGGCGCAGGGACGATGTGAGCTTCAGAGGCAGGACGCCGGCTCGAGGCGCAAGGCAAGGATCCGCAGCGGGGCGGGTTTTGGGCGTCACGCTGGTCCATTTCGCGAGAGAATGGCTGGGGGGTGTTCCGCGGGGCGGGGAGTTCTGTAACTCTTCGCACTCGGAGACCGTCTACAGGAAGGATGGCAACTGGGAGTGGGCTGCACTTCACCCTATTTATCTGCAGCGCACCCTATCAAAATTGCCCCCTGGGGGATTGAAGCCGAAGCGGGTAGTGATTTGAGGCGGCCGGGACGCAGCGCGTGTTGGCGCCGGCTGCGGACGCCGCCAGCCGCGTCTTCGCGATCAAGTTCGAGGATCCGGGACTCGAGGATCAGGGACTCGAGGATTCGGGAGTGGAGGCATTTTCATTTACGTTCGGATGAGCGAATCACGATGGGTGCATCAACAGGAGGGAATCATGGTTCGGGAATCGGAGAATAATTCAATTGAAATCACGCGCCGAACGCTGCTGATCGCGGGAGGCGCCGCGATAGCGGCGATGGCGCTCAGACCTGGACATGGAATTGACGTGGTGGAAGCGAAAGCAAAGATTCCCAAGGAAGTGCAGATCGTGCAGTTCTCCGACACCGGGCAGAGGGAAGATATGATTTCAGAGCCGGTGGTGGAGAAGACGGATGCGGAGTGGAAGCAGCAACTATCGCCCGCTTCGTATGCAGTGACGCGTCAAGCAGCCACGGAACGCCCCTATTCCGGGGAGTATTGGAACAATCACGACAAAGGCTTGTACCGCTGCATCTGCTGCGGCACGGCGCTGTTCAGCTCCGACACCAAGTTCGAATCGGGCACGGGCTGGCCCAGCTTCTGGGAGCCAATCGCGAAGGAAAATGTGCACGAGAGCACGGACTTTTCGATGGACATGACCCGGACTGCGGCTTCGTGCCGATTGTGCGATGCGCATCTCGGCCATGTGTTCGACGACGGCCCCAAGCCAACGGGACTCCGCTACTGCATGAACTCACTGTCGCTTCGATTCGTCAAATTCGCCTGACTTCAGGCGATGGAATAGAGAGGAATGGCAAACCCGGTCTTTGAAGAAATCGTCGCAGAGGTGCGCCGCTTCGCAGAGACGGCCCAGGACCTCACTTCGCTTCAGAAGTTCTGCGTGGAGCTGATCGGCGGGCGGCTTACGACCTACAACTGGGCCGGGTTCTACATGTTGGATCCCCGGGACGAAGAGGTTCTGGTTCTGGGGCCGTTTTGGGGCGCTGGAACGGAACATGTCCGTATTCCCGTGAGCGAGGGAATCTGCGGGGCGGCCGTAGCGCAAGGGGAAACTGTGATCGTCGCGGACGTTGCCGCGGACCCGCGGTATCTTGCCTGCTCCCTTGAAACGAAGTCGGAGATTGTGGTTCCCATCCGGGCCCGGGGCAGGATTGTGGGAGAGATTGATATCGACAGCCACAGGCTGGATGCATTCGGCGCGGAGGATCGCCGCTTTCTGGAGCAATGCGCGGAGATCATCGCGGAGTACCTGGAGAACTGAGGACGCGCATCGGCGCCGATGTCAGAGACCGGAATTCAGTCCTCGATTGGGTCGGCGATTCAGTCGGCGCCCGCAAAGTAAAAGTGAGAATGTTTGCGGCAGGCGGGATTGAAAGCAGCGCCGCAGGCAGGGCACTTGTAGCCGCCGCAGAGATAGTGCGCGATGGTCATCTGACAGCCGCAGGCGCCGCACAACACCGCGCGCACGGTCCACTCGGGGCGCGGCCAGACCTCGATCGGATGGTCCGCGAGGGCCTCGTGGCAATCCTTGCAGGCGTAATAGACACCGCAGCACTTCATCCTGATCGCGATGATGTCGAGAGCGGATCTATAGTGAGCGCAGCGGGTTTGCGCATCCAGATCGACTCCGCGAACTTGAGGGCGCGGGGATTGCATAGAGGAACAGATTACCGGACCGGGATCGAATTCTGCCGATGGGGCGGTTGGCTCACCGGCGCAGCTTCGACGGGGATGGCGCGTTCGGACCGCTTAGACTTGAGAAGGCGGAGTGCATTGTCTGCGTTCCCGCGCAACGGCGAAAGAGGGAAGAGATGCGATTTTTGACGATGGACCGGCGGGGTTTTCTTGGCGGGGCGATGGCGGCGGTTGCGGCTTATCCGCTGCGTGGAGTTGCGGCGCAGGTGCTGGGAGCGGGCGGCGCGGTGCGGGCGCTTCCGACGGCCGACCAGCTCGCGTGGCAGGATTTGGAGATTGGGATGTTTGTCCACTTTGCGCCCAACACCTGGCAGGACAAAGAGGGGGACGATCTTTCGACGCCGCTGAGCGCGATGAATCCCGACGTCGATACGGACAACTGGGCGGAGTGCGCGGTGAACCTGGGCGCCAGGTACATCGTGTTTGTGGCCAAACATGCGGGTGGGTTCTGCATGTGGCAGACCAAGACAACCGAGTACAGCATTCGCAATACGCCGTGGAAGCAGGGCAAGGGCGATGTGCTTGCCGACCTGGCGGCTTCGTGCCGCAAGAGGGGGTTGCGGCTGGGGGTTTACCTGTCGCCGCGGGACGACTATTTTGGCGCGGGAGTGGGCGGGGTGTGTAAGGACGCGGCCAAGCAGGCTGCCTACAACGCCATGTACCGCGAGCAGTTGACCGAGGTACTGACGCGGTATGGGGAGATGGTTGAGGTTTGGTTCGACGGATCGAGCGTGGTGCCAGTATCGGACCTGGTGAAGAAGTACGCGGCCCATGCGGCGATTTTTCAGGGGCCGGACGCGACGATTCGGTGGGTGGGCACCGAGATGGGATTTGCGCCCTACCCGTTGTGGAATGCGGAGTCGATGGCGGATGCGCGGAGCGGAACTTCGACAGCGCTGCTGGGAGATCCGGACGGGGACGCGTGGATTCCCGTAGAGTGCGACGTGTCGATCCGGCGGCCGGACTGGTTTTGGAGCACGAAGAACGAAAAGAACCTGATGACACTGGACCAACTGGTGGAGGTGTACTACCGGTCAGTGGGGCGCGGGGCACAACTTCTGTTGAATGTTCCCGCAAACCGGCGCGGACATATGGCGGATGCGGATTTTGCCCGGACGCGGGAGTTTGGCGATCAGATACGGGAGCGTTTCGGCAAGAGCCTGGCGGAGACCGAGGGCCGCGGCGCGCGGCTTGAACTGAAACTGCCAGAGCCTGGGCAAGTGGACCACGTGATTCTTGAAGAGGATTGCCGGTTTGGACAGAGGGTGCGCGGGTTTGGCCTGCAAGGGCTTATCGACAGGGAGTGGACGGAGTTTTACACGGGAAGTTCGATTGGGCATAAGCGGATTGTGCCGCTGGGGGCGGAGAAGTTTTCGGCTTTGCGGCTGGTGGTGACCCAGAGCGAGGGCGAGGCGCGAATCCGGCGTTTTGCGGCGTTCAACACGGGCGTTGCGGCTCCGGCCACATGGAGCGCGGGGACCGAAGTGTGGGCGGACAACACGGTGGGCCATTGGGCGGATGGAAAGTTCGAGGTAGACCTGTCAAAGGCCCTCAACGAGGCGACGCAGTACCGGGTTCGGTTTATTGGCGAGAATGGGCAAGTGAGCGCGGTGGACGCGGTGCGGCTGATGCAGGATGGAGCGGATGCATCGCACCTGGTGCGGCGGGAAGCTGGGACAAGGAACGCCCTGATCATTTCGATGACCAGCCTGGGACAGAAGGTGACGCTGAGCGGGACGATCGAGGGCGCGGCGCGGGGAACGATTTTGATGCAGAAGCGGTGAATGGAGAACGCGGGATGAAAATTGGATTTCTGGGCACGGGGAAGATGGGGACGCCGATGGCGCGGCGGCTGCTGGCCGCGGGCTGCGAATTGTCGGTATGGAATCGGACGGAGGGGCGCGCGGAGCCGCTGATCAGGGAAGGCGCCATCGCGGCGGCTACGCCGGCGGAGGCCGAACTGGGCGCGGACGCCGTGATCACGATGCTGTTTGACGACGCGGCGCATGAGGAGGTGCTGTTTGGCGCAAACGGGCTGATGGATGCGCTCTCACCGGGTGCGCTGCACATTTCCTGCAGCACCATCAGCGTGGCGCTGAGCGAGCGGCTGACGGCGGAGCATGCCAGGCGCGGGATCGATTTTGTGGCAGCGCCGGTGTTCGGGCGGCCGAATGTGGCCGAAGAGGGCAAGCTGTGGATTGTGGTTGCGGGCGCGGAGGGCGCGGTGGAAAGGGCGCGTCCTGTGCTGGCGCCGTTGTCGAGGGGAGTCTCGGTGGTGGGCAGGGAGCCGCGGCAGGCTCATGCGGTGAAACTGGGCGGGAATTTTTTGATCAGCGCGATGGTGCACTCGCTGAGCGAGGCGTTTGTGTTTGCGGCGGGACAGGGGATTGAGCCGGAGACGTTTATGGAGACGGTGAACAGCGCGCTGTTTCAGTCGCCGTTTTATGCGGCGTACGGGAAGGTAATACTCCATCCCCCTGAGCAGCCGGGGGCCACGATCGACCTGGGCGCGAAGGACCTGCGGCTGCTGCGCGAGGCGGCGGCAAGCCGGAAGACGCGGGTGAGCCTGGCGGATGCGATGGCGGAGATTTTTGCCGAGGCGCGGCGGGACGGCATGGGCGGAGAAGACTGGGCGGTGGGCCAGTACCGGATGGCGGAGCGGCGGGGCGCCCTGTAGGAGGACTGTGGGTTTGGCGACCTGGCGGGGGGTGTTTGCCAACACAGGCCGGGAAAGATTTTTTTGGATAGGATAGATCCATGGACTTAAAGGGGAAGATTGTCTTCATTACCGGAGCGAGCGGGGGGATTGGCGCGGCCACGGCGCTTGCCTTTGCGGCCGAAGGGTCGCGGCTGCTGCTGGCGGCGCGGCGCGCGGGCAAACTGTCGGAGGTGGCGTCGCGCGCGCTGGAGCGGGGAGCGGAGGCGGTTCACTCCATCAACCTGGACGTGCGCCATCGTATTGCGGTGCAGCGCGCGATCGATGAATTGCCGGAGGAGTGGGCGGAGATTGATGTGCTGGTGAACAACGCCGGTCTGAGCCGCGGGCTGGACAAGCTTTACATGGGCAAGATCGACGACTGGGAAGAGATGATCGACACCAACGTGAAGGGTTTGCTGTACATTTCGCGAGCGGTGGTGCCAGGGATGGTGGTGCGCGGGCGTGGGCACGTGGTGAGCCTGGGATCGACGGCCGGCGAGATTACCTATCCGAATGGGGCGGTATATTGCGCGAGCAAGGCGGCTGAGCGGGCAATCAACGACGGCCTGCGGCAGGACCTGCTGGGAACGCCGGTGCGGGTAACGAGCGTGGATCCGGGGATGGTGGAGACCGACTTCAGCTTGGTGCGGTTCCGGGGCAATGCCGAACGCGCGGCGAAGGTGTACAAGGGCGTGATACCGCTGGCGCCGGAGGACGTGGCCGATGCGATTGTGTGGTCAGTCAAGGCGCCGGCGCACGTAAATATTGCGCGGATCGTGATGACCTCGGTGGATCAGGCCAACTCCCTACTTTTTAACCGCGAGCCTTAGAACCTGACAGGCCCAGGTTCATAACCGGCTCTGGACAGGCATTCGGGTGCCCGCCTGGCGGCGCGGCAGCGTCAGCCCATGGCGCTGATCTGGCCTTCGATCTGGGCCAGGGCTGCCTCAAGGGCGGCGCGGCGGGCCGGGTGGGATGTTCTTTGCGACAGGATGTTTTCGCGCTGCAGGTTGAGAGCCTGCCTCTGGCGTTCACGTACGGCGTGCTGCTGTGCAGCAAGGCGCCGTGCGTCCTCAGTTTCAAAGCGGTTTCCGGATTCGGCCTCCGGTTGCTTCGAGGCTTTTGCCATTTGCTCCTCCGCGGATTTACTTTTCTTAATCACGAGTCCTATCTTCATTCTACGAGTGTTTAGGCGGGCGGTGTCCCGCGGGTTGAAGAGGCTTGCCCCGAAAGGGCGGAGGATGGTCGAATGCGCGCGTGGCAGATTTCTTCGTTTGGCATTGATTCCTTGGAGTTTGTGGAGCGGCCTACGCCTGAGGCGGGCCCCGGCGAGGTGCTGGTGGGGGTGGGCGCAATTTCATTGAATTATCGCGATCTGATGATGGTCAAGGGGAAATACAACCCCAGAATGAAGCTTCCGCGGATTCCCTGCTCGGATGGAGCGGGCGAGGTGCTGGCGGCGGGCGAGGGTGTGACGGAGTGGAAACCCGGCGATCGGGTGGCGGGAATCTTTATGCAGAACTGGCAGGAGGGCCCGCTGACCGGGGCGCGCGCCAAGGGAGCACTAGGGGGAGATGTGGACGGCATGCTGACCGACCACGTGGTTCTGAAGGCGGCGGGCCTGGTGGGAATTCCGGAGCACCTGAGCTACCAGGAGGCGGCGACGTTGCCCTGCGCGGCCCTCACGGCGTGGAACGCGTTGGCGAGCGGCGATCTGAAGCCGGGCGGGACGGTGCTGATCCAGGGAACCGGCGGGGTATCAATTTTTGCGCTGCAGTTTGCGCGGCTGCGGGGACTGCGGGTGATGGGCATTTCAAGCAGCGACGAGAAGCTGGCGCGGGCGCGGGCGCTGGGACTGGACGCCGGGCTGAACTATCGCGAGAACCCGGAGTGGGACCGCTGGGCGCTGGAGCAGACGGGCGGCGAAGGGGTGGACCTGGTGGTGGAAGTAGGCGGCCTGGGGACGCTGAGCCGCTCTCTGAAGGCGGTCCGGTACGGAGGGACGGTGGCCCAGGTCGGCATACTGACGGAGGGGGTGGAGCCGCCGCCGATTCCCCTGATTCTGCACAAACATTTGCGCATCCAGGGGATTTATGTGGGATCGCGGAAGGACTTTGTGGAGATGAACAAGGCGGTGACGCTGGGACAGTTGCGGCCGGTGGGCGAGGAGTTCCACTGGACCCAGGCGCGGGAGGTTCTGGCCCGGATGCAGGAGGGGAGCCATTTTGGGAAGCTGGTGCTGACGGTCGGGTGAAGGACTAAGACCGCGACCGCTAAGATGGGTGGTCTCTCAGGCGTCAAAAAAGCGAGGCATCTGGCGGGTGGCCCAGGTGCCTCGCCTTTGGGCACCTGGGAGACGCAAGTCGACGATGACGATTGCGATTGCGATCACGATCACGATCGCGATCGCGAAACACCCTAGCTGAATCCGAGGACGGGGTGGGGAATATAGGGGGCCTCGAGGGCGGCGATTTCTTCGTGCGAGAGCTTGACGTCAAGGGCGGCCACGGCGTCGGGGAGATGATGGGGTTTGCTGGCGCCGACGATGGGAGCTGTGACGGCGGGCTTGGCGAGGAGCCAGGCGAGTGCGAGCTGGGCGCGAGCGATTCCGCGCTGCCCGGAGAGAGCGCCGAGAGCGTCGACGACCTTGAGGTCGGCTTCTTCGGTGCGCGAGTACATGGATTTGCCGAAGGCGTCGGTTTCGAGGCGGAGGGTTTTCTCGCCGTGCCAGGGCCGGGCAAGGCGGCCGCGGGCCAGAGGGCTCCAGGGAATGACGGCGATGGATTCCGACTGGCAGAGGCCGATCATCTCGCGTTCTTCTTCACGGTAGAGAAGGTTGTAGTGGTTCTGCATGGAGATGAAGCGCGTCCAGCCGTTGAGGCTGGCAAGATAAAGGGCCTTGGCGAACTGCCAGGCGTACATGGACGATGCGCCGATGTAGCGAACCTTGCCGGCCTTGACGACATCGTGGAGGACCTCGAGGGTTTCTTCGATGGGAGTTTCATAGTCCCAGCGATGAATCTGGTAGAGGTCGACGAAGTCGGTCTGGAGGCGGAGAAGGCTCTGGTCGAGTTCGTGCAGGATGGCTTTGCGGGAGAGGCCGTGGCCGTTGGGGGCGTCGCGCATGGGGCCGTGGACCTTGGTGGCCAGGACGATGTCTTCGCGGCGGGTGTTGGCCTTGAGAAAGCGGCCAACGACCGCTTCGCTTTCGCCGCTTGAGTAGACGTTGGCGGTATCGAAGAAATTTATGCCGAGATCGAGGGCCTGGCGCAGGAAGGGCTGGCTTTGCTCTTCATTCAGGGTCCAGGCGTGGCGGCCGGGCTGGGGCTTGCCGGTTGCGGGGGCGCCGTAGGTCATGCAGCCGAGACAGATGCGGGAGACTTTGAGTCCAGTGTTGCCGAGATTGAGGTAGTCCATGAGTTGCTCCTGAGTCAAGTTTAGTGGGTGGAGCGGTGGGTTAAGCTGAAAACACAGGCATTTCTCCGCTTTGCTCCAGGTGAACCTTGTTGATTGTTGAAATTGAATCGCTGACGAAGATCTACGAGTCGAAGCTGCGCGTGGTGGCTGTGGACGGCATCGACCTGGAGCTGGAGCAAGGAGAGATCTTCGGATTGCTGGGTCCGAACGGGGCCGGGAAGACGACGACCATCTCGATTGCGACGACGCGGACTTTGCCCACCAGCGGCACGGTGCGGATTGCGGGGATCGACGTGGTGAAGCATCCGGCGCAGGCGCGCCGGCACATCGGGGTGGTGCCGCAGTTCAACACGCTGGACCGTTCGCTGACCGTCGATGAAAATCTCTACTTTCACTGCCGGTACTTCGGGTTTTCGCATGGCACGGCGAAGGCGCGGAGCCTGGAACTGCTGGAGCAGTTTCTGCTGAGCGAGCGGAAGGACATGTACCCGGCGCAGTTGTCTGGCGGGCTGGCGCAGCGGGTACAGATTGCGCGGGCGATTGCGCATCGGCCCACGGTGCTGTTTCTCGACGAGCCTTCGGCGGGGCTCGATCCGCAGAGCCGGATGGCGATGTGGAAGGCCGTGGAGGGTTTGCACAAAGAAGGCATCACCGTTTTGCTGACCACGCACTACATGGAAGAGGCCGACCAGTTGTGCGACCGGCTGGCGATTATCGACTACGGACGGGTGCTGGCGCTGGGCTCGCCGGAAAAGCTGAAACAGACGTTTGGCGCGCAGACGGTTTTCGACCTGACCTTGAAATCGCATGCAAGGGATCGAGTCGGTGATTGCCCGGCTGAAGGCCCGCGCGGAGGTGAGCGGAGCCGAGGCGACACCGGAGGGGATGCGCGTGATGGCCACCGCGACCGACGGACTGCTGCCGGAGATTGTGCAGGCTGCGGCAGGGCTGGGGCTTAAAGATTTGAAGATCGCCGAGCCTAGTTTGGAGACGGTGTTCATTCAACTGACGGGAAGGGAGTTGAGGGACTAGAAGAAGGGTCAGGGGTCAGGGGTCGAGAGGATCAGGGGGGCGGGATTTTGATGAGCATGGCGGATGGGCCGGGAATGTTTGTGAAGTCGTTTGCGGGACTGTTGCTGCGCGACCTGCGGGTGCTGACGCGGGAGTTCCTTCCGTTCCTGCTGCGCGTGGGGATGCAGCCTCTGCTGTTTCTGTTTGTGTTCACGTTTATTTTGCCGCGGATGGGCGGGGCGAACCCGATGGCGGCGGGCGGCGGGATGAACTTTGGGACCATTCTTCTGCCGGGGCTGATGGCGGTGGCGATCATGTTTTCGGGGATCGCGGCGGTGGCGCTGCCCTTGTCGGCCGAGTTCGGCATTACGCGGGAGATCGACGACCGGGTGATGTGCCCGCTTCCGTTATGGGCCGTGGCCCTCGAAAAGGTGTGCTTCAGCGCGCTGCAGAGCGTGATTGCGGCGTTGCTGGTGATCCCGATGGCGTATTTCATTCCCGCCGTGCCGGTGCGGCCGCACGTGGGGAGTTGGTTCTTGTTTGCGCTGGTGCTGGCGCTCGGGAGTTTGCTGGCCGGTTCGCTGGGGCTGGTGATCGGATCGAAGGTCAATCCGAAACAGATTGGGCTGGTTTTCTCGATTATTGTGGTGCCGATTACCTTTTTGGGATGCGTGTACTACCCCTGGGCCTACCTGGGGAAGATGCGCTGGCTGCAGATCGCTGTTCTGATCAATCCCATTGTTTACATGAGCGAGGGGCTGCGGGCGGCGGTGACGCCCGAGATAGCGCACATGCCGTGGTGGGCGATTCTGGTGGCGCTGCTGTTCTTTGTAACAGCGCTGGGACGGCTGGGGTTGAAGGGATTTCTGGGAAGGGTGCTGTCGTAAAAGGCCGGGAAAAGTGGACAGGGGACAGCGAACAGTGAAGAGCGTGTGGGGGGAAGATCAGGAGTAATCCCACCTTTGTGACAGGGGGATGAAACGGTTGTGGAAACAACTTTTGTGGGGTAGAGGGGGTCTAATAGGGGAGTGCGGCCTGCGTTGGGGCTGGGTGGCTTCAGTTCAGCTCGAGTATCGTAGGAACAGGAACACAAAACTGGGGAGAGAGCGCGGGCGCGTTGATCGAGATCAGGAACCGAGCAAAGGAAAGACGACCGGGCAGGTGGAAACGCGCATTTGAGCCTTTGCGGACCGGCCGCGGCGGGATACTGGCGGGGCGAGTTCTGGCCGTGGTTGCGATTCCTGCGATGTGCCTGCTGGCGGGATGCGGAGGCGGGGGCTCGGCGAACTCGAACGGCGCCTTGTCCATCACTCCGGGAATCGGGACGATCGATACGAACTGCACCGGCTGCAACGCGACCAGCTCGTCCGGCGCGGCGGTGGAGCAGTTTACGGCGGCGCTTTCAAGCGGGGGCGCGGCGAGCGTGACCTGGACGGTGAGCGGGGGAGACGCGAACAGCGGGCCGGGCACAATTACTTCGGGCGGCCAATATACACCGCCCAGCTACCTGACGGCGGACCAGGCTTCAGTGACCGTGACGGCTGCGCTGAGCGGCAGTTCGAGCAACACGGCAACAGCGGTGGTGACGGTGACGCCGGGGTTCCTGCAACCGCTGACGCCGGAGAACGCGTCCCTGGGCGCAAGCGGGACGCTGAGCCTGAGCGGCTACCTGGCCGAGTTGGGCGGGACGGCGGGGATTACCTATGGTTTGTCGAGCACGGCGAGCGGTTCGAGCGGCGGATTGGGAACGCTGGGAGCCAGCACTTGCACGCGCGGCGGCACGGCCTTCACCTACTGCACGGTAACCTACACGGCGCCGGCCACGATCTCGACAGGCAGCACCTTCATTGTGGCCACGGTGAGCAGTTCGGCTTCGCGGGCGACCAGCGAAGTTCTGCTGAATACGGCAGGGCTGTCAAGCAATCCCGCGAGCCACCAGGCAGAGCTGGCAGTACCCATCTTCATGGGCAGCTCGGGCGGGAACAACAACGACTACGACACCTCAGGCGGCCAAATTGTGGACTGCTGCGGTGGGACGCTGGGCGCACTGGTCCAAAACAGCAGCGGAGGGCAGTTCTTGCTGAGCGCCAACCATGTGCTGGCGCGGAGCGACCAGGCCGCCGCAGGCGAAGACATCGTGCAGCCTGCGCTGATCGACGACAATTGCATGACCTACGGACCTGGGGCTGCGACTACGCTGGTGGGCACGCTGAGCGGGTGGGTTCCGCTAAGCTCGAGCTCGAGCAATGTGGACGCGGCGATTGCGGCGGTGAATTCAAACGTGGATACCGGCGGCAATATTCTGGAACTGGGACTAGAGCAAGCCAATGGAACGCTGGCTGCCGCGCCGCCGGGGACCTCATGCACGCTCACACCCTCCCAGGTTTCATGCACACCCGGCAAAGGCGAAACCGCAACGCTGAATATGAGCGTGGCCAAGAGCGGGCGCACGACCGGGCTGACCTGCGCCAATGTCTCGGCGGTGAGCCTGGACGTGAGCGTGAGCTACTACAAGGACTGCGCGGAGACCAAGCCTTACCTGACCAAGACCTATAGCGGGCAGATTGCGATAGCGGCCAACCAGTTCAGCGATGCGGGCGACTCAGGGTCGCTGGTGGTGGATAGCTCGGACGCCGAGCCGGTAGGGCTGTTCTTTGCGGGCGGCGTGGACCAGGCCGGAGTGAGCGAGGGAGTAGCCAATCCGGTGGGCGCGGTGCTGAGCGCACTGGGGACGCAGACACAGTTGCCTGCATCGACGTACACGTTTGTGGGCACGAAGGACCATGCGGTGAGCTGCCTGAACTACGGCAACGCGACAGCAACGGCGGCGCAGGCGCGCACACTGACCGATGCGGAGACGGCGCGGGCCCAGCAGGCCATGGCGCAGGCGCGCTTGCTGGTGAATCCTTCGGCGGGCATTCTGGGCGTGGCCGCGGGCAAGAGCAGTGACAGCCTGGGTGAAGGCGCGGTGATTGTGTACGTGGGTGCGAACGCGAACGTGAGCGTGCCGGCGACAGTGAATGGTGTGCGCACGATCGTGATTCCAACCACGGCGCGGGCGGTGGAATCAGGGTCGGCGCCGGAGAACGCTATGGAGTCGAACGCGGCTCCGGCCATGGCGGCTTCGACGTTGAGCCAGGGAATCCAAGTGAAGCAGCAGATCGCGCAGAGCCTGATGCGGCAGAATCCCGCATTCTTCGGGGTGGGCGTGGGGCAAAGCCTGGACAATCCGAAGGAGGCGGCGCTGGTGATCTATGTGGACCGCAGAAGCGTTCCCGCGGAACTGCCGGCGACGATCGGCGGCCTGCGTACGCGGTACGTGATTATGGACCGGCTGCACGTGACGCGGAGCTATGCGACGCCGTTGCAGTCGAGAAGCCATTGCATGGCGCATCCGGCGCCGGACGCCACGGTGCTGGAGCGCTTCAAGGGATTTGGAGTGCGGAGCTTCGATCTGCGGTGAATCGACGATTCGATTCCCAGGCCTCAAAGATCGAGACCTGGGGCAGATCGAGACCTGGGGCACCGGGGATCGGAAGATAAGTTCGAAATCACCGGGTCGCGGTATCAGTCCACAGGCGGAATCCCCATGGCCGAGGCCGTTGGCAGGTCCTTGCCGTTTCCCCAGTCGCGAGTTTCCTGATCAATCAAGTCAGCCCGGCTCTGCCATTTTTCGATGGCCAAGTCGTAGCGAACGGTCACGTTGTTGAGCCAATAGGGCCGGTTTTCTTTGAGCCAGACCTGCGAATACTCGGCTTTCAGGGCGGAATAAGCGTCGCGCAGATCCTGACAACGGCCATTCCCGCCGGCAATCTCGCCCAGGATATTTGAAGTTGCCGATTGATGCGCCGGATCGTGCTGGTTTTTAAGGGCCTGGGCATAGGAATCGGCGATCTCCTGCGCCAGCTGAAACTTCATGCCGATCAGGTCGAGTCGCCGCGCGCCGAGATCCATGGCCGCCAGGGCGTCCTGCTCCTTCAAACCCGGATTGTCCTGGCGCACCTGGGCCAGCAGCACGATGGCGCGCTCGGCGTGCATGCGCAGATCGACAGCCTGCGGCAAGAGCTTGACCGATGCCTTCTGGCCCTGGGCGCTCCACGGATCGAGCCAGAAAACGTCGTCGCTGCTCAGGCCAAGCTGGGCGTTGCCGAGGGCTTCCTCGGCGGCCATCAGCTCCTTTTCCGCCTCGTTGACCTTGCCGCCGGCATCGCCGTGAAAGATCAGCCCGTAAGCATCCTGGTAGTCCGGGATGGGGCTCTCGCCCGGCTGCCAGGCGGCCACCGGACCAAACAGCACACCGTACCAGTCCATGTTGAAGAGGCCTTCGCCGTCATCGTTCCACACGGTATTGATGGCTCCCGTTGACCCCAACCGCTGGCCGTCGCGGATGAAGCCCTGAATGTTCCACAAGGCGGTTTTTGCGACCGGAAAAACCTCGCTCCAATTCGAGTCGCCTGGCGCGACCCAGGTCTCGATGCCGGCCTTGGCAAAGGGTTCGATCATGCTCTCAAAGCCGCTGGTGCTCCCGTAATTCCAGGGCACGGCGATCATATCCTTGGGCAGGCCGGCGACGGCGGCCGGGTCGGCTCCGCCGATATCGCCCCAGAACAGCAACCGCTTGTGCAAGGGCTCCAGCTCATCGTGAATCTGCTTGAGAAAGGCAACGTAGACGGGTCCATATCCCTGCGCCGCCACCTGCTCGCGGGTCCGTCCCGCGCCCAGGTCCCAAGTCTCGTCCGCGCCGATGTGGATGAAGGGCGAGGGAAACTCGGCGGCGATCTGCGTGAACCAATCCTTGATCAGGGGGAGGGTGTTGGGCTGGCCCGGAGCCAGCACATAGCCGTGGGGCGTCTCCGCGATGTCCTGGTAAAGCTCATATTTGAGCACGTGGTGCAGATGTCCGAAGGCCTCCTGCTCCGGCAGGATGGTCACGTGATACTGACGCGCGTAGTTGACCAGCTCTCTGGCTTCGTCCGGGGTGAGCGCGCCGCCGGGGGGCGCGGCCAGGGGCTCATTGGGATAGAGCAGGGTGTGCTCAAAGTAGGGCGAGTAGATGTTGGCCTTGAAGGCGGCGAAAACGCGTACCTGGTGCTTTTGAAACTCGAGCGTGGGCACCGGGCCTCGAGAAAGATCGTCCTGGACGCCGCGGTAACGCATGGCCGGCCAGTCGCGCACAGTGCCCGTAGGCAGCTCACGCGTGGCCCCGGGAAGCGGGAGCAACTGCTTGAGGGTCTGCACGCCATAGAAAATGCCGCTGCCCGAGGCGGCCACGATCGCGGCCTGGCGGCGCTCGATGACCAGGATGTATCCCTCGGCTTCCATGGCCGGATCGAAGGCGAGGCTTGAGCGGGCCAGCAAAGCCTTGGCTGCTTCGGCGCCGGTTCGCAACAGAACCACCCGGTAAACTTCGCCGGCAGCCCTGGTTTGCGGGCCCTGTTTGAGGGCCTCTTCCAGGTCGCGGGCGGCAAACTCGTCATCCTCGTTATGGCCGGGAACGGTGACCAGAACCGTTTGAGGAAGCGGCGTCATGGCGCCAAAGTGCGCCTCGCGGGGGGCGGGTAACAGGCGAATCTGGGCTGAAGCAATGGCTGAGCAGGACAAGAGAAACGCCAAAGCCGCGAAGCGTGCGCCACGCACAGAAAGAGAGAAGGAAAAATGAATGTGATTCGACATCCCCACCGTCTTCAGCTCAAAGAAACGAGCATTTGATTTCGATGCGATCATTGTAGATCAGCCGCACACCCTGTTACCTTGTCTGAAAACGGAATCCAGTACATGGGCCAGGTGTTCCAGCGGAGACGGGACAGCCGAAAGGGATCAAAGATGACCACAAACGGTTACCCGGACTTGGCGGCAGCTGCCGACTCCGCCGCGACAGGCCGGTATAACACCTTCCTGCTTCTGGTGGCGGGCCTGGGCGGCCTGCTTTACGGCATCGATGTGGGCATTATTGGCGGAGCCTTGCCCTACCTTGAAGCCACGTCGGGGTTGACGGCCGCCGAACTCTCAGTGATTGTGGCGGCGGTGCTGCTGGGCAGCGTCTTCTCCACTTTGTTTGCGGGCATGCTGGCTGACTGGATGGGACGCAAGCCGCTCATGGTCCTGAGTGGTCTGACCTTTGTTCTGAGCATTCCGGTGATCGCGCTCTCGCACGGCTATGGCCCGCTGTTTCTGGGACGATTGCTGCAGGGCGTGAGCGCCGGGCTTGTGGGCGTGGTGGTTCCGCTCTACCTGGCGGAGTGCCTGGCGGCTTCAAACCGGGGCAAGGGAACGGCGGTCTTTCAGTGGATGCTGACGCTGGGGATTGTGGCTGCGGCGCTGGTGGGCATTTACTACAGCTACCGCGTTCAGGCGGTGGCAGGGGCTGCCGGCGCGGCAACGCTGTTCGCGTTCAAGGACCAGGCGTGGCGGCGCATCTTCTGGGTTTCGCTTCCGCCCGGCGTTTTGTTTGTGGTGGGCAGCCTGCTGGTAACGGAGTCGCCGCGGTGGCTCTTCCGCCGCGGAGCGAAAGAACGCGCGCATGCGGCCCTGCTTCGCTCTCGCAGCCCGCGGCAGGCGGCGCTTGAAATCGAGGAGATGGAGGCCGTCGCCCACACCACCCATACCAGGCTCGGGGAAAAGATTCAGGATTCCCTGCTGCAACGGAAGTATGCGATTCCCTTCCTGCTGGCCTGCGTGATTCTGTTTTGCAACACGGCCACGGGCGTCAATTCGCTGATTGGGTACAACACCAGCATCCTGCTGCAGGGCGGCCTGTCCGATCTGCATGCGCACTGGGGCTATGTCCTGTTCACAGCCACGAACTTCTGCATGACCACGGTGGGCATGATGCTGGTGGACCGCAAGGGGCGCAAATTCCTTTTCGTCCTCGGCACCAGCGGCATCATCGTCGCGCTCATTGGCGTGGGCATTCTGTTTCTGCGCACTGAAAAAGTGAGTGTGGACGCCCGCGGTGCGGTTCAATCCATGGTCGGAGCCAGCCAGCAGCTCACCCTGCAATTCGATCGGGCGGAAGCGGGCAGGCTGCTGGGGGCGCAGGGCAATGCCAGCGGAGACATTACCGCAGATCGCGCTTCGCTGGCGATTATTTATTCCTACGGCGATTTCACAGCAGCCACCACCTTCGTGCGTTCAGACGACCCGGCGGCCGCCCCCATCGAAATCACGCGCGACACCTGCGTTCCCTCCAACCGCATTGAGGCGCTGTTCAAGAATCCCTTCGCCGACCTTCACGCGGCGCAGACCGCGCCGCTGAAGATTGAGAAGGCGCTCATCGGGCGCGTGCCCGGCTCAAGCCACGGCTGGATGGTGGCCCTGGGCCTCTACATGTTCATGGGTTTCTATGCGCTGGGCCCGGGGGTGTGCGTGTGGCTGGCGCTGAGCGAGCTGATGCCTACGCGCATCCGCTCCAACGGCATGAGCATTGCCCTGGTCATCAACCAGCTCGTTTCCACCACCCTGGCGGGCATTTTTCTGCCCTTCGTCAGCAAGCATGGCTACTCGTCGATGTTTTTCATGTTCGCCGGCTTTACTGTGGTGTACTTCCTGGTGACGGCATTCTTTTTGCCTGAGACCAAGGGCAAGACACTGGAGGAGATCGAAGCGCACTTTGAGGGGCGTGCCGTCAGCTCGATGTGAAATCGCAACAGGTTGCCCATTCGATACGGGCCAAAACAAGAACGGCGCAAAGGGAATGCCCTCCGCGCCGTTCCTGTTTGCCCAGTTTCTCTTCTCTATAGCCCAACCGTGCCTAGTTCCGGCTGCGCATCTTCGACAGCAGGCGCAGAAACTCAAGGTAGAGCCAGACGAGCGTGACCATGATCCCGAAGGCGCCATACCACTCCATGTACTTGGGAGCGCCCACCTGAACGCCCTGCTCGATGAAGTCAAAGTCGAGCACGAGGTTGAGGGCGGCAATGGCCACCACGATCAGGCTGAATCCGATACCGATGGGACCGGAGCCGTTGATGGACTGGAACTGGACGCCGAAGAATCCCAGGATCATCTCGAGCATGTAAAAGACGAAGATGCCGCCGGTGGCCGCAACGATGCCGAGGCGGAATTTCTGCGTCACCTTGATCATTCCCGAGCGATAGGCGAGCAGCAGCACGAAAAGGGTGCCGAATGTCAGGCTGACCGCCTGGATGGCGATGCCGGGAAAGCGCAATTCAAGAACCGCCGACAAGCCGCCCAGCACCAGGCCTTCGAGCAGCGCGTAGATGGGCGCGGTCACCGGCGACCACTCCTTCTTGAAGGTGGTAACGATGGCGCAGATAAAGCCGCCGATCAATCCCAGCATCATGAGCGGCGACACACTGGTCATATCGCGGCCGGGAAGAAACAGATGCCAGGTCCAGGCCGCCGTTGCAATCGAGCAGAGCAGCAGGACGCCGGTCTTGTTCACTGTGCCGTTGAGCGTCATCCTGTCGGCCGCGTCGATCATGGGGCCATATTGCGCGCCGGAAAGGTTGCTGAACGTATTGTGGCCCAAGGCCGGGTTGGATGTCTTCATCAATGCCATCGTGTTATCTCCCTGTCGCTGATGCCAAGCAAAACCGTGCTCGGAAAGGTCGCCTGAGCTCGAATCGCTGCTTTGATTTTAGATGCACGAGGTGGCCTGACTGACGCAGGGCCGGGTGTGACGGGGCGTCGCGAGGTTCCTGGCGCTAATTGCTGTCGGTAATCCTGCGCCAGGAGCCAGCGGGCTGGGAGGCGCCAGGCGTCGAGAAATCGATTCTGCTGCGCGGCAGCACAACCAGGTCGACGCGGCGGTTCTGGGCACGTCCTTCGGGGGTATCGTTGGTGGCCACGGGGTGGAACTCGGCGTAACCGGCGGCCGAAAGCCGGTCGGGGGAGATTGCCTTCAAATCAAGCAGCAGCCGGGCAATGCTGGTTGCGCGCGCCGTGGAGAGTTCCCAGTTGGAGTCGAATGCGCTGTTGTGGATGGGGATGTTGTCAGTGTGGCCCTCGATGCGCAGGTCGTAGGGAGTAGGGCCGAGCGATGCCGCAATCTTGCGCAGCGTAGCGAGTGTCTGGGGCATGGGCGTCGCGGAGCCGGAGTCGAAAAATCCCGCTTCGCGGAGGCTGATGACCAGCCCGTCGCGGCCCATCTGGATGGAAACCGTGCGCGCCGCCACTTGGGAAGCGAGGGTCTGTTCAAGCTCGCGACGGAGGTGGTCGAGATCGTCTTTGACCTGGCCGGGAGCAAGCAGGCTCTCCCCCATGACGGCATTTTTTGAGGCGGCCGGACCGTCGGCGGCGTCCAAACCGGAGCCGGCGCCCTCCTGGATTTGCCGGCCCTGAGAAAAGACTCCCATGGAGCGGAAGGCGGAATCGATAGACTGGGTGACCTGCATCTGCTTCTTCTGGTCGGCTTTGGCGAAAGCGAAGAGGACGACGAAGAAGCCGAACAGGAGGGTGATGAAGTCGGCATAGGAGACCAGCCAGCGGTCGTGGGTTACCCGGCTGCGTTGTACGCGCATTCTCATGCGGCCCTGGGCTTCTTTTCGTCGCCGAATTCGTCGACGAAACCGGCGAGCTTGACCTCGAGCATGCGTGGGTTGATGCCTTCGAGAATCGAGATCACACCTTCAAGCATCATCTCGCGGCGGCGGTGTCCGTCGCGGATGCGGATGCGCATTTTGCCGGCGAAAGGCAGGAAGAAGAGATTGGCGATGCCCACGCCGTAGATGGTGGCGACAAAGGCG
This sequence comes from uncultured Acidobacteriaceae bacterium, assembly GCA_963793885.1. GTDB lineage: Bacteria > Acidobacteriota > Terriglobia > Terriglobales > Acidobacteriaceae > Telmatobacter. Next base: position 95,748 of record CAWCBQ010000004.1, read on the forward strand.
ACGGCAATGCCGCGGCCGACTTCAGAGATGTTGTCAAGATGCTGCATCACCTGGATGAGGCCAAGGACGGCGCCCAGAATGCCGATGGTGGGCGAGAAGCCGCCGGCGGATTCGAAGACGGCGGGCAGACGCTCCTCATTTTCCGTTGTCGAGTCCAGGCTGACGCCCATGATCTTGCGCAATTCAGCGGGTTCGGTGCCATCCACGGCCAGCATCAGGGTCTGCTTCAAAAACGGATCCTGGATGGTCTTTAGGTCCTCGTCCAGCGAGACAACACCGTTGCGGCGGGCCTTGTTTGCAAAGGCAACCAGCTGGACGATCAGTTGAGTATCCTGCCTGCGGGGCGCGGCAAAGATGTGGGCCATGCCGCCAAAGGCCGCCACCACCGTGGTGAGCGGGAACTGGAGAAGAACGGCACCCATGGTGCCGCCAAAGACGATGAGCGCGGCAGTCGGCTGCAGAATCTGTCCCAGGTTGCCACCCTCGATCAGCAGCCCTGCAACAATGCCGGCGATCGCCAGAATGACTCCGCCAATGCTCGCTTTATCCATGAACTGCTCCTTTGGCAACAGGACGGAAAATCACCATCAATAACAAGGTTCGACGGGGGATACCGGGCCGCGTTTGGATGCCGGACTCGGCGGCCCCGGCTGGCCAGAGACGTCAAGGCTGGCCAAAGCAACCACCTGCCCCAGGTCGCCAAAGTTGGACATCTTCCGGGCCACGTTAGCCAACAGCCTGGCCCGGTAGGCGAGTACCCGGTCCACCACCTCCGCGATCTCTTCGCGCACAATCAGCTTTTCTCCATTGATGAGGGTAAGCATGGTGTCGGGCGAGGCCTCGGCGGTCTTGATCAGGTCGCTGTTCACTACCATGGGTTTGCCGTTGAGCCGGGTAAGTTCGATCATGGCCGTCAAACTCCTCTGCTGGCGTTATCGGCGGGGGTTGGGAAAAGTTAAAGAATTAAAATCTGCGGGCCATAACTGTCCATGAGTCGGACACAAAGGCGGTGGAGATAAAGTCCCGTGGGTCAGGGCCGAAAAGGGGACCAGATGCAACGGTACCTGCACCGGAAACAGCCACCCAGGGTCAAACAAAAGATGGGGACGTTTCCGGGAATGGGCCGTAAATCCACGCATCTAACAAGGAGAATCCCATGTCCCTGGGTGTCTTGAATAACCTCTCTGCCGTCTACGCAGAGAACAACCTGAACAACAGCAACAATAGCCTGAACACCGTGCTGCAGCAGTTGTCTTCGGGATCGAAGATCAACTCCGGCGCGGACGATGCTGCCGGCCTTTCGCTGGTGGACGGCCTTCAGGCCAACCGGATGGCGCTCACCCAGTCGCAGACCAACGCCACTGAAGGCGTGGGCCTGCTGCAAGTGGCCGACGGCGCCCTCTCACAAGTGACAAGCCTGCTTAATCGGGCTGTAACCCTGGCGACCGAAGCCTCGAACGGCACCCTCAACAGCTCCCAGGACACGGCCGCCAACCAGGAGTACCAGTCGATCCTGTCGGAAATCTCGAACATCGGTTCGACGACCACCTACAACGATACGGCCGTCTTCAACTCCAACACCAACATCTACACCGGCGACTCCTCGAGCACAGGCTCATCGATCGACGATCTGAACATACGCACCCTGTCCTCCTCGAACGTGGGAGACACGGGCGGCACCATGGCTTACAGCAATGGACAGAGCAACACGTTTATCGACTTGTCGAAAAACGGCACGGATGCCACATCCGGCGATGCTCTGACAAACGCCACCTCCAGCCTGACCGTCGACTATATGGCGTCGGGCGTGGGCGGAGCTGTGGTTCAAAAGTCAACGACCATCAGCGTCGGCGGCACGACCGGCTTTTCGGACACGGCCCAGGGAATGATCAACGCCATCAACTCGGCTGACCTGGGCGTTACTGCGACTTTCACAACGGCGGCCCAGGCTGGAACGCAGGCAGTCATTGCGGCAGGCGCGGGTCATAGTGGCGATACCGGCATTGAGATCAATGGTCCGGGCGCTGGAGTGGGCGCCGGAACCTCGCCGGGCGCAGTGGGCACCCTGGCCATCGCGGGTGGTACGGATGATGAAACCGACGTTCTCAGCGGTACACTGAGCCTCAAGAATGCCTCCGGCGCGAACGTCACCCTTACCCTGGGCCAGGCGGGCACCGACAACATGGTCGACTTGGCCGCTACCCTCACCAGCGACGGGTTCACCGTCACCAACAACCTCACGGGAGGCGCTGCTGGAAACCTGGTGATTACCACGGCGAACAGCAATCAATCGGCAATTACCGGAGCCTCGCTTACTGACGTAACCAAGGGCACGTTAACCTACACGGCCTCTTCGGCCTATTACACCGTCGGTGTCTCGACACCTGCGATCGGAGCGAATGGACTTGCGGATTCAGCCACCGGCCAGGCGGCTTCTGCCACCTTCACCTCCGACACAAACGGGAAGGGCGGTATCGCGACCATCAGCTACTCCGACAACAATGGCCAGTCGCTGAGCGCAACCGATCTGTCCAACCAGGCAGACGCAGAATCCGCGCTGACTTCGCTGAACGCGGCCATCTCCGACGTGGCGGCCCAGGACGGCTACATCGGCGCGCAGATCAACACGCTCAACTCCGTCAGCCAGGTGTTGAGCACGCAGGCTGAAAACGTGCAGTCGGCGCAAAACGCGGTGCAGGCCACCGACTACGCGTCCGCAACCTCCAACATGTCAAAGTACGAAATTCTGAGCCAGACCGGCATCTCCGCACTGGCCCAGGCCAACAGCATGCAGCAGGAAGTGACCAAGCTGCTGCAGTAACCTGCCGGATGGCGGCGATCGAACCCGACCGCCGGGGTAGATTAAAACGGCATCGTGCCGCAAACCAGAAAAGGGCGTCCCCGTGGACGCCCTTTTCTGCCGGAGTCAACAATGAACTGTCGAAATGACTCCTGCAATCGGCAGGCAACAGTCGACAAAGCACAATCGGCAGCAAAGAGTTAAAGCCGCGCCTGCCGGGAGCCGATGAAGTGGTTGCCTGAAGACCATTTTTGGGGTGAGAGTGGAGGACAGTTCCGATTTCTAATTTGCTGGAAGAGTTGAGTTTATGGCCGATCGGTTGATGAGATTTTCCCAATGGGCCTCGGCGGCCGGTGGTTCCCCGGCTGCATGAATTCACCGTGGAGGATGCGATGGGCACAGTTGGATTAAACTTCGGGTCGCCGACCAGCGGGACCGGTTTCGACGTGAGTTCAACGGTGGCGTCGATCGTGAGCAATCTGCAGAATGTGGAGACGCCCTGGAAGACCCAGTTGACGACGTTGGAGAGCCAGGACACGGCCATCTCGAGTCTGGGAACGCTGTTCTCGAACCTTTCCAACGACATCAGCTCGCTCACCGACTTCGACGGCATCATGGCGCAGAAGGAAGGCTCCAGTTCCGACGAGAATATCCTGACGCTGACTGCGGCCAACTCCACCGCGGTGGCCGGAACACATACGGTGACGGTGACCAACCTTGCCCGGACCTCGAGCGGTTACCTAGCGCCTCTGGCCAGCGCCTCGTCCACGCTCTCGGGCTCGATTACCCTGCAGGTGGGCAGCGGAGCGTCCCAGAAGATCACCCTGAACTCCTCCGACGATACCCTCTCCGGACTGGCCGCGGCCATCAACTCTTCCAATGTGGGGATTTCGGCGAGCGTGCTGACCGATGCCAACGGATCGCGGTTGAGCCTGGTTTCGGGCACTTCAGGAAGTGCCGGAGACATTATTATCAGTGCCAATTCCCTGTCTGCCGCCGTGGCCAACACGCTGAGCTACACGGGCACGGCAGCCAAAGGCTCCGTAAATGCCGGCGGCATCTTTTCGCCGGTTGGCAGTGCCGCTGACACACTCTCCAACTCGTTTTCGATCCAGGTGAGCAGCGGAACGGCGCAGCCCGTTTCGATGGCTGCCGTAACTGCCGCGGAAGGCGGATCGACACTGTCGGATGTGGTGACTTATATCAACGCCAACCAAACTTCGTTGGGAGTCTCCGCCTCGGTGGTCACCAACAGTGACGGGACCTCGAGCCTGGGTCTCACGTCGCTGACGGCCGGGAGCGCCGGTAATCTCACCGTGGCCTCAACCATCTCCGACCCCGGTACGGCGCTGAGCTATACCTCGTCGGTTGCGGGATCCAACGCCAACCTGACGGTGGACGGCATCAGCCTGACCAGCGCCTCGAACACGGTGGCCAATCTGATCCCCGGCGTGACGTTCCAATTGCTGGCGCCCAGCGCCGCTGAGTCCGACGGCAGCCTGGAACAAGTGCAGGTGGTCATCGCCAACGACAACACCGGGGTTGAGAGCTCGTTCGAATCCCTGGTCAGCGACTACAACGCTCTGGTAAGCGCCCTGAATACGCAGGAGGGGAACGACAGCTCGGGCAACCCCGAGCCGCTGTTCGGCTCGCCGACGCTGTCTCTATTGCAGCAGCAACTCCTGGGCAGCATTAACCTTCAGAGCCCCAGCGGGGCGCTGGATTCCATCTCGTCCACCAATGGAACCACGGTCTCCGGCCAGATGTCGATCTCAGTCGGCAATGGGACCGTGGATACCTTTGTGATCGGCAGCGGGTCAGATTCCGCGGTTGCCGGGACCTACTATACCGACAACACCGACACGGGCGGCGCCACGAACGGCAACACGCTCCAGGGACTGGGGGCGGCCATTAACGCCGCCGGCATCGGCGCGACCGCCAACGTGGTCACGTCCAACGGCAGTTCCACATTGACGCTGGCTTCGCAAACCGCCGGTTCTGCCGGAACATTGGCGATTACTTCCGCTGTGACAGCCTCCAGTCCCTCGTCGGTGAGTTATACCGGCTCGGGCTATACCTCGAGCACAGCCGCCACCGGTGAAATTGGACCGGTGACCAACAGCAGCGATACGCTTACCGGCTCGTTTACCCTCCAGGTTGGCGGCGGCACCGCGGAAATGTTCAACATGTCCAGCTTGTCAGACCAGACGCTCAACGGCCTGACCAATGCCATCAACAACGCCGGGCTGGGGGTTAAAGCCACGCTCGACCCCACGGGCACCTTCATCACGCTAACCTCGACGGCTATCGGGTCGGCGGGAGCTTTGACAGCTTCCTCGAGCCTTTTGGATCCCGAGGCCCGGACCACGACCGCCCTGAATTACACCAGTTCCTCCGACATCAACAGCCTGACCTCGCTCGGCATCAGCGTCAACAACGACGGGTCAATCGCTCTCGACGCCACTTCGCTCGATTCGGTGCTGAATTCCGACTACAGCGGAGCGGTGGGCTTCTTCCAGAATGCGAACGGCTGGGGCCAGACCTTCTCCAACATGATCACCAATGCCGGGACGAGCTCCTCGACCGGCATCCTGGCGCTTGCCTCCTCATCCAACAGCAACATTGAATCCACATTGAATGCAGAGATCACCAAAGAAAGCAGTTTGATTTCAGCGCAACAGGCAAGCCTGACGGCGGAGCTGAACAGCGCCAACGAGATCATGCAACAGTTGCCCACCCAGTTGGAGGGTGTGAACGAGCTCTACTCGGCGATCACCGGCTATGACCAGAACACGAACGGGTAAGGAGTTTTCGAGCAATGGGAAGTTATCGTGAACATGCGTTGGATGGAGCGTCGGCGGTGGATCTGGTGGTGGCGCTCTATGACGGAATGATCCGCTTTCTCTATGCCGCAATCGCGGCCGTGGAGCGCGGAGACGCGGACAAACGGCGCGCCGCCGTCAAGCGGGCACTGGATATCATCATCCACCTGCAGGCGCGCCTGCGCATGGATGTAGGCGGAAAACCCGCACAGGCGCTCAGTGAGTTTTATACATCGATCTTCGCGCAGATTCTGCAGGCCTCCCAGTCGGCGTCGGCGGCCAAATTCGAGCACACCATCGACTGCGTGAAAAACGTGCGCGATGCCTGGCGCCAGGTGGCGAGAGATCCGGAAGTGAATCCTGCCCCGCCGCAGGTGACCGCGATCTCCTCCGGGCGCGGCCTTGACGAATTCGGCATCACGGACTACGGGATGGAGCGCACGGGGACTTCTAATTGGAACGCATGAGGAGTGCATCGGGGCAGGGCAGAATGAGCGGCGGATAGCACGGCGCACCGGACCCCGGGTGCGCTCAACCAGCCACGGTCAGCTCTTCTTCGAGCTGCTGCTTCTGGTAGAGGCTGGCGTAGTATCCGTCAAGCGCAAGCAATTCATCGTGCCTGCCCAGCTCCACAATTCTGCCATGGTCGAGCACGGCAATCTGGTCGGCATTGCGCACCGTCGACACGCGATGAGAGATAAGGATCGTAGTCGAAGCCGCGGTATAGGTGCGCAATCCGCCCAGAATGCGCTCTTCAGTGTAGGTATCCACGCTGGCCAGCGCATCGTCGAGAATCAGGATGGCAGGCCGGCGAACCAGTGCGCGCGCGATGGCCGAACGCTGCTTCTGCCCGCCTGAAAGAGTGACGCCGCGCTCGCCCACGACGGTTTGAAAACCCTGCGGAAACTCATCGAACTCCTGGCGGATATGCGCCGCCTCGGCGGCCTCCAGCAATTCCTCCGGGCTGGCCTGGGGCGCGCCGAAGGCAAGGTTCTCCCGGATCGTTTCGCTGAACAGGAAGGTCTCCTGACTGACCATGCCGATGTTGCTGCGCAGCACGGCGAGCGGATACTCGCGGACCGGGCGGCCGTCGATCAGCAGTGAGCCGGCGGGAGCCTCATACATGCGGGAGATCAGATGGACCAGAGTTGATTTTCCGCATCCTGTGGGGCCTACGATCGCCAGGCTGGAACCGGCGGGGATGCGCAGGGAGACGTCATGGAGCACGGGAACGTCGCCGTAGCTGAAGTTCAGGCCGCGGAATTCTATCTCGCCCTTGAGCACGGTGTCGGCGGCCATCGCGGAGTCGGCGTCGTCGTCGTTGATAGCGGGTTCAGCCTTGAGCAGCACGTCCACACGCTTGACTGAAGCGGTGCCGCGCTGGAAGATGTTGATCACCCAGCCTACGGCGATGATGGGCCAGATGAGCATGATCATGTAAGTGCTGAAGGCCACGAACTGGCCCACATTGATGCGGTGTGAGATGACAAGGTGGCCGCCGGCAAGCAGGGTGATGATCATGGAGATGCCGAGCACGAACTCGAGGGTTGGCCATAACATGCCCATGAGCTGCACCAGGCGGAGAGCGCGGCCGATGTACTCGCGGTTGAGCTTCTCGAAGAGGCTGATTTCAGAATCTTCGCGGGCAAAGGCGCGCACCAGCCTGGCGCCGGAGTAGTTTTCCTGGGCCTGCGCGGAGATGTCGGAAAAGCTGGCCTGAATGCGCTCGAAGCGGGTGTGGATGCGGCTCCCGAAGTACTGCACCAGGATGCTGGCCAGCGGCATTGGCGCCAGCGCCACCAGGGTGAGCCAGGGGCTGATGCGGAGCATGAAGACAAGCGCGAATACGCTCAGGAAAAGGGTGTTGGCGCTGTACATGAGGCCCGGGCCCAGCAACATGCGCACGGCATTCAGGTCGTTCGTCATGCGGGCCATGATGTCGCCGGTACGGTAGCGCTGATAAAAGCCCGAGTCCTGTTGCTCCAGCTTGCGAAACAGATCGTTGCGGAGATCGAATTCGATGTCGCGCGAGATGCCGATCAGAATCCAGCGCTGTGCGTAAAGAAAGACGCCCTTGGCCAGCGAAATGGCCACCAGCAGACCGGCGAAGATCACTACCTGCTGGTGCGTGGTCCCCTGCTCGATCTTGTTGATCGCTCGGCCCAACACGCCGGGAAACTGCACCCAGATGGCATTCGTGCAGACGCAGGAGAGCGTGCCCCACACGTATCCCCAACGGTAGCGGCGCATGTACTTGAAGAGCGGGGCCAGATCGCGCAACATGACCTAATTGTATCGGGAATCGGGGCGCGGGCAGGGGCGTCGGAAAATTCCCTCCAGATCGTGGCCGGATTCGAGCGACTTTCCCGTGAAATTCGAATCACTGCATTTAGGTTGGGGTGCGCAGCAACAGGTAGCCGCCCACCAGCGCAAAGAGCAGGTCGGAGGACCAGGCGGCAAGAGCGGCGGGCAGATAGTTCACGTAGCCCATGGCGCCGAAGAGCCCGTCCACCACCCAGTAAGCGAGAGCCACGGCGATAGCCACGGCGATGGCGGTAAGCGAACCGCGGCGGCCCATGGAAAGTGCGAATGGAATAGCCAGTACGGCCATGACAATGGCGACCAGGGGGTAGGCGAGTTTGTGCCACAGCGCAACGCGGAGCCGCATGGTGTCAAAGCCGCTCTGGCGCAGGTCGCGGATGTAGTCGTCGAGCTGGCTGAAGTTCATCTCCTGCGATTGCAGGTTTTCCTTGGTGAAGTAGCCGGGGTCTTCGTGAATCTCTGAAAACGTGGTTTGCCTGAACTCGCGATAGGCCCCGGGTTCCGCGCCAATCATGTCGCGCACCCAGCCGTCCTCGAAGCGCCAGGAGTCATTCGCCGGATCCCAGGACACGCGAGCGGCGAAGATGCGCCGGGTAAGCGAGAAGGTGGACGGATCGAACTCGAAGACCGAAAGATTGGCAAACTCCTTGCGGTCGGGATCGAAGAATTCGTAGTAGAAGATGCGGCCGGGCTCTCCGGGGCGCGGCTGTCCAAAGATCCAGTTGTGCTCAGGATGCAGCACGGTCTGCGGCGGCTTGCCTTTGATGATGTTGCGCAGCGCCTCCTGCCTGCGATTGGCCTGGGGAAGATAGTACTGGTCGAAAAGAAACAGGCACACTGAAAGGACGGCGGCGATGGCGACGATGGGAATCACAAGCCGGTAAAGGCTGATGCCGGTGGCCTTCATGGCAATGATTTCACTGTTGCGGTTGAGCACGCCGAAGGTGACCAGCGTGGCGATCAGCACCGCCAGCGGGGCAATCTGGTAAAGCATATCCGGGGTCAGGTTGATGAGGTAGGCACCTACGGTCGTCAGCGGAATGCGGTTGCGCAGAATGTCACCTACCAGGTCAAAGAAGGTGAACACGAGCATGAGGAGCACGAAGCCGCTCAGCACGAGGAGGAAGGTGTTGATAAACTCGCGCACCACGTATTCGTCAAGGATGCGCGGAAAGGCATTGCGATAGCGGGCACGCTGAGGACGCGGCAACAGTTTACCCATAAAGCCTGTGAGCGAGACGCCGTTGTGCTTTGCCTTGCCCGCATTCTCCGGCTTTGGCGCGCGTGAAGCCCAGGCCGTAAGAGTGCTGAGAACCTGTCCGCCGCTGGCCATTTGCCAGAGCAGAAAGACGCCCGCGCCGGTAAACAGCAGGTTCGCCGACCACACCGCAAGAAAGGCCGGCACCTTGTCCTGCTTGCCCAACGCAGTGCCGGTCGAGGAGAGGAAGTAGTAAAGAAACACCAGCAGAATGGTGTAGACAAAGCCCGAGCTCTTGCCGCCTCGCCGCGAAGCCGCCCCCAGCGGCACACCCACCAACATCAGCACCAGACAGGCGGCGGGGAAGGCAAACCGATTATTCAGCTCGATGAGGTATCGCCTCGAGTCGGGTCCGCGCACGCGGTCCAGCAGGGTAGACATCGGCAAAGCGTAGATGGCCGTATCCATCCGGCCCAGGTGCACATCGCTCTGCCCACTCAGCTCCAGCGCGCGGTCCGTCGTCGAGAACGCGGAGATGTTGTATTGGTCAGGCTGGTCCTCTACCGTGTCGTGCTGCGCTCCGTTGCGCAGGCGCATCAGCAGCACCTGCGTCGAATCGCTGACCACCGTGGCCGAGGCCGCGGTGGTGATGCGCGGCGCCGAGGGGTCTGTCACATCGGCCATGAACACCTGTTCCCAATTGGAAGCGCCGGTCCCGGAGCGGACGTTCTGCACATAGAGGACAAAGTTCTTGAAGTCCTCGTAGAAGACGCGTGGCTGAATCTGGTAACTGGCCTGCGAAGTCTCCAACGCCTGCTCCATATCGAGGATGGCCTGGTTGGCGCGGGGAGCAAGGTAGAGCGAATTGGCCAGGCCCAGCAGCGTACCCCCCACGGCCACGATGGAGGAGACCCGCACGAAGTAGCCGATGCCCAGGCCGGAGGCGCGCATGGCGATGATTTCGCTGTCGGCCGCCAACCGGCTCAGTCCGAGGAGCACGCCCACCAGCACCGACATGGGAATGGTTACTCTGAACAGGTTGGGCAGCGTAAACAGGAAAATCTCCATCGCATTTGAAAACGTGGAGCTGTTACGCACGACCATCTCAAGAATGTTGGGAAGGTAGGGCATGAACAGAATGAAGGTGAAGAGCGCGCAACCTATGAGCGTGTGGGAGAGAATCTCACCGAGGATGTAGCGGGTCAGGATGCGCACAAACGGGCTCTCAAGCTAGTTTAGCCTGCCGGGGAGCTGGAAAAACAAGAGCTGCCCGGCAGACGTACAGCCAGCTTCGGCTCAGACCATGCCTGCACGCCGCTCGACTGAAACCGAACCTTCAGCTATTTTGCCGGGGCGTTATCGTGATCCAAGTTAGCCGCTGCCAGACACTGCGTGATCTTGTCGGCAAACGGCTGCCGAAGCAGCCCTGAATTCTTCTCGTGAAGGTTGCGCATCCAGAGTTGCCGGATCGTTTCTGTTGTTTCGAACACTTTTTTCCCGTCTTTGCTGGTCAGCCAAAAGTGAATCTTTGCGTTTTCGCGCCCGGCGACGGAGCCGGCGGCAATCAGCATCCGCTCCGCCACGTTGCCCGGATGCCACTCCAGCACCACGCCGTCCAGAACGAAGACGCGTGCCTGTCCAGGGGCTGCCTCCTCAATGATGTCGAACTGGGCCGCATCTTTGGCCTTCATCTCCGCGATCGCAGCTTTTTGCATCTCAAACATGTCGTAAGGAAACTTCACATCGGGAGCGATTGTGAAGGCATTCACGATGATCGCCGGTCTTTCTGCTCCACGCGCCGGCAAGAGCCCAAGAGTAAAGATGAAAAGGACAAAGATCATCCGCTTGCACATCCCATTGCCGCCTTTCTCAAGCTTCATGCGCATGGGCTTATCTCCATGCGGGAAAGAACTTTAGCACAAGTGACCCGGAATGGGATGTGACACGCGGGAATCGGGAAGGGAAGCTAAGGAAATCAGCGCGCCGAGGTGATTGACCAGCGGCGCAAGCGGAGGCTATTGCCCAGCACGCAAACCGAGCTCAAAGCCATGGCAGCCGCGGCCAACCACGGCGTAAGCAGAATGTGGAATGCCGGATAGAGCAGCCCCGCGGCCAGTGGAATGCCAAGCAGGTTGTAGCCCACGGCCCAACCCAGGTTCTGGCGCATGATGCGCAGGGTTTGGCGCGCCAGGCCGAGCGAAGCGGGAATGGCGGACGGCTGGGTGCGCAACAGCAGTACGTCGCCTGCTTCCTGGGCCAGGTCCGCGCCCCCGCCCATGGCGATGCCGGCATCGGCCTGGGCCAGAGCGGCGGCGTCGTTGATGCCGTCGCCCACCATGGCCACGCGCCGGCCGCCCTGCTGCAGTGCGCGAATGCGCGCCAGCTTGCCGGCCGGATCGAGCCCGGCTTCCACTTTGTCAATGCCGGCCTGCGCGGCAATGGGCCCGGCGGCGGCGGCCGAGTCGCCCGTCAGCATGAGTACGCGCAGGCCTAGCCGGCGCAGGGCCGCAATGGCTGCGGCAGCATCAGGCCGCAGCGCGTCGCGGGCGTCAAACCATCCGGCTACCCCATTGTCCAGAGCCATCCAAAGCCGCGTCACACCGGGGTCGGGCGCGGAAACCGCTTCCGGCAACGAGATAAAAAACTCGTGGAACAACGCTTCATTGCCAAGCATGCAATCATGGCCCTCCACGCGGGCCGTGATGCCGCGGCCAGGAAGAATCTGCACATCTTCGGCCGGCTTCCAGGTCAAACCGCGGCTGTGAGAAAAATCCACAATCGCGTGAGCGAGCGGATGGTTCGACCGTTCCTCGACCGCCGCGGCCATCCGCAGCAAGTCGTCCTCGTCATGGCCGGCAAGCGGATGAACCGCCGCCAAGACTGGCCTGCCCACGGTGAGCGTGCCGGTTTTATCAAGAACGATCACGTCCACGCAGGCGAGCCGCTCCAGCGCCTCACCGCCTTTAAACAAAACGCCCATTTGCGCGCCGCGGCCCACGGCGACGGTAAGCGCGGCGGGTACGGCCAGCCCCATAGCGCATGGGCAGGCGATCACCAGCACGGCAACGGTGTTTGCCAGGGCCAGCGAAAGGGAGTGCGCAACCATCAGCCATACCAGGAATGTGACGAGCGCCAGGCCCAGCACCACCGGGACGAAGATGGAACTGGCGCGATCGGCCAGGCGCTCCATGGGCGCGCGCGAGCCTTGCGCCTGCTCCACCATGCGGGTAATCTGCGCCAGCACCGTCGCCTCGCCCAGCGACTCAGCTTTGCAAGTCACCGCGCCGTCGTAGTTCAGCGACCCGGCCAGTACGCGGCCGCCAACCTCGCGCGCCAGTGGAGTGGGCTCGCCGGTCAGCATCGATTCGTCCACCGTGGTGCGGCCTTCGATAATCGTGGCGTCCACCGGAAAGCGCTCGCCGGGAAGAACCAGAATGCTGTCTCCCGGTTTGACCTCAGCGAGCGGCACAACCACCTGCACGCCGTCCACCATGCGGCGGGCCGTCACGGGGCGCAACCGCGAAAGCGAATCAAGCGCGGCCAGAGCACGGCGTTTGGCGCGCGCCTCCAACGCTTTGCCCAAAAGCAGAAAGCCCACAATCAGCAGAACGGCGTCATAGTAGACTTCGCGGCCGGGCGCGGGCCACACAGTGGCATAGGCCGAGTAGGCAAAAGCCACGCTCGTGCCCAGGCCCACCAGGGTGTTCATGTTGGTGGTGCCGTGGCGCAGGGCGCGGAGGGCGCTCAGATAGATGCCGCGGCCGGCCCAGGCCACAACCGCCGCCGTCATCACCAGGAGCAGCCAACGCAGAAGCGCCTGCGGCAGCGCATAGAGCGAAGGCAAGAGGCGCATCATGCCGTGGTCCAGCGCACCCATCCGCGCTCCGAGCGGCATGGCCAGCAGCATGGCCACGGCCCCGGCAACCAGCGTGGTCACAGCTTTGCGCGCCGACTCCGCGGTCCGATCCCGGCCCTCCGCGCCGGCATCCGATGCACCGGGACGCGGAAGAACCGCGTCGTAGCCCGCGCCGCGAATGGCGTCGACGAGTTGCTGCGGCGCCGCCGCTGCGGGATCGAACACCACGCTGGCGCGATGGGCCATCAGGTCAACGTGCACCGATTCCACCCCGGCGGTGGCGCGCAGCGCCTCTTCCACATGATGCTGGCAGGAGGCGCACGTCATGCCCAGCACAGGTAGAGTCACCGATTCTGTCGCGGGCTCCGTCACTTATTGCGTCCGATGCGCTGAATAGCCGGCTTTGGCGAGAGCCGCAATCGCAAGTTCAACCGGGGGCGGCTCCACGGCCGAGGTTAGCCGCGCCGCTCCCACGCGCACCTCGTTCACGGCCACGCCCTCCACCGAAGCCAGCGCCTGGCCGGCGCGGCGAACGCAGGATCCGCAGTGCATTCCATCGATTTGCAGTGTGAATTCCGACATTTTCTTCTCCTCGCTTAAGTTTGATGATAGCCGCGTGAGAGGGATTCGCGGGCCGATCTGCCGTTGCCAGGTGCTCTTGCGAGTCAGGCCGGTAGACGAACTATCGTAGAGTGTTCTCAGTACAGGTGGATCCATGCAAAGAGAGTTTCCTCAGGCCCCGCTGGTGGGCGTGGGCGCGGTGGTAGTGGACCAAGGGCGCGTGCTGCTGGTGCGGCGCGGAACCGAGCCGCTGAAGGGGCAATGGTCGCTCCCCGGGGGCCTGATTGAGGTGGGTGAATCGCTCCTAGACGGGGTGGTGCGTGAGGTCAGGGAGGAAACGGGCCTTCTTGTTGAACCGATGGAACTCGTGGAGCTTCTTGACCGGATTCATCGCGAGGGTGATCGGGTTCGCTACCATTACGTGATTGCCGATTACCTGTGCCGCGTCACCGGAGGGAGCCTTATGGCCGCATCCGATGCCGACGCCGTGCGCTGGGTGGAGCATGCGGAGTGGAACAGCCATAGCGCGCTCAAAATTGACCCGGTTACGGTGAGAGTGATCGAGAAGGGCTGGCAAAGAGCACTCATCCTGATGAACAAAGAACTGGAGGGCAAGTGAAGCTGTCGAGAAAGTGGTGGTGGTCAGGAGCGACTCTATGGGCGCTGGCGCTGGCTGCAGGCATTGGATTCTGGTTGCGGCCGGTGAGCTACTTCAATGAAGCTACGTATCTGAAGGAAGCTCTCACGGGAGTCGAAAATCGCACCGTGACGGTCGAAGGCCGCAGCATGCATTACGAGGCCGAAGGGCCAGCCGCCGGTCCCGTGGTGGTCCTGGTGCACGGACTGGGAGGACGCGCCGAAGACTGGCTGAACCTGGCGCCCTATCTTGCCCGCGCAGGATTTCGCGTGTACATGCCCGATCTGTTCGGGTATGGACGCAGCGAAAAGCCCGCGGACTTCTCCTATTCGGTGCGCGACCAGGCCGGCGCGGTTGTGGCCTTTATGGACGCAATCGGATTGAAGCAGGTGGACCTGGGCGGGTGGTCGATGGGCGGCTGGATCGTGCAGATTGTCGCTCGCGAACATCCAGAGCGGGTGAGCCGGCTGATGCTGTTTGACTCAGCGGGCGTCTACGCAAAGCCAGACTGGGATACCAACCTGTTCATGTTCAAGACCCCCGCGCAACTTGACCAGCTGGAAGCTCTGCTGACGCCGCATCCGCAACGGATTCCGGGCTTCGTCGCGCGGGACCTTCTGCGCCGTTCAAACCAGCAGGCCTGGATCATTCAGCGGGCACTCGACACCATGCTCACCGGCCGGGACGCGACCGATGCCCTTTTGCCGCAGTTAAAAATGCCGGTGCTGATTTTGTGGGGGAAAGAGGATCGCATCACTCCGCTCGAACAGGGGATGAAGATGCACAGCCTGGTTCCGGATTCCAAGCTGGAAGTGTTTGCCGGATGCGGGCACCTGGCGCCGGGACAATGCACCGCGGAGATGGGGCCGGTGGTCGCGCGGTTTGTTCAACAGTGAGGAGAGAAGACATTCGGCAAGGCAGGACCGCGGGTCGGGAGACCGAAAACAGACCAGGATTCGAGTGAGCTTGAAGCCGGGAGACGGTTAAGTCTCCCGGCAGTTCTTGCATTGGGAGGGCTTGTCTTAGGGAACGATGTTCACGGTAAGGTTCATGTCCACCGGGACAGCTTGCTTGTCAACGGTCCCGGGCTTGAAGCGTGAATTCTGGATTGCGTCAACGACGCGCGCATCCCAGAAGGGGTTGCCTGACTTGACGACCTTGACGTTGTGCGCCTGGCCGTTGCTGTCAACGGTTAACGAGAGGCCGATCTGGGATTCCGCGGGGGAGATGGATGATTCCAGACCGTTTGGGGTATCAATGTAGACGGCTCCAAGAAGGACAGGAGCAACCAGACCGGTGCTTACGCGAAGGTTCTGGGTTGGGACAGAGGCGTCGTCCGGGGAAGTGCTGGCATTCGCCACTGCGGGGATGAGGATTGACGAGAGCATGAGAGAGCTTGCAAGGATAGAACGCATGTTTTACCTCCTTGTGGTCGATTGTGACCGTCATTATCTTGACACGAATCGAATACGATTGTCAAAAATATTCTGTTAATTACACTTTTTCAATAAGTTACAGCTGAAGAAAACCTCTTATTGTGGATTTCGTGTTAATTTCTTGAATGTTTTCCACAGGGACCGCCCGATCCTGCTGCACCCTTTGGATTTGCGGGGTTCCCATGACCGCGCACTGCAAGGAAAACCGCGTCGGCGCGGAGGAAAAGCCAGCCTGGGTGTCTCAAGACGTCGCTGTGTGTCAGCGGAGGAACAGGGAGAGGATTTTTAGATCTGCACCAGGGCTACGACATCGGCGGGGGTGCGCGCGATCGCGTCGGCCTGCGCGCACTCCTCGGCCGTGCCGTAGCCCCATCCGGCGGAGATTGAGCGAAGCTGGTTGGCGTGCGCGGCCTCGATGTCGAAGCTCCGGTCGCCAACCATCCATGTGGTTTCGCGGCTCAGGGAGCGATCGCTGAGAATCTTTCCCAGCAGGTCTCGCTTGCTGTGGCTTGCATACTCCGCTTTGTCGCCATAAATAGCGGCGAACAGCGGCGAAAGCTCGAAGGCGTCCAGGATGCGGATGGCAAAGGGCTGGTGCTTTGAGGTGCACACGTAGAGCGGGAATCCCTGTTGATGAAGTTCGACGAGCATCTCCCGGACGCCGGGATAGACGGAGTTGTTCCGCCATCCTTCGCGGTCATAGCAGGCACGGTAGTCGCGGGCCAATGCGGACCGCTCGTCATCGCTTCCGTTGGGCAGCAGCTCCACGACCCACTCCCCCACCGGCGGCCCGATGAATCGGTCGAGCGGCCCAGGATCGCTCATGCCGCGGGCGTCCAGCACTTTTTTAAGGCAGCCGAGGATGCCGGGTTTGGAATCGGTGAGTGTTCCGTCCAGGTCGAAGATGAGTGCCGGCTTGTTCAGGGGCATAGCTTGAGTTTCTCAGAGCGGGGCAGACACACTAAAGGCAAGAGGGGCGCTGCTTGCGAGAACAGCGCCTGTTTGTCGCGAGGGAAAATCAGACGAGGTTACACTTTCACCAAAGGATGCGCCGCATAATGCAGCAGTACGGCGACGGCGCAACTGGTGAGCCGGGTCTCCGCCGAATCCGCACGGCTGGTCAGGATGGTGGGCACGCGGGCGCCGAGAACGATGCCTGCCAGTTGCGCGCCCCCCAGGTACTCAAGCTGTTTGGCCAGCATGTTGCCGCTCTCGAGGTCGGGCACCACCAGGATGTCGGCCTGGCCTGCAACCGGCGAAACCAGCTTCTTGATGGCCGCGGCCTTCATGCTGACGGCGGTGTCAAAGGCCAGCGGCCCGTCGAGAATGCCGCCGGTGATCTGGCCACGATCGGCCATTTTGCACAGCGCGGCCGCGTCGAGGGTGGACTTGATCTTGGTATTCACCGTCTCGACCGCGGAAAGCAGCGCAACCTTGGGTTCCGCGATGCCGAGCGCGTGGGCCAGATCAATGGCGTTCTGCACGATATGGATCTTGTCTTCAAGCTCGGGAGTGATGTTGATGGCCGCGTCGGTGATGAGAAGCGTGCGCTCGTAGGCCGGAGTGTCCATGATGAAGACGTGGGAGATGCGGCGGGCGGTGCGCAGCCCGGTGTCGCGATGCATGGCGGCTTTCATCAGCTCGTCGGTGTGCAGGCTGCCCTTCATCATGGCCTGTGCTTTGCCGGAACGGCACATGGCCACGCCGACTTCAGCGGCCTTCTGCTCGGTATCGGCTGCGAGCACGGGATAGGCGCCGATGTTGACGCCGATTTTGGAGGCCAGGGCCTTCATGTCGGCCTCAGGGCCGATCAACGTTGGCTCGATGAGGCCGGCTTCGGCAGCTTCAACCGTCCCGCGAAGGGCGACGTCGGTGAGAGGCCAAACCACCGCTGTGGTGATCGCGGGCAGACTCTTGCAGCGCTCAATGAATTTATGAAAGACATGATAATCGGCGGGATGGCTGACGAGGGGATCGACGGCAGCAGCTTCAGCCAGCGGGGCGAGATCGCTCATGTGGGTTCTCTCCTGGGCGCGCAGCTCGATGGCTGTCGAGCCATACGCATTCATTGTCGCGCTCGGGCGGGCTTGCGCGTGTGCCAAAGATCACAAAGCGGGCGGCTGTCTCTTATCACGGTATATCCTGGCCGCTTGAAACATTGTTGCGCCAGACAGGTAGAATTGCCGTGATCGGGAGCGGCGAAATGAAGACCTATAAGATTGCGCTGGTGCCGGGCGACGGCATCGGGAAGGAAGTTGTGCCGGCCGGGCGGCAGGTGCTGGAAGCGCTCGCGGCGGTAGAGAACTCTTTCGCCTTTGAATTTGAAAGCTTCGGCTGGGGCGGCGACTTTTATCGCCAGCATGGCGAAATGATGACGGACTCCGGTCTTGAAGCGCTGAAGGGCAAGGACGCCATCCTTTTTGGCTCGGCCGGAGACCCGGACATTCCCGACCACATCACGCTGTGGGGCCTGCGCCTGAAGATCTGCCAGGGTCTGGACCAGTACGCCAATGTGCGGCCTACGCGGATTCTTCCCGGCATCGACGCGCCCCTCAAGCGTTGCCGGGCGGAGGATCTTAACTGGGTCATCGTCCGCGAAAACACGGAGGGCGAATACTCCGGCGCGGGCGGACGGGTGCACCGGGGATTTCCGATGGAAGTGGCAACGGATTTGTCGGTGATGACGCGTGCGGGCGTCGTGCGCATTCAGCGTTACGCGTTCAAACTGGCCCAGTCGCGGCCGCGCAAGCTGCTCACCGTGGTAACCAAGAGCAATGCACAGCGTCATGCCATGGTGATGTGGGACGAAATTGCCCGTGAAGTGGCGAAGGAGTTCCCGGATGTGCAGTGGGACAAGGAGATGGTGGACGCGGCCGCGGCGCGCATGGTCAACCGGCCGGCCTCGCTTGACACGATCGTGGCCACCAACCTGCATGCCGACATTCTGAGTGACCTGGCCGCGGCGCTGGCCGGCAGTCTGGGGATCGGGCCGACGGCCAACATCAATCCCGAGCGCGTGTACCCCTCCATGTTCGAGCCCATTCACGGATCGGCCTTCGACATCATGGGCAAGGGCCTGGCGAATCCCGTGGGCACCTTCTGGACCGCCGCAATGATGCTGGAGCACCTGGGAGAGACCGATGCCGCGCAGCGCCTGATGAAAGCCGTCGAGAGTGTTACGGCAAACCCCAGCCTGCACACGCGTGACCTGGGCGGCACGGCGATGACCGCCGATATCACCGCGGCCGTCTGCGCTGAGATTTCAGCCACTTCCAGGCGCCGGTTGGCCACTGCGTGAGGCCGCCGGAAACAATGTCCGAGGTCGAAGCGCGCGTGGTCCGCAAGCTGCGGATCCGCATTCTTCCATTCGTGATGCTCCTGTACTTCGTCAGCTTTCTCGACCGCGTGAATGTGGGCTTTGCAGCCTTCAGCATGAACAAGGCCATCGGGCTCACGCCGTCGGTGTTCGGCTTTGGCGGCGGCGTGTTTTTTCTCGGCTACGTTCTCTTCCAGGTGCCCTCGAATCTGATCCTGTTGCGCGTTGGCGCGCGGGTGTGGATTGCGCGCGTGGTGGTGGCGTGGGGACTTGTGTCAGTGGCGTCAGCGTTCGTCGTCGGACCCGTCAGCTTTTGCGCGCTGCGCTTTCTGCTGGGGCTCGCGGAGTCAGGATTCTTTCCCGGAACGCTGCTCTATCTCAGCCTCTGGTTCCCTGCCCGGCACCGGGCTGTGGCCATTGCCGCCTTTATGGCCGCCGCACCACTGTCCACGGCCATTGGCTCGCCCATCTCGGGCGCGCTGATGGAGCTGCCCAAGCTGTTCGGCCTGATGAACTGGCAATGGCTCTACATTCTTGAGGCGCTGCCGGCCATCGTGCTCGGCTTGCTCACGCTGGTGGTGTTAACGGACAAGCCCGCGGACGCCCAATGGCTCGACCCAGAAGAGCGCGGCTGGCTGGCGTCAACGCTGGAGCGCGAGGGCGCTGAGAGCCGTTCGCGGGCGGGCAAAACCGATCCGCCGGGCGGAGCCGTGTGGGCGGCCCTGCGCGATCCGCGCGTGCTGGCGCTGGCGTTTGTGTATACCGGAGGCTCCGCGGGGCTTTACGTACTGGGGCTGTGGTCGCCGCTCATCCTGGCGCAGTTTGGTTATTCGGCGCTGACCATCGGCTGGCTGAACTCAGCGCCTAGCTTTCTGGCCGTCGCCGCGATGATCGTCTGGGCGCGCCATTCCGATCGCACCCTGGAACGCACCTGGCATGTGGCGCTTCCCTCGTTCGCCGCGTGCATCGGCTGCGTGTGGGCCGGAGGCTCGGTCGCGGCATTGGGCGTGATTCTGGCGCTGGCCCTCGTGAACGTGGGCGTGAACGCAACCAAGGGTCCCGTGTGGGCCATGCCCAGCATCTTCCTCACGGGCGCAAGTGCCGCCGCCGGCATTGCCATCATCAACTCCATGGGCAACCTGGGCGGATTCGTGGGTCCACTGCTGGTGGGATGGCTGAAAGACAGGTGGGGCAGCTATGCCGGCGGGTTATACATGGTGGGCGGCCTGCTGGGTGCAACCGGGATCGTGGTTGTTTTGATGAGCGGATTCACAGAACGGAAAGCGCCGGCGCAGGTGAACCTCTAAAGCCTGCCGCTTGCTCGCCCAGCAGGCGCGCGTTGGTCGCCCCGTCCAGTTCCTGGAGCGCCTGCACTTCGCTCGCATCTTCGGCAAGCTGTGCCGCCGGCTTCCACACCTTTTTTGCTTTGCCCCGGATCCTCTTTTCCGGACCCCGCGCAAGCTGCTATGCTCTTTCCGCGCAGAAAAGCGATTTAGGCGAGGGGGATAACCATCATGTGGTTTCTAGGCATGGATGTGGGGACGGGCGGGACCCGGGCCGTGGTGGTGGATGCGGCAGGCAAGATGATGGGTACGGCCTCCAGCGCCCATGCGCCGTTCCGGGCTGAGCATCCCGGCTGGGCCGAGCAGGACCCCGAAGACTGGTGGCGCGCCGCACAAGAGGCCATCCGCGGGGCGCTGGACGCCACGCCGCAGCCCCGGCAACCGATTGCCGCCATCGCGCTCACCGGCCAGATGCATGGCGCCGTCATGCTCGACGAGAACGGCGCGGTGCTGCGCCCCGCGCTGATCTGGTGCGACACCCGCACGCAGCCGGAGTGTGACTGGCTGACCGAGCGCATTGGTTATGACCGGCTGATCGAGCTCACCTGCAACCCGGCACTGCCAAACTTCACGCTGACCAAGCTGCTTTGGGTCAAGAAGCACCAACCGGATATCTTCGCCAAAATCCGCCACGTGATGTGTCCCAAGGACTACGTGCGCTATCGCCTCACCGGCGAGTTCGCGATCGACGTGCAGGAGGCGTCGGGCACGCTGTTGCTCGACGTGACGCATCGCTGCTGGTCGCGCGAGGTGGCCGAGGCAGCCGGCATCAGCGAGAGCTGGCTGCCGCGCGTCTTTGAGTCGCCTGAGATTTGCGCGCGCATCAGCGCTGAGGCGGCGGGACTCACGGGGCTTAAGGAGGGTACGCCGGTGGCCGCCGGAGCGGGCGACCAGGGCGCGGGCGCGGTGGGCATGGGCATCCTGCAGCCGGGTTCGGTGTCGGCCACGATCGGCACCTCGGGGGTGGTGTTTGCCGCCACCGCCAAGCCGACAAAAGACCCCAAGGGGCGGCTGCACACCTTTTGTCACGCGGTACCCGGCTTATGGCATGTGATGGGCGTGACGCAAAGTGCAGGATTGAGCCTGAGCTGGCTCAAGGAGACATTTTTTGCCGGGCAAAGCTACGACTCACTGAACGAGGCAGCTGGGAAGATCCCGGCCGGCAGCGAGGGCCTGGAATGGGCACCCTATCTGCTCGGCGAGCGGACGCCGCACCTCGACCCGGAGGTACGCGCGGCCTTTGCGGGCATTGGCGCGGAACACACGGCGGCCCACTTTGTGCGTGCCGTGCTTGAAGGCGTCGCCTACTCCCTCGAGGACACGTTTACCTTGTTTGCGGA
Source organism: uncultured Acidobacteriaceae bacterium (assembly GCA_963793885.1). GTDB lineage: Bacteria > Acidobacteriota > Terriglobia > Terriglobales > Acidobacteriaceae > Telmatobacter. The sequence continues at coordinate 117,379 of CAWCBQ010000004.1, forward strand.
GCTTGGAATTCCAGTGAGCGGCATACGACTGGGCGGCGGCGGCGCGCGCGGAGCGCTGTGGCGGCGGATTCAGGCCGGAATCTATGGTCACGCGGTCGAGGTGCTCACGGCCGAAGAGGGCGGTGCCTTTGGCTGCGCGCTCATGGCCGGCGTAGGTGCGGGACACTGGGCCCATCTTGACGAGGCCTGCGCCCAGGCGATCGAGGTGGCCGAGCGGGTCGAGCCGGACCCGGCGGATGTGGCCGCTTACAAGGCCGGATACGCCGCGTGGCGCAAGCTCTATCCCGCACTGCGGAGCCTTCGATAGATAAACGTTAAATAGAGATTGACGGAACAGGCTGTCGGCCATGAGGATTCCTCAGTGAGGAATCGTTCATGAGTGATCTTGTCGAACAGGTGGCCGTGCAGCAGCAACGCAATGTGGCAGTCGATGCCTATCGCGGCCTTGTGATGCTGCTGATGATGGGCGAGGTGATGCACTTTGCCGGTGCGGCAGCCGTTTACCCCGGCAGCACATTCTGGCACATTCTGGGTTACAACCAGACGCATGTGCAGTGGACGGGCATGAGCCTCCACGACACCATCCAGCCCAGCTTTACTTTTCTGGTTGGCGTGGCGCTTCCCTACTCGGTCAGGAGCCGGCAGCGCAAGGGCGAGAGCTTCAGGCACATGCTTCTGCATACCATGTGGCGCAGCCTTGTTCTCATCGCGCTCGGCATCTTCCTCCGGTCGACCAACAGCCCGATGACGAACTTTACGTTCGAAGACACGCTGACACAAATTGGCCTCGGCTACACGTTTGCCTTTCTGCTTACCTATGTACGTCCTCGCTGGCAGTGGATCGCCTTTGGAGGCATCCTCTTCAGTTATTGGCTGGCGTGGGCGCTCTATCCGGCGCCGGGCGCAAACTTCGATTGGGCCGCCGTGGGCGTCGCTCCCGAATGGCACCAGCATCTGTTCACCGGCTTTGCCGCGCACTGGAACAAGAACAGCAATCTCGGCCAGGCCTTCGATGTCTGGTTTCTAAATCTGTTTCCGCGCCCCAGCCGCTTCCTCTATAACCAAGGCGGCTATCTTACGCTCAGCTTCATTCCCACGCTCGGCACCATCCTGCTGGGAGTGGCGGCGGGGCGCTGGTTCCACGACTCGGCGCCGAAGATCCCCGTGCGCAAGTTTCTGCTGGCGGCGGTGCTGTTATGCGCGGCCGGCCTGCTGCTCCACTTCACCGGAATCTGCCCCATCGTCAAGTCCATCTGGACGCCCGCATGGACGCTGTTCTCGGGCGGCGTGTGCTTCCTTTATCTGGCCGCATTCTCCTGGGTAGTCGACGTCAAGCAGCATCGCGGCATCGTTTTTCCGCTGGTGGTGGTGGGCATGAACTCGATAGCGGCCTACGTGATGGCGGAGATATGCCGGAATTTTGTCGAGAGCAGTTTCCGCATCAATCTCGGCCCCGTGGTGCTGAACTGCCTGGGCCCGGGGATGGAACCGACAGTGGTAGGCGTCCTCACCATGATCGCGTACTGGGTTTTTCTTTTCTGGATGTTCCGGAAGAAAGTCTTCGTGCGCATCTAGGGCCTGTGCTTGCAGCGACCTCGGGGAATGGAACGGAGCCGATTGAGCGTGTTTGAACTGACTGGACAGACGGCGATTGTGACCGGAGCCGGCACGGGCATAGGCGAGGTGATTGCGCATCGGCTGGCGGCTGCCGGAGCCAGGATAGCGGTGGCCGACATTGACGTGGTGGCGGCCACGGCAGTTGCCGAGAAGATCGGCAACGGCGCCTTTGCCCTGGTGCTGGACGTGACCAGTCCCAAACAGGTGGCGGCGGCCGTGGCGAGGGTCATCGACACGACCGGATCGCTTGAAATCCTGGTGAACAATGCGGGCATCGCGGGGCGCGCCGCACCTATCTGGGAGCAGTCCGACGACGACTGGCACAAGGTGATGAACCTCAACATCAACGGTCCGTTTTACATGTGCCGCGCTGTGCTGCCCCACATGCGCAACAAAAACTATGGGCGCATCGTGAACATTGCGTCGATTGCCGGCAAGGAGGGCAATCCCAACATGGTGGCCTACTCCGCGTCGAAGGCAGCCGTCATCGGGCTCACCAAGTCAATTGCCAAGGAAGTGGCCACCGAAGGGATCTGCATCAACGCGGTGTCGCCGGCCGTCATCCGAACCAAGATTCTGGAACAGCTGACGCCGGCGCAGGTGGACTACATGGTGGAGCGGATTCCAATGAAGCGCACCGGCCGGCCGGAAGAGGTTGCGGCCGTGGTTCACTTCCTGGCCAGCCGCGACGCCTCGTTCGTCACCGGCCAGTGCTACGACGTGAGCGGCGGACGCGCGACCTACTGAGCGGCGAAGCTGACCTGAAAGTCAGCAAACACAAATCCGTCGCGGTTGACGATCTCACCGGTTTCAAGGCCAAGCGGAGCCTTGAACGTGGGCCCGGCGTAGACACAGGTGTGGAACTCGCCGCGCTCGCCGCATGGGTCGATTCCCGATGGCAGATCGCTCAACAATGCGCTATCGAACTCCCGGCCTGCGAAGGTTGCCGGGAGTTGCTTTGTGTCCACGCAGGCGATGCGCGCGCGCAGGCCGCCGGCGATCATGGCGCGGGCCAGCGCATCAGTTGGAATCTGCCAAAGAGGAAACAGCGGTTCCAGACCGGTGGGCTTGAGCTGGGCCTCGCGATAGGCGCGCACGTCGGGTAAAAACAGGTCGCCGAAGGCGAACGCATCCATCTTCTCGTCGGCGGCCCGCCGGCAAACCTCGGCCATGCGCTGCTCATAAATCTCGTTCGAGCACGGCCACGTCAGGGGCACAATCCACAGCGGCAATTCGGCCGCGCGGGCCTGAGCCTCCAGCACCAACCGCCGCGTTCCGTGCATTGCGACGCGGTCGAATGCCTCATTGATCGTCGTAAGCAGGCCGCAAATCTCGATCTCCGGATCGCGGCGCAGAAAGTGGAGCGCCCACGCGCTGTCTTTGCCGCTGCTCCATGACAAAAGCACGCGCTTCATGGTTCCAATTCTAATTCAGCGTCAATTCCGCATGCAGCGGCGTGTTCTCGCTGGAGTCGCCGACCAGAATCACAAACCTGCCGGGATCGATGGTCCACTTGTGCGCGGATTCGTCCCAGTAGCTGAAAGCGCGCGCATCCAGCTCCAAGGTTATATGCTTCGTTTCGCCGGGAGCGAGACGGACCTTGGCAAACCCCTTGAGTTCGCGCTCGGGACGCATGGCCTTTGCCGACGGATCGGAAACGTAGAGCTGGGCCACTTCTGCGCCAGCCACGCTGCCCGTGTTGGTCACATCGAAACTCACCGGGACCGTCGAACCCGAAGCAGCGGTTGCCGGCGCCTGCAGATGGCCGAAGCCGAAGGAGGTGTAGCTGAGACCAAATCCAAAGGGGAAGAGCGGATGCTTGCCTTCAGTGGTCCAATAGCGGTAACCGACCATCAGTTTGTCACCATAATGAATGTGGGTCACGGTGTAATCGAGCGGCTTGCCATTGTCTCCGATCGTGTGCAGGGTCGTGTCACCACCGGCAACGCCGTAGTAGTAAGGCGCCGAGGGACTGTCTTGCCATGCGCGGTCGAAGCTGATGGGCAGTTTGCCCTCGGGATCGTGCTGTCCGAAGATAACCTCGGCAACCGCCGTTCCGCCTTCCTGGCCGGGATACCAGGTGTGCAGCAGCGCGGGCGCCTTGTCAATCCAGCGGCGCACATCCATACCCCCGCCGCCGGTCAGCGTAACGATGGTGTGCGGGTTGGCAGCGGCAACGGCTTCCACTAACGCATCCTGGCCCCACGGCAGCGTGAAGGTGCGGTCGTGTCCCTCGCCTTCGGTCGCCGGATCGAAGCCGATCGCCAGCACCACCACATCGGCGAGCGACGCGAACTGTTTTGCGTCGGCCGAAACCAGGTCAGGCTCATACGCCAATCCAAATCCGAAGCGGGAGCCCGCGGCGCGAGGCAGATAGTCGGCCCGCAGGCTGACGCTTTGGCCGGCCGCGAGATCGATTGACGTGTATTGCGGCACTTGCCCTTCGGCGTGCATCTGGTCGAGAAGCTGCTTGCCATCGGCAAAAACCTTGAACGCATCTTCACCCGAGCCGGCGGCAATCAGCAGGTACTTGCCCGCCTGGCCGGCCTTGTAAGCCGCCGTGTAGCGAATGCTGCGCGGTGTCGGGTCCTCCGGACCCCATTGGTCGGGCTTCCAGTCAGAAATGCCGCGGCGCGCCGCGACCACAGGCGTCCCGGTAAAGTCGCGGCTGGGAAAGGTCTCCACTTTCACATCGCCGTCCCAGTGCGTCCCGTCGAAGACATCGGTCATGTCGGGCAACCCGCGGCTGTAGAGAACATGCACATTGGGTCCCAGCAGATTGGCAATGCCGGTGACCGTCGAAACGGGCTCAAAGGCAGTGGCTTCAGAGGAACCTCCGCCGCCCGGCACCGCCGGCCAAGCGTCGGGACCGATGATCGCGATGGTCTTGATTTTGGCGGGGTCCAGCGGCAGCAGGTGGTCTTCATTCTTGAGCAGCGTAATGCTCTTGAGGGCCCCTTGAAGCGCGACGGCGCGGTCGGCCACCGAGTAAGTTGAATCGGCGGGGTCGAATTGAGGGCGATCGGTAAATCCGTAGCGAAGCTCGGTGCGGATCAGACGCAGCACTTTGTCATCGATCGTTGACTCCTTGCACGCTTCCGTCCTTAATCGCGGGCACAAGATTGCTGGCATTCATGAAGCGCGGGCTGGGCATCTCCAGGTCGAGACCGTTGTTGGCCGCGGCCACGCCGTCATAGGTGGCGTCCCAGTCCGACATCAGCACCCCTTTGAAGCCCCAATCGCCCTTGAGAACCTTCAGGTTGAGGAACTCGTTCTGCGTGGCGTGGACGCCGTTGACGCAGGTTGTAGGAGTTCATGACCGCATCCACATGGGCTTTGGTGACAGCGGCTTCAAAGGCGGGCAGATAGATTTCGCGCATGGTGCGCTCGTCCACGTCGGAGCTGGCGTTGTGCCGGTTGAACTCCTGGTCGTTGAGCGCATAGTGCTTCACGGTGGCGATGACGCCCTGCGACTGAACGCCCTCAATGAACGGAACCACGATGGTCGCGTTCAGGTAGGGATCCTCAGACAGGTACTCGAAGTTGCGGCCGGCCAATGGGGGAACGCGCGATGTTGACGCCGGGGCCGAGCAGGAAATTGACATTGCGGGCGCGGGCATCCTTGCCCAGCCCCTCGCCCAGCGTACGGGCGAAATCCGTATCCCAGGTGGCGGCCAGCGCCACACCGCCGGCATAAGCGGTGGTGGGTCCCCAGGTGCGCACGCCTACCGAGGCATCCGACATCTTGAAGCGCGGCAGGCCGATGGCCGGCATGGCGTGCGTGAACATGGAGTCGACGCCGCCGATCAGTTCGATCTTCTGCTCGAGGGTGAGCTTGGCCACCATCGCCTGGGCCTGGGCCTCAATGGCGGGCGAGTCGGGTGCGGGAGCCTGGGCTCGCGCGTAACCAGAGATGATCGGCAGCAGGCAGGTGAGGAGGAGCGCGACGAATGATAGTGAGATGGCTTTAGG